>NZ_JBZVWT010000001.1:0-2360853 GCF_058629175.1 Priestia sp. MDV22-iso46
GCAGCAAGCTCAAGCTGAACAGGCTCAAAAAGAGCAGCAGCAAGCTCAAGCTGAACAGGCTCAAAAAGAGCAGCAGCAAGCTCAAGCTGAACAGGCTCAAAAAGAACAACAACCTGCTGAATCGTCACAACAAGCCAACGGCAAGTCAATGACAGTTGAAGCAACTGCCTATACGGCTAATTGTGCTGGATGTAGCGGTACAACTGCTACAGGAGTGGATTTAAAAGCAAATCCAAATCAAAAAGTAATCGCTGTTGACCCTAGTGTTATTCCATTAGGTTCGAAAGTTTATGTAGAAGGCTATGGTGAAGCTGTAGCTGCCGATACAGGTGGAGCAATTAAAGGCAATCGAATTGATGTATTCGTTCCTTCTGAAGGTGATGCTCAACAGTTCGGAAGAAAATCTGTTAAAATCACGGTTATGAACTAAGAAGTTCTTTATAAAATTGCTAGTCTAGTATAGAAATACATAGCTAGTAAAGCAAAAGAGGTGCCTTATGGCACCTCTTTTTACTTTATAATACGCTTTGCTCCTGCATAGCTGTTTTTCCAGTAAGCTGTTGAAAGTGATTGCGTTTTAACGCCTTTGCTGCTGACATAAATGAATTCTTGTTTGTCTAGGTAAATTCCTACGACTGAAACAGATTTGCCGTTTTTAAAGAAAACTAAATCTCCAGCCTGCAGGCTGTTTTGCTTTACGTCCGTGCCGCTTTTATACTGATCTGCTACTGTACGGGGGATAGAAATATTTGAACCCGCGTTTTTATATACATACTGTGTGTACCCTGATACATCAAAACCTTTTGGTGTCGTACCTCCATATTTATATGGCTTTCCAATTAGCGTTTTGGCATACGATACAATTCGCTGCTGTTTTGAACTAACAGAAGCTTGAGGTGCTGGAGCCGGAGAAGGTGCGCTTGTACTTTTCACTTTCAGCACTTGTCCAACTTTTAGCGCATCTGTTTTTAAATTGTTTAATTTTTTTAATTCAGCTACCGTCATGCCGTACTTTTTAGCGACTGCTGTCAGCGTGTCTCCTTTTTTCACCGTGTAGGTGCCATTACTATCAGCCGGTGTAGATGGAGCTGTTGGTGAAGGTTGAATATCTTCATCAAGCAAATAACTCATATTTGCGTTAAACGTTACTTTTCGCTTCGTTTTATAGCTCTTCGCTTTTTGCTGAAATTGCGTATTGTATGCGTTGATTTCTTTTTCAAAATTTGCAGAGATCTTATTAAATTCCGCGTCACTTACATCTCCATACGCATAGTCTTCAAGATCCACAATGTAATTGTAAAGAGCAATTAAGCTGTCGTATAAATACCCTTGAAGCTGACCAGCTTCTGAATTAAGGTGATTCATCGCATAATTTTTATCAGTCTTTGTTAGAAACTGGTCAATTTGATCCGCAAGCTGATCATATGCCGCTAACGCTTTTTCGTCATCTTTTATTCCTTCAATTTCTTTTAGCTTTTTTTCTACGGTTTTATAAAATGGTGCGTAATAATCTGCTAGCGAATTAACGTCTTTTTGATAAACGCTGACAGAAGAAGCAGCATAAGCAGAGTGACTAAAAACAGGCGTTGTCACCGATGCTCCTACTAAAACGGATGCTGCTATAAATGGTACAAGTAGTTTCTCTTTTTTCATTTGTAAAGTCCCCCAAATATCCAAATAATAGTATAGCAGATAGATTATACTATATTAGGTTATAAAAGAACCAGTACTTTTCCTTTAATTTCATATTTTTTAGCAGTTTGCGTACCTGATAGAAGATAATTTAAGGAACAAAGAAAATATGTGATACAATGTACAAATATTCAGTTAAAAAGGAAGTGTACGATATGCAGCAATTTATCAAAGAAATAGCGCGCGGAAAAAGAGGATCAACTGACTTAACGTATGAACAAGCAAAAGAAGCAGCTCGCTTAATCGCTTCTGGACAAGCTACGGATGCTCAGATCGCTGCTTTTTTTATTGCGGAACGTATTAAAACTGAAAATGCAGATGAACTATTGGGATTCGTTCATGCTTTTCGTGAAAAAACAAAAGAAATCCCGCTGTCTCAGCCGTTAAAAGATAAATCAATTGATTTTGCAAGCCCTTATGCAGGGAGAAATTCATTTTTTGCCACCATTCCTGTATCGATTTTATTAGCTGAAAGAGGTGTGCCAGCTTTTTTACACTGTACAGAAGCACTTCCTCCAAAGTTTGGAACAACGATTGAAGACGTACTTCATTCATTACAGATCCCTCAAGCTCAAACGATTGAAAACATCGGTCATGTGTTTGAAACGTTAAAAATTGGCTTTGTAAATGCTGAAACAATTTCTTATCCTCTTAGTCGCATCAAAAAAATTCGTCATGAAATTGGTGTAAGGACACTTATTAACACGGTTGAAAAACTACTAAACTTATCGAATGCTTCTTCTTTAATGATGGGGGCTTTTCATCGTACGGCCATTAATAAGATTGTGCCTATTTTTGCTTCTCTGCCTTTCAAACACGTATACGTGGTACAAGGGATAGAAGGATCAGAAGATGTACCTGTACATAGAAGCAGCTTTGTTTTTACTATCTCAGAAGGAGAGATGGAGTCGTTTATTGTCAATCCAAAAGAATACGGACTGTTTGTGGAAGAAGAGCACTTTGAAAAGAAAATAAGCGTTGAAAAACAAGCGGAATATGTGACGCGCATTCTGGAGGGTGAATCTTCTTCCGAACTGACTTACGTCTATAATCAAGTAGTATTAAACGCTGGCTTGCGCTATTATTTATTTGGCTATGAAGCTTCTATTGAAAAAGGAGTAGACTATGCAAAACGTCAGCTAGCTGAAGGTTTGGGCTGGAAACACCTGCAGAAATGGAAAACACAAGCGATTTCAGAAGAGTAAAAGGTGAGCAAACATGCTCATCTTTTTTTATCGGAAGAGATAAATCCTTTGTTTTTTATCAGAAAATTTACTATAATTAGTTATGTATTTGTGTTAGAAAATGTCACATTTGATGTTAATAAGAAAATAGATTAGCAGAAAGGAAGCTTTCATTGAAACTTACGTCGAGAGAACAAGAAAAATTAATGATTGTCGTAGCTGCAGACTTAGCAAGACGCCGTCAAACAAGAGGATTAAAACTTAATTATCCCGAAGCAGTAGCTATTATTACATATGAAATTATGGAAGGAGCTCGTGATGGCAAGACGGTAGCACAGCTAATGCGAGAAGGGACCAAGATTTTAAAACGAGAAGATGTAATGGAAGGTATTCCGGAAATGATTCATGATATTCAAGTGGAAGCTACCTTTCCAGACGGAACCAAGCTCGTCACTGTGCACGATCCAATTCGTTAAGAGGAGGGAAAGATATGATTCCAGGGGAATATTTCTTAAAAAAAGACCCAATCACATGTAATAACGGAAAGAAATCAATTAGCGTGACTGTAATCAACAGAGGCGATCGACCTGTTCAAGTAGGGTCACACTTTCATTTTTTTGAAGTGAATGCTGCGCTCGAATTCCCCCGCGAAGCTTCGCTTGGCTATCATTTAAATATTCCGGCCGGTACAGCCGTTCGTTTTGAACCAGGTGATGCAAAAGAAGTCGATCTCGTAGATTTCTCCGGAACAAGAGAAATCTACGGTCTTAACAATAAAACAAACGGATCGCTTTCTGATAGAAAGGAAGATGTATAAGATGAGTTTTCAAATGTCGCGACGTCAGTATGCAGATATGTTTGGACCAACCGTTGGAGATGCTGTTCGTTTAGCAGACACAGAGCTATTTATTGAAATTGAAAAAGATTTCACAACATATGGAGATGAAGTGAAGTTCGGCGGAGGAAAAGTCATTCGTGACGGAATGGGGCAGCATCCTCTTGCAACACGAAGCGAAGCAGCGGACTTAGTGTTGACAAATGCAATTATTGTTGATTATACAGGCATATATAAAGCAGATATTGGAATAAAAGATGGACTCATTCAAACCATCGGAAAAGCGGGCAATCCCCTGCTGATGGATGAAGTAGACATCATCATTGGTGCGAGTACAGAAGTGATTGCAGCAGAAGGGAAAATTGTAACCGCCGGCGGTATTGATGCACATATTCATTTCATTTGTCCGCAGCAAATTGAAACTGCTCTTGCCTCTGGAGTTACAACAATGATTGGAGGAGGAACGGGACCGGCTACAGGAACAAAAGCTACAACTTGTACACCCGGAGCGTGGCATATTGAACGAATGCTTGAAGCCGCTGAAGCATTCCCAATGAATATTGGCTTTTTAGGAAAAGGGAATGCAAGTGCTAAAGAGCCTTTAATTGAGCAAATTGAAGCAGGAGCGATTGGACTAAAGCTTCATGAAGACTGGGGAACCACGGCATCTGCCATTGACACAAGCTTACAGGTAGCAGACGAGTACGATGTTCAAATTGCGATTCATACAGATACTTTAAATGAAGGCGGCTTTGTCGAAGATACGATTGCAGCGATTGGCGATCGAGTCATTCATACCTATCATACTGAAGGAGCTGGAGGCGGACATGCACCTGATATTATGGAAATGGCAAGCTTTCCAAACGTGCTTCCATCATCAACTAATCCAACAAGACCCTATACTGTCAACACGCTTGAAGAACATTTAGATATGCTCATGGTATGTCACCATCTTGATCCCTCTGTACCAGAAGACATCGCTTTTGCTGATTCTCGCATTCGCAAAGAAACGATTGCAGCTGAAGATATTTTACACGATTTAGGTGTATTCAGTATGATTTCTTCAGATTCCCAAGCAATGGGACGTGTAGGAGAAGTGATTACAAGAACGTGGCAAACAGCTGACAAAATGAAAAAGCAGCGAGGGAAACTTGATGGTGACAGCGAAGCTGGCGATAACGCACGTGTCAAACGCTATGTAGCTAAATATACGATTAATCCAGCTATTGCTCATGGAATTTCCGAATACGTAGGATCAGTAGAAACAGGGAAAATGGCTGACTTAGTCCTATGGGAGCCAGCGTTTTTTGGAATAAAGCCTGACTTGATTGTAAAAGGCGGTTTGATTGCACACAGCTTAATGGGAGATCCTAACGCTTCAATTCCAACTCCACAGCCGGTTTTATACCGTCCGATGTTTGCTTCTTATGGAAAAGCAAGAGCTAAAACGTCTTTTACGTTTGTGTCAAGAGCAGCGTACGAGAACAAAGTGGGCGAGAAACTGGGGTTGCAAAAGCTGCTTAAACCGGTCAAAAATATTCGTCAATTAAAAAAAACAGATATGAAGTTAAACGGGGAAATGCCTAAAATTGAAGTTGATCCCCAAACGTACGAAGTCAAAGTAGATGGACAAATGATTACATGTGAAGCAGCAGAAGTTGTGCCTATGGCGCAGCGATACTTTTTATTTTGAGGTGAAAGAAATGGTAATCGAAAAAATTATCGGAAATATGGCAACATTAGAAAAACGGACTCCGCATATAGAAAAGGTATATATCGAAAGTGATCACTTAGTAAAACGCGTTCAGCGCGTTGTAACAGATCACGGTAAGGAACTAGGAATTCGTCTAAAAGAAAATCGCGAGCTCACTGATGGCGACGTGCTGTTTATGGATGAAAGCAATATGATTGTTGTGCAGGTGCTGGCAGACGATATTTTGACGATTCAGCCGATTGATATTCAGCAAATGGGAGAAATTGCTCATCAGCTTGGCAACCGACATTTGCCGGCACAGTTTGAAGGTGGAGACATGCTCGTACAGTACGATTATTTAGTCGAAGAATTGCTCCGGCAGCTTGATATTCCCTATAAGCGCGAAAAAAGAAAAGTAAAACAAGCTTTTAAGCATATCGGACACAGTCATGACTAATTCATTGCTTTCGCTGATTCAACTATGTGATTCAAATTTTCCATCCGGTGCATTTTCACATTCGTTTGGCTTTGAAACGTATATTCAGCGAAACCAAATTTACAACACAGAAACCTTTCAAGAAGCGCTTCGTACATACCTTGATGTTCAGCTGACGTATACGGACGGCTTAGCATGCAGACTGGCTTATGAGTATGCGGCTCATGACCAGTTTAACGAAATTATGAGAGTGGATCATGAATTATACGCTCTTGCTTTGTCAAAAGAAACAAGAGAAGGGACAAGACGCGTGGGCCAGCGCATGTTAAAACTTTGCTTAGAGTTATTTCAAGGCTCTTATTTAGAAAAGTATATGAGTGAGGTAAAAGCAAAGAAGGCGTATGGACATCCTGCTGTTGTATTTGCGTTAGCCAGCCTGCAGTTAAATATCACAAAAGAAGACGCAATTTTAAGTCACTTGTACGCTAGCATTTCTTCGTTAATCCAAAATGCTGTTCGCGGCATACCGATCGGTCAAACGGATGGACAAAAAACGCTCGTTCTTTTTCAGCCGCTGCTGCAGCACGCACTTCAGCATATTTTACAAGCAGATCAAGAGGAATTTGGTGCCGTGACACCAGGGTTAGAAATCGCTCAAATGCAGCATGAACAATTGCATGTCCGATTGTTCATGTCATAAAAAAGGAGGGAAGGCCTTCTAACGATGAAGGCGTAAAAAATGAATGCAATTAAAATTGGAATTGGTGGACCTGTTGGTGCAGGGAAAACAATGTTAGTAGAACGATTAACGCGTGCACTAGAAGGACAGCTAAGCATGGCGGTCGTTACAAACGATATTTACACAAAAGAAGACGCGCAATTTCTAGTAAAAAACAGTATTTTACCGGAAAATCGCATCGTAGGAGTAGAAACAGGAGGATGTCCTCATACGGCCATTCGAGAAGATGCATCTATGAACTTTGCTGCGATCGATGAGTTAGTGGAACGTCACCCGGATGTTGAACTTATTTTTGTAGAAAGCGGAGGAGATAATTTAGCCGCAACGTTTAGCCCAGAGCTCGTTGATTTTTCGATTTATATCATCGACGTAGCACAAGGGGAAAAAATCCCGCGTAAAGGCGGTCAAGGAATGATTAAATCTGATTTATTCATTATCAACAAAACAGATTTAGCCCCGTATGTAGGAGCCAGTTTAGAAGTAATGGAAAAAGATACAATCCAAGCGAGAGGGCACAAGCCTTTTGTTTTCACCAATTTAAAAGAAGATAAAGGGCTCGACCAAGTGATAGAATGGATTAAAAAAGAGGCCTTTTTAATCGGCCTTGAATCATGAGCTACACGGGTTATTTAGAGCTTCGAGCAGAAAGAAACAGTGAGCGAACCGTTATTAAAGATACGTACCATTACGGGGCTTTCAAAGTTGCCAGACCTATTTACATGACTCCTGAATCCCCTTTTGTCTATATGCTTCACGTAGGCGGAGGATACGTAAGCGGAGACAAGTATAAAACGATGATAACGGTAGAGAAAAATGCCCAGCTGACGGCTACTACTCAATCTGCGACAAAGGTGTACAAAACACCGAACGAAGCTGTTTTACAAGAAACGTGTATAACTCTTGAAGAACAAGCCATCATGGAATATATACCAGACCCTCTTATTTTGTATGAAAATGCTGCATTTGTTCAAGAAATAACGGTTCATATGGCACAAAACGCTGCTTTGTTTATGTGTGACAGCATAACTCCGGGGTGGTCGCCGGATGGGCAGCTGTTTCAATATACCTCTATGCGTTCCAAGCTTAAACTGTATGTAAACGAGCAGCTGAAGGTATACGATCACTTATACTTGAAGCCAGAAAGCCATTTGCGCGGCATGATGAAAATGGAAGGGTATACTCATTTTGGATCGATTATCATTGTTCATCCAAACGCCGACGACGCATTTATAGCGAAAGTACATCAGCTGTGCGAAGATGCAGGCTGTAAAGTAGGAGCTTCCGCACTTCCGATCCCCGGATGTGCTATTCGAATATTAGCTGCTAGTACACAAGAAGTTGAAGACATAATCGCTAAAGTATACGGATTGTTCCGACAGCATTTACTAAAAGCTGAAGTATCACTTTTGCGTAAGTATTAAAGAGGCTGGGACAAAAATATGTTAGTTGAAAGAAGATCCGAGCGAGCTGGATTCTTAGTGGAGAATCAAATTCGTTCGGATTTTTTTATTGGTAGGGTGAACGTAGGTTCCCTGTATGTAGCTCCTTCTAGCCGTTGATTAGAGGACAAAGCGACGTCTTGACAGAAATCAACAGCTGTGGAACAGGCAGTCCAGATCATTTATCCTACTTGTTCATCTTTAGATGGAATTGTTTTCGTTATGTCTCATTCACTTTTAGAACCACAGGCTAAACAAGCCGTTGCTTACACCTAAATTATACATATAATAAAGGCCAAATATAATGCTGACAGCGCCTGTTACCTGCATCAAGCAGCGGTTTAACGTCACTTGTTTTTTAGTTGTAACGAATGGAATCCCAATAACCGTTGTAAATAACAGCATGCCAAGACAAGTGCCGATTCCAAAAATGATAATGTACAGAGCACCTTGCCATACGTGAGTAACGGTGCTCATCGTTAATACAACCATCGCTGCACTTCCGGCCAGTCCATGAACAAAGCCAATGCCCAATGACTTCAAGTAAGACGTTTTTTCGTGATGCGTATGTACTTGTTTTTTGTAAGACAGAAAAGATGTAAAACCGAGGTAAACGAGCATAATGCCCACTAAAAATTCAAGTGACATGCTCATACGTTCAGAAATACTGCTTTTTAACACCATTAAAATCATGCCAAAAATAAACAGCGTAAGCGTATGACCAATCCCCCAGTATACTCCTGCAAGCGAAGAGCGCCACAGCTTTTTACTTTTTGAAGCAATGGTTGATACAGCGATAATATGATCTGGTTCTAGAGCATGCTTGATTCCTAAAAAAAACCCTAGTATTAAAATTGAAAAAAAACTTGTTTCCATGTCAGCTTTCTCATCCTTTCGTACGTATAAAACTAGTATATCGTACGTTTTTGTTTTAATAAACAGAAAATTCTAAACGAAAATGTCTGGTCGAATAGCTAAACTATTTATCAATTTACAATAAGTTACAAATATTAAAGGAGATGTAGTATAAAAATTTTACATTTACAAAAACTATGAGTAAATTATTGTGAGGTTGATAACTATGGACAAAATTTCTACTGATATCATGCTGTGGAGTTCTTTTATACGTCAAAATGTTAGGACAGAACGTGACTAGACTAGAAGCTCTTTTATGGAGCATTGCGTTGCCGGGCTTTGGACAATTACTAAACAAAAAACATATAAAAGGAATTTTGTTTATTGTACTTGAATTTCTCATTAATATGGGCGCAAATTTTAATGAAGGTATTCGCTTAAGCTTTTTAGGAGAAACAAGGCAGTCCCTAGAGGTAATGAACATGCAGTGGTTAATGTTTTATCCATGTTTGTATTTTTTTGCAATTTGGGATGCTGTTAAAGAAGCAGAAAACGGCGCATCGAGATTTACATTTATTCCTTTTGTCTCCTGTGCTTATTTTGTTACAGTAGGCATTATGTATTCCTCAGTAACAACCATCAACGGTGTTTTTATAGGACCAATTTGGCTTCCTATGCTGTCTGTTATACCCGGACTTGTTGTCGGGCTCATTGTCAAAAAGCTATTAGAAGTGTATATACATAAGAAAAAATAAACGTCATTACAATCTATACATCCGTAGATTTTAATGGACGTTTATTTTATTTTTGTTTATAAATAAGTAATAAAGTCTCTTATTTAGGGAACGTACTAACAGTGGCTGTTTTTACATAATTTTAAGAGAGCGCGGACTACTCATAAAAAAGAGCACATTGAAAATGGAGAGAATGTGTACAAGCTTATATAATAGCACTTTGACAAAAAGAAGCTGGAGAGAAGGTGGATAGAGGATGATCACAAATGGTATTTATCGTTTTTTTCTTATCTGGTACGTATGCGGAGTCGTCTTGCTTTCCTTCGATTTGCTGCCTTCATGGTTAGAATGGGCAAACGCGGTCTTTTTACACTTGAGCAGTCTTCTTGCTCTTATTTATCTAGCTAAAGCTTATGGAGTAAGGCGGGTACTGCTCGTTGCGATATTTGTGACAGGCGCATCTATTTATATCGAAAGTCTAGGTGTTAAGTATGGATTTTTATTTGGATCCTACGATTATGAAAAAGATTTTGGCGCCAAAATTTTAGGGGTTCCTCTGACAATTGGTTCGGCTTGGTTTATGGTTGTGATCACAAGCAGAATATTAGCTCTCGGAATTATGAAACGTATGGAACTGCCGTTTATTGTCCATGGAATTGCCTATGCAGTCATTAGTTCGCTTTTTGCTGTTATTATGGATTTGGCTATTGATCCTGTTGCCTATGTTGTTAAACAATATTGGGTGTGGGAAGGGGACAGCTTTTATTATAATATTCCTTTATCAAATTTCTCCGGCTGGTTTTTATTGTCTTTCTTCATTCAGCTGGTCGTATATTTCTTTTTAGCTAAGTCTCCTAAAGAGGAAAATCCGGTGTGGGAAAAAAGAATGGTATTTTTGTATAGTGCAGTTGTCATGATGTTTGTGATTGTAGCGTTAGCGAATGGCCTATGGCTTGTCGTATGGCTGACGATGATTCCTTTTCTTATTCTTTATATTGTGTATAAAAAGGAGACTCGCTTATGATTTACCCGAAGAAAAACTCAATATTTGAGCGATTTTTTCAACTGTTTGTCACATATCAGCTTAAAAAGCAATTTTATCGTATTCATTTACATATAGAAGGGCTCCCAAAAGATAAAAAAATTTTATTAATTGCTAATCATTCCAGCTGGTGGGACGGTTTAGTGACATTTTATTTAAATAACGCGGTATTAAAAACAGATCTATACGCTATGATGTCCGAACAAGGAATGAAGGATTTTCCTTTTTTTCAACGAATCGGAGCTTTTTCAGTAAATGCAGCGTCTCCGAAGCATACGGTGGAATCGTTAAGGTTTGCCAGTAAGCTGTTAGAAGAGAAAAAAGCGGTGCTTATTTTTCCCCAAGGAAAAGAAGAGCATCTTGAAAAAAGACCGTTAACTTTTTCTGAAGGACCTGCTTTTCTTCTAAAGAAGCATTCTGACGTTGAAGTTATTCCCATTACGTATTATTATACGTTTCGCCATGATCAGCGACCGGAGCTTTTTATCTGGGTAGGGCAAGCTGTTTTTTACGACTCATCTAAGGCAAGAGAAGAGATAACCAACACGCTAGGCGGTGCAGTCACTGCTCAGCTCGATTATCAAAAACAGAAAATAATTCAAGAAAACGATGAGGAATTTACAGTTTTATTAAAAGGAAAAAAGACGCTTAGTGAATGGTTAACGTGGTGGAAAGCGAAGGTGAAAGAATGATTTACTATATGCTTTTATTTATTTTTATGCTGCTTCTAACCATTGTAAATATTAAAGCAATGCCTAAATTAAAAAGATACGAGCCAGATTCCAAAACACCTCAGCCTCTTATTTCTATTTTGATTCCAATGCGAAATGAAGAACGAAATGTAAAGCGAATCATTTCCTCTATTAAAGGATTAACGTACAGCAATCTAGAATGTGTCATACTAGACGATCAGTCCACAGATCAAACACGAACACAGCTGTTGAAAGAAATTCACGGGGATCCGAGGTTTACCATCATAGAAGGAAAAGAGCTGAGAGAGGGCTGGGTCGGAAAAGTTCATGCCTGTCACCAGCTGTCGCAAGCTGCAAATGGAGACTATTTATTGTTTGTAGATGCAGATGTAGAACTAAAAGAACGTACACTGGAACATACTTTAGCCACAGCACAAGCGACAAAAGCCGCTCTTTTAACAGGTTTCCCTCGTTTTCCCGTAAAAACGTGGTTAGAAGCATTGGTTGTTCCGCTTCAGCATGTGGTTGTTTTTAGTTATTTACCGGTTGTCGTAGCTAATCGTAATAAGATGAGCAAAGCTTCAGCGGCGCACGGTGCTTTTATGTTTATAAAAAAAGAAACATACGAGGCCGTAGGAGGACATGAAGCCGTCAAATCTTCACTAGTAGAAGATGTCCACCTAGCCCAGCTTTTTAAGCAAAAGAAACACCGCGTCATTTTAGCTAATATTACCTCTCATGTTAGCTGTTATATGTATGAAACAACAGAAGAAGTATGGAACGGTTTTGCTAAAAACGTCTTTGTAGGTCTGGGCCGCTCCGCTAAAGCAGTTTGGGTACTAAGCGTTTTTTTTGCCTGTTACTATGTGCTGCCGCTTCCTTTTTTTATAGCAGGAATATTCACAGGCAACATGCTTTGGATTCTGCCTTTTTGCATTATGCTTTTTCAGCGGTTTTTAATTGACCGGTCGGCTCAGCAAAAAGGGCTTTTGTTTTGTACGATGCCCGCGTCGGCAATTGTGCTGATGCTGCTGATGAATCATTCCATGAAGCGTGAACGAAAAAAGCAGGGATATGAATGGAAAGGAAGGCATTATCAATGAAAAAAGTACTAATAGTTGGGGCAGGGTTAGGCGGATTAGCTGCAGGAGTTCTTCTTCAAACAAAGGGGTTCGATGTCACAATTGTGGAAAAAAACGAGCATGTAGGCGGAAAAATGATGCCTGTGCAGCTAGGAGAATATTCTTTTGATTTTGGGCCTAATACCATTACAATGCCCGAAGTTTTTCAGTGGTTATTTGAGCAAGCGGGTGAACGCCCAGAAGACTATATGCCTCTTGTCAAACTAACGCATCATACGAATAATTTCTTCACCGACGGCTCCCAATTTTCCATGTCTATAGATGAAAGAAAGATGATTCAGCAGCTTGAACGTCTCGATCCCTTTGCTGCGGAGCAATACCCTGCCTATTTAAAAGAAGTAAAAAGAATATACGACATTGCAAAAAGCCAATTTTTCTACCGGACATTTTCATCGTGGAAAGATTACACAAACCCTTCTTTATTAAAAGCATTGCTGCAAGTAAGGCCGTTTGAAACAGTAGATACGTTTCATCAGCGTTTTTTTCGAAACGAAAACATTCGAAATGCATTTAATCGATATGCAACCTATATCGGATCTTCACCTTATACATCACCCGCTACGTTTTCACTGATTGGACATTTAGAAATGAATGATGGGGTGTACTATGTAAAAGGAGGAAATCCTAGAATTGCAAAAGGGCTGGGACATGTGTTCCAAAAAGCTGGAGGAAAGCTGTATACAAACTGCAGCGTTACTGAAATAATCGTAAAAAATAAACGGGCTGTGGGAGTGGAAGTAAATGGAGAAGAAAAGATAGACGCGGATATCGTTATTGTGAACGGGGACTTGCTAAAAGCCTATCCGGCACTTGTAAAAGAACAGGATAGACCTCATTTTAAAAACAAAAAAGCAGCTGAATTCGAGCCTTCCATATCAGCTTATGTGATCATGGCAGCTGTTAAGAAGCGCTTTTCTCAGCTGATTCATCATCAAGTGTATTTTTCTCAGGATTATAAACAGGAATTCTATGAGCTATTTCAGCAAAAAACGCTTCCAACCGATCCCACCATCTACATTTGTAATTCTTCATATACCGATAACACGGTAGCTCCGGGTGATAATTTATTTATTTTAGTGAATGCTCCTGCTGTGAAAGAAGAGAATCAAGAAGAAATGAAAGCTTACAGAGAAGTTGTCTATCGCAAGCTTTCTCAGTTTGGTTTAGATATCGAGCCTTCGCTTGTACATGAACGAATCGTTACTCCATATGAAATTGAACAAACGTTTGGTGCATTTAAAGGTGCTTTGTACGGCGTGAGTTCAAACCGGAAAATGGATAGTTTTCTTCGCCCAAGCAACGTCTCAAAAGATGTTAAAAACTTATATTTTGTAGGAGGAACGACTCACCCTGGAGGAGGGTCTCCTATGGTCACGATTAGCGGCATCAATGTAGCTATGCTTATTTCATCTTCCTAATTGATAAATCAGGATTGTCAAAAAGTTTAGTTTTTTGGTACTATAAGAAAGTGCAGAGGCTGTTAACCTACTGTTCTTACGGATGGAAAAAATGAAAAAACATGTTACATAACGAAGTTGAAAAGGTGATTACATAACTATATGATTGTATTTACGTGTCTTATTATTATCATAAGCATTATCCGTCCGTACTTGGAAAGCGTGACTGTTAAGCGACTTGCTTCAGAAGGCAAAAAAGTTCGCTACTACAAAGAACAGTTCTTTTTTTATGTGCTAATTTTACTATTTTATATTGCGGTGATGGTATACCATAGGGTTCCAATTTCTATGTTAGGATTACAGGGAGTATATCTCGATACGATTCATCGCACGGCTCCGTATCCAGCGTGGATTGAATATTTGCTGCTTTTAATCTTTGCAGGCTTTATCATTCTTTCCATTATGCTTCAATGGATGAAAGATCATGGAGAAACGGTTTTTGTGGAACAGGAAATGCCCACGTCAATTGAGGCAACCGTTCCTAAAACGGAAAGAGAGCAAAAGTGGTGGCTAGCATACAGCGGTATTTCCAGCTTCGTAGAAAGCACCGTCTATTTTCCTAGCTTTTATTTATATAGTCACTATATATTAGCCATTGAAAACACATGGGTATTGGCCGTCTTAATTGGTATTGGTTATTTCCTATCACAGCTAGCTTTCCAGCGTGACCGTTTAAGTGTCCAGACGCTGTTAGTTGGTATCGGGCTAGGCGCTTTATTTATCATGACGAAGTCAGTTGTCATCATGGTCTTGTACTATGGCTTTAGCTTTTTGATTTATGATATTTACCAGCAAGATCGCAATCTAGTAAAAAGCACAGATGATCACTAAGAAACAACACGGCATAAAGCTGTGTTGTTTCTTTTTTTTTATAATTTATAAAAAAAGCTTGAAAAGCGCTTTCAATAGTCTTATAATTTAGATAAATCGATTTACTAAACCGGTTTAGTAAGTGGTTAGTTAGCATAATAAGAAAGGTAGGTCGATTTATGAATAGTATCATTATCCCGTTAAATGCATTTGAAACAACAGGCTTTCAGCACACCATGATTGGGAAAATACATGAGCAGCAAGTACATGGAGTGGAAATTCGAAGAGAGTTAATGAAAAAAGTAGATCAAGAGATTGAGCTTATTGCCGAAGAATTAAAAAAATATCCGCTTTTTACAGTATATTCGGCTCCAATTGAACTGTGGAGAGAAAATGGAGAGTTAAACACACAAGAATTAAAAGCTATTCTTGAAGAAGCCGTATCACTTGGCGCTCAGTGGGTAAAAGTTTCTCTTGGTTTTTATCAGCCCCAATCGCCTATAGCAGATTTACAGCAGCTATTAGAAGCATTTCCAGCTTTACGTCTATTTGTAGAAAACGATCAAACCAGTCACGGAGGCAACATAGCATCTCTGCACGCATTTTTTGATAACGCTTACGAAGTTCCTGTTTCCATGACGTTTGATATTGGTAATTGGCTTTATGTACATGAACAACCCCAGGAAGCAATCAAAAAGCTAAGGTCATTTGTGGGCTATATTCATATTAAACACGTAATAAAAAACAGCGGAAAGCTAGTGACCACCGCTATATCAAACGGTTCAAATGAAATGTGGAAAGGTATTTTGAAAGGGTTTTCTCATTCTACTTTTAAAGCTTTAGAGTTTCCAATCGATGAACCAGAACAAGTTCCAGGCTTCATTTCATTGGTGCAAGCAGCAGAACAGGAGGAAGTGCAATGAATTCATTAGACGTTATTACCTTCGGAGAAGCAATGGCGATGTTCATGGCAGAACAGCCGGGACCGCTGCATGAGATTAAGCGTTATACGAAAGAACTAGCCGGAGCAGAAACAAATGTAGCAATTGGTCTCGCTCGTCTCGGTCTGCGCGCAGGCTGGGTGAGCAAAGTCGGCAACGATCCTTTCGGTACGTTTATTATGAAACGGCTACAAGAGGAGTCAGTCAACACCGATTGTGTACTAGTAGATAGCGAGCATGCAACAGGCTTTCAAATTAAATCAAAAGTGGAAGTGGGAGATCCGGAAGTTTGTTACTTCCGAAAAAATTCAGCAGCCAGTCACTTGCACTCCAGCGATTTTAATCAAAACTATTTTTTAGCGGCAAAACATATGCATATGACAGGCATACCGCTTGCTGTGTCAGCAAGTATGCGCGATTTCGCTCTACATGCACTTACATCGATGAAAGCAGCTGGAAGAACGGTTTCCTTTGATCCAAACCTTAGACCCACTCTTTGGGCATCGAAAGAAGAAATGGTTATTACAATCAATGAAGCTGCTAAACAAGCAAACTACGTTCTGCCGGGTATTGAAGAAGGAAAAATCTTAACCGGCTACGAAAATCCAGAAGACATTGCTTCTTACTATTTAGATGCAGGCGTAGAGCTTGTCGTTATTAAACTAGGTGAACAAGGAGCCTTTTTTAAGACGGCTAAAGAGCAAGGAATGGTTGAAGGAATAAAAGTGAAACAAATAGTGGATACAGTCGGAGCAGGAGACGGTTTTGCAGTAGGACTGTTAAGCGGACTTCTTCAAAATGATTCTCTTACTCAGTCTGTAAGGAGAGCAAATGCTATTGGGTCATTAGCTGTACAAAGCCCTGGAGATAACGACGGATATCCAACTGAACAGCAGTTGCAAAGATATATGGAATCCCAAAAACAAGGAGTGAAGTGATAATGAAACAGCAGCTAGCAAAAAAAAGATGGCTTCGGTTAATTCCTATCGTATTTATTACGTATAGCCTTGCATATTTAGACCGTGCAAACTACGGGTTTGGAGCAGCAGCAGGGCTGGCGGAAGATCTTCATATTACACCAGGTATTTCGTCTTTATTAGGATCGCTCTTTTTCTTAGGTTATTTCTTCTTTCAAATTCCAGGCGCTCACTATGCTGAAAATAAAAGCGCCAAAAAGCTGATTTTTTGGTCTCTGATTTTATGGGGAGGGCTTGCTACAGCTACAGGTATGGTAAGCCACGTTGGATTTTTGTTTGTTATTCGGTTTGCTTTAGGCGTAGTTGAAAGTGCCGTTATGCCTGCTATGCTCGTATTTTTAAGCCACTGGTTTACAAAAGCAGAGCGTTCTAGAGCCAACACATTCCTAATTTTAGGAAACCCTGCAACCGTCCTTTGGATGTCGATTGTTTCTGGATATTTGCTAGAATCGTTTGGCTGGAGATGGATGTTTATTTTAGAAGGTTTTCCAGCTGTTATTTGGGCGTTTTTATGGTGGAAACTAGTAAACGACGAGCCAAAAGATGCAGGCTGGCTGTCGAAAAAAGAAAAAACAGATTTGCATGAAGCATTACAAAAAGAACAAGAAGGAATTAAACCTGTTAAAGGCTATAAAGAGGCTTTCAAAAATCGTACTGTCATTTTATTAAGTATTCAATATGCTTTATGGAGTATCGGCGTCTACGGATTTGTTATGTGGCTTCCTTCTATTATTAAAGCAGCGCCTAACATGAGTATAGTAAAGACCGGTTGGTTAGCGTCCGTTCCTTACGTATTAGCAGTCGTATTAATGTTAACGGTTTCATATTTATCAGATAAGTTTTTAAAACGAAGCGCATTTGTATGGCCGTTCTTATTGGTAGGAGCGCTTGCCTTTTACGGATCATACTTAGTTGGCACAAGCAACTTCTGGCTTTCTTTTACTTTACTCGTTATCGCCGGAGGGACAATGTACGCTCCGTACGGACCGTTCTTTGCAATTATCCCTGAAATTTTACCGCGTAATGTTGCCGGAGGAGCGATGGCTTTAATTAATAGCATGGGCGCACTTGGCTCATTTGCGGGTTCTTATATCGTAGGGTTTTTGAATGGATCAACAGGAGGATTTGGCGCTTCCTATATCTTTATGGCGGGATCATTATTCCTTGCTGCCATTCTAACTATTGTCGCAACGAAAAAGCCAAGAGAAGTTCAAAGTGTAAAGCCAGTTGAAACAACAGCTTAATGCAACGATAGAAAAGGAGAATTCAAATGCATATTGAGAAAATTACAAGTAGCGGTATTGTAGCGGTTATTCGAGGAGCAAGTGCTGAGCGAATTATTCCGCTTGCCTACGCGTTAAAAGAAGGCGGAGTAACAAACCTAGAAATTACAATGGAAAACCCTGCTGCCGTAGAGGTTATTAAAGAGTTAAAAAATGAATTTGACGACTCGATGTTTATTGGAGCAGGAACTGTTCTAGACGAAGAAACAGCACGAATTGCTATTATGGCAGGAGCGTCATTTATTTTTTCTCCTACGGTTAATGAACGAACAATTAAAACGGCTAAAAGATACGGAGTCATTAGCGTTCCGGGCGCTTTTACACCCACTGAAATTTTAACAGCCTATGAATGCGGTGCAGATATGATTAAAGTCTTCCCGGCAAGCGTAGTGGGCCCCGCTTATTTTAAAAATATAGCAGGACCGCTTCCTCATATTCCATTAATGCCAACGGGCGGCGTTACGGCTGAAAATGCAGGAGCTTATATTAAAGCTGGAGCAGCTGCTATTGGGGCAGGAAGCACATTAGTGGATGGAAAGCAGCTTCCAACTCCTGAATACTTACTTCAAGTAACAAAGGAAGCGAAGCGTTTTACTCATGAAATTCAAGAAGCTAGGCTTGCGTACGTTTAATAAATAAAGCCTTCTGCTAGCAAGAAGGCTTTTCCTTTTTCGTTTTTTTCGTTTACACTAGGAGTAGCATAATTTTAGGGATTGAATGAAAAGGACGGATTATGATGCAAAAAGTTACTATGCTGGACGTTGCAAAAGCAGCAAATGTCTCCAAAAGCACCGTATCACAATACATTAACAAGCGGTATGAATATATGGGCGAAGAAACACGAAAGAAAATTAAAGAAGCGATTGATACACTCGGCTATCAGCCCAACTATCTAGCAAGGAGCTTAAAACAAAAGCGAACGTCGATGATTGGGATTATTGTAGCGAATATTATGCACAGATTTTCTACTGAAGTCATTCGTGCAATTGAAGACTATTGCCATTCACAAGATATACATGCCATCATCTGTAACGCAGATGATGACCCTGATAAAGAAAAGAAATATATTAATATGTTAAAAGCAAAGCAAGTAGATGGCCTTATTTTATTTCCAACGGGAGCCAATACTTCTCTTTATGAGCAGATGATCAAAGAAGAATATCCGGTTGTTATTATGGATCGTAAAATTCATGATGTAAAAGGAAAAATTCCATCCGTAGTGGCAAACAACCAAGAAGCCACAAAACAGGCTATTTTGCATCTCCTCGAGCTTGGACATAAGCATATAGCGATTATTACAGAACCATTAACTATTACACCCCGGATTGAACGTGTAGAAGGGTACAAAGAAGCGTTAACATCAGCCAATATGCCTGTAAATGAATCCATGATTATCAACTGCAAAAAAGCGGACATGCAAAAAGCGCTTGAGAAGCTATTTGCAGCCGATAATCCGCCGACAGCGCTGCTTGCTGGAAACGATTTAGTATTCATTGAAGTGCAGAAATTTATTAAACAACACGGATTTAATATCCCAAATGATTTATCTTTAATTGTTTATGATAATATTCCTTACGCAGATGTAGCAACGCCTGCTGTTACGACGATTTCGCAGCCCGCTTTTGATATGGGAACAAAAGCAGCAGATTTACTTATTAAACAAATTTTGAAAGAAAAGATAGCTTATGAAGAGTACCAGTATGAGTGTGAATTAATTATTCGAGAAACAACTTTGTCGCATTAAGCTAAAAAGAGCGCCTATGGCGTGCTCTTTTTAGCTCATCAAAATATTGGTTTTTTTTACGCTGTTACTAAACCGGTTTAGTAGAAAGTGAGGAAAAAAATATGAAGATACAAGTAGCATTAGATCGTGTCACAATTGAAGAAGCTATTATCCTTGCCAAGCTGGCAGAACCCTCTGTTGATTGGATTGAAGTAGGTACATCTCTTATAAAAGAGTATGGAATTGAAAGCATTTATAAAATCAAACAGGCATTTCCACACAAGACGATTGTAGCAGATATCAAAACAATTGATAACGCAGAGTATGAGTTTACAATGTGCTATCAAGCAGGTGCAGATATAGCAACAGTCATGGGCGTATCACCTTTACCTACGATAGATACTTGCGCAAATGTCAGCGAAAAATGGAATAAAAAAATGATGGTTGATTTATTAAACACATCAAGCAGCTCGCAAAAGCAAGTAGGTATTTATAGAAACGCTATTTTTTGCCATCATATCAGCAAAGACGAGCAAGAAAAAGAAGGAAAATCGCTGAGTCAAATAAATTTGCGGCAATATTTTCATTCAGATGCCCAAATAGCAGTAGCAGGAGGAATTAATCCAGCCTCAGCAGCATCGTTACTTCAAATGAAAGCGGACGTCGCGATTATTGGATCAGCGATTACAAAAAGTGCGGATGTGGCAAAGGCATCTGCTGAATTTCAAAACTTATTTATGAGCAGGGGGAACGTATAATGACAAAAACACAAACGATTTTAGACGAAATTACGGCCGTAATGAATCACATAAAAGAACCGCAAATAGAAGAAGTAGCGTTTTCACTTTACCAAGCGAAACGAATTTTTGTTATAGGCGAAGGCCGCTCTGGGTTAATGGGCAAATCATTTGCGATGAGACTGATGCATTTAGGTGCGACAGTATATGTTGTAGGGGAGACCATTACTCCTTCGATTGCAGCAGGTGACGTGTTGGTGGCCGTATCTGGTTCAGGAAAAACACAGCAAGTGGTGAGTGTAGCTAAAAAAGCCAAAGAAGTAGGATGTTCAGTTATCGGCATTTCAGCTAGTACAGAATCACCGTTAACTGCTCATACTGATGAGCTGCTGCACATTCCCGCTGCAACCAAATACCGAAGCGAAAATGAAGCCGCTTCTATTCAGCCTTTAGGCTCATTATTTGATCAATGTGCTCACGTTGTATTTGATGCCATTTGCTTAGAATACGGGAATTTGAATCACACGGATCATGAACAGGCGTTTAAGCAGCATAGCAATTTAGAATAAGAGGAAAGAGGCTAGAACAAAAGTAGGTTATTTAAAAGAAAATCCGAACGATGAATCGAGATTCTTGATAAAGAATCACATTCGTTCGGATTTTTTCATTGGTATAGGTGAGCGTAGGTTTCATGTGTGTAGTTGCTTCTAGCTGTTAATTGAATCGATGTAGTTATGTCTCATTCTCTTTTGATACAGGCAAGTCTAAGTCTGAGCGTTTACTTCAGTTTTGTTTATTGCGAATATATTCCTTCTCTTCAAAGTAAATGACAGCATTTTTATGCTGAAATTGCTATAATATACAAGCCGGTACATATACTAAGGCGACTGAAAATAAAGGAGTTTTGATTAATGACAAAAATAAAATTAATTTCACATAACGATTTAGACGGGGTAAGTCCAGCACTGTTGGGTCGGTTAGCGTTTAGCGATGACAACTTTGATTACAGCACGGTAAGCATTGGCCGCATCAATGACACAGTGACACATTTTATTGAAGAAGAAAACGATGGAGACACAGCTTTATACATAACGGATATTAGCGTAAATGAGGAAGTAGCGGAAAAATTAAATGAACTGGTAAAAAAAGGCCAGCAAATCACTCTTATTGACCATCATATCTCTGCTCTTCCACTAGCTGAGAAATACGATTGGGTTCATGTTATTGCGGAAGATGAAAACGGTAAAAAGACGGCAGCTACATCTCTTTTCTATGACTACTTAGTGCGCCGCAACATGCTCCAAAAAACGGCGTTGCTTGATGAGTACGTAGAACTTGTGCGCTTATTTGATACGTGGGACTGGTTCCATGAAAATAACTTGAAAGCAAAGCGCCTTAATCACCTATATTATCTAATCCCGCATGAAGAATTTAAAGAAACCATTCTAGAAACACTTCGTGAATCGTATCATACTGAAAATCAAGAATTTACGTTTACGGACAAACACGAAATTTTACTAGAAGCAGAAGAAAAAAAGATTGAAAAATACATTTATGACAAACAAAAACAAATCATAAAAGAAAGGGTTGAAATTGATAAAACAGCGTACAACGCAGGGATTGTATTTGCAGATACATATCAGTCTGAGCTAGGAAATGCACTGTGTCTAGAAAACGAAGATATCGACTTTTCCGTTATGGTGGACATGGGACGCCAAAAGATTGGCTTCCGTGCAGTAAAAGACGAAATCAACTTAGCAGAAATTGTTGGGCACCTTGGAGGAGGAGGTCACCCAAAAGCTTCTGGATGCAAGTTAACGGCTGAAACGTTTGCTCTTTTCGTCACGGATCACTTGTTTAAAGACGAAGAAAAAAGTGAATAAAGCGTATAAGGAGGAGATGATATGTCGTTTAAAGATTTAGTTGTTGTTGTTACCGGAGCTGCGAACGGAATAGGTAAAGATGTATCCCGCGCATACGCGAAACAAGGAGCAAAAGTGGTATTGGCAGATGTGGACGAAACCGAAGGAGAGGGTCACGCGGAAGCTATTCAAAGACAAGGCGGAGAAGCCATTTTTGTGAAAACAGACGTCCGAAAAGAAGGCGACATTTTAAATCTCGTTGAAAAAACGGTCAGTACGTATGGAACGATACATATTTTGATTAATAATGCAGGCGTTTCCCGCTGGAAATCACCGTATGAGCTAACCATTGATGAATGGGATGACATTATCAATACGAACCTGCGCAGCGTGTTTCTATGCTCTCGCGAAGCAGCTAAGGTGATGAGAAAAAACGAAAGCGGAGGCTCCATTGTAAACTTAGCTTCTACAAGAGCTACAATGTCTGAACCTCACACAGAAGCCTATGCGGCTACAAAAGGAGGAATCGTTGCTTTAACTCATGCACTTGCCATTTCACTTGGTGATGACAATATCACAGTAAATGCTATTTCTCCAGGATGGATTGAGACATCTGACTACGATGACCTTCGTGAAATCGATCATACGCAGCATCCGTCTAATCGGGTGGGAACGCCAGCCGATATTTCAAGAGCGTGTATGTACTTAACAAACGTTGAAAATGATTTTGTAACAGGAGCTAACCTCGTAGTAGACGGGGGAATGACGCGAAAGATGATTTATGAACATTAAGCATCTGTGAAAAAAGACTGCCGTATCTAGCGGTCTTTTTTCATATAATCAAGAAAGGAAAAAGATAATCATTTTTTTCTTGACAGACTAAAATAATCATTGTAAAGTAAGTTACATAAAGTAATTAAATTTCAATTAATATTTTTTTAGTTTAATATCTCGAATTAGAGATATAAGAATTCATTATACCTTGTTTATCTCCTTTTATCAGGGGGATGGGTATAAACATGCAATTCAAGTTAAAAAAACAAACAATTAGGAGTGTGGAAAATGGGTTTTTTAGATAAATTATTTGATAAATCAAGTGATCAACAACAGGTTGGAAAAGATTTTTATGAAGCAATTAAAAGCCGACGTTCTATTTATGCAATTGATAAAAATGTAAAAATATCAGAAGAAAAAATTGAAGAAATTATTAACTTTGCGGTGAAACATACCCCTTCATCATTTAATTCTCAAAGCGCACGCGTAGTTGTTTTATTTGGCGAACAGCATGATAAAGTATGGAATATTACGAGAGAAACGCTTCGTAAAATTGTTCCAGCTGAAAATTTTTCAGATACGGATCAAAAAATGAACTTATTCGGAAGCGGCTATGGAACAGTTCTTTTCTTTGAAGATCAAGAAGTAATTGAAGGATTGCAAAAGCAGTTCGCATCTTATAGCGAAAATTTCCCGGTTTGGTCTAACCAATCATCAGGTATGCTGCAGCATGTGATTTGGACAGCGCTTGAGCTGGAAGGCCTAGGAGCAACTTTACAGCATTACAATCCATTGATTGACGATGAAGTAAAAGCAGCTTGGAATATTCCAAGCTCATGGAAATTAATTGCTCAAATGCCATTTGGTAATCCTGTGGCGCCAGCGGGCGAAAAAGAATTTCAACCGCTAAGTGAACGTGTAAAAGTATTTAAATAAGAAAAAAGAGGTACGGACAAAATTATTTTAGTTGAAGCAAAATCCGAACGATGAATCGTTCGGATTTTTTCATTGGTATGGCAAGCGTAGGTATTGCGTATGTAGCTGCTTCTAGCGGTTGATTTCGTTATGTCTCAGACCCTTTTTTTAGTGAATAGTTTGAATATTCTTTTATGTTTAACCTAAGAAAAATGCGGTTAAATAGGAGGAGTAGTCCTCAAATCTTCTGTGGAATTTATGCGCTATACATAAGCAATTCAACGATGTTTTACAAAAAAATAAAGTTTTTAACTTGGTTTTTTAGAGAATATTTGTTAACATATCCACTTGTGAGGTCTTAGTAAGAGGAGGATGATGTAAAGAATCCCATATCGGACGCAAGGGCGTAGATATGTGGAGTGGGAATTTTAAAGGAGGATTTTATGTCTGATCAAGGAAATCAAGGAAAATTTAAAAAATCAATATCGTTACTTGACCTAACGTTAATTGGGATGGGAGCTATTTTTGGTTCCGCCTGGTTATTTGCGGTTAGTAACGTAGCGTCAAAGGCTGGTCCAGCCGGAAGTTTTTCGTGGCTGATTGGCGGAGTCATTATTTTACTTATCGGTTTAGTGTATGCTGAACTTGGAGCAGCGCTGCCGCGTACCGGTGGAATTATCCGTTATCCGGTTTACTCGCATGGTCATTTAGTGGGTTACTTAATTTCATTCATTACCATTATTGCTTACACAAGTTTGATTGCCATCGAGGTAACGGCTGTACGTCAGTATGTTGCGTTTTGGCTTCCTGGTCTAACTAAACATGGTTCTGAATCGCCTACTACAATCGGCTGGTTATTTCAGTTCGCGTTATTAACGCTATTTTTTATCATTAACTACGTAAGTGTAAAAGCATTTGCTAAGTCAAATGTCATTATATCTGTGTTCAAATATGCGGTTCCTCTTACAATTATCGTCGTGTTAGCTTATCACTTTAAATCAGCTAACTTTACAACTGGCGATTTTGCTCCGTTTGGTTTTAATGGTATTCAAGCAGCCATTTCAACAGGTGGCGTTATGTTTGCTTACCTAGGACTTCACCCTATTGTTTCTGTAGCCAGTGAAGTTAAAAACCCGCAGCGTAATATTCCAATCGCGCTCATTATCTGTATTGTACTTTCAGCGATTATTTACACAGCACTGCAAGTATTGTTCATTGGTAACATCCCGGCTGATATGCTATCAGGAGGATGGGGAACAATTCAAGAGCAATTCTCTTTACCATTTAAAGATATTGCACTTATTTTAGGCCTTGGCTGGTTAGTAACGCTTGTTATTTTTGATGCTATTTTATCACCAGGCGGTAACGGGAACATCTTCATGAATACAACTTCTCGTTTAGTGTATGCTTGGTCTCGTAATGGAACATTATTTAAACGTTTCTCAAAAGTAGATAAGAAAACAGGAATTCCACGTGCGTCACTATGGCTATCATTTGGAATGTCCGTATTCTGGACACTGCCATTTCCTTCTTGGGAAGCGCTAGTAAACGTATGTTCAGTGGCACTTATTCTGTCTTATGCGATTGCGCCAATTTCAGCTGCTGCATTCAGAGTAAATGCAAAAGACCTTAAGAAGCCTTTTAAATTAAAAGGCATGAGCGTTATTGCTCCTGTTTCATTTATTTTCTGTTCATACATCGTATATTGGTCAGGATGGACGACAATTTCTTGGCTGCTAGGATCACAGCTTCTAATGGTTGTTATCTACGTAGCGTTTAAGAAATATGTACCAACTGACGTCGTAAAATTTGCACAGCAGCTTAAATCTGCTTGGTGGCTAGTTGCTTATTATATTATTATGCTTGTTATCTCTTATCTAGGTTCATTTGGTGGAGGACAAGGTGTGCTAAGCAACCCGCTTGACTTAATTTTAATTGCTCTTGTTTCACTTGGTATTTTCTACTGGGCGAAATACACAGGTTTACCAAAAGCAGTTATCGATACAGATGATTAATAAAAAACACGGCATGAATTCATGCCGTGTTTTTCGTTTGTATAGGCGTGTACTCTATTTATTTATCAAACAGCCATGTTTTTAATATAGCAGCATACTCACGAAAGTAGGCTTGAAGTTTAATTGAATTTGGTGTCTTTGCGCCTAAAGGATAAACATCAAAACCTTGGCGCTTGGCAATAATAGAAGCGCGAAACAAATGAAAATCATTGCTAACAAGCACGACTTTTTTGTGTTGAATATCAACTTTCTGTTTAGTAAAAGTAAAATTCTCAAAAGTAGAAGTTGACTGATCTTCTTTTATAATTCGCTTCTTTTTAATTCCTTCTTTCCGCAGAAAACGATAGGCTGCCTCTGCTTCAGAAATTTCTTCATCGGATCCTTTTCCGCCCGTTACGATAACTTTTGTTTGTTGATGTGCTTGTAAATAAGATAAGGCCGTCTTTACTCGTTCTTTTAAACTAGGAGACATTTGATCACCATCTACTTTAGAACCTAAAACGAGGACATAATCTGCGTTATGTGGAACAGACTTGTGAGCAGTTTGATACATACAAAAAGATATAATTACTATATAAAGAACAAGCGAACCAATAAAGGTATAAATCATTTTTTTCTTCAACTGTGAGCACCTTCCTAGCTATTTCATAAGATGTTTGGAAAATAATTGTTATTATAGCATACGAGACCCAAATAAGTATAAGCACAGTAATATATAATAATAGAAGAAAATCGTTATTGTGAATGGTTATAAAATTCGTTACAATAAAGAATAAATGATTTTAAAAGTGCCTCTAAGGAGGATAATAGGGAAATCGGTGTAAATCCGGTGCAGCCCCCGCTACTGTAAATGTGGATGAACCTGCAAAGACCCACTAGTCAAACTAGGAAGGGTGCAGAAGTAAAATGAAGCATAAGCCAGGAGACCTGCTTTTAAAAACCCCTTATTTTTCGGTGGGAGAAATAAGTCAAGACAATGTGTTAATGAGCGCATGACCAAACCTTGACTTTTACAGTTAAGGTTTTTTTATGTGGTAGGGAGTGGAAAAAGTGAAAAAAGGAAAACCGCTTATGATTCAAGGAACGCACTCAGACGCTGGAAAAAGCATGATTGCTACAGCATTTTGCCGTATTTTTAAAGAAGACGGCTATCAAACTGCACCGTTTAAATCGCAAAATATGGCGCTTAATTCATACATTACAATGGATGGAAAAGAAATTGGCAGAGCGCAAGGAATTCAAGCAGAAGCAGCTGGAGTAGAAGCAACAACCAATATGAACCCTATTTTAATTAAACCAACTCGTGATCATGAATCTCAAATTGTCGTTCACGGAAAACCGCTACGTAATATGTTTGCTTTTCAGTATCGGCAAGAATTTTTTAATGAAGGTTTAAACGTTATCACGGAAGCTTATAAAGAGCTTGCCAGTCATTATGATCGAATTGTGATTGAAGGCGCTGGAAGTCCTGCTGAAGTCAATTTGAACGATCGGGAACTCGTAAATATGCGCGTTGCAAAAATAGCCCAAGCGCCTGTTGTGTTAGTAGGAGATATTGATAAAGGAGGAGTTTTTGCGAGCCTAGTGGGTACTCTTCAATTGCTTCCAGATGAACACAAGTCTAGAGTTATCGGGGTGTTAATTAATAAATTCCGAGGAGATTTAGAACTTTTAAAACCAGGTTTGAAGTGGTTTGAAGAATACACGGGTGTTCCGGTTCTAGGAGTTATTCCTTATATGAACAACGTGGAAATTGACGCGGAAGATTCGTTATCACTTAGAAATTACTCAACGCTTGTGAATCCGTTAAAAGAAATTGATATTGCGGTTATCTCGTACCCGCGCATCTCAAATTTTACAGACATCGATCCTTTAAGCTTAGAAGAAGACTGTCACGTGAGGCTTGTAACCAAGCCGTCGCAATTAGGTACGCCTGATTTAATTGTTTTACCAGGAAGCAAAAATACGATTGAAGATGCTCAGTTTTTACAAGAAAGCGGCCTGGCTCTAGCCATTAATCAAGTTTTGAACACAACGAACGTTCACGTCATTGGCATCTGCGGAGGATATCAAATGCTAGGGGAGACAATTACAGACCCTGATGCAGTAGAATCTCGGATTGAATCCATTAAAGGGCTGGGCTTGCTTCCGGTGGAAACCGTTATGACAACCAGCAAAAAAACAGAAAGAGTTTCTGGGTATGTCCAGCTAGAAAGTGAAAGAGTTTCGATTGAAGGCTACGAAATTCATATGGGAAAGACGATTTCTAAGAGCACCACGGAAGCTTTTGCAGTGGTAGAGCATGAAAAAGAAGGAACGGTTAAAGACAACGTCATTGGCACGTATGTTCATGATGTGTTTCATAACGATGCTTTGCGCAGAGCTTTGCTTAATCAAATTCGTAAACATAAAAAATTGCCGCCTATTACGGACACATTCAACAGTCGCCTGCAAAAAGAGGAGTCTTTTTCAAAAGCAGCAGCATATGTGAGAGAAGCCGTAGATATGGAAAAGCTGTATCATTTAATAGACAACTATAAAAGCCCGGAGCAAACACAAAAAGTATAGCTTGTAGGGGCTTTCGCTTGTTTTTTTACCGAGAACTTTAGTACGCTATTCTACGTTGCCTAGTTCAACAGTCTAGCACTCGTAACAAATAAAAGATGATTGTTTCCAACTTAATGCATGGTGGAAGCATGGTTTATGGACAGGAAAATGAATGGTTAATGTAATGTAAAACATCACGCCTCGTTTCCTAGAGGAGCTGAACGTATTGATTTTTAAACGTATTTTTTTTAACAAAGCATCTATTTTATACATAGTCAGTTTATTTATTGTATGTACTTCGGTAATTATGGGCGTATTTATTGGTACAGTTTCGTTAACCGTAGGAGATACAATCAAAATTATTATTGGCCACCTTACCGGGCTATCCTTATATCACGGTCCGGAAAACATGGATTTAATCATTTGGCAAATTCGTTTTCCAAGAGTACTGGTGGCATTTTTAGTAGGAGCTTCGCTTTCAATAGCAGGAGCTGCCTTTCAAGGGCTATTAAGAAACTCTCTTGCCGATCCTTATACGATCGGGGTTTCCTCAGGTGCAACCCTTGGCTCTGTCATGGCAATTTATTTTCATTGGAGTATTTTTGGTTTGTCTATCTTCACGCTGCCTGTAGTCGGCATTGTATCTGGTTTTATTACTCTTCTTTTAGTTTTTGGTATTACGAAACTCGCAAGCGGCAATTTGGCCAATGAAACCATCATCTTAGCGGGGATTATTTTATCATCCTTTATGAGCGCGCTTATTTCATTAATTGTGGCTCTTTCTCCCGAAGAAGATGTAAGGCAGGTTTTATACTGGCTAATGGGAAGCGTATCAATGAGAGGATGGTCTCATATTCAAATTTTAGGGCCGTTCTTTTTGATCGGTACAATTATGCTGTTGTTACATGTAAAAGAGCTGAACGGCTTAGCATTTGGCGATCAATCTGCTCAGTTTATGGGAATAGACGTAAAGAAGAAAAAAAGAATGATTTTAATAGGGGCATCCGTATTAACAGGGGCTGCGGTATCAGTATCTGGGGCAATTGGATTTGTTGGCTTAGTTATCCCCCACGTAGTGCGTCTCGTAGCGGGAGCTAATCATAAGCATGTACTGCCGCTTTCTATTTTAATTGGAGGAAGTTATTTGGTTTTAGCAGATTTATTGGCACGAACGATATTAGAACCTCGTGAATTGCCGATTGGAGTCGTAACCGCCTTAATTGGTTCGCCAATTTTTACCCTGCTCCTTGTAAAAGAACGTATGCGGAAGAGAGGAATATCATGATTGAACTATATAATGTGACAGGAGGATAC
Source organism: Priestia sp. MDV22-iso46 (assembly GCF_058629175.1). Classification (NCBI taxonomy): domain Bacteria; kingdom Bacillati; phylum Bacillota; class Bacilli; order Caryophanales; family Bacillaceae; genus Priestia; species Priestia sp. MDV22-iso46. Next base: position 29,839 of record NZ_JBZVWT010000001.1, read on the forward strand.
GATAAGCAGCAGCCAACCGTTCGTGACATCACGTTCACCGTAGACAAAGGTTCTTTTGTCGCTTTACTAGGACCAAATGGAAGCGGGAAAACAACGCTTATTCGCTTAATTATGAATGTATTAACCATTCAATCAGGAGAAGTGAAGGTGGAAGGAAAGTCAGTGAAGGCTTATTCACCAAAACAACTGGCGCAAAAAGTTGCAGTCATGACGCAAGAAAATCAAATTGGGCTAGAATTTACGGTTCAAGAAATTGTTTCACTTGGACGTTACCCTTATCAGGCAAAAGGATTGTTTAGCACTGTATCAGCACAGGATGAAGAAGTGGTGGAAAGCGTGATGAAATTAACAAACGTCTGGCACTATAGAAATCATACTTTTCAATCGCTAAGCGGTGGAGAAAAACAGCGGGTTTTACTGGCTAAAGCACTAGCGCAAGAACCTGACTACTTACTTCTTGATGAACCAACGAATCACTTAGATGTAAAACATACAATGGAACTGCTTCAGCTGTTAAAAACTTTACAGCAGGAAATGAGCTTAACGGTCCTGGCCATTTTGCATGATCTCAACATCGCCTCGCTGTTTGCAGATAATGCCGTGTTGCTGAAAGATGGAAGAGTAGAAGAAACTGGGATGGATGCCATTTTTCAGGATGCAGCTACGTTAAAAAGAGTATATGGGGTTGATTTGCATGTATTTCACCATCCCGCTGTGAACAAGCGACAAATTGCTTTTGTGCCGCCGTATCAATATCCAGAGACGGACTTCCATGAGTTGTATCAGTTACAAAAGGAACCGGGCAACCTATGTTTATCCTTTGTTCGTCCTTTGAGAACTCTTTCACTGGGTTCAAATGAAACAGGTCTAGACTGGTGTCAAGAAATTGTTCAACAGCAAAGCAGTGCTAACGCGGCGTGGAAATCTGCGTCTTTATATAGTCATGAAATTCGCTTAAAAGACGATAAAGGTTACTCGTGGCTGGCTGTGCTGACACATGGACAAAAAGAAAACGAAGTAAATATTGTTCTACTAACAAATGCGCCGCTTTCGGACGGGAACTTACTTCATGCTGCGATGAAGGTAATTGAGTACCGAGCTTTCTTAGGAAAAACAGGACGTATTGTTGTAGCATCATCTCATCATAAAGAAGAAAATCAAGAAGAAATTTCAGAGTTCTTGATGGAACGCCTCCAAAAAGAATTACAACTATTTATGGAAACAAAAATGACCGACAGTTGCTTTAAATAAGCAGTAGCGGTCATTTTTTATTCTTCGGAGTGATCATCAGACTTTTCTGTTTCACCTCCTGAACTCATCGTTGTCTCAGTTGTATGTTCATCAATCTTTTTTTCTTTTAGCTTAACAGAAAACAAGTCTTTGACTTCTTCATCTACTTGATCAGAGTCAGCGCTGTAAGTGGTGCCGATGTTTAAGTGACCGGTCAAATCTTTAATGCCTAGCTGGCCGAAATTATTACTAAGATCAATTTTGTCTAACAATACTTTTTCGACCATGATTTTTTCAACAACAATGGACTGCTTTGGCTGAGTTACTTCATCAATCTTTTTGTCAAGAGTTTTCACCATCTCATATAAGGCTGTATTGGACGATTCTTCCTTTAACGCAGAGAGCTGATTTTGAATAGCTTCGAAATTAGGAGCTGACTGCATAGCCGAGAGTAAATGAGCTGTTTGCTCGTGCAGTTGAGACAGTGATTGAATAAGGTGAGCTGATTCATTTAATTGCTGATGAAGCTCTTCTATTTTAGGGATCGCGTCGGTTAAACGCGTCACTTGATCAATAATTCCCTGCAGGTTCAGCGCTGAATCTGACGAAAGAGCAGGTTTTGTGAATTCAGCTTCAGCAAAGGTTTTAGGCTCCATTTGGCTAGGCAACTTCTTTGGCTGTTGAGGGGGTTTTTTTAGATTAGACTGTTTTTTAGCTTTCATCTTTTCGGGTAATTCTTTCCGCTTTTGATTAGAACGTTGGTCTATGGGACCTGCTTTTTTTTGAGTTGGAAGGGAAGACGGATTTATTTTACGGACTGTTTCAATTTTAGGCGATTGTTTAAACCACTTAGAAAACATGAAATTCCCTGCCTTTCATGCTACGTATAGTTCTGCACAATAAATTACAAATCAAATTTCACATGCAAAAGACCATCTTTAAATGATGCGTGACACGGCGCTTCCCCTACAGCAGGCGGAAGGATGATTGATCGTTGAAACGTTCCTTCACGTCTTTCTTTGTGAAGAACATTTGCATCCTTCACGGTTAAAAGAGATGAACCGGATATGTGTAAAGTATTTTCGTGCATGGTCAATTCGACATCTGTTCGTTTAGCACCGGGTATTTCAATTACAACTAACAGCTGATTTGCCCATTCATATACATCAATTAAAGGATAATCTCGATACTCATTTACAATTTGAGGAGAAGCATCTGCTTCCGTATCATTCTGTTCTTCATGATCATCATCAAAAATCTTTTCCCAAAATTTCGTATGGTTTTCTTCTTGTAACGTTTCTGCCCACTTTTTAAATTTTCCATGATTCATATTTGTCACCTTCTTAAGAAAAATAAAACAAGGCCTTTTGCAGCTTTCTATTTTATATGTATGCATGAAAACAGAAAAAAACGTCCACTTAATCTAAATCGTGGACGTCTATTTGAGACATAGGAATATTAACATGTTTAGGCATCCGGATTTCCAACACTCCGGAACGATAGATGGCGCGTGTGCCTTTTTTACGAACCGAACAAGGAAGCTGAATTTCTTCTTTGAAGGATTCTTCTCCATCTATTCCTTCAATCGTACACACATATGGCGTATGATAGACTTTAATGCTTGATACAATATCGCGGTTAGGGATTTTTAGCTGTACAATGCATTCATCTAATGTATTGATGACGTTTGAATCAAATCTTCTTGGCTTTTGTCCATGACCTTCAGTTCCCATATCCTGCTGTTCTTTCATCATGTCTTGAGCTTGCTTAAAGAATTCATTTCCTTGCATAAAATCCGGAAAAGAATGGGACATCGTAGAAGAAATCATTTGCTGAATATACTTATTCATGTCTTTAGATGCCATTCCTTTTGGGATATTTTCCATCATTCCTTTAAAGGGAGATTTTCCAAATGGAAACATATTTACACACCTCCTTGTAATGTGCCAAGTAAAATGCCAAAATTGTTAAAGCTAAATTTGATTTCCAATTGGAGCTGAAGGGTTTGCAATTTGATCTTGATCGCTTACATCAGGATCTAACACGCCCGTATTCATTTGAGAGCAAGTAGGAGAGAAGTTACCTAAAGAGAAATTCGCGCCGTTAAACTTTGAGTTCGCCGTGTGACTGTTTTGAATGGTGGAACCAAAATCAATATTTGCGTTTTGCGTGACACCGTTTGTTACGATATTAAAAACGTTAATTTGAAGAGGCATAAAGAGACTCCTTACTGTTTTTATTCATTCCGCTCTGACTATCGCGTTAAGAGAGAATGTATTCACCGTTTGTCGTCATGCTGTTGACAAGCATTGCCCTATATCACTGCTGATAACCATTGACATGATCAACGTTTGCAATATCTGTTTGGTCATTTGTATCAGGATCGATATAAATGTTTCGCATTTTCGAGGAAGCAGGTGAGACATCGCCATAAGAAGAGTTCGTACCAGTGGATTTTGAATGAGCCGTGTGACTGTTATGGAGTGCTTCGCCAATATTGACAGAACCGTTGCTTGAGATACTGTTGATCTTTAAATTATAAATGTTAATAACACTTGGCATACGCTCTCACCCTTTTCTATGGTTGATTAATGTATCCTATGATGATAAGTGCCTAAACGTTCACAATTCCTCATAACTAAAATCGCCTTTTCCGATTGAAGGAAAAAGCGATTGAGAGAGGATTACTTAATGATATGATGGGCTTATGAAATGGGTGCAATACGATAATTCTTTTTTTCTAAAATGTAAGAGATGCTTTGTTGGACAGTGGAAAATGTTCGCCAATTAAACTGAGAATCTACAAGCGAAAGAGCCATTTTTGAAGAAAGACCAACAATAAGGCAAGTGGTACCAATCAAACGCAAAGCATCGTGAAGCGTGTTAATATAATAACCGTGTTCTTCATCTAACGAATGAAGGGAAGATAAATCAATAAGCAAATAGCGCGCCTGTTCTTTTACAACTGCCTCCAATACCGTTTCAGTTAGCTTCTTTCCACGTTCTATATCCATCTTACCGGTAATGGGCACAGCTAAAACCTCGTCCCATATCTTTAATAAAGGCGTGGACAAATCCTCAATTAACCGTTCTTTTTCAAGCTCTGCTTCGGCTTGATCTGTAAAGTCTAATAGCATAAGCAAGTAGCCATAACGCTCGCCGTCTTTTGTATCAATAGGGTGAATCACAGCTTCTGCTACGTATTGACTGCCAATCGTTATACGCGTTCGGTAGGTTGTATGAAGAGAGGTGAGTAATTTTTCCGCTTCTTCAGAATTGGAATGAAAGAAGTCCATATGCTTTCCAATTAACTCTTCGATATGAGATAACTGGTAGATTGGGAGTACTGGCTGGAGTGTTTCAATTGCTCTTGCATTCATCCACTGCACACGATAGTCTTTATCTGCAATGATCATGGTTTCTTGAATATTTTCTAAAATCAAATGTCCATTAAGCTTTTGTGGAAGTCGTCCAATTCCATTCATTCTCCATCTCTCCTTATGTGTGTATTAAGTTTATGTACATCTACTTTACATTTTACAGTGAAAAGAATGAAGAAGGCTATAAGAAATTTCTTAACGTGTATAGGGATCATGGTATGTAAAAAAACGTAGGAGTAAGCACTCGCTTCAATCAAAAAACTCCCCTGTGCAAAAGGGGAGTTCACCTTACTCATATGATTTAATAAAATCAACGTTGTATTTTTCAACGCTTGATAAGTAGGAATCTCTAAATGATGAATCAGGCGTATACCATGACTTTTCATAAAAATAGGCTTGAAGATCTTTCGATTTAAATACATACCCATGCCGCGCATAGATTTCATTTCGAGCTAGCCTTAGTTCACTCGAGCTCAAATTGCTAATATCTCTATAGCTTAATTTGTAAGAATCCGAACCAGGAAGAATATAAGAGCTTGAAGTAGCATAAGAGCGCGGCCCAGGCACGATCACTTCTCGTTCTTTTATGACGGTTTTTTCCTTTTCGACGGGCGGCGTTTGTATATTTAACATAATACTTTCTTCACTTTGAATAGTGTAGGGACTGCTTTTGAACGTTGTGCCGTCTTTTTGCACTTCAGCATGAACAGTGACGCTTCCATCCGTGGCAACAGGCCCTATTTGTGATGAGCTATTCACCTGCAGTCCCGTGCTTTTTCCATTTACGAATAAAATAGCGTCATCTCTATTCGATGAGATTGTAACGTAAGCCCCTTTAAATACCACAGATATATTTTCTTCTTTTTGCCGGTGAAAATTTACAGTGGTTTGGTCTGTAAGTTTTCCGTAAGAGCTTTCATAAGAAGCTGTAAGCGGGTAATTTCCAATCATAAAAGGCCCTATTTTTTGCGTTTGATTCTTGGATATCGATTGTTTTGTATCATTGACTGTAACCGTTGCATCCTCTGGCGTGGTGAGGGAGATATAATATGATGACGGCACAACCACGTACTGTTTTTTGAAGAGTAGTGAATGTTTCTGTTCTTTTATTGTGAAGTAGATACTCGATTTATTTTTTAAATCATTTTCAACGTCTCGTAAAATAGAACCATCGGAAGTTGCATCTAACAGTGCTTGAATAGATGTGTCATTAATAACTATAGTAGACTGCGAAGAGTCTAATAACTCTCTTAACACAGCTGTATCTTTCGATTCTAATGCCTCAATAAAGCGGTCAGCCGTCTTTTCTTCTGAGCCAGAGAAAAAGAAATAAAATACAAAAGTTAAAAGAAGTATAAGCGCAATACCCTCGCCAATATACCAGCTCTTTTTATGCTTAGCTGCAGCTGGCGACACGGTGAAAGAAAAGCCGCAGTTATTGCAAAATAATTGGTCTGTGCTTGCACTGGCCCCGCATTTTGGACATTGATTCATTCACACCATTCCTTTCTTTTCATTCCATTAAATGTATGGAACGTGTAGGTAAAACAGACCATTAAATTGGAAAAAGAATAGATTCAACAAGAAAGATAAACACACCAAACATGCACAGAAAAGGTGAGGTATGCTATGATAAGAACTATATATTAATCCGATAGGGACACTCTGTCATATAAAAAGGAGATGAAGCAAATGAGTGTTTCATTTGTAAATAAAAATCAAGAGTCTACGTATGAAAAATTGCTGCCTCTAGTCGAAAAATTTAAGAAACGAGCTTTTAAAATAGATGAAGAAGGTACGTTTCCCTTTGAAAATATTCAAGAGTTAAAAGAAGCGGGCTATACACGTCTTTCTCTCGAAAGCAAATATGGCGGAAATGAATTACGCCTTTATGATTTTTTATTATTTCAAGAATTAATTGCTCAAGGAGATGCTTCTACGGCTCTTAGTATTGGATGGCATATGGGGATTACAATGGACTTGCGTGAAAAACAGCCTTGGAATCAGCAAATCCTCGATTTTATTTTTAAAGAAATAGAAAAAGGTGCACTTATTAACACCGCTGCTACTGAACCGAAGACAGGAAGTCCTACTCGAGGAGGAAAACCGGAAACGACAGCCGTAAAAACAAAAGAAGGCTGGCGAATCAACGGCCGAAAAACATTCACCACGATGTCTCCAGTGTTAAATTACTTTTTGGTAAAAGCAAGCATTGAAGGTGAAGAAGAGATCGGCTTATTTTTAATTCCTCGTGAAACAAGCGGACTTTCAATAGAAGAAACATGGGATATGATTGCAATGCGCGGGACAGGAAGTCACGATCTTGTGCTAGAAAACGTCGATATTAAATACGACTTTCTTGTTGAACGCCTCGGTGGTTTTAAAAAGAATGAGCCAAGCGGCTGGCTTCTTCATATACCAGCTTGCTACATGGGTACAGCCATCGCAGCAAGAGATTATGCTGTCGCATTTGCTACAGAATATTCGCCTAATAGTATTGAAGGGACGATTAGCGAGTTGCCAAATGTGCAGCGTTTAGTAGGAGAGATGGAACTGGAACTCATGCAGGCGCGTCACTTTATGTACAGCGTGGCAAGTAAATGGGATGAGACCAGCGACCGAGCAGCATTAGCGGGAGAGTTAGCAGCTGTCAAACACGTAGTGACCAATAGTGCCTGTACGGTTGTTGACAAAGCCATGCGCATAGTAGGAGCACGTAGCTTGCAGCGCAGTAATCCGTTGCAGCGCTATTATAGAGACGTGCGTGCCGGGCTTCACAACCCTCCAATGGATGATATGACGATTGTTAATTTAGCGAAGCAGGCGTTTACTAGATAAAACTTAATAACATGTTAAATGATGAAAAACTGCTTATTATAGGCTATTCTATAATAAGCAGTTTTTTCGTTGCAAGAGGAGGAATTGAAGATGAAGTCCGTAAGAGAAATTCAGCTGACACCCTATAATATCGCGTGGGAAAAGGAATTTTCAAAAGAAGCTGCCACCTTAACAACTATAATGTCAGCTCAAGTTTTAGAGGTTCATCATATCGGAAGCACTGCTGTTCCCGGCTTAAGCGCAAAACCGATTATTGATTTACTTATTGAAGTGAAAGATATAAAGAAAGTAGATACATATAATCAGAGGATGGAACAGCTTGGTTACGAAGCGAAAGGTGAAAACAGCATAAAAGGAAGACGATACTTCCAAAAAGGCGGAAATGAAAGAACGCATCATGTTCATATTTATGAAAAAGGCCACCCAGAAATTAATCGGCATATATGGTTTCGAGATTATCTGCGTACTCACCCTGATACAGCAAAAGAATACGAAACGTTGAAAATAGAACTAGCGCATCGCTATCGCTTTGAACCAGAAAAATATGTGGAAAATAAAACGAATTTTATTCATAAAATAGATGGGCTAGCTTTAAAATGGAGAAAGGGAAGCAGCAATAAGAATAGGAAAGATGATCTTAGATAAAAAGGAGGAACGAGTTTGACTCCAGTTCTAAATCGACAGACAAATACAGGCAAAAAGAAAAAAACAATATGGATCAGTCTGATATCCTTTGTTATTCTTTGTTTTGTACTTTGTACGGCAATTTCTCTTTATGTAGGCATAAGCCTGACAAAACTAGATAAAAATTCTGCTGTGAAAAATCCTGGTGATTACGGCATGCACTATAGCAATCAAGTATTTTTGAGCAAAGACGGAATAACCCATTTAAAAGGATGGATGATTGAACCAACGGAGCAGCCAAAAGCGACCATTATTATGTCACATGGATACGGAAATAACCGTGAAGCACAAGGAGCTGGCTTTCTGCCCCTGAGTAAAGAATTTGTAAAAGCGGGATATCGGGTAGTCATGTTTGACTTTAGAGATTCAGGAGACTCAGAAGGAAATCAAACGACGATTGGTGTAAAAGAACAGCTCGATTTATTAGGCGTTATTCAGAAAATAAAAGAAACAACAAAAGAGCCAATTGTGCTCTACGGCATTTCAATGGGAGCAGCCACTTCTTTATTAGCAGCTTCTCAAGATGACGACATAAAAGCAGTGGTAGCCGATAGTCCTTTTAGTGATTTAACCTCTTATTTAAAAGAAAACCTATCTGTATGGTCTCATTTACCAAACTTTCCGTTTACACCGCTGACAATGGCCATTCTTCCTGTTATTGCAGATGTAAATCCTGCTGAAGCTAGTCCCATTAAAGCGGTCGAGCATATTTACCCTCGACCAATTTTATTTATACACAGCACAGGAGATACAAAAATTCCTTACACTGAAAGTGAAAAAATGGCTAAAACGCACCCGGATGCTTTTCACTTCTGGAAAACTGATAAAGCAGAACACGTTCAAAATTATCATGTATACAAAAAAGAATATGTAAAGCGCGTATTATCTTTTATTGAGCAATCGCTGTAAAAAAAAGAGGCTGGGACAAAAATATTTTAGACGAAATGTAAAACGAACCATTGATCAAGACTTTTGATTAGTGGTTCGTTTTTTTTGTTAGGACAAACGTAGATTTCATGTGTGTAAATCTTTCTAGCAGTTGATTGGAGGGCAAGACGAAGACTCCTGGGGGAAAAGCGGAACAGGTGAGACCCCTCAGGAGCGAAAGCGACGAGGAGGCTCAGCGGCCGCCTGCGGAAAGCGAAGTCTTGCACGGAAATCAACTGCGGTGTCTCAAGCAGTTCAGCTCATATATCCCATTTGTTCATCTTTAGATGGGATTCATTTCGTTATGTCTTAACCTCTTTTAGCCGTTGATTTTACCTTGTTCTATAAGCTCAGCATATAAATTACGAAGAATGTAGGTTTTATAACTTTCTAGCTTTCTTCCATCAATTTTAGAGATATTGGCCGCTTTTAACTGCTGAACAAACCAGCCCTTTGAATAGATATGAGCCATTGTTAATCACTCCTTCAAAAAGATCCACTCTAAATAATTAACTATATTCATACAAGGAACTAAAAAGAAGTGAACGAAGCAAATGAATTGACGTTCATTTTTCACAGCGTTATACTGCTCTACAGCTACATAAAAGGAGGAAATGAACAATGAGTAAACAGTATATAAACGTAAATGGCGTTAATTTGCACTATATAAGCAAGGGACAAGGAGAGCTTATGCTATTTCTTCATGGGTTTCCTGACTTTTCGCATATTTGGCGACACCAGATAGACGAATTTTCTAATGATTTTCATACAGTTGCTTTGGATTTAAGAGGATATAACTTATCTGAAAAGCCAAGCGGACTAGAATCATACGAGATTGATGTATTAGTAGAAGATATTCGCCAAGTGATTGAAGGTTTAGGATATAGCTCCTGCACGCTAGTTGTACACGACTGGGGAGCAGGAATTGGGTGGACATTTGCTTATCGCTACCCGGAATATGTACAAAAATTAATTGCTTTTAACGGTCCGCATCCTTATACATTTATGCGTGAGCTTAGAACAAATAAAAATCAGCAAAAAGCAAGTGAGTATATGAAATGGTTTCAAAAACAAGAAGCACAGGACTATATGGAACGAGACAACTTCTCAGGTTTGCGTAAGCTTGTGATCGACCCAGGTGTAAAAAAAGGATATCTAACAGCTGATGATGTTCAAGCATACATGAACTCTTGGGAAAATGGCTCTGTGCTGTCAATGCTAAGTTATTACCGCAATTTAAAGATTTTTACAGAAGAAGAACTTCAAAGAAAATCTTTGTTTCCGTTAGAAGAAGAAGTGTTAAACATCCCGGTACAAATTATTTGGGGAAATCAAGATCCTACTTTTATGCCTGAAAACTTAGATGGTATTGAAGAATATGTACCAAACATATCTGTTCACCGATTAGCTGAAGCATCTCATGCTCCTCAGCATGAAAAGCCTCAAGAAGTAAACGACGTGATGTGGAATTTTTTAAATAAGTAAAGAAAAAAAGAAAGGTTTCCTCTAGAAACCTTTCTTTTTCTTTTGAATTTAAAATAATTTTTTAAAAAGTGATCCAACAGAATAAGGTGATCGTTAGGTAAGTATAAAAGGAAGGAATTCTTGAAAAAAGGCGGGTAAAAACTTTTTAAAAAAAGTGATCTATCTGAACAAAGCGTCCGTTAGATAAGTAGAAAGGGAAGGAATTCTTCAAGAAGATGACATTAAAAAAATTTTTTAAAAAAGAGTGATCCAACGTCACTCAGCAATCGTTTAGTAAATAGAAAGAGAATACTTCCTAAAAAGGATCATTAAATGTGAGGGAACATGAAAGTTTAATATATAGAATATTCAAAATGTTCAATCTATTTAATGATTTAAGATGTAGTAAGAATGAAAAAAGTGGCGTACATCAACTAAAAATGAGGAGAGTGGAAAATGATGAAATTAAGTAAAAAATTAATGATCCCTGTACTAGGAGCTTCACTATTGATGCCGACTATTGCAAATGCAGAGGAAGCAAAACCAACGGCAGTAACAAAAGCTTCAGATCTACGAGCGAACTTAGACTACTTATTATCTGAACACTTTACGCTTGCCGTTGCCGCTATGACAACAGCCTATGACGGTTCTAAAGATGCTGACGCTGCGTTCAAAGCACTCGATCAAAATGCCGTCGACATGGAACCAGCTATTGCTTCTATCTATGGTGATAAAGGAGCGGCTGAGTTTGAACGAATTTTTAGAGAACACAACAATTACACAGATGATTTTGTAAAAGCAACAAAAGAAAACGACAAAGAAGCCATGGCGGAAGTAGATAAAGAAGTAGATCAATTCGTGAATGAATTTGCTAAATTTCTAAGCACTGCTACGGAAGGTAAACTACCTGAAGATGCAGCAAAAGAAGCGCTTCGCGTGCACGAAGATCAAGTAAAAGAAACGTTTGAAGATTATGTAGAAGGTGACTATGAGGCAGCCGCGAAGACATACCGCGAAGGATATCAGCAGATGTTTGCAATTAGTAAAGCGTTATCAAATGCAATCGTAACGCAAATGCCTGATAAATTCGACAATACGAAAGTAGATACACCAGCAGCAGATTTACGTTCTTCATTAAACAGCTTAGCAGCAGAACATTTTGCTCTAGCAACAATGGGAATGGAAAAAGGGTTTAACGGTTCAAAAGATTACGACTATGTTAGCTGGTTAGAAAATGCCAACACAGCAGATTTTAAAGCTGCAATTGGCTCAGTATATGGCGATGAAGGAGCTGCACAATTCGAAAAAATTTGGCAAGGAGATCACATCAATGCCCAAGCTGAATTAGTAAGTGCACAAGTAAAAGGCGATGAAGCAGGAGAAAAAGCTGCAAAAGATAAGCTCCATAAATTCGCGCAAGAATTTGGTACATTCTTAGGAACAGCAACAGATGGAAACCTTCCAACTGCAGACGCACAGGCAGCTATAAAAGCACACGAGGATACGGTTATTAAAACATTTGAACAATATGCATCCGGTGACTACGCTGGAAGTTATGATACGTATCGTGAAGGGTATAAATTAATGTTTGGTGTTGGCCAAGCTTTAGGTGAAGCAATCGTAAAACAAAACCCCGATAAGTTTGCTGAAACAGCTATGCCAACAGATATGCCGAAAACAGGTATGGGCGGGGCATCTGAATCAACGATGAATCCACTAACAGCGATCTATATTGCACTAGGTTCGTTAGCTGTGTTAACAGCTGGAGTTATTTTACGCAAGAAACCAGTAAGCAAATAATATTTTTTCTCCTTTTCCTTATGAATTAAAAGTCAAGAGTCCTGAAAAAAAGAAGAGAGGCTGTTCTCTCTTCTTTTTTATAAACAGCTGTGAAATGAGGTGACGATGTGAAAAAAGCGATTGTTCTCGCCTACTGTATATTAAGTTTAGTCCTGCTTGTTAGCGGCGGACTATATTTTAAAGAACAAATGGTAGAAGCAAAAGAAACAAAGCAACAGGCTGCAGCTAAGCAAAAAGAAAAAGAAGCACAATCAAAGGATCTAAAAAGCCGGGTAACGCTTGAAGAAGAATTTGCTGTACTAAAAAAGCATAAAACAGAAGCCAAACAGTTAAACAAAGAATTCAAAGGAATCATCCCTGAAAAAGTGTCCATTCCTGCTGTTCATGTGGAGGCTTCAATTGGACAAGTAGGATTATTAGACAGCGGTGAAATGGCAGCTCCATCTACAGAAAATGGAGTTGCTTGGTTTGAACCAGGAGCTAAACCTGGCGTAAAAGGAAATGCTGTATTAGCAGGACACGTAGACAGTAAAACCGGCCCTGCCGTCTTTTACAACCTAAAAAACTTAAAAAAAGACGATGAAATTACCATAAGAGATGCACAGGGGACCACACTTACTTTTGTTGTTAAACGTATAAAAAGCTATCCGCGAGATAAAGCACCTCTAAACGAAATTTTTGGGTACAGCAACAAACGTAATTTAAACCTAATTACGTGCACAGGCACGTTTGACCGTGCGGAAGGAACCCATCAAGAGAGGTTAGTTGTCTATACAGAACTAAAAGCTGACCAAGCAAAAGAATTGGAGCGTGAAGCAACTGCACCACAACCTCCTACACATGTAAAGATGAGCGGTAATTTGCTTACGTGGTACGCGGTACGAGAAGGTAATATTATCGGCTACCGAATTTATAAAAAGAATCCAGGCGGAACATTTGTCCATATTGGCAGCGTTTCGGAATTTGAGCGAAAAAGCTTTGCTGACTCCGACGCATCTCAAGCTCGTTACTATGTAACAGCTGTTAATGAGTCAGGAAAAGAGTCCGCTCCGTCTAGTATAGCGAAATAACAAAAAGCTCTCTTCAAACGGAGGGCTTTTTGTTATTTTTGATTGTCGATTAAAAAGATATCTTCTGCCTTTCTATTTATCTAAATGCTATTAGTTTTAATAGATAAATAAAAATTCCTTAAAAATAATACTTGAATAATGTAAATATTCAGATTATTATGTACTAATAGTCTTTTTTGGTAATTAAAAGGAAAAATCTAAAAAATTCTAAACGGAAAAGGAGAGAAAGTATGGCACAACCTAATTTGCAAACAGAGCAAAAATCGCATCCAACAACCTTTCTAGACAAACTATTAGGAAGGGTAGAAGCAATCGGAAACAAACTACCTGATCCTTTTATTTTGTTTGTATGTCTAGCGCTTATTATCGTAGTAGCATCTGTTGCTATTAATAGTATGGGAGTAACGGTGGTCCATCCCGGTACTAATAAGACTCTTCCAATTAAAAGTTTGTTGTCGCATGAAGGCATTCAGTATATCTTAACATCGATGCTGACCAATTTCACTGAATTTAAGCCCCTAGGACTTGTACTTGCTATGATGCTTGGAGTCGGACTTGCAGAAAAAGTAGGTCTGCTTGAAGTGGCCATAAAGAAAACGATTTTGAATGCTCCAAAAGCTCTTATTACATACGCCATCATTTTTACAGGAATTATGGCCAACTTAGCGGCAGATGCTGCTTTTGTCATCGTGCCTCCGCTTGCCGCAATGATTTTTTATACAGTAGGAAGGCACCCGCTTGCTGGATTAGCAGCAGGATTTGCTGGGGTGGGATCAGGCTTTACAGCGAATCTTATTATATCCGGAACCGACGGATTGTTATCAGGCATTTCTACTGAAGCTGCTAAAACAATTGACCCAAGCGCTGCTGTCAGTCCTGCAGCGAACTGGTATTTCATGGCGGCTTCTGTATTTGTTTTGACCGTTATAGGGGCGATCGTCACCGAAAAGATTGTAGAACCTAGGCTGGGCAATTATAAAGGGAAAAAACGCAATGATTTTGGTGAAATTAGTGAGGCAGAAGCAAAAGGATTAAAAAACAGTATCGTTGCTACATGTATTTATGTCGCTGTACTAGCTGTTTTCTTATTTTGGCCCAACTCTCCTCTACGAAATGAAGACGGTGGAATTGTTCCATCTCCTTTTTTAGATGGTATCATTCCGATCACGCTGCTGTTTTTTGTGGTAGTTGGCTCTGTTTACGGAATAACAGTAGGGAAAATCAAAAGTTCTAGAGATGTACCTGCTTATATGACTGATTCGATGAAAGATATGGCTAGCTATATTGTTCTTATTTTTGCGGCTGCTCAATTTATCGCTTACTTTAATTGGACTAATATTGGAACGTGGATTGCAGTAGAAGGAGCGGATGCATTAAAAGCACTAAATCTAACTGGACTTCCAGTTGTGGTTGGTTTTGTATTTTTAACTGTTGTTCTAAGCCTTCTTATTTTTAGCGGCTCCGCTCAATGGGCGCTAGAAGCACCTATTTTTATTCCATTGTTCATGCTGTTAGGATACAACCCTGGATTTATTCAAGCAGCATACCGAATAGCGGATTCTTCCACGAATGTAATCACTCCTTTAAATCCATACATGATTGTTATTTTAGCCTTTATGAAAGAATACGAGCCTAAGGCAGGACTTGGCACAATTATTTCACTTATGCTTCCTTATACTCTAGCTTTTTTAGGAATTTGGATTGTTATGTTGCTTATTTTTGCAGTATTCGGTATTCCTCTAGGGCCTGGTGTATATATGTATTTGTAAAGAAAAATCCTCTTCTACTCCAAGAAGAGGATTTTTTATGTCAGAAATTCTAACACAAACAAAAAATAGTTCAGCTTATGTGTACATAGGAGAATACATAAGAAAAAGAAAACAGTATAAAAAACAAAAGTTTTCTGAATAAATTTGCAAAAAGTAGTTGCTAAATACATATAAATCAAATATGATAGTAAACATAACAATAGATGTTATATAATCTAACATTAAATTTAGGGGTTATTTATTCGTACTTAAGGGGGAAATCATCATGCAAATGGGCGATTCAGTATTTATGTTTTTTTCAGCATTATTGGTTTGGATTATGACACCAGCTATTGCATTGTTTTACGGGGGCATGGTTCGAAGTAAAAACATGTTAAGTACCGCGATGTATAGCGTAGGTTCTTTAGCTGTTATATCTGTTCTTTGGATAGTGGCAGGCTATTCGTTAGCTTTTTCTACCGGTGGCAATGCTTTTATTGGTAACTTGGACTGGGTGGGATTAAAAGGAGTCGGGTTCACTCCAAACGGGGACTACAGTGCTACGATCCCGCATAATATGTTTATGATGTTTCAGCTGACATTTGCTGTACTAACAGTAGCTATTATCTCTGGAGCTTTTGCAGAGCGCATGAAGTTTTCAGCATTTATCTTATTTGCTATCCTATGGTCATTATTTGTATATGCACCAGTAGCACACTGGGTTTGGGGAGTTGGCGGATGGCTTCGTGAACTAGGAGCTATTGACTTTGCCGGAGGAAACGTCGTTCACATTTCATCAGGTGTAGCAGGATTAATTCTAGCTCTTGTTGTTGGAAAACGAAAAAATGCCGATGCCGCAGCACCTCACAATTTACCGTTAACTCTTTTAGGCGGAATGCTGATTTGGTTCGGGTGGTTTGGTTTTAACGTTGGAAGTTCTTTAACTATTAACAGCGTTGCAATGACGGCTTTCATTAACACGAATACAGCGGCAGCAACAGGAATTATCGGCTGGCTTGTAGTAGAGTGGATTATCAATAAAAAACCTACGCTGCTTGGAGCCGTTTCGGGAGCGATTGCTGGACTTGTAGCTATTACACCAGCTTGTGGATTCGTTACACCGTTTGCCTCTATTGTAATTGGTTTTATCGGCGGAGCAGTTTGTTTCTGGGGTATCTTCTCACTTAAAAAGAAAATCGGTTACGACGATGCGTTAGATGCATTTGGTCTTCACGGTATTGGGGGAACATGGGGAGGTATTGCAACAGGTTTATTTGCCACAACTTCTGTAAATGACGCCGGTGCGAATGGTTTATTCTACGGAGATCCAAGTCTACTTTGGAAACAGCTGGTGGCTATCGTAGCAACGTACCTATTTGTCGGTATTGCTACCTTCATTATTGTTAAAGTGGTTGGATTAATCGTATCTCTGCGTGCGACACAAGAAGAAGAAACGCTTGGGCTTGATATTACGCTGCACGGTGAAAGAGCGTATCACGAATCAAATATGTAAAAGGGGTGGACACAGTGAGTGATGTTTTAACAAAAATTGAAATTATTACACGCCCTTCAAAGTTTGAAGAGCTTAAGCAAGAACTGGCGAAAATTGGCGTTAGCGGTATTACAGTTACGGATGCACTGGGGTGCGGGTTGCAAAAAGGCATTACGGAGCTTTATAGAGGCGTTAAAAAACAAGACAATATGCACGCACGAATTAAAGTAGAAATTGTGGTGTGCGAAGTTCCGGTATCTGACGTTGTTGATAAAGCAAGAAAAGTACTAAATACAGGTCAGCCTGGAGATGGGAAAATATTTATTTATGAATTAAAAAATGCGATTAAGATCCGAACAGGGGAAGAAGGATCACAGGCATTACGAAATAATAGTTAAACTTAGGGAGAAAGAGAAAACAAAGGGTCATATAAAAGGTGCATACTATGCACCTTTTTTTAGGTTGAATAGTTACACGGCATGTTTCCTTACGGTGACATGCTTTTTTGTTATATATATAGCCAAAAAGTATATCGCAAAAAATAAGTGAATATAATTAAAATTATTTTTATAAAATTAAGAAAATTATAAAAAATGTGTCATTGTTACTGACAAATTTGGTGAAATACTGCTGTTTATCCTTTTATAATAGTAAAAAATAACTATATTTTTACTTTTATTAGTTTCTCTTTATATATGAGAGCAAATCGATTATGAAAGGATGTGAAAAAAGATGTACATAAACAGCAAGCTGTTTCACCGTTTTCAGAAATGACATTTGTTGCAA
Organism: Priestia sp. MDV22-iso46; assembly: GCF_058629175.1. NCBI lineage: Bacteria > Bacillati > Bacillota > Bacilli > Caryophanales > Bacillaceae > Priestia > Priestia sp. MDV22-iso46. The sequence continues at coordinate 47,258 of NZ_JBZVWT010000001.1, forward strand.
AGATAAAAAGCGTTCTAGACGCGAACAAAGGGAGGAAAAATCGTTATAAAAGACTAGCCGCTATTAAGCGTTTTATAACGATTACTACATGCTAAGTAAAAAAATGTTATCTATTTTAGCAACAACGGTCTTATCGGTAGGGTTTGTAGCTGGCTGTGGGAGCAACAGTACATCGGGAGAAGATAAAGGCAGCAATGTTATAAAAATTGCTACGCAAAGCCCTTTGTCAGGAGGTAGTGCGACGTTAGGTGAAGCAATTAAACTGGGAGCTCAGCTAGCTCTTGATGAAGAAAAAGACACGTTTAAAAAATTAGGATATAAACTTCAGCTTGTACCGTATGACGACCAAGGCGACCCGAAAAAAGGCGTAGCGAACGCTCAGTTAATCGGATCCGATAAAGCCGTCTATGGAGTGATAGGACATTTAAATTCAGGGGTTACCATTCCTTCATCTGAAACGTATGAGAAATATTCAATTCCAATGATTTCTCCTGCAAGTACAGCAACGGACGTAACAGACCGAAAGTTAAAAACGGTTAACCGCATTGTAGCGCGCGATGACTTCCAAGGGCCTGCAGGAGCTGAATATGCTGTTAAAGAGTTGAAAACAAAAAATATTTTTGTCATTCAAGATAAAACAGCTTACGGACAAGGGCTTGCAGATGCTTTTAAAACAGCAGCTGAAAAAGAAGGAGCAAAAATTGTTGGATTTGAAGGAATTACGGTTGGAGAAAAAGATTTTAACGGTGTGTTAAATCAAGTCTCTAAAGAAAAGCCGGATCTCGTTTATTTTGGTGGTCTTTATGCAGAAGGCGGACTTTTAATTAAACAAGCTCGTGACAAAGGAATTACCGCTAAGTTTATGGGAGGGGATGGCTTAGACTCATCAACTTTAGTTGATATTGCCGGAGATGCTGTAAAAGATACATATCTTACGTCAGTAGCAGGCGATGCTTCCAAGACGCAATTCGCTAAAAATTATGAGAAGAAATTCAATAAAAAAGTAGAGTCATATTCTGTATACGGGTATGATTCCATGAAAGTTATGCTTCAAGGTATTCAAAAAGCAATTGAAGACAATGATAAAAAGCTTCCTTCTCATGAAGCAGTACGTGACGCCGTACGCGGTATTACAGAATATAAAGGAGAACTTACGCAGGTAGGATTTGATGAGAAAGGAGACAATAAATACGCTAAAATCTTTATCTATAAGTTTGACGCTCCTTCGTACCCAGCTAAATTAGAAGGAGAAATCTCACAGTAAACCTTAGAAAAGAAAGGTATGGATGTTCCGTACCTTTCTTTTCTTAAAATCGATTTTATAGGACGAAAGGGACGAGGTTATATGTTTGCTCATATTATACAAACACTGCCGCAAGTGTTAATTGACGGACTAACATTAGGAGCTGTATATGCAATTATTGCCCTAGGTTATACGATGGTATATGGCATTTTAGAACTCATCAATTTTGCACACGGCGAAATTTTTATGTCAGGCGCCTTTATCGGAACCGCTATTTTAATAGGGTTAACAGGCGTAGGTTGGATTGCAGCTTTTCCAGCTGTTGTGACGTTAATTTTAGTTCTTCTTATTACGAGCGTTGCGACTGGGTTTCTTGGTATGGGAATTGAAAGAGTAGCTTACCGCCCCCTGCGCAAGTCTTCTAAACTAATTACACTTATTACAGCTATCGGAATGTCGTTTCTATTACAGGATTTTGTGCGCTTCATTACGGAACTTAAGAATGGTAACTATATTGTTAATACCCCTGCTTTATTTTCAGGAAAAGTATCGGTTAGTGCTTCTTCTCTTTCATCATCATTTGATGATGCTACATTTAAAGTAACGTTTATCGTAGTGTTACTTGTTGCTTTTTGTTTAATGATCGGACTTGAAATTTTCGTCAATCGGACCAAATGGGGAATGGCAATGAGAGCTGTAGCTCAAGATCCCGATACAGCTTCATTAATGTCCATTAATGTAAACAAAGTTATTTCTCTTACTTTCTTTATTGGTTCGGCTCTAGGAGGCGCGACCGGTGTGTTATTTGCGCTTCATTACGGAACAATTGATCCTTACATTGGGTTCATATTAGGATTAAAAGCTTTTACAGCAGCTGTTTTAGGAGGTATAGGCAATATACGAGGCGCAATGTTTGGAGGGCTAATGCTTGGCATTCTTGAAATGTTTGCAGCTGCGAATTTATCCACAATCACCGGCAATGTTTTAGGAGCAGAGTATAAAGATGTATTTGCATTTGCCATTTTGATTTTGGTGTTAATTTTTAAACCAGAAGGCTTATTTGGAAAAGCCGTTACAGAAAAAGTGTAGGTGATGAAGATGAAAAAAATAATGAGTAGGCTTGAAGGAAACAAAAAGGCGCAAATCATTCTATTTTTTATATATATAATTGCAACAAGCGGTAGTTTAATGCTTGCCCAAAAGTCCGTTGTCGCATTTTTACTTCTTTTATTTTCATTATTACTTCTGTATTTTATGTCTCTTTCTACTAAATTAAAATGGCTAATAGCAGGGGTCATTTTAATTGTGCTGCTTCCTTTTTCAGCTAGCCAAGGCCCTGCTTATGAATCCTATATGGAAGTATCTACACTAGTAGGCATCTATATTGCTATGGCACTTGGGTTGAACATTGTAGTGGGGTTAGCCGGATTATTGGATTTGGGATTTGTTGCTTTCTTTGCAGTTGGGGCTTACACGTATGGAATTTTTGCGACCAATCAAGCTGCTAATTTTATGCCTTTTGGTACGTACCCATTATCAGGAGAAAGCTTTTGGTTTTTTATTATTGCAGGGTGCCTAATAGCCGCTTTATTTGGAGTTTTGCTTGGTATACCTGTGCTGCGCGTAAAAGGAGACTATCTAGCTATCGTTACGCTTGGATTCGGGGAAATTATTCGAATTGTATTTAACAATTTGGATAAACCAATCAATATTACAAACGGAGCAATGGGGCTGTCCTCCGTGACGCCGCCTTCTATTTTTGGGATTAACTTAGTATATCCAAGTCAGTTTTATTATGTAGTATTAGTCATCTTAGGGGCGGTTATTTTTATTGTACGGCGATTTGAATATTCTAAAGTAGGACGATCGTGGAAAGCGGTTCGTGAAAATGAAATTGCAGCTCAAGCGATGGGAATTCACCTTGTCAGAACAAAGCTGCTTGCGTTTGCTATCGGTGCCTCTTTTTCAGGCATGATGGGAGTGGTCTTTGCCGCTAAGCAAACGTTTGTTGATCCAACCAGCTTTACGCTGTTAGAATCTATCACGATTTTAGTTATGGTTATTTTAGGAGGAATGGGGAGCGTTCCAGGCGTCATACTTGGAGCGGCGGTTGTAACCATTCTTAATCTTCAAGTATTAACGGAGCTCACCGATTGGTTTAATCAACTGAGTTTAAACGAAGTTATCTCTATACCGGATGCACTTTCGCCAGCTAAAATGCAGCGATTTATTTTTGGCGGACTTCTTATTCTATTTGCTCTATACAGGTCTCAGGGATTGCTTCCTGCTAAACAGCCTACGTTCGATTTGAAAGAGCTGAAAGAAGAAGCGGAAGAAGAAGAAATACAGCCTGTGATTTCAACGGCTGAGAAAAACGTCAATCTATAGAGGTGAAAGAAATTGTCTATTTTAGAAGTGAAAAATGTAACCAAGGCCTTTGGCGGTTTAGTTGCCAATCAAGACGTAACAATGGATATTCAAAAAAATTCAATAACAGCTGTAATAGGACCAAACGGCGCTGGAAAGACTACATTTTTTAATATGGTGACAGGTGTTTATCAGCCAACCTCAGGTGATATTATGTTAAATGGTCAATCTATAACAGGCCTAAAACCTCACAGCGTATCAAAACAAGGGATTTCTCGGACATTTCAAAACATCAGGTTATTTAGTAATATAACGGTGTTAGAAAATGTATTAGTTGGGATGCACAACCATTTGAAAGCAACCACTTTTGAAACGCTGTTGAATTTACCTCGAGCAAGAAGAGCGGAAAAATTAGCTAAAAAAGAAGCGTATAAGCTGTTAGAATACGTTGGGCTAGAAGCTTTATATAACGAAGTAGCCAATAACTTATCGTATGGAGCGCAACGCCGACTCGAAATTGCCAGAGCGTTAGCTACTAGACCCTCACTGTTATTATTAGACGAACCGGCTGCTGGTATGAATCCGCGTGAAACAAAAGAGCTGACAGATCTTATTCACACGATACGAAAAGACCGGGAAATAACCATTTTATTAATTGAGCATGACATGAAGCTCGTCATGGAAATTTCTGATCATATTATTGTATTAGACCATGGAATAAAAATTGCAGAAGGAAATGCTGAACATATCCGTACGCACCCGAAAGTGATTGAAGCCTATTTAGGGAAGGGAGCGGCAGGGGAGATAGACAGAAAGGAGAAAAGTACATGACTCTATTAAAGTTAACTGAAGTTGACACCTTTTACGGAGGAATTCAAGCGCTTAAAGGAATAACGATTGATGTAGAAGAAGGAGAAATTGTGACTCTTATTGGAAGCAATGGAGCCGGTAAATCTACCACACTAAAATCCATTAGCGGTCAAGCTCCTGTCAAAGCAGGTAGTATCGTGTATAAAGGCACCCATATCACGAAATTCCCTCCTCACCAAACGGCCCGGCTAGGAATAGCTCACGTGCCAGAAGGAAGAAAGATTTTTCCTAAGATGACGGTAAAAGAAAATTTAACCATCGGAGCCTTCTCGCTATCTAATAAAAAAGTAATAGAAGAAAATATGACTAGAGTACTCACATATTTTCCAAGGCTAAAAGAAAGATTGACTCAAAAAGGAGGAACGATGAGTGGCGGTGAACAGCAAATGCTAGCCATCGGGCGAGCGCTTATGATGAACCCCACTATGCTTATGCTAGATGAACCTTCTATGGGGCTTGCTCCTATCATTGTAGAACAAATATTTGAAATCATTATGGAGTTAAATAAAAACGGCATGACGATTTTACTCGTGGAACAAAACGCTTATCAAGCACTGCAAATCGCGCACCGAGGCTATGTGATTCAAACGGGAGAAATTATTCTGCAAGGGAAAGGCTCGGAATTAATTCATAATGAAAAAATAAAAGAAGCTTATTTAGCTTAAAAAACAAACCGCATCGCGTTTTAACGCTGCGGTTTGTTTTTGTTCACAAGGGATGATTTGGATAAAGCAGCTAAGCATTGCTATTATCTGGTTTAGTTTCTTAATTAAGTAGGGAACGTTTAAAATAAGATTATTGAATAAGTGAGTAATTAGATAACCTCCTAGCTGAAAGAAATGATTCAATTTAAAGCTTTTTTATAAAAAACAAAAAAAGTTGAAACTTTTTTCATTAAAAAACGTTTATAAAGTAATAGAAAAAATGGGTACGGTTATTTACACTCAAAAAGGAAGTGAGAGCGTGGCGACGCTGAAAACTAATTATTTGACTGACTTATGCTTAATCTATAGAGAAAGTCAATTTTATGTAATGCAAATACCTAGTTTCTACAAAAAAATGGCTAGCAAATACTTTCAGTTTCAGCCCCAAGAAAAAATAATTGCGTATTTACACAGCTCTTTTATAGCAGGCCTAGATAAAAGGGGAATTTGCTTTACAAATAAGGGGATTTACTGGAAAAGCAGAGGGATGAAAAAAGGAAAAATGTTATGGGAAGAGTTCGCTAACATTCAATCCATTACCATTCGAAAAGAAGAAATGATTTGTTTTAATGACGTGGAGAAATTTCAAGTCAATCAAAACGATTACTCAGCTAGAAAGCTAGTATCTCTATTAAAAAAAATCAAGAAATTTATTCGCACTCATTCCCATGAATATATGTGTCAAGACTATATATATCCGTGTGTATCCTCAAAAGAATTAACTTCTATTTGTTCATCTTTTCAAATTCATCAAACCCCTGATCCAAAAGATGCGTTGTCGGTAGAAGGACAACTATGTGAAGAAGTTGAAAAAGAGATGCGAAACAGGCTCTATTTACCTGCTAAAGAAAAAATTGTAGCTCATTTAAATACATATCCTCTTCAAAAAACCGAGGGGATTACCGTTTGTTCTAAAGGAATTTATTTCTCAAAATCTTTTAAAACAGTTTACTACCCTTGGCACTTATTTCGCCACGTGAGTATTTCAGTGGAAACCGAGGAATTAAAAATTGCTAAAAAACATTCGTTATCTCTCAACTCAGCTGCCGTATCAAGCGGGGAAGTAATGCTGTTTCTCAAACAAATTAAACAGCATGTGCAGGCTTTGCATGAAAAAGAAGTCGATATTAAACAAGATAATAAGTTTGCATGGAAAATGTTAATTTAAAAAACAGGTTACGCGTAATCTGTTTTTTGTTTTATAGTTCTTTAGAATCATTTATTTGGAATGTTGAAAGACATCATACAAGTAAACAAGACTAGAATATTGGAAGTTAAGAAATTTTTTCCATGACTATAAGGTTAATTTTACCAAAATATCTTTTTCGTTTGGATAATTATGCTAAAATAGAGCTCGAGTTTATTTTAAGGAGCTGACAACAAGATGGAACGTAATTATTCAATTGATTTTATTAAGTTTTTTGCTACAGTGTTTGTGGTTTGTATTCATGTTAATCCATCACATGACGATTTCTTTTTAGGGAACCAGGAAAATGTGCTAGATGTCATTGTTGACACATTTGCACGATTCGCGGTTCCTTTTTTCTTTATTGTATCAGGGTATTTGTTTATGAATAAAATTCAAAAACATCCAAAGCCTTCTGCATACTTAAAAAAATACACGTGGAATATTTCAAAGCTTTATGCATGTTGGTTCGTCTTTTATTTATTGTTTGGTGTAGTTCTGCGCTTATTTCAGAACCACGGAACATTAGCAGAACGAAAAGGTGCAGTAGCTGATTATCTAACATCATCCATCACATTCAAAGATATCTTTTATTATGGAAGTGACACAAGTGGATTTCAGCTTTGGTACTTGATTGCATTAATTTGGGCTGTTGTCATCGTTTTCTTATTTCAAAGATGGAAAAAGATTGGCTTATTAATGCTTATCAGCACCGTATTATATGTAACTGGGTTATTTGGGCAGTCTTATTCTTTATTTTTTCCACTTTCTTTTCAAACGAGAGATGCCCTGTTCTTTGGTTTGTTCTATACAGTATTAGGAGCTATGTTTGCCCTTTACGGTAAGCAAATTCTGTCAGTATTAAACGCAAGGCCAATGGTTTATTTAGCCAGCTTTTTTGTGTTTTCAGCGTTAGAGATCGCCGAGCGTTACTGGTTGGTCAATATCCAGCACAGCAAGCCCGGAGACTATTTTATTTCTACGATTTTTTTATCGGCATCATTGTTTTTATTCGTATTGAGCAGTCCAGCTCTTGGCAAAAACTCGTTTTTTTCAAAAGTTGGGAAAAATTCAGTTGGCATTTATGTAGTGCATATATGTATATTAAATGAGACCTATCGATTGCTTCGTTCTATAGATTCTTCTTTCTTTACGAATAGTGTCGTTGCCTACGTACTTATCGTTCCAGCAGTTTTTTGGTGCTCGTACTATTTATATAGAGGAATTCAATGGACAAAGGAAAAATTACATGTGAAGCCGCACAAACATCCAATCACAAAACTACAGCATAAATAAAAAGAGCTGGCTAACTAAGCCAGCTCTTTTTATGATGCAATAGCGTACAAAAGCTGCCTTTGCAGTTGAGGGGATAAGGAAATATTTTGATACAATTCGTAAATATGATGTTCGTTCCGGTGATAACAAATCCAATCCTTGTATGTTCCTTTTAAGAAGATGCGAAAAAACACGATTCGCTTATTCGTGCCGCCTGTTTTTAATTCAATTTTCAAATCATCTGTTTCTAATGTATACTGTACTGTAGAAGAGGAAAGAGCAAGTTTAGTTGTTTTTTTACTTGTTTTAATGAATTCGGCAAGTTCAATGATCTTCATTTTTTTACCTCACTCTATTGTAAATTAGGGGTATCTTATACGTATGATGTGTACAAAGAAAATAGAATTGTTTTTTTATAGCTTAGAAGAATGATCTTCAGCCCCTTCGTTAAGGGATTTGCATAAAAGGTTGACGTTTTCTTTGAATACAAATAAAATGCATATTAAGAAGTATTTCCCTCATTGTAACTACAGAAAAAGAAGAATTAAGGGGGCTCAATATGTTGACTGACTTAGTTGTAAGTCAAAAAGTAGTCAAGGTAAATGAATTTACTGTTGTAGGAGTGCCTATTCGAACAGATGAACCTGTGGAAGAAACGGGCACAGGTCTTATTCCCGAGCACTGGCAGACTTTTTATAAACAACAGTTAGCTAATAAAATCGCCAATAAAGTAAATGGTAATACATTTGCTCTTTATACAGAATTTGAATACAATCAAAAAATGGATTTTACATTTGCTCTCGGATATGAAGTTTTACCCGGCGGCGAACTGAAAGATGATATGAGAGAGTTCATCATCCCAGAAGGTGAATACATGGTGTTTACAACAGCTGTTGGTCCAGCTAGACAGGTAGTCGTAGAGGCTTGGGCTTATATTCGCGAGTGGGCTAAAAAAAATCATCGTGCCTATAAAATAGATTTTGAATTATATGATGAACGCTGTATTGATCCTGAGTACAGTCAAGTTGATATTTATGTTTCGATTTAATAGCTAGTTTTGCTAAGTAGTTAAGATGCAGAGAAACGTTTTTGCTGCGTTCTTACTTTTAACGATAGGAATACAAAAGGGGTTTAGCGAGAGTGATCAGCAACGATTTATTACAAGCTTTAAAAGACGGATATAAACAGAGAATTAAATGGGTACTTATAAGTCAAATGGCACTGTTCATCACCGTAGCAGTCATACTTGTATCAAATTTTGTCACTAAATTTTCGTTTAACCAATTAAGCTTTATTTTTGTTTTGGTTAGTATAAGTTCGCTGTTATCAGGGGTAGAGCACGTATTGTTAAAACGTGAGAAGTGGCAATGGATTTTTGATTTTATTTTAGCTGCTTTTTTTATTGGTTTATCTATTTTTTTACACCGTTAAAGCGCCTAGTTCAGCGCTTTTTTATTTTGGGCAGCTCCGCACACAATTTTCGGACCTTTCTAGTATAAACAAAACAAAACAAAAATAGGTATTTATGACGAAAATAGTCAGAAAATTTAGTAAAAAAGTCTTGTATCTTGTCTTTATTTCGATTATGATAAGTTTACACCCTTCGTATTCACTTCTTTAGATGTCAGTACCTCTATTTTTACACTACAGAAAAGAGGTGAAGCCATTTCTTCAGTTTTCCTGCTAGCCTGCATACTAACCCTTTTAGCTATTTTATTTAGTAGCAACTACCCTCAAAATTAAAGGAGAGATCCGCGCTTATGTCAAAAGCTCCTGCAAAAAACGAAATTGAACTTCAACTATCTGAAACGCACTTTTTTCAACTGCTTGATTTAATTTATTTAGGTAACTGGATGGTCACAGCATGCTCTGGAGTGGAAGATGAACATGCACAAGAATATACGGATGTAGAAAAACAAATGTTTTCTCACGCAGAGCCTTTCCTTGAAAAAGGACCTTTTCACACGCTAAACAGTGAGATTATGTTTACAGAAGAACATGAAGATTCTCTTCAAGATATTATTGGAGAATACGATAACGAAGTGTTTTGGGAAGCGCTAGCCTATCGCATGGCTAAACGAGATGTGATAGAACAAATAGGACCCATTAAAGAAATAAAAAATGAAGTTTTTATGCAAATTTTCCATCGAGAAATGGATTATATACGAGAGTTTGAGGCAAATGGAATTAAACGAATAACCATACCGCCTCTGCAGTAAAGGAGACAAATCGGCTTTCAAACTTGAAGGCCGATTTGCTGTTAAGCTGAAGCTTTCCTATTCCGTCTGAGAGGCGGGAAAGATCGGTATGTAAAGCTCCTCCATAACCATTCACACGGACCGTAATAGAAATAATAAAGCCACCACTTATTAAAAAAAAGCTGGAGTGTATATATAATGAGACAAATAATCGTGCTTTCTGTTAAGGTAAGAGTTCCGTATAAACCAAAGGCTCGAACCATCCACAGGCAAATTAAAGTTTGGCTAAGGTAAGTTGTTAATGCCATTGTTCCACTATACTTAAAAAGACCCAGCATCGAAGCGTAAGGAGAAAATTGCAGGAATAACAGTAAGGTGGTAAGATAAAAAAAACATAGAAAAATGCCGCTCAAACTTGTAAAAAGGTGAATGGCCGCCTGCTGATAGAGTCCATATTTTAAAATTTCTAGTTTTAAGATAGCGAGAATGATAGTTAAAGTAAAACCTGCTGCGCCTGTTATTAACTGAATTTTCTTAAAAAAAGAACGATTTTGTTCGATATTATGTACTAATCCTTTTTTAGCAGTATATAAGCCAAATAAAAACATAGAAAATACGGGAAAGATAGAAAACGGTAGATTTAATAGCATAGGCACCACTTCAACATTCAAACGATAAAACAGCCAAGATAAATAGTCTGCTTGCCTGTAGGTGGATAAATATTGAGTTAAGGCATGTTCATGTAAAACCTTATACTCCAACTGAGCCTCCTGCAAGACGTGGGCCGGAATAAAAAACTGCATGCAAGCCAAAAGATAAAAAAAGCATAGCAAGCCTATTGCCCACAGCAAAATCGTCTTGGTTTTTCGATTATAAAAAAACAACACTAAAAAACCGCCGACAGCATACACATGCAAAATGTCTCCATACCAGAAAAAGACAAGATGAAAAAGCCCGATTAATAGCAAAGAAGCCATTCTTCTTGACCATAAAGCAGCGGCAAAGTAATGCTTTTCTTCAGCTCTATGCAAAAAGATTCCGCATCCAAGTCCAAATAAAAAAGAAAAAATCGTAAAAAACTTTCCTTGAACAAACAGTAGCAGGAATAAATCAATAAAAGCATCCATTCCTTTATATTCATAAGGAATATCGTACAGCTGAAAAATAAATATCGGCGAAGCAAAAGCAGGGATATTTACTAAGAAAATGCCTAGCAAAGCAATGCCCCGAATAATATCAAGAACAACAAGGCGTTCGTTAAGGGGAAGTGGAGAAGGCTTCATCACTGTCGCTCCTTTTTGTAAGATATGTACATCTTAACACGACAGCGGCGAAAAAATAGGTGGGAATATAAAAAAATAAGCGGAAAGATTCATAGCTTTATGAACAAAAAAGTTGGATAATAATGGTATGGTTATCCATATCAAATACGAAAGGTGGAGAAAAGGATGAAAACAGCACTTGTGTTAGGTGGAACTCGTTTTTTTGGAAAAAATTTAGTCAAGACATTGCTCTCTAAAGGAGTTAAGGTTACGTTAGCAACGCGAGGTAAAACACCAGATGATTTCGGCGACCGAGTTGAACGGATTTTTCTTGATCGTGTAGAAAAAGATTCTGTAATCGAAACAACACGAGGAAGAAAATGGGATGTTATCTTCGATCAAATATGCTATTCTTCACACGGCGCAGCTGTGGCTGTTGAAGCTTTTCGTCATAGTACCAGTCACTATGTACTCACCTCGACTCTTTCAGTATACGGTTCTTTAGAAAAAACGTGTTATGAAGAAGATTTTGATCCATACAAGTATCCTATTTCATATACACGTCGTGAAAATATTTCCTACCAAGAGGGAAAACGCCAAGCTGAAGCGGTATTTTTTCAAAAAGCACCGTTTTCGGTAACGGCTGTCCGTTTTCCAATTGTAATGGGAAAAGATGATTATACGGATCGCTTACGTTTTCACGTAGAAAAAATTATGCATGAAGAAGAAATTGGTGTACCGGCTATTGAAGCAGAAATGAACTTCATTTCACAGGAAGAAGCCGGTGAATTTTTAGTCTGGTGTGCAGAACAGAAGCTAAAAGGACCGATTAACGCTTGTTCAAATGGTACTATTTCACTCAAAAATTTATTTTCATATATTGAACAAGCAGCGAATAAAACAGCAAAAACAACTTCTCGTTTAACAGATGAAAATAGTTCTCCTTACGGAGTAGATCATTCTTGGACGATGAGCAATGAAAAGGCTAGCTTTTGGGGATATTCATTTACAAACCTGCAGGAATGGCTGCCATCATTAATCAAAGCTTTCGTTGAAAGCGAAAAGAAAGTACCTTTAAGTTAAGAAAAAACAAAGACTGCACCGTTTAGCAGTCTTTTTGCTGTGACAAGCAGAACATTTTTATTTTATACATAAAAAGGGTACGCTAGGTACACATCATTATATAGAAGAAAGAAGGATAAACTATGGCAAAACATCACTTTCATTTGCAAGCAAATTGGCCAGGAGGCCGAAATGAAGTAGGTACAATTGAATCAGGACAATTAAAAACAAAAATTTCCATTCCGCCAGAAATGGACGGGCCAGGAGTGGGAACAAATCCAGATGAAATGCTCCTAGGGGCAGCAGCCACGTGCTACATCATCACGCTTGCAGCGATGTTCGAAAGAAGCGGAATCCGTCAAGAGGCTTTAACGATGGAATCAGAAGCTATTGTGGACGTGACGAATGGTGTATTCACATACGAAAAAATTATTCATAAACCTCATGTTATCATCACATCTGAATTTGCGGCTCAAGAAGAAAAAATCAATCGACTTATAAAAAAAGCAGAAACATCCTGTATGATTTCAAGAGCAATTCAAGGAAATGTTGAGATTAAATTAGAGCCTCAGCTCACAGTAAAAGCGTAATGGACCCATTACGCTTTTCTTATGTTTATTTCTAAAAAAAGCACATTTAAGATTGTAAAATACTCAAATTTGAATATAATAATTTAAGTAGCTATCATTTCTGTTCATCAAAAAGATGACGCGAAAGGAGGAACTGAAATGGTTTCATCAGAAAAAAATATTCGTTTTATCGTAGCAGGATTGCTGCTCGGTATTTTTATGTCAGCCATGGATAATACCATCGTAGCGACGGCTATGGGGAAAATCATTTCTGATCTAGGTGGGTTAGATAAGTTTGTTTGGGTTACGTCCGCCTATATGGTTGCCGTGATGGCAGGTATGCCGATATTTGGTAAACTGTCTGATATGTACGGCCGTAAACGGTTTTTTATTTTTGGATTGACGGTATTTTTACTTGGATCTGCATTGTGTGGCCTAGCGCAAAGCATTGTGCAGCTAAGTATTTACCGGGCGATTCAAGGAATTGGAGGAGGAGCGCTTCTTCCGATTGCTTTTACCATTGTATTTGATATTTTCCCTCCCGAAAAACGCGGGAAAATGACGGGATTATTAGGTGCCGTTTTTGGCTCAGCAAGTGTATTTGGTCCGCTTCTTGGTGCATACATTACGGAATACATCAGCTGGCACTGGGTGTTTTACGTGAACGTGCCGATTGGACTTTTATCGTTATTTTTTATTGTGCGCTTTTATAAAGAATCAACAAGTCATAAAAAACAAAAAATTGACTGGGCTGGTGCAGCCACTCTTGTAATTTCAGTAGTTAGTTTAATGTTTGCTCTTGAACTTGGAGGGAAAGAGTACGATTGGTCTTCTCCGCAAATTTTATCTCTTTTTGCTATCTTTGCTGTGGCGCTATCACTCTTCTTTTTTGTGGAAAAACGCGCGCAAGAGCCGATTATTTCATTTTGGATGTTCAAACGCCGTTTATTTGCAACATCACAAACTCTCGCTTTCTTATACGGAGCAACGTTTATTATTTTAACGGTATTTATTCCTATTTTCGTTCAAGCTGTGTATGGAGGTTCTGCTACAAATGCAGGTTTAATTTTAACTCCTATGATGTTAGGCTCGGTAGCAGGAAGTGCTATCGGCGGGATTTTTCTCACAAAAACAAGCTTTCGAAACTTAATGATTATGTCCGTTTTTTCATTTGCAGTAGGAATGTTTTTATTAGGAACAATGGAACCTGATACACCTCGTTGGATGCTAACGGTATTCATGATTTTGACTGGGTTTGGCGTAGGATTTAGCTTTTCTCTTTTACCAACTTCGTCAACGCATAAGCTGGATCCACAGTTTAGAGGTTCTGCCAACTCAACGAACTCATTTGCGCGTTCTTTAGGCATGACGCTTGGAGTTACGATTTTTGGAACGATTCAAAGCAATACATTTACAAATGAGCTGCAGCGCAATTTTCAAGGTATGGAAAATGGATCACAAGGAGCATTTTCTCAAATAGGAGATCCGAGTGCAGTTTTTCAATCAAGTGCCCGAAACAGCATTCCGCCTCAAATATTAGATAAGATTGTTGATGCTATGTCTACATCGATCACGTATGCATTTATGCTTGCTCTTATTCCAATTGCAGTAGCTATCATTACTGTCTTTTTAATGGGAAATGAACGAGTGGAAGTTCCCCCTAAAAAGCGGGTAGAAGCTAAGGAACCTGCAGCTCAAAAATAGAAAAAGCACGAAGATGTTCGTGCTTTTATTACTAAATAAGATGCATGTCAAGAGGTGAAAGGTGTTATGAGTGTTAAATTAGTCATATTGGGTTTATTAATGGAAGGAAATAAGCACCCTTATGAGATTCAGCAAACCATTAATGAAAGACAAATGAAGCACTATATTAAACTTGCAAGCGGCTCTTTATATTATGCTTTTGATACGCTTGAAAAAAATCAGCTGGTGAAAGTAGTCGATGTGATTCGAGAGACAAACAGACCTGAAAAGACCGTTTATTCTATCACGGATGCAGGAAGAGAAGAATTTGAGCGCCTTTATTTTGAACAGCTATTAAAAAAAGAGCATATGCATAGACCAGTTTATGCTGCGCTTTCATTTACTTCTTACGTGGATCAAGAAAAAGTGGCTTCTGCTTTAGAAAAAAAGATTGAGGAAACGGCAGCTTATTTAGAAAAAATGCAAAATTTGTACCAAGTTAAAAAGGTGGATCATTCCATTGCAAATCTGTCGATCATTATGCGCACGATTATGCATTTGAAAGTAGAACTAACTTGGTTCACTCATTTACTCGAAGCGGCGAAAAGCAACAAGCTTACAGAAGTAGATGATGGTTATTTTGAAGACGTTGAAAAAATCGTAGATGAGTTTTAAAAAAAGAAGCAAAACGCTGCTTCTTTTTTTTAATGGTCATAAAATATATTTCAAGCAATTTAATTTTGCCAAAAGCTAGGTCAATAACAATTAATTAACACCTGATTCGACCTTTAATCAGCTTTACTTATAAAACGCTTTCAAAAAGTAGTAAGACTATTAA
The DNA here is from genome assembly GCF_058629175.1 of Priestia sp. MDV22-iso46. NCBI lineage: Bacteria > Bacillati > Bacillota > Bacilli > Caryophanales > Bacillaceae > Priestia > Priestia sp. MDV22-iso46. The sequence continues at coordinate 62,515 of NZ_JBZVWT010000001.1, forward strand.
AAAAGTAAAAAAAATTAAAGAAATATAGCGATTTCATTTTGATTGACGAGTAAAAGAGTGGTAAAATATAAGCAGATATCAGATACACACGCAGTGAGATTTATCACTCGTTGTAAAGATGTCAGACGATAAGGTAATCGACATTCAAAATGGAAAGATTGTTGAGTACGACAATTATTATAACTCGTTGGGGGTTTTATCATGGGTAACGAAACGTCGAATAGAGGGGAGCCTTGGCAAGGATTTTTGGGTCCGAACTATGGCTATGTATTAGAACAGTATGAGTTATATGAAGAGCAGTCAGATCTAGTAGATCCAGAGTTAAAAGAATTATTTGATTATTGGGGTGCTCCTCCATTAAACGAAAGTGAGCAAGTTCAGCAAGCTGAATACGCACAGGCTGCACCTTCAGCTAACACATCTAAAATTGCATCGGCTATTAAGCTAGCGGAAAATATCCGTGCTTATGGTCATCTATACGCATCAATTAAGCCTCTTGAAAGCGAGAAGAAAGATCCTGTCTTGCTTCACTTGGAAGATTACAATTTAACGCAAGAAGATTTAAAATCAATTCCGGTTGATATTTTATGTACGAATGCGCCATCACACGTCAAAAATGGTTTAGATGCAATTAACTATTTAACAGATGTCTACACAAAAACCATTGCGTTTGAATTCCATCACGTACATAACATGGAAGAGAATAAGTGGCTGACTGATATGGTCGAGTCAGGTACTATTTTCCAACCTCTTTCAAATGAGAAAAGAACTTCTGTATTGAAGCGTTTAACAGAAGTAGAAGGCTTTGAACAATTTTTACACCGTACATTTGTCGGACAAAAACGCTTTTCTATTGAAGGCGTAGATATGTTAATTCCACTTGTAGATGAACTGATTGCACGCTCAGTGGAAACAAGCCCAAAAACGGTTAATATCGGTATGGCTCATCGTGGACGCTTAAATGTATTGGCACACGTATTAGGCAAGCCGTATGAAATGATTTTTGCAGAATTCCAGCATGCACCTAACAAGGAATTAGTTCCTTCAGAAGGTTCAATCGGTATCAACTACGGCTGGACGGGAGACGTAAAATATCACCTGGGTGCCGACAAACAAATTAAAGCAGAGAACACAGTTCGAGCTCGTTTGACATTGGCTAGCAACCCGAGTCACTTGGAGTTTGTTAATCCGGTTGTGGAAGGGTTTACAAGAGCGGCTCAAGATGAGCGTGATGTGAATGGATACCCAAAACAAGATGTAAAAAAATCGTTCGCGATTTTAATTCACGGAGATGCTGCGTTCCCTGGTGAAGGTATTGTACAAGAAACGCTGAACCTAAATCAATTGACTGGTTATCAAACAGGTGGAACAATCCACATTATTGCTAACAACATGATTGGATTTACAACAGAAAGCGTCGATTCTCGTTCAACGAAATATGCAAGTGACTTAGCAAAAGGGTTTGAAATTCCAATTGTTCACGTAAATGCGGATGATCCGGAAGCCTGTTTAGCTGCTGCTTACTTTGCTTATGAGTATCGCAGACGCTTTAACAAAGATTTCTTGATTGATTTAATTGGATACCGTCGATTTGGCCACAATGAAATGGATGAACCGTCTGTAACGCAGCCGAAGATGTATGAAATTGTGACAAAACGTCCAACCGTTCGTGCTATGTATGCAAAGCAGCTTGAAGAACAAAACGTGATTCAAAGCGGCCAAGCAGATCAAATTAATGAAGAGTTACAAGCGAAGTTAAAAGCAGCTTATGAGAAAGTACCGCCAAAAGCTGAAAAGCAACATAGAATCATGGAAATGCCACAAGCAGTCTTCAAAGGAATTTCAGATATTGATACATCTGTTACAAAAGAAGAGCTGTTTGAAGTAAATCAAGAGCTAGTGAAATACCCTGAAGGATTTAACGTATTTCCAAAACTTGATCGCATCTTATCTAAACGTGCCAAAGCGTTTGAAGAAAATGAAAGCGTAGATTGGTCATTGGGTGAAGCATTTGCATTTGCTACGATTTTAAGAGACGGCACGCCAATTCGTATTACAGGCCAGGACTCTGAACGTGGTACGTTTGCACATAGACATCTTGTTCTTCATGATCATAAGACAGGGGATGTTTACTCACCACTACACGCAATGAAGAACGTAAGCGCTTCCTTTGATATTCGTAACAGTCCATTATCTGAAGGATCCGTGCTTGGATTTGAATACGGCTATAATGTATTTGCTCCTGAAACGCTCGTTCTTTGGGAAGCACAGTTCGGTGATTTTGCCAATGCAGGCCAAGTTATTATTGACCAGTTTATTGCAGCAGGCCGTGCTAAGTGGGGACAAAAATCTGGAATGGTTTTATTGCTGCCACACGGCCATGAAGGTCAAGGGCCAGAACACTCAAGCGCTCGTCTAGAACGTTATTTACAGCTAGCTGGAGAAAACAACTGGACAATCGCAAACGTAACAAGCGCTGCACAATATTTCCACTTACTTCGACGACAAGCTGCCATTTTACAGCGCGAAGAAGTAAGACCGCTAGTAGTTATGACACCAAAAAGTTTGCTTCGTAATGCTTTTAGTGTGTCAAACCTTGAAGAGTTTACAAAAGGCTCTTTCCGCTTAGTAGTAGAACAGCCTGGATTAGGCAAAAAAGAAGATGCAGTTGAACGAATCGTTCTGTGCAGCGGAAAAATCAGCAGTGAATTAACGGAACGCTTAAACAAAGCAAAAGATGATAAAGATTGGCTACACGTCCTTCGTCTAGAACAAATTTATCCGTTCCCAAGACGCGTAATTGCTGAAATCTTTGCTCGCTATAAAAATTTAAAAGAGATTGTCTGGTTACAAGAAGAGCCGGAAAACATGGGCGCATGGAACTATGTAGAAGATCGACTGCGTGAAGTAGCACCAGAAGGAGCTACGGTTGACTACATCGGCCGCACAAGACGTTCAAGTCCAGCTGAAGGAGATCCAACAGTTCACAGACAAGAACAAGAACGTATTTTACAAGATGCATTAACTAAAAATGAAATTGCTAACGACGTTGTTACACGATAAGGAAGGGGAATGAACCATGGGAGAGATTAAAGTACCGGAATTAGCAGAATCAATTTCTGAAGGAACAGTTGCACAGTGGCTAAAACAAGTAGGAGATTTCGTTGAAAAAGGCGATTATATCGTTGAACTTGAAACAGATAAAGTTAACGTTGAAATTACAGCTGAAGACTCTGGTGTGTTAACGGAACTTCTTGCTGGCGAAGGCGACACAGTGCAAGTTGGTGAAACAATTGCACGTCTTGAAGCGAAAGAAGGAGCTTCAGCACCAGCAGCACCAAAAGCTGAAGAAAAACCAGCAGAGGAAGCACCAAAGCAAGAGGCGGCTCCAGCTCAGCAAAAAACTGTTGAAGAAGTAGCGCCAGCAGCTGAAGCGCCTCAGCAAGGAAATCAAAAACAATGGCTAATTGCTTCTCCTGCAGCTCGTAAAGCAGCAAGAGAACGCGGGATTAAGCTAGATCAAGTGCCAACTACTGATCCTCTTGGCCGTGTGCGCAAACATGATATTGATTCGTATGCAGACCAAAAATCAAATGAGCAAAAGCAGCAGGCACAAGCAAGTAAGCCAGCTAACCCGGTATCTCCGTCTCCAGCGGCAAGTGAAAATAGCGACAAACCTGTTGAACGCGAACGTATGTCACGTCGTCGTCAAACAATTGCCAAACGTCTTGTTGAAGTTCAGCAAACAGCGGCTATGCTAACAACGTTTAACGAAGTAGACATGACTGCTGTTATGGCTCTTCGCAAACGACGCAAAGACAAATTCTTTGAACAGCACGACGTAAGACTTGGCTTTATGTCATTCTTTACAAAAGCAGTAGTAGCAGCACTTAAAAAGTATCCATTATTAAATGCTGAAATTCAAGGAAACGAGTTATTAATTAAAAAATTCTATGATATCGGTATTGCTGTGTCAGCTCCAGACGGTCTTGTTGTTCCAGTTGTACGTGATGCTGACCGCAAAACATTCGCTGGTATCGAAGGATCTATCGTTGATTTAGCGAAAAAAGCGCGCGACAACAAATTATCATTAAAAGATTTACAAGGTGGAACGTTCACAATTACAAACGGCGGCGTATTCGGTTCATTAATGTCTACACCAATTTTAAACGGGCCTCAAGTTGGTATTTTAGGAATGCACAAAGTTCAGCTTCGTCCGGTAGCAATTGATGAAGAGCGTATCGAAAATCGTCCGATGATGTACATTGCACTTTCTTACGATCACCGTATCGTTGACGGCAAAGAAGCCGTAAGCTTCCTAGCTACTGTTAAAGAACTATTAGAAGATCCAGAATCTTTATTACTAGAAGGTTAATAAAAAGAACCTGCTATTCTCTTAGAGAATAGCAGGTTCTTTTTATGTTCGTTTAATGCCTGCAATATAAGCAGGACCTAGAAAAGTCATGCTAGCGAGTGTCAGGGCCATTTCTCGCGGTGACTGCTTCATATCTTGTTCTAACCAGTGCTGAATGACTCCAAGATGCGCTGACGTTACGTAAGACATTAAATATTCAAGTGGAACAAGCGGAGATATTTTATTATCAATGAGCTTTAATTTTTCTAGCATATTGGTTTTCATGACTTCTTTAATTTTAAGATAAAATCCAGGATTCCCTTTTGGACCAAGCATAACCTGCATAAAACGCGCATTTTCTTGAATATACTCAAAAAGTGCGATGATAAACGGTAAAGGCTGTTCTTGCAAATTAGCAGACACAATCTCATTGGGATTTGCTTTCTTGATAAATTCTTGTATCTCTTGAATAACTTCATTTTCGCTTTTTTCAAGTAAATCGTATTTGTCTTGGTAGTGTAAATAAAAGGTTCCACGATTAATATCCGCTTTTTTTGTCAGATCTCTGACCGTTACTCCTTCAAACCCTTTCTCTTCCATCAATTCTGTTAAAGCATCTCGAATGAATCTTTTCGTTCGAATAATTCGGCGATCTGTTTTTGAATTACCCACAGCTTTTAAACACCTACTTTTTTTCTTTAATAATGAACAGTTATATGCTTTGTGTTAAGTAAGCAACATTCTTACGATTATTGCATATTGAGAATGCAGGTGAATTTATTATAATTTACATAGTGATCACTAATCAACAGCATGTACATTATTTTTTTCTTTCGTCAAAGTCCATATCTTTAAAATGAAAAGGGGACGTTTATATGAAATTAGTTCACCAAAAACGTATATACTTTTCACCAATTATAGTGGTAGCAGTTATTTTCATTTTTATCCTAACGTTAATTCCTTCAGTAAACCAAGCACCTAAGAATTTGCCAATCGCATTCGTAAATGCCGACGAAGGAATGACAGTTCCAGCAAAGGGTAAGGTAAATATAGGAGATCAAATAAAACAAAATATGAAGAGTTCAAGCACTGAACAGTCTTCGGTTAAATGGATTTTTGTATCAACTACTAAAGAAGTTGAAAAAGGATTAAATAATCAAAAATACTATGGGGCGCTTATCATTCCAAAAGATTTCACCAAAAAACAGGCGACTCTTCAGACGGCTCAGCCGAATGCACCCGCTATTAGATTATTAGTGAATCAAGGAATGAATACAGCTGCTTCAACAATAGCAAGTCAGGTGCTAAACGGAGCAGTTGATAAGATGAATGAAAATATGCGCTTGCAGATAGTAAAAAGATTTGAACAAAACGGAACGCAACTAAGTGCAAACCAAGCATTAGCACTCGCTGCACCGATTCAAAAAACAGTTATAAACGTAAACGAAACAGGGACTCATAGTGTCAACGGAAATGCCCCCGTTTCATTATTTCAGCCGCTGTGGATGGCGAGTATAGCAGGGGCAGCAGTTGTATTTCTCGCTATCAAAAAAATCACGTTTTCTTCTCGTAAAGAGAAAATCGTTAACCAAGTAGGGTTCGTAATCATCGGGGGTATACTTGCTTTAGCTGCAGGTTTCGGGCTAGCGTGGCTGGCTGAAATGGTTGGAATTACTGTTCCTTCATTTTTAGATACAGCACTATTCTTAGCTATTGCTTACTTCAGTTTTTTCACTCTGATATCAGCCGTACTTTCATGGCTAGGACTAAAGGGACTTCCGATTTTCGTTATTATTCTATTTTTTGGCGCACCTTTGCTTTCAATGGCCCCAGAGATTATGCCTGATTTTTATAGAGAGTGGATTGATCCATGGCTACCAATGAGGTTTATGGTAGATGGCGTACGAGAACTATTTTTCTTTGGAGAACATCTGACATGGAATCATTCTGTATCTGCTCTAGCTCTTATCTCTTTAATAAGTTTATGTGCTGTGTTTGCTTCTGCTTTACCTGCATCTTCTGTAAAAAAAGAGAAGTCTCACTCAATATAAAAGATACTGTAACTGAATGAAAAGGAGAGATGATGATGAATCCACAAATCCTAATCGTTGGTGCCGGCCCTACTGGCCTCGTTATGGCCTACAATTTAGCCAGACATAACATTCCTTTTCGAATTATTGATAGAAGCGACGGGCCTGGGCAAGCCTCCCGGGCAATGGCTATTTTACCGCGAACCCTTGAATTTTATCAGCAGTTCGGTTTTGTAGATGAAGTCATAGACCACGGGATTAAGATGGAAGATGTATACGTCCGAGTAAAGAATAAAATAAAAGCAAAAGTTCATCTAGGATCTTTAGGAGAAGGATTAAGTCCTTTTCCTTTTGTTCTTACATTTCCACAGGACGACCACGAGCGGTTTCTACTTAAAAAATTAAAAAACCTTGGGATTGAAGTAGAATGGAAGACGGAGTTACTATCTCTAGCTGAACACGGAGAAGGGGTAAAAACTTTATTAAAAGCCCAGCAAGAGGAAACCGCTTATTTTAAGTATATTTGTGGATGTGACGGAGCACACAGTACAGTTCGGAAACAAATGAAGATAGAATTTAAAGGAGAAAAATATAAACAGCATTTTTATGTGATGGATGTTGAAGGCTCTGGTGAAATGATGAAGAATCAAAAAATCAGTATTTCATTTAGCAATGAAGAATTTTTGATTTGTATGCCTGTTAGAAGTAAAGGAACGTATCGAATGATCGGCATTATTCCTTCAGCTTTTGGGGATCAAAACGATGTAAAAGCTGAAAACATTCACGCTTTTCTTCAACAAACATTTGGTGCTCAGGTTGAGGGTATAAATTGGTTCTCGACATATCATATCCATCACAGAGTAGCAAGCCGTTTCCGACAGGGGCGTACTTTTCTAAGTGGAGATGCAGCCCATATTCATAGTCCTGCAGGCGGACAAGGAATGAACACAGGAATTGGAGATGCAATCAACCTTTCATGGAAATTAGCAGCTGTCCTTCAACACAAAGCGGCACTTTCCATATTAGATACATACGAAGAAGAAAGGTTGCCTTTTGCAGAGCTGCTTGTAAATACAACTGATCGCGCTTTTAAGCGAATGGTGGCACGAGATAAAACGAGTCAATTTTTTAGAAAGCATATCTTTCCGCCTGTACTATCCTTTTTATTTCGTTTCCCTTATCCCCGTCACAAAGCATTTACGATTTTATCTCAAATCCGCATTAAGTATCGAAATAGTAACCTAAGCAGCGGGCAAGGGACAAAGGTGCAAAGTGGTGATCGGTTACCTTATGTAGAAGGAAATTTTGAATATTTACAGTCATTAAACTGGCAAATACATGTCTATGGAACAGCAGCAGAGAAGCTAAAAAAGAGCATGCAAGAAAAAGGCTTCTCCTTGCACGAGTTTTCTTGGAACCCTTACTTGAAGAAAGCAGGGCTTCAAAAAGATGCTCTATACGTTATTAGACCGGACGGATACATTGGTTTTATTAGCAGCGAGCAGCGAATAGATCTGCTTCATCAATATTTGAATACGCATAAAATCCTTCCTTTTACAAATGAATATTAGATCTAAAAAAACGCCATCTTATATGGTGTTTTTATTTTTGTTTACAATTTCGAAACAACTTGGAGATGTTTTTGGGAAAGCTGTTTGATAAGATAGACGAATAGAAATATCAAATGAAAGTACGTGATACATTGAATAAAAGGATTTTAGTAGTTGATGATGAAAAAAGTATTGCTACAGCGGTATCCTATGCTTTCAAGCGCGAAGGATATATTGTAGACACAGCATCTGACGGTGAAGAAGCGCTTGAAAAAGTAAAAAGCTTTCGACCTGATGTGATGATATTAGATGTGATGATGCCCAAATTAACCGGCTATGAAGTATGCCGAAAACTTGAGAATCGAAGAGGAATGGGGATTATCTTGTTAACGGTTAAAAATGACATCGTCGATAAAGTTCTAGGTTTAGAGTTAGGCGCAGATGATTACATGACCAAGCCGTTTGATGTAAGAGAACTTGTAGCTAGAGCTAAAGCACTTGTTCGGCGAATGGAAAAAAATGAAGCTCCTGAAGCTGTGGGAGAAATCACGGTAGGAAAAGTGAAGGTGAACTTAATTCAGCGCACGTTACATGTTGCCAATGATTTAGTAAAGCTTACACCAAAGGAGTTTGATCTTATTGCTTTATTACTTGCCAATTTAGAGAGAGTGTACACACGAGAAGATTTACTAGATCTTGTCTGGGGAATGGATTATGCAGGCGGTACACGTACGGTAGACATTCACATGCAGCGCCTTCGAAAAAAAGTAGGAGAAGCAGAACCTTATTTGCTTCAAACGGTATATGGCGTTGGATATAAAGCGACAGCAGGGATCAATGAATGAAAATCAGCCTAAAAGCTAAAATGGGACTCGTTCTTGCTTTTTTAATTATTTTAACAGTAACCGTACTGAGCGTACTTGTGTTAAAAGGAATTGAGACAAATCAGCGTGATCAGCTAGAAAGTGAACTTATTCAAAAAAGCAAAGCAGCCGAGCAAACGATTCGTCAAAGTTATGTAACCGGTGACACGTCTCTGAATACAGATTCTTTTCTTCAGCAAAAAGGACAGCGTCTTGCCTCTTCGATTGCATCACAAAGCGGAATGCAAACAGTCCTATATAATCAAAAAGGACAGGAAGCAGGAAGCTCTATTCCCATCGGCCAAAAAGATGTGGATGTTTCTGACACGCTTAGCTATGCTTTGAAAGGAAAAATAGCTTATCAAATCTCGGGTTCTTCCCTTATTTACTTTGCACCTGTGTCAATCGATAATCAATTTATTGGAGCCATTCGTTTTGACCATTCCCTAAAAAATAATCAGCAGTTTATAGCTGACATTAGACACCTATTTCGTACTTGGGGAACGATTGCAGCAGCAGCAGCTTTTTTAATTGGCTACGCTTATTTTTACCGTATTGCTTCGCTTATTGCTAGCCTTCAAAAAACTTCACAGCAGATTCGAAAAGGTCGTTATTTAACCGACCTGCCGTTCAAACGGCGCGATGAACTCGGGGAGCTCAGTCAAGGCTTGTTTTTTATGAGTACGTCGATTGAAAAAAATATCGATCAAATGAATGAAGAAAAAAGAAAGCTTGAGTTCGCTATTTCGAAACTGCAGTCTCTTGAACAGCAGCAAAAGCAGTTTATCGGTAACATCAGCCACGAATTTAAGACGCCTTTAACATCGATCAAAGCTTATGTTGACTTACTTGATATGTATCGAGATGATCCTCAGCTTATGGAAGACGGCGTGCAAAATATTCGTAAAGAAACGAATCGCCTTCATGAAATGGTAGATAAAATCTTAAAACTTTCAGCGCTTGAGAAATATGATTTCGAGCAGCGGCCAGAGCAAGTTGAATTGAAGCGGCTTCTAGAAGACATATGCGATCGTATGAAAGGAAAAGCAGCTAAATTTGATTTGACTCTTCATACAAATATAAAAGAAGCAGTTGTTTGGGCTGATCGTGAAAGCTTAATACACATTTTTATCAATTTAATTGACAATGCTATTAAATATAATGAACCAGGCGGAAAAGTGGAAGTAACGTCTTATACTTTAGAGAATTCTATTATTGTAGATGTAGCTAACACCGGGATAGGGATTCCACCCGAAGCAGAAGAAAAATTATTTCAACCATTTTTCACCGTAAATAAAGATCGGTCGCGTTTATCCGGAGGTACAGGCCTTGGCTTAGCATTAGCCAAAGATTTAACTGAAAAGCAAAAAGGCGTTATCAAGCTGCATCATTCTGATTCTAAATGGACGATTTTCAAAGTGTCGTTTCCTTTGAAAACAGAGAAATGAGTTAGCTAAAAGGAGTGAACCGTTATTGAAACGGTATAGATTAATGATATGTATAGCAAGCACTTTTCTTATTTTAACATCATGCGGACAAGAAGAAAGCCATAGAGAAACCGTTGAAAAACCCGACAAGAAAATTACTGTATTGGACCAAGTAGATAAAGATGGAAAAATAGAAGTGAAAGACGTTCAGGATATTAACGGCGTAAGGGCGTTTCAATTTTTAAACGAAAACACAATGATTGTTAGTAAAGAAAATAAACAATTTCGTTCGCACGATTTCGGTCCCAAAGAGGTATATGCACAGAATCTAGCCACTTATAATCTAAAAAACAAGTCTACTTTTGTGTTGCATCCAAGCAATGAAATTCAACATGCGGCAAAGCTTTCTCCGAATGGTGAATATCTTTTTTATAAAGTAGCAAAAGGTGAAGATACATTTGGTTATATAATGAACCTTCAAACAAAAAAAACGGTTAAAATAAAGAATGTTCTTCTCTATCCATCAAGCGGAGAGTGGCTTAATAATTCAGAAGTAATGTTTATTACAATGGAAGGAAAGCTTTCTAAAGCAAATGTAAAAGGAGAAGTAGAACCTCTGTTGCACAGAGACGATCGAATCTTAGATGCAGTTAAAGGAATAGGTGGCATTTATTATATTGGTGTAAACAACCAGCTTTTTTTTCTTCATAACGAACAGACGGACCCTGAAAAAATCAGAGATAATGTGGTTTCTATTATCCCGTCTCCAAACGGAAAACAATTAGCGCTCGTTCAGCAAAAAGATGCCCAAACGAGAACGCTGTCTATTACAGATTTAAAAGGATCAGAGGCCTTTCAGCTTGCTCTGTCCACTCAAATTTTTGGTGTAAGCTGGTCTCCCGACGGTTCGAAATTAGCTTATAACTTTATTTCTGAAAAAGAGGGAGATAAAGGGATATTCATAGCAGATGGATTAACAGGAGATGTTACACACCTAAACGTAAATTTAGACTATGCCGCTGATCAGCTTGATTGGAGTCAATCAGGAAATAAACTAGTTGCATCGAGCTTTACGCAAAATCAAGTTCATACGTATATTATCTTTTTAAAATGAGGCTGAGACAAAAGTAGTTTCATTAAAGTGAAACACGAACTATCTATCAAAAATGGATAAATAGTTCGTGTTTTTTTTATAATCATGGTGAACGCAGGTGCTTCTAGCTGTTGGTTGGAGGGCAAGGCGAAGACTCCTGCGGGAACAGCGGAACAGATGAGACCCCGCAGGAGCGAAAGCGACGAGGAGGCTCATCGGCCGCCCGCGGAAAGCGAAGCCTTGCACGGAAAGCAACAGCGTTCGAGCAAGCAGTCCAGATCGTGTATCCAGATTGTTCGTCTGTGGGTTGGGTTCATTTCGTTATGTCTCAGCCTCATTTCTATTTTTTATACCTTAAATTTTTTTAAGAGTGTTTACAAGTTTGAAACAACTGAATAACAGACAGAAACATTTATATTTTATCCTTTCTTTATAGGCTTTTGTAGCGCATCAAAAGCCGTTTGAAAGGAGTAAGACATCATGAAATACTTTTTATTTATTTGTTCTTTAGCTTTTACGCTGATGATAGCAGGGTGCGGAACAAGCAATTCTTCATCAAAGTCTGCCAGAGAATTCACAAAAAATGGACAGGCTCAAAAACTAGAAAGCTCATCAGCTTCTTCATCTTTAACGAAATCTAATGTAGACGAAACAGTGGTAATAGCCAATCCAGAATCGGTTACGGCTTTAGTTAATAAAAAGCATCAGCTTCCTGAATCCTATCAGCCTTCTGATTTAGTCTATGCCGACGTTCCGTTTATCTTCAACGAAAAAATAGAAAAACGAATGCTTAGAAAGCCTGCGGCACAAGCGCTTGAAGAACTTTTCCGAGATGCTGAAAAAGAGGGAATCAGCTTACTTGGTGTATCTGGTTATCGATCTCACGAGCGTCAAAAAGAGCTTTTTGCATTTTATGCAAAGCGAGACGGTGAAGAACAAGCACGCACCTATAGCGCCTACCCTGGAACAAGTGAACACGAAACGGGACTAGCAATCGATGTCACGGGAGGAAGTGGAATGTGTGCTGCAGCAGACTGCTTCGCTGATACACCAGAAGCTCATTGGCTTTCAAAAAATGCCTATCAATACGGATTCATTATTCGATACCCTGAAGGTGAAGAGCAGGTTACCGGCTATAAATACGAACCATGGCACCTTAGATATGTAGGGAAAAAATCAGCCGCATCCATTTTTAATCAATATGCAACGTTAGAAACCTATGCAAATAAGAAAAAAGTTTAATCAAAAGTTCTATAACTGGAGAACGAAGAAAAGAAAAATCAAAAGTCAGGTTTATCACTCTCACATATGATACAAACTGATACTATAACATGCTTGCTATAGAGGAAGGGTATCAATGTATAAAGATATTGCGATTGAACTGATATGTGGATTTTTAGCGCTATTTATTATGCTGAAGCTTTTAGGTAAGACACAGTTTGCTCAAATCACTCCGTTTGACTTTATTACAACGCTTGTCCTGGGAAATATTGTGGGGGATGCAGCTCTTGAAAAAGGAGTAGAGTTAACTGAAATTCTTTATAGCGTTTTGATTTGGGGGCTTCTGATCTACGCAGTGACAAAGCTATCTCAAACCTTTACAGGGTTTAGAGGAATTCTTGAAGGAAAGCCTTCAATGATTATTTATAAAGGGAAAATCCTTTATAAAGAGCTTAAGAAAAACAACTTGGACTTGAATCAGCTTCAGCATCTAATGAGACAGCAAGGGTATTTTTCACTGTATGAAGCAGAATACGTCATTTTAGAAACAAATGGAGAGGTGAGCGTCGCTCCTAAACACGAATTCGGCCCTCCAACGAAAAATGATTTAAACATCCCTTATTCTCAAACCAATTTACCTATTGCTTTAATCATGGATGGAAAAGTAGTGCCTGGTAATTTGAAAGAAGCAAACGTAGATGAAAAATGGTTAAAAAAACAGCTTGCAATCAAGAAAATTAAAAAATACAGCGAAGTTTTTTATGCTGAATGGCAGCAAGAGCGAGGACTGGAAATAACAAAATTCTAAAAACCCTTTCCTTAAAAGGAAAGGGTTTTTAGCTTTCTTTTAATAGCTTAGCAAAATCTTCAATCGTTGTAGAATACGTGACGTACAGACGAGGAATAAGATAGTTTTCATTCTTTTGTCCGCTTTCAGTAAAAAATTTTGGAATGGTTGAAAGACCAAATGTATAATTTTTTTTTGTTTCTTCCACTACGCGGCTATTGACCTTTCCATAGGGGTAAGCAACAGCAATAACGGGCTGGCTCGTAATGGCTTCAATTTTTCGTTTTGAATCAGCTAGCTCATAGGATAAATTTTTCGTCTTAGTTAAATCCGGATGAGTAGCGGTATGAGACTGAATAGAAAAAAATCCTGAATCAACAAATTTTTTTAAATCGGCTGGCGACAAACGGTTGGGACGGCCGATAAAATCTGAAATCACAAAAATTGTAGCCGCTGGATGAAATTGAGGGCTGGCTGCTCTTTGAAAAATAGGCAAGATAGTAAGATTATTTTTATATCCATCGTCAAATGTAATAAATATAGGTTTTTTCACACGCTTTAGTTCCTGCCATTTTTCAAATGTTAGCGGCGTATATCCTTGCTTTTTAAGATAAAGAAGTTGTTTCTCAAAATTTTCAGGCGTCACATACAGTTCTTTTTCCCCATGGCCTGTGTAGGCATCAATAGAATGGTAAATCAGGACAGGCACTTTCACTTGGCTAAAAGCGGGGGAAGGGAAAATAACAGTTAGCACTAAGATAACAAAAACCGAAATTTTTCTCATAACAATCCTTTCTGTTGCACAGTGGTGACGAGACTGTTTTAGTATGTCAAAAGAAAAGGAATGTATAAGCCAAGCTTTCTTTTTTACAAATATAAGCCTTCTTTTTTAAATATTTTATGCAGAACCAAGTGCTCAGCAGAGTTCACAACTGCAAACTGTTTTTTAGAAAGAGAATGGGGAGAAAAACGCATTAACTTAGTAAAGTCTGATGGCAGCGTAGTATATAAAATATCAGTAGAGAGTATAGGGGCAGACAAAGGTGTTTTCGAGCCGATGTGAAAACCCCAATCTCCAAAAGAAGGAATAATGGTGTGGTAGCTCAACGTATAAAACTGAGAAGCTTTCATCGTCTTATTAATGCTCCAAAAAACGATAGGTGTGTCTCTAGGAGAATTTGACTGACATACGACCAAGCCGCTGCGCGATAGTGAACGTTGGAGAAGTGCGTAAAATTCTTTTGTATAAAGAGTACTTATTTTTTTGTTGGTAGGATCAGGAAAGTCAATAATGATGATGTCATAACACGCTGAATTCAAAGAGAGGTAGTCAACAGCATCTTGAATATGAACGGTGACACGAGAATCTTCAAATGAGCGTTGATTTAACTTCTTTAATTCTTCTACATTCATCGCAGCATTTACAACGTCAGCATCTATTTCCACAAGGTCTATTTCTTTAACTTCTTTATATTTAAGGACTTCTCGTAAAGCTAAACCATCTCCACCGCCTAGAATAAGAATGCGGTGAGGACGTAAGGAAGCTGCAAAGATAGGGTGTACAAGAGCTTCATGGTACGCATGTTCATCCAATGAACTAAATTGCAGCTGTTCATCCAAATACATTCGAATATCAGATGCTTTAATCAGCTGAATATCTTGAATACGGTTTTTTTGATGAAACAAAATGTCATGCTGGCCTGATAAGAGTTGCTTTAGACTAACGTGATCTGAGTCATCTCCACGATTGAGAAGACGAGTACTTTCAGCATGCTGACGATTTTTTGTTGGAGTTTCGGCGTGTTGAATTCCGCGAGAAATCGAATACACAACAGCTTTTTTTGAAGCTAATTGCTTGAGTAACGCATAACCAATTTCAATTATTTCTTTGTCTCCGCACGTATAAAAATCTAATGAAGCGTAGTTTTCCTCCGGCCACGTATGAATAGACAAGTGAGAGGTAGCTAATACGAGAATGCCTGTAATGCCTTGGGGCGTAAACTGGTGAAAATAACAGTGCAAAACTTCCATCTCTGCATCTAGTGCAGCTTCAACAAGAATTCTTCTTAAAAGTGAGGGGTCGTTTAATATCACTTCATCGCATTCGAACGCATCCATTAGCAAGTGTTTGCCTTTAATATCCACTACTTCAGCCTCCTTTTTGAGCATTATTTTCACTATCTTATGAAACTTTTTAGAAAAAGGAAACGTAAGCACGTTATTTTATGGATATTTTCGGGAAATAACTAGTTATCTTCTCGTAGAAAAGAAGCTGGGACAGACGTATTTTCGTTGAAGGAAGATCCAAACAATCAATCGAGATTCTTAACGGAGAATTCAACTCGTTCGGATTTTTTCATTATGATGGTGAACGTAGATTTACCGTATGTAATAGCTGTTAATTGGAGGGCAAGGCGAAGACTCCTGCGGGCAAAGCGGAACAGGTGAGACCCCTCAGGAGCGTAAGCAACGAGGAGGCTCATCGGCCGCCCGCGGAAAACGAAGTCTTGCGCGGAAATTGACAGCACTAGCTCACTTACCCAATTTGTTCGTCTTTACATTGGATTAATTTCGTTATGTCTCAACCTTTCTACTCTTTATCAGTATTAAACCAGCCTTTTCGCTTGAACCATAGAATTAATCCAAGCGTTATCAGTCCCATGAAGCCAAGCACAAAGAAATAGCCATAGTGCCACTTTAGCTCAGGCATATTTTCAAAATTCATTCCGTATACGCCAACGATAAAGGTAAGGGGAATAAAGATAGATGAAATAACAGTCAGTGTCATCATGATTGAATTCATCCGGTTTGAATTAAGAGAAAGATAATTATCGCGCATATCAGACGTCATTTCCCGATTTGATTCAATCATATCGGCTAATTTTAATAAGTGGTCATAGACATCTTTAAAATACCTTTTTTGTTCAGGATGAACATCTAAGCGTTCAGAATTTATAACACGGTACAATAAATCGCGCATAGGCAAAATGGTTCTTCTGATTTTCAGCAAATCACTTCGAAGTTTGAATACATCTTCCATTAAAACAGAGATGGATTTTTTTGCATCTATGTTTTCTATATCATTCAGCTCATCTTCAATCTGATATACAGTGGGGAAATATTCATCTACCACTTTATCCATCACAGAATACGCAAGATAGCTTATCCCTTTTTCTTGAATCGAAGGTGTATGAAGCAGCTTTTCCCATACTTTATCAATTGCAGCTGACGGGTGAAAATGAAAAGTAACCATATAATTTTCGCCGATAAAAAGGTCAACTTCCTCAGCTTCTAACGTTTGACGATTTAACGAATGAAGGACAAAAAAACTGTATCCTTCATAATAATCGAGTTTTGGACGCTGCAGAAAATGAAAGCAATCTTCAATCGCTAACGGATGAAAGTGAAAGGATGATTGAAGCAGCAGCGCTTCTTCTTCAGAAGGGCAGTTAAAGTCAATCCAATAGTACTGAATAGAGGGGTCGTGAATCTGATCTAATTGTATATGTTTCACAAGTTTGTCATCGTTCTTAAGAGCTAACGTTCGTATCATTTAAAAACTCCTTTGTGTTTTTATAGCTATTTTCAATGTAGCATAAAATCATAAACTACACGTATTTTAAAAAATAATTTTCTTTCTTCTCTTTTTATAAAACTAGTAAGGGTGAAAAAGTTAAATTATAATGATAGTAGTAGCTCGTATGGAAAGGGGAATCGTTTTGAATAAAAATGAAGCACTTCGTATGTTTTTTTTAAAACATGCAGATCAACTGACGGAAGAATGGTATGAAAGCATTGAAGACAATGACCCAGAATCGGTTTATGCATCTACTCATCCGGAAGTCATTTCAGTATTAAAAGATCAAAATAATGAATTTCATTTATACATAGCCGATGTATTTATAAAAAATGAAAAAGAATTTTTTGATTCATTTGAAACGTGGATTTTAAAGATTGCGGAAGACGGAGAGCATGTAAGAACGCCTATTCATTATATTATTCGAGAATTTTTCCGAGTTAGAAAACAGTATTTAACGTATTTAAATCAATTTGTAGAAGAGTGCGAGCAAGATATTACGCAAGAAGAACTAGATGAATGGAACGAATTGATTGTACGCGTGTTTGATATCACCGTTTATAAATTTGTAGAAGAGCACCATCAGCATTCAAAGCGGTTGCTTGAAGCACACAAAGAACTGATTAATGAGCTGAGTTCGCCAGTTATTCCACTAAGCGATCATATTGCGATTCTTCCGCTTGTTGGGGACATCGACACAGCAAGAGCGCGCCGAATTTTAGAAAATACGTTAACTCGCTGCGCTGAACAGCAAGTGAATCACCTTTATATTGATATTTCAGGAGTAGTTATTGTTGATACGATGGTTGCTCATCAGATTTTCCAGCTGATTGATGCATTAAAATTAATAGGTGTAGAATCAACTATCTCTGGGGTACGTCCTGAAATCGCAATTACCGCTTCTCATTTAGGTTTATCGTTTGAAAATATATCAACAAAATCAACCCTTGCTAACGCGATGGCTTCACGTATGAGGAAATAGAGCAAACAAGAATTACTTTTAATTCTTGTTTTTTTATCCTAATTCATACTTGACATATAGGTTAAAGAGGTATTATGATTTTACTAATTTAATAAATAAAAAGAGTAGTATTACATACGCTAATATAAAAATGCATCTCTGTAATTAGCGGACAAGAATTGAACAAACAACATGAAAACGCTTTATATAGAATACGAGAATATTTAGGAGGAAATAGAAATGAACATCTTATGGTTTTTCCCTACAGCAGGCGACGGACATTATCTAGGCACAACCGAAGGAAGCAGAACAAGCGACATTCACTACTTAAAGCAAATCGCACATGGACTGGATTATCTAGGATATGACGGCGCTTTGTTGCCTACTGGTTCAAATTGTGAAGATTCATGGGTGATTGCGTCGGCACTTGCTTCCGTTACGAATCGACTGAAGTTTTTAATTGCACTTCGCCCGGGTGTAATGTCGCCAACACTTTCAGCACGGATGGCTTCGACATTCGATCAAATGTCAAACGGCCGACTTATGTTAAATATTGTGACGGGAGGAGATCCCGTGGAGCAAGCAACGTACGGTAACTATTTAAGCCACGATAAACGCTATGAGTTAACAGATGAATTTTTAACGATTTGGCGAGATGTAATGGAAGGAAAAAAAGTCGACTACAAAGGAGAACATGTTGATGTAACAGGCGCGTACATTCCATCGCCTCCTGTCCAAAAACCGTATCCTCCGCTGTACTTTGGCGGGTCTTCTCCAGCAGGAAAAGAAGTAGGAGCAAAGCATGCAGATGTATATTTGTTATGGGGAGAACCGCCCGCAGTGATTAAAACAAAAATTGATGAGATGAAAGAAAAAGCTGCAAACGAAGGTAGGGACATTCGCTTTGGTATTCGCCTGCACGTTATTGTAAGAGAATCGGAAGACGAAGCGTGGGAATCTGCAGATAAATTAATTAAACATGTTGATGATGATACGATCAAAGCGTTTCAAGATAAGTTTGCGTCATTTGACTCCATTGCCCAAAAAACACAGTCAAGTTTGCACAGCGGCACAAAAGATCGAGGGGCACTGGAGATTGCTCCGAATCTATGGGCGGGAATTGGCTTAGCACGAGAAGGTGCTGGAACTGCTCTTGTTGGAAGTCCTGAAATTGTAGCGGATCGTTTAAAAGAGTACAAAGAGCTAGGAATAGATACATTTATTTTATCAGGCTACCCGCATCTAGAAGAAGCATATACGTTTGCTGAGCTAGTATTTCCACATATTCAAAAAGAACGAAGCAAGAGATAATTCTTGCTTCGTTCTTTTTGAATCGTAAAAAAATAAATACCCCAGTTGACTTATAGGAATTATAGGTGTATTATAAAGATAGTTCATTTAGTCAGAAAATTTGTGATAAAGGGTGAAGAAAATGGAACGTTATGACGTAATTCAAGGCGCAGAATCTTTTTATTATAAAGGCAACGACATTGGTATACTTGTTTCTCATGGATTTATGGGGACTCCTCAAAGTATGGAATATATCGGAAAAGAATTAGCTGAAAAAGGTTTTACTGTGTACGGTTTGCGACTAACGGGACATGGTACTCACTACTATGATATTGAACAAACAACGTACCAGGAATGGAAGCAAGACTTTTTAAATGGGTATCAGCGTTTGAAGCAAGAATGCCGTCATGTATTTATCTTAGGTCAGTCCATGGGAGGCACTCTTACCTTTCATACAGCGAGTCAAGGACTAGATCTTGACGGAGTTATTGCAATCAATCCGGCTATGACGTCCATTCCTTCAATGGAGCCTTATCGTTCTCGTCATACGCCTCGTTATTTAAAAGAAGAGCATCCTGATATTAAAGATCCAAACGTACATGAAATTACGTATGATAAAGTACCAGTGCGTTCTATGCGTGAGCTGCTTTCTTTAATGGATGAAACGAAAGAACGCTTATCTTATGTAACGTGCCCGGCTTTAGTACTAACATCAACAGTTGATAACGTAGTACCGCCTGAGAATTCAGCTTATATCTTAAACCATATTCAATCAGCAGAAAAAAGACAGCACATGCTTCGAAACTCTTACCATGTTGCGTCGATGGATTTTGATAAAGACACAATTGTTGCACAAACAGCACAGTTTGTACAAGCAACAGTTGCCAAAAAAAAAGTGCATGAGCGAATTTTTTAATTTTTAAATTCGCTCCGTTTCTTTTTTACTTCAAGTAAGATAAAATGAATCTTGAATGAAAACAAAGGAGTGTACATACATGATTCATTTAGAATGGAACGATCGTCCAACAATTAAACAAGTAAAATGCATACATACAGATGCAAAAAAATTCGTGGTTGAAAATGTCTTAACAGCAGGAAAAACATATGATGTGAAAAACGAAACAGAAGAGTTTTATTTTGTTGTTGATAACACTGGCCAAGTCGGCGGCTTTTATAAAGAATACTTTGAAGGCTAAACAAAAAATCATCGTCTCGGCGATGATTTTTTTATTGCAATAATTACCTGGAGCTTCTCTTAATGAAAACGAATGAACATACTTTTAAAGAGAAATTCCATATATCTAATCATTTCGAAAAAAAGCTTTACGATAAAAATAAGATGTAAGACCCAAATTCTTCCGTTTCTTGTTCTGATTAAAAGGGTAACTGACTATAAATACCCATGACAACAATTATTTTACAATGTAAAATGAAAGCGACGCTTAACAGAAAAAGGAAAAGAGGAGGTCATACGATGAAAAAGCGTAATACAGCAGCTTTTACATTTTTAGCATGGACAGCTTTTATTACAGCACTATTAGCTATGTTTATAGGAATTTATACCTTAGATGCATCATTACCGGTAAAAGGTTATTATGCCGTTGGAACATTATACTTAACGATGTCTGCTTTTGTGCTCCAAAAAACCATTCGTGATAACGAAGAAGATACGGCGCACGAACGCAAATATGACAAAGCAGAAGAAGAATTGTAGAGCTAAAAAAGAGCATTTTTCTAGCTCCTTGAAAAACATCCCCATTTTTGGGAGATGTTTTTTATATAAAAAAACAGGGAACGTGTCACTCCATGTCGTATTAATAAAGAAGGAGGCGATTGAATTGACACAACTAATGATTAATAACGTAAATTTTCACGTTGATATGTTTGAAGAAAAAATGATTACTGATGCGAATACAGGTGAAGAGTTGAAAAGGCTAAACTTTTCTTTTTCGGTTGTAGGCAAAGCAGCTTATGATAAATATGATGCATTTTTTGAGGATCCGTATTTTGAAGTAACAAATATGGAGACAAAAGAAACGCTAACACTAAAAAACATTTCGCACAGCACATTTTATCAGTCACCTGAAATTACAGATCATACAAATATTGTTTTCAGGGTAAAGCTGCAGCAAGAACCTGTTAAAGAAAAAGAACAAGTGAAAAATGAACAGCCAACAGAGAGCACGGTAAACGAAATGCTTTTATCTAGAATAAAGTTTAAGGCTCTTGTCGAATTACTTGAAGAAAAAGGACTTCTAACAGAGAAGGAATTGTATACTAAAATTGAAGAAGTAGCAGAACGAGATTTTGATATTCTAAGAGATGAATTAAGTCATTCTAAAAAAGAGGTAAAAGCGTAAAAATACCCCATTCTGCAGGGGGATTTTTTATTTATATCCATTAATTTATAACCCTTTTGATAAATCGTTCATATATTACATCACGATGAAAATAAAAAGGGTGAGGATAATGCCGATTGTTATTAATCATGTAGTGATTCCAAACGTTACAGGAGGAGTCGTTACGTTTGGCGACACGTACTATGTTTCTCCAAAAAGTAACAGTAAAACTGCACAAGGTTCGGGCTCTTCAAATACAGGAATTTGTGTAAATACAAATTCGGGACTTTCTAATACAAATACGCTCGATCCGGATGGTTCTGACCAAACCGGCTTTGGAAACGGCTAAGGAAAGAGATATTTTACTCTTCTTTCTACACGCCTTTTCAGTATTCGTTTTATCCGCATTTTATGCCTTCATTTGCACGTCCAATTGGATTTGTCGTGTCACCTGATGGAGCAATGGACAACTGATGGGGGAAAAAACCATATTGGTGGGGAAAAATTACGCCTTCAGCGGGCGTTTTTCCTCCCGTTACCCAGTACTATACGGGTAATTTAGTTCCTTATAGTTTAAGGAGCTATTATTAATATAAAAAAGAAGTTCAGATTAAGCTACCTTGTTGGCGTCTATTTCCTGAAAATAGGCGTTTTTTTCCGTTTTACTTGATTCAAAGTTATTTTTGCTGAATAATAAGGAAAAGAGAATTTTTAGAAGTAAGCTGTACGTAAGGAGATGTTCAATTATGACAGATAAATGGAGAGTTCATAAAATAAAAAGTGATTGTGAACCTTGGCTGTTTTTAGAAGGCTGGGAAAAAGATATTATTGAAACCATTGAATTTGAAAAAAAAGAAGAAGCGCTTCGCTACTACGCGATGATGATTTATGAATTTCATCAAAAATACGCGAGCGTGCGAAGTGATGAACTAGCGCTCTTTAGCTTTTGGAACGAAGGCGAAAAGGAATTTTGCGAGGCCTGTGATGATGATCTTCAAATCTTCCACGGTGTTTTATTCGCTAAAAACGATGAAGTCTATTCATTAGAAGAAGATGAAGAAGGATTAAAAATGCTTCGTACTAAATAAAAACGTCCTGCGGGGCGTTTTTTTTATATAAAAAATGAACGATTTCAATCGCTAAAGCGTCATATAGGTGATGAAACAAAAAGGAGGGGTGACCGCTTTGGAACAAGATGATTTCATCCTTGTCCAAAAAGCATTACAAGGTGATGATGATGCCTTTTCATTATTATTTCAGCGCTATCATTCATTTTTATATAAATACCTTTTAAAGCTGACATTAGATGAGGACTTATGCAGTGAATTGTGTCAGGAAGCAATGATGAAGTGTTACGTGAATCTTTCTTCATACAAAAATGAAGCAAAGTTTTCGACTTGGATGATATCCATTGCTTCAAGACTGTACATGGATTATTTGCGTAAGCAAAAACGTGAAAAAAGCAGTCTCCAGCGAATAAAGCAGTCTTTATCGCACCAGCTTCAGTGGAAAGCTAAATACAAAGGAGTGGAATGGAGCGAGATGTTTTCCGATTTTAATGAACTCGATTCGCGCTTTCGAATTCCTGTCTTGCTTCGACATTATTACGGATATACATACGATGAGATTGCCCATATGCTGAATATGCGAGCAGGAACGGTCAAATCAAGAGTAAATAAAGGAGTAAACATACTGAGAAAGGAGTGGAAAGAATGAGAGAAGAAAATGACAATCAGTCCTTACATTCTTTAAAAAAAGATTGGGAGCAGCTAGAGAGTTTAGCAAGTCATGAACGTATTTCTCTTCATGCAATTCAAGAACAGCTTCTCATTCAAAAACAAAAGCAGAAAAAAGCTTTCCGGAAAGAGTTATGCTTATTTACATTAACAGCACTTGTTATTTTAACGGTAATGGCAACTGCTATTTTACAAATACCTGCCTTATTTATCGCCATTGAAGTAATTGGGATCATTGTTGCTCCTATTTCTTTTATCGTTTTTCACTATAAACGAAAAAAGGAGATGTTTTTATAATGAATGAAAAATGGATTCTTGTGCTGTTTATTTCACCATTTCTCCTTCTTCAAAGCTTTCTACTTTTTATCAATGCAAAAAAACGCGGCGCTCATCCATGGTTTTGGGGAATATGGGGACTGATTCAAATTCCAATGCCAACGCTGTTTTATTGGTTTTTTATTATTTGGCTTCCAGCACGAAGAAAAAGGGGGATGTAAATGAAGGACATTAATTGGTTGTTAATTGCTCCAATTCTATTCTTACAATTGCTTTTAATGATTCCAGCATTGATAAGCTGCATAAAGCAAGAAGAGACAAACGGGCCAAAATGGTTATGGGGACTCATCATTTTATGTGTAAGTACAGTTGGTCCCGTTTTATATTTTGTTTTAGGACGTAAAAAACAGTGAGGTGGAGCTAAGATGTTTATGCAAGTAGAAAGACTGACAAAAGCGTATCGTAATATAACTGTTGTGAATAACCTTTCATTTAATCTCGACAAAGGAAAATGTGCAGCGTTGTTAGGCCCTAATGGTGCAGGTAAGACGACTACTTTGCATATGATTGCAGGTCTTACTGCACCTAATAAAGGGAAAATTTCTTTTGAAGATAAACAACATCAAGACGTACGATCATTTATTGGCTTTCTGCCACAGCATCCTACGTTTTTTAATTGGATGACGCCTCAGCAGTATTTAACTTTTTTAGGTCTTTTATCTAACATTTCAAAAAATGTGCTTTCCCAACGAATAGATGAAGTACTTGAAACTGTAGGTTTAAAAGGAAAGGAAAAGCAGAAAATTGCTGGCTTTTCTGGAGGAATGAAACAACGTTTGGGCTTGGCGCAAGCCTTGTTACATAAACCTGAACTGCTAATTCTAGATGAACCGGTTTCGGCTTTGGATCCTGAAGGCAGAAAAGATGTCCTAATGATTATCGAAACATTAAAAAAAGATACGACCATCCTTTTTTCAACTCACATTTTGCATGATGCAGAACAAATATGCGATAACATTATCATGATTAAAAACGGACGTATGAAATGGAATGGAACAAAGAGTTCGCTGCGCCAAGAGTTTACGGCTCCTGCTTTTACGATTGAAACAGAAGAAAGGCTCCCTGCATCACTTAGCAGTCTGCCAAGTGAACAGGTGCTGTTTCATTCTCCTTATAAAGCCACTGTAGGTGTAAAAGATACATCTCAGCAGCAGCAACTGCTTCAACTGCTTGTTGATCAACAAGCAAACCTTGTTTTATTTGAACGAAAACAGCATTCTCTCGAAGATGTGTATCTAGAGGTGATGAACAAATGAACACATTTGGAGTCTTATTTAAAAAGGAACTGCATGAATTATTTGCGAACGGCAAAGGAATTTGGCTGCCAATTTCTCTAATTTTACTAGGCATCACACAGCCTTTAACGAATTATTATATGCCACAAATCATTAACATGGCAGGGAATTTACCAAAAGGAGCAATTATTCAACTTCCTACGCCCACCGGTCAAGAAGTAATGCAAGGTGTCCTTTCACAATATAGCACAATAGGAACCTTACTGATTGTACTAGCAAGCATGAATATGATTTCAAATGAACGACAAAATCATGCTGCTGTACTTGTTATGATGAGACCGGTGAGCATCATTCAATACATTATGAGTAAATGGGCTGCGCAAATCGTACTGGTCATTGGCTCAACGTTTATAAGCTATATAGCAGCATGGTATTATACAAATCTTTTATTTTCATATGTGGATTGGACTCATATGCTAGTTAGCTTTCTTTTATACAGTCTGTGGCTGATTTTTATCTTGTCCGTTTTAGTGGCAGCTGGAACATTCCTTTTACAAAGCGGAGGGATTGCTGGAGTAAGCATTTTGATCATTGCGTTACTTTCATTTTTGAGTACTTTGTTTACGAATCAATTAAAGTGGAGTCCTGCAGCACTGTCACAATACGCCGCTCGTCTGCTTGAACAATTGCACTGGTCACAAAGTTTCACCTATACCGTAGTTGTTACGTTAATGAGCAGTTTTTTTCTTTTAATTGCTGCTGTTCATAGATACAAAAAAGTGGAATATGTATAAAAAGACTTCTTTAACGAAGTCTTTTTTCTAAGGGATTAATTTGCAAATCCATGCAATATAAAGAGCAGCGGGGACTAAGAGAATCTGGGCACACACTGTCCCGCACAAACGAGAGATGACGAGTGTACCAACCATTTTGTTCATAGATTGCTTAGTGGATTCACCTTTCATTACCTTTTCAGTTAAAATGGCTACTTGCGGATCTACAAACACAGCAAGGGTAATCATCGCTAGTCCGTTAATAAGGCCAGATGACATCAGAATTGATTTAGAAAGAGTAGGCTCGAGCGTAGAAGCATAAAGAGTGGAAAGAACACCTACTGTATAAATGGTCGTAGCCATTAAATTCAAAAGAAGCAACCGCTTGGGCACTCCGCCTATTCGCAGCTGAGACAGCATAATCCACCTAGGACGCTTCACGTGTTTTTTTGCTTTCTCAAGCGTATGTATGGAAGCAATATTTTTCATCATTTTGGGTACAGATCCCGCTACTTCTAAGTGTGAAATCATTCGAGAGAAGATTGATACAAAGCTAGGAATTAAAAGAGCACCTGCGATTGTCCCAATAGAGGCCGCGAGCAAGATAGTTTGAAGCTGATGAAGCAGAACGGGCAAATCTTCTTTAGACTGAACCGCATCTCCTAATTTGCCGGTCAGCGGAGCTTGCACCATATTAGCTGTTCTTGAAACAATGACAATGATATTAAAAAGAGATAGAGCCACGACTAGCTTCCGAGTTTTCAAGCCCGCAAGTCTCACAGAGTAGGCTAGTGTTTCAATCATATGAATAATTCCTACAAATACACAAATAATAAGTAATTTTTCTATCATAATAAGCAAGTTCCTTTCTTTGATACACGCACTTCCTTATTATGTATAAATTTGGTTCATTTGTAAATAAAAAGCCGCTTGCTACTCTTGGTAGCAAGCGGCTTTTTATTATCGATGCTGGTTAATATCACGCAGTATATCTTTGCTAGCCTGATAATCTTTTTCTCGTTCTTTCTCCACTTGTAGACGTTTGTCTAGTTTACGGCTATATTCAGCATACCCCACGCCGTGAGAAAGCTGCATGGCCTTTTCCATTTCTGACGTGTACGTTAGGTGAAGTGCGATAATGAATCAATCCTTTCAGCATTTTTCACTTGTGGCACATGTATTGCTGCTCAAGTGTTTGGATGTTTATGATTCTTGAAGTCTTTCTAGAAATCGTTTTCCCTGTCGCTCTGGATCTAAACATCAAATGATTAAAATTTCATAACATTCCAGGTAAAAGCCTTTTTTTCTTGCGTAGTATCCCATATAATAGCAGGAACAACGTTTTTAAAGGAGTTATATATGAACAATACAAAACGAGTATGGTTTGATTTGCTTTTTTATATCGCTATTCCTTACCTAATATGGAACCAAGGAAAAGACATTATTGGTGATTACTATGCCATTTTGCTTTCAACAGCACCAGCGTTTGTGTATACCATTTATACATTTATTAAAGATCGCCAGTTTAACGTAACAGGATTGTTTATTGTCATTACGCTACTGGCACGTACCATTATTGATTTAATTTCAGGAAACGCAGCAACGATGTTAAACAATCAAGTATACTTTATGATTGGACTGGCTGTAGTTGTCCTTTTTACCATTGTGATAAAAAAGCCAATTGGTTTGTACTTTTTTGTAGATACGGCTTACTTAATGGGCTATAAGCGAGAAGACTCTCTAAAACTCTTCCACCAGCCTGATTTATTCAAAATGATGAACTGGCTTACAGTACTGTTCGCAGGTCGCTACGTATTTTTAGCAATTGTAAAATACGTATTGATTCAAAAGTACGGAGTAGAAGGGTACGGGAACATGATTGTATTCCGTCAGGCCGTTACGTGGGCATTCTCCATTTTAATTGCTGTCTACACGTATTTTATCTATAAAAAAATTCAAGATAAAACAGGGATTGATAATCCAATGAATCCAAATGTAAATGAATAAAAAAGAAGCGTGCGTTTAACTAACGTACGCTTTTTTGTTACAAAACAGTGAACAGTGCTCGAAACACTAACATCTCATTTAAAATTAATAGTAAAATAACGCTATTAAAAACGGGATGAAAGTAGGTCAAGAAATGAAACTATTATTAGCATGTCAAAAGCAGCCTTATCGGATTTTAGAAATGATTATGGTGTTTTTCACTTTAATTTTTGTTGTACTGTCGTTTTTCGATTACCGTCAGCTGTTTTTTCTTGTGTTTACCCTTGGAATTGTATTTGCTATTCGAGCGTTTGAAATGCAAGAAGGAGAGAAAAAGACTCAAGGAAACATCTGGCTGCTTGTTGGTGTTGTGATGATTTTGCTAGATATAGTTTTATTTGTTGTATATGCCATTAATCGATCTTAAATAAAAGAAAAAAAGCTTCCGTTCAGAGGGGTACCTCTAGATACGGAAGCTTTTTTTGTTTAAGGAATCATCCACGATAATACATTAGATTGTAAAAATGTTAATACGCAGACAATCAGCAGTAAAAATAAGCTGTGCTTCACCGTGAAACGAAACAAATCGGACTCTTTTCCCGCCAACCCAACCGCAGCACAGGCAACGGCGATGGACTGCGGTGAAATCATTTTACCGGTTACTCCACCAGAAGAGTTTGCTGCAAGCGCAAGAAGCGGGTCCATTCCAATAGACGTAGCCGTGATTTTTTGCAAGTTGCCGAATAATAAGTTGGCTGAAGTATCTGATCCTGTAATAAAAACACCGAGCCAGCCGAGTACAGGAGAGAAAAAGGGAAATAACGCGCCTGTTTTAGCTAACAGCAGTCCTAAGGTTGTACTCATTCCAGACGCATTTGTCACGTAAGCAAATGCCACAACGGACATAATGGTAAGCAGTGGCAGCGCTAATTCTTTGCACGTCTCGTTAAACGTAATGAACCAGTCTTTCCAAGAGATGTTGACGATAAATTTTGTGACAACAGCAGACAACAGGATAGCTGTGCCCGCAGCGCCTAGTAATTCTAACTTATACACTGCCGCAATCGGTTCTCCATTTCCATTTAAAATTAAATTATTTAACCAAGGTACTTCTGGCATAAACGTTAAATAATGTCCGATGGAATTGATAGCGCTCAAAAAAGCGTTAGCTCCTTCATAATGTCCTGTCAAAGCGGTTTTAATTTGAGGAATTCCCCATATAGAAATAAAGATCGTTAAAATTAAAAAAGGTGACCACGCCTTTGCAATTTGAGCCCCCGTGAATGCGGGTTGATCTTGAGTTTCTCTTGGCTCAGCTGAAGCGGAAGCTACTTCATGTGCTGCTTTTTCAGATTGAAAGCGAAACGTTGTTTTCGGTTTCCAGAATTTTAAGAAAATAGCGAGTGCAAAAAGTGAAACGAGTGCCGATAAAATATCGGGAAGTTCAGGTCCTAAAAAGTTAGAGCTGACAAACTGGGTAAGGGCAAAAGAGACGCCGGATACTAGAATAGCAGGGAGTACTTCTAATGTTTTCTTAAATCCTGCCATTACAAAAACCAAATACAGCGGAATAAATACAGAAATAAAAGGAAGCTGGCGGCCTACCATTTTAGAGATTTCCATTGCCGCTACTCCAGTA
Organism: Priestia sp. MDV22-iso46; assembly: GCF_058629175.1. NCBI lineage: Bacteria > Bacillati > Bacillota > Bacilli > Caryophanales > Bacillaceae > Priestia > Priestia sp. MDV22-iso46. The sequence continues at coordinate 91,712 of NZ_JBZVWT010000001.1, forward strand.
GGACCTTCCATAGCCGTGATAGGAATACCGATTGCACCAAAAGCAACAGGTGCTGTGTTTGCTAATAAACATAAGCCAGCGGCATATAGTGGATTAAATCCTAAACCTACCAGCAGAGCTGCTGAAATAGCAACAGGTGCGCCGAAACCAGCGGCCCCTTCAAGAAAAGCCCCAAACGAAAAAGCAACCAACAAAGCTTGAAGTCTGCGATCTTCTGTAATAGATACGACAGAGGTACGAATAATATCAAACTGACCGGTTTTTACGGTTAGTTTGTAAAGAAAAACGGACGTAATGATAATCCATCCAATCGGCAGTATACCGTATACGGCTCCTTGACTGGCTGACATAAAAGCCATGCTAGCCGGCATTTTATAAGCAAGTATTGCAACGGCAAGTGCGACCAGTAAAGTTGTAACTCCAGCCATATAACCTTTCATTCGTTTAATAGCCAGAGCCCAAAAGAAGTAAAGAATAGGAATCAAAGCGATTAATGAAGACCAAATGACGCTGTTTCCTACAGGAGTGAACTGCTGTGTCCATGTCATAACTAACACCTCATTTTCAAATTAGTGAACTATAAATTTAGTAAAACGAAACCATTAAAACTACGATGATAAGGTCATCTGACGACTTATGTAAAAATGAATTCGCTTACATTATATTCTAATCCTTTTATGATAGGCAAGTACTAAAAGAAACTTTTTTTCAAAAGAACGGACATTTTTTTGTTGATAAGAAGAAAATACTGGTTGAAAATCCCAAGAATAGGTGATTTAATGATTGTAAGCGCTTAAAATATATCTTTTCATCTATTCTACTAATTATCCTTCTTATTAATCTACTACTTTCAGTCGTATTACACATGGCACTTCTTTATGTTATTAGTGAAACGTTGTTTGCTATTACAAAACGAGAGGAGTCAATTTATTGAGTACGTTAGAGCTTCCAGGTCATTTAAAATCCATTTTATCTCATCCTTCCACACTTGAAGAACAGCATATGAATCAATTCCTTGGAAATAACGGAGCGCTTCGTGTTAAGCCAACTTCAGAACAAGAAATAGCAGCCGTTTTAAAGTATGCGACGGAACACGGAAAAAAAGTCGTCATTGAAGGGAGTGGTACAAAAAAGGGATTTGGCGGACTTATAGATACAGCAGACCTTTTGCTTTCGCTGACTGAATACAGCGGAATTGTTGAACATACAGTAGGTGATATGACGGTTACTGTAAAAGCTGGTACGCCGTTTGGAGAGCTGCAAACGTATTTAAAAACGCACAATCAGCAAGTTTCACTTGATCCAGCTCTAGGAGACTACGCTACAATCGGCGGAGTTATAGCAGCGAATGAAAGTGGTCCAAAGCGCTTGTCTTATGGATCAGCTCGAGATGCAGTAATCGGTATGAGAGTCGTATATTCAGATGGAACCATTGTTCGTTCAGGGGGAAAAGTCGTCAAGAACGTGGCTGGTTATGATATGAATAAGCTGTTTATTGGTTCAATGGGAACGCTCGGCGTTATATCCGAAATAACGTTAAAGCTGCGTCCGCTGCCTAAGTATCAAAGCATTGTCTTTATTTCTTTTTCAACAGGCAATATCGAAGAAATTCATGCGTTTGTTAGCAAAGTCTTAGATTCAATTATAGAGCCCGTTGCTTTGGAATTATTAAATCCCTCTCTAGCTGAAGATGTAATAGGGCAGCATCTGTTTACGCTTGTGATCAGCTTTGAAGACGTGGAAAGTTCCGTACATTATCAAGAGAATTATATCAAAAGCATTCAGCCTGCTGATACAATTTTAAAAATACTGCAGGAAAAAGAAGCCGAGGTATTTTGGGGGTTTTTTAGTAACATTAGTCCAAATGGTGCACGTTGTTCTTCAGAAGAAGAAACGGAAGCCACTTTAAAAGTCGGCGTACCAAATATGAATGTACTGGATGTGATAACTAAAAGTACGGTGTTAAAAACGTCCCGTCCAATGCTGATAAAAGCACATGGAGGAGTTGGACATGGTCTTTGTTCGATCTACATAAAAGGCTCAGAAGATGCCATTCTTTCCGTTATTACTTCATTTACTGAAACTGCTAAAACGTACGGAGGATATGTGGTCGTTAAACATTTGCCTTTTATACTGCGCCAAAAAGTAAATGTATGGGGAGAAGAACCTTCTCATTTTCCGTTACTAGCAGGAATTAAAGCAAAGATGGACGCTAAAAACGTGCTTAACTATAAACGATTTATAGGAGGAATCTAAGTGAATTCAGCGAAAGCGGATATCAAAGATGCTCCATGTCAAAGCGTTAGCAATTATTTGTGGAAAGACGCGCCAGACGAAAAAAAATGGGCGGATTGTGTACACTGCGGAATGTGCTTGGAGTCTTGTCCTACTTATGAAATAACGGGGCAAGAACAGCATTCACCAAGAGGACGCGTGCACCTTATCAAATCGGTAGCAGAAGGGAAAATAAGCGTGAATGAGCAGTTTACAGACCCTGTGTTTTCCTGTTTGGACTGCCGTGCCTGTACAACTGCTTGCCCTGCAAATGTAGACGTTGGCGGACTCATTGAAGAAGCTCGCGGCCAAATTCGTCAGGCGATGCCTTTGACCGGCTGGAAAGGGATGATCAGCAAATTTTTTCTTAAGGAACTTTTTCCTCATTCCCACCGCTTGGAAGCTGCAGGAAGCTTATTAAAGCTGTATCAAAAAAGCGGAATGCAGAAAATGGTGCGCACAACAGGCATGTTAAATATGATGCCAACACATCTAACAGAAATGGAATATGTAATGCCTAAGATTACCCGTTCTGTTCGGAAAAAATATAAAAAGAAACGCGTTCTAAAAGCAAAAGCAGAAAAAAAAGCAGAAGTTGCTTTTTTAACTGGCTGCATCATGGACGTCATGTTCAGTGATATTAATGAAGCGACTCTTAATGTATTAAGAAGAAACGGAAACGACGTTGTTATTCCTCAGTCTCAGACTTGCTGTGGTGCTTTGCACGTTCATGCAGGAGACAGAGACATGGGAAGGAAGCTTGCAAAAAAAAATATAGAGGCGTTTCAACATGCGGACACGATTATTGTAAACGCTGCGGGATGCGGCTGCATGTTAAAAGAGTATCCTGAACTGTTTAGAGAAGAAGAGCAAGAGTGGCTTGAAAAAGCCGAAGTCTTTGCTGAAAAAGTCCAGGATATTTCAAAATACCTTCACAATACGGGATATCGCCCTCCGCAGACAAAGCTGAATACGCGCATTACGTATCACGACGCTTGCCATTTAGCTCATGGCCAAGGAGTTAGAGAAGAACCAAGAGATATTTTACTCTCTATTCCCGGAGTTGAAATGGTTCATATGGCTAATGCCGACCGGTGCTGTGGAAGCGCAGGAATTTATAATTTAACAAACCCTGATATGGCGGGAGCTGTGCTTCAAAGTAAAATGGAACATGTGCCTCATGACGTAGAAATGATTTCAATGGGAAACCCGGGATGCATGCTGCAGATGGCAGTAGGAGTAAAAAAATATGGACGAAGTCAACAAATTGTTCACACGGTACAGCTTTTGGAGTGGGCCTATCAAAAAGAAGAGGAGGAAGCGCATCGTGTTGAAGAAAAATAGAATAAAAGATCTTCACGTAAAAAATCTTTCTCAGCTAGTAGACCCTCATTCTATTTTGCATCATAAAGAAGATTTGCTTGCGTACGACTGCGATGGGTTTACCATTCACAGACACTTGCCTAAAGCGGTGGTATTTCCTCAAAATACAAAAGAAGTTTCTAGTATTGTTAAATACTGCAATGAAAACGATTTGCCCTTTCTTGCAAGAGGAGCAGGCACAGGGCTGAGCGGGGGAGCGATTCCTCTTAATAATGAGGTGGTTATTAGTTTAGTGAAAATGAAGCGCCTTCTTAGCGTCGACTATGAAAACAGACGTGCCGTTGTAGAGCCGGGATTTATTAATCTTAGATTAACCAATTCAATCTCTGAAAAAGGATATTATTATGCACCGGATCCTTCGAGTCAGTATTGCTGCACAATTGGTGGAAATGTAGCGGAAAATGCAGGAGGGGCACACTGTCTTAAATATGGGGTAACTACCAACCATATTTTAGGGTTAGAGGTGGTGCTTCCAAATGGAGATGTAATTGAGCTTGGCAAGCAAGGTATTCCAGACGAACCGGGGTATGATCTATTAGGACTTTTAACAGGATCAGAAGGGACGTTAGGAATCGTTACAAAAATTACGGTACGCATTTTGAAAAACCCCGAAGCAAAACAAACGGTTCTTGCCTATTTCGACCGCGTAGAAGACGGCAGCCAAGCGGTATCAGACATTATATCAGCCGGCATTGTGCCTGCTGCGCTTGAAATGATGGATAAAACCGCCATTGAAGGAGTGGAAGCTGCTGCGTTTCCAGTCGGACACCCTAGAGATATTGAAGCTCTTTTATTAATTGAAGTAGACGGCATTTCAGCTGGTATCAAAGAGCAAATCCTTCGTATTTTAGACGTATGTAAAAAACAAAACGTACGGGAAGTGAAAGTAGCTGAAAGTGAAGAAGAGCGCGCGAGGTGGTGGGCAAATCGTAAGACAGGATTTGGAGCGATGGGAGCTATATCCCCTGACTATCTCGTACAAGACGGCGTTATTCCAAGAAGTAAACTGCCTCAAGTGCTGAAGCAAATTAACAAAATTAGCGAAGAATCTGGCCTTCGCATTGCCAATATTTTTCACGCCGGAGATGGGAACTTGCATCCGCTTGTATTATTTGATGCTAGAAAGCCCGGGGAAACTGAAAAAGCACTCGACGCCGGAAGCGCATGTTTGCAAGTATGTGCAGAAGCAGGAGGAACGATTACCGGCGAACACGGCGTGGGCATTGAAAAAAAAGAAGAAATGCGATTTGTTTTCAATGAAGATGAAATTCAAGCACAAACGAATATACGAGAAGTATTTAATCCTAAAAATCTATTAAATGCAGGAAAGCTGTTTCCAAGTCCGAGCCGCTGCGCTGAAGTCAAAAAAGAAATGAAAAAAATAGAATATTTTTAGAAAATTCTTGAAAATATATTCGCTCGATGATATGATTTTTTTAACAAAAATAAAACGCTGTTTCGTAATAAGAAACAGTACCGCATATGTTCGTCTTAATCATTTTGGCAAAAAGAAATGAAAGCGCGTCCAAATTTAAAAATGTAAAAGAGTAAGAGGAGGAAACAGACGGTGACAAACTACAAACAAGTTGGAAATCTAAAAGTAGCTCCAGTTCTCTATCAATTTATCAATGAGGAAGCTCTTCCGGGCAGCGGCCTAAGTACAGAAAATTTTTGGTCTGATTTTGAAGCGTTAGTAACCGAGTTAACACCCGTAAATAAACGTTTGTTAGAAAAGCGTGATCAGCTGCAAGCTCAAATTAATGCGTGGCATCAAGAAAATCCTGACGGTGACTTTAACGAATACAAATCGTTTTTAACGAGAATTGGCTATTTAGAAGACAAGACAGAAGATTTCCTTATTGGTACAGAAGGAGTAGACAGCGAAATTGCCTATCAGGCAGGACCGCAGCTTGTTGTACCTGTAAATAATGCCCGGTATGCTATTAACGCTGCTAATGCACGTTGGGGAAGTCTCTATGATGCTCTTTACGGCACTGATGCAATCAGTGAAGAAAATGGAGCTTCGCGCACGAGTTCTTATAATCCAATTCGAGGAGAAAAAGTTATTGCGTTTGCGAAGAATTTTCTTGATGAAGTTGTTCCGCTCGTTCAGTCTTCTCATGCGGAAGTGGTTCAGTACAGCCTTGAAAATGGAAAGCTTGTCGCTCAATTAAACGATGGCAGTTTAACCGAATTACAGGAAGAAGAGAAATTTGTAGGGTATCAAGGGGAAGAAGAAAGCCCTGATGCTCTTTTATTCAAAAACAACGGGCTGCATTTTGAAGTTCAAATTGATCGTACGGATTCGATTGGTAAAACAGACGATGCGGGTGTAAAAGATATTTTAATGGAAGCAGCTCTTACGACGATTATGGACTGTGAAGATTCAGTAGCGGCAGTAGACGCAGAAGATAAAGTAGATGTTTACCGCAACTGGCTGGGATTAATGAAAGGTGATTTGACGTCTACTTTTAAAAAAGGAAGTCAAAAAATAACAAGGCGTTTAAATCCAGACCGTACCTATATTTCTCCCGGCAAGAAAAAGATTTCACTGTCTGGCCGTTCGCTTATGTTTGTTCGAAACGTTGGGCATTTAATGACAAACAGCGCTGTTTTAGATCGAAATGGCAACGAAATCTATGAAGGTATTTTAGACAGCGTGATTACTAGTTTAATTGCCAAACACACCTTGCTTAAAAACGGCACGTATCAAAATTCTAAAAAGAGCTCTATCTATATCGTTAAACCGAAAATGCACGGCTCCAAAGAAGTGGCTTTTGCCAACACGTTATTTAATTCAATTGAAGATATGCTAGGGCTTGAGCGTCATACGATTAAAATTGGCGTAATGGACGAAGAGCGCCGCACGACGCTTAATTTAAAAGCGTGTATCAAAGAAGTAAAAGACCGAGTGGCTTTTATTAATACTGGATTCTTGGATCGAACAGGTGACGAAATTCATACCTCAATGGAAGCGGGCGCTGTTATCCGTAAAAATGATATGAAAGCGTCTAGATGGCTTCAAGGCTACGAGCAGTCTAATGTAAATGTAGGATTAGCAAGCGGATTCCAAGGCCGCGCTCAAATCGGAAAAGGAATGTGGGCAATGCCGGATATGATGGCGGAAATGCTTAAACAAAAAGTGGGGCATTTAAAAGCAGGAGCGAATACGGCATGGGTACCTTCACCAACAGCAGCAACGCTTCATGCTCTTCACTATCATCAAATTGATGTAAGAGATGTTCAAAACGAATTGCTTACTCAGTCTACTGATTTACAAGATGACATTTTGCAAATTCCTGTGGCAGAAAAACCAAATTGGAGCAAAGATGAAATTCAGCAGGAGCTCGACAACAATGCTCAAGGAATACTTGGGTATGTAGTGAGATGGGTCGACCAAGGAGTAGGGTGCTCAAAAGTACCGGATATTAATAATGTAGGGCTAATGGAAGACCGGGCAACGCTTCGTATTTCCAGTCAGCACGTAGCTAACTGGCTTCATCATGGAATTTGTACAAAAGAACAAGTAACGGAAACGCTAAAGCGAATGGCAAAAGTAGTGGATCAACAAAATGAAAATGATCCTCTGTATCAGCCAATGGCATCGAACTACAGCACATCCATTGCTTTTCAGGCAGCCTGCGATTTAGTATTTCAAGGCTATGATCAGCCAAACGGTTATACGGAGCCAATTTTACACCGTCGCCGTATCGAAGCAAAGGCAAAAGCAGCTATAAAACAGTAAAAAAACGGCCTGTCAGCATAGAGATGGCAGGCTGTACTTGCATCTCAAGAATCTGACTATCTACTATCCTTATTAAAATCAAGCAAATGGAAAAAGGAGTTATGTCATGAAATTTGTAAGGTTCGCTGTACAAGATAGCCGTCATACAGGTGTACTAAAAGAGGATACGATCAGCGTCATTAAAGGAAATATATTTGAGAAATGGGACTATACAGGACAGACTTTTTCACTGAGTGAAGTAAGGCTTTTGGCTCCTTTAGAGCCGATTCAAATTATTGGAATAGGTGCAAATTATGCAGCCGCGAAGTCGGAGCTGCCAAGAGAACTGCCTTCTATTCCTGTCTTCTTTTTTAAGCCCGTATCCTCTGTGATTGGTCCAAACGAAGACATTGTCATTCCAACTGCGATTAAGCACGTCAAGTTTGAGTCTGAGCTTGCAGTTATTATTGGAAAAGAAGCAAAGAACATCGCAAAAGAAGACGTGCTGGACTATATATTTGGGTATACAATTGGAAACGATGTAACGGCTCCGGATTATTTTCATGAAGACGGGCACTGGACCATTGGAAAATCCTTTGATTCATTTACGCCTCTTGGCCCTGTAATCGAAACGGAGCTTGATTTTAAATCCATTCATGTAAAAGCGTTTTTAAATGGCGTTGAAAAACAAAACAGCTCGACAGATTTAATGATTATTTCCGTTGAGCAAATGATTGCTTACCTTTCTACTGTTATGACCCTTAAGCCGGGAGATGTGGTTTTAACAGGAAGTCCGGTCGGCGCGGAGCTGGTGAGCGCAAACGATGTCATTGAATGCACCATCCGAGAAATTGGAACCCTCCAAAATCCGTTTGTTGCAGAGAAAGAACGCGTAAACGTATAAGAGTGATAAAAAATGCCCGGCAGTAACACGACACATAAAGGAGAGAGAAAAATGGAGAGAGAAAACATGGTGAAGTCTGTAAGCCGGGCGTTGGATATCGTCACAATTGTCAGCATGGAAAGAGAAGGGGTAGGCGTCACAGAAATTGCAAAGCAAATGGACATCAATAAAAGCTCCGTATACCGTATTCTAACTACTCTTGCTCAGTACGGCTATATTGAACAAGATCAAGAAACCGGGCGGTACAAGCTTGGGTATAAGTTTTTAGAAGTAAGTTCAAAACTTTTAGATTCTATTGATCTACGAACGGAAGCAAAGCCGTTTTTGCAAGAACTTGAAAGTGAAACAAATGAAGTTATTCATCTTGTTGTCTACGATCAAGGTGAAGTAGTGTATATTGAAAAATTAGAAGGCAATCAGACGCTGCGCATGCATTCAAAAGTGGGGAAAAGAGCCCCTATGCACTGTACGTCTGTCGGTAAAGCTATTCTAGCTTTTTTACCGCTTAACACGGTAACAAGCATTCTTGAAAGAAAAGGCTTACCAGCTCATACCGATCACACCATTACAGATGAAGAAAGCTTTCTTCGAGAACTTTCAGAAGTAAAACAAAAAGGATATGCGCTGGATTTAGAAGAAAATGAATATGGAATTACCTGCATCGCAGCGCCTATTTTTGATCACCTTGGTCAAGTCGTTGCCGCAGTCAGCATTTCCGGTGCTACTATGCGTATGACAAATGAGCGATTAACGTATCTTCAAGAACGCATGGTTGATATAGGTAAGAACATTTCGGAGCGGCTCGGCTACAAAACTGAATCTGTGAAAGACAAAAGTTTGTTCTGATTCTTAGAGAACAAACTTTTGCTATATAATAATCTGTAAAATAACGTAATTATATTATGTAAACTATAGGCTAGGATTTTTAATTGATGTTTTATTCATGATACAATAAAGTCGTTAGAATATATACGTAAAGGAGATAAATTATGGAACAGTTTGAGCGCAATATTGAAAAGTACGCCGAGCTAGCTGTAAAAGTCGGTGTAAACATTCAAAAAGGGCAAGTATTAAACATTAATGCCGATATTTCTTCCGCTGATTTTGTTCGTGAAATTGCGAAAAAAGCGTACGAAGCCGGAGCAAAGTCTGTTGATGTAGACTGGCATGACGATCATTTAGTTCGTTTGAAATATGAAAAAGCGGATGAATCTGTATTTAATGAATTTCCTGCTTGGAAAGCTCAAGCAAGAGAAGAGCTTGTGAAAAACGGAGGCGCTGTTTTATCTGTAATTTCAAGCGGTCCTGACTTACTAAAAGGAGTAGACGGCAAACGTATTGCTGCGTTCCAAAAAGTAAGCGGAAAAGCAATGAAAAAATTCCGTGAAGCGATCCAATCCGATAAAATCAGCTGGTCCATCGTAGCTGTTCCTTCAAAAGACTGGGCAGCTAAAGTATTTCCTGACGTTCCAGAAGAACAGCAGCAAGAAAAACTGTGGGAAGCTATTTTTAAATCTGTGCGCGTAGACCAAGAAGATCCAGTGGCCGCATGGGAAGAGCACAACGCTTCATTACATACAAAAGTAGACATTTTAAATGAAAAGAGATTTGCTAAGCTTCACTATAAAGCGCCAGGAACAGATTTAACAATTGAGCTTCCTGACAAACATATTTGGGTTGGCGCAGGCAGTGTTAATGAAGACGGTAACTCGTTCATGGCCAATATGCCAACAGAAGAAGTATTTACACTTCCAAAGAAAGACGGCGTAAACGGTCAAGTAACAAGCACAAAACCGCTTAGCTACGCAGGAAACTTAATTGAAAACTTCACGCTAACATTTGAAAACGGAAAAATTGTTGATGTAAATGCAGAAGAAGGCGAAGAAACGTTAAAGCACCTAATTGAAACAGATGAAGGTGCCAAATACTTAGGAGAAGTAGCCTTAGTACCGCATCAATCGCCAATTTCTCAGTCAAACATCATTTTCTACAACACGCTGTTTGACGAAAATGCATCCAATCACTTAGCTATCGGCAGCTCGTATTCCTTCTGTTTAGAAGGCGGAAAAACGATGTCTAAAGAAGAGCTATCACAAAACGGAGCAAACGACAGCATCACGCACGTTGACTTCATGATCGGCTCAGCTGAAATGGACATCGACGGCATCAAAGCTGACGGTACAAGCGAGCCTGTGTTTAGAAAAGGGAACTGGGCGTTTTGAATTAAATAAATAACAATAATAAAAGCTTCTGCGCTACGTCCCCAGAAGCTTTTATTGTGACCACTAAATTTCTGTAAAACTGAGATTTATATATCTTACACGCCATTACGCTTTAAAACAAAACGATAGCATAATCTTCACTTTATTACTTTTAAGTTTGTACATCTGTATCAGAATCAGGCGCAAAGTTTGTAACTTTTAATACTATAGGAGAACCAACCAAAATGGTAGATCCAGCAGGAATTCAGGTATATATTTCCGAAAAAAGTTCGCATCTTTGAATACTATACGGTAGCCGGAGGCAGCAAGCGCATCTTTACAGATCAAAATGCATTAAAAGAATACGGCACTCAGCATATATTGGATCCTGAGAGCTACTCATATAGTAATCTATTCATAAACGGTGTGTTACAGCCTTCCTCCAATTACAGCGTCCAAAAAGGACTTCTTATCATTAACACAGAGGATATTCCTTTAGAAAAATCACCCGTGATTTTACAAATGATTAAAGTAATCTAACTTTCAACCACAAAATGCGAAGTACACATGCCTGCACATAAAAAACAAGGTGAACGTTAGTCAGTTCCACCTTGCTGTGATTCTTCTTTTTTAACCGGAGAGTCACGCTTGAACATGTGATAGTAGGTAAACCCTAAGCATAGAGCGCCGGCGATTGAACAAAAATATTGCAAAAAACGGACAAAATCCATTGGAATGACCTCCCATTTTCAGTTTCGCTTCTAGTATGTACAGGGAAGTGAAATAATATGTGAAAAAGGGAGGTTTTCTCTTATAGTTCGTATGGTTCTTGAAGAGTAAGGTAAGGCTGCAGATCTTCAAGACCAAGACGCTTATTTAATTGTCTTTTCATTAAATCGTACTGGTAGATGAGGTGAAATTGATTTTTTTTCGGTGTTTCACAGCGAATGTATGTTTCTTGCCCGTTCTTGTCTGTGAAATGAATGGTTAATTCACCGAAATAGCGTTGAACAGGAGCTCCGTGAAGGCCTTTTTCATTTTTGACAACCTTTGAAAATTCTGCTCGTTGAATACGGTTAAATGGAATAATAGCTACTTGATTGATAACAAGACGCTGATCGTACATGTCAATTTTAGATATGGAAATTTGATTAATTCCTTCTGCAAATTTAACATGTCCGTTTACAGAAACAAGCGGTTTGCGATCCTCAGGATCAACAGCGCCTTGAGGTCGCTTAATGACGTAGAAGCTAGCTACGCCAAGTGCTACGACACCAACTACAACAATAAGTGCAAACATCATTTTGCATTCCACCTCCTGAATAGATGTGTAATCTGAATTTAACAGCAAGCTGTTTCAGTTGCCATATTGCCTCAACAATGAGGGTAGAGAAAAGCAGTTCGGCAGTTCATTACAAGTATATACATACGTTCGACAATATGGTGTGATATTCCTTCTTATTATGACTTTTTTACGACAAAATGGGCAAAACTCTTTTCGAAAATGAAGCGAATCAGTTACAATTTAAGGATAAGGTACCAAATTTCTTTTCTATCTCAAAAAAGTGCAGAAAAGCGTAAAAAATTCTAGGTACTTTCTCATATTTTTACTATTTTTATAGAATTTATCCCAATTTCTAATCCTTTATCGTGTATAATCTCTTGTGTGCAGCATGATATACATAAAGGTGTAAGGAGGCACAGTTCATTGTCTTTATCAGCAAAAAAGATATTATTATTAGTTTTAGTAGTTATATGTTTAGTGTTAGTTGTGATGCAATTCATAAATCGATCAGCAGAGCCGACTTCCGAACAGGCCCAAGAAACACTGAGTAAGCTTCCTGAACAAGAAACCGTTAAAGAAAAAGCAAAGGGCGACGAGGAAGCGCACAAATATCGAGTGTATTATATTACTATTGAAAAAATCGAAAATGGTACATACAGCGGAACAACAAAAGAAGGAACGGGCATTAAATTTTCCGATAAAAATTTAAATGAACCGATTCCAAGCAATTTGAAAAAAGGGGATATCGTTAAAGCATACTTTGATCTTGAATATAGCACAAAAGGTCTAGTCAAAGTAGAAAAGGTAGACGAGATGCCCGATGATGACGAGAGCTCAAGTTAATTGAGCTCTTTTTTTGTATTTTATGAATGTGGTAAAATATTGAATATATAGACGCGGTATAGGGGGAAGAAGATGATAGCAGCAATTATAGTAGGAGCGGTAATTCTTTTAGCTTTGATTATTAAAGGGATTGGAAAGCCAAGGGGATTTCGCTTGTATAAAGAGGAGCTTCCAGATGAGCTCGGAATACATAAAGGTAATGGTTTTGAAGATATTGTTCATTCACTAGAAGATTCGTTACCGAAAGCCTATGTTCAACAGGTGAAACAGCGTATGAAAGGGCGAAATACAAAAGCCGATGAAGTAGAATGGACGTTTTTTGAGATGAAGCGCTACTTTTTATTAAATGCAGTTATCAAAGACGTACCTATGTTTAGTGCAAAAGTAGATGAAGTGTGGCACGAAATGATCATGTTTACAGTGGATTATGAGCGTTTTACAGACCGTTTTTTTGACCGTTTTTTGCATCACCAGCCAAATGTAGACACTACGCCATCACCACAGCCGGATAAGCGCGCCTTCTTTGATTGGATGTATGCTCATTTGTTTGACATAACGGGCAACAGCCGACTGCTTTGGGGGAAATTTTTTCAGCATCCGCTTGATAAAAGTACGCTTCAAGATTTTCAAAGATTGTCAGAAGATGAATTGCTAGATCGCTATTTTTTAAGAAACGGCAAATGGGAAGAACAGCAGAGACATTTGATTCAAGCGTTAAAAGAAGAAATTAAGGATGCAAAAAAACGAATGAAATCGGGAGGATCTTCGTACTTTAAAAAAGCATTAAAAAAAGGGAATGTATCAAACGAACTTCTTTTTCAAGGCTTTGTTTTTTATTCACTTTACGAAGCTACCGACTTTTCAAGACATATGAATGAACTGCTGCTATACAAAAAGACAATCTATGCGGGAGATACAGCCTCGTACAGCGGCTATAGCTGTTCAAGCCCATGGGAAGACAATCGCCACCATCATCACCACGATGGAGGGCATCACCATCATGACAGCGGCAGCAGCTGTTCGAGTTCAAACTGCAGCAGCTCAAGCTGTGGGAGTGGATGCAGCAGCAGTTAATAAAGTAAAAAAACTCGTATAAAACGAGTTTTTTTACTTTAAATGCAACGACGACAAAATGGTTCACTGACAAGCAATGAAAAATTTGGTATAATCGTTACGTTTTTAAAAAAGGAGAGACAGCGAAAATGAATATTTTATGGGACTTTGATGGAACCATCTTTGATACCTATCCAACGATTGTAAAAGCATTCAAAGAATTACTAACAGATCAAACGATTTCAGAAGGCGATATTTTAAAACAAATGAAGATATCTTCTGACGTAGCAATTAAGCACTTCGATATTGAAAAGTCTTTGTTTGATAAACACTTCCATGTGCTCGAACAGAAAATCAATCCTAAAGATAAGCCTGCTTTTCCTCACGTAGAAGACGTACTGAGCTTTGCGGATACAAATGTAATTGTTACGCATAAATCTAGACAGTCTACTCTTGATATTCTTGCATTTTTTAATATGGAGCACTATTTTACGGAGATCATTACAAAAGATGATGGCTACAAACGAAAGCCTGATAGCGGCGCTTATGCATATCTTCACGATAAGTATCAGCTCGATTTAGTGATTGGAGATCGCGAGCTTGATCTAAAACCTGCCCGTGAACTGGGAATCAAAACATGTGCATTTCAAAATGACGACATTGAAGCAGATTATCACCTTACATCATACGATCAATTTTTTACAACTGTCGTAAATAAAAACTCGTGAAGCTATTCTTCACGAGTTTTTATTTGTTCAGGCTTATGTACTTCGGGAATTTCACCGAGCGTATAGTTCGCTACTTTTGTAATGTTACTATTAGCAAAAAAGTAAAACTCTCCGTCAACTCCGCGAATTTTTGTCGTGCGCAATCCAATTTCTTCAACAGTTCCTTTCGTATCATTTATGGATACGTGATCTCCTACTGAGAATTGATCTTCAAACAGAATAAAAAAGCCGTTTAAAATATCTTTAATCAAATTCTGTGCACCTAAGCCTGTAATAAATCCTGCTACGCTAATACCAGCTAAAAGTGCTTTCATATTAATTCCGATTGCTTCTAAAGACGTAATAAGTACAATAAAATACACGACGTACATGACAATGCTCAGACAAAGCTTTTTCAGCGTTATTTCTTTACGTTCGTTGTACCTCAGCAGCTTAGTTTTAAATCTGAAATCAAAGATTTTATTAATTACACTACGAGCAAACCGGATGACAATTTGAGCAATAATAAAAATCAAGATAATCTTTATGATTACTTCACTAATGTCAATCCACTTGCCGGTATTAAATAAAGTTTGCTGCACCCAATGTATGTCTTTCATGAATAAGTCCCTTTCTTGCTTTATAAAATTTTCTCTACTGAATAGTATAATTTATTTTGGAAAATATACTACTAGAATTTATTAAGAAGTGTTTGAACAATTGTTTTATTTTAATTTATTTGTATTTGGTATACGTAATGAAAACTCCTTATTTTAGAAAAAGTGAAAATCCTCAGGTATAGATATTTTTAAAACATTTCTTTATACAAATATTAAATAAAACCTTATAGCAGAGATTAGTATAGATATTATTAACAAACATTATATACAGATATTAAAGAGAGGAAAAACCTCTAAAAACCCAATGGTATCAAGGGTTAGAGAGGAAATAGCTTTTCAATAAATAACTGTGTGGAAAATAGACCTTTTTTGTGAACAGCATCCTTTAGCTAAAGGATGTTTTTTTATAACAACAGATATGGAAACCATTTTATTTACTATGTTTTTTCTTCTGCAATAGATGGATTTTAAAACCAATGGTATGAAGGTTGCTGTTAAAAGTATGAATTATTTCCACTGTGGATAAAAGTAGTCATGTTAAAGAGTAAATGACCTGGAAATCATCGTTAATAAAAAAGTAAAAGGGATGTTTTTATTAACAAGGAGGATGATATAACAGTCATTGAATATGTTTTCTTTCTTTTGTGGATAAGTATGAAGGTGTTTTTTTAGTAATATTCCGTAGTTGTACACAAGAAATATCATTTATTTGAACTCATTACGTTTATATAGATAGGATAATGGAATTGGATAGCTGCAAAAATGGGTGCTTGTTTGCGCTATTTGTATCAAAAAGAGAAGAGAAGGGAGATAAAACAAAAAAAAGGCATGCCAAATAAGCCCCTTATGAAGCTGTAAGTTCAGCAGGGACTTGATCTTGAAGATTTTTTGAAAGCTCTTTTCGAATGAGCGTACGGATTTTTCCACCGTAATTTTCAACGACTTGAGCATCATGGCTGAAGAAGGCCTGTTCAATCAGAGAATAAAGGGCAGACTTCACTCGTTCAATACCATATTCAAAAGAAAGCTGAACCAAATCAGCGATGTCTTCGTTTTGGAATGAAGACATAACAATTCCTGTAGAATCTGTGCTGTGTCCAGATAATTTTACAAAAGTCTCTTCAATAGTACGTCGAATCGCCGCATCGTATTGATCTTTCTTTTCTTGTTTTGACATCTTGCCATTTTTAGCTCCGTCTTTTAAAACAAAGAAAATAGTAGATCCTTGGACAACGGTTTTAAATGCGCTCGTCTGCGTTTCAGCTATTTTTTGCATCATACCTTTGTAGTGAGTATATTTCGGTGTAAAAATTTTATAGTCATTAAAGCTAATTTTTGAAGTGTTTTCTCCAGGATTAAACTGACGCTTAATCGTATCGTTGTCATAAACCAATTCTTTGCGAAGCTCTAAGCGAAGGGCATTTACATTTTCAATTAGAATAAGTTCTTCAAAGCGAGTATATTCTAATTCCATAAACCCAAAGCCGTGTTCTTCAAAATATTGAGGATAGGGAACAATACAAATATTGATTCCTTTGCCGCTGCGAGAATAGGAAATTAATTCTGTTTCTGCTAATACTACATTGTTGTTGCGAACTGTTCGAACTGTACAATTCAACGCGGCTGCAATCTCTTTTTCAGAAACATCACAAATAATACCTCTTTCATCAACGTGAAGGAAGTGATAAAAAATTAATTGTGAAATTTGAGATTTAGATAAACGGTGATGTTCTGCCACTGTTTTGATTGTAGGGTTCCCATGAGCGTCTAGGTCCATGTGATCTTCAATATCTTTATATTTTTCTACGGTGCTAGACAATTGGCGAATAATTTGTTTTCCAATTTTCGCAAATTCTTTTTTTATCATGAGAATCCCTCCAATCTATTTCATATCAACAATAATTTATTAGGGTAAAATAACAAAGAATACCTTGTGAAAATTATATCAATAAGAAATAGAATCGCAAACGAACGAGTAGTACGCTAAAAACGGCAAAAGGTTCAAAGAATGCTGTCATATCAAGGGGTTCAGCGTATAGGTTTTTTAGTACGACAAAAACGGCAAAAGCAAGCAAGCGCCGGTAGAACAGTGTTTGTTACGATCAGTAAAAATCAAAAAAAACTTTATGCGTTTTAGTACGACAAAAACGGCAAAAGGCTTAGTATAGTACGCCAAAAATAGCAAAAGTGAAAAGTGGTACGCTAAAAACAGCAAAAGTCATCTTAATTCACCTAAAAAAAGGTAAAAAAATCACTTCTCTGATCGTTGTAAATAACACAATGAATTTTATTAGTACGTCAAAAATGGCAAAAGCTATTTTTAGTACGTGAAAAACGTCAAAAACGACGTAGTAGTACGACAAAAATAGCAAAAATTTTCGTTTGGTACGTAAAAAATGGCAAAAGCTTTATATATGCTGCGAAAAAAATAAAAAATGGGGTTTGAAAAGGCAATAACAAAGGGAAAAGCAATGTTTAGTACGCAGAAAACGGCAAAAGTAATGAAGGAGTACGTCAAAAACGGCAAAAGTAATGAAAGAGTACGTCAAAAACGGCAAAAGGTAGGATTGTTTTACGGAAAAAGAGAATAATTAACAATTAATAAGTGATTACTGGTAAATAAAATGAATTTAGTACGTCAAAAATGGCAAAAGAATCAGAGTGGTACGTCAAAAACAGCAAAAGGTAGTAATTAGTACGCTAAAAACGGCAAAAGAAGCGAAAAGGTACGTAAAAAACGGCAAAAGCTTCTGGTTAGTACGTTAAAAATGACAAAACTTCCAAACTATGAAATAAAAATAGTGGGATATTTTGTATCTATAAGCTGAAAGTGGAAAAATATTAAATAAAAAAAGGAAGGGAACAATTTACCCTTCCAATGTTTCTCTATGTTCTCCTCCAAAATAGTCTTGAATTTCATAATTTTGAAGAGGAATAAAAGAGATTTCAAATCCTTGAAGTTTTTGCTGATAACTTTGAATCAGCACTTGATTGCTGACAAACTCTGCTAGAGATTCATTAATTAATTTTAGATTGACATCAATTTTCTTTGAACGAAAACGAACTTTTGAAGCAAAATATTGATACGGGTAAAAATGGGTGTAAGACTTCTCTTGTAAATAACAATCTAATCGCTCTTTTTGAAATGCATACAGCAGCAAAGAAGACAGCGAATTATCTTTAAACTTTTTAATAACGTCACTGTAAATTTGTACAAACTGCTGATTTAAAAAGCCTTGATGCGTATCGTCGCTAAATACGATGGTTGCATATCGTCTGCCAGTTACTTCATCGGTTTCAATAACAGCTTTTTGGAAGAAGTTTATCGCAAATTTTGTATCTCTGGAATTTTTCTTCTTCGCTACACCTTCTACGTGGTATCTGGCAATTTTCATAATGCGGGCTTCAACCGCTTCATAGTTTTTTACACCTTTTGAATTATAAATTTCTTTAACGATATCCGCTAAATCAAGAGTCACCGTCTTTTCTTTATAAAACATCTCGTCGCGCTGTGAAAGAGCAAACTGGATAATTTGAGAATCTTTTGGATCTAAAACCATATTTCGTTTGGAAAGAACGGTTTGATTATCATTGACAGGGATAATGGTGCGAATGAAATATTCTTCATCAACTTTATAGTCATTATATAAAACGACTTCTTGGGAGTTTGTTTTAACTTCCATATTGGTTTTAAGAGAGTGACTTTCATTTGAGAAGATAGGGGCCTCTACCCACGAATTCAATCGTTTATCAATCCAGTTACTCAAATTTCCATTGTATTTTTCTAATATGATTTCAGCAATTAAAAAAGTAAAGTCTGTGTGAAATGCTTTCTCTATTTGATAATTCATCTTTGAATCTAAATAAGGAAAATCGGTAATGTTTGTTTTTTTACTTTTAGCCCATGCCTCTACTTCTTTTAACTTTATCTTTAAAATATCTTCAGGTTTTTCCACGCCAAACAGCTTTTTTAAGTGTTCGGTATCCACTTTTTTATCCATCACTTTTTTGGCCAATTCAATGTCTTCAAAAATAGGATTAGGCTTTTGGGCTTTAATATCTTTTTTTAACGTTTGTAGCCAGTTTTTCTTATTCGATTGTCTTCTTTTGTAGGCTGGATTTCTTATTTCCTTAGGATTTATTAATTTATTCTCTAAAACAAACGTATCTTGCAATATATTTAAAATGTAGTCTTCTATAAAATCTTTTTCATTCGAAAAAAACGAATGAGAATCATATAAAAAGTCTATGCACTTTGATTTGATATTGTCATCGATCGCATCGCTGATTTGTTTAATAAGGTAAGGAGAAAAATTGGATGGTTCGTTCATGTTGACCTCCTCTGTATGTATTTAATCTGTAACAGTCTTATTATATCTTTTTTGAACGATACTCTAAAGGCTAAAAGGAAAATTCGTTTTTATGAATGCTGTTTTATATCAAATTAGCCTAGCTGGCTATTAGTATATAAAGGCTTATTGCAAATATAAAATTCTTTCTTTATAGCGCTTGTACAATATAAGTACGTACTTTAGATGTAAGGAGAGTATTATAGTAGTTTTATAAAAGAGAAAAGCAAAGTACATTCATTGAGTTTGAAAATGGAAAAGTTTATACTTGCCAAGTACACTCTTTTTACAAATAGGGGGAATAAATATGTTGTTAAAACCTAAAGCAATTTTTTTAGATATGGACGGTACGATATTAAATCGCTCCAACAAAGTAAGTATTCAAACAAAAGAAATCATTGACGAATTACGAAAACAGGGAATTTTTGTTTTTATTGCTACGGGAAGAGCGTTTGATGAAATAGAAGAGTTAGTTCCTGAAGGCTTTCAAGTGGATGGATTTATCACGTCAAATGGCATGGCAGGATACGTAGGAAAAGAATCAGTCTTTCAGCACTCGCTTTCGCTCCAGTTGGTGGAAACTATTATTGAAAAAGCAAGAGCGAACAAGGTATACTACGAGCTTTTCCCATATGGCACACCTCGAGTGACGTTAAAACAAGATCAGTCCTATGTGGAAAATGAAATTAGAGAGCCAAAGCCAGACAGTGTGGAAATTAACGAATGGCTTTCTCGTAAACAAGCGATTAAAGAAGAAATTGACTGGAAAGATTCCGTAGAAGGAAGCGAATTTTCAAAGTTCTATTTCTTTGCAAGAACGCACGAGCATATCGATAAATGGAAAGAGGAGCTTGAAGAACTTAAAAAAGAAATCGACTTTACAACTTCTACTTCATCTAAACACAATGTTGAAGTGATGGTGGCAAACGTAAATAAAGCAACGGGAATTCAGCAAATGCTAAAACATTTTAATTTGCCCGAGCAAGACATTCTAGCGATTGGCGACAGTAACAATGATTTACCAATGTTTCAGTTTGCCAGCTATGCCGTAGCGATGAAAAATGCGCCGGATCATATTAAAGAAATTGTCGATGACGTAACGGAATTTAACTGTGACGAAAACGGCGTATCTCATTATCTTTCTAAATTTTTATTGCAAAAATCTGCTAGAATTAATCCCGTTTTATAAAAATTAATCTATTTCACGACAATGCATTATAACCAACTATTCAAAACATCGTCTTTTAGGCGGTGTTTTTAGTATACAGAAAGTGAAAAGTAAACCGTTCATTATTTTTAGTTATAGCACTCTTAGCTAAAAAGAATAGATAAGAATAAATCTTCTATAATTTAAAAATCATGTTATAAACAACATAATTATACAACTATCCTCGTACCTATCCCTACAAAACGCCTCTCAACCCTGATGAGTGCCACCATGCCAAAGCATAAAACATTTTAAAATCTAAACTTTTTCTTTCTTCAAACTTTTTATAAAATGCGGAGAAAAGGGATTGTATCTCCGTATATTTAATGCTAATATAACATTTAATGAAAATAGTATAACATATTTAATTTTATTTCATAATTAGTATGACACAAATTCTGAATTTAATCGTTTTGTTAAAGTGTTTATAATCACAGTGACCAGCATATTTATCTATTCATTACTATTAAATTGTGTATCTTGTAAGCTGCTAAATAAAAAATACTAGTGTTATTAAACTATTAAAATCAAAGAATAGGAAGATTTAATGTGAATAAAAGAAAAATTGTCTATATAGTTTCCGACTCAGTAGGTGAAACGGCTGAGCTGATGGTAAAAGCAGTTTTAACTCAATTTAGTGGAGAAGATATTGAAATTCAAAATACTTCTTACGTAGAAGATGAGGGAAATATTGATAATATCATTGCTGAAGCAAGGTGTAACCAGGCCATCATTGCGTATACTATCGTCATCCCACCTTTAAAACAGTATCTTGACCAAAAGGCACAAGAAGAAGGAATTGTAGCTATTGATTTAATGACCCCTCTTATGAGTGCCTTTAGCCAAACCTTTAATAAGGAACCTAATCTTCAACCGAGATTAACGAGAAAGTTAGACGATAACTATTTTCGAAGAGTAGAAGCAGTTGAATTCGCTGTTAAATATGATGATGGACAAGACTTCAGAGGTATCAAGCGAGCTGATCTAGTGTTGATTGGTGTTTCGAGAACATCTAAGACGCCACTTTCTATGTATTTAGCTCATAAGAGTCTTAAAGTAGCGAATATACCGTTAGTTCCAGAAGTGACGCCTCCTGATGAACTTTTTACTATTCCGAAAAATAAATGTATTGGTTTAGTTATTACACCGGATAAGCTCAATGAAATCCGAAAAGAACGATTAAAAAATTTAGGTTTAGCGTCTCAAGCCAATTATGCCAATGTAGATCGAATCCTTGAAGAGCTGGACTATGCTGAGAAAATTATGAAGCGCATTGGCTGTCCTATTGTTAATGTCTCAGGTAAAGCAGTTGAAGAAACCGCTGAAGTGATATTGAGCATGTTAAAAAAGGACAAGATGAAAGGGTATGTATAAAAACTCCCATTATGTAAGACAGATAACTTGTCAGACATACTTAATCTATAGAGAGTCAGGTAGAACAGGCGTGTTGCTAAAAGGTGCTTTTTTAAAATATAAAAGATAAGGAAGATTGTGATGAGCAATGTATATAAAAAAACAGACGTTATCTTAATTGGGGCCGGAGTTATGAGCGCAACGTTGGGATCTTTACTAAAAGAGTTAGCGCCGGAATGGGAAATCAAAGTATTTGAGAAACTCGCAGATGCAGGAGAAGAAAGCTCGAATGAATGGAATAATGCAGGGACGGGCCATGCTGCACTGTGCGAGTTGAACTATACATCTGAACAAGCTGACGGATCTATAGATATTACGAAAGCAGTGCGAATTAATGAACAGTTTCAGCTTTCAAGACAGTTTTGGTCGTATCTTGTAAGCAGTAATTTAATTCATCATCCGCAAGAGTTTATTATGCCAATCCCTCATATAAGTTTCGTACAAGGAGAAAAGAACGTATCCTTTCTGAAAAAACGTTTTGAAGCGCTATCAAATAATCCGTTGTTTCAAGGGATGGAGTATTCGGATCGTCCTGAAAAGTTAAAAGAATGGATGCCGCTTGTTATGAAAGGCCGTACATCGACTGAAGCAATTGCGGCAACCAAAATTGACTCAGGGACGGACGTGAACTTTGGAGCTTTAACTCGTATGTTGTTTACACATTTAAAAAGTAAAAGCGTAGAAATAAACTATAACCACAGCGTTGAAAATCTGACACGTACCGCAGACGGCTCGTGGGAAGTAAAAGTACATGATATTCATAGCGGCAAACAGGAATATCACACGGCGAACTTTGTTTTTATCGGAGGAGGAGGCGGAAGTCTGTCTTTACTCCAAAAAACGGGTATTCCTGAGTCCAAACATATTGGAGGGTTCCCGGTAAGCGGATTATTTATGGTATGCAATAACCCCGAAGTTGTAGCGCAGCATCACGGGAAAGTGTACGGAAAAGCAAAGGTTGGCGCTCCGCCGATGTCGGTTCCGCACCTTGATACACGCTATATCGACCGCAAAAAAACACTACTGTTTGGACCTTTTGCCGGATTTTCACCAAAGTTCTTAAAAACGGGTTCAAATTTGGATTTAATCAATTCTGTAAAACCGAATAATATCTTAACGATGTTAGCAGCAGGCGTCAAAGAGATGGGCTTAACGAAATACTTGATTCAGCAGGTGCTGTTGTCCAATGAAAAGCGTATGGAAGAACTTCGCGAGTTTATTCCAAACGCAAAAAGCGAAGACTGGGATATCGTCGTAGCGGGTCAGCGTGTACAAGTAATCAAAGATACGGAAGCCGGAGGTAAAGGAACTCTTCAATTTGGTACAGAAGTTGTGAGTTCAGCTGATGGTTCCGTTGCTGCATTGCTCGGGGCTTCGCCAGGTGCTTCGACTGCCGTTCATGTCATGCTTGAAGTGCTGGAAAAGTGTTTCCCGCAGCATATAGAAGAATGGGAATCGAAAATAAAAGAAATGATTCCTTCTTACGGCTTATCTTTGGTAGAAAATCCAGCGCTTTTTAACGAAATTCATGCTTCTACAGCACAAATGCTTGATTTAAGTAAAAAAGAACTTGTGTACCGATGATTTTAGGCAGCCTTTGACACGTATGCTTTAAATTAAAAGAATTTTTTAGAAGCTGTTGTAAAGTATTCAAAATATAGGTGAAACATATAAGAAAAAATGAGGGAGCTTCGTTATATAACGGGCTTCTTTTTATTTATTTCCTTTGCTAGCAGAATTTACTTCGTATTCATGATATAATTACTTATTAGTAAGCGTTTACATATAATGGAGTGAAGAATTGGAAAATAGCTATTTCGAGGAGCCGATAAAAGATGATTCTAACTAATACATCTTTACTGACGAAAGAACAAACGATTTTTAATCATACAGGGAATAAAATTAAATTAGAAGACAGAGAGATTGATATTGTTGCTCGATTTGAAGAGCCTCTTGTTCTAGTTTTAGGAAATGTACTAAGTAACGAAGAATGTGACGAACTTATACAGCTATCCAAAGATAAAATGCAGCGATCAAAAATTGGTGCTGCACGTGAAGTAAACAGTATTCGAACGAGCAGCGGCATGTTTTTTGAAGAAAGCGAAAACGAGCTTGTACATCAAATCGAAAGAAGACTTTCTAAAATAATGGGACCATCTATTGAATATGCTGAAGGTCTTCAAGTTTTAAAATACTTGCCTGATCAAGAATACAAAGCACATCACGATTATTTCACTTCTGCAAGTAAAGCATCTAAAAACAACCGTATTAGTACATTGGTTATGTACTTAAACGATGTCGAAGAAGGAGGAGAAACTTATTTTCCTAAGCTGGGTCTTTCCGTATCTCCGACAAAAGGAATGGCCGTGTACTTTGAATATTTTTATAGTGATGCTGAACTTAATGACCGTACTCTCCACGGGGGAGCTCCTGTTATAAAAGGAGAAAAGTGGGTCGCTACCCAGTGGATGCGCAAACAAAAAATTCGATCGTAAAAACAAAGGTTTGAAGAGCCCTATTATTGTTAGTGAGGGCTCTTATTTATGTTACAAAAAAATAGCAATCATGTTAGCCAGTTATTATATTGAAATATTCATACTTGTTCTATTTGTGCGGCTATTCCCTATTCTTATAAGCCGGTAGACGATAAATGTATTTGTAGTGTAAAATATCCTCATGATTAAAAATTTGGATACACTAAAACGAAAAATGTGTTCGTGAGATAAAAATAAAATAGATGCTATTTAAAAGAATGACTTTAAAACAGGTAAGCAATTTTTATAACAGTTGCACGAAAAAACTCGTGAAAGGTATTTTCACGAGTTTTTGTTTTTAGGTGATTTACACTATTTATAAAATCATTTTACTTTTATATAGTAGATAGGGAACGTGTTAAAGGAGGACCCGGGTTTTGAAAGAAATAAAAGCAATTATTTGCACGATGCTTGCGATGTTTATGCTGCTTCTTACTGGATGCAGCGATGAGCAGGCAAGTCATTCAACCACATCTTCTACCGATACAAAACAAGCAGTTCAAGTAGAAGGTTCATCAGATCAAGAAAACGATCATAGTCCTTCTAAAGCAAATCGTGAAGATGTAGTAGGTGAGGCGGCTACGGTAGAAAGAGTAGTGGACGGCGATACGCTTAAAGTGAAAATGCTGAACGGAAAGAGAGATCGCGTGCGATTACTTCTTGTTGATACCCCAGAAACAAAGCATCCCAAACTAGGCGTACAGCCCTTTGGTCCTGAAGCATCTGCTTACACAAAAAAAAGACTAGAAGGACAGGAAATTACCCTTGAATTTGATGTGCAAGAGCGTGATCAATATGGACGCTTGCTTGCTTATGTATGGATAGACAATGAGCTGTATAATGAAGAGCTGCTAGCAAAAGGGCTAGCCCGCGTAGCAGTATTTCCTCCTAATACAAAGTACGTAGATGAATTTAAGAAAATACAGGAGCAGGCTCGAAAAAGCGAAAAAGGCATCTGGAGTATTGAAAACTATGCACAAGAAAAAGGGTATAACACGGATGCTGTAAAAAATCAGTCCTCTTCTAATCAAAAAGATATTCAGTCTGCCAAAAGCTGTGAAGGTAAAATAAAAGGAAATCAAAACTCTAAAATTTATCACGTGCCAACAGGGGCACACTACAACCAAACCATGAACAACGTCATTTGGTTTTGTACCGAAAAAGATGCGCAAGAAGCAGGATACAAAAAAGCAAAAAACTAACAAAGAAATTCAGTAACTGCTGAGTTTCTTTTTTTTGAGTTCAGTAAGTATTTGTATAGGAGTGGCTAAATACCATCCAACAAAGAGCGACCAATCCGTATAAGAAGACGCAGTGGCCATATGAGCAGCTGAGGCACTTGTAAAAGAATTTCTGCTAAAACTTCCCATCCACTTACCGTAGTATCTTTCTGCTGACGGCGTTTTTTCATAGTCATCATCCATTCATTTGAAAATATACATTAATTATACAATGAAAGGAAGATTAGGAGTTAATTTTTTCTTTCTTTTCTTTTTCGTGTTAAAGTAGATAGGTAAGAAGGTTTGCTACAAATAACGCAAGCGAAGAGAATAAAGGGAGTTTGAAAATCGTGAAAATAAGGAAAGCAAGAAAAGAAGATGCTTCTGCTGTAACGGAATTACTTTATGACATGCTTGGCAGTATTGCACGCTCTCACACGGCGGCTACAACGAATGAAGAAGCGCTTTTAAGACTTAAAGCGTTTATTCTGTCTGAGAAGAATCGCTATAGCTATCATCATATTACAGTCGCAGAAGTCGACGAGAAGGTAGTTGGACTTATGCTTTGCTACGAAGGAAGTATGTTACAAACGCTTTATGAACCAGTTAAGCGTTTTGTACGTGCTAAGCTTAATAATCCAGCGTGGGAAATTGATATAGAAACTGAACATGGAGATTATTATATTGACTCTCTATGTGTAGATGAAGCTTACCGTGGAAAAGGGATAGGAACGGCTCTTTTAAATGTAGCCAAGCAAGAAGCCAAAAAGCGTAAGATGTTTTTATCGTTAAACGTTGAATATAATAACGTAGAAGCCAAAAAATTGTATCAGCGTATAGGCTTTCAAGAGCATAAAACCATTTTTATTGAGAAAAAACCATTTTTTTATATGAAGACTGCCTGAGCATCTTTACGGTAGTATTTTTTGTGATAAAATGGATATATAAGTAAAATAATAAGAACCAACAGCTCAGCACTTTTGCTGAGCTTTCCTGTAAATCGCGTAAACGTATCAAAATGGAAAGAATCCTACATCCAATGGACCATAAGCAAGCGGTCATGAAAGTATGTTTGCTGATGTGCCACATGAAAGGAGCGTGCATGAACATCAGAGATCTTCCGTTTAATATGAGTTATCGATTTAATGAACAGCTTCGAGAAGTTCCCATTAACCCACACCAAATGAAGCAGGGAATTATCTATTTAAAGAAACGAGCTCTTGAAGAAGAGGATGAGTGTGCCGCTGCTAAAACATATGGACATATTGGCGTATATGAGCGCATACTTGGAGAATTAACGAGCAGTGAAAGACATCTGCTGCTGGCCATTTATCTATATGACCGACATGCTGATACAATAGGTGAATTTTTGAATACGATCCGACTTGGACATACATATCACTGGCAAGAACAGTGGGATAAAGCGAATGAAACGTTTCAGTTACTCATTGAACAATTAAAAGCAGATGAAGACCTTCACATATATGAAGACTTTGTCTATCAGTATTATGGAAAATGTTTACTTGATCAGCGGGTTGTTTCCAGAGCACATCACTATTTTCAACGCGCGTTAGAAATTCGATTGAAAAAAGGCGATAAAGAATTAATTGAGTCAACTAATTCCTGCATCCGTCTTTGTTTAAATAAATTAAAACATTCCTAGTATACATAAAAGATAAATGACTCATAGCCTTGGTTACACATAATGCATAAACTTTCCGTTTGACAAACGTATGTGAACATATTATAGTCATACATGGCAATTTAAGAATACGTAATATAAAAATTAAACATAAGCGTCTCTTCTCTTTTGGAGAAGGGGCTTTTTTATGTGAATTTTTATGCCGAGGAGGGTTTAATCGATGAGTAAAACAGTAAAAGATGTCATCTTTTTATTAATAGGTTCGTTTGTATTTTCACTTGCAGTTAACATGTTTGTCATTCCAATAGGACTAGGTGAAGGTGGGGTTACGGGTATATCAATTATTTTATATTATACAACGCATCTTTCAACGGGCATCACTAACTTTATTTTAAACGGTATCTTGCTTATCGTAGGGTATAAATTTTTAGAGAAAAAAACCATCGTCTATACGATGATTACGATTATCGCTACATCTATTTTTCTTCAGGTAACTGAAGGCTGGGGTCTTCATCTTCATGAAGAGCTCATTGGCATGGTTTTTGCCGGTGTACTTCTAGGCGTTGGAATTGGGATGATTTTGCGAGTTGGTGGAACAACAGCAGGTTCAGCCATTATTGCTCGAATTCTAAATAAGTTTTTAAACTGGAAAGTCAGTCATGCACTTTTAATTGTTGATTTACTAGTTGTATTAGCTTCTTATTTTATTATTGGAATCGAAAAGCTACTATTTACGATCGTCATGCTGTACATTACAACAAAAGTAATTGACTTCGTTATTGAAGGGTTTGATGCTAAAAAGGCCGTTACCGTTATTTCAAGCAACAAAAATGAAGTAGCGGATCAAATCAATGAACAGCTTGATCGCGGAGTAACGATTTTAAACGGTCGAGGGAACTATACGAAAGAATCAAAAGAAATCTTGTATGTGGTCATTAACAAACAAGAGCTCATTAAGCTTAAAAAGCTGATTAAAAAAATTGATGATGAAGCATTTGTGATTGTACACGATGTACGAGATGTAATTGGAAAAGGCTTTCTAAGCGCATAGAGCTGTGGTTCCTGGTAATTTTTTCTAACGTTGGTGTTTTCCGAAAAAGTATGATATAAGTGTGTCTAAAGACAATTCAATATACGAAAGGAAGAACCCATATGCGTAATAAAAGGCATGTAAAACGTCTTCTTCAACGTCGAATTCGTTCTTTACGATACGTTGTCTTGATTTTATTTACGATACTGATCTTAAAGTACGTTAGTGAAATTATGTAACTTTTTTGTATGAGTCTTATCGCTCATTTGGAGTGCTTTTTCTTTTAAATTAGTAAACCAATTTGTATAATAGGTTTTATGAAGGAGGCGTTCCATGAGCATTCCCAAACCATTAGTTCAGCTTAATCAACTCTTTATCGTTATAACGGTTTTGATCGCTTTACTTGCGGCAAAGTGGCTTTTACTTTTGCCTTTTCTCGTTGGAGTAGTCACACTTGCAACAAAGCGTAATCCCGTAATTATGGCAGGGAAAAAGCTTCTCAAAAAGCCTGCTTCTTCTTATCAAATGGAAGACCGGGATCAGCAGCTTTTTAACCAATGGATTGCAACGATATGTATGGGGGTTGCTTTCATTTCATTTTTAATGGGTTATACGCTTGTCGGCTATGTATTTAGTATAATGGTGATTCTTGCTGCTGGTGTAGCGCTGATGGGATATTGTATAGGCTGCACGATTCGTTATCGATATATGATGTGGAAATATAAAAGAAAAAAACACGCTGCATAAACAAAGCCTCGAGAAGGCTTTGTTTTTTTATGCTCATTTGTATGCGTTATCAATAAATTCAATCATCATAACGGGTGAAAACAAGTGTTAGAGCGCCAATATCCTTTAAAAACCTTTGTTGACAAAGTAAGGTAAACAAATTAAACTTTTTATGATAATAATAATCGTTACGATTTAAAAGGGGGGTAAGTTATAGTTAGAGACAGTACATAAAAGAAAGATAGTCTTGAATAAAGGAGGGGTTTATATGAGAAAAAGGATAAGTCTGCTATGCTTAACGCTTGCTACGATAGGTATGCTAGCGGCATGTTCGGCTAACTCTGCGAGTACCGAAGAAAAGAGTGAAAAGAAATCACTTACTTTTGTATCGAATTTTCCAAGTGACACGCTCGATCCACAGTTGAATTATACAACTGTACGAGCCGGTATTGCCGAAACGTTAGTAAAAGTTGATGAGCAATTACAGATTGAACCATGGCTTTCAAAAAAGTGGAAAACAGAAGATGATGGAACGACCTGGGTATTTGAGATTAGAGACGGGATTACGTTTCAAAATGGCAAGGATCTGAATGCTGAAGCCGTGAAACATTCGTTAGAAAGAACGATAAAAGAAAGCGAAGCAATGAAAAGTGCACTTAAAATTAAAAAAATGAAAGCCAGTGGCCAAATCTTAACCATTACAACAACAGAGCCGCTTGCCACGCTGCCTTCTGAACTTGTTCATCCAAACACGGCAATTATTGATGTAGATGCTCCAGATACAAAAAGTAAACCCGTGGGAACAGGGCCATTTAAAGTAGCTTCGTTTAAACCGGATAATGAAATGAAAGTAAAAAAATATAAAGAATACTGGGTCGGGGAACCAAAATTGGATGAAGTTGTGTTAATATTTAATGATGATGAAAATGCACGAACGTCCGCTTTGCAATCAGGTGAAGCCGATATTGTGTACCGTCCGGCTATTGAAAGCTTAAACACATTAAAAAAAGATTCTTCTATTGTAGTAGATATACAGCCGAGCCTGAGAAATCAAATGCTTTTCTATAATTCAAGGCAAGAAGCGTTTAAAGATAAAAATGTGAGAAAAGCGTTTGATGTATTATTAAATCCAAAAGATGTTGTCGATACAGCGCTTGCAGGTCAAGGATTCCCGGCAAATGGTCCATTTTTAAAGAGTTTAGATTTTTCGAACGATCAAAAAACGAAAATCTATGGACCAAGTGAGGCTCAAAAATATTTAGAAAAAGCCGGTTATATACTCAAGGATGGAAAAGCAATAAAAAATGGAAAACAGCTTTCCTTTAAGCTTGTTACATATCCTTATCGTCCAGAACTGCCTTTAATGTCACAAATGCTTCAGTCAGAAGCAAAAAAGATTGGTGTAAAAATAGACATTCAACAAGTGGAAAATATGGACGAGTATATGACAACAAAAAATGATTGGGGAATCGTTACATATAGTCTAGTAACCGCGCCGCGAGGAGATGCAGGATATTTCTTTAATGCTCTTTACATGGAGGGAGGAGCATTTAATGTAGGTCATTTTCATGAACCAGCATTAACTTCCATTATTAATAAACTCAATAAAACAGTTGATCAACAACAGCGCAATAAGTTAGCAAGACAAGCCGGAGAAATAGTAGAAAAAGAAACGCTCCACTCTTCGATTGTTCATCCGAATAATTTTGTGGCCTATAGAGACAATGTGAAAAATTGGGTCACAACCAAAAGTGAATACTATGTGATAACAAAGGATTTAGATGTGAAGTAGATATGAAATTAATTAGTAAAAGAATAATAGAATTACTCATTTTTTTAGTTATACTATCGTTTCTCAGCTTTGTTTTAATGAAGCTGGCTCCAGGAGATCCAGTTAAGCAAATGCTTCGTGTAGATGACGTGGCAGTTTCTGAGGAACAAATGAATAATTTGAGAACAGAGCTAGGATTTGATGAACCCGTATATATTCAATATGTAAAGTGGCTGAAGCGCTTTTTTCAGTTTGATTTAGGGTCTTCGTATATGACAAAAGAGCCTGTTATCGATGAATTAGCCGAGAAGTTTCCGGCTACGCTGCGCTTGACGGCTGCATCTTTGGTTGTGATGCTGTTAATAGCTGTGCCACTCGGCACGCTGTCAGCACTGTATCCGAACAAGTGGATTGATTATCTCAGCAGAAGTATTTCCTTAATTGGAGCGTCTATTCCAAGCTTTTGGCTCGGCCTTTTGTTTATACAGCTGTTCTCTGTACGTCTTCAATGGCTTCCTTCAATGGGTACAGGCACAGCAGCCCATCTTGTGCTGCCTTCTTTAACACTTGGTTTTGCCATGTCCGCTGTGTACATGCGAATGGTTAGAGCTAGTCTGCTAGAAGGATTGAAACAAGATTTTGTACGATCCGCTCGAGCAAGAGGAATAAGTGAAAGTCGAATTTTTATTTTTCACGCGTTCCGGTATAGCTTAACGCCGCTTCTTACTATTTTAGGGACGAGCTTAGGTAGTTTGCTTGGAGGAACGGTCATTATTGAAGTGCTTTTTGCTTATCCTGGAATTGGAAAATTAGTTATTGATGCGATTATGAATCGTGATTATCCTGTCATTCAAGGGTATATTTTGTGGATGGGCCTGTTTGTTGTTTTAATTAATTCACTTGTGGATTTGAGCTACAAATATGTAAATCCCCAGCTCTATATAAAGGGAGGGGATAAAAGGTGAAAAAAACTCAGCTTCCTTTTGTAGTGATAAGCGTGTGTGGTATTGCGCTTATTTTATTTTGTCTGTTTGGAAGTCAGCTAACACCAATGGATCCCACACAAGTCAATATGCAAGATCGGCTTCAAAAATCCACCGGTGATCACTGGTTAGGAACTGATCACTTAGGCAGAGATCTCTTTTCACGAATCGTAGCTGGAGCTCAGACCACAATTGGGACTAGTTTTCTTGTCTTAGCTCTTTCTCTTTTGATTGGAGTACCTGTTGGCTTAGTTTCAGCGTATATTGGAGGGAAAATAGACCGCTTTTTAATGAGAATTGTAGACGCTTTTTTAGCTTTTCCTGACTATATTGCAGCCATCGTCTTAAGCGGACTGTTAGGGCCTGGATTATTTAACTTAATTGCTGCGATGGTTATTGTAAAGTGGGTTGGTTATGCAAGGGTAGTGCGCAGTATTGTGCTTCAAGAAAAGTCAAAAGAATATGTGCTGGTCGCTAAATTAAACGGAGTGGGAACACTACCTTTAATCCTGCGCCACTTTCTTCCTCATGTTGGAGGACATATTCTTGTTCTTGCTACGCTGGATATAGGGAAAATTATTTTAATGATGGCTTCATTATCCTATATTGGACTAGGGACTCAGCCGCCTACTCCGGAATGGGGAACGATGCTAAATGAAGGCAGGGCCTACTTTTACAATGCTCCGCAGTTAATGTTGATACCAGGCGTGGCCATTATTTTATTTGTGCTGGCGTTTACAGCTTTAGGTGAATATATTCGAGGGAAATATCAAGTTAATCGATAAAAGAGGTGATCGTCATCGTTTTAGAAGTAAAGCATCTAGCCATTCATAATAAAACAAAACAAATCGTAAAAGACGTTTCTTTTACAATCGAGCAAGGACAGTGGATGGCGCTCGTTGGAGAAAGCGGAAGCGGTAAAAGTATCACTGCTGCTTCGATAGGAGGACTGCTGCCTTCAGGTGTAACGCTTAAAGGAGGATCTATTATCTTTAAGCAGAAAGGAGAGGCGCCTATCCTTGGAAAAGATATTTCGTATATCTTTCAAGATTATCGAAGCGCCTTTACTCCTTTTTTAACAATTGGAAAGCAGTTTGATGAAACGATTCGTACACATAGTAAGCTTGCTAAAAAAGACAGGACTGCTGCCATTTTTCAGGCTCTAAAAGCTGTGAATTTACCTAATGAACGCGTGTATAAAAGCTATGCTTCTCAGCTGAGCGGAGGACAGCTTCAGCGAGCAGCGATTGCTTTAGCACTGGTGATGAAGCCTGCCTTGATTATTGCAGATGAACCAACCACGGCTTTAGATAGCGTGTCAGCAGCTGAAGTTCTTCAGCTGCTGCATAAGCTGAAAGAAGCAACAGGCTGTGCCATTTTGTTTATTACTCATGATTTGCGTCATGTGCGGAAATATGCAGACCGAGCAGCCATTATGTTAGCAGGAGAGATCGTGGAAGAAAACAGTATCGAATCTCTGTTTCACGCTCCGCATCACTTTTATACAAAAAAACTGTTTAACGCCATTCCTTCTTTACAGAAAACGCCTGATCGATTGTTAGATACGCAGAAAAAAGTGTTGATATAGGAGTGAGATATGAAAGAAAAAAGTATATTACGCGTCACGCAGCTGGTGAAACAGTATAAAGACGTTAAAGCGCTAAATAATGTTTCCCTGCATATCGATAAAGGAGAATGTGTAGGAATTGTCGGAGAAAGTGGAAGCGGCAAAAGTACGCTTGTAAAAAGTGTACTAAGGTTAACAGAAATTCAGCAGGGAGAAGTATGGTTTGCCGAGCAGCCTCTTCATAGGTTAAAAGGAAAAAAACTTCAGCAAGCTCGTCTAGGCATGCAAGTTGTATTTCAAAACCCTGCGGCTTCTTTTAATCCAAAAGTAAAAATCATCGATTCTTTGCTCGAGCCTTTGCGGCAGCAGCGAACCGTTCCTTCATTTTTGTCTCATGTGAGCAGAAACGAAAAAGAAATCGCTTTTTATTTGTTAGAAACAGTCGGGATTAGCGCAGAATATGCGTTGAATTATCCTCATGAACTCAGCGGTGGACAGCTTCAGCGTGTAGCGATTGCGCGTGCCATTAGCGTAGGTCCGTCTCTGGTGCTATTAGACGAACCAACAGCGAGTCTCGATGTTACGGTACAGGCAAAAATTTTAAATTTATTAAAAGATTTGCAGGAGACGTTTCAGCTATCTTATTTGTTTATTTCGCATGATTTAGCGGCAGTAAAATTTATGAGCAGTCGCATGATGGTTATGCAGCAAGGCGAGGTTATCGATCAATTTGACCGTGCAAAGCTATTTGATAAAAACAGGCATCCCTACACAAAAAAGCTTGTGCGTTTATTTGAATAGAGAGTAAAGCTCTTCGTTTAATATACTAAACGAAGAGCTTTTTTTATAAATGAGAATGAGACAAAATCAGGGACGCGGCGGTGGAGTATGCATATGTATAAAATGATAGCCTGCTTGGCAAAGCATGACAAAACTAATGCTGAGTACAACGAGAGGAATTAGCTTGTTTTTTCCTCGTTCTTCATATAGTCCGGCTGCGCTTAAAAGGAAGCCAATAGCAGCTAAAGGAGGAGAGACGCGAAAGAATAAATCTGCAGCGGTAAACGCTTGGTTTGTATATTTATAATAAAAAAATAGACCTGTAATCAATAAAAATAGTCCAATCCAAAACAGCGTAAGTTTTCCAAAAAGGGTTTTAGGCACTGCGATTTCACTCCTTTTGTCAGTCAAGTACTATAAAATACTAGCATAAAACGCTCTAGTTTGCATTAGAGAAAAAGAACGTGAATTATACAATATGTGTAAAAAAACAGGTTTGAAGTAGGAGGAGATGAAGTATTCAAAGCGCTTCATGTAAAAAAATACATATCGTTGGGTCTGTTGGAAGTGGAAAAACAACTCTTGCCCGTTTATTATCCGATGAATTAAAAGTTCCTCACTACGAACTTGATAATATTATGTGGGAACGAACATATGAAGGAGATAAAAGAAGAAGTGAAGCGGATAGAAAAAAGTGTTTACATCATATTGCAGCTTCAAAAGAATGGATTATAGAAGGCGTACACTATACGTGGGTGAATGAAAGTTTTAATGAAGCTGACCTTATTATTTTTCTCGACATCCATTATCTAAAAAGAATAGGGTTTATTATAAAAAGGTATGTTCTGCAAAAAGCTAAAATAGAAAAAGCAAATTATGCACCGACGTTTTCTATTTTCATTAAAATGTTTCAGTGGAATGCGGATTTCGAAAAGCAAAGTAAACCTGAAATTTTGCATACCCTTCGTACGTCATATAACGATAAACTTATAATAGTGAAAAAGAGAGAAGAGATAGAGCACTTTATATCGTAAGAAAACGCCGCTCATCAACTGAGCGGCGTTTTTTGGTTTTTATTCTATCAACATAGAAGCGCCTTTTTTTTCACAAGCTTTTGCAAGGTTTTTGAGCAGCTGATTAAGAAGCTCTTTGTCCATTTTAAGCCACTCTTCTTTTTGCAGCCCTTCTACGATATAGGAAGAAAAAACCCAGACGTCGTTTTTGATGGCAGAGCGATTTGTTTCAGCGATTACGGTTAATGCCTTAATGACAGCAGACATCACGGAAACATCTTCTTTTCCATAATGGCGAATTTGATAGAACGCTTTGTACAAATAATCCATAAAAGAAGGTTTTTCTAGCATCACTCGAATGCGTCCTGCTTCATCGCAATAATAAGGAGAAGAAGAATAGCTTTTTCCGAGTTTGATAAACACTTGCGTGAGCTGTTCAATGCAGTTAATAGCTGTTTCAGGATCATTAATAGCTGGTGAAATAGCTCTTAATGCAATTTCACTTAGCTTTTGAATACCTAATTTTACGTCTTGAATCGATTCTTGATCATTTGTAATAAACAAGCAATGAAGAAATTTTTCATGTTCTAACGTTTGGTTATGATTGATCACCGTTAACAGCGGCGTGTCTGCTTCTACATATTCACCGGGTGCTTTTTCGAGTTTAACAATGACATTTAGTTTGGATGCTAGTGTTGTTAAATGCTTTAGTTCGATATATTGAATATATCCTTGTTTGATACTTTTAATTTGAATCGTTTTTTTACTCCCAAAATCAAGATGTATTTCATTCTTTGATTCAGGGGTCTTTTGTTGTTCTAGCCGTCTCTCTTCAATAGTGATCATCGTTTTTTTTGCAATGTTTGAAATTAAATTTCCGACTTTAATCCAGTTGATGACGTGGTGAATCAAAAACACAAACATCCCTAAGCAAATGAATGCTACCACGATGGCTAATGAAGGAACAATAAAGGTATTACTGACTTGGTTGCTGCGAACTTGAATGAGCACTACAAGCACGTATACGTATCCACCGATAAAAGTGCCAAGCACGCGCTGAGTTTTGGCATCTGTATTAAAATTTTGAATCGTTCTAGGAGAAAACTGACCTACAAACGTAGTCAGTACCACTAAAACAGAAGAAAAGGTAATCGTCGTCATCGTTAATAAGGAATTTGATACTGAACTCAAAATAGTATGAGCAAGCTCTTTATCCGTTAGAAACACGGAAGGAACTAATTTTAACCATTGTTTATGAGCTGTTAAATATCGATCTAAAAATGTACTAATAGTGGCTAAAACAAAAGCAACAATTCCATATAAAGAAGGAGTGATCCAAAAATTAGCTTTTATTCGGTTTTGCTGTAGCTTTATTGACATAACGAAATCTCCCGTATCATGATTTAATAAGTTCGGCCTTCTTTTAGCATGGAGAAAAAAGTTAGTCATACTTATCCACCTATTATTACCCGCATCTGCATGTGAAAAACTTCTTTAAGAAAAGTTTTATCATTCATTTGTAAGGGGTAGAGATCAAAAAGGAGGGGAGAGCCGTGGCATTTGATTATTCACTTGACTTTGAGCATATCGATTTTAGAAAACATCCTGAAAAGTATAGAGTAGGAAAAGGAGAACAAGGAGTTCTCCTTGTTGAGCCATACAAAAGTGAAATTCTTCCTCATTGGCGTTTTCGAACACCTGAAATTGCTGAGGAATCCGCGGACGCCATTTATCAGCTTTTTTTAACCTACAAAGAAAAAAGCGATTTTGTTGGAATGGACATGGCCCGGAAATTTCTCCAAATGGGATACACGCGATCCAGGCGCTACGCGAACTACAAAGGCGGAAAGAAATACAGCAAAGACGGAGAGCGTAATGAACGGCAAATTGATGAACAAAAAGCAGAATCGGCGGCTATTTTTATGAAAAAATGGAAGGAGGTACGAGAGAATAAAGAGTACTTGACATTTAAAAAAGAGCATCAAAAAAAGTACGGATAATCAGCTGTTATCCGTACTTTTTTCCTTTGTTATTTCGATTCGTTTAATATGGTGATGTTCAATATCAATGACTTTAAATGAAAAACTTTCGTTTGTGATGCTGTCACCTTTAGCAAGATCAAACTTTTCGGTCAGCATCCAGCCGCCAATGGTATCAACGTCTTCTTGTTCAATATTTGTTCCGAGTAAATCGTTTACTTCTTCAATCAACACCTTCGCATCAAGTACGTAGTGATTTTCATTAATTTTGTGTACGTCCGGTATTTCATCATCATCAAATTCATCACGAATTTCACCAACAATTTCTTCTAAAATGTCTTCTACCGTTACAAGCCCTGTTGTTCCTCCGTACTCGTCTATTAAGATGGCCATGTGAATTCTGTCTTTTTGAATTTTAAGCAATAAGTCGTAAATGGCGATGGAATCAATGACTTGAATGATGGGTTTCATATACGTTTGCACGGTACGTGGTTTAATATCATCTTCTTTTATGTAATCCGCTAATATTTCTTTAATATTAACTAATCCCACCACTTGATCTTTGTTTCCATCTACAACTACTGGATAGCGAGTATATTGCTCTACTCTAGCCATTTTTAAGAATTCTTCTATCGTTTCCTCTGCTGATACGCTAACAATTTCCGTACGAGGCACCATGATTTCTTTAGCCGTACGATTATCAAATTCAAAAATATTATTCATGAACTTAAATTCCGATTGATTAATTTCACCGCTCTCATAGCTTTCAGATAAAATAATTCTAAGCTCTTCTTCACTATGAGCTACTTCATTTTCAGAAGCTGGCTTCAGGCCGAATAATCCCACAACGCCTCTTGCTGAGTGGTTTAAAAGCCAAATAAACGGATAAAGTAACTTAGAAAAAAGAATAAGAGGACGGGAAAATAACAGCGTCACTTGTTCGGCTTTTTGAATCGCCACTGTTTTGGGCGCAAGTTCTCCAGCTACCACATTTAAAAATGTGACAATCGAAAAAGCAAGAACAAAAGATATAACATGCGAAAGTGATGTAGCAAAAGGAAGCATGTCAATAAGCGGCTCTAATAAATGACCTACCGTAGGTTCACCTATCCAGCCTAGACCCAGTGCGGTAACCGTAATGCCCAGCTGTGTGGCTGAAAGATAACCATCTAAATTTGATACTACTTTTTTTGCTGCTAAAGCGTTCCGGTTTCCTTCTTCAATTAACTGGTCGATTCTAGTCGACCGTACCCTAATGACGGCAAATTCCGTTGCAACAAAAAAGGCTGTTAATATGATTAATACGATGAATAAAATGACATTTACTGTTTCCAAATTTATCTCCTTACCCCGTTGAAACGGATAAGGGAACACCTCCCTTATAAAAGTTTGATGAGCTGATTTATATGGTAAATAAAGAATATCATGTATACTGTTCCCTTAATGTCCGTAGAAATAAACTTACCGAAAAGAAAGAGCACTTTTTAATAACCCGCAACATTTTTTGGCAGAAAAAGCGTAAACTAAACACTATAAAATGAATGAAAAGAGATAACGTGATACCTTTAAAAGGATGTAAATAGAAGTAGGAGTCGATTGTTTTTATGGAATTTTTTCTGACGATATTAGTCTTATTGGCTTTGATTGGTCTATCTAATATCATTAATCATTTTGTACCATTTATTCCTGTTCCATTAGTTCAAATAGCTTTGGGAGCAGGGCTTGCTATCTTGCCATTTGGCGGAGATGTACATTTAGAGCCTGAGTTATTTTTTATTTTATTTATTGCCCCGCTATTATTTAATGATGGGAAAAACGTGTCAAGAGCTGCTCTTTGGAAGCTTCGTACACCTATTTTATTACTAGCGCTGGGACTGGTTTTTGTAACGGTGGCAGTAGGGGGATATCTAATCAATTGGCTCATCCCTTCCATTCCGTTACCGGCGGCATTTGCACTAGCCGCTATTTTGTCCCCAACAGATGTAGTGGCTGTGGGAGCTATGGCGAGCCGAGTAAAGCTGCCTAAGCGAATTATGCATTTGCTTGAAGGCGAAGGGCTGATGAATGATGCCTCTGGTCTTGTAGCGTTTCAAGTAGCAGTAGCTGCTACCGTGACGGGCGTCTTTTCGATAGTAGATGCTACATTTCAGTTCCTTTTGGTAGCGCTGGGCGGTTTGTTTGTAGGAACATTTATCGCTTTTCTGATTATCAGACTGCGTGTACTTGTTCGACGTTTAGGAATGGAAGATATTACGATTCATATGTTAATACAAATTCTAACTCCATTTGTTATCTTCTACATTGCTGAACATTTTCATTTATCAGGAATCTTGGCAGTTGTAGCAGGCGGCATTGTGCATGCGATTGAGCGCGACCGAGAGGAATCACCTAACCAGCAGCTTAAAGTAGTATCAAAAAGTACTTGGACGGTTATTTTATATTTGTTAAATGGCTTGGTGTTTGTACTGCTTGGTCTGCAAATACCTAAAGTGGCGAAAGCAATTATTCAAGATCCAAACTTTAATAATGGACAAGTGCTTTTTTATATTTTGATTATTACTGTCTTTTTGCTTGTACTACGATTTATTTGGGTGATGGTGTCATGGTCAGTAGGCTGGTATTACAAAAATAACAAGCATCTAAAACCTGAGCCTCGGTCTATTGGCATCATTACGGTTTCAGGTGTACGAGGAGCTGTTACGTTAGCCGGAGCGTTTTCGATTCCATATACGCTTGATAACGGCAGTGATTTTCCGGAACGCTCTCTGATTATTTTTCTAGCAGCAGGCGTTATATTGTTAACCTTAGTTGCGGCAAGTATTCTTTTACCTGTTATTGCGAAAACAGAAAAGGCGCCGAAGAAGCCTGAGCGCAATACAAAAGAGGTTAAAGCACGCATTAAAGTGCACAAAGCTGCTATTCAACGGTTAAAAAGAGAAATGACCGAGGAAAATCGTGGAGCAGCCCTTTCGTTAATTTCAACGTATAATACAACGATTAATAACATCATCGTTAAAACTCATCCTTTAGAAGTCTCTGAAAACAAACAGTATGAAGAAGAAATTCGATTGCTGGCTCTTCAGGCCAAGGGGAAATTGGTGGAAAAGCTATTAAAAGAGGAAAAAATAGACCGTGAGACAGCGTATATTTGTTTGGAACATACACACAAGCTTGAAATGGCTGTAACCAATCGTGTAAGGTACAAATTATTGGTGAGCTGGATGAGGTTTAAAAAAGTTTTATTATTACTAGTCCGAATTTTTTCACCGAATAAGCAGGCGTTAAGAAAACAAAGCTTGCGAAGAAGAAGCAAAGTGAACAAAGTACGTATTCAAATGATTGAAGAAGCCATAAAGGTCATTAAAGAAAATATGAACGAAGAAAATCGAATGATTTCACTTGCTATTATTAGTGAATACCATAGATCCATGGCAAGACTTAGAAAAGAGAGTACGGAGTACAATTCACGCAAACGTAAAAAAGCAACGAGAGATTTATGTTATAAAGCGTTTCATACCGAGCGGGAAACGGTGCAAGAACTTTATGAAAAAGGAGAAATTACGCGTGAAATCGCTCATAATATCCGAAAAGATATCGCTTTGCGTGAAGCATTAACAATTGAAGAAAATGGTTATTAAAAAGTCGCAGGGACTGATCTCTGCGACTTTTTTAGGAATGTTTTTCCAGTAAGCTTCATTCTATTGCTTTTCAAAAAGATAAAGCTTTCCGTTAACAGCAATATCAAACCGAGGCCCTTTAAAACCGCGTTTTATAAGTTCTTTACGCATAAACTTCATAATGCCTCCGTGGCTGACAATCAGCAAATCGTCTTCTGACTCGGAAATGGCGCGATCTAGCACTGCTGCTACTTTTCTCTTAGTCTCGGCCATATCTTTACGAGCTTGTTTGTTGATAAGTCCGGATATGCGAAACAGTAAGGCCCAGAGGATAAAAGGAAGTTTAAATTTTAATGGAATAATAGGCATAGGTATTTCTCTAAGTTCCGGAAGAAGAGTGATCTCTTGTTTATAAATATGCTTTGCCGTTTTGTGTGCTCGCGGCATATCGCTTGAAAAACAGCGTTTCCATTCGATATTATTCAAATCAGTCTCTCCATACGTAATATCTGATTCATCATATTCCTGAAACCAAGCCACTAGTTCATTGGTGGATAAGCGGTGGTTTTCTGGAAGCCCTTTGTTTACTTTGTAATGACGTACTAATGCTACTTTCATTGTGAAATCTCCTT
Source organism: Priestia sp. MDV22-iso46 (assembly GCF_058629175.1). Classification (NCBI taxonomy): domain Bacteria; kingdom Bacillati; phylum Bacillota; class Bacilli; order Caryophanales; family Bacillaceae; genus Priestia; species Priestia sp. MDV22-iso46. The sequence goes on from NZ_JBZVWT010000001.1 coordinate 133,169, forward strand.
AAAATCTAAGCGCCAAAAACACTTACTCGGCGCAGCTTGATTTTCTTATTTAACGTTATTTTCATCATGCTGCACCTCCTTTCAAATATTTGTAAAATAAGTATAAAATGGATTGAGAAAATTGTAAATACGGCATAGAAGAATATTTTGAGATAGAATAACTGGAAAATGAAACCTTTTCACAACGTAAAACGTATTACTTATAGATAATTCGAATAAATTGAAATACATATAAAAGGGTGGATTACAATGATGGATACAGAGAGAAAAGTGAACATCAGAGAAGAGTTTGGAACTTTATTTGCACAAGGGGATTTTAAGGAGCTTTATGATTGTGTAAGCGAAGAATTTAAACGTCAAGTTTCGCTTCAGCAATTTTTGGAGCAGAGCAAATTGTTTAATCAAGGAGAACAGTTCTACAGACTAGAAACAAATCTCTATTTAACTCCTCACATTGAGCAGTTTATTTGGTTAAATTCCACGCAGACAAAAGCCATCAGCGTTATGTTTGATGAACATAACATTATACAAGCACTTGTGATTGCTCCTATAGAATCATTTTCAGAGAGAGATCGATGGAGTACAAACAAATATACGATGCCGATTCAAAGTGAATGGTTTGTCTATTGGGGAGGAAAGCATGAGGTGTTGAACTATCACCATCCAGTCGAAAACGAAAGGTATGCGTATGATTTAGTCGTGCGAAAAGGAAAGCAAAGCTATAAAAATGATGGAATGAAAAACGAAGATTACTATGCCTATGGAAAAAAAGTTGTAGCTCCGCTAAAAGGAGTCGTCGTTTCAGCAGTTGATGGACAAGGAGATAATGAAATTGGGCACACGAATAAAAAAAGTCCTTTTGGAAATCACGTTATCATTGAGCATGAAGGAAAAGAATACAGTGTGATTGCACATTTGAAGAAAGGGTCGGTTTCTGTGAAAAATGGAGACGTGGTTCGTAAAGGAACGCTGCTCGGAAGGTGTGGAAATTCCGGGAATTCGTCAGAGCCACACATTCATTTTCACGTCATGGATGCTTCTGACATCGAAACTTCAAAAAGTTTGCGAATTCAGTTTCATACGGCTGTTGAACCGATTCGCGGAGATACGGTTATTCCATTTTTCTATTGATTAAAAAGCCATAGCGTTTGCTGTGGCTTTTTATGCAGGGCTTTCCTCAAATATAAAGTCAAGCAGCCGTTGAAACAAGTAAAGGATAATGGCTACGGTTGTCATGACAAGGAAAAGCCCAAAATGACTGATATCATACAGATTATAAAGCCCAATTTTAGCGAGAAAAGGAACAATAACATAACCATGAATCAAATCCAAAATAATGTTAACAATTATGTACAAGATAAACCCGGGATATGTAAGGTAAAAGACAAAGATCGTAATCACAATATGAAGGCAATAAATCGTTGCTCCCATGCTAGTAAGAAAAAATACGTTTTCTTGAACCGTCCACCAGTGCATTTTTTCCGCTACTTGATAGGCGATTGTCATCATTAATGCAGCAAATAACCCTACAGTAAAAAATCGTTTAACACGCTGTTTATCAAGCAGCAGCAGTAGAAACCATGGAATAACAAGAATCCCCCATAATATAATTTGATTCATTCATCGTCCCACCTTTTATTTATCAGTAGTTCTTAGTGTAAGAAAGAATTGTAAAAATATACATTCGCGTAAAGGAAACGTTTACAATAAGGATTCTTACCTATATACTAGTTCTTGAATACTTGTATACAAGTTGGCTAAGGAAGTGATGACACATTAAAAAGGTAACCTACCCGGAAATATGGCTTCGCGGAGCCTCGCTGGGAGAACAAGTGGTAAGCAAATTAAGAATTCAAATTATGAGCGGCGAGCTGAAGAAAGGAACCATACTATCGGAAAATCAGCTATCGGCAGAGTTTGGAATGAGCCGATCTCCTATAAGAGAAGCGCTGCGAATCCTTTCAAACGAAGGGCTCATCGACTTACAGCGAATGGGAGCAGTAGTTATTGGTTTAACAGCTAGAGATTTATACGAGCTGTACGATGTTCGTTTGCTTTTAGAACATTTTGTCTTAGAACGTTTATCTGAGGTCAATCATGATTCGCTTATTAAGAAGCTGGAGCAAAGCATTGATCAAATGAACATGGCAGCTAAATACGATGACTATGTAGAATTTGCTTATCAAGATTTGCGGTTTCATGAGCTCGTGATTATCGAAGCAGATCACAAGCGGATATTAAAATTGTGGGAAAGCATTCGTGAAATCATTTTAGCGGCTCTTTTAATTACTACTGAAAAAAGATTTCGAGATGACAAAAAAGCCGTGATGCCGCTGATTGAACAGCATCATGAAATGATTAAGGCATTAAAGTCTCAAAATATAGAACGTATTCAAGATGAAGTGAAGCGTCACTTTGAAGACACGCGAAATACGATAACAGCTTCACTTTTGAATGAAGCATAAAAAAGGGATAAAAGCTCCAAATGATTTTGGAGATTTTTATCTTCAAATTGTCGACAAGTATACAAAGGGGATGGAGAAATGAAAGCAGGTGTCTACGTTTCAGAAACAAAAGCCGTTATGCAGCAAAAAGCGAAACCGGTCATAAAAGAAGGAGAAGCGCTTGTAAAGGTATCTCATGCTGGAATTTGCGGAACGGATATGATGATTTATTTTGGAAAACACCCTAGAGCACAAGCGCCACTTATTATGGGACATGAATTCAGCGGAGTTATAGAAGAGATCCGAGGGGAAACGGAATTTTCTTTAGGTGACCGCGTAGCAGTTGAGCCTACGCTTAGCTGCAGAACTTGCGAAGCCTGTGTAAGAGGACAGTTTCACGTTTGTAAGAAGTTAAGACTAATCGGCATTGATCAAGATGGAGGGTTCGCGCAGTACGTGGCTGTTCCAGTGAACCGTCTTCACCTATTGCCAGAGAATCTGTCCAGCGCACACGCAGCTCTTGCAGAACCTGTAGCCGTTGCCGTACATACAGTGCGACGCTCGCGGTTGAAAGTAGGAGACCAAGCTGTCATTTTAGGAGCAGGACCTATTGGACTGCTGATCGGGATGATTGCGAAACGAGCAGGAGCAAAAAAAGTAATGATCTCAGATATTAGTTCTTACCGCTTAACTAAAGCAAAAGAACTTGGCTTTATACCAATTGATGCAATGAAAAAAGACGTCGTAAAAGAAGTGCGTTTGCTTACGAATGACGTCGGTGCAGACGTTGTATTTGAAGTAGCTGGAAATCAAATTACAGCAAAACAAATGGTTGAAACAAGCCGTATTCAGGGAGAGATTGTGGTGGTGAGCGTATACAAAAAAGCTCCAGAAGTAGATTTAGCAGCGATGCACTTTAAAGAAATTTCATTAACTACAACGAGATGTTATACAAAGGAAGATTTTCAGACGGCTATTGATTTACTGGCAAGCGGTGAAATAGCAGCAGATTCTTTAATTTCTCATAAGCTGCCGCTTGAAGATATTCAAGCGGGGTTTGAGTTTATGCAGCGGCCTGGTGAATCACTTAAGGTTTTATTTGTACCAAACGGAGAGGAGAATGAACAATGACAGTAGATTTATTTTCTTTAGATGGTAAAGTAGCAGCGATTACGGGGGCAACAAGAGGAATTGGAAGGTCAATGGCGATTGCTTTGGCAGAAGCAGGTTCGGATATCGCTCTGCTGCAGCGATCAAAGGAGTTTCTTGGAGTAAAAGAAGAAATTGAACGTCTCGGAAGAAAATGTTTTATTGTTAATTGTGATCTAGAAAATGCTTCTGAAGTAAGCGAAGCGATCTCATCGGTTGTTGCTTATTTTGGCAAGCTCGATATTTTGGTGAACAATGCGGGCATTCAAAGACGTTCACCCGCTGTAGACTTTGCAGAAGAAGATTGGGATGCTGTTATGAATGTTAATTTAAAAACCGTATGGTTGTTATGTCAGCAGGCGGGCCGACAAATGCTTAAACAAGGAAGCGGAAAAATCATTAATATGGCATCTTTGCTTTCTTACCAAGGAGGTATTACCGTTCCGGCCTATGCTGCAGCAAAAGGAGGAGTTGCTCAGCTTACAAAGGCTTTATCTAATGAATGGGCAGCAAAAGGCGTAAATGTTAATGGAATTGTACCAGGGTATATTGCTACTGATATGAATGAAGCGCTTATTAACGATGAAACGCGCAGCAGACAAATCATTGAACGTATTCCCGCAGGCAGATGGGGGCAAGCAAATGATTTTAAAGGAGCGGTTGTCTTTTTAGCATCTGATGCATCTGCTTATATTCATGGGCACTTACTTGCTGTAGACGGAGGCTGGCTAGGAAGATAACGCATGAATGAACGAATTTTTTCATATCATGAACAAACTTAATTAAAAGGAGCGTTCGTGGTATGAAAAGGTGGATGTTAAATGTGGGTATTGTTGTCACAGTGCTTATAACTGCTTGGGCGGTGTATACAAAGCCTGAAGAGAAAGAAGTTTCGCTATTTTCTTACGATCAGCCTTCTATAGTTGTTCAAAAAGAAAGCACAGACTTTGAAAAAGCGTTAAAAGCTTTTTTGACGCAGCATGGCTTTCAAGAAGTTAGGGTGCTGAACAACTATGCGGAAGCTCAAGTTCTGGTTCTTCTGCCCCGCGAACACCTTTCTTCCCATAAGAAAAGAGAAATTCAGCAGATGGTAAATCAACTTGCCAAACAGTATCACGTTAATCCTAATGTAGTTAATGTTCAGTTATATGAAAAAAAGTAAAAAGCCTTTTAGAAAGGGGAATCCCCCTCGATAAAAGGCTTTTATTACTCTTTTTTCTTCTCTTGTTCAGCGAGCTCTTCTTGTCTTTTAAAATGTGATTTTCCTAACGCATACACAAAACTAAAAAACAAAGGAAGTAAAATAGTCAGCAGCACAAGGCGGGTAAGCATATCGCCCAAATCATTTCTCGTTAAGTAAATATTAATAGCTGCAATGACAATATAAATAAAAATACCGAGGTTTCGTAAAAATCTCTTTAGCATAGATGCATTCATTTTTTTTCACCTTACTTTTATATACTCACATTTAAGGTAAAGGAAACGATTCATAAAAGCAACCTATTTACTACAAAGCAAGAAGGAATATAGGAATTTATAATGAATATTTATAGGTTGCCTGAAAATCATGGGAATAAAAATCCTAACATGCAACCGTTTTATAAAGCTGCCCGCTCCGAGTACACTGAGTGCACTGAGTCAGCTATAAACAGCTGCCTTCTCTTCAATCAGCTTTATTTCTTAAAAAGGTAAGGTGATGAGATGAAAAGAGTACTGGTAATGGGCGTTTCTCCAGGAGTAGGAAAGTCTACATTTGCCAAGAAATTAGGGGAAAAGCTTGATCTAGAAGTATATCATTTAGACAGTCTGTATTGGCAGCCTGGCTGGACGGAAAGAGACAATGATAGCTTTAGAGAATTGCAGGAGCACATTGTAAAAAAAGACAGCTGGATTATCGACGGGAACTACAGCAATTCGTATGACCTGCGAGTGAAGCGTGCAGATACCATTATTTATTTAGAGCTGCCGCTAATCGTTTGTGTGTACCGAGTAATAAAGCGGAGAATCGTATATGCAAGAAAAACGCGTGAAGATATGGCAAAAGGATGTCCTGAAAAAGTAGATTGGTCATTTTTTACGTTTATTCTTACTACGTATCGAGAGCGGCAAAAAAAGATGAGAAACCGGTTTGAAAAGCTTAAAAATGATGAGGATTGCAAGGTTTTTATGCTGATGAACAGAAAGGACATCGAGAACTATATACAAAACCTATAGGGGGAGTATGAGGTGAATTTTGAACAAAAATAGCCACGTAAGAAGTTCGCTTGTTACGTGGCTTTATTAAAAAAACAATCATTCTTGCGTAATATTCAACATTCCTTTTTCATCGAGCGCAACTGTTAGAGAATGATTGACCTTTGCCATTAATGGATGAACTTCAGAGTCGCGGTTCGAAAAAAACCACCGCCTTTTAGGCGTACCTACAAGAAAAAACGCACTGCCGCTTCCTAAAAAATTAAAGGTCTCGTTTAATAGCCTGTTGTTGCGCACGGTGATACCGGAGTTAATAAGCTGTGTCCCTACAAAGTGGACATGAGGAGTTGTCAAGTTGATTTCTCCTATGCTTAAAAGCGACTTAGAAGAAAAGGGGTCCTTGGATGGCGGGCAGTCCGAATGTCTTGAAATGTATTCAACAATATTATGAGCAGGGTCTTCAAAATAAAACGAATGAGCATCAAATGCCTCAAAATAAATCTCATCTTTCTTCTCTTCTGTATTGAGGAAGACTCTCTGAGTAGCCCATTGCTTTGCTTCCATAAAGCGGTTTGCTGGAATATTAAAAGCAAAATGGTAAAAGGGCTTCGTATGTAGAGAACTTTCTTTAAAGGTTAGCTCACTTTCACCAACCTTGATGGAAAAAGAACGCGGTGAAGCGGCGGTTAATGGAAAATCGAGAGAATTTACATAAAAATCCTTCATTGTGTCCAATAAGTGGGTGTACAGGACAGCTTGATTAATAATCATAAACCATTCCTCCTCGTTTAAGCGTTGTCTAAAATGGTATTACACAAATCTTTCGCTCTCTTTTTGATTACTGCTTTTCCAGCGAAGCTGAAAAGAGCCTTTATGCTCGGAGCCTACAAAATTAATACGATATCTCCTCGTTTTTTCAGGTGTTAAATAAAGAGAGTTATTAGTCATTTCGAAAAATCGTGTCTGTTTTGGATCTTCTACGTACAGGGACAGGTCTCCGCTTTTGGTGTTTTTAGATAGCGTAAAAGCGTAGGTTACGCCTTTTTTGAGTTTAATGCTCCGGGAGTAGCGGCCCGTAAAGCTGTCGTATTCTCCAAAGAAAACCTCACTTCGTTCCTTTTTTATTTTGCCTCCTACAATTTGATTTTCCTGACCGTTAAAGTTAATAAGGAAAAAAGCGATAAGAACAATAAGAAAACTATATTTAAACATAAAAACCTCCATCTACTAAATTATAGATAGTTTTGGATTTCGTCAAATAGTGTTATAGTTTAAAAGGGAAAAATTAACAAAAATGAATTATCTTTTTGCATGTTACGTCTAACAGAAAGGAGAAAAGAATTGACTCAGCGTTTTTATCTTTTAGCAGCAAGTCAAGTAACCGCAAATGTAGGTTTTGTTCTTTATACAATGGCCGTCACTTCCTATATAAAGGAAAACACCGGTTCAACAGCTCTTGCGTCGATGATTACGATGACGAGCTTACTTGCTCGGCTCCTTAGCGGCCTTAGCGTACCTTTACTAGCCGATACGTATAAATCCATTCACATTATGCGGTCTGTTCAAGTGATGCAGATAGGGATGCTTGTTGGATTGTATGTGCTACTCACACAAGGATTTACAGTCACAGTACTAACGATGTGTTTTATCATTGTTGGAATCATTTCTTTTTTTAACGGCTTTTTTTCCATTTTTAAAACTTCAGTTGTACGCAGCTTAGTAAATGATAGTCAAAGAATGCAGGCGAATAGCTTGCTTTCAACAATTGATCAAACTTTTCTGTTTGCAGGGTGGTCGCTTGGTGGTTTCATTTTGTCCTTAACGGGATCCACTCAGTCTCTATTTATAACGGCAGGTCTTCTATCGCTCTCATTTGTTTGCTTACTGTTTATAAAAGAAGCCTGTATATACAAACAAATACAAAAGCGAAGAACGGCAAAACTAATGGAAGGATGGCGCTTTTTATGGATACATAAACGCATCAGAGCCCTCGTTATAATGGACATCATCGAGTCGCTTTTTGGAACCATTTGGATTGGAGCTATTACTCTTTCTTTTGTAAAAGAAGTGCTTGGAAAAGGAGAAGCATGGTGGGGATATATAAACGGTGCGTATTATTTCGGAAGCATAGTCGGAGGAATTATTGTGTACCGAATGTCTTCTAGGGTAAAAGGAAGACTTTTGCTTTCTATGTTCTTAGGCTCACTCAGTTATGCTGTTTTAACCGGTTTTTACGGTCTAGTAACAAACCCGTATCTAGCTTTAGTACTTTTGATAATGATGGGTCCTGCCTATCAGCTTCGAGACGTAGCTCAGGAAACCATTTATCAAAATACCTGCAGCAATGGTATGCTTCCTAAAGTAATAGCGGCAAAATCAACTCTTGTCCAGGCTGTGTTTATACTTTCCATCGCATTTGTCGGGACAGTAGCCGATCTGTTTGGGGTAAGGTTTGTATATCTATTTTCAAGCTTCATTTTGCTGATGACAGCTCTAACAGGCATGGCAGCATTAATGTATAACAAGCATTCTATCGAAACAAAATCACCTGCTGAACGGAGAGGTAATATATGAAGATCATCAAGCTAACGTACCTTGCGAAGCGTGATATAAAAGAGATGCTAACGGAAAGCCAGGAGGAAGGCTTTTTCTTTTTTACAAAACTAGTAGCGGAGTATAAAAACAGGCAAAACGTATTTAACAAAACAGGCGAAAGGTTGTGGGGAGTTTACGGTGAACAAAACAAATTAATTGGCGTAGCCGGCCTTAATCAAAATTCTTACAGCCAGTATGCTAACGCTGGAAGAGTAAGGAGGTTTTATGTTTCAGCTCAATTTCGCAGAAAGGGTATAGGCAAGCGACTTTTAAAAGAAGTCATTCACTATGCGGAGAATTCTTACGACAGCCTCGTTCTCTATGCAGATACGGACGAAGCGAAGTTATTTTATGAACGAAACGGTTTTAAACGCGTATACAATCAGCATAAAATCACTCATGAATATAAACTGAAAAATGTTCATTAATCAAACTATTGGATGTTTAATTCAATTAGGGCATTAAAATAGTATACCAATAACGCTCAGAAAAAATCTGAGCGTTATTAGCATGCATCAGTCGAACCCGTTACTCTTTTTAGTTTGCTTTTTTAAGTTTAAGAGCTGTTTTAGCAGCAGGGCTTTTTTTAACAATATACAAACCGCTAAAAATAATAAGTCCTCCAAGCAGCTGCATAGCATTGATGGTCTCTCCAATAGCTACAGCAGCAAAAACAACGGCGAACAAAGGAATAACATACATGTAAACCATTACTTTTGTAGAGCCAATTTTTCCAATTCCTACATACCACATCACCAGTCCGTACACCGTCACGAACAAAACAGAGTATGCCAGAGAGCTCCAGCTGCCTATATCTGTTGGCCAGATAAGTGTTTGATAGGTGAAAAGACAGTAGACAGTAAGCGGAATAGCTCCGATTAAAGCAGACCACGCAGTCACGCGCAAAGCAGAATATTTTACGACTAAAGGTTTTGCTAAAATCGGATACCAGCCCCAAGAAATGGCTGCCACAATCCCCATGATGTTTCCGAACCATGCAAGCTGCGACAGTGCATGACTAGAGTGACCAAACAGCAGTACAAACGCAGCCCCGAAAAAAGCAAGCACAGAGCCTAGCTGTGTTTTTAACGAAAAAGCTTCATGCTTATATAATATAGCTAAGATTCCTGTGAAAATAGGAGACATCGAAATAAGTAAAGAAGCATTTGTAGCTGTTGTATACTTAACAGATACCATAAACAGCGTTTGATAGAGCGTAACGCCTACTATGCTGACCGCTATTAAACGTCCCCAGTCTTTTTTTTCGATACGAATGCCTCGCTCTATTATTCCTGTAATAAGTAAAAGAATAGGAGCAACCATTATAAAACGCAGTGCGCTAAATTGAATGGAAGACATATGAGCAACTCCAAATTTTCCGATTGTATAATTGGCTCCCCAAATTAACGCAACGGATAATAATATCCATTCCAGCCAGCCTTTTTTCATGTAATCACCTCGAATAAGTATAGAAACTAAATAAGTGCGAATATCCTTAGTTACAAAGTATACAGGAAGAAATTATGTAAAAGGCCAGCCAATTTAGCTATTTTTATCTCATCCACTTGTTTTTAATACAAACAAAAAAGCAGCTGCATTAGCTGCGTTCATGACTGTTATCCACATTGTTCTATCTCATCTAATCGCACAAGTTCGACTTTAAAAGCATGATCAATCGGTCGGATTTCACAGTATCCTGAATCATATACGTGAATCAGTACAAAGCGTTTTCCTTTATATAATACTTCTTTGTAGGCTGTCACGAGATACACCCTTTCTTTTCATAGGTTTGTTTTTCATTCTATGAACAAAAAACGGCGTAATTGCCTAATATAAAAAGAATTTTTAAGGTGGATAAAATTGCTTGGCAAAACGAGTTCGCTTATACTGTACTGTGATTCTATTTGCGTATAAGTTCTAATTACTAGAACAGCTTTAGCATATGGACAACGAAACAAAACAGCAGTACATAAGGAGCAGCATATGGATATTAACTATTTATATACATTCAAAGAAGTAGCGAAGTGGGGGAGCTATACACGAACGGGCGAGGAGTTAGGGTATGCTCAGTCAAGCGTTACCACTCATATAAAAAAATTAGAGGATCATTACGGTCAAAAACTATTTGAACGAACTGGACAAAAAATGAAGCTGACTCAGCCTGGTGAAGAATTGCTTTATTATGTGAATCAAGTAACCGAGTTATTAAATGAAGCAAAAGAGCGCCTTACTACGAACGAAGATGCTAGAGGAACCGTTTCAATAGGAACCGTGGAGTCGCTGGCCGCCTATTTTATTACACCGTATATTCGTGAATTAAAAAAGCAGCACCCTTCTCTAAAGATTATGCTAGAAGCGGGTTTATGTCCAAATTTAACACAAGGAATTATTGACGGAAAGTATGATGTAGCCGTTTTGCTTGATCGTCTTCAAACATCTTCAAGTTTAGAAGTGATTCCTATTCGAAAAGAAAACATGGTTATGATTGCTTCGTCTTCTCATTCTTTTAGTAAAAGAACCAGCGTTCTAATGGAAGAGTTTGAGGGAGAGACCATTATTTTAACTGAGAGCGGCTGCCCTTATCGCACGCTTTTAGAAGAGATGATGCGCAGCAGCGGTATTCATATGCAATCGGTCATCTCGTTTAGCAGTCTTGAAGCGATTAAACAGTGCGTAGCGGATAATTTAGGTATTGCTCTTGTACCGGAAATAGCGGTAAAACAAGAGATGGAAAGCGGAAAATTGATTAAAATCCCGTTTGACCACGAAGAGTTTTATCTTTATTCACAGCTCATATTCAAAAAGAAAAAGTGGCTGACGGCACCCATTCAACAATTTATTTCACTTGTTCAAGAAGGTTATCAAAAATATTGATAATAGATATAGAGAATCTTCAATAATGATGAAGTTGTTTTCGTGCTACACTTTTTATAAAACATGAAACTAGAGGTGTAGAACATGAATATATTTTTGCAGCACAATCCTACAAAATTATACTTTGGAGAAAATCAAATTACGAAGCTATCGCAAGAGCTTGCTTCTTATCATAAACAAGTAAACGTTCTGTTAGTATATGGAGGAGGAAGTATCAAACGAAATGGCGTATACGACGAAGTGAAAGCTGAACTTCAGTCTATTAACGCGGTTGTTCACGAGCTGTCTGGTGTAGAACCTAATCCTCGTTTGACTACGGTAGCTAAAGGCGTTGACATATGTAAAAAAGAAAACATTGGTTTTCTCTTAGCCGTTGGGGGAGGAAGTGTAATCGATTGTACAAAAGCTATTGCAGCTGGAGCCGTGTATGAAGGAAATACATGGGATTTAATTACACGTAAAAAAGAGATTACAGATGCGCTTCCTTTTGGAACGGTATTAACACTTGCAGCAACAGGATCTGAAATGAATTCAACTTCTGTTATTACAAATTGGGAAACAAAAGAAAAGCTAGGTTGGACGTCTTCTCACGTATTTCCCGTCTTTTCTATCTTAGATCCGGCGTACACATTTTCAGTGCCGCGCGATCAAACCGTCTATGGAATTGTTGACAGTATGTCGCATGCGCTTGAACACTATTTTCATCGCACGGAAAATACGCCGATGATCGACGGCTTTATTGAATCTTTACTAAGAACGGCTGTACAAGAAGGTCCTAAGCTTCTTAAAGACCTGACTTCTTATAAGTATCGTGAAACGATGATGTATATCAGCACGACGGCGTTTAACGGAAGCTTAGCAAACGGAACGGACGGGGGAGACTGGGCTACTCATCGTATTGAACATGCTCTGTCGGCCGTATATGATATTCCCCACGGAGGCGGTCTTGCTATCTTGTTCCCTAACTGGCTGGAGCACGTTTTAAAAGAAGATCCTTCTCGTGTAAAACAATTGGCTGTAAACGTATTTGGCATTGATCCAGCGGGAAAAAGCGATGAAGAAACAGCAATGGAAGGAGCAAAAGCGCTTCGCACTTTCTGGAATGACTTAGGAGCCCCGAACAGCTTGCGTGACTATGGTATTGATGATTCTGAATTTGATGCGATTGTTGAAAAGACCTTTGTAAAACCAGGTGTTGGAACTTATAAAGAGCTTGATTATGCGAGCGTTCGAGATATTCTAGAAAGATCCAAATAAAAAAGACGAGCTGCCTGCTCGTCTTTTTTATATGTACTCAATAATCCATTAGAAAATAAAGAAAAAGAAAAAAGCACAGCACGATGCATCCTGCTCCTACCGTTATTTCGGAAAATCCTTGAATAAACGTACTTTTAGGACTGCCTCCTTCATTTTGCAACTGAAATACACGTTTTCTTTTGCGCTCATGTACGATTACCAACGAACCAAAAGCAACCGATAATAAGGTAAAGAGCGGCACCGCGATTAAAAACAGCTTAATAGAATACGTCCAGTACGATATGTACAGCATATAATACATTGCGCCAGTACTCAGGGCAAAGAATGTTAAAGAAAATACAAACCACTTAGTAAAAGGGTTTTTGCTCATGAATTGTTCACTTCCTTATATCAAGTTCTTCTATGATCTAGATAATAAAAGCCGTCTACCATTTTACCAAAACTTTTTAGTACGTTCTATTTTAAAGGGAAAATAGGGTTTGTAAATTTCTTAAAAGTGGTATAGTTCCTAGAACTATCCATGTGTACATACAACAAACTGATGATAAATGAGGGAGAAGATGAACTATGGGGTGCGACGCGTGTCTGCCAATTAGGACAGGATATACGGTTTCTTTTCAGAAATCAAACGATGTAAAGAAGTTGGAAAAATACTTTAAAGATATTTCTCAAAATCAATGGAAGACTCTTGGAGAAGATATGTTCTGGATGAAGGAACATATCTTTTGGGGTTTTACGGATTATGTTCATCAGCATTTAGACCCTCGGCACGTGTGGGCTGTAGAAGCCAAGCAGCGGAGCCCGTTTGAAAACCTGCGGCGTATGGAGCCAATCACCGTTTTTCAAAAAATGAAAGATGCCTTGTGGATTGATGAGCTCATTGAAGACAAGCGAATTTGCTCATATTATCAGCCGATTGTATCGATTGATCACGAACGCGTGCATATCGTTGGCCACGAAATTTTATCAAGAGGATTAGAAGAAGATGGAAGTATTATACCGCCTTTTAAAATGTTTGAAGCTGCTCAAATAAGAAATAAAACCTTCGCTCTTGACCGAGCCTGCCGCTTAGAAGCTGTAAAAAATGCTAGTATTATTGATCGTCAGCTGATTTTTATTAACTTTATTCCTACAGCAATATATAATCCTGAGCATTGCTTGGCATCTACATTTACGTTAATCCAAGAATTGAATATAAAACCCGAGCAAATAGTGTTTGAAGTGATTGAAACGGAGGATGTTCAAGATATTAAGCATTTAAAAAACATTTTGAATTATTATCGCTCCCACGGATTTAAATATGCTTTAGATGACGTAGGAGTTGGTTATAACACGCTGAATCGGCTTTTAGAAGTGGAGCCTGACATCGTGAAATTGGCATTTGAATTCACAAACGGAGTCAGTAAGAATGAGAAACAGAAAAAAGTGGCCCAAGAGATGTTAACTATCACCCATAGAATGGGGGCGAAGGCTCTTGCAGAAGGGGTAGAAACAGAAGAAGATTTAAAATGCCTGATAGAGATGGGCTATGATTTGTTTCAAGGGTATTATTTTGCAAAGCCTCATCCTGAACCGTTAAAAGAGATTCATTCTATTTACGTTTAGTAACAAAAAGCAGAAGAAGAGCAACTTCTGCTTTTTGTATGAATGAAAGTAAGAATACTCAAAAAATAAACAATTCACTTTCATTTTGCTAAATAGTTTACAGAGAAAGGGAAGTGCTATAAGATGATAAATATTAATTCTTAGTATTTCTATCAGAAAAGGAGTGGATGATTTGGCACAAACGTTGCACTCATCATATAAATCGAAGTCAACCACTGTTGTAACAGAATTAAGCCCTATGCAAAAGCCATTATTTGCAGGAGGGGTTATAGCAGCAGTTATTTTGCTTCTTGCGATTGTGCTCACGACTAACTGGACGCAAGGTGTGTTATTTATTATTGGCCTAGCGTTAGGGATGACGCTTCTGTACGCACGCTTTGGCTTTACATCAGCATTTCGCCGACTGGTATCTGTCGGAAATGTTCAAGGTTTACAGGCGCATATGCTTATGCTAGCGATTGCTTCAACGCTGTTTGCTATCATTTTAAGTACAGGCTTTAGCTTTACAGGCGTAACGCCAAAAGGATATGTTTCACCTGTAGGAGTCAGCGTGATAGTTGGTTCGTTTATGTTTGGAATTGGCATGCAGCTAGGAAATGGATGTGCCTCAGGAACGCTGTATTCGTTAGGCGGCGGCTCTTCTTCCATGATTTTAACGCTTTTATCCTTTATTGTAGGTTCTATGTTCGGGGCGTATCATTTGCCATTTTGGCAAAAACAACCTTCGCTTCCCCCTATTTCATTAGCTGAATCGACAGGCCTTGGTTATTTTGGTGCTTGGATTGTACAGCTTATCGCGTTCGCAGCGATTTACTGGATTACGATTCAAATTGCGAAAAAGAAAAATCCGCCTATGATGAAGCAGCTTCCTACGACAAAAGGGTGGAAAAAGATCATTCGCGGCTCTTGGCCTCTATTTACTGCGGCGATTGTGCTGGCTGTATTAAATGCATTGACGCTGGCTGTAAGAGGAAATCCTTGGGGCATTACTTCTGCCTTTGCTTTATGGGGCGGAAAAGCGATGATGGCAGCTGGAACAGATGTATCAAGCTGGGGATTTTTCCAAGGTGCAAATGGAGAAGCGCTAACGCAAAGTGTATTAGCGGACTCTACTAGCGTGTTAAACTTTGGGATCATCCTAGGAGCTTTCATTTCAGCGACGGCGCAAGGAACGTTCAAACCAGGGAAAATTAAGCCCGGCGTCGCAGGAGCAGCTGTTGTTGGCGGCCTTTTAATGGGGTATGGTGCGCGTCTTGCTTTTGGCTGTAACATCGGCGCTTACTTTGGCGGCATTGCCTCATTTAGTCTTCACGGATGGGTATGGATGGTTATGGCGATGCTTGGCACAGGCGTAGCACTATTTATCCGACCGTTATTTGGACTCAAAAACCCTAAATCTAATGATTCGATTTGTTAAGTGTAGATAAAACCTTCTTTGCATGAGCAAAGGAGGTTTTTATTTTAGGTGATGTTTGGAATCGCTGTGCTATTTTGTGAATCACTTGAAGTTTAGTACAGCTCATCAGTTTTCTCCGCAGCGTTTGCGCTACTTTTCTCTTAGCTAAAATCTCTTGTTCTAACCCAAAAAGAATATAAAAACTTCCTTTTTTTATGAAATTTTCACTTATTTTGCCGATATAACAGGAAGATTGTATGTATTTGGCGAAATGTACATTAAACACCATGTCCAAACACAGTTATTAAAACGTAAAAAGGGGTTTTAACGTTACATGAACAAGTATTTAAAAAAAGCTGTTATTTATGGAAGTTTGTGTTTTTTACTGGGAGCATGCGGAGGAGCAGGAGAACAAACATCTTCTGAACCACAGAAAAAAGAAGAAGCTGTAAAATCTAAAGAAGCGACAAAAAAAGAAAAAAAAGAGGGCATTAATACAACCATTAAAATTAGCGCAGCGGGAGATTTTACTTTAGGAAATGATGAAAGCTTCAGCTATGATTCTACTTTTAATGACGTAGCGGCAAGAAATGGCCTTCCGTATTTTACGCAAAATGTAAAGTCGATTTTTGAACAAGATGATTTAACAACGGTTAACTTAGAAACGACGCTGACAAATGCGACCGAAAAAGCAAGTAAAACATTTCGTTTTAAAGGTGACCCTTCTTTTGTGAATATTTTAAAACAAGGAAGTATTGAAACCGTTAACTTAGCTAATAATCATACACGTGATTATTTACAGCAAGGATATGATGATACAAGAGAGAACTTAAAGAAAAGCGGAATAGGCTATTTTGGCTATGAAGATACATACATCACAACGGTAAAAGGAGTCAAAGTAGGATTGCTTGGATATCCGGGCTGGGATGACACCAAAGAAATAAGAAGTCAGATTAAAGACGGAATTAAGTCTTTAAAAGAAAAAGGCGCTAAAATTATCATTGTGCATTTTCACTGGGGATCTGAGCGACACTATGTTCCTGATACAGCGCAGCAAGCATTGGCGAAATATACAATTGATAACGGAGCAGACTTGATTTTAGGTCATCATCCTCACGTTGTTCAAGGAATTGAAGAGTACAAAAATAAATTTATTGTCTATAGCTTAGGAAACTTTATGTTTGGCGGAAACAAAAATCCAAGTGATAAAGATACATTTGTATTTCAGCAGACGTTTACGATTAAAGATGGAAAGCTAACGACTAATAAAGACATCAACGTCATTCCATTCCGTATTTCTTCCACAACGGCGCGAAACGACTACCGACCTACGCCTTTAACAGGAGCGGAAAAGGACCGAGTGAAAAATAAACTGATTGATGTCTCCAATCAAATCAAACAGGAAAAATGGACGGTTTACGATGAAGATAGTAAATGAAGCTCTCAGCATTGAGAGCTTTTTTTTATAAAATAAAGCAAAAATAACCAAAAAAATGATATAATGTAAAAAAATAGATTAAAGGTGGAATTATGGTTAATATAGGTGATATTATTTTTCAAATTCTTATGCTGCTTATCCTGATAGGAATAGCAGGAGTAATAATTGCATTTATTATAGGCTTAAAAAGGTTGACTCAAAAGCAGGGTGCAAATGAAAAAAGGCTTCAGCGCATGGAGCAAAAGTTAGATGATATGCTGAAAAACAAAGAGTCTTGACTATACAGAAGCACTGTCAATCCATCAGTGCTTCTGCACTTGACATTTTATAAAAAAGCAGTAAGATATGTATACATCATTCATATAGGGAGGAAGTTACATGGCAAAGTCAAAAGCAAAAAAAATGCGTGATAAAATGACGCGTGAAGGAAAGCGAAATCCAGAATTAAACCGCAGCCTGTTTGTATTTGCAGACATGGACACGCGCAAAACCAAAACAAAGAAGGAAAAACTTCAGCACCAGCATACAAAACATAAAAAACGATTATCAGACGGAGCGTACAGTACCGTAGATGATCGTTTTTTTATTGCGTGTCATACATCTGCAAAATGAAAAAAGAGCTTTTTGACTATCCATCTTCACTTTGCCCAAACATTTTTACTGTAAACTTTCACAAAAAAACCTTATGATAGGAAAAGAAGGGGATGAACTAAGAATGCTTACGATTGAAAAAGTACCTAAAAACCAAGCGGGCGTTTTGCAAAATTTGTATTCTCTTTATCTCCACGATTTATCTGCGTATACACCTTCTTTAGATATTCGCGAAAATGGAGCTTTCCATTTTGAAGAGCTGCCTCTGTTTTGGAAAGTAGAAGGCCTCTCGCCATACTTTATTAAAGTAGATGATAAGCTGACGGGCTTTTTTTTACTTCTTGAACAGCCCGCACTTCAGCAAGAAGCAGATTACTGCATCAATGATTTTTTTATCTTAAACAAATACCGAGGGCAGGGCATCGCTTCCAAAACGGTAAAAGACATTTTCTCTCATCGAAAAGGAACATATATGATTATTGAGCTTGCAGGCAATAAGCGGGCTATTTCATTTTGGAAACATATTTATAAAAGCTTACATATTTCCTTTCAAGAAAAGAAAATTGAACTTGACGGAGAGCCAACTCTTATTCAAACATTTAGTGTGTAAAACCCTTCTGAAAAACGGAAGGGTTTTTATTAAACTAAATATTAACAATTTTCAACAAATTATGTATAATTAAAGATGCTTGTCGACATTTATTCACAGGAGTATTCCTGTAAAGGAGGAGTAAAATGAAAGCGTTATCTAATTTCTTTACGGCGCTTGTGCAGCGTTTTTTACCTGATCCGTTTGTGTTTGCTTTAATCCTGACGCTGATTTTATTTGTATCAGGTATTGTTTTTACTCCTCACGGGCCGATTGAAATGGTTCAGTTTTGGGGAAGTGGATTTTGGAACCTTTTGGCATTTGCGATGCAAATGAGTTTAGTGCTTGTCACGGGACATGCGCTTGCCAGCTCGCCGCTTGTAAAGAAGTGGCTTGTGAACATAGCACTGTTAGCCAAAACTCCGGCGCAAGGGGTAATTCTTGTCACGCTTGGCGCAGCTATGGCCTGTATGATTAACTGGGGGTTTGGCTTAATTGTAGGTGCGCTGTTTGCGAAAGAAGTAGCGAAACGCGTGCCGGGATCTGATTACCGGTTTTTAATTGCCTGTGCCTACATAGGGTTTTTAACATGGCACGGAGGCTTGTCAGGTTCGATTCCTCTTGTCGCTGCTACACCTGGAAACCCAATGGAAAAAACGGCTGGACTTATTCCGCTGTCAGACACGATTTTTACAGGCTACAACTTATTTATTACCCTCGCATTATTAATTGTCCTTCCTATTATGACAAGACTGATGATGCCGACGGGAAAAGAAGTGGTAGAAATTGATCCAAGACTGTTGGCAGAAGATGAAATGGCTCCGGCTACAGTTGTTGAGACAACTTCTTCTAAGCCAACATTTGCTGTACGTATGGAGAACAGCAGGTTTTTAAGTCTGACGATTGCGCTGCTTGGGTATTCATATTTAATTTATTATTTTGCTACAAACGGCTTTAAAATGGATATTAACACAGTGAATTTATTATTTTTCACGACGGGTATTTTGCTTCACCGCACGCCTTTATCCTATATGAATGCCGTTTCTAATGCTGCGAAAGGAACCGCTGGGATTGTGATTCAGTTTCCATTCTACGCAGGTATTCAAGGCATGATGGAGCTATCAGGCTTAGGCGGGAAGCTAACGAACGCATTTATCTCGATTTCAAATGAAACGACATTTCCGTTTCTTGCGTTTTTAAGTTCTGGCGTTGTGAACTTTTTTGTTCCGTCAGGAGGAGGACACTGGGTTGTACAAGGACCTTTTATTATGCCGGCAGCTGAACAGCTCGGCGTAGATCCGGGAGTCGCTGCGATGGCCATTGCCTACGGAGAAGCATGGATGAATATGGCACAGCCGTTTTGGGCACTGCCTGCACTAGCTATCGCAGGGCTCGGAGCACGCGATATAATGGGCTACTGCGTGACGACCTTAATTGTATCAGGCTTTATTTTTGCTATAGGACTAACGTTTTTCTAATACGAAAAGGTCAGCTGAAAAGCTGACCTTTTTTCATTATTTTCTTCTTTCCAAGCGTATCTATCTACTTTATAAGCCAACTTCGCGGGCACTCCAGTCCCAAAATTCTTCTGCGAGCCGCTCATCTTTTGCTCTTGAAGAAGGGGGAGTCACGCGTTTTTTATAAAAATAAGCGCCGCTAATATGCGTTACTTCAGGGCTGTCTGCTAAATAAATAGCTGTTTCGGCCCCTTGAAGAGGTGTTAAAAAGAAAGGGCGAAGCACGGCGTGAACGCTTTTTCCGAAACCCGTTTGACGGTTAACGCCGATAGCGGTAGAAACGGCTCCGGGGTGAAGGCAATTTACGGTTACCGAAGTGTCTTTTAACTTTTTACTTAAATGGATCGTAAATAAGTTATTCGCTAATTTAGACTGAGAGTATCCTCGCCATATTCCGAATCCTGTTGTTAAGTGAGGGTTGTTGAAGTCTATTTTTCCAGCTTTATGAGCACCGGACCCAACGTTTATAATGCGTCCTTGCTGAGATTTTTTCAGCGGATCTAAAAGTAAATTAGTTAACAAAAAGTGACCCAAGTGATTGACACCAAGCATCATTTCAAATCTGTCTTGGGTTGTTTCACGCTTGATTGTCACCACGCCCGCGTTATTAATCAGCACATCAAGCACGCTGTAACGAGACGTAAAGTCTTCACTGAAAGCTCGGATACTGTCGAGAGAAGCTAAGTCACAGGTCATAAGAGATATGAAATCCGATCCGCTTTGGCGCTTCGCTTCTTCTAAAGCGGCATTTCCTCTTTCTTCATTTCGGCAAACCATAATGACTTCGAATCCTTTTTTGGCTAGTTCAATCGTTGCAGCCAGCCCCATTCCTGAATTGGCACCCGTAATTAACGCTCGTTTTGCTGTCATGAGTATGTCCCTCCCAACTACATCTTTTTTCTAGTGTATAAGATAAGAAGATACGTCGTCCACTTCTAGCTTTTTCTTTTATTTCTTTCATGTTTTAAAAAAGGGCGTAAAATGTGCACAGGAGAGAAAATGTTGCACACAGGTCAATATTTTACACCCTACTCGTCAATTAAAGCGGTTTCATAAATAGCGGATTTCGCTAAAATAAGACATAGGGAGGTGCTAGTAAGATGAATAGCCAAAGTAAATTACAGGAGACAGAATATGTTCCTTTAGAGCAAGAACTTAAAAGAGAACCATCGATTAATACGAAAAAACGTAAAAATTTGAAAAATGTAGGTTTATTTGCACTATTTGTAGGGCCCGCACTTTTAGCGTTTTGTGTGATTGTACTTATACCATTTTTTACAGGGATTTATTACTCATTTACAGACTGGAACGGAGTAAATGGTACGATTAACTGGGTGGGACTTGATAACTTTAAGTACTTGTTCACCGAAGATAAGCAGTTTCAGCAATCGTTTTGGATCACAACAAAATATACGGTCGTTGCGATTATCTTAACGAATGTGGTTGGATTCGTGTTAGCAATCCTTGTTACTCAAATGTTAAAAACACGAAACATTTTACGTACGGTTTTCTTTATGCCGAATTTAATTGGCGGACTTTTACTAGGATTTGTATGGCAGTTCATTTTCGTAAAAGGATTTGCATCTATCGGACAAATTACGGGAATCTCGCTTTTTGAACTTCCTTGGTTGGGAGACGCAAAAACAGCATTTTGGGGCATCGTGATTGTAAGTGTATGGCAAGGAGCAGGTTATATCATGCTTATTTACACAGCAGCACTGCAAAACGTACCGCAAGAGCTGATTGAAGCAGCAAAAATTGACGGAGCAAGCAGATGGCAAATTCTTCGTCATATTACAATTCCAATGGTAGCGCCGGCAGTAACGGTTTGTTTATTCTTAACGATTTCATGGTCAT
This sequence comes from Priestia sp. MDV22-iso46, assembly GCF_058629175.1. Taxonomy (NCBI): domain Bacteria; kingdom Bacillati; phylum Bacillota; class Bacilli; order Caryophanales; family Bacillaceae; genus Priestia; species Priestia sp. MDV22-iso46. The sequence goes on from NZ_JBZVWT010000001.1 coordinate 154,674, forward strand.
TCAAAGTATTTGATGTCAACTTATCATTAACAAACGGTGGTCCATTCAAATCAACAGAAATGTTAGCGCTTAACATTTATACAGAAGCATTTGTTAATAACAGATACGGTCTAGGTGAAGCAAAAGCCTTAATTTTCTTCATCGTCGTAGCAGCGATTACGATTATTCAAGTAACATACACGAAGAAGAAGGAGGTTGAATCGTAATGGGAAACAAATATACGAGCAAAACCTTTATTGTTGAAATTTTAGCGGTCCTGCTTGGACTTGTGTTCTTGGTTCCCTTTTATTATGTGCTTTCAAACTCGTTAAAATCATTTGCAGAAATTTTATCAAACACATCGGCCCTGCCGACAACGATTCAGTTTCAAAACTTTGTTAATGCATTCAACCAAATGAATTACTTAAAAGTGCTTAGCAACTCGCTGATCATTACAGTCATCAGTAACGCAGTTCTAGTAATCTTCTGTTCAATGGCAGCTTACATGCTGGTTCGAACAAAGAAAAAAATCAGCAGCATTATCTTTATGGCATTCGTAGCGGCAATGGTTATTCCGTTTCAATCTATCATGATTCCGCTTGTAAAAGTAGCAGGAAACTTAAATCTGTTAAACAGCATTTGGGGTATCGTGATTATGTATTTAGGCTTTGGTTCTGGTATGACGATTTTCTTATACCACGGATTTATTAAAGGAATTCCAGTCGAGCTAGAAGAAGCGGCAATCATCGACGGATGCTCACGTCTAGGCGTATTTTGGAGAATTGTATTCCCATTATTAAAGCCAATTACAGTAACCGTTGTCATCTTAAACAGCCTATGGATTTGGAATGACTTCTTACTTCCGTCTCTTGTTCTGCAAGATCCTGAACTAAGAACGATTCCGCTTGCGACATTCTTCTTCTTTGGTCAGTATACAAAGCAGTGGGATTTAGCACTAGCAGCACTTGTAATCAGTATTATCCCGCTATTAATCTTCTTCTTTGCAATGCAAAAACACATTGTTAAAGGAATTACAAGCGGTTCAATTAAATAATAGAAACGGCAACAGGGCTGGTTTTGAGGATGAGGCATCAAAACCAGCAGCAAATAGGGAGGAACAGAAAATGGCATTCAAAATGAAAAAATGGCCTTTAGCGGCAGGTGTTTTATCGGCTACGCTTTTATTTTCAACCGCATGTTCAAACGAAAGCGCATCTGGTAATAAAAAAAGCGGCGGAGATCAAGTAGTAGTAGATGTATTTCAAGGAAAAGTAGAAATTGCAGATCAGCTAAAAGCTCTAACTGATCAGTATACAAAAGAACATCCAAACGTAAAGTTCAATATCCAAACGGTCGGTGGAGGAGCTGACGGTGCAGCAGCTTTAAAAGCGCAGTTTGCTTCGGGTAATGCACCTGACCTTTTCACAAACGGCGGATATCAAGAGGCAAAAACGTGGAAAAATAAATTAGAAGATTTATCGGATCAGCCTTGGATTGATGACGCGTACGAAAACACACTTACACCAATGACGATGGATGGTAAAGTATATGGACAGCCGATCAGTCTTGAAGGCTATGGATTTACATATAACAAAAAACTGTTCAAAAAAGCAGGAATTAAAGAACTTCCGAAAACGTATTCAGAATTAGAAGCAGCCGCTAAAAAGCTAAAAGCTGCCGGCATTACGCCATTTTCTATCGGCTACGGCGAGTGGTGGGTGCTTGGAAACCACGGCTTAAATATTCCATTTGCCAGTCAAAAAGATCCGGATGCATTTATTAAAGGATTAAATGACGGCAGTACGAAAATCGCAGGAAACGAGCAGTTCAAACAATATGTAAAGCTGCTTGATTTAACAGTGAAATACGGAAACAAAAATCCGTTAACGACGGACTACAACACGCAAGTAACGAAATTTGCGAACGGTGAAGCGGCTATGATTCAGCAAGGAAACTGGATTCAGCCAATGCTTGACAAAATTACGCCGAACATGGATGTAGGGATTCTGCCTATGCCGTTAAGCGACGATGCGGCTGTATCTGACAAGCTTGCAATTGATGTTCCAAGCAACTGGGTTATTCACAAACAAGCACCGGCAGCAGATAAAAAAGCAGCAAAAGACTTCTTAAACTGGATGGTCACATCTAAAGAAGGCCAAAAAGCGTTAGTAGAAGACTTTAAGTACATTCCAGCCTTTAAGTCAATCGAAGCAAAAGACATCGGACCTTTAGGCGAAGAACTTCTTAAATATTCTAAGGATCAAAAAACGATTCCTTGGGAATGGACAAAGTTCCCTGAAGGCGTAACGCAAAAATTCGGAGCGGATGTACAAGAATACATCGGCGGCCAAACATCTGAAGATGAGCTATTAAAATCATTAGATAAAAGATGGGCTGAATTGAAGTAATAGAAAAGACAACCTTGGGGTTGTCTTTTTTTGTGGGTACACAAACCAGAAACATAGCTGTATTTATCTAAAAAAATAAAAGGCGGCAGAATTTATGTGTTCTGTCGCCTTTCTGCGTTATCACTTAACTTCTTGGCCAAAGCATAACGGCTACGCCAATTAGACACACAAACCCGCCAATCCAATCATATGTATCGGGCATTTTTTTATCAACCCACCACGCCCAAAACAGGCTTAAAACAATAAAGATGCCTCCGTAAGCTGCATATACACGTCCAAAGTCCGGAAACGACTGCCACGTAGCAATGACGCCGTACAGCACCAAAGCAATACCGCCCAGCAGCCCTAACCAGCTTGATGCTCCTTCGCGCAGCCACTGCCAAATCAAATAGCCTCCGCCAATTTCAGCGAGACCCGCTAGGATAAAAAGAAAAATCGCTTTAATCATAAACTATGCTCCTTATATCATCATTTCGTCTCTTTATTCTATCTTACTTTTTTCGTTTGATGGACCATTTGTTCGTTTTAAATAAGTGTACTGGAAAGCATTCCTTTATCAATTTGTCTTCAAACCTGCTAAACTATTAGTAGTATGAATTCATTATAAAACGTTTGTAAGAGTACAAAGAGTCATCCAATTATTGATGCTCAGCGCACTTTTACAAAAGGTAGAAGTTAGTAGTAAAGGGACTATTTAAAAGAATAAAACGTTTAACAGTATAAAGCAGTAAAAAGAATGCAGATATAGGGGTTTGGTAAAATGAGTTTAGATCATAAAGTGATACGCATTGAGCTGCCTACGCCATTTCCAATTGGACCAGTGAATGTGTTTTTATTAAGAGCAGACAAGTTAACGTTAATTGATGCAGGGATGAAAACCAAAGAAGCGTGGAATGTTTTTGAAGAGGCGCTTCGTAAAGAAGGATATAAAGTAACAGATATTGAACAAGTTATTCTTACTCATCAGCATCCGGATCACACTGGATTTTTAGAATGGCTGCCGAGTGATATACCGGTTTACGGTCATAAGCTTGTGGAGCCTTGGATTTACCAAGATGAAGAGTTTGTTCAGCAGCATAATGAGCTATACCGTAATTTTCTTATGGAGTTTGGAGTCAGTGATGATGTAATGGATACATGGCTTCGTAAAGCAACGGCTGCAATTCAAGTATATTCACCTAAAGGGCAGAAGCTAGCAGGGTATTTGAAAGAAGGAGATACACTTCCGTATGCGAGTGAGTGGGAAGTAATTGAAACGCCGGGACATTCCTTAAGTCAGCTGATGTTTTACAATCGCAAAGAAAAAGTCGCGTTTGGCGGAGATCATATTTTGCCAAAAGTACCGTCAAACCCATATTTAGAGCCAACCATTCAAAATCCTAAGCCAAAGCCGCTATTGGACTACTTGGCGTCTCTTGAAAAAACGTTGAACTACGACATTGATTTGATTTACAGCGGTCACGGTGAACCGCTTAGCGACATTCATTCTTTAATTATGGAACGGATTCAAAAGCAGCATAAATGGGCGCTGCGCGTGTTACAAGCGATGGGGGAAGGAAAGAAAACAACGCTTGAAGTCAGCGCTGCTTTTTTCCCGGATATGTATCAAAAAGCACCCGACTTTATTTTCTCAGAAGTGTACGGCCAGCTTACGTATTTAGAGAAAGAAGGATACGTTGAATTAACAAAAAATGAAGAAGGCGTCTTGCTGTGGGAAACTACACGTGTGCTTGCTCCTCAGTCATAACATAAAAAAACCAGCTTCTTTAAAGAAGCTGGTTTTGTCTGCTTATAGCGAATGCAAGCGCTCAATGCGTTTTTCAAGCGGCGGGTGAGTAGAGAATAAGCGTGAGAACTTTTCTTTGCCGCTAATTTTAAAAGCAGCAATGGATTTTTGACGGTCATCTACTAATGAAGTAGTATGACGAAGCGATTCTAACGCATAAATCATTTTTTCTTTACCACCGAGTTTAGCTGCAAGCTCATCGGCTTTGAATTCACGTCTTCTTGAATGCCAGAAGATAATTGGGCTGCTTAAGATACTAAAGAGAATCTCAAATATAATCGATGTAAGGAAATAAACAACCATCGCAAACTCTTCTCGCACAAAGTTTGACACCGCTTTGGCTACTAAACGAGAGAAGAAAATAACGAATGTATTTAATACTCCTTGCAGAAGCGTAGTTGTGACCATATCACCGCTTTTAATATGCGCTATTTCGTGAGCGATAACGCCGCTGATTGCATCTCGATCCATTCGTTCAAGCATTCCGCTTGAAACGGCAACAAGTGAGCGTCTTTTACTTGGCCCTGTTGCAAAAGCGTTAACTTCCGCTGAATGATAAATTCCGACCTGAGGCATTTTTCTTAGTCCTGCAACAGATGCAAGTCGGTGCGTTTCTTCGAGAACAAATCGTTCATATTCACCTTGAGGGGAACGTTCATCAATAACTTGAACACCCATCATCCACTTTGCCATCACGCGGGACATCATAAGAGAAATAATCGCGCCGCTGAAGCCGGCAATTACGCTAAATGCCAGCAGGCCGCCGTAACCGCTGCTTCCCATATAGCTTTGAACACCTAATAAAGATGTAATCGTTGTGATTGTGATTAATACTAAAATATTAACGAAAATAAACAGTGAAATTCGTTTTAGCACAAGTCTTCCTCCTTTAACTAATACGTGCATGATAGGTATACGGTTGGAGGAGAGAAAAGGTTTCATTTATTTATTCAAAGTTATTAAAAAGATTACTATGTTAAGTGGTTTAATAAAAAAGTAAATAAATGGTTGTGTGTTTACCATAAATAGTTTATTATAAGTGGTATAAAGCTATCTTGTTTTGCAAGATAGTTTTACTTTAAAAATGTATCTTGTATAACAAGATAGTGAAAAGGAAGAAATCAATATGTCTTTGAGAAGTCAATTGTTAAAAGGGATTTTAGAAGGGTGTATCTTATCAATTATTCAAAAAGAAACGGTTTATGGCTATGAGCTATCCCAGAAGCTTCAACAATATGGATTAAATGATGTGAGTGAAGGTTCGATTTACCCCATTTTACTACGTCTTCAAAAGGAGGGATTAATAAAAGGAGAAATGAGAGCGTCGCCTTCGGGTCCTAAACGAAAATACTATCATCTTACGGCATCTGGTGAAAATGCATTATGTGAAATCCAAGAAGAATGGATCAACATTCAAAACCCTGTAGATAAATTGTTGAATAGGAGTTTTTACGATGAACGCTAAGGAATTAATTAAATTAAATAATAAGAAACGAAAAGAGCTGACCAAGGAAAATGAAGAGTACTATGATAATATGCTTGTTTACATTCGAACGAGTGTGTCAGTTTCTGAACAGCAGGCTGAGGAGTTATTAATGGAGCTTTTAGATCACCTTATTGACGCACAAGCGGAAGGGAAGCGTGCTGAAGAGGTGTTTGGAGAGAACTTTAAGACGTACTGTGATGAAATGATTAAACAGTTGCCTAAAGAACCCTTAAAAAGCACTGCTTTTTTTATAAGCTTTTTATTGTTACAGCTAGCAAGTTTAATGGCTATTGTAAACGGGGTAGGAAATATTGCTGTACATTATTTTAGGGATAGCAGTCAGACGGTTTATACCGGAACAGCAATCGTCACTTTTGTTATCGTTGCAGTTATTATTTCTCTTGATGTTTTTCTGCTTTTAAAATGGATACAAAAATCTGTTTACAAAATTAAGAATAAGATTAAGGACTTTTTTCTACTCTTTGTCTTAATTTTTGTTTCTCTTGCAGGGATGGTTTTTTTGCCAAAGCTTATTCCACCTTTTGGGTATGTAATAGAAGTTGGAGGCTTCTTATATTTAGCTGCTGGTGCCGTAACACTCATCGTTTTAAGATGGTTAAATAGTAAATATCAAATTACAAAATGAGATACAAGAAGTAGCGGAATGGATGATTTACTCTATAATTAAAAGAGCTTCATCTAAAAAATTTTATAATTTACGTCTATCTTCGGACGAGACGTATTAAAATAATAAAAAAAGGTGTTCAAATCATGAACACCTTTTTGGCAAAAATATTTAAAGATTAATAGTAAATAACTTTATTACGCTTAAAAATTAACCTTTGGTTCTGTACCTAATTTAATACGTTTGAAGTTTTTAATATGCTTCCATGTAATGAAAACAAAAATAACGGCTGCAAATACCATTAATACTACATCGCCTACATAAATTGATGCTAAAAAGGCAACCAATGCGCCAATAGGTGAAGATAAGGATACGTATTTAGAAATTTTGAGAGAAATTAAAAAAGCAAGAACCCCTAGAATGAAAGCTAATGGTGAAAATGCAAGGAATACACCAGCCGCAGTCGCTACAGATTTTCCTCCTTTAAACTTTGCAAAAACCGGATAGCTATGTCCAAGAATAGCGATAAATCCAGGGACAAGCATATGCAAGTGACTATTCATCATAAGCGGTAAACAGACAGCTAGCGAACCTTTTGCTATATCGCCGATCAATACTATAATACCTGCTTTCTTTCCTAAAGTGCGAAAGGTATTAGTAGCTCCTAAGTTACCGCTCCCGTGCTTGCGAACATCGGTTTTGTAAAATCCTTTTCCAATCACTAAAGCAAAAGGAATTGATCCAATGAAATAAGCTAATAAGATAATTATGGCGTTTGTTAGTACGTTCATTATTGGCACCTCAAATTGTGTTGTTATTATTCATTTTATAGCAAGATATCAAGAGTAAAGTTTATTTTGTTTCTGAACACTTCTATCAGTATGTAATGCTTCCCAGGGAGTAAATTGTGGTTTCTTAAATAGTGGAAGGTAGCTTTTATATGGATAGAGGGTGCTGGCTGTTTCGGTAGAGTATGTGTAAATTCAACTGTATTTTTAGCGGGATAACTTCATGACTTTATGCTAAGATGTTTTTGAATTTTCAAGCCTGCCTACGTATTAGGACGAATCCACATGTCCATTATAAATATGTAAAAAAAGAAAAGAGAGTAGGCGGAAAGGCAAAAATAAAAAACTTGCTACAACACCAGCGAAGTTTTTTGCGCATAAGCCGTTCTGATTTTTTCTACAAAATAAAGAACTTGTAATACAATTTTTAAAATATAACATAAATGTTTAAGGATTAAAAGATATTTTGGGTATATTGTATTAGAAGGAATGTCTTTTAATATTTTTTTATAAAAAATAAGACAAATAAATTAACAAATCAAAAAAAATATAATAGAATGTAAAACAGTGTTTCGAAATATTAACTTCTTAAAGTTGAAAGGGGTTCTGCACTTGTTGTGGACAGATATCAAAGAACGAGAAGTAGTTATGTACAAAAACTGCCAGGCGAAAATTTTAGAAAAAAAAGGGCCGAATAAAATAGTCGTTCGAAATCTAGAATTCCCGGAAAAAGGGGATTGGATATCAGCCGAGCTTGATTTTGAAGCTGTTGAAAAATTTGAGAAGAGTCGAGAACACTAATAATAAAAACATTTTATAATCCTTTTATTTGTTATATAAGAAAAAGCCGAGCTTACATTTTGAGTTCGGCTTTTTTTGTTTATATCTAATTCGCTCTCTTTACGAAGAGCTCCTCGTTATTACATGTAAAACGACGCTTTTCCTCTCATTTATTTTCCACTATTAAACTATTTCTACATAAAAACTTATTTTCGTTTGGGACTATCAGCTTATTTTAGCACGCGTATTTTTGCCACTTTTTTCATATGCAAACGTTCAGAAACAAAACTTTTGTGCATACATTGAAGACAAAGGGGGAGGATACAATGGGAAAAGCAAGTCGTATAGTGAAATGGGTCAGCGGAGGTTTAGAGGCTCTTTGGGGGATTCCCCTCTTAGGCGGCACCTTGGTTATAAGTCTAGCCTACACGCCGCTTATTCTAATGCTCGCATTGCATATTGTAGGTTTAGTATTTGCCATTAAAACAAACAAAGTTCGGACAGGGCATATCATGGGAATTGTCTGTTCTGCTATTGCGTGGATTCCAATTGTCGGCATGATCATGCATATCTTAACGGCTATTTTCTTACTGATAGAAGCAGCCAAAGATAACGAGCTATCTGAAGACGCAGCATAAAAGAAAAGCCGCCTGATCTTTAGGTGGTTTTTTGTATTTACTACCACAGACTTGGAGGCTATATTGTTTTGGAAAATCCTTTATATGTTAGAATATTAGAAGTATTTTCTAAAAAAGGGGGTAAACATAATAGACAAAGTAAATCAAAAAAACAAAAGGCTTTTTACAGCAGGACTCATATTAGTGGCTCTTGTAAGCTTTATATTTTTACTATGGAGTAAAGGATGGGTAATTCCTAATGCGATAAGTGCCAACCGCTATGATGTAAAAGGCGTAGACGTATCTTCTTATCAAGGGGAGATTGATTGGAGTGTGCTGAGTAAACAAGATATTCAGTTTGCTTTTATCAAAGCAACGGAAGGAAGTTCATTTCAAGATCCTTTATTTAAACAAAACTGGGAACAAGCAAATCGGAAAAACATGCGGATCGGAGCTTATCATTTTTTTAGCTACGATAGCAAAGGTTCTACACAAGCGGCTAATTTTATCAAAGCGGTCTCTCTTAAAAATAACGATTTGCCTCCAGTGATTGATGTAGAATTTTACGGAGATAAAAAACAAAACCTTCCGTCTCAGAAACATGTATACAAGGAGCTTTCTAGCATGATTAAACGTCTTGAATCTCATTATGACAAGCGCGTCATTCTTTATACGACGCCTAAAGCGTATGACTTGTATATTAAAAACAGATATCCTGAGTGTGATATTTGGATTCGCGATGTTGTGAAAAAGCCTACTCTTGAAGAACAGAAGAAATGGACGTTTTGGCAGTATACGGACAAAGGGCGGTTAAGCGGCTATAAAGGTAAAGAAACGTTTATTGATTTAAATGTGTTTAACGGAAACAAAGCAGAATTTGAAAAATACTAGTTTACTAGAAAGGTAAGAGATGGAGGAAAAAATAATGCCTGCTTACAACAAGCTAGTGCGAGATAAAATTCCCACGATTATTGAACAAAGCGGAAAAACCTTCAAATCACGCGTGCTCCAGCGAGAGGAATATCAACATGAGCTGACGAAAAAGGCAAAAGAAGAGCTTCAAGAGTACATAGAAGCCCAAACGCATCAAGAGGCTATTGAAGAGCTTGCAGATTTACTGGAAGTTATGCACGCGCTAGCAGCTGTGCACGGGGCCACGCCAGAACAACTTGAGAAAGTGCGTGAGGAGAAGGCGAAGAAGCGCGGGAAGTTTGATGATCGGGTTTATTTAGTGGAAACAGAGGAAGTGTAGTTTGATGGTGCAATAGTGGAGGGGGCGAGCGGTGGCAGGTGAGTTTTAATTTAAAAGTAGGAGAAATAAAAAAAGCTTATTTAACAGAACAAGAAATTTGGAAGATCATTAATCAATTTTTCGCTAATGATCACTTTACCACAACGTATAAATATGGATTAATGAAAGCTTTAATTGAAAAACTATATAACGTTGACAATCGGTTAGTACTCACGTTTGATCAAGTGTATTTTTCATTTGCTAAAATATATTGGAATTTGGTTATTCATCATGATTTAAATCAATTAAATACACACAATAGACAAGCTGGAATTCAAAAAGAGTTAAAGGAATTTCAGTTAATGCATGGTGTCCCCAATAAAGTAGTATTTGATCGTTTACCAAGTAATCTTCAATTGCAGTTAGTAGAAAGAACTAAAAAAGTGGGGGCAAGGTATGTAGTAGGGGCGTTATACGGAGATATGGAAGGTTCTATTTATGAGTTTGATAAAAGAACAGAATACATAAAGTTTAATAGCAGTATGTATATTTTTTTACAAAAATATAGACAAATTGTTACTCATTTAACCAATTATCATTTGGCGAAATTTTTAGAAAAGCATAATGACAAAAATAAGTTAGATGATGTCTTGTTGAAAGTGGAAAATATTTCAAGATGCGAATCGCTGCATGCATTCTATAACATACTTTGGAAATACGAAACAAAAGAATGTTTTTATTGTGGAAAACGTCTTTCTGATAAACGCATCGCTACTCATGTAGATCATTTTATTCCATGGAGTTATATCCAATCAGATAATATGTGGAATTTAGTGTTAAGCTGTCAAAGTTGCAACACAAAAAAGAGCAATAAACTTGCTAAGAGTGTATACCTCGAGAAGATGTTTGTTCGTAACGATAATCTTAAATTAACAGCAGTTCACAATGATTTTAACTATTATTCGGAGCGTAAGTTAGAAGCTCTTTATGAGTATGCCGGAATGAATGGATACGTAGAAAACTGGTCTCCTTAACCCCAAGTATTTGTCTTTTCATCTCAGTTACAAAATCCCCTCTTGAAATTTTGTTCACCAAACAAGTAAACTAAAGACATAAGTTTGGTAAAATAGGGATAAGAAATTCATGAGGTAAGGGAGAACAAATCGATGGAGATGGATCAAGAGAAATTTAATAAAGTGATTGAAGCGGCAAGGATGTATTATATTCTTGATTATAATCAAAGTGAAATTGCAAAAAAGCTTGGTGTATCAAGGCCTACGGTTTCTCGATTGCTGCAGACAGCAAAAGAAGAAGGCATTGTTCAAATTAAAATTGTGGATTCATCTATCAATAGTGAAAAATTGTCTTCTCAGCTTGAACAAAAATTCAATTTAAAAAAAGCAATCGTCACACCAGTGCCTCAATATGAAAATCACATTATTAAAAGTCATCTAGGCGTGGCAGCAGCTGACTATCTCTATGACATCGTAAAAGACGGAGATATTATTGGGGTGACGTGGGGAACAACTCTTTATCAAGTGGCCATCGATTTAAAACAAAAGTATGTGAATGACGTGCAGGTTGTGCAGTTAAAAGGCGGAGTAAGCCATTCGGAAACGAGCACGTATGCTTCTGAAATTATGTACTTATTTGGAAAGGCATACAATACGCCTCCTATGCATCTTCCTCTGCCTGTAATTGTCGATCACGTAGTAGTCAAAAAAGCAATGGAAACGGATCGTCATATTAAGCGCATTTTAGATTTAGGCAAACAAGCCAATATTGCCGTCTTTACTACGGGACCCATTAAAACCGATTCGCTGCTTTTTCAGCTTGGCTACTTTTCCGAACAAGATGTAGAGATGATTTCCTCGCGAGCAGTAGGAGACATTTGTTCACGCTTTTTTGATAAAGATGGACAAATTTGCAATGAAAGCCTGGATGAACGGACGCTTGGACTTGATTTGGAAGAACTAAAGAAGAAAGAGTACGCCATTTTAGTAGCCGGCGGCGATCAGAAAATTGACAGTATTTACGGAGCGCTGCAAGGGAAATTTGCAAATGTGCTCGTTACTGATCAGTTTACGGCGCGCTTTTTGTTAGATAAACAAGAGTAAGGGAGATGAAGGCGCTGTTTTTTCAAGAGCAAAAGCTTCATCGGATTGAAATAGTAGAAGATATTGTATCTTATTCTGCAGCATCTCTGCAGGCACAGCGAAATCGGTATCCTTTTCAAGCAGACGTTTCAAAAGACGGAGTGATTGCCAAAGGAACCACGGGCTATATTATTAAACGGTGGGGAAGAATGTATTTTTCTCCTGATGCTAATCAAAAAGGAATTGAACGATTTACGCCGCCTGATCAGCCATATGTATTAATTCCTTATAAAAAGGTAAAGAATAAGTACCGAATCATGTTGTCATTTGTGATAAAAGCTGAAAAATAAGGGAAGACTTCCGAGTGCGGAAGTCTTTTTTTATTCACTAAAACAGCGGCTATAAATATTTTTGAACAAATGTAAATATATATGTTTACAATTGTTCAAAGCTATTATATAGTAAGGGTGTAAGTTGTTGAAAACGTTTTAGTGGATGCACAATATGCAGATACTTTTAGGGGGAAAACGTCATGAGAATGGTTGACTTAATTGAAAAAAAACGTAATGGACATGAATTAAATAAAGCTGAAATCGATTTTATTATCGAAGGTTATACAAAAGGGGATTTACCTGATTATCAGCTATCGGCATTTGCGATGGCGATTTACTTTCAAGGAATGACGCAAGAAGAACGCGTAAATTTAACGCAAGCAATGGTTGAATCAGGCGATCAAATCGACTTATCAAAAATTGAAGGTATTAAAGTAGACAAACACAGCACAGGCGGCGTAGGCGATACAACAACACTTGTATTAGGACCTTTAGTAGCTGCAGTTGATGTACCGGTTGCCAAAATGTCTGGCCGCGGCTTAGGACATACTGGCGGTACGATCGATAAACTTGAAGCAGTGCCTGGCTTCCACGTTGAAATTACAAATGAAGAATTCATTCGCTTAGTAAACACAAATAAAATTGCGGTTATCGGTCAAAGCGGAGACTTAACGCCAGCGGATAAAAAACTTTATGCGCTTCGTGATGTAACAGCAACGGTTGATTCGATTCCGTTAATTGCAAGCTCAATTATGAGTAAGAAAATTGCAGCTGGAGCAGATGCAATTTGCCTGGATGTAAAGACTGGGAACGGCGCGTTTATGAAGAAGCTTGAAGACGCTGAAGAATTAGCAAAAGCAATGGTTGAAATCGGAAAAGGCGTAGGCCGAAACACAAAAGCAATCATTTCCGATATGAGCCAGCCTCTAGGTTTTGCGGTTGGTAATGCGCTTGAAGTGAAAGAAGCTATCGACACGTTAAAAGGCGAAGGACCTGAAGATCTAACAGAGCTTTGCTTAACGTTAGGAAGTCACATGGTTGTACTTGCTGAAAAAGCAAGCAGCTTAGATGAAGCGCGTGCAATGCTTCAAGAGGTAATTAAAAACGGAAAAGCACTAGAATCATTCAAAACATTCTTAAGCGCACAAGGCGGAGACGCTTCTGTTGCAGACGATCCGTCTAAATTACCGGATGCAGCGCACAAAATTGAAGTGCCAGCAAAAGAAGATGGATACATTTCAGAAATCGTTGCAGAAAAAATCGGCGTAGCAGCAATGAAGCTAGGTGCAGGACGCGCAACAAAAGAATCTGAAATCGACTTAGCAGTTGGTATCATGCTTAATAAAAAAGTTGGAGATTCAGTGAAAAAAGGCGACTCTCTTGTTACCATCCACAGCAACAGCGAAGATGTACAGGAAGTAATGGATATCGTTTATGATTCTTACAGCACGGTTGCTGAAAAAGTGGAAGCTCCAACGTTAATTTATAAAGAAATTCATTAAGAAGTAGAGAGGAAGAACAAAATGAGTCAAAACATTACGGGTATTATTGATCATACATTATTAAAAGCAGACGCAACAGAAGAGCAAATTACGGTTTTAGCACAAGAAGCAAAAGAATATTCATTCGCTTCAGTTTGCGTAAATCCAACGTGGGTAAAAAAAACAGCTGAGTTATTAAAAGATGCTCCAGAAGTGAAGGTATGTACGGTAATCGGTTTCCCTCTTGGAGCTACTACTTCAGCAGTAAAAGCATTCGAAACAACAAATGCAATCGAAAACGGTGCAGATGAAGTAGATATGGTAATTAACATCGGCGCGTTAAAAGATAAAAACTATGACTTAGTGCAAAGCGACATTCAAGCAGTAGTAGATGCTGCAAAAGGCAAAGCACTAGTAAAAGTAATTATTGAAACAGCTCTTTTAACTGATGAAGAAAAAGCAAAAGTTTCTGAGCTAGCTGTAAAAGCTGGAGCTGATTTTGTTAAAACGTCAACAGGCTTCTCAACAGGAGGCGCAACGGTAGAAGACGTAGCGCTTATGAGAAAAACAGTTGGACCGGATGTAGGTGTAAAAGCTTCTGGAGGCGTTCGAGGCTTAGAAGATGCAAAAGCAATGATTGAAGCAGGTGCAACACGTATTGGTGCAAGCTCTGGCGTATCAATTGCAAAAGGTCAATTAAGCAACTCTGATTATTAATAAATGACAGCAGGTTAGTACTAGCTAACCTGCTGTAAACTAAGCAAAGGATGATGACTGTGGAGCCAAAACAATTAATAGATGAAGCAATCGCAGCAAGCAAACAAGCACATGTACCATATTCTCATTTCCATGTTGGTGCAGCTCTTTTAACAACCGATGGGAAGATCTATCGTGGATGCAATATTGAAAACGCTTCCTATGGATTGACGAACTGTGCTGAGCGAACGGCTATTTTTAAAGCTGTTTCAGAAGGGGACAAGCAGTTTTCAGCTATTGCAGTTGTAGGAGATACGGACGGCCCAATTTCTCCTTGCGGTGCATGCAGACAAGTATTAGCTGAGTTCTGTGATGATCACACACAAATTATCTTAGCAAACCTAAAAGGAGATTTTGTGATTACAAACATCAACGAAATCTTACCGGGCTATTTTTCATCAAAAGACTTACAAAAATAAGTAAGCAGTGGAGGATACTATGAAATATTTAATTGGCATCTTAGGGTTACTCGTTGTCTTTGGATTAGCGTATCTTGCAAGTAATAACCGCAAAGAAATCAAATATAGACCAATCATTATTATGGTTGTGATTCAAGTTCTTTTATCAGCTTTACTTCTAAATACAAAGTTTGGCTTGATTATTATCAATGCGATTGCCAGCGTTTTTGGAAAGCTGCTTTCATACGCAAACCAAGGAGTAGAGTTCGTATTTGGAGGCATTGCGAACAAAGGATCAATGCCGTTTTTCTTAAACGTCCTGCTTCCAATCGTTTTTATCTCTGTCTTGATTGGGATTTTACAGCACTTTAAAATTCTTCCTTTCATTATGAAATGGATTGGTTTAGTTCTCAGCAAGATTAACGGAATGGGAAAATTAGAGTCTTATAACGCAGTAGCTTCTGCGATTGTAGGTCAGTCAGAAGTATTTATTACTGTTAAAAAGCAACTAGACAAACTGCCGCCAAACCGTTTATATACGCTTTGTGCATCAGCTATGTCGACTGTTTCTATGTCAATTGTCGGTGCTTATATGACAATGATTGAACCAAAATACGTAGTAACAGCAATTGTGATCAACTTATTTGGCGGATTTATTATTTCTTCTATCATTAACCCTTACACAGTAACGGATCAAGAAGATATTTTAGAGGTACAAACAGGTCATAAGCAAACGTTCTTCGAAATGCTTGGCGAATATATTATGGATGGATTTAAAGTAGCGATTATCGTAGGTGCGATGCTAATTGGTTTCGTTGCGCTAATGGCTGCGATTGATAACGTGTTTGAAATGTTATTTGGTCTGTCATTCCAGCATCTGCTTGGCTATGTGTTTGCACCGTTTGCATTCATTATGGGTGTTCCTGCTTCAGAAGTAGTAGCAGCCGGTGGAATTATGGCAACAAAACTTGTAACAAATGAATTTGTGGCAATGATGAGTCTTTCGGATATGGCTTCAACATTCAGTGCTAAAACACTTGGAATTGTATCTGTATTCTTAGTATCATTTGCTAACTTCTCATCAATCGGAATCGTGTCAGGAGCTGTTAAAGGCTTAAGCGAAAAGCAAGGAAATACAGTAGCGCGCTTTGGTCTTCGTTTACTGTACGGAGCTACGCTTGTAAGCGTATTGTCAGCGATTGTTGTCAGCTTTATTTTATAAGTGTAATAGAAACAGAAAGAAAAGCAGTTTCCTTTTCAAAAGGAATTGCTTTTTCTTTTTTACATGTAAACCGCAACTCCGCACATCCTAAAGAAAAACATCGACACAGAGGAGGACAAGAAAAGCTGGGGGCTTTTCTTACTGAAAAATGGATCAAATTGGACTATTACTGTCAGGTGCAGCTTTATTTTTAAACGGACTGATGCTGCTTGGAAAAGCAGATGAGAAAAATGTAGGCGTATTTAACTTATTTGTTGGAGCTTTTCAAGTTATTGTTCCGTTTTATTTAATTATTACGTCAGACCAAAGCAACTGGATTTTATATGAAAGAACGGCAATCTTTTTATTTGGCCTCACGTATTTATATGTAGGCGTGACGGTACTAAAAGGAATGCAGGGAACAGGGCTTGGCTATTACTCACTTTGGGTATCCATTATCGCTTTGGTGTACGTTACGGTTTCTCTTGTTCACTATCATGACGTAGTTAACGCTATTACATGGATTCTTTGGTCGTTTTTATGGTTTTTATTTTATGTGCTTAATACGAGCAAAAAAGATGTATCTGCATATGTAGGGAAAGTGGCGATTGTACAGTCGTGGGTGACCTTAACAATTCCAGCGCTGTTTTCGCTAACGGGCGTATGGGGAAATAAAGATATGTACAATATGTGGGGAATCGTGCTGGTTGCTTCCATCATTTATTTTGTATACGTAGGATATCGACTATTCTTTTCTCAGCCGAAAAAAATGATTTTGAAATAAAGTATTTACAAAAAATAGATAATAATGGTAAGATGTTAGAAATTAAATGCCGTGAAGAGAAAAGTAGACAGCGCGTATTCTTAGCAGAGAGCTCCGGAAGCTGAAAAGGAGCAAGAAAAACGCTGTTGAAACAAGCCTCTGAGCAGCGCATTGGATCTAACGTGATAGTGCGACGGCTGCTTCCGTTACAAAGCTAGAGTATAAGCGAAAGTCGTACTCGATAAGGTTTATATGGCGACATATGAACAAACTAGGGTGGCACCGCGATTCATAATCTCGCCCCTAAGACACATGTCTTGGGGGTGGGATTTTTTTATTGACTGTAATCAATAATGGAGCGGAGGCCTTTGTTTTATGAAAAATAAGCTGTTGTCTTGGAAATACCCGTTTTTATTACTGTTTGGAATTGGCACTAGCAATATCGGGGACTGGATTTATTTAATTGCTTTAAATGTCAGGATGCTTGATATGACGAATTCGCCGCTTGCGGTTTCAGGGCTATACATGATAAAGCCGCTTGCTGCGCTATGTACAAATATATGGTCTGGAAGCTTAATTGACCGCATAAACAAACGGAAGCTTATGATGTTTTTAGATTGGATGCGCGCGGGGATTATTGCTTGCTTTCCGTTTTTCTCATCCATACTGATCATTTATGTGCTGGTATTTATCATCAGTATGGCAAGTTCAATGTTTCGGCCGGCATCGATGGTTTATATCACAAAGCTTATTCCAAGTGAAAAACGAAAAAGATTTAATTCGCTGCGCAGTTTGATTGACTCAGGAGGCTTTCTTCTTGGGCCAGCCGCAGCAGGTGCGTTATTTATGATTGGAACGCCTGCGTTTGCTATCTATGCCAATGCTGCAGCGCTCGTGGTGTCAGGAATGGTTACTTTATTAATGCCGAACTTAGATATAAAAACAGAAGCTAAAGAAAATAAACTCTCTGTAAACACAATTGGAGAAGATTGGAAAGCGGTGTTTCGTTTCAGTAGAGCCAACAGATACATTATGAACATTTATGTATTATTCAGTTTCTTAATGGTCATGGCCACGGCAATTGATTCTCTTGAAGTCTCATTTGCAACAAAAGTCATTCATTTGTCCGAAAGCGAGTACGGGTTTTTAGTGAGCGTAGCAGGTGCAGGCATTATGATTGGCGCAGTTGTGAATACACTGTTTGCTAAGAAGCTGTCAACGAACTTTCTGATAGGCGCCGGCAGTGTAGGAGTGTCGCTTGGCTATTTGCTGTATGCTTGCTCGTCTTCTTTTCAAGCCATCGGAACAGGATTTTTTAGCTTATCTTTTGCGTTAGCTTTTGCAAGTGCTGGTTTTCAAACCTTTTATCAAAACAGTATTCCCGTTGACATGATGGGTCGAGTAGGAAGTATATATGGACTGCTTGAGTCATTGCTGATCATTATCATGACTTTTTTATGCGGCATGGCTGCGCACATCTTTTCGATTCAAGAAGCTGTAATTGGTGGAAGTCTGATCATGCTTTTAAGTACGATTATATTGTTTTTGTGCACGTTAAAGCCTGCGTTTTATAAAGTGAATTTGATCAAAAAGCAAGGAATCTAACGCATGGGTACTAGTGGACAAATAAGCTAAGAAGCCGATAAAAAGAAATGAGTACAGGATAAAGGATGAGAAAGCACAGTGAAAATGAAAGATGCGTTAAAGAAAAAAGGAATGTTTGTTAAAAAATTATCGAATCAAGGAAAACTCTTTCGGAAACGGTGGGAACATGAATTTGCAAGTGCTTTAAGCGTATCGCAAAAAAAGAAAATTTATATGGAACAGTTCTTATGGCATGCATTTAGCTATGAAAAGCTCCCTTGCTTACAAGGAGAACAAGCGATTCAAGCGTTCGAACAGCAAATAAAGAACGACTGTTATTTGTTGTTTGAGCATGATGAACGGGTGCTGCAGCTATCTAAATGTAAGCATCTAACAAGCGCTGATTTAAGTAAAAATACAAACATGTATTTAGAAGATTTATATGTGGTTGATGAAGATTTCACATGGACTTACGTGATTACCCATGAAAGCTCATGTGGACCTTACTTTTACCGAACATAATAAAGATAGAGCCTGCCGTGTTTATTAATATGGCAGGTTTTTTCTATAAAAGAACATTCTATTAATTAAAAGTAATTATAGTAATAAAATGGTTTTTGATCTAAAAGTTTTGGGTATTTATTACTAAATATTATCCATCTATCTCCTACATCTATATTACCATTTGGGATTTTTTCAAAAAATAGGATGTGAAATTAATTTTTTGTATGCTAAGGCAATTACTGCTAGTAAGCTTGTCTTACAAAATTCGTTTTGAAAAAGGAGGTTTTTGTATGAAATGGTATTTACATGTACTAAAAAACTATGCAACGTTTCAAGGAAGAGCAACGCGTAAAGAGTATTGGATGTTTGTCTTATTTAATTTTATTATGTGGTGTGTGCTTTCAGCTATTGAACTTATAACAGATATGCCTCCGTTTTTGCGTATAGTTTATCTTGTTGCAGTCTTCATTCCATCTCTTGCTGTGACGGCACGCCGATTGCATGACATAGGAAGAAGCAGCTGGTGGTATTTAATTAACTTTGTTCCAGTTATCGGAGGCATTTGGCTGCTTATCTTATTTTGTCAAAGAAGCGAAGTAACAGCCAATATTTACGACACAGACACGCAGGCATCTTAACCAGAGTAGTTTATTAGTTTAAAAAGTTAGTAAACTAAACGTGCGAATTGTTTCTAATTAAAAAGAGGTTGGGACAAAAGTAGTTTAGTTCGGATTTTTTCATAGTGTGATGGTGAACGTAAATTTTATGTATGTAGGTTCTTCTAGCAGTTGATTGGAGGGCAAGGCGAAGACTCCTGCGGGAAAAGCGGGACAGATGAGACCCCGCAGGAGCGCAAGCGACGAGGAGGTTCAGCGCCCGCCCGCGGAAAGCGAAGCCTTGCACGGAAATCAACGGCGGTGTCATAAGCGGTTCAGCTCATGTATCTGATTTGTTCGTCTTTAGGTTAGATTCATTTCGTTATGTCCCGGCCTCTTTTTTCATTTTCCCACACGCTGCTGGGAATTTCTTTTCGAAGAACAGGTGCAATATCACTTGCAAAGCGCTCTAGCTGTTCGCGCTGTTCTGCTTCGCTTAGACCGTCTACGCTGATGCTCAGCACTTCGTTTCCATAAGCATGGTAATAGTCTATTATTTTTTCAATGATTTGCTCCGGGCTTCCTACTAAAGCAGGACCGTGTTGAACGATGTCTTCGAGTGACGTGAACGGCGATTGATTATGTTTGGCTGCTTCCGTATTGCTAAAGGCGTTATAGTACGGGCGATAGCGGCGAATCGCTTCTTCCCCTGTATTAGAAATATATAGGCTGCTCGCCCCCGAACCGACGATGGCCTTGCGTGGGTCATGGCCATAATAAGCCAAACGTTCCCGGTAATGGTCAATCAGCGCTTTATATTTAGCCTGAGGATGGAAGGAATTAGATGAAAATAGCGGCTCTCCGTATTTAGCCGCAAGTTCTGTAGACAGCGGGCTTGACGCGCTTCCATGCCAAACGGGAATAGAAGGCTGAAACGGGCGAGGCTGAGTCGTAACGTTAGTTAAAGGCGGACGATAACGGCCGCTCCACGTGACATTTTCTTCTGTCCAAAGCTGTTTCAAAAGAGCGTATCTTTCAGCAAGAGACTCCCATTGTTCTTCTTCTGTAATGCCAAAAAGCGGATAATGACGCGGGTCGTTGCCTTTTCCAATAATCAGTTCAAGGCGTCCACCCGACAGGTGATCAAGCGTTGCATAATCTTCAGCTACTCGTACAGGATCTAAAATGCTTAGAACCGTAACAGTAGTAAGAAGACGAATGTGTGACGTTTTAGCAGCGATTGCACTTAAAACAACGGGAGGAGAAGAAGACAAAAAAGGAGCTCCGTGTCTTTCGCCGACTCCGTAAGCATCAAAACCTAATTTTTCTGCCAGCACTGCTTGATTTAACACATGCTGAAATTTTTCTTGAGCAGTTAATGTTTCTCCAGTAACCGGGTTCGGGATGTTTTGAATAAGACTAAATAAAGCAAATTTCATACGTTTTACCTCCAAAAGATAAATTGGTGGATGACAATAAAAAAAGCAAACGTACACTCATTATCGTGTCCATTTGCCTCCAGTTGACTGGTAGATATGTAGTTTCATTGTTTTATTAGTTGTATCTTAAGCGGTAGACACCAAGCTGTCAAGATAATCTTTTTCTAAAAACCCACTTGATTTATCGGTTAACTAGTATTATGATGTGAATAATCTTACACGAAGTAAGCCCACTGGTTAACCAGAGGCTCTTGATGAAGCAGATGCTTTATCAAGAGCCTCTTTTTATTACATAATATAGGGATTTAGGGGAGGAACGCATGAAAAAATATTGGCTGTTTTTACTTTCAATTGTAGTAGCTGTTAGCGTGGCAGGCTGCGGAACAAACGTATCTTCAAGTGCAGGAAAAAAGAAAGAAAAAGATGTTCAAACGATTGTTGTTGGAACAGGCACTCAGTTTCCTAATATTTGCTTTATTGATGATAAAGGCAAACTGACCGGCTATGATGTAGAAGTAGTAAGAGCAATCGACAAAGAGTTAAAGGATTATAAATTTGAATTTAAAACGATGGAATTTTCAAATCTGCTTCTCAGCTTAGAAAGTAATAAAATTGATATGATTGCTCATAATATGGCTCAAAACGCTGAGCGAAAGAAAAAGTTTTTATTTAATGATGAAACATATAATTATTCTCCGCTTTATGTAACGGTTCCTAAAAATCGAAATGATATTCATTCCTTAAAAGATTTAGAAGGTAAAAAAATGATTGTAGGAGCTACAAGCAATGCGGCCGTTTATCTAGACAAATACAATCAAAAACACGGCAATAAAATCGATGTAGTTTACGCCGGTCAAGGTGCGGATGATGCCACAACTCAATTAAAAACGGGCCGAGCAGATGCTACGCTTGCGACACCATTTTCCATCGACTTTAGCAATCAAGCGCTGAAATTTCAGCAAAAAACGGTTGGAGATATCGTGATTAATTCAAAAGTATA
Source organism: Priestia sp. MDV22-iso46 (assembly GCF_058629175.1). Classification (NCBI taxonomy): domain Bacteria; kingdom Bacillati; phylum Bacillota; class Bacilli; order Caryophanales; family Bacillaceae; genus Priestia; species Priestia sp. MDV22-iso46. The sequence goes on from NZ_JBZVWT010000001.1 coordinate 176,524, forward strand.
TTTTATGTTTAACAAAAAAGACGAAAAGTTAAAGTCGGAAGTCGATCAGGCGATTAAAAAGCTGAAAAAAGACGGTACGTTAAAAAAACTCAGCACAAAATGGCTAGGAGAAGACTATACGGTGCAAAATTGACTATAGCAAAAAAGCAGCTGCCCATACAGCTGCTTTTTTTGTATGATATAAATCCAATAGATAGAAGAAACGATCTGCAAAGAAAACAAAAATTAGTGTATAGTAGAGCTATAAGTACTATAAAAGCAGGACCGCAGTAGGAGGCAATTCATTGATTACGGATTTACAGCGCGGAGATTTCTTTCAAAAAGGACATCGTTATCGCAGAAAACAAATTCATAAGCTTTATAAAGGGCAAGAACAAAGCGAAATATCAACGCCAAAAGCGCATCCATATATTTTTATTTTCACAAAAGAAAGCGGAAGTGAATACGGAACAGGACATGGGTGGAACAGAGATAAAACCTCTTTTTTCTATACGGGAGAAGGTCAAAGAGGATCGATGCAGCTCATTAAAGGCAATAAAGCGCTTCGCGAACATTTCCAATCGGGAAAAGCCGTTTACTTGTTTCACTACGTGGAGCCTGGAGTGGTCGAGTTTGTGGATGAAGTGACGTATATTAATCATCAATTAGAAATCATGTGGGACTCAGACGGAGAGCTTCGTGAAGCCATTATTTTTGAACTTGAACGAAATCCTGTAATTGAGGAAAAAGCAGCAAAGCTGGACGTTTCACCTTATTCAACTGAACAGCTTCGTCATATAGCATTAGGGGAAGAAAAAAAGACAAGTGTTTACGAACAAACGGCAGCTCTTAAACAATATGTTCACAAACGCGCAGCAGGTATTTGTGAAGCCTGCGGAGAAAGCGCGCCGTTTATCGCAAAAGATGGAAGCTCCTTTTTGCAAATGTATTATCTTTCAAAGCTTTCAGAGAGCGGGCTCGCTAAGCCAAAGGACGCTGCGGCACTATGTCCCAACTGTTATAGTCGTCTACGCTACGGGAAAGATAGTGAAGTATATAAAGAAGAGCTGATTACTAAAATTAATGAAAAAGAAGCAGGAAAGAAAAATGAGTAATATCGTCTTTTTTCATTTTATAAAAAACCGTCTCTAGGCAGGGCAGCTGCCGAGGCGGTTTTTTTGTATGTAGAATGATCTCAAAAAATAAAGACAATAAAGTGTATAAAAATAATAGAAAAACAGATAATGAAAAACTGAAGCTTTCGTTTAAAAAATAGTAAAAGCTGGGGTGATGTGGTGTGGCAGACAAGTATGACTGCGTTATTATAGGTGGAGGAATTGCAGGACTTCAAGCCGCTATTCAGCTTGGAAGATATAAGCGCAGTGTATTGGTTATTGATTCAAACGATGGACGTTCCAATCTTTGCAAAAATTATCAAAATATATTGGGATGGCCTGAGGGAATAAGTGGGCAAACTCTAAGAGAAGCGGGAAGGCAGCAAGCAAAAAGCTACGGTATTCAATTTGCAGAAGAACGTGTTATTCAATGTCAAAAGGAAATAGAGGGGTTTAGCGTCATTACAAACTCTGCTAACTACGAAGCAGCTACTTTACTCTTTGCGACGGGAGTAGTAGACCGGGTTCCGCCTGAACTTCAGCAAGAGCTATATCCCTGTATGGGAAAAACAGTATATGTATGTCCCGACTGTGACGGATATGAAGTAAATAATAGAAGGGTATTAGTACTAGGGTCGGGAAAAGCAGGAGCCAGTTTATCTCTTACGTTAACATATTGGACAAATGACATTACGTACATTAATCATGACAAAAAAGAGATTGGACCTTTAGCAGATACCTTGATGCAAAAGGGAATTACCTATAAAGAAGCGGCAATAAAAAAAGTCATAGCTGAAGCAGAAATGTTAAAAGGAGTCATCCTCGAAAACAATGAATTTATCTATGGAGAAAGAGGTTTTTTAGCGTTTGGAGGAAATAAAGTTCGAACAGAATTAGCCCATGAGCTCGGAGTAGAACTTCTAGAAAATCAGCACATTATCGTAAATCCGCGTACAAAAGAAACAAATGTTTCAAACGTGTGGGCAGCAGGAGACATTGTGGCTCATTCTGAACAAGTTACGGTAGCGATGGGAGAAGGTTTACAAGCCGCTATTTGGATACACAAACGCTTGTTAGAGCTTCATGAAAAATAATTGTTTTTTTATAAAAAAAGTTAAGATTGCATGTTTTGTTTCCTTTTTGTTAGGGAAATGGAAATGAAAGAAAGAAAAAAAATGATTAAAAATGAGGAGAAGGAGTGGCAAAAAAGTGGTATATAGTCAAGTGGTAAGAAAACCTGAGTTTCAACAAGCGGAATCGGAAGGGTTAAATGAAGCCATTCACGAGTACATAACTCGTCGTACACGTCACAATGCACCGGTTGTGGATGCGCTTCGATATATTATGACCATTGAACATAAACATGAACGTATGCAGGTAGCAGCAGAACTGTTCGGATCAGCTATTCAGCGTGTAAAAGATCAAGATATTATTCAATATCTAAAAAAGTGCGGAAGCTACAAAAGAATTTCTGATACGACGGAATAAAACCGTTCTCTTTGAAAAAGCGCCTTTAATGGAAAGGGGCTTTTTTTGTTTCCTCCATTTAAAAGCGAAGGCAAATACATAGAATTCTTCCAGTTTGTGCATAGTAAATGAAGCAGAATTAATTGAGGAAGAGACAGAGTTTTGTATCTGACTACGTGAATGAACATTAAAGTAGAATACAATCTTCATTTGTACAGATACCCACTCTTGAATAAATAAAGCTATACGTATGTAGCCCTAGCAGGAGGTTTAGTATATGAGTCAAGAAATACCGTTAAGTTCAAGTGAAATTGCTACTCTTTGGATGAACTATCAGCAAAAGACAATGATCCGAAGAATGTTAGAATATTTTATTGCGCACGCAGAAGATGACCAAGCAAAAGAAATTATGCAAGATACGCATATGCAAATGGTGAATTATATTGAAGATATCAAAACGATTCTAAAAAATGAAGGGGCAGCCATACCGGTAGGATACACAGAAAAAGACGTAAATGTCGGTGTTCCTAAGCTTTATGATAAGATGTTTGATATTATGTTTCTTCGCCTTTTAAAAGAAATTAGCATGGGGCTACATACGCTTCATTTAACCATGTCCTACAGAAAAGACATGATCTCTCTATATAAAGAGCTTACCGCTTTCACGCAAAGTGGCTATGACAAATGTGTAGATTATCTTCAGGAAAAAAACGTGCTTCCAAGGCCTCCAGCTGTTTCAGTACCTAAAACAGTGAAGTTCGCTGAAGGTACAGATTACATGAATGGAATCCATTTATTTTCCAGTAAACGTGCATTAAATACTGTAGAGGTAGCACATATTTACTACGCTATTGAAACCAACGTTCTTGGCATGCAAATGATCACAGGGTTTGCTCAAGTAGCAAGTGAGCCTGAAGTGAAGAAGTACTTTGTAAAAGGAAAAGAGCTGGCTAAAAAAGTTGTAAGTGATTATAGTAAAATTCTTTTGGAGAGCGATATTCAGACGCCTGCGACGTGGGGAGCGAAAGCGACCGAATCAAAAGTAGCACCTTTTTCAGATAAACTAATGATGTATTGTGTGAGTTTATTCTGCAGTTTCGGGCTAGGAAGCAACGCTTTAGGCACTGCGTTTAGTTTACGTGGAGATCTTCCTCTTACTCTTGTCAGTACGGCCAAAGACATTTTAACATACGGGCAAGACGGGGGGGAAATCATGGCCAAAAACGGATGGCTTGAGGAACCGCCAAGTATGGAAGACCGAAATGATTTGATTAAATAGAAAAGCATAATACATTACGAAAACTTCTTTTTGTGAAAGAAGTTTTTTTTTTGCATAAAAAATGTCGTTATTTGTTCGTTTAACGGTTTGTTTTTTGAATAAAAAGGATATATAAACTATAAATTTACAATTTTATACTAAAAAAGGAGGATGTTGCATATGAAGTGGTACATAAAAGTGTTGAAAAATTACGGGACGTTTTCTGGCAGAGCAAGCCGAACTGAATACTGGATGTTTGTGTTAGTTAACTTTGTTATTTCATTTATTCTTTCGTTCATTCAGTTCGTGATTGATAAGCCTCTTTTTCTGCCGGTAATCTACTCGTTATTGGTTGCAGTCCCTTCGTTAGCGGTAGGAGCAAGAAGGCTCCACGATACGGGAAAAAGCGGATGGTGGCAGCTTATTACATTGGTTCCACTGATTGGCGGTATTTGGCTGATTATTTTATTCTGTCAGCCTAGCGATCCAAAAGAAAATCGTTTCGGTACAATGGCCAAAGCAGCATAATTAGAACTCCCCCTTAGGTAAGGGGGAGTTTTTTAGTGGACAGGTTCTACTATAGCGCCATCATAAGCCGATTGGTAAATAGCTCTTATGTCTTTCTCATGAAGAGGCAAAGGGCTGCGAGCAAGAATTCGTTTTTGCTGGACGCCATCTGCTGTCAGCTTTTGAAGGGCACTTTCTGGAATATTAAAGCCGCGAAGGGTTTGAGGAATGCCGACGTCTTCAACAAGTGACTGTAGCTGCTTTACACACTGATAAGAAGCTTCTTCTTCTGATAAAGAGCTCACGTTTCCGCCTAGTGCTTCAAAAATATCACGCATCTTCGCCACGCAGCTGCTGCGTATGTAACCCATCACATATGGAAGCAATACGGCGTTTGATTCACCGTGAGAAATATGAAACTGTCCACCTAATGGGTAAGCAAGTGCATGAACACCTGCAACACCTGCATTAAAAAACGCAAGCCCTGCTAAATAGCTTCCGTAGCTCATCTGAGTTCGCGCTTCTTTATCTTTGCCATTTTCTACAGCTGTTCTTAAAGAAGAGCTAATCATGCGTATAGCCTTTAGTGCTAAGGCATCGGTTGCTGGATTTGCATTTACTGATATATAAGCTTCAACAGCATGAGTTAATGCATCAACCCCTGTAGCCGCCGTTACTTTAGGAGGCACGCTAAGCGTAAGCTCGGGATCTACAATCGCAACGTCCGCAAGCAAATAGTCGTGGGTCACAACATCCTTGGTGCTTTCAAGAGACAGCACAGAAATATTTGTTACTTCTGAACCCGTGCCGGAAGTAGTGGGAATTAAAATTTTTGGAAGACCTTTTTTTGAAATTTGTTTCGTACCAGTTAAGTTCAAGTATTCTTCTACAGCTCCGTCATGAACGGCTAAAACGGCCGTAAGTTTTGCTAAATCTAACGCGCTGCCGCCGCCAACGCCAATGACTAAATCAAATTTTCGGCTTTTTGCGTAGGATACGAGTTTTTCACCGAGTGCTAAAGGCGGCTCTGGTGCCGTATCTGCATATACATCTACTTCGTATCCGTTTTTGATAAGGGGAGAACTCACTTTATCTACAAGTCCAATATCTTTTAAAACAGGGTCTGTGACAATTAAAATATGAGCAGGGTGATATTTTTTTACTTCCGGAAGCAGTTGCTGAAGTGATCCCCATCCTGTATAGCTAAGAGGGGTAAAAACTAGTTTTGACACAGTCATTCTTTTATCCTCCTATAGGCACTGTTTTGTTGGCGGTTTCAAAGATGTGGTTTTGCTTCTACGTATATTATAATGAAGTATCGCAAATTTTTCATTGAATGCAAATTAGCTGTCACGAAAAAATTGAGCTTTACTTCACAGAAACAAAGGATGGGGAAATGTTGAGATACGTAACAAAAGAATTAGCTCAGAAAATTGTGTGTAGAACGATGGAGATTATTGATTGCAACATTAACGTGATGAACGAAAAAGGAGTCATTATTGGTTCGGGTGACAAAAATAGAATTGACCATATTCATGAAGGAGCGTTAATGGTATTAAAAAACGGAAGCCCGTATGAAATTACTCAACAGCAGGCCGACTTGCTGCGCGGGGCCAAACCAGGCGTGAATTTGCCTATTTTCTTTAACGGAGAAATTGTTGGAGTCGTGGGATTAACAGGACTGCCAGAACAGATTCGTAATTACGGAGAGCTTGTGCGCATGGCGGCTGAAATGATTTTTCAAGAAATGATTTTAATAGAGGAAATTCAATGGGACGAACGATTAAAAGAAGAGGTGGTTCATCAGCTTCTTCGACAAGAAGAGCCGCTTGACTCTTTATTTTTTGACCGGACGAATCGCTTTGATATTAACTTATACCTTCCACGAGTGGCACTCATTGTTACAGCTGAAAATCGTCATAAAGTCATGAAACGTGTAAAGAAATATATAACTAATAATGACTTATATGCTATGCTTCCAGACGGAGTGGTCATATTAAAATCTATAGAAGCAGGCAGCGCTAGCAGCTATGCGGAACAGCTGGAAAAACAGCTTCGGGCGTCTGGTATGGTGTGTAAGTTAGCGGCAGGATCTGTTCAAGCTGACTTTAAAGGCCTTCATATATCTTATCAGCAGGCAAAAGATACGCTTGCCGTCGGTTCTAAGCTTCACCCAGAAGCTGTTTTCTACTGCTATTCGGATTATCAAATTCCCGTGCTGTTACGTCAAAGCGCCGGTTTTCAAGAAAATCATGAGCTGTTGCATCACTATGAAAAGCTTAAGGAATACGATAAGAAAAAAGAACTTATCGAAACGTTAACGGTCTACATAGAAGAAAATGGCGAAGGAAGCACGGCAGCTAAAAAGCTTTTTATACATCGAAATACGCTAAGCTACCGTCTAGATAAAATCCAAAGCATCACAGGAAAAGATCCAAGGAAAGTAAAAGACCTTCTCGAACTGTATGTAGCGCTACTGCTATCTAAAATTTCATAATTGTGCACGTGCATAAAAGATCTTGCGATAGTGAGGTCTTTTTCTGTTGAAGTGACTAATGAAAGAATATAAGATAGCGCTTACAATTAACGTTAGGGACAGGAGAAACAAGAAAGGGGATGGCTTTATGGACGTTCAAGTAAGCGCGTTAGGCGCGATTTGTGCATTAGTAATTGCTATTATATTAATCTTAAAGAAAGTGGCTCCCGCATACGGAATGATAGCCGGAGCTTTAATTGGAGGACTGATTGGCGGAGTTAATATTGCTGATACTGTTAATTTAATGATTGAAGGAGCGCAAGGCATCATTCCCGCAGTGCTGCGGATTCTTGCAGCCGGTATATTGGCTGGGGTATTAATAGAATCAGGTGCTGCAGCGGTTATAGCAGAAACCATTGTAAAAAAACTAGGGGAAACAAAAGCGCTTTTAGCTCTAGCGCTAGCCACACTCATTCTTACGACAGTAGGTGTGTTTGTTGATGTGGCTGTGATCACAGTGGCGCCTATTGCTTTAGCCATTGCTAAACGTACGGGTATGTCAAAGCCGGCTATTTTATTAGCGATGATTGGAGGGGGAAAGGCAGGGAATTTAATGTCTCCTAATCCTAACGCCATTGCTGCTTCAGATGCATTTAATATTCCTCTTACATCCGTGATGGCTGCAGGAATCATTCCCGCTGTATTTGGCGTAGCGGCCACTTATCTAGTAGCCAAACGATTAGTGAAAAAAGGAACAATGGTTCAAGCTGAAGAAATAGATACAGTGGATGCAAGCAGCTTGCCGCTGTTTTTAACAGCCATCATAGCACCAATTGTTACCATCGTGCTGCTGGCGCTGCGACCGCTTTTTGATCTTAATATTGACCCAATGGTTGCGCTTCCTGCAGGAGGGATCGTTGGTGCCATCGTAATGAAAAAAGGAAAACAGCTTAATACATACGCTATTTCAGGGTTAGGAAAAATGTCAGGTGTAGCCATTATGCTGCTTGGAACGGGGACATTAGCAGGAATCATTGCTAACTCCCAGCTAAAAGACGTTATTATTCACGGCTTGTCTGCAATTGGGTTGCCAGCTTATGTTTTAGCACCGGTTTCAGGTATTTTTATGTCAGCGGCAACGGCTTCGACAACTGCAGGAACAGCAGTCGCAAGCCAAGTTTTTGGATCGACGATTTTAGAGCTGGGCGTTTCTGCTTTAGCCGGAGCTGCTATGGTTCATGCCGGAGCGACCGTACTTGATCACCTCCCGCACGGAAGCTTTTTCCACGCAACGGGCGGAAGTGTAAACATGAAAATAAAAGAACGTTTAAAATTAATCCCTTACGAATCGCTTATTGGACTCATTATGGCAATTGTATCCACGCTTATATTTGGTGTATTAAAGCTATACGGCTAAAAATAAAAAGGAGTGTTTGCACATGAAAATTGTGATTGCACCTGATTCATTTAAAGAAAGCTTAACGGCTCTTAACGTTTGTGAAGCGGTTGGAAAAGGAATAAAAGCTCATTTTCCTAACGCGGAGATTAGTAAAGTACCTATGGCAGACGGTGGAGAAGGAACCGTTCAGTCGCTTGTAGACGCGACGGGTGGAGAGATTATACAAACAAAGGTAACCGGACCGTTAGGAAAAACGGTGGAAGCTTTTTACGGAATTCTTGGCGGGGGCAAAACGGCTGTTATTGAAATGGCAGCCGCTTCAGGTCTTCATCATGTTCCCGTGGATAAACGCAATCCGCTTATCACAACAACGCGAGGAACCGGCGAGCTCATTCTTAAAGCGTTAGATCATAAAGTGAAGCATATCATCATTGGCATCGGAGGAAGTGCTACAAATGATGGAGGAGCCGGTATGGCAAAAGCTTTAGGGGCAAAGCTTCTTGATGCTAACGGAGCAGAAATCAAAGAAGGAGGAGGCAGTTTAGATCAGTTAGCCTCTATCGATCTGACAAACTTGGATTTTCGGCTTGCTGAAGTCAAAGTAGAAGTGGCGTGCGACGTAGACAATCCGTTAACAGGTGAAACCGGAGCATCCGCCGTATTTGGGCCTCAAAAAGGCGCAACTCCTGATATGGTTAGACAGCTTGACCGTAATCTAGCTCATTACGCAGCGGTTATTGAAAAAGAAATGGATATTCATATTCAGAACGTCCCTGGTGCCGGAGCGGCAGGAGGACTTGGCGGCGGCTTGCTGGCATTTTTATCTGCGGAGTTAAAGCCAGGTGTAGACATTGTCATTGAAGCAACTCAGCTAGAAAGATATATTAAGGGTGCTGATCTTGTCATTACGGGCGAAGGAAGAATTGATGGTCAAACCATTTACGGAAAAACACCTATTGGCGTAGCAAAAACAGCAAAAAAGCATAGCGTTTCCGTGATAGCGATAGCAGGGAGCATTGGAGTAGGAAGCGAAGCTGTGTATGAACATGGTATTTCGGCTTTATTTAGCGTCGTGCCGGGGGCAGTGACTCTCTCAGAAGCGCTGGAAAAAGCCGATGAAAACATTGAAAGAACGGCTAAAAACGTAGCGTCAGTTATACGTTTAGGCATAAAGTAAAGGGGTTACAGTTTTTATTGTTCTCTTTTTAATAAATAGTAAAAGGTCTCTTTCATCAGAAGAGACCTTTTTTTCTTGTATAGGGAAGAATTCAATATAGTTTATTAGTTTTATAGTTAAAAATGTTATAATTAACCAATCGTTGAATCAAGTTACAGATAAAGGAGGCAAATCATGATTAAAGCCGTTATTTTTGATTTAGATGGGACATTATTAGATCGAGACAGTTCGTTAAAATGTTTTATTCAAGATCAATACGAGCGATATAGTAAAGAACTAGCACACATACCGGAGCAAGAGTACACATCTAGATTTATTGAGTTAGATCAAAAAGGCTACGTATGGAAAGATAAAGTATATGAGCAGCTTTTGACTGAATATGATATTTCAAGTTTAACGTGGGAAGGGATGCTAGACGACTACCTTCACTATTTTCCAGCTCACTGCGTTCCGTTTTTACATATGGAGGATGTACTAAAAGAGCTAAAGAAAAAAGAGTTGTTACTAGGCATGATCACAAATGTTTTTACGGACTTTCAGTGGATGAATATTAAAGCGCTTGGAATTGATCACTATTTTGATACCATACTTGTTTCCGAACAAGAAGGCATTAAAAAACCGCATAAAGATATCTTTTTGCGAGCATTAAAAGCGCTTGATGTGTCGGCTGAAGAGAGTTTATACATCGGGGATCATCCAGAAAATGATGTGCTTGGTGCAAGAGGGGCGGGCATGCATGCTGTATGGAAAAAAGACGCTTTCTTTGACAGAAATTTTACAGATTCATATGTAATAGAGGATTTAAAAGAGCTGTTGAATGTAATTAATGAGTTTCAAGAGAACTGATGTGAAAAGGAGAAACACGATGAAAACCAAAGTTCGTCTATTGACTGATGAAGATCTTAAAGAAGCAGCAATCATCTATACAAACGTTTTTAGCGCCCCGCCTTGGGATGAACCTTGGAGTATAAACACTGCTTATGCTCGTTTATACGATATCAGTAAGACTCCAGGTTACATAGGTATAGGTTACTTTCATAGTGAAAACAATAAACCCATAGGATTTATAGTAGGAAATGAAGAACAGTGGGCGAACTATAAGATGTTTTATGTAAATGAAATTTGTGTGTTAAACAACACTCAGCAAACGGGCATAGGAACGAGTCTTTTATCTTTCCTTAAAGAGCTACTTATACAAAAAGAAGTGAAAGAAGTCTATGTGTCTACTGAAAGAGGCCAAGGCAAACCAGAACGTTTCTTTGAAAAGAACGGTTTTTTCACTCATGAATCTCGTATACTGATGGCGTTAAATGTAGATTGAATATAAGTGAATGAATGTAGGGTGTCCGTTTTGTTGTTTCAGGAGGAACGGTTCATAAAGCAGGAGGAAATAATCTATGATTTTTTGGCTACTGGTTTTAGTTGCTATTTTAACGGTGAGTATTCCGCTGCTGATTATTATTGTTAAAACAGTTTGGCACCGAAAGCTTCCTCGTAATTACTATACGCCATTTGACTATCTTGCTGCACAAACAGAAGAAGAGTTTCATGAAGAACAAAATGAACGAGAAATAGAAGAAAGAGAAGGAGATGCCAAAAGAAGAAAAAGCTAAAGTGCTGTGTGCATCCTTCTTTATGATACTAGAAATAAAAGATTACAGCCGCCGTTAAGAGATAGGATGGACTCTTTGTTTTTTACAAACGTAAATCATTTGAGTGCTTTGGTTGGTCAAAGCGCTCTTTTTCCAATCTCCATAAACGTTCGTAATCATAAATCCGCGACGTGTTAAAAGATGTTCCATTTCTTGAGGGAACGTGTAGCGTAAATCTATTTTCGTTGTTATTTCGTTTATGATTGTTTTATCGTAATCTCTTATCTTTCTAGTTGTGAGGTTATGCTGAATTTGCTTGATGGCATCATAGTAGCTGTCTATATACACGTCTGTCATAAATCCGGTGTCGGAATCTTGATAGCTTTTCCAATATTCTTCTGCTTCTGTTGACGTTAGCTCTTCTATAGAAGGAAAACGTATTCCCACAATAAAGGTTCCATCGTCGTTCAAATGCGTATAAACGCAGTGTAAAAAGGAGTGCTGCTCATCATTTGTTAGAAAATGTTGAAACGAGTTTCCTACGATATAAATAAAGTCGCTTTTTACTTTTAAGTCGAGTTTGGTACAGTCTTGTTCTACCCATTTAACAGATAGCTTCAAAGCCTCTGCTTTTTTCTGTGCTTCCTGCAGCACAGGTGAATGAATATCCACTCCAATCAGGGAATGTCCGGCCTCCGCTAGTGGAATGGTCGCACGCCCTGTGCCACAAGCTAAGTCAAGGATTATTCCGCTTTTGTTAGCCGCTTCTATTAGTAAAAAAGCAACGTCTTCTGTATACTGCTCATTTTCATCGTCGTATAAAACAGGGTCATTATATTCGTCTAAATTTGTTAGCATAAAAGCTGACCTCCGTGTAGGTTTATTTTTCCATAATTATAGCAAAAAAAGAGCTGAAACTATTTTCAGCTCTTTCTTTTTGCAGCCCAATCCTCCACAATTTCCGTAAATTCACCTAGGTGTTCTTCAAATATCCGTTTTCGATGTCCGTTTGCTCCGGATGGATGTGGAAAGCCAAATAAATACGTATGCTGAGAAAACGAAGATTCACTTGAAAGTTTTCTTAAAACATTTTCAACTGCTTTTCCTAACGGAACGATTAAGCACGGATTCTTTATTTCGTTCAATTCCTGTGGAAACACTTCAAAAGCATAGCGAGAAAGAAGCGCTGAGCGTTCAATTGGCGGCTGATGTCCGGTATAGTTTTTTCCTTTATAAAACACGGGATATTTCAGTACAGACGTTGTATGCAGTAAATCTCGCTGTGAAGCAAATAACTCAGCGGCACTGTTAATACCCATGGCTTTTGCAATTCCGCATTGATCTAACATGTCTATTAAATTGACTCTCATCGTCCCGCTAAAGCTAGCGGTTTTTTTTGTTTCGTACAGCACTTGTTCAACCTGGTGATGAGCCAGGCTGGAAATGCATTGTTTAAAAGCTGTTTTCATTTGAAACCACCCTGGTGTGATGCCTGCAATAACAATATGAGCGTCTGGATTTATGTAGTCGTTATGAGGCGAGTAGTACATGCTTAATTCATGTTCTTGCCCGATTAAAAAGTCTTTTTGCAACAGCTGTTCTTTCGTAAAATTTATGTTATGCAATTGTTGAATGGCAGGCAGACATTGTTGGAAATAAGAATGTTGGCTAATCATAGGCTCTCTCTTTCCTTATCAGTATTTCTTCTTTTATTTTCCCCAACAAACCGTTTTTTAATATTTACTAAAAGTTTACTTAAGTTTTAGTGCGGTGTGATAAAAACAAAGTAGTAATAGCAGTGATTTTGTCATTTTAAAGGCGGAACTAACAAAATAAATGAGAATTTTGGAGAATTTTTTTGATAAATTTACTGAAATTTTAAAAAAATTTATTGAAAGCGTTTTATTAGTGTGCTATTCTTCCAATATAAGAGATAAATATTTAGTAAAAATAGAAGATTATAATAGAGAGGTAAAAAGATGGCAACTTTAAAAGATATAGCGGCGTACGCTAATGTTTCCAGTTCAACTGTATCAAGAGTACTAAATAATGATCATACGCTTTCTGTATCTGAGGTTACCCGTGAACGTATTCTGCATGCAGCCAAGGAGCTGCAATATACGCCTGTGAAGATACGAAAAGGAACGGCAAACGGAAAAGACCTCGAAGCTCCAAGAATAGGTATTATTTTTGCTCAGTCCCTTGAAGAAGAACTAGTAGACCCTTTTTTCTCCTCTATTCGCCATGGAATAGAAAGTGAATGCTCGGAAAAAGAAATTTTTACAGTAAAGTCATTTAGGCTAAAAGGCATGAAGCAAGAAGAGCTGCTGCAGGATCTTGATGGAGTGATTGTAGTGGGAAGAGTTAGTCCAGAAACGGTTCAAGAAGTGAGCGATCATTTAGATACTATTGTTTTTATTAATCACAAAGCGGATGAGGATTTGTACGATTCGGTCATGATTGATTTTGAGAAAGCTACTAAACACGCATTAAATCATTTATTTGGCCTCGGTTATAAAAAAATTGGCTATATCGGAGGGACAGAAAGAGAACATTATATAAATGGAAGCTCTATTATTGAAGATCAGCGTCAAACGGTTTTTGAACGCGTTATGCATGAAAAAGGCCTGCTCGATTCTGAGAAAGTTTATATAGGAGAGTACTCAATGACTGAAGGGTATGAGCTAATGGGACAAGCGATTAAGCAAGGAAATCTTCCTGAGGCATTTTTTATCGCAAGTGATGCAATGGCGATAGGAGCAATGCGTGCCCTACAGCAATCAAATATAAAGGTTCCTGAAGACGTAGCGATTGTAAGCTTTGATGATGTGGATATCGCAGCATTTGCGAGCACGCCGCTCACCACGGTTAAAGTATATACTGAAGAAATGGGAAGGCAGGCTGTTAAAATGCTAGTAGATCGGTTAAGCGGCAGATCCGTTCCTTTAAAAGTCATGGTGCCGACTAAATTAATTTATCGTGAAAGCTGCGGAGCCTTACTCAAAAAACAGTAGCCTAAAAGTTATAACTTGAAAGGGGGTGATAGAAAAGAAGAATTCATACATAAAGAGTGATAAGGGGGAAGAAAAATAGAAAAAAACATAGAAAAAGCAGGTTAAAAAGCCCTAGAAACTACATACTTATTGGCAGATAAGTATGTAAATGAAAAAGCTTTTTCATCTCTAGGACTCTTTGAACCTTTGTAAAAGTATAGGATTAAATTATAAGTGACTTTATTTCGTTGTGCAATGAATTTGTCTACGCACAAATAACTGAATATTCAGTTATTTTTGTCTTGATAGAGTATAAGGAGGAAAGAAGATAAATGAAAAAGCTTACGTATCTTTTCGTTCTATTACTAGTCTTTTCTGTTGTGGCAGCAGGCTGCGGAAATAAAGAAGCGGCAACAGGCGGAAATGGGAAAACAACGTTAACGCTTTTTTCTACGATGAGTAATAAAGGCGAGAGAAAAGCGCTTCAAAACGCGATTGCAGAATTTGAAAAACAAAATCCAGATATTAAAATTGATGCGAATTTTCCTGGTAACGGCTATGAAGATATGCTTCGTGTGAAAATGGGTGCAAATGATATGCCCGATTTATTTGATACGCACGGCTGGTCTCAGCTTCGCTACGGGGAGTATGTAGCAGATTTAAAAGATATGGATTGGGTTCAGCATTTAGATCCGGCGCTGAATCAAATTTTAAAAGATAAAAGCGGCAAAGTGTATGCGTATCCTTTAAATCAAGCAAAAGACGGAATTAGCTATAATGCGACGTTATTAGAAAAGTACGGAATAAGGCCTCCTAACACAATGGATGAATTTATAACAGCGTTAGAAACAGTAAAGAAGAAAAGTAAAGGAGAAGTAGCGCCTTTATGGATTCCAGGAGGAGAAAACGGCAATATTGCTCAAGTGTTTGATCAGCTGGCTACACCTCAGCTTATTACAGCAAAAAATAAGAACTATGCTAAGCAGTTAGAAAAAGGAACATTTAATTGGTCAAACTACACGCCGCTAGCGGAAACAATGGCAGAAATGAAGAAAAAAGGGTTATTGAATGAAGATGTATTAACCGCAAAAGTATCTCAAGCAACGGAATTAATGGCTCAAAATAAAATTGCTTTTACATTTGTTGGAGGATCTCTTGGACCTGATGCAACAGAATTAAATCCTGAAGTAAAAGTAGGAACGGTACCGGTGCCTGCTATTCATAAAGGTGGTACGCAAAGCTGGATTGGCGGAGAGCGCTTTACCCTTGCTGCTTGGAAAGATTCTAAGCACCTTAAAGAAGCGAAGAAATTTATTGAATTTGTGTCACAGCCGGAAGTTGCTAAAAAGATTGCCGAAGGAACGTCTTCAGCATCGGCTCTGACAAACAATAAAACACAAAACTACTACTCTGCATACTACGATAAGTATAGCGATATCAAAGTTGAGCCATACTTCGACCGAAAGTATCTACCGAGCGGCATGTGGGCAGTGATGTCTTCTACAGGTCAAGAATTGCTAGCCGGAAGTTTAACGCCAAAGCAATTATCAAAAGAGATGGAAAAAGAGTACAAGCGTCTGAGTAAACAATAAAATAGTGTGCAAAATTTCCTTGTTCGCCGAGAAGCAGGGAGATAGGCTTCTGCTTCTTTTCAACACAAGCTGAAATAGGAGTGAACACGATGAATGAATTAGTCAGGAAAGAGCCGGTTTCCGTAGTAAGAGATACGGAAAAACGAAAGGAAAAATTAAAAACAGAATCCTCTTTATGGTGGATGTACCTTCCCGGCTTAGTAATTATCACCGTTTTTATTATCTATCCTTTTATTAACGGAATTAGACTTTCCTTTACTAATTGGAATGGATTTTCACAAACGTACGATTGGATTGGACTTCAGCAGTATAAACGTTTGCTTGCAGATCCAACGACTTGGCTTGTGATAAAAAACACGTTGCTCTACGGAATAGGCAGTACTATTTTTCAAAATATTATTGGCTTGTTATATGCTTTGCTTCTGAATCAAAGCATTAAAATGAAAGCTGTAACAAGAACAATTGTCTATCTTCCGGTTATTATCAGCCCAATTATTATGGGATATATCTGGTACTTCTTTTTTGCCTACCAAGGAGGCGCTTTAAATGACCTTCTTGTATTTTTAGGCTTTGAGAAGATTAATGCTTTGGGAACTCCGGAGCTTAACTCTTGGATTATCGTGTTTGTCAATACGTATCAATTCGTTGGAATTGCGATGATTATTTATTTAGCGGGGCTGCAAAGTATTTCAAAAGATTACTACGAGGCAGCACAGCTTGACGGAGCATCTGCTCTTCAGCAGTTTAAAAATATCACCCTTCCATTGCTTATGCCTTCTATTACAATTAACGTCGTGTTAAATATTATCGGGGGGTTAAAACTGTTTGACGTAATTGTTGCGCTGACAGGAGGAGGACCTGGAGATGCATCACAGTCGATGTCTACTTTTATGTATGACTTATATTTTAGAAGACAAGACGCCGGCTATGCAGCAACTCAAGGTGTGTGCATGGCGCTCATTATTTTAGTCATTAGCTTATCAGCACTTGTGTACTTTAAACGAAAGGAGACAGAAGCGTGATGGACTATACAAATAAACGGAAAAAACGACTTTTTACCTTTCTAGCTCTTTGTATAACGCTCGTTCATATTGTCCCTTTTTATATTCTTGTTACGACTTCTTTAAAAGTAACCGGGGATTTTAGTTCCAAATGGGTATTTCCAAAAAGCATACACCTTGAAAATTTCACAGCGGCTTGGGAGCAAGCGAACTTAGGAAACTCTTTTGTTAATACATTTATCATTACATTCGTTTCGGCGATTCTGCTTATTTTTTTAGGATCAATGGCTGCGTATCCTTTAGCGCGCCGACAAACGAAATTAAATAAGTACGTCTATTTTATCTTTATTGCCGTGATGGTAATACCGCCTTTAACAGCGCTAGTTCCGCTGTACAAAATGGTTGTGAATATGGGAATGATGAACACGTACCAAATTGCCATTTTAAATAATGTCGCAGCATTTTTGCCGCTAACGATCTTTTTGTATGCGGGCTTCATTCGCTCCACTATTTCTAAAGAGCTCGAGGAAGCAGCAAGAATTGACGGTGCCGGTACGTTAACGATTTTCTTTAAAATCGTATTTCCACTGCTAAAGCCTGTTACTGCATCCATTCTAATTATTGCCAGCGTCTATATTTGGAACGACTATCAGTTTGCAATCTTCTTCCTTCAAGATAAGGAAATGCATACATTGACCGTTACGTTAGCAAGCTTTTTTGCCGAAAATCAAAATAATCTTAGCTTAGTAGGAGCAGCTGCGATTATTGCGATGCTTCCAATGACCATTTTATTTTTAGTGCTACAAAAATACTTTATTGCAGGGCTTTCATCAGGATCTGTGAAAGGATAAAACCAATACGAGGAAGGAAGATGACGATGTCTAAAATCACATTTATCGGAGCGGGAAGTACAGTTTTTGCAAAAAATATTTTAGGAGACTGCATGTTTGTGCCTGCTTTAGCTGGCTTTGAATTTGCGCTATACGATATAGATGCCGAGCGTTTAAGAGATTCGGAAAATATGCTAAACAATTTAAAAGAAAACTATAAAGTGAATATTACGGTTAAAGCCTATTTAAATCGAAGAGAAGCTTTAACAGGAGCAAAGTATGTGATTAACGCGATTCAAGTAGGCGGATACAAGCCAAGCACCGTCATTGACTTTGAAATTCCTAAAAAATACGGCTTGCGTCAGACGATTGGAGATACAGTAGGAATTGGAGGGATCTTCAGATCACTGCGCACGATTCCGGTGCTGTTTGATTTTGCAAAAGACATTGAAGAAGTATGTCCGGATGCGCTGTTTTTAAATTACACCAATCCAATGGCAACACTAACGGGTGCAATGCTGCGCTATACCAATGTAAAGACGGTAGGCCTTTGTCACAGTGTTCAAGTATGTACAAAAGATTTATTTGATTCTCTCGGAATGGATCATGAAGGAATACAAGAGAAAATCGCAGGCATTAACCATATGGCATGGCTGCTAGAAGTAAAAAGAGATGGACAAGACTTATACCCAGAAATCAAGCGTCTAGCAAAAGAAAAGCAAAAGACAAAGCATCACGATATGGTGCGTTTTGAGCTAATGGATAAGTTCGGCTACTATATTACCGAATCGTCTGAGCATAATGCAGAGTATCATCCATACTTTATTAAACATAAATATCCAAATCTTGTTGATCAGTTTAACATTCCTCTTGATGAATATCCGCGTCGATGCGAAGAGCAAATTAGCAATTGGGAATCAATGAGAGAAGAAATGGTTAACAACAGTCAGCTAACTCATACGCGTTCACATGAGTACGGCTCTAGAATCATTGAAGCAATGGAGATAAACGTGCCGTTTAAATTTGCGGGTAACGTATTAAATACCGGAGGCTTAATTAGTAACCTGCCGACAAAAGCGTGCGTAGAAGTTCCATGTGTTGTAGACCGAAGCGGCATTATGCCGACTTATGTAGGAGACTTACCTGAGCAGCTTGCGGCGTTAAATCGCACGAATATTAATACTCAATTGCTAACAATTGAAGCAGCGGTCACTAGAAAAAGAGAGCATATCTATCAAGCTGCAATGCTAGATCCTCATACAAATGCAGAATTATCCATGGATGACATCATTCGTATGTGCGATGATTTAATTGAAGCTCACGGTGAGTGGCTGCCTGATTTTACAGGTAAAGTGAATCAATACGTGTAATAAAAGAATCCTCGGCTGAAATCAGCTGAGGATTCTTTTGTGCTTAGGAAAAGAAGGGAATATCATCCAAATGGATATTGACATTTAAAAAACTTCATCATACACTGTAAAAAGCAAGTCATTTCATACTAAGAAAGGAAAGGTACCGTAGACAACGGATAAGTAATCCTATTTTTTTAGACATTCTTTTAAAACTTTATTTTAAATGAACATTTGTCTAGATAGGATTAGTCTGTACATTTTTAGGTGCCATTTCTATATGTCTTATATGAATTGATTTCTCCCTTTTTTTACTCTATAAAAGGGTGCATATTTGCGTATGCCTAATTATGACCTCTAATCCTCTCTAGAAATCCTAGGGAGGTTTTTTTGTGTTATTGTTAGAAGCTATAAATATTGAAAAAAGCTATGGAGATCGCCTGCTGTTTCAAGCAGAGAAGCTTCAAGTACATCGCGGAGAGCGAATTGGAATTGTTGGAAAAAATGGAGAAGGCAAATCGACTTTGCTTCATATTTTAATGAAAAAAATGAGTCGGGATCAAGGAATTGTGCAAACATATGGCCGTTCCTCACTGATTCCGCAGCTTGATGTTCAACCTACAGGAGCTGTATCTCCCGAGATGAAAAGTCAGTGGAACCTGCCAAATGAAGCCGACTTTCTTAGCGGAGGAGAAGAAACCAGAAAGAAAATTGCTGCTGCTCTTTCATCCGGCGCGGAACTACTTGCAGCCGATGAGCCAACGAGCCACTTAGATGTAAAAGGCGTAGAGAAATTTGAAGAAGAAATGAAATCTTTTACAGGCAGTTTGCTGCTGATTTCACATGACCGAGAATTATTAAACCGCCTTTGTACGTCCATTTGGGAAGTAGAAGACGGCAAAATTCACTGCTACGAAGGCAATTACCAAGAGTATGTGACGCAAAAAGAAAGACAGCAGTTTGAGTATGAGCAGTATGTAAAAGAAAAGCAGCGGCTTGAACTGGCGTCTGAAGAAAAAAGTCAAAAATCAAAGTCGCTTAAAAAAGCGCCGAGCCGCATGGGGAACTCTGAAGCGAGGCTTCATAAACGAGCGGTCGGGAAACAAAAAGCCAAGCTAGATAGAAATGCAAAAGCCATCGAAACAAGAATTGAAAAGCTGAAGAAAAAAGAAAAGCCAAAAGAAATGGAAGAGATTCATTTTGACCTGTCGCAGTTTCATCAAGTGCACAGCAGGCAGGTACTAAGCTTTAACAAAGTCTCGGCATCAGCTGGCGACCATATCTTGTTTCAAAGTCTAAAAGGCGGTGTAAAGCCAGGTGCGAAAGTAGCGATTGTCGGTCAAAACGGCGCCGGAAAATCTACACTGCTGAATATGATTGAGCAGCATCTATTTTTAAAAAAACTTCTTATTTTTCGTTCGATTTATTCTATCGGTAGCAAATCCCTCCTGAAACTACGTTTCAGGGAAACCGCAAAAAACCTTGCGGAACGCCCTGTGAAGTGCCGCCTACGGCGAATCATTGCGACGACGCCACAAGGTGACCCAGAACCAACCGAAAAAGATCGATGTTGTAACATCGATCTTTTTCTAGTTTTTTTACTCATACATGATGGATATATAGCCACTCCAATCGTATCGATGGAAATTCGATCAACCGGTGAAAAATTTCATCCCTATATTTATTGAATTTTTTGCACCATTCGCCTGTAACCTTAAATTCCCTATCGCAAAGCGAACAATAATCCCTTTCTTCATGACAGACCCACATTGGAATGACCAAATTATCACGACTACGCTCTTGCACTTTTAAAAAATAAGACAATTCATTTATGGTGAAATGAATATTATATTCTCCTTCATCCATTTCTCTTTGATACACATTCTTAATATCCAAACTTTCGATGAATATTTGTGACATATACATTCCTCCCTTTATCCTTACTTGTTGAATGTATTATGCGAAAAACCTTTTCACAAAGGTAGATATACGCTTGGAGCCGCGTAGTTAAATCCCGTGACAATGCCGCAAGGTGACCTGGAAACAGCATGACAAAAAAAGCGGCTGAGTCGATTCAGTCGCTTTTAAATAGTTTATAGTGTTCACACATGATTGATGTACAACCATTCCAATCGGATGCTTGGAAATTCGATTAACCGGTGAAACAATTCCTTTCGAAAAGGTATACTGAGCCAAAAAAACTAGAGGGAGGGATGAGTATTGGTTATATCAACAATAAAAAAGACCAAGTATTCTAACTACCGGTCTTTTAGTTTGTTTTATTGTCAAGTATGGGTTAAATAAAGCCATTCCAATCGAGCCCTTGGAAATTCGATCAACTGGTGAAACAATTCCTGTGAGTGTTCCATCAGACTCAGACAGAAAGCGGAATTCTTTTCACAGTAGTTGCAATCAATATTTTTTTTCAAGATGAGTGATGTGGAGTAACCACTCCGTCTTCTTGTTTACTTGTGTACAGCTTATACCGAAAACCATCAATTGAAAACTCAATTGCAATTCCAGGATTAATATAGACCGCTTTGTAGTGCGATACGTTGGCAATATTCAATTCGTCTATTTTTATTTGTTCCAACTTACTCCACTCCTCGTCTTTTGGTCTACTTTTTTCACTTCCAATTCCATTCTTAGATCCTCCTGAACGCCATATTTTACTTTGATTCATTCTACCACGACCAAACCCTTACCCAAACGCCTACGGCGAAATTTTTGCCCGTTTTGTAAGAATCGAATGAGCTATATAGGACAAACATACAAGCGGTATTCCCTGTCTTAAATATCATGTAATAACCGATATAAAAAGGAGTTGGATATTTATGGCAAGTTGTAACAACGGAAGAAATTGTTCATGCTCGCGTTGTTGTATTGCTAGAGGACTGCAAGGTCCTCCGGGACCGAGGGGTCCACAAGGATTTCCAGGAGTAGGTTTTCCAGGTCCGCAAGGTCCTGCCGGACCAATTGGACCGCCAGGACCGGCTGGTGCAGTAGGACCTGCCGGACCGATCGGTCCACAGGGTGTACCAGGAGCTGCAGGACCACCAGGAGAGCCGGGTCCGGCAGGTACCCAAGGTGAACCCGGTCCACAAGGTCCACAAGGAATTCAAGGCCCAGTAGGACCTGCTGGAGCTGACGGTGTACCAGGAGAACCAGGTCCGGCAGGACCGCAAGGTGAACCGGGACCAGCAGGTGTTCAAGGTCCAGTGGGTCCGATAGGTCCACAAGGACCAGCGGGACCACAAGGTATTCAGGGCGAACCGGGTCCGGCAGGAGCACAAGGTGAACCAGGACCAGCAGGACCAGCGGGTGCAGATGGAGTAGATGGTGCTCCCGGACCAGCTGGTCCGGTAGGGGCAACCGGTCCTCAAGGACCACAAGGGGAACCGGGACCACCTGGGTCTACATCGGTCAATCTTATTTATGTAGCAAATTTTAATGATAATACGGTTTCTGTGATTAATGGTGAAACGAATGCAGTCATTGCGACCATTCCCGTTCAAGTTAATCCAGCAGGAGTGGATGTCAATCCATTAACCGACCGAATTTATGTAGCAAATCGTGGCAATGACCAAATTTCTGTGATCGATGGAGTGACCAATACGGTGATTGCTTCCATTACCGTAGGAGATGAACCAGGAGACGCAGGCGTTAACACAGCTACCAATGCCATTTATACAGCAAATTTTAATTCATCGGATTTAACTGAAGACGTTACTGTGATTAGCGGGTTGACCAATACGGTGTATGATACTGTTTTCATCCCAGGTCTCAATTTAGCCACTGGTGTAGATGTTAATCCATCAACCAACCTTATTTATGTAGCCAACTTCAATTTTGATACCGTTTCTGTAATAGAAGGAGTAAACAATACAATTGTTGCTACGATTCCCGTTCAAGTTAATCCATTCAGAGTAGGAGTTAACCCAAACACGAATCGTATTTATGTATCAAATTTCACCAGTAATACCGTTTCTGTGATTGATGGAGCAACCAATACTGTGATTATTAACATTCCAGTGGGGACTACTCCAGGTGAAGTGGGAGTGAATACAAGCACGAATGCTATTTACGTACCAAATCGAGGTACGAATGATGTTTTCGTGATCGATGGATTAACGAACACTGTAATCGCTACTATTCCGGTTGGTACAAATCCAAATGGAGTTGACGTGAATCCGTTAACCAATCGTATTTATGTAACAAATCAAGACGATAATACCGTTTCCGTCATAGACGGCGAAACCAATACTGTGATTGCTACCGTTCCCGTCGGAGCTCGTCCGTTTTCAGTAGGAGTCAATCCTTAATTTATTATTAAAAAAAGCGAGGTAATTTTAATGATCAACGATGAATTATTAGATGTATTGATCAAACTGGTTGAAGATGCAGAAGGAGTTCTTTCTATCCAAGCAGGTACGCTAGCTCAACGCCCTGATTCTCAACCAGTCGGAAATTTGTTTATTGACACAACAACGCGTACCATCTATCGATTTAATGAAAATGGATGGGAATCTTCGGTTGATCCTTCTGTATCTGAAGAAGTTCCAAAAACTGAAGATCCTTCTCCGATTGTTCGGGCAAAGAGTCCGTTTTAAATTTATATATTTTTTTAACGGTGAAAAAAACCTAATGGGACAAACGCACAAGCCATTTTTGTCCATTTTCGTATTATAGAGTAACCATGTAAAAAGGAGTTGAATATTTTTGGGGAATATTAGTAAAAAAAGTAGAGATTTTTGTCCTCATTGTTGCTCATGCCCATGTTGTTGTAATACAAGAGGACCGCGGGGTCCACAAGGTGCCCAAGGTCCGCAAGGACCCAGGGGTGTAGCGGGACCGCCAGGAATAGGTTTTCCGGGTCCACAAGGTCCAATCGGACCAGCTGGACCTCCAGGACCAGCTGGTGCAGTCGGACCACAGGGTCCGGCGGGACCACAAGGTGCACCCGGTGAGGATGGAGCACCAGGTCCAGCAGGACCGCAAGGACCGGCGGGTCCAGCAGGGGCTCAAGGAATTCAAGGTCCAGCAGGACCTGCTGGAGCTGACGGTGCACCAGGTGAAGCAGGACCAGCAGGTCCGCAAGGCGAACCAGGACCAGCGGGTCCACAGGGGGTCGCGGGTCCAATAGGACCACAAGGACCGGCGGGTCCGCAAGGTCCTGCAGGGGAACCAGGTCCGGCAGGACCGCAAGGAGTAGCAGGTCCAGCAGGACCGGCAGGTGCAGATGGAGCTGACGGTGCTCCTGGACCAGCGGGACCACCAGGACCACAAGGACCGGCAGGTCCAGCAGGGGCTCAAGGAGTGGCAGGACCGGCGGGTCCGCAAGGTCCTGCAGGGGAACCTGGTCCACAAGGCGTGCAAGGCGTAGCCGGACCAGCAGGTCCAGCGGGACCAGCAGGCGGCGTATTAGCCTTTGCAGACTTCTTTGCTTTAATGCCACCTGATAATGCAGCAACCGTTGCACCAGGTACAGATGTCTCGTTTCCGCAAGATGGACCCAATGGCGATTTGACACAGATTTTCCGTACAGGTCCTAGTTCATTCAATCTAACTAATATTGGGTTTTACCAGGTTTTGTTTCAAGTCAGTGTCACTGAAGCAGGGCAACTTATTTTAACGCTTAACGGTGCTGACCTCGCTTATACAGTAGTTGGTCGTGCAACGGGTACGTCCCAGATCGTAGAAATGGCAATTGTAGAAACGACAAGTGTAAATTCAATCCTCACTGTACGAAATCCCGCAGGAAATTCCACAGCATTAACCATAACCCCTCTAGCAGGTGGAACAAGACCTGTTTCTGCACATCTTGTGATCACCAGATTACGCTAATAATCGCATAGACTATAGAAGCTTTAAAATTCCTCAGAAACAAGACCGTCGCGATGATGGACTTCGTTTCGTTACATATGCACTACCGAAACATCGAAAAAACGGCGTTTTTTTGTTTTCTTTATCTTAATGTGGAATTTATCTATCTAAACATAAAAAACGCAAAAAAAACACTCGGTCGCAATTTCACAGGCGGTCCAGGACCTGTGAAGAAGCGACCGAGTGTCGAAGTTGAATATCTATAGGTACTTTCAGTATATGTACAAAACTAAAAAACGGAATGGGCGATTGCCCTTTTTGTACAAAATAAAGCAGGCAGAAGGCTTCACGGTTGCGAAGCCTGTAAAACTCGGCTTTTTCCATCAGCGCCTTGAAAATCTAGATCCCGCTAAAAGTATTTTGGAAAACATTAAAGAAGACAGTCCGTACACCGAGCAGTTTATTCGTACGGTACTATCGCGCTTACTTTTTAAACGTGAAGACGTGTATAAAAAAGGAGAGATGCTAAGCGGAGGAGAACGAGTAAAAACGGCATTAGCAAAAGTCTTTTTAGGAAACTATAACGTTCTTCTTTTAGATGAACCGACCAACTACCTTGATCTTCATACAAAAGAAGCGCTGCAAGAAGTGTTAAAAGCTTATCCGGGGACGATTTTATTTGTGACGCATGACCGCTACTTTGTTAAAAAGCTTGCGACGCATGTTTTGACGTTAAAACAGTCTAAAGCGGAGCTTGCGGCGATTGAAGATACGGGTAAAAGCAAAAAAGCGTCACAGCAGCAAAATGAAGCCGAGAAACTTGCGCTTCAACTAGAATTAACAAAAGTAATTAGCGAGCTTTCCATCACGCCAGAAGGAAAAGAAAAGCAGCGGCTTGAAAAAAGATATGAAGAGCTGTTAGAAGAAAGAAAACGATTAAATAGAAAGGAAGGATAATATCACTTCGCCTAACAATGAATACAATGATGTTACTGAACATCAAAAGCGTATTGAAGGAAAAATAACGGATATGAATATAAAAGGAACGCCCAAAAGAATAAAATGGATTGGCTATGGAATCATCATTTTCTTTGTGATCCTTATTTTAACGATGATCATCGGCGTATTTATCAATTAAAATAAAAAACAGCCGCTTCAACACTGAAGCGGCCGTTTTTTATTTGCCTACTTTTGTAACGATCGCATCTCCGTTTTTTCCAACTCGTACAGTAGCAAAACGAGCTTCGCTTTCCACTTTGCTGCCGGTTCCTTCTGGAATAAAGTAATGCTCAATTCCGTACTGAATTCCCCATTCGTGATACGTCCCCGTAATGACAACGTCTTTCTTTTTAGAAGTATACGGCTTATTCCAGTCATCATCCGCTTGGTAGATTTTTGCGTATTCATACACGCCTTGTTTGTTAGGGCGAAGAACGAGCTTCACTTTTTCACCGTCTTTTACATGAGGTAATGTAACGTGCGCAATGTCGTAATTCAGCTCAACGTAATCGCCTTGCAGCAGCGAGCGCGGATCGATCGGCTGTAAAGCGAGCTTAATTTCTTTTCCGTTTTGAAGAAGCACTTCGTTTTTGGTAAAAATGCCGCCCAGAATAATGAGCTGAACAAGAATGATGATCCATACAGCGGTTCGGCTGCGGTCAAGAAACGAAGGCTGCGGCTGATCAGGCGTTGACAGGTCCCATTTCCTGCTTAGGAAAAGAAAGATAAGACCTAAAATAACAAGCACAAGTGATTTATTAAATAAATCCCACACAAAGTCGTAATATTTCATCGCTAAAAAAACAAACCAGAAAATCATGCCGACAATAAAATCATATTTTGGCTCTTTTCGTACCGTCACAAATAAGAAGACAGTCGAAATCACAAAAAACACCGTGCAGTAAATGATATTTAAAAAAGAAGGTTCGCTTAATTCAGTCAGCGACAGTAAAAAGATAAAAGCAAGAAGCAGCGCTGCTTTTTTAAACGCGTGGTGTACGTTTATCGCGTATACAGCGGCATTTAATAGAAACAAAGCGAGCAGCACATAATCTATTTTGATAGTGTCATAGTAAGTAGTCGGAACCTTTATTAACAGAAGCCCTTGCACTAGCACAAAAAGCAACAGGCGAACGGGCGTATGTTTAGTGAATACTAAAAGCGCTACAAGTGCGATGACGTAGATAAAAAACAGAATGTCGTTCACAAAAAAAGAAGCGCCGCCGCTAATTAATACGCCCATCATTAAAAGCGTATATTTTACCGTTGGAATATCTGCTTTAATCAAATAACATGCCACAATCAACAAAACGCCGATCACAAGCATTCCGTTCGTTGGGTATGTTCCTGTAATAAGTGTGATGAGTCCTCCTAAAGAGCTGCTGCCGATCACCGATGCAATAGCCGTAATCCCAATTACCGCTATACGTTTAATCACGCGCAGCGAAGTTTTTTGTGCTGACGTGTTGGCAGTGAGCCATTTGACAAACCACACGCTTGCACCAATAAATAAAATCACGAATCCTAACGCTAAAAACAGCGACCATTCAGCGTAGTGTTTAAAAATAAAAGAGAAAAACTGTTCAATGACAAATAAAGCAAATGCCACGATGGAAATCCCTAAAAATGACCTTTGCGGCTCCACTTTTGAAAAATAAAAAAAGGAGCTTAGTAAAAACAGCAAATAAAAAATAATAAGACCAATTCGTAAGCTAGAGCTCCCTGTGAAATCCGGCAGGGAAACAGTTAAAAAAATGTAGTGAAACAAACAAAACGCCGCATACATGACCACAGGAGACGAGAGCTGTTTCTTTTTTATAATCCAAAAGATGAGTAAGTTCACAAACGCCATTCCTGCGTAAAGTAAAAGCGTCTCGTGTTCACCTCGCTGTGAAACTGCGCCTGTTGGTGAAATAAAAAAAGCCATGGTGAATTGAAATAAAACAAACGATAACACATAAAACGGCTGATACTTTGTAAAAAGGCTAAACAAAATAACGGGCACAAGCCAAATTAAAAATAGCCAGTACGATTCAGCGTGCGTGTTGTAAATTTGAGAAAGAAGCGCGATGCTTAATCCAAATGAAAGAGCGCCGGCCAAAAGCGTCCAGTGACTTAAAAACGCCTGCTGAGGAAGCAGCTTTCGCACCGCAAATGCACTTCCGTAAAACAGCAGCATCAGCCCCACGCTCAGCGCAATTTTAGTATAGCGGTCAAAGCCTTGCCAGTTCGATGCAAAGAAATATAAAATGCCGGACAAAACAAGAGCCAACCCCAGTAAATAACCGAGTCTTACGAGCTTTTCTCTCATACTCAACCTCCTCTTTATATTATGTATATACTAGCGCATGTTTAAATATTTGGAAATAGAAAGAATGAATGCGTTTTAACAAAAAAATTGTGTAAAAAGGCCTTTTAGTGGCGTGGAAATAACAAATGAAGTAGTCCAAAAATCTTGATAAATTGTCAATGGTAAGATAGTTTTCTTACATAAGAGAAGTGCTAACGCAAATCCAGCAGGATACAGCACCTGCTAACATGAAAAAACTAGCGGAACTGTCACCTGCAGAGCAAGCGATCGAACTAGAAAAAAGCCCATACCTGCAGGCGCTCAACGATTCTTCAACTGTAGGCATGCTAACGTCTCAACAGATTCTTCAAAACGCTAAGGGCGTTGAGGGAATGCTTATGCAGTCGGTGATGAGCCAGGGGCGGGTTAGGGACGTAGCACCTGAAAAAACTGCTGAATCCTTTGACTTTACAGAAATCTGCGAGAACCCTGCGGCTAAAAAAGAAGAAATCGGTATAAAAGCTGTAGTCAAGGACGTAGGAGAAGGTGCTATAACTTTAGCAAAAGGCACAGTTACGGGTACTAAAGGAGTAGCACAAGACGTTTGGGCCGGTATGGGGGAGAGAGGAGGTAAACAGTTCAACTCCTTATATGATTTTGGAAACTTTGTAACGATGGGTGGATTTGATGGCGCTGTTGCCTTCAAAGAAGGCTTAATTGAGCGAGGAGAAAAATCGTTGGATTCACCGTATGACTTTGTCAATCACGCAACGATGGGACTCTTAGATGTAGGGCAGCAGGCACTTAATCCGGACAAACCTCTTTCAAAAGAGCACTGGGAAAACAGCATGTTTCTGTTTGCGAGCGTAATTGGAGGAGCGAAACCCGCAGGAGCCGTAAAATCCGTTCCAAAAGTAACAAATGTTCCGCGTGTACCTGCACATAAAGCAACCAAAACATTAAGCGATATGCGAAATGTCGTCAGCCCAAAAGCAGCGAGCAATTGGTCGAAGAAGGTGTATAAACCTGTTCAGAAGCAGCTTCAACCTTTACTAGATGCTGAGATACCGACTTTACGCCCTCAACCTCAACTGTCAGGGATAGGAGAGGCTTTACCTGGAAAGACCTTTGGTGAAGCGTTACATGGGTTAACGACGTATAAGATGGGGAATGTTTCGAAAGGTCAGTCCAAAGCGTTGGAGAAAGTGGAAAAGCCTGATAGTAAAGCGAATGTTGAAGGGGTTTATGATCAGGATGCTGTTTCTAAGGGTACGGGAAAAGTGTATCCAACGAGACAAATAGATTCAGTTGCGGAAGCACATATAATTGATAGAGTGAAAGAGCTAAGAGGGAGTTTGACTAGTGGGTATAAAAAGTCTGGGAACTTTGCTCTAGCAGAAGTGGATGTCAATGGTATTGATAAATCAGAGTTTTTTGCCCAAAGTAGCATAGATGAGTTTACAGATAGTATAAAGGAAAGAGTTCCTAATATTTCTTTACAACCCCAAAATCCTACGTTTAAAGCAACAGAAGCACCAGACAAAAAAGGAAGTATGTATTTAAGGGATTCGGATACAGAGTATAAAATATTAAATGATATTGCTTCTCAGCTTGGAAATAATATTGATGCGAAAGGAAGAATTAAGTTATTTACAGAATTAGATACGTGTGATAGTTGTAGCCAAGTAATAGCAGAGTTTGCAAAAAAATATGAAAACATTGAATTAGAGGTAATACATAATAACGGAGCAAGACTAAAACCAAATTAATAAGTAATGGAGAGATTGTTAATGGAAGACTGGACATACGATGAATTGTTTGAAACAATTCAAGAGGTATATAAAGAGTTTTTATCTCAAAATAGAGGATGTAGGCATGCGATAGCAAGAATAGTAGATGATTTCAATAACTTAGGTAAAATAGAGGATATTATTGTAGATGTTGCTATAGGAGAGATTTTAATCACGTATGATAAAATTTTCGTTGGTTACGTTGAAGATATAACAAAAAGTTTAAGTATGTTTAATCCAAAAGAAGCAGAAGACGAACTAACAGTAAAGGAAATAAAAGACTTATCGAGACGAATAAATAAAGTAATAGAAGGACTAAAAACTGCAGAGTTAGATTATAATCCTTCAGCAGAATAGTAATGCTTATAAAGAGATGAGCATATAAAAGTGAAAAATTCGTAATGGTTGTATCATTGGGGATTTTTATGTACTACTGTAGAATAGAAAAATATGAGCAGAGCTTAGGCAAGATGACACTTTAAACTTTTGAAGTATTGTTACAGGGAAGAAGTCTTAAACTTATGGAACTGAAATTGACTAAGTTTATTCAATTAAGCATGATATTTGTGACAAACGTTTAGAAATGAACCAAAAAGCACTTGATTGTCTACTAAAGGCTACAAGTGCTTTTTGCCATTTTATATATATTGTTTTAGTTATGCCATCTCAATGAGAAAAAACAAGTCATATGTCAAAATAGACCTGTTTAGATGATTTTAAGATAATGCTTCGAAAACGCGTGAATTGTTGTTCATTGGGGTATGAGCTATCTATTTGACAAGGGAATTGACAGTAATAATACTGTCAATAGTGATATACATGAAATAAACGAATCAACCGAAAAATAGTTGGTTGATTAGAGAATGTTCAGTTCATCAGTCAATACGCTGTAAATCTGAGTATTATTAGTGTTCCTATACTCAGATTTATATTTGATGTAAAAGTCAACATACATGTTAGGTTTTATAACATAAATTTCTGAATAATCATTTACTTATTCACTTATTTCATGGTATGTTATATGACATAGATATTGTAACTTACAATACGAGCTGAAAATCAGCTGTTATAATATATACTTATTTCTCTAAATATGCACCTGGACGAGCCGGTGCTCTATACATATATGGATACATCTACGTATAACTAGTCAAAAAGAATGAAGGCATTTCTAATTATAGTGCTGTTTGTTCTTTCGAATGAGTATAGTTATAGTAGGTGAAATTTTCAAGAAAATTATTTTGGTTTTTGATCTGAATTTTTGGAATAGTTTGTTATTTTATTAATCAATGCTTTGCCACTTAGAAGTAGGTATAAAAGTTTACTAATAAAAGAAAATGCAGACGGAATTTAATAAGTTTTTTAGAATTTGTGGGCGATTTTCTCACTTTTTTATCATTTTTGAATAGTTTATAATCATCAGACAATTATACTGTGATATAGTTATAAGTGAGACAGAAAAAGGTGTGTTCTTAGGTCGCACCTGAATTTTTTTACTACGTAAGCAGGAGCGCCTACATCTTTTTACAAATATAGGGGATGAGGAAGGTTATAATGAGCAACGTACAGAAAAAAACAGACGTTATCTTAATTGGTGCCGGAGTCATGAGCGCAACTTTGGGGTCATTACTCAAAGAGTTAGCACCTGAATGGGATATTAAAGTATTTGAAAAACTCGCAGACGCAGGGGAAGAAAGCTCGAACGAATGGAATAATGCAGGGACGGGCCATTCTGCGCTGTGCGAACTAAACTATACATCAGAAAAAGCTGATGGATCTATAGATATAACGAAAGCGATCCGAATTAACGAGCAGTTTCAGCTGTCAAGACAGTTTTGGTCTTATCTTGTAAGCAGCAAGTTGATTCGCAATCCGCAAGATTTTATCATGCCAATTCCGCATATGAGTTTGGTACAAGGAGAAAAAAATGTATCGTTTCTGAAAAAGCGTTTTGAAGCGCTGTCAAACAATCCGTTGTTTCAAGGAATGGAGTATTCCGACAGTCCTGACAAACTAAAAGAATGGATTCCGTTAATCATGAAGGGGCGCACGTCAAATGAACCAATTGCCGCAACTAAAATTGATTCGGGAACAGACGTAAACTTCGGTGCTTTAACACGCATGTTGTTTGACCATCTGAAGAATAAAGGGGTTCACGTTCATTACAAACGAAGTGTAAAAGATATTAAACGTAAAAGTGACGGTATGTGGGAAGTAAAAGTCGCAGATGTAGACAGCGGCAAAGTTGAGTACCACACGGCAAAATTCATCTTTATCGGTGGTGGAGGCGGAAGCTTGCCTTTACTTCAAAAAACAGGTATTCCTGAATCCAAGCATATTGGAGGATTCCCGGTAAGCGGATTATTTATGGTATGCAATAATCCTGAAGTAATTGCGCAGCATCACGGGAAAGTATATGGAAAAGCCAAAGTCGGAGCTCCGCCAATGTCGGTTCCGCACCTTGATACACGTTATATTGATAACAAAAAGACGCTGTTGTTTGGTCCGTTTGCCGGCTTTTCACCAAAGTTCTTAAAAACAGGTTCAAACTTGGATTTAATCAGTTCTGTAAAGCCGAATAATATTTTAACCATGCTAGCAGCAGGCGTCAAAGAAATGGCGTTAACAAAATATTTAATTCAGCAGGTGCTGTTATCAAATGAAAAACGTGTAGAAGAACTGCGTGAGTTTATCCCGAACGCTAAAAGCGAAGACTGGGATATTGTTGTAGCAGGCCAGCGTGTGCAGGTAATCAAAGACACGGAAGCCGGAGGAAAAGGAACGCTTCAGTTTGGTACAGAAGTTGTAAGTGCCGCTGATGGTTCTGTTGCTGCACTTCTTGGCGCTTCGCCTGGTGCGTCAACGGCGGTTCACGTTATGCTTGAAGTATTGGAAAAATGCTTCCCAGAAAACATGAACAAGTGGGAGCCAAAAATAAAAGAAATGATTCCTTCCTATGGCATGTCGTTAGTTGATCATCCAGACTTCTTTAACGAAATTCATGCGTCCACTTCACAAACGCTTGGTTTAATTAAAAAAGAGTCTGTTTATAGCTAAAGATTTTATACCGTAACAAACAGCACATGCGTATGTGAAGAAATCTACAGGCGTGCACAAACACCACCTTTTCTTGAGGTGGTGTTTTAATGGTCTTTATTTATGTAGAGTTTGATTTAAGAGCGGTATTGATTGCTTCCAGGCTGAAGTTTTAAGTGCTTCCACGCTGCAATCGCATCATCGCGGCCTTTTCCTTTGTTTTTCGGGTCGTTAAAAAAGTCGCGGATAAAGCGGTTGTATTCAAACTGAGGCGCAATTTCTTTTTGATAGAAAGGCTGCTTTTTTCGTTCTTCTTCTTCATACCACGCTTTTACCGCATCTCGATAGGTTTTCCCTACATTTTCTTTAAAGTAGTTTTGAATATAGGTGGAAAAATGAAATGTAGGATGAATGGCTTCTTTAAAAAAAGCCCGTACTTCTTGACTGCAACGGTGATTTTTCCCAATGACGGTATCTAATGTTAGTGGCGCTTGCATTTTAGAGGACGAGCGTCTTTTAGACGGTGTTTTTGATTGTTGAGTCTCACCGGTTGTTAAAAACACTTCAATTCTTTTTGAAAGTTCCATTTTAAATCCAGACGGGCTCATGTTATTTTCTCGGCAAAATTGCTGCAGCTCGGTTTTGAGCCAGTAAAAATCCGTAAAGTCAGTGATAGATAAGTTTTTTGAAAGTTCTGGTCTCATTGTTTTCACCTCCATATATTTACAAAAAACAATTATAGAACATTTGTTCTTGTTGGTCAATTGTTTTTAGAGAAGTACGAAGAAATGTCTTTTATGTTTCTTCCTACATAGTGAGAAGAAATAGGCCGTTTATTCACGTCTCTTGCCCAAATAGAAAGCTGGCCGATGTGATGGATTTCATGAATGATGATGTGATGTAAGATGTCAGCTTCTGTGTAAGAAGTAGAATCCCAAGGGACTGTTACGTACCTTTTGTTGGAAAAATTCAAATGACTTAGAAAGTCGGCAATTTCAGGTCTATGTGCAGAAGAGAGCGCTTGAAGCTTTTCAAGCGTATCGTGTTCTTCAAAAGAAAGAACGATATCTTGTTTACCTTGGATGGCACGTATCCAGCTGTATTCCACATCAATAATATGAAAAAAAGTTTGTGAAATGCTACTCATTCCTCCAGTCCGCTTCTTCAACAGTTCTTCTCTTGAAAGTTGATAACACCAGCTAAACCATTCATCTCTCACTTGCCAATTATATTCAAAAAAATGAATCATCTACCGCACCTCACATGTTTTTTTACCTCTTATTTAAATTAGATGAACGCTGGTAAATTCCTTTTTATAAAGAAGAAAAAGCGTCTAGGCAGGGTGTCTCTTGCAAATTCCAAAATCAAACAATTACAATAATAGAAAGGAGTTGATCACATGACGCTACATAAAAAAGTCCTTTCTACGATTCTAGGAGGAGCTGTTGGAGACGCTTTAGGTGTTCCAGTTGAGTTTAAAAAACGCGATTCATTTCAAATTACGACTATGACCGGCTCCGGTACATACAACCAGCCTAAAGGAACGTGGTCAGATGATACATCTCTGACGATGTGCTTAATTGATAATTTAATAGACAAACAAGATGAGTATGATTTAATGCAAAAGTTTGCGAACTATTGGTCGGATGGCTACTGGACGCCGTACGGAGAAATGTTTGATATTGGCATTGCCACAAGCGAAGCGATTCGCCGCTATAAAAGCGGACTTCCTAAAGAAGAGTGGGGAGGAAGCGCTGAATACGATAACGGAAACGGAGCGCTTATGCGTATTGCTCCGCTTGCGTTTACACTACGTCAGGAACCTAGCTTTATAAAAAGAAAAGAAGAAATAGAAAGAATTGCGCACGTCACGCACCGCCACTTGCGCTCTACGCTTGGCTGCATTCTATATGTGGAGCTGCTTATTCGTCTCCTTCACGGCGACGAACCCTTTGAAGCATATGAAAAAGCGGTAAATCTCTGTCAAAAGCAGTTAACAGGTACGGAGTATGAAACAGAGTTTTCTTCGTACGAACGAGTGTTAAACCTAAGCTTGCCGCACGCAGGGAGAAATGCAATCTGGTCAACCGGCTACGTCGTCAGCTCGCTAGAAGCATCGCTTTGGTCTTTTCTGCAAAGTGATGACTACGAAGAAGCTGTACTTACTGCTGTGAATTTAGGAGAAGACACAGATACAATAGGTTTTATTACAGGTACTATGGCAGGAGCATATTATCAGCTGGATGGTATTCCTGAAGAGTGGGTTTGTCAGCTTGCTAAAAAAGAAAAGTTAGAGAAAGCGTGCAGACATTTTGCTGAAATGTGTGTCAAGAGAAAATGATCACCTTATAGCCTTCAGAAAAAAAGATAAGAAGCTTGCCTATCCAGGTCAGCTTCTTATCTTTTTTTGGGACTTTACCATAATCTGTTTTCATTTACAATCTATTTTTCTTTAAAATATAGAATATTCAAACAATATTTTTCCTTTAGTAACGGAAAAATATTGCGTTTATTTGAAAACGTTTTCAATATATAGTGAAGGTAACAAGAAAACATCTTAGCAAGATACTTATCTCATTTATGAATGTTAATCAATCACTGATCAAGGGGGAATTGGAAATGAATATTTTACTATGCTGCGCAGCAGGTATGTCTACAAGTTTGTTAGTGACTAAAATGGAAAAAAGCGCAAAAGAAAAAGAGACAACGTGCAAAATCTGGGCAGTGCCAGGAGATGCGGTTAGAAATCATATTGATGATGCAGACATTTTACTTTTAGGTCCGCAAGTGCGCTACTTGCTTCCTCAAATGAAAAAGTTAGGAGAGGAAAAAGGAATTCCAGTAGAGGTTATTAATCCGGTTCATTACGGAATGTGTAACGGAGAAGAAGTGCTAAAATCTGCTGAGCAGTTAGTTTCGAAATAGGAGGGAATCAATTGAGCAAAATGAATCGTGTACTTGAAACATATATTATGCCGCTTGCTGGCAAAGCTGCTCAGCAGCGTCATCTTCAAGCATTACGAGACGGTATGGTCCTGACGATGCCGCTTATTATTATCGGTTCACTTTTCTTAATTTTAGCCAATTTACCTTTTCAAGCCTACACAGATTTTTTAACAGAACATCCTAAGCTAAAAGCAAGCATTTTATATCCGTACAGAGGAACGTTTGAAATTATGGCTTTAGTAGCTACGTTCGGGATTGCCTATCGCTTAGCAGAATCGTATAAAGTGGATGCACTTGCTTCAGGTGCAGTGTCTTTAGCTGCTTTCTTTGTCGGTACACCTTTTGTTTCGTATACGATTGGAGAAAACGCAGATGGAACGGCTATGGTCGAAACAGCTTATCAAACGGCGATGTTCACGAGTAAAGGTCTTTTTGTGGGGATGGTCATAGCGGTTATCGCCACAGAAGTTTACCGGAAGATTATTCAAAAAAATATTGTGATTAAGCTTCCAGAAACCGTTCCGCCAGCTGTCGCCCGTTCATTTTCAGCTTTAATACCAGGGTTTGGCGCTGTAATGGTTATATGGATGCTACGTTTGCTTGTAGAAAACGTCGGAGACTTCGGGAATTTACATAATGTCGTGACGGTTTTACTGCAGCAGCCTTTAACTCATATTGGTACAAGCTTAGTCGGTACGATTCTGATTTTTATCTTAATTACTCTTATGTGGAGTACGGGGCTACACGGTGCGACGATTGTTGGTTCTGTCATGACGCCTGTATGGCTTACGCTAACAACGGAAAACGCAACCGCTCTTGCTTCTGGTGAGCCAGTGAAGCATATTGTAACGAATGAATTTAACGATATTGTGTTTGTAGGAGGGTCCGGCACTACGCTTTCTCTTGTGCTGGCGATGGTGCTGTTTGCGAAAAGCCAGCAAATGAAGCAGCTAGGAAGATTAAGTATAGGACCGGGCTTCTTTAATATTAACGAACCTGTTATTTTTGGAATGCCTATCGTATTAAATCCGATTATGATTATTCCGTTTATTTTAGCGCCGCTTCTATCGGTCATCATTACGTATGTATCGATGGATATCGGCCTCGTTGCAAAGCCAATAGGAATTGTAACGCCGTTTACAATGCCTCCGGTGATTAGCGGCTACTTAATTACAGGAAGTGTGTCAGGAGCTATTCTGCAGCTTGTGCTAATGGTGGTATCGTTTGGTGTCTATTTTCCATTCTTTAAAATGTGGGACAAACAAAAGCTTATAGAAGAAACTGGAGCTTCTATAGATCGTGATCGTTCACCGGTAAAAGAAGAACAGCAAAGTATTGTATAACGTATTTTTTAAATCATTCATTATAGCGGAGGGATTCAAATGGCAAAAGGAATTAAAATTGTAACCATTGGCGGAGGTTCAAGCTACACGCCGGAGCTTGTCGAAGGATTTATTAAGCGTTATGATGAGCTGCCTGTACGAGAGCTTTGGTTAGTAGATGTAGAAGAAGGGAAAGAAAAGCTAGAGATTGTCGGAAACCTGGCAAAAAGAATGGTTGAAAAAGCAGGAGTGCCAATTGATATTCATCTTACGTTAGATCGAAGAAAAGCGTTAAAAGATGCCGATTTTGTCACTACACAATTTCGTGTAGGATTGTTAGATGCCAGAATGAAAGATGAACGAATTCCGTTAAAATACGGCGTGATTGGGCAAGAAACAAATGGACCGGGCGGCTTATTTAAAGGGCTGCGCACAATTCCTGTGATTTTAAGTATTGTGAAAGATATAGAAGAACTATGTCCAAATGCGTGGCTTGTAAACTTTACGAATCCAGCTGGTATGGTAACAGAAGCCATTTTACGCTATAGCAATCATAAAAAAGTAGTGGGCTTATGCAACGTGCCAATCGGTATTCGCATGGGGATTGCTAAAGCGCTAGAAGTAGACGAAAGCCGCGTACAGGTGAGCTTTGCCGGATTAAATCATATGGTCTTTGGATTAGATGTTTTTTTAGACGGAGTGAGCGTAAAAGATCAAGTGATTGACGCTATGGCAGACCCGACGAATGCGATGTCTATGCGAAATATCAAAGGGGTTTCGTGGAATCCTGACTTTATTAAAGGCCTAGGGGTTATTCCATGCGGCTATCACCGCTATTACTATAAAACAAACGAGATGCTGCAAGAAGAACAAAATGCAGCTGAGCTCGAAGGCACACGAGCTGAAGTAGTACGTGCGTTAGAAAAAGACTTATTTGAGCTCTATAAAGATCCTAATCTTGCAATTAAACCGCCTCAGCTTCAAAAGCGAGGAGGCGCGTACTACAGCGATGCAGCCTGCAGCTTAATTTCATCTATTTATAATGATAAAGGCGATATTCAGCCTGTAAATACTATTAACAATGGTGCAATTGCCAGCATTCCAAATGATTCTGCTGTTGAAGTGAGCTGCGTGATTACAAAAGAAGGGCCAAAGCCAATTGCAGTTGGTGATTTACCTGTAGCAGTTCGAGGACTTGTGCAGCAAATCAAATCTTTTGAACGCGTCGCAGCCGAAGCAGCCGTTACGGGAGATTACAATACCGCGCTTGTTGCAATGACAATCAATCCATTAGTCCCGTCTGATACTATTGCCAAGCAGCTCTTGGACGAAATGCTAGACGCGCATAAATCTCATTTACCGCAGTTTTTTAACTCGGTGAATGTCTAATACGTATAGTGAAAAAACCTTTGACAATGAGTCAGAGGTTTTTTCATTTTTATAGTATACTTTACATACAAAATCAACATCAAAGAAAGGTGATCACAGTGCCAAATACATGGGATGCAGAACAAATTGTATCAGCACCGCTTGCCAAAACGCTAATCGAGACGCAGTTTCCAGACCTTGTGCCCGCTAAAATTTCACTGCTTGGCTACGGCTTTGACAATACGGTTTATCAAGTAAACGACCGCTTTGTTTTCAGGTTTCCTAGACGAGAACTCGCAGTAAGACTATTAAAAACAGAAAATCAGCTTTTACCAAGCCTTGCTTCTCAGCTGCCGCTATCCATTGCCGAACCAATTTTTTTCGGTAAGCCGAATGCAGGCTATCCTTGGCCGTTTACGGGCTATCACTACGTGCAAGGAACTTCGCCTGCAAGATTAACAGAAGAAGAACGTATACAATCCGCTTCTGTACTAGCAAGGTTTCTTCGTGCGCTACATCACTATCCTCATCTAAAAGCGCAAGAGCTTGGCGTGCCGTTTGATGAGCTAAATCGGCTTGATATGATGAAGCGAAAGCCTGTGCTAGAGAAATATGTTAAGCAAATGAAAGAGCGTAACCTTTATTCTAACCAAGGGGTTCTTGAAGACTATGTAAATGACATACAAGAAATTAAGTATCAAGAAAAACATGTACTAGTTCACGGAGATCTTCATATTAAAAACATGATTGTTGATCAAAACAATATGGTTTCAGGCATTATTGACTGGGGAGATGCTCATATAGGTCACCCAGCAGTTGACCTAGCGATTGCCTACAGCTTTTTACCTCCTAAAGGAAGAGCACGTTTTTTCAAAGAATACGGAGAAGTAGATGAAGAAACGCACAGGCTGGCAAAATGGAAAGCCGTATTTACAACCGTAGTGCTTGTGGCACATAGCTACGATCAAGGAGATAAACAAACGCTAGAAGCGACTCTAAAAAGCTTAAACCTCATTTTTTAAGAGTAATGAAACTGTAATAGAATTTCTGTTAAATTCCTGTATAGTTAAAAAAGGATAAAAATAAAAACAACAGGTGAAGCAAACAATGAATACAAGCCACTGGAATGAATCAGCAGCACATTTACTAGAAAGGTGGATACAGCTATAT
The DNA here is from genome assembly GCF_058629175.1 of Priestia sp. MDV22-iso46. NCBI lineage: Bacteria > Bacillati > Bacillota > Bacilli > Caryophanales > Bacillaceae > Priestia > Priestia sp. MDV22-iso46. The sequence goes on from NZ_JBZVWT010000001.1 coordinate 216,003, forward strand.
AAAGAAAAAACATTTCTTATTGAAGAAACGGAATCTTTAAACATGCTAAAAGAAGAAGTAGACGGGATGGATAAAGAAAAGTTTCTCTCCATAGTAGAACGTCAACTGCAGAAAGTGTATAACGAACTAGAAAAAGAACGTACAGAGTATAATATGAGCAACATTGAATATACAATGGTGACGTTTCTTTCAAACGATTATCCGGAGTACATAAACAAGCGTCAAAGCAATATGAAACAGCTCCAACAGTTAACAAGCATACATAAGAATGTGACAGAGCTTTTCGGAAAAGAACTTTCTTCCGAAGCGGATATGGTGGCATTTAGGAATGACTTTTTTCAACTAACAGAAAAACATGCTAACACGTCATTGCTAAAAGAAATCAAGGAAAGCTGGAATGCTTATTTGCCAGCATTCATTGACTTTCAAAACAAGCACGAACATGTAAAACAAGCGATAGCCACAGTACTTGAAGAAGCCAAGAGCTTAAAGCAAGAATGGCATCAGCTAAGCAAAAATAAATTGGTGACCAAACAAAAAGCGACCGCCTTTCGCACAAAGCAGCATGAGCTAAATGAAAGTATTCGAAAAGCCACGAATTTACAAAAACAATTACTCGAACTGCACTGGCCTGATGTTCGCAGCCAGTTTGATGCCCTGCAAGAAAAAATGAGCGGAAGTCTTTCTACCGTGCTGAAAGAAACGGAACGCAGTATGAAAGTCGTTAGCCAAAACGATGCAAATGAACACGCCAAGTTAAAGCAATCACTTACCGACCTAAATGGAGTCCACGAAGTTGACGTTCATCAAACGTGGTTAGCGGATTTTATCAAAAAATCACGACCATTTTTTAAAGAACTGAGTGAAGATATAAAGGATACTCGGTGTCAAGAGCTATGGAACCGAATTTACGGTATGTATAAAGGAATAGCAGTAAACGAGTTTATTGTTGCATATGAAGAATTTTTAGCACTTCAGCCGCTTGCCAGTGTAAAAAGTACAGAAATACCACAGCCATTAACTCGGTTAAAGCTAGATATAAACCCTGTTACACTGCCAGTCTACGCAGACTTTCCCGTGCTGAAAAAACAGCAAGCATCACGACGTACTTTTCCTATTTTAATAGGAAGCGCTATTGTTATGGTCTTATTCCTGACGATTGTATACATGAATCTTGACAATCAAACGGAAGAAACAGACGCAGACGTAAAAGCTACGGCCAACACCAAGCCGTTAAAAAATGAAGAACCTAAGCCAGCTGACGTAAGCAAAACAGAGCTTGAAAACTTTTTTATCTCCTATAAAGCCGCTTACTTTTCAAGTTTAAACAGCGGCGACTTTAGTTCGATGGCGCCCTATATTGACTCGGATCAGCCAGTGTATAAACAGCTAAAAAGCTATATCACATCACTTGCCGGCAAAAACGTATCGTTTGCTAACGATCAGTTTCTCGTGACAAAAACAGAATCACATGACGACGGAACCTACGACATTTATACAAACGAAGTATATACGTTCACCGACTCATATGATGCAAGCACGCAGTTTAAAAAAGAACGAATTTATCATGTTAAAGCTGCTGGTAAAGACAAACTTCAAATTACTAAAATTGATACATTAACAGATGAGCAGAAGCCGGTGGAAGAGTGAGTGGTTTCTGAGAGATTATGAATAACCGCTAGTTCCTTTTTGGGAGCTAGCGGTTATTGTGGTTGGGGAGGGAAGTGGTTTAGTTGAATTGCTTGAGCGTAGGATGACTGCTACGCTGCCAGCGTGGAAAATGAAATTTCCTGTAGTTTTCTACTATGTTCAGAAATACCTCTATATCAAGGATTCAAGGGGGTTTTTAAAATTTAAATGAACTATAGTTTCCCTTGATTTTCTATAGTGTATGACCAAAATATGACCAGAGTGTGACCAACATTTTTTTGGTGAATGTAGCTTTTCTTTTGTAGAATGATAGGACTTTGAGATGTGATAGTGTGCCGTAAGTTACCTTTCCACTTAGGTGGAATTACAAGAAAGCAATTAGGAATAATGTAGTCTGACCATGAAGCATAGTGTTTTTATACGTGATATAAACTAGAAATAAATATTTGTGCCTATGACTATTCCCTTTTATTTTGAATTTATATCCTTTTTAATGAATCAACTAGCTTATAAAAGTGATTATTATCCTATTTAGATAGTGTATTAGCAGTTTTATAATGGATAATAGAGGAAAAACTCAAACCAAAGATATATTAATCATAAAATAAAAGAGGGTATGTAATGGGAAAAGTATATGAAGCCAGTACGCTTTTAGCTTATGCAAAAGACAGAGTGGAGGCGTACAAAGCATTTGATGAACAGCTAGACGTATTAAAAAAAGCCCTTCATGCCGTGGCTACACTGGATCATGAATTTCAAGGGAAAGGTGCGGACAGCATAAAAGGCTTTTATACATCACAAGTAGATATGGTCACGCATTGGAAAAGCCTTGTATCTTCGCATCAATCCTATTTTAATAGTATTGCAGATTATGCGGAACAAGCTAAATTAAAAGGTGATACGGTTGTAGACGTATCATTTTTAGAGCAAGAGCTGGCTGTTGCTAATGATCGCTCTAAGCAAATGGTCGAACAGCAACATACTGACCTTGAAGCGATTTTAAGCAATATTGAAGATATTATACATATTACACCGTTTTCCACAGAGGCCTTTGAAAATGAGTTAAGAGCTGCTGAGAAAAAAAGAACAGAAACTGTTATCGCAGTAGAAGAACTAGATAATCAACTTTCAAGTGAATATGACATGTTAAATCCCTTCTACGAATCTGTGCAGTTTAATGTAAATGGTTTGGAACAGCTGACTTCTCAAGGCGGCAGCGCTTATCAGCTCAGTTTTGATGCCAAAGCTTACAACACACAACAGCAAATTGATAAAGTCGCTTCAGATTATGTAGAAGGAAAAGCTGAACAAAAACAAGAAATTAAAGAAAGAAAAGCAGCCATTGAGGCTGAGAGACAAAGACAAATCCAAGCCAATAAGCCATGGTACGAAAAAGGCCTGGATATTGCAGGAGAACTTACTGGATACTATGATTTTAAACGAGCCGTAGACGGAGTCGATCCGGTTACGCATAAGAAACTTTCTGCTACGCAAAGAGTGACGGCTGGAGCCATGGCGGCAGCTGGATTTATTCCATTCGTAGGGTGGGCAGGACGAGCTGTAAAAGGTGGCAACGTTGTCTATAAAACGGCAAAAGGCATGAGCGCTGCGCATCGTGCAATGGCTCTTTACCAAACACCTAAGGCGTTTAAAGGGCTTGAACAAACAGAAAAAGGATTGTATGGACTTGTCTTAACAAATGGCATGTATGAGTATACAATGGGGAAGGACTTACTAGGAAATAAGCTTACTAAAGAAGAGCAGCAGGCTAGTTTGTTTCAATCCTTTGGAATTGCGGCAGGCGGTTTACTTGCTTCAAAAGCATCCACTCAGCTTGTCGAAAAAGGTGCACAGGCAGTCACGAAAAAATTCAATGATATGCGCAACGTAGTTCGTACAAGTAAAGTGACTCAATATGGAAAAGACATTCAGCAGGCGATGCGAAAAATGCCAGCAGCTGGTATTGATAAAGCCAAAAAGATGTATGATGCGGTATTAGATGCGAAAGTACCGAGGTTCTTGCCGCAAGAAGTACCAGTTGGAATGAGTGTAGATTTTGCGAAGCAAACTGTACGGGATGTATTGAAGAGTACGGCTAAAGATACAATGCATTTTATAGGAAAAGAGTCCTTTGACGGAAAACATTGGCGTGATGGTAAGGGAAGGTTTATGAAGAATCCGACTCGTGTTAGTCAGATGGAAAAGAGGAATGTTGAATCTGTTAAGTCAGAGAAATTACTAGAAGTAAATTCAGTGGAAATTAACAATAATCTTCATCTAATTAAGAATATAGATGAGGCGGGGAAGATAAAAGAAATAACTAAATTAACTGCGGCAGATATCCCTACTGCCAAAAGTGGTAAATTTAATGATTTCTTCAATTCCCTTTCTAGTAAGGAATTGGACGAATTATGGGTGAATAAGCAGATTAGAAAGAAAATTGAACGGCAGCTTAGAGAGCCAGGTGGTTTACATGAATGGCATTTAGTGTCAAGGGCTCCACAATTCAAGGTTTGGAATGTTAGTGCTGAAAGAATTAAAGATTTAAGAACAGCAATAGCTGATGTTAAATTTGTAAATCCTAAGGGTATTCACGGAGGATTAGGCTCTACAAAAGCACATAACGAATTATTAGAAATTATTGATACTTCCAATGATTATAGTACCTTTATTAGAAGGCTTAATAATTGGTCTCACTATCGATTAGAAGGTGGTATTTCATCACTGCCGAAAGGATTAAGATTAAATTAGGAGTGGATTACTTATGGAAAAGCAAGGAATCGTTTCAATATGGTTAGGCAATATTAAGAACCAAAAGCAATTAGAAAAGTATGTAGATTTAACATATGATGAAGAGGGAGAGTCTGTACCTTCTAAATTTTTTGAGGACTTTAATATTGATATGGATGAAACAGATGAGGATTTTATTGAAAAAGCAGTATTAGAAGCAAAGAGTGATGAGATCTCTGTTTTGTTGGAAGGTTGTTCATATGAGGAAGTTATAATACCTATAATCAAGGAGAAAATTAAATTGAACAGCTCTTATAACACTGTTATCTTGATTTATAATTTTGAGTACAAGAGTTTAGTTAATTCTTCAGGAGATTTTGATTATATTACTTCTACTAGTTATGTATAAGAGTTTTTTTAATTAAATGTCAAAAATATATTGTTATTATATTAATCTAACGGCCTTGAATAGCTAGTTTGCTTTTCAAGGCTTTTATTTATTTAAACCTTTGGTTTATGGGGAAAATCATTGACTACTGCATTCAAACTACAACGAAAAAGATGTAGAGGATAAGAGCAAACACAAAAGAATAGAGCAAGAAGCTAATCGCTTTGCTTCCGCTTTTTTGATGCCAGAGTCTACTATAGTTCCTGAACTTGCTTCTGCTGGATTAGATTATCTTCTTCTTTTGAATCAGTCCAGGCCATTATATATAGAGCAGAGGAGCTAGGGATATATACTTCCGATTATGCTTTATACTTAAGACAACAAATCAGCAGAAAAAAATGGCGACTAAGAGAACCATTGGATGATACGATTCCTAACATATGAATCAAGACTCAAACAAACACCTGCAGAAACGAATTCAATTGTCGTTTTTGAAGGGGTTAGAGGTGAGTCTTTATGTACTCTAAAACCACCACCGGATCCCAAGTTACAGAAAATCCTAATGGAAGCTGGTATTAATGGAATTGAGTATAAAGGTGGAGTTCCTGATTTTTCACCTGTAGCAAAAGCGCAAATTGAGGTTGATTATATGTTAGGTGGAAAAGGGCTTAAAGGAAATGCTGCTAGAGGTTATAATTTTGAGCAAGCAAATGAAAGATTAGCAGATCAACTTAATAATTCACCAAAATTGGCACATCAATTTGGACTGGATTCTGGTGGAGTTACAGCAAAGGACATAGAAAAATACCGAGTGATAAACAAATTAACATGGCATGAGTTAAATGATGGAGTTACTATGCAACTTGTGCCAACAGAAATAAACGCCAAATTTGGACACCTTGGTGGAGTTGGTGAGATAAACGCGGGGGCTTTTGAACCTGGAGGGTTTGCAAATAAAGAATAAGGAGATTTGAACATGACAATAAATGATAAAATCTTTGGAGAACTTGATTATCAGTATAAATGGGTAGGATACAGAACTATAAAGTTTTTAGGAAAGGACACAGAGATAGCATTATTGGTAGGAGGTACAGAAGATGGAGAATTTGATGAAGGGCAATACGTGGCATACAACTTATTAATGGATAATTGGGAACAAATCCAACATAGCATATTACAACCAATCTTAGATTATTATAAACAAAAAAGGCATGAACTAGGCTATGATGATGCCGTTAACGAAGACTATCCATTAATTGAAAAAGTTGATTAATTAATAGAACATATCACATTAGTAGGTATTTCTGTTCCGTATGATTTCCTTCGCGATGGGCGTGATATAGGAGTATCATTTGACTGTTCGTGGGATGAAGAAAATGGTTTAGGGGTTCGTCTCATAAATGAAAAAGTAGATGAAGTAGGCTATCAAGAAGTTGCAATTTAAGTAGAATTATTCGCAAGAAATATGTATAAAAGAGTGCAAATGATTGCTTTATTTTGGGGATTAATAAAAAAACAGCAGAGGGAGGTACTAGAAATCTCTGCTGTTTTTTATAATAATTCAGGAAGGTGAGAAAATGATTTTACCAGAAGAGTTTAATAAGAAATGGAATGTTGAAAAAGACGGGCCCCTAATAAAATTTGAATATGATGCTTTAGTAAACACAGGTTTTTCTGATGAAGTAAAACAGTTTTTATCTATAGGAGGTTTACCTGAAACTCCCGCACCGTATCTGGATTTCACTTCCTCACAAGGGGTATTAAATTCTATTACAAGTATATTCAGTATGCCAGAAGAGTTTCAAAACTATTGGTTTTTAGGGTCAACTGGTTCTGGTGATCCAATATGTATAATAAAAGAAACAGAAAATGTGGTGTTTCTTAATAATGGTAATGACTATAAAGAAGTATTTATTAATTCTTCCATAAATCAATTTGCCGAATGTTTATTAGTATATTCAAGAATGATTGATAAGGCAATTCAAATAAATGGTGAAGATGCTTTTATCGATAACGATATACCAGAATCCGTAATTAATTGGTTAAAAGAACAATTAAATAAAATTGACCCTAAATGTATGGGAAACGGGTATTTTTGGCCTATTGAAGTTGAGAATTTTTATGAATAAATCATGCTAAAAAACTTCATATAGAAAAACGGTAAAGTATGTAGCTGGATGATTTAATACATTAAAAGGTTTATATTTTAAACTTTTTATAATTAAGGAAATACTTTTGGATTTTGTGCAAAAACATCACTTGAATTTCACGAGTGATGTTTTTTGTTTTAGAGAAATGGTTATTACAACTGAAAATTAGCAATAGTCGTTTTAGATTCGTTACATCTATGTAGTGTAAAGGGTTAAGAAAAAAGGAAATTAAAGTGATGGAAAGATTAATGAAGGAGACTTAAGAAAGTAAAAGGTGCAATGACGAATTATTTTGAGAGATTACTATATTATTGTAATGACAAATATAATGGAGTCCCAAAAGCTCCGTGGGATGGAGACATAAATCTGGTACTATATTTAAGTGAGCCTGACGAACAAGAGTATATTTTTGGAAGCCAATAGAAAAAAGAGGTGTTGAAGACTTTGACACAATTGAAACTGAAATTAAAATACGCTTGCATGAAACAATCAAAGAATATTTCAATAGTTATTTATTTTTAAGCTTAGAGGGTTTTTATCATTCAAATTATATATACCTTGAACCTGTTGAGCCAGATAAAGATTTATTGACTTATTTTAAAAACTTGAAGAGCTATGAAGAAAGCCGAGGCAATGAATTCAGATATATACAGATAGGTTTTATTTCTCCAGATGAGAGGGCAATTAACGTAGATAACGAGACAGAAAAAGTTTATATAGAGGATTACGAGACGAATGAATTGAATTTAGCGGCACATTCTCTTCAAGAATTAATAGAAGAAATAAAATTGAAGAATAAATAGAGGAGAAAACTATATGGAACTAAATAATGCCGTAGTTGAAGCAATAACATCTAATAATTGGCTAGAATACTGTGGAGTTGAAACTAATCTTCCAAAAGGAAGTAATTATTCTTATTTATCAAATAAAAAAGTAGTTAATAAGAATGTAAAAGGAATGAAATAGGGAAATATTTGTCTTGAAGAGAGAAATAATTTAACGGGTTATTTAGCCAAGAATAAACCGGAGCTGTATAATAAAAATTGGAATGTATTAGTGAGAGAAGTTAAAACAGAGGTATTACCTAGAGTTGTTGATAAAATCGAAAGCCAAGTAAGCATATTAGGGTTATCAAGTGATATAGTGAATTCTGTTAAATTTGATATTATCAACATCATTATGGTGCTTACATATGAGAAATATTATAATTCAGATTTTTACACCAGTATGTTAGACATCTATTTAAGTGGTCATATTCCTTGTGGATGGGACGGAGATTATCCAAATGGAAAAATATTAGTATATTAGGAGGGAAAAATGGAGCGTAATTTAGCATATTATAGCGAGATGAAAAAGGTGGTTAATCTTTTTTTAGAAATATGCCAATTAACCCCGGAAAATTTAGATGAACAAGAAAAACAAGTTGTATCGACATTTTGTTTTGGTATGATAAACTGCTATTCTCTTAAAGAGAAAAAAGATGCTGTACAGATTCAGGGAGCTACCATAAATATACTTATAGAAGTATTTTCTTATTCTCCCTCAGCTAGTGCAGAGTTTTTTGATTTTTTAATTGAGTGTACAGATAAGTTGTTTCATCCTACTATGAATGCTATTATTCATAGGGGAATTCAGGCATATCATCAGTATAAAGAGAATAGGAATCAAGAATTAAAAGAAAACATTCATAATATAATAGATATAATTAAAAGTGGTTCCTAAAGAACTTTTATCCATTAAATATTAGTAAGCTATAATCTGAAAAGAGCCTTAAGTTTTGAAGTGATCCCATAAAGTTAGACAGGTTATTTTGGCAGGCAACTTGCAGGGCATGAGTTCGGTATTGGACTGGACTCATGCCTTTTAATTTTGTTTTGATCCCTCTATGCTTATAGTAAATACACTTCTTCAATTCCTTTTTAAAATGTTCAACACTTTCAAATTGCTTAAAAGGTTCAGACTTCATAATTCCAAAGAAGATTCGACTATACCATTGTCATAACAACTCCATTTTCGTGACATACTCTGTGTAATTCCTTGTTGATTTAGGGAATAGGGGATTTCTTTATTACTATATTATTAAATACGAAAGTGCTGAGGCTGTTACCGTAAGAAACACTAGTTGGGTTAAGTGTAGATTTTGATCAGCGGTTCATGATACATTGATAAATATGTTTAAGAATATAATACACTTTATTGGATAATCTACTGCACTATATAGAGGTCTCAAAAGTAAGTTATAGCGAACTTATTGTAGAGGATTTTAATGAGGAGAGAAATAATTTGAACCAAAAAGAAATGAGTGAATTTATTCAATTCAATTCTAAGATTAATGATTTTACTGGAGGAGTCTCAGACGAAATTATTAAAGAAGTTGAAAAAGCACTTAAAGTGAAATTTCCGGATAGTTATATCTGGTTTCTTGAAAATTATGGTTCTGGAGGGCTATTTGGAGTAGATATACTTGGCTGTGGGAAATCCGCAACTCCATCTGTAATAACAAACACTGAAAGATTTCGGAATATTGGATTGCCAACTCAATACGTAGTTGTTGAAAACTGTGAAGAGTTTGTATATTGTTTAGATACTGGAAACCTAGTTGACGCTGAATGTGTAGTTGTGTCGTGGGACAGAATTGATGGATATAGTGGCAAAAGAGCAGATAACTTTTATGAGTTTTTAACAAATAGACTTCTTGATGCGAAAGAAAACTGGGACGAAGACTTTTAAAATTAATCTATATGGTTGTTAAGTTATTTAACCTTGATTGGCTCTATAGATTTCAAGGTTTTTTATTATGTTCAAATGTATAGGGATGTCTGAAACTTTAAAACCTATGGTATAAACAAGATGAGCACTTCAAAAAGTTATTATGTTAATTATTGGAAATAACCAAGAGGAAAGTTTTGTTACGCTGAACAAGAGCGAATGGAAGAAGATTTTCGGAAATACTTTGAAAAGAACGTATCTATTCTTAAAAAAGATAGTAAGCCATATACATTGAAAGAATACAGAGAACTACTGGAAATTGAAGGGTAGATAAATTTTTAAAGAAACCGGATGATACAGTTCCTTGTGTTTGCTCGTTTTCTTAAATTTTAGACGGCTCAAGAGATATTGAGTCGTCTTTTTTAATTACTTGAGCATTTAAAAGATTTTAAGAGTGTGTAGGATAATGATACGATTAAGTTCCTAAGGTTTTAATTGGATTTTATTATGATATATATAACAACCAAAAGGGGGAATCTATATACAGTTGAACGATTCTTGATGCCCAGGATAAAAAGGATTACAGAATTAATTAAAAATATTTCTTATTAAAAATGCATTTTTTATAAAAAGTTTACTTTTATCTTAAGATCAATTAAAGTTATTATTTAACATAAAACCACCGTAAAGGTGGTTTTTATAATGATGATTTTTTGAAAATGTAGTTCTATAATTCTAGCAATCAAGTAACATTTATTCCATCCCTTTTTATGAGAATGCGCTTCCCTAATCTCAGACAATCTTTTCATCAGGCCTTCATACTCATCTCTTTCCCTTTCAGTAATATTATCTCCTTTAAATCTTTTGTGGTAGACTTTGTTAAACCAATAAATAAATTCACTCTGCTTGTTTTCTATTAGCCACTTTATTATGGGATCAGAAGATGTAGTCTCTCTAGCTGGAACTCTGTCTTCTAATTTTTTAATCTAGACTTTAGACTCATCCTTACCGCTCCTCAAACCTCTTTTCAATTACCTTAATAAGCGCATCTAATTCCCCAGCCTCAGTAGCTTTTATATTAATATTTGACAAAGTAGCTATTACTTTAGCTCTTTCAATAGTAGAAGGTTCTTCTTGAAGCAATTCATTTATTATCCTTGCTAATAATCTTCTTAAATCTTGGAGTTTTTTAGCTGGATATTTTCTTTTGTAACATCCATTTTATTTTTTTCGTTTATAGAAACATAGTGAGATTGCCCTCTATAAAATCTAAGTTGCTAGTAAAAAGCCCAAGTGCTTGCAATAAAAACGAAAAACTGGAATTAATAGGACAATTGTATTAACACCAGTTTTTCTCGATAAATTGAAATACAGGTCGTAAATTAGTTTTGTTAGCAATTGAAATGAGAGCGGGCACCACCGAAGGATCTGTTTTAGAAAAATTAGGAATCCGCGGATTTAACCTAAAAAACTGATTGCCTAAAAGCTCAGAGCTGACCATAGATTCGTAGTAGCTTGATCCACCAGAGATAATCTGAAGAAACGGCAGCAACGGCTCATTAGGAGACCGGTCTAAAAGTACCCCCCAATTTGGCGGAAGATCCTCCATATCTTCAGGTCGTATGTTATCGGCACTAACCATTCCCCATCCCTTCGTATCTTTTCTTAATTGAGTTGGCTGCTCACCTGTTCCGATGGATAATACGGCAATTTGATCCAACGGCTGCTTTGCTTTCCCTACTGCAAACGCGATACTAGCTGTACTGGTGTTAGTTGCTACCGTATACCCATCCACGTAGTTTTGATAAGCTCTTTGCGTCGCGGGTGCAGCGCTGCTCCTAAGTATTACGTCACTCGCTTTTTCATTAAGATAAGGAGAACCTGGAAAGTTGTGAAATAACACAGGATTCCAACGATTCAGCTCCGGTGAAAATAAGTGAAAGGATGGCACAACAATTCGTTTCTTTAAGTCTCTAAGGCGAAGGTCTCGGGGGAAAAACGTTCGTATGGCTTTAATAAAACCAGAATAGGGTAGTTGTTGGTTAAAAACAGGTCCGCCCGGTCGGGAAACGCTGAACGCCGGTAAGATGTGATCTTTGAAAAACTGAAACGTCTCTTCTGGTGATCTTCCGCTTGCAAGTGCAAGAGCAGTGAATGAACCAATTGAATTTCCTGAAAAAACATTGGTTTCACTAATTAACTTGGGGTTTTGATGAGCCAATCTATTCAAAAGCTGTAAACTTAAAGCACCTAAAGTACCGCCTCCATCAAAGGTCATAATCCGATATTTTGTCAAAGGTGATTTCTCCTTTCGAATCCCATCAGAGTTATCATTCTGTATATGTTTATTTGATGTGTTGGAGAGGTATGAGTATCTCTTTTACTAATTCGTTAGGAGCTGGATTATGTAGGTGAATATTAGAGTAAAGGCTTCGTCAGTATATAAAAATATAACGAGGATAGGAGGAGGATACGTTTGATTGGCAGTGTGGGCATTTAATATGCACATACTCTGTTTATAATGGGTGATGAGAAAGTTAGAAAGTACAAACTTCAAAAAGGCTTGAAGCAAAAGGCGTTAATCTTAATTAAAGATAATATAGAATTAAAAAGTAATAATTTAATAGTTAATATACTTGTTATGGTACTGCAAAGAAGCAGGCTAATCTACAACACGAAAGTTATCACGTCAAAAATAAATTAGCACACTTATCCAGAACCCCTCCAGTAAGTTTTCTACTCTCTATTTCTTCCCTTTAAACTGTGTGTCTTTTTTGAAGAAAATTCATAGGATATAGCATCTTATCTGTATTATGTGAGAAAGGGGTTATATCGTAGAGGAAACAAAGCTTACTGGACGAATCGTTACACCTGATGATGCGGAATATGAACAGGCTAGAACAAATAATAATTTAGGTGTGCCTAAATTTCCGAGAATAATTGTATTTTGTCAGAATACAAACGATGTATTAAATGCATTGAAGTGGGTAAAGGTGAATCATGTCCCATTTCGAATAAGGAGCGGCAGGCATAGCTATGAAAATTTTTCACTAGTAAACGGTGGATTAGTGATTGATGTCAGTGAAATGGATAGAATCACGTTCAACTCTAAAGACATGACAGCGAAAATAGAAGCAGGAGCTAATCTAGGGAAAGTATATAATGAATTATGGAAAAAGGGAACGACTATCCCTGCAGGAACGGAAAGCAGTGTTGGTCTTGTAGGCCTTGTACTTGGCGGAGGAATTGGGATGTTATCAAGGCTGTTTGGGCTTACTTGTGATAATTTGCTTGAAGTTGAAATGGCAATAGTCAACGAACAGAGAGAAGTTGAACTCATTAAGGCAAATAAAAGTCACAATAGTGATCTCTTTTGGGCTTGTTGTGGGGGTGGGGGCGGAAACTTTGGTATTGTTACGTCTCTTACCTTTAAGGTGCAGCCTATCTCAAAGGTGTCAATCTTCTCTATTACATGGGAATGGGAAGATTTTGAAGCTGCTTTTGATGCATGGCAGCACTGGGCCACGAATACCGATAAGCGCTTAACTTCGGAAATCGAGTTAAAATCGAAAGAAGCAAATCAGATTATCGCTCAAGGTGAATTCGTTGGTTCATCATTCAAGTTGAAGGAACTTCTGCAGCCTTTAATAGATGCTGGTTGTCCTAAAAAAGTAGTAATAAAGGAAGTTTCATATATTGAAGCTGTGCAATTTTTTGACGATCCGAGCGGAAACCAACCCGACCCTCGGAAAAGGTCAGGTTCTTTTCTTAATAAACCTTTTCCAAAAGACGCTATTTTAACAATGAAGCATTTTTTAGAAAATGCTCCAAATGAAAAATCTAGTATTTGGCATCAGTCTCTTGGAGGAGCAGTAGAGGAAGTTGCCTCTAATGAAACGGCCTTCTATTATAGAGATGCTATTATCGCACAGGAGTACCTTGCTATATAGAGCCATCCTTCAGAAGAGCGAGCAAACATTCGGTGGATTGAAGAATTAAGGAATGCTTTATCGAGATATACAACTGGAGATTATGTGAACTGGCCGGACCGGTTCATCAGAGATTGGCCAACGGCGTATTATGGAGAGAATTTTAAAAAGCTTCGAGAAGTGAAACGAGCATATGATCCATACAATCTATTTCATTTCCCTCAAAGCATCCCGCCGCTTATTAACTGGTTTTAAAGAGCGTCTTTCAAGTCGGAGAGCCAAATAATACCCACCTTAAATGAGGTGGTTTTTTGTGTATATTTCCTTTTCTTTTCCTGAGAGCGTGAAAAAGGCAGAAAATATTGTAGCAAACAGCAGTAAGCGGTTATTTTATCATTGGACGACTATATTATAAGGAGAAACATACATAAATATCATAAACATTGACATTCCCTTCCAAAACGCATACAATAGCTACTAATAAAAGCACACAAATTCGTTGAAGAGAATCAGTACGCTGCAAGTTTGTTCCACAGAGAGCCGGTGATAGCTGAAAGCCGGTGTTCAAGCCGCAGGGGAATATCCTCTCTGAGAAGTCAAACTGAACGATAAGTAAGTTTGAACGGTAGTCTACCGTTAAAAAGAACGCGTATGATTGTACGTTGCTGAGTGCTATTGATGAACGGATCAATAGAAGCCAGGGTGGTACCGCGGTTTAATACCCGTCCCTAGTCATAGGGACGGGTTTCTTTGTGTGCTTTTAACTTTAAAAGGAGTGGTATCACATGAAAGAAGTGAATGTAAGGGAGTCTTCGCAAGAGCGCGAACAGCGTATCCAGCAGCAGTGGCAAAAAGGAAATGTGTTTCAGCAGTCGGTTCAAAATCGAGAAGGGCATCCTTCGTTTGTATTTTATGAAGGGCCTCCTACAGCAAACGGTTTGCCTCACGTTGGGCACGCGCTAGGCCGGACGATTAAAGACGTGGTGGCTCGTTATAAGACGATGACAGGGCATCAAGTGATTCGAAAAGCAGGCTGGGATACGCACGGACTGCCGGTGGAGCTCGGTGTAGAAAAGCAGCTCGGAATATCAGGGAAGCATGACATTGAAAAATACGGCGTAGAAGCTTTTATCAACAAGTGTAAGGAAAGTGTGTTTGTGTATGAAAAGCAGTGGCGCACGTTCACGGAGCAGCTTGGCTATTGGGTTGATATGGAAGACCCTTACATCACCTTGGAGAATTCATACATTGAAAGTGTATGGAACGTGCTTGGCACGATTCATGATAAAGGACTTCTTTATAAAGGCCACCGCGTATCACCTTACTGCCCGAGCTGTCAAACGTCGCTGAGTTCGCATGAAGTAGCGCAAGGGTATAAAGATGTAAAAGATTTAACGGTAACGGTGAAATTTAAAGTGAAAAACCGCGATAATGAGTATTTTCTAGGCTGGACAACAACACCTTGGACGCTGCCGTCAAACGTGGCGCTTGCGGTGCATGAAGAGATGAACTACGTTCGCGCTGAGCAAGGCGGCAGCGTGTATATAGTGGCAGAAGCGCTCGCGGACAAAGTGTTAAAAGGAGAGTATACCGTCTTATCTCAACATAAAGGAAACGAGTTAAAAGGGATGGCTTATGAGCCGCCGTTTAATTTTGTGAACGTTGAAAAAGGGCATGAAGTGGTGACGGCTGATTACGTAACGGACCAAAGCGGAACGGGCGTTGTTCATTTAGCACCTGCTTACGGCGAAGATGATTACAGAGTGGTAAAAGAAAACGGCTTTTCGTTTGTGAACGTGGTGGATGAAAAAGGACAGTACACGGCTGAAGTGCCGCCGTTTCAAGGACGTTTTGTGAAGGACTGCGACGTTGATATCGTGCGTTATTTAGCGAATCAAGACGTGCTGTATCATAAAGAAAAGCATGAGCATAGCTATCCGTTTTGCTGGAGATGCGACTCGCCGCTTCTTTATTACGCAAATGAAAGCTGGTTTATCCAAACGACGGCGTTGAAGGAACAGTTTTTGAAAAACAATGAAAGCGTGACGTGGTACCCGGATCATATCAAACACGGTCGCTTTGGCAACTTTTTAGAAAATATGGTGGACTGGAATATCAGCAGAAAACGCTACTGGGGAACGCCGCTGAACGTATGGGAATGCGGGAAATGTCAGCATCAAGTAGCCCCGAAAAGCATCAAAGAGCTGCAAAATCATGCGTCTCATTCTGTGGATGACAGCATTGAACTTCATAAGCCTTATGTAGATGACGTGCAGCTGACGTGTCCGGTCTGCAGCGGAGAAATGAAGCGAACGCCGGAAGTAATTGACGTTTGGTTTGACAGCGGCTCGATGCCGTTTGCGCAGTATCACTATCCGTTTGAAAACAACGAGCTGTTTCAAAAGCAGTTTCCAGCAGACGTCATCGCAGAAGGAATTGATCAAACGCGGGGCTGGTTTTACAGCTTGATGGCAGTTTCAACGCTGTTTACAGGAAAGGCACCTTATAAGCGCGTTTTGTCTCTTGGGCACGTGTTAGATGAAAACGGTCAAAAGATGTCTAAAAGTAAAGGAAATGCGCTAGATCCTGTTGATCTTATTCATACATTTGGTGCCGATGCCCTTAGATGGGCGCTTTTAGCAGACAGTGCGCCTTGGAATCCGAAGAAATTTTCAGAGCGCGTTGTGCAAGAAGCGAAGTCAAAAGTCATCGATACGCTCGTGAACGTGTACGGCTTTTACGTGCTGTACGCTAAGCTTGACGGCTATAATCCCGAGCAAACGTATGAATTGAAAAAAACAAAATTGGATGAGTGGATTCTTTCACGTTTGCACAGCACGGTTAAGCGAGCAACAGTACATCTTGAAGATTACGGGTTTACAAGCGCCGCTCGTGAAATCGCGGCATTTATTGAAGAGCTAAGCAACTGGTATGTACGACGTTCACGCGACCGCTTTTGGTCAGAAGGGATGGACGGAGAAAAAGCAGGGGCTTACGATACGCTTCATGAAGTGTTAGTCACGCTTAGTCAGCTGTTAGCACCGTTTACGCCGTTTGTTGCGGATGATATTCATGAAAATCTGACAGGAAAAAGCGTTCATTTGGCAGACTATCCTGTGTATGATCAAACCAAAGTGAATGAAAAGCTGGAAAAAGAAATGGCAGCGGTACTGCAAGTAGTTGAACTAGGCCGAAGCATCCGAAATACGCATTCGTTAAAAGTAAAGCAGCCTCTGCAAAGTCTTTCGCTTGTGGTAACGGAAGAAGATGTAGAGTGGGAAGTGTACCGTGATGTCATCAAAGATGAGCTTAATGTGAAGAACTTTAACGTGGAGCAAGATGACGACAAGCTTGTTTCATACGTATTAAAACTGGATTTTAAACAGGCGGGGCCAAAGTTTGGAAAACAAGTGAATGAGGTCAACCAAGTGTTAAAAAACCTTTCAGAAGAGCAAGGAAAAGAGTTTGTTGAACAAGGCAAGCTGAGTGTTACGCTTGCTTCAGGAGAAAACCTAACGCTTGAAACGGCAGACGTACTCGTTGAAAAAGTGCCAAAAGAAGGTTTTGCGGTTGCATCAAACGGGACGTATACTGCGGTGTTGGATACTGCGTTAACTGAAGAACTCGTGCAGGAAGGAGTCGCTCGTGAAGTAATTCGAGCGGTTCAAGACTATCGTAAAAAGCTGGATTTACCCGTGAATTTACGTATCGATTTGGAGCTTAGCGGAGACGAAGAAGTGCAGAAAGCTGTCGAGAAGTTTGAAACGCTGCTTCAAGAAAATCTTCTGCTGCACAGTCTCAGTGTGAAAGAAGCCATCAAAAACGGAGAGACGGTAAAAGTCGGAACAAAGCAAGTTACGCTTCGTATTTTAAATCAGATCTGATAAAGATAGGCAAAGATAAGTTGAAGTAATGTATGAACGGTTTATCGATTAACCGTTCGTTTTTTCTGTTTTTATAGTGAATGTAGCTGCTTCTAGCTGTGGATTGGAGGGCAAGACGAAGACTCCTGCGAGAAAAGCAGAACAGGTGAGACCCCGCAGGAGCATCAGCGACGAGGAGGCTCACCGGCCGCCCGCGGAAAGCGAAGTCTTGCACGGAAATCAACAGCGGGATAACAAGCAATTCATACTAATCATTCACCCGATTTGTTCGTCTTTAGGTGAGATGAATTTCGGTATTTCTAAATCTCTCTTTTACCTTTAATCAAACTGCCCGAGAACATTCTTAAGGCTCGGCCAAACAATTTCAAAAGGAGCCGCTAACACATACTCTTTTCCGTTTTCATCTTTAAAGTGCTCCACAAAACGGTATTTTCCTACCTTGTAGTTAGGAGTTGCGATATCTAGTTTGAGTGATTTCCCTGGCTTCAGCATGACAGTTTTATCAGGGAACTCTAATCCGTTTAGCACAACTTTGTACCACTTGCCGTCTTTTAAGTGATCCGCCGTATTTTCGTAAGGAATCGTTAAGGTATGCGTCGAATTGTTTTGAATAACAAAAAAGCCAAACTGCGTTTTATCGTATTTTTTACTGACAGCAGATAGCGTAATAGTTCCCCCGTCAGTGTTAATGGAAGATGGGATGTCTTTTTCTTGTTTGGCTCCTAAATCCATTTTTTGACCGTTATAATCGATATAGCCAAAGATACAAAACAAGATAATAAAAATGCCTAGTATTAGTAAAAGGGTTCGTACTATTTTCAAAAGCTTTGCACCACCTTTTTGTCACTCTTCCATTATACGGAAAGTCATCGATGAGAAATAGTATGAATTTACCTTTTATCTATGACCTTTTTTGAAAGGAAGGATGGAAATGAGACAAATTATAGCCATGGGAGGCGGAGGCTTTTCAATGGAGCCGGATAATTTGCTGCTGGATCAATACATACTTTCACAAGCTCATACGAACGTACCAAAGATCTGCTTTATCGCTACAGCAAGCGGAGATGCGGATAATTATGTAGAAAGGTTTTATGAAGCGTTTGAGAAGTTAATATGCACACCGTCTCATTTATCGCTGTTTTCTCAAAACTTTATAGATTTAAAAGCATATGTACTGCAGCAAGATATTTTGTATATAGGCGGCGGTAATACAAGGAATATGCTTCTTTTATGGAAAGAATGGGGACTGGATACGATTTTAAAAGCAGCTTATAAAAAAGGAATTATTTTGGCAGGAATAAGCGCAGGTTCAATTTGCTGGTTTGAAGAAGGCGTCACCGATTCAATGAACAACAAACTGTCTAAAATCGACTGTTTAGGGTTTTTAACGGGAAGCAACTGTCCTCACTATGACGGAGAAAGCAATCGAAGACCTTCGTATCATGAATTAATTGCAAGCGGGGAAATGAAAGAAGGCTATGCTGTAGATGATGGAGTCGCGCTGCATTTTAAAGATGAGAAGCTATCCGCATCAGTTAGCTCAAGACCAACAGCAAAAGCGTATGCTGTTAATCGAAAAGCAAGTAAAGTCATTGAGCATGAACTCCCGGTGACGTATTTAGGTGATGGCAAGCAATAAATGGCCGCTTCCCGTGTTTCTCTGTATAAAATGGAGCTTATTCGTACATACATAAGCAGAGACTCTATATAGGAGGTTACTTCAGTGAGTTATGAACGATACTGGGGAAACATATATGAACAAAGCGATAAGCTGCAGGAGTTATTATCGTCGTATTGGCATCAGTATTCAGATTTTGGAAACTGGCAGTTTTGGGTGGTGCTTGCTTCGCTCGTTCTTCCTCTTGTGTTGTTGTATTTTACCGTAGACCGGATGCGGATTTTTGAGGTGTTTTTCTTCGGTTACACAGTGCATATGCTTTGGGCATATATTGATATTGCACTTGGACGAAGCGGTTATTTGACGCATACATTTTTCTTAACGCCTCTGCTTCCGAACGCAACAAATATTACGGCTTCTATTTTGCCGGTAGGATTTCTGCTGCTTTATCAATATTGTACAAATCATCAAAAGAATTTTTATCTGTGTACAATTCTTTTGAGCGCTGTTTTTTCGTTTGGACTGGCGCCTCTTGAACATCATTTTAAATTTATTGATTCAAGAAAAGGAATGAGTTTGTTTTATATTTTCCTTATTGATATAGGAATAACGCTAGTGGCGTACTGGGTTACAAGGCTGCTTGTGAAAGCAAAAGCCGCAGCCTATCGTACAGCGGAAAAAGAACGCTGAAAAAATGTTTTAAAATGATTAGTTAAGGGTATACATACACTTAAGACAAATCGAGGTGAAAAAATTGTATTACTATCGCATTTCAGAAGGACAAGACGAAATGTACTCTGAGACAATTGTTGTCCATGAAGAACAGTTTGATCAAGGTACATTCGAAGAAATGGTAAAAGAAGCGATGGTCGATAAGCCCGGCAAAATCGACCAGGTGGACATTGTGAAATATTTAATTGGACATTATCATTTCCAAGTTGCATATATTGAAGCAGCCTTTCATAGCACGTATATAGAAGAACAATAATGTTATGTATTCGTTAAGAAACCCCGTTGCATTGGCAGCGGGGTTTTCTTGTCTTTACCAATATCGATAGTAATAGGGGTTTTGAGGGGAGTAATAAGGATTCTGAGGCGGAGGATACTTATAAGGAGGCGTCTCGTGGCTAGCGGAGCCTGCTTGTTTTTTCTGTTTGTAAGGCCCTTTTTCTACGCATTCGTCCGTTGGTCCAATCACGATAGTTTGATTCTTTAACGGAGCCAGCGTTTTCTTTAGCTGCTCCGGATCTAAGCAGTACGTATGAGCAAGTACTTCAATAGGCGTCTTATTTAAAATATCCGATCCAAAAATGTATTCCGGATACGGAGCGTCAAAAATGGCAAGTAAATGCGTATTGTCTTCAGACGCAATTTCCCAGTGCCACCAGCCTTGAGGGATATTGGCTACTTGCCCCGGAGCAATTGGAATATTTGTCACTTCATTGTTAAACGGGTTGATTAATGAAACGACGGCTGATCCTGAAATGCAGTAGACAAGCTCCGAGGCATTTTGATGATAGTGCGGTTCGACCACGCGGCTTTCGCTTAAGTAAATATCGAGCAATGATACGTTTCCTAATGTATTGAGCACATCCCGGCCTAATCGGTTAATGTAATTTTGATCATTTCGCGTATTAAGTCTGTTTTTATTTACATCAGAGAAGTATTGTACGTTCGGATTATTATAATCCATATAGGACGTTGACAAGGGTCTCCAGCTCCTATCCTTGAATTTTTTATGATGCTGTATCGTATGTGGAGAGTTTTATTTCGTGACAGAAGCCCAGGAAGATGTAGGCAACGGCCTCTTTTGGATAAGGTGTACAATCATTTGTCCGCTGGTTTTCATATACTGTGACAGGTTCTTTTTTCACAGAACCATGATCAATGTCAGACACATATGACGTATCATTTTAAGGAAAGTGAGTTGCAGAGCTGTTGCTTGATCAATATGAAAAAATAAATAGTACGTATGATAAGATAGATGAACTTCAGCTGCCATTTGATAAGCCTGTTTTAGTGGCGATCGAGTGGAACGGAGTGCTGTTTGAGTTTTTAGTCAGATTAAAAAAAGAGTCTTCGCATTTGCTTGTGTTTGGTTCAGGCGGAGGAGCAAGTCAGGAAATGCCGGCAGGACCTCCATATTTTCAGCGGCATTCGTGGATGAATGAATTTGAAGATTCGATTATTTATTACAACGACCCCACGCTTTATTTAGGAAAAGTGTCGCTTGCGTGGGGACAAGGGACGAGCAATCGTTTTTATTTAAAAGACATTGCGGTTTTAATTGAAAAATTCATGAAAAAAGCGCAGGTGAATTCGTCTAACGTGCTGTTTTACGGATCTTCAGGCGGCGGCTTTATGTCGATGTTTTTGGCGGGGTACGTAAAAGGAGCAAAAGCGCTTGTTAATAATCCGCAGACCTGCTTGACAAAGTGGCTGAAAACGCCGGTTCGGCAAGTGTTTAATTTATCTTATCCCAACCTGACAGAAGAGGAAGTGATAGTCTCATACGGTGAGCGAATCAACGTAGTGAAGTTTTTTAGCCATATTAACTATGTGCCAAAGATATATTATTTGCAAAACGGGGCGTTTGAATATGATATGAACAATCACTTGCTTCCATTTTTAACGGATTTGCAGCATATGCCAGACGGCTGTGAAATCAATAATATAAAAGTGGACCTTTATTACAATCCAAAGCTGAAGCACGCGGCTGTTAGTAAGCAAGAAACGATTGATTATGTGAATATGGCAAAGAATATATAAGAAAAAAGGCAAGAGTTCAAGTGTAAAGGAACCTTTGCCTTTTTTATGTCGAATTTTCTAACTCAATAGATACAAGTAGGCAGTTATGTTGCTTTTTCTTTTGAATATGATAGTGAAGATGAGGTGTAAGGAGGGGAAGTATGGCCGATCAAGATGAGAGAAAAAGATACTTGATGGAAGTTCAGACCTGGCTTGAACAAGTGTGTGACCCTGTATTTGAAGAAGCCATTACAGAAGTAGATATAACGTCATATATCACGCGCACGCAAGAAGACGTTCTTGAATATTTAAGTGAAGAAGATGTTAACGAATATACGTTAGAAGAAATCAACAATGCGGTGCGGCATATTGATAAAGTTTTAAAAGAGCGACTTGGAGATGACGGCAGGGAGCGGGAATCTATAGCGCCGGGACGACACGAGCTGCCGCCGCTTGGCTATAGCTATTCAGCTCTTGAGCCGTATATTAACCGGGAAATTATGCGTCTTCATCACAGCAAGCATCACCAAAGCTATGTCGATGGATTAAATAAAGCAGAGCTCATGCTGCAGCAAGCCCGTAACACAAATAATTTTGACCTCATAAAACACTGGGAACGGGAAGCTGCTTTTCATGGATCTGGTCATTATCTGCATACAATCTTTTGGGAAATTATGAGTCCAGAAGGAGGAGGAAGACCGAGACGACAGCTGTTGCAGCAGCTTCAAAAAGACTTTGGCAGCTATGAGAAATTTATGATGCACTTTTCTCAAGCTGCTAAAAAAGTAGAAGGTGTGGGGTGGGCAATTTTAGTATGGTCCCCGCGTTCGCGCAAGCTCGAAGTTCTGCAAGCGGAGCGTCATCAGCTGCTTACGCAGTGGGACACCATTCCGCTGCTTGTATTAGACGTATGGGAACACGCTTATTATTTGCAGTACAAAAATGAACGTGATCCGTACGTTGACAACTGGTGGAAAATAGTTTACTGGCCGAATGTAGAAAAAAGGTTTGAGGCAGCTAAAATGCTTCAGTGGCAGCCATATTGAAAATTAGTGTAACCATTATAATTTAAAGATAAAAGAAGCTGGGACCACAGTATTTTAATTGAAGTAAAATCCGAACGAGTTTGATTCTTGATTGAGAATCAAACTCGTTCGGATTTTTTCATTGTTATGACAATCATGTATGTAGTGGCTTCTAGCTGTTGATTGGAGAGCAAGACGAAGATTCCTGCGGGAATAGCGGAACAGATGAGACCCCGCAGGAGCGTAAGCGACGAGGAGGCTCATCGCCCGCCCGCGGAAAGCGAAGTCTTGCACGGAAATCAGCAGCGGTGTAAAAAGTGATTTATATTAGATCCTTTATTTCATTTTTTTTAAATAAACTATGTTCTAAATAATCAAATTAAAATAAAGCATAAGCCTCTAGAACCAGTTGAATGTTACAAATGAAACAATTACGTATAAACGTGTGTAAAACCCCCGTTATATGCCTAAATATGTATGTTTTTAAAGTGTGAAGGTGATTATTTTACTAGTTTAAAAGGAAGAATATTTATTTTTACTGTAACTAAACTATCAAACTATTGACATGTTACTGAAATATAACTGTAATATTCATGTGTTATTTTTTATGTATTGGTAGATAAAGGGGAAATCAATTACATGAAAAAGACAATGATTACGTTCAGTTTAGTTCTAATGTCACTGTTCGGAGTGGCAAGTGGTGCATCAGCTGCAACAAATACATATACAGTAAAAAGCGGAGATTCGCTATACAAAATTGCAAAGACATATAAAGTATCGGTTAGTCAGCTGAAACAGTGGAATAACTTAAAGTCAGACAGCATTCATCCAAAACAAGTATTAAAAGTATCTCAAGCAAAATCAAGCACGCCTGCTAAAGCAGCGCCTGCGAAGTCTTCAAACGTTGTGAAAGAATTTAAAGTAACAGCAACAGCGTACACAGCGAACTGCAAAGGCTGCAGCGGAAAAACAGCGATTGGAATTGACTTGAAAAAGAATCCAAATCAAAAAGTGATTTCTGTCGATCCAAAAGTGATCAAACTTGGTTCAAAAGTATACGTAGAAGGTTACGGCACGGCAATCGCAGCTGATACGGGCGGTGCGATTAAAGGAAATAAAATTGACGTTCTTCTTCCTTCTCAAAAAGAAGCGTTAAAATGGGGAAGAAAAACAGTAAAAGTTCAAATCTTAAAATAAGTATTTCTTAAGGAAATGAGAGCCTTCGTTGAAGGGCTCTCATTTTTTTCTTCATTAAAGGGCATGCTACTTTATATATACTGATGGAAAAGTTTTACGAAAATGATCATATTTGTTGACAAATATTTCGGAAACAGATATATTTATCCGGTATATAATTAAGTTCATTAAATATTCGTGACATAAATTAATAGAATGAACACATAAAATATATTCTTAACCTGTTTGTCATCTGAAGATTTACATACAGATAATTTTAAAGGGAAAGGTCTTGTTAAAATGAATACACAAACACAACAGTCCGATCAAGCCCGAACTCGGTCTATTTTTGGCGTAATGATAATGGGAGCGCTCGTCGCTTTTTTAAATCAAACGCTGATTAACATTGCGCTTCCGCAAATGATGGATCATTTCCATGTAACGGCGGCTACGGGCAACTGGTTAACAACCATCTTTATGTTAGTAAACGGAATTGTTATTCCAATTACAGCATTTTTAATGAATCGATTTACTACAAGGCAGCTGTATATTACAGCAATGGGTCTGTTTACAGTAGGAACACTGCTTTGCGGTATTGCACCGACATTTTCCGTTATTTTAGTGGGACGCGTCGTGCAAGCAGCAGGAGCTGGGATTTTATTTCCGTTAATTACCAACGTTATCTTTACGTTATTCCCGCCTGACCGACGCGGTTTTGCGATGGGAATTTTTGGTGTAGCGATGAACTTCGCACCAGCAGTAGGTCCGACACTTTCTGGTTTAATAGTTGAGCACTACTCATGGCGCGTTTTATTCTTTATGATGTTTCCAATTGCACTTATTAACGTAATTGCGGCGATTATTTTAGTGAAAAACGTGACAGAAACAAGCCGACCTAAGCTAGACGTGCTTGGCGTTATTTTATCAACAATTGGATTTGGCGGCTTGCTGTATGCGTTCGCTACGGGCGGTACAAAGGGCTGGACCAGCACTGAAGTACTAGCCATGTTCATTGTAGGCGGTATTTCAATTCTGTTCTTTATTTTCCGTCAGTTAAAAATCGATCAGCCGCTTCTTGAATTCCGTATTTTCCGTTACCGTATGTTCACTTTAACAACAATCATTAACGTGATTGTGACAATGGCAATGTTTTCAGGTATGATTTTAATGCCGATCTATATGCAAAACGTACGCGGTTTTTCACCGTTTCTTTCAGGCTTGCTGTTACTGCCAGGGGGAATTGTAATGGGGATTATGTCTCCGATTACAGGACGGCTGTTTGATAAGTTCGGCGCAAGATGGCTTGCTGTTATTGGTTTAGCGATTACTGTTGTGACAACATATGAATTAACAAAACTTGAAACGACAACAACATTTATGTATGTAATGATTGTTTATACTGTTCGTATGTTTGGTATGTCGCTGCTCATGATGCCAATCTTTACAGCAGGGTTAAATGAACTTGCGCTTAGCTTAAATAAATACGGCACAGCGATGGTTAATACGCTTCGAATGGTTGCTGGAGCTGTAGGAATGGCGTTCTTTGTCTCCATTATGATGAATCAAGGTGAAAAACACGTGAAAAACATCGTGATGAATCAGCAAATTTTGCCGACAGATAAAGGCAGTATGACTGAAGCCGTGAATCAAGGTACGGCAATGGGCATTAACGATGCGTTTATGATCGCAACGATTTTAAGTGTGATCGCGTTTGTTTTAGCCTTCTTTATTCGCAAAACATCACCAAAAGAAGATACCATTACAAATCGTGTGAAAAAAGCAAGCTAATAAAAAATCCGTGCCTTTTGGTACGGATTTTTTTATGAGTTAAACTTGTCTTTTTTATAGTCAATATAAAGGGATCCGTCTGACTGAACTTCAGCATAAAACACTTCATCAATTGATTTGACTCCAGCTTTTTCAATCTGCTTATGAAGCCAATTGTTATCTAAATGCAGGTCCTTCAACGCATCTTCATTCGCTTTTCCGTCGTAAATAACGCCTATTGAAGTGGGAAATAAAAGCGTTTTTGACCACGAGTTCGGCTTTTTATCTTGTTTTTGCATAACGGAAAGGTTTCCGTTGATTTCTAATATGGCGTATTCTACATCTTTTATGGAAAATACGTTTTGCTGCCTCAGCATGCCTAAAAGAGATTCAATATCTAGCCGTACTTGTTTTAATGCCTTTTCCATCACTTTTCCTTGCTTAATCACAATTTTGGGTTCGCCGGTAATAAGATGCCGTGCTTTTTTCGATTTCATTCCAATATAGCCCATAGCGATCGTTAAAAATGTCCAACCTAGCAGTGAATAAACCCCTTTATCAATCTCTACTCGCTCATCAGTGGAGAGGGAAGAAGCGATATTACCAATCGTAATTGCCGTAATAAATGTAAATACATTTAACTGGCTGATTTCTGTTTTTCCCATGAGCCGCGTTAAAAGAAGCAGCACAAAAAATGAACAGGCGATTCGAAACGTCGATTCAGCATAGCCCATACATTTCACCCTTCCTTCATTTCATTGTTTTATGTTGTGAAAAAATAGAAATTTTATACAGTTGAAAAGATAAATTCCATGCTTCTTTCCCACTCGCTTTTGCTTTTGCGCTACAATAAAGAAGCAGCGTGTTTGACTAGACAAAAGAAGGTGAAAAGATGAAACCATTTAAAGCTTCAGCATTATTAGACGTTATCAGCGAATTGTTCTCTGATGAAGCGTCGATTGCTGTTTCAGATCTAGAAACGTACGTGTATTACCGGGCAAGCAAACGAATTAATTTAAAAATTAGCCCTGGAGATCAAATCAAAAAAGGAACGATTACATATAAAGCATTAGAACGAAAGCAAAAAGTATCGGAATTTATTCACCGAGACGTGTTTGGCACGCCTTACTACGGCATGGCCGTGCCTTTTTTAGATGAAGGAGAGGTTCAAGGGTGCGTGACGGCGATTTTTCCCGCGTTAACGAGCGGAAAGTCAGTTGTGACGTTAAAGGTGAATGAGGGATGGATACCGGTTCCTTTCTCAAAAATCATCTACGTAGAAGCGCGTGACCGAAAAACATATGTGTACGCACAGAAGTATACGGGTACGCATAAATACACGTTAAATGAATTTGATTATGTGCTTCCAAAAGAAGAGTTTGTGCGCTGTCATCGTTCCTTTATCGTCAATGTGACGCAAATTCAAGAAATTTATCCTGATACACATTCAACTTTTTTATTAGTGATGAGCAACGGAGAAAAAATTCCGGTCAGTCAGTCGTACGCCAGCTATTTTCGAAAGCTGCTTGGGTTTTAACCGTCATTTTGCTTAATTATCATCAAATATGCTGTTTTATCTCTATTTTTGTCCATTTCATTCCAAAAACTCTTGTGAACGCTCTTTTTACAGTAAAATGGTAAAAAAGAGCAAAAACAAGGAGTGAACAGAATGGAAAACGTTTGCAGTCGAATTAAGCATGAAGCACTAAAGAATCGCGTTGTCTCTGCTGAAGAAGCAGCGTCTTGGATTCAAGATGGAATGACTCTTGGTCTAAGCGGTTTTACACGCGCGGGGGATGTCAAAGCTGTACCGTTTGCGCTAGCGAAACGAGCGGAAACAGAACCGATAAAAGTAAGCGTGTATACCGGTGCTTCACTTGGCTCAGATGTGGATAAGCTATTTGCAGAAAAAGGCATGTTAAACAAACGCCTTCCGTTTCAAGCGGACCCGACGATGCGTAAAAAAATTAATGAAGGTGAATTTCAGTTTATTGACCAACATTTATCGCATACTTCTGAATGGGTGCGTTCAGGCGTGTTAGATTCAATAGATTTCGCTATTTTGGAAGCGGTTTCTATCACGGATGACGGAATGATGATTCCAACAACGTCAATTGGAAATTCGATGGTATTTGCCGAGCATGCAAAATCTATTATTATTGAAATTAACACAGCGCAGCCAGAGCTGTTAGAAGGCATTCACGACCTGTATGACCCAGGCGTTCAAGGACAGCGAGATGCAATTCCTTTGAAAAAATCTGATGACCGGATTGGTTCGTTAGGCATACCAATTGATTTAGATAAAGTAAAGGGTATTGTATTTACAAATCAGCTAGATTCACCGTCTACGATTGTAGCACCTGACGAAGAAACGGTTGTGATGGCTCAAAATTTGATTTCATTTTTACGTGAAGAAATTAAAGAAGGGCGATTAACTGAATCGCTTGCTCCTTTACAATCTGGAATTGGATCTGTGGCAAATGCCGTTTTCCACGGTTTGTTAGATTCAGAGTTTCATGATTTAGAGGTGTATTCAGAAGTATTGCAGGACGCCGTGTTTGATTTATTTGACGCAGGAAAAGTTACGTTTGCTTCCTGCTGCTCAATTACGCTTTCAGCGGATAAAATGAAACAAGTTTTCTCTAATTTTGAAGCCTATCGAGATAAACTGATTCTTCGTCCGCAAGAAATTTCAAACCATCCCGAAATCATTCGTCGCTTAGGACTGATTTCAATTAATACTGCGCTAGAACTAGACATTTACGGAAACGTTAATTCAACGCATGTGATGGGAACAAAAATGATGAACGGAATCGGAGGTTCAGGGGATTTTGCCCGAAATGCGCGCCTTGGTATTTTTGTAACAAAATCAATTGCTAAAAACGGCGATATTTCAAGTATAGTGCCATTTGTTTCGCACGTTGATCATACGGAACACGATGTGGATGTGATTGTAACAGAGCAAGGATACGCAGACTTGCGCGGACTCGCCCCAAGAGAACGTGCAAAGCGCATCATTGAAAATTGTGCCCATCCAATGTACCGCGACCAGCTTATGGCGTATTACGAAGAAGCGCTCACGCGAGGCGGACAAACACCGCACGTTCTTGAAAAAGCCTTTTCTTTTCATACGTCTTATCAAAAAAATCGAACGATGCGAGAAATCGTAGTGCAAACAAATTAAAAAAATGCCTTGTCTCATCAAGAGACAAGGCGTTTTTCTGCTGAGTCAGAAACTTGTGTTTGTTATCTCTTTGAATTACGATGAAAGGGAATACATAAAGAAAACGAGGTAACTTATATATGAAAGCATTAGTATTTGAAAGGTTTGGAGGACCTGACGTTCTTCACTATCAAGATATACCAAACCCCTCTATTGGTCCAACAGACGTACTAGTAAGAACAAAAGCAATTGGACTTAATTTTGCTGATGTGTACCGAAGAAAAGGGAACTACCACTTAACGGGTAAACCTCCGTATATTTTAGGATATGAAGGAGCAGGTGTGGTAGAAGAAGTAGGAGCAGAAGTAAGTCACGTTAACGTAGGAGACCGTATTGCTTTTGCTGACGTCCCTTTTGCAAATGCAGAGCTTGTTGCCGTGCCACAGGATAAAATCATTGCGGTACCCGATGATATTTCGTTTGACGCAGCTGCTTCTGTGCTTTTACAAGGGTTAACGGCGCACTATTTAACACAAGACAGCTACGGCATTCAGCCTGGCGATTATGTGCTTGTTCACGCAGCTGCTGGAGGCGTAGGTCAGCTTTTAGTTCAAATTGTCAAGCTATTAGGCGGACAAGTCATTGGCTTAACGTCATCTTCTGAAAAAGCAAAAGCAGCGGCTCAAGCAGGCGCTGACTATGTCTTTTTATACGAAGATAACTGGGTGGAACAAGTGAAAGATGTAACGAAGCGAGGCGCAGATGTTGCCTACGAATCTGTAGGAGTTACGCTAGAAAAAAGCTTTGAAGCCGTAAAAACAGGCGGAACCGTGGTATTTTACGGAATGGCAGGAGGCGATCCGGCCCCGGTCGACCCGCGTATGCTGATGGATACCTCTAAAACGCTTACAGGCGGAGACTTGTGGAACGTGCTTGTGTCATATGAAGAACGTAAAGTACGTTCACAGCAGCTGTTTGAGTGGATCAGTAAAGGTCAGCTTGTGCTAACCGATCCCGTGGTGTTTGATTTAAAAGACGGAGCAAAAGCACATGAGCTGCTTGAAAGCCGGAAAAGTACAGGGAAAATTTTGTTAAGACCGTAACAGAAAAGCCCTTTAGTCAAGGGCTTTTTTCTGTTAGTAAAGGAGAAACTAAGGAACTGTCTAATATATATAGTAGATAAGTAGAGTGAAAGAGGTGAAGGTAGATGAAACATGCATTGATTACAGCGGGTCATAAAGGTATTGGCAAGAAGGTAACAGAACAGTTTTTTAAAAAGCAGTATTCCGTTACCGTCCATTTTCGAAGTGATAAAAATAAAGTGCGAGAACTGCAAGAAGAATGGCATCAATATAAAGACAACGTACAGTTTGTAGAAGGAGATATAACGAATAAAGCAGATATTGAACATGTCGTTGCGCAGGCTATGGAGCAATTTGGACGTATTGATGTTTTAATTAATAATGCAGGTCCGTATGTATTTGAAAGAAAAAAATTAATAGAGTACACAGACAGTGAATGGTATGAAATGCTGGAAGGTAATTTAAGCTCCGTTTTTCATTTTGTAAAAGCTGTTGTTCCAGTTATGAAAAAACAGCAGTTTGGAAGGGTTATTACATACGGTTTTCAAGATGTAGAGCATACCCCTGGATGGATGTACCGTGCGGCTTTTAGTGCCGCTAAGTCAGGGCTAGCTTCTCTGACCAAATCGCTTGCTCTAGAAGTAGCCGAATACGGGATTACGGCCAATATGGTCTGTCCCGGAGATATTGTGGGAGACATGAAAGAAAATGATATCATAACAGCAAGATTACTAGAAGACAAGGAAACGCCTGTCGGTCGATCAGGGACAGGAGAAGACATTGCGCGTATTATTGAGTTTCTTTGTGATGAAAACTCAGATATGATTACAGGCAGCATTATATCCGCTTCGGGTGGAGTAAACGTTTTTCATAAAAGTAAAAAAATAAGCCCCTGACGTTGATGCAGGGGCTTGTACGTTACAGCAGTGATTCTCCGCCATCAATAAACATTTCACTTCCGGTAATATGTTTGGACGCGTCAGAAGCTAAAAAGAAGATTAAATCTGCTACTTCTTCGGGCTTAGCCGAGCGTTTAGCAAGCGGCTGATTGCCATTTGGATATTCAATTGGAATCGCGACTTCTTTTAATTTGTCTTCTTGACGGAATGTATTGCTTTCAATATTTGTATCAACTGCTCCTGGGCAAATGACGTTTACCCGTATTCCGTATGTAGAAAGTTCAAGAGCTGCCATTTTGCCGAAAGCCATTTGGCCAGCCTTTGAGGAACTGTATGCGCTCATGCCGATATTTGAAAATGTACGGTTGCCGTTAATCGAGCTAGTAATAATAATGCTTCCTCCCTGAGCTTTCAAATAAGGAATAGAATGCTTTACGGTTAAAAAAGTACTTGTTAAATTTGTATCAATTGTTTTTGTCCAATCTTCTGGTGATAGTTCTTCAATAGAAGAGAACGTACCGTTGATGCCTGCGTTAATAGAAACAATATGTAATTGACTCCATAAGCTGCTGATCGTTTCGATACTCTCTTTTATACTTTCAGAGTCAGATACGTCTGTTTTAATGGCTATACACTCTCCGCCGCTCGACATGATGGTCTCTTTTACTTCTTGTAATTTTTCTTCCTCTAAATCTAAAAGAGCAACGCGCGCTCCTTGTTCAGCTAATGTAATGGCTGAAGCACGTCCAATTCCAGACGCCGCTCCCGTCACAAGCGCAACTTTCCCAGTTAATGCAATCATTTGTAACCCCTCCATATAAAAATGTTGTTTCCTTTCTTTAGCCTATACGAAGGAAATAAAAACCTCTTTTAAAATATTTGTGTTTAAATTTGCTGAAAGATGCCAAAAGGAAAAGAGAAAACAGCGGCGAATTATTAATATGACGCCAGAACATGGAAAAGCTAATGTCAAATGATCCTACTTGAGTAGCTAAAGATATACCCTGTCTTTTCAGAAGAATGTTTATATAAAATTTTACATCAGAGGGACTTGCAAATCGTTCCTTGAAAGCTTACACTAGTAAAGCACAGAAAAAGGACGGTGTTTTATGAAGAAGAAAAATAATGTGATTCCATTCCCGCAAAGAAGGGAAGCGGCTGCTTATGTTCCCGCTTCTATTAGCTTAGATAAGGATATTGTGGAATTTTTAGAAATTATGAATTTTGAAGATCGCAATGATTTTTTAAACGAAATGATTGATTCATTTTTTAAATATGTAAAAGGTGAAGAAGACGAAGTAAGATAAAAGGTAACGTAAAGACATCCAAAGAGATGTTTTTTATTTTGTGACCAATTGCTTAAAAGGCATGCTTAAGCCTCGTATAGTTATTTATGGTATAGTATACATTAGATACTATCTAGCAGGTGCAAATGCGAGGAGTGATAAGATGAGTGGATTTAAAAAAGACATTCGTGCCGGATCTGAAGAAACACACTCACTAGAACAATTAAAGCATGAAATGGAGCAAAGCCTGTGGAATTTAAGAAAAGATTTGCGAAATGAAAATCGCTCGGAAACGGAAATGGCAATGATTAAAATTTCGCTGCTGTCACTATTTGAGGAACAGGCAAATAAATTGAGTGAAACTGAGCTTTCTGACTACCTTGCCGATTACCACAAAAGAGTCGAGGAGTTATTCGACAGGTATAGCTATAAATAAGACAAGCATCCTTGCGGGGATGCTTGTTTTTATTTGAGCAAAATTCGCTTGTATTCATTGCGCTTCAGAGGTTTGGATACATACCCGTCGGCTTCTAGCTGATAAATAATGGTGGCAGCTGCATACACGCTAAAGGCATGATCAAGACCAAAGTAGTCTTGCAACGCGGCGACGCTCACTTCCTCTTGAAAGATTTTACTGCGATTCGATAAGACAATAGGGTAGACGTTTTTAACGATTTGCTTTGAAATTTCGAGTGTTAACATATTAAATCCCTCCCGTTTGAGTGTACATAACTAAACGTATTCAGCACGGTGTACATTCATGAAAAAGGGAGCGATTACATTTTTAAAAGATAAAGAAAAGAGGAGTAAATGCCCATAAAATCAAATGTTTTATCTTTTTGTGGGGCATGTTTGAAAAACGCAGTATTTTTAGTGTATGACAAACATTTTCAAAAGTTCTATGGAATTATTAGGAGCAATTTAACTAAATCCACATATCTTAAAGTATAGCAAATGGAGGTGAAACACATGGGATACTACGGAGGTTACGGATACGGTTGTGGTTATGGCGGCGGTGGCTGCGGCGGCGGTTTCGCTTTAATCATTGTACTTTTCATCTTATTAATCATCATCGGCGCTTCTTGCTTCGGCGGCGGCTGGTGCTAATTATTAAAAAATGATGACGACGCAACATCCACACTTTATTTCTTCAACTATTTCTTCCACAAAAGGTCTCTTCGGGATGAAGAGACTTTTTTAGTTTATTATTTATAATAACGTGTACAAACTACACGTTAAAAAGGTTTTATGCATGGTTCTACATAAAAAAAAGACTCTGATTTCAGAGTCTTTTTCTACTTATGCTTTTTGAACGTTAGCAGCTTGAGGTCCGCGTTGACCTTCTTCAACGTCGAATGTTACAGCTTGACCTTCGTCTAAAGATTTGAATCCTTCGCTTTGGATTGCTGAGAAATGTACGAATACATCGTCGCCGTTTTCGCGCTCGATAAATCCGAAACCTTTTTCTGCGTTAAACCATTTTACTGTACCTTTTTCCATGAATGTTGCCTCCTCGTGTGCTATGCACACATTGTATTACTATCCTTGCTCATGATCAAAATCTTTAAGACGAAAGTATTCACCTATCGATTGTTGCCGAACAAAAATAATTCTTCTTATAGAATAGCAAAAGTTAATGATAATTGCAAGGAATGAAGAAAATTTAACGAAAACGGTCATTCATTTAATGAAAGAAAACGAAAATTATACGAGTGAAAATAAGTAAGAAAGAGCGTATCAGGTCACACTATCTCTATATATAAGAAGAAAGGGGTCAGTCATATGTTTAAACAAAAAGCAGGGGAAAAACTGATTGAACTGTTAATTGAATGGGGCGTTGACCATATTTACGGCATGCCAGGAGACTCCATTAATTCAATTATTGAACCGCTTCGCAAAGCCCAGGACAAAATTAAATTTATTCAAGTGAGGCATGAAGAAGCGGGAGCTCTCGCAGCGGCTGCATATGCAAAGCTAACGGGTAAAATCGGTGTATGCACGGCTATTGCCGGACCGGGAGCGATTCATTTACTGAATGGTTTGTATGATGCAAAGTTAGACAAAGCTCCCGTTTTAGCACTTACGGGGCAAGTGGAGTCTGATCTTATCGGAAGCGATGCGTTTCAAGAAATTAATTTAGAGCGAATGTTCGATGACGTGGCTGTATATAACCAGCGAATCATGTCCGCTGAACAGCTTCCCACTGTTGTCAATCAAGCGATTCGAACAGCTTATGCTAAAAAAGGTGTGGCTGTGTTAACCATTCCCGATGATATCCCTCGTTTTGAAATCGGATCAGAAGCACGAGAAACATCAAGCATAATCGTTAAACAAGACGTCTTTCCTCACAGAGAAGACCTTGAAAAGGCAAAAGATTTGATTGGTAAAGCAGAAAGTCCGGTTATTTTAGCCGGTCGAGGCACACATGAAATGAGAGAAGAACTGCTTGCGTTTGCAGAAAAAATCGCAGCACCTATTGTTCTTACGCTTCCTGGAAAAGGCGCAATACCGGATGAACATCCGTATTGTCTTGGAGGACTTGGATTAATCGGGACAAAGCCAGCGTATGAAGCGATGCAAGAAGCGGATACGCTCATCATGATTGGAACGTCCTATCCGTTTACAGGCTTTTTGCCAGACCATGCGAAAACGATTCATATTGATATTGATCCTGCACAAATTGGCAAAAGATATCCTGTAGATGCAGGGCTTGCCGGAGAAGCAAAAACAACAATTCAGTGGTTCTTAGAAAACGTTGGCCGCTCAGAGCATCGCCAGTTTTTAGAGCAAAGTCAAGAACGTATGAAAAGGTGGTGGAGTCAGCTTGATACCCAAGAGGCAAAAGAAAGTCTACCTATCAAGCCTCAGCGAGTAATTCGAGCTCTTCAGCACGTAGCGGCTGATAACGCGGTCTTGTCCGTAGATGTAGGAAACGTCACAGTATGGATGGCGCGTCATTTTCGTATGACAAATCAGCAGTTTGTGATTTCAAGCTGGCTAGCGACTCTCGGATGCGGGCTGCCGGGCGCACTTGCTGGAAAAATTGCTTATCCGGATAAGCAGGTGTTTGCGGTCTGTGGAGACGGCGGCTTTGCGATGACCATGGCAGATTTTATTACAGCTGTTAAATACAATCTTCCGCTAGTTGTGGTGCTATTTAATAACCATAAAATCGGTATGATTAAATTTGAACAAGAAGTAATGGGAAATGCTGAATTCGGCACAGACTTAACAAATCCGAACTTTGCCAGGTATGCAGATATTTGCGGAGGTGTTGGCTACCGAGTAGAAAAAGAAGAAGAGCTGCTGCCAGCTTTTGAAAGTGCTGTTAGACAAAACAAGCCGTGTATTATCGATGTAATCGTTGATGCAAACGAAGCCCCTATGCCAGCTAAGATTACGCTAGGGCAAGCAACGGGTTATGCCAAGCATATGGTGAAAGAATTATTTCAAGAAGGCAAGCTAGATTTACCTCCTCTATAAAAAAGAGGCCGTGACGAAAGTAGTTTAGTTGAAGAAAGATCCGAACGATGAATCGAGATTCTTGATGGAGAATCAACTTCGTTTGGGTTTTTTTTATTGGCATGGTGAATGTAGTTTTCATGTATTTCGTTGCTTCTAGCAGTTGATTGGAGAGCAAGGCGAAGACTCCTGCGGGAAAAGCGGAATAGGTGAGACCCCGCAGGAGCGTATGCGACGAGGAGGCTCATCGGCCGCCCGCGGAAAGCGAAGTCTTGCACGGAAATCAACTGCGGTGTACCAAGCAACCCATATGAGCTCATGTATCCCATTTGTTCGTCTTCAGATTGGACTGGTTATGTCTCAATCTCTTTTTTATGGTGAAATTTATTCAATATGATTAACTATAAAATTATTATGTAAACTAAAATACCTAAAAATGAAAAATAGCTACTATTATAATTTTTGATAAAGTGGATGAGCAAAAAAACACCGAATTGGATGGTCTTTTTTTATGAAACTGCTTTAAGATAAGAGAGATAAAGGATAAACTACTAATAAGAAAGTTTAAATGTAAGGACTGACGCCGCATGAACTGGAGACCAGATCGCGCTAGCAAAAAAGCGATTTATAAACAAATTGCAGAATATATTGAAAGCTGTATTTCATCGGGAGCGTTTCCGCCGGATTCTATGCTGCCATCAGAACGAACGCTTGCTGCTGAGTTCAACGTGAACAGAAGCACGGTAGTAGCTGCTTATGAAGAGCTGCAGGCACTTGGAATCGTAGAACGTAAAAAAGGAAGCGGCACGCGAGTTAGTTCGAGCATCTGGGGAATTTCCCGTAAACGTATTCCAAACTGGGGGAGATATGTAGAAGACGGTTCATTTTTGCCTAATTTACCGCTCGTACAGCGAATAAGAAGCGAAGCTTTGCGAACAGATTTTGTAAACTTAGCCAGCGGAGAATTAGCTCCTAGCTTGTTTCCAAGTGAAGATTTTCAGCGAATATTAGCGGGCATGCCGTTTAATGAGCATTTAGGCTATGATCATCCTCACGGCAATGAACGTCTGCGTGACGCTATTGCTGCTCATGTTCATGAGTACCGGAAAATCTCCACCGATGCTAATTCCATTTTAATCACATCAGGTGCACAGCAAGCACTTCATTTGATTGTGCAGTGTTTGTTAAAACCAGGAGATGCAGTAGCGATTGAAGATCCGTCTTATAGCTATTCACTGCCGCTTTTTCAATCAGCAGGTTTACGAACGTTTTTGCTGCCTGTAGATAAAAATGGAGCCAACCCGGACGACTTAGTAGAATTACATAAAAAGCATCGCATTCGTATGGTTTTTTTAAATCCGTATTATCAAAACCCGACCGGTATTGTGTTATCAGAAGCGCGTCGAAAGCGGTTTTTAGAGCTTTCTTCAGAATACGGCATTCCGCTTATTGAAGATGATCCTTATTCACTCACGGCATTTGACGGAAATGTACATCAAACGCTGAAATCGATGGACGAGAACGGAAATGTCCTCTATATCAGCTCGCTTTCTAAAATTGTGGCATCGGGCCTTCGAATTGGCTGGATAGTAGGGCCAGAGCAAGTGATTCAGCGCCTGGCAGACGCTAAGCA
This sequence comes from Priestia sp. MDV22-iso46, assembly GCF_058629175.1. Classification (NCBI taxonomy): domain Bacteria; kingdom Bacillati; phylum Bacillota; class Bacilli; order Caryophanales; family Bacillaceae; genus Priestia; species Priestia sp. MDV22-iso46. The sequence continues at coordinate 253,302 of NZ_JBZVWT010000001.1, forward strand.
GCAAATTGACTTTGGCCACAGCATCTTTCCGCAGTGGATTGCTTATCAATTCTTAGATTCTCCTACGTTTTCTTCGCATATTGAAAAGCTTAGACAAGAGCTCAAAAAGCAAGAGTATGCCCTGTCGTCGAGTCTGAACGAGTTGCTCGGATCAAAAGTATCTTTCGATTCGCCTCAAGGCGGGATTCACTTATGGTGCAAAGTGAATCAGCCGGTCGATGACTATCGTCTATTGGAAGAATCGCTTAAAAGAGGAGTGGCTTTTGTCCCAGGAAGCGTGCTGAGTTCTCAAAGCGGAGCTATTCGCTTTACGTTTGGCAGAGGAGAAGAAGAGGTGATTCGAGAGGGAATTAAACGATTTGCGAGCGCCCTAGAGAGTCTGGAATAGCTATAAACATAGGTAAACGTGCCGGATGAAAGTTTTATTTTATTATTTCGTATAGATTGTTATGATCTTGTGCTATACTAAGAGTACCATTAACTTTACTTCTGTATTTGTACCGACTGGCCCTGTTGAAAAACAGGGCTTTTTTTTTATGTTTGTACACAAAAAAACAGATCCTTTAAAGGATCTGTTTCTGATATGTTGTGTTTCTTATGCTTTTTGAACGTTAGCAGCTTGAGGTCCGCGTTGACCTTGTTCTACGTCAAATGTTACAGCTTGACCTTCGTCTAAAGATTTGAAGCCTTCGCTTTGGATTGCTGAGAAGTGTACGAATACATCGTCTCCACCTTCGCGCTCGATGAATCCAAAACCTTTTTCTGCGTTAAACCATTTTACTTTACCTTGTTCCATAATTGTTGCCTCCTCGTGCGGACTCGCACATTGTGGTACTATTCTTGCTCAAATCTAAAGACGAAAAGTGACAATACTCATACATCCCCACCGAACAAAAATAATTCTCTTACATCTTAGCAGAAATTTCCTATGTTTGCAAGCGCTTTATTTAAAAACCATTCGTATTTTTTTGACAAGTTTTTCATAAATCATGTCTAAAAAATGTCACATTTTGAACATTATAGAAAGGCTATTCTTTGTATTCGCTTTTACTGTAGTTATATAATAATGAAAATGTGCTTTTTCTAAAGATAGACGACAAGTATAAGAAACGTACATATTGAGTGCTGAAATGGAGTGGTAAAGATGAAGGTGGGTTTAATTGGTTTAGGAAATATGGGATTACCGATGGCGGAAAATATGATAAAGGCGGGTCATGAACTTGTTATTTATAACCGCACTGCTTCGAAGGCGGAAAGTCTTGTGAAAAAAGGAGCAAAGGTTGTGGAGACACCTGCTCAAGCAGCACAAGAAGCGAATCTTGTCTTTACGATTCTTTCCAATGACAAGGCTTTAGAAGAAGTAACGCTTTCAGAAGCCGGTGTACTTGAAGGCCTTCAAGAAGGTGGTATTCACGTCTCAGTGAGTACTATTAGCGTAGATTTGTCGGAAAAATTAACAAGCGCACATGCTGCATCAGGACAGCATTTTGTTGCAGCGACTGTTTTAGGTCGCCCCGACGCAGCAGCAGCTGCGGCTCTCAAAGTAATAGTTGCAGGTAATAAAGAAGCAAGAGAGCACGTTTGGCCGCTGTTTGAAGCGGTTGGTCAAACTATTTTCACTGTAGGAGACGAGCCTTACTTATCAAATGTAGCTAAGCTTGGCAATAATTTTTTATTAGTTTCGATGTTAGAAGCTGTTTCTGAAGCAGTAGTCATGGTAGAACAGTATGGCATGCAAGCGGAGGAGTTTCTTGAAGTGGTTAATAGCTTATTTGCATCTCCTGTGTATAAAAATTACGGCAATTTAATTGCTAAAAGAGACTTTGAACCAGCCGGGTTCAAGCTGGAGCTTGGACTAAAAGATGTAAACTTGGCTATTGATGCAGCCAAAAAAGTGTCCGCTCCGCTTCCGTTAGGAGAGCTTGTGAAAGGTCATTATGAACAAGGAATCGAAAATGGCTGGGGTCATTTAGACTGGTCCGCTTTACTAAAAACAGTTGAAGCTCTAAAAAAAGATAACTAAAAAGACGAAAAGGAGTGCAGCCAGTGAAAGCGAAAGGAAAGTGGGTATGGATTGTATCCTTTATTTCGATTATTTCGTGTCTGCTGTTTGCAGCTGGGCTTGGAATGTCTATTTATGATTATGTTAGCGCCTCAAAAGCTACTGTAAAAGAAATGCCAAAGCCAAAGCAGGAAACAAGCAGCAGTAACAAAAGTACAAAGAATTATACGATTGTCGCTTTAGGAGATTCACTGACAAGAGGAACAGGAGATGCAGCGGGAAAAGGATACGTTGGGTATTTAAAAGAGAATCTTGAAGAAAAAACGAAGAAGAAAATTCTCTTAAGTAACTTTGGAATAAAAGGTCAAACGTCTTCGCAGCTGGCAAGTCAAGTAAAGCAGCAGCAAATTCAGCGGCAGATTAAGTCGGCAGATACCGTGCTGATCACCATTGGAGGAAATGACTTATTTCAAGGCGGACAAACGCTGCAGAACTTAAATAAAAACAATATTCAAAAGCTAGAAAATGACTATTTAAAAAACGTAGACAGCATCTTAAAAAGCATCCGGTCGGCAAATAAAGACGCAACAATTTTTTTAATTGGTTTATACAATCCGTTTAGTAACCTGCAAGATGCAAAAACGACAACGGCTATTGTACGAGAATGGAATTACAGAAGCAGTGAATTAAGTGCTAATTATAAGCAAACTGTTTTTGTACCGACCTTTGATTTGTTTCAGCTAAAGGTAGATGACTACTTATATACTGATAAGTTTCATCCGAATGCAAAAGGCTATAAGCTAATCGCAGAACGTGTAGCATCGCTTATTACGTGGTAAGGGAGGGAATGATATGAGTGAAGTAACGCTTTCAGTAAAAGGACTGAAAAAAGTAATAGGAAAACGAGAAATTATCAAAAATATTGATTTTGAACTAAAAAGAGGCGAAGTATTTGGTTTTTTAGGGCCAAATGGAGCTGGTAAAACAACAACGATCCGAATGCTTGTCGGCTTGATTCGCCCGACGGCTGGTTCGATTTCTATCTGTGGATACAGTGTATCGAAGCAGTTTACAAAAGCGATGGAGCATATCGGCTGTATTGTTGAAAATCCTGAGCTGTATCCATACTTAAGCGGCTGGGAAAATCTGCAGCACTTTTCACGTATGATTCCTTCTATGACGGAAGAACGCATTCATGAAGTGGTGGAATTAGTTGGCTTACAAGAGCGTATCCACGACTTAGTTCGCACGTATTCATTAGGTATGAGGCAGCGTTTAGGAATTGCGCAAGCGCTTCTCGGAAAACCGAAAGTGCTCATTTTAGATGAGCCAACGAACGGACTCGACCCATCTGGGATTAGGGACATGCGTAAATTCATTCGCTTTTTAGCTGAAAGTGAAGGTCTAAGCGTCTTAGTATCGAGTCATTTGCTGAGTGAGATTCAGCTAATGTGTGACCGAGTAGCGATTATTGCAAAAGGAGAAGTTATTCACACAGAATCGGTGAAGACCCTGTTAACTCAGCAAGAGCGCTTACTGTGGAAGCTAGATCCGCAGCCTGCGGGAATAGACGTCTTAAAACAAGTGACGGACTTTGTGCAAGTGCAGGGGGAGTATGTCACTACGTTTTATGAAGAATCTGAAGTGGGAGAGTGGAACAAACAGCTCATTCAAGCAGGAGTAACGGTAAAAGAAATGAATCGAAAGCTTCCAACTCTTGAAGATTTATTTATCGAAATGACAGGAGGCGAATCGATTGATTAGTTTGGTTCAAAATGAAATGATCAAGCTCGTTCGAAAAAAGCGCCTGTTAATCGTTACCCTTATTATGGGCGTTTTGATTTCCATGTTCACATATGCTCAGCTTCGCGAAACGCAGCGCCTTCAAGAAAAGCTAGGAACGACCGATTGGCGCAGTACGCTGCAGCAAGAAATTATCGATACGCAAAACCGGCTGAGCGGAAGCCAAATTTCAGATGATTGGCGCAAGCAGCTTGAAATTCGCGTGGCGCAGCAACAGTATTACTTAGATAACGATATCAATCCTTCAGAACCAGGAGCCCCAACGTTTGTGCGAGGGTTCATTGAAAACGCCATTCAGCTTTTGCTGCCGCTGATGATTATGATTATTGCAGCGGATTTAGTGTCTTCAGAATACAGCTTGGGATCCATCAAGGTACTGTTGACGAGGCCTGTGAAACGCTGGAAAATCCTGCTTAGTAAATATATCACGCTCGTCATGTCTGTCTCGTTTTTAATTTTAATGTTTGGCGTTTTGTCGTATCTCATTTCTGGCGTTGTATTTGGATTTAAAGGCTGGACAGCCCCGATTCTTACGGGGTTTAGTGTGCAGGGAAATGACTTAAATACAGCGGACGTCCATTTAATTTCGCAGTGGAGATATATTTTAATGGAGTTTGGTCTTGCTTGGTTTGTATCACTTGTTGTTGGAACGCTTGCTTTTATGCTGTCTGTTTTAATTAAAAGTACAGCTGCTGGTATGGGTGTGATGCTTGCTTGTTTGATTGCAGGTACGATTTTAAGCAGCATGGTTTCTTCATGGCATTCGGCTAAGTATTTGTTTATGGTTAATTTAAATTTAACTTCTTATCTGCAAGGCACAGCTCCTCCGACTGAAGGAATGACCTTAGGGTTTTCCTTGGGTGTTTTAACCATTTGGGGACTTGCCGGGCTGCTCGTGTCGTTTCTGGTATTTACCAAAAAAGACGTGTACTAATTCCATATAAGTTGACGATAATCAGGAACGTACGTTATGATTGTATTAACAAAAAATGCTGTTTTGTTCAAAGGGGAGTAGCTCTTGCAGTAAAGTCGTCATTTCGAGATTATTATCTCCGGCTTTATTGACAATGCAAATTGTTAGCGAGACCTTTGCCAATGTTGCCATTGGTAAAGGTCTGGAGAAAAACACCTTTACCACATGTGGTAAAGGTGTTTTTTGTCATTTCAAAATGAGAGAGGAGCTTAAAAATGTCAAAACTATCGAGACTGTTAAAAAGCCCCGCTGTAAAAAAAGGAATAAAAAAAGCTGTACCTATTATTATGAAAGAGTTAAAGAAACGAAAATCGAAAAGAAGATAGCAGAAAAGAAAATAAGAAAGGTTGAGTGCTAAGTGAAAAAGTGGATGCTAGTCATATCAACTGCTGTTCTTTTTATGGTCGGAGGCTGTTCTTTTCTTGAAGATACAAGCAGTACGTTGAACTACGCAAACGATGCGAAAGATTACGTGAGTGAAGCACAAAAGTTTGCTGAAGAAATACCGCCTCTAGCGGAAAAAGCTGTTAATGACGACGAGGCAATAAAGAAGCTAGAGCAAAAGCTGCAGCAAATGAAAGGGAAAGCTGAAGAATTTAATAAAACAAAAGCTCCTGACATCGCTTCTGATGTGCACGATCAGCTTGTTCAACAAAACGAAAAAATCATTAGTGGAATTGAAACGTATGAAGCCAATATAAAGGATGGCAGCTTCAATCCAGAAGCGCTAAAAAACAGTGAATTGTTTCAATCAATTCAAGATGTATCAAGTATTATGAAACAAATTAAAGAATTAGGTCATTAAGAAAACGCAACTGAGAAAAAAGTATGTTAACTAAAGAAAATCCGAACGATGAATCAAGGTTCTTGATGGAGAATCAACTTCGTTCGGATTTTTTCATTTGTAAGGTGAACGTAGGCTTCACGTGTATAGGTGCTTCTAGCTGTGGATTGGAGGGCAAGACGAAGACTCCTGCGGGAAAAGCGGAACAGATGAGACCCCGCAGGAGCGCAAACGACGAGGAGGCTCATCGGCCGCCCGCGGAAAGCGAAGTCTTGCACGGGAATCCACAGCGGTGTCACAAGCGATTCATACTAGCTCATTGATCCTCTTTGTTCGCCTTTAGATTCGATTGATGTAGTTATGTCTTATGACTCAACATCGTTTTCTTGTTATAAATGTAAAATTATATAAATATATCTATTTATTAGAAGGCAAAAACCTTCTCTTTCTTTTTTACATCTACGAAATTTTGTTAGAAGCTGTGACAAACTTAATGTCTGCTTTTCATATCCTATGTATAGTACATATATACACACCGCTTGAAATAAATTTTTTTAAAAATTAAAAGAGGGCGTGGGAACGTTGATGTATTAGGTAATAAGACCCATTTAAAAAGGAGGGTTCATCCAATTAATAAAAACTATAGTCTTTGGTTTTAAAGAGAGAAACTAAAAAAAATTTTTTCGGTTTACAAAAAGTTAATAAAACGCATACAAATGGTTTACTAAAAAATCAAAAAATTTACATCCTTTATAAATCTTTTCTGCTATACTATTTTTGAACAGTTGCTAGATTTATAGCGATGATAACTTACTTGAAAGGTGAATGGTAGATGAAAAAGAACAAAAGTAGTAAAACGAAAAAAATCCTATCCACATCACTGGCACTTTCTCTATTATCTATGCCTCTTTTAACTACACAGGCAGGAGCGGAAGAACGTCATCCTGGACAAAGCTCACAGCAAAGCAAGCATCAAGGCCATAATAAAAAAGATGCGCTTGTGAACATACGCCTGATGGAAACAACCGATGTTCATACGAATCTATTAAACTATGATTATTTCAAAGATGCCTCTTACGAGAAAGTGGGTTTAGTTAAAACCGCTACCTTAATCAAAAATGCTCGAAAAGAAGTAAAAAACAGCTTATTAGTAGATAACGGAGACCTCATTCAAGGAACGCCCCTAGGCACGTATAAAGCTAAGATTGACCCGCTGAAAAAAGGCGAAGTTCATCCTGTATTTAAAGCGATGAATCAGCTAGATTATGATATTGCAACGCTTGGAAATCATGAGTTCAACTACGGATTAGACTTTCTAAAAGAAGCGTACAACGATGCGAACTTCCCTTACATAAATGCCAATGTCTATGTTGACGATCATGACAGCAACCCGAAAAATGACAAAAATAAATTTACGCCTTATAAAATTATGAATAAAAAAGTCGTTGATGAAAACGGTAAAAAACGAACGATTAAAGTCGGTTTCATTGGTTTTGTGCGCCTCAAATTAACGATTGGGACAAAGCAAACCTTGACGGAAAAGTCATTACAAAAGGTATTGTAGAAACAGCCAACAAGTACATTCCAGAAATGAAGAAAAAAGGTGCGGACGTAGTTGTCGCGATGGCTCACTCTGGGTTTAGCAGCAATAAGCAAAACACGGAAGATGTGATTTACTCATTAAGTGAAGTAAAAGGCATTGATGCTATTACGTTTTCACACACGCATAAAGTCTTCCCTGCTAAAACGGAAGCTGCGCTAGACGGTTTGTTCCTCGGAGCAGATAAAAAGCCTCTTCCTGGCGTCGATAATGCAAAAGGAACAATCAACGGCGTTCCGGCTGTCCAAGCAGGTTACGGCGGAGGATCACTTGGCTTAATTGACTTAACGTTAAAAGAAGAAAAAGGAAAATGGAAAGTAGTAAACTCTCAATCGTCCACGCGTGAAACGTATAAAGACGTAAAAGATGCGTCAGGGAAAACGGTTACGCAAAGTACGGTAGAACCGGATAAAGGTGTTGTTAAAGCGGTTCAAAAAGATCACGATGCAACGGTTAAATACGTGAACACACCAATCGGTAAAACGACGGATGATATTCACAGCTATTTTTCTCTTGTGAAAGATGATCCATCTATTCAAGTTGTAACAAATGCACAAAAAGACTACGTGGAAAAATACGTTTCTCAAAACAAGCCGGAATATAAAGACCTTCCGATTTTATCAGTCGGAGCACCTTTTAAAGCAGGAAGAAACGGCGTAGATGAATATACGGAAATTAAAAAAGGTGACTTAACGATTCGAAGCGCAGGTGACCTGTATCTATATGACAACACGTTAAAAGCGGTCAAAGTAAAAGGTTCCGTTATAAAAGACTGGATTGATATGTCTGCCGGTAAGTTTAATCAAATTACACCGAATAAAACGGAAGAGCAGGAATTATTAAATCCAAGTTTCCCTGTTTATAACTTCGACGTCATTGACGGCGTTCAATATCAAATTGACGTCACTAAACCAGCAAAATACGATGTGAATGGAAACGTGATTCATGCGGATTCAAGCCGAGTTGTTAACTTAACGTATAACGGTAAACCAGTTGACCCGAATCAAGAGTTTATCGTTGTGACAAATAACTACCGAGCTGGCGGAGGCGGAAACTTCCCTGGTCTAAAAGGAAGCGAGCTTGTGGTGGATTCAGCGGATGAAAACCGTCAAATTCTAATGGACTACATCACCGAGCAAAAAGAAATTACGCCTACAGCTGACGATAACTGGTCCATTGCACCAATTAACGGAACGGCTAACGTGACATTCACAAGCTCACCGCGCGGAGAAAGCTATTTAACTGAAGGAAGCAACATTACGTATACAAATAAAACGGATGACAAAGGATTTGGCATTTACAAAATCAACCTAAACGGTGAATCCAAAGATAATACAAAGGTACAGCTTTTAGGCATGAACGACCTGCACGGTCAGCTCGATACAGATACAAAAATTACGTCAAATGGCCAATCGCTGTTAGCTGGAAATATGAAGTATACAGCAGCAGCTATTCGTAAACAAGAAGCTGAAAATCCGAATACGCTTTTAGTTCATGCTGGAGATATGATTGGCGGAAGCCCGTTAGTTTCAGCGCTGTTTCAAGATGAGCCAACGGTTGAAGTGATGGAATCACTTGGATTTGATGTAGGCACGCTTGGAAATCATGAGTTCGATGAAGGCATTGCTGAGCTTCACCGTATGATTGAAGGGGGAGACCATCCAAAAGGAACAAAAGGATACGACGGCATGAATTTCCCGGTTATAGCGGCAAATGCTTATGATACTTCAACGAATAAATTAATTACAGAACCTTACGCGATAAAAGAAGTAGGCGGCAAGAAAATTGGATTCATCGGCGTTGTAACACAAGAAACGCCAAGCATGATTGTTCGTAAAGGAAATGAAAACTTAAAAATTACGGATGAAGCAGAAGCAATTGATAAATATACGGCAGAGTTGAAAAAGAAGGGTATTAAAGCAATTGTAGTACTTGCTCATAATCCATCTAATCAAAATGGAACGTCTACCGAATTTGATGCAGCCGATATCGCTAAAAAAATTGATGATGAAGTTGACGTTATCTTTTCAGCTCACAATCACGTATACAACAACAAAGTAGTAGATAACAAACTAATCGTTCAAGCTTATTCATACGGTTCAGCGTTTTCTGACGTAGACGTTGAAATCGATAATACGGGTGACATCGTGAAAAAAGATGCAAAAATTGTGACCGTTTATCAAAAAGACTATACGCCAGATCCTGAAGTTTCAAGCATTATGAAAAAGTATGAAGACTTAGCAGCACCTATTAAAGCAGAAGTTGTTGGAAATTCATCTACTGCTCTAGCAAAAGGTTATCCATCTAGCGGAGCAACGGGCGATATCGCGCTTGGAAACTTAATTGCTGACGGTATGAAAGCAGAAATGAAAGCTGACTTTGCGTTAATGAATGGCGGAGGCGTTCGTTCACAGCTTGATTCTGGTGACGTCACATACGGTGATTTATTTGCGATTCAGCCGTTTGGCAACGTCTTAAATAAAGTAAAGCTAAGCGGAGCAGATTTAGAAACGGTGTTAAACAATCAAATTACATCATCCGGCTTAGATTTCCATATTGCAGGCTTTAACTATACGTGGGATGGAAGCACCAATAAAGTAGTCGATATCAAGCTTCCAGATGGAAGTAAAATTGACAAAGAAAAAGAATATACAGTAGTAGTCAATAACTATATGTATGGAAATGAAAAATACGGTATTGGCGCACTTTCTTCAGATATGGAAGTGGGACCAGAAGATTTACAAGCAACGGTAAACTATATTAAAACACTTAATAGCCCGTTTGAATACAAAGCAGAAGGACGTATTCAAAACGTGGCAGCTGCTAAAACAGCTGAACAGCAAGAGCCTACTTTGAAAATAGCTCAATAAGCCAAAAAAGACTGTCTCATAACCCGGATTTCCGGTTTAGAGACAGTCTTTTTTTAGTAGGCTGACTTACCTTTTAAACTTTAAATCAACTAATTTATGTCACAACAGACCGCTTGATTTTTGAAACAATCACCAGATTGTGGTATTCTTTCCATGGAAAGAAGATTTACGTAAACGTTAAAAGTGGTATAAAAGATTTCACTATTTTTTCATTTATTTGCGCTATGATATAGAGCTATATAGAACCTGAAATAGAATATGTTCGTTACAGTAAAGGAGTAAATAAAAGTGGCTATTAATCTACAAAAAGGTCAAAAAATTGATTTAACAAAAGGAAGAGAAGGCCTATCTTCTATTACAGTTGGATTAGGATGGGATCCTGTAAAAAAACGCAGCTTTTTTGGTTTCGGAGGAAACGGACCAAGTATCGACTGTGATGCATCTGTTCTTATGCTAAATTCAAACGATAAGCTTGTAAGTAACTCAGCCGTTGTGTATTTTGGAAATCGTCACAGTAACTGCGGGAGCGTTAAGCATTCAGGCGATAACCTTACCGGAGCAGGTGAAGGAGACGATGAACAAATTTTTGTTGATTTAAAAAAAGTTCCTGGAAACGTACATAAACTTGTGTTTGTGGTCAACATCTATCAGTGTGTTGAGCGAAACCAAGATTTCGGTATGATTAAAAATGCGTTTATTCGCGTTGTAGACAGCGCTAAAAACGAAGAACTTGTCTACTTTAATTTATCTGAAGACCATTCAGGAGCAACCGCTTTGTTTGCAGGTGAAATTTACCGAGACGGGAAAGAATGGAAGTTTTCCGCAACTGGAGATGCAACGAGAGATACTGGATTAGGTGAAATTGCAAATAAATATACAAAATAAACAACTTGAAAAGAGGGAAACGAAATGGCTATTAATCTTTCAAAAGGACAAAAAGTAGATTTAACAAAAACGAATCCAGGATTAACAAACGTCGTGGTAGGTCTTGGATGGGACGTAAATAAGTATGACGGAGGAAACGATTTTGATCTAGATTCATCTGTTTTTTTATTAAACGGCGCAGGAAAATGTGCTTCAGAATCTGATTTTATTTTTTACAATAATACGACGGGTGCAAACGGAGCGGTTGAGCATACCGGAGATAACCGTACAGGCGTAGGTGAAGGAGACGATGAGCAGGTTCAAGTAGATTTGAAAAATGTGCCTCAATCTATTGAACGTATCGCGTTTACCATTACGATTCATGAAGCGGAAGCACGCGGTCAAAACTTCGGTCAAGTAAGCAACGCCTATGTTCGTATTTTAAATGCAACAAATGACGAAGAGTTAATTCGTTATGATTTAGGTGAAGACTTCTCTATTGAAACAGCAGTCGTGGTAGGCGAGCTGTACCGACACGGTGGAGAATGGAAGTTTAATGCTATTGGCAGCGGCTATCAAGGCGGCTTAGCGGCACTTGTAAACGACTTCGGTTTAAATGCCTAATCATTAAAGTAAGAAAATGTACGGAGGATGTTTTTATGTCAATTTCTTTATCAAAAGGTCAGCGCATTGACCTAACCAAAACGAACCCAGGATTAACAAAAGTAATAGTAGGTCTTGGGTGGGATACAAATAAATATGCTGGATCTCAAGATTTCGATTTAGATGCATGTGCATTTTTAGCCAATAAATCAAGCCAAGTTGTAAATGACGAGGAGTTTGTTTTTTACAACAATTTAAAAAGTCCAAATGGAGCTGTGGAGCATACCGGTGACAACCGTACGGGTGCAGGAGATGGAGACGATGAGCAAATCGCCGTTGATTTTTCTCTTCTTCCTGACCATGTTGGAAAAATCGGAATTAGCGTCACGATTCACGACGCGGATGCTCGAGGACAAAACTTTGGACAAGTATCCAACGCGTTTGTTCGTTTGATTGACGCTGAAACAAATGAAGAAGTGCTTCGATATGACTTAGGCGAAGATTTTTCGATTGAAACAGCTGTCGTTGTATGCGAGCTATACAAGCACGGAAACGATTGGAAGTTTAATGCTATTGGCAGCGGGTTTTCCGGTGGCTTGGCCGACCTTTGCCGCAACTACGGATTATCCGTATAAAAAAGACGCGGGATAAATGAAAAAGAAAGGGTGCTTTAACGAGTACCCTTTCTTTTTAGCATGTATATGTCTGAAAAGAAAGGAGCTGTAAGGCGTGAATAAACTAATTGATCCTCATATAATTAATCTTAACGAGCAGGATGGAACTTCTCTTTTTTCTCAAGATGTTTCTTTGCGAGGTGACTTTGTACAAAATGAGCAGCAAACTTCCTATAAGCAAGTGGCAGGCAGATATTTAGGCACTCATCTTGATGCGGACGAGTACGCAGCTTTTCTTTATGAGCTTGCACATTCTTCACCATCAATTATTGTCCTGCATGATAAGCTTGATAAGTCCATTTCGAATGATAGATTAAAAGAAGTCCAAACGATTCTTAAAATTAATCAAGAAGAACGCGGCCTTTCTGTCAATCGGCTGTTTGCTTTTTTAGAAGGGAAAAAGCTGATTGTGAAGTCAGAAAATCCTGCTATACATAGAAGAGTACGCGAAAAATTTATTGAAACGTTAACGTGTTTTAAAGAACAGCACGCAGAGGGCTTTATGGATGCACAGTTTCAACGCGTATTAATCGATTTAATAAAGTGGCAGTGGAATCATGTGAAAACTTGGATGCTGGATAAAGCCTTTCCTGAGCACGCGCCTCGCATCATGTGGTACGGAGATGCGAATAAAAGCGAGCAGTATTTTCTTCATTATTTGATTTTACTAGGTTTTGACGTCCTCACCTTTCATCCAGAGGGAAAGGATAATTTAAAAGAAGTAGATAAGAATCAACATTTAACAACGGTTTATACGTTTCCTTCTACTAGCTCGCTTTTTCCTTTTCCAACGGATAAACCGGTTCGAAAAGGTACGGTAGCATTTAGAGCGTCTCAAGAAATTGAGCAAGTGCTTCATTCAGAGGAGTCCATGCTGTATAAACCGTGGCAATTTCGTTCGTATTTTCCAACTTCAGTTACTCTTAAAACGACGTATGATGAGGTTTTTTTATTAATGAGAGAACGGGCGTTTATTCGTCCTAATTTTGGAGTGTCAAAGCCATATGTACACGTGCCGGTCCTGTTTTCAAAAGTACTTGGCATTTCTAGAAATCGAAAAGAGTACTGGAGTAAAGTGCATGAGCTCATGCAAACGGAAAATGAGTTAGCTCTGACGATTGATTCTGTTCCTTTTGCCAAAAAGATAGAGGGGAATAATCACTTTCACTATCAAGGAGCTCTCGGAAGTGATGGTACGCTCAGTCCAGATAAAATGATTGAAAGCAACTGGTGGCGCTATAAAGAGCTGCCTATCGGGCTTCAGAAAGGGCTCGCTGCAGCTATTTCCAGATATTGTGCACATTCAAAGCTCCTTCGGTTGGATCATGAAGATGCGTATCAGCATCAAATGTACTTGTTTAATCAGTCTTTGAAGCTTCCAAACAACGTGCTTCGCATGCTTCAAAAATTTGATTATACGCAGCACGTCCCCCGGCTCATTATTTATCACGGAAATGAACATGAAACGTTTACGCGTGAAGATGCAGCTTTACTGCTTCTATTAAATGAATTCGGCGTTGATATTGTTCTTTTTAATCCGACGGGTCAACTGGATATAGAAGCGTTCGTCGAAGAAAAATATTTCGATATGCACTGGCTAGAAGATATTAGCTTTAATGAAGAATTCAAAGAGCCGTCGCTCATTCAAAAATGGTTAAAACGAATCTTTTAAAGAAAGAAGGGTTTTTAAATGGCAACAAATGAATTACAGCCTTTAGATCTAAACGAAGCGGAAGAAGCTTTAGAAACAAAGCCTAATGAAGTAAAAGCAAAACTGCGAGAAGAACCGGAAGTACGTCGCTTAGCAGAACAAATTGATTATAAAAATCAGCTGGCTCTGCTTGAATATGGGAAAGAAACGGCCAATGAAATTTCCTCGTTTTCTGGAAAAGTGCTTAGTACAATTAAATCGTCCAGCATGGAAGAGTCAAGCCAATTATTAAAGCAGCTTGGAAAGATTATGGATAAATTTGGCGCAAAGGATTTTGTTGAAGATAAAGGGTTTTTCTCTAAGCTTTTTAAACGCGGTCAAAAAATAGTGGATAAGCTGTTTCAAAAATATGAAACGATGGGCTCTGAAATTGATAAAGTATATGTAGAGATTACAAAATATGAAACGGAAATGAAGCATTCGACCACAACGCTTGAACAGCTTTACGAGCAAAACTATCAGTACTATATGGAGCTTGAAAAATATATTGTAGCGGGCGAAGTAAAAGTAGAAGAATTAAAACAAGAGTTAAAGGTGCTTGAAGAACGAGCGTCGAGTGGAAATCAGCTGGCGGCAATGGAGCTTCAAACCTTAAAAAACGCAGTTGAGCTAATGGAGCAGCGATTATATGACTTAGAAATGGCAAAACAAGTATCTTATCAATCTGCTCCTCAAATCCGTATGCTGCAGCGAGGAAATACAAAGCTGATCGGAAAAATCAATTCTGCGTTTATTACAACGATTCCTATTTTTAAAAATGGACTTATTAACGCAATTGCAGCAAAACGCCAAAATTTAGTAGCCGAGTCAATGAACGAATTAGACAAACGCACAAATGAACTGCTCATTCGAAATGCAGAAAACATTTCACAGCAAAGCGTTAAAATTGCCAAAATGTCCGGTGTTCCTAGCGTAAAAGTAGAAACGATGGAGCAAACGTGGAATATTATTATGAAAGGAATGCAGGAAACAAAAGCAATCGAAGAAGAAAACAAACGTCTGCGTGAAGAAGGACTTGTTCGCTTGGAGCAATTTCAAGAAAACTTCAAGGCGCTTGAGCATAAGATGTAACAACAAAGCGGGAATCTTTACGATTCTCGCTTTTTTTTCATATACGTTTGCTAGAAGTCTGAATTGTTTAGAAGAGATTAGTCAAAAGCATGAAAGGGTATCAGATATAAAAGAAGTATTATCCAAAATAAGATAGTTATTTCCAAAAAGCGTTTGTGTACTTTTATATTTTAAGTTAAAAAATTAAAAAACTTAATATTTTTAAGTTTTTTCTGGCTTTTAGCTTTTATTTGCGCTACAATTAGCTCATATCAAAGTAAAAAAGGAGGGTATTCGGATGTATCAAGAGCAGCGCATGAGTGCGATTGTTGAATACCTTCATACAAACCGTACGATTATGTTAGACGAAATTTGCGATATGTTTACCGTTTCAAAAGATACGGCGAGGCGTGATTTAGTCAAGCTTGAAGAACACGGTGAGGTTATGAGAGTCAAAGGCGGGGCGACGCTATCGTCAAGTCACATCGTTGATTATAGTGAACGAACGCCTACCAAAGCGAAAGAACAAATTGCTAAAGAAGCAGCTTCGTTAATTTCGGCGGGCTATGATGTACTTTTAGATACGTCTTCTACCATCGCACTGATGGCGAAGTATATGGATGTAAAGCATGCAACTGTTATTACGAATTCCATTGATAATGTGGATTTGCTCGATCAATATACGACGTGTGATACGTTTTTGCTGCCGGGCAAGTTTAACGGGAAAAACCGTAACGTCACCGGGCCAAGAACGATTTCTACGTTGCAGGAATATAAAGTAGATCAGCTGTTTTTAGGGACATGCGGCGTTGGGGCAGAGAGTATTACATCTCCAAGTGAAGAAGAAGCGTTTTTAAAAAGACAGATGATTCAATGTGCAAGACAAGTGATTATGCTTGCGGATCATACGAAGTTTGAACGTGAATTTTTACACCGAGTATGTGATATGAGCGACATTGATATCTTGATTACAAATAAAGAGCCAGAAGCGGATGTAAAAGAAAAAATAGAACAAAATCAAGTGCGGCTTATCGTCACAGATTTTGATAAAGGAGAGGAAAAACGATGAAAAAAATAAAAGTAGGATTAGTAGGATACGGATTTTCAGCAACGGTCTTTCACACGCCTCTTTTAAGCGTGTTAGACGAATTTCATATTTCAAAAGTCATGAGTTCAAATCCTGAAAAGGTGAAGAGTGACCTAGAGGGTGTTGAAGTAGTAAGCAATCTGTCTGAACTTCTAGAAGATGACAGCATTGATTTAGTTATTATTACAACGCCTAGCGGCATGCACTATGAAATGGTGAAAGACGCACTTCGCGCAGGCAAGCATGTAATTGTTGAAAAGCCGATGGTCGTATCGGAAAAAGAAGCAAATGAATTAATTCAATTAGCAAAAGAACAAGATGTTCAACTAAGCGTCTATCATAACCGCAGATGGGATAATGATTATTTGACGGTGAAACAGCTGATTGAAGAAGGAAAATTAGGCGACGTTAAAATGTATGAAGCTCATTTTGACCGCTATCGTCCGGCTGTTCGAGACCGCTGGAGAGAAAATGAAGGACCTGGGTCAGGAGCGCTTTACGATTTAGGCTCTCATTTAATTGACCAAGCCTTACATCTTTTTGGAATGCCTGAATTTGTTCAAGCTGATGTGTTTGGTCAGCGAGATCATGCACGTACGGATGATTACTTCCACGTAGTGCTTGGATACGGTTCTCTTCGCGTCATTTTGCATTCAAGCGCCATTGTGCCAAGCAACGGGCCTCGTTTTCAAGTTCACGGAACAAAAGCAAGCTTTATTAAATATGGCATTGACGGCCAGGAAGATATGCTAAGGGCCGGCAAGAAGCCAGTGGGTGATACGTGGGGAGCCGACAGCCCTGAATACTACGGTAAGCTGACAACTGGCGAAGGAGAAACGGAAGAAATTGAAACGCTGCACGGTTCTTACGTAATGTATTATCAAAAAATCGCCGACAGCCTGCTTCGAGGAGAAAAACTTCCGGTTTCAGCAGAAGAAGCTCGTGACGTGGTTAAAGTCATTGAAGCGGTATTTGAAAGCAGCAAAGAAAAACGAGCGGTTTATTTTAACTAAGGAGCGAGAAACAGTGAGTAATCATTCGGCAGAGACGCTGCTTGAAAAAGTAGTTCAACAGGAAAAAGAACTGATCTTTCATCAATTTACAAATGACCAGGCTCTACAGCTCGGAATGGCCATTATTAATGAAGCAAAAAGCAAGGGTAAGGCAGTAACCGTAAGTATTAAACGAAATGGTCAAACTCTCTTTCAACATGCGATGGAAGGGGCTATTCCCGATCATGAAGAATGGATTAAACGAAAATCAAACACCGTTCTTCGTCACCATCACAGCTCGTATTATATGAAGCTGTACTGCGAGTTAAAAGATCGTTCTTACGCGCAGTTTTACGCAGCGAACCCTCAGGAATTCGAAGCAGTAGGAGGGTCATTTCCGATTTCGGTTAAGAACGTCGGCGTAATTGGAACCATTACCGTATCAGGTATGTCGCAAGAAGAAGATCATGCACTTGTGGCAGATACGATTCGTAGCTTTTTGCAATAAAAATAAGCGGACTTCGTTGGAAGTCCGCTTATTTAATTAAAAGATGAGTGGCGATAAGGCGTGTGTTTTTTCTACATAAATAAAAGCATCATATCGTTTTGACAAGCGAGAAGGAACATAATTTCCGTATTGTTCAACCTCTGGGTCATATACAACACCAATGGCGCGGTGGCCTATCGTTGAATGAAAAAATTTTCGGTTTTCCTCTGTGAACATGAGATATTGATCAAAAGCACCTGCTCGGTGAATGGTATCTTCCCAGCTTCCTTCCATAGCTGGAGGAACGGTTAACTCCTGCTGAGGATTACCCCAGCTATCAGAAGCAATGACCGTGCCGTGATGAGTTCCGAATCCGACGGCGTAAACATGCTTCGGTCCGTATTCTTCACGGGTAAGCTGACCTACATTCACCATGCCGCTGCTTTTCATGTCCGTTGCTCTTGCATCTCCGATGTGAGTGTTATGCTCCCATACAATTCCTTTCGCGCTATCTTTGTAGTAAGATTGAATATATTTTAAAGCTTCTACCATATGACGATCGCGAATATTCCACGATTCATTGTCATTGGTAATCATCGTATGATAATAAGCTTCAGCATTGCTTGCTACCAGCGCATTTACCTGCATACTAAGCGCAGCTTCAGGCTCATGAGTATAGGTATCTTTCTTTTGCTGAATGGTTTGTAAAAGCTCTAAGATTTCTACCATGCAGTTTTTTCCGTAAAAGGCAGAAGAAATTCCGTACATCTGTGCTTCGCGATGAAAAGGTTCAAAGCATTCAAAGGCTTTTTTCGCTTTCTTTGCATCAGAAGCGTGGTTGTTTTCTAAGTACTCAATAATAGCTTCCATCGATTCCCACAGGCTGTATACATCTAAACCGTAAAAACCTACTTTTGGCTGATGTGCTGGCAAGTTGTTGTTATAATCACGAAGCCATTCAATCAATTCTTTTATTTCTTGATTGGCCCACATCCATGAAGGCCAGCGGCTAAAAGTTTTTAAGACATCTTCGGCATTGGCGTACTGAGTTGTATATCCTTTAATATAGCGATTAACTTCAAAACACGAAGGCCAGTCTCCTTCCACTGCTATAAAAGAAAAATCATGATGCTGAATTAATTCTTTCGTAATAGCTGCTCGAATTTCGTAAAATTCAGATGTGCCGTGAGATGCTTCGCCGAGAAGTACGTATTGAGCGCGGCTTGCTGTGTTAATAAGCGGCAGTAAGTCATCAATATTAGCAAAAGGGATGGAATATTCTTTGATAGCTTCTATCATTTGATTGGTTTTTAGCATATGATCACCTTATTTTTAAGAAATGAATAGCAAGAGCTTGAGACAGCAAGTCTTGCTACCAGTTAACGGGTTCTTATTTTTATGGATTACCTGCTGAAGTGCTTAATGGCAGAATCATTTAAAGAAAAATCTTCTTTAGTAAGCGCCGTTTGATTCTGTGTTTCGCATTCTTTAGTAGGGTGCTCTTCTTTTTTAGAAACAGTAGAAACTTCTTCGTTATTTTCATACGTGTAGTTTGTTGACATTATGTTTCACCTCTTGTATCTAGTGTTTGAGGTACAGAAAATAAAATAAGAAGAAATATCAGGAATACCTTAAAAAGAAGGGTACCCTTTAAATTATTTGAACTTATGCAAAAAATTGTCTACACTAAACACTGATACATAAATCAAGTGAGGAGAACGTGGACAGTTTATGAAGTTGATTTCCTGGAACGTAAACGGTATTCGCGCGTGTGTGCGAAAAGGTTTTTTAGATTATTTTCAAGAAGTGGATGCGGATGTATTTTGTATTCAAGAGACGAAGCTGCAGGAAGGACAAATTGATTTGCAGCTAGAAGGATATTATCAGTACTGGAATTACGCCGTGAAAAAAGGCTATTCTGGAACGGCTGTTTTTACAAAGCAGAAGCCTTTATCCGTTTCATACGGTGTGGGTAAAGAATCGGAAGAAGAAGGACGTATCATTACGCTCGAGTTTGAACAATGCTATGTAGTAAATGTGTATACGCCAAATTCTAAAAGAGATTTAGCGAGGCTTGAAGAAAGGCTGCAATGGGAAGATGATCTGCTCGTGTACTTGAAAAAATTAAATAGCCGTAAAGCGGTGATTTTGTGCGGAGACTTAAATGTAGCCCACGCAGAAATTGACTTGCGCAATCCAAAGCCAAACCGAGGCAATTCTGGTTTTACCATAGAAGAGCGAGGGAAAATGACGACGCTTCTTGCTAGCGGATTTCTTGATACATTCCGCTATTTATACCCGAATCAAGAAGGAGCCTATACGTGGTGGTCGTATATGAATAAAGTGCGAGAACGAAATATCGGGTGGCGCATTGATTATTTTATCGTATCAGAGAGAATTAGAGACGTTATTCAAGGAGCTGCTATTCATCCGCATGTAATGGGAAGCGACCACTGTCCTGTGATGCTAGAATTAAATGTACCTCATCTATGATTTCTTTCTATATAATAGAAGAAAAACGGAAAAAAGGTTGGTTCACGCGAACGGTTGCGGTATAGTAAACATAGCGAAAAGTACAGAATGTTCTATGAGATAAAGGGGGAGACAGAGGTGAAGCGAGACTCGCTGCAAACCATTGAGCACGAAATTGCGCTGCTTGTTCGTCTAACAACGACGCACAGTCCTAAGCTTGGAAGCTTGGACCGTTCTGAATATTTACTGTTAAGCGAGCTAGATCAGCGCAGTCCGCTCGGGATTAATGCATTAGCTGAAAATTTAAAGCTGAGCTTATCTACAGCTAGCCGGCAAGTATCTGCGCTTGAAACCAAACAGTTTGTTCGCCGCTTTCCGAGTCCAGAAAATGGGCGGATTAGTTTAATTGAAATGACGGATTCAGGAAAAGATATTTTGCAGCATGTACAAAACAAGCGGAAACAAGCCTATGCTGAAGTATTGGAAGACTGGTCGGAAGAAGAGATTTTAGCACTGGAAAAAAGCTTATCCCGCTTGAATCACGATTTTAAAAAATGGCGCAGTAATGGATGTTAAAGCGAATACATATAGATGAACAAAAAGGCTATTGAAAAATAGTCTTTTTAAGTTGAAACAAAGAAGTTGATTTCTTCATTAAAAGATGTATAATATGTAGTGCTGCTATAACTTGCATGATACAACTTGTACAATAAAATATGTAAGGAATTGTTAGTCATATGAAAAGAATTTAATAAAAGGAGGAATAAATATGAGTCAGAATAATCCAGCAGTAGCCTCCGACAAACAAGGTTTAAGCGTACCTAAATACTTAATTATGGCGATTTTAACGCTATTTTCAATTGGCCCTCAGTATTTTTTGAATTTATCTTACACGGTCAATCAAGTATTGATTCAAAATCGATTTGATGCGAGTACACAAAGCTTACTATTGCCATCTATTATTTCTAACTTGGCATTTGGACTCGGAGTACCTATTGGTCCGATGCTAACGAAAAAGTATGGCGTGCGTAAAGCATACTTAACGTTCGTTTTAGTCTTTTTAGCAGGTTCGATTATCAACGTTTTTTCCGAAAACGTTGCGTTTTTATCCCTTGGTCGTCTGATTCAAGGCTTAAGTTCAGGAATGCTGTTTTTAACCATTATTCCAGCTGCGCTGATCTCGTTTCCGAATAAAATCCGAAACTTCTTTTTAGTGTTAGCGATCGGCGGACTGTTCGGTTCAACGGCGATTGGAGCCTTTTTAGGTGCTGTATCTCTTAGCGTGGATAATTGGCGCTGGGTTTTTGTTTTAGGAATAATAGCTTCTCTTGTCTGTCTGTTTATTGGGTATAAGGTATTGCCTGCTCATGATCCAACTCAGCAAGAAGATCGACCAGTGGATAAGAAAAGTATCTTTATTCTTAGTCTTATTATGATTTTATTAGTGTATCCACTGTATGAACTAAGATATGAAGGATTCGCTTCTATTCAAGTGTGGCCATTCTTATTGGCTGCAGCAGGGTTAGTTGTCATTTTTGTTTTAGTTGATTTAGCGGCTGAAAATCCGTTAGTACCATTAAAATCGCTGCTAGCCGTAAAACCAGTTGCAGGTACAATTATGGCAATTGGCGGTCATATGGCATATATTCTAGCAATCGCAGGTATTAATGGCGTCATGCAAAATGTGCAAAATGCATCGTACACCACGCTTTCTTATTTTTATTTATACTTTTTTGTTGGGGTACTGATTTCAGCATTTGCGACGACATTCTTGTATGACAAGTTTGGTCCAGGTTACCTTGGAGCGATTGGATCACTTCTCATTGTCATTGTAGGATTTAGCTGGGTGAACGTATCAGCCGATACATCACTAGTGAGCTTGTATGTTCACATTATGCTCTTTGGTATGGGTGTTAGTATGGCACTGGTATCCGGTGCGCTAGGAGCGGCATTAGCCGGAGATTTACATCAAGCTTCGATGCGTTCGATTTCACTGCACTCCATTCGAAATTTACTAGGAGCCATTATAGCACCTGTAATAGGATGGTTTGTTGTTCGACAAAACGCGATTTATTATGAAGATTTTCGAGGTCAAATTAGCTCAGTAGATCCTCAGGTGAAGCTGCAGCTGTCTGAAATGATCAAACGCTATATGGGTATGGGAATGAGCCAAGGGGACGCAAAAACATCGGCTGTGACGGCTGTTGTAGCAAGCGCTAAAAAAGCGTCGATTTTACATGCGTATCACAACTTATTTTTCATGCTTGGTATTTTAGGCGTAATCATGCTCATTGCTTCACTAAGTAAAGCGTGGAGCGGTCAAAATAGAATTCTTGTTCAAAAAGAAGAGGTGCAAGAAAAAGCTGAGCCGCAAGAAGAAAGAAAAATGCTGCCGGCGCCTCAAACAGAAGAAACATCTGTATAATATACTAACTATAGAAAGAAGGAATTCCGATGAGTAAAAGTCGTTTATTGGTTACTAACATTGTTGGAATCATTGTGATTTTATTACTAGTAGGTTTTGGTGGATATTATTTCTACGAAAAAGCAAATTATGTTAAAACCGATGAAGCGCAGGTAGAAGCACCGCTTTCACAAGTTATGGCTTCAGCTAACGGTCAGTTAAGCGAATGGAATGTAAAAGAAGGAGATAGCGTTTCTCAAGGTGACTCTGTTGGAAGCTTAAAAGAAGGCGACAAATCAACAGACGTAACGTCTATGATTGACGGAACAATCATTAAAAACAACGCTTCTCAAAATCAATTAGTAAAAGCTGGCGATGTATTAGCACAAACAGCTGATTTATCTAAAATCTATATCAATGCAAACATTAAAGAAACAGACCTAGGTGATATTGAAGAAGGAGACAGCGTCGACATTACAGTGGACGGAGATTCAGGTAAAGTCTTTAAAGGTCATGTTGAAGCAATCGGCCGCGCAACAAACTCAGTGTCTTCTATGCTTCCTGCTCAAAATACAGGAAACTACACAAAAGTAACGCAAAAAGTACCGGTGAAAATTTCAATTGATGATGCATCAGATAAAGTTCTTCCAGGTATGAATGCGGAAGTGAAAATTTCAATTTAACAACGGAAAAAAAGCTGCTTCCTTCAAGGGAGCGGCTTTTTTTATGCCTAAACAAATAAAATAAAAAATGTGCTAAAAAGGGGATGTATACAAAGGAAATGTGTGGTAAGATACTTCTTGTTTGAAATTGGATATCGGTAAAGAAGGTGATGGGATGACCGCGGTCGAAACAAAAAAAGGGCCAAAAGAAAAGCTGAATTTGTTTTTCTTAACGTGGCCGATCTTTTTAGAAGTGTTTCTTTTTATGTTAATGGGGATTGCTGATACCTTTATGCTAAGTGCGCTGTCGGACGATGCCGTATCAGGAGTCGGAGCAGCCAATCAATACCTTCACATTGCGATTTTGGTGTTAGAGGTCATTGGCAACGGGGCGGCAATTGTTGTCTCTCAGTATTTAGGATCAAAACGGTATATGGAAGCGTCAAAGATTTCTGCTTTGGCCGTTACGTTAAATTTAGGAGTCGGGCTAGTCATTAGCGCGGGTTTTCTTTTGTTTTCAAGACATATGATGGAAGCTATGAACTTACAAGGTGACGTGCTGATGTATGCACAAAGCTATTTATCCATCGTCGGAGGAGCTATTTTTCTTCAAGCGATTATTAACTCGCTTGCAGCGATTATTCGCGTACACGGCTTTACGAAGCAGGCGATGTTTGTTTCACTTGGAATGAACATTTTTCATATTGCAGGAAACTATGCTTTAATTTTCGGGAAGTTCGGCTTTCCGGAAATGGGCGTGCAAGGAGCTGCCATTTCATCTGCGTTTAGCCGATTCGTGGCGCTGATTGTATTCTTTTGGCTTCTGTATCAAGTGATGGAATACAGAGTGAAATTTCAGTACTACATTACGCTTTCAAAAGAATATATCGGTAAAATTTTAAAAATCGGTATTCCGTCGGCTTTTGAACAGGTTATGTATCAAGGCTGTCAAATTGTCTTTTTATACTATGCAACCTACTTAGGAGCAGAATCACTTGCTGCGAGACAGTACGCGATGAATATTTCAATGTTCATTTACTTATTTGCCATTGCAATTGGAATGGGTACAGCGATTATTGTCGGCCGTTTAGTAGGCGGAAACGAAAAAGATGAAGCGTACCATCGCGTATGGAAAAGCGTCAAATGGGCCAGTGCCGTAACGATGATGATGGTTGTTCTTGTGATGACATTCAGAACACAGCTGATCAGCGTGTTCACAGACAATCCACATATCATTGAGCTTGGGGCGACGGTGCTGCTTCTGAGCATTGTGCTTGAAACGGGAAGAACGATGAACATTGTGCTGATTAACTCGCTGCGGGCAGCGGGAGATGCCAAATATCCGGTGTTAATTGGTGCGATGTCAATGGTCATGATGAGCTTGCCGCTCGGTTATTTCTTCGTTTTCCATTTAGACATGGGGCTCGCTGGCATTTGGCTTGCCATCGCAGCCGATGAATGGACGCGCGCAGTTATTATGTTTTTCCGCTGGAAAAGCCGGGCGTGGGAAAACTACGGACTTATACAGCACGAACAAACAGCTGAAGAACCAACGCCGGTTCAAGTATAAAACAAAACCTCTGCAGGATGTGCAGAGGTTTTTTGCTGTGTAAAAAAACGAAGTGAAGCTGGTCTTTTTACGCAAAAAGCTTTAATTTGTAGGAAAAAACGGATATGGGTACAAAGGAATGGTTTTATTCTACTTATTCTTTATTTTAGATAACGGTATATGGTTGGATGACGTATTTAGACATGAGTCTTTTTTCTCTGATTTTCCATTTTTATCTCAATTCATGAAACTAGAAGCATAAAAAAGAGAGTTTTTTCCTATTTAGCTATAATGAGACAAATTTTATACTTATAATTATTGGATTAAACTCGAATTGTGCGGAACAGGAGGAACGATATGGGGTTAGGAAGCGTATTAGACGGACTGCTGGGTGAAGTATCTGGAAGAGTCTCAGATGTAGAAG
Organism: Priestia sp. MDV22-iso46; assembly: GCF_058629175.1. NCBI lineage: Bacteria > Bacillati > Bacillota > Bacilli > Caryophanales > Bacillaceae > Priestia > Priestia sp. MDV22-iso46. Next base: position 278,313 of record NZ_JBZVWT010000001.1, read on the forward strand.
GGAAAATCTCTAAGCTAAGAACAGCTAAAAGTAAAATTGAGCATGAACAAGCTGTTTCATTAAAAGAAATTGAACACATCAAAAAGCCTGAGCTGGGAGACAAATGGACGGGTACGTTATCGGATGATTTTGACGAAAAACGTACGGCAGCCTACGACAACATAAAAGGCATTTTAGACGGTGATTACGATGGATACATTCGTGAAATTGAAACAAAGATATGGGCGCTAGAAGCTGAAAAAGGAGCTTTGAGCGGCTTGAACGCCGTTATTGGAGAAGCGGATTCTTTATTAGCTAAAGGTGAAGAAGCCTATGACGCAGTAGAAAACAAGATTAGTGAAATTAGAAGGGGGCTGTTTTCATGACAATTAAGCTTGATCACGCTGACGTTATCAAAAAGCTTGAAGCAGTCAGCACAGCGATTGGAAATTTATCCATTAGCAAAATGCCTGACCTTGGAAAAAACAGCCTTGATACTACAGAGAAATGGGAAGCGCGCGAAGAAGAAATTCAAACGCTTATTTCTACTTATATAAAAGCACTAAACAAAAACGTAAAAGATACAAAATCTAATGTAGACTTACTAAAAGAACAAGACGAATCTATTATCCATTCGTAGCAGCAAAGGGGGATGACTGTGGGAAAGGTATACGATGCAAAAGCGCTGTTTGATGTAGCAAAAGACAGGGAACAAGCCTACGATGAGTTACTCAGCCAGCTGGGTGAACTGAAAAAAGCGCTGCAGGGCGTAGCGGACTTAGAAGGCAGCTTAGAAGGAAAAGGCGCTGACAATATAAAATCTTTTTACAAGCAGCACGCCGATACGGCCGGACAGTGGGAAAACTTAATTAAAATGCAGCAAAGCTATTTTGCAACGCTTCACGTTAAAGCTGAAAAAGCAAAGCTAACAGGAAGCACGATTGTAACTGAATCATTTTTAGAAACAGAGCTAAAAAACGCCAACAGCAATGCTAAACAAATGGTTGCTCAGCAGCACGACGATCTGCAGAGTATTTTAAACGGCATTGACGACATCGTCTCTATTTCAGCGTTTTCAACGAGTGAGTTTAACGATAAAATAGAAGAAGCAGAGAAAAAACGCACCGATACAATTGAAGCAGTGAACCAGCTTGACGCTGAATGGTCAAAAGAATACAGCGAAATGGACGATTTCTATACGGTAGTGGATACGCTAGTAAGCGGCTTAGAGCTTGCTACGAGTCAAGGAGGAAGCGTCTATCAGCTCGCCTTTGACGAAAAAGCTTATCACGACAGCGAGCTGTATAAAGTTCAAACAAAGCTAAACGACTATGCAACTTCGTATGTTGACTACAACAAGCAGCAAGAAGAAGTATACGAGCTGGAAAAAAAGCAAGAAGAAGAAGCAAACAAGCCGTGGTATGAAAAAACGTGGGACGCGGTTTCTACCTTTACAGGAGAGGTCAGCGGATATTATGATTATAAACGAGCAGCAGAAGGCGTGGACCCTGTTACAGGTGAAAAACTTTCCACCTCACAGCGCGTCGCAGCGGGAGCCATGGCAGCAGCCGGCTTCATTCCGGTCGTCGGCTGGGTAGGAAGAGCCGCAAAAGGCGGAAAAGCAATCTACAAAACGGCTAAAGGCCTAAGCGCAGCGGATCACGCCTTAGACGCCTACAAATCCGCCAAATCCTTCAAAGTCCTGGAGCAAACCGAAAAAGGGCTCTACGGTCTTGTGGCTGCAAACGGGCTAGGAGAATATATGACCGGACGCGACATGTTGGGGAATAAAATCAGTGAAGAGCAGCGTAAAGCAAGTCTTCTGCAAGCCTTAGGAATTGCTGGAGCTGGGGCGCTTTCTACGAAGGTAGCGGGGAAAATGGGACAAAGCCTTGCGACCAAAGGAATCGAAAAGCTCAACAACATGCGCAACACGCTTCGCACAAGCGCCGTTGCCAACGTCACAAAGCAAGCCTACCAAAGCGTCAAAAATGCACCGGCCTCTTGGACACAGTCGCTACATAAAACGTATAACAACATCCTAGACAGCAGTATGCCAAGACTGGGGCCAGAGCTAGCACCTGCAGGTCCAGCACTTGCCCAGCAGACCGTGAGAGAGACCTTGCAGAACGCGAAGAAACAGACGATGCAGATGATTGGTAAGGTGACCTACGATCCTGTTCATAATCGCTATCGCAGAGCTGATGGAAGGTTTATGTCCAAGCGTGATGTGGAGAAGCTGGGTGATTCGGTTAAGGTAGAGACGGTTCGGAGAGTTGATAAGCCTGTAAAAGTAGAGCGTGTGAGTGAGCCTCAAATCTCAAAGGCTACAAGCCAACGTATTCCTAGGTCTAGTGGATCTAAAAGGTTAATTGCATCAGGAGAACATTTTACAAATGGGAGAAGAAATAGGTTAAAGCCCGACGTTAGGTATAAAACGGGGGAGCATGACTACTTTTACGAAACAGATAGCATGGGTAGAATTGTAAAATTCGAAACAGAAAATTTACAGTTAACAACAAGAACCGAGAGGTTATCACATAGTAAAAACACACCAGGTAAAATAAAAGGCCAAGACCACGCAGGACATTTGGCAGCAGATAGGTTTGGTGGTTCACCTAAAATCGATAATTTGGTTTCGCAGTTGTCTGATGTAAATTTAATTGAATATAAGAAAATTGAAGAGGAATGGGCCACAGCTTTGAAGAAAAACCCTCCCCAAAAAGTAACAGTTGATGTTGAAGTTATTTATGCGGAAAACGATATGCGCCCAGATAAATTTGTAGTGAGGTATACTATTGATGGTGACCTCGTTTCTAAAACGATTAAAAATGAACCTAAGGAGTAAAAAATGCGATGAAAGAATTTGAAGATTTATTTAGTGAATTGCAGGCAGATATGATTTCCATCTGTATGGAATATGTTGAGGACAGAGCAGACAAAGTTTATGTGTATGCTTCGTGTGAAGGAAATATTATTTCAAGTAAGTTCTTTTATCTCATCAACAATCAGTACGTAAAATCTCATCAAGTGAACGATGCATTGGAGGATGGAGAGGAAAGGTATGATGCATCCCCGCAAAGAGGATTTATGGTATTAGATATTTTAAATGAAGACATTGAAAAAATCGAAGCGTTGTGTGAAGAATATAAGCGAGACGTGCCGACAGAGATGAAATTAATTTATGATGTGAAGAGTGGTCATTTTAAAGCTGAATATAATTACGAGTTGGTTTACACAAATGATGATAGTAAAACATCTAATTATATTGCTAATGAATGGTATGAAGAAGTGAAAAATAATAAGCTTTAATTTCGTATGGATGTGTGAGTTTAGTAGAATTCATTTTGGTTTGAATCAATAGATCATCATATTTGATATTCTTTTGAAGTTTTTTTGTATATAACGACTGATTATACAGATTGGTTGAATACAGATTACGGATTTGTAGCACAGAAAAAGATTTGGAAGTACAAATATTTAGATGAAGTACCAACAGATGAAAAAACTAAGAATTTAATAGATCAATATTTAAAAGAGTATCCCAGTAATCCCATTTAAATAATTATTAAAGTTATAAGTAAACACACTGTATTTTATGAAAATCAGTGTGTTTTTATATTATAGAACAACTAAGACTTTTAATTTAAGCCTTTCTCACTGATGTAAAACTCTTCAAATCTCAACTCACTATAGCAACCGCCTTGATAAGGAATAAGGAAGAGTTGCAAACGGACTAGGAGAATACATGACCGGACGCGACATGTTCGGGAATAAAATCAGTGAAGAGCAGCGTAAAGCAAGTCTTCTGCAAGCATTAGGAATTGCTGGAGCTGGGGCGCTTTCTACGAAGGTAGCGGGGAAAATGGGACAAAGCCTTGCGACCAAAGGAACCGAAAAGCTCAACAACATGCGCAACACGCTTCGCACAAGCGCCGTTGCCAACGTCACAAAGCAAGCCTACCAAAGCGTCAAAAATGCACCGGCCTCTTGGACACAGTCGCTACATAAAACGTATAACAACATCCTAGACAGCAGTATGCCACGACTCATGCCAGATCTTGTGCCGGCAGGTCCAGCGCTTGCCCAGCAGACGGTGAGGGAGACCTTGCAGAATGTGAAGCAGCAGACGATGCAGATGATTGAAAAGCCTGTAAAAGCAGAGCGTGTGAATGAACGTCAAATTCAAAAGGGTACGGGTGAAGTCAAGCATTTAGATAATATACCTAGAACAAAAGAAATTGAAGTGAAATGTAAATACAAAACTAAATTCGATTCAGAAGAATTTGCAAGACAGTTAAAGGATCAAGAAAAAGGTATGAATGAATTAACCGTACATGAATACCAGGAAAATCGAGAGCGATTTATTGATAAAGGCAGGGCAATAGAGGGAAATGTTGCTCAACAAACAGCTAGAGAAGAAGCTTTATCTGACAAAATTACCGAATTTATGGATAAAGGAAAATCATTTGATGAAGCAGAGGAAGAGGCGAAAAAATGGCTGAAAACCCAAGCGGCACTTCATAATCCAGATCAGGTTGCGGGAGGAAGGCCTGAAATAATAGGAGGAATGGGAGATAAGAGGGTTAATTTCTCTATAGGTAGTCAATGGAGGTCTAGAATCAAAATTGTTGATAAACAAATCGAGGGAATGGCAAACAACATGACACCAGAACAACTAAAAAATACGTATTTGAATATAAAGTTAACACATTAGAGGAGGAGTTTAAATGGAGCAATATTTAAAAGATTTTAAGTTACATAGTAAAGTTCCGAGTGAAATTATTGAAAAGTATAAAGAATTAGTACCAAATGAAGTAATAAATTTTTGGGGTAATTATGGATTTGGTACATTTATGCAAGGATATTTTAAAAGCGTAAATCCAGAGGAATTTAAAGACATTTTAGAGGAGAGTTGTCCAAGATTTAAGGATTCAATCGTATTGTTTGCTACAAGTATGGGAGACTTGATTATTTGGGCGGATGGATATGTTGGATTACTTAATTACAGGTATGGCATAGTAAAGATCATTATGTTTACATTTGAATTTTTCTTTCAAAATATTGCTAATTTAGAATTCAGGGATGAAGATTTATCTTGGCAGCCTTATCCCGAAGCGCTTAAACAATACAATGAGTTAGAGTATGATGAGTGTTTTGGTTATACACCTCTATTAGGGTTAGGTGGAGCAGAAAAAGTAGAGAACTTAAAAAAGGTCAAATTGAAGGAACATATTCTTATTATTACTGGTTTTATGGGGCCAGTAGAGGTATAAGGTTCGTTCTAATGAAGTAGACTTACTACTTATTTTATATTTTACAAGCAGATCGTATAGGAAACACAATAACGAATATATAAATAAAAAAACAAAGTACGTGTGAAATGAGTAGAAAAAGAATTACGAGTCTAGGTGAGATGACATTTTATCATGTTAGGATTTGAAGTGCCAACAGTTATTCTAGAAAATGCAGCTTGTGATTTTGGAACAGGTTTACTGATGTTTCATTATGCAGACGGGTATCGTATGTTAGAAGATCCTGGTGAGGTTTTAAATTCTCCCTTGGAAAATTGGGAAAAATTTTTAGAGGAAGTTTACAACAAACTCATAAACTTAGAGTTTACATCTCAGGATATTTCTTTCAATCCTGAATTAACAAATATTCAAAAATATAAATTAAAGAAGAGTAATCCAAACATTCCTGAACTCCTTATTAATAAATCTCCAGGAGATGTGGTTGATATTTTTAAAATATAATGAATTAGTAACTAACCTTAGGGAGTAATAAACGCGTTATAACAAGAGAAAAGAGTTAGGTCTAAATCCGAAATACATAAGGGAAGTTAGATATACATATCAAGCAGCTGAATCTGGAAGAATGGCAGGTATAGAATTTGAGCGAACTGAAGTCATGAAAAGAGTGGCAGATGAGACCGTTTTTGTTGGCGTTTCATTAAGGTCAAATGTATCGGAGGTTGCTAAAAGTGGAAAATGAAATGAAGCAATTACATAAAGAAATAGCTGAAACAGTGAATAAAATGATACCAGAAGAATGGGGAAAGTTTTATTTTTATGCTCAAATATAAGAAACTGGGGGAGGTACTTATTTTTTTTATAATACACCTCAGAATACACAAAGTTTTACGTATAGCTTGAAAATCCCGTTTGAGTATCATATGGATCAACAAGAATTTAAAAAATGTAAAAGAAAACTGTTTGAATTGAGCAATCAATTAAGAAGCAGTTTTGAAAATAATCATCAAGAGCTTTGGTATTCATTTACAATGTCTGTAGATAGTAACAGGAAGTTGAACATACACTATGATTATACGAATTGGTTCGATACAAAGTATAGTTTTAGTGACCAAATGATAATTTGGAAACGTAAATATCTAGGTGAAGAAGCAAGTGAAGAAAAAGATATAGCATTAGTTGCAAAGTACGATAGTGAATTTCCGAATGACCCTATTTGAGTAGATGATAATGAAGGAGTTTGCATAGTGGACCGAAACCATAGTAAGAAATTGATAAGAAACGCCATTAAAACTGGCAATATCAACGTAGTGAAAAAACTAATAGGTGATGATATAGAGACTTTGAATACCGTGACTGTATTTGGTACGTGGTTACATGTAGCGGTTAAAAAGGAGAACCTTCAAATCGTCCGGTATTTAGTTGAAAAAGGAATTGACGTTAATGCGAAAGGCGGGACATTTGATGCTTCTGCGTTAAATCTAGCAGCTGGGTCCGGTAATTTAGAGATAGTAAAGTATTTAATAGAATCTGGAGCAGAACTAGATGTGAGCTTAGCGAAGAGAAATCCGCTGTTTGGAGCGATTTATGGGGGGCATCAAGAAGTAGTTAAATATTTAGTACAAAAAGGAATAGATGTGTCTATTAGATACACGGGAGAAAATATCAAAAATATGAATGCTTATGAATATGCAAGAGAGTTTGGGCAGACTGAGATTGCTGAATATTTAAAACAAAAGCTGAATGACTGAATGAAAAAGTACAAAAGAGAGTACTTACAGATTAATTAAATCGTATATAACAGGTCACAAAGCTAATAAAAGCAAGGAGGTCCACCTCGTGCTAGAACCCACATATGCTGAAAACGTAATTGTCGGAGTGATACATAAAAAGCAGTTTCAATGGTATGTAACCGATCGAGAGCTATGGTATTTGGATTATGTGAAGTTTGCACAAGCTTTTGAAAATGAAGGTGATTCAGCCGTTGACGAATACATTGAACCTGAACGAAAAGGTATCGAAGTTCTTAGCAGTGAAAATGCTGAGCTTTTTTTAAAACGTATAGAGTCGTATAAAGCAGATTCGTCAACTCTTTTAAAGTTGTTTGAAGATAAAATAGAAAGCGTAGATGAAGAAGATGTATTAGACTTTAGCCCTTCGTTTTTGGTGGACTTTGATCAAAAGACGTTCTACTCACTGTTTCCTGAGCCGGCTTCATTTGAAGAATATATTCCAAGGGATTGGAAAGGAACGTATGAAGACTTTACAGCTTTGGTTCCGGAAATAGAAAAGTATTGGATGAATAAAGATGGAGAAAGTTTATTTAAGCTGTGAAGACGGAAAAAAGCGTTGGATAGTTCTGTTCGAGTATTCAAGACTGACATGAGAGAGGGATGCTGTAAATAGCATCCCTTTTTTAAAAAATTTACAATGTCTTTTCAGCAGCTTTTTGATGTGAAAGAGAGGAAGATTTCGTTATTTCCTCTTCATCGAAATCCATTTCTGGAGGAGAAAGCTTAAATCCTTTTGTAAGAAAAGTTAAGTACACAAGTCCTATGGCAGTCCAGACGCTTCCTAGCACTAAAGCGTGTTTATCTAAATTAATAAAGAGATAGAAATCAAGGGCCGCTCCAATAGCTGGTATAAGAAAGTACAGAAGAAAACGATTCTTTCTTTCATTTTTTAACGTGAAGTAATAGTGAAAAATGACCGATAGATTTACAAAAATAAACGTTAAAAATGCTCCAAAGTTAATAAATGAAGTAGATGTACTTACATCAAGCTTAACGGCCAGTAGTGAAATGCCTCCTATGAATAAAATATTCAATAGGGGTGTTTTCGACTTTCGATGAAGATACCCAAATATCTTAGCGGGAAGTACGCCGTCTCTTCCCATTGCAAATAATAAACGGGCTCCGCTTGTTTGAGCAGATAAGCCAGATGCGAATTGAGCAATAATTAATCCAGCTAGAAAAATAGAGCTAAATAAATTGCCGCCGATTTGTACGGCAATTTCAAATGCTGCTGAATCAATATTTTGAAAAGATGTATAGTCAGGATGAACAAGTTGTAAAAAATAAGAAGCTCCAATAAAAATGATGCCTCCAATTAATGTAATAAGAAAGATAGCTTTTGGCATTGTTTTTTCAGGATTAATGGTTTCTTCAGATAGAGTTGTAACAGCATCAAACCCTAAAAAAGAATAGCAAGCAATGGAAGCCCCAGCGGCTACAAACGAAAATGTAAAATGCTCGTTCAAGAATGGGTTAAAGCTAAAGAGTGCAAAAGGTGATGAACCTTTTATAAGGTATATAATGCTTAGTGAAATGAAAATACCAACTACGAGCAGTTGGAAAATCATCATTAATGCATTAACGTTCGCCGCTGCTTTTAAGCCAAGTATATTGATGACAGTTGTAATAAATATAAAGGCTAGTACAAATGTCCAAAGAGGAATGTTAGGGAAAGCTGTATGTAAATAAACAGCTCCTATCAGCCAAATAACCATAGGAAGAAACAGATAGTCTAGTAAAACAGCCCATCCAATCATAAATCCGACATATGGATTTATGGATTTTCTTGTATACGTATAAGCAGACCCTGCAATAGGAAAAGCTTTAGTCATTTTACCGTAGCTATAAGCCGTAAATAGCATAGCGGCTAAAGCCACTATATAAGCAGTGGAAACTAATCCATGGGTGGTTTCAGCCAACAAGCCATAAATACCAAATACAATCATTGGTGTCATATAAGCAAGTCCAAACAAAACAATATGTGACAACTTCAAAGTTGGAACTGCTTGGTTTCTTTTTGTTCCCATCTTTGCGCCTCCCTTAAAAATTGTTTTTAATCTTCTTATCTATTTGTACAAATCCGCTCTTCTGTGCATAAGGTAATTAAGCTTCTGATCTTTTGATTCCTCTAAAGAAATAGCTACTGTTGAGATTTGTTCCTTGCTACCCATTTTTAGAAGAACTTTTCCTTTACTGTTGACGACTGCGCTATGTCCAAAAAAGAATGTATCTTCTTCAGAGCCTATTCGATTGCATAGAGCAATCGGCAGCTCATTTTCCATAGCACGGCTTTTTAAATAAGTTATTTGATAATCTTCGTAAGGGCTCATGTTAGCAAGCGGGATGATGAGTAAATCCGCTCCTTTTATTTTTAAAGTTCGGGCCACTTCAGGGAATTCAAGGTCATAGCAGATCATTAATCCAATGTTTCCGAATTTGGTTTTGAAAACAGGTAAAGTGTTGCCTGGGCGGAAGATTTCTGCTTCCTTGTCAAAAAGATGTGTTTTTTGATACGTACCAATTACAGTTCCGGTATCATCTATAAGAGCTGATGTAATATGATAATGCCCGTTAGCTGTTACTTCAGGAAAAGATATAACGGCGTGGATGCTGTGATCCCTGCAGCTTTGTTGGAAAAGCTGCAAGCTTTCACCACTCACGGATTCAGCTAGCTCCTTAATATCATCCCAAATAAAATAACCTGTTAAACAAAGTTCCGGAAAGACAACAAGGTCAGCGTGTTCGCTTACAGCTTGCTTGATACAGTCATTTATTTTTCGAATGTTTTCTTTTTTATTGCCTAGTACAGGACAAAACTGAGCAATTGTAATATTCACTGTAAAGTACCTCCTCATAATCGTTTTCACTATAAATACAAGCAAGAAGTGTGCCAACGCATTTTTTCAGTTAATTCTGATTTTTAATCTTTAAAAAGATGAATTTTTTCATTATACTAATAGGGATAAAAAGAAAATAAGTCATATTCTGCTTATATAGTTATTTGGAAAGCTAAGATGATGATTTTTATCATCAATGATGCGATTTTTCATTAGAAACAATCGAAAGGAGGAAATGGATAATGAGGAATTCTTCAATAGGTACCTGCGAATCAATAGTAGTCATCATAAATCATGAAGGACGCATTGATACCGTATCTATCAATAATAAACAAACCAGTCACTTATCGTTGTTTCAAGAAAATATGTTATTTGAAGAAGTTCAGTGGAAAAAGGTCTTTACTGCTGCTCCAAGTGACTCTACTCAGTTATTAAGCACCTATGAGGGAAGAACCTTTCTGTTTACTCTTCACCTTGTCCAAGCGAACTCTTACATAAATCAAATCGTGACATTAGCGAATATATCTCAAAGCATGTTTAACCCTTATTCCAATGAAGAACAGCATAAAACTGATGAGTTGATTATGGAATCATCTGCTATGAAACGAATTGGTAAAATTATTGAAACAATTGCTCATGTAGGCTCCACTGTTCTTCTACTAGGTGAATCGGGAGTAGGCAAAAGTCAAATTGCTAAATTTATTCATAGTACTAGTACACGTTCAACGCAGCCTTTTATTTCTGTTAATTGTGGTGCTATTCCAGAGAGTTTAATCGAATCAGAGCTATTTGGGTATGAAGAAGGAACTTTTACAGGCGGAAAAAAAGGAGGAAAGGTCGGCTTATTTGAAGCTGCTCATAAGGGAACAATTTTTCTAGATGAAATTGCGGAATTTCCTTTAAACCTACAAGCAAAACTGCTAGGTGTTTTGCAAGAAAACGCGGTGCGAAAAGTAGGAAGTACAGAGGAAAAAAAAGTAGATGTACGAGTAATTGCTGCAACAAATAAAAATTTACAGGAGCTTGTTGAGAAAAAATTATTTCGTGAAGATTTGTTCTATAGGCTTAATGTCGTACCGCTCACTATTCCACCTCTTAGAGAGCGAGAAAAGGACATACATATCTTAATTGATCATTTTCTTTTTAAATATAATACAAAATATCATCTTCGAAAAGAAATTAATGATGAAGTAAAACAAGAGCTTATCCAATATAAATGGCCAGGAAACATAAGGGAATTGGAAAACACGATAGAAAGAATTGTCGTCACAAATATGACTGAAAAAGAAGTGCTAGAAGAAAAAAATATACGTGAAAACGGTTGGTCATTTTCTCCTAAAGCACCAATGTCTTTGAAAGAAGCTAAAAGACAAGTAGAAAAAGAATTAATTTTAAAAGCTTACGGTGAATACAAAAGTACTTACAAAGTAGCAGAAGTACTGCAGGTTGATCAGTCTACTATTTCAAAAAAATTAAAAGTATACAAAAAAGAAGGTTTTTAAAGAGGTGAAGGGATGCGTCAATTAAAAATTGCATTAGCCCAGCTTAGAAGCAATTTGCATGATAAAAATAAAAATTTAAAGAGAGTTTTTGGAACGATGGAAGCGGCTAAAGATCAAGGTGCGGATTTTGTGTTATTCCCTGAATTATTTTTGACTGGTTTTTTGTTAAATGAACAGGTGGAGGAATTAGCTGAATCAGTAGAAGGAGAATTAATCACGAAAGTTAAAAAATGTGCTAAAGAATTACAAATAGGAGTTATTCTTGGTTTTCCGGAAAGACACCACTTTAAAATATATAATTCCGCTGTATTTATTAATAAGAAAGGTGAGATAGTAGGAACTTATCGTAAAATTCACCTTTTTGATCATGAAAATTCATATTTTACTTCTGGAGATAGTATACCAGTCTTTGATACACCTCAAGGAAAGTTTGGAGTAATGATTACATATGATATGGAATTTCCTGAAGTGGCGCGAATTCTAGCATTAAAAGGAGCCGAAGTCGTCTTTGTTCTTTGTGCGAACATGATTCCTTACGAGCATCATCAGCACGTTTATTTGAGGTCAAGAGCTTTAGAAAATCATATTTTTATTGCAGCTGCTAATAAAGTTGGATTAGAAGATGACTATGTCTATTTTGGTGAAAGTGAAGTTATTAATCCTAATGGGCACTGTGTGTTTAAATCTCTTAATAATGAGGATCTTGCGATTGTTGACATAGACCTATCGTCTTCGGCAAGTTCAAAGGAAATTTTGAACTATTTAGATAATCGAAAGTCAGATTTATACAGAAGAGAAGGGTTATAAGAGCTCTTTATTAAAGAAAGCTGCTATTACTTTTTTACACCAACTAAGCGAGCAGTGTGGCTCGCGGAGCTTGCGTGAATGGTTTTCCCTATTTTTGTTGATGTTTGCACCCAATTCACTTCATCCGGATAATTCGTAATCACTCCGTCACTTTTTGTTTTCCACAAAAATGAAGCCGGAAGCCGCTTGGTTCCAGACCACGGTGATATTTTCATTCCGGCAGAATGGACTTGGTGGATGAGAGTAGGCGTTAGGATGTCATAGGACGGGTTAAAGTAAGTGGCAAAAGCGGCTAATTGCTGAATTGAGTTTGGGTTTGCATCTCGTTCTGAAGAAGTTAGTATGCCTATAGGAACATTTGGGAGAAGCTCATGCATTTTTTTCATGGATGAAACGTTAAAAGACTGAATGATAATGTGATCGAGCTGTCGCTTGTTGATTTCAAAAGCTACTTTTCTTTCAATTCCAGGATAAAGTTCCGGAGCTTTTAACTCTATCAATATACCGATTTTCCCTTGAAATTCATCTAACACTTGTGAAAGAGTTGGAATTTTTTCATTCGTAAAAGAATCGTCTTTCCAGCTTCCTGCGTCCAAGCGCTGAAGCTCAGCGTACGTTAATTCTCGAACGTGCCCGCTTCCGTTTGTCGTTCGGTCTACGGTACGGTCATGCATAATAACGAGTACACCGTCTTTGCTTTGCTGCACGTCAAGTTCAATGTAATCTGCATTCATTTCTAGCGCTTGGTGAAAAGCAGCCATTGTATTTTCAGGTGCGTAAGCAGAAGCTCCTCGGTGCGCAATGTTCGTAAGTTTTTCTTCCGTGCGTGCAAAAGCAGAAGAGGCGATTGAACAGCATAACAAGGCGACGGCGCTTAGACCAGCTAAATATTTTTTCATCACGTTTCTCTCCTATGCGTTGGTATAGAAATAGCGTAACGAAAAAATATGATGCTGATATAGCGAAAGTATGTAGAAAGCGTTGACATTTCGTAAAGAAAAATAGGGACTTTTTCCTGGTGATGTTTACAAAAAATGCGTAAAAGAATAGTGATTTTAATTAAATATTAAGGAAACAGCGCTATAATAAAAGGTGTAAAAAAAGAATAGGAATTTCTTAGAAAATAGTTGTATAATAGGTGAGTCAGTCAATGAAAGGAATGGAACATGGATATTCAGTACATACATACGTTTACGATGCAAACAAAAGAGGAGTGCCGGACGCTTCAGCAAAAGCTAAAAGCACAAATTGATTTAACATCACGCGTCAAAATGGCGCATATACATAACTGTGCTGGTGTTGATGTTGCGTATTGGGAAGAAAACGGCGTATCCTACGGAGCGTGCAGCATTGTAGTGGTTGATTATCAGACGAAAAACGTTGTGGAAAAAGTGCACAGTGTAGGAGAAGTAACGGTTCCTTATCTTCCTGGGTTTCTAGCTTTTCGAGAGCTTCCTTTAATACTTGAAGCGGCTAAAAAACTTCAAGTAGAGCCCGATGTGTTTTTATTTGATGGCAACGGATATTTGCACTATGAGCATATGGGAGTAGCCACACATGCTTCGTTTTTTCTCAATAAACCCACCGTTGGAATTGGGAAAAGCTATTTAAAGATCAAGGGATATGACTACGTTATGCCTGAAGATGCAGCAGGCGCTTATGAAGATATTGTGATTGATGGCGAAGTTTATGGTAGAGTAGTAAGGACAGCAAAAGGAGTAAAGCCTATTTTTCTGTCGTGCGGAAACTATATTGATTTGGACATGTCATATCAGCTCATGATGCATTTTATTTCCAAAGAAAGTAAGCTTCCGATTCCGGTGCGCCTAGCAGATCTGCATACGCATGAGCTGCGGAAAAGGTATCGGCAGTCAACGGGGAAGTAAGCTGTTCATAATGAGTTCATAGTTTCCTTTTATACTGATGGTTGGAATATAGTAGTAGTGTAAAATTATTAAAGAATGAGTAAGGTGATTAAAGGTGAGTTCATTTGTTGCGAGTATTTTAGATTTTCTAACGAGCCTTGGCTATCTAGGTATTGCGCTCGGTTTAATGATTGAAATCATTCCAAGTGAAATTGTACTAGCTTACGGAGGGTATATGATTTCTCAAGGTATGATTAGTTTTCCTGGAGCAGTCATTGCCGGAATTATTGGCGGAACGATTGCACAGTGGTTTTTATATTGGATTGGAGCCTACGGAGGACGTCCGTTTCTTCAAAAATACGGCAAGTACTTATTTATTCATGATAAGCATATTGATCTTGCGGAAAACTGGTTTAATAAATACGGCGCGGGCGTTGTTTTCTCTGCTCGTTTTGTCCCGGTTGTTCGACATGCAATTTCGATTCCTGCAGGTATTGCTAAAATGCCGTTTTGGAAATTTACGTCTTTAACCGTGTTAGCGATGATTCCTTGGTCGATTTTATTTATTTACTTAGGGGGAAAGCTAGGCGAGAACTGGGCGAACATTGAAGACGTAGCAAGCAAATATACGCTTCCGTTTGTAGTTGCGGCATTTGTTATTATTGTTCTTTATTTCGTATTCAAACGCACGCGTACAAAGCGCGTATAAGATCGTTTTTTGACTGAAAGCATGGCAAAAAGCCATGCTTTTTTTGCATGCGCAACCAGAAGCTCTTTTATTTGCTCATGACTTCTTCAAGTGCTATTATTTTTCATACGCACTAAAAAAGGAGACGATTTAACGTGGTACAAGAAATTGTATTAAATGATACGCCTATTCAAGTTTACAGCTATGAACAAGAGATTGTAAAAGGCAAAACGAAAATTTCAGTTGATTTTAAAGTAACAAGTGAGGAATATCATGCTATTACTACACTGTTATATAAAGGCACCTTTCATGTAAATGTCCCGGAAGAAGATCTGGATTTTCAAGGAACGATTCATCAGTACTCCACATCTTTTACAAATTTATATCAAAAAGGACAGGTAGGGGATTTTTCATTAAGTTTAATTGAAGTGAACGAATAAGGAGCAGATGCGTGATGAAAGTAAGTATACTCGACCAATCGCCCGTTTCATCCCATCAGACCCCAGCTGAAGCGTTAAAAGCATCAATGCAGCTGGCCAAGGCTGGTGACAAGCTTGGCTATGAACGCTACTGGATTGCAGAGCATCATGATTTGTCTGGACTTGCCTGTTCGGCTCCTGAAGTGATGCTTGGCTATATCGGCGCACAGACTAATACGATTCGAATTGGATCGGGAGCGGTGCTGCTGCCTCACTACAAGCCGTATAAAGTAGCGGAAACGTATAACATGCTGGCAACGCTGTTTCCAGGGCGCATTGATTTAGGAATTGGGCGCGCGCCGGGTGGATCGGCTGAAGCAACAAATGCGCTGTCGGATAATTTCTTGCAGCAAGTATTTAAAATGCCTGAACTTGTTGAAGAGCTTCTTCAGTTTTTAGACGATAAATTTCCGGCTGAACATGAATACGCAAAGCTTTCAGCTTCGCCGCTGCCGCCGGTCTCTCCCGAACCTTGGCTTCTTGGCACAAGTAAAAAAAGTGCTGAGCTCGCCGCTAGAAACGGAATGGCCTATACGTTTGGACAGTTTATGAGTGAACAAGACGGTTCAGCTATTATTGATCAGTACAAACAGGCATTTCAGCCAAGACAGGGCGGAGATCAGCCCTATGCGATTGTCACTGTATCGGTCATTTGCGCTGAAACAACCGAGCAAGCGCATCTCATCGCAACGAGCTCACTCGTATGGAAAATTCAGCAGGATAAAATGGAAGCAAAAGGCGTGCCTTCTATTGAAGAAGCGGCCAGCTATCCGCTTACAGAAGAAGAAGAGAAAAAAATCAAGAAAATGAAAGAAGCCATGATTATCGGAAATCCAGAAGAAGTACATGAGCGTCTTCAAGAAGTTCAAGCACGCTACGGAGCGGATGAACTCATGCTTGTGACCATTACGCACGATCCGGCTGACCGATTAAAATCATATGAGCTTATAGCAGAGAAATGCAAAAAATAAGAGCCGAATGTCGGCTCTTATTTTTTATGCCCGTAATAGCGTTCGTATAAGTGTTGAAATGCTTCTATGGCATGTAAAAAAGAAGCGGCGTCTTGGCGGTCTTCTATTAACCAGCACGTGGCTAGTACAGAATGAGCGTATCCCCACAGTAAGATTCGTTTTTTACTTACGTTTAGTTCTTTGACAAATATATTGATTCGATGGTCAATTGTCTCTGCCACGTTTGTCTTAGGCAGATGATTTAAAAGAAAAGGGACGATTTCGTACTCTTTTTCTCCAATTAACCCTTTTGGGTCAATTATTTTCCACGCTTCACCAGACTGTAAGATGTTATCATGATGCAAGTCGCCGTGAAGCAGAAAAAGCTGCTGAGAAGTGCGGTTTAATTCAGAGAAAACGGCTAGTGCATTCTGAAGCGTTTCAGAAGAAAGGAAATCAATACCGTTTGGATACATTTGTGTACACTCTCGAAGCTGTTTCTCTCTTTTAATGGCTGTTTCGATAGTGGAGTCTGAGTGCGGCATGCGCCATAGAGATTTCATGAGCCCAGCAGCGATTAACGCAGCTTCGTCTTTATTTGAGAAAGAGGAAAGCGGGCATCCGGGAGACAGCTTTTCGAGCAGTAAAATGCCTTTTTCAGCATCGCTGTCCACTATTTTTACCGTGTTCTCACCAGCTAGTGCTGTCAGTGCTTCTTGCTCATAAAGCAACTCTGAAGGCTCTACAAAAAATTTGACAACTAGTTCGCTTCCATCTGCTTTACGCGCAGGAGCAACAAAGTGGTAAGAAAGAGGGAAGTGAATGTGAATATTGATACGCCAGCGCTCTTCACAGTAGTGAATAAGCTGAGGAAAGTCAGCTAACCACTTTTGACCTTTATGAGAGTGAAGGTGAGTAACGGTGTCACAAAATGTTTGAGGCAGCGTATACATGCGTTTATCTCCTTTGTCGTTTCCAATTTTTTCTGATAAACTCATCATATACAGCCTACATAGAATCTGTAAAGAAAGAGGAGATCGTACACATGAAGAAAAAGAAGGTGAAATCTCCTTGGACTCTCGCGGGGTTTCCGATTTATATCATTGGATTTTCACTTTTACTTGCTGGAGGCGCACCGGAGTGGTTAGAGACAGTGAGTAAAATCATGATTGCTCTTGGAGTCATTTTGCTTATCATTACAGGAATTGATCTTAAAAAACGAAAAAAATCAGTACAAGCCTAAAAAACTGCCAAACGGCAGTTTTTTTATTTGAAGAAAGGGTAACAAGATAACTAGATAAAAATGTTGAATTATTATTCCGTTTGATGTATAAATATAATATAGAAAACAACGGTATTGAGAGGAGAATGAACGTGTCTTACGTAATAAAAAAAGAGGTTCCGTCATTTGAGCAGTTTGCTGCTTTGCATGAAGCGAGCGGATTACATAAAAGTAAAAAAGGCAATTATACAAAAGAACAGCTGTTTGAGGCTGCAGCCAACAGCTGGTTTAGAGTCGGTATTTATGACAATGAACAATTAATTGCATTCGGACGTATGATTTCAGACGGAATTTATCAAGCGCTTATTTGCGACGTGATGGTAGATCCCTCATACCAGAACAAAGGACTTGGAAAGCAAATTATTCAAGAGCTGTTGACGAAGTGCCAAGAAAGCGGAATTGAATCGATTCAGCTGTTTGCAGCAAAAGGAAAGCATCATTTTTATAAAAAATTAGGGTTTCAAGAAAGAGAAGAAGACGCGCCAGGTATGTCGCTTGTTATGTAAAAAAGCTCAGTGATCAATCATACTCACTGAGCTTTTTGTATTATGCCGTTTTTAAAACCGTACTTTTTTGGACTAAATTCCAAGCAACTTTTACTAAATAAACAACAAGCAAAACGTTCAGCATAGACGTAGCAAACATAGAAAATGGATAGGACGTGCTGTTTTGCATATTGCTGTCACCGTATAAAACAAAAAAAGTGTTCATGAAAATACTGATGCTAAATCCAAGGGATAAGTAAAGCAAGTTTTTGTCTTTTAAATAAATATAAGCGAGCAAAGCAAGCGCTGCTGCTGGAAATAAGTAGCGTTCATGCATGCTTGAAGCAAACGTAAATACCCCTGAAATTTGAATAAGCGCTGCAAGAGCGGCGTATTTAAAGCTGCGCCCTTTTATATAAATAAGCCATGAAAAAACAGTTGTCGCGACGATAAAAATAAGTCCCCACGTATGATAGCTGAAAAACAGCAGCGTTGCAGAGCTGTCTTTATAGTTTGCGCCTATTAAACTAAAGAAGTTATAGGCGTTAACAGAGGCATACGGGTATTCTCCAATGGTTGATGAAAATAAATCAATAATCCACGTTGGACTTTTTCCAATTGAAAAAGGCAATAAAATCGCTGCAGCAGTGAAAGCCGCCGTTAAAGCAATGCCGAAGAAATGTTTTACTTGCTTTAGGCGAATGAGTTCAAAAAACAAAATGGGCAGGATAATAATCGCCTGCGGCTTCATTAAGACCGCTGCTGTAAAAATAACGGCTGACGCGTAAATTCTTTTTTCCGTAATCATCACAATCGCTAGGACAATAAGCAAAGTGAAAAATGAATCGACTTGTCCCCAAAACGTTGAATTAACTAAAATGGCCGGATTAAATAAATACCCAATTGCTAACAGATATGCAAAAGAAGGTGCTAAGTATTTACGAGCTAAACGATAGAGTAAATAAGATGTGATGACATCTGCTAAAATAGGCGGGATTTTAATCAACAGCGAAAAATACTGCTGAAAATCCGGTAAACTGCCAACTTTCCCAACGATAAACAAGATATAAATATAAAACGGCGGATAATCGCTCCCGCTTTTAGCGTAGAAATTGGAAAAATGATTGGCCGCAACCGATGCCCAGTTTTTGAAAAGCGACGCATCCATATGAGAGCCTACCCACGGAATCAGCGCAATCCGGATAAATAGTCCAGTGCCAAGTAATGACCATAAAATAACGCGAGAATGCCCTATCGAATGATGCCATTTCTTTTTCTTTAATAATCCGTAAACGAAAGCTGCTGCTATAAAAAAGCCCACCGTATAAAGAGCTAGCGGTGTTTCATAGTCCTTATTAGCTCCTTGACTTCCGGCACCGTTATCCATAGATAGATTATGAAAAGGCGTTACGTGTTCTCCGGAATTGCTAGAGGAAGCGGGACCGTTTCCTGAAGGAAGACGATGATCCCTCGAATTATTATCAGGAGCAGATATACCATTAGTAATCTTTTTTAACTGATAACTTTCTTGAATCGAAAATAAATGTTCTTCTCCTTTGTAGTGTGATAGTGAAACGATACTGAAAACAAATGCTAAAAGAAAAGCTGCCGTTACGATAAAAGCCGTTCTTTTTTGTAGTATGTTCATATAAAATCCTCCGATGACAATGTATCGAATAAGTAGTAGTGTGTCTCCATACTATAAGGGGAGTTGGTGAAAATAAAGTGAAACTTCTTTAATAAAGAGCGGAAGCGAGAGCATAAAAAAACAAGGCCTTAGAAGACCTTGTTTTTTATATTGCTTATAGTACAGCATCAAACTTATTCACTTTCCACTGTGAACCAGATTTATAAAATGTAACGGTGCGTTTTACACTTCCTCCGTCAACCGTTGGAACCGTAAATTGATAAGAGCGAACATCGGCACGCTGATAAGTTAGTTTTACTTTTGCTTTGTTCCACTCTAGCATGCTGAATCCGTCACCGACAGGACGAGCAAGCTTTCCGTTATATGTGATGTAGCGATAATTTGTTAATCCTTTTTGAATAGCACTGTTTGTAAAAGTTTCAGATAAGTAGCTTACTAGTTTGCTTTTTGTATTAAAATCTTGACAAAGATATGAGTACTGAGTGCCTTTATAATTAAATGTTTTTTGAGTACATAAATTACCTTTAGATCCATGAAGTGCATTCCAGAAATGGTTGCTTGCGTTTGCTGCAATTTTTACCGCATTAGTCGTTGATAGATTTTGTGATGCTGCTTGAGCTGTAACTCCTGTGCTTAGTGAAAAGAAAAGAGCAAGTGATGCTAAGATTATTCCAATTTTTTTCATTTCCATTTCCCTCCTACTCATTCATTGAAATATATGTAACATTCATGCTGTTAATATTACAATTGTTACATTTATATTACAATACTTCTTTAAAGAAATAAAGAGTATTTCTTATATATGTTTGAATTATTCCCGTATTTTCTTAAATAAAACGTAGAATTAAAAGAAAACATATAAACAGTATGTCAATTATGTGTCACATATTTCGTCGCTTTCCAAGTTCGTATATAATAGGAATAAACCGACCACTATGCTGATGTAGATAAATAGGTCAGGCACAAAAGGAGAACGTAGACTAATGGGTGTTTCAGAAGTAACATCAGGAATTATTATTACCACTGCTGTAATTGCTATTGTGATTATTACAGTTGGTGTTTTGGCTACAATGATTGCGATTGCGAAGAAAGCAAATAAAAAGTAAGTATGTAGAGGAGAGTTAGTATAGTAACTAATTCTCTTTTTTTTGAAAAAAACCTATCGCTATTTTTATAATAAAAATGCATAAATAACGCGTGCATTATTCATAGAAAAAAGCAGGAAATTTACGTTTTGAAGCTAATAGATACATAAGGCAAGCTGCGCACTTTCATTACAAAAACAATGGAAGGGGTTCTAACAGACTTCAAGTGATATCGCCTATTTTATGTCATAATGAATGATATTCATTAACCCCGCACCTTAGACGCACTTTATAACCAAATAATGAGGAGAGTGGTTGAGTTGCAACGACAAAAAGTAGCAGTGAATGGAGAAAGGTTAAAAAATACGCTTGAACGATTTGCCGATTATGGACGAACACCTAATAACGGTGTAACCCGCTTAGCGCTGTCAGAAGAAGACCGCTTAGCACGAGACTATTTTTGTTCATGCTGCCGTGACCTTGGAATGGATATTAAAATTGACGATCTTGGATGTATTTACGCCACGCTTGAAGGACTAGAAGATAAGCCGCCTGTTGTGATTGGCTCACACATGGACAGCGTAAAAAAAGGCGGAAGGTTTGACGGAATCCTCGGTGTAGTTGCAGGATTAGAGTTAGTAAGAACGCTCGTTGAACATAATATTAAGCCGAAGGTGCCGATTACCATTGTTAACTTTACGAATGAAGAAGGAGCGCGTTTTGAGCCTTCTATGATGGCTTCAGGTATTTTATCGGGCAAATTTCAAAAAGACGTTATGATGAAGAAGACGGATGTTGACGGCGTGACGTTTGAGCAAGCTCTTCAATCATGCGGATATGAAGGCGATACGAGTAACCGCCTTACTGAAGCATCGGCATTTGTAGAATTACATATTGAGCAAGGGCCTATTTTAGAACGAGAAGCCAAATCAATCGGTGTAGTGGAGTGCGTGCTCGGCATGGTATGTTATGAAATTGAAGTTACCGGGGAGTCAGACCACGCCGGGACGACGCCGATGGATATGCGGAAAGATGCGCTTTTTGCAACCAATAATTTAATTGCTGAAGCTCGTCATGAGCTCGGCAGATTAGATTCAAATTTAGTCTATACAATGGGTCGTATGAACGTACTGCCTAATATTCATACCGTTATTCCAAATAAAGTTATTTTTTCGCTTGAAGCGAGACATACGGATGAAGACGTCATTGCGTCCGTGGAAAAGATCATTCAGTCACTGCCTGATCAAGCGGAGCTGTTAGAAGGCTGCGAAGTGCGGGTGACAAAGCTTTGGGGACGCGATACCGTATGGTTTGATAAAACCGTTTGCGATGAAGTGGAAGAATCCGTTCGTTCGCTTGGGTATTCCTACAAGCGAATGGTAAGCGGAGCTGGACATGACGCACAGTTTTTAGCTACCTATATTCCGACGGCTATGATTTTTATTCCGAGCGTAAACGGAAAAAGTCATTGTGAAGAAGAATTTACTCCTTGGGAAGAATGCGAAAAAGGTGTAAATGTACTTTTAGAGACGGTGATTAAGTTAGCTCAGAAGTAACGGAGCAAAAGAGTAAACCTGCGGAGGTTTGCTCTTTTTTAGTGCTTAGAAAGACTGCGAACTATCGCATTGAACTTTTGGTTTATTATGGCTACAATAAATGAGAAGCATGCGGATGGATGTGAAAGAAGGATGTGAAAAAAAGTGAGATGTTCTCACTTAAAGAAATGAAAATTACTATTATTATTGCAGATGATAATTCGTTTATTCGAGAAGGAATGAAAATTATATTAAATACATACGAGGAGTTCGACGTTGTCGCTACTTTAAAAGATGGTCAGGAAGCCGTTCAATATTGCAAAAACCATTCCGTCGATATTGCATTGTTAGATGTAAGAATGCCCGTTATGGACGGTGTAGAGGCTACAAAGCTTATTTCAGAGTTAACGAAAGCAAAGCCGCTTATTTTAACTACGTTTGATGATGATGAATATATTATTGATGCCGTAAAAAACGGAGCTAAAGGCTACTTGTTAAAAAATACAGAACCGGAGCGCATTCGAGACGCAATCAAAAGTGTATTCAACGGACATACGGTTCTTCAAGATGTTGTGCTTGATAAGATTAAATCAAGTTTAAACGCTGCAACTGAGCGTGAGTCAAAAGCGGATATGACACAGTTTACAGAGCGTGAAACGAGCATTATGACGCTTATTGCCAAGGGGCTTTCGAATAAAGAAATTTCTAAAACGCTTTTTATTTCAGAAGGTACCGTAGCAAACTATATTAGTTCGATTTTAAGTAAAACGGGACTTGAGCATCGCACTCAAATTGCTATTTATTATTTAACCGGTAAAGGGAAGTAGGGCTATGGAAGTCGGATTAATGATGACTAAGCTCATCCTTATACTGTTTTTGGCTATTACGTACATTCAGTTTAATTATGTACACTCGATTTCAGCTATTGTGTTAGCACTGCTTCTTTACAGCTGTGTTAATATTGCAGCGTCCATTGTGAAAAAGAGCGTCTTCAAGCGCATGTTTATTGTTATTTCAATTGTCCTTATTCTATATTGTGCGTATAAACTTCATCCTTTGTTTTTTCTTCTTTTGCCGCTAAACCTTTGTGAGCTTGTTGGAGAATCAGTCGTAAAAAAATGGATGGTGCTGCTGCTTGTTTTGCTCCCGATGCTGCTTCTTCCCTCTGACATTAGCGCGCTGTATGTGTTAGTCGCTGCGTTTACTTTCTTTATTTATACAGCAGCAGCTCTCTATCAAAAACGAACGATTAATTATGAGCAAAAAATTGATGAAATGAGAGTAAGTATGCAAAAGCTGCAAAAACACTTGAATGAAAATAAAGAGTATGTGAGGCAGTCTCAATATGCTTCAAAGTTAGAAGAGCGAAATCGATTATCGCAGGAAATTCATGATAAGATTGGTCATTCAATGACAGGAGCGCTTATTCAAATGGAGGCAGCAAAGCATGTGATGAAGCAAGACGAGGAAAAAGCGCTGTCTCTTCTTCAAAATGCGATTACGATTTCCAAAGAAGGTATTGAAGAAATTAGGTTAACGTTAAAAAGTATAAAGCCTCCCGCTGAGCAAATAGGAATCAGCCGGCTTAAATTATTTATTGGTGAGTTTGAGGCTAAGCATAGTATCGCAATGCCTCTTGTATACAAAGGTAATTTAGATCTTATCACGCCTCTTCAGTGGAAAATTATCCATGAAAATATAACGGAAGCTATTACAAATGCCTTAAAATATGCAGAAGCAACGATGATTGCCATTGAGCTTCATGTACTAAATAAAATGGTTAAAGTAGAAGTCAAAGACAATGGAAAAGGGGCTCACTTGTTTCAAAAAGGACTTGGCATAGCAGGGATGGAAGAGCGAGCCGCTTCCATTAACGGAACGGTGATCGTTGATGGGGCAAACGGGTTTTCTGTTACAACGCTGCTGCCGATAGGTGAGAAACTTCATACATAAATAATGAGATTTCTCATGGGAAAAAGGTGAACTTATGCACTGACGTAAGTTTGCCTTTTTTTCATAAAATAAGGATATACCAACACACTAGAGGTGAAATGATGAACGTATTATCAATTCAAAAACTAACAAAGAAATTTGGAGATTTTATTGCAGTAGATAATTTGTCTTTACAAGTAGAAGAAGGAGATATATTTGGGTTTTTAGGAACAAACGGAGCAGGAAAAAGCACAACGATTCATATGGTTGCTAGTCTGCTTCAAAGCAACAGCGGTGATATTGAAGTGCTAGGGAAAAATATAAAGAAACATCGAAATTTCGCAAAGATGAACATCGGGATCGTTCCGCAAGACTTAGCGATTTATGAAGATTTGACAGCATATGAAAATGTGAAGTTTTTTGCCGGACTTTACGGATTAAGAGGATCACTTCTTAACGAACGAGTGGAAGAAGCTTTAGCGTTTGTAGGGCTTTTAGATAAACAAAAGGCTTATCCGAAAAGCTTTTCAGGAGGTATGAAAAGAAGGTTAAATATCGCATGCGCAATTGCTCATCGCCCAAAGCTTATTATAATGGATGAACCGACGGTTGGTATTGATCCTCAGTCGCGAAACTATATTTTAACATCTGTAAAAAAGCTAAATGAAATGGGAAGCACAATCATTTATACAAGTCACTATATGGAAGAAGTAGAAGAGGTATGTACAAAGATTGCCATTATTGATCACGGCAAAATCATTGCGGAAGGAACAAAAGAGCAGCTAAAAGCGATTATCACCGATACAAAAGATATTTGGATTGAAGTAAAAGCAGCGGATGATATAGATTGCAGCGGTCTAAAAGAAATTCCGGGAGTAACAGCCGTTACGTATGAAGATGGAATCATTAAAATTAATTCAAATGCCGAAGTGAATAACTTAAACAAAGTCATTCAGTATTTAATGACGCATCATATCGAAATTAAAGCAGTCAAGGAACAAGCCCCAAATTTAGAGACGGTCTTCCTCACGTTGACAGGGCGCAGTCTAAGAGATTTATAAAAGAAAGGAGGAATAATGAATGAATATTATTGCAATTGCTTTGAAAGAAATGAAAAGTGATCTGCGAGATAAGCGTGCATTTATCTTTATGATTCTTTTTCCGCTAGCTCTTGTCCTTATTTTAGGAACAGCTTTGTCTCAAGCCTTTAATAATGACATGACGATAGATGACAGTTACGTTCTCTACAAAATGGACACAAGTAATGAAGAATATGCTGCCTTTAAGCAGTTTGCTGCAAACGCAGAAAAATCTGGCATTCACTTTAAAGCGTTGAAAAAAGATCAAGATGGAAAAAAAGAAGTAAAAGAGCAGCGCTATACAGCTTATGTAGAAGTGAAAGACCAAGGCATTCATCTCTACGGAAATGAAGAAAACAGCATTGAATTCAACATGGTCCAAGGTATGTTAAGCACCTTTGTTGATAAGTACAATGTGGCTATGGAAGTGGCCAAAGTAAATCCTCAGCAAGTGGATAATCTGCTCCGTGCGTCTAAGCATGACTATATTCAAGAAACATCTCTTCATTCTCAAAAACAGCCAAATTCAATAGACTACTACGCCATTTCAATGACAACTATGATTGTTTTGTACGGATCTATCTCAGCGAGTTATTTAATTAGAGGAGAGCGTATGCGAAATACGGCCAATCGATTAGTAGCCGCTCCGATTAAAACCGCTGAAATTTTTGTCGGGAAAATTTTAGGTACTGTTTTGGTTCACGCCATTTGTGTGTTAGTCGTCATTATGTCGACTAAATATTTTTTTGATGCCAACTGGGGAGATCATTTACTCCTAGTACTGCTGATGTTAGTATCTCAGATTCTTTTTGCCATTAGCTTTGGATTAGGAGTTAGCTACCTTACGAAGACAGAAGCGGCGTCAAGAGCAATTATTATGGTTGTTATTCAAGTGTCGTGTATTGTGGGAGGAACCTATTTTCAAAATGGATCTGGAGAGGGCTTCGTCAATGTATCACCTTTAACCTGGATGAATAATGGACTTATTAAATTGATTTATACAAATGATATCGGCGCTTCTCTTTCAGTTATTGGGTTGAATGTAGGCTTCTCTATTTTATTCTTGGGCATAGCAATTGTGCTTTTGAGAAAAAGAGAGGGGTTATAACATGAAAAATATCATGTGGCTTGTAACAAATATGCTAAGAAATATGCTG
The DNA here is from genome assembly GCF_058629175.1 of Priestia sp. MDV22-iso46. Classification (NCBI taxonomy): domain Bacteria; kingdom Bacillati; phylum Bacillota; class Bacilli; order Caryophanales; family Bacillaceae; genus Priestia; species Priestia sp. MDV22-iso46. The sequence continues at coordinate 304,668 of NZ_JBZVWT010000001.1, forward strand.
CTTAGAAACAAAAGGACGCTTGTGCTTGTTATTGGTTTGCCTATTGCAGGGGTTTTAATGTCCGTTCTTATTTATGGAAATGCAGGAGGGACTTGGGTGAATATCGGAGTTGTCAATCACGACTCAACGGATATTACAAAAGACACCGTTCAGTTTTTAAAAGGGCTGCACAAAACAAATGTTAAAATGCTCACGGACAAAGAAGTGGATCATGAGATTACGTCAAAGAAAGTTGATGCGGTTATTACCTTTGAAAAAGGGTTTTCTGACAGCGTCAAAGCGAACAAACCAGATCATATTACAATCACTTCAATAAAAGGAGCAGAAGTAACGAGCTTTATTAAGTCTTATTTATATCAATATATTGATAATGTTTCTGCGCTGAATCAAGCTGCTGAAGGCGACGATGCTGCGTTTAAACAAATGTATGAGAATTATCAAAAAGCGCCATTCCACGTCTCAACGCATGCCCTTGAAGACAAAGGAACCGATCAAAACATTGTCAAGCAGACAATTGGGTATTTAATTATGTTTATGCTTTTTTCTGCGGTGAATTTATCAGCTCTTATCACAAAAGAAAAAGAGCAGCGAACGTATTTTAGACTGTTAGCTTCGCCAGTTAGTGCAAGGCAATACGTGATATCCAATGTTATTACAAATATGATTTTATTAACTCTGCAAGTAATGATTACACTTGTTTGTATTACGACTCTTTTTCACGTAGATATGAACATTCCCGTATGGCAGCTGTTTTTCATTTTAGTTTTGTTTGGTCTAGTAGCCATCGGCTTGTCTCTTGTAATTATCGCTTTTACAGAAAGTTCAAAAGCAGCGAATGGTCTTCAGACGCTTATCATCACGCCAACTTGTTTACTGTCCGGCTGCTTTTTTCCGCCTGAATTTATGCCGGATGTGATGCAGAAAATAGCCGACTTTCTTCCTCAAACGTGGGTATTAAGTACGTTAAAAAGTGTTCAACAAGGAGCTGATTTAAGCAGCCTATGGTTAAATATCAGCATTTTACTAGCTTTTGCACTCGTTTTTTTCCTGCTGTCTATTTATAAATTAAATCGAAATAATACTGTTCAAAAGTTTATTTAAATGGTAAAGTCAGAGAATACCTCTGGCTTTTTTTGTAATTTTTAAAAAGTTACAAAAAAAGATTGAAAAATATAAGATGAAATTTTAGAATGAAAGAGGAAAGGGGTATACAAAAAGAGAATAAATAGGGGAGAAAAACGAAGTTCATGTTGGTTTTTTGCACAAATAAATGAAATCGCTTACATAAGTCAGCATGAAAATACGGAAGGAGAGATTGTCAGCGAGATAACAAAGGGGGAAAAACAGTGGCAATTTATGAATTACTTGTACCACGGACGGTTTTATATGGAGAAGGATCATTTTCTAAAATTGGGGAGCAGGCTGAACTGCTTGGCACAAAAGCATTGCTTATAAGTGATGACGTTATGGTGAAAGCAGGCAATGTAGAAACTTGCCGTCGTTACTTAGCCGAGACTGGCATGGACTGTGCCGTGTATACAGGCGTAAATTCAGAGCCGACAGATATTCATCTAGATGAGGCGCTTGCCATATGTAAAACGGAGCAGTGCGATGTGGTTATTGCCTTAGGGGGAGGCAGCTGTATCGATACTGGAAAAGCGGTTGCCATTATGATGACAAATGAAGGGCATCTACGAACGTATTTTCAAAATCAACAAGATTTTCAAGATAGTCCTCTTCCTTTGGTTGCCGTGCCTACGACTGCTGGAACAGGCTCAGAAGTGACTAAAGCGACGGTTATTACAGACACGGCGTACGATGTAAAAATGATGCTCGCAAGGCCTCAATTATTGCCTGATACAGCCATTGTTGATCCGTTATTAACTCTATCATGTCCGAAACACGTAACGGCAGCTACAGGAATTGATGCACTCAGTCATGCAATAGAAGCGTATTTGTCTAAAAAAGCACATCCTTTTACAGATTCACTTGCGCTTCAAGCAATTGAGTTAATCATGAAAAATATTCGTCTTGTGTACAGAAATGGAGAAAATGTTCAAGCAAGAAACGAAATGGCCTATGCTTCTATGCTGGCAGGAATGGCGTTTTCAAATTCATCTGTTGCTCTAGTGCACGGTATGTCAAGACCTATTGGCGCGCTATTCCATGTGCCCCACGGTATTTCTAATGCGATGCTCCTGCCTGCGGTTTTGGACTATACAAAAGAGGCTTCAATTGATCGTTTAGGTGAAATAGGACAAGCTCTTTTTCCGAACGTATCATATACAAAAAAAGAAGGAGCAGATGTGTTAATTGAAGCCATCAAGCAGCTTTGTATCGACTTAGAGATTCCTAATCTTCAATCGTGGGGCATTGATCGTCAGCTATTTTACGCGGCGGTTGAGAAAATGGCAGCGGATGCGATTCAAAGCGGAAGTCCTGCTAATCATCCGATCGTACCGACGGCAGAAGAAATTATTCAGCTTTATTACACGTGCTATGAATATGAGTTTGAGTCTGCACTTTATAAAAAATAAGATAAATTTAAGACAAATTGAATAAGGGATGAAAGGGGAAACGTTATGGATTTGCTGATTATTTTGCTGTCTCTGGGGCTTTTGATGCTGGTTGCTTACCGCGGATTTTCAGTTATTTTGTTTGCTCCACTTTGTGCGCTGCTAGCCGTTATTTTAACGGAACCAAGCTATGCACTCCCGTTTTTCTCAAACGTTTTTATGGAGAAAATGGTTGGGTTTATTAAAAACTACTTCCCTGTCTTTCTATTAGGAGCGGTTTTCGGGAAGATGGTTGAAATGTCTGGAGTCGCTGAGTCGATTGCGAAAACAATTGTTAAAGTCGTAGGGGCTAAACGTGCGATCTTGGCGATTGTTTTAATGGGAGCAATCTTAACCTACAGCGGCGTAAGTTTATTCGTTGTTGCGTTTGCAGTTTATCCGTTTGCGGCTAACTTATTCCGCGAAGCGAATATTCCAAAACGATTAGTACCGGGAACGATTGCATTAGGAGCTATTTCGTTTACCATGGATGCACTTCCAGGTACACCGCAGATTCAAAACGTTATTCCAACGACTTTTTTTAAAACAGACATCTATGCTGCTCCGACACTGGGGATTATCGGATCGGTTATTGTCTTTAGCTTAGGTCTTTGGTATTTAGAAAGCCGAAGCAAAAAAGCAAGAAAAGCTGGAGAAGGCTACTACGGATTTAATAATGAACTAGCGGCTGCTGCAGAGCTAGAAAAAGAGTCTGTACCTTCTACAGAACCTAAATATGAACCTAGCGTAGCAAGACAGATTCTTGCATTTGTTCCGCTCGTGCTTGTAGGGGTTGCAAACAAATTTTTTACTGTTTCTATTCCAAAGTGGTATCCAGATGGTTTTGATTTTGCCAAAATTGGCCTTGAAGCGTTCGGAAAAGTAGATTTAACCGCAGTTGTTGGTATTTGGTCAGTGGAATTGGCACTTGTTATTGGAATTATCACAACGATTGCGTATGACTGGAAGAGAGTGACCACCGGTTTCCAAGCGGGTCTTAACGCAAGTATTGGCGGAGCGCTTCTCGCTGCGATGAACACGGGAGCTGAGTATGGCTTTGGAGGCGTTATTTCATCTCTTCCTGGCTTTGTAACCGTTCGTGATGGTATTTCACATACCTTTACAAATCCGCTTGTCAATGGAGCCGTTACGACAAACATTTTAGCCGGTATTACAGGCTCTGCTTCTGGAGGTATGGGAATTGCGCTTAGTGCGATGGGAGATAAGTATGTAGAAGCTATTAATCAATACAACATTCCTCCTGAAGTTATGCACAGAGTTGTAGCGATGGCATCAGGCGGTATGGATACGCTTCCTCATAACGGAGCCGTTATTACCCTGCTCGCTATTACCGGGTTAACCCACAAGCAGTCTTACCGAGATATTTTTGCCATCACTGTTATAAAAACGCTTGCATGTTTCTTAATCATTGGAATCTACAGCTTAACTGGACTCGTATAACCAGTAAAGAGGTTGAGAAAAAAGTAGTTTCGTTGAAGAAAGATCCGAACGATGAATTGTTCGGATTTTTTTATTGTTGCAGTGATTTAGTTGTATATCAAGCTTTTGGCTATAAAACAGATTCTTTGACTTTCTAAACTGTAAGTATTATGATTACACTACTTTCTGCAATACTATATGCCGTTACATTAATTCTTAGCATGTTTATGAAGAAAGGAGAATGACTGTGAAGCTATTTGAAGGAAATTTAAAAGTAGGCGACTGGGTCAAAGGAAAGTCTCGCGACGGTGAACTTATATACGGATATATTAAAACGATTAATCCATCTAAAAAAGCAGCACTAATCAACGTTGTGAAAAGTGATGATGAAAAAATGGTCGGCACAACCATTGGCATGATGGATGAAAAAATAGAAAAGCTGCCCCTTCAAAAAACGGCGCACGAAGAGCAAATTCTTTCATTAATTGATCTCGCGCTGCTAACGAAAGACGAAGCTTGGTTTATTGAATTAACAGCTGAATTAAAAAGATTACAAGATAAAAAGCAAGGCTGACATTCCTAATAAGGAATGAAGGCCCTGCTTTTTTTATTATTCCTAGGGGGAAAAGCAGGAATGGAAAGCAGCTTGCGAGAAGAAGTAAATGACGACATTAAAAGAAAAGGTGATAAAAGATGAGTAAACGTGTCTTGATTTTAACAGGAGATGCCGTGGAGGCTTTAGAAGTTTTTTATCCGTATTATCGCTGTTTAGAAGAAGATATTCAGTGTACCATTGCTTCTCCAGTGAAAAAGAAGCTCCAAACGGTTGTTCATGATTTTCTTCCAGAAATGGAAACATTCACAGAAAAAACGGGATATAAAATTGATTCTCACGCTTCTGTAGATGAAGTGGATCCCGCTGATTTTGACGGACTTATTATTCCTGGAGGACGAGCGCCTGAATATATTCGAATGAACACAAAAGTTCAGGAAATTGCCGCTCATTTTTTAAAAGAAAACAAACCTTTAGGCGTTATTTGTCATGGTCAGCTCGTGTTAACGACGGTTAGAGAGTATCTGCAAGACAGAGAAGTGACAGCGTATCCTGCTTGCCGTCCGGAAGTAGAAGCGGCGGGTGCAGTATTTGTTGAACAGACGCTTCACGTAGACAGAAACTTAGTAACCGGACAAGCTTGGCCAGATTTACCTAAATTTATGAAAGAATTTTTTAACGTGCTAAAAAAAGCTGAAAAAGTGAACGCATAATAAAAAAGCGGGCTGAGAGAAAAGAATTCTTTCAGCTCTTTTAAATGATGATAGGTGAGGTGTAAACAACGTGCAGCTTGTGTCTGAACTTTCAAAGAAAATTATAAAAGAAGTGCAGCTTGTGATGAAAGAACATGTAATTGTAACAGATCCAAGTGGAATTATTATTGCGTCAACAGAAGAAAAACGGGTTGGTTTTTTTCACGAAGGCGCGTGGAACGTGATGCAAAGAAAGCAAAAATTATATATATCCAAAAAAGAAGCAGCGGATTTAAAAGGAGTTAAGCCTGGTATTAACTTGCCTATCAGTTATCAAGGAGAGATTATTGGGGTTATTGGCATTACAGGTACTCCAGAAGCCGTTGAGCCTTTTGCAGATATTATTCGAAGATTAACAGAGTTAATTATTCGCGAGGCATATTACATAGAAACAAAGGAATGGGAAAATAAAGGAGTGGAAGCTTTTTTTCGTGAATGGATTTATAGCCAGCAAGTAGATGCAGAATTTATTGAACGAGGTCATATTTTAGGAGTACAAGTAGACAGTGCTTATTGCTGCACGCTGTTTCAAATTGATTCATCTCTTTCGAAAAAGAAGCAGCAGCAGGTACAAGAAACAATTCGCTACTGGTTTGAAAGACATAAAGCTGACGGAGATTATATCGCAAACTGGGGATATGATCGTTTGCTTTTACTGAAAGAAGCGGTAGGTGAAAAGGCAAGGCAAGGATTTAAAGAAGAATTAAAAAAATGTCAGCAGTACATTCAAGCAAACAACCAAGTTATGATCACTATTGGTGTAGGAAAGCCAGCGGAGCAATTTAATTTGCATGCTTCATATGAAGAAGCGAAAAAAGCGCTTAAAGTGGCTTCAAAACGTCAAACCGTTATTTTTTATGAGGAGCTGCTGATGGACATGATTTTAGAAGACGTTTCTGAACCTGTAAAAAAGGAATTCTTGAGTCGAGTGCTTTCGTCCATTCAAAAAGAAAAAGAGCTTCTCGAAACGCTGAAATGCTATTTAGCCAACGATCAATCGTTAAAAAAAACGGCGTTTGATTTACATATTCATATCAATACGCTTCATTACCGCTTGAAGCAAATGAAAGAACTAACAGACATTGATCCAAAAAGCGTAAAAGGTATCACGCTTTTTCACCTTGCGCTGTCTCTATTAGAGTAAAGTGCGTCCTTCGTTAGATAAACATACAAAAAAAGAGTTTTTAAAGCACTTTTTTTTAGTTCTTTATCTATAGTCCCTCGTTGCTTCTGTAACTATAATAAGAGTAAGAGATACATATAAGGAGGAACGTTATGCTTAATGAACGAACAAAAGCAAAGCTCATTGAAGTTGTAGGATCAGCCAATTTTCAAGATAGCAGTGAAGCAAGACTCGTGTATTCCTATGACGCAACACCTAACTTTCAGTCGCTTCCTGATGCGGTTATTATGCCTGAAAACAAAGATCAAGTGAAAAGAATTTTAACGATATGCAACGAAGATCACGTGCCCATTGTTCCAAGAGGTTCAGGTACAAATTTAAGCGCAGGAACGTGTCCCACGCAAGGAGGAATTGTTCTTACCTTTAACCGAATGAATAAAATTTTAGAAGTTGATGAAGAAAATTTAACGGTTACCGTTCAGCCGGGTGTTATTACGTTAGATTTAATTAACGCTGTAGAGGCAAAAGGTTTATTTTATCCTCCTGATCCAAGCTCTATGAAAATATCAACCATCGGAGGAAACATCAATGAATGCTCAGGAGGATTACGAGGCTTAAAATATGGCGTGACAAAAGATTACGTTCTTGGTCTTGAAGTAGTTCTTGCAAACGGCGACTGCATTAAGACGGGAGGCAAGTTAGCTAAAGATGTAGCTGGATACGATTTAACGAACTTGTTTGTCGGTTCTGAAGGAACGCTTGGCGTTGTGACAGAGGCAATTTTAAAGCTCATTCCAATACCAGAAACAAAACAAACCTTGCTCGCACTGTTTGAAGACATGGATGCAGCTGCTAAGACCGTTTCAGCTATTATTGCACATAAAATTATTCCAGCTACGCTTGAATTTTTAGATCAGCCGACGTGTGAAGTAGTAGAAGATTTTGCACAAGTTGGCCTTCCAACAGATGTAAACGCTGTCTTGTTGATTGAACAAGATGGTCCGCCAGAAGTAGTGAAGCGCGATATTGAAATGATTTCACGCATCTGCACCGAAGGAAACGCTGTATCGGTAAAAGTAGCCGCTTCGCAAGCAGAAGCAGAAGCGTTAAGTACAGCAAGAAGATCAGCCCTTTCTGCTTTAGCACGGATGAAGCCAACGACGATTTTAGAAGACGCAACCGTCCCACGGTCTAAAATTAGTGAAATGGTCAAAGCGATTAATGAAATTGCTGTAACATATAACGTTAAGATCTGTACGTTTGGTCATGCGGGAGACGGAAATCTGCATCCGACTTGTTTAACAGATGCGCGTGACAAAGAAGAGCTTCACCGCGTCGAACAAGCTTTTGAAGCAATTTTTCATAAAGCCATTGAGCTTGGAGGAACGATTACAGGTGAACACGGAGTGGGAGAAATGAAAGCACCGTATTTGGCATTGAAGATGGGCGGAGAAGGAGTAGCTGCGATGAAAGCAATTAAGTATGCTTTGGACCCGCAAGGAATTATGAATCCAGGGAAAATTTTTGCTAAAGACACGAGAAAAAGAGTGGTGGTTCGTTCATGACGGCAACAAAAGACATTCAGCAAGCATTCAAAGAACGGTTAGATTATGACGAGTTAATGAATTGTATGAGATGCGGTTTTTGTTTGCCAAGCTGTCCGACGTATGGCCAAACGAATCAATATGAAGCAGCGTCACCGCGCGGGAGAATTGCTTTGATGAAAGGAGTGGTAGATGGGCTCATTGAACCTGATGAATCCGTTGAAAAGCAATTGAACCTTTGCCTTGGCTGCCGAGCGTGTGAGCCTGTTTGTCCTTCGGGTGTAAAGTACGGGCATTTACTAGAAGAAGCGCGTGATATTATTCAGCAGAAGAAACGACATAAATGGCCGGTAAAAGCGCTCAGGCATATGGTGTTTGAACAGCTTTTTCCGCATAAAGAACGATTAAAAAATGTACATTCTCTGCTTGCTTTCTATCAAAGAAGCGGCTTGCAAAAAGCTGTTCAAAAAACAAACATACTAAACGCCCTTCCTGGTAATCTAGCGCAAATGGAAAAAACGCTTCCGCCTGTGCCAACAAAAAAAGAAATGAAGAAACGGCCTTTTTTATTTGAAGCAGAAGGAACAAGAGAGCGTACGGTTGCTTTTTTTACAGGGTGTTTAATGGATACGATGTTTATGGAAACAAACAACGCCACGATTGTACTTTTACAAAAAGCGGGGTGTAAGGTCGTCATACCAGAGGTGCAGACATGCTGCGGCGCGCTGCATGCGCACGGAGGAGAAAAAGATCAGGCAAAGAAGTTAGCGAAGCAAAATATTATGGCGTTTGAATCCATTCAAGCGGATGATATTGTTCTTAATGCAGGAGGCTGCGGTGCGCTGTTGGTAGAATACGATCATTTATTAAAAGAGGAACCGGAATGGAAAGAAAGAGCAGCGGCTTTTTCTGCCAAAGTTAAAGATTTTTCAGAGATTTTATTGCAGCAGCAGTTTGTGGAAAAACAAAAGTTATCGCTGCCAAGTCAAATTATTACGTATCAAGACTCGTGTCATTTAAGAAACGTGATGAAAACATCCAGTGCACCGAGAAAACTGATCCAAGCGATTAACGGAACGGTGTTTAATGAAATGGAAAATGCGGATCATTGCTGCGGCTCAGCCGGTATTTATAACTTAACGGAACAAGAGATGTCTATGCAAATTTTAGATTACAAAATGGAAAAAGTGAAAGAAACGCATGCACATACGATTGTAACAGCGAACCCGGGCTGTCTCATTCAAATGAAGCTAGGGGTAGTCAGAGAAGGAGTAGAAGAAAGTGTAAGGGCCGTTCATCTTGCAGATTTACTTCTTGAAGCAGTAGAAAGCAAATAAAAAGGCCGGACACGTCCGGCCTTTTTATTATTTGAACAGCTGAGAAACAATTTCGTACGAACGAAGGCGAGCTTTGTGATCGTAAATTTGAGCGTTAATCATCAGTTCATCTGCTTCTGTTTCTTCAATAAACTGTTCAAGCTTGACTTTAATCGTCTCAGGGCTTCCGACAATAGAAGAGCCCAGCTGCTGTTGAAGAGAAGCTTTTTCAAAGTCAGTCCATAGTTCATCCATATTATCCACAGGAGCTTTTAGTTTACCCGGTGTGTTTCGAATTAAATTTAGAAACTGCTGCTGCATAGAAGTAGCCAAACGTTCAGCTTCTCTATCTGTATCAGCAGCGATTACGTTTACACCTAACATTGCATATGGTTTCTCTAAAACGTCGGACGGCTTAAAATAACGGCGATACATGTTAAGAGCTGTCATTGTATTATTAGGTGAGAAGTGACTTGCAAATGAAAATGGCAAGCCTAGCTGTGCAGAAAGCTGTGCGCTAAAACCGCTTGAGCCAAGCAGCCAAATCGGAATATTTAAACCTTGACCCGGAACAGCTTTGACGCGCATCTGACTTTCTGAAGCAGGTTTAAAGTACTCTTGCAGTTCAGCTAGCTGTTCTGGGAAGTCACTGCCGTCGCTTCTGCGGTCGCGTCGCAGTGCTTGTGCTGTCAGCTGATCTGTCCCTGGCGCTCTTCCTAAGCCTAAATCAATACGTCCTGGAAATAGTGATTCAAGCGTGCCAAAATGCTCAGCAATAACAAGCGGAGAATGGTTAGGAAGCATAATACCTCCAGACCCTACGCGAATATGTGACGTGCCTGCAGCTACATGACCAATCACAACAGATGTAGCGGAACTTGCGATACCTGTCATATTATGATGCTCAGCTAGCCAATAGCGGTTATACCCCCATTTTTCAGCGTGCTGAGCTAAATCTAATGTATTTCTAAGTGAGTCAGATACAGTGCCTCCTTCAACTACAGGAGAAAGATCTAATACGGAAATCGGAATATCTTTTAATGCTTTACTCATCAATTTCATCTTCTTTCTTTAAAGACTTCATAGGCCTTGTTATTTCAATGGAATACAAGTATTTTAACAATAATCTTTCGAGTTCCAAAATATTTTGCTTCGGTTATTTTTCTTTAAGTTATTGTTCTTTATTTACACAAGTTTTTAAGAAGCAAAAAGCCTGTATGGCATAAGGCAGAAGCCGCCTCTTTCTATAAAAAGCTGTCATATTTTATAGTAGAAGGGAGGATGAACATGGTTACTTTAAATGAACTAAAAAGCAAGCAGTACGATATGATATACAGTTTAGGCTATAACTGTTTTCCAGGGATATACATGAAAAAATATTTTTTGCGAAAACAAGCGGGCGTGATTGATTGGTGTATTAGCATTTCTCTTTCTCATGTCAATCAGCTGTTGAAAAATCGTTGTAAAGACTTATTTGTATATGAACACTTAACCTATATTAGTTCTTTCGGAGATGGTTCCACGCTTAGACTGCGTGATAAGATGTATCAAATTGATTCTGCTCATGATTTTCCGTCGTCTATTAATACAGAGAATAACTGGCTTTCATATAATGAAGTCAAAGAAAAATATGAACGGAGAACGGAGCGATTTTTAACGTCGATGGAGACCAGTTCTTGTATATTGTTTATTCGTATGGGTGGAACGTATGAAGAAGCGAAAGAATTAGAGCATATTTTAAAGGGAATGGTCAAGAACGATTTCTATATACTGCTGCTGACAAACAGTGAAAAAGAACTTTTATCCGCAGCTAACTGGGACTTGCCTTATACATGTGTCTTACATGCACCTATTTTTTCAATGGATGTGCTGCGCGATGATAAAGTATGGGAAGAGCTCTTAAGCGGGCTTGTTATAAAATAAAAGGAACTCTTTTTGTTTAATACGGGAATGAAAAAGCTCGTTTTTTTCATAGACTTTGTTATATCTGTGTATCAAAGGAGATGAAAAGATGGAGTCCAATGTGCGGAAGGCGATAAAAGAAATTGTATGGCTGCTGCTAGAACAAGACCAGCGCTGGAATGAGTATCTAGTACAGCTGGAGGATTTGAAAATACAAGTGGATTTGAATAGTTCCGCATATGAAGTTCTGAGAAAGATGACGGGTAATTACGAAGTGCTGCTTGAACATATGGATCTCATTCAGCAGTTTGAAAATCATTCTAAAAGTGAAACAGCGCTGAATGACTTAGTTACCATCGTTATGAAGCATTACTCATTAAAAAGTTCATAAGCCTGCTTTGTGCAGGTTTATGGAGTTTAAGCTCTCAATGGAATTCGGTAGAGATAATCGTTTATAATAAGTACATATGGTGATGAAAGGGTGATCGATATGGAAGAGAAACAAGAAATTGTACCCGTTCGTACAGAGGAAACAGCCAAATATTACTCGGAAGAAAAATTTTGGGACAAGCTTAAAAAGTTTGGTAAAAAAGCGGGAGCAAACGTTGTTTATGCCGTATTGCTTTTATACTACACGCTGCAAAAGCCTGATATTCCGCCAAAAGCAAAAGCAGTTATTATAGGAGCATTAGGTTACTTTATTCTTCCTCTAGATTTAATTCCAGACTTCGCAGCAGGAGTTGGATTTACAGATGATTTAGGAGCTCTAGGGCTTGCATTGATTCAAGTTGCCATGTACATTGATGAAGGTGTTAAACTGAAAGCAAAAGAAAAAATTAAAACGTGGTTTTCAGAAGAACACAATTTTTCCATTATTGATGCTAAAATAAAGTAACGTTATGATCGAAATGTAATTATTAAATAAAGTGAGCAAAAGAAGGTGATAGATGAATCATCTTCTTTTCAACCGTTAATATGTAGGTCTTTACGACTATATTAATCCGTTTTATGTAAAAAAAGCAGGATTAAAATATTTTTTTCATTAAAATTTTAATCAATGTAATTGAATAATTGCCCTACAAATGTTAAGTTAAAACATGTTCATAAATTCGTCACAGAAAGCAATATACAAATAAGTAAGATGGTTTGTAAAAACTTTGTGAAATTATGGAACTTTTTAACTGAGAGTTTCAAACTCTTAGAGATTCTTCCTCATCAATCAGAAGTAGCTTTCTTTCGTCACAAGATTAAGCATCTTTCATTTGAAGGTGTTTTTTTTCAGCCTAAGTAAGCCAACAACATGATTGTATGACAAGTTTTTACTAAGGTTGTATAGTTACTGTATTGTATGACAAGTTTTGTGTGATTTGATGTTAAATAAATGAACAGCTTCGAAGTAAATAAATGATTGCAGAAAAACAAAGTCCATGCGTTTTCATGAACCATTATACGTTACTTCATATTTGTAGAGATGTTTAGCAAAAGGGGAGATGAATGGCCTGACGTAAACAATATCCATAGACAAGCCTTAGAAGATAATTATCTTTCTAAGAAAGCAAATTTATATGATTGATTCTAATCTAAACAATGGAGTGTTCAAAAATGGAAATTAGTCAAATCTTTATTATTTTAACCCCAATCTTTTTTGTTATTTTGCTAGGTTATTTAGCAGGGTATTTTAAAAAGTTTGATGCAACAACATCCAAAGGGTTAAATACGCTTGTAACAAAATTTGCGTTACCTGCACATCTATTCGTTGGTATTACAACAACATCAAAACAAACGCTTATTGAAAAATGGCCGTTTTTACTAGCATTAGTTCTTGGTATTATTGGATTTTATGTTCTTTTCTTACTTGTTGCAAAATATGTATTTAAATACTCTTTAACAGGCGCGTCTATGTTTTCTTTAAACTCTACGCAGCCAACGTTTGCGTTTATGGGTATTCCAGTATTAGGTAGCTTGTTTGGCGCGGATGTAGTAGCAATTCCAATCGCAATTACTGGTATCGTAGTAAATGCGATGCTTGATCCTTTAGCAACTATTATTGGTACGGTTGGACAGCGTGAAAGAAGTGAAGGCGATTCAGAAGAAAGCTTATTTAAAGTAACGATTAAATCAATCTTACACGGTCTCTCTGAGCCGTTAGCCTGTGTTCCGTTAATCGCAGTAATATTAGTATTATGCGGCTTCCAAGCTCCAGATTTACTATCAAGCAGCTTAGATCAAATCGGTTCAATTACATCTGGTGCGGCTCTATTCGCAGTTGGGGTAACAATTGGTATCCGTAAAATTCAATTTAGCCCAGCGGCATTTGGTATTGCGATTTTAAAAGTGGCTATTCAGCCGCTTGTAATGTTAGGAATTGCAACAGCAATGGGTCTATCATCAGCTGACATCGTAAAATTAGTATTATTAGTAGCGTTCCCAGGTTCAGCTGTAGCAGCGATGATTTCAGTTCGCTTTGACAGCCTAGCTGGTGAAACAGCTTCAGCATTCGTACTTAGTGCCATTATGTCACTTGTTACATTACCGCTGTTAATTTCTTGGTTAATGTAGTCACATATATCAATATAAAATAAAAAAAGGCTTTGCTATTTTAGCAAAGTCTTTTTTTGTGCATTTATATTTAAAAAAGCTTTAAAAATTCTTGGGCGATTTTGGGAAGATAACTGTCGGTACGCCACGTAACTAAAGGCTCAATTACAAATGGATTATCTTCTATGTTTAAAATTTTAATATGTTCTAGTGAAAAAGAAGATAGCATCGAATAAGGAACAATGGCAGCACCAAGGCCACGACATACTAAATTAAGAAGCATCGCTGAATCATGGCATTCGCATAAAATGTTAGGTGTTATACCCATCTTTTCAAATTCCTTCACAATGCGATTATATATGCTTATTTCCCGGTTTGAGCGAAGAAGAATAAGAGGGAGAGAAGCAATTTCAGCGACTGAAATCTTTTCTTTTGCATAACCACTTTCTTTGGGAACGGCTACAACAAAAACATCTGGTGCAAGTGTTTTTGTTTTGACATGTTTATAAGGTAAGTCAGTAGTAGTGACTGCTACATCAATTTTTCCTTCCGTTAATAATTCGTTTAAGTGAGCTGGCTCGTTTTCATAGATATTAAATGTGCTGTTTGGATACTGTTTTTGAATAAGAGTTAGCTTATCGAGAACCGTTGATGCACAGTAGATTGTACATCCGATTTCAAGTTTTTCATTTGTTACGTTTTTACATTCCTGTACTTCCAATACTGATTTTTCGACCCTTTGCACAATTTCTTTCGCTCGTTTTAAAAAAAGCGCTCCTTCTACCGTTAACAATAAGCGCTTGTTATTATTTCGTTCAAAAAGCAAAAGGCCCAGCTCATTTTCGAGCTGTTTTAGCTGCCTGCTTAAAGGAGGCTGAGCCATATGCAGGCGCTTTGCTGCTTTGGTCACATTTAATTCTTCAGCTATGACAATAAAATAATGCAGCTGTCTTAATTCCACTGTATTCAACTCCATACTTTAAAGGTATTATTATATATTTTATCAATATTTTAATTGTATGGAAAATGAGTGTAAAGTTAAATGTGTAACCAAAGCAGAGAGGAGGAAGAGAAATGAAAATAGCTGTAGGAATCACAGGAGCCACGGGAGCTATTTTAGGTATTCGAATTTTAGAGCTTTTGAAGAAGGCTTCTGTTGAAACGCATTTAGTCATGTCGCCTTGGGCTCATGCCACAATTAAGCTGGAAACACCCTATAGCGTTCAGCAAGTAGAAGCGCTAGCAGATTATTGTTATTCATATCAAGACCAAGCAGCAAAAATTTCGAGCGGTTCTTTTCGCATAGATGGAATGATTGTTAGTCCTTGCAGCATGAAAACATTAGCATCTATTCGAATGGGACTAGCAGATAACTTAATAGCGAGAACAGCAGATGTGATGCTAAAAGAAAGAAAGCCACTGGTGCTACTTCCTCGAGAAACGCCTTTGAATACGATTCATTTAGAAAACATGCTGGATCTTTCAAAAATGGGAGCTATCCTCGTGCCTCCTATGCCGGCATTTTATAACAAGCCTGAGACGATTGAGGATATTGTCACCCATATTGCTGTTCGAACTTTAGATCAATTAGGAATTGAGCTTCCTGAGGCAAAAAGATGGAATGGAATTAAACATTTATCACAAGGAGGAAAATAAACATGGCTTATAAAGACTTTAGAGATTTCCTTAATACGCTACATAAAGAAGGGCAGCTACTGACGGTTACAGATGAAGTGCAGCCTGATCCAGATTTAGGTTCAGCAGGTCAAGCCATCAGTAATTTAGGAGACCAAACGCCGGGATTATTATTTACCAATATTTATGGGTACAACAATGCAAAGGTAGCTCTAAACGTAATGGGTTCCTGGTCAAATCACGCGTTAATGATGGGACTGCCTAAATCAACTCCTGTAAAAGAACAGTTCTTTGAGTTTGCTCGGAGATATGAAAAATTTCCTGTCAAAGTGAAAAGGGAAGAAACAGCGCCATTTCATGAGTGTGAAATTAAAGATGATATCAACTTATTCGACCTTTTGCCATTGTTTCGCTTAAATCAAGGAGACGGCGGCTATTATCTAGATAAAGCGTGCGTCATTTCTCGTGATCAGCATGATAAGGAGAATTTCGGCAAACAAAACGTGGGTATATATCGTATGCAGGTCAAAGGGAAAGATCGTCTAGGCATTCAGCCCGTGCCACAGCATGATATTGCCATTCACTTGAAACAAGCCGAAGAAAAAGGTGAAAACCTCCCTGTATCAATTGCTTTAGGATGTGAACCTGCGATTGTCACAGCAGCCGCTACGCCGCTTCATTACGATCAATCAGAATATGAAATGGCAGGAGCTATTCAAGGTGAGCCGTACAGAATTGTGAAGTCTCAGCTTTCTGATTTAGATGTACCGTGGGGAGCAGAAGTGATTTTAGAGGGAGAGATCTTAGCTGGTGAACGCGAGTATGAAGGTCCTTTTGGTGAATTTACAGGTCATTACTCCGGTGGCAGAAGCATGCCTGTTATCAAAATCAATCGCGTATACCATCGTAAAGATCCTATTTTTGAAAGTTTATATATCGGTATGCCTTGGACAGAAACAGATTATTTAATTGGAATCAATACAAGCGTTCCTTTATATCAGCAGCTAAAAGAAGCATATCCTGAAGAGATTGAAGCTGTGAACGCGATGTATACTCATGGTCTCGTTGCTATCGTTTCAACAAAAAGCCGATACGGAGGATTTGCTAAGGCTGTTGGTATGAGGGCATTGACTACGCCCCATGGATTAGGATATTGCAAGCTAGTTATTTTAGTAGATGAAGACGTGGATCCGTTTAATTTACCGCAAGTCATGTGGGCGCTATCAACAAAAATGCACCCAAAACATGATGTTATAACAGTGCCTAATCTTTCAGTTCTGCCACTTGATCCAGGATCTGAGCCGGCTGGTATTACAGATAAAATGATTTTGGATGCTACAACACCAGTTGCACCGGAAACAAGAGGCCACTATTCTCAGCCTTTAGATACACCACTTGAAACTGAAAAATGGGAAAAAATCTTAACGAATATGATGCAAAAATAAACAAGGAGGAATCGACATGCATACTTGTCCAAGATGTGAAACCAAACAAGCAAACGTAGTATCTAAATCACCAGTTGAAGGAGCCTGGGAAATTTACTTATGCGACGTGTGTTTGTTTACCTGGCGTTCTTCTGAACCTGAGACCATCACCAATCCTGAAAAATACCCTGGACCATTTAAAGTCAATCCAAAAGACGTACCGCTGGCAACGCACGTGCCTCCTGTGCCACCCCGATCTTAATAAGCAAAGGCGGTAAGTAAAATGAATAAAGCAGAGCTGCCAAAAGCCGTGCGCGTATTTTTAAATGGAAAAGACTTAGAAAGAAAACAGCGTGATGCGATGTTGCTATCTACAGTGACATCCGAGGGTTTTCCTCATGTAGCAATGATTAGCGCAGGAGAGCTGATAGCTATTAGCTCTTCACGCGTCAAGCTGTTAGTATGGAAAAATACAACATCTTCAAAAAACATGATACAGAATCATAAGGCAACCGTTACATTAGTTGTTGAAGGAAAAGCTTATTACATTAAATTTTTGCTAAAAAAAGAAGCTCCTGTGTTATCAGGCTATGAGTTATTTACGGGAGAAGTAGCCGCTGTTAAAGAAGATTACGCAAAATATGCAGTTTTAACATCAGGAATTCAATTTCAGCTTCATAATTCCAAAGAGGTACTGAGCCGCTGGAAGCAATCAATTGAGGCTGTTCTTTCTACTGAAAAAACCGATTCTTAAAAATAAGAATCGGTTTTTTAGCTGTAGTGAAATTTTTTCAAATAGCATGCTAGCTGAACTTTTAATAGGTGTTCACTGTTTGTAAATGATATGTTCATTTTTTCTTCAATTTTTTTCAACCGCTGATAGAGTGTATTAACATGAATATGAAGCTGCTTAGCTGTAAGTGAAGCAGAGCGGTTATTATCGAAATACGCTTCTAGCGTTTGCTCTAAAGGTTCGTCGTTTAAATGATTGTTCTTAAGAGGGAGAAATACTTCATCAATAAAGGTTTTTACTTCTTCTTTTGATTGATTAATAAATAGCCGGTTAATTCCTATTTCCTCATACAATATGCATCCATCTTGCTGCTGAGACAGAAGGTAAGAGATAGCTTTTTCAGCTTCACTATAACTTTTTCCTATTTGAGTAAAATGAGAATACCGACTTCCAATACCTATTTTTATATGACATTCATTGTAGTAACGCCATTTTGAGAGTAAATCTTCTAATTGTTTGATAATAGCACGGTGTTCTTCATGAGGATCAAGCGTAAATACAATGGTTACTTTGGTGTCGAATCCGAATACGACCGGTGCTTTTGAGCTGAAAACCGATTTGATGTCAGATACAAGGCGATGAAGGTGTAAGTTTAAGAGCTGCAGGTCCGCTTGTGAACGAATGGTAATGAGAGCGACTAGAATATGCTTTTTTGTATCAATGTTTAGCTCAGCTGCTTTTTGATACAGCAAAGTGGTGTCATAACACGATAAGTATTCACTAAATAATTCATGTGTTCGCTTGTAAAATAAATCAACTAACGTTTGTTTTTTCAGCATTTCTAATGCAATAACAGAGCTGCTTTGTTCGAGTGCCACTTGATCTAGGGAGGAAAGATCTCCTTGATTTGCCTGCATAATAAGTAACCCTAAGAGCGTGTCAATGCCGTGTATGGGGTGAATATACACACTGTGTGCCTCATTGTTTGCCTCAATAGTATAAAAACAAGGCTTTGTATGTGAAAGAAAATGTGTGTGAAATTCAGCTGTTTTTGTGTCTATATCAAAGAATTTCAAGAAGCCATAGGTCTTATTATCAACAAAATCTACAATGGTGACAGGAGATGTAACCATTCGGCGCAATTCGGTAAGTATTGGTTCAATTCCTTTACTTTGAAGTGAAACATTCATGAAGGTGCGATGAATTTGATCGCGACGTATTAAAAGTTCATTTTGTTTTTTTACATCTTCAAAAAGCGCTGAGTTTAAGAGAGCAATCGATACTTGATCGGAAAAGCTTTCTAACAATTCTTTATCCTCTTCATTTAAAAGAGGGGTTGTACCATTTTGATAAATAATGAGTACGCATACCGTCTGTTCTTCCATACAAATGGGGACAGAAATAATAGATTGAATGTTTGTAAACGTATAGGACTGATTAAGATAATGAATATTATCGTCAGTCATAGTAGAAGAATCGCGTAATATATCTTTTAAGTTCGTATACATATAGCTTTTATTATGCTGAAATGTCTTTCCGATAATTCCTTCGCCAACTTTCATTTTCATGTTTTGAATTTCATTGTTTGGCCCCCCGGACCAGGCGCGAGGCAAAAGAAATTGCGTGGAAGAATCAAACATCCACAGCACGCCCATATCCGTAACAGAAATAACTGAAAGAGCATTTTCAAGAATTCTTGTTAATAGATAATCTGAGTCTTGTAAAAGTGAGATTTCCTTAATGCTTTTCATAAGCACGTTTAAAATATGCTCATGCCGCTCTAGCTTTTTTTGCAGCATATAAGGAGAAAAGGTAGCTGATAGCTGTTTTATTTGTGGGGGTGTCCAGTCATGCTTAGCAAATATGCGAACAACAAACGCATAGCGGTTTGGAAAGGATAAGTAAATTTCCTCGAACTCTTCATATGCCGTATGCTTTTGAAAGGAATCACTGCCGTTATGTAGGCTAGTGGGAGGAGTGTAAGTCAGGGATGAGCATGAAGAACTGGAAAAAATCACGTTGAAATTTGCAGAATCAATACTTGCCCAAATCTGATAAGAACTGTTTTTAATAATAGATGTAAGATAACCTTTCATATTAGCTAATAAATCACTCACGTCAACAACCCCTTATAGACTACTTAATGTAAAAAAATACATAGTTATAGTTCTTATTATATAGAAATACACATTGAAAAAATAGTCAGAATTTTTTAATATTTATATAACGAATTAATTTGTTACAAAACATTACATTAAATGGAATAAAAAGGGGATGAGCGCATTTATGCTAGCAAGGTCAAACTGGAAATATGTCATTTTATTTTTATTATTTTTAGGCTGGTCGCTTGGAAACTTAGATCGTTTTATTATTAATTACGCTATTTTAGATATTTCAAAAGATTTACATCTTAATGCCTCTTCTACAGGCATCATTTTAAGCAGTTTCTTTGCAGGCTATGCACTGATGCAAATACCTGGGGGGTGGCTAGCAGACCGCTTTGGATTTAAAAAAGTCATTACAATTGCCGTGCTTTTATGGTCTTTGTTTACGGTGTTTACGGGAATGGCCTGGTCTTTTGCTTCTATTATTATCATTCGCTTTTTATTTGGTTTAGGGGAAGGGAGTTATTTTCCATCTGCATCAAAAGGAATCGCAGGGTGGTTTCCTCAGCAAGAACGCAGTAGAGCCATGTCCTTTTTGTTATCGTCAGGTACGATTATGGGCGTGGTTACACCGATTCTAGCGACGCAGTTGATGCAAACGATAAGCTGGAGAAGTATCTTTTATATCATAGGAGCCATCGGGCTCGTTATTACAGTTCTGTTTGTATTTTTATTAAAAGAAAAGCAGCAGGGAGAAAAAACAGAGACTTCTGCTATTCCAGCTAAGCAGATGACATTAAAAGAAATTGTCAAAACTCCGATGATTTGGAATTTATTTATTGCATACTTCAGTATCTACGCCATTAACTGGGGACTCATGTCGTGGATGCCTACATATCTAGCCGAAGTAAGACATCTGAATTTAACGGACATCGGTTTTCTTTCCGCTATCCCAGCATTTGTAGGTATTATCGGGATGTTTGTTAGCGGCTTTGTTTTAGACAAGCTTCCGGATGGAAAAGACAAGACGATAGCGGCGGTGTTTGGTTTACTGATGGGCGTTTTTCTTTGCTTAATGGCCATTTCACCTAGCGTAGGCATGTTTATCGTTTTTCAAAGTGCAGTCACCTTACTGTTTTCGTTTAATGTGATTTTAATCGCTTCAGCTCCTTTAAAAATGTTGCCTGAATCAGTGGTCGGTTCAGCAAATGGTTTTATTAATACAGGAGCTCAAGCAGCCGGCGTATTAACACCGATGCTCATTGGCTTTTTAGTACAATCGTTTGGGGGGGCGTATAATGCAGCATTTGCTTTATTAATTATCTGCGCTCTTGTCTGTGCTATTTCGTTGTTTTGGATTCGACCTGCAAAAGTGGTAGTGGAAACACAAAATGCTGTTAAATAATGAAGAAAAAAGGAGAGGGTTTCATGGATATTATTAAAGAAGTCGAACAACTTATTGAACAAAAGCGAAACGAGCTAACTCAAATCAGTGATCAAATATGGGAATATGCAGAAACGAGGTTTGAAGAGTATAAGTCGGCACAGCTGATTTGCGACATGTTAGAAAAAGAAGAGTTTACGCTTCGTACACATATTGCCAACCTTGAAACAGGTTTTATTGGAAGCTACGGGCACGGTTATCCGATCATCGCTATTCTGGGTGAGTACGATGCGCTTACCGGACTGAGTCAAAGAGATAAATGTGCAGTAGCAGATCCAGTCAAAAAAAACGGAAATGGCCATGGGTGTGGACATAACCTACTTGGTGTAGGCTCACTAGCAGCTGCACTTGCTGTCAAAGAATATTTAAAAGAAAAAAATGTTCCGGGGACCGTTCGATACTATGGATGTCCAGCCGAAGAAAGTGGTTACGGAAAGACGTATATGGTACGAGAAGGATTTTTTCAAGATGTAGACGTCGCGTTTTCATGGCATCCGGCTACCGTTAATGGTGTTATGCATACGTCATCGAATGCGGTTATGCAAGCAACTTTTAAATTTAAAGGAAGAAGCAGTCATGCAGCTGCTAGTCCTCATCTTGGCAGAAGCGCTTTAGACGCTGTAGAGTTGATGAATATTGGTGTGAATTATATGCGTGAACATATGATAGATGAAGCGCGCGTACACTATGCCATTACAAATAGCGGAGGCATCTCTCCTAATGTTGTTCAAGCAGAAGCGGAAGTGATGTACTTAATTCGTGCTCCGAAGCCATCTCAAGTAAAAGAACTTTATGAACGGGTTGTGAAAATTGCAAAGGGAGCGGCTTTAATGACTGAAACACAAATGGAACAGCAAATTCAAGGAGCCTGCGCTAACCTAATTCCAAATCAAACAATGGAGCAGCTGATGCATAAGCAAATGATGCAGATAAATTTGGCTGAAGTGAAACAAGAAGAAATAGCTTTTGCCAAAGCTATTTACGAGTCTACATCCGCTGAAGATAAAGAAGCAGCAAAAAAACAAGTGGGTTCACTGCTAGACAGAGCTTTAGCGGATCATCCAGTCTTCAACCAAATTGCTCCTATGTCTAAAAATGTTTCCTTCATGACAGGATCAACTGATGTCGCAGACGTTAGCTGGAATGTTCCAACTGCACAGTGCGTGACCGCAACGTGGGCTTATGCTACTCCGTTTCATACATGGCAAGCTGTTGCTCAAGGGAAAACGGAGTATGCCCATGATGCAATGTTATTGGCTGGAAAAGCCATCGCGGCTACGGCAATTGAAATGATAGAAAATCAAGAGCTGATTAGTCAAGCGAAACAAGAGCTGGAGGATAGGCTAGAAGGGGAAAGCTATGAATGTCTTGTGCCTTCGCATATACAGCCACCTAATTACTCAGAAAGTGAGGAGGAAGACTACAGCGTGGTATAAAAAACGAGGCGGGGAAAAACGTATTTTCGTGTAAGGAAGATCCGAACGATGAATCGTTCGGATTTTTTTATTGTTAGGTTGAACGCAGGTTTCATTTATCCCGTTTGTTCGTCTTTAGATTGGATCGATGCAGTTATGGCTCAATCTCTTTTTTTGTTTTCATTAAAAATAAATGGTTAAAAATATATCTCTTTGCTGAACCTAACCCTATCTAATTGTTTAGGAAAAGAGGTAAAAAAACATGAGAGCATATAAAGTAGAAAAAGATGGGTCAATTTCAACTTCACTAAAAGGAAAATCAGTTTTATCCACTTCTTATTTAAATAAAGGTTCTGCTTTTACTGAAGAAGAAAGAGAAAACCTTCATCTGCAGGGACTTCTTCCTCCAATGGTTTTAACATTAGAAGAACAGGTGAAGAGAGCATATGAGCAGTTCAAGAAAGCACCGAATGATCTTCAAAAAAATAATTCGTTGAATGATCTACATAACCGAAACGTCGTCTTATTTTATCGTTTATTAACCGATCATTTAAGTGAAATGCTTCCTATTATTTACACGCCTACTGTAGGTCAATCCATTCAAGAATACAGCCATGAATACCACCGTCCTGACGGACTATATTTATCTGTAAATGAAGCGGATCGATTAAGTGATGCGATTGAAAACTTAGGACTCGACAGCGAAGATATTGATTTGCTTGTTGTAACGGATTCAGAAAGTATTCTCGGCATCGGGGATTGGGGTGTAGGAGGGATAAATATTGCAGTTGGAAAGTTAGCGGTCTACACAGCTGCAGCAGGAATTGACCCAAGCCGCGTACTGCCTGTTGTTCTCGACATGGGGACCAATAACAAAAAGCTTCTTGAAGATCCTTTGTATTTAGGAAATCGTCATGAACGAGTAAAAGGAGAAGACTATAATCGTTTTATTGCTCAATTTGTAAAAGAAATAACGACCAAGTTTCCTAAAGCGCTTCTTCATTGGGAGGATCTTGGGAATATTAACGCGCGTCACATTATGAAAGAATACGGCGATAAAATTTTAACGTTTAATGATGATATTCAAGGAACGGGAGTAATTACTCTTGCAGCTGTTTTAACAGCGGTGCGTATTACAGGAACGCCTTTAAAAGATCAGAGGGTTGTTGTATTTGGACCGGGATCTGCTGGGATTGGGAATGCTGATCGTATTCATAGTGCGATGATGCTTGAAGGGCTGTCTGAAGAAGAAGCATATGATCGTTTTTGGGCATATGATTACAGAGGTCTGTTAACCGAAGATATGGAAGATTTAGCTCCTTTTCAACAGCCGTATGTTCGCCAAAATGAAGAGATTAAAGAATGGGAAAAAGACGATGAAAATAAAATTTCACTGTTGGAGCTTGTCAAGCAAGTGAAGCCAACGATTTTAATTGGAACGTCAGGCGTTACGGATGCTTTTACCGAAGAAGTTATTAAAGAAATGGCAAAGCATGTAGAGCGCCCGGTGATTATGCCGCTTTCAAACCCAACTAAACTTGCTGAAGCTGTTCCGGAAAATATTATAAAATGGACGGAAGGAAAAGCCCTTATTGCAACGGGAAGTCCATTTGAACCCGTTGAATATAACGGGCACACTTATGAAATCGGACAGGCTAATAATGCATTTGTGTTTCCGGGTCTTGGTTTAGGTGCAATTGTGGTTCGCGCTCAAAAGTTTACTGAATCTATGTTTGCAGAAGCAGCCAATGCAGTAGCGCGTATAGCAGAAACAGACACAAAAGGAGATACGCTTCTTCCCAACATTAAAGATCTTCAAAAAGTATCAAAGGCGGTTGCTGTAGCAGTTGCCGATGCTGCTGTAAAAGATAACGTAGCAACTGTTGCCGAGCAAAATGTAAATGAACTTGTAGAAGCAGCGGTATGGCAGCCTGTTTATAAACCGGTTAAGGCAAAAAATGAATGAGGTGAATGATAAATGAGCATAGGTCAAATTTTTCTCATTCTCGCGCCTATCTTTTTTGTCATTTTGCTTGGTTATTTAGCAGGGCACTTTAAAAAATTTGATAAGCAAACGTCTAAGGGGCTCAACACATTAGTAACGAAGTTTGCGCTTCCTGCACACCTATTTGTAGGTGTAACGACAACGCCAAGAAAAACACTCATAGACGAATGGCCGTTTTTAGTAGCGCTGATTTTAGGAATCGTCGGGTTTTATCTCATTATATTGCTCGTCGTGAAGTATGCAGGGAAGCATACGTTAACTGCCTCTTCTATGTTTGCCCTAAACTCAGCTCAGCCAACGTTTGCTTTTATGGGCATCCCAGTACTCGGAGGATTGTTCGGTGCAGGCGCAGTAGCGATTCCAATTGCCATAACAGGAATCGTGGTGAATGCGATTTTAGATCCGCTGGCAACGATTTTAGGAACCGTGGGACAACGGGGGCGAAAAGAAGGGGAAGAGAAAACAAGTTTATTTAAAGTAACGGTTCATTCCATTTTGCATGGTTTATCTGAGCCTTTGGCATGTGTACCGTTAATTGGGGTGATTTTAACGCTTTGCGGCTTTCAGTCACCTAAACTTTTACAGGATATGCTTGATCAAATCGGAAGTATCACATCGGGAGCGGCTTTGTTTGCGGTAGGAGTAACGATTGGAATTGGAAAAATTAACTTCAGTAAAGGCGCGCTTGGGATCGCTGTCTTAAAAGTGGCGGTTCAACCCATCGTTATGCTCGGAATTGCAGTATGGATAGGGCTGTCTTCAGATGAAGTGACAAAAGCTATTTTACTGGTAGCTTTTCCTGGGTCTGCTGTAGCTGCGATGATTGCTTTGCGGTTTGAAAGTTTGGAAAACGAAACCGCATCTGCTTTTGTCATTAGTGCTATTTTATCGTTGATTACGCTGCCGCTTCTTATTTCTTGGCTTATGTAAATAAAAAAACGAAAGAGGAGAATTCCTCTTTCGTTTTAAGACGGAGGATTAATAAGCTAATGCAAATAATCCTTTGATATGAGATAAGTAACGAACGTTACTTGCTTCTTTCATAAGTGATGCTGGTAAACCTTTTAATTGCGTTTTGTTTCCGCCGATTGTACCAATTGCATCTTTGCGTCCAAGACTTCCTAGTGTACCAGAGAAGACAGGAACGAATGATTCCATTGCTCCGCCGCGAATAGCTACTGCTAAGTTCACGCCTACAACTTCACCCATTTGCCAAGCTAATTGAGCAGTAGGTGGGTAAGGGCGACCTTCTGGACCCATTACAACCGCTGAGTCACCAGCAAGGAATACATCTTTATGAGATGTAGATTGTAAGAATTCATTTACAAGTGCACGACCACGGTTTACTTCGATACCTGAGTTAGCAACTACAGAGTTACCTTGAACTCCGCCAGTCCATACCATTGTTTTTGTTTCAATTTTGCTGCCGTCTTTAAGTTCAACAGTTGTAGCATCCATTTTTGTTACAGGTGTACCAGTAACAAATGTAACGCCACGTTTTGTTAAGCTTGATTGAGCGCGCTCTACTAATTCAGCAGGGAAGCCTGGAAGAACTGTAGGAGCTGCTTCTACACAGTATAGAGAAATTTCTTTTGGATCAACACCGTGTTTTAGACATAGGCTTGGCATTAAGTCAGCGTATTCACCAACAAGTTCGATACCTGTTAATCCGCCACCGCCAACTACGATTGTACCGTCAGCTTTATTTTTTGTTTTGCTGTATTCAGCGATACAAGCTTCTACGTGTGCACGTAAACGGTTTGCATCATTTACTGATTTAAGAACGAAGCTGTGCTCTTCTAAACCAGGGATACCGAAGTAAGCAGTTTCACTACCTAACGCTGTAACAAGGTAGTCGTAGCTTAATTTCGTACCATCTTCAAGAGATACTTCACGTTGATCTGGTGAGATTTCTTTTACCGTTGCAATTTTTAAATCAACGTTGTAGTTTTTAAGTAATTTATCAAGTGGTAAAGCTACCGCTTGTTCAGAAACGCCGCCTACAGCTAGACGGTGTAATTCTGTAATGATTTGGTGAGTAGCAAAACGGTTCACTACT
This sequence comes from Priestia sp. MDV22-iso46, assembly GCF_058629175.1. NCBI lineage: Bacteria > Bacillati > Bacillota > Bacilli > Caryophanales > Bacillaceae > Priestia > Priestia sp. MDV22-iso46. The sequence goes on from NZ_JBZVWT010000001.1 coordinate 331,211, forward strand.
GTAATTTTTGCTTCATCCGCACTTAGGTGTTGGCGAGCTGTCATTGCAGTTAATAAACCACCGTAACCGCCGCCTAAAATTAAAATATGTTTTGACATAGTCGATCCTCCGTCCACACTTTTTAATGAAAATTATTTTTGTTTTTCGTTTGTAATGTCTAAATACGCTTGTGCAAAGCGGAATAGTTTTTGAGCTTGTGGATCTTTAAGCATGCGTAATAAACCGAATAAACCGATTGAATTAGAAGCATTTGCTTCTGCACGATCGTTTGCTTCGATTGCAGTAGCTGCAAGACCTTTTACTGTTCCTTCTACTGGCTCGATAAATTCTTTTACTCCACCAAGTAGATCTTCTTTTAATACGTCGTCAGTTAATAATGATTGCGCAACGTCGTAAGTTTTTGTAAGCACCGTTACCATTTCAGATAATTTTGGTAAATTATCTACAAGAACAGTAAGAGCTTCTTGTACTTCAGGCTTTAACAATTGATCTAACACATCCGCTTGACCTTTGTTAACTGCCGCTTCTGTTTGTACAGCAGCATTTTCCTCTGCAGCTGATTTTTGAATAGTTGATTGAGACATGAAAAGTCCTCCTTTGCTGGATACTGTTGCATATGTAGTTCCTAGTTATCTGCTAGACTTTCAAACTACATTGTGAAGTTGTGAAATCTTGCACATAATTCTATTTTAATTTTAATACGAGATAAAATCAACTCATTTTGTTGAAAAAATAAGTGAAGAACCTCGTAACCCTTTGTTTAATAAAAGTTTATAAAAAATAAAGCGAATAAATTGCCTAGGTAAATAAAATTAAAATAGGGAACTAACATGATTCCTCTTCCTACGATAAAACAAATAACGTCATATTTCAACACATAGGAACTTAATATTCTATAAGTATTAAAAAGATAGGGCGCATTTACTATTTAAAGAGTTTTCAAAAAATTACATTGACTTACTATAGTGTTCTACATATAATCATAATATAACATCTTATGTAAGGAGATATAACATGGTTATAGTGGATGAACTTTATCATAATGTGGTCATTACATTGCCTCAATTAAAATTAATTGAATTTATAATGAAGTTAAAAGAAGCTAAAGCACAAGAAATAGAAGATATAAAAACGAAAATTAGTAAATACGAAGAGAAGAAACGTGCTGAAGAAGCTTGGTATCAATCACTATCACCGTTTCGTAAATTTTTTACCGGGCGTCCTTTAAGTCAGCATCAAGCGGTCGAGTATATGGTATACGTAAAGGAACGCTTTAAAAAAATTGATCACCTTAAAGCACAAATGCGAGAACTTCATGAAGTTCTTGAATTAATAAAAGCGGAAAATGAAGAAACAAGTGAAATTACGCTTTCGCCTGCTATTGTACAAGAAATAAAACGATTAAAAAGCAGTGGAGGCGTTGGGATATGAGTGTTAATGAACTAAGTTTAGGGATAAATACAACGTGGGTCGTGTTAACAGCGGCGATGATTTTGTTAATGGAAGGCGGCTTTGCCTTGCTAGAGGCAGGTTTTGTCCGCTATAAAAATAGCGTGAATATTATTATGAAAGTATTCGCTGATATTACAATAGGAACGCTTTGTTTCTATTTAATTGGTTTTGGATTAATGTACGGTGATGATTTAGGTGGAGTTGTCGGTAAAAGCGGTTTTGCGCTCTCAGGTAATTTATCGCACCTTGACATTCCAATTGGGCTTGAAACGTTTTGGCTGTTTCAATGTGCGTTTGTTATTGCGGTCATTTCTATCGTTTCTGGAGCGGTGGCAGAACGAATTAATTTCCGCGCATATCTTTTATATGCGATTTTGATGACTACATTTATTTATCCTATAGCTGGCCACTGGATTTGGGGAGGCGGATGGATTAGTAAGTTAGGGATGCTTGATTTTGCCGGTTCGGCAGTTATCCATGCTCTTGGCGGTTTTTCAGCTTTAGCAGCTGCAATAATGATTGGACCGAGAAAAGGGAAGTTCACGAAAAATGGAATTAGTTCTGTTTCTCTTCCAAGCAATTTGCCGCTTGCATCAGTGGGTGCTTTTTTATTATGGTTTGGATGGTTCGGGTTTAATGCAGGAAGTACGCTAAGTGCCACTGACGTTAGAATTGGTCACATTGCTATTGTCACAATGTTATCAGCAGCAGCAGGCGGAGCAGCTACTTTATTTTATACTTTATTTCGCTACAACCGTTCAGATGCACCTTCTGTAATAAATGGATCGCTTGCTGGACTGGTTGGCATTACGGCCGGGTGCGCTTTTGTTAACACACCATCTGCTATTTTTATTGGAGCTGTATCTGGCTTATTAATGATGGCAGCTACAAACTGGCTCGAAGCACGTCAAATCGACGATCCTGTAGGAGCTTTTCCTGTACACGCTGCTTCGGGAATATGGGGCACGTTGGCTGTGGGCTTGTTTTCTACAGACGGCGGTGTGTTTACAGGAGGAGGCTGGACGTTACTTGGCGTTCAACTTCTTGGGTTAATCGCTCTATGCGCTTGGGGATTTGTTACGACGTGGATAGGGTTAAAGGTTATTTCCTTGGTGGTTCCGCTTCGATCTACGGAAGAAGAAGAAGAAGTGGGCTTAGATATCAGCTACCACGGTATCATGGCAGCTCATCAAGCTCCTGAATTTATTGAATATGAAAACTACTATGCGGAAGTAAAAGAAAAAGCCGCAGATTCGTAATAAAAGGCCGCGCTTTATAACAAAAGGGCGGCCTTTTTATGTGGAAAAAAATAGATGTAAAATACTTGGTTTAAATGATTGAAAAGTCAGAATATTTGTGTTATATTATAAAAAAGCCAAGGAGTTGATTTCTTATGAAAAAGAATTTACTTAATTCACCGCAAAAATCCAACGGAAAGGTGCTTGATGCATTATTCGCTGAGATGATTTTAGACAAGGCGATTGCAGAATTTCGTAAAGCACAGCTAAAAGAAGAAATCGACCGCACGCTATTGATGAAAAATAAAGAAGAGTTTTTAAAACTCTCATCAGAACTTAAACAAATTTCTTAATTACTTACTATACTTCACACACCATCTATTTTTAGGTGGTGTGTTTTATTTTTGAGACCTACTAAAAGGGATTAATTAGTAATAATTATGAATATATTCCTATTTAAAACTTTATTTACATTAATTGTATTGACTTCTTTTATGGATTTTTTTAACATAAACAAGAATTAAAGAGGAGGGGTTTGATTGGGACATCTATTATTAGTAGATAGCTTGATTGCAGGTATTGTTTGCATTGTGTTAGGAATTTTATTTAGAGCTCATAAAACAAGCAAATTTTTGTATGGCATAGGGATTGTGTTTGGTCTTATTTTTGTCATCGGGACGGTCACTCATTCTCCATCTAATACAGAAACTTCATCAGTTACAGCTGAGAAAGTAGAAGCAAATCAAAAAGACAGTAAAGACACGTCAGAACTTAAAGCTCTCGTTACTAACGGAATGACAGATAAGGAATTTCAAAAAGAAAAAGAGAAAGCCGCTTTTCAACAGTCAGACTTAATTGCGTTAGGTAACGGAGAAGTCGGATATGTAATCAAAGCTGAAGACGGTTACGTTGTAGCTGATACGAATGGCGAAACCATTTCAAGCGTTGAAACGTTTAAAACGGCTGATGAAGTAGAACAGTATGAATTAAATGAAGTTAAAAAAGTACATAAAGATGTAAGAGCAGTTGATGCTCATTATACGGCTTCAGATTTAGAAAGCTTAGAAGATTTTGATCAAAAAATTAATGAAGTGCTGAAGCGCGTTAATCTTACAAAAAAGGAGTTTAATGAACTAAAATTAAAGGATGTTAAAACATTAACTTCTCATGAAATAGAAGTAATGAAGGCTATACGTGACTCTGTTTCTCCCCTTACAAAAGATACGCTGCTGCAAAAAACGATCCCTGCTAAAGATATTGAAAAGTATGTAGATGGATCTTATACAGCAGTGGGAGGATATGTAGCTAAAGCTGAAGATGTTCATGATATTACTTCGTACAAAGATTTTGTTGAAAGCTTACGTTTAGATTACACCGATGGTTCAGGCAAAAGGCCGTTTCCTGAAGAAGGATCGACGTACGGTGTAATCAAATTTAAATCGCAAGCGATAAGCCACGTTGATATTCCCTACGGAACTGTGTTCGGAGGAAAAACAACAGACGGACCTCCATGTACGCTTAATGGGTTTACAGGATCTCGAAACGGGGAAACCGTTCCAGAGTTCAAATTTGATAACTATTATCCACCAGCAAACGGAGCGGAACTATACCAAGTGGTAAATGGGGAAGAAGTACTTTTAGCTACCTATGTGGCAGAAGAGAAACGATTTGTACCAGCGGTTGCTAACCCAATGTAAAGGACTGGTTTTTTGTGATTCGAAAAGGTTTGTATGCAGCATATAATGAACGAGATTATGAATGTTATGAAACGGAAAACGGGTGTGTAAAGCTAATTAGCTATGATGAAGGCGATGTAGCAAATGGATTCATTCCATACAATGACACGACTTTTACAAAAGAAGTTCCTCGTGATGCTGTTGAAGAAGTGTTTTTTGTAGCTCCGTATGCTACTTATCAAAATGAAACGTTTGGTGTGTCAGATGCTTCTAATCATCGAGTGCTTTTGACCACATCTGAAAAAGAAAAAGCTGATAAATATCATTTTCAACGTACGGATAAATATCTATACGAAAAACATGTGTTAAGAGAAGAAGTGAAGTTAATGGAGAAAAAACTCCTTATTCATAAGACGCCATAATAAAAAGAGGATGCACTCGCATCCTCTTTTTATTTAATCAATTTTCTTGAAGTGTTTCTGTTCGTATTATCATTTGTACGAAGGAAGGTAATGCCAAGACCGATTAATCCTCCTACAATAGCAGGAACTACCCAGCCGAGACCCACTCCATACATAGGTAGAATCGATGTAAACAGATCGTTTACTGCCGCAATTTTGAATCCAGCAGCATTTAAGCCATCAAATAAACTAACGATAAACGTGAACAGAAGGCTTACTTGGTAAACTTCAGAACGGCCTTTAAATAAAGGATGTAAGAATGTTAAAGCAATTAACACAATAGCTAACGGATAAATAGCTGTTAAGACCGGAACCGAAATAGCGATTAATTCCGTTAAACCAAAGTTCGCTACAACGGCGCTGAATGCTGATAAAATAACAGCAATTAATTTATAAGAAACCCTTGGAAATAGCTTATGGAAGAAAGATGAACAAGATGTTACAAGACCTACACTTGTCGTTAAACAAGCAACGGTAATCATTAGACCTAAAAGAATTCCACCGTAAGAGCCAAAGTAGTAATTTGATACTTCAGCCAAAACCGTACCTCCGTTATCAAGACGTCCAAGCTCTGATACGCTTGAAGCACCCATATAGGACAATGCACTATAAATAAGAGCTAAAATAACGGCAGCGATAGCCGTAGCTTTTGCACAAATTGTGATAATTTGTCGGTTAGTTTTTGCTCCTTTTTCTTTAATTGCATTAATAATAATAATTCCAAAAACGAATGATGCTAGTGTATCCATTGTTAAGTAGCCTTCTTGGAAGCCTTTAAAAAATGCGTGTGTTGTATAAGCTTCGCTTGGTGCTTCAAATTTTCCAATTGGGTTCACGACGGCTACAACTACCAATATTCCAATAAACGTTAATTTAATAGGTGTTAAAACTTTTCCTACTAAATCGACAATTTTCGCAGGGTTTAGCGAAAAAAAGCAGGTAATAGTAAAGAAAATTACCGTGAAAATGATAAGGGGAAGGTGCCCTGAATTTTCTGATAAAAAAGGCTTAACGCCGATTTCGAACGAAACGCTTCCCGTTCTCGGCATCGCAAAAAGTGGTCCGATTGCCAAGTATAAAATTGTAGTAAAGATAATACCGAAAGCTGGATGTACGCGACTAGCTAAAGACTGCAGATCCTCTTTTCCGGAAAAACCAAATGCGAGAACACCTAGAAGAGGTAGACCTACACCCGTTACTAAAAATCCAGCGTTTGCTGACCAAATATTGCTTCCAGCAGACTGACCTAACATTGCAGGGAAGATTAAATTACCTGCGCCGAAGAATAGGGCAAAAAGCATAAAGCCAATAACCACTATAAATGAAAAAGGAACTTTGTTTGACACATTAAAACCTCCAAAATTATAAATGCTTTTTATTATCGTGTTGAATAATTAAAATTTTCAGAATTTTATATTCGAATAATAAAAATAAACATGTATCGTATTATACTAACCTAAAATGCATATTTCAATATAAAATTTTATTTTTTTAATTTATTCGCTGAAATAGCAAAAATAGAAAAATACTTAGCAAAAAAATCTCAATATACAACAATTATTTGATATGATAAAACAGAACCGTGGCTTTTAAAAATTCGCATGTGCGGCCTTACATCCTTTTAGTAAAGAACTGTTTACACAAGGTGCTTTAAGGATGTATATTTATACACGGTTCGCGGAACCGCATATGCTCGATGGATGAAAGTCAACTGTGCGAAAGGAGCAAGAAAGTGAAAAGGTTAGGTCTAGCAACTCAGATTCTAATTGGACTGATTTTAGGCGTAGCTGTAGGTGCTATTTTTTATGGAAGCGATACAGCTATTTCTATTTTACAGCCGGTTGGAGACATATTTATTCATTTAATTAAGATGATTGTCGTACCGATCGTGATTTCAGCATTAATCGTAGCGGTCGCAGGAGTAGGCGATATCAAAAAATTAGGTAAGCTTGGCGGAAAAACAATTCTTTATTTTGAAGTTGTTACAACCATTGCTATTGTAGTGGGGATTATTGCCGCGAACTTATTCCACCCTGGTGCAGGGGTTGATATGGGACATATTGAAAAAAGCGATATTTCTCAATATGAGGCAACGGCAAAAACGTCTGAAAGTACAGGGATTGCTCAAGAGCTTCTTCATATTGTTCCGACAAACGTCTTTCAATCGGTAGCAGAAGGCGATCTTTTACCAATCATTTTATTTTCCGTACTGTTTGGTGTAGGCGTAGCTTCGATTGGAGAGAGAGGAAAACCTGTTTTAGCCTTTTTTGAAGGCGTCTTGGATGCAATGTTTTGGGTAACTAATTTGGTGATGAAATTTGCTCCAGTAGGTGTATTTGCACTTATTGGTGTTAATATTATAAAGTTTGGTGTCGGATCACTTATTCCATTAGGAAAATTAGTGTTCGCCGTTTACTTCACCATGATTTTCTTTGTGCTTGTGGTTCTTGGGATTATTGCTAAAATGGCTGGAACAAGCATGTTTACGCTGATAAAAGTGTTAAAAGACGAGCTGCTTCTTGCTTTTACAACGGCAAGTTCAGAAGCCGTTTTACCATCTCTTATCAAAAAGATGGAAGACTTCGGTTGTTCTAAATCGGTTACATCGTTTGTTATTCCAACGGGCTACACGTTTAACTTAGATGGTTCAACCATTTATCAGGCGCTGGCATCGCTGTTTATTGCTCAAATGTACGGCATCGACCTTTCCATTATGGATCAAATTCAGCTCCTTCTTGTGCTAATGTTAACCTCAAAAGGAATGGCTGGTGTACCAGGGGCATCGTTTGTAGTTGTACTTGCTACACTTGAATCTATGGGCTTCCCTCTTGAAGGCATGGCATTTATTGCAGGAATTGACCGCATTCTTGATATGATGCGTACCACAGTTAACGTAGTAGGAAATGCTTTAGCTGCTATTGTAATGTCCAAGTCTGAAGGCGAGTTTGATAAGCAAAAATCATTAAATTACACAAATGAATTAAAGAAATCAAACATAGCTTAAAACAAAAAAGCCGGGCAGCTGCCCGGCTTTTTTGTTTGGAGCTGCCTGTTATCTTTTTTGAAACATATGGTAAAATAAAAGAAATGAGAGACAAAGGAAGTGTCATAATGACGGAAACTGTTCAGTTAATTAAAAAGCTTGTTTCGATTCCCAGTCCTTCTGGAAATACAGAAAAGGTAATTTCATTTGTCGAAGACTATGTAAAAGAGCTAAATATTCAAACGTATCGCAATCGAAAAGGAGGCTTAGTCGCTACTATTCCCGGTAAAGATACAGATCACCACCGCATGCTGACGGCTCATGTCGATACATTAGGTGCTATGGTAAAAGAAATCAAACCGAGTGGACGTCTGAAAATCGACCTGATTGGAGGGTTTCGCTACAATTCTATTGAAGGAGAATATTGTGAAATTGAAACTTCATCAGGAGAAGTATTTACAGGAACCATCCTTATGCATCAAACATCTGTTCATGTGTATAAAGATGCAGGGAAAGCTGAGCGGAATCAAGAAAATATAGAAATTCGACTGGATGAAAAAGTACATAGCGCAGAAGATATTCGCAGCCTTGGAATTGAAGTCGGCGACTTTGTTTCGTTTGATCCTCGTGTAGAAATAACAAAAAGCGGTTTTATTAAATCTCGTCATCTCGATGATAAAGCAAGCGTAGCTTTATTGCTTCAGCTCATGAAAACAATTCAAGAAGAACAGATCGAACTGCCATACACTACGCACTTTCTCATTTCAAATAATGAAGAAATTGGATACGGAGGAAATTCCAACATTACGCCTCAAACAGTAGAATACTTAGCGGTTGATATGGGTGCTATGGGAGATGGACAATCTACTGATGAATACACCGTGTCTATTTGTGTAAAAGATTCAAGCGGCCCATATCATTACGGTTTGAGAAGGCATTTGGTGGAGCTAGCTAAGCAGCATGATATTCAGTACAAATTAGATATTTATCCGTTTTACGGATCAGATGCTTCTGCTGCTATTCGTGCCGGACACGATATCGTACACGGCTTAATTGGTCCAGGAATTGATTCTTCTCATGCGTTTGAGAGAACGCATCAAGATTCATTGAATCATACGTATAAGCTTCTTTATTACTATGTGCAGTCGAACATGGTTCTGCTTTAAGAAAGGAATATTTAATTAATGTATTTTTATGCAAAATAAAGAACAGGACGGGATCGTGATGTCTGTCCTTTCCTAAAAATGAAGCCGGCTGTCCGGCTTCTTTTTTTAATAAATACTATATATTTTTTTACTGGTGAAGCAACAGTGGGTTAAAAAAGCACCTTTTTTAAAGAGGTACAATACTGCTTAAACCTTTTGTACATTGTGTTCATTTACAGAAGTTAAAATGTTTTTAAATTTTTAAAAGTTTCTTGTGACAAGTTTTGTAGAATGGGTTTTCAAAAGGAAATGGTTTCGGCATAATGTGGATATAGCGATCACTACAATAATCGGAGGCGAATCTTTTCATGTGGGTACTGACGGTATATGCTGGAAAAGAAATGAAAATGTTTGAATTTGAAACTGAAAAACAGGCGAGAGAAGCTTTTGCTAAAACAAATGGCTGTAAAGTTCTTTCAGAAGTTGTGTATTATAATGATCCTCATTTAACATTAGTAGCTATATAATGAAAAAACAAGAGCTGATTTTATGCTCTTGTTTTTTTATAGATACTTGTATCTTCCGAAAAGAATAGAGTTGAAATAAAAAAAAATGTACGCTATGATATGGTAGTTACTTCTATTATTCTGATAGTTTAAAAGGTTCATATATATCAAACAGCAACAGTAAAGATGCCAAGAAGGCTTAATAGGGAAACTGGTGAAATGCCAGTACTGTCCCCGCAACTGTAAGTGTGGACGAACGAGTATAACCACTGTGAAAAAATCACGGGAAGGTTCTCAAGTAGAATGATACACAAGTCAGGAGACCTGTCTTTATTGTGAAGTTTCTATTTCTCCGGGGAGCGGGAAGGGAGACGTTGGCTTAAAGTGGCATTCGTGTACACTCTTACTCTGACGTTTTACCCGCTCGCATATTAGCGAAGCGGGTTTTTCTCGTAGCGTAAAACTACATATCGTGCAAAAAAGGTGCGCAATGTTCACATTGCGTTAAATGGGAAGTCTGGTGTGAAGCCAGCGCGGTACCCGCCACTGTGAAGACGAGCTGATTGCATATGCCACTGTATTCGGGAAGGCGCAATCAAGTGATGAATCGAAGTCAGGAAGCCAGCCTTTTTCTAATGCGAAGCTTACCCTACGGGATATAGGTGGAAGTGCAAAAACTTAGTTTGAATTTTCTGCGCCTCTATCATTGATAGAGGCGCTTCTTTTAGTAAAGGAGCGAATGAGTGTGACGACGTGGAACTTAAATGGAACAAAACATCACGTATTGATTTGTAATGGAAGCAGCTGTATGAGAAAAGGTGGAGAAGAAGCCACGCAAGCTATTCGAAATAAAGTGACGGAACTGGATTTGGATGAAACGGTTCATACAACGCGTACGCGCTGTAACGGACGATGCAAAGATGCTCCTGTAGCTATCGTCTATCCTTCAGGAGATTGGTACAAGCAGGTCACTGAAACCGTGGCTCACCGGATTGTCAAAGAGCATTTAGCAGGAGGCTGCAGTATAAAGGAATCGCTTATTTATGAATGTGATCAAAATGGTTTCGTTTCTCCGGAAAATAGTGACTCCATAGAAGGAATTGACAAAGTAAAAAGTAACGCATAAAGGAGGAGCTAGCATGAAAGGTAAACTGTTAGTTATTGGATTTGGGCCAGGAAGCTTTGAACATATTACACAGCGAGCAAGAGAAGCCATTCAAGAAAGTGATATGATCATCGGTTATAAAACCTATGTGGAACTAATTCAAGGACTGTTAACGAATCAGCAAATTATTAGTACGGGAATGACCGAAGAAGTAAGCCGTGCACAAGAAGCTGTAAAGCAAGCTGAAGCGGGCAAAACCGTAGCTGTCATTTCAAGCGGAGATGCAGGAGTATACGGAATGGCAGGCCTTGTGTATGAAGTGTTGATTGAAAAAGGCTGGAAAAAAGAAACGGGCGTAGAGATGGAAGTAATTCCTGGCATTTCGGCTATTAATTCATGCGCATCTCTCCTTGGAGCGCCCGTGATGCACGATGCTTGTACGATTAGTTTAAGTGACCACCTTACGCCTTGGGAGCTAATCGAAAAAAGAATTGAAGCAGCTGCACAAGCAGATTTCGTAGTGGCTTTTTACAACCCAAAAAGCGGAAGACGAACAAGACAAATTGTTGAAGCGCAAAGGATTCTATTAAAGTACCGTTCCCCTGATACGCCTGTTGGTCTTGTTAAAAGCGCTTATCGTGACCGTGAAGAAGTCGTAATGACCAACTTAAAAGACATGTTAAACCATGAAATAGGCATGCTGACTACCGTTGTTGTCGGAAATTCATCTACATTCTTTTACGACGATTTAATGATTACACCGCGAGGATATCAGCGGAAATATACCCTCAACCAAACGGAGCAGCCGCTAAGACCGCATCAGCGACTTCGAAAAGAAGCAGAACCATGGGCTCTCGATCAAGAAGAGACTGTAAAGCAAACAGCTTCAGCTATTGAAGCAGTTCAGAACACAAGAGAAGAAAAAGCAACTTCACGAGCTCTTGCAGAAGAAGCGCTTCAAGCAATTTTAGGTGAATCCACTTCTGCGGTCGTACACCAGCCAATCGAGTCTATCTTTGAAGTAGCAGTTAGTCCAGGACTTGCAAATAAGAAATTCACGCCTGTTCAAATGACAACACTAGCGGAAGTTGTTGGTGAAAAAGGTACGATGGAGTATACACCTGACCATCAAATTAAACTGCAAATTCCAACGGCCCAGCCGGATATAATCATTGAAAAGCTCCAAGCAGCTTCCTTTTTATTATCTCCGGTCGGAGACGTGTTCACAATCAAAGCGTGTGATTTTTGCGATGGAGAAAAAAGCGATGCTATTCCACATACGGAAGAATTACAAAAGCGCCTCGGGGGAATGGACATGCCAAAAGAGCTGAAGCTTGGTATCAATGGATGCGGTATGGCTTGTTACGGCGCTGTTCAAGAAGATATCGGCATTGTCTATAGAAAAGGTGCGTTTGATTTATTTTTAGGAGCTAAAACGGTTGGACGCAATGCGCATTCAGGTCAAATTGTGGCGGAAGGCATAGCACCCGATGAAATTGTTGAAATAGTGGAGAACATTATCCATGAATATAAAGAAAAAGGTCATCCTAATGAGCGATTTCATAAATTCTTTAAGCGTGTGAAGAACGTTTATGGATTCGACTATCAAGATATAACACCAAAAATAAAAGTAGAACCAGCTCCGTGTGGAGATTAAAAAATAGGAGGACATTATATGAAATCAGTTTTATTTGTCGGTCATGGAAGCAGAGATCCTGAAGGGAACGATCAAATTCGGGAATTTATTTCGACTATGAAGCATGATTGGGACGCATCTATTTTAGTAGAAACGTGTTTTCTAGAATTTGAACGCCCAAATGTAAGTCAAGGCATTGATACATGTGTGGCAAAAGGAGCACAAGATGTAGTTGTAATTCCAATTATGCTTTTGCCTGCTGGACACTCTAAAATACATATTCCAGCGGCTATAGATGAAGCAAAGGAAAAATATCCACACGTAAACTTCGTATACGGACGTCCTATTGGCGTTCATGAAGAAGCCCTTGAAATTTTAAAAACGAGATTACAAGAATCAGGAGAGAATTTAGAAACTCCAGCTGAAGACACGGCTGTTATTGTCTTAGGGCGAGGAGGAAGTGATCCTGATGCAAACAGTGATTTATATAAAATTACGCGCCTTCTTTGGGAAAAAACAAATTATAAAATCGTCGAAACTTCTTTTATGGGCGTGACCGCACCACTGATTGATGAAGGCGTGGAGCGATGTTTGAAATTGGGCGCTAAAAAAGTGGTTATTCTCCCGTATTTCTTATTTACAGGAGTATTAATTAAGCGATTAGAAGAAATGGTGAAGCAGTATAAAATGCAGCATGAAAACATTGAGTTTAAGCTAGCCGGCTATTTCGGTTTTCACCCAAAACTGCAGACAATTTTAAAAGAACGTGCTGAAGAAGGATTAGAAGGTGAAGTGAAAATGAACTGCGATACGTGTCAATATCGCCTCGGCATTATGGAGCATATTGATCACCACCATCATCACGATCATGACCATGATCACGGACACCATCACCACGATCACCATCACGACCATCAACACCGTGAAGATAAGGTCGGCGAGCTAAAATGATTTTATTGTTAGCCGGAACTAGCGATGCACGTGCATTAGCCGTGCAAGTGAAAAAAGCAGGTCATGAGGTTACGGCAACGGTTGTAACCGAAAACGCAGCTATCGAATTACAGCGTGCAGAAGTGAAAGTGAAAATTGGACGTCTCACAAAAGAAGATATGACGGATTTTGTAAACGAACATCGTGTAAAAGCTATTGTGGATGCAAGTCATCCTTTTGCGGAAGAAGCATCTAAAAATGCTATCGGTGCGGCTGCTGAAACATCGATTCCTTACATACGCTATGAGCGGGCTTCGCAGGCTTTTACCTATGACAATATGACGATGGTTTCTACGTATGAAGAAGCAGCAGAAGTAGCAGCTGAGAAAAAAGGAGTTATTATGCTGACAACAGGCAGCAAGACGCTGCAGGTTTTTACAGAAAAGCTGCTTCCTCTTTCAGATGTACGGCTTGTTGCTCGTATGCTTCCAAGGCTGGATAATATGGAAAAGTGCCAGCAATTAGGATTTCCGCAAAAAAATATCATTGCTATTCAAGGGCCGTTTACAAAAGAGTTTGATCGAGCGCTGTATAAGCAATACGGAGTGACAGTCATGGTCACAAAAGAAAGCGGAAAAGTTGGATCTGTGGATGAAAAAGTGGAAGCAGCTAAAGAGTTAGGCTTAGATATTATTATGATTGGGCGACCGAAAATTGAGTATGGGACCGTGTATTCCACGTTTGAAGAAGTGGTTCATGCTTTAGTAAACCAAACTAGGAGTTGATTGAGATGGATTTTCGTACAGAATTTAAACCGTTAACTGTTCAGCCTCAGCAAATTGAAGGGAAAAGTTTTGAAATGATTACAGAAGAGCTTGGGCCTCATCCGTTTACAGACGAACAGTACCCAATTGTTCAGCGCGTAATTCATGCGTCTGCAGACTTTGAGCTTGGACGCAGCATGCTGTTTCATCCGGATGCGATTCAAGCAGGAATTAAAGCCATTCGCAGCGGCAAGCAAGTGGTTGCAGATGTACAAATGGTGCAAGTAGGAACAAACAAGCAGCGAATTGAAAAACACGGCGGTGAAATCAAAGTTTATATTTCAGATCCGGACGTAATGGAAGAAGCAAAGCGCTTAAATACAACGCGTGCAATTATTTCTATGCGAAAAGCCATCAAAGAAGCAGACGGAGGAATTTTTGCAATTGGGAACGCACCCACAGCTTTACTTGAATTAATTCGTTTGATTAAAGAAGGAGAAGCGAAGCCTGGGCTTGTTATTGGTCTGCCGGTAGGATTTGTTTCAGCAGCTGAATCTAAAGAAGAACTTGCAAAACTTGACGTGCCGTTTATTACAAACATCGGGCGAAAAGGCGGCAGTACGGTAACGGTTGCTGCATTAAATGCAATTTCAATTCTTGCAGATCAGGTGTAACGCATGAAGGAAGTACCAAAAGAACCTAAGAAACTCAGAGAAGGCTATACGACGGGCGCTTGTGCAACGGCAGCTACGAGAGCAGCTCTGCTTACGCTAATTTCAGGAGAAGTGCAAGATGAGTCAACGATTTACTTACCTGTCGGCCGCTTTGCTACATTTCATCTTGAAGAATGCGAGTACCGCACAAGCAGCGCTGTAGCTAGCATCATTAAAGATGCTGGAGACGATCCCGATGCCACGCACGGAGCGCTGATTATTTCTGAAGTTTCGTGGTGTAATGGTGCAGACATTATCATTGATGGAGGAGTGGGAGTAGGGCGTGTGACAAAGCCCGGCCTCCCAGTTCCTGTCGGTGAGGCAGCCATTAACCCTGTTCCAAGAAAGATGCTGAAAGAAACGGCTGAGCAGCTTCTAGCTGAATACAATATACAAAAAGGCGTTAAGATTGTCATCTCGGTTCCTGAAGGAGAAGAAATGGCGAAAAAGACATTAAATGCGCGTCTAGGTATTTTAGGAGGCATTTCGATACTGGGGACGCGGGGGATTGTCGTTCCGTTCTCAACAGCTGCTTATAAAGCAAGTATCGTGCAGGCCATCAGCGTTGCTAAAGCGAGTAATTGTGAGCACGTTGTCATTACGACAGGGGGCCGAAGCGAAAAGTATGGAATGAAACAGTTCCCTGAACTTCCGGAAGAAGCATTTATCGAAATGGGAGATTTTGTTGGATTTACTTTAAAACAATGTAAAAAGCAAGGAATGAAAAAAGTGTCGCTCGTAGGCATGATGGGAAAGTTTTCAAAAGTCGCGCAAGGCGTTATGATGGTTCATTCAAAAAGTGCACCCATTGATTTTAATTTTTTAGCAAAAGCGGCTTCTGAGTCAGGCGCTTCTGCTGAACTGGTAGAAGAAATAAAAGGTGCAAACACAGCTTCTCAAGTGGGAGATTTAATGACGCAAAGCGGTCATCATCAGTTTTTTGAAAAACTGTGCGAGTACTGCTGTTTATCAGCATTAAAGGAAGTAGGGGACGGAATCGATGTCGATACGTCTCTTTACACATTAAAAGGAGATTTTTTAGGACAGGCGGTGCAACATGGCAATTAAAATTATTGGAATTGGTGACGATGGGAAGTTAAGTTTGCTTCCTATGTATGAACAGTGGGTGTATGAAAGTGATGTGCTAATTGGAGGAAAGCGTCAACTGGATTTTTTTCAAGATTTCGAAGGAGAAAAAGTAGCGATTGAAGGGGGTCTTTCTCCTCTTGTTGAACGTTTAAAAAACGAAGAAGGAAATGCGGTTGTGTTAGCCTCAGGCGACCCGTTATTTTACGGAATTGGGAGCTATCTTTCTACGAAGCTAGACGTTGAAATATATCCTTATTTAAGTTCTATTCAGCTTGCATTCTCACGTCTAAAAGAGCGATGGCAAGACGCTTATTTTACAAGCGTGCACGGCAGAAGCATGAAGGGACTGGCTCAGCGAATTGACGGCTATAAAAAAGTGGCGATTTTAACCGATGAGCAAAATTCTCCTAGTGCTCTGGCAAACTACTTATTATCATTCGGCATGACAGAATACAAGATGTTTGTGGCAGAGAACCTAGGTGGAGAAACGGAGCGCTGTCAGCTGCTTTCGCTGGAAGAGGCGGCGAATCAACTCTTTTCTCCGCTTAATGTCGTGATATTAAAGCAGGTAGAAAAGAGCCCAGTCTGGCCTCTTGGAATAGAGGACGATGAATTTATTCAACGCAAGCCGGACAAAGGACTTATTACCAAAAAAGAAGTTCGTACACTTAGTATTAGCGCCCTGCAGCTAAAGAGAGACAGCGTCGTATGGGATATCGGAACATGTACGGGTTCAGTCGCAATTGAAGCGGCTAAAATTGCGCGTGAAGGACAAATTTTTGCCGTGGAAAAAAATGAAGCAGACTTAGAAAACTGCAGGGAAAATCTATCGAAATTTCGAGTAGACGCCCACACTGTGCACGGAAAAGCACCGGAAGGACTCAATGAGTTTGCTGATCCTGATGCGGTGTTTATTGGAGGTACAGCAGGAGGCATGGAAACAATTTTAGATGTTTGCTGCAGTCGATTAAATTCAGGAGGGCGCATCGTATTAAATGCCGTAACGATTGAAAATTTAGCAGAAGCGATGAAAGCTTTTAAAGAACGAGGCTTTGAGACTGCTGTTACCCTTGCACAAATTTCGAGAAGCAAGCCCATTTTACATTTAACGCGATTTGACGCTTTAAACCCCATTTATATTATTACAGCCAGAAGAGGAGAATGAATATGATTGGAACATTGTACGGACTTGGAGTTGGACCGGGAGATCCAGAACTTATTACAGTAAAAGCATTTCGTAAATTAAAAGAATCACCTGTTATTGCGTATCCTAAAAAGCAAAAAGGAAGCAAAAGCTATGCCCAAAAAATTATTGATGTCTATTTCAGTGCAAATGAAAAAGATATGCTTGGCCTTGTGTTTCCAATGACAAAAGATCCTGCTATTTTGGAAAGAAAATGGACCGAAACGGTAGAACGAGTATGGGAAAAGCTCGAGGAAGGAAAAGATGTAGCATTTGTCACAGAGGGCGACCCTATGCTTTACAGTACGTTTATTCACATGATGCGCCTGATGCAAGAACGTCACCCTGAAGCTCCGATTCAAGTAATTCCTGGTATTTCATCCATTAATGGAGCTGCATCTCGTTTAGGTATTCCGTTAGCAGACGGTGATGAACACGTAGCAATTGTTCCTGCTCGTGAAGATTATGAAACAATGAAAAAAGTATTAATGGAAAACGACTGCGTCATTTTTATTAAAGTGGCCAAAGTCATCGATTTTATGGTTGGTCTTTTAAAAGAGCTTGATCTGCTTGAAAAAGCGTCAGTGGTGACAAAAGTAACGTCAGATGAAGAAATTATCTGGAAAGCTTCAGAACTAGAAGGAGCCGATTTACAATACTTAACGCTAATGGTGGTGAGAAAATGAAGTTATACATAATCGGAGCTGGACCCGGAGATCCAGATTTAATTACCGTAAAAGGCTTAAAATTACTTCAGCAAGCAGATGTTGTCTTGTACGCTGACTCACTGGTAAGTCAAGAGCTAGTTGCTAAGTCTAAACCAGGAGCTGAAGTGTTAAAAACAGCGGGTATGCATTTAGAAGAAATGGTCGGTACGATGCTTGATCGCATGCGTGAAGGAAAAATGGTTGTAAGAGTTCATACCGGAGATCCTGCTATGTACGGAGCCATTATGGAACAAATGGTACTTTTAAAAAGAGAAGGCGTTGATATTGAAATCGTTCCGGGCGTCAGCTCCGTATTCGCTGCTGCAGCAGCGGCTGAGGCAGAATTAACCATTCCAGATTTGACTCAAACGGTTATTTTAACTCGTGCTGAAGGAAGAACGCCTGTGCCTGAGTTTGAAAAATTAACCGATTTAGCAAAACATAAATGTACGATTGCGTTATTTTTAAGCGCGACGCTCACAAAAAAAGTAATGAAAGAATTTATAAACGCCGGTTGGAGTGAGGATACGCCGATTGTAGTAGTCTATAAAGCAACGTGGCCAGATGAAAAAATTGTTCGCACAACGGTAAAAGACCTCGATGACGCTATGCGAACAAACGGCATTCGCAAGCAGGCGATGATTTTGGCAGGCTGGGCACTTGATCCACACATTCATGACAAAGATTATCGTTCAAAACTTTATGATAAAACATTTACCCATGGCTTTCGAAGAGGAGTGAAGTCGGAATGATTCAACTCCAAGAAGGAAGAAAAGCCCTCATTACACAGCGCGGGGATTATGCTGTCGTGGCCATCACGAAGCACGGCGTAGAAATTGCAAGAAATCTAGGCCGCACTTTTCAGCAGTCTGATGTGTATTACATGAGCAAGTTTGAAAAAGGAGACGAACAAGAGCAGAACATTCAGCTGTTTTCAGGAAGCGTTCGGATGCTTTTGCCTTCTCTTTTTGAATCATATAAAGGACTTATTATTATTATCTCACTGGGAGCAGTTGTACGTATGATTGCACCTATTTTAAAAGATAAGAAAACGGATCCTGCGGTTGTTGTCATTGATGATAAAGGCGAAAATGTCATCAGCGTGCTTTCAGGTCATATTGGAGGAGCAAATGAGCTTACGCGTGAAGTTGCGGCAGCTCTTGAAGCTCATCCTGTTATTACAACAGCATCCGATGTGCAAAAAACAATTCCGGTTGATTTATTTGGTAAGCGCTTTGGATGGGTGTGGGAATCAGCAGAAAAACTAACGCCTGTCAGCGCTTCTGTGGTGAATGAAGAAGAAATAGCAGTGGTTCAAGAATCAGGTGAAAAGAACTGGTGGCATTATGAGCACCCTGTTCCAGCTAACATTAAAACATATTCATCGATTCAGACAGCTCTTGAAGCATCGCCACATGCTGCTTTGGTCGTAACGCATCGCAATTTAAAAAAAGAGGAAGAAGCAATCTTAGAAAACGGTGTTCTTTACCGGCCAAAAGTATTAGCGATTGGGATGGGATGCAATCGAGGGACAAGTACAGCTGAAATTGAAACTGTTATTGAAAAAACGCTTGCTGAACTTCAGTTTTCAATGAAAAGTGTAAAAGCATTATGTACAATAGAGTTAAAGAAAGATGAAGAAGGGCTGTTAGAAGTGGCGTCTAAGTACGGCTGGGAGTTTGTCTATTATTCGCCCCAAGAGCTAAACAGCATAAGTATCCAACAGCCTTCAGATACTGTCTTTAAATATACAGGTGCATATGGCGTTAGTGAACCTGCTGCTATGTTATACAGCGGTGCTGATAAGCTTGAACTTGTGAAGAAAAAGTCAGGGAATGTAACCATTTCAGTGGCACTTATTCCATATGACTAAAGGAGAGAACAACATGTCAAACAGAAGACTCGTCATTGCCGGTACCGGAAGTGGCGTAGGGAAAACAACCCTTACAATCGGGCTGATGGCAGCATTAAGACAAGCCGGTTACAGAGTTCAAGGGTTTAAATGCGGACCCGATTATATTGATCCAACGTATCATACGGCTGTTACAGAACGAACGTCTCGAAATATAGACAGCTGGATGCTTGAACACGATATGGTTAGAGAAATTGTCGCTCGTACTAGTGAAGATGCTGATATTTCCATCATGGAAGGAGTTATGGGATTTTTCGATGGGAAAAATCCGTTAACGAATGAAGGAACAACAGCAGAAATCAGCTTAATCACCAATAGCCCTGTCCTTTTAGTTGTCAACTGTGCTAGTATGGCTAGAAGTGCAGCGGCGATTGTAAAAGGGTTTCAGCAATTTTTACCCGAAGCGAACATCGTCGGGGTGATTGCTAACCGGGTTGGAAGTGAAGGACATTATAAACTTGTTAAGGCAGCGATTGAGCAGGAATGTCATATCCCTGTAGTAGGCTACTTGAAAAGAAACGATGATCTTACGATTCCTGAACGTCACCTCGGGCTCATTCCGTCGATTGAACGAGGAGAGTTAACACCGTTTTTTGAACAGTTAGGAAAGCTTGTTCATGATACAATTGATATCGAAAAAGTATATGAACTGGCTTTAGCTCCTAAAATAGAAATTAATGATCCTATCTTTACAAAGCCGTCCGTACCTCAAGTGAAAATTGCTGTAGCGAGAGATGCGGCTTTTAACTTTTATTATGAAGAAAATTTCGAATTGTTAAAAGCTTACGGAGCAGAGCTTGTAGAATTTTCGCCTTTAAAAGGAGAAACGGTTCCGCAAGATGCTGACGGTCTTTATATAGGAGGCGGATTTCCAGAAGAATTTGCTGAAACGCTGGCTCAGCAAATCGACGTTAAAAATTCTGTTCGAGCAGCCATCCAAAAAGGAATTCCTACGCTTGCTGAGTGCGGAGGCTTTATGTTCTTAACAGATGCTATTGTCACAACAGATGATACATGCCATGAAATGGTGGGGCTTATTCCCGGACAAGTAAGAATGCAGACAAAATTAGCTGCTTTAGGATACCGAGAAGTGACGGGAAAGCCGGGGAATTTTTTATTTAAAGGCGATATACGAGCTAAAGGCCATGAATTTCATTATTCAACCTTTCATTCAGAGAAAGAGTTTTCGCCTGCCTATGATACAAAAGGGATGCGAGGAATGAAAGAAGAAGGCTATATGAACAATAATTTAATTGCCGGCTATACGCACTTTCATTTCGGCTCTTCTACGGAGATGGTAGAAAACTGGGTGGAACAGTGTAAAGCGGTAAAAAAAGAAAGAAGAGATGCCGTGTGACAGTTGGAAAAGTATATTTAGTAGGAGCCGGACCAGGAGATCCGAAGCTAATAACCGTATATGGAATGGAGTGTATTCAAGAAGCAGATGTTATTTTATATGACCGCTTAGCCAACGAACAGTTGTTAAACTATGCTAAAAAAGATGCGGAGCTTATTTTTTGCGGGAAATTACCGGGCAAGCACGGAGTCATCCAAGATCGTATCCACGAACTGCTTGTTGAAAAAGCACTTCAAGGAAAAGTAGTGACGCGCTTAAAAGGAGGCGATCCTTTTGTGTTTGGCCGCGGAGCAGAGGAAGCTGAAGTACTTGCTACTCAAGGAATTCCTTACGAAGTCGTTCCTGGTATCACCTCAGGAATTGCAGCTCCAGCTTATGCAGGAATTCCGGTTACCCATAGAGATCATGCCACTTCTTTTGCGATTGTAACGGGTCATGGAAGAGAAGAAAAAGGAAAAGATTATTTAAACTGGTCAGCGCTTGCTCAAGGAATAGATACAATTGCGTTTTATATGGGTGTTGGAAATTTACCTCATATATGCAAGCAGTTGATGGACCATGGACGAGATAAACATACGCCAGTAGCGCTTGTCCAATGGGGAACGACGAAGTATCAGCGCACCGTAACGGGAACGCTTGCCACAATCGAAGAAATAGCAAAAAAAGCAGAAATTGTTCATCCTGCCATCGTGCTTGTAGGTGAAGTAGTGACAATTAGAGAAAAAATAAAATGGTTCGAAGAAAGAGCGGAAAATATTCTGCTTTAATGTTAAAAGGAGGAGACAATATGACGATTATCTCACAGCTAAAAGAACGAAGAGCGGTACGAGATCATGAAGCACGTGAAGTGGAGCAAGAGAAAATCGAACAGCTGCTTGAAGCAGCGACGTGGGCTCCAAATGACCGAATGAGAGAGCCTTGGAGCTTTTATGTGATTCAAGGAGAAGCAAAAAAGAAGTATGAAGAACTGGCTGAAGTTTATTTAAAGGAGCGCTTTCCTACAAAGCCTCATTTAGTAGAAAGTTCGTTAAAAGCAGTAAAAAATACGCCTGTACATATCGTCGTAACAGCTGACATAGTTGAAGGAGACGAAGAAGCCACTGAAGACAACAAATATGCGGTTTCATGCGCGATTCATTCCATGTGGCTAGCAGCTAAAGAACTAGGTCTTGGATTCGTTTGGAGAACAAGAGGCGTTGGTCTTGTTCGAGACGAGAGGCTGTATGAGTTTATCGGCAAGCCTTCAGGTAAAGTCGTAGTAGGAAACGTATTTCTAGGCTATCCAAATGAAGAGTCTCTTACAAAAATGAAAGAGCCTGCTAGAACACCGTTTACAGAAAAAACAACATGGCTGTAAACTGAAATTCGAAGAAAAAGAGGTTTTTAGATTGAAAGACAAACGGGGTCTTACGTTAATTTATACCGGAGACGGTAAAGGAAAAACAACCGCTGCTTTAGGTCTTGCGTTGCGCGCTACGGGACGCGGACAAAAAGTATTAATGATTCAATTTATTAAATCTCCTCAGCGTACATATGGCGAAAAGCTGATGTTTGACAGAATAGGAATTGAAATGATTCAAACAGGAGTGGGCTTTACGTGGACAAAAACACCGCCTGAACATCGCGAAGCTTTGCAAAAAGCTTGGGCGCTAACGAAGGAAAAAGTCTTCTCGAACGAATATGATGTAGTTATTTTGGACGAGTTAAATAATGCACTGGCTATCGAGAAATTTCCTATTGATGATGTGCTACCGCTACACGAAGTAATTGACCTTATTCAAAAGCGCCCTGAGCATATGCATTTGGTCATTACCGGGCGTTCTGCCAAAAAAGAAGTGATGGATGCAGCAGATCTTGTGACGGAAATGAAGCCTCATAAACATTATTATGATGAAGGAATTCCTGCTGTAAAAGGAATTGAATTTTAAAAAGCCCTCAGTGAAGAGGGCTTTTTTTATTGAGCAGGGGCATCTACTTTTTCAGCTTGCCAGTAAAATTGGCTAATGACATCAGACAGTGCTTTTGCTGTGTTGGTTAATTCGTCAAAGTTATTATCAACTCCGCCCACTTCAATTAAAATCGCATTTTTAGAAACATCTTGATTATATACACCGTTACCGCTGGATTTGTTTTTGCCAATAACTCCGCGGCTTAACCCAGGATATTTCTTTTCAAGACCTTCATGAAGCGCTTTTGCCATCTTTAAGTTTTGTTCAAAGTTTTGATTTGCTTTCCCTAAAACAAACACAACTTTTGCATACGATTTATTGTTAATCTTAATAGTTGTATTATCTTTTCGAAGCGAATCTCGATGCAAATCGATAAAGTAAGTTAAATCTCTATTCTCAGTCATCGCCGTTTCAATTACTGTACGAGACATGGCATACGATTGGTTGGTGTTCCAACCTTTTTCTTTTAATTTCTGTCCAATATTGGTTTGATCTACTTCTGTTCCAATTCCCTGAGCCTCTAAATCTTTTCCTAGCATATTTGCGACTATATTAATATTGGTTTTGCTATCTACAGCTTTATTAGCATCTGGATCACCTTCAAGTCCTAACAGAGGCAAGTAAGATTCCCAGCTGTGCGTATGATAAATATAAAATACCTTTTTTCCGCCAGTTGTATTATTATTTGGAGCATTCGTACCATTGTTTTCTTTAGGTTGCTGAACTTTTGTAGTAGAATTTCTTTCTTTTAGCGTTTCATCTAACGGCGGTGCAGATTCTCTAGGGAAGTTTGTGAAATTTGTGCCTTCACCGGCGATGATAATATTGGAGTCATAAATACTGAATCCAGGAAGTTCTGAACCAAACAAGCTTCTGGCGTCTTCTGCTCGAATACTTGTTGATAACTCTAGCAGTGTAGAAGAAAGACCTGGAGGCGAGTAATTTTTATCAAAAGCCGTTGAAAAATGATGATTTTCCTGGCTCATCAAATAATAAAGGCTTTCTGCTTTATGCCTCGATAACGTTTGATAGACAATAGAAGAATTGAACTGTTCTTTAAATGCTGAGTAGCTCACTAGAACAATGATAGATGATGTCATTAAAACAATGGATAAAATAACAAGAACCATCTTATATGTTAACACTACAAAATTGGCGCGATTACTAGATTTCAATGGCGAAATCTCCTCTCTATGTCAGCATCAGGCTAATAGGTATGAAGGACTTTGCTAATCTAGTAATGATTATATGAATGGAGACTTCTAATTATGATAAGCATTTAATAGAGAAAGTAGTCTTCAAAATCAAAAAAGAAGAATCACGCGAGATATAATCTCATATTCTCCGTGATTCTTCTTCAAATAGACGTCGGATGGTTTCGCCTTTTGGAGTGAGGCTGAATCCTTTTTTCTCTTTTTTTAGCAGCTGATAGTTTTGTAATTCTTGTAAATATGTAACGATGCGCTTGCGCTTTACGGAACTTAACAATCCAAATGCGGGTATTTTATCGAGCTCTTTTTGACGAATGCTGTTAGTAGAAACACCTTCTAAAATTTGTACGTAACTCTGCTGAGTTTCCGTGTTCTTTAAGGTATCTATAAGTGTTAGTAACCGTAGCATTTGGTTTGAATCAAAAGTTATTTGACCGATTTTTAGCGGAGTCGAAAGCAGATCCTGACGCTGCTTATGAAGTTCATTTTCTATCTTAGCGCTTATTTCTGTCAGTTTCTTTTCTATTTCGTTTGGATTCATACAACATGTAAATTTGTTTGTTTCCTGCAGCAGGGTGACATCTGGAAAATTCCATTGTGAAAACCATTGAATGGAACCAACTTCGAGCTTTGCATTCGGTGTTTTTACTTGTAATACCTTTTGAATGAAGGAAAGAAAGGGATCGTTTTCCTGTAAAACTTGTCTTTGATTAAGTTGATAAGTGGTTAGGCTGCACAATTTGTCTTGGATTTCTTTGATGTGCACTTCATGATGCTTTAAAAGACTTTTCCATTTAAAAAAGACCAATAGTTTTTGAATCACTTCTTCATTTTCATCTATAATCTCTTCGAACTGCCGCTGAGTTGTAGCTAAGCGTTTCGCTGCTAGCACTACATTATACTCATCATCGAGTGAAATAGCATCATTTGCAACATCATATGTTACGGCGAGACCTCTGTTTTCTGAAGTTAAGCGAATGATCTCGTTTTCTCCGTGAACAGTTAATACCGTATCTTCCGTATTTGAAAATCCTCTCTCAAAGGCGGTGTAAGGAAGAGATCGAAAAGGTCTCATAATGATTTCAATCCGATTGCGCCAAAAAGCAATTTGCTCAGGGTTTTTCATAATAAAAAGCAAAGGTGATTTTTTTGATTGTTCAATTGCTTCAATCACATCTGCATTTCGATGATAAAGGGAAATGAGCGGATGTTTGAAGAAACACTTATTAATATGTTGAATCCATTCTTCTTTGGAAGAATCATGTATCCTAGCGCAAAACATGTAATCTTTCATAATACTTCCGAGGTAGTTTTCCAACTCATTTTTAGTTAAAACCGTAAAATCTTGAGAATAAAACTCATCATGATGAATAGGAATGCCGCGATTCTTATTATATTCTTTCCATAGAAATGAAGTTGGTTTCCAAAAGTGAGGATAAACGTCTTCATTTTTATCAATTGCGACGGGAAAACCGCCCCTATGACTTCCATATAAGAACGTTTGAAAAAGGACTATATCTTCTTGAGATAACTCATTCATTGCTCGCTCAAAGTAGTCATTTAAACGTCCAAGTAGCCCTTTAGTATGTTTACTTCCTACGGACCGAATCGATTTATTTTTGCGTCCGAGCGGAAGGAATGTTAAGTGGTTGTAAGCTGTAAAATCAACAGGCAAATTTTCTGGTAAAGTCATTTGTCTAACTCCTTTCATTTATTGAGTATTCTACCTATTAAAGAAGAGAAGAAAAAGTTTTAGTGTGTCTTGAATATAAGAGTTATTTTTTAAAATTTTCTGTTAATTAATCTGTAGAAATCAAGAAAAGGGATTCAAAGTAATTTTGAATGGGTATAGTAATAAAAATTTTGACACATATTATCGAATATATATGAATGTTGTCAAAAAAAACAACAAAAGTGATGATTCATCCAAAGGAGGAAGCTTATGGAGAATAAAGGTCCGTTTAAAAAGACGATATCCCTATTAGATTTAACATTGATTGGATTAGGGGCTATTTTTGGCTCCGCTTGGCTGTTTGCCGTTAGCAATGTCGCTACGCAAGCCGGTCCTGCAGGAAGTTTTTCTTGGGTTATTGGTGGAGTTATTATTTTATTAATAGGCCTTGTATACGCTGAGCTAGGGGCTGCCTTGCCTCGTACAGGAGGAATTATTCGATATCCTGTTTATTCACACGGTCATCTTGTAGGCTATATGATTTCATTTATTACTATTGTAGCGTACACTAGCCTAATCGCTATCGAAGTAACAGCTGTGAGACAGTATGTGGCCTACTGGTTTCCAGGTTTAACAAAATCTGGATCTGATTCACCGACGATATCTGGATGGATTCTACAATTTGTGTTGCTTTGCTTATTCTTTTTACTCAATTACTGGAGTGTAAAAGCATTTGCGAAATCGAATATTATTATTTCTATTTTTAAATATTTTGTGCCGCTTACAGTAATCGTAACGCTGGCATTTTATTTTAAGTCAGGAAACTTTACGATGGGAGAGTTTGCTCCCGGGGGGTTTGATGGTATCCAGGCCGCCATTGCCACAGGCGGGGTTATGTTTGCCTACTTAGGCCTTCATCCAATTGTATCGGTAGCTGGAGAGGTGAAAAATCCTCAGCGTAATATTCCAATTGCTCTTGTGATTTGTATCATTCTAGCAGCTCTCATTTATACTGCTCTACAAGTATTATTTATCGGAGCTATTCCATCTGACATAATTAAAGGCGGTTGGTCCGGCATTCAAGATAAATTCTCACTGCCATTTAAAGACATCGCTGTTGTTCTTGGTCTTGGGTGGCTAGCAACACTTGTTATTTTAGACGCCATTTTATCACCAGGTGGTAACGGTAATATTTTTATGAATACAACATCTAGACTTATCTATGCTTGGTCTCGTAACGGTACGCTATTTAAAACGTTTGCTCATGTGGATAAAAAAACAGGGATTCCTCGATCATCTCTATGGCTTTCATTAGGACTTTCGATTTTTTGGACACTGCCATTTCCTTCATGGAATGCACTCGTAAACGTATGCTCTGTTGCGCTTATTCTTTCTTACGCAATTGCACCAATTTCATCAGCGGCCTTTATGGTGAACGCAAAAGATTTGGAAAAGCCTTTTAAATTAAGAGGAATGAGTATAATTGGTCCATTATCCTTTATTTTTGCTTCCTTTATTGTCTACTGGTCAGGATGGAAGACTATTTCATGGCTGTTAACTTCTCAATTGGTTATGTTTGTTATATATTTGATTTTTGCTAAATATGTGCCTAAAAACGAAGTAAGTCTTCGTCAGCAGATTAAATCAACTTGGTGGTTAGTTGCTTATTATATCATCATGCTCTTTATTTCTTATATTGGTTCGTTCGGCGGAGGAAAGGGTTTGATCGATACGCCTGTAGACTTAATTATCATAGCGGTCGTATCTCTTGGGATTTATTATTGGGCTAAATATACGGGCCTTCCAAAAGCGCTTATTGATTACGATCACCATCCTGAACAGGAAGAAAAAGCACCTGTATAACCTGTAAAGCAGCGATATTCGCTGCTTTTTTCTATGTTATTTGAACATGAATTTCTAAAGTTTGTCGTATAATTTAGTAGGAAAGAAGGAATTAGCACATTATTGTTTAATTAATGTAATGTAACCGTTTTAAATCCAACGCTTGGAGGAAGAGTATGATTGAAAAAATAATAAATTCACTTCGAAAGCGGCTGTGGGAAAACAATAATGTTATAGAAGTGTGTAAAAATGAAGGAGAAGTATACAGAACCACTTGTACTTTTTTTGATGGAGTAAGCAAGAATCAACTGAATGTTTTTGAAGAAGAAATGCATGTATCACTTCCTGAAGACTACAAGCAGTTTTTGCAGCTAACAAATGGGTGTAATTTGTTCATTGATGCTGACAAAAAAATAGCAGGGAATCTTTATAGCTTAGAAGATGTAAGAGAAACAGCTTATAAAAGTCAGAGTCTCTATATGACAATTGGGTCTGTTGGAGAAGAAGAGATTATCATTGACTCCAAAAAATCAGCGCACTCTGCATATATAATAGTAAAAAAGCGGAACGCATCGTTTCAAGATGCACATGTATTACATATGAATTTTCAGAAATGGCTGGATTGTTTTATAGTGAGTCAAGGGAATTGTTTTTGGCACTGGAATGAGCTTTGTAATAAAGTTCATTCAACGGACAAAAAGACGACGGCTCAATAATATTATCTTCTCGAACTTAAAAGCAGAGCGTATAATCGTTCTGCTTTTTGTATAGTCATTATAAGCTAGAACAGCGCAGCGATTCTAAAAGGTTATGAGTATGATTGTATAGAAATTGTCTAATGTCTGAGTTGTTGATAAGTTTGGTCCTAAAGCATTAGTCACTCCAGGTCTTGTGCTCGTTATCCTATCTCTTGTACTTTTTAGTCAACTCGCTGCTTCTACGAGTGTAGCTTATGTTGTTGCGCTACACGTGATGATGTTGATTGGTACTTCTATGGTGACGATGCCTGCACAGACTACCGGGTTAAATCAGCTCCCTAAGCAGCTGTATCCTCATGGCACAGCAATAATGAATACATTACATCAAGTGTCCGGAGCAATTGGAACTGCGCTATTTGTCAGTATTATGTCTTCTGGAAAAGAGAGTTACGTAAAAGGGGTAAATGAACCAAATACAGCTTTAGCAAAAGTGAATGGACTGATTTCCGGATTGCAGCAAGCATTTTTTATTGCTACTATCGTTGGAGTGATTGCCCACGTCTTATCTTTTTTTCTAAAACGAACTCAAGCTCCAGAAAATTCTTCGACAGGATTTCCTATCAAATAAACGAGCACACTAGTGTGCCCGTTTATTTATATAGAAGGAAGACGTTCCCAACCGTATGCTTCGTCTTCAACTTTAGTTTCTCCAAACTGACTTGTGCGATTCAAGATTTTTTTGCCGCCTGATTTTTTATAAAACTGAACGGCTTTCTTATTTTTCTTCATAGCCCAAATAATCATAGACGTATATTGCTGATCAGCAAATTCTTTTACTGAATGAGAAAATAGAAGGTGACCAATTCCTTGGTTTTGCACTTCCTTGCAAACGTATAGCGCGTATATTTCAGCACGGGACAAATGAGGCTTACCTGCTGAAAAGCCGACAATCTTTCCTCGTTCATCGATAGCGAGCAAAATAAAATGAGAAGGCTCGGTAAGAAAAAGGGACCATTTTTCTGTACTTTGTTTATAAGATAAGCTTTTTAAATAAGCATCAGGTACTAATCCTTTTTATGTAATGCGCCAGCTGTCAACGTACAGACGGGCAACAGAAGGGATGTGAGAGGAAGTAGCTTTAATAATTTTCATTAAAAAATCTCCTTTTTAAAAATATTAAGGCATATAGTATACCTTTCAGCCTAAGAATATTATGAAAAATAGATCATAATTTTCCAGTAATTCATAAAATGGTAAAAAAGGTGGTGTTCATTCTCACTCTATCACGGTAAAGTGAGAATATACATTTGTTTTGTTGTTTTAATTTTTGCTATATGTATAATGTCTAACGATCTATTTGTTATTCACCTTTACTAGTCTATCAAATAGTTTTGTTAAAGCCAAAGGGGCATAGGGTAAGTAATGTCAATTCAGCTGCGTTTTATTTTAACGTATATCAGTATTGTGTTTGTCTTTATTATTTTGCTTTTTTTATCGGGCTTTCTCATTTTCTTCTCCATTACTGGAGACGCCGATTTTGTAAGAAAACTGTACAGTCACTCCTATGAGTATAAATTGTTAACGCCAGAAGAAGAAAATGCATTCTTAGATTTAAAGTTATTGAGTGAAGAAAAACCGGAGCAGCTGCTGCGGCCGGAGACGGTTAAAAAATATGAATTTGAAAATATTGATATTGTGATTCAAAAAAATACAGAGGTTGTATATGCTTCAGAATCCATTAAAGGAGAAAACCTCCGTAAATACTTGCCAAAGCATCAAAAAAGTAAAGGAAATCATTCGTATCAGCAGGACATGCTGCGCATAGGCAAGCAGTACTTTACATATATCAACCTTGATTTTCCTTTCTCGAATCAAGAAAAAGGAAGCATTTACGTTTTGCGAAAAATCAGCCCTTATGTAGGCATTATTAATCGAATTTTCCCTTTTTTAATCTTTCTACTATTAATTTTAGTAATTGTGATTATTGGATTTTTAAACTATCTTGTTTCAAGAAGCATTATTAAACCCATTCGTGAATTAAAAGGAGCGGCTGAAAAAATAAAACAAGGTGATCTTCACTTTGAGATCTCTGCTAATTCAAAGGATGAAATAGGCGAATTAACGCAAGCTTTTGAAGAAATGAGGCAAAAACTAAAATCTTCTGTTGAACTGCAAATTCAATATGAAGATAACCGAAAGCAGCTGCTTTCAAGTATTTCACACGATTTACGAACTCCTATTACTTCCATTGTAGGATATGTAGAAGGAATTCAAGATGGAGTAGCTAATACGCCAGATAAGCTTTCTAAATATTTGTTAACGATTTCAACGAAAGCAAAAGACATGAATGCGTTAATCGATGAGCTGTTTTTATTTTCTAAATTGGATTTGCACGAAATTCCATTTGTGTTTAAAAAACTTAATATTTCTGCATTTATGGAAAGTTATGTGCAAGAGCTTCAGTTTGAAATGAGCGAACATGATATTGATGTTTTATTTTCTAATGATTCTCTAACGACGCTGTATGCAAAGGCAGATGCTGAGCAGCTGCGAAGAGTTTTAATAAATTTAACAACCAACAGCATTAAATTTATGGATAAAGAAAGAAGAAGAATCGATATCGTTCTTTCTGCTACCGAAAGTGAACTCATTATTGAAGTGAAAGACAATGGCGCAGGGATTTCATCGGAAGCATTAGCGCATATTTTTGACCGGTTTTATCGAGCAGAACAGTCCCGCAATAGCAATACTGGAGGAAGTGGACTTGGACTGGCCATTGCAAAACAAATTGTTGAACGCCACGGGGGAGACATCTGGGCATTAAGTAAGCTTGGCGAAGGAACAAGTATTTTCTTTTCTTTGCAAAAAATGAATGAAAATGGTGATACACATGAAGAAGATATTGTTAATTGAAGATGAAGTAAGTATTGCTGAATTGCAAAGAGATTATTTAGAAATTAACGATTTTGAAATAGAGGTTCAATATAGCGGTGATAAGGGATTAGAAAAAGCGTTAAATGAACATTTTGATCTGGTTATTTTGGATATTATGCTCCCTAAAGTGAGCGGATTTGAAGTGTGTAAGCAAATTCGAGCTGCAAAAGATATTCCAATCATTTTAGTTTCAGCTAAAAAAGAAGAAATCGATAAAATTAGAGGGCTCGGGCTAGGTGCAGATGACTATATTACCAAGCCATTCAGCCCTGGGGAGCTGGTCGCAAGAGTCAAAGCGCATTTAGCGAGATATGAAAGACTCTCTGATAAGCAGGAAAAGCGTATGATTCTTATTCATGGCTTAGCGATTGACACGCTCGCTAGAAGAGTATTTGTCAATGATAAAGAAGTGTTTTTTACAGCGAAGGAATTCGATTTGCTGAAGTTTATCGTTTCTCATCCAAATCAAGTATTAAGTAAAGAACATCTATTTGAAAAAATTTGGGGATTTGATTCTTCAGGAGACATTTCAACCGTAACAGTTCACATTCGAAAACTAAGAGAAAAGTTAGAAGAAAACCCAGCAGATCCTCAGTACCTAGAAACGGTTTGGGGAGCAGGGTACCGGTTTAATATTTAAAAAAAGAGATCGGAACGATTAATCGTTCCGATCTCTTTTTTATTACGTAGTAACGATTCTATGACGAGCTTTAATCTTACTCACGGGAGGTTCGGAAGAAAATATATTTTTTTCACCGATTTTATCATATAGACCGGTTGACTTTAACATTTCTTTTGGCTGGTGCTGTAAGCCGGAAATAACGACTTGGCTATGCGAATCTTTCAAACGTTCGACCACCTTCGATAGTAAAGCTTCTCCAGATGTATCAATAAAGGATACTTGGCTCATTCGAAGCAATAAAACTTTTGGTTTCGCTTCAGCGATGTTATCAAAGGAATCTTCTAATACTTCAGCCGATCCAAAGAAAAGAGATCCTTGCATGGTATATTCCATCAATTCAGATTTGTGAGCGTTTTCAGATGTTTCCGCTAAAACCTTGGAAATCTTCAGTGATCCGCTCATTCGTTTCACGAACATGACAATAGCTAAAAGTAGACCCACGCCTACACCTGTTGTTAAATCGATTGAAACTGTTAATAAAAACGTAGCTACAAGTACAAATGAATCAGCCGACTTGGTTTTTAAAATATGCGCAAATTCTTTACGCTCACTCATATTCCAAGCCACAAACATTAAAATAGGTGCCATACTTGCCAGCGGAATGTTTGATGCATAAGGAGCAAGCATCACAAGGACCAATAAAACAACTAAGCCGTGTATGACTCCTGATAATGGAGAAGCTGCTCCGTTTTTGATATTGGTAGCTGTTCTGGCAATGGCACCAGTTGCTGGAATTCCTCCAAATAGCGAGGTAGCGATATTAGCAATTCCTTGGCCCACAAGCTCTTTATTGCTATTATGCTTGGTTTTGGCCATATTATCAGCAACAACAGCCGATAGTAAAGATTCAATACCTCCAAGCATCGCAATTACGCAGGCAGCTGGAAATAGCATCACGATGTTATCCCATGTTAAATCTGGGAAGCTAAAAGATGGTAGTTTACTCGGAATGGCACCGTAAGTAGAGCCAATCGTTGCAACTTTTCCTGGGAACAGTGTAATGGCTACAAGCGTGGAGACAAGAAGACCTAGAAGGGCACCGGGAATTTTAGGTAAAAACTTTGGCGTTGTAATCACGATAG
Source organism: Priestia sp. MDV22-iso46 (assembly GCF_058629175.1). Taxonomy (NCBI): domain Bacteria; kingdom Bacillati; phylum Bacillota; class Bacilli; order Caryophanales; family Bacillaceae; genus Priestia; species Priestia sp. MDV22-iso46. The sequence continues at coordinate 364,138 of NZ_JBZVWT010000001.1, forward strand.
CTAAACAAATAGCGGCTATGATGACGCTGTAAATGTTAATCGTTGCAATTTTTCGTAGTATTTCAATCATATTTAAATGAAATTCCTCATGTTTTGCAATTCCTTTTAATCCTAAAAAATTAGCGATCTGACCTGAGAAAATAATAATCGCAATTCCTGCTGTAAATCCAATCGTCACAGGGCGCGGAATAAACTTTATAAATTTCCCTAGCTTAAATATTCCGAGAAGCGTAATCATAATTCCAGCCATAAAGCCGGCAATAATGAGGTTCTCATAACCATATTGCATGACAACTCCAAGCAGCACCGGAACAAATGCACCTGTTGGACCTGCAATTTGAAATTTCGATCCGCCTAATATTGAAACCATAATCCCTGCGATAATGGTTGTATAAATCCCGTATTCAGGTCTTACACCAGAAGCGATGGCAAAGGCCATTGCTAAAGGAATAGCAACGACCCCAACAACCAAACCGGCGATAATGTCTTTTTGTAAATGCCGTGCTGAATAGCCTTGAAATCGGTTATCTTTTAGCATTCGATAAAATCCTCCTTCATGAGCTTACGGTTTCAGTTCGGTCTTGGGAATAGCCGTTTACAACAACGTCAAGCTTTCCTGTTGAAGGATGAATAACCATTCCAGAAACAAGCACGTCTTTTGGTAATAAAGGGTGATTTCGAATCATATCCACACTGTTTTCGACACTATCTTCTACACACTCAAACCCAGTCAGCCATGATTCTAAATCAATACCGGCATATTTTAGATTACGAATCTGTTCCATGCTAATCCCTCTTTGTTCAGCAGAGGCTAAAATAGCTTCAGCTTTCATGCCCGTCATTCCACATTCATGATGACCGATGACACATACTTCATCAGCTTGCAAAGCGTAGACGGCAACTAATATACTTCTCATGACGCTGCCAAAGGGATGGGAGATAACAGCTCCGGCATTTTTCACTATTTTTGCATCTCCATTTTTTAGCCCCATGGCTTTAGGAAGTAATTCTAACAAACGTGTATCCATACAAGTTAAGATCACTATTTTTTTGTTAGGAAATTTGGATGTTTGAAAAGCCTCAAATTGATTATTTGTTACAAATTTTTCATTAAACTTTAAAACTTCAGATAGACAAGTCATTGTTTTCCTCCTGCGTTATTTATTTTTAACTTATTTTTTAGTCTAAAGATAAGAGTTAAAAACGAACTAAATAAAATATTAAAATTTTCTTAAAATATTCAGAAAAAACTTATAAATAAATCAAATTTATATGCGTGAAATTATGTAAGCGTATTCTTTATTTGTTTTCACGAAAAATAGGAATTATATGTTAAAATGGTACAAAGTTGGAATTGTCTAAAAGAATGGTAGAGAGGAGGAAGGCAAAAGTGAAGGCTCTTATAGCAATAGGCATTATTTTCTGTTGTTTAGTAGGGTGCAGTTCTAATGCCCAAGTCACCAACGACAAAGAAATGGGGGAGAATATTCAGCAATCCTTTGAAAAAAAAGGTGTGAGCTCAGTGGATGTATCGAAGTTAAGTGATTTTAAATGGGAAAAAGGATATTTATTAACAAACAAAAGCAAGAAAGCCGACGTAGAAAAACTTGTAAACGCACCGGTTAGTGAAGAGGTGATGAAAAAAATATCTGCTGCTAATCAAATGCTTGTGTTTGTACACGAAGGAGAAGTTGTCCGCTATGTAGAACTAACCCAAGATTTCATAGCGCATGATAAAAACCAACTTGAATTTTCATCTGCTCATTCTGAACTAAAATTTAATAAAAAAAGGGAGGGCAAGCCTATAAAAGCAGGAGAAAAAACGTTAAGTTCAGAAGATGCTTTAACTGTAGAATCAATTATGAAACAAATTCAATGGAAAAAAGCTGATTACAGCGTCGCTCTTGATCCAGATGTACAGCTTACTTATGAAGGCGTCGTATACAATGTACGATTCACCGCCGAGAGTGCGGAACTTACTTCTAAAAGAAGAGGAGTATACGGCAAAGTAACAGGAGAAACAGCACAGCAGCTATATGACATATTGATGTAACCTATTGATTTATCAATAGGTTTTTTTGTGCACACATTTTTTAAATTTACATAAAATGTCTTTATATTATTGACATTAACGTTAACGTTAATCTATAATAGTAATATAGAATTAACGTTAACGTTAATGTTAAAGGGAGGTGAAGGGGAAATCATGTATCTAATCGATGACGTGACGAAAATGACCGGTTTGACCAAGCGGGCTCTTCGGTATTATGAAGAGATTGGACTCATTTTGCCCCCGCAGCGCACAAAAGGAAATGCACGGATTTATTCCGAAGAAGAGGTAAAAGAACTAAGAAAAGTAGCAGAAGCAAAAGAAGTTCTCGGTTTTTCTTTACAGGAGCTGCAGCAGTTTATGTCGCTCAAAAGAATGATTGAAGAAAGAAGTGAGCAGCAAGGATTATCAGCGAAAGAGATAACTAAAATAGAAAATTTACTGGAAAATCAAATCAAGATGATTGAATTTAAAGTGGTTAAAATGCAGGCATTTAAAACAGAATTAGAAGAAATGCGAGAATCTGCTATGAAAATACATGAAAAAACAAAAACAAAAGGAGAGATGAAAGAGTGGAAGGACAGCATTCAAATAACCGATTAGGTCAAATTATTACGGTAGTAGCTACTTTTTTAGCATTTATGGGAATCGGGGTAGTAGATCCGATTTTACCGGAGATTGCTAAGCAAATTGGAGCTTCTCATTGGCAAGTAGAAATGTTATTTACTTCCTATTTATTAATGATGGCTATTATGATGATTCCAGCAGGCATCTTAGCATCACGTGTAGGAGACAAGCGTTTGATGGTAACAGGACTTATCATTGTGACGATTTTTGCAGCCTTATGCGGGTTTTCTAACAATATTCCTCAGCTTTCCATTTTCCGAGCAGGATGGGGACTTGGTAATTCGTTTTTCTTTGCAACAGCTATGACGCTGCTTATTGCATTATCAGGTGAAGCAAAAAAAGCAGTAGGATTATATGAAGCTGCGATTGGTTTGGGAATGGCCGGAGGACCGCTTGTAGGAGGCGTGTTAGGAAATGCTTCTTGGAGATTGCCGTTTTTCGGTACAAGTGCTTTAATTTTTATCGCCTTTATTTTAGTATTAACGATTGTTAAACAGCCTACAAGCACTAAGCCTCGTAAAGCAGCGGGTTTTAAAGACATGGTTAAACTTTATAAATTAAAACCATTTACTCAAGGCGCTGTATCAGGCATGCTTTATTACTACGGATTTTTTACAGTGTTAGCTTATACGCCGCTTATTCTATCGATCGGAGCTCTTCAAATTGGCTTTGTTTTCTTTGGATGGGGATTATGTTTAGCTTATGGCTCAGCGGTTTTAGCACATCAGTTAGAAAAAAGATATCAGCCAAAACAAGTGTTACATGTTAGCTTAATTGTTTTTTCACTTATTTTAATTTGTTTATCTGCTTTTGATGCAACATGGTTGCGCATTGTTTTAATCATGGCAGCGGGTCTTGTATCAGGACTTAATAATGCATTATTTACGAGTCATGTAATGGAAGTATCTCCTTATGAACGAGGACTTACATCTGGAGGATATAATTTCTTAAGATGGTTAGGTGCAGCGTTTGCTCCTTTATTATCAGGAGTTATCGGCAATGCCGTAGCGCCTCAAGCTCCTTTTCTCGTAGCAGCGATTCTTGGGTTGCTAGCTTTTGTTATTATGGTTATAAAAGTAAAAACAACTTCTCAAACGAATGAAGCTGTATCTAAATAAACGTTGAAATAAAAGGCTTTTTCTTGTAAAAAGCCTTTTATTTTGTTTTATGTTATAATAGTAAAAACGTTTTTAATTATAAAAATGAAACTTTATACCAACTTGTACGTATACTTTATATGTACATAAATCTTTTTAGGAGCGTGATGCCCATGGCCACCTGTCAAAATTGTAATCATAAATGGAACTGGAGGACAACCTTTAAACAACTGTTAACATTTAGAAACGTTTTAGAATGCCCACACTGTGACAAACAACAGTATATCTCTGCAAAATCCCAAAAGCGATTATCAATCTACTCATTTGCACCCCTTATTATTTGGCTTATTCTCTCACTATTTGACTTTTCCTTTCCATCCATTGTTGTCGCGGAGCTTATTTTCTTCATAGCAGCGGTTATTATGATGCCACTTTCTTATGAAGTAAGCAGCGAAGAAGAACCCTTGTGGTAATAAAAAAACCTTCCGGTAAAACGGAAGGTTTTTTATGCGGCTTTACCGTCTAGCTGTTGTCCGTGATGGCGCTGATAATACACCCACCCAGCATTCAATAGTAGAAGAACACTGGTTGTTAAGAATACGTAAGGAATTCCTTTAGCTCCGGCAATTTGTCCGCCAATGACTGGACCGGCCAAATTCCCAAAGTATTGCGCTGTTTGATTATAGCCAAACATTTTACCTGTAATAGAGTCCGGCACAATTTTCTTCAAATAAGAATTAATAGAAGGTAATAATCCTCCCATTGCGAAACCGAGTAAAAAACGAAGTAAGAATAGCTGCCAAGTACTATGCACAAAGGCCTGCAAGCCGCAAATAATCGCTACGATAAGCAAGCATATTTGAAGCACATTTTGAGGACCCACGCGATCGCTGACTTTGCCAAGTTTTGATGCAGCTAAAATATTTGAAATTCCTGTTGCCGCCACGACAAAGCCTGAAATAAGGGCAAGGTGATCGGTATGAGTAGACAGTTGTTTTACATACAGTGTAACGATTGGCTGAATAGCCATAACCGCAAGCTGCAGCAAAAAAGTTGTAACAAATACACCAATCACGGCCTTTGAATTTTTAAGAGACAGTAACCCAATATTAGATTCTTTCGTCGTTTTCGCCGTCTCTTTTTTGTCTTCTTGAATTAAATTTACAATTAAAAAAGACAAAAACATAAATGCACCCGTCACGAAAAAGACGTGGCGTAGCCCGATTGTATCTCCTAAGTATCCGCCTACTAGCGGTCCTAATAAAGATCCTGATACAGCCCCTGTAGACAACGTACCTAATGCTTTACCGCTGTGCTCTTTAGGTGTCTGAGTCGCTACTAACGTAATGGCTGCAGAGATGAAGCCGGAAACGGCCCCCATTAAAAAGCGCAGTCCGACAAGCTGATAGACATTTTGCACAAAACCAATAGAAGTCATAACAATTGCCATACCCAAGCTTGCGCGAAGGAGCATAAGCTTTCGCCCATATTTATCGGCCAAACTCCCCCATAAAGGAGAAACGATAGCCGCCATTAAAAAGGTAGATCCAAATGCAATACCAGCCCATCTGCTGATGGAGCTTGTATCGTGAACTCCCAGCTTTTCAATATAAAGCGGTAAAAACGGAATAACTAAACTCATCCCGGCTGTGGTGCAAAAAGAACCGAACCAGCAAATGTACAAGTTTCGTTTCCATAATTCCATTCTATTTCCTTCTTTCGTTGTGCCGCATGGCGTGAAAACAACAAAAGAGCGAAACCATACGGCCTGCTCTTTTAGCATATATGCAGCATCTTTTTATCAGTTTAAATTATACCATATATCAGAAATATTTAAAAATAAAATGATTCACTTAGTGAACTATTAACGTGAAATGAAAATAGAAAGATGTGCTGTGTGTACGCTCGGCTTAGAACATAAAGTGACCCTTGGTTCACTTATTACCTTATGCTGTGACAGTGGGGATTATGTAAAGAACTTACGCATCACTGAAAAATGCGTCAGATAATCTGTCCAAAATATACGTTATATCCGCAAATGTTGTCTATTTATCAAATAATGTGTAAAACAACCTGGTTAAAAGAGTGAATTTTCTGTTTTTTAACTCTATATTAAAACTATGTTCTCATTATTCATAATGTGCAAAGTGTTTTAAGGGGGAATTCATATTGGAACAAATGATTAGTACAATAAGTGAAATGATTTGGAGTACGCCGATGCTTTATCTATGTATAGGAGTGGGGCTTTTATTTACTATTCTCACTAGATTTGTACAAGTTCGATATTTGAAAGATATGATTACTTTATTGTTTAATGGAAAAAGTTCTGAATCGGGCGTTTCGTCGTTCCAAGCGTTAACACTTGCTTTATCAGGGCGCGTAGGAGTTGGAAATATTGCGGGAGTTGCAACAGCAATTGCATTCGGTGGTCCAAGAGCAGTTTTTTGGATGTGGTTTATTGCTTTTATAGGTTCAGCTAGTGCATTTATTGAATCAACACTTGCTCAAATTTATAAAGTAAAAGACAAAGGAGAATACCGAGGTGGGCCTGCTTATTATATTGAAAAAGGCATGGGGAAGAAGTGGTATGCACTGATTTTCGCTTTTGCCGTACTGCTAGCTATGAGTGTACTTGGACCAGAGTGCAAGCAAATTCAATTACAGCAGGGTTAAATAATGCATTTTCAATTCCGCCTTTAACGTCTGGAATTGTACTTGTTGTTATTTTAGGATTAATTATTTTTGGAGGCGTTAAGCGTATTGCTGCCGTGGTACAATATGTTGTTCCGTTTATGGCCATTGGATATGTTCTTGTTTCGTTAGTGATTATCGGATTGAACATTCAAGCTTTACCAGGAGTTCTTGCTTTAGTCTTTAAAAGTGCATTTGCACTTGATTCTACGTTCGGCGGAATTATTGGCATGGCTATAGCGTGGGGAGTCAAGCGAGGTGTATATTCAAATGAAGCGGGTCAAGGTACCGGAGCTCACCCCGCGGGAGCAGCGGAAGTCTCACATCCTGCCAAGCAAGGTCTGGTACAAGCTTTTTCAGTTTATATTGATACGCTGCTTGTATGCTCTGCTACAGCCTTTATGATTTTAATTACAGGTTCTTACAGCACCCAAGCGCCAGATGGTTCGTTCATTGTGGATCATTTAAAAGGAGTTGAAGCCGGGCCTCAATATACGCAGCAAGCAGTTGAGACGGTGCTTCCTGGATTCGGATCAGGGTTTGTAGCTGTTTCTCTCGTGTTTTTCGCCTTTACTACGATTATGTCACAGTATTATATTGAGGAAACGAACTTAGCTTACGTAATGAAAGGCAAACAAAATAAAATAGTATCCATGTTCCTAAAGGCAGCTCTTTTAGCCACTACTTTATACGGATCTATCCGAACGGCTGAAGCTGCATGGGTATTAGCAGACATCGGAGTTGGAATAATGGTTTGGCTCAATTTAATTGCAATTTTGATTTTAGCTAAGCCTGCTTTAATAACTTTAAAAGATTATCGCCAGCAGAGAAAACTAGGGATAGACCCTATCTTTTCTCCAAGGAAATTAGGAATTCAAAACGCTGATTATTGGCACGAGGAATATCAGCATGATCAAGATAAGGAAAATGTTTCATAAATCAAAAAAGCCAGCTGGGGTTATCCCGTTGGCTTTTTTGATTTATGAAGAAGCTCTTTTGACCGCTTGAAGATGGTAATGATTCGTTCTTTTCCGGTATAATGTGGCGTGAAGCGTCCTCAATTTATTTTCGTTTGAGCATTTATTTATAATAGAAGACATATAAAAGGACGGTGGTATGTAAATGACTAAAAAAGAAAATGAATCCATTTATATTCAGCAGCATTTAGCAAATGAACGAACGTATTTAGCGTGGATTCGAACGTCTATTGCCACACTCGGCATTGGCTTTGTTGCAGGCGGCCTACATTTCAATTCTGGAAAAAAATTAAGTGAAGCAGCCGATACCCTTATTATTGCTGTTATTATCTTTTCTTTAGCTGCAAGTGCAGGTTTGCTTCTCTTCTCAACCTATCATTATTTTTCAACCCGCAAAAAAATTAACAGCCAAACGTATCAATCTTCTCACGCTTTGGTTATTTTTGTTTTAATGATTATGCTGATGCTGATCGGCGCTCTTATGTTTTACTTTTTTAACATAGCGTAAAAAAGTTTAAGATATAAGAAAGAAGGGAAAGCAGTCCCAGAGAATTTACGGTTTTATGAAAGAAAAAGAAGATCTATTGATATGGTGGTAATGGCAGATGTAATTATAATAATATCTTCTTTATGAACCGACTGTATAATTTTACAGGTTAAATTCTTTGTTAACCGCGGATAATGGAAAAGGAAAGCTTTATAAGCCGAAACTTATCCAATACATGTTGAACATAAAAATTGAATATGAATTTCACTACAGAGTGAAGCGAAAGTAAAGGAGAACGCTGTTATGATTCAAACATCTAAGACCGTTGCCGCTCGTTTTTTTACGGAGCGTTTCTTTGATCAGGCTGCTCAAACAGCCTACTATTTTTTGTTATCTTTTGTACCGTTTATTATCTTTCTTTTTTCTCTGCTGAGTTTCTTTCCAATTGATACAAACAATTTGCTGATATTTATTGAACCATTTACGCCTAAAAGCGCCTACGACGTAATTGAAAGGTCAATTGAAACAGTTAACAATAGCGGGAAAAAAGTTTTATCTTTTAGTTTATTGGCGACTTTTTGGCTCGCATCTATGGCTATACAATCTTTGGTACGCTCGTTAAATGATGCGTATCATATTCAAAGAAAACAAACGTTTTTGCGCGGTTTAATCAATGATTTAATTTTAACTTTTGGTTTTATGGTTGTGGTAGCCATTTCATTATTTGTACCAATTATTGAAGAGGTCATTCGACATTTGGTACTAACAAAAGTCCATGTTCCTGACATATGGTTTCAAAGCTGGACGACAATTAGATGGGGAATTGGGACATTATTTTTATTAGGCTTTTTTATTCTTTTTTACAAACTGATGCCAAGCGCAAGAGTAACGTGGAAAGATGTACTTCCAGGAGCTGTTTTCTCCACGCTAGGATGGCAAGTTGTATCTACCGGATTTGGATACTATGTCCAGTTTGGAAGCTACTCGCAAATCTATGGTCAGCTTGGAAGTATTATTATTTTAATGGTCTGGTTTTATTTAACGGCCGCTATTTTATTAATTGGCGGTTTAATAAACGGTAATAAGTTCATCAAAGCTCACAAGACAACGTATAGAGACGCGGAAAATGACTAGGGAAACCTAGTCGTTTTTTTATATTCAGTTTTACAGTTAGAAAGTGTATCAAAAAAATATTGCGGGTAACTATTGAATATCTCGTTGCCTTCCCTTTACCCACAACAAAAAAGCAGTAGGAGTTCACGTTGAGATGAGGTGGAAAATTGAATAATTTTAATCGGTTTTTAATCGCAATTATTGGAATTGCAGGACTGATTTGTTCCGGTATGTTAGCACTGATGGTTTATAGGGTTCCTCACCTTTCAAACTGGTTAGAAAAGTGGCAGCATCAGGAGTGGTTTTACTACACAATTTTATCAATAAGCGCATTTTTAACAGTTATTTTTATTATTTTTCTTTTAACAGGCATATTTAGCAGACCGCCTAAAAAGAATTTAGCAATTGTAACTGGTGAAGGCAAAATAACAATTTCTAAAGCAACGATCGAATCTACAGCTTTACGAGCAATTAGAAGCTTTCAGGGAATACGCTCTCCTGAAGTCCAGGCATCTATTCATTCTCGCAAAGAAAAAGTTAGTCTGTATATCAACTGTTCGTTGTTTGGACGAGATGGATTACCAACGCTAGGAAAAGAAATGCAGCTTGAAACAAAACGCGCCGTGGAGGCCTTACTCGAGCTTCCCGTTCACTCCGTCCGTATTGACTTAACAGATACACAAACACGAAAGAAAGAGCGTGTTGTGTGATGAAGGAGGGACATAACGGGTACTCCAGATAAATTGATTCCGTACCGTGGCCGAGTACTTGGTATTCTGGCAGGTTTAGTGTTGGCAATTTTGTTATTAACAATTGGTTTTGGTCCCACGCTGCTAATTGTAGCTTTTATGGGAATTGGTTATGTAATTGGGAAGTGGTGAGACGGTCATTTAGACATAAATGCTTGGGTAGGATTCTTTACTAAAGGAAGATAGAAAATCACTTTAAGGGAGATGTTAGTTATGGCAGTTAATGAAACAAATACAGCAGTAAAATCTCAGGAAAATACACATCAAAATACATTAACATTTGAAGATCAAGTTATTAAAAAAATTGCTGGAATTGCAGCTAATGAAATTAAAGGGATTTTATCAATGAGCGGCGGATTTATGAGCGGGTTAACAGATCGCTTCCGCAGCACTGAAGATATCACAAAAGGGATTAACGCTGAAGTAGGAGAAAAGCAAGTTGCCCTTGATTTAAAAGTAATTGTCGAATACGGAAAAAATGTTCCAGCCATTTTCTCTGAAACTGTTAATAACGTAAAAAAATCAGTTCACGAGATGACGGGATTAGAGGTAGTAGAAGTAAATATGCATGTAGAGGACGTAATGACTCGCTCTGAATTTGAAGCGAAAACGGATCGAGACAAAGAGCAGGAGTCAAAGCGTGATCTTGAATGAAATATAAAAGGTAAACACTTCCATTCATCATATATTCTTTGTATGATGAATAAGAAGTGTTTTTTTTATGGGAGGGAGAATTCTATGATTTTGGTTAGTTCCTGCTTAGCAGGTCAAGGGTGCAAATATAATGGAAGCAGTGCCTTAGTTAAGGAAATTGAAGCGCTCGTTGAAAATAAAGAAGCGGTGATGATGTGTCCGGAACTGTTAGGTGGATTTCACACACCTAGAGAACCGGCAGAAATTATAAAAGGAACGGGAATAGACGTAATAAAAGGAAATGCGCGAGTTATTGAACGATCGGGAAAAGACGTCACAGACATATACATAGACGGGGCCTATAAGGCACTGAGCATCGCAAAAGAAATAAAAGCTACTGTTATTGTACTAAAAGAAAACAGCCCTTCATGTGGAAGTGAACATATATATAACGGAGCATTTTCAAATGTTAAAATAGCCGGTGAAGGGGTAACGACTGCGTTGCTAAGAAAGCATGGTTTTATCGTTATGTCCGAATCTCAATTTGCAGCTGAAATGCATGGAGACCAATCATAATCAAAAAAAGCGTACACCATGTGTGTACGCTTTTTTATAAAATTTTATTTACTGTGAAGCGTATCTGCTGTGCTTTCTGTTCGTGTTACCGCATAAAGAGAGCAGAAAAGACCAAGCAAAACAAAAATAGACCCGACCCAGCCGTTATAAATAACAGAGTATTGATTAACGACAATTCCTCCAACATAGGAGCCGATCGCAATTCCTACGTGTGAAATCGCTGCATTAGTGCTGATTAAAATGTCCGACGTTTCGCGTGCACTATGAATAATTAAATTGCTTTGAGCTGGTGAGACCGCCCAGCTGAGCGCACTCCAAATGATCATAAGAAGCAAGAACACAACAAATGGTAAATGAACGCCAAAAGGCATAGCAATCATGCTAACAAAAAAGAGAGCAATCATGGTGATAACAGAAGAAGAAGGGTTCCATCTATCAGAAACAGCTCCTCCAAGTCCTCCTCCTGCCACGGCAGCAAGACCGAAAATACCGTAAATAATGGTCACCATCGTTGTATTTAATCCTAGCGTTTCTTGTAAAAATGGTGTGAAGTACGCATAAAGCGTTAAATGACCCGCAAGTACAAACAATGTTGCTAGGTGAATAGCGAGCATTTTTTTATTCCGTAAAGCTTTTACCTGAGTTTTTAACGGTACAATTGGAGCAGGAGCTAGACGCTCCATTGTAAACCAAACGGTAATCATAATAATGGCAGTCAAAATTGCAATCATAACAAATACTTGACGCCAGCCAAGCGCATTTCCAATCAAAATACCAAGAGGAATACCTAAAACAAGTGAGCCGCTGATTCCCATAAATACGATGCCAATTGCTCTGCCTTGGTATTCAGGTTTTACCATTCTAGAAGCCATTGTGGTAGATAATACAATGATAAAAGAACCGCTCGCAGCAGCAAGAATACGTCCAATTAGTAGCATATAATAGCCCGAACTGTAGGCTGAAAATACATTGCTCAATAAGAAAATAAATAATGTCCACATATAAACTTTTTTACGCTCTATCTTAGCCGTCACATTTAGTAAAATCGGCGCAGACAAGGCATAAACAAACGAATAAATAGAGATTAAATAACCTGCTTTTGCTAATGATACATGAAATGCATCGGCAATTAAGTCTAAGATGCCTCCTAGAATTAATTCGACCGTTCCAACAACAAAGGAAGCAATCGCAAGTATGTAAACTTTTTTATTCATCAAAAAACCCCCTCTTTGAAAAGTTACAACTAGAATAGTAACCTTTTTTAAAAGAGATTTCAATAGGTAATATTAAAAAGGTTACTAATGAATTAGTAACCTTTTTAATATCGCAGTCGAGTAAGCAGCTCCATGATCTCAGGATCTTGAAGAAGCTGCTCTTGATATTTCTTTGTAATATGGGTAAGTGCGACGTCATGATAAAAGAAATCAGCAAAAACTTTTACAAGCGGCTGCGACATGGTTTTTATTGCTTTCCATGTCTCATGTTCAATGCCGGCAAATAAAAGGTAAGCGTCGTCAACAATAATCAACTGCGACGGCTCAAGGTTTTTATGATCATCTATTGGATTTAATGTATGTAAATGTTTGAGGGCAGTCTGCAAGTTTCCTATGGTTAAGACCTCGACGTTTACGCCTTGTTTCTCTTTTTCTTCTAGCAATGAGCGGTAATGTGCTAACTCATCATTCCACGCGGATAAAATAATAGAAGATTCCGCTTCATGAATCAACTGTTCAATGTGAGCAGAAATAGAGGATTTATCTTTTAAACTCCAAACATGATCATCTGTAAACGTTTTTTTAATTTTATATGTTTTTAATTCATTAATGTCATTTTCAAAATCAGCAGTAAGTTTTTGAATGACGGTTTGAAGGGCTACCGCTGAGTAAAGTTTCTTTTTCCCGGACAATGTATTTACTACAATACCTTTATCAATTAAACGATTAAGCACTTCATAAATTTTTGCTTTTGGAACATGCGAATACGTAACAATTGAACTAGCATCCAACGGGCCATCATTCGCAAGCAGCGCTTCATATACTTGACTTTCATACTGAGAAAAACCAAATTTTTGCAGCATAATTTTCTATTCATCATCCTTTCTTTTTTTAAGTATATCACGGTTCGTAAAAGTATTACTAATTGTATCAGATATAATAATCTTATTAAACTATGTTCTAAATAATCATTAAAAATAAGATAAGCTATTAAAGGATCTTTATTACAGTAGAAATATTTTTAACCATATACTTTCTATACTAAAACATTCAACATTGGGTAAAGAAAAGAAAGAGGTGAAAAAAATGAAAAAAAATGAAAAACTACTGTTGAAAAAAATGAACATAAAACAGCAAAGAGAAGTGGCTGCTCAGCTTGAAGACGTACTGGATTCCTTACTGTCCCTTGAAGAAAAATTATGCTCAGCACCTGATAATAGCGAGTGGCTTTCTTTACAAGCTCAGCTTGAAAAAAGAGAACATGAGCTGAAATTCAAGCATAAAATGCTGTGCGAAGAATGGACAGCACTATAAAAGACAGGCATTTTGTCTGTCTTTTATTGCATCTAAATTTTCATCACTCGAATAGGGCTAACCATCAAAATAGCTAAAATAATCATAAGGTAAGGGTTTACGTAATAAAACATACCAAGCAGTGCGATAATTAGAGCTGGAAAAGGAATAGGAAGCCCTATAAAATAACCTATGGTTGGATTTGCACTAAATTTAGCTAATCTTAATGCGCCCATGCTTGGATAAATCATAAAAGCGAGTACGGTTAGCCAAGAGTGGGGAGAAAGAGTATGAAATAGCATTGCAGGCGCTACGCCAAAGCTTATAATATCAGCCAAAGAATCTAGCTCTACACCAAACTCACTGTTAACTTTCAGCTTTCTCGCAATTTTGCCGTCAAATAAATCGAAAAAAGCGGCTAGAAAAATAAAAAGAGCAGCTAAGCGTTCGTAGCTATTCATATTAAAAGCTATGGAAAATACGCCGCTTAGCAAATTTCCAATCGTAAAGAGATTCGGAACCCATTTTAACAGTCGAAGAATCAATGTCATACAACCGCCTTTCACAGTGTGTACGATTAGTGTAACTGTTAAATCATATTATTATGTGAGATGTCAGATAAAAAGAAGGTAGTATTGAAACCTGGCTGTCGTTCCTGTAATATATATCGTATAATACGATAATAACTAAAAATACGATATAAAGGAGCAAGATCATGAAAGTAGAGGAGTTAAACAGCTATTGGACGTCTATTTATTATCATTTGCACTATACGCATCAAGAGAAAATTACACACCAAACAATACGTCTTTTACAGCATATAGATAAATCATCTTCGGTTGGAATAAAAGAAATTGCGGATTATTTACACGTTTCACATAATACGGCATCTGAACACGTAAAGAGAAATATTGATAAAGGGTATGTATATAAAAATAGAGATATACATGATGAAAGAAAAGTAATTCTGCATTTAACAGAAGCAGGAAAAGACCTATTAAAACGGAATTCAAGCTTGGATGAAGAAAAAGTATCAGCTATTTTACGCGAAATGACAGCATCTGAAAAACAGCTGATTCAACAGGCTTTTCAGTTATTGAGTGAGCGTGCAAAACATGTATAGTATCATCAAAATTTTAATGTCGGCTCTTATTATTGCAGGGGTAACAGAAATGGCCAAAAGAGTTCCGACATACGGTGGAATTGTGGCTGCCCTTCCAATTGTGAGCTTACTAAGTATTATATGGTTATCAGTGCAAGGAGAAAAAAAGGAAGTGGTCAGTCAGTTTACACTAGGCGTTCTTTATGGACTGCCAGGCACTATTTTACTACTTGCTGTCGTCTATATTTGCTTAAAAAACTCTCTTCATTTGTTTATGAGTTTATCGATAGGAGTTATGTGTTGGGGCCTGTTTTTAGGCCTTCAAAAGATAGTGGTTAAACTAATTAATACATAAACTATTGGAATTTAATCCAATTTTCTGTAAAATGAAAGTCTAAGTAAAAGATAGGAGCTGAGTAGAGTTGAGTTTAGCAGAGAAAAAGTTAGGAATTGACCGAGTTGTTTTTATCGGCAGAACGTTTGAAGAGTATAGAGCTATGTTTAATTTGAATGAAAAGTATTTAAAAGGAAAAAAAGTGTTAGATTGTGCTAGCGGGGCCTGTTCTTTTACTGCTCATGCCTTGCAGCAAGGTACGGAGGCTACTAGCTGTGATATTGCCTATAAATTTACGGCAGAAGAGCTTGAAAAGAAAGGAAGCCTGGATTTAATTCATACGATGAATCAAATGCAGCACGTGCAGGAACAGTATGTGTGGAAGTATTTTTCGTCTATTGATGATTTAACTGAACATCGAAAAAGAGCATTAAAAGATTGTATTGCTCATATGAAAAAGAACCCCGAAGCCTATCAGTACGGAGCACTTCCTAATTTGCCGTTTCAAAAGAACGAGTTTGATTTAACTCTTTGTGCAAACTTTTTATTTATGTACAGTGACCGGTTAGATTATACGTTTCATTTAGAAGCTTTAAAAGAACTGATACGCGTTACAAAAGAGGAAGTACGTTTGTTTCCTTTAACGAATTTAAGCGGCAAGATTTCTACCTATTTGCGGCAGCTGTTAGAAGAGATTGCGCCTCTAGTAAAAGGAACAGAAATAGCAGACGTCCCGTATGAATTTCAAAAAGGTGCCAATCAAATGCTGAAGATATATGTATAACAAATATAACGAAAGCCGCTTTTAGTTAAAGCGGCTTTTTAACATTCAAACGTTTTTTGGCAGTTTGAGTATGCTTCGTTATGGTTTCAGATCCAAGCGCTTTAGCTAAACCGAACGAAGGCATATTCACATATACTGATTCATAATTTCCTGCAGAAATGACATACGTTTCATGATAAATGCCCACTGCATTCGTTTTTGAAGCCTTTTTATAAAAAGAATTCCAAGCTTTTAAGTGCTGAGGACCTTTGGCATAGGAGGTCAATTGATCAACTGACTCCCAATATTGAATCAGCGTGATGGTTCTTAAATTAAAAGTTCCTTGCAAAGATAAAAATCCAAGGTTTTTGTTTGCATACAATTCGCGAATCATAGGAGGCATTGCTTTAAATACAGGGAACCATTTGTGTACGGCTGTCCATTTATTAATACGCATTCCTATAACAAAGACGACCAAATCCTTACCGGGCTTAGCCATCATACGATTGGAATGAATCATAAATTATGCGCCTCCTCATCATATAATTTATTAATCGTATCTTTGCACCATTCTATCGAAGCACACGTTGTTCGTTTACCGTAGTCTAGGGTAATAAGCCAATACGTTCTGTCGGGAGAAGGGCTGTTAGAAATGCTGTCTTCAATTCCGCAATACATGTGATAACGTTCAGTTAGTTTCTGCTGAGCGTTTTTTAACTGGGAAATTGTGAGCTGCTTTTCTTGCTGACTACTAAAAAAGAGTTTTAACAAAATTTCATTTCTTTCTGAAGGGAGCTGTTTAATAGGTTCACGCAGCCAATCTTGCAGAACTTCTTTTCCTTTAGTTGTTATTACATACTCTTTTTTATCTGGTTTATCAGTTTGAGCAACGGAATTGACCGTTGCTAGTTCATCATTCAAAAGCTTTTGTAAAGTGGGGTAAATTTGGCCATAACTGATTTTCCAAAAATGATTTAAACTTCGATCCATTAACTGCTTAATTTCATAACCAGTTCTGCATTCCGTGGTAAGCAGTCCTAAAATTGCATATGTTGTTTGATTTTCCTTCATTTATTTTCCTCACCTATATCTTTTTGATATATATATTACCATAAACAGGATAATATTCAATAAAAAAACGCGAGAGTTATGCACTCTCGCGTCTAAAAAAAGGTTTGTATTGCTGAACCATCATTTGCGAAGCAGCAATAAATAAAAAGATAAAGCCTCCACACATTAGCAACATGACAGCACCTATTCTCCATAAAAGCTTTGGCATCAGCATATCTCCTTTTTTGAAGTTATTACCTATAGTGTAAAGAATAGCTTGCAAAAATTCTAGTCATAACTAGATATAATTTTATGACTTTTTTAGATTGACTCTTCCTTTGGATCATCTTCATCAAAAATAGGAACTTCCGTATATGTTTCTTCTTTTTCGAAAGCGGAAGAAGAATTTTCTTTTTCCTCTTGTGCAGGTTGTGCAGGCTTCGTTTTTCCAGAAGAAATATCTGATTTAGCGTTTTTTAACTCTTCCATGTCTTTTTGGATTTGGTCCGTGAAATCCTTTGGTATAGCTCCGCTTCCGTATGTAGCTCCGATGTTTAAAGTACCGCCGAGTTCTTTAATGCCAACTTGGCCAATATTATTGTTTTGTTCGTATTTATCAAGAAAAAATTTATCAATATGAATAGGCGGGGGAGCATTTTCTAAGAGTGCGGCTCTTTGGTGAATCGCTTTTACTTCTTCTTGAAGGGCAGACGTTCGTTTTAACATGTCCACCTGTACTTCAGTTAAAAGCGACATGCTGCGCTCTAATGCTGAAACTCTTTCATCTAGTTCGGTCATTCTTTCGAGATAAGGAGCCATTTTTTTCTCTACAGATTGTTCTATCAAGCTAGTTAAATCCGGATAAGGTACAGTTTCTATCTTTTTATCGCGAGGGGGTTGCGTGGAGATCACTTGTTCCAATTGCGCTACTTTTTCCTTTAAAAATTGAAGCTGGTTAGCAATCTCTTTCTTATCTTTTGCATATGCTTGTTCAGCATTTTTATGAGTGCTTCTTTGTGAAGGTGAAGAATCATTGGAGTGCGAGGGCTGAGCCTCCAGCTTTTTTTTGAGCATTATGAGAGAACCAATTTGCGGTTCGAGTTTTAAAAAACGGTTCATGTGAACTTCAAGCGTGTTAATGCGCTTGATTTGATGTTTGAAGTCCTCTAGCTCAGTATGAAGCTGTTGGTTAGTCTGTTTGGGGTTGAAAAATCCTTTCATAGACATTTCGCTTCTCCTCATCTTGGGCTTATTTCCGATGTAATAACAGTTAGATAAATATATATTGGTCCAGTTTGGAAATTCACGTTAAATTCTTTGCGTTTATAAATGCTTATGTGAACTATTGAATTTCATTCACAAAACTACTAAGCCTTATTCAATGTGAATACGTTCTTCTTGGAAAAACTGCCTGTGATAAGAAAGAATAAGCAGTCCATTTTCAAATTTCGCACGCAGATGATGCGCATCCGTAGGTTCTGGCAATTCAATAATTCGGTTAAAGTCTCCAGAAGGTCGTTCTTGTACAACCGGCTGTCCTGTGATGAGAGGATGCGGTGAGCCTTTTAACAAAAGCCGGCTGCCTGAAACAGACACCTGCAAATTTTCTTTTAGATAGCCGGGCAAGTCAGCGATAATAATGATTTCATGTGGGGTAACGTAAATGTCAACAGGTGGAAAATTACTTTTAGAAGCCTGAGGTGCCTGATATGAATCAGGAGCATTCATATCCATATTTTCTTTCATAAATTCGTTAAAAGCAGTTTGATCAAAAACACCGTTCCAAAAGTCATTTGTTTGATATTTTTTAGCAAATTCCATCCACTGCATAAGTTTATCAAAGTCCATATGGTTTCCTCCTTACCACACATCATAAAAAGATGGAATTTGAATATAGTTTGAAAGGGGGGTGGTTTAAATGGCAGGTGCATCTATAAATATTAATATTTTAATGCTAAAGATAAATTCCTTTGAAAATGCGTCTGCAGTAAATATCGGACAGAATTTACTAGCAGACTGGAATAATTCAGATAAAAAAACACAGGGATTTGGGCAAAATTTTGGTGATGATAGCGGCTTTATAGGAACGAGAAGCTGTGTCGATGATCGAGATCAAATTGACAGCCCATCATCTTTTCAAAAAGTGCCCATTTCATAGAAAAAGCCTAATAAATATAGCCAGTTCAGATGCAGGTTATATTTATTAGGCTTCCGGTTGAATGCTAATAGACGAATAGATGAAGATATGCTGCTAGTTGTGCGCAGTAGAGGTAGAGGAAATGAAAAAAATTAAATTACGCTATTTTTAACTGAGTTTGAATCATTTACATCTGAGTCTATAATCCATGAGAACGGAGTTACGTTCGGAGAAAAATCTCCGTTTGATTCTCCCAGACCTTGATTACGTTTATAAGATACGAACACATCAAGCTGCTGATTAGGTCCTATGCTTAAAACGGATGAATTATCCAAAACGTTCACTTTGAAGGCTTGTAAGTTAATGACCATGGGCGAAAAAATCATATGGTTTCCTCCTTATTTATCATTTTTTGTTGCAAATGCATCTACATAATCATTATCTACAGTTTTTTGAGCAGATCCTGCTGTAAAACATTGATCAGCGTGCTGCTGTCCGAAGGCCTGATTTTTCTTTGCTGTGACATATCTTGTAACTTTTGACGTATTTCCAATAGAAATACTGCTTGCTTGATCAGCACTGCGAACGTTCAATTTTCCTAGGTTGATTTTTGTTGAGTCGAATAGCATATTATTCTCCTTTCAAACGACAGTTCTTCTAAGTCTTTAAAAGCTTATTGTAGCTTCTTTGAAAATATGAATAATACATGGATTCATTCAGAGAGTAGAAGTGGTCTACTGTAGCGTATTGTAGTTCTGTGTAAAACGTGAAAAGATTTTAAAACCTCGACAGGAAAAGGAGGGAATAATAAAAATGCACGATATTTTACATGCTGTAAACACATCAACAGTAAAAAGTGTGTTGGCAACGATTGTTCATGTAGAAGGATCCTCATATTTAAAAGAAGGAACGTCCATGCTGTTTCAAGAAAATGGGGAGAACATTGGGATGTTAAGCGCTGGTTGTGTAGAAGCAGATATTGCTGAGCGCGTAAAAGAGTTGTTCGACACTGAGCACGTATTAACCGTTACGTACAATTTGAAAGAAGAAGGTGATGCAGGATGGGGACAAGGAGCAGGCTGCAATGGAATCCTGTATATTCTCCTAGAACCTGTAACTGCGAGGATGAAGAAAAATCTTTTGCGAGTAAAACGTCATTTAGATAACCGAAATCCTGTTTTACATATTAAAAAATTAGAAAAAAACTTTACTCAAACAACCTCTTTTTATGTAGAAAAGACGGGCGAAACATTTGGTGCAAATAGCGACGCATCATCTTTTGCAACAGATGATTGGAATGGGAGAAAGAGCGGTATTCAACTTTCAAATTGCTCCCTGCTCACATATGCTCATCTATATAAACCAAAACCTCGTCTAGTTATCTGGGGAGCAGGTGCCGATGCAAAATATTTAGTATCACTTGCTGCCAATACGGGGTTTTCTGTTACCTTATGCGACTGGAGACCGGCTTTATGTAATAAGGAACATTTTCCGCTAGCAGAGGAAATACATATTGGATTTCCAGAGGAAGTAGACAAACACTTGTCCGTTCAGCGCGATGATTTTGTTGTGATTATGACCCATAATTTTTATCGTGATCAAGAAATTCTGTCGCTATTAAAATCAAAAACTGTGAAGTATATAGGAGTTTTAGGACCTAAAAAGCGAACGCTTCGATTATTGAATACCGATATTCCCTCCCATATTCATTCGCCCGTGGGACTTTCCATAGGAGCGGTAGGGCCGCAGGAAATTGCGGTTAGTATTGTAGCTGAGTTAATTGGAACCCTTCGAATGTGTGATGGGAAAAAGGGGTGAAAATGCCCGTTTTAAATGTTGTAGCTGTTTATCTTGCCGCAGGATCTAGTAAAAGGATGGGCAGCAATAAGCTGCTTCTGCCTTTAGGGAATGAATGTTTAGGTAGTAAAGCTTTACAAGCCGCCGTTTGTTCAAAAGTGAATCATACAATAGTAGTGACAAAGAAAGGCGATAACCTTGAGTGGATTGAACCTATTCTTTTTTCAGAAGCATATCAGCAGAAGTGGAGTCATATTTCTTGTAGTAGCGCCTTAAAAGGTCAGTCAGCGTCTTTAAAGTGCGGATTACAAAAAGCAAAAGAACTAAGTGCTGATGCTGTTATTGTACTCCTAGCAGATCAGCCTCTTATAAGTATCGTGCTGATTAATACATTTGTTTCTCTGTTTGAGAACCATTCCTCCGTTCCCTTTATTTCTTCTTTTTATCAAGGAATCGCCGGAGCGCCGGTTTTATTTTCAAAACAAATGTTTCCAAGTTTGGATAAGCTGCAAGGAGACCAAGGAGCAAGAAAAATAATAAGACAAAACGGAACTGAAAATGGAATATTTTATGAATGTAGCGACGCTTCCCTTTTTATGGATGTTGATACAAAACAAGCGTATGAACGTATTAAAAAGATATATAAAGAGAAATGTAGACGGATTTGATTGACGGAGGTGAAAAGAGTGGAGATTATTGGGAAAAACGTGATTCGAAAAGATGCGTTAGAAAAAGTGACGGGAACAGCTCGGTACACAAATGATTACAGTTTTAAAGGTTCCCTTCACGCCAAAATAGTAGTCAGTCCTTACGCTCATGCAAGAATTCAAGCGATAGACATTCAAGCAGCGATTGCTATTCCCGGTGTTCACGCAGTTGTGACGGGAGAGCATCTGCCGTTAACAGGGGAAGGAGTTCGTGACCGGCGACCGCTTGCATTTGAAAAAGTGCGGTATCACGGAGAAGCCGTAGTCCTTGTAGTAGCAGAAAACCCTGCACTCGCCGAGCGTGCGGCGAGCTCTGTTCATATTCAATATGAGCCGTTATCTGTCGTTCATTCTCCTAGCGCCGCTATTGAGCCAAATTCTCCTTTAGTACATGAAAATATGCACACCTACAAGCACGATGAAACGGTTTATCCAGAGCCCGGTACCAACGTAGCTAACAGAGTTAAAATACGAAAAGGCAATATGGAAGAAGGCTGGAGTAAAAGTGAGCTAGTAGTGGAAGAAACGTTTTCTTTGTCTCCTTCAGATCACGCGGCGATGGAAACAAGAAGCGCCGCTGCTGAAATTCTTCCGAATGGAGTAGTTAAAATTATCACTTCTTCTCAAGCTCCTTTTATGGTGAAAAAATTAATCAGTGAGTACTTTGAAATTGAAGCGGGAAAAGTGATCGTTGAAACACCGCTAGTAGGAGGAGGGTATGGAGGAAAAGCTGCTGTCCAGCTGGAGCTGCTTGCTTATCTAGCTTCAAAAGCTGTTGGTGGAAGGCTGGTTAAAATATTGAACACAAGAGAAGAAGATATGCTCACTTCGCCTGTTCACATCGGTCTAGACGCTAAAATTAAGCTAGGTTGTTCTAAAGAGGGACTCTTGCAGGCTGCTGACATTCTATATTTGTTTGACAGCGGTGCTTATGCAGATAAAGGAACGGATTTAAGTAAGGCTGCAGCAGCTGACTGTACGGGGCCTTATCGTCTTGAACATATCTTCTGTGATTCATTATGTGTATATACAAATCACCCTTACGCTTCCCCTTTTCGAGGATTCAGCCACTCTGAACTATTATTTGCATTTGAGCGTACGATGGACATCCTTGCTAAAAAAGCAGGTATAGATCCTTTGGAATTTAGAGAAAAAAACGCTATTTTACCAGGTGATACTACGCCTACACAAGTCCGTTTGACTTCTAGCAGCGTTGGTAACTTACCAGAGTGTATTCGGCGCTTAAAGCAGCTAATGAAATGGGAGGAAGGGCAGAGAACAGTTCATGAAAACGGCCTTATTACCGCCAAAGGGATTAGCTGCGTCTGGAAAACCTCGACTATTGAAACAGACGCGAGTTCAGGTGTTATTCTAACATTCAATCCGGATGGAAGCGTAAATTTAATGTCTGGCGTTATTGAATTAGGCACGGGAACAAAAACTGTGCTCGCGCAAATCTTGGCTGAAAAACTGCAGATGCGCATGGAACGTATTCATGTGCGAATGGAAGTAGATACTCAAACGACTCCTGAACATTGGAAAACGGTGGCTAGCCGAGGAACTTTTATGGCAGGAAGAGCGGTTTTAGAAGCGGCTGAAGATGTGATTAACCAATTAAAAAAGATAGCTTCTCATATATTCCGAGCTTCTGAAGAAGATATCGAAATAAAACATGAAAAAGTTTTTTTACGGGATGAGCCTCAAACCTCTTTGGACTTTAAAGAAATTGTGTATGGCTACAAATATCCGAACGGAAATGCAATTGGAGGGCAAATCATAGGGAGGGGTAACTATATTTTAAGAGGAATGACCTACTTAGATAAAGAAACAGGAGCCGGGCGTCCGGGGCCTGAATGGACCGTAGCAGCTGAAGGAGTTGAAGTGGAATATAATCCTAGAACGCATCGATATCGTATTGTAAAAGCTATTTCTGTTATTGATATAGGAACCGTGTTAAATGAGAAAATGGCAAGAGGTCAAGTCATGGGTGCGATGAGTATGGGACTATCGTTTGCGGGTAGAGAAACATTTTGGTTTGATTCAAACGGACGTATTTTAAACCCTCAGCTTCGGAAATATCGTCCCCTTCGCTATGGAGAGCATCCGGAGTACGTAGTAGACTTTGTTCATACACCTCAAATAGATGCAGCGTACGGCGCTCGGGGAGTCGGAGAACACGGGCTGCTTGGTATGCCAGCTTCTTTAGGAAACAGCTTAACGGTGGCAGCAGAAACAGAATTAAATCAACTTCCTCTTATCCCAGAATTGATTTGGAGAATGAAAGAAGGGAATGCAAATGATTTCGTTTGACTTTGAATATTATAAACCTGCAAGCGTTTCAGAAGCGATTGCCTTGTTTCAAGAGTTAGAGAATCAAGGCAAACAGCCGCGTTATTATGCTGGAGGCACTGAAATTCTGACATTGGGCAGATTGGGTTTGTTTGTTACCCATGCTGTTATTGATATAAAAAATATACCAGAGTTTCAAAAAGCAGAAGCTGATGAAGACTGGATGATTTTTGGTGCAGGTGTAACGTTGACTGAACTGGAAGAGAAAAACTTATTTCCTTTATTAAGTAAGTCTGCTAGCGAAGTGGCTGATCACACGGCTCGAAATAAAATAACGCTGGGAGGAAATATTTGTGGGCATATCTTTTATCGAGAAGCCGTGTTGCCGCTGCTTTTAACGGATAGTCAACTCGCAGTGGCAGATCTAAGTGGAATAAAGTTCCATTCGATTCACGATCTTTTTCACCGGCGTTTGCAGCTGAAAAAGGGAGAACTTCTTGTTCAGATGTTTGTTGAAACGAAGTATGCTGCCCTGCCATACGTGAGTATAAAAGAACGTCAGCAGTGGGATACAGGCTATCCGTTAGTTACAATAGCGGCGTTAAAAACAGAAGAAAACATTCGAGTAGCTTTCAGCGGGGTATGTTCATTTCCTTTTCGCTCAGCTGAAATAGAAGAAGTGCTAAATCATGAAGAAACGCCATTAGAAGCTCGAATTCAAACTGCTCTTGATTATATACCGGCTCCAATTTTAAATGATGGAGAAGGATCGGATCGATATCGCAAATTTGTGATTAAAAATTTATTGTTTGATATTTTCAAAGAGCTGGGAGGAACGTAATGTGCTAAGAGATGAACGGTATAGAATAACAGTTAAGCTAAAGGTTAATGGGGAAGAAAAAATGGTTGATATCCGAACAGCAGATACGCTGCTTTACGTATTAAGAGAAAAGCTGGGCCTTACCGGAGCAAAACCAGGCTGTTTAAATGGAGACTGCGGAGCTTGTACAGTAGGGATAAATCAGCGACCAATGAAATCCTGCCTCATGTTAGCGGCAGAAGCAGAAGAGAAAGAAATAATGACTATAGAAGGACTGAAGAGTTCACCTATGCAAAAAGCTTTTATTGAACACTTTGCTTTTCAGTGCGGTTATTGTACATCGGGTTTTATTATGAATGCTCATTTGCTTTCCAAACGCCATCCTTCAGGAAGTGACGATATTATAAAGGAGTGGTTAGCTTCTAATATATGCAGATGTACAGGATATAAAGAAATTGAAGACGCAGTAAAATCTGTTTTACACTTTTCGGAGCGCGAGTGAGAAAAGAAAAAGTAGAATTAGAATAACACTTACACGTGTTTAGAATAGTATGTGCTAAGGGTGTGGAGAATGTGGAATGGAAAAGCGGCTTTGACAAAGAAAGGGAACTTATCTTTGCCATTCAACGAGATCTGGATGTAGTAACGGCCATATTATTATTAACTGGCCAAATAACAATTATAGGAGTATTTGTGACACCCGGAGCTTTTCGTGTTTCAGTAGGCGGACCTATTACAGGAACCAGTCGCATCGAAGGAAAAGACGGAAATGTGGGAATTAATATTATTATTGATATGATTGATGTGTTTCTTGCGGCTTTGCTGCTTAATAACCAGATTAATGTGTCGGGCGCCTTTATTTCTTCTGGAAGATTTACCATTAACGTAAGTGGGCCTATTTTTGGCGTTCCCAAAACAGAACCTGCATTAAGTGAACTGAATCAATCCTCTCAATTTTTTCATCGTACGGTATCAAAACATTTTTATGTAAATCCTGACTTAGTTGAAAAATTTACAAAGGACTGATTAAAATGTCATTAACAGATATACCTACAGTAAGACCTTCAGAGACGAGTATTTTTCTTATCGCCCTGCCGCTTATTATTTTTATCTTTTTCTTTACTCAACCAAAAGCATCAGACGTTAAATAATCATGTAGCATAATGGGGGTTTTATCCCTGGGCACACAAGCTGCTTATTTTTCTGTTCGTATCATTGCCTCTTCATTTATTAAGCCCCTAACGCTTTTCTTTTCTGTCATGTTTCATTAAAATGAACATAAACATATATGTAGAGAAAAGAATAATGTAGTGTTTCCTAACGTTATAAAATAGCTTACTATACGAAGAAAGCGTCTATAATAAAAGAAATGAACCTTTTGCGTGGTCAGCTGACGATGCTTTTTATTTTTACAAACTGCAGTGAAGGCAGAAAGGAGAGAATTCGATGAGTTTGCGCGAGCGGCTGCTGTATGTAGCGGAACATTATAAACAAATGGGTGGAGACGTACTTGTAAAACATGAAATAGAAAATATGCTTACACGCAGGCTTCCGATTTCTCTTTATCGATTGGAGCATATAAATCGAGAAGAAATGCGTATATCGGGACAGCACGCTGAAACATTTCCTTACGTGACCCTTGCGAATAAGAATATAGAGAGTGACGTGATGGTCGCGTATTTATTCAGTGAAGACGGTCAGCGCATTTACTTAGTCATGATGAGAGGAGACTCAGAAGAAGGAACTGATTTGAAAGACATTCGATTTTTTACTCCTGAACATGCCCGCGTATTGAAAGATAATCATATTATCATTGGTACAAGCATGGAAGCGAAAAGCTTTGAGGATAGAGTAGCTCTTTACCTTCCTTACAATATAGCAGACTTACCTAGCAATGATCAGCTGCAAGATGACTTGCATTTACTGCTAAGTATGCATGAACAGTATATAAAAACATACGGAATGAGCAAAGAGATGCTGGGAGACAAAGACGCCATCGTCCATATTCATGAGTTTATTAGGAAATCTGGATTTACATATGAACGACATGATATAGCCAACGCCTACTTTGCTTTAAAGACCAAACCGTTTATTGTTTTATCAGGAATGAGCGGGACAGGAAAAACAAAGCTTGCTCAGCTCTTAGCAGATAGTATCGGTGCCACGATTGAAAATGGAAGACAAGTGCTCATTCCGGTTCGACCCGATTGGCACGATAGTTCAGATTTATTAGGATATATTGATTTAAGAGGAGATTTTCGCAGAGGATCGTTTCTGTCGATTATGCAGCAAGCCATTCAGCATCCAGCTTACACATATGTTGCTATATTGGATGAAATGAACTTAGCTCGAGTTGAACATTATTTTAGCGATATTTTAAGCGTGATGGAAAGCAGGAGCTGGTCAAAAGGGAAAATCAAAACGGCTCCATTATTTCCTGGACATAAGATGTTCCGAGATATTTATTTGCCATCTAATCTTCTCATTATCGGTACAATTAATATGGATGAAACAACTCATGGGTTTAGTCAAAAGTTGTTAGATCGTACCAACACCATTGAGTTAAATAAGATTCAACTAGATTCTTTTGATTTTTTAGATGATAGAGATCCGGCTCAGCACGGCATTCAAAATGTACAAATTCAAAGTCAATATGTTCACTTAAAAGATGCGTATGTTGAACATGCTGAGCTCATTCACGAAGTAACAAATGAACTGCTAACCGTCAACGAGATGCTTATAGAAGTCGATCTACAAATAGGTTACCGCGTACGCGACGAAATATGCTTTTATTTGATTTACGCGGTAAAAAGCGGGATGTTTACATTTGATCAGGCGTTTGATTTTCAGATTTTGCAAAAAGTTTTGCCTCGTATTTCAGGAAGCGATGGGTACACATTTGATTTATTAAAAAACCTTTATTATTACTGTACAAATACACTGTTAGATGATGAATTTGAGACAGCTGTCGTAAATGCAGATGGAATGAGATTTCCTAAAAGTGCACGCAAAATAATGGAGATGATGAGACGTTTTGAAGTATACGGATACACGTCATTTTGGATTAATACCGTACGTTGAAATTGAAACTGACACGTGTACGGTGGTTATAAAAGGGAAAAATAAGAAAAAAATAAAATCTGCAGAAGAAGTGATGTTTTTTTCTTGTACAGGAAAAGGAATTACACATGTAAAAGTATTAAATCAAACAAAAGGCATGATGACTTCAAAACCGCCGCTTGAGCCTTTATTTTTTGAAAATGAAACCTATCAAATTACAGTTGTTTCTAAAAATGAAACAAGCCTGTTTGTTAACCACGATTCAAAAGCAGTTGAACAAAGTTTTCAAAGCGTAGGATTTCCCTACATTTTGACGGGAAATATAAGCTTTCAAAATGAAGTAGGGTATTCTACGTTTCATGTTTACAGCGAAAGAGAAAAAGAGCTGTCCTTTACTCTTGAAATTTTCCCCTCAAAGATGAGCTACAAGACAGATTATGTACACATGGTTGATGAAGTGAACGGATACATTCATGATTTGGCATACGATATGCTTCGTAAAACATATATTGAAGCAAAATCTGTTTGGTCTAAGCAAGCAACATGGACGGAATTTTATCATGTTCTCTCTCACTATATGAAACCCTTTCTTCATTCTGTGCGTCAGATTGAAAATCAGCCGTTTCAATCGGTAAAAGTTGAACATGAGCTCATGAGAGGCGATCAAATAAAAAAACAAGATAGCCGTGCTATATCATTTGTCCGAACCCACCCTACCTATCTTGCACCTTCAAGCAGGGGGATTAAAATTAATCGAAATATAAAAGTAGTACCCACAAAAGCGATTGGCACCAGGCATGTGTCTACCTATGATAATCTGGAAAATCAAAGTGTAAAATGGATGATGACGCAGCTGTATCATAAGCTAACTGCACTAATTGACAAATTGATAGAAGATAGATATGTAAAAAAAGAAGCCATATCGGCTTTAGAAACTAATCATACCGAATTAAAAAGACTGTTAAATAATGCGTTTTGGCAACGGGTGAAGACCCTACAAGCTTCAACTCTTCCTTCTACCCTACGGACGGCACCCTGCTACCGGGAAGCAAGCAGATACTTTATGTTCTTAACGCGAGGATTGGCTCTTAACGGAGAGTTTTACCACCTTTCATTAAAAGATATCGCAACTCTCTACGAATACTGGACGTATGTTAGTCTTTTAAAGAAGTTGCAAACTTACGGCAAGCGGATAGAACAAAACATCATGACAACGACAGAACAAGGGTTGAACGTCAGGATGCAGCCGTCTTATCATCGTTTTCAAGTGGGGAAAGCAGAAGCCACGCTATGGTATCAGAAAGCATACCATCATACTCATACCGTTATTCAAAAGCCGGACTTGCTGCTTGAAGTAAAGCAAGGGGAGAAAAAAAGTGTATATCTTTTTGACGCTAAGTATCGTATCAAACCAAATCACGATACGCCCTCTCCTAGAGAAGAAGATATTAATACCATGCATCGTTACCGAGACGCTATTGTAGAGGAAAATGGAATAAAACCGGTACAAACAGCGATTGTGCTTTTTCCAGGGAAAGCAGAGGGCTATAAGCAGCATCATTTTTATAAAAGTATTGAACGTGTTGGAGTTGGTGCGCTGCCTTTTTTGCCGGGAGAAGAAGGGCTAGTAGAAGAATTTATTGAAACTATTTGTACGGTAGAACCACATTTTTTCAGCGCTGAGTAGGTGAATAGGTAGAAAGTGAACAAGTCTTTTTTTATGCGTTGACATAGTGTTAAGTTTTTTATGTTTTGATGACATTTCGAGATTTTAGTTGTATTTTCCTGTTGAATTTTCTAGAATAGTAGAGAATAAAACCGTATCGAAAAGAAGTCGTATCATGTGCAGAGAACGTATCAGGAGGACAACGAAGTGAAAAAGATTCTACTATTCACGTTAGTAGCGCTATTGGCAACTTTTTTTATTGACAGGGTATACAGCGAACGCAACCAAGCGCAACTTCAGCAAACTGTAATCAATGAAATTAAAAAAACAAATCAAAGTAAAGAAGAAGCTTCCATCCTTGATTTTAATGAATTATGTGATTTTAGATGGGATAAAGTATATGTTTTTGGACCGGAAACGACTCGCAGTGAGGTAAATGAAAAGCTGGGCTTCACGTGGTCTGAAGCAAAAGCAAAAGGTATTGGAAAAGATAAAAAAGATAACTTTATTGTCTTTGTAGAAAATAATCAAGTAACGCAATATTTAAAAATACCGGCATCATATGGAACTATTGTTCCTAAGACTTCTGTTGCAAATGAAAGCTAACGAATTTCTTCGTTAGCTTTTTTATGCTTTCTTTTTTAAGGATGAAGTTTTTTTCTCTGCTGTTGATTTTGTCGGGTGTAAAGTAGAAGGATCTATGCTCACTTTTAACATTTCCATTAAATGTCGAATATCTCGTTCTTCGCTTCCGCTGCCTTTTGTAACTTCGCCTTGATTTATTTTTTGTTGAATGACGTTTTGTAAGGCGTCTCGGTAGTTGTTTTTGTAAATAGATGGATTAAAAGAAGTAGATAGCTTATCGATTAATTCCACCGTCACTTGTGTATCACTTTCATTAATGGAAGAAGTACTGGATAAGTTAGGCACATCTGTGACTGAACGAAGCTCTTCTTCAAAATGCATCGTGTGAAGAACAAGAGATCCGCCCACGGAACGAATAATTGCCATTTGCTGTTTGGAATATAAAAATACATTCGCAATACCGACTTTATTCGTTATTTCAAGTGCATTTAATAAAGTATAATAAGCTTTTAGGCTTGTTTCCCCAGGAGAAATATAGTAGGGCTTATCAAAAAACAGGGGATCAATGTCATCTAACGAAACAAAGTGTAACAATTCAACGGCTTTGTTTGCTGCAAAGGGCTCTTTGACACTGTCAATTTCCTGTTGTGAAAGTACAACAAACTGACCGGTCGCGGTTTCGTATCCTTTAACCAGTTCATCGGATTCTACTTCTCGTCCACACGTTTGGCAATGTTTTTCTTGATGAATAGGTGTATGGCAAACGGAGTGTAGCGTGCGCAGCTTTACATCTTTTTCTTCAATTGCTCCGTGCAGTTTAATAGGGATATCAATTAATCCAAAGCTGATTTTACCTTTCCAAGCAGTATGAAGCATAAACGTTCTCCTTTTACTCTTTTTTAGTAGTGTGCCGTAAAATAAATTAGATATCCCATTGTTTTGAAAAGAAGAATATTCTAAAAAAATTATGTGCTAAATAAACAATTAAATAGTTCCAATAAAGCTGCAGAGACAACATCTGCAGCTTTATTGGAACTCAATAGGGACTATTTGCTGATTAGATTCATTTGTCTCATGTTTAGAAATCGTAATTTCAAGGATTTCGTTACTAAATGTAGCGGTAATTTTTTTATTCATCAATGGAAATGGAAAGTCGATTGTACGTTCAACGCTTTCTTCCATTTGTTCTCTTGCAAGCGTTCCTTGCTTTTCATCATGAAATTCTCTAATGCAGTATTTTTTGGCTGTCAGCTGTAAGTGGTCAGCTTGTATCTGAACGATAATATCCTTAGGGTGATACCCTAATAATTCAGCTTCGACAATAAATGATTGTTCTGTTTCAAATAAATCTATACGAACGGAATCATAATCTAAATAACTCATAAAGGGATTTGAAAGCATGACTTCTAACAACTCTTGAAAGCCTTTTACAAACATTTGGTCTGCTGGCAGACGCTTGTTTTTCATTTCTGCGTTCCTCCATTATTTAAACTGTTTCACTTTACTATCATATGCGCGTTTATGTACTTAGTGAACTCCTGCGCAAAGAATAAGCTTGAAGTACTAGCTGTCTTTTCTACGCATAAAAAAGCAAGCTCTGTAGAGAGCTTGCCGCTGTTTTACATATCATGTCCGCTATTGTGTTTTTGGCGAGAATGCTTACGGTTTTTTACTTTATGAGATCCGCTTAGCGGTTCTGGCTGTCCAGAATTGCTTTTTGGCGCATTTCTTCTGATGTCTTTGCTGCTGTTTTTGTTCATAGTTAAAGCCTCCCTTTCACTTATTAGGGTAGGATAGTGACAGGGAATTTATCCAATGAAAAATTCCCCTTTCTAAAAATAGGTTTAACAAAAACAGGAAATGGGAACAGGGAAAAAGCGTCATATATAATGACGCCTTCTCGTTAGATTTCATGGAGTTAAACGATTTTGCTTTTCTAACTAGTGATTAGTATATCCAATAAGAGATTGTTTTATTGATTTTTTTTGCGTTTTTTATTATTTTGTTTCTGTTGTTCCGTTAATGGTTCATTTGAAAACTCTTCATTATAACCCGATCCTTTTCCTTGAGCGCTAGCCGCGTTAGCTCCAGGAATGACGTGGTTTGACTTGCGTTTAGCCATATTGAATCACCTCCGTTTCTAGCATGCGTAAAAATCAATGAAATATGAATTATTAGAAAAATAAAAGGAAGATGGAAAAAGGTTATAAGTGAAACTTATGTTAATTAATAACATTCTTTTTATTTACTTATGTATAATATTATATTAAGATAGATGGTGAAGGGAATAGAGGATGGGGTAAGTAAATCCTTTATACATAGAATTTTAAGGGGGTAAAAGCAATGACTAAAAAAGACGTTTTTAACGCTCGTTCGTCATTCGATCTTAATGGCAGCACATATAATTATTACCGCTTACAAGCTTTAGAGGAAGCAGGTTTAGGTAACGTATCTAAGCTGCCGTATTCAATTAAAGTATTATTAGAATCTGTTCTTCGTCAGGTAGATGGCCGTGTTATTACAAAAGAACACGTCGAAAACCTTGCAAAATGGGGAACAAAAGATATTAAAGATATCGATGTTCCTTTCAAACCATCTCGTGTTATTCTTCAAGATTTCACTGGAGTTCCAGCGGTTGTAGACTTAGCGTCACTTCGTAAAGCAATGGCTGATTTAGGAGGCGATCCTGACAAAATCAATCCAGAAATTCCAGTAGACCTCGTTGTCGACCACTCCGTACAAGTTGATAAAGCAGGTACAGCTGACTCATTACGAATTAATATGGACCTTGAGTTTCAACGTAATACAGAGCGCTATAATTTCTTAAGCTGGGCTCAAAAATCATTTAATAACTACCGTGCAGTTCCGCCAGCTACTGGTATCGTGCACCAAGTAAATTTGGAATATTTAGCAAACGTTGTTCATGCTGTTGAAGAAGATGGTGAATTTGTAGCTTTCCCTGATTCTCTAGTAGGTACTGACTCTCATACAACGATGATTAATGGTATCGGTGTCTTAGGATGGGGTGTTGGCGGTATTGAAGCGGAAGCAGGTATGCTTGGTCAACCTTCTTATTTCCCAGTTCCTGAAGTAATCGGTGTTAAACTTGTTGGTGAATTACCAAACGGCACTACAGCTACAGACTTAGCTTTAAAAGTTACGCAAGTGCTTCGTCAAAAAGGAGTAGTCGGAAAATTCGTGGAATTCTTCGGTCCTGGCGTAGCAGAACTTCCATTAGCTGACCGTGCAACAATCGCTAATATGGCTCCTGAATACGGTGCAACATGTGGATTCTTCCCAGTTGACGCAGAAGCATTAGCATACATGCGTTTAACTGGAAGAGATGAAAAAGACATTCAGGTTGTCGAACAATATACAAAAGCAAATGGTTTATTCTTCACACCAGAAAATGAAGATCCAATTTTCACTGACGTTGTTGAGATTAACCTTGCTGAGATTGAAGCAAATCTTTCTGGTCCAAAGCGTCCGCAAGATTTAATTCCACTTTCTCAAATGCAAACAGAATTCAAGAAGGCTTTAACAGCTCCTGTTAGCAACCAAAGCTTCGGACTTGATGCTAAAGACGTGGATAAAGAAATTACGTTTAAGCTTGCAGACGGTTCAGAAACAACAATGAAAACAGGTGCCATTGCCATTGCGGCTATCACAAGCTGTACGAACACATCAAATCCTTACGTATTAGTAGCAGCTGGTTTAGTTGCGAAAAAAGCGGTAGAAAAAGGATTGGATGTTCCAGCTTACGTGAAAACTTCTTTAGCACCAGGTTCAAAAGTAGTAACGGCTTACCTTCAAAATTCAGGGCTGCTTCCATACTTAGATAAAATCGGCTTTAACATCGTAGGTTATGGCTGTACCACTTGTATCGGTAACTCTGGTCCATTAGAAGCAGAAATTGAAGCAGCGATTGCAGACAGCGACTTGCTTGTAACGTCTGTTCTTTCAGGAAACCGTAACTTTGAAGGACGTATTCATCCATTAGTAAAAGGTAACTACCTTGCTTCTCCGCCGCTTGTTGTAGCATATGCACTGGCTGGAACGGTAGATGTAGATTTACAAAAAGATCCAATCGGTATTGATACAGACGGCAATGAAGTATTCTTTAGCGACATCTGGCCTTCTCAAGATGAAATTCAAGAAGTTGTTAGCCGTACCGTAACGCCTGAATTATTCCGTAACGAGTATGAGCGTGTATTCGATGATAACGAGCGCTGGAATGAAATTAAAACAAGCGAAGATGCGCTTTATACGTGGGAGAATGATTCAACGTACATTCAAAACCCACCTTTCTTTGAAGGCTTATCAGAAGAACCAGGTGAAGTAGAGGCGTTAAATGATCTTCGCGTAGTAGCGAAATTTGGTGACTCAGTGACAACGGATCACATTTCACCAGCGGGTTCAATTGCAAAAACATCACCTGCAGGTCTTTACCTTCAAGAAAACGGTGTAGAGCCAAAAGACTTTAACTCATATGGTTCTCGTCGTGGTAACCATGAAGTGATGATGCGCGGTACGTTTGCAAACATCCGCATTAAAAACCAAGTAGCTCCTGGTACAGAAGGCGGCTGGACAACATACTGGCCAACAAATGAAGTAATGAGCATTTATGATGCTTGTATGAAATACAAAGAGCAAGATACAGGTCTTGTTGTACTTGCAGGCAAAGATTACGGCATGGGAAGTTCTCGTGACTGGGCAGCAAAAGGCACAAATCTTTTAGGTATTAAAACAGTAATCGCTGAAAGCTTTGAGCGTATTCACCGTTCAAACCTAGTATTAATGGGTGTTTTACCTCTTCAATTTAAAGATGGTGAAAGCGCGGATACATTAGGTTTAACTGGAAAAGAAACAATTGCAGTAGCAGTTGATGAAACGGTAAAACCACGTGATTTTATAAAAGTAACAGCAACTGATGAAGCTGGAAACAAAAAAGAATTTGAAGTACTGGTTCGTTTCGATAGTGAAGTTGAAATTGATTACTATCGCCACGGTGGTATCCTTCAAATGGTGCTTCGTGATAAATTACAGTCTAAAACACATGCGTAAGTTATAAAGAAAAAGAGCGGTTCTCGTGAACCGCTCTTTTTTTATGCAAACGCACCGTTTTCGACAAAAAGTGAGAGGGAAATATGCTATATTATAAAAGAAAATGCCCTATAAAAGGATTATTTTAGTAGATATTGCACATATCTATTAGTACATAGATTATCACTTTTTAGAAGAAATAAAGGAGCCGATCATATGGTTAAAAAAATAATTGCGGTCTTGCTTCTAGTAGGATTTCTTAGCTACGCACTTTGGCAAGGGCTTTCTCCAAATGAAGCATCCGATAATTCTAACTTAAGCGAATACAAGGATTTAAATATCAAAAAAGGTGATAGTGCTCGTCAGGCTTCGGGTCAAGCTTATGGGTTGGAACCAAAAGATACAGCGCCTCCGTTTACACTGTCAGATACGAGCGGGAAATCCGTTCAATTATCGGACTTTAAAGGAAAAAAAGTCATTTTAAACTTTTGGGCAACATGGTGTCCGCCGTGTCAAAAAGAAATGCCCGATATGCAAGCATTTTATGAGAAATATGGAAACGATGTACAGCTGCTTGCGGTTAATTTAACTTCGTCAGAAGGCAGTAAACAGGCAGTATCTAAGTTTCTTAAAGAAAAACAGTTTACGTTTCGTGTATTATTGGACGACCAAGATAGTGTAGGGAGTAAAAAATATCGAGTCTCCACCATTCCGACATCTTACTTTATAGATGAAGAAGGGAAAATTGTTCAACGAGTGAATGGTCCAATGACGCTTAAACAAATGGAAAACTTTGCTCAACAAGCAGCGAATTAACTTCGCTGCTTGTTTTATTAAAAATGAAACTTATTTCCTTTACCATCGTATACATAGATAAGTCAGTAAACATGTCAAACTTTCTTACAACTTTTCAAAAAGTATGTTTACTTATCTGACAAATTGGTTACAATATAGATAGTTGTATGATATCAGTTTCTTTAGATTTTTCAGATTTTTCATAAAAATTACATAAAGTAGGTGTTGTGCTCATGAGAAAATTACGCAAACGTTCATTTGAAGAGTTAGTGCAAGAAAATAAAACGCAGCTGTTAAAAGATCAGTCAGAAATTGAACGCATTGAAATGGAAATTGAAAAGCGGTTAGAAGATCGTATGCTTGAAAGAGCTGAATAACTTTAAAGTAAGTTGGTTAGAGTAACGGTGAGGAGGGGATAAGCATGGGAAATCCTAAAAAACAAAGCAAACCTTTTGTTCCGAATCACATCGGCACTCAACCGAGAGAAGCTGGTGGAAATAACGGAAAACAAATGCAAGATACATCCGGCAAGCATCCTCAAGTTATTCAAACCAAAGGTGAATGAATAAAAAGTCGCTGAATTCAGCGACTTTTTATTATTTGAATTCTACCGTGAATAAATAAACGTAAGGATTGCTCGAAATAAGCTCTTTAACAACTTCTCCATCGTCGGTTGAAAGCGGAGCAACTCGTATGCCACTGCCAGCGTCACCAAATAAAGCAGCAACTGGATATGTTTTATTCATTTTTACCGTTTGTTTTTTCTCTAATCCAGTAAAGGAATAGCCGTTCATTTTTTTTGGCTTTTCCGCTTCTATTCCTAGGTTTGTATCGTTGCTGCCTACATTAAACATAACTTTATGAGCATCATCATCGATTTTATATGTAATAGCAAACATGTCAAATTCTTTTGAAACGGTCAACCCTCCTGAAAATAAAGGTTGTTTGGCTTTCCCCTTTTCATAATAAGTGGCTTTTACATAAGCTTCTTTTGCGTGATTAGGAGCTTTAACATCGTATGCAATAATATTGCTTTTGTAGTCTAAATTTGTCACGGCTAACATTTTTTCTTCATGTTTTGAGTAATGATGAGGCTTCATAGAGGCACTTGCTGTCAATTTTGATGCCAATGAAGTTTGCGACATAAAAAATACGGCAAGCACTGCAATAAAGAGGACGCTTAGTACTGCTATCATTCGTTTGGTCATAGAGATTCCCCCTTTGTATGTATATATTACCATATTATGTATGTTTTATATATGTATTTTAAATTAATTATAATTATATTATGTAAACTAAAATCATTTTTTTCCACTTATAGAGATGAACAAATCCGGCATACTACAATTGTAACAAAGTTATTTTGAGGAGGAAGATACAATGGCATGGAATAAACCGAATCCAGACGATCGCAGTGATAACGTTGAAAAATTACAAACAATGGTGCAAAATACAATGAAAAACATTGAAGAAGCAGAAGAAGCTGCTGCATGCAGCACTGAAGAAGAACGTCAGCGCATTCAGCAAAAAAATCACAATCGCGAAGTAAGTATCGAAGCAATGCGCAGCGAAATAAAAGATGAGTCAGAAGCTCGTCAAAATGGTTACGAAGGTACGATTTAATAAATAAAACAGCGACAATAAGCAGCTAAAAATAAACGGTTTTAGCTGCTTTCTTTCTATATTTTTTTAGTAAGGTCAATAATAATACAAACTAGCGAAGAGGTTTATGTAGGTGAAAAAGCACGTGAAAAAGAAAGTAGTAAGGATTTTGGTCAGTTTACTTGTCGTCTTGATTATTGTGGGCTCTTATCAAACGCATAAGCCCTTGCCTAAAGGAGTTTCATACGAAAGTAAGCCCCACAAAGTAGAAGATGTATTTCTTTTATCAGACCTAACGTATCAAGACCAGCAGACATCTGTTTCTGAACAACATATTTTTCAAGCAGTTACGAATGTGATTGATGACGCAAAAGCTTTTATTATTATGGATATGTTTCTATTTAACGGCTACTATAACCAAGGCGAAACGTTTCCTCACCTTAGTGATACGCTTGCAAGTAAGCTGATTGAAAAGAAACGAAAACATCCTAATATCGCAATCGTCTTTATTACAGATGAAATCAATACAACCTACGGCTCACATGATTCAAAGTGGTTAGATTCACTGCGGCTAAACGGAATCAAAGTGGTGCAAACCAATTTATCTAAGCTCAGAGACTCCATTCCACTGTATTCTTCAGTGTGGAGAACTTTTGTTCAGTGGTTTGGTGAAAAAGGAAACGGATGGATAACAAATCCGTTTGGTACCAATGCGCCTAAAGCGACGGTCCGTGCTTATTTAAAGTTGTTAAATGTAAAAGCTAATCACAGAAAAGTAGTAGCAACAGATCAAAGCGTTATTATCTCTTCTGCCAATCCTCATGATGCAAGTTTTTATAATTCTAACATGGCCTTTGAAGTAAAAGGGAATATCATTGGAGATGTGGTGAAAAGTGAACAAGCGGTGTCAGATTTTTCTTATGGAGGAAAGTTACCTCGGTATAAGAAAAAAGAAAAAGAAAAGGGAGACCTATATGTTCAGCTGTTAACAGAAGGTAAAATCTATAAGCACGTATTACATGATTTACATCATGCTAAAAAAGGCGACGATGTATGGCTTGGCATGTTTTATCTTGGAGATCGCGACGTAATAAAGGCGCTTTTGAAAGCTTCCAAACAAGGAGCAAACGTACGATTAATTTTAGATCCTAATGAGAATGCGTTTGGAAGAAAAAAGTTTGGACTGCCTAACCGCCCAGTAGCAGCAGAACTTGTAAAAAAATCCAAAGGAGATATTAAAATTCGCTGGTATCATACAGGGAAAGAACAGTATCATTCTAAAACTTTATTTATTCGAAACAAAAAAAATGCAACTATTATTGCAGGAGCAGCAAATTTCACAAAACGAAATTTGGCTGACTTGAACTTAGAAACGGATATTAAAGTATCAGGACCTTCTAACAAAAAGGTTATGACCGAACTAAACGCTTATTTTGACCGCTTATGGACAAATAAAGACTACACATATACACTTCCTTATAAAAGGTATGAAAATAAAATGACGCGGCTGGAAATGCTGATATATCGCATTCAAGATGCGCTTAGTCTTACAACATATTGAGTAATAACCAAACTAGTAGGAGTATATTCTCCTTATATGGTAAGATAAAACAGGAACAGTGCAAGAGGAGGTAGAATCATGCTAGTATCGAAGAAAGAAATCGAAGTGCGCTATGCAGAAACCGATCAGATGGGCGTTGTGTATCATGCTAACTATTTAGTATGGATGGAAATAGGTCGAACGCAGTTTATTAGTGATTTAGGTTTTAGCTATGCACAAATGGAAAGAGACGGTGTGCTGTCGCCAGTTATTGATATACAGGCTTCATATAAAAAGCCGCTTCATTATGGCGAGACAGCTGTAGTACATACTTGGGTTGAGAACTATGATGGTCTACGCGTTGTGTACGGCTACGAAATTTTTAATTCAAATGAAGAACTTGCGTTAGCAGGAACATCGTCACACGTATGTGTGAAAAAAGAAAACTTTAAGCCTATTTCGATTCGCCGTAATTATCCGGAATGGCATAAAGCCTATGAAGATGCCAAAAAGCAGGGTTAATCGCAAGAATAAAAAGCATCGATAAATCGATGCTTTTTTCTTACGCTTCGTAATGAAAGTCAGGTTCTTTTGTTTCTTCATTATAATTTACGGTCAAATCATGACCATCAAAGTACCAAAGGTCTTCATCTTCTACGAAGAATGTTAAACCGTCAACTTTTGTTTCAACGCCAACGTTTTTAGGAGAATCTGTGTTTACACCTAAAGAAAAACCTTTTTGAACGTTGCTGCATCCGCCGTAGCGAACAAAAAAGCGAATTGTTTCGTTTCCTTCTAGCATCATTTCATCTTTGTACCACGTAGCTGCTGCTTCTGTTACTGTTAATTTCATTAATTATGCTCCTTCCAATATTGCGAATACATTTATTATAGTAGAAAGGTAGATAAATTACCAATATATACGAATCCAGCTAGGAAGGAATGAGATAAAATAAAATAAAACGATTTAATATAGAGGTGAAGGCTTCATTTCTATATTAAATCGTTTCATTCTTTCATTTGAAATCATATTGTTTTCCAATGGTTTCCCAGCAGTGAACGCAGTAGCGGCTTCCTTCTAGCTGTGAATCCATTTTCTTATTTCGTTTGCAAATAGGGCATTTTTTCTTCACATCATTCACCTCCTTATTTTAGTATCAGTATAACTAATAAATAAGAAATGTATTCGCTTACAAAACGGTTATAAAAAAAGAAATAAGAGGAAGCTTCTCTTATTTCTTTTTACCTGACAAAAATGTGACTTTCGGTTCTGTTTTATTAAGAATTCGGGTAATGTTTGCGCGGTGTCTGTAAATGACAAAGGCTACAATTAAACCAATAATCATAATAAGCATGTAGTCTTGCTTAAATAGCGTGTAGATAAAAGTTAATACCCCGGTAACCATTGATGACAATGATACATACTTCGTTATGTATAAGCAGATAAAAAAACATAATAGTACGAAAGCAAATAAAAGAGGTTCATAACATAAAATCACTCCGGCGGACGTGGCAACAGCTTTCCCGCCTTTGAATTTCGCGAAAACAGGAAAAATATGACCAATGACAGCAAATAAACCAATAAAGAGAATGTTTTGATTCGTATCAAATAAAAGCGGTAAAGAAGCTGCTAGGGTTCCTTTTAGAATGTCTCCAAGCGTAACGATAATTCCGGCTTTTACGCCCAATGTACGAAATGAGTTGGTGCCGCCTAAATTGCCGCTTCCATGCTCTCGTATATCGATGCCGTATCCTAGTTTTCCAACAACTAGTCCAAAAGGAATAGAGCCCAAGATATAGGCAAGAATAGGTAATAAATAATTCATGTTTGAAAGCTCCTTTATTTCTATATCGTTTCTATTTTACCATGAGATACTTAAAAAAACATAGCTAGTTTTGGGTGAGAGACAATTATTTCAAAAAAAGAAGACGTTTACAAAAATAGAGAAAACGGGTACTATATGCAGGAAATCAACTGTAAATCGCGAATGTTGTTCAGTACATATTATATAGCTAAGAGAGGTAATAGACATGTCCATTAAAATTCCTTCCCGTCAAGAGCTTGGTAAAATATTAAAAAAAAGCAAGCGCATTGCTGTAGTAGGTTTATCAGATAACCCTCATCGAACGTCTTATATGGTTTCAGAAGCCATGCAGCAGCAAGGTTACGAGATTATTCCGGTGAACCCGACAATCAACTCAGCGCTCGGCGTAAAAGCCGTATCTTCATTAAAAGAAATTGAAGGGCATATTGATATCGTTAATGTATTTCGTCGCTCTGAGCATTTGCTTGAAGTTGCAGAAGAGTTTTTAGAAGTAGATGCAGACGTATTTTGGGCACAATCTGGTTTAATTAATGAAGAAGCATATGACCTGCTCGCTAAAAAAGGGTATACTGTAGTTATGGATCGTTGTATAAAAGTTGAGCATGCTTTAACAAAGTAAGATCTATAAGCAGAACAACCAACCCATGCACACTGCTTGCATGGGTTTCACCATGCGTTGAAATAGTAAGAGAGTTTCCGCTACAATAGACGTTAGACAGCTAGCTTTATAATGCTTATAATCCATGAATACACAAGATATTGCTTTTATAATACGGAAATTTGTGCTAAAATCTTGTAAGTACGCAAAAATAGAAACATACGTTCTGTTGATGCGAACACTATAAAATTAAAAGATAGGATACATGATCATTTATTCTTAGACACGAAGCGCAAACGTTTGTGTTTCATACATAATGTAGTAATGTTCGTTGTGATGAAAGGGGTAGTATGAATGGCTCGGAAACAACAATTTAATTATAATGAAGATGCAATTCAAGTACTAGAAGGATTAGATGCCGTTCGTAAACGTCCTGGTATGTATATTGGAAGTACGGATACACGAGGTCTGCATCATTTAGTATATGAAATCGTCGACAACTCTGTTGATGAAGCTCTAGCAGGCTACGGAGAAGAAATTATTGTAACCATTCACAAAGATAATTCAATTTCTGTACAAGATAAAGGTCGAGGTATGCCAACGGGCATGCATAAATTAGGAAAACCAACGCCTGAAGTTATTTTAACCATCTTGCATGCAGGAGGTAAATTCGGACAGGGTGGATATAAAACAAGCGGAGGCTTACACGGAGTAGGTGCATCTGTTGTAAATGCGCTGTCTGAATGGTTGACTGTAACCATTCATAGAGATGGATTTATTTATGAACAGCGTTTTGAAAATGGAGGAAAGCCGGTTACGACGCTAGAAAAAATAGGAAAAACGAAAAAAACGGGAACAACGATTCATTTCAAACCGGATGCCACGATCTTTTCAACAACTGTGTATAATTATGACACGCTTTGTGAACGGCTCCGCGAATCGGCTTTTCTGTTAAAAGGATTCAAAATAGAGTTAATCGATAAAAGACATGATCGTCACGATATCTTTCATTATGAAACAGGTATTCAAGCCTTTGTTTCATATTTAAATGAAGAAAAAGATTCACTTCATCCAGTCGTCTTTTTTGAAGGGATTCATCATAATATTGAAGTTGAATTTGCCTTTCAATTTAATGATGGTTATTCTGAAACCATTTTATCATTTGTTAATAATGTTCGTACCAAAGATGGTGGAACGCATGAGTCCGGTGCAAAAAGCGCTATGACGCGTGCATTTAATGAATACGCCCGTAAAGTAAGCCTGCTAAAAGAAAAAGACAAAAACTTAGAAGGAACGGATATACGAGAAGGCTTAGGAGCCATCGTTTCCGTTAGAATACCTGAAGAGTTGCTTCAGTTTGAAGGTCAAACAAAAGGAAAGTTAGGTACAAGTGAAGCTCGTTCGTCCGTAGATGCAGTTATTTCTGAAAAACTTGCCTATTTCTTAGAAGAAAACCCAGACGTAAGCTCTCTTCTTGTAAAAAAAGCAATCAAAGCTGCTCAAGCGCGTGAAGCAGCACGAAAGGCGAGAGAAGACGCAAGAAACGGGAAGAAACGAAAGCGTCAAGAAACCGTTCTAAGCGGGAAGTTAACGCCTGCGCAATCAAGAAATCCTCAGCGAAACGAACTGTACTTAGTCGAAGGGGATTCCGCCGGAGGTTCAGCAAAACAAGGAAGGGACCGCCGCTTTCAAGCTGTGCTGCCACTGCGAGGGAAGGTT
Source organism: Priestia sp. MDV22-iso46 (assembly GCF_058629175.1). Taxonomy (NCBI): domain Bacteria; kingdom Bacillati; phylum Bacillota; class Bacilli; order Caryophanales; family Bacillaceae; genus Priestia; species Priestia sp. MDV22-iso46. Next base: position 407,078 of record NZ_JBZVWT010000001.1, read on the forward strand.
ATCAATACCGAAAAAGCCAAGCTTCAAGATATTTTTAAAAACGAAGAAATTAGTACGATCATCCACGCGATAGGCGGAGGAGTAGGAGCAGATTTCACCATTGATGATATTAACTACGATAAAATAGTCATCATGACCGATGCGGATACGGATGGCGCTCATATTCAAGTGCTTCTGCTAACGTTTTTCTACCGCTATATGAAACCGCTTGTGGAAGCAGGAAAAGTATTTATTGCTCTTCCACCGCTCTATAAAGTAAGCAAAGGGTCAGGTAAAAAAGAAGTGGTTGAATATTCATGGAGTGACGAAGAATTGCAAGGTGCTATCGATAAGGTAGGAAGAGGGTATATGATTCAACGCTATAAAGGTCTCGGTGAAATGAACGCAGATCAGCTTTGGGAAACAACAATGAACCCAGAGACGCGTACGCTGATTCGTGTCCGTATTGATGATGCTGCTCGCGCTGATCGTCGTGTGACCACTTTGATGGGCGATAAAGTAGAACCACGCAGAAAATGGATTGAAAGCAACGTAGCGTTTGGGTTAGAAGAAGATCCAAATATTTTAGATAATGAAAATGTATTAACGGTCGCAGAGGAGGACGTACAATGACACAAACAGAACGCTTTTTAGATTTACCTCTTGAGGATGTACTAGGCGACCGTTTTGGTCGATACAGTAAATATATTATTCAAGAGCGTGCACTGCCGGATGCAAGAGACGGGTTAAAACCCGTTCAGCGCCGTATTTTATATGCAATGCACGTAGATGGGAATACAGCAGAAAAAGGCTTTCGCAAGTCAGCCAAAACTGTAGGGAACGTAATTGGTAACTATCACCCTCATGGTGATTCATCTGTATATGATGCCATGGTTCGAATGAGTCAAGAATGGAAAGTTAGAAATGTATTGATCGAAATGCATGGAAACAACGGAAGTATTGATGGAGATCCCCCAGCAGCAATGCGTTATACAGAAGCTCGCCTTTCATCGATTGCTGCAGAACTTCTACGAGATATTGACAAACAAACGGTTGAGTTTGTGTCTAACTTCGATGATACAAGCAGCGAACCAACTGTGTTACCGGCTATGTTTCCTAACTTGCTAGTAAATGGATCCACGGGTATTTCAGCTGGTTATGCTACAGAACTTCCGCCTCATCATTTAGGTGAAGTAATTGACGCAACGATCATGCGAATTGATAAACCAACGTGTACAATTGAAGAGTTGATGACGGCTATTCAAGGTCCTGATTTTCCTACGGGAGGAATCATTCAAGGGGTAGACGGGATTAAGAAAGCCTACGAGACAGGTAAAGGGAAAATTATTATTCGCGGAAAAACGGAAGTGGAGTCCATTCGCGGCGGAAAACAGCAAATTGTCATTACAGAAATTCCGTTTGAAGTAAACAAAGCTAACCTTGTTAAGAAAATGGATGAGCTTCGTTTAGATAAAAAAGTGGAAGGCATTGCTGAAGTTCGCGATGAAACGGATCGTACCGGTCTGCGCATCGTAGTAGAATTAAAAAAAGATGCAAATGCTCAAGGAGTACTTCACTATCTTTATAAAAATACGGATCTGCAAGTACCTTATAATTTTAACATGGTTGCTATTGCTAAAAAGCGACCAAAGCTTATGAGCTTGGCTAACATTCTTGATGCTTATATTGATCATCAAAGAGAAGTGGTAACAAATCGTTCTAAATACGAACTGCAAAAAGCACGTGAACGTGAACATATTGTAGCGGGATTGATTAAGGCACTGTCGATTTTAGATGAAGTTATTGCGACGATTAGAGCTTCTAAAGATAAGCGCGACGCTAAAAATAATTTAATTGCCAAATATGAATTTACAGAACCTCAAGCAGAGGCGATTGTATCGCTTCAATTATACCGTTTGACAAACACGGACATCACAGCTCTACAAGCGGAAGCTGAAGAGCTAGGTGCTAAAATTAACGAGTTAGAAGAAATCTTACATAGCGAGAAAAAACTTTTTAATGTAATCAAAAAAGAATTACGCCGTGTAAAAAAGCAATACAGTACAGAACGCCGCTCAAAAATTGAAGCGGAAATCGAAGAAATTAAGATTAATCTAGAAGTGATGGTTCCATCTGAAGAAGTGATGGTGACAGTCACAAAAGACGGATACGTAAAACGAACAAGTCTTCGTTCTTACGCCGCGTCTAACGGGCAAGACTTCGGTATGAAAGATACGGACCGAATTTTAGCGAAGTATGAAATTAATACAACCGAAACCCTTCTCATCTTCACAAACAAAGGGAATTATTTATATATGCCAGTGCACGAACTTCCGGATATCAGGTGGAAAGACATGGGGCAGCATATCATGAACATTGTTCCAATTGATAAAGAAGAGCAAATTGTACGGGCGATACCGGTGAAAGAATTTAAAGAAAATCAGTATCTGCTTTTCTTTACGAAAAATGGTATGGTCAAAAAATCAGAATTACTTCAATATAAAGCACAGCGCTACTCCAAAGCTCTTGTCGCCGTTAATTTAAAAGGCGATGATGAAGTAGTCGATGTATATCAAACCGATGGTAAAAAACAAGTGTTTATTGCCACTCGCTCTGGCTACGGACTGCGTTTCCGGGAAGAAGAAATAAATATTGTAGGAACTCGCGCTTCCGGTGTGAAAGGAATTAACTTAAAAGACGATGATTATGTTGTAAGCGGCGTTATCTTCGATGAAGATGAAGCTTTATCAACTGAATTATTTATCGCCACGCAGCGAGGAGCTGTGAAAAAGACAAAAATTACTGAGTTTGAAGAATCAGCACGAGCAAAACGAGGGCTAGTGATGGTCCGAGAACTAAAATCTAATCCGCATCAAATTGCAAAAGTAAAAGCAATCTCTAAAGAACATTACATGATAGTGGAATCATCTAAAGGTCAAATCGAGCAGGTTGATCCGTCTACAATGCGAGCTAGCGACCGATACAGCAACGGTTCATTCGTATTGGACCAAAGCGAAGCTGGCAATTTAGTTGATGTGTGGCTGGAAGAAAAATAACAAAAAAGTAGTAAAGTTTTTAACGCTTTACTACTTTTTTTGTTTAATATTTTTAAATTAAACTATGTTCTAAATGAATAATATAAAAACTTCCCTACTCCTTAACCCAAATAAACATCATACACCTCCTACACAAGCCTCTAAGAAACTTTTGAATGTTCCAATTGTCCTAAACATATATATAAAAGAACATCTAGGAGGTGTTATAGATGAACTATTTTATTCACGTAACTCCTAAGACTAAACTCTTTGTTCGGGATATTGGAAAAGGGGAACCCGTTCTTTTCCTCCACGGGTGGCCTGTTAACGCTAAAATGTACGAATACCAATTTACCACGTTGCCGGCCCGCGGTATTCGATGTATCGCTCCTGATCTTCGCGGATTCGGAAAATCAGATGCGCCTTTCACCGGCTATTCTTACAATCAATTAGCGGATGATATTCGAATGTTAGTAGAAAGACTGGAGCTTAAAAATTATACGCTCGTAGGCTTTTCTATGGGGGGAGCCATTGCCATTCGATATATGAGCAGACATTTAGGATATGGCGTGAAGAAGTTAATTTTATTAGGAGCAGCGGCTCCTAGCTTTATTCAAAAAACTGATTTTCCATATGGACTTCCTTCTGAAGAAGTAAATACAATTATTCAAAATACGTATAGAGATCGTCCTAACATGCTTGAAGAGTTTGGCAAAAAGTTTTTTAATCAGCCTATTAGCTCAGCTTTTAGAGGGTGGTTTCAAGATTTAGGTTTAGAGGCATCCGGTCATGGAACGATTAAAACTGCGGTGTCTTTACGAGACGAAGACTTGCGAGAGGATTTGAGTCAAATTTTCGCTGAGACATATATATTACACGGAAAAAAAGATCAAATTTGTCCATTTGATCTTGCAAAAGTTATGAATCGTCATATTTCATTTTCTACACTTCTTCCATTTGAAAATAGTGGACACGGTCTTTTTTATGATGAACGTGAGAAAGTAAATGACACTCTTATTGAACTCATTGCTAAAAGCTCAGCCTATAAGTAAGGATATACATTTAAAACCGAATTGGCAGCCAAATAAAAAAAGTAAAAAACCGGCACCTAACGTAATGAAGCGAAGAAGCTTAGGCGTAATAAATTTTCTTGTAAAATGAATGCTGCTGGCAATATTTAAATTCCAAAGAAGGATGCCAAAGATAATAAAGAAACTGTGAAAAAAGACAGATAGCCACGTTTGACTTTGGAGGCTTTCGCTTAAGCTTGACCCAAATACACCAAACCAAAACAAAATATTTAAAGGGTTCATAAGAGCAATGAAGAAACCTGTAAAAAACGACTTATCTCTTTTAATAGAGGGTTTGTTTACATCTATTGAAAAGGAACGAGAAACAGCTTGTTTCATACTTTGAAAGCCAACAAATGTGAGCATGACAAAACCAGTTGCATACAGGGAAACAGTAACAGCCTGCATCTGAACAAAGGGCGTTAACCCTATTAAAATGAGGAGCATAAATAAAATATCAGCCGTCATGCCTCCTAAACCAACTAGCCAAGAAGCCCAAAATCCTCTTGTCAACCCTTTTTTAATCATCTCTATATTAATTGGACCTACCGGTGCTGCGAGACTAATACCTAGAATTATTTGTTTTATAGCAATCAAAAACCACTCCACAAACACAGCCTCCTTTCTAACTTGTCCAATAGTAGCTTATATATATATAGATTAGAGTTTTATAATTTAGAAGCGGCATTTAGTTAAAAATGCTCATAAACTTTCTTTTCTTTAATACACATGTAACGTTGAGTTCCATAAGGAGGGTTTTAATGGCATCAAAAATGCTTTTTCGAGCCAATGAGATTTTAGAGTCAACGCATGTCCCGTTTTGGGGAAAAGATGCTTTTCAATATTTCCAAAGCGATATATTATCAGAAGAAAATCCATTTCCTTGTATATTAGGGGTAGAAGGCTTTAAAAAAGATTTACTGCGTTTTTCATTTGTGACTACTCCTTATAACTACCAAGATATTAGGAATGCAGCGTCGGCACTTAGAGAATACATAGATACGTTCAAGACCATAGGTCGCTATACATCTTTTGTGTTATTCTTTAAGCCTGAACATAAAGAACGATCAATGGAAGAGTACGAAACGATGTTTTGGGATACGCTGACGTTTCTTCATCAAATTGATCAAAAGAAATGGCCGCAAGACATTCCAAAAGATCCAAAAGATCCATTATGGGAATTTTGCTTTCACGGAGAACCTATTTTTGTCGTATGTAATACGCCTGCTCATTCTTTTCGTAAAAGCCGTAAGAGCAGAGGATTTATGATTACATTTCAGCCTCGGTGGGTCTTTGAAGGTATGACAGGAGATTCAAAAATAGGGCGGCACGTACAAAAGGTGGTCCGCGATCGGTTAAAAACATATGATGACGTATCAGCTCACCCTGAGTTAGGATGGTATGGACAGCAGGGAAACCGAGAGTGGAAGCAATATTTTTTACATGATGATAACAACTATACTACCGGACAGTGTCCGTTTAAATTAAAAAGGAGTGAGCAGCATGGACGTAAAAAAAGCCTCTATTAAAAAAGGAGTTGGCGGAAAGTTTGAAGAAGTAGTTAAAGAACTGCTTCCGGCGTATACTGGATACGTTGAAGTACAGCACGATATTGCTTTTCAAACGCACCCATCTCATACGCATCCAACTGATGAAATTCTTCATATACTTGAAGGATCTATTTATTTTACAGTTGAACGTGATACGGTTCTATGTCAGGCAGGAGATCGGATACATTTACCGAAACAAACGGTTCATTCTTCAAAAGCCGGTCCTGATGGGTGCACATACGTTATTTCCATTTTAAAATAAAGACGAAAGAAGATGATGCTTATGCTACGTTCCCGACCAGTGCTGCTGCTTATCGATGTACAAGAAGGATTTTATTCACCCGAGTGGGGGGAAAGAAACAATTTAGATGCAGAAAAACATATGCTGACGCTGCTGCAAGCATGGAGGCGCCAAGATTATCCTGTCATTCACGTACAGCATGCATCAGGAAATCCAAATTCTCCTTTACACCCAAGTTCGAAGGGGTTTCAGTTCAAAGAAGGATTTGGTCCACAAGAAGATGAATACTTAATTCGCAAACACGTGAACAGCTGCTTCATTGGAACAGAGCTAGACAGTTATTTAAAAGCAAATGGCTATGATACGCTTATCTTAATAGGACTAACTACTAATCACTGCGTCTCTACGACTGCTCGCATGGCTGGAAATCTAGGGTACAGGACGTACGTTGTAAACGATGCAACAGCTTGCTTTGATTGTATGTCCTACGATGGAAAAACAAGGCTTCCTGCAGAAGATGTACATACATTCGCATTGTCTTCTTTGCATGAGGAGTTTGCAACGGTCGTTTCTACAAAAGAGACACTTCAAGTTCTTCAAACCTTTCAATATGCTCAAAATCATAACTGATGTGCATGCGCACATCGGTTTTTTATGTAGATTATGTTTATTAAAAGAAGTAAAATAAAGATAATTCTATACTATAAGGAGTTTGTACATATGATCATTCGTTATGCTAAAGAAGAAGATTTACCTATGCTTGTTGAAATTTATAACCAGTCTGTTCAAACAAGTGCTGCTACTTTTGATTTAACGACTGTAACAGTAGAGCAAAGAAGGAGCTGGTTTGATAATCACATTAGCAATGAACTTTTTCCGCTTATTGTAGCGGAAAAAGATGGGGTAGTAGCGGGCTATGCTTCGCTTTCTTCTTATCGAGATAAAGAGGCGTACATTCAAACGGTAGAGCTGTCGATTTATATTGATAAAAACCAGCAGGGACATGGCATTGGAAAACAGCTTATGAAGCGGATTTTGGAATTAGCTAAAGAACTCAACCATCACGTTGTCATTTCAGGGATTACAAAAGGGAATGATATCAGTGTCAAAATGCATGAGCAATTTAATTTTACATTTTGCGGAGAATTTAAAGAAGTAGGCTGGAAATTTGATCAGTGGCAAGATGTGCTTTTTTATCAGCTTATTTTATAAGATGTATGACACCTTTACACATTGTAACGTTTTAGTTTCGTGTGTAAAGGTTATTAACATAATAAGTCGTTTTATTATGTTAATACGAAAGGTGTTAGCTATCATGAATACACATTTTCAATATCAGCATCTAAGAGCTATTCCGAAAAGATGGTCCAAAAAAGAGCTGCATATCCAGCTGAATAGAATCAAGCACAATTCTGAACTATCTACTATAGCAGCAGATCTGCTTTTTCATCTGTTAGAATGTACCCATTCGGGCCTTCAAACTAAACAAGAAATCATAGACTACATCCAAAGCATTCCTACTCATCAACTTCCATCTTTTGTAACCCATTTAAGCAGGTTAATTCAGCATATTTATTATATAGAAGCTGCTGATTACTGTAATCGTCCCCTCAAAGGTTATATGCTTGTTATGAAAAACCAGCCCGCCCATATATCTCTTCATTTTGCTGATCAGATCACATAAAAAAGCTCTCTATTCAAAAGAATAGAGAGCTTTTTTTATTCGTATTTTTTCACTGTTACTTGACATTCTTTTAACGGGATAAGTTTCGACTTTTTCGTCCATTTGTATCCTAACCAAACAATTAAGAATAAAGGCAGTCCGATATAGGAAACAAGTACACCGTACCAGTCAATCGAGTCACCCATAAACGCCGAATAGTTTTGGCCTAAAATAACAACGGCACATAAAATAAAGGCAAAGATAGGGCCAAACGGGAAAAGTTTTGCATGATATGGAAGTTCACTCAAATCATGACCTTGGGCAACAAATGCTCTTCTAAAACGATAGTGGCTGATTGCAATTCCTAACCAAGCAATAAAACCAGACATACCAGAAGCGTTAAGTAACCACGTGTATACCGCACCGTCTCCAAAAAATGAAGCACCAAATGCAAGTGTACCGACAAGTGCCGTTGCGATCAAAGCATTAACCGGAACGCCTCGTTTATTTACTTTTGCTAAGAACCTCGGTGCTTTTCCATCTTTCGCTAAGTTCCACAGCATACGCGTAGAAGCATACATACCTGAGTTACCAGCAGATAAAACGGCTGTTAAAATAACGGCATTGATAGCTGATGCTGCAAACGCCAGACCTGCTCGTTCGAATATTAGAGTAAACGGACTGACCCGCACATCATCACTTGCTAATGAATCCGCTGTGTATGGAATAAGCATCCCAATAACAAAAATAGCTAAAATATAAAATAACAAGATGCGCCAGAAGACTTGTTTAACTGCGCGAGGAACCGTTTTTTCCGGATCTTCACTTTCTCCAGCTGCGACTCCAAGCAACTCTGTTCCTTGGAATGAAAAACCAGCAGCCATAAAAATACCTAAGACAGTAAAGAATCCACCGTGAATGGGTCCATCACCAAGCGTGAAGTTTTTAAAACCTGGTGCTTCATTGTTAAAGATACCAAAAATCATCATAATACCAATAACTAAAAAGATGATAACCGTTACTACTTTAATTAATGAAAACCAAAATTCAGATTCGCCAAATCCTTTTACAGAAAGGTAGTTAAGCCCAAACATAATTAATAAAAACAGGGCACTCCATAAAATAGAAGAAGAGTTTGGGAACCAAAATTTCATAATAAGGGCTCCAGCAGATAATTCAGCTGCAATTGTAATAGCCCAGTTATACCAATAGTTCCAGCCGAGAGCGAAACCAAAGGATGGATCTACAAACCGAGACGCATACGTACTAAACGAACCAGCTTCAGGCATATAAGCTGCGAGCTCCGCCAGGCTGGTCATCAAAAAGTAAACCATGACACCAATAATAGCGTAAGCTAAAAGCGCTCCCCCAGGTCCTGCTGTGTGAATTGCTCCACCACTTGCTAGGAATAAGCCGGTTCCGATGGCTCCTCCTAATGAAATCATCGTTAAGTGGCGAGATTTCAACCCACGTTTTAATTCTTGCTGCTCTTGCATAGATAAATACTCCTTTCGAATGTACGGAAAGAGACGGGATAACATAAAAAAAGCCCGCAGTATATGTGCGCGCTTTTAAATCTGAAAACCGCGTCAACCTTCCGTGAAGATAGCTCTTCACATCACTTGCATGATGTGACAGTTCTGTTCCTGTTCGGAGACAGCCCCAGCTTAAATCAACAGAGAAGTGATCTAAACTTCGGCAATTTTTCCTTTCAAGCAACATCCTCAATGTTCTCTGCATTTCCGTTGCTTTACTATTAAAAACTGCGACCTCTACCTCATCGATTAGGATGAGGGTTTTTTATATTCATTTGACATAAAAGAAGTATATCAAATACTAAAACGATTGTCATTATAAAAAATAGATTCAGAAAATAGAAACATCTTTGAAATCTCTCGAATCTATTTTGTTACATATGGTATAATAAATGTTGTCATAATACTACATAAATATCCGAACGTACCACAGGGGGAGCCGCCGTGCTGAGAGTGAACAAATTGTTCAGACCCTTCGAACCTGTTAGTTAACGCTAGCGTAGGAATGTGGGAATAGTAGCATATATTTGCTTACTCCTGTGTAAACCGTTTGATATGAATGATTCAAAAACAGGAGTGAGAAACGTGAATAAAGCATTACCCTTACAGGCTAAAATTGAAATAGCTATTTTTGCAGCATTAGCACTTCTACTTGATCTTTTGCCTTCCATTAAGATTGCAACGGCTGTGAGTATTTCGTTCTCCATGGTGCCCATTTTTATTATGTGCTTTCGCTGGGGAGTAAAAGGCGGGGCTCTATCTGGTCTATTATGGGGGCTGTTGCAGTTGGCAACAGGAACGGCTTATATTTTAACAGCGCTGCAAACGTTTATTGAATATATTGTGGCTTTTGCTTTTATAGGTTTTGGAGGTGTTTTTTCGCAATCTATTAAAACAAATTTAGCTAACAATAACAGATCAAAAGCTTTTGTTTTGATTGTTTTATCCCTTGTTATCGGCAGCTTCGCACGGTATTTCTGGCACTTTATTGCGGGTATTATTTTCTGGGGATCATACGCGCCAAAGGGCATGTCCGCTCTGTGGTATTCTTTTTCAATGAACGGGATTTCAATGGTAGGGTCACTAATTGCCTGCTTAGTCATTCTTTCACTATTAATTCCATCCGCATCAAGAATGATTGTAACTAAATCACACTCATAATAAAAAAGACTAAATCTACCAAGATTTAGTCTTTTTGTCATTTGTCACCTTTGTTTACACAAAAGTGTGTCAGGTTTGATAACATAGTTAGTGAAATATTCAAAAAACTGTTTTATGATAATCACCATATTCAAACGAGATAAGGGATTGATAGCATGCTACAGAAATGGATCACGAGCATAGGTTTAGATATTGGAACAAGCACAACAAAACTGATTGTAAGCAAGCTGCTAATAGCAAATCAACAAAATCAGTTTACGCTGCCAGGCTGTCAAATTATTGATCGTCGCGTAACGTATGCAAGTTCTATCTATACCACCCCTATGCTAAACGATGTTGAAATCGATGTTCAAAGATTAACGGTACTACTAGAACAAGAGTATAAGAATGCAGGAATCTCCTTAGATCAAGTGGAGGCGGGCGCTGTAATCATTACAGGAGAAACGGCTAGAAAGCAAAATGCAGAAAGTATCGTTCACTATCTAGCCGAACATGCTGGGGGTTTTGTTGTTGCAACAGCCGGCGCTGACTTGGAAGGAATATTAGCAGCAAAAGGATCAGGAGCAATCGAACGTTCTGCTGAAACAAATGCAGTAATTGCCAATATTGATGTAGGAGGAGGCACTGCTAACATCGCTTTATGTCAAAATGGAAAAGTGATAGAAACGTTTACACTGCATGTAGGCGGGAGATTAATTCGACTAAATGAAGACGGTCTTGTTACCTACGTTTCGTCTCATTTAACTGAATTTTTGAAAAATAATTCTTTAACACTGCGAGAAGGTGAAAAAGCAACATTTGAAAAGCTCTCGTCTATCTGTCAATTACTAGCTGAAGAAACCGTGAATTATGTAAAAGCGCTGAATCAAAATTCCTCGCTGCTCGTTTCTCCTCATACAAGATCTTCTATACCTCCTGAAACGATCATGGTTTCAGGAGGAGTAGGAGCAATGATGGAGAAGCAAAAGCCAAAAACAGTGAAGGAAGTGGCCATACACGGGGACGTTGGTCCGCTTCTAGCATATCATTTTCAATCCATCCAAGTATCTCAAGCCGCTGAGACAACGCGCGCTACTGTCATTGGAGCTGGTATGCAAAATACAGAAGTTAGCGGATCAACCGTATACATTAAGTCTAAAAAACTGCCGCTGAAAAACATTCCGATTATAGAAATACCCGTACAGCCAGAGGAGGAGTGGAATCCGCAGCTGTTTCAAGAAAGAGCTCGAGCGTCATGTATGCAGGCTTCAACTATTTTCAGTGCAGAAGATCCTCCCGTTGCTATTGCTTTATCTCATTTTCCTTACTGCAGCTATAAGATGCTGCAAGAATTAGCAAAAGTAATAAGCGCTGAATTTATTGCTTGTTTTAAGAGAGCTAAGTGCCTCGTTGTTTTATGCGAGCAAGATATTGCAAAAGCCTTAGGACAAGCACTAGCTAAACAGAGAAAAGAGTTAGAAATTATTTGTTTAGATCAAATTGATTTTACACACGGAGATTACATCGATCTAGGGTTACCAGTAGCTGGAGAAGCAATCTCTGTTTCCGTTAAAACGCTCGCTTTTTCATCCTAATCCACTAAATATACAAGGAGGAAACGATGTTTAAAACTACAAGATTATTAGGAGAAACATTTTTATTTTATAGCTTAAAAGAAATCATGGCCAAAGCAAACGAAGAACGTTCTGGAGATCAGCTAGCAGGAATTAGCGCCGAGTCAATGAAAGAACGAATGGCAGCCAAACAAGTTCTAGCTGATATCACACTTGCTGATATTCGAAACTACCCGCTGCTCAGCGCAGATGAAGACAACGTCTCGGCGTTAATCGAAAGTCAGATTGATTCATCTGTTTACGATGTGATCAAAAATTGGACAGTAGGAGATTTAAGAGAATACATTTTATCCGATCAGCATACCGGAGAAGACCTTCTTGCGCTTAGCAAAGGATTAAGCAGCGAAATGATTGCGGCAGCTACTAAAATTATGTCCAATTTAGATTTAATTCAAGGAGCAGCCAAAATAGAAGTGCAAACTACTTGTCAAACGACTATCGGCCAAAAAGGCGTATTGGCTTCAAGAGCCCAGCCTAATCATCCTTCAGATAACTTAAAAGGAATGAGAGCATCTCTCTACGAAGCGTTAAGCTATGGAATTGGGGATGCGGTTATTGGAATTAACCCCGTTATTGACACAACGGATAATATCTATGCGCTTTTAAATGAAACAAAAAATATAATCAATGAATGGTCCATCCCTACTCAAAACTGTGTGTTATCACATGTAACAAGTCAGATGAGAGCAATCGAAAAAGGAGCATCCGCGGACTTGATTTTTCAAAGTTTAGCAGGAACAGAAGCCGGTAATGACTCATTTGGGATTTCACTGTCTATGCTCGATGAAGCAACAGCGTTAATTCATGAAAAAGGTACAGCAAAAGGTCCGAACCGCTGGTATTTTGAAACAGGACAAGGTTCTGAACTGTCAGCAGAAGCTCACTATAATATTGATCAAGTAACGCTCGAAGCTAGATGCTACGGCTTAGCTCGTCACTACAAGCCTTTCTTAGTTAACACGGTTGTTGGATTTATTGGACCTGAATATTTATATAACAGCAAACAAGTCCTACGAGCTGGGCTAGAAGATCACTTTATGGGCAAAATGCACGGCTTGCCTATGGGAGTAGACGTATGTTACACCAATCACATGGATGCTGATCAAAATGACATGGATAATTTAAGTATGCTTCTAGGAACAGCTGGAGTGAACTTTGTCATAGGAGTGCCCATGGCTGATGACTGCATGCTAAACTACCAGTCTCTTAGTTATCATGACATCGCAACGGTACGTAATGTGTTAGACCGTAACCCAACGCCGTTATTTCAAAAGTGGCTTGAAGATCAGCGTATTATGGAAAACGGACGCTTTACATCTAGAGCCGGAGACCCAACTATTTTTATGAATTTGATTTAAGGAAGGTGCTTACTATGATACCAAAGTCAAATCGCGATCCGCTTGAAACACTTAAACAATTTACCCCTGCCCGCATAGGTGTCGGCCGTACAGGAACAAGGCCGCTAACAAAAGACGTTTTATCTTTTCGCACGGATCATGCTGCAGCCGTGGATTCTGTATATGGAGCAGTTTCAGAAGATATTTTAGCTGAGTTTAACCTTTTCACTGTGAATACACGCGTGAAGTCAAAAGAACATTATTTAAAACGGCCGGATCAAGGAAGGTTATTAGCAGATAACGCTAAGAAAGAAATTTTTAAAAACTGCGTGCAGCAGCCTGATGTACAAGTAGTAGTCTCAGATGGACTGAGTGCCAAGGCAATCGAAGAAAACATAAGCGACGTGTATCCAGCTTTAATTGACTCCCTGCAGTCATATGGGCTTTGTATCGGGACTTCATTTTTTGTAAAAGGGGGACGAGTTGCATGCATGGATGAAATTGGCGAGATCATAAAGCCAAAAGCACTTGTGCTATTGATTGGAGAGCGACCTGGACTGGTCAGTGCTGAATCAATGAGTGCTTACATGTGCTATGAACCTAGCAAAGGCAAAAAAGAGTCTGATCGTATGGTTATTTCTAATATTCATAAAAGAGGGACGCCTCCTATTGAGGCAGCCGCACATATCGGTACCATGATTGACAAAATGATCAAGCAGCAAACAAGCGGTGTACATCTTATTGTTTAAACATCAAAAGGAGGAGAACGTATGGCGTTACAAAAACAATTAAAACCTATTCATTTATGGGCTATTTCAGTGGGCATGGTTATTTCAGGACAATACTTTGGGTGGAATTACGGGTTTGAACAAGGCGGGATTATTGGGCTTGCAATCGCAACCTTAATTGTAACCGTGTTTTACACAACGTTTATGTTCAGTTATGCAGAGCTTTCAACATCTATCCCGCAAGCCGGCGGACCTTCAGCTTATGCAAGAAGAGCACTTGGACCTTTTGGGGGATATATCGCAGGAATTGCCTGCTTGCTTGAATTTATTTTTGCTCCCCCTGCTATTGCAGTGTCAACAGGAGCATACCTACACTTCCTTATTCCAGCCGTTAACCCTGTATACGCAACGGTAGGTGCCTTTATTTTCTTTGTTTTATTAAATTTAATCGGGGTAAAAGAAGTAGCGGTGATTGAGCTTACAGCTACCATTGTTGCACTAATTGGTTTATCTATTTTTTATGTAGCTGGTTTGCCTCATGTACAAACATCGAATATTTTTAATGATCATTCATTTATTAACGGGCCAAAAGGGGTACTAGCAGCTATTCCATTCGCTGTTTGGTTTTATCTGGCAATAGAAGGAGGAGCAATGGCAGCGGAAGAAGTGGAAAATCCTAAGAAAAACATTCCTAAAGGATTTATTGGAGCGATTATTACTCTAGCAACCGCAACGTTGTTTACACTATTTGTAACAGCAGGACTTGGCGAAGGAAGCGGGAAGCTAGCCGATTATCCACTTCCACAGGCACTGTCTTCTGTATACGGAAACGGCATTTCAACCGTTGTTGCTATTATCGGCCTATTCGGTTTGATTGCTAGCTTAAACGGAATCATCATGGGATTTTCAAGACAAACCTATGCGCTTGCACGAGATGGGTACTTCCCTAAATTTCTTGCTAAAACGAATAAAAAAGGAGTTCCTGTCGGCGGTTTGTTGATTCCGGGAGCAATCGGCGTGATTTGTGCAGGATCTGCAACATTTGCCAATGCACTTATTATCTTATCCGTGTTCGGGGCAATGATGATGTACTGCATCAGTTTAGTTTCTCTTTTTATTTTACGCAAAAAAGAACCTAACTTGTCTCGTCCTTTTAAAGTAAACTACCCGGTCGTGCCAAGCATTGCCTTAGTATTAGGGATTCTGTGCTTGTACAGCATCATAAAATACAGTGTTCTTACAACAAATTTAATGCTGTTTGGCGTTTCTCTACCTTTAATTTATGTGATTCTTGGAATTTTCCTTCTTTCAATTATTTACTATGTCTTATATGGCTCTAGACAGCTCAAAAAAGAAGCAGCCAATTCATATCGAGAAGCATCCATTAAATAGGAGGAAAAACGGCTCGCTGTAAAGGCAAGCCGTTTTTCTTGTAAAATTAAAGGGTTGAGCGTTTTTTTGTAGAATGATATACTAGGTCTGTTTGTTGGAAGAATATACATACATTTATATTAGATAAAGAAGGGGCAATTATGATGAACAAACGTAATACAATCATTATCACGGTTGTTTCATCTATTCTGTTATCAGCCTGTCAGCAAGAAGAAACATTAAAAGACGGAAATACAATGATAGTAGAAAAAGATGCAAAAAAAGTACTAAACGAACCAAAAACACAGGTAGAAAGCATTCAATCAATTGATTTAAATAAAGAAGCAATGAGCGGGAAATTTATTACAGCCTGGATGACTGATTACTTTTCAGCGTTTGGAAAAGCAGTGGATCAAAACTCCTTTGATGATTTAAAAGCTTTTTTGAAAGCGGACAGTTCTTTTTATAAAGAGCAGAACCTTCTTGTTGAAAATTTCACACGCCAAGGCATCGAGCAGAAGAAGCAAACATTTCATATTGTCAATTGGTATGAAGAACCTAACCATGTGTTCAAAATACAAACCCACGAGGAAAGCTTATTAAAGCAGCCGAGTAAAGATCCTTACACTAAAATTTGTGACCGCCTTTATACAGCCGTTTATCAAAACGATACGTTAAAGTTATCGAGTGTAGAACCATTTGACTTTTCATCTAAACCAAATGCAAGCACTGAAACTCCCACTACACAAACAACAGATTTACACGACTACGATGGAAAATGGACCACTGGCAATGATAACGGATCTCCTATCATTCAATTTCTTGCTACATCCAACTCGGAAGCAACGATTAAAATAAATTCGTACCAGCCACCTAGCAAAATCCGCGTGTCAACCGTTGAACAAAAAAATATTCGCTTTGAAAATAACCAAGCAGCCATTAAATATGAAAATGATGGACAAGGAAATAAAGGAACAATTGTCATTACGCTCAAAGAAAATTCCATCTCGTTACTTGCTAAAACAGAACAAAATAAAAAGGCAAAGTGGGGAATTCCAAGCGGTGATTACGTGCTCGATACGTTTGAGAATTAAAGATCATTTTAAAAACAGACTAAATTCGGCATTGAGGAGGACACCTTATGCATAAAAAATGGACGATTGCATTCGTTCTACTGCTACTAATGGTTTTGACAGCCTGTGAAGAAAAAGAGACAGTTAAGTTATCCAAACCAACCGAACCTTCCTCAGATGAAGTGATCCCAAAAGATCAAGCTAAGTCATCTCTTCCTCCTGATCTTGTATCAGAAAAAAAAGCAGAAAAAACTGCGGTTGAGACGATGAACAAAATTTCAAGTACCTATAAAGAATTAGGCCAAGAGTACGAATGGGAAAATGAATCTAACCCTGCTGATTATGAAACGCTAAAAAAAGCGTTAACGCCATACGCAACTTCATCTTTAATTGCAACAAAGCTAAAAAGTATTTCTACTAATTATTACTGCAAAGAATGCAATATGAGCTTTTTTCCTGATGTAACTCATCTTATTCGATTTGAACTTATTAACAATCACGCTGGGCAATTTTCGGTCTCGGCTATTGAGCCAATTAGTAAAGAAGGAAGCGGTGGACTGACCATCTACATGAATTTTAAATACGTCAATAAGCACTGGAAGTTAAATGAATGGGATGAAGTTACCTATCATCAAAAATACCTCAACATTACGGCCGATGAATATATCGAATACGTGAAGTCAATTAATCCTTCTAGTGATATTTCATACCAAGGTGAAACAACCCGTACAAACGAAAAAGGGGAAAAGGAAGAAATCTTGGTTTTCAAAGAGAACAATACAAAGTATGCCATCAGCAAAAACAGCTCTCAGCGAATCGACGATTTTAAAGAAGATAAAAAAGAAAAAGAAGAGAAGGAAGAAAAAGATTTTAATTTAAAAAGCATCCAAAAAGTTGATCAAGAAACAGCGGATATTTTTATTGAACATTATTTGCGAGATTTAACAAAGTCCATTAACACGAATAAATTCGAACACGTACAGCCTTATATCCAGCGGGATAGTGTTTTGTGGAATGATCAAAAGCAGCTTGTGAAAATGCTGTATGAAAGAGACATTCGAGAAGAACTCGTTGATTATTCGGTATTAGACGTGGAATCTGTGAGTGAAGAAGAGGGCGAAGCGGTCTATACAATCCAAACGAAAGAAGTCATTTCAATTACAACGAACGGTCAAAGTCAGGAAAAAGAGTATTATCGAACCTATACCGTTTCCTACAGCAATAAACAGCTGCACCTGACTAAAATTGAATCACTTTAAAAAACATCACGCTCTGCGTGATGTTTTTTATTTACAAATAAGTTCGCAGGATATTAAGATAATTCTTTCCGATCATCTGCTCTTGGCAGTTTTTCGATCCATCCTTTTTTGATCATTATTCGCCCAAAAGAAGAGATGGTTTTTAAATCCCTTAAAATAGAAGCATCACAATGTCCGGCTACGTCTATTCTCATACTAGTTATCATAGCCGCAGCATAATATGTAGTAGCTAAATGGAACAAAAATCCTGCATGAAATACCATTAGTTTATCAGAAAAAGGGGCTACGTCAGAATTTGTAATTTCAGCATCCATCAAGCGCGGAGACTGCAGGTTTTCTTGTTGAAGTAAGGAAGAAAAAATGTTTATATTCTTACTGGCTGTGTGCGAACATTCCTCCATAAAGCTATGGATATCTTTATCTTTCGTTACCTGTTTGAAGCCATTCACAAGCGCTTTAGCTGCGATACTCTTTTTTAAGTTAAAATAAATATTTCCAGCTTCCATTGAGTTCAGCTGTCTTTTGTCTCCAAATAGGTCCATGACATATCCCCATTCTGTAATCGAGTGACCTCTTTCTGTTTTAGAAAAGTAGGGAGATCGTTGATAAATCCCTTTTGATATAAGAATTTCAATAGATTTATTATAAAGGTCCATCGCATCAATATTGCACTGATAATAATGGTCACGTATATCTTTGCGTGCTGAAACACTAAAAGATATACTATATCCAGCTAATCCATGCATAGTCATTTCGTGTATATATACTAACCAAAAGGTGTCCGTAAACAAAGGAGGAGCATCTAGATTTACATCTTTATCAGTAAAGCCAATCGGCAAATCTAATTTTTCAGCTTTAAAAATATCTCTAAGCACGTGCAAATGTTTTTCAGCCAGTTCTAAAGTAAATTCAAAAAGAGAATAAACCTCAAGGTCTTTGACCTTTGCTAACACATATTTACTAATACAAACAGACATGGTGTCTTGGATGTATTGTGTCCATAAACTTGTAATTTCTGATGACGTCAATCTAATTTTCTGATTTTCCAAAGTCGGTACCTCCAATTATTACCTAAACTCCTACTAGTGTTCCCAAAACATCACTGTTTAACACAGCGTAAAATACTTTAGTTAACTAACGCAAGATAACTCTTCCTTATCAAGCGTTCATATGATAAAGTAGAGAAATAAACAGAAAACAGAATTTATTTTACATATAATGGATTTTTGTATTAAAATCTTTAAAAACTGACTTTCTAAATTGAGTTTTGAGAGGTTTTTAAAAACTTTTAATGGTATTTGTTGCGAATTTATAAAAAATCGTTATATCGAATCCTAGATCATTTAAAAGGGATATCGTTGTTTTTAATCATTAGGAGGGGTAAAATGGAAGAATTTGAATTGTCGCCTGCGAAAAATTCGTTTCGCCAACTAAAAGAGCAGTGGGAAGAGGCAGAGCTGTTAGATGAAGATAACAACTTGAATTTAAAGCACATTTCAGATGAAGAATTTATTCAGCTCTTTTTTTCAATGCGTATTATCAAAAAATCACTTTCTCCTCATACAATCAGATCTTACAATCAAGACATGAAAACGATTCTGTCTTTTTTCTATGAACGAGAGATTACATTAAAATCGATTGGATTTATGGAAGTCAAATTATTTAATGAAGAAATGATGAATCAATATGCCAATCGCACCGCTGCAAGAAAACTAGAATTTTTTAGAAGAATGCTAGAGTTTGGACACGCTACTCATTTTTATCCTTCGCTGTATACGACGTGGATTGAAAAACCATCTATTTCTAAAGGACATTACAGCGACAAGGAAAAACAAAATCGCACCGAGTACCGAGAGCTAACCGACCGCGAAGCCCAGGTGATTGTAAATGCGTTAGAATCAGTCGTGCGCATTCGTCAGCATGAAAAGGAATTCAAAGCGCGCAATCGCTTAATGGGAATGCTTTTGTATATGAGTGGAATGCGTTCAAGTGAACTGCTGAGTTTAAATTGGGGAAGCTTCCGCGAAGACCGTCGCGGAAATTTGGTTGTAGATGTGATTGGTAAAGGAAAAAAAGAACGAACGATTCCTGTGTTTGATGATGTGAAAGAAACGCTTTTCACTTACCGTCAAGCGTTAAATGAAAGCACTGAACTAAGTCCTTTTGACACCGACCCGCTTTTTTACTCCATTAAAGAGTACTATCGTACCGGCGAAAAGAAGCGATTATCCTATACAACGTTGTATCGAACGATTAAATCAGCTGTTTATAAAGTAAAAGGAAACGCGTCTATTTCTCCTCATTGGTTTCGTCACACCTTTATTACAAACAGTTTAGCTAATGACGTTCCGCTTGCTGTTGTGAAGCAAGTAGTAGGGCATTCTTCTATTGCTACAACGAACGTTTATCTTGAAAAACTTCAAGAAGATACGGTATACGACGCGTTTCGAAAATCGGGTTATCGCTAATTACTTATAATATTTTTATGTAAACTAAAAAACATATATTTTCATTTTTACTGCTTATGCGTATGAAATAAGTTGTATAAATGAATAAGTTACTTTTCCTACAATATAATGGTAGAAAGTCGATAAAGGAGGGAGCTACCTATGACGGCTAAACATCCGCTTCACTACCATTTCGGAGAAGTAACGGAGCTTTTTCATTACATATACGAAGTTTGTGAAACAGCAGGTATTTATATTGACTGGAGCGGAACAGCCCAAACCGTTCAGCTATATCGAAGCGAAGAATCTTTTTTATCCGGAGAACGCTACATCGGAGCGATTCAGTATGAGGGAAGCAATCAGTTTCAAAAAAGATGGCCTTCTACCGTCAGTTTGAGATTTCGACGTGCGAACTTGTCGTTTATTTTAAAATATTGTTTAGAACAAATTGAAGACTACCGCAAAGACACGAACAAAGAACCCTTCATTAATCCAAATGCAGAATCCATCGCGTTTAAATTCACCTCTTTAACAGATGAAACCAAACAAGTGATTTCAAAAATCAAAGAAGTACTATGCATCGCCAACTACGTGTAAAACCCCGCAGAATGTTAGCTGTGGGGTTTTGGGTATTTAACGCAGGTCTTCTGCGTCTTGAAGCAATTGCTCGGCGCGGTATTCAAGTTTTTGTAAAGTTTCGGTATAAATTTTTACCTGCTGTTCGTTTAATTCGGACGTCAATTCGAAAAATACCTGCTCCACAGCAGGCGTTACGTCTGTTTTTAAACGCAGGCCGTCTTCTGTTATTTGAATAAAAAACGAGCGGCGATCTTCTGGATTTCTGATACGCTGAATCCAATTTTGTTTTTCTAGTAAATCTAAAATTTTAGTCAGCGTCGCTTGATCCTTATCCGCTCGTTCAGCTAATTGTTTCTGCGTACTATATTCAGCTTCTGATACGCGTTTTAAAACGGTCCACTGTTCTGGCGTAATCCCAAAAGGGCGCAAGCGTGCGGCAACTACTCTGCTTAAGCGCTTACTTGTACGAACTGTGGGAATGCCGAATATTTCTTCTAACGATTCCATATAAAACCTCCTGCATACATACATGCTGTGATTATATCAGCTGTTTTTATTTCTGTAAATTTGTTTGTAAAGAGGACGCTTTATAAAAATAAATTTACAGAATAAATCGCAAATACACTAGACTTATTGTGTGTATCCTTGTAATCTAGTGTAAGAATAGTTAAACTTTTTCAAAAACAGTAGGGGGTACACACATCCATGATTAAAGCGGTATTTTTCGACTTAGATGACACGCTACTTTGGGATCAAAAAAGCGTAAAAGAAGCATTCGTTGCAACATGTACATATGCAAGTGAGAAATATAATTTAAAACCTGAAGAACTAGAAGAAGCGGTGCGTAAGGAAGCAAGAGAATTATATGCTTCGTATGAAACCTATGAGTTTACGCAAATGATTGGCATTAATCCATTTGAAGGATTATGGGGAAATTTTTTAGACGATCATGATGAATTCCGCAAAATGAAAGATATTGTTCCTACTTATCGCAAAGAAGCTTGGACTCGAGGTCTTCGTGCCCTAGGAATTCACGATGATGCTTTTGGAGCAGAGCTAGCTGAGCGTTTTCCATTAGAGCGCCGCAAAACACCGTTTGTATACGAAGAAACGTTTGAAGTACTTGATCAATTAAAAGGAAAGTACAAGCTGCTGCTGCTAACAAACGGTTCACCTGACTTACAAAATACCAAATTAGATATTACATCAGAACTAGTTCCATATTTTGATGAGATTGTGATTTCAGGTGCATTTGGCCGCGGTAAGCCTGATCCATCTATTTTCGACCATGCTTTATCACTTATGGATTTAAAGAAAGATGAAGCGATTATGGTTGGAGATAATTTAATGACAGATATACTGGGTTCTTCTCGCGTTGGAATGAAATCTGTATGGATTAATCGTCACGATAAAGAGCGAAATGAAGTCATTCCTACTTATGAAATTACCCATTTAAGTGAACTGCATTCAATTTTAGATGAACTAAATTCATAATACGAACAAACAAAAAAGAGGCGGAAATCGTCTCTTTTTTGTTATAAAAATAAGCACAGCAGTCTTTGCAGGTCCTATATCCGTTCCAAATCCCACTGACTTCATTCACATTGTACTAATCTTATCCTTGATTCCCAGATAAATACCATATAGCATAGTATATAGACTAGTCATTGGAGGAATAACATGAAGAAAATAGTTACCAGAAGCCTTGTAGCTGCTGCTTTGTTCACAAGTCTCGCCGCTTGTGAAGACAAACAAGGCGATACGCACGTCACTTACAAAACCCCTCAACCTAAACATGCCCCGGGAACAGACACCATTTCAGCAACAGATGAAACGATGGCCCCTGTAAGTCGGGTAGCTCAAGAAGATGAAACCGATGATCGATTAGCATTTGGAGAACGATCAAAACACGGTCAATATTATGTGTCCACAACGGATGCGCAATTTTATCCTGTTAAAGGAGCTAAACAAGTAAACACCCAGTACATTGTCGTATCCGTTCAGTTTCAGCGAACACCTAATGAACATTCGACTGTAGTATTAAACGACACAACGTTTACATTACAAGATACAGTAACTCATCAAACTTACGAACCGTCTGATGGAGGGAATTTATCGACAGAAACCCCGCACACCCTGTGGACAGCTTTTTCATTACCGTCACTATCTGACGATGAACCACTTAACCTCGATGTTGCATTTAAAATTCCAAAAAAGGCCAACCATACGTATAACCTGTTAATTACACAGCAATCAGAACGAGCGGATGTGTTTAAGTTTGAAGAAGCCAAACAGAATTATTAACTACATAAAACGTCTATCTTTTGCTTTATAGAAAAAGAAGGCGTTTTTTTATAAAATAATCTTGTTTTCCATAAAAAGAGCAAATGATACTACAACCCCTGAATAAAAAGAAGGAATATACAAGGGAAGCGGAGCAAACGATAGACACAAAAAGAAAAAAAGAAAAAGAGAATAGACATAAAGCGCGTTAGTGTAGTCAAGTTCAAAAAGAACGTGTATCATTGTAACTGCTGGTAACAAAAGATAGACATAAAATATAAATAAAAAAGTTATGAGAAAGGAAAAGGTGCGTACATCACGTTAAAGACATATGAATCATAAACATACAAAAACAACTACTGAATTTAGTAATAAAAAAATAAACATGCATTTAAATAGAAAGCTATCAGCCGCTATTATAGCTGCGTTTCTTTTTACTTTACTTTTTTGTTTTATGCCAGGTATAAAAGAGTCAATTCCCAATTTTTCTATTAAAAAAACCAGTCCGCATTTCATTGATTTATTTCCTTTATACCTTTTATTTTTTACACCCTTCTTTTTAATAATGGGGACGTTAGGCACGGTTATCGTTGATTTATTAGTCAGTGCTTTTGTAAAAGACCGTAGTAAAAAAATTGATTTTATCATGTCATTCATATTTCACGCCATTTTTGGGTTATTAATGTTTGAATTCGGAATGATGGGCGTCATTCTTATTTTTATTGTTGATCGCATTCTTTCAATCCGTAAAGAAAACTATTCTTATTTATCCCCACTGGGTTGCTTAGTACTGTCGGCCATTATTGGAACTCTCGTCTACTTCATTTTTACTATCGTTTAATAAAAAATAATAAAAAAGAGACCCAATTGTTAGACTATATCTAACTTTTTAGGGTCTCTTTTTTGTTTTTTCTTGAAAGTTTGATTTACTATGCTATCGTTTGATAAATCAAAAAGATATTTAAACAAATGACTAATGCAGCTATCACCCAAGCTACAGTGGTTGTTGCTTTATGATTAACCAATCCGCCCATGATTTTTTTATTACTCGTAAACATAATAAGAGGAACGAGCGCAAAGGCAATTCCGAACGATAAAATAACTTGACTGACAACTAGTGCACTTGTTGGATTTACGCCCAATCCGATAATCAAAAGCGGCGGAATAATTGTAATGAACCGGCGAAGATATAAAGGAATTCTGCGTTTAATAAATCCTTGCATGATGACATCTCCAGACATTGTTCCGACCGAAGAACTTGAAAGTCCTGAAGATAATAATCCAACTCCGAACGCAATAGCTGCAAAGGGACCAATTAAATGTTCAAATTGTGTAAAAGCCACGTCCAAATCTTGCACGTTTAGTCCGTTTTTAAAGAATAGAGCGGCTGCGACAATCAGCATGCTTGCATTAATTGCACCAGCGATAATCATGGCAATCACAATATCAATAAATTCAAAGCGGAAAATCGCTTTTTTCTCCGATTCTGTAGTTCCTACCACGCGGCGCTGCGTAAGAGCTGAGTGCAAATAAATCGCGTGTGGCATAACTGTAGCACCCAAAATCCCAGAAGCTAACAGCACGCTGTCTGTTCCGTGAAACTGAGGGACAAATAAGCCGTGGACAACACTTGCGCCGTCTGGATGCGCAAGAAACATTTGAGTCCCAAAAGCTAATACCACAATAAAAACCATCGCCGCAATAGCTGCTTCTAGCAGTCGAACACCTCGTCTTTGTAACTCTAAAATAGCAAAAGAGCCTACCGCTGCGATAAGTGCAGCTGGGAACAGAGGAATATGAAATAATAAATAAATTCCAAGAGCAGCCCCAATAAATTCTGCTAAATCCGTCGCCATAATGACCAATTCTCCTTGGATCCAAAGCCCAAAAGAAACGAAGGACGGGAAGTGTTCCTGTGCTATCTCGGGTAAATTCAAGCCCGTTGCAATCCCTAATTTAGCTGATAACGATTGAATTAAGACAGCCATTAAGTTAGAAATTAATACAACCCAAAGCAGCATGTATCCGTATTGAGAGCCTGCTGCAATATTAGTAGCAAAATTACCTGGGTCAATATAAGCAACCGCTGCGATAAAAGCAGGCCCTAAGAAAGGTAATAATCGCTTAATTCCTTTTGTTTTACCCGACAATACGTCTTGAGCACTTAGCTGCATAGCTGATAATGCTTTACTGCCGTTTTGATCTTTCATGTCTAGTGCTCCTTTCTTTGATGAACAATAAATAGCCTAAGCTAATTTTTTTATATGAAGTATAAAATGTTTCCTTAATGCAAATTATATGCTAGCAAAGGTTCTTTTGACAATAAAAAAGTTTAGCAAAAAATATAGATCATCTTCAGCTGTTTTTTATCCCGTTTGGCACAATTCTTTAAATGCACAGCCGTGACAGGAGGCAGGCGTATCTGTTTGAGGGAAATGCTCAAGCGGAAGAGGCTGATTTACCTCTGAGTCTTCCAAAAAAGTTTTCATATAATCAATGCTTGTATCAACTTGCTGAAGAACAGCTTCAATTTCGTGAAGAGTAAGCTGATACGTACGCGCACTGCCTGAAAGCAAGTATTCGTTTCGGACTTTTATCTGATCAACGGAAATATTATATTCAGCTAGCACGTAGAGGGCGTATATCGCCAGTTGAAACAAATCATCTTTTGTTTGTTTACTTATTTTCCAATCAACAATCGTAAATTCGTCTGTGACTGGATTTTTAAAAAGAGAATGAAAAGGCGCATATACTTTATGATCATACACATTTATAGAACGAAACGACTGATGAGGCTCCACTTCTAAAAAAGGTGAAGATACGATGTCGCAAAAAGATTTACTTTGTAAAAAGTGATGTACACAAATGTGTACCCGTTTTTGCATGTCTTTAAGGTCTTTTTTAGAAATATAGCCGTTTTCGTAGAATTCTAAAAGCATCTTATACTGAGCAGGCTTATGATACCAAAGCTCTCCATAGTCAGTAGAATCACGCAGTGCGTTATTTAGTAGCTGCTGCACTTTCTCCGCTAAGTTCCGTTCATTTGGGACAAGCTTTGTAGATGTATAGTCAGAAATGGCCTCTGTAATCACTTGACGCACGGCTTGTCCGGCGTACATAGATAAAGTGGAAACCTTTTTTAAACGATAAGCGCTCTGAGACTGCGCAGAAGCGCTGTCAAGCCATCCGTTATGTGAGACATAATAATGATATGCATACTTTCGGTTGCACTGTGTGACCATTTTATGTCTGGAGTACGACCATGAAAATTCAGGGAAATCAGTGATTTGAAACAAGCTATTCACATCCTTTTTCAAAAACTGCGTATAGGTTGGTCTATTAGTATATTCGTACATGAGTTAAAATAGACTGAAAATGTAGAGAGTGAATAGCTACGCATGCATATTATTTTGTGGATTCTCGCGAAATATGTATAAATAGAAAAAACTATTTAAAAATTGATTGCTTTTTTCTGTGGCGGATGTTATATTAATAAAGCGATGAGCTAATTTGTGTAAGTCGAAGGACATGCTTTCGAGCTAAACGTGTGAATGTGGTCACACGGTCCCCGCCACAAACGCATCAAAGACGTCCTACGTGGACGTCTTTTTCATTTTATAAAAAAGAGAGCTTATGCTCTCTTTTTTTGTGTGAGATTATTTACTGAAGAAGTTAGGGTTTTTATTTGAATGCTTCACTATATTTTTAATACTTCTTTTTCACCGTTTTTTATTCCATACATCGTTTCCTACTTGCAACAAGAGTTTTCTTATCCGATTTTCTCGACCAAACATAAATATATAAAAACTTACTGTATTTGCACATTTGCCGCATATTGCATTGTTCCTCTTGTAGAGTTAATCGCAATATCAACAACGTACAAACCTTGATTTTTAGGAACCTTAAATTCATTATTTTTGACAAACAGCTTGGTTTTTTCACCGTTATCTCTCCATATATGCACACTCACACTACGAATATAAGCACCGTCTAAGTTCGAAAAATGGAGCTTAACCAATTGTTGCTGCTGCAATGGGATACTTTTTTGCTGCGATATGTATGTATATAAATCATATACATTTATTTCTTTTTTTGTTGTTGAACGGCCGTTTGACCAGTTAATAGAACCTTTGTGAAGGTGATAGGTATGTTCGTTGACCGCAAGCGCAGCTTCAGGTTTGTTTTGATCGTATTCTTCCTCTAGAAAGAAAGCACTGTTCTTAAGTAAAAGTAAGAAGAACACTATAACAGCTCCTAGACCGCTTAAGACATATACACCACATTTTGCGGATTGTACTTTCATAATAATTTCCTTTCATAGACCAATAATTAAGGAGGATATGTACATGAAATTTCCACTTTTTCTATTTTAAACGATTACAAGTAAAATTACATTTATTGCTTTCTTTCTTCATGAAAAACAGGATAATAGT
The DNA here is from genome assembly GCF_058629175.1 of Priestia sp. MDV22-iso46. Taxonomy (NCBI): domain Bacteria; kingdom Bacillati; phylum Bacillota; class Bacilli; order Caryophanales; family Bacillaceae; genus Priestia; species Priestia sp. MDV22-iso46. The sequence goes on from NZ_JBZVWT010000001.1 coordinate 434,435, forward strand.
CATATGTTTTCTATAAAAGGTCTCCTTAGATCAAAATCAAACCCATAGAAAAGGAAGAAAAATGGAAATTAAAAGAGGGAATCTAAAAAATTTACAGAAGTTGATAAGTGATTTAAAATTATACAGAGGAAAAAAGCATTTCAAAAAAAGGGAGATTAGTAGGTTTTTTGTTCTACTTCCGCTTCTTAAAAAGTCGTATTTTTCGTAAGAAACTGTAAAGCTATATTTTATAAAGGTGAACCAATACATATACAAACAAAAGGGACACACAAAAAGGGGGATCAGCATGCAAATTAGAGAACTAGAATTACATGATGCTGCAAACTTTGTAGATTTGCTTAAACAGATTGAAGAAGAAAGTAAGTTTATGCTGTTTGAAAGCGGAGAGCGAAAGCTGAGCACAGATCAGCAGGAGAAAAACATCGAAATCTTTAAGCAGCAGCCAAACTCTACGATTATTGTAGCAGAAGAAAACGAGATGCTTGTGGGATATATAGCTGCAACAGGGGGGGAAGCTAACCGAAACGCTCACATCGCTTCTCTAACATTAGGTATTCGAAAGACGTTTCAAAATCAAGGGATTGGGACAGCTTTAATCGGTGCACTTGAAGAATGGGCGAGAGAACACCGTATTCATCGTCTTGAACTGACAGTCGCTATACAGCATGAAAAGGCTCTTTCTTTATATGACAAAGGAGGATTTGAAATTGAAGGAACAAAAAAACATTCACTGCGAATTGGCGGTTTGTTTATTGATGAGTACTATATGTCTAAATTGCTCAACTAAAAAAGAAACGACGTTTAAAGACGCCGTTTCTTTTTTTAGCTTCCTCTATAAATTTGGTATCCCCACGGTGACACAAGCAAAGGGACGTGATAATGTTCTTGTTCAGAAGACAATCCGACTCGAACAGAAACCTGATTTAAAAAGGGGGGATTTGTTGTTTGGACCTCTTGTTTTTTATAATATTCCCCAATATGAAACAGAAGTTCATAATCTCCTGATTCAAACGCTTCAGAAGAGAAGAGCGGAGTTACTAACCTCCCGTCTTCATTTGTAGTACCGTGTGAAATTTTTATTCGTTTACTTTCCGACTGAATATGATAAAAATCAACTTTGACAAAAGCAGCCGGACATCCGTGGGTAAGATCTAAAATATGCGTTGTGATTTTAGTCATGCTCGTTTCTTTGTCTCCTTATCTTCAGTAATTTTATCAGTTAAGCGAAAGAAAGCAATTTTATATACTTCTTCTAACGCTGTATCAAACTCTGTTTGCTCAGTATTTAGTAAACGACTTTGCATTGCCTCGTAGATATCTTCTTTTTGTTTGCCTCGTACTGCCAAAATAAAAGGAAAAGGAAACTTCTCCATATACGTTCCATTGAGAGAAGAAAACTGTTCATACTCATCTTGCGTTAAGTTTTGTAAGCCTGCTTTGGTTTGTTCTTCGGTAGAAGCAGATGTCATGGCAATATTTTCACCTAGATTTGGATGAGCTTGCAGCAGCTGCAGCTGTTTTTCTACAGATGCTTGCGCTACAATTTCTTTCATCATGGCATGAAGTTGTTCAACGGAAGAGAAAGGGCCTTTAGAATAAGCCTCTTCTGCAACCCAAGGTGAATGTTCAAATATATCACCAACTAGTGAAACAAAATGCTGCTTGCTAAGCTGATTTACATACTGTACGGATACGTTATTCATACTACACCACCTTTATTTTATTTCTGAATAATCTGTCTTCTCCAAAGAGACAGAAGGTACTTTTCGTTCAATTGATGCGTTAAAAAAGAGATTTAATAAAATGGCAGCCAAACTTCCCGTAATAACTCCATCACTTACAATTACGCGCAAAGCATTTGGGAGCTGAGCGAATAAATCAGGTACCACCGTTACACCAAGGCCGAGTGAAAGAGAGCACGCAATAATCAGCAAATTTTCTTGTTTGGACAAATCAACAGCACTTAGCATTTTGATGCCTGATGAAATAACTAAACCAAACAACACGACCATTGCTCCTCCTAAAACAGGGGTGGGAATAATGGTTGTAAAAGCAGCTATTTTCGGAACAAGCCCCAGTAATATGAGAATGAAGCCGGCTACTACCACTACATTTTTTGTTTTCACTTTCGATAATTGAACCAGTCCTACATTCTGAGCGAATGTATTGTAAGGGAAAGCATTAAATAGCCCTCCAAGAACAATGGCGATTCCTTCGGCACGGTAGCCTTTTGTAAAATCCTTTTCCGTTAATTCCCGATCACACAGCTTTCCTAACGCTAAAAATACGCCTGTAGACTCAATAATAATGACCAAGCATACGAGAATCATTGTTAAAATAGGGCCGATTTCAAAAGTAGGCATCCCAAAATAAAAAGGAGTGGGAACGTGCAGCCAAGAAGCTTCATTAAAATTAGTGAAATCAACTTTTCCCATTAATACAGCGGCTATTGTTCCGGCTACAATTCCAATCAATACAGAAAGAGAACGAAGAAAACCGCTGAAAAATCGATTTAAAATTAAAATAAGCGCTAGAACACCAAAAGAAAGAAGAAGATTAGAAAGAGAACCAAAATCTTTGCTTCCCACTCCTCCTGCCATATTTCGGACAGCGGATGGTACAAGCGATAAACCAATCATCGTCACAACCGTTCCGGTGACAACGGGAGGGAAAAATTTAATAATTTTGCCTAAAAAACTTGCTGCCAGTACGATGAAAATACCACCGGCAATAATCGCTCCGTAAACAGCGCTAATTCCATATTGAGTTCCAATTGCAATCATAGGAGTCACCGCTACAAATGAGCTTCCGAGTACAACAGGAAGACCAATACCAAACCACCTGTTCGTCCATGCCTGCAGCAGCGTAGCTAGTCCGCATGTTAGTAAATCAATGGCCACAAGATAGGATAAGTCATGGGCATTTAAATTCAATGCGCGCCCCACCATCAGCGGAACGAGAATGGCACCCGCATACATAGCGAGTACGTGCTGTAATCCCAATGAAGCTAGTCGAAACGGTCGATTTTGGTTATTCACCTAAAAACCTCCTTTAATTATATCACATGTAATGTCAATAAATATTACATTTATAATAATACATTAATAGTAAAATGTTTTTTAAGGGATGTCATTAGTTAAGTTGACTAAAAATAGAGGATTCGATATCTACTTTTTTACAATATATAGAGAAGTAGGTAAGCTATCTTGTAAAAAGATGTTACATTAATTTTTAGTACCAACTCTTAATAGTAAGTGATATAATTTTTGTATATATTTTCAAATAATAGAGGGAAGAGGAAATGTTTATGTATAATCTTGCGGCTCACGTATGGAAATTTTTATTGAAAAGAAGAGGTAAGCTTTACATAAGGAATAAAGAGTCTTTACCAACAGACACAGGTTTTGTGATCGCTTGTTCGCATAAGGGATGGGTAGACGTTGTAGCGCTTGGTGCGGCTATTTTGCCTCACCAAATTCATTTTATGGCAAAAAAGGAGCTTTTTAATCATATACTCACTAGTAATGTATTAAAAAAACTCAACGCATTCCCAGTAGATCGTAACAACCCGGGACCCAGCAGCATTAAAACACCTATTAAATTAGCAAAAGAAGGACATATCGTCGGGATTTTTCCTAGCGGCACGCGAACAGAGGAAGACGTTCCCTTAAAAAGAGGAGCAGTCACTATAGCGAGTATAGCAAAGGTTCCTATTGTACCCGCGGTTTACAAAGGACCCGCAAATGTAAAAGAACTATTTTCGAAGGTTCCTATTGTTATCTCCTTTGGAAAACCTATCTACCTTGGAGAAGATAAACTGACAAAAGATCGCCTTGCCGACGTGTCAAACCATTTAACAGCTTCAATTCGTGCGTTAGAGGAAACAGCAAGATAACTTCATAGTGGAGGTGCATCATGAAGGATTGGGTACAGAGAAAGTTAAACGATGTAATTAGTGATGATGTGCAGGCAAAAATGAAAGAAAAGATGGCTGAAAGTGGCGTAACCGTTCCTATATCCGCTTCTATGCTCATGCGAATTTTTCAAAAGCAAATGACAAAGCAAGATCAAATTCAGCAATTCTCTATTTCATTTCAAGACTCCTATATTCACGTGAATGGAATTATTAAAAAATTTCTGGTGAGAATTCCATTTTCCATTGTGCTAGAACCTCTTGAGGCAAAAGAACGTACGCTTCTATTCAAAATCCATGAAATGAAACCTCTTAATCAAAATTGGATCAACTATCGAATTTTTCACAAGCCGCCTGTTACTACGTATGAAGAAAAACAAATTCATATCAATCTCAATGAAATTGATAAAGTGAAGGTCATTCCAGTAGGGAAAATCAAACAATTTTCAATACAAGATGAAAAGCTTCGAGTGAAAATTGGTTTATAAATAGTTATAAATAAAATGTAGAAATAGTTTTTTTAGAAAGAAAACCTTTTCAATTCAGCACTTAATTCGATTAGGTGCTATTTCTTTATAATTTTTATAAAATTTTTAGAATTTTTCGTCTCTAACTATTGTGACACTCTTCCCTAAAGTTGTACAATGTAACTTATATAGAGGTTTAAGCGAAAAACCCGTAAATATAAAGAGCAAGGAGAAACAACTATGACAACTTATTCAATCGATGTAACACTAAGTCAAACAAAAAAAGAAAAGCCGCAATCTGATCAATTGCAATTCGGGAAAGTCTTTACGGACCATATGTTCATTATGGATTATACAGAAGGCCAAGGATGGCACGATGCTCGTATTGTCCCTTATCAACCTATCACATTAGATCCGGCATCCATGATCTTTCATTACGGGCAGTCTGTTTTTGAAGGACTAAAAGCATATGTAACAAAAAAAGAGCAAGTATTATTATTTAGACCAGATGAGAACTTCAAACGTTTAAATAAATCAAACGATCGTCTTTGTATTCCTCATGTTGATGAAAACTTAGCGCTAGAAGCGTTAAAGCAGCTGATTAAAATTGACCGCGAATGGATTCCTACTGCTGAAGGTACATCACTATACATTCGCCCGTTTGTCATCGCAACAGAGCCTTACTTAGGAGTAGCGCCATCTGACCGCTATCAATTTATCATTATTCTTTCTCCAGTTGGTTCATATTACAAAGAAGGGATTGCTCCTGTAAAAATTGCGGTTGAAAGCGAATTTGTTCGTGCTGTAGCCGGAGGGACAGGGACAGCTAAAACAGGCGGAAACTATGCTTCAAGCTTAAAAGCTCAGCAGCTTTCTGACTCAAAAGGCTATTCACAAGTACTGTGGTTAGACGGAGTTGAACGCAAGTACATTGAAGAAGTAGGAAGCATGAATATTTTCTTCAAAATCGATGGAGAAGTAGTAACGCCATCTGTGAACGGAAGCATTTTGGAAGGAATTACGCGTAAATCTATCATTGAGCTGCTAAAACACTGGGATATGCCTGTAACTGAGCGCCGTATTTCTATGGAAGAAATTAAGCAAGCTTATTCCGAAGGCAAACTAGAAGAGGCATTTGGAACAGGTACAGCTGCAGTTATTTCTCCAATTGGCGAACTATTTTGGAATAACGAGAAAATGGTCATCAACGATGGAAACACAGGAGAAGTATCACAAAAACTGTATGACACTCTAACAGGTATTCAAAATGGTACAGTGGAAGACCCATTCGGCTGGGCAGTGGAAGTAGAATAAATTTCGGTAGCCGAATATCTTTTTACGTAAAAGAAGCGGACAGCTCCCGCTTCTTTTTTTATTGCCGAATAGTCCAAAAGAAACGAGTTATTTTTTTGAATATTTAGAACTGTTTATATACTTTTATTGTAAAATAAAATATAATTTTCCTTATAAAAGCAATACTTTGTCTTTATTGAAATTCACAGCATTACTTATTCGTTATAAGGGGGAACAAAATGCTTTTTTTATCACATGATGAAAAAATTAAACAGCTGGCTTCACACTTAGCTGAACGACTCGAAGGAGAATTAAGCCAAGAAACCTCAGATGAACAAATGCACGTGCTCATCGGCTATTTGTTTGCTTCTCATTTAATCGAGCACCGTCCCACGGGTTATTACGTAAGGTCTCAATACCCTGAGCAGCTAAAAGATTTATATGAAACTTTACACGTCCATCAATAAATTATCTCTTCCTCTTTTGTCCTATATCGTGTAGAATTTTAGAAAATATATGATTTTCTAGTTGATGGCAGAGCTAGGATATAGCGAGGTGTGGCATTTACCTTTAAATGATTAAGTAATGGCTTTAGAGGTGAATAATGTTAGCACAGATCAAAGAAATGAGTTTAGATAAAAATCGTCGTAATCCACATTACCGCGTATTGTTGCAGTGTCCAGACGGGAGTGAACTATTCATTCACTTTAATTATACATACCGATCAAAAACATATTGGTCAAGAGATGTATATTACAACAATGTTCATAAAAAATCTCAGCTTGCTTGGTATACCCAAAGCGTAGAAGGAATGACGGCTCAGCAGTTTCTTGAAGAGCTAGGAGCCAAAGTAAATGAACATTTCGATTTTACACTGCGACGATAACCAAAAAAGGACAGAGTAATGTATATTCTCTTTTTTTGAAATGAAAGGCGGAATGTTCATGGCGCAAATTGTAATGTGGATGTTTTTTATCGGTCCTTGGCTATTGCTTTTTGCAGTGGATAAAGAGCGAGTGAAGCGGTATATGGCTGTATAACTATTTGGAGTGGTATTGTTAACGATGGTTTTTCAAATTGCAGATGACTTTAACTGGTGGGAAGTGAATAAAACTCTTTTTTTTTTCGTTAATATGACGCCTTTTCCTTTTGGCATATTTATAATAGGCACGCTTTTTATTTTTTTTTTTACCTATCCTGGCTTTTGGATGTTTATGATTATCAACGCAGCATTTGATTTGTTTCAAGCATTTGTTATGAATCCTATTTTTGAAAAGCTAAATATTTATACACTGAAGGAAATGAATCATTTTTTATTATTTGTACTAATGATGGTTGTTGCTGTTCTACTTTTTCTTTATCAAAAGTGGCAAGATACTGCGTTTAAGTTATCTATCAAGTAATAGAGAGACGGGTTGTATTTTATCGCTAACTTTTATATAATGAACGTATAAAACCCTCTATTTATATCGGAAATAGAGGTGTTTTTACTATGAAAAAGATACAAAATGGCAAAATATCTGCGGATGAATATCATTTTTCGCAAAAAAATTAAAATAATGTAAAAGTTTATGTTAAAATGGCAATGTTGCGTGAACGAATTAACTAAATTTACGCAAGAATGCTATTTACATACGTAAGAAGGAGAGAGATTTAAGATGGCAAAGACGTTAATTTTTGGACATAAAAATCCTGACACAGATACAATCTGTTCTGCAATTGCATACGCTGATTTAAAGAATAAATTAGGTGTAGACGCTGAACCAGTTCGATTAGGCGATATTAACGGTGAAACGCAATTTGCTCTTGAAAAGTTCAACGCTGAACTACCACGTTTCGTTGATGAAGTATCTAAAGAAACAAATGAAGTTATTTTAGTGGACCACAACGAACGCCAACAAAGTGCAAACGATATTGATCAAGTTCGTGTGCTTGAAGTAATTGATCATCACCGTATTGCTAACTTTGAAACAGCAGATCCTTTATACTATCGTGCAGAGCCAGTTGGATGTACGGCAACGATCTTAAACAAGATGTATAAAGAAAACGGCGTAGAAATCGAACCTAACATCGCAGGTCTTATGCTATCAGCTATCATTTCTGATTCTTTATTATTCAAATCACCAACTTGCACAGACCAGGACGTTGCAGCTGCTAAAGAATTAGCGGAAATTGCAGGCGTAGATGCAGAAGAGTACGGATTAGCAATGCTGAAAGCTGGAGCTGACTTAGGCGATAAAACAGCTTCACAATTAATTTCATTAGATGCTAAAGAATTCAGCATGGGTACAAGCAAAGTAGAAATTGCACAAGTGAATGCAATTGACGTAAACGACGTTTTAGTACGCAAAGTTGAATTGGAAGAAGCTATTACTAAAACAATCGAAGAAAAAGGATTACAATTATTCCTTTTAGTTGTTACAGATATTTTAAACAGCAACTCTACTGCATTAGCATTGGGTTCTGCTGCTTCAAAAGTAGAAGAAGCATACAACGTAACGCTTGAAAACAATACAGCTGTCTTAGAAGGCGTTGTATCACGTAAAAAACAAGTAGTGCCTGTATTAACATCTGTATTTGCTTAATAAAAAAAACGGTTCGTGTCTAGACACGAACCGTTTTTTTGTCCATTTGCACGTCAAGCCAATTTAGTATATCTTCTATCACTTCATCTTTATTTAATTCATTAAGCAACTCATGACGGCACTGTGTAAAAAAGCGGTAGCTTACGTCCTGCAATCCGGCTTTTTTAAAGTCGTTATATACTTTGAGTACCCCTTTTGTATAGCTGCCTACTGGGTCATGTTCTCCAGATATTAAATAAACAGGCAGGTTTGATAGTACTAGCTTTATATTAGCTAAGTTAGAGATTTGTTTGATTCCTGTTAATAAGTCATAGAAAAATCCCGCTGTGAAAACTCCTCCGCAGTAAGGGTCATTTACATATAAATCTACAGCCTCATTATCTTGACTTAACCAGTCAAAAGGTGTTCGAGCAGGATGAAAGGATTTGTTATACTGTCCAAAAGAAAGTTTATCAAGCAATGGACTAGCAGATCGTAATCCTTTTCTTTTTTTCTCTATTGTCGCAGCTAATATGCCGCCCTTCAGTGAAAGGGAAGGAATGCTGCCAGTACCTGAGAGCATCACACCATAAATGTGCTCTGTATTCAATTGAATATATCTTCTCGTTAGAAAAGAACCCATGCTGTGACCGAAAAGAAAGATTGGTAGACCGGAGTGTTCCGTTGAAATGTGATTAGTCAGAGCAATCATGTCGTAAACTACGGTGTCAAAACCATTTTCTTCAGCAAAAAAACGCTTTTCTTCATCTTTTAAAGCTGTTTGACCGTGACCGCGGTGATCATTTCCATATACGATGTAGCCATGTTGAGTTAATACATTAGCAAAGTATTCGTAGCGTCCAATATGTTCGGCCATCCCATGGGCTATTTGAACAACGCCTTTTGCAGAATTGTTTTCAACATCCCATTTTTGTGCAAATATTTCTTTTTCCTGATGACCTCTGTAATAAAAGGATTGTTTCATGCTCAGCATCCACCTTCCGCCTCCCCTTGTAAAATAAGGGATATATGTATATATTATACTAATTTATGCGGGTGATTTTACTATTTTGAAATAAAAAATGATTATTTTGTCATAAACCTTTACAAACCTTTATGTGATTTGTTAAATTAGTATTTATATTAAAAATTATTAAATAATTTAAAAAGATTCAGTTTTTAATAGGTTAGATGAATACGGAGGGAATTATTGTGGCAGAATTAAGAAGTAACATGATCAAAAAAGGATTCGACAGAGCACCGCACCGCAGCCTACTGCGTGCAGCTGGTGTAAAAGAAGAGGATTTCGGCAAACCGTTTATTGCGGTTGTCAATTCATATATTGATATTGTACCAGGTCATGTTCACTTGCAAGAGTTTGGTAAAATCGTAAAAGATGCGATTCGCGAAGCTGGTGGCGTACCTTTTGAAATGAACACTATCGGTGTAGATGACGGTATTGCGATGGGACATATCGGTATGCGCTATTCATTACCAAGTCGTGAAATCATTGCTGACTCAGTTGAAACGGTAGTATCTGCTCACTGGTTTGATGGAATGGTATGTATTCCAAACTGTGATAAAATCACGCCTGGGATGTTAATGGCTTCATTACGTCTGAATATTCCGACAGTTTTTGTTAGCGGCGGACCAATGAAGGCTGGCGTAACGAGCGACGGTCGTAAGATTTCTCTTTCTTCAGTATTTGAAGGCGTAGGAGCTCATCAAGCTGGTAAACTTGATGATAAGGGATTACTTGAATTAGAACAATTCGGCTGTCCGACATGCGGATCTTGTTCAGGAATGTTTACAGCGAACTCAATGAACTGCTTAGCTGAAGCGTTAGGACTTGCTTTACCTGGAAACGGTACAATCTTAGCAGTTGCTCCTGAACGTAGAGAATTCGTTAAGAAATCAGCTAAACAGCTTATGGAATTAATTAAATTAGATTTAAAACCACGTGATATCGTAACAGAAAAAGCAATCGACAACGCGTTTGCTTTGGACATGGCGTTAGGTGGTTCTACAAATACAGTTCTTCATACGCTAGCTCTTGCGAATGAAGCTGAAATTGAGTATCCATTAGAGCGTATTAATGAAGTGGCAGAACGCGTGCCTCACTTGGCAAAGCTGGCTCCGGCTTCTGATGTATTTATTGAAGACTTACATGAAGCAGGAGGCGTATCAGCTGCTTTAAACGAGCTATCTAAAAAAGAAGGGGCTCTTCATTTAGATACTATGACAGTTACTGGAAAAACGCTAGGTGAAAACATTGCCGGATGCGATGTAAAAGACTATAATGTTATCCATCCAATCGATAAGCCGTTCACCGAAAAAGGCGGACTTGCTGTATTATTTGGTAACTTAGCTCCAGACGGCGCGATTATTAAAACAGGCGGTGTTCAAGACGGCATTACTCGCCACGAAGGACCAGCAATTGTATTTGAGTCTCAAGACGAGGCGCTGCACGGTATTGCTAACGGCAAAGTAAAAGAAGGACATGTCGTAGTCATTCGTTATGAAGGACCAAAAGGCGGCCCGGGAATGCCTGAAATGCTAGCTCCAACTTCTCAAATCATGGGAATGGGACTAGGTGCAAAAGTAGCTCTATTAACGGACGGACGCTTCTCTGGCGCTTCTCGTGGATTATCAATTGGCCACGCATCTCCAGAAGCTGCTGAAGGCGGCCCGCTAGCATTTGTAGAAGATGGCGACCACATCGTGATTGACATTGAAGATCGTTCGATGAATGTTCAAGTTTCTCCAGATGTTTGGGAAGAACGAAAAGCAAACTGGAAAGGCTTTGAGCCAAAAGTGAAAAAAGGCTATCTTGCAAGATATTCTAAACTTGTAACTTCTGCAAGCACAGGCGGAATTATGAAAATCTGATAGTACAAAAAAGGCTCTCAGTAGAGAGCCTTTTTCTTTACTGAAGTAACTGTGTACAAGAAGATTTTTAAAACGTAAATTCTTTTTTCATTATAACGTGTGGAATACCGTCTTCCATAAATACATCAGAAACAGTCTTATACCCTAATTTATGATAAAATGATTCAGCTTGAACTTGACCGTGAAGCTTAGCTTGAGTTAATCCTTCTTTTTTCGCTGCTTCTTCCAAGCTGGCCACCACTTCTTTTCCGAGCCCGTATTTTCTAAATTCCTTTAATACGCATATCCGCTCTATTTTGGCGTAATCGTCTACTATGCGGAATCTACCAGAAGCTGCCGGTTCATTGTTATAGTAAATCAACATATGTTTTGCCGTTTCCTCATGTTCATCAAATTCATCTTTTAATGGCACGCCTTGTTCTTCAACAAACACTGTTTTACGTATATGAAATACTTCTTCAAGCTGCTCTTTTGTTGTAACTTGCTTAATTTTCATTAAAATCCTTCCTTTGCTGCGAATTTATGATTCTTTTTTGTATAATAAAGATATCTGATATGAAAGAGTATAAAGGAAAAACAAAATGTTGTAAATGCAACAAAAAAACAAACAAGTGAAATATTACATACATGATGTTTTAATTTCTCGCTGTTTGAACTGTATCAGTAGCATTAAATTTAAATGCTGAGCGAAATATAATCAAAAAATAGCGCTTCAGCTTTTAACAAACTTTAGAAAGAATTAAAATCAACTGGAACATGTTACAAAAGGAAAGAAAATGTATTATGAAGCGCCATGGCTCTACATAACTTGTAAAAAGAGAAATATTCACAATAGTAGTAGGATGAAAAAGGGGAATGTATCATGCAAATAACCTTAGTGTATAAAGATGAGCAATCGAATAAATTTTGGAAAGTTGAAAGAAGAGACAGCAAGTTAGTCATTCACTTTGGAAAAGTTGATACAGCCGGTCGCATGCAAGTAAAAGAGTTTGCTTCCGCAGAAGCTTGTGAAGCGGAAGCTGAAAAGCTGATTCGTGCAAAATTGAAGAAAGGGTATAAGCCTTTAACTTGTTCAATGCAAGTAATGAAAGACAGCACGATGTCAGAGGATCTCTTTTGGGAACTGATAAAAAAGGCGAAGACAAAAATAGATGTCGACGAGCAAATGGAATGGCTCCGCTCAACGCTAGCAAAGCGTTCTGAAAAAGACATTTTCCGCTTTGATCAGCTGTTAAATCAGCATTTTGATCAATCCTATACTTCTTCATTGTGGGCAGCAGCTTATATTGTAATGGGCGGTTGTTCAGATGATTGTTTTGATTATTTTAGAGCGTGGCTTTTATATCAAGGAAAAGACATTTATTATAAAGCAATTGAATCTCCTGAGACGATGATTTCTGTTCTTCAACCACTAGAAGTAGAAGGCTATGCTCCTCAATTAGAAGAATTACTTGCTGTAGCGTGTGAAGCTTATGAAGAAAAGACAGGTTTAGATAACGACTACTATTATGATAAATATGACCAGTTTGATCCAATGTGGTACGATGAGCAAGATTTGGATCTTGATTGGGATGAAGATGATGAGGATGGTTTACAGATGCGATTCCCTGTGCTTTGGAATCGCTATTGGAACAATCATCTCGAATATTAAAAAGAGGAGATGAAAACCTTTAAACAGATTTTCATCTCCTCTTTTCTTATTTTGATAGAGTACGTGAAGGACCGGCCGAAGACAGTTTTGTTTTTTTGTTTAGCATACTGTTCATAATCATTCCGATTACGATTACCATCATACCAGCTAAAGCTATCCCTGTTGGCACACGCCCATTTAATAAAAACACTTCTCCAAACACTGTAAAAATCATGCTGCCCGATTGAGTTGCTTCGACAGCTCCCAGCAAAGCTAAATTTTCTTTTGCCAAGTCTGTTGCGTGAAAGAACGTCATTGTCGCAATTACACCTGAACTCATCGCTAATATAAAAGCTTGCGAAAACTGAGGAGCTGTTGGCATACCAGTTGTATAAAATCCATATATCGCATAGATGATACTTAGCGGTATACTGCCGATAGCCATACCTAAAACACGTTGAAATGTATCTAATTTCCCTTTGCAAACTTCCATCATTTTTCGATTTCCAAGCGGATATAAAAAAGCAGCCATGACGACAGGGAGAAAACCCAACACAAACTGTGAAAGCGTGATGTTTTCAGCTTCTTTAACTTGCATGAGAACCACACCCGCTAAAATAAACGTTGAAATACCAAGCGTTTTGAGTGGAATGTTTCCTCTTACTTTTTTGTTTCCGTCTGCAGTTTGAATCGTTACATAGAAAAGTGGAGAAATGAGCGCACCTGCCAAGATCGTTACTTGCCACGTTCCAGCTATGAGCCATGACGGTCCAAAAAGTGAAGAAAAACTTAATAATGAATAAAATCCAATTCCTGCAAGAGTTCCCCAGCCTAACCAAGCGAAAGGATGCTTTTTCATTTCCATCCATAATGGTGTAAACTTCTTTTGTACAAGTACTAAAATGAGTAAAATAGGTAGTGCTAATAAAAAACGAAGAGATGCTGTCCAAGCCCAGCTTGTTCCAGATACATTCATGGCGCGATTCACAATAAATGTAGCAGAAAAGAACATGGACGAGAGAAGCCCCCATAAAATTGCTTTCATACTTTTTCCTCCTAATTAATAAAAATACCTAAATATATATTATAGTATACTTAGATACAAAAAAAGTGTACCATAATATACAAAAGAAAGGAAGGTAAAAATGCATTCAGAAGAAATGATGAAAAAGGTAGGCAACGAGCTTAGAAAAATAAGAACACAGCGAGAATTCACACTCGATGAATTAGCAGATAGGACGGGAGTGAGCAAACTTACGTTAGGGAAAATTGAAAGAGGGGAGACTAATCCAACCCTAGGAGTAATGTGGAAAATAACAACAGGTTTAAATATCCCTTTAACTAAATTAGTGTCAGTAGAACCTTCAGTGGCTGTATCTAAGTGCGGAGAAGGTTTTTCTCTCAAAGGACCGGACGAAGCGTGGAAAGTAGAATTTATTTTTCAAAATCAAATAGATTCAACTATTGAAATGTACCGAGCCTTTCTTTCTCCTCTCGCTACATACTGTCCCGAACCTCATCATAAAGGATTAATTGAAGTAGCAACGGTAATGGAAGGAAGAATCGAAATGAAAATAGAAGAAGAGCTATACGAGCTAAAACAATTTGACTCTATAAAATTTGAAGGAAGTCATGTACACTCATACAAAAATCTTGAAGAACGTCCCGCTGTTCTGCATTTACTGCTAAAATATGAGGAGTAAAACGGCAGAGCCGCAGTAAAACGAACCATAAAAAATGATTCGTTTTACTGCGGCTCTAAGAGCTGTTTATTCATCAGCTTGTTTTGATAACTAATGTATTTCTTCACCCTGATGATAATTAATGAATATTCTTCAATCAAACGGTGGATAGATTGAACCATACACTCTGGGTAATGATGTTTTTTCTGTAAATATACTTTATACTTTCGAATTTGTCTTTCGAAATATAAAATAACTTGTTCAGGTGTTTTTACCAGTAAAGATTGCATGTATTCATTTACTTGCGTTTCAAGAAACGAATAGCGATTCGTGATAAAAAATGTCTTCATCTTATTTTCCTCCCTATATGTTAGTGGTACAAAAAAGAAACCCTTGTGCTAGGATTTCTTTTTTGCTTTTTATTTGAATCAGATGTGCGCAACTTTTAGGCACTGATACTTGAAATCGAAGACTGTCTATATTTTTTTATTTTGCATTTTATATATGTAGGCGTTTCGCCGAAAAGATTTGCTACATGTGCAATAGCTCCATAATACGTTTTAGCATCCATCATTTCTTTATTCACAATATAGTCATACAGGGATGATTCAATATCATCAACAAAAGCTAAAATGTGACGCTTTTCGAATAGGAGTTGATAAAGTTCATTAATTAAGTATGGGCTTTGATCAAATTTGTCTTGAAGCTGCTCTACTCGGTACTTTGTCATAGGCACTTCACACAAGATAATGTATCGTAACTCTTCTAAAAATAATTTATTCATCTTTCTCACATCCCTATTCTGTTAATAATTATATAATAGCACTATGCCTTCATATTTGGAAGCGTTTTCAATGTATTAATTTTAATATTTTTTTCTTCTCATTTCCTTTCGTTTTTTCTTTTCTTACGTGAATTATCTGTAGTATAGTTCGTTTTACGTAAAGACTCTAGCTAATTGTTAAACTACCTGACATACTTTTTGAAATTTTTATTATTGATGTCAAAAACTCTTACATACCTAAGCGTAAACACCTTAAAAATAACGTCCTATGAGCCGGAATCGTCTTTAATTGTGATAAAATAAAAAATGGAAAATACATCATATAGGAGAGAGGCTATGGAAAAAGATCATATTTCAGAGCTTAAGATTTTAAAAGACATTGCCGAGATTTTAAATGAAGGCACTAATTTACATACAATGCTTCACGATGCTCTTTTAAAACTGCTGCAAATAACAGATTTACAAACAGGATGGATCTTTTTTATTGACGAAAATGGAAAACATGAGATGATTGCCGCTCAGCATTTGCCGCCGGCTTTATTAAATAAAACCGCTCAGCCTATGTGTAACGGAAGCTGCTGGTGTGTTGATCGGTATATGGATGGCCGGCTTCAAAAAGCGTCTAATATTATGGAGTGCAAGAGACTTGAAGATTCCGTCATTCATGAGTGGGGGGATACACACGACATTACCCATCACGCAACGGTTCCTTTACAAGCAGGGGATGAGCGCTTTGGATTATTAAATGTAGCTGCCCCTCATAAAATTCATTTTGAACAGCGAGAGCTTGATTTATTAGGATCCGTCGCTCTTCAAATTGGCACGGCTATCAAGCGGATTAAGCTGACTCAATCTCAGCAGGAGGTAAAGCTTATTGAAGAAAGAAACAGACTGGCAAAAGATCTTCACGATTCTGTTAATCAACTGTTATTTTCAATTAATGTCACAGCCAAAGCCGGAAGCAGCTTAGCGAAAGATGTGCAGTTAAAAGAGACTTTTTCCTTAATCCAAGAAACCGCTCAGCATGCTCAAGTGGAAATGAAAGCATTAATTTGGCAGCTTCGTCCTCAAGGGTTAGAAAACGGCATTGTCAGTGCGTTAAAAAGCTATGGTCAAATGCTAGGTCTTAACGTAACAGAACAAATTAAAGGTGTGTCGGTTTTGCCTGCTGTGATTGAAGAGACACTGTGGAGAGTCGGCCAAGAAGCTTTTAATAATTGCCGAAAGCATGCGGGTACAGCAGATGTACATTTAAACGTAAATATAAGCAGAGAACAAGTGATTATGAAAGTCCAAGATAGCGGCAATGGGTTTATGTATAGTGCTTCAGCAGAATTGCCGACGCTTGGATTAAAAACCATGCAAGAGCGAATAAAAAGATTAAATGGAAAACTATCTGTTACAAGCAGCATAGGAAACGGAACGGTTGTGGAAGTATCTATTCCTCTTTCATAACAGAAAGGAGCGCATATGAAAATAAAGATTCTAATCGCAGATGATCACCACGTTGTCCGAAAAGGGCTTGTCTTTTTCTTACAGACGCAGCCAGACTTAGAAATTGTAGGAGAAGCTTCTAACGGAGAGGAAGCTTTAAAGTTAGCGACATCCCTAGAACCACACATTGTTTTAATGGATTTATCGATGCCGGTTCTCGATGGAATCGAAGCAACAAAAGAATTAAAAAAACAAGCACCGCATATACAAGTCATGATTTTAACAAGCTTTTCGGATCAAGACCATGTGATACCGGCACTAGAAGCTGGAGCTTCAGGCTATCAGCTAAAAGAAAGTGACCCAGATGAACTTGTAGCAGCTATTCGAAAGCTAATGAACGGAGAAAATCAGCTTCATCCAAAAGTCACCACACACTTGCTAACACGCTTAACTAAAAGCAGCGAAAAGAAAGTCAATTTTATTGACCACTTAACAAAACGAGAAAAAGACGTATTAAAAGAAATTGCAAAAGGAAAAAGCAACAAAGAAATCGGTGTTGCCTTACATATTACGGAAAAAACAGTAAAAACACATGTATCTAATATTTTATCGAAGCTTGGGGTTCAAGACCGCACGCAAGCTGCTCTATATGCTGTGCAGCACGGAATTTCCTAACCTACGACTTTAGTTGTAGGTTTTTCTCTGTGCTTCTCCGTCTATATTGGTAGCTTTCTTTCTATCAATAGCATGACGAAAAAAAGTTCAATCATCCCTATACTATACGTATAACCAAACGACAGAGGAGTAGATAAACATGAACATACTTATTATGAATGGAAGTCCTAGAGAAACAGGTCGAACAACACAAGTGACGAGAGAGCTTCACAAAAGCTATCAAAGTTCTTTTCTAGATTTAAGCCAATTATCGCTTCCTATATTCACAGGTGAACCTCATCAGTATGAAACAGAAGAAGTACAAGAGCTAATTGAAAAAATAGAAAAAGCAGATGGTATTTTACTTGCGACGCCCGAGTACCACGGAGCTATGAGCGGAGCGTTGAAAAACGCATTTGACTTCTTAAACAGTGCGTATTTTGCGCATAAGCCCGTAGCACTTTTAGCAGTATCAGGAGGAGGAAAAGGAGTCATTAATGCTTTAAATAACCTTAGAACCGTTACACGCGCTTTGTATGCGAATGTTCTATCTAAGCAGTTGGTATTAGACCCTGCAGACATCTTGGAAAAAGGGACTTTACGAAAAAACGCAGCTAACGGAATTCATGAATTAGTTAATGAGCTGACTCTGTATACACAAGTGTCTAAGCAAATTTTAGAAGCTAAGCAAAATGTTTGATGAAGGCGCTCCATAAAGACCGGCGCTTT
This sequence comes from Priestia sp. MDV22-iso46, assembly GCF_058629175.1. NCBI lineage: Bacteria > Bacillati > Bacillota > Bacilli > Caryophanales > Bacillaceae > Priestia > Priestia sp. MDV22-iso46. Next base: position 452,474 of record NZ_JBZVWT010000001.1, read on the forward strand.
CAGGCCGTAGTAGCTGCTAATGTTTTATCCTCTATCGGCTCCGGTATTACGATGCTTGCCATTCCTTTACTGTTAGTTGCATCTCCACATGGAAATAGATTATTTGGCACGATTATGCTGATTATGACGGTGATTAGCTTTATGGCTACTCCTTATATAGGTGTTCTTATTGATCGAATGTCACGAAAGAAACTGCTGTTAACCGTAGAATTGATAGGTTTTATCACGGTCATGTTATTTGTAATCGTCGGTTTTGTTACCGATTATTCAACGATTCACTACGTAATTTTGTACGGAACCGGAAACCTTTACTACACGTTTTTTTATCCAACGATTTTTGCTTTAAATCAAGAAGTTTTTTCAAAAGATGCGTTTCAATCATTAAACAGTATCATGGAAATACAAGGTCAGCTATCGAGTATGCTTGCAGGCGCTATAGCGAGTCTAGTCATTACTCGTTGGTCGCTTCAGTGGATTTTAACAGTAGATGCAGCTACGTATATAGCTGCATTCCTTTGTCTATGGAGTATTCCATATAAACAAAGCAGTGAACGAAGCGACAAGAAACACACTGCCATGAAAGAAGGTTTAACATTTATAAAAGAAAATCGCTCCGTCTCTATTTTTTTACTGCTTTCTTTTATGCCTTTCATCGCTGTGATGATGACGAACTATTTATTTCCTATTTATCTGACTCAAGAATTAAAAGCAAGTCCAGCAGCATATGGAATTGAAAGTGCGGTATATGGTTTCGGGGCATTAACGGCAGGGGTATTCATCGTATCTATTATGAAAAGAACAGGCACTGAGCTAGCCGTTATGCTTAATATAAGCCTTTTTGCACTCGGCATATCTATCCTCTTCTTTATGAAACTTCTGCCGATTTATTTTTCTATTGTGTTTCTTCTTGCTTTTGCAAATGCAGGTACAAGAGTAGCTCGAAATACGTTTATGATGCAAAAAATACCGAATATCATCGTGGGAAGAGTCGACAGCTGTTTTCGCTTTATTACGTTAGGAATTCGGATTTTACTGATTTTCTTCTTTACGTACGTTACGGCTAACGATCGTATAGGACTGGCTTTTTTAGGGCTGAGTCTACTTTTATTATCATCGGCTGGAGCGGGCTGGATACTCTACAAAAGAAAAAAGCGAAAACAGTCTGCATTGCTTAAGAGTGTTTTATAATGTCTGTTGCATGTTATAATAGAGAAATTGACAAATAATGTTCAACGTTTATGACGTTGAACATTATTTGTTCTGAATAGAAATTAAACAGAAACAGCATTGACTGTTATGCGATTGGAAGATTGTGAAGCGATGATAAATAAAACATTAAACAAAGAACAATTAAAAGATTCGTACTCAAGCAGAACGTACTATAGAGGACACACGTATTACAAGCAGGGACGTGTGCTCGACTTGGAATACAATGAACAGACCACTACGTGGACAGCAGCCGTTCGAGGGGCGGAAATGTATACGGTAATGGTTGAACAAAAAGGAAATTCTTTTTATTCATTCTGCGATTGTCCTGCTTATCACGAGTTTTCAGAATGCAAACACGAAGTAGCTGTTTTATTAACCATTTGCGATGAGCGAGCAAAGCCGCAGCCAATTAAAACGAAGCCTTTTCGCCAAAGCAAAGAATACGAGAATGTAAATCATTTTATCGACTTATTTTCAAGCTATCAGCAAACAATAAGCGACCACAGAAAATATGCAGATAAAGATCCGTTGAAAGTGGAATTTGTTTGCAAGTCTTACTCAGAAGAATTTTTACGTTCAGAAGGAATGTACGTGGCGCTTGAAATGAAAGTAGGCGTCGACCGGACGTATGTAGTAAAAAACATTCAAGAATTTTTAACAGACGCTAAAGAATTCAAAACTCACGAATTTACCAAGCGCTTCGAATATGACCCGGCGGAACATTTTTTTATAGAAGAAGATAGGAAAATCATTGAGCTGCTGATGGATATTATGACAAATGAATCATTTTATAAAAATTCTTATTCCATGTATCGTTCGTCTGCAAATAACAGAGAACTAATCATTCCCTCTATCATAGCCAAAGAGTTATTTCAATTGCTCAAAGATCGGAGCTTTATATTTATTCATGACGGGCACTCATATGAAAATATTATCCTTGCTGAAAGCTCAGCTCCTTTTTCGTTTCAATTAAATAAGCACCCGGCAGCTGGATTTGAGTTAGACTTTACTGAACTTCATCAAGCTTCATTTTTTGATCGATACGGGTGGCTATTTTTAAACGGGACGTTTTATGAGCTATCTCAAGATCAGCGTATGCTTCTTGAAGGGCTTCGAAAAACGGCGCCTTTGAAGCCAGTCGTACCTATAGCAGAAGAGCAGATGGGCAATTTTTTATCACACGTCGTTCCAGGACTAAAAAAAGTGGGAAAAGTGGATATCGCAAAAGAAGTATCCCATCAGATTATTGCACCTGAACTAAAAGCAAAAGTATTTATTGACCAGGAAGATGAACAGCTGTTTGTGACGCTTCGGTACCACTACGGAGAGATTTCAATTAATCCATTTTTACCTCAACCTGAAAAGTACGATAAAATCTTAATACGAGATTTAGAAAAAGAAGACCGCGTGATGGATTTAATTGAAACAGCTCCTTTAAACATTTATAAAAACCAGCTGTATTTAAATCAAGATGAATCATCTTTATATGAATTTTTGTTTCATATTGTTCCAAAGCTTGATGAAATAGCGGATGTGTATATTACAGATGAGATGAAAGATTATGCTTATACGGATTTTTCTGCGCCAGTAACAACGGTTGACATCAAAAACAGCAATGGATTATTAGAAATTAACTTTGATTTAGGAGGCATTAATCATCAGACCGTTCAAGCTGTTTTAAAATCTGTTTTAGAAAAGAAAAGCTATCATCGTCTAGATAACGGTGCGTTTATTCCTCTTGAAAATGAAGGCTTTGAGCATATTCAAAATCTGTTCCGTGAGCTGAACGTAACCGAGAAAGACTTAAAGGATAACTCATTGCAAGTACCTTTATACAGAGGGATGCAAGTGGAAGAGATTATGAGTGCGGGTGATAAATCAGCTGCTAAGTTTGGCTCAGCATTTAAAAGGTTACTTACACAGCTCAAATCCCCAGAGGAAATGGATTGGGAAGTACCGGAATCCTTGCAGGCATCACTGCGTGATTATCAGTACAATGGGTTTAAGTGGTTTAAATCTCTGGCTCACTACTCTTTAGGAGGCGTGTTGGCTGATGATATGGGGCTTGGAAAAACGCTTCAAAGCATTGCCTATATCCTATCTGAAAAAGAGCTTGATGAAGATAGCAGTGCTTTTTTAATTGTTGTGCCGGCTTCCTTGATTTATAACTGGCGCAACGAATTGGAGAAATTTGCACCGAATTTAACGGTTCAAACCATTACAGGAACGCCGAGCGAGCGTGAGGAGAAGCTAAAACGCACAGCTGACGTATGGATCACATCTTATCCAACGCTGCGTCAAGATATTGATTTGTATCAGCACCTTCATTTTCATGCTTTAATACTAGATGAGGCTCAGAGTATTAAAAATCATACAACGAAGACAGCAGTAGCTGTTAGGACTATTTCAGCTAAAAAACGTTTTGCGCTGAGCGGTACCCCTATTGAAAACTCACTTGATGAGCTTTGGTCAATTTTCCAGACCATTCTTCCTGGTTTATTTCCAGGGCTTCGCCAGTTTAAAAACATGTCATCGGAGCAGGTCAGTCGAATTGTAAGACCATTTTTACTGCGACGAGTAAAAAAGGATGTGTTAAAAGAACTGCCTGATAAAATTGAAACAACTCATTTATCTGAGCTGACTAAAGAACAAAAAGAGTTATATGTAGGCTATTTAGAGCAATTAAAATCATCTTTAGCCGGTGAAGATTTTAATAAAAACCGAATGAAGATCTTAGCGGGATTAACAAGACTTCGCCAGATTTGCTGTCATCCGTCTTTATTCGTTGAAAATTACGAAGGGTATTCAAGCAAATTAGAGCAGCTGCTTGAGATTACAAGAAGTGCGGTTGCCAATGGAAAACGCTTGTTAATCTTTTCTCAGTTTACAAGCATGCTTCACATTATTCGAGAAGAGCTTCAAAAAGATAATCTCTCATACTTTTATTTAGACGGTCAAACGCCATCAAAAGAACGAGTGGAAATGGCGGATCGGTTTAATAATGGAGAACAAGACATTTTCTTAATTTCATTAAAAGCCGGAGGCACAGGCTTAAATTTAACGGGAGCCGATACGGTTATTTTATATGACTTATGGTGGAACCCGGCGATTGAAGAACAAGCGGCAGGCCGTGCACACCGCATTGGGCAAAAAAATGTTGTGCAGGTCATCAAGCTTATTTCTCAAGGAACCATCGAAGAAAAAATTTACGGCTTGCAGCAAAAGAAAAAAGAACTCATCGAACAGGTTATTCAGCCGGGAGAAACAATGCTTTCCAGTTTGACAGAAGAAGAGCTGCGAGAACTGCTTAGTATGTAGCAAAGGATGTGTGAGGAATGAAAAAATGGGCGTTTGTATCAGATTTTGATGGAACAATTTCAAAAAAAGATTTTTACTGGATTGTGATTGAAAAGTATTTTCCAGAAGGCGAAGAACTTTTCCACCGATGGAAAGCAGGAGAAATGAAAGATATTGATTTTTTATCTACTGTTTTTCAATCCATTCACCAGGAAGAACCGAAAATTTTAGAAGAAGTAGCGAATATTCCAATTGATGAATACGTGCCCGCTTTTATTAAGACTGTTCAGAAAAACGGCGGGGATTTTTATATTTTAAGCGCTGGAACAACGTACTATATTAAACCGATTTTAGATAAATACGGTGTTGAAAAAGTGGAAGTTTATTCGAATGAAGGATATTTCCATCAAAACAATGTTCACTTGCGTCTAGACCCTGCTCACAGATGGCATTCAGAACGCTACGGCATTGATAAATCTGCTGTTATTCAAGAACTAAAAGAGACATATGAAACGATTTATTTTGCTGGAGACAGCGAGCCGGATTCACATCCGGCAAAATATGCAGATGTCACATTTGCAAAAGATTCTTTGCAGGATTTACTGCGCGAACAAAACGTTTCATTTGTTCCAGTTGAGACATTTAAAGATATTGAGCGGTATTTAATGCAGCACAATGTGATAAGCAAGACATAAAAACAGCGGTATTATTTGATTACTTCAAATAATACCGCTGTTCCTATTCCGCCTCCGCTCCCTAAAGCAGCTATTACATATCGCACGTCACGGCGCTTGCTTTCATAAAAAAGACGCGTGGCTAAAATAGCTCCTGATGCTCCGTATGGGTGTCCCAGCGTCAACGCTCCTCCGCGAATATTTACTTTCTCTTCTGATATCCCCAGTTCTTGCATACAAGCAACAACTTTAACGGCAAAGGCTTCATTGATTTCAAATAAGTCAATGTCATCTATCGTAAGAGAATTTCGCTTCAAGATATTTTTAATCGCAGAAACGGGCGCAATAGCAGGGTATAGAGGCGACACGCCTGAAATATCAGCGTCTATAAAACGTAAAACGGGCTGAAATCCTAAGGCGCGTGCTTTTTGCTCTTCCATCACAAGTGTAACGCAGGCCCCGTCATTAATTCCACAGCTGTTGGCTGCAGTGACGGTACCGTCTTTTTTTAAAAAGACGGGGCTGGCTTTTTGAAGCAGCTTTGTTAGGTTTCGGTTTTTCATAAACGCTTCATCATGCATCACATTTGAAAGAGGAAGCGTTTCTTCTTCAAACAATCTCTTTTCAAAAGACTCCCAGCTTCTTTCATGGCTTAAAAGAGCATACCTATCCTGCTGGTCTTTAGATATATTGTATTGCTGGGCTACGTTTTCTGCTGCGATCCCCATTTCAGGGTCACCAATTTTATCAGGAGAAAAACGTGCTCTTTTTTCAAAAGGAGAAGTACTTGTACTTTCAACTCCTCCAGCTAAATAACACGTTCCAGCGCCAGCTTTTATCAAATAGCTGGCCATTCGAATAGCCTCTAAGCCCGCTCCGCACTGACGATCAATGGTCATTCCCGGGATAGAAAAAGGGAGCTCTGCTTCTAAGGCGGATAGTCTAGCTACATTTCCTCCTGGACCTACAACATTGCCTAAAATAATGTCATCAATTTCATGCTCGATTCCAGCGCTAAGCTGTTTTAATAAAGGAGCCGCTAGCTCTTGAACGCGAAAATTTTTAAATGCGCCGTTTTCTTTTCCAATCACTGTACGCTTCGCTTTTACAACTGCTGCTTGATACATGGTCATCACTTCCTTACATAGAAGCCGTTTTAGAACGGCCAGGTACCGCTACTGCTTTTCGAACTTTTGTAATTAAATACGCCGCGACCGCTGCTTTTATGAAGTCACCCGGAAGATAAACAAAGCTTAGCTGAAGGGACTTCAGAAACGGAATGTGAAGCTGCATTGCTTGTATAGGAATGCCGCATGCGTATACTAACACAATGCCAAATAACACATTTACGGCAAATGCCTTTGCAACCGTTACATTTTTAAATCGTGACAGAGTCCAGCCAATAAAGAAAGCTGCAAACACATAGCCAATGATATACCCAGCACTCGGACTCAAGAATACCCCGATTCCTCCGCGCCCTCCAGCAAGTAAAGGAACGCCAGCTGCTAGCAAACACAAAAAAAGAAATTGACTTAAAGCTCCTAGTCTAGCTCCAAGAATTCCTCCCGATAGCATAACACCCATAGGCTGAAGGGTAATTGGAACGGGTGTAAAGGATAAAAAAATAGGAGGGACGAGGCCTAGAGCTCCCATTATAGCCGTGAATAATGCAACGTACGTCATATCTTTTGTTTTCATCGTAAACCTCCGCTATGTATGATAAAACATGACTATCGTATCTTATAAAACTCAAATTAGTCAACTTAATTTTTATATAAGTTTACATTTTTGTTTTCTCAAACGTACATTTACGATACACTAAAAGTAAAAGAAAAAGGGAGTTTAAGCAGTAATGAAACGAATTGAAGAACTAATTTTTTATCAGTGTCAACAAACGCCTGGCAACCTGGCACTATCGGATTCTATTAATAAGCTAAGCTACGGTCAAATGTGGGATCATGTATGCAAAGCCGAAAATCAGCTGCAGGAAAAAGGGATGGAAAAAGGGGAGATCGTTGCGTTAAGTATGCCAAACAATGTAGAAGCTGTTGTGTCATTTTTAGCGATTTTAAAAGCTGGTGGAATTGTGATGCTTTTACATAATGAGTTAACAGAGGCGGAAGTGGATACCTATTTTTCTATTCAATCCCCAAATTGGCTATGGAACACATCTTCTTTAACTAACACAACAAAAGAAAAACCAATCCTGCCCGTACGGCGAGTGAATGCACTGTCCGATTTATTTTTATTTGGATTTACCTCTGGATCAACAGGGAGACCAAAAGGATTTGTAAAATCGCATTATTCTTGGTCTTCATCATTTCAAGAGTGGTCCGATATATTTTCTTTAGAGCAACACGACAAAGTGCTTGTTCCTTTACATATCTCGTATTCTGCCCAGCTTTACCCAGTCTTGCATGCGCTTTGCAGCGGCATGCACGCTATCATGCTAGAATCGTTTACACCTTCGGCTGTTTTTAACAAGGAAGCTAGCTGTATGTCTATTACACCCGCATTAATTTCTCCGTTGCTTCGTTATGTACAAAGCAGACCAAAAGAAAAACGACTTCTGCCAAAAACCGTAATTTCAGTAGGCAATAAATTATCTCCTTCCGTTCGAAAGAAATTTTTACAAGCGTTTCCTAATGCCTATCTGTATGAATATTACGGATCTTCTGAAATGGGATTTGTTACGGTGCTTTCACCACATACAGCTGAAACGCTGCCTCATACAGTAGGCTATCCTGTTGACAGCGTAGACGTTTTAATCCTGAACGAGCGTGGAAAAGAAGTAGAAAAAGGAGATAAAGGAACACTATTTGTGAAAACAACTCAAGCATTTGAAGGGTTTGTTAAGGACAGCGAAGAAACGAACCGCTCATTTTTTAACGGATATGTTACGTCGCATGATATTGCGGTTCAGCTTCAAGACGGAAGCATTACCATCGTAGGAAGAGACAAAAACGTGATTAAAAGCAGCGGAAGCTTAGTGTATGCTGAAGAAATCGAAGAGTTGCTTTTGCAAATACCCGGCGTTAGCGAAGCAGCCGTTTTTAGCGTAGTAGATGCTGAACGTTCAGAAGTAGTCGGTGCAGCAATTGTCTTAGAGAACGTTTCTCTTTCTGATGTGAGACAAGCACTGACAAAACGAGTATCTGCTTATAAAATCCCGCGCGTATGGAGAGTTTTAACGTCCTTTCCGCGAATGAAAAATGGTAAAATTGACAAAGCAACGATATACAGCTACTTTGCAGAGAAAGAAGGGAAGACATATGATTTCATTTGAACCTATTACAGCTGACACGATGTATATTGTGTCAGAGATTATCAATTCAAACGAAGCTTATAACGTGTTAGAAAACGGCAAAAAAGAGCGGGGTGAAGAAGAGCTTTTTAAAGAATACATGAACGAAAAAAAAGACAGTTACTTTATAAAAGCCGACGATACATACGTAGGGGTTATTGATTACATGAAACAAAACCCAAACGATGACCATCCGTGGATTGGAGCATTTATCATTCATAGCGCCTATCACAATTTCAGTTTCGGAACGCAGGCGTATCTAGCGTTTGAAGACAAGCTAAAAGAAGAGGGAGTTTCCGTTCTACGCCTTGGCGTTCTGTCTCAAAATCCTAGAGCCAAGCTGTTTTGGGAGCGCCTTGGTTTTACGCATTATGCCACTAAGCCGCTTCATCATAATCAAGTTAACTGCTTGGGAAAAGAGATATAAAAGAAATCCGTGGGTTCATCCACGGATTTCTTTTATATTATTTTGTTAAAACCGTCGCATTCGCCGGAATCACAAGCTGATTTTTGACTTTCTTAGCACCTTTTTCACTAGCAAAAATCAATTTACCTTCCGCTGCTACAGATACTCTTACAGGTTGATTTGAAATATTATGATACACGCTAATCGAGTTGCCATTATACGTACGGCTATAAGCAACAACTTCTTTACTGTCTACTGAAATAGATTGAAGCGTTCCTTTTACTAACTCTTCGTGCTGTTGACGCACACGAATCATTTCACGGTAATGATTTAACAAAGAATCCTTTTGTTTTGTTTGTGCTTCTACTGACACACCGTTGCCGCCTTTGTTATATACAGGCGTTTCCCAGCTAGTTTGTCCAAGTCCGTTTCCTTCGTACCAGCGGAACGGTTCACGGATTAACTCATCAGGCTTTTCACCGGTCATGCCGATTTCTTCACCGTAATAAATATACGGGTTGCCAGGAAGCGTAAGTAAGATAGAAGCAGCTGATTTTGCTTTGTTCACATCGCCGCTCAGCTCACTCATGACGCGGTTTTGGTCATGGTTGGTTAAGAAAATGCCGTCAATTTTATTTGGATTGTATGATTTGAACAGCTCATCAGTTGCCGCTGCTGCAGTAGCGATTCCTTGATCATTTCCCGCTTTTACAGAGCTGACAATTTTTCCTGCTAAATCAAAGTTAAATAAAGAATCAAGCGATTGATAGTAAGGGGCTACCACTTCCGGCTGATCCCATACTTCACCCGTTAGATATACGTTAGGGTTTTCTTTTTTCATCGCATCTCTAAACTCATTCCACCAAAGGATATTTTTCTTAGCGCCTTCAGCTGTTTGACCTTTAAAGATATGAAGGGCAGCATCTAAGCGGAAGCCATCAACGCCTTGCTTTAGCCAAAACTTTCCGACGTTAATCATTTCTTTTCTTACTTCAGGGTTATCGTAATTTAAGTCAGGCATTCCTTCCCAGAACGTTCCGTAAAAATACTCTCCGTTTGGAGCTTTATGCCATACTTGCTGTCCCCAAGATCCTTTTTCATTCAGGTCGGTATTTTTATCAGCCCAAATATAGTAATCTCTGTACTTGCTGTTTTTATCTTTTAACGCAGCTTGAAACCAAGGGTGTTCACTGCTCGTATGATTCACAACGAGGTCCATAATAACTTTTACGTCTCGTTTGTCTGCTTCTTTCATCAGTTTGCGAAAATCTTGCAGACTTCCATACTGCGGATCAATATTATAATAGTCCGTTACATCATATTTATGATAGCTAGGAGAAGGGTTTACGGGCATCATCCAAATCCCGTTTACTTGAAGATCATTCTTTGTATGAGAATTGCCGTCATTTAAATAATCCAACTTTTGTGTCAGACCTTTTAAATCACCATGTCCATCTTTATTTGCATCGTAAAAAGAGTTTACATACACCTCATAAAAGACACCGTTTTTATCTGCTGCTTCAGACTTACCTTTATGTACGGTTTCGGCGTGAACGCCTGTTGATAAGCTAGCAGCCAGCGGCAGTGTTAGTGCTAAAGCTGTCCATTTTTTTCCTTTCATCGTTTCATCCCCTTTTTTTGCAATCGTTTGCATAAATTGACTACAATTGAAATATAGCACCTATTTGAAAACGATTACAACGAAAATTTCATTTTGATTATTTTGAACTAGTAATTTTTCTGACAACCTGTTTGTTTACTGCGTCTAATGACATTGAGCGACTGCGTTATATTAAGGCTATAGATAGAAGATAGCAATAAAATAAGGGATTATTATCCAAGTGAAAATAATGACTATGTCAAATATTCTGACAATGTTGTTGTTCAATTCATCATCTCGTGCTAAAATCCAAATATAACTGAAAAATGGTACTGTAGTTCCGAAAAACGGAACTTAAAGTATTGATGCAGATAATAAAGCTTGAATTTTATTTACTATCTGCAAATGATTACGCTTACATTAAAGGGGTTAAGGGGGAAGAATGCATTGAGTAAAGTAGATTTAAACTGTGATTTAGGGGAAAGCTTTGGTGCTTATCGTATTGGCAATGATGAATCCATTTTAGAGCACGTGACGTCTGTGAACGTAGCCTGTGGATTTCATGCAGGGGATCCGAGCGTCATGAGAAAAACGGTAAAATTGGCCGCTGAAAAAAAAGTGCAAATTGGGGCTCATCCTGGTCTGCAGGACCTTATCGGTTTTGGACGCAGAAACATGAATATTTCACCTCAGGAAGCCTACGATATCGTGGTCTATCAAATTGGGGCATTAAACGGTTTTTTGCAAGCGGAAGGGTTATCGATGCAGCATGTAAAACCTCACGGTGCACTATATAACATGGCTGCTAAAAACAAAGCGTTGTCTGAAGCAATAGCAAAAGCTGTTTACAACGTAAATCCTGAGCTGATTTTGTTTGGGTTATCTGGAAGTGAGCTGATTCAAGCAGGTAACAGAATTGGCTTAAAAACGGCTAACGAAGTATTTGCAGACCGTACCTATCAGTTAGACGGTTCTCTCACTGCTCGCACAGAACCAAATGCTTTAATTGAAAATGATGACGAAGCTGTTTCTCAAGTTATTACAATGGTGAAAGAAGGGAAGGTAAAATCTCAGCAGGGCAAGGATGTAGAATTGCAGGCAGATACGATTTGCATCCATGGAGACGGAGCTCACGCACTTGAATTTGCCCGTCATGTCAACCGTTCTTTACGAGCATCAGAAGTGGTAGTTAAGGCTATTTCAAAATAAAAACTACATACAATCAGGAGGAAGATGATATTGGAGCCAATTAAAAAATCAACACCTCAGCAAAAACTTTCGGCTGCGCCTAAAGTAAACTGGACGTTAATGCTTGGAGCCGCTTTTTTAATGGCCACATCGGCTATTGGACCAGGCTTTTTAACTCAAACTACTGTATTTACACAAAATTTAGCTGCAAGCTTCGGATTCGTTATTTTAATTTCAATTATTCTTGATATCTTTGCTCAAACCAACGTATGGAGAATTATTGCTGTTTCTGAAAAACGCGGACAAGAAATCGCCAACATGGTATTTCCTGGATTAGGATACGTGCTCGCTATTTTAATTGTTATTGGAGGACTTGCTTTCAATATTGGAAATATTGCCGGTGCCGGGCTTGGATTAAATGCGATTACGGGTATTTCTCCAACAGCCGGCGCTGCGATTAGTGCAGTTATTGCCGTGCTAATCTTCGTTGTAAAAGAAGCTGGAAAAGCAATGGATCGCTTCACGCAAATTGCAGGTTTTGTCATGATTGGGCTAATGCTATACGTAGCTGCTACCACTTCACCTCCCGTTGGAGAAGCTGTAGTGAAAACTTTTGCTCCTGACAAAATTGACATTATTGCGATCGTTACGCTTGTTGGAGGAACAGTCGGTGGTTATATCACCTTTGCTGGCGGACATCGTCTTTTAGATGCCGGCGTAAAAGGCATCGATTCTTTACCTCAAGTAACAAAAAGTTCTGTAACAGGAATTCTCATCACTTCTGTTATGCGAATCGCGTTGTTTTTAGCTGTACTTGGCGTTGTGTCTAAAGGTTTACAAATTGACCCAGCCAATCCTCCAGCATCCGTGTTTCAGCTCGCAGCGGGAAAAGTCGGTTATAAAATCTTTGGTATTGTTATGTGGTCTGCCGCTATTACGTCTGTGGTAGGAGCTGCTTATACATCCGTTTCGTTTATTCAAACGTTTAGTGAAAAACTTAATAAAAACTCAAACTGGATTATTATTGGATTTATTATTATTTCAACTCTGTCGTTTGTCTTAATTGGAAAACCTGTAAAAGTTCTTCTTTTAGTTGGAGCAATCAATGGATTAATTCTGCCGATCGCTCTTGGGACGTTACTGGTTGCTGCTTACAAAAAAAGCATCGTTGGCGAGTATAAACATCCTTTATGGCTTACCATTTCTGGTGTACTTGTCGTTATTGTAATGGCTTTAATGGGCGGCTATACGTTAATAGATCAACTTCCTCAATTATTTAAATAAAACAATGTGCCCGCACGTAAGTTGCGTGCGGGCAATGATGGGAGATAGAAACATGACAACCCTTTCACAACTAACTCCAGCTGAACTTCGTCAGCAAATCCGTAACAATCAGCTTATTCAACCAACAGCAGGCATGGCAAACGGCTATGCTCAAGCTAATTTAGCTATTTTACCAAAGCAACAAGCTTTTGACTTTCTATTGTTCTGTCAGCGTAACCCTAAATCGTGTCCTCTTTTAGATGTCACAGACGTTGGATCTCCGGTGCCAAAATTCGCAGCTCCATCCGGAGATATTCGTACAGACATTCCAAAGTATCGAATCTATGAAAATGGGGAACTAGTAAAAGAAGTAACCGATATCACAGATTACTGGACAGAAGATATGGTTGCTTTTCTTATCGGCTGCAGCTTTACATTTGAACACGCGCTTTTAAACAACGACATACCTGTTCGTCACATTGAAGAAAACTGTAATGTTCCTATGTATAAAACAAATATTTCATGCGCTGAAGCGGGAATATTCCACGGCTCGACGGTAGTTAGTATGCGTCCAATTCCTCAGCAAGACGTAGTGCGGGCAGCCCAAGTAACTTCACGTTTTCCAGCTGTGCACGGGGGGCCTGTTCACATTGGAGATCCGGCTGCAATAGGGATCCAAGACCTGCACTCTCCGGATTTTGGTGATGCTGTTTCGATTAAGGAAGGGGAAGTGCCCGTATTTTGGGCTTGTGGTGTAACTCCTCAAGCAGTAGCAATGGCAACAAAACCTTCTATTATGATTACACATGCTCCGGGGCATATGTTTATCACAGATATTCGAGATGAAAAACTAGGTGTTTTATAAAAGAAAGAGGTGTAGATATGAATCAAACCGTAACAAAAGCGTCGGCTGTTATTTCTCCGCTTGGCGACTCAGCGCTTGTTATAACGTTTGGAGATAGCATTCAGTACGACATTCATAAACAAATTAAAACGTGTAAAGATTCGATAGAATTAAATCCTTTCCCTGGATTTGTTGAATGCGTGCCGGCATTTACAAATCTTACAATTTTCTATAACCCTCTTGAAGTTGTAGCAGCCGTGGAAAAAAAGCAGAAGAAGGAATTTGTTTCTCCTTTTGAAGTAGTGTCTTCTATCGTTCAAAGTAAACTAGAAAACGAACAGACAGAAAAAGAATTAGACCATCGTACGGTTTCCATTCCAGTTTGCTACGGAGGCGATTATGGACCTGACCTTGAATATATCGCTCGTCACCATAACTTAACAACTGAAGAGGTAATTAGTATTCATTCTGAAGGTGAATACTTAGCGTACATGATTGGGTTTGCTCCTGGATTTCCATTTCTAGGAGGATTATCTGAAAGAATTGCTACACCTCGCCGGCCGTCTCCTCGCACCTCTATTCCTGCCGGTTCGGTTGGTATTGCGGGAATGCAAACAGGAGTGTATCCTATTTCTACTCCTGGAGGATGGCAGTTAATTGGTCAAACGCCTATTAAACTGTTTTTGCCGGAACAAAATCCCCCAAGTTTGCTGCAGGCTGGAGATATTATAAAATTCGAGCCTATCTCTAAAGAAGAGTATCAAGAAATGCAGGCAAAGGAGGGGGAGAAATGAGTATGCGAGTCAGTAAAGCCGGGTTATTAACGAGCATTCAAGATTTAGGCAGAAGAGGGTTTCAGCAGCACGGTGTGATTGTAAGCGGTGCAATGGATTCTTATTCCCTTCGAATTGCTAATTTACTAGTTGGTAACGATGAAAAAGAAGCAGGACTTGAAGTTACGCTAATGGGGCCTACCCTTGAAATAGAAAGTGATTGTTTAGTAGCAATTACCGGAGGAGATTTAGCTCCTTCGGTCAACGGAAAGCTAGTCCCGATGTGGAAACCTTTATTTATTCCAAAAGGAAGCACTTTATCATTTGGTCCTTGCAAAACTGGGTGCCGTTCCTATCTATCTGTAGCAGGAGGATTTGCTATTGATGAAGTGTTAAATAGTAAAAGTACGTATTTAAGAGGTGAAATCGGGGGCTACAAAGGAAGAGCATTACAAACAGACGATGTTTTACCTCTATCTGTTCCTGCTGTTTCAAAGCCTGCTTTTCTTTCAAATGAACTGATAAACGGAGTATATACTTCTTCATGGTCCGTAAATTATAAGGAACTTGTTCATTTTACAAAGAAACCAGGTGTCCGTGTTATTAACGGCAGTCAATACGATTTATTTACAGCTGAAAGCAAAAGTCATTTTACGAAAGAGCCTTTTAAAGTATCGAATCAATCAGATCGAATGGGCTATCGAATGGATGGACCTTCTCTTCAGCTTCAAGAAAAAAAAGAGTTATTGTCCGAAGCTGTTTCAAAAGGTTCTGTTCAAGTCCCGCCGGATGGAAATCCCATCATCCTGTTAGCAGACCGTCAAACCACGGGGGGATACCCTAAAATTGCTCAAGTCATCACAGCGGATTTACCGCTTTTAGCTCAAGTAAAGCCTGGAGAATCCATTTACTTTTCTCACATTTCGCTTCATGAAGCAGAAAAAATCTATTTAGATAAAGAACAGATGCTTCAAGAATTGAAGATTGCTGTTAACCTTGCGTCAACTAAATAACACAAAACGGGAGTGACAAGAAATGATAAACGTACGTGAATTGCAAGAAGTTGTTTTATTAATGAATGAATCTGGTATTCAAAAGCTCCATATTGAACATGAAGGAACAAAAGTTGTCATTGATAAAGCAGGAATTCCTTTAGAGGACACAGCTGTTACAGAAGTGAAAACAGATGAAGTAAAAGCCGCTGCCACTGAGCAAGCGCCTCAAGATTCTATGTCTGTAAACGCAGCAGACAATAATGAAAAGCAAATTTTATCACCAATGGTCGGAACCTTTTACGCCAAGCCAGAAGCAGACGCCGATCCCTTTGTTCAAGTAGGACAAACCATTGAACATAAAGATGTTGTATGTGTGATTGAAGCGATGAAGCTGTTTAATGAAGTCGATGCGGGAATGGAAGGAGAAGTGCTTGAAATTCTTGTGAAAGACGGGGATGTTGTTGAGTTTGGACAGCCTTTATTTACCGTAAAATCACGCTAAAGTATACATACTGTCAGGAGGAGTCATTATGTTTAAAAAGATCTTAATCGCAAACCGCGGCGAGATTGCAGTTCGTATCATTCGGGCTTGTAAAG
The DNA here is from genome assembly GCF_058629175.1 of Priestia sp. MDV22-iso46. Lineage (NCBI taxonomy): Bacteria > Bacillati > Bacillota > Bacilli > Caryophanales > Bacillaceae > Priestia > Priestia sp. MDV22-iso46. The sequence goes on from NZ_JBZVWT010000001.1 coordinate 468,624, forward strand.
AGATGGGGATTGCAACCGTGGCCGTGTATTCAGAAGCAGACAAAGATGCACTTCACGTGAAGCTAGCAGATGAGTCATTTTGTATTGGCAAAACGTCTTCTAAAGAAAGCTACTTAAACATTCGTAATTTGCTTACCGTAGCGCAAGTAACCAAGGCAGACGCTATTCATCCCGGCTATGGGTTTTTAGCTGAAAATGCTGATTTTGCTGAGATGTGTGAATCCTATGATATTACCTTTATTGGTCCAAAAGCGGAAGCCATCCGTAAAATGGGGGCAAAAGCTGTAGCGCGAGATACAATGAAACAAGCCGGCGTGCCTATTGTACCTGGCACGGAAGGACTGATTGAAGATAGCAGCACCGCTATTCCAGTAGCACGAGAAATAGGCTATCCAATCATCGTAAAAGCCACAGCGGGCGGTGGCGGAAAAGGAATGCGTCTAGCTCATAGCGAAGAAGAGCTAGAAAAAGCCATTCGTCAAGCTCAGCATGAAGCAGAAACAGCCTTTGGAAACGGCGGCGTATATCTTGAAAAGTACCTAGAAGAGCCAAAACACATCGAAATTCAAATCATTGCTGATGAAGAAGGGAATGTGGTTCATTTAGGTGAACGAGATTGTTCGATTCAACGCCGTCATCAAAAATTGGTAGAAGAAGCTCCGTCTCCTGCGGTAGATGAAAACCTTCGTGCTAAAATGGGCAAAGCGGCGGTCTCGGCAGCTAAAGCAGTTGATTATACAGGTGTCGGAACAGTCGAGTTTCTGTTAGATAAGCACGGGCATTTTTACTTTATGGAAATGAATACACGAATTCAAGTTGAACACCCCGTTACAGAACTTGTAACAAACATTGACTTAATTAAAGAACAAATTTCAGTAGCAGCAGGCTACCCGCTATCATTTTCTCAGCAGGATATTCAGTTAAAGGGATGGGCAATTGAATGTCGGATCAATGCAGAAAATCCGGCTAAAAACTTTATGCCTTCCCCTGGAAAAGTCGAGATGTATTTACCTCCTGGCGGCTACGGGGTTCGTGTAGACAGCGCCGTTTACCCAGGCTATGAAATTTCCCCATTTTATGATTCAATGGTGGCGAAATTAATTGTAACGGGGAAAGATCGAAATGAAGCGATTCAACGAATGAAACGCGCGCTCGAAGAATTTATCATTATAGGTATTCATACAACCATTCCTTTTCATTTAGAATTACTGAACCATCCTTCTTTTAAGGAAGGGGATTTTACAACCAAATTTCTAGAAAGTAACCCTATTTCAATTAAAGAACTAGAAACGGTGTAAGAAAGGAAAGTGCTCTTATAAGGGAGTGCTTTCCTTTTTTTCTTCATGTATAATAAAAAGAACATATCATTAGCTAGTAAGCTATACGTCTATTAAATACATGTATTCGCACAAATAAGGGAGAAGGTTTTATGCAAGCTAACAATAAAACAGTGGTTAAATCCATGCAGATTCTCACGCTTTTTATCAAGCACCCTAAGCTGACCTTCACAGAAATGATGGAATATTCAGGCGTTCCGAAAACTTCTTTGCACAGGATGGTTGGTTCGCTTGAAGAGATGGGATTTTTAACAAAAGACGAGCAAGGATACTATTCGCTAGGACTTTTATTCTTGCAATTTGGTCAGCTAGTGGCTAATCGCTTAGATATTAGAAATATCGCAAAGCCTGTAATGGAAGCGCTCCGAGATGAAGTAGAAGAAGCGGTTAATTTAATTGTACGAGATGGGAATGAAGCTATGTATATTGAAAAAGTAGATACGCTTCATCCAGTGCGTCTTTATACATCAATTGGAAGGCGTTCACCTCTTTATGCAGGAGCTTGTTCACGCATTATCTTGGCGCATTTACCCGAAAAAGAACAAGAGGAATATATTACTCAAACGGAGCTAGCTCCAATAGGTATTGGAACCATTACAGATCAAAAGAAGCTAAGAAATGTATTAAAAGAAGCAAAAGAAAAAGGGTATACCATTAGCACCTCTGAATTAGAAAACTTTACAACATCCGTGAGCGCGCCGATTGTAAATCATCAAAATGAAGTGGTTGCAGGCATTAGCGTAGCGGGAATTGAAGCGAGATTTCAAGGAGACAGACTGCCGTTCATTATTCAAAAAGTAACAGAAGCGGCGAGCCTAATTTCTGAAAAACTCGGTTATCAAGGATCATTAAAGTAGCATACATAGAAAAATGGAGGTAGACCATTGAAACGATTAGAAGGAAAAACAGTCGCACTCGTAGGTCAGCGTAAAGTAGAAGAAATCAGCAAAATTGTTGAAAACCTTGGCGGGATCCCGCTTGTACGACCTGCACAAGGAACAATCTTTTTAGATGACACACACTTAGAAGCAGATATTAAAGAACTGGTAAAAGGAAATTATGATTGGTTTATTTTTACGACAGGCGTCGGGACGGAAATTTTGTATAAAACAGCAGATAAGCTAGGACTGGCGGATGAATTTCTGTCTTCTTTAAAAGCAGCTAATATTGCTGCACGCGGGTATAAAACCGTAAATATGTTAAAAAAGCTCGGTGTTACTCCAACCGTTCGAGATGATGATGGAAGTACAGCGGGACTAGTCAGGGCACTTCATTCATTTTCTTTTGAAGGAAAGCATGTAGCGCTTCAGCTTCACGGAGATCCTGCACCAAAATTGATTGACTTTCTATCGAATCAAAAAGCCCAATTTAAAGAGATTTTACCGTATCAGCATATTCCGCCAAAAGCAGAAATCATGGAACAGCTTATAAACGAATTAATAAGCGGAAAAATTGATGCTGTTAATTTCACAAGCGCTCCGCAGGCCCGATTTTTATTTTCGTTTGCAAGAGAACACGGACAAGCTGATCACATTCGAGAACTCTTTAAAAGCTCTGTAGTAGCTGTATCCGTAGGAAAAGTAACCGCTGCTGCTTTAAAAGAAGAAGGAGTAGATCGTATTGTTATTCCTGATCAAGAAAGAATGGGAAGTGCAATTGTAGCTTTAGAACATTATTATCAGCAGCGTGATTAACAAAAGGCCTTCTCGCCTCACAGTGAGAAGGTCTTTTGTATGACTTCATCCAAGCGTTGTCGAATATTGTTTGATAATTACCTATCACTCTCTTTTTAAACACGTGCAAACGACAGATAAACATAGATTTGTTACTATTTCAGAAAATCATTTTCAAATATTGTAAAAATAGTAGAAAAAGGTAAAAAAACAGATGTAGATGTTAAAAAATTGTTACGTTCTCTTTAACAATAACTTATATCCAACCAGCTTTAAAAATCTTGATCGCCTATTTTATCATGTTAAAAACAGTGCTGTGTAAAGCCCGGTAGATTATTTATTTTAACAGGGATATAAAGGTGTATTTTTGCAGGTGAAAGATGAATGTATACACAAGCGTTAATTGTTACACTACTGAAATACAATTGTAATATTGTTATTCTTTTTTTCAACGTTTATCGTGGTATAATTTTCGTAGATTTTCATTAGCATATTTAGCTATTTATCGACAAATACAGTGAACTTTACATAAATTGTAAGACTTTTATACATATTGATACATAATTAGAAATTACTAGTTTAACAGAGCAAGAAAGCGGAGGAATTCATATTGAAAAAGAAAATGCTTTTACTTAACACAACGGTTTTATTAGGCCTGGGAGGAGTTTTATCAACTCCAACGTATGCCTCTACCATTCAAGATATGGAATCGCAAAAATCTCAAATTCAAAATCAGCGTCAAGATGTGCAATCTAACATCAAAGCAGCTTCTGATGAATTGACACGCCTTCAAGCAGAACAAGATCAAATGAAAGCACAGCTTGAGCGATTAACAATAGCAGAAGAAGAAAATAATAAAAAAGCCCAAAAAACAGAAGCCGATATTAAAGAAACGTCTAAACAAGTAGAGCAGCTTGAAAAAGAAATTAAGCTGCTTCAAGAAAAACTTGAAAAGCGAAACGATATTTTAAAAGATCGTGCACGTTCCCTGCAAGAAAGCGGCGGTAACGTAGAGTATTTACAAGTTTTACTTGGTTCTTCAAGTTTTGGTGATTTTGTAGACCGCGCGCTAGCTGTTTCGACTATTGTAGATGCAGACCGTGGTATTTTAAAAGAAACTAAAAATATGCAAGACGAATTAAAAACAAAACAAGCGGATGTTAAATCTAAGCTTGCTAGCTTAGAAGACATGAAGGCGGAACTGGATGAAATGACTGTCCAGCTAGCAGCTCAAAAGAAACAAAAAGATGCACTGGCAAAAGAACTAAAAGATAAAGAAGCAAAAAATGAAGAACTAAAAGCTTCTCTACAAGCAAAAGACAGCTCTCTTGCAAATGAACAGTCTACGCTTGAACAAAATATTAAAGATCAAAAAGCTGCAGAAGAAGCAGCAAGAAAAGCAGCAAGAAAAGCAGCTGAACAAGCGGCTAAAGAGGCAGCTAAGAAAGCAGCTGAGCAAGCTCAAAAAGCAGCGGCTGCACCAGCTGAAAAAGCCGATTCATCGTCTGCTAAGGCAGAAGCACCAAAAGCAAGCAGCAATGATGTGGCACCTACAAGCGCTCCGGCTCCAAAAGCTAGCAATGTTGTAACAGTAGGAAACCGCTGGATTGGAAACTCTGCTTACGTATTTGGCGGAGGACGCAGCCAGTCTGATATTAGCCACGGTTTATTTGACTGCTCGTCATTTGTACACTGGGCATATTCTCAAGTAGGCGTTAACCTTGGACCTCTTGGATCTGTAAGTACAGAGACGTTAAAGCATGCTGGAACACAAGTGTCTTCTAGTCAAATGCAACCTGGCGATCTTGTTTTCTTCGATACATATAAAAAAGACGGCCACGTTGGCATTTATGTAGGAGGCGGCAAGTTCATCGGTGCTCAAAGCTCAACAGGTGTTGCAATTGCAAACATGAGCAGCGGCTACTGGAAACAAAAATTCAACGGACGCGTAGTTCGTATTTAATAGGGTATAGTAAAAAGAAAACATCCAATTTGGGTGTTTTCTTTTTACATTGTAAGGAGCGTATGACTATGAATTCTATTTTTGATCACATACAACCCAACTTAGATATTTTATTTGTCGGTTTTAATCCAAGCATCCGTTCCGGGGAAACGGGGCATCATTTTGCGAATCCAACCAATCGTTTCTGGACGATTCTTCATAAAGCAGGTTTGACAGATCGTAAATATCATCCGGAGGAAGATCACTCGCTGCTCCAGCTAGGATACGGTTTAACCAATATTGTAGAGCGTCCTACAAAGGCAGCTGATGAGATTACAAAAGAAGAATATGCAGAAGGCAGAGAAATCTTAAAGAAAAAAATAGCTACATATACGCCTAAAATCGTTTGTTTTGTTGGAAAAGGTGTCTATCAGCAGTACAGCGGGCGCAAGCAAGTAAAGTGGGGTAAACAAGAGAAATCGATGGTATCAGGAATAATGGACTTTGTTGCCCCGTCTTCAAGCGGGCTCGTTCGAATGAAAGTAGATGAAGTAGTCGCCATTTATGCAGTGCTTCCGAAGCTGCTGCGTACATTAAAATAGAGAAAGCCTCAAGGCTTTCTCTATTTTGTAAACGAAATATCAATTTGAATAATTTCTGATCGGCTCCCGATTCGAAGCGGAGGACCCCAAAAGCCAAATCCTGAAGAGACAATGGTATGCAGTTGATTAGTTTGCTTGTAGCCCCAATCAATTTCAAATAACCGCTTGGTGATTAAATGATTAGGTGCCATTTGCCCTCTGTGAGTATGACCGCATAGAAGTAAATCTACGCCTGCTTGTTCCGCTTCTTTTAAAGAAAGCGGCTGATGATCCATTGCAATGACAGGTAGGGAACGATCCGTTTCACTCGCTAAATCGAAAAAGCTGTCTCGTTTTTTGTCCGTCTTGTCTTTTCTTCCTATTAAATACAAGCTATCACCTATGTTTAACACTTCATCCATTAAAATAGGAATGTTCATTTCTTTCATTCTTTCCACAAACTGAGGGATCTTCCCGCCGTAATACTCATGGTTTCCTAAAATTCCATATGTGCCTAAAGGGGCTTTTAGCTGTTTCATCATAGAATCCATTTCTTTTTTAAAGAATACGTGGGGATCATCGTCAATAATATCTCCAGGAAGTAAAATAAGATCCGGCTGTATCTTTTGTACATGAGTGATTAACCGCTGCAAATGTTTTTTGCCCGACAATGTGCCAAAGTGCATATCAGATGCTACAGCAATGCGAAGGTTTTTCCGATTCGTCTTTTTAGCAAGTGAAATCGTGTATTTTCTTACCACAGGACTGTAAGCATTATACGTACCATAAGCAAAAATGAATAAAAAAGCGGCAATCATGAAAAATCCAATTGAATCGATAGCTGTAGAAAGTGAAGCGCCTAGAAGAGTAAGAATATATACGGCTAGATTACTTATAGGAAGCAAAAGCACCGAATATTGAGTAAATCCTAACCAGTACGATCCCACAATTTTAAATATGCTCACTTGTTGAAACGCACGACTGATGATAAAGGAATAAGCAAAAAAGACAACGATCACCGTAAGAATCCATTTGTTTTCCACTTCAAACATTGTGTGAAGCCACATCCAAGCGTTCCATCCGATGTACAGAACGAATAAATTATATAAAATAACAACTAAAATAGACCTTACTAACACACTTACTTTCATACGCTAACCTCTTTTCTTTCATCTGTAATTCCACTATAGCTCATTTTTATTGCTTCAACAAAATTTTATCTCTTCTTCTTATCAATAAAATTTTTGCTTGTCACACAAACGAAAAAACACACCTGTTTTAGAGGTGTGTTTTTTGTATTAATGATGGTGATGCGCGTGGTGAAGGCTGCTAATCACAAATTCAGGCTCTGGAACGTGGAAATATTGAATCCATACGCCTTCTAAAAATTTCTCGCGTTTATCTAAAATGATATCGATATCTTTATCTGTTTTTACGATTTCATCATGTTCAGTCGGCGTATCAAATTTCCAATCATAATGCGCGTGATCACCGTGGTCGATAGTTACATATACACGAATCATTTTTCCTTGACCTTCTGGGCTAGCCAACGCATTTTTTAACACTTTTGCTGCGTTTCGATTAATTTTTACTTCCATTTTGAAAACTCCATTCTGTAACTTAGTATGTAACGTATTTTCGCAAACTTAAACGAAAAAGAGAAATTTTTTGCCTGACGCTCCGTATAGAGTTGCTTCATTCCAACGTAATACGCTACACTACACCATATTGAATGAAAAAGGAGCGTATCATAAATGAAGATTGTTATTTTAGGTGACACTCATATTCCAAAAAGAGCGAAACATTTTCCGAAAAGACTCCTAACCGAACTGAAAACAGCTGATGCTATTATTCATACTGGAGACTTTCAAACGATAGATGTATACAATGACCTGCGTGTGTTTGCTCCTGTACACGGGGTAATTGGAAATGTAGACAGTGAAGAGCTTCAGCAAGTACTTCCATCTTCATTACTTCTTCCGTTCGACGACGTTACGATTGGTGTAACCCACGGTCATGGCAAAGGAAAAACGACTGAAAAACGTGCGCTTTTGGCATTTGAACATGAACAAGTTGACGCAATAATTTTCGGTCACTCTCACATTCCTGTTCATAAGCAAATTGGTGATATTACGTTGTTTAATCCAGGTTCCGCTACTGACAAGCGGCGTAAAAAGCAATTTTCGTTTGGACTGCTGTACATACAAAAAAACACGCTGCATTTTGAACATGTTTTTTATGATTCTAAGGACTAAAACAAGAGAGGGCTCTTGTTTTAGCATTTTTACGTTGTATGGTCTAAATGAGCAATATATTCGTGAAGCTTATTTTCTTCGTAATCATTTAAGTCATGCATCGGAATAACCTGCTGAGTTTGAGGATCCGTCCCTCTTACTTCTGCAATTTTTACTCCTTCTTTATAGATATTAAAAATATCTTTTTCTTCCCCGCGCTGAACCTTTTCTGTTTCAAACATTGAAAAAGACTTGCTGTTTTTACTTTCTTCCATTAAAATCACCTACTTTTTTTATCGTACTCTTATCTTTTCACACCCATTGTTAATTATGTATACACTCGATGACTAAAGGAATATGAAGTCTTGCCGATAGAAAGAAAGTGCACGATCACTTTTAACTACGGAGAGAGAGGCTACATAGCATGGAGAGAGTAAGAAAAAAAAGGTCCCTTAATAACTTTAAGACAAAGCTGGTGCTAGCATTTGCAGCGATCTTATTAGTGCCATCTGTTACGATAGGTGTATCAGCTTACATAACGGCGAAACATGAAATTGAAAACCAAATTATTAACACAGCACAGCAAAATGTACAGTCCATTAATTCAGTGATTGACGATACCATTGGACCAAAAATTCATGATGTAGAGTTTTTTGCATCAGTGGTAAACAACGAGCGCTACAATGAAAAAGATATGGCTACTTTAAGCAAAGATTTTAACTTATATGCTTCGCTTCATCCAGAAGCCGTCAGCATTTTTACAGGAAATCAGCACGGGAAGTTTATTCAATCGCCTAAAAAAGTGATACAAGCAGGCTATGATCCCAGAAAACGAGATTGGTACAAGCTAGCCATGCAAAACAAAGGAAAAACAGTTGTCACTGAACCTTATCCATCAGCCTCTACAGGTCAGACCGTTATTACTGTAGCAAAAACAACGGCGGATGGCACAGGGGTTATTGCTTTAAATTTAGATATAAGCCGCATCAATAAAGCTGTCAGCAAAGTAAAAATCGGAGAAAAAGGATATCCATTTCTTTTGGATGGAGAAAGAAAATATATTGTTCACCCTACGGAAAAAGCAGGTACAAAAGCGACAGATTCTCTTTTTGACAAGCTTTATGCAAAGAGCTCCGGGTCTTTTGATTATACCTTTAACGGGGATGAAAAAAAGATGGTCTTTACTACAAATAAAACAACAAGCTGGAAAGTTGCAGGCACTATGTACTCATCAGAAGTTAGTGAAGCAGCACAGCCTATCTTTTACAAAACACTATTTATTATTGTAGCTTGTCTGATAATCGGGAGTCTTACCATTTTTGCGGTGTTGCAATCGATTATTAAACCGCTCAAACAGCTTAAGAATCAGGCTCTGAGCGTTAGTGAAGGAGATCTAACAACAGCGATTATCGTCAATTCAAAGGATGAAATCGGCGAGTTAGGGTATGCTTTTAGTCAGATGCAAAACAATCTTCGCACATTAATTCAAAATGTTGAAATGAGTGCAGAACAAGTGGCTGCTTCTTCAGAAGAGCTAACGGCCAGCTCACAGCAAACGAGCGCTGCGACTGAACAAGTATCGGTTGCGATACAAGAAGTGGCTTCTAGCGCGGAAAAACAAACGGCTGTTATTGACCAAAATGCAGCTTCTTTAGATGAGATTGTCCAAGGAGTTTCTACCATTGCCAAGCGTACAGAAATTGTTTCTCAGCTATCAAATCACACAACGTCTGAAGCTGTAGAAGGCGGAAAAGCCGTGAGAGAAACGGTCGAACAAATGGAATCCATTTCTCAATCCGTCGAGCTGTCTAATACAACGATTCGTACTTTGTTTCAACGTTCAAAAGAAGTTGGAACCATTTTAGAAGTAATCAGCGGCATTGCTGCTCAAACAAATTTACTAGCCTTAAATGCTGCAATCGAAGCGGCACGAGCTGGAGAACATGGAAAAGGGTTTTCCGTTGTAGCAGCGGAAGTGAGAAAGCTGGCAGAACAATCACAAGTGTCCGCGTCTCAAATTTCTGAGCTTATTCAAGCGATTCAACAAGATACTCAGGAATCTGTACATACAATGGAGCAAGTTACAAACAAAGTTGAAGAAGGACGAACAATATCACAAACGGCTATTCAAAAATTCGAACAAATTCTAAGCAGCATGAATGAAACGACTCCGCAAGTAGAAGAAGTTGCTGCGACTGCTCAGCAAATTTCAGCAGCGGTTGAAGAAGTGGCCCGTACAGCGGGTGAAATGGCGATCCTTGCTAAAGGAAATGCAGCTACATCTGAAGAAGTGGCTGCATCAACTGAAGAACAGCTGGCTTCAATGGAGGAAATTGCTGTTTCCGCACAATCTCTGTCTCAAATGGCAGAACAATTAACAGCGCTCATTAGCAAATTTAATTTGTAAACTTTCGTCAAATCGTCATAGACCTCTTTTATATTGGAAAAAGTAGAACATACACACATGAAAGAGGTGACAGTATCTGATGGAGCAAACAAAAATGACCTTTGAGCCAGCTTCAATTAACGATGATATGCATGCGAAGCTTAAACAGCTAGAAGAGCAGTTTCAACAAACGTTAGGAAAAAGAGTAGCTTTAGTTGCATACGAAGCTGAAAAATAAAGAAACAAAAAAAGAAAAGACCCAGTGTCTTTTCTTTTTTTGTTTCAATAAGGTTAACATACATTAAATTACAAATTTTTTCATATACTTTCTCAAAATAAGTTGTAAATTAGTGTAAAATTACACTTTTATAGTGTTATTTCACTTTTTATATGGTATAATTTCACAGAAATAAAGAAAGGAGCTTACAGTTTAGAATGAAGAAAAACGTGTTGTTAGGAACTTTTTTATCTTTTTATCTAGTAGGTTCATATGCCTCCTATCATATTTATAAACAGCAGCAAAGCCACCCTGTAACGGGGGATGTTGCTCGGCTTCTTCCTACAAAAGTCAAAGAAATAAAGCATGGAACAACTGAAAAACAGCTGAAAGATTGGGTGAAAACCGCTTCACAGCATCATGAAAAAATAGCGATTGCAGGCATGCAGCACAGCCAAGGAGGGCAGACGTACTATCCGAATGCTATTATATTTGATATGAAGCAGTACAATAAAATTATAGATTACAAGCCACGTCAAAAAGAAATTACGGTTCAAAGCGGGACAACGTGGAATGATATTCAGCAATATATACATAAAGACGGTCTTGCTCTTCAAGTTATGCAATCACAAAATATTTTTACCGTTGGAGGTTCTATTAGCGTGAACGTACACGGCAGAGATATTCGATACGGTTCTTTAATGGATACGGTAAAATCTATGCGTCTCCTGCAGGCGGACGGATCTATTATCGAAATTAGCCGGAAGAAACACCCTGAGCTGTTTTCTTTAGTAAACGGAGGATACGGGTTATTTGGAGTCATTTTAGATGTGACGCTTCGTTTGACAGACGATGAATGGTATGAAGATGAAGTTATTCGCTTAGATTATAGGCAGTATACAGCTTATTTTAAAAACTACGTACAGCATAATCCTGACGTTCGTATGCATATGGCGCGTATTTCTGTTTCTCCTAATCAATTACTAACAGATATGTACGTCACAAACTACCGTTTATCTTCTCAAAATACTTCTACTGCAAACGAACCGCTCAAAACAGAAAAAATAGTGGCACTTCCTAAATTTATGCTAGGGCTGTCTCGGTACAGTGACTGGGGAAAAGATATGTTGTGGGAAACACAAAAGGCTTATTTCTTAAGACAAAATGGACGGCCTGAAACAAGAAATAATGTTATGCGTTCTGAAAGTGATTTTATGGAATACGAAAGTGCTAGCCGAGCGGAAGTTTTACAGGAATACTTCGTTCCGGTTGATGAATTTGCTTCTTACATCGATGATTTACGCGAAGTGTTATCAACAGAGAAATTAAATTTATTGAACATTACCGTTCGCTATGTAGAGAAAGACAATAAAGCAGTCATGTCTTATGCAAAAGACGACATGTTTGCTCTCGTTTTACTTATTAACCAGAAAAAAGACCATCAAGGCATCTCTGATACACAAAGGGTTGTCAGAAAAATGGTAGATGTTACGCTTCAGCATCAAGGAAGCTATTATTTGCCTTACTACGGCTACCCAAGCAAGAAGCAGTTAGAAGAGGCTTACCCTCATACCACCGCCTTTTTTAATTTAAAAAGAAAATATGATCGGAACGAAACGTTCGTTAATTTATTTTATAAGGAGTATGGAAAATGACGTACAAACAACTCTTACACTCACAAAGCCTGATGATTACCGCAAGCAGTATTGTTTTTCCTTTTTACCTTTTACTGCTTCGAAATCTTGGCGATAGTTATTCACAATTTGGCTTAGCTTACGGAATTTTCGCTTTAACCGCAGCTTTGAGTCACCCTTTAATCGGTTCATGGAGTGACAGAGTAGGAGAAAAGCGCTTGCTTCTTTTATATACGTTTGGGATGGCGGTTGTTATGCTTGTGATTCCCGTTCTAACAACTATCACGCAGGTGTATATCATTCAAGTTATAATGGGGCTACTTGGAGCTCTTCAAAAAACAGCAGAAAAAATAGCGTTATCTAGGCAGATAGATCGTGCTCATACGGGAAAACAAGTAGGACACTATCATTTATGGACCTCTATATGGGCAGCTTTAGCCGTAATTGCAACAGGGTATATCATTGATTTTCTTACAATCGGCAGCCTTTTTTACATCACTTCGTTTATGTATGTAGCGGCAGGGGTATTAATATGGCAAAAACCAAAAACAATCGAGCTTGAACGCCACCATTCGCTATAAAAGCATATATGGACAGGTCACTTGGATTTTTTAGTTCGTATTATAAGATACTATAAAAAATTTATGTTCTCCCGATATAAGTACTGAAAGGAGAAACGTTTATGCAAGGTATAAGTATATCAGGGCAAGATGCATGGTCTTCTATTATAGTATCGTTCGCTATTTTCATCATTATATGGGGTCTGATTCCAGGCTTAACTATAAAGTATGTATGTAAAAGTCAAACACTAGGTATAGCAAGTTTTTTTATTGGTATTGCCTATGGGGTTAAAGCGGGTCATTTCCTTATTTAAATACGGTTTGGCGTAAGTAAGCTTGGACCACTATTAGCTAAGTGGTAATCCCTTTTGTTTCCTGTTATTTTTTTAGAGCAATTCTCTATAATAACAGTTAAAGAGGTGAATCCGATGACAGATAACAATGTTGGGTTTGGAGTTAGCGGAGGCGAAGAGACTAGAAAAAAGTCTACTGTTTCTAGTGAAGCTCCTATATCTAATGATGGACAACAAAACCAAAAACAAGATAACTACGAAAAGCTTAGCCATCAACTAAATTCATTATCTGATGATGAATTTAGAGCAGATCGTGATGAAGATTAAGGGTTACCTATCAAAAAAGAATATTTAAATTAAATAAAGTATTATGAAAGTAAACTAATTGGATTCCATGACTTTAACATGATAGCATTAACTACTGGTACAAACATACCACTTGACTATTTTGACATGCTATTTTGTCAAAGTTCTTAGTTATTTCTTTGATAACTGAGAATCCATTTGTAACCTTTAAGTAGAGATATAAAGGTAATCCTTCACTTTAATAAGTGAAGGATTACCTTTATCATTTCGTAATGGTTTTGCGATTGTTTGGATTAACGGGGATAAAACAGATACATTGTATACAATGTAAACGTCGTCATGTATAATGTAACTTATTCTTAGTTGAAAACTTGAATGAGCAGGATAGACATACTCGAGATAAGCGGGGGCATACACCAGTGTCTAAGAAAATACATGATTTTAATGATATTATCCGAAAACTGCGCAAAAAACTTTTTGGAAAAGGTCCAGAACGAATTCATACTGTATTTGTTCAAAATATGGCTATTTCAACTTTGTACGGCAACTTAACGCCAGCTGAACAATTTATCGCGAGAACAACCGAAGGTAAAGAGACGGTACATATGGCAAGAACAAAGCTTATTCAAAACCTGTACGCTTCATCTCCTCCAGAGGGGCTTGAAGACTTGTTAGGAGCTAAGCTGGAGTACTTATTTTCTGATATCAAAGTAGAAGAAGATATCGCTGTTTCTGTGTTTGTGTTTGAAACCAATATTCAGTAGAACAACGTAAAATACATAATTTAATTAAATGAAAGAGAAGTAGGATCTGCTTGTTTTTTATTTGATTTTATTATAGATAATGATGACTGATATACTGTAAAGAAAGTGCAGGATTATTAGGCGGCATTCAAAAACCTTGTGTAAAAGGTGTTTTTGAGTGCTGCCTTTTTTAGTTAAGGAGGAGTTTTATGGCATTTCACAAGCCGGATAAAATGTTAAACATCGCTTTAGAAGCAGGGATTTCAAAAACGAAGCTATCCCTTTCTTCCATTCTCATGCTTGGGTTTTTAGGAGGCGCGTTTATTGCGCTTGGCTTTTTACTAGATGTACGCGTAATTGGTAATTTACCAGCTGAATGGGGAAGTTTATCGAATCTTTTAGGGGGTGCCGTCTTTCCTGTAGGTCTTATGCTGGTTGTACTTGGGGGAGCGGAGCTTATTACAGGGAATATGATGTCTGTTTCCATTGCCCTGTATGCAAGAAAAATTTCACTTCGTCACTTGCTTCATAACTGGTTTTGGGTCACGCTTGCTAACTTTTTAGGTGCCGCATTTATCGCATATTTCTTTGGACATATTGTAGGTTTAACAGAAACAGGGCCTTTTTTAGATAAAACGGTAGCAATTGCTCAAGCTAAAATTGATGAATCGTTTTTTAAAACGCTTATTTCCGCTGTGGGCTGCAACTGGCTTGTATGTTTAGCTATTTGGCTTTCATACGGTGCTGAAGATGTTACGGGGAAAATTCTTGGTATTTGGTTTCCTATTATGGCATTTGTTGCGATTGGCTTTCAGCACGTTGTAGCCAATATGTTTATTATTCCCGCTGCTATTTTTGCAGGTCACTTTACTTGGTTTGATTTTATGACAAATATTGTCCCTACCTTTATTGGAAATATGATAGGTGGAGCTGTATTTGTAGGTCTTATTTATTTTTCTTCTTATCAACAAAAACAAAAAGAACAATTAAAAAAAGCTTCTTAAGCGGTTTTATCAGTTGTCATTAAAAAAAAGCAGTCTCTTAGTAAAGAGGCTGCTTTTTTGATAGTGAAAGGTGAAAAAATGTATTTTTAACAATTTTTAACAATTTATGTATGATAACATATAAATCAATTAAGGTTGGGTAAACGTTCGAATTCGTTTTTTTATTTTCATAATAATATTATGGTTAACTAGATGATAAGGAATACATGCATAAGGGAGAGAAAGAAAGATTGAATATTGGTATAGGGTTAATTCTACTATCTGTCGCACTACTATTTCTTATATCAGGAATGTTTTTACGCAAGAAGAGAAAAAAGGTATGTAGCAACAGTTTGTTAATCGCAGGAACATTGATTTTATCAGCAAGTCTATTATTACTTACTGGTTTATATGATCCATACGCAAATCATATTTAATAACTTACTAACGGAGAGTGAAGAAATTGAAGTTCATGTTTGCTGTTTTATTGATTATATTTGGCAGCATTTTAGTTGGGTTGACTAGTAACAGTCTAGGCGCGACAGGTAATAACATCATGTATTTAGCTGGAATTGGGTGCCTTATAGCAGCTATTTTTATAGCAAAAGGCAAAAAAGATACCAAAAGCCGTACAAAAAAGGAATGCGGTGTTTAATCACGCATTCTTTTTTGATGTAAGCAGCTCTAATTCTTTGTCGCCCACTTTTTCTTACGATTATTATAAAATAGAGAGTAACAGCTATACATACAGCAGTAAGGTGGTATTTAACAATGAAACAATCTAATAAAACAATCGGCATTGCAGCGCATGTGGATGCAGGGAAGACTACGTTTTCCGAGCAGCTTCTTTATCATACAAAAAGTATTAAACAGCGAGGAAGAGTTGACCACAAAGACTCCTTTCTTGATACCCATGCGATTGAAAAAGAACGAGGAATTACGGTATTTGCCGATCAAGGAACTTTTTCATATAACGGTTCTACTTACTATTTAATTGATACGCCGGGCCACGTCGATTTTTCACCTGAAATGGAACGTTCTATTCAAGTGATGGACTATGCCATTGTTATCTTAAGTGCAGTAGAAGGAGTCGAAGGCCATACAGAAACAGTTTGGCAGCTGCTTCAAAAACATCGTGTGCCCGTATTCTTTTTCATCAATAAAATCGATCGTGTAGGAGCAGATCCTGAACGTGTTATAAATGATATTAAACACAACTTAACTCCCGATGTTTTTGACATAACGTCAGAGCTTCTAGATGGCTCGTTAAGTGAGGAACTTATTGAATTTATAGCTGAAAAAGATGAAGAGCTTCTAGATGCATTTATGGAAGGTAAGAATGATCAAGCTTATTGGAGAGCGGCTATGCAAAAGCTTATTCAAGGCAATCAGCTTTTCCCGTGTGCGAGTGGTTCAGCTTTACAAGACATGGGTATTAAAGAATTTTTAGAGAAGGTTGATTTGTTAACAGAAACTCGCTACTCGAAGGAAGAAGCATTTTCAGGGCGTGTATATAAAATTCGGCACGATGAAAACGGCATGCGTATCACGTTTATCAAAGCTCTTAGCGGGACACTGCAGGTGCGTGATGAAGTGGCTTATGAAAAAAACGGAGAGCTATACGAAGAAAAAATTACTCAAATTCGCGCTTATAACGGAAGCACATTTAAAAACGTTAATGAAGGTTCAGCCGGCGAACTTTTTGCAGTTACAGGATTGTCTTCAGCATCGATTGGAGACGGTCTTGGAACGTTAAAAGAAAGCCGGTCCTACGAACTTTTGCCTACGTTAAAATCAAAAGTTGTTTTTGAGCCTTCTGTTCATCCAAAAGAAGGAATTAAACTTTTTCGATTATTAGATGCTGAAGACCCTTCTTTACATGTGACGTGGGAAGAAAGGACTCAAGAACTTCATATTCATGTGATGGGAGCAATTCAGCTTGAAGTTCTCGAAAAACTGATAAAAGAACGTTTTAATATAAACGTACAGTTTGAAGAACCAGAAATTTTGTACAAAGAATCCATTCAAAATACAGTGATGGGCTACGGGCATTTTGAACCGTTGAAACACTATGCAGAAGTTCATTTGAAAATAGAAGCAGCGGAACGAAACAACGGAATTACTTTTGAAAATGCTTGTCACGCCGACGATTTGTCCGTTGGGTATCAAAATCTAGTCCGTCAGCATATATTTGAAAAGCCGCATCACGGTTTGCTGACAGGTTCGCCTATTACTGATATAAAAGTGACGTTGTGTACCGGACGAGCTCATAACAAGCATACAAGCGGAGGAGATTTTAGAGAAGCAACGTACCGAGCATTACGACAAGGGTTAGAAAAAGCCAAAAACATTGTGCTGGAACCGTATTATGACTTTAAAATTAAAGTAGATATTGATCAAATGGGAAGAGTATTAGCTGATGTTCAAAGCGCACACGGTCGCTTTGATTCTCCTGTAACAACCGAAAACAAAGCGATTATTACAGGAAAAGTTCCTGTTGCTACTTTTATGACCTACGGTTCGACGCTAGCATCTTTTACGCATGGAAAAGGAGCGATGTCTCTATTATTCGGAGGGTATGAACGCTGTCATAATGAAGAAGAAGTTATTGAACGAATCCGCTACAACAAAGAGGCGGATCCCGAATACAGTTCATCCTCCGTCTTTTGCGCCAAAGGACAGGGCTATACGGTTCCTTGGAAAGAAGCAGAGGAAAAAATGCACTGTTTATAAAAAGCACTGTAGCAATCGCTACAGTGCTTTTTCGTAATGGTCTTTCATTAGTTATTTTCTTCATATCTTTACAATAAAAACCACATTATAGTATGGTTTACTTATATTTCTAAAAAAGAGGTGATAGAAACGTGGATGCCACTGTTAAAACAACTAAAAGTGGGATAATAGGTGGGATTCTTGGAGGGATTTCACTTTTATATGTCATTATTAATACTTTATTGATCCTTAACTTTTTTACAGGACTTATTGCGGCTGAAAAGCTTCAAGGACTGCCTATTATCGCACCTATCTTTTTAGTTCCGCTCATGATTGTTCCTGCAATTATTGGTTTCTTTATAAAAAAAGACAAGCTCTGTCTATGGGCGATTATTTTAAATATCATCTTGTTTCTTGTACCAATTAGCTACCCTGTCATCGGTACATTAGTATTTGGCCCTTAATTAAAAAATGAACAAACTTTATATTGAAGTTTGTTCGTTTTTTAATATCATATAACCACTAACCACTATTGAGCCGGAGCAGTAGCTGTACTGCTGTTTTCGTCTTTCACCATCATCCTTACGCCTTGTACAACCGCAATTCCTTCCCACTTATCAAGATCAGGTTCGAGAAATTCTAAAGCAAACGTGTGGGGACGTAATGACAGAAAAGAAGAGAGTTTGCGGACTTGAATGATAGGAACGCCGGAACGCAAAACGTCGAATTTGCGATCTGTTATATTCCCCGTAATTTCATATGTATCGCCATCGTTTCTGATATAAAGATACTTCTTTTTAAAAAAAGTGAATTTCCGTTGAATCATGCCAACTTCATTTCCTTGATGATCAGAAATAATCAGCTTTGGCATGAGGGTAAACATTTAGAATATATTACCATATTTTTTACCCTTTGAGTTGTGCCAAGCAGATTTTTATGAGTATCACTAAATAAAGGTCACCCTTATGTGCTGCGGATAATGAAAAGAATGAAAATAGGTTTCAAAGCTCATAATGTGTAAAGGAGACCTGCTTGTTATAACACCAGGTGAACGTAAAGCAATTTGTTAGATATACATAAGGAGATGATACTTTATGCCTCAATGGCACCCACATCGTGAACAAAAAAATTTACCTGATGAATTTCCTGTTAATCCGCTTTTTTCTCGACAAGGAGAAGTGACGATTCCAAGACTGCGTATCGGTGATCAAGGTATGCTTCCGGAAACGGCTTATCAAATCATTCATGACGAAATTGCTTTAGACGGAAATGCCCGCTTGAATTTAGCTACGTTTGTTACTACGTGGATGGAGCCTGATGCAAAGCGTTTGTACGGAGAATCTTTTGATAAAAATATGATCGATAAAGATGAGTATCCGCAGACAGCGGCTATTGAAGAGAGATGTGTACGTATTTTAGCGGATTTGTGGAATTCACCTAATCCTGATACCACGATGGGCGTTTCTACTACAGGTTCATCTGAAGCATGTATGCTTGGTGGACTAGCGTTAAAAAGACGCTGGCAGAAACTGCGTAAAAGTAAAGGGCTATCAACGGACCGCCCCAATATTGTATTTAGTTCATCGGTTCAAGTGGTATGGGAGAAGTTCGCAAACTATTGGGACGTAGAGCCTCGTTATGTGAACATTAATCCAGATCATCCTTATTTAGATGCAGAAGGCGTGATTAATGCGGTTGACGAAAATACAATTGGCGTCGTACCGATTCTTGGAGTCACGTATACAGGGGGTTACGAACCAATTGCTGCTATCGCAAAAGCATTGGATGAGTTACAGGAAAAGACAGGATTAGATATTCCTATCCACGTAGACGCTGCTTCTGGAGGTTTTATCGCTCCGTTTCTTCAACCAGACCTTATCTGGGATTTCCGCTTGCCGCGAGTAAAGTCCATTAACGTATCGGGACACAAGTACGGTTTAGTCTACCCTGGTTTAGGGTGGGTGATTTGGAGAGAAAAAGAAGACTTACCTGAAGATCTTATTTTCCGCGTTTCTTATTTAGGGGGCAACATGCCAACTTTTGCGCTCAACTTCTCTAGACCAGGAGCACAAGTTCTTTTGCAGTATTACAATTTCTTGCGTTTAGGTAAAGATGGCTATTATGCCGTGCAAAAAACCTCCCAAGAAAACGCGCTGTTTCTCAGCAAAGAAATTGGAGAAATGGAAGCATTCGAAATTATCGCCGATGGTTCAGATATCCCAGTGCTTGCTTGGAAGCTAAAAGAAGGATACACGCCAAACTGGACTCTTTATGACTTGTCTAGACAATTACGCACGTATGGATGGCAAGTGCCTGCTTATCCACTCCCAGCAGACATGGAAGAAATCACAATCATGCGCATTGTTGTTAGAAATGGGTTTTCAAGAGACCTTGCTCATTTATTTATGGTTAATTTCAAACAAGCCGTTGAATTTCTTAACTCGTTGGATAGACCTGTTCTTAAAGACACGAAATACGACAATGGATTTCATCATTAACATCTGTTACGAAAACACAAAGCCGTGTTCTGAAAAAAGTATATGGCTTTGTGTTTTTTTATGCATAAAAAGATAATTTTTTCAAAAAATTCCATAAACAACACAAGAAAATATTCTTATATTTTCTTAATTTTGGTATAATAACCCCTAAGGTTTTGTGGTTCTTTAGAATTATGTAAAACCTAAAAAAAGATAAAAAAAGGGGATAATAGTCTATGAAAATGTTGAAAGTTGCTTTTGGTATTCCATTATTAGCTATATTGCTAGCAGCCTGTAGCGATGAGTCCAGTGAAACGGTATCGCAAAAAGAAGAGACTACAGAGAAATCAACAGCGGTTCATACTAAAGAAAATGGCAATAAAACGGCTGTAAAAGAATCATCGCCGAATACATTACAAACAAAAGCATCCACAATTAAAAAAGCTGTTAATTCTAAAGAAGCTGATCGTGATTACTTATTAAACGTAATGAATGGTTATCAGTACATCCAAGTAGGTGACAATCAATATATTTACTATGGCATTAATCAAGAGCAAAATGTTTTTTGTATGATGGAAGTTAATTTTGACGCGATTGGTGATTATGTAGAAAACATCAATTTTGTTGATAATGCTTCAGAAGAACAAATTGCTTTGCTTCAAAATCAAATACAAGAACAACAAAAGCAATTATCTGACCTTGAACAGCAGCAAATGGAAAAGGAATTAGATGATTACTATGCACAGCTAGAAGAAGACCGACAAAAAGAAGAAGAGGCGCAGGCCAAAGCGGATGCAGAAGCTGAAGCTCAGGCAGAAGCAGATCGTAAAGCGGAGGAAGAACGTTTAGCAGAAGAAGAAAAGAAACAGCAGGAGGAAGAGGAAGCTCAGGCAAAAGCGAACGAGGAAGAAGCTCAGGCTGATTCAGAAGATGAGGCCCAAACGGAATCAGAACCAGAGCAAGAAGAAGATACAGAAGCAATTGAGGAAGAGGAAACAGCCGAACAAACAGTTTCCCAAGAACAAGCTATCCAGCTGGTTCGTGATCAGCAAGGCATATCTGAAGATTCACCTCTCCTTGTAGCATATGATCACGTTGACGACTCAGGAAACTATATTATCCATGTTTATGAAAATGTTGTTGATAATGAAGAAACAGGAGAAGGGCATACAGCTACACAAGGGTGGTATCAAGTAAGTCCTAGTGATGGGTCAATTACTGATGTTACGTTAGACGGTTACCAATAAAATAAGCTGTTTATTAAACATAAAAAGAGCGATACAAAACCTCAAAAGTAGCTATTATATATACTTTTGGGATTTTAATTCCTGTTGACTATAAATTGTAATAAAATGGATTTTTTCAAAAATTAAAACGTAGTAACTAACGTATAGAAAAGTTTTTTCTCTATCTTTCAAAAGAACAAAAAATGTTAGATACTGACACTCTTAAATACAACCGATATATGATTTATCTATGCTTCATTTTATAGTTCATTTCACTTTCGTAAAGAGAAAGTACATTATAAAACTAAACATCTTTTCCTCCACAGATATAAAAATAGTAAAAGATTTAGAGGAAGACAGCCCCATTAAAAATGGCTGTCTTTTTTTGTCGGAATTTGAATATAGAATTATATGGTTATGTTAAAAATTAAGTAGTATGATAGTCGTAGTTATAAAGTAATTACATATGGTTAAGGGAGAGATTAAATGAAGAAAAAGGGTATCATCTCATTATTATCTGTAGGTTTACTAGCTTCCTCATTATCAGTAAGCACAACTCAAGCAGCTGAAAATAACTATGAGTCTTCAAAGAAAACAATTGAAAGCCGATTGAAATCTGATAAACCGTTAAATCATAATGTTATTAATCCCTATGCGCTAAGGGAAATTAAAGAACAAACTTTAATTACATTAGAAACACCTAAAGGTTTTTCTACGAAAAAATTTAATGCATCAAGTGCAAGTATTAAGGGCAGTAGTGGTCAGCCAATGTATGAAAGTGAGCCTAATGATGATTTCAAAATAGCAGATACACTACTAAACGAGAGAGTAACATTTGGACAATTCGACGATACTCTTGATATAGATTTTTATAAGGTGAACGTATCTGGAAAAGGGACTTTACTAGTAGCGGGTGGAACAGATACTACTTCCAATATCGATTTACTATTTTTAGCAACTGAATATGAATATCAAGATCATGGTTATTTAGAATACTTAGGTTCTGAATATGATGATGGAGTGGAAGTGCAAGGATATAAAGTTAATAAAGCGGGCACGTATTACATACCTGTTTTAGATCTAAACGGAAATGATTATGATGCTATATATGGAATCTCTACTCAATTTGAAGCTGACAAAGATACTGTTGCGCCAAATAAACCTACTGTTAATAAAGTAGACAATAACGATAAAGTTATAACTGGTAAAGCGGAAGCAGGTTCAACTGTAACTGTTAATGTAGGTAAAAAACGAATTGGGTATGCAAAGGCAAGTTCAAAGGGATCATTCTCTGTTAGTATTCCAGTTCAAAAAGCAGGCACTACGCTGAATGTAACTGCTAAAGATAGTGCGGGAAATGTAAGTAAACTTACCTATATAACAGTTGTAAAAGCTGACGTTACTCCACCAAACAAGCCAGCAGTTAATAAAGTAGATGATAATGATAAGGTTGTGACAGGAAAAGCAGAAGCTAACTCTACCGTAACTGTTAATATAGGGAAGAATAGAATTGGGTATGCAAAAGCAAATTCAAAGGGATTATTCTCTGTTAGTATCCCTATACAGAAAAAAGGAACTAAATTAAACGTAACTGCTAAAGATGCTTCGAATAATGTAAGTAAAGTTACGTATGTAACTGTTGTGAAACATTAAAATTGATAAACTGTTTAGATTATCTGCGATGCATTAAGTGGTAAATAAATCCAATAATAATCACAAAAGCTAAAATCAGACTGTTAGGATAGCAGGATAGCTAGTATTATAAGCAGACCAATTGCGTCTGCTTTTTTATTTAGGTAAAATACATAATTACGTAGTAAGTACACTTATTTAGACCTAATTAAGGCCTAAAACTTTATTATTAATAATGGAAGATTATAATGATGATTATGTTCTTGAGAGTTTAAGGAATGAACAGGAACAAGGGGATAAGGAAAGAGCTAAATTATGTACCAAAGAGAACGGATTTTCATCCTCTCTTTAAAGAAAGCTGGTTTAAAGGGTATAGAGTGCTCTCATCTAAAATGATAATTTTCGATGAATATTCGAGATGTTCATTATAACAAAGCAACAAATTATGATAAAAATCCAGTAAAAGACCGACATAAAAACTATTTTCCTCTGAAAACATACCAGAGCGATTGATAAGAATATTTTCGTATTTTTTAACAATTCTTTGAGTTCTCTTTATAATTTTTAACGCATCTTTCATTTTATATATTTCATTTAACTCTTCCGCAAATATGTGGAGGTCTTTTTGTATGGTAGTTCTAAGCGCTGCATTCATTTCTTTAATGTTCTGGGGCACTTCTTCCAGAATAAATTGTTTTATCATAATGAAATCAGACTGTACTGGCTCGTTCAAAAAGCTTAGGTAAATGCGAAGAGTGTTATACGCATCATACATCGGATTGTGCTTTTTACCCTCAAACTGCAAATTATATAAAGCTAACCCATTTTCTACTGATACGTTATTTTCAGAAACACGTTTTGTAAAAATTTCTTGAAAATCAACATAACGCTGTTCTATTTTCTTTATAGTAGCAAGAGAGATTTCGTGCTTTGCCGCATCTATTTTTAAACGGGATAAATCGCTGGTAGACCAGGAGAAAAAACGGGATTTTTTAATTCCGCCAATCCAGGTTAAAAAGTCTTCAAAAACATTTTTAAAATTACTTGCACCGACTAAATCAGTATCTTTAATACCGGTTAACTCTTTGCAAAAGCGGCTTAAGGACACTCGTTTTGTAGGTTGAATATAACGATCAAAAAACTCAATGTCTTCTGTCTCGATATTGTACTTCACCGCGCCGAGCCGAATTGCTTCCATATCTTCAAACGGCATTCCTTTGTTTGAACACAGCATTTCAAAATCAAAAAAGATAAATTGTTTTACATCTGCCATATTCTATGCTCCTCTCTCTAACAGGTTATTATAAGGGAATAGGTATGAAAGAGGAAGAACCAATAAGTTCCAAATCCTGAGGATAACAATGGATTATTTCAAAAGGCTAGGGGACGCTTATCAGTTTCTAGGTAGCGGAAAAGTTTTTCAAGCTCTTCGAAGGACATATAAACAGGAAGTTCTTTGTCTGATTTTGGCGCTTGGATATTAGCAGTGAAGTCTGACTTCATATAATTTTCTTTTAAGCAATATTGCCTAAGTGGCTTGATATACGACGTTGTAACGTTTCGATGATTAATTACTTAATTCTATACAAAACGACGTACACTTGAAGATGTAAGGTCATCCAAATCAAGTGAGCGATTATTTTCTTATAGGAATTCTCGATAAAGCCTTAAAGCAAGCAAACGAGTAACCAAGACAAAGCAATAGGTGATATGTATTCCAAGGGTCTAAGAGCAAGGGAGACCGCAATGATTTTATTTCTTTTTCTAGTTTACATAATATATATTCTAGGAACCAATAGATAAAACGTAAATTCTGTCTCATTGCAAAAGTATACTTATGATAGTGAGACAGAATTTAAAAATGAGATAGGGTTTGTGTTTATTTAATTTAACTCACTAAACTAATTATTAGCAAGATTTGTTCTAATTGAACAAATGTGGGTATGATTTTATAGAATGCATATTGATTTCAACAGATTGTTTTTAAGTTTGATCAGTTCGACTTATATTTATAGATTTTGAAAAATAAATGAGTTTACTTGTAGGATTTAGATTTTATGCTCATTTATTTTTTCTCATCGTATTCTCAATGAACTCTTTGCAAATTGATAAAATCTGTTTACGTTTAATATTTTAAGGATTTATTTGCTACAGAACGTATATTTTTCATTTAGTACATATGTTTGCATTTTATGGATTTTTATTCATTTACAAAAGTCAAAACCTCGTATTTTCTGTAATAAAATACAGTAATTAGTATTTTTATTCTATCTGATTCCTTGTTAAAATCATTGAAAACCCCTTTCTTATCAGCTTTTTAGTGATTTTAGTTGTAGTTTCCTTTTTCATCGGGTATAATATTAAACAAATAGATGACGGTATAAATTGGATGTCATTATCCAGTTTTAAAGGAGCGATACTTATGAACATTACAATTTATTATGGAAATCATGAAGATAAAACAATTCATACAATGGATTGTCACGTAGATATCGATTTAGATGATGAAGATATGGTAGCTTTAACAGAAGCTCGTTAATGAATATATAAAAGGCTGTGGATGCTTTTCATCTGCAGCCTTTTATTTTTTGCTCTCCCTCTCCTCTTTAACTTCTACTAACCGCTACGTTTTAGAAACCTTAGTTACTTTTATTATAAAATTTCAAATTCTCCGTTAACTTCTCTTTACTTTTCGACACATTTTTTGTATCATTAGATAAGAACGTATGTTCGTTTTATTTTTATCGTATTGATGATTACAAGGAGTGTGTTTGAATGACGGTACGAAAAAGAAAAAGAAAGAAGCTCCCTCCTACCCTATCCAATACAGGCTTTATTGGATCAACGTTTGCTGATACAGATGAATTAGCACGCAATGAATATCACTTTCCTCGTAAGCAAATGAAAATTACCCATCATGTCTTAGATGCCTTGCTTCAAGGGGCAACGCACTTATTTCAACAGCATAAAGTTGAAGCCGCTATCTCATGCGTGTATCTTCCTAAGTACAAGAAGATTGGTTTAGTCCTTTCTAAACAACCTTTTGGCCGCAATGAAGGCATTGGGTATTTTATTAATTACTTAAAGGAAATCGGACATATTGAGTGGGATGAAAAAACGAAAGACTACGAAATACATAATACGAGTTTTATCGGCGTGGTATTTGCAGATCTAGAAAAAATTGCTAAGTTCACCTTTGACTTTGAGCTGGAATTGCTGTCAAAGTTCGTTAAAGACTTAATTATTCCTGCTAAAGAGCTGTTCTTGCAGCATAAT
The DNA here is from genome assembly GCF_058629175.1 of Priestia sp. MDV22-iso46. Lineage (NCBI taxonomy): Bacteria > Bacillati > Bacillota > Bacilli > Caryophanales > Bacillaceae > Priestia > Priestia sp. MDV22-iso46. Next base: position 494,836 of record NZ_JBZVWT010000001.1, read on the forward strand.
GTAAAAGCGTATCTCTCAGGCGTTGAAAATGAAGATCAGCATAAAGTAGGGTTTGTTTTATCGATCAAGCCTTATGATGAACGTAAGGAAGCAGACTTATATTTTGTGGAGTATTTAAAAGAACGTGGTTTATACGAAGAGGACGAGTCTGAAGAAGAGCTAGTACCTATTCATACAAAATGGAGCTTATTTAAATAATATACGTTATACCCGCTGTCTTAATAAGATAAGCGGGTCTTTTTTTGCTTTTTTACTAAAACCCAAAACAAATTAGTAGCAAGTACTAATAGTTAGTAATATAATAATAGTAATGATAAAAATCATTGATATCTATAATATAAGGAGTCGTTTTTATGATTCAACTAAAAGATTTAGTTCCAAGTGAACATTACAACTTAACAGAGGAAATTGAAAAACATGCATCCGATCAGCTTGCGTTAAAGTGGCAGGACGCTGACGGTGCACGTGAAGAAATTACATATAACCAGCTGTTAGCAAAAGCCAATAAAGTGGCAAACGGGTTAACAGAGCTAGGTTTAACAAAAGGCGATCACGTTTTAGTTATTGCGCCTCGCCTTATTGAATCGTACGCTATTTACTTAGCATGCTTAAAAGCAGGTATTATTGTAATTCCTTCTTCAGAACTATTACGCGCAAAAGATATCCAATATCGTTTACATCACGCTGAAGCAAAAGCGATTATTTCTTACCATCCTTTCTGCAATGAGATCGATAAGATTGAAAACTTCCCTACTTCTCTACAACATAAAATTACGTTTGGTGCTGATGTTACGTCATGGACGCGCTTAGAGTCAGTTACGGCGGATGCATCAGAACAGTTCCAAGCAGCTAAAACAACTAAGGATGATACGGCATTCCTTCCTTATACATCTGGTACAACAGGACAGCCAAAAGGCGTTGTTCATACTCATGGATGGGCTTATGCTCACCTTCGTATCGCAGCTGCTGAATGGTTAGATATTAAAAAAGGAGATACGGTATGGGCAACAGCAGGTCCTGGTTGGCAGAAATGGATTTGGACTCCGTTTTTATCTGTACTTGGACAAGGTGCAACAGGCATTATCTATAACGGACGTTTTGAACCTAAAAAGTTTTTAGAAATTTTACAGGATGAAAAAGTAAACGTACTGTGCTGCACGCCAACAGAGTACCGTTTTATGGCTAAAATTGATGAGCTTGAACGTTTTGACCTATCTCACCTTCATAGCGCTGTATCTGCGGGAGAACCGCTAAATGAAGAAGTGATTAATGTGTTTAAAAAATATTTTAATATCCAAGTACGTGATGGATACGGTCAAACAGAGAATACTCTTTTAATCGGTACATTAAAAGGTGTAAAAACAAAGATTGGTTCAATGGGTAAACCGATGCTTGAAGGATTTGTAGAAATCATTAATGAAGACGGCGAACCTTGTAAGCCTGGAGAAGTTGGAGATATTGCCGTTCGTAGAGACCTCCCTTCTCTTTTCAAGCACTACTATAAAGACATGAAGCGCACTGAGAAAACGTATAAAGGAAACTACTATTTAACAGGTGACCGCGCTTCTAAAGATGAAGATAACTATTACTGGTTCCAAGGACGCGGAGATGATATCATTATCAGTTCCGGCTATACAATTGGGCCATTTGAAGTTGAAGATGCATTAATTAAGCATCCAGCGGTGAAAGAATGTGCCGTTATAGCTAGCCCAGATGCTGATCGCGGCCATGTTGTAAAAGCGTATGTTGTTCTTGTCGATCATGTAAAAACAACAGATGCAGGGTTTATTAAAGAGCTGCAAAATCACGTAAAGACTTTAACTGCACCTTACAAGTATCCTCGCGTAATTGAATTTATTGATGAATTGCCAAAAACTAATTCAGGTAAAATTCGACGTGTGGAACTTCGTGAACGCGAGCAACAAAAAGCATAATAAATGAAAAAAAGACGTATCTGTTAGGATACGTCTTTTTTTATTAGATAGCATGCTGTGAAGTACGGACATCTACCGTTAAAACACCGGTATTTACGTTTGCGTACGCTTTAATGATAACAGGGTAATCTTTGTTGTTTGTGAACTTAAAATCAGGTCCTCCCCACGATACGGTTGCATCTCTTCCTGCAGGTACATAACCTACATGTTTTGAATGGTGAGACCTAGCTGTCACTTGAAGACCAGCGCCGTCAATAGCATTGAATAGCGTAGAAGATGTTTGGCAGATCCCTCCGCCAATTCCCATCACCAGCTGTTTGTTGATAATTTCAGGAGCAGGCTGATAGCCTCTTTCTGCTGTGCGCTCCCCAACTGTTTGATTATAAGAAAATGAATCTCCAGGACCTAATACAACGTTATTAATCGCTTCTGCGGATAGCTGAACATTTCTGTTTCGGCTTGTATCACTTGGACGAAAACGTGTAGAATACGAAGCTAGCGATACATCAGCGATCCCTTGAGCAGATGCTGCCGTTACATTTGGAGCGGTTTCGTAAATCGGAACCTTTACATCCAATTGTTTCGTATTTAAGTTCTGCAGATTTTTAACAAGCTCTGCTTCTTTTAAAATGATTTGTTTGGACCCGCCGGTTAACGATCCATTTGCATCCATTTTTATGTTTTGCATAGGCGTGTCGATCCCTTTTGCCAGCTCAGACGCTAATTGCTTAATTTCTTGGTCGTATACGTCTTTATCCTTGTAATGAACCGGCTTGAATTCTTTCATTACTTTTCCTGTGCGGGAATCTTTCAGTTGATACGTTAGGTCTTCGATTTTAAGGACTGGTTTTTTCTTTTTCTCAGTCTTTTTTTCTGCTTTTTTCGCTGCTTGTTTTTGTTCTATCGCAGCTGTTTGCTTTGCAGAATGGTTTGTATACATGCTGTACGCAATAAACGCACTCACAATTGTAGCGCCAAGCAAAAGCGCTCCTAAGACTTTCTTCATGTAATTGAATCCCCCCATATCTCGGCTTTACCTCAATATGTTTTTTCTATAAAAATATGTATACATTCATTTTATACAAACATCCTATAAAAGACGATCTGCCAAAGTGAATAATCACCATTTTTTATATTTTTTTCTTTGTTCAACACATGAGGTAAAGCGGAATGATGTTCATAGACCCCATTTTTTCTTATGAACTCAATAGAAAACAAATGTTGTATGCGTTTCCTGTTATTACTATTCTTATATATAATAGCACGAAAACAAGGATTTTTTAACGAATTATGGTAATTATTTTAAAATTTTTCTGACAATTTTCGCGGTGTTGTTCATTTTTCTATGGGCATTATACATGGTATAATGGTAAAAATGGAATTTGTTTTATGAGGAGGATTTACGCTTGACTGAACGTTATAGCAAAGAAGAGATTAGTCATCAGCTAGAAAGTATAGATCATGTAAAAGAAGCTCTTTTAAAATATAAAAACACCGTAATCGGTGAGAAATATGATTTGCTTCCCTACCATTTAACTTCAACAAAAGAAGCAATCTTAAAGACCATTCACGATAAAAAAAGCTGTATTGTTAGCGATATCACAAAAGTACTTGGACTCTCACCTGGTGCTATCACCATTGTATTAAATCAATTAGAAGATGATGAGCTTGTGAATCGTATTTATAAAAAGCAAAACCGCCGAAGTGTGTGGGTAGAGTTGACGGAAAAAGGCGAAAAAGTTGTCGAAATATTGCAAGCTACTCGTGTCGATTTTTGGTCAGATTTACTTTCACACTTATCAGAAGAAGAAAGAGATCAATACTTTCACATTATGAAAAAAATATCTCAAAAATTACAGCAATAAATATAAAAAAAGCGGCTATAAAGGCCGCTTTTTTATTATGCGTGTGCTAAGGCTTGTTTTTTCACTTCGTTTTTCAACACTTTTCCTACGCTGTTTTTAGGAAGTGATGAAACAAATACAACAGTTGGCACTTTATATGGTGCTAATCGTTCTTTACAGAAGTTCACTACATCTTCTTCAGTTAAAGCAGATGCTTCTTGTTTAACAACAAATGCATATGGAACTTCGCCGTACACATCATCAGGCATGCCGACAACTGTCGCTTCTAACACACCATCTGCTGCTAGGACAACTTCTTCTACTTGATCTGGGTAGATGTTGTCTCCTCCATATACAATTACATCTTTATAGCGTCCTTCAATGTAAAGAAATCCGTCTTCATCTAATCGACCTGCATCGCCCATCGCTAGCCAGCCATCTTGTAAGACAGCGTTTGTTGCTTCTTCGTTTTGCCAGTAGCCTTTAAATAGATAAGGGCTTCGTACAAGTACTTCACCTTTTTCTCCAGTTGGAACTTCTTGACGTGTTTCGGGGTCTACAATTTTAACTTCCACATGTGGAGCAGGTTTTCCAGCAGAGCTTACTTTCTTCCATCCCATTTGAGGATGCCATGAACTGATAATCCAAGCTTCTGTGCTTCCGTACCCTTGAGCTAAAATCATTCCGTTACGATCATATTGTTCAATTAAAGACTCTGATACTTTTGTTCCGCCTGACACAGCAAGTTTTAGAGGGAAATCATAGTGATCTCCTTTTTCAAGCTCTTCTACAATGTATTTTAATGCAGGTGGTAGTGCAAACAGCATTTTAATGTTTTCTTTTTCAATTACTTCAATTACTTTAGCTGGATCTGTTTCTTCAGAACATACCATTGTGTTTCCTGTGTTAATGCACATAAATAAAATGCTCATCGAACTCATGTGGAAGAATGGATGAACAAACAAATAGCGCATGCTTTTATCAATATTTGCACGTTCTTCCTGTCCGCCAGAATTTAAAAAGGCACTTACCGATCCGTGTGCAATCATACATCCTTTTGACTTACCTGTTGTACCTGATGTAAACATCATCAATGCTAGATCTTCAGGAAGTACTTCAGGAAGTGCTTCTGGCGTGTTTGTGTTATACGCTGAGAATTGAGTTGTAAATTCTTTTGCATCCTCAATTTTTAACGTAAAACTAAGTCCATCCGTTTGTTCCGCTTTTTCTAATACAGACGTAAATTCATTGTGGTGGATAATCGCTTTTAACTGTCCGCTCGTAATAATGCTATCAAGCTCATAAGGTGTCATGCTCTTACTTAATGGAACAACGACTGCTCCCACTTGTAAAATCCCCATTGTAACGACTGGGTAAGCAATGCTTGTATGAGCTAAAACACCAATACGGTCTCCTTTTTGAATTCCTTTCTCTAAGAAGTAATGAGACAATTGATTTACTTTTTCATGAAATTCATTAAATGTATAACGTTCATTATGTTCAACTAGTGCTTCATGTTGAGGAGAAATCTCTGCACGTTCTGCGACTAAGTATTGTAATGTGTTCATTTTATCCTCTCCTTTGTCCGCTCGGACTAAATATTTCGTTTATGAATATTTTAATGACTAAAACATAATAACAAAAAATTTTTCCGAAGTAAAAGTTTAAAATTATCAAAATGTGTTTATATAGGTTGTATCGGGAAATGTTAAAAGAGATACTGTTTTTAAGAAGTGTTGTATTACCAAGGGTTTGAGATAATTTTACAAAATTTAAATAGTTCAGACACTGGGTTTAACGAACTATTTTTTTCCTTTTTTTGTTTGTAAATTAGTTTTTATTTCTTGTTTTTCATTTTTTTAATATATTTTCTTACTTTCCCCTTATTCACCGGATTTTGAGCTCATTTATTGAATGAAAACGGTGAATATGAAACAATAATATATAAGCATTTGGATTTGAAAGGAGCAAATTTAGACATGAAAGTTCTTGTAATTGGTGCGAATGGTCAAGTAGGCAAACATATTGTAAACATTTTGAATGAAAGTGATGTGCACACTGTACGTGCGATGGTTCGTAAAGAAGAACAAGCAAAAGAACTTGAGGCAAGAGGTATCGAAACGGCTTTTGCAAGCTTAGAAGGCACTGTACATGAAATTAAGGAAGTGATGAAAGGCTGTGACGCCGTTATCTTTAGCGCAGGATCAGGCGGAAATACAGGCCATGATAAGACACTTTTAATTGATTTAGACGGTGCGGTAAAAGCGATGGAAGCTGCAGAAGATTTAGGTATTAAACGATTTGTGATGGTAAGCGCACTTCAAGCACATCACCGTGAAAACTGGAATACTTCACTAATTCCTTACTATGTAGCCAAACATTACGCGGATAAAATCTTAGAAGCAAGCGGATTAACATATACAATTGTTCGACCAGGCGGATTGTTAAACGAACCAGGAACAGGACGTGTAGATGCTGGGGAGAACAAAGAGCGCGGATCCATTCCTCGCGAAGATGTAGCGCGTGTGGTAGTGGAAACGTTGAGTGAAGATCATACATTCGGACGTTCTTTTGATTTAGTTTCAGGCGATACGCCTATCGCAGAGGCTATTCAATCTATTTAATATAAAAAAAGCAGCGAATACGTATTCGCTGCTTTTTATTTATCATTTAATACATGTACTAAATGATAAATCACTTTTGCTGTCAGTCCCCATATGACTCGATCTTCATAGTAATAAAAATGTTCTTCCATCTCTCTTGTTTGCCAATTATAATTTTCACCACCGATAATCGCGTCATAAGGAAAATTATGTTCGGGTTCTACCCTGAAATGGATATTGTGTATATCAGGTTCGGTACGTTGGAAAAAAGAAAGAGGCACGGTAAATACTTCTGCTACTTCCGAAGGATTCGGTCGAAGTTCAAGCGACTCATCAATAAAACCTACATAAGGATAAATGATTGTTCCGAATTGAGAAACAATATAATCTAAAGCTTGTACTTGCTGAATAGATTCAGGCGTAATCCCTAACTCCTCGGATGTTTCACGGATAGCCGTTTCTTTTTCGTCTGCATCCGTCTTCTCGACACGCCCTCCTGGAAAACAAATTTCTCCGGGCTGTCTTCGTAAATCGAGCGCTCTTACCTCAAATAAAACATGTAGTTCCCCTTGTTTTTCAATAAGCGGAACAAGAATACCGAAGCGAGAAAACTGCTCCATCCCAAGAATTGTCGGTATCCGATTTTCTAACTTAGCTATAATACGGGATGCATCCATACGTCCACTTCCTTTCACAAAATGAATTATCAAAAGAATAGCGAGTTGTAAGCTACGATGTCAACTAACCTGCAAAAGAAAGCTGTTATCTTTAGTATATGAAGAGATCCATTCAATTGACACTACAATTGATAAAAATATATAACATGAATATAAATAAAAGCAGATAGCATCGGCTACCTGTCTTTTTGTTTTGTTTTTAACAACCCATAAATAAGTAAAAAGAATGCAACCACACTGATAAGCAATCCTCCTACTTGCTTATCAGTGAGTCCAAAACGAAGCTGAATCCAAAAGATAACCAAGCAAATCAAAATGACACTGGTAGCTAAATAAAAGTAAATACTGTAGAAAAACGGATTCGTTCTTTTCCGTTTGTAGACAAGTAGTGAGATGCCTATATACGTACCCAATAGTGTGAGTAATACAACAACTTCCGTTAATGTTCTCACCGCATTCTCCCCTCTCCCTTTTTTCTTCTATACCCCGTTTCTTCTTTCATCAAAAGGAAGTTTGACTAAGGTATTTACAAAAAAAGCCCTTATGCCATAAAGCGGTTTCCTTCAATACACTTGCTTTTATATATCAAGAGCAAAGGTAATGACCGCTTCACAAGCTAACTCGCTGTCTACAAATGCTTTTCCTTTTCCTCTTACAATCTTTCCGCGCTGCTTGAGAACCTCAAATTCTAAACGCAGTGTATCTCCTGGCCTTACTTGACGCTTAAAACGACATTCGTCTATTCCTGCTAAAAAAGCAAGTCTTCCTTTTTGTTGGTCATCCGCAGCCATGGCAAATCCACCGAGCTGAGCAAGAGCTTCTACAATAAGTACCCCTGGCATTACCATATAGTCGGGAAAGTGGCCTTTGAAAAAAGGTTCATTTGCTGTTACTTGTTTGATTCCTACCGCAAGCTTTCCTTCTTCTTGCTCTAAGATGCGATCAACAAGTAAAAAAGGATAGCGGTGTTGAAGGGTATGTTTTATTTGTTTTATATCTTTCATATGTATCGCTCCTTTTTCTTATAATAAGGGGTCCTTACCGTCAAATGCAGGAAACGTATCTGGATGAAGAAGCGGCGCGAGTTTTTTTAACCCTAACAGCAACCTAGGTGAAGGACGACAATACAGCCATTCTTCTAGTACATATACGCGATGTTCTTTGATGGCAGACATGTCAGACCAGTTCGGTCTCTTGTGTAAAATCGTTGGATTCACTTTGTTTGTCTGTACGCCCACCCAAGCCAAACACACATGAAGTGGATTTCGTTTGAGCACTTCTTCCCAATCACTCTGTACATTTGCTTCTTTATGATCAGCAAATATATTTTCTCCTCCCGCTAACTCACTAATTTCAGTCAGCCAGTTTGCTTTGCCAGGAGTAAAGACAGGTTTTGGCCACCATTCCCAGTATACAGTGGCTTTTTCATCAATTTGATTTGCAATCCCTTTATATGTAGAAAGAAACTGATCATAACGCTTTAACAGTTCAGCTGCTTTTGTTTCAATGTTTAATCGCTGACCTAAATCCTGTAGATTTTGACGGATATCTTCTAGCGAATTAGGATTATATACGACATAAGGAAGCTTTCGTTTTTTTAGTTCTTCAATATTTCGCTCCATTCCAGGAACGCTTAGTGATGCTAGGACTAAATCGGGTTTAGCTTCTTCCACCGCGTCCATATTAATAGATAAATCGGGACCTAAACGCGGCAGACCTTGAATAGACTGCGGCCAATCGGAATAATCATCTATTGCTACGAGCAAATGCTCACATTTTAAATACGCTATTAGTTCTGTATTGCTTGGACAAAGCGAAACAATTCGCATAGTTCCCCTCCTGCATTCATTTCTTTTTTTCTATTATACAATAGATCCACATATAAAAAGCAGAGACTTTCACTGAAGTCCCTGCTTGTGGTGCTCTCTCTTATCCGCCCATCGCGTGATAAAAGAAGTAAAAGAAACCTAAACAGCCAAGTGAACTAATGCTTGTAGTTAAAATGCCGATTGAAAGCAACACCTGTCCGTCTTTTTTTTGTTTGTATCGCAGCATATAATAAAAAGCTAAACAGGTGCCAAGAAGTAAATAAATAGCCCATATGTAAGGTAGATTCTTTAGCTGAAAGATGTATCCTTGATTAAATAATAAACAGTAAATAAAAAAAAGATTTACGATAAAAAATATAGGAAGTACACTTTTCTTCATCTATTAAACCCTCTTCTATTCTTTATTTTCTGCTATAGTTGCTCTGTTTTGATTTCTCAGTTCATCCCGTATGTCACGTAAATATTGATTTCTCTCTTTCATTCGCTTTAAAACTATAACGATAACAGCTATAATACCAGCAATGATTCCTATATAAAGAACTCCAAACACTAAGATAGGTACTACACCCCAAAGCTCCATCTCATTCCTCCTATTTTTTAGTTATTACCTTATTTTACCGTATTTTGTAAGGATGTCACGTCTTTTATCCATGAAAAAGGGAGTTTGAATATACATTCAAACTCCCTAAAGAGATAATAAAAAATAATATTTATTATAGCGCTTTGCTTTTGACACTCGCTCCCGTTCCGAAGAACTTATCAAAAATTTGATAAAGAGCAGACAGGCCAACTAACCAATAAATCGTTGTTACTAACCAATCCCAAGAGCCAAATAGCTCTTCTACTACATTCACGCCTAATGCTACAGCTAACCAATTTAAACCGCCTAAAATCACAAGAAGAGTCGTTAAACCTGAAAGAAATTTCACGTTGTCACCTCCTTGCGAACTGCATTAGGAAAAGCAGCTCATGTTACATCTTATGCGCTGTATAGATCAGTATATGCATAGGCGCTATGTAAAATAGTTATAAAGAATATGTGATTTATTCTTTTTTATTTCCTTATTGTGCAGCTGCAGCTTTCCCAATTTGCTTAATCGTTTCTACATGCATCGCTTCGTGATAAAAGCTGAATAAAAACGTTTCACCAACTGTTGTAAAGTTGATGCCCGCTTTGTTTGTAAAAGGTGTGATCAACTGTTTGTCAAACTGCTGAGGCATGAACTCTTTAATACGATGTGCTTGATCTTTCAACACATTCGCAATTTCTTCAAGAGAAGGAGCAGCCTCCGTCCAATCGGCAGGTTTTGTTCCTGCGCCGAAAAAGCTTTCATAACTCTCGGGCGTTTGCATCGCTTCACCAGCTAAGCCAAACACAAGTTTTTCTTGAATAAAGGCAATGTGTCCAAGATTCCAGCGGATATTGTTATTGAATCCTTTTGGTGTGATGTCCGCTGCCTCTTCTATTGTTTTTTCGAGGATACTAATCGTAATTCCTCTTACAACGTCCATATGTTTTAAAATCATGTTTTCCATCGTCTAATCTCTCCTTACGTTGTCGTATTAGATAAACTATTCAATGTCTATTGTGCACAAATTATCCCTTAAATGCCACTCATAACATTTAAACCTGAAAATAAAAGAAAACTCAAAAGAAACATCCCCCTATATAAAAACTAGGGGGATGTTTTAAGCAGAAGACTTCAAATTTGAGACAGGTCCTTTGTTTGGCTTCGGTTTTAGCTGACCTAGCTTATTTTTTAGATAATCTTTTAATGCGCCGCGTTTTCTCTTGCGTCTTTTATCACGATTTTTAATGGGAATCTCCTCCTTTCCTTTTAGTTTTAAGACCTGTGTATTAAATGGATTCTTCTTTTATACATAAAATCCTTTTGAATTCTCAAATTTACCTTCATGTAATTCTTTCCTTTTTACAAAAAAAGACCAAAGTATCAAACCTTTGATCAATCAAGCTACATACGTAATCGACCCAATAGTGGAAATAATAGCGCTGTTTCTGTCGTACCAAACAACGGGTTCGTATCTAACTGCAAAATAACTGAGGTGAGCGGTGTGAAGCCTGACAATTTCATCTGACAGGTAAGCTGATTGCTTTGCGTCGTCTTTTCTCTTTAAATTTAACACTTCAATAATTCTTTCCCGGGTCGTAATTCCAATTCCATGACCAAAATATAGAGTTTCATCTAATACAATTGTGTTTTCACCTTTCCACTGGGGAGTATCAGGGTTATAATCAGGATTTTTAAAATACGCACAGTCTCCGGGCAAGTAGTCAGATCCTTTATAACCATGGAGCTCAAGATCTTCATCATATTGCCAATCGTGTAAGTAAAGATCAGCAAAAAGCCTGTTAAAGTTTGCTTTTCCAATATTATTTAATACAGCTTTGTAAAAGATGATGATAACAGCCGTCGCGCACTCAAACGCATATTCGTGTCCGTTGTAAAAAATATCATCGATGGCCTGATGAGGAGAAACGGTAGGCAGTAGCTGAAATCCTCCGTTATCGGTTCTTTTCCAATACTTTTCGTTACACCTAGAACGTGCAAATGTAGCAAACCTGGCACCGCTTTTGCGCAGCAACACAGACGATTCAATAATTTGTAATTTAACAGATACATCAAAATCAAGCTGGTCAAATGTAGCATACTCATACACTTCCCTATAGGCATCCATCTGTTTTAAAATGTCTGCTTTTTCTTTTGTTAACGAACTATTATTTAGATCACTTATTTTCACAATTTGTTGGTTAACTTTAATCATAGACGTTCTCTCCTTTACAGAAAATGATATCAATCACTTTCTCTAACAGGATATTGATAAAAAAAGATTTTGTGTATCTTCATTTATTTAAAATCATGAAGATTAGAAAAAACGATGAAAGAAAGTAATTTAACCAATAATCTTTTCCTTTGTTCCTTTTTGTCCTTTTGTAACTTTTTTAAATATAAAGCGAGCAACTAACACGTACAGTGGTAATACAATAATGACGGCAATAACATTTAAAATCCAAGGTATTGTCCCCATAAAAACGTTTGAAGATGCTTTATCATACCAGCTCACAATAAGTATTAAAAAGAAAACACTGGATATAAAAGTACTTATATATCCCTTCTTATAGTTTGTACTTCTCACAGCAACAACAAAGCCAATTATCAATGAAATGCCTGCTGCAATTAAGATAAAAATCAAAAATAAGTTTGCTACCTTTTGAACGTCCATTAGTTCCCTCTTTCTTATAAAATTTTCACTCCAGAATCTTCGTTACGTCACTTATAAAAAAAGTAAATTTGAGTACTTTAAACTCCCTAAAACAATTAACGCCCTTTTCTAGATACAATTCCTACAGTATTTTGATTAGACGCTTCATTTTGTTTTTGATTAAAAGTTACTATTAAATTGTATATGAAAATCAACAAACCACACCCGACTATAACCCAGCGCATACTTCCTTGGAATGCAGAATTAAAAACGTTTGCTAAAGCTATTACAAGTCCTGTTGACATGTTAAGATAATTCCAAAACAAGTAAATCGCTCCTTCTTAACCATGTTCTCTTTAAATTAATCATTGCTTCTTCTTTTCTTAGGTCTTAATATAAATTCGTAGATAAACCAATAAATTAAAGGAAACAAAACAATAACGAGAAACCCGTTTTCAGCTGGTATATATTTATAGATTAATAGCATAATAATTGCAAATACAAGGTAAGCTATCCAAAATCCTTTATCTCTTTTACGCATAATTACCACCTCTCTGAACTGAAACAGCGTCCCATATAACGTCTAACGTATTTTCTATATACACAACCAAATTCTTTCTTAAAAGTATGTTATTAGCGAACGCCATACCAAGATAAGCCTAATTTTTAAATCTAGGCTTATCTCGATACTACCTATTTAGCAAGAAATACTTCTTCATTCACATTTTCAAAAAACGACTTTAACCTAGAAAAGTCTTCCTTGTTTCCCCGTGTAGAGAAAACTTCTTGCTCACTATGAACAACAACCATCGTAAGAGTTGATTTGAAAATTGTAAGGATTTGCTTTCCTGTTTTTATTTCTCTAATTTTATTAAATGGGATATGGAATACAATAGGCAGCTTAGAGAAAACTTCTCCGTAAAAAAGTAGGCTTTTTTCTGTATAAGCTAAAACACCTCGAATAGGTACAGAATTTCCATTTGGTACACCTACAAGTCCCGAAAATCCCCTTTCACATTCATAGTAAGTTAAAATAGATTCTCTAATTTCTTCGTCGCTATCTATCTTTTCTTTGAACTCTTTAGTTGCTCTCTCTTTTAAACTCATACTATCCCCCCCTAAAAAACTCACTTCTTTTTAACGTACACCTAACTAAATTTTATAATAATTACACTTTTTTGTGAATTTCAGGTATCTGCCACCTAATTAATCTTTCTAGTTAAAATAATTCATACAAAAAAGTGCTTGGATATTTAAATACACAAGCACTTTTTATTAATCTCCCCAAACTCCAAAAACTTTATAGGAAGGATACGTTTTTGGAGCTACAGAAGGTTTACTAAGCGCGTAATCTTCTTCAATTTTTACATTAACAAATTATCACATTTTTATTTTACTTGTTTTTCTAAATATGTTTTAATTATACACTAGTAACTTCTTAATTTGATGCGTAAGAACTCTACCAGTTACACTTGGTTATTTGTGTAACTACGCTCTTATAATTAAGAGAAAGGAAAATGCTAATGGCCTTCGTGAAAAAAATAAACATCTCGTCCGAAGCTAAATCAATGGGTATAGACTTCTATGTACCTTTTTTAATTATTTTAATTGCAATACTTTATACGTGCTTTTCCCCTGATCTAGAAAGCCTTCAATATATATCAAGAATAATAGAATTTGTTGTATGTCCTATAGCCGCTTGGTGGTCCGTATACTTATTTTTAGATCACTCTGTTGATAAAGATAAAACAGCTGAGTTAACACCTAACTTCTCGACACCTATTTTGTCTTACGGCCTTATTAGAGTGACATCTTTCTTTCTTATTTTTCTAGCGGCATTTTTTGTATTACTAATTTCTATTACATTAAGGTACCCTTATCCTTACATATCATTATTTAATTTAACTATTATTTATGTTCCTCAAACTGTGTTGTACTGTTACTTAGGATTTTTCCTTATGGTATTATCACGAAACATTGCTATTCCGCTATTTATTTTATTAACATATATAGCGGCCAAGTATTGGACTACTAGGGACATTCCGGTATATAACGTAATGTCATTTTCTATAGATATGCAGTTGTATCCAAGGATTATCCTATTAGCTGTAAAGAATATTGCATTAGCTCTTGCTTTAGCGATTGCAGGACATTTCATTTTGGTCAGACGAAAGAAGATATAAATATTAGTATATACTAAAAAAGCTGAGCTCCTATCTACACTAGATCTCAGCTTTTTTATTTCTTGAATGGGCCCAGTTACAACATCGAAAGACTTAAAAGACATTAATTTACTTGCTCAACATATCAAACTTCGATTCTATTGTTTTTGCTATGCTTATTCATTATCCGTGAAAATCACCTGTATTTTGATTTACAGTTACGTAAGCGTTGTCTCCCGTATTCGTTTCCAATGCTTTTATAGCGGCTCGGTGTAACGTGATAACCTTCATATAAATCTTTCTCGAATTTATCAACCCAAGCTCCTGACGGACGATTTATAACGTCACTTTTTGTTTCACTCTTATTTAAGTATTGTCAGGTGTTGGTGCACTCTAAACAAAACAGGTGACCTGAGTAAGTCACCTGTTTTATTAGCTCTCAAATAATTCTTTTTTCTCTTCCTCAGAAAACCCCGTGAAAAACTTCTTATGTAACCTCAGGGACCTCTCTTTTTTAGGAAGTATTTTTTCAAACCACGTTACTGCCATCGGTGTATGTTCAGGATGAACGTTAACTTTTTCTAAAAACCATTCATATTCCTTCACTGTTTCATCTGTTAAAAGTTGAATGTCTTTATTTCTGCTTTTATAATCTAGCTCAGCAAGTTCCATTGCTGTTATAGGAGTATCTATATTCTTTACTACTCCAAATTCGGAAGGCATTCGTTCCCCATTTATAGACGCGAAAAAATGTATGTATCTAGGTAATCTAAAAAGTCCCTTCTTTGTGTCTTTTTTTCTTGCTATATAGAGCCAATCTCCTTTATTAGCAAAGCAGTTTAATTCAGGATCCTTAAATGCAATTAACATTTTTTTATGTTTTTTCATAGTTGGCCTCCATTTCAGACGTTTTTAGTACTCAGGCTTAGCTACACCTAAATTCGATTCAAAATCAGTAAGGTACATGCGGGCTCCGTTATATTTCTCTTCTTCTTCATAGCCATAATTATTACTTGTGTACGGATTGTTAACAATGTTTTTATATGATCTGATGGTTTTTAATTGAGTATCCAAAGAATAATCAAAACCTTTCATTGCTGTTTCTAACTCTTCAAGCTGTTCCTTACTAAAAGCATCTCGATGCTTTTGTAATTCATCTTTTATTATATGCAGTTTGTATACTGGTCCGTTTGTTATGTCATTAACTGTAGGTTTTATATCTCTATTAATATCTTCTTGAGAAGAATGGAGGTGGTCGTAGAAGAATGATATACCTAGATCCTTGCCGTCATCCCAACCTCTAGTGGCCTCTATAACCGAATGCATATTTTTCATCATTGTCACTTTATATATTGTTTTAGGGGAAGTGTATTTCGTATAAGCTTTTAAAGCCTCTTCTCCATTTAGTTTATCAACATCTTTTCCAAGGTTATTGATACTTATTTCTAACTCGTCATTATTCATTTTATTAACCTTTGCAGTACTGTTAACGGACGTAGATAACAAATTAAAATCATTTTTATAACTTTGAAACGTTTTTTCTATGTCCACATCTTTATTAATAAGACGATCACATTCATTTTGGAGAAACGTTAACTCTATTTTTATTTCTTTTTGAGCTTCTTCTTGTTTTGTGGTTTTGTTAATTGATTCTTTTGAGGTACATCCCATTAAACTAAAAGCCACAGTTAGAACAGCTGCTCCTGCTGCTATCTTCCTTGAATTCTTCATTGTGAAACTCCATTTCTTTGTTGTTTAACTTTTACATACTGAACAACTATATCACATAAATGGATTATTTTAACTGTTTATATTAAGATAAAACTTAAAGAAGTTAATAAAATGGGGGCCTGTATGAAAAAATTATATTCTGTATTACTCGCATCTCTACTATCAGCAAGTATATTAACGGCTTGTTCAGAAACGAAAATAAACGGTAAAAAAGACGGAGAATTCTATTTGAGTGAAGATGAAGCTTTTGAAAATGCAAAGAAAGAGTCTACTGGAATACAAGATATTATCGGTGAAAGTAAATATGTAGACAATGAAAAGATTGTTATTTACACAATTAAAGAAAAATCGAATATAGGTGTTGGGACAGCTACATTAACTCAAAAGGATCAAAAAATCCGTTGGTATTTTAATGGGAATCCAGCTATTATCAAACAATCAAAGGGAAATACAGATATCACTAGTGAAATAACGACTCCAAAAGGTGTAAAGTACGATTTTTATGCCGGTACCCCAATAAAATCAAATATGACAATTGAAACCCGTACCGATACTGAAGTAGTCCCTCATATTGATAAAGAATATGATATTTATTACTACCTCTCCCCCGTTCCAAGAAATTAAGCAGCAATTTTTTATTTTTTACTAGTCGCAACTAAGGGGGACATTATATATGAAAGTGTTTATAAAATTATCTCTGTTTACGTTTATTATCGTTGGATTATCAGGGTGTATAGGCGAGGAATATGACTTCTCTCCCCCTACGGTTACATTATCGGCCAATGATGTTGTGGATGTTGAACTGAAAGAAACTAATGTCGATTGGCGCGGCGAAGAAGGAAAACAGTACAGAAAGGAAACAAATACAAGGAATAGTATAAATAGAGCTAAAAAGCAGCAACAGCTAGCTGTAGCCCCTGAAACACCAGGAAATTTAAGGTTTGATAGCGAAGATTTTCTTGTTAATGACATTAGTTCTTATACAATAAGCACTAGTAATACGAAGCAAGATATTAGAATAAACGAACAAGATAGAACTTTTACGTTCCCAAAGAAAAAAGGGAATTATGTTTATGTGCTAGAACTTCAAACTGATAGAGGCTACGCGCAATATGTGGGGAACGTTGTTGTTAAATAACATAGAAACTAATAAAACCTAACCTCTACAAAGAGATTGGGTTTTATTAATATTATAATATTCTACTATATCTACATGAGAAGTCACTTATTATCATTAGTAAGCTCTATAGAAAGATCTTGTCCAGATATTTTTTGACTTGTACAAGCATTGATACTACTACAGAAAGAATTGTTTTATAATCTATAACAAACTTCCCTGGATCCATTAATAGCAGAATTAATGTCACTAAAAGTCCCATTACAATTCCACATATTACTCCAATCGTAATATATAAATTCACCTGTGAAAGAATGACTTTACGAATGGATTTTGGCGTCATGCCCATCGCGCGTAAAACAGCAAATTCTTTTCGTTTTGAATAAATATTATTTGCCAATGAATTAAATACTCCTACCATGGTAGAAACAACCAATGTGGCAATAACAATTATAAAAATTCCCCAACGCTGATAAAACATTTCGTTTGCTTCTTTAACAGATTGATCATAGCTGCTTACCTTTAATTCGGGATACTGGCTTTTTAAGCCCTCAATTTCTTTTACAGCGGCCTTTACATTCTTTGAATCCACATATAATCGATAGAACTCTAAATCTTCAAAGTTGTTCTTTAAGTCTAAAAATGCTTGGTTATGGTCAAGAAGGTGGTCAGGTGTAGCGGATATTACATAATCGCCTTTAGGTATTATTTTTTCTGCTATATAAAATCCGTTTTGATCTTGGGCGTATAATCCTAAATGTATTGTCTGTCCTAATTTTAAGTTATTCTTTTCAGCAAACTTTTTTGAAAGTACAACCCTGTTATTTGAAGTTGTTTTTTTATTGTAAGGAAACTGTTCTAACAGACCTTGTTGTTGTAACCTTTTAATATCGATTACCGAGTAATTAACACCTGTGTTGTTTTCAGACGTTAGAAGTCGAGCTGTACTTTGAGAACTAATATTACCAACACTCTTTACATTTGGTAACTCTTCTACCTTTTTAGTCAGTTCTTCGGTATCTATCTTTAAGTTGTCAGAACGAGTTTCCACAATAATGGGCATTACATATTCTTTTTTTAAGTGAGCTAGTCCATTAATTTGTATGGTTCTAAATGTAATTGACCCAAATACAGTAATGATCATTAATCCGCATATTATTAAGATAATTATTGTGTTTTTTCTAACTTGAGGAATTAGGTTTTTAACCGCAATATAAAATTCTTTGCCAAATACTTTTTGTCCATATGGTAAAAACCATTTTAATCCTTTAGTCACTAGGATAGGAAAGATTAGTATAAAGGCAAGCAAGACTAAAATAACTGTAATTAGTAACATCCCAGGTCCGTATGTGCCTCTTGTAGGAAATACCTGGCTTCCTATAACTAAAAATAAGGACAGTGCTAATAGTACCTTAAAAGCTACTATTCTTGTCTTTGAAAAACCATAGTTAATTTTCTCGTTCTTCTGCATTGTTTTTAGCGGCAATACTTTTGTACTACGATAAGCTGGAATGAGTAAAAAGAATTGAATAATAACAAACATTACAACTGTAAGGATAATGGCAGTACCTACGTTAAAGTCAGATGGAGAGGAAGATATTTTCGACACTTTTCCTAACCAGCTATATAAGTACCTTTGACTGCAAAAGGTTAACAAAAATCCTACACCTGTGCCTACGGTGTTTATAATGGTGCTTTGAAGTGTTATAATCTTGCTAATCTGTTTAGCACTGGCTCCTATTGAACGCATAATGGCTAACTGATTCCTCATCTTGTAAAGCAAAAGCTCAAAGTTTGAAATGAGAATAAGAGACGTGATAATTAACACTAATGCCGATAAAACAACAATAAATGTATGTAAGGATTGTAAATTATTTTGCACACCTGCATCTTGTTCAGCTATATCAATACGTAAGTCCTTGCTATAAGATTTTATACGATCGGCCAACTTTAAGGCGCTCTCATTCTTGTGTGCCTTCATTAATAAATAAGTTGCTTCTGCGCTGCTTTTTTCTTTTGCTTGAATATAGCCTTTTACGTTTTTTTGATTAAGTATTAGCATATCCGGTGCTACTCCAGTAGCGGATAAATCTTTTACCGTTTCTGCTAATGTGTATGTTCTGTTTTCAATAAGGACTTTATCTCCAATTTTTATGTTTAAAGCTTTGGCTAAGCTCTTATTCATTGCCACAGAGCGGCTGTTTAGAGGTTTGGAAAAGTGATACCGACTTTTAGCTAAATAATCGTTTTCAACACCTACTGTATAGACAGAGGTATTTAGTTTATTTAGATTCAAATGAGCAATAGATACTTTTGATACCTTATCTACCATTTTATCCTGGTGAATTTCTTCCACTAAAGTTGATGTCAAAATTTTGCCTTGATCCATATCAAACCCTACGGACAAATCCATCTCACCGTAAGTTTGTTTTAATTGACTTTTTAATGTGTCCTGCGCATTAAAAGAGAATAAAACCATACTAAGTACAAGCATCGTAGAAATAGCTATACTTACAATAGATGAAAACACTATAAATTTATTGGACTTAAATAAACGAAAAGCTAAACCTCGTAGTGTTTTCATATCTTAGGACTCTCGACTTTTGTAATAAGCTTAAACTTCTCTAGTATATGATCTAAATCACTATTTCCGCTACAGATATATTTATCGACAATAGAGCCATCATGAAAGAATAGAACGCGATCTGCATAAGTAGCTACATTAGGGTCGTGAGTAACAAGAAGTATGCTTTGGCTAAGTTCGTTTTTTGTGGTTACCAGTGTGTCTAGTATGACTTCGGAAGTATTAAAATCAAGGTTACCTGTAGGCTCGTCTGCCAGAATAATAGGTGGTTCAGTTATAATTGCCCTTCCTATAGCTACGCGCTGCTGTTGTCCACCTGACAGTTGTACAGGGCGGTGTTTTTTCCAAGCTGTTAAGCCCAAGAGCTCAACAACGTTATTTACTTTTAAATCAATTACATCCGATGTAAGTCCCTTTAAAACGAGCGGCAGAGCTATGTTTTCTTCTACAGATAAATCCTTTAATAAGTGGAATGATTGAAAGATAAATCCAATATTATCTCGTCTGTACGCTGAAGCTTGAGGTTCTTGGAACATATCTTTTGAAAGCATTCCTTTTAATTTAATAGTTCCACTAGTTGGTTCATCGAGTGCTCCTAAAATGTTCAGCAGCGTACTTTTTCCTGAACCACTTGTGCCCATAACAGCAACCATTTCACCTCCCCTTAACTGAAAGGATATATCATTTAGTGCAGTAACTTCATAGCCCTCTCCTCTATAAACTTTAGTTAGATCTTTTACCTCTAAAATATGTTGATTTTTCACGTCTTCACCTCGAAGTAAGTTTCTTTTTCTGTAGTAACAAAGTAGTTAACTCCTTTATCACATCTCCTTTTGTAAATTTCTACTATATCTAGTACGTTTCAAAACAGGAATAGTTTTACATTTTGAAGAAAACAGGTAAAAAAGTTTTAATTATGTATAATAAACACGAAAAAAGAAGAGTCGTATTTGACTCCTCTTTTTTTAAAATTCACGTAGATTTTTCCCATATTTACCCTTATGTCTTGTAGTCCAATACGTAAACTATTATACTTATTTTAGTAAAAATTCATAAAAAAGGAAGGGTAGAGAAGTCATGCCCCTAAACCCATCACACCATCCTATTATTCTATTTGATGGTGTGATGGGTTCAATTTGTCATCAAGCGGGATTTACGTGCTCTGTTTCGTTTTGCATCGCTTCAATCCGATACTGCGGGAACCTTGCTGAGTCAGCATAACTATGAGCATCCACCACTTCAATCGGTCATTCTTCTTATGAACGGGAATCTTTACACAGAGTCTACGGCCATCCTACATATTGTCCGCCGGCTTCGGGGGCTCATTCAACTGATGGCGTGTTTCCGAGTTGTTCCCGTATTCATTCGAAACCCACTCTATCGTTTCATCGCACGTAATCGGTATAAGTGTTTTGGAAAACAAACGTCATGCATGTTGCCAACCCCTGAAACTAAAATGCGATTTTTGGATTAAGCATACAAATGGAGGAAAACAATGCGTTTATCAACAAAAGAGAAATTTCGTTTAAGTATTCTTGCGACCCTAAGGTGGACCATGGCCATTACGTTTCTTATTTATGGAATGGCCAAAATCTACCCAGGACAATTTATAACAGGTGATTTCGTGTTCGATTCAACAAAAGATTCTGCTATGAAACTGGCGTGGTATTTCTTTGGGTATTCCGATTTCTACAACTATTTTATTGCCACTGGCGAATTATTAGCTGCATTTTTATTGGTGATTCCGCGTACCGCAACACTAGGGAACATTATTTTTCTCCCCATTATTGCCAACATCACCGTCCTTAACTATTGTTTCAACATTCCTGCCAAAGTGGTGTGTGTTCCGCTGCTTGCAATGAGCTTGCTATTAGTATTGATGGAATATTCAAAGTTAAAAGGCATCTTCTTTGTCAACACTGCTACCCCAATGCAGAAAGTAGACGTTCAATCATCCGAAAGGAAGGTGACCGTTAAATGATCGTCTTTCTTTTGCCGCCCATTATCTTCGGTTTGGCATGTACCTATTATTTTGGTCTTCGAAAAGAAGACTGAACACAGACAATTCCTATTTTGTTTTGACTAGTAGTTACGGAAACCAGAGAAGTTCTCCATAAGATACTAAAAATAACTGCTGCAGGTAAGCTAATAAAAGCGCAACTTAATGCTACTTTTCAAAAACAATAAAAAAGGCAGCAGCTCAACTTATGAGCTGCTGCCTTTTATTTATAGAAACACAGAAAGAACCTTTTAACGATACCAAATCGTTTTATCTTGATATGGAATACGTTTTGATGAAGCTTCTTTATTAGGATGTCCGACGTAAATTAAGCCTAAGAGCTTATCGTCTTCTTCTAGAGATAAAAAGTCATTCAGTTCTGTCTGATAGACAATTTCACCGGTTCTCCAAATTGTAGCCAAACCTTGTTCTTCCGCTACTAATAGCATATTTTGTATGCCTGCTGCTACGGCAGAGATTTCTTCAATTTCAGGCACTTTTCCAGAAGGACTTACTGCTACAGCAATAATGACAGGAGCGCGAAGCGGTCCTTTTTTTGCTTTTGTTGTTTTTTTCAACGCTTCTTCTTCACTTAAGTGAGCAGTTTTTTGCTTCATAATACGTTCCATTTCGTCTCCTAAACGAACGCGTGAATCCCCTGTAAACACTCGGAACTTCCAAGGCTCTGTCTTTTTATGGTTAGGAGCCCAAGTGCCGGCTTCTAACATAAGGTTAATAGCATTTTCTGATACGTCTTTGTCTTGCATAGCCCCAATCGTTCTTCTGGCTTTAATAATATCTAATACGCTCATGCTTTTTGTCTCCTTTTCTACATTCAATTTATTAGTATAGGTATGTATATATCTTATATATAGAATAATTGAAAATCATTCTCACTGTCAATTGTTTTGCCCTCATTCAGGTCGCGATAAATAAATATGCCAATTTTTTAAGCGTGTTTGTTTTTTTAGCAGGTTTTCTTTTAATTATTTGGCAGTTCCGGTAAATAAAAAACGATTTGGAACATAGAGTCCAAATCGTTTTTTCATCTTATACCCAGCCGCGGAAACGAGAAGCTTCAGCTGATTTTTTGATTCCTGCCATGTAAGCAGCAAGTCTCATATCTACGTCATTTTCTTGAGAGATTTGATAGATCGTCTCAAATGAATCCACCATTACCTTGCGTAATTTGTAAGCTACTTCCTCTTCAGACCAGTAGTAGCCTTGATTATTTTGCACCCATTCGAAGTATGAAACCGTTACACCTCCAGCACTCGCTAAAATATCTGGCACTAAAAGCACGCCTTTTTCATCTAAAATACGCGTGGCCTCAAGCGTAGTCGGTCCGTTCGCTGCTTCGACTACAATAGAAGCTTTAATGCGATGAGCGTTGCGAACCGTAATTTGATTCGAAATGGCTGCGGGCACTAAAATATCACATTCTTTTTCTAATAGTTCTTCGTTTGTCATTACATTTGTAAATAAATTCGTTACGGTACCAAAACTGTCGCGTCGATCAAGCAGGTAATCAATATCAAGACCAAGCGGATCATAAAGAGCTCCGTATGCATCTGAAATGCCAATTACTTTTGCTCCTGCATCATGCATGAACTTAGCGAGAAAACTGCCGGCATTTCCGAAGCCTTGAATAATAATTCGCGCTTCTTGCAAGTTAAGGTTTTTCTTTTTAACAGCTTCTTCTATACAAATGGTTACTCCTTTAGCCGTTGCAGTTTCGCGTCCTTGAGATCCTCCGAGTACGATAGGTTTTCCGGTAATAAAACCAGGAGAATCGAACTCACGCAGTCGGCTATATTCATCCATCATCCACGCCATAATTTGAGAGTTTGTATAGACATCCGGTGCAGGAATATCTTTAGTAGGCCCAACTATTTGACTGATGGCTCTTACATAGCCGCGGCTGAGTCGTTCTAGTTCACCAAAAGACATGTTTCTTGGGTCGCATACAATTCCGCCTTTACCGCCGCCGTACGGAAGGTCGACAATTCCGCATTTTAAGCTCATCCAAATAGATAATGCCTTCACTTCCTCTTCATTTACTTCAGGATGAAAGCGTACGCCTCCTTTAGTAGGCCCGACAGCATCATTATGCTGAGAGCGGTAGCCGGTGAAGACTTTTACCGATCCGTTATCCATTTTAACCGGAATGCGAACCGTCATCATGCGCAGCGGTTCTTTCAATAAATGGTATACTTCTTCACCATAGCCTAGCTTTTGAAGCGCTTCTTGAATAACCGTTTGAGTAGATAAAAATAAATTAAGTGATTCCTGTTCTTGCTGCTGTTCTTTTTTTAATTCACTAGCTGTTTTTGTAATGGACATTCTGTTCACCCCATATTAATCATTGAATTTTCTCAACGATTTAACATGCAATTCCTGTGCCAATTTCTGCTGCTTAACAACGCTTTTATATTATAAATAATCTGTATTAGCAAGCCTTATATTCCCTGCATAGGCTGATATTAGTATATACTTAAAGAAATAAGACAAACTATTTATACTGCAAAGGAGGAAAGTGCTATGTTAAATGAAAGAAAAGAACAAGAGCGAAACAATCACTGTATAGAATGCTGTTCCATCTGCGGAGAAAGGCTAACATCTTTTCAAGAAAAAGAAATATTCACATGCGACAGCTGCTTTGAACAAAAAGTCAACGATGTGCTTTCTGAGCTGTAATCAGATACTCTATTTTTCAGAAACAGGTGTCACAATATTAAAGTTTGGATCGACAGAATCCTGACAAGACAAAAAGAAATCCCATTTTGATTTATCTCCTTGAACAAATATGACCGAGCTATAAGAGTGATCATTTGTAGTTGTGAGTCGATATAAGGTATCTTGCCACATCGTTACCGTCACCTCAGCTTTCTTTCGCGTATCTCCGAGATACCTAAAGATTCCATGCTTAAGTTCTGTGAGAGCTACTTCATTACGATCTGGTATTACAAACAATATACGATAGTTACATGCACCTACCTTTAATCCATCTACGCGAATGCTAAATAGTTCTAAAATATTTTTTAAAGGAAGTGTATCCCATACTTCTTTTGTGATAATGTTGGCAGGCAGCGGTATATTACCTAAACGAAGTTCTTTGGCTCCTGTTAAATATTCATTTCGCCAAGGGCCAGATTCCGCTATATACCCTAATTGTTCAAGCGCGTCTGCACATAAAAGTTTTGCCTTTACATGGTGAGGATCAGCATAAATAACTTGTTTGGTCACTTCAGCTACCCATTGATAGTCGCCTTGTTGAAAACAGCGCTGCGCTTTTTTGACAATGTTGTCCGCTCCACCCATATACTCTACATACTTCTTAGCTGACTCTTCAGGAAACAGTTTATTTAAATCTACAGGATTGCTGTTATACCAGCCCATATAGCGCTGATAAACCGCTTTTGCGTTGTGGTTAACCGTTCCATAAAAACCGTTGGTATACCACTCGTGAGATAGGCTTTCTGGCAGCTTCATCATTCGGCCGACGTGATCAATGGTATATCCTTGATTCATGAGCCTTAATGTTTGATCATGAATATATTGATAAACATCTCGTTGATTTTCGATATAGGTAATACACGACTCGTTTCCGAACCTTGGCCAATTATGTACCCCAAATACAGTTGTTAGTTCTTGGCCAAATAAATCGATTGCTTGCTGCAAGTATCTTGCCCATGCTGCTGCGTCTCTTACTTTTGCTCCTCTGAGCGTATAGAGGTTGTGCTGAGTGGCCGTACAGTTTTCTGCAATACACAGAGACTTTTCACTAGGAATATAGATGTTCATTTCAGCAGGCGCTTCCGTTCCGGGCGTAAGCTGAAACTGAAATGAAACGCCGTCAATTTCTTTACTTACATAAGAATGATGTTGGGAAGGGCGAATTTCTTCTATTCCTTTAATAAGCGTAATTGTTCCAAACGAAATTTCTTTTCCGATACCGTTGTCAATTAAGCCTTTTTCATCGCGTCGCAGTCGAATACCGTACATGTATTGACTTCTTCGTGTCATTGCTGTTGCCGCCGTGACGTTTTCATCGATAACTGCGTCCATAAACCCAGCAGGAGCATAAACTTTACTATTTTTATTTTGTGTTGAGTCAGGTAATATCCCTAGAACTCCGCCGTAATGGTCTATATGCGAATGAGAGAAGATAACGGCTTTGATAGAGTGTTTACCGCAGTGCTGGTTTACTAGTTTAAGTGCTTCTTCTGCTGTTTCTTTTGACGTCAAGCAATCAATAACAATCCATCCCGTTTTCCCTTTAACAAATGTAATATTAGCCATATCAAAGCCTCTTACTTGAAAGATATATTCAGTTACTTGATATAAGCCGGCTTGTACATTTAATTTTCCTTGTTCCCACAGTTTAGGGTGGACAGTAGCAGGTGTAGATTGTTCAAATAAAAAAGCGTACTTTCTTAAATCCCATACAGGATACAGCTGATTTTTTTTGAAAATCAGAGGAAAAGGTACGCCCACAAGAGCTTGGTAATCCGCAAGATTTTGTTCTACTTTCACTTGTTCCCAGTCTATGTTTTTATAAGTCTCAGCATTAGTCGCTGCAGTCTTTTGAGTAGCATCTTTTCTGTGAATCGTTAACTCCTGTTCATAATCAAACAGCATAACCCCCTCCTTTTTATTACTTTATGCGTAAAAATAAGACGAAGTACAAAAAGGGAGGGAAAATAGAGTCAATAAAAAAGAAGATGCGCTTAGCACGCATCTTCTTTTTATACTGAATGTTATGTTTGAATAGTCGAGTATTCTGTCTGAATTAGACAGCCTAGCACTTAGTATAACGATTGTTTACCAGTGTGCCTTTTGTAATCAAAACAAATCTTCCTTCTAAGGTGCTCAATACGTTTCTTGAAGTCGCTGTAAAACAATGCATGTGTACAGTCTCTCCTTTCTTGTATTGGCCTTACATAGAATGTATACCCTCGAAAAAATAATTGAAACCTAATTGGGAGATTTTTTCAAAAAATAATAATTCCATTATGGTTAGGCTCTTTTGTCACTATTTTTTCACCCAGTTGTCATTATCATCTTTTTTGTACTTCGTTTTCACCGCGTTCCAAGCAACTTTGTGAGCGGTAGCTTCTTCTTGGTATTCATCACTTGCTGAATTGAATGCTTCTTTATAAATTTCCTGAGCGTGATGAGGAAGATTATCTCTTACTCCATCCGGCAGTTCTTTTAATGAATTGTAAGGCATGATAGTATTCCTCCTTGAAAACATCTTTTACTACTGATTTACCTGTTTTCAAATAACATAAACATTTAATAAATATAGTCCCTATACAAGTCGGACTGAGTGACCTTTTTATAAGCGAGTCCGTGTTTTTTAGCAAGGGCTTTTACTTCATCTACACAGCTTTGAGCGCTTCTTGGGGACACGTAAATTTCATTGATAAGCTGATGTAAATTACATGTAAGGAGGTTACCATGCTCATGAGAAAACTCATACGATCTTTTTTCAAGGATATCCATTCGTTTTTGCCATTGATTTGCGGAAATACCTTGAATTTCGAATAGCTTTTGCAGTTTCCAAGCGTGTATACGACTTGCTACAATAACAAGCCTCAATTCATTTTCATGCTGATAGGATTTACGCTTGTAAAATAACGTGTCATATACAGAGTGACTGACCATTTCTTTTTGGAAGTCTATGTACTGCACTTTGCCAGAGAAGATTTTATAGCGTAAATCTTTAATACTGCACAATAAATTTTCATAGGTGGTTTTAATAGCTACGCCATCATTCCCCTTTAAATATAGATCCCACATTCCAGCGGCTTCGTAATCATTGATATGCCAGGATGAAACAGCAGAAAATTCATGGATTTTTCTTATATAGGTTCTAGAGGTACGGTTATGACGTTCGCCTTTTTTTCTTAACTCTTCTATGTTCCACATTGAAGAGCATCCTTCAAGGGGGTCCGAAAATGCATCAGGTTTTGCGAAAAAAAGCGCATTGGTTTCCAGTAAATCTTGAAAATCAGACAGCGGCATAAATCGCCACACCGTCGGATTATTGTGCAACTTATACCGTTCATCATAATCGTCATAGCTAGATTCGAATCTTTTGGCATATTCGTAAGCTTTATCTCTATAAGCTAAATCCATTGATTTTCCTCCTCTGAATGCATATTCATACTTGAATTATAGCACTTAATTGTTGTAATTTTCAAAATTATCCACCTGTATTAAGAGAGTTCTGTTATCAGAAAAGAAGACACGCCTCAACATCTACAGCGTGTCTTCTTATTTAATGAAATGAATGTTTTGCTTAACACTTTCACTTTCTGGCTGATTTAATTCCAATAAATAAATTTCATCCGCTCGAAAATCAGTATTCTTCATTTCTTTTTTTAAGGTACGAATAAAGGCAGCTGAACTTTTTCCGTAGGCTTCAAAATAATGAAACGTGTGTACAACAAATAGAATGGATGCTCCACTGTAATCTTTTTTGCTCTTTTTTTGGATGTTTTCTAGCACTTTTTCTATATACTCTTCTACAGAACCTTCCGTCTGGATACGGGGTAGAGCAAAATTTCCTGAATTCACCCTCTGTGCATCTTCAAATTCCAGTTTCCCATCTTTGTAAGAAGTAATTTCAATTCGTTTTTCAGTACCATCCGGCTGAAGAATTAATCCGTCGTATCCTTGACTTCCAATAATAAGCTTCAATTTTGAATTCCTCGGACAATAGGAAGATTGGCTGAAGCAATAAAGCGGATAAAACTCTTCAAAAAACTTTTTGAAACGCCCTTTTTTAAGTCGAGCTAATTTTATATATTCTCTGTTTTGATGAATCATTTGCTGCGTATGTTCAAAATACTGCTTCATTTCTTCTTGCGTCCTGTACACATCAAGATCTTTAAATAATTCATCCATCTTTTTCACCTTCAATCCCACCAACTAAAAAAGTCTTCTTACTTAGTAGATACATATTCATAAATGTGTGTGACAATTTTCTTTTTTTAAAGATATAGCTTTTTTAAAACAAAACGTGCACACTTTTCATTTTTTTGCATATCCTGTTATTCGTGCGTTCAATCATGAGCGTAAATTTCAGCCTTTAGTTGTAAAAGATGAACCGCAAAGTTACAGCTGATGGCGGATGATATGCGTCTGATTATTTCATAAACTATAACAAAAAGAAAATTTAACAATAATTGAGGTGTTGAAAATGTTTGATAATGATTACGTAGTTAAAACCATTCACGATTTACATGTAAAACGTGCAGAAAGCAAATTAAAAGTCTTCTTAACTTATTTTTATCATAAAAAATAACATGTATTTATAGACGGTAATATATAGTCAGCTGTTAGTTGGAGTTTTTTATAGGAAGAAGAGTTTGATACAAATAAAAAGGAATAGTGGGTAATCCACTACTCCTTTTTTTACTATACTTGCAATTCCCGAATAAGTTCAGCAAGAATTTTAATGCTTCTATCGATATCTGGTAAAGAAGCATAGGCGTAAGAAAGCCGAAGATAACTGCCGGTTTCTTGTGCATAGATACTCCCAGAATTAAGCAATATTCCTCTTTTTAAAGCACGAGAGTATAAAGATTTCATTGAAATAGAAGGTTGAATATGCACCCATATAAAAAAACCTCCTTCAGGATTCGTCCATGTTGCTATATCTTCTGCATATGTTTCTAAAGCATTCAGCATAACTTTTCTTCTTGTTCGCAATTCCGTTCGTACCGTTTCCATATGCAGTTGATATAAGCCATTTTCAAACCATTCTGCTGCCACTCTTTGAGACAATGAGCTGGATCCATAATCTGTTTGCATTTTAATATCCGCCAAACGCTCAATGACTGGTTCTGGGCCGACTATCCATCCGATACGTAATCCCGGGCTTAATGTTTTAGAAAGACTGCTAACATATAACACGTGTCCATTTTTATCTAAAGCTTTTAATGGCAACGGAGGCTGTTTATTTAGCCATAATTCGCGGTATAAATCATCTTCAATAACAGGAAGCTGATGTTCCTCACATTCTTTCAGCAAATCGTAACGCCTTTTTTGGGACATTAATGTTCCCGTTGGGTTATGGAAACATGGATTTGTATATAAAATAGCTTGCCCTTCTTGAGGGTCGGCGCGTTTTATAGCTGTTACTTTTATTCCTTCCTCATCCATAGAAAGACCTTTGAGTTTCATTCCAGCTGATTGAAATACATGTAAGGAGTATAGATAAGAAGGTTTTTCTAGCAAAACCGAAGAGTTCTTTTGCAGCAGTCCAATTGAAATAAGCTGAAGAGCTTGAAGAGCGCCGGAAACAATTAAAATAGAATCTGGAGAAGATTCAATCCCCATTGTTTTCATATACGCACTTAACTCTTTTCGTAAAGGAAAATACCCCTTTGGTTCTTCGTATCCCAGAACCTCCATGTTTTTTGCTACTTTTTCCATAGCGTATTTCATTTTATCTTTAGGGAATATGTCAGGTGAAAGCTCTCCTTTGCTTAATTGAATAAGGTTTGAGTTAAATTCGGATTCATTAATATCTTGTACCATTGCTTGACTCGGACGATGCATACCTGATTTCACATGAACATTCCAATCGGGCGGAGTCGTAGCCAAAAGCGTCCATGTATTATTTATAACGATTGTTCCCTTTCCCATCTTACCTTCAATTAAACCGTCCGCTGTTAATTCCTCTAATGCCGTGATGACCGTACTTCGGTTAACATCGAACATAGAAGCAAGCTTTCGCTGACTAGGAATTTTACTTCCAATCGGCCATTCTCCACGCGCAATTTTCTCTTTCATAAAATCAATGATTTGCTTGTATTTTGGATAACTCGCACTGTTCTCTTGATTCATACATTTACTCCTGTTTTTAAAGTGGTTGGGTTAATTGCTTTTAAACTGGTTGAAGACATTTTATCAAATGTTTATTAACATGGGAACCGCAATAGATACTGGTTGGATTAAAAATAAAAAATGGAGATGAATAGACATGAAATTAACGTTTAGTCTGGTGTTCTTACATATACTGATGATTAGCTTATGGGCTTCAGCATTTCCAGTTATTCAAATAGGGCTAGAATCGTTTTCTCCTCAGCACCTCGCTTTTGTTCGGTTAAGTATTGCTTCTTTAGTGCTGTTAGTTATTGCAATAGCCACACACATGCGCTTGCCTGATATAAAAGATATTCCATTTCTTTTAGCACTCGGTTTTTTAGGTTTTACCGTATATCACACGGCATTAAACATTGGGGAAAAAACGGTGAGTGCGGGTATTGCGAGTTTACTGGTCTCGACTACTCCTATTTTTTCTTCGCTTTTAGCTATTTTTCTTTTTCAGGAGGAGTTCGGAAAAAGAAAATGGGTTGGATCTGCAGTAAGCTTTGCAGGTGTTGCACTTTTAACCTTCAGCAAAGAGAATTTTGTACACTCAGTTAATGGAATCTTACTGATTCTGCTAGCTGCCCTTGCAGAAAGCATCTATATAGTATGTCAAAAAAATTTATTGAAAAAGTATGGTTTCCTTTCTTTTGTGACGTACAGTATTTGGGGAGCTACAATTTCTATGCTTGTTTTTTTACCTGGGTTAGAAACGGAACTTGCACATATCTCTGTCAGATCAGCAATAAGCGTGATATATTTAGGATTATTTCCAACCGTTATTCCCTATATGGTACTCGCTTATCTGACATCGCGTATAGGTTCTGCTGAGGCTGCCATTTCTCTTTACTTAACTCCTGCGCTGTCCTTTTTCTTAGCGTGGCTGCTTTTAAAAGATATCCCGAGTGCAGCTTCCATTGTTGGAAGCATCATTACGTTATGCGGCGTGTTGCTTACACATAGTAAAAGAAAAGTAGTGGTAAAAGAGACAAAGTTCACAATGCAAAGGTAATGTGTATGTTTTAAGGAATTCTCTTAGATGCTATGTGTTTTATTTATATATTTTATTTAGAACATACTTTAATTTCTTCTTTTTGCAGTTTAATTAATAATTAATAAAAAAGCGCCTTTCTTTAATCTTGGTTTAAGATTTAAAGAAAGGCGCTGCTTTTTTATGTAGTTTCTAATTCTGCTTTTATTTTCCCAGCCACTGCGTGAGTCAGCTGCTGAAGATCGTAAATCTCTTCTCCTGAAAGTACTACATGTCCGTTTAAAACATGGTTATGTTTATATACTCGATACGTCACTTCAATATTTTTTATCGCACGCTCTACTTCGTCATTCACCATAATGCTTTCGTAGTGGTAGGACAGTGTTTCAATTCGAATCTGCGTATTTTTCATATTCATTCACCCTCCATGAGCTGTTGACTAAAAATATGACTGCTACAGGTGAACTATACATAGAATCTTTTTGGTTACCACTTCTTTTATTATTTAGAACATATTTTAATTACTTAATTGATGTCTGCTATCTTTTTTATTAAATCCCAAGACAAAATCCCACTCCGAAGAGCGGGGTTTTATTGTTTATAATACCAGCCTTTTTTATCTAAAAACTGCTTAACTTTTACAAAATCTAGTCCAGCTGCTGTGATTTTAGCTGATGGATTACCTATTGCATTTACATGTAATTCACTGTCAATTCCTTCATTTTTTAAGAAAGCACGAAATTCCGCTTCCATGTCTTTACTTAATCCACCTGTTTTAATTGTAACTGAGATAGGTTCTACATCTTTTATTTGCACAAATCCACCTGGCACAGCCCATGCTGCATACGTATAGCCATATACGCTAAATATCGTATCTTTTTTTATAGTTCTGAAATTCTCTGTTACATTCGCATACTTATAGACCTCAATATCCTTCTTCGCCTTTACTTGGAAAGAATATTTATCTCCCAGTGAAGTAACCTTCGGTAATGATTCTTCTATAGGATTACTTATACCTTTAAGCAATTCCATCATTTTAGCCAATGTTCTTTCATCAGCTTTTCCAGTTGACGTTAATCCATACTTTTCTTGAAAAGCTTTAACAGCTGCAGTAGTTTCATTTCCATATTGACCATCGGTTCCGTGTTGAGAAAGGTCAAATCCTAATTTAGTTAAATTTTGCTGCAGTTCTTTTACAGCTAGTCCGCTATCACCTTGCTGTAATTGTGCTGATGGCTTATTATTTTCCACCACCGTAACACCTGTATTAATACTATTAAAGAAATCGAGATCCATTTCGTTAATATCAACATTTCCGTTAATTCCTTTTACCTTTCCTTGATCTGTATATTGGAACATAGCCCATCTATTCCAAATCGCTGTATTCCCCGGATTAGCAAACCCCTTAGAACGGTTACTTCCACTGTACCGGGCTACCCATAGCGGATATTTTGCTACAGCGCTTGTAAAGTTGGATTTAATAAAACTATATCCCGTGTAAAGAATAGGTGTAATGCTTGTTTTCTTTTCAATATACTCCATCCATCTAACTGCAAAGGCTGTGACCTGCGCTTTTGTTTTCCCTTTGTTTTCTTCCAAATCTAAGCAATGAGGCAAATCAACCTTCATGCTGCCCAACTTATTTAAAAAGAAATTAACTTCTGCAATAGGATCATTATCAGCATGAGCAAAGTGATAAAAGCCTACACGTAGACCTGCATTTTTTGCTCCTATATAATTATCATATGATTTTTTATCTAAGAAGGTTGTGCCTTCTGTTAATTTAATATACGCGCCTTTTACACCATCCGACGCCACTTTTGCCCAATCAATTGTTCCGTTGTGATGAGAAACATCAATGACCTTAATATTTTGATTATTACGGTTTTGCATTGCTATCACTCCTTCATACAAACTATGAATAAAAAAGGAAATGGCAACTGATACAGGCCTATTAAATAGATATTAGGCTTTATAAAAAACCGTACAATAACAAGGGCTTTTAATAGCCTTACCTTATTATGAGAAATGAATTTGCGCAATTTTATAAAGTGAGGAGAGCTATATTCGTTTATACTAATAATATGAAGATATACTGTATAAAAAAAAGTGGAGGAATATGATGTCTTTAATAAAAGAAGCACTTAGATATGCAGAACACGCTCATAGCGGCCAAATGCGCAAGCTGTCCGATACACCTTATATTGTTCACCCTATTAACGTAGGTAATATTTTAGAAAAAGCGGGTTTTAGTGAAGAAGTAATTGCAGCAGCTTATCTGCATGATGCTGTAGAAGATACAAGTGTAACACTCGAAGAAATTGTACAAAGATTTGGTTTAGAGGTAGCGGGGATTGTTGAAGCTCATACAGAAAACAAATCAAAAAGCTGGGAAGAACGTAAACAGCATACAATTCAAATTGTGAAAACTGGTTCTCTTGAAGTGAAATCTTTAATTGTAGCAGATAAATTAGACAATTTACGGTCTTTAAAAGAAAGCTACGATCAGCAAGGAGATACGATTTGGAATAGCTTTAAAAGAGGATTCGAAAAGCAGAAATGGTACTACGAATCCATCAGCAAATACGCTGCAAAAGGATTGGAACCAAGCCAAATTCCAAGCTTTTTTTATACGTACAAACAAGAAGTAAATGATTTTTTTAGAAGTTAATATTCATATGAAGAAATTAGAAAACACTGAAAATAACTATTGCGAACGCGCGGCATACGTATTAAAATATAGTAGAGTCAACACGCAATAAAGGCTCTACATAATCGGGACTGTAGTTCAGTGGGAGAATACTTGTCTGGCAGACAAGGGGTCGTGGGTTCGAATCCCATCAGTTCCATAAAACCAGTCGTATCAAGAGTTTAAAATACTTTAAAACTCTGCAGGATGGAATGGTTGCAATACTATTTCATCTGACCTCTTCATGATTTCCATGAAGAGGTTTTTTATTTTCTTTTTACGATTGATCCTCATGATTTTTATGATTATTCTTTTCACTGCTCCTGCTGACAATTTCTCTAAGTTCGCCCTCGTCGCCTTTTGCATTGATGATTTCAAAAAGCTGATTCAGCCCTTCACTTGTTTCATCATTTGGTTCTTTGCCCATTCTATCCCCTCCTTTTGCTTCTAGGATGCCCATTTTTTTCACATTGTTTCATGTGAAAAGCAATTCATCAATATTAATCGGCCGTAAAAGTATACCTTTACGGCCCTTGTGCAATTACTGGTTATACAGATATACTCAATCAATTTCTTAAATTTTGCAGCATTTTATAGGGTTTCTAATACTCATCTATAATGAAATGATCATCACAAACTTCGTTAAAATCGTTCTCTTCGGGGAGATCTACTTCTTTATCTTTAGATATCTCGGTTTCTTGTGTAAATAGTTTAAAAAGCTTGTTTAGCATTATTCCACCTCATATCTTTCATTAATACATTCAGTATGATTAATTTATATGAAGCCAGTATGAATTGAAACTTAAGATAATGTGAATTTAGACATTAACGTGAGATGTTAAGGATGCTTACCCTTACCTGGACAAAAAGGTTACTTCATTCTACAAAGAGGTGATTAGTATATCAGCTGTATTTGGCATTCGTTCTATAACAGTCGTCTTTTTGCTTCCTCCCTGCTGCTATATAAAAAATACGGCATTCGTTTTTTATACAGTGTTAATCGATTTACTATTGTACTAGGTGGCTTAGTTTTATGTATTATCGCTTTAATCCTTGAGTCCTCAACATCCTTAAATACCATTCAAATCGCTTATTTAGTCGGAATTATACTTTTGCTTGCTTTGTTTTTCTTTGGTTATATCCACAATCGAACGAAAAAACGCAAGCTATAAAAAAGAACTTTGTATGCTGCTGCAAAGTTCTTTTCATAAACACTTACTGTTTGTTAAGAACTGTACTAAATATGAAATAGCTCATACACTTCTCATACAATCGCTAAGACCTATTCAGTTAACATTCCTTCTTACGTTTTTTTTCAAAACATCTATATGCAATTTCAGCTTTAATTTCTTTATTTCCCGGAGAAACTAGAAAAATAACGTAGGAACCGTTATTTGAAAAGATAAATTTACCGTCTTCATTACTTACTAATGTCCTCGTCGGCTGCTGGTATATAAACGGATTGTTTTGTAATTTTATATTCCAATGCTTTTTTAATATTTCTACTATCACTTCTTAAAGTAGTAATCACCTATTCTTTTGTGGTCATAAAATGAAGAATCCTTACCTTTTTTTCACAATATTCAACAATTTTATAACAGGTTGTGAGGATATCATGTCTAGACAGTTCTATTTCATCAAATACAAACTTTGAAAGCTGCTTCTGCAGAACCTCCAACTTTTTGCTGTCTTCTTCATCGATCCATAGTCCTTCCGTAATACACACATCTGCTAGTTTATTAATAGATTGAGCCGTCCAGTTTAAGCCGGATGAAGAAACGGTTTTTGTAAGTAAATCATTTTTTATAGCTAGAATAACTTGACACACATGGGTATAGGCATCAACTTTCTTTTGGATAAATGCTTTGCGAAGCTCTTGTTTGTATTGCTCTTTCGACATCACTATAGCTACGACAGACGTAATGAATGTTCCTGCCAGCGCGATGAGCGACCCTATCAAAATTCCTATCAGTTCTCCTGACAAAACGTTCACCTCTTTAAAGGTATTTCTATATGCTATGAGAATAAAGGAAATGATATGAGGTAAACACCATGTAAAAACAGCCCTAACTTAGAAAAGTTAGGGCTGAAACACTAAAATATGATGGGAACCAAATTAGATAATACGACTTGTAATAATTCCTTCAATTTGACCAATTTTTTCTTCTAGCTCAGGCACAATCTCGTCACTTACTTGATTGTCAATATCGATCATTGTATACGCATATTCACCGCGGCTTCTGTTCACCATATCTGCGATGTTTAAATTGTAGTTTGAGAATACTTGCGTAAGTTGTCCTACCATATTCGGCACGTTGTGATGGAAAGCAGCTACGCGTTTTTTCCCAGTGTAAGGAAGAGATGCATTCGGGAAGTTCACTGAGTTTTTAACGTTTCCTGTTTCCAAGAAATTTTTCACTTGACGTGCTGCCATTACCGCGCAGTTTTCTTCTGATTCTTGAGTTGATGCCCCTAAATGAGGAATTGGCACAACATTTTTCATGTTCAAGACATTTTGATTTGGGAAATCTGTAATGTATCGGCCAACTTTTCCACTTTCAAGAGCAGCTTTCATATCTTCTTCGTTTACAAGCTCACCGCGTGAGAAGTTCAAGATATGAACATCTGGTTTCATGATGCTAAACGTTTCTTTATTGAAAACACCTTTTGTATCGTCCGTTAATGGAACGTGAACCGTAATATAGTCAGATGCTGCAAATAGTTCTTCTAGAGACATTGCACGCTGTACGTTGCGAGACAAATTCCAAGCTGTATTAACAGAAATGAATGGATCAAAACCAATTACGTCCATATCTAAATCAAGCGCATCGTTTGCTACAAGAGCACCAATTGCACCTAAACCAATAACGCCTAACGTTTTACCTTTGATTTCTTTTCCAACAAACTGTTTTTTGCCTGCTTCAACTAACTTAGGAATTTGATCACCTTGGCCGTCTAATCCTTTTGTCCATTCAACTCCAGCAAATAAGTTACGAGAAGAAGCCATAATTGTAGTTAAAACCATTTCTTTTACTGCGTTTGCATTAGCTCCTGGCGTATTAAATACAACGATACCTTGCTCCGTGCAAGCGTCCACTGGTATATTATTAACCCCTGCTCCAGCTCGTGCAATAGCTTTTAAATTTTGGTCAAATGCCATGCTGTGCATGTTAAAGCTACGCACGACAATCGCATCTGGGTTTTCGCTGTCATTGTCAATTTGATAACCTTCTTGATTAAAAACATTTAGACCTTTTTGTGCAATGTTGTTTAATGTTTTGATTGTTTGTACTTTTTCCAATGTTAATGTGCTCATTTTGTACTCTCCTCTGATTATCATCGTAGTTTTACATGTTTTTACCTTTGAATAAAGGAACTTCGTTTTTAATTTTTTTAAAAGTCTGGTTTTTTAGCCTACATGTCTGGTAACTTCTATATCCTCTCCCCCTAAACAGAAAGAGGTAAGAGATATGTATTAATCCCTTACCTCTGCCCAGGCGAACGGCTACGTCACTATATGCTTCCTCACGGTTATCCGCGTTTCGCCAGTCACACATAGTCTTTGAAATTAAGTATATTCTAGCAAACTCTTTCAGAACGTTCAACCTTTTTTTAAAAGTTTGCTTTTTTCAGTCTAATTTTTAATCTCTTTAGTGAATCTCCTAATATATTGACAAATATCCTAATACATGTTAAATAAGAAGAGTGATTAGCACTCTATCCACTCAAGTGCTAATTGTTTTACAAGCCCTATTTGGAAAGGAGAACTTCTTATGTCAAAAAAAGAATTCAAAGCCGAATCAAAGCGATTATTAGAGATGATGATTAATTCCATCTATTCTCAAAAAGAAGTATTTTTGAGAGAACTTCTATCAAATTCAAGCGATGCAATCGATAAAATTTATTACAAAGCTTTAACAGACGAGTCCTTGCGTTTTAACAAAGAAAGCTATTACATAAAAGTAACACCAGATAAAACTAACCGTATCTTAACCATTACGGATACTGGGATTGGCATGACGCAAGAAGAGCTTGAAAGCAGCTTGGGCACAATTGCGCGAAGCGGTTCCCTTGCGTTTAAAAACGAAAATGAAACAAAGGACGGGCACACGATTATCGGCCAATTCGGCGTTGGGTTTTACGCAGCGTTTATGGTGGCAGATGTCGTAACGGTGATTAGTAAAGCGTTAGGCAGCGGTGAAGCCTATAAATGGGAATCTACTGGTGCCGATGGTTATACAATCGAACCTTGCGAAAAAGAAACGGTTGGGACTCAAATCATTTTAAAAATTAAAGAAAATACAGAAGATGAAACATATGATGAGTATCTAGAAGAGTATCGTTTAAAAGAGATCATTAAAAAGTATTCAGACTTTATCCGCTACCCGATTAAAATGGACATAACGGAAAAACGTCCTAAAGAAGGTTCTGATAACGAGCTAGAAGATTATACAGAAGAGCAAGTTATCAACAGTATGGTACCGATCTGGAAGAAAAACAAAAATGAATTGACTTCAGAAGACTATGAGCAGTTTTATTCAGAAAAGCGCTACGGATTTGATAAACCGCTCACTCACCTTCATATTAATGTGGATGGAACGATTCGCTACAATGCCATTTTATTTATTCCAGAAAATAGTCCGTTTGACTACTACTCAAAAGAATTTGAAAAAGGGCTTGAACTGTATTCAAACGGCGTCTTAATTATGAATAAATGTGCAGACCTTCTTCCAGATTACTTTAGCTTTGTAAAAGGTATGGTAGATTCTGAAGATTTATCTCTTAATATTTCACGTGAAATTTTGCAGCAAGACCGCCAGCTTCAGCTGATTGCCAAAAACATCGGCAAGAAAATCAAAAATGAATTAAAAAGCTTGCTTAAAAACGAACGTGAAAAGTTCGAGAAGTTTTATAAATCATTTGGCCGCCAGCTGAAGTACGGCGTTTACAGTGACTTTGGCAGCAACAAAGACGTATTAAAAGACCTGCTTTTATTCTATTCTTCTACAGAGAAAAAGCTCGTAACACTAGATGAGTATGTATCGCGCATGCCTGAGGATCAAAAGTATATCTATTATGCATCAGGCGAATCGTACGACCGAATTGAAAAACTTCCTCAAGCAGAATTGGTTGCAGATAAAGGGTACGAAATTCTGTATTTTACAGAAGATATCGATGAATTTGCCATTAAAATGTTAATGACGTACGAAGAAAAAGAATTTAAATCTGTTTCAAGCAGTAACTTAGGGATTGAAGCAGAAGAAGAACAGATCAATGAGTCTGAGGAAAGAGAAAATAAAGAGCTATTTGACTATATGAAAAAAGCTTTGGCGGGAAAAGTAGGAGATGTCCGCGCGTCTAAACGTTTAAAAACACATCCCGTTTGCTTATCAGCTGATGGTGAAGTAACGATTGAAATGGAGAAAATTTTAAGTGCTATGCCTGATAATCAGCATGTAAAAGCAGAAAAAGTGTTAGAAATTAACGTAAATCATGATGTATTCGCTTCTTTAAAAGATGCATTTGAAAATGATAAAGGGAAATTAGACCTTTATACAAATTTATTATATAACCAAGCTCTTCTAATTGAAGGCTTATCTATTAGTGATCCCGTTGAATTCACAAATGATATTTGTAAAATCATGATATAAAAATCAGGCGCAGAATCATTCTGCGCCTGATTATATGTATGGCATAATAAAAGTAGTTATATAGTAAGAAGCGATAAAAATGGGTACGGGCAGTTCTTCTATTACTCTTATTGAGTGTTTGCCTTCTTTAAAATGAAAAAGGTCTGTTTTAAACTCTGCGACTTTTTCTCTTTTTTGATTAAAATACACGCTTCCTCTACGGCTTCATGACTGCTTAACATGTAGACGTTATTTCCCCATCTAATTTCTTGTTGTCCTTCGTTTTTAATTATTCCTTTACCTAATAGATCCCCCACTGTTTTTCCATTTTCTTTTATCACCCACCGGTGTTTTTTCACGTGATCAATAAGCACCGTTCTTCCTTCCCATTGAACTTGTAAATGTACCTTTAAGCCGCAGGAAAAGATAGGAAACCAAGAAATAGAATCTAAAACTGGAAGTCCATCACGAGTTAAAAAATCAATACTTTTAGTCCACATATTTTTATGCATTCTCTTAAGTTGTCCGACGTTTTCTCCATTTTCATTTGTAACTGCTACGGTCTTCCCCGCTGATTTAAAATAGGGAAGATAAAAAATATATTCTTGCATATAAGCCTCCAAAGATTCTGCACTTCATATTAACAGCGTGTACATAGTTATGTTTCTATCTTTCATATATTTCGTTTGTTTCTTTTGATTTCTTCCTTTGTTTAAATTGGCTTTGATTTTCTTTTAAATGCTTTAGTAAAGCAACAATCAAGAAACTAACAATCACAAGAAGAAGCCAAGAGCTAATTTTACTTATATGAACCATTGTCCACTGCTGCTGTTGATCTGGATACTGCCATGCCCCGAAAAATGTTGCGATATTTTCAGCGATCCAAATGAAAAAGCCAATCAGTATAAAAGACAGTGCTACAGGCATGCGATATGTACGTTTGTTAACCGTAAAATATACAAAAGTTCGATAAAAAATAAGTAAAGTAAAAAGTTTTAAAAACCAGCGGAAGTCGTAAATAAAATGATGCGTGAAAAAATTAAGATAAATAGCCATACTTAGTATACTGACGATCCACGTAGAAGGCCAATTCGTAAGCTTTAATTCAAGCCTTCTCCACACTTGGCACATGTAGCTGGCTACACTAGCATACATAAATCCGCTGTACAGCGGAACACCCCAGACTTTAGTGAAAGCTTTTTCTGGATAGCTCCATGATCCCATATGAACTTTGTAGAGTTCTAACGCTAGTCCAATTAAATGAAATACTGCGATGACTTTTACTTCATCAAGCGTTTCTCGTTTAAACATCACCATTAAAACTTGAGTTCCTAGACAGACTAATAAAATAAGGTCATATCTGGAAATAAACGGTACTTCAATTATTTTTGTCATGGCCAATGTAAGAAAAATGATAACAGGAAAAACACAAGATTTTGCTTGTTCTAAACCAAAATAGATTAATTGCTTCATTGTAACATCCTATCTTTATGGTATTCCTTAGTATTTTCACAGAAATGATTCCCTGAAAATTATTGCAGATTTTTCAAATTTATTCAATAAGCATCTCCGCTGTTTTTGTAACTAAACTATCATACCCAGCGGAGATTCGTTTTCTCCGTTAACTTTTCAAAAAATCGGTTACTCTCTGTACATAGCGCTCTTTATCATAAGATAAGTACAGATAACTGGTTAACTGTACAGGCTCCCCAAAGAAAAAACGTTCATACAGCGTTTCTCTTGTGCCAAACGGACTCATAGTTAAATCCCACGCTAGTCGAAAAAGCTTAATTCGATCTTCTGCCCCTCTTGTTTTAGCTTGCAAATAACGCGTAATATCTTCTTTAACCAATGAGCGGCTCGTATTTTCTGTTGGTATTGCCATTAGTCCGCTTGCACCTAAAAGCTGGATAATCTCTGTAAAGGTAGGATATGTTTTTGAAAATATATTTGCGGCAATACGAAGTGTAGTTTCATTCGGACGCATGTATCCCCATGGATCAATCTCCGCTTCTTCTTCTGCTTTCATCACGAGGGCTTTCATCGTTTCTAACGCAATAATAAGCTCCGTTGCTTTTTCTCGCACATGCGGATAGTCCGTAATGTTAATGGTCTCAATCAGAGATTGTACAATCCCTAATACAAACTCTGTTTTGACAATTCTCCTTGAACTTACTTGATGCAGAGCAAAAGCTGAGAAGGAACTAGAAGAAAGAAATGTATTTGATACGTCTACATTTTCATAGAAAAACACGCGGTTCCACGGTACTAATACATGGTCAAAGACAACAATTGTATCCATTTCTTCAAATCTAGAACTTAATGGATAATCAAACGTCGAATCTTTTCCTGCAAATGATTCTCTACAAATAAATTTAATTCCTTTTGTATTACTTGGAATCGAAAAAGCAAATCCTTTTTCTTTTCCTTGAATGCCCCCTGAAGACAGTACGAGTAGCTCATCCGTCATTCCACCCTGTGTAGCAAGCAGTTTCGCGCCTTGGATAACGATTCCCTCATTGTTTTTATCAACTATTTTTGCTGCTATCGGTTCGTCGTTTTGCTCGTAATAAAATTGGATTCGATTGACTTGAGGATCGATGAATGTATGAGTGAGCGATAAGTCGTGCTCTCTCACATATTCATAATAAGAAATGATGTTTTCAGGAAAGCAATTTTCTGTTCCTCTCAGGAGTTCTGCAGAGGATGCAAAAGCCATCAATACGGTATTCATATAATCTGGACTTCTTCCCATCATGCCATGGGTTAATTGCGCCCATTGCTGAGTCATCTCTCGTCTTTTTTTTAACTCTTCTTTTGTTTTAGGCTGTAAATAAGATGTACCAACGAATTTCTTAGAAGCCGGAGATTGGTATGTCATGATATCTTTGATTTTTTTATCATGCTGAAGATCATAAAGCTTAGCTTGACTGTTAATGGCTCCTTTAAAAGCCGGATGTTCTGATATATCGCCTGTTACGAGCTTGCCATCAACCCATACATTTGCTTTTAATTGATTAATTCTCTCTACGTATTGCTTCCCATTAATTGCTGACATACTCCCACTCCCAGACTTTCGATGAATATTTTCACCTATTGCATTTTTATCATATTACGATGTCTTTTCCATGTTTCCTTCCTACATCACAGCTTTGAGCATAAAAAAAGAAGGTCACAGTAACCTTCTTTTTTATGATTTATTTATATTGAATATCATTTCTTAGGGATTCAACTTTACTTAATGCTTGGTCAATATCAGGCTCTTCAACATTAAAGTGAGCAAGTGCATCGTGAAGATGCTTAGCAATTGCATTAAAATGTTCGGGTTGAATATTCATATTTGCATGTGCTTTGGCCATGGACTTTCCTGAATATTGATTCGGGCCACCTAAGGCAAAACTTATAAACTTGGCTTGATGTCGACGCTGTTTATCCATGTCCGTATGCTCGAAAAAGTGACTGACCGTTTCGTCTTTTAATACGAGTTCAGAATAAAAATAATCAACTACTTTTTCAATAGCTTCTTGTCCGCCCACTTTTTCATACAATGTTTGTTCCAAAACAATTCCTCCTTTTGTACCTTTCCCCATTATTACCCAACAGAAGTGTTCATATTCTTTAAAAGGCTTCTTTATGGAAATTCGTTGTCCCCATATTTTATTCCTCTTCCACATAAAGAATAAAATGTAAAGAAGTGAACACAATGTAAAGGAATTGTAGAAGCTGCATGTAAAATCTCTCGTTACTGGTCTTTAGGAATCATTACATTTTGATAAGCGCTTATCTAATATACGTAAGTATAAGCCGGCACGCCTTTTACTCCTACTCGGCATGAAAAAAGAGAGCCGGCAGCTTCTTCGTATTTTTCTTCTTCCTTAGCTGTGGTGATAAATAAGGTTTGTAAATCGTCTCCTCCAAATGTACAGCAGGTTACATTGGAAACAGGAAGATGAATAGATTCTATAATTTCTCCTTTATCTGGATCTACACAAATAACTTTGGAACCTCCCCAAAGCGCTACCCATAATCGGTCGTGTTCATCAATTGTCATTCCATCAGGAAACCCGTCCATATCTGAAAGGTCAATCACCACTTTTTCATCTTCGAGCCTTGTTGTTTCTTTCGAAAATGAATAAGACATAATTTTATTTTTCGGTGAATCGACTAGAAAGAATTTGTCTCCTGTTCGATTCCAAGCTAGCCCGTTTGACACGCTTAATCCTTCTTTAGCACTCTTAATTACACCTTTTTCATCTACTACGTACAGCTGGGCTTTTCCTTCTTCATCTTCTTCACTCATCGTTCCAATCCAAAAGCGATTATATGGATCACATTTCCCGTCATTAAAACGCATGGTTTTTTCAAGAGTATCTAAACGGATATACTCTTCATGATTCTTTTTGTTTTTATCAACTAAAAGCAGCTGATTATGGGTGGAGACAATCAATTTTGAATGATTGGTTTTAGAAACGCTTGTAACGACTGAAGGAAGAGTAATATCTTCTAAGGTTGTCGTTTTTGGATCGTACGTAAGAAGCTTTTTATCTAAGATGTCTACTAGTACTAATTTTTGATTTTCTTCATCCCATAGGGGTCCTTCAAGCAAACGGCCATCGTACTTTTTTTCAATTTTTGCTTCCATTTTTAAGCTCCTTTTTCGTTTTTATGTACAACCATTTTTTTTATAATCGCTTTCTCAAAAAAATATTCTTTTAAACAAATTAAAAAAGCTAGGAATATCTTTCCTTTTTCATA
Source organism: Priestia sp. MDV22-iso46 (assembly GCF_058629175.1). Classification (NCBI taxonomy): domain Bacteria; kingdom Bacillati; phylum Bacillota; class Bacilli; order Caryophanales; family Bacillaceae; genus Priestia; species Priestia sp. MDV22-iso46. The sequence goes on from NZ_JBZVWT010000001.1 coordinate 539,489, forward strand.
AATACCCGTTGTATGACATTCTTTAAACACGAGGTTCTAAGAGAATCTTTTCATAAAAAAAGCAGCACGCTTTGTATAGCGTGCTGCTTTTTTTATTATAAAGTTACGTGTTCTTTTTCAAGCTCTTTAACACGTGCTGCAAACTCTTCTTCTGTTAAACCGTGTTCTTTTACATAGCGGTTACGAGGGCTCACTCGGCATTCATGTGAACAAGCGCGTAAATATTTGTGTTCATTTTCTTCAGAAGCTAAGATTTTCTTATTGCATTCTGGGTTTGCGCAGTTAACATAGCGTTCACAAGGCTCGCCGGTAAAGTGGTCTTTTCCGACAATCACATGCTCTTTTTGGTTAACTGGTACGCTGATGCGCTCATCAAATACATAGCACTGACCGTCCCATAGTTCACCTTGTACTTCAGGATCTTTTCCGTATGTTACAATACCTCCGTGAAGCTGGCTTACATCTTCGAAACCTTCTTCAAGAAGCCATCCAGAGAATTTTTCACAGCGAATACCGCCTGTGCAGTACGTTAAGATTTTTTTATCTTCAAACTGATCTTTGTTGTCGCGAATCCATTCAGGAAGCTCACGGAAGTTTCGAATATCCGGACGAACAGCTCCTCGGAAGTGACCTAAATCGTATTCATAATCGTTTCTTGCATCAATTACGACCGTATTCTCATCTTGCATCGCTTCATAAAATTCTTTTGGGCTTAAGTAATTACCCGTTACGCGAAGAGGATTCACATCTTCTTCTAGTCGAAGAGTTACTAATTCTTTGCGGTGACGCACGTGCATTTTTTTGAACGCATGTTCATCTGCTTCGTCTATTTTAAATACAATACCTTCAAAACGAGGATCATTTTTCATCGTTTCCATGTATTTATCTGTTTGTTCAACTGTTCCTGATACCGTTCCATTGATCCCTTCAGCCGCAATTAAAATGCGTCCTTTCAATTCAAGCTCTTTACAAAATGCCAAGTGCTGAGCTGTGAACTCTTCAGGATTTTCAATTGGTGTGTACAAATAATATAGTAGTACTTGATATGGTTTTCTTTCAGTCATGTTGCTTCTTCCACCTATCTGTTTATATTTGCAAGATATAATGCATGTAGGTCGGTTATTGTGAACCGAATTGATGGTAACAATTCATTACTTAAAGGTACATTACGACAAAAACAACATCCTTTTTATAAGGATGCTTCTATCTAAAAAGTATTACAGTGAATGATTGTTTCAAAAACATACAGTATTTAAGCCTGTAATAGTATAACATATCAAAGCGTTCACTTCTAGGATTTGTTCTTCAATAAAAATTTTATTGACTCGATACGTTCTACATGAATTTTCCCGCGCATACATGATGAGATATAAATCTTTGAGGTGGGGGGCGAAAATGATGCCTTTTTATACATTAAAAGACGGTGCAACGTTGTACTATGAACAACAAGGGGGAGGAACACCTATTATTTTCATTCACGGAGTTTGGATGAGCAGTCGTTTTTTTCATAACCAGCTTTCTTTTTTTTCAAAGCAGTATCTAACTATTCTTTTGGATTTAAGAGGACATGGAAATTCAAGTCATACTCCATATGGCCATACAATTTCCACTTATGCTCGTGATGTGCATGAGTTTATAACCACTCATCAATTAAAAGACGTCATATTAGTAGGCTGGTCGATGGGTGCTTTTGTTGTGTGGGAATATTTGGAACAATTTGGTCAAGAAAATGTAAAAGGGAATATTATTGTAGATGAAATGGCTTCAGATTTTAAATGGCCCGACTTTCCGATCGGTGCATTTGATTTACCTGCGCTTATTTCGCTTATGCAGGGTATTCAGCTTGATCGAACAAGTACATTAAAAAATTTTATTCCGCTTATGTTTAAGGATGAATTAACTGAAGAAGATAAACATTGGATTATGAAAGAAGTAACGAAAATGCCTGAGTCAATAGCCAGTGCTATTTTGTTTGATCAATCCATTGTGGACTATCGAGATTTTCTCCCGTTTATTACAATCCCTACCTTACTGTGCTTTGGAAAAGAAGAAAAACTCATTCCGGTAGCAGCTGGAAGACATATTCAAAAGCTGGTTTCAGGTTCTGTACTTGAAGTTTTTGAGAACAGCTGCCACTGCCCTTTTCTCGAAGAAAGCGATCGGTTTAACAAAGTTGTGATCGACTTTATCGAACATATCTAATTTACAAGTTTAAAGAAGCAGCGCTTTACCTCCGCTGCTTCTTTAAATGAAACCTTTTATGCGTTTATGTATTACTATACTTAGGGTAATAAAATCTCGCGTCCGTCATAGGCAAAGCTTACGTTTTCATCTGAGAGCATCTCGGCGTGCTTTCGGATATCGATATCATGTGATAAATGAGTAAACACCATGTTTTTTGCCTGTAGCTTCGCTTTGATCTCCATTGCCTCTGTCACGTCATATACGGATCTTTTTTCTTTTTGAAGATATTCTTTCCAGAAAGATGTACCAAATATCAGTAAATCTAAGTGGTAAAAGGGCTGCCACTGTTCTTTTGTCACATTAAAAGAATCGGATACATACGCCCAGCGTTCGCCTTGTTTTTGATGAACCACAATGCCGTAGGAATGACCGTTAAATCCGTGATTTACTTTATGAAACGTAATGGTTGTTTCTCTACTATCCCATTTTAACGTTCCTTTAAAGGTAAGCCCTTTTCTTTTTGCGAGATAAGGAAATCTTTCGGTTAACTCGCTGATGACTTCAGGCGCTCCTACGACTTCTGTATTTACATTATTCCAATAGCATAAATCAGCTAAATCTCCTAAACCAGCCACATGGTCATTGTGAGGATGAGTAATAAAAACGGTAGAAGGGATTTTTTTGTTATTGTATAAATGAAATTGATGTTTAAAATCAGGTGATACGTCAATCAAAAACACGTTACCGTCCATTGTAAACTGTGCACTAGGCCTTGTGCGCTGATTTAATTGATCTTTTTGTGTACATACTTTACAGTCACATAATAATCGAGGCACTCCTTGAGCATCGCTCGTCCCGTAAAATAAAAGCTTGTTCATTGCTCTGTTTCCCCCTTTTTTCTTCTAAAGGTCTATCTTTTTATTTCAAGAAATGTCCTATGTTGTTCTGCATCTTTCTTTTATTTATCCTTCTAGAATAAAACCAGCTTTTATGTAAAACAGCCAGTCTTTTTAACGACTGGCTTTGCTATATTCCCTATAAAAAACGTTTTTATGCTTTTTCTATTGATTTCCTTCTTCATCTCTTTCAACAATATGCTGAAGAATAGATAATTTGTTCGTCCAAAATTGCTCGTAGTAAGAAAGCCAATCTTGTACTTCTTTTAAAGGCTCTGGCTGAAGATAATACACTTTTTCTCTGCCTTTTTTCTGTCCATGGACTAAGTCTGCTTCTGAAAGTATATGAAGATGCTTGACAATAGCGGTACGGCTTATTGAAAAATGAGACGTTATTTCTGAAATAGGCAATTCTTTTTCAGAAAGCAGCTCAAGTACTTTTCTTCGAGTAGGATCAGCAATGGCTTGAAAGATATCATGCTTGGGAGCTGATGAAGTCATTTAGTTTTCAACAACCTTTCGAAGTTTTTCATTTACGAGACTAATCCACCCGTAGCTCATTCTATCTCGTACTACTGAACTCTTTTCGTTTGCTTTTTCAAGAAGTGTTTCAGCTTCTTTCCACCCGCTATGAATAAGCGTAAATTCAGTTCGATTACCCATTTCTTTTAAGGTAAACGAAACGACCCATCCATCCGTATCCCAAGAGAAAGAAAGATAGTTTGGTGCATCTATTTCTAACACTTTACACGGAGATGGTCCAAAAGGCGATTGCAAATGAAATTCACATCCTACCTGAGGCTGAAAATCATTAGGCATGAACCATTGTTGGAGCCCTTCTGCGGTTGCTACTTTATCCCAAACTTTTTGAATCGGCGCGTTAAATATTATCGTCTGTTTTACATCTTCTACTACACTTTTATCATTCATCGTTATCTTCATTCTCCTTTTTAAAAAATAACACCAAAAAGTTTTATATAAAAATAATATAACACCTTTTGGTTTCATGTCAATTCCTCTTTTGAAAAATAAAATCCTTCAATACATTTCCGTTCTTTGATAAAGAGATTTGTTATAATGCTGAATGAGTGCATTTTGTTATATTTCAAATATATCTTTTAAACGATGCTTCGTCCGCTTTGTGCCAATGCATAATGAATGCCGTGCTGCAATGTTTGAAAACAATCATATTTTGATAAATCAATATGGGTCTCTGATATAACTAACCCTAAGTCAGCAGAAATTCCTACTAAAATTGTTTTCGTACCAATCAGGGACGCTGCTGCACCTAATTTTTCAATAAGACTTGCCGTATATTCAGTAAGTTCTTTATCCAATCCGGTTAAATCCAGCACAAGATAATTAGCCTGATGTTTTGGGAGGTTATTTAATGTATTGACAATCAAATCTTCCGTTCGATCCTCGTCGTATTTGCCAATCAAAGGAACGACGACTATGCCTTCCAAAACCGGAATAATAGGAGAAGAAAGCTTTTTAATAAGATCTTTTAACTCTGCTGTTTTTTCTGCTACAACGTTTTGCAAATATTCTATTTTCTGCGCTTCTTTTCTTCTGGCTAATTGATGAATATTTTGATTGATATCAATGTTGGAAGGGAAGTATTCTACTGTGGTGCATTCATGCCCTTCTATTTGATGTTGAATCACCTTGTACCAAATATTTGTTCCGAATAGTCCTGTAAAAATCCCTGCATAATGGGCCGGAAGAAAATTTCCTCCCTTTGTTTTCTTTTGCGCAACGTTAATTTTATGTTCCCAACTGTCTTTTAATTCAGCAGATAGAGTTTTACTTTCAGGATTTAAATATTTGATAGTGGTTTTTCCCCATCCAGCCGAAGCATATGTATCTGTAATTAACTCAGCCGCTTCAAAAACCGTTACGCCTTTCATATTTTGAAAGTACTCTCCTACTACTAATCCCTGTCGGAAACCAGTGGTTTCCAGTACTATAGAAGCTGCCTCTTCTCCAGATATTTCTTCGATTGTGTCAAACAATGTTTTCATCGCAGAAGAAATCCAAAAAAGGATTGCATCTTCTCCTTCAAAGCTAAATTGTCCTTTTTCTAAATCCCAAGCAAAACTAAGACCACCTATATCAATATTCTTTTTTTCACCCATGGCGGAATCTCCTTTTTATAAAGTTCTTACCTTCTTTATATTTTATCTTATGTTGAAGAAGCTGGTAATAAAAATTGTTGCATATTTTCTATTGCTTGTCTAACCATTACCCATGTTTTCAATTAATAGAAAAGAAAGGTAAATGCTATAGAACTTTGAATTCGCCAACCTTTCTTTCTTTTGTATCAAACATACATGATAAAAAGGAATAAAAGCAAATTGTAATATAACATCACATTACGTTATAATATAATTATATTCAAAAGAAAGTATTTAGAAAAGAGGAGGAAAAAGATGAAGCTAAATACTCATAGCTCTACGCCTTTATATATGCAGTTAAAACAGGCTATTACAGAAGATATTAATAAAGGAGTTTATACTCCGGGTGAAAAACTTCCAATTGAAACAGATTTGTGCGATATATACGGAGTAAGTCGGATTACGGTAAGAAAAGCCGTATTAGATTTAGTAGAAGAAGGCCTTCTAATACGTCAGCAAGGAAAAGGAACCTTTGTTCAATATCCAAAAGCTAAAAGAGAGCTGTTTGCTGTTAATGGGCATACAGAGTATATGTCGGAATTAGGGAAAGTACCGCAGACTAAAATTTTGTCTTTTGGTATAAAAACTGTAAAAGCTCATGTGGCAAAGATGTTATCAATCCCTCCAGAAAGTGAAGTCCTTGAACTGCAGCGCATCCTGTATTATGACGACCAGCCTCTTACCTTAGAAATTTCTCACTACTCCTTAGAATTGTTACCACACTTAGATCAGCACGTCCATAATTCAGTTTCAATGTACGATACTATAAAAAATAAGTACAATATTGCTCCGGTTCATAATAAAAAATTATTGAACATGGTATTTGCAAACGTGGATGAAGCAAAACATTTAGAATGTGAAGTCGGAGAGCCGCTGTTTAAAGTGGAAAAAGTGGCGTATGATGCACAAAAAAGACCGATTCATTCATCTTTTCTACACTACCCTGCGAATCGCGTTACGTTCACTATAGACAGTTCTAATTCTTAATAAAATAGCGCCTTGCTTTAAAAGCAAAGGCGCTATTTTATTCATTTTAAAACCATCGCACAGTCTGCATTATATTCTTTTCCATATCCAAATGCTCCGTAATTCTGACAGGTTTGTGATGCCACCAATGATCCATTATGGAGGGCTTTGGCTATGTTTTTTTCTGGTAGGTAAGAAGAAAGAAAACCAGCTATAAAAGAATCTCCAGCCCCAAGCGTATCCACTACATTTGTAGGAATTATAGGCTGTTTAAATAATTGGTTTTCGACTGATAATAAAGCTCCCTCTTCTCCTCTTGTCACGCATACGACACTGGTTCCTAACAAGTGTACTCGCTTTATTAAATTCATACACTCTTCTTCTGGCAGGCTGCTTCCTGAGAAAAATGCATAGCTGATATATGGACATACTTGCTGTAAATATTCCTCATCGTATCTCGTAGAAAAATCAAAGGAAATATCAACAACTTTATGTAACAGTGGAAGGTCAGATTCTAAATGACTAAAAATGCTCGTATGAAGAAGATCGTGCTGACCAATATAGGTTAAATCCGATTCATTCAGCATTAGTTTTAATCTAGATTGAACGCCCCCTTTATTTGATCCTACAAAAATCCGATCACCTTGTTCATCAAGTGTTACAACCGCCATTCCATTCTCTCCTACAGCTCTTCTTACTCTGCTAATATCCATCTTTTCTTGCTGCAGAGTATTGACTACATGCTCTGCCGATTCGTCATTCCCCACGATTCCCATATAGGAAGACTGATGATTGCTCAATCTATTATAAAATACGGCCACATTTAGTGCGTTGCCGCCTGGATAGATCTTTCCTTGGTCTTTATAGTAATCTACTACATTATCCCCTACTCCAATTAGTTTCATCTGCTTATCCTCCTATTATTTAACACTCCCGTTAGCAATGCCACGGATAAAATATTTTTGCATAAATAAAAACAACATAACAATCGGTGCTGCTGAAATGGTCAGTCCAGCTAGTAATACCCCCCAATCTGTTTGCAAAGCGTCTCTGAATTGCATTAATCCTGCTGGGATTGTACGCAAACTGTCGTCGTCGATAAAGATAATGGCAAACATAAATTCATTCCATGTGTAGTAAGCTGTCAAAATTGTCGTTGTTAATAAAATGGGCGTGCTCATTGGAATGAAAATCCGAAATAAAATCCCCAAGCTTGTACATCCATCTAACCGAGCTGCTTCCTCCAGTTCTTTTGGAATCGAAAGAAAATAAGCTCGAATTAACAAGATGGTTAAAGGAATTCGATAAGCAACATAAGGCAGAATCAGTGCCAAGTGTGTATTATAGATTCCAAGTTTTTGAATAATGCTATACAAAGGAATTAAACTTACCTGAGGAGAAAGCATAAGTCCTCCGAGACATATAATAAGGACAAAAGCTTTTCCTTGAAACTCAAAGCGTGATAGCCCATAAGCTCCTAACGCACTGACCAGGACCGTCAAAAAACAAGACGCGCCCGTGACGATCACACTGTTTAAAAAGTAAGAAGATATTCCGCTTTTCCACGCTGTCACGTAATTTTCAATTAGCCAAGTATGGGGCATAGACCAGCTGTGAGTAAAGATTTCATCCGTGCTTTTAAAAGAACTTATAATCATCCAAAGCAAGGGATACGCAATGACGATAAAATAGATGATTAATCCGACATATACTATCGTTACACCTGTGTACCTCTTCTTTTTTCTTTCTTTATTGGCTGTATTGACAACATTAGGTAAGGTGACATTTGTTTTAGGCATCTGCATCAAGCGTCTTCCTTTCCTGTTTTAAATGCTTTCATTTGAACAAGAGAAATCAACAGCGTAATAATTAAAATGACAGTAGCAATTGAGGAAGCGTAGCCCATCATATCTTTCGAAAAGGCTGTTTTGTATAAATACGTACTTAGGACTTCAGATGATGTACCCGGTCCGCCTCCAGTTAAAATATAAGGTTCATTAAATACTGTAAAAGCACCAGTGAGCGTTAAAATAACAGCAACAAATGTCATTTCTTTTGTTTGCGGTACAGTAATATGAAAGAACATTTTAAATTTATTAGCGCCGTCTATTTCAGCTGCTTCATACAATTCAGGTGAGATTTTTTGTATCGCTACAATATACAGCATGGCGATATAGCCGATAGACTGCCACTGAGATACAGCAATAACTGCATAAATAGCTGTATTACTGTCTCCTAGCCAAGGTTTTGCCAATGAGTCTAATCCGATCATTTTAAGCACTTGATTTAGAAGCCCTACTTCAGGGTTGTAAAAAAAAGTAAACAACAAGGCAATAACGGTCATCGAGACGACTACTGGTAAAAAATAAACCGTTCGAAAAAAAGGAGAAAACTTTCGAATAAGTTTATCTTCTAAAACGGCAGCCACAATTAGACCGCCTCCCACTTGAAAAATAATTGAAATGACCGCATAAAGAATATTATTTTTGAGTGCCTGATAAAAAACAGGGTCTTTAAATAAGTGCACATAATTATCTATTCCTACAAAAACTTTGTCTGGTGAAAATGTGCTCCACTCATAAAGACTATCCCAAATATTCTGAAAAATAGGGATATACACAAGTAGTAAAAAAGCAAAAGCAGGAAAAAGATATAAATAAGGGGTTAGCTTATTGCGTTTTAACATCGCTTTTTCACTTCCTTACTTTTTAGATTCAGCACGAACACTCGCTGCAGCTTTTTGCACATCTTTCATTACTTCTTTAGGGGTTTTATCACCATTTAGCATAAGCTGAGCCCCTGTTAAATAAGCATCTGCAATTCGAGCATCGATTGCCATATCAAACCATGGAGCCATCTCTTTGGCTTGTAAAATATTATCTACTGCTTCTAATTGCTCCGGTGTTGAATTACTGCTGTTAGCTGTATCATTTACTGCACTGTATTTCCCTACTTCTTTTACTAGCTTTTCACCCATTTGTTTTGATGTTAAAAATTCAAGAAATTCCATCGCTTCTTTTGGATGCTTTGTTTTAGAAGAAATCATAAACCCTTCAGGTGATCCTGTTAAATTAGTAGCATTTCCTTTTCCATCCTCTACTTTAGGAAAATTAAACATGCCAATCTTAAATTTCGTTGGACCGAAAAGCTTAATTTCAGCGGTTTCAGCATAAAACATAGCTGCTTTTCCATTTGAAAATTGTTGTCTTGCATATTCATGATCAATCGAATTTGTATTTTTATTAAAGTAAGGAACTAATTCTTCTAATTTTTCTAGAGCTTTTACATAGCCTTTATCCGTGAATGTCCCAGTTTTTGAATTATAGTCTTTTGAAAGAACGTCAGGCTTTATCATGCGCTGATTTAAGGTTCCTACGTAGTGAGAAATGGTCCATGTATCCTGGCTTCCAAATTCTAAAGCTGTATAATGCTTCTTTTTTAACACGCTTAAAACATTTAGTAGCTCGTTCCAGTTTGTAGGCGCTTTTAATCCTAATTTATCGAAGATATCTTTGTTGTAAAAAAACATTTTCCCATCCATTGTGACAGGAACACCGTAAATTTTCTTATTAACGGTATATGGTTTAATTTGAGATTGAACAAGCTTGGAAGACCACGCTGAATCCTTCTTATAATAAGAGGTTAAATCTAAGGCTTTGTTTCCTCTGACAAATTGTCTAGCAAACTCATCGCTCCAAGAAAAGTACACATCAGGAGGGGTATTAGTGCCTGTCATAACTTTAATTTTGTCTTTATATGAATCGTTTAAGACCGCTTCTGTTTTAATATCAATATCAGGGTGCTGTTTTTCAAATTCTTTTACAACTTCTTCAAAGTAGCTTTTTTCAGGTTCTTTTGGCCATCTGTGAAAGAATGTTAATGTTGTCTTTCCTGTGCCTGAGTCTGAAGACGTTTGTTTTCCAGCACACCCCCCGAGCATTAAAGAACAACTTAAAAGTGAGGCTAAGATTAAATTTGTCTTTTTCATATAGAAACCCCCTTATTGTAAGTGCTTTCATATATAAGTTATACTATAATGTTTTATAACATTATAGTATAACTCGTAAGGAAAATATACAGATTTCTATCTTTATTAGGAGATTATTAATATTCTACTTTCCACATGTAGCGTCTTTTACTTAAAGGATGATTGCGTGCTTCAGCTAATTCTTCGGCATACTGACGCAGTACACGGTTTAATACAAGAGGAGCAATATACCCTTGCACATCTTTATCAATTCCTTCGAAGTCATATGCTTTTGCATCTAGAACAGTTAATTTCTTTCCATATCGTTTAGAGAATGATAAGGCGCGTTCTTCTAAAGGTCTCGTTTCGTCTAGTCCAGCTAAGATGATAAACGGTACGTTTTCATCAATAATTTCGAATGGACCGTGGAAATACTCTCCAGCGTGAATAGCGTGAGAATGAATCCACTGCATTTCCATCAAGATACAGATGCTGAATGAATATGCTGCTCCATAGTTCGAACCGCTGGCCATTGTATAAATAACCGGTTCAGACTTATGTGATTCAGCAAATTTTCTTGCGTTGCTCGCTTCGTATTCTAGAGCTTTTTCATAAACAGACTGTAGATTTTCTAAGCTAGTAACTAACTTTGCAAACTTATCATTTTTTTCTGCTACGTATAATAGACCAAATACAAGCTGATATAAAACGCCTAAGTTTGTTTCAAAAGCATCGATATCATTGCCCCATTCATACTTAATAAAAATATCTGCGCTGTGTGCTAAAGGTGAAGTAGGTTCATTTGTTAAGGCTACAGCATAAGCGCCTTTGCTTTTAGCGAACTTAGCTGCTTCTGTAGTCTCAGGAGTTGTTCCTGACATGGAACATAAAATAACTAAGGAGTCTTTTCCTAGCTGCTGCGGATTGCGGTGGATAAATTCGTTCGAGCTATACAAATCGGATGTAATATGTTGAGCTTCTCGATCTAGTACATACTTAGCTGGATACATGATCGCAGAAGATCCTCCACATGCGACGAAAAACACATTACGAATTTGCTTGCTTTTTAATTCGTTTAATACGGCTTGCACATCACTTTTTACATTCACTACTGTTTTGCTCATTTTCCCCACTCCTTAAATAAAATATGATATACAACATTATGTAATGTTATATATTGTTATATTAAACTGCAATCGTTAACTAGTCAATACATTTATCAGAATATTTAACTTTTTTATCTACATTTGTAGAAATGCGCTCTTCTGTTTCTCCATCAAAGAAATGCACGTAGGTTAAATTCAACGAAAAAGCGCCTTTGTCCCCTGCTTCAAACTCACATAAAAGAGGCACTCGAGCGACAAACGTTTGCTTTTCTAAACTAGCATATAAAATTGTTTCAGCACCTAGTACCTCTATCATATCTAGTGTCGTAGTGAAGCAAAACTCATTGTTCAACTCTCTCTTACTATCCTCTTTATGATATACAATGTGTTCAGGACGCGCACCCATTATGACCTCTTTCTCATTATGACCTTGAGAATGTAAAGCGTGTATTAGAAAATCAGGAAGCTGTATTTTAGTTTTTCCCATTATAAAATAAGTGCCTTGGAGATACCCTCGAAAAAAATTCATTGCGGGCGATCCAATAAAACTGCCTACAAATACATTCCTAGGATGGCTGTAAATATCTTGAGGAGTTCCGATCTGTTGAATAATCCCGTCTTTCATAACAACTAGGCGAGTAGCCATTGTCATAGCTTCCACTTGATCATGCGTCACATAGATTGTTGTTGTTTGCTGCCTTTGATGCAGTTTAATAATCTCAGCACGCATCTGTACTCGCAGCTTCGCATCCAAATTAGATAATGGTTCATCCATTAAGAAAACTTTTGCTTCCCGAACAATAGCACGACCTAAAGCAACTCGCTGACGCTGACCTCCTGACAAAGCTTTTGGTTTTCTCTCTAAATATGTCTCTAGTCCTAGCATTTTAGCGGCTTCATTTACACGTCTATCAATTTCATCTCTCTTTATTTTTTTTAACTTCAAACCAAATGCCATATTCTCTCGAACTGTCATATGAGGGTAAAGAGCATAGTTTTGAAAAACCATAGCGATATTACGATCTTTTGGAGCTACTTCGTTCATATGCTTTCCATCAACGTAAAAATTACCTTTTGAAATTGTTTCTAGACCAGCGATCATTCGCAGCGTAGTAGATTTACCACAGCCTGAAGGTCCAACAAATACAATGAACTCTTTATCTTTAATCTGAAGGTTAAAATCATTTACGGCGATATTCTTTTTATCATATATTTTATATACTTTATCTAAATGTAACGTTGCCATCTAGCATCAGCTCCTCATATTTAATATTCGAAATACAGTATTGCAAGCTACGAGTCTCTTTTTCCTTCATCCTTTCCTCCTTTTTATTTAAATTGCTAACTTGAGACATTAAAGTAACTTAATAACTATACTAATCGAATCTAGTTAGACAGAAAATAAATATGTAAAGGTTGCTAACACAAAACATACAAGCAACCGTTCACCTTCAAAAAAATAAAAACCTTCTCTAAAATAAGAAGGTTTCAGATCATAATCTGCATAGAGACTGCCTTTGCCTTACTTCTGAAGATTTTATTACATATCTTCTTTGCCTTGACAGCTCGGACACTCATAAACATGTACAAAATAAAGTCCAATATGGTGGAATCGTTTCCCTAAGCAATCTGGACATGTTCCTGCTTCGCGCATTTGTTCTCGTCGTTTGTCTCGCTGATTAGCGAATAAATTTACAAATTTCATAAAAGAACCTCCCTCATGTTTTTGACTATAGGTTTTCCTGATAAGAGGTCTTTTATTCGACTAGCTGTATTTATAAAAGCACCTGCTTGATTGTGCTTTTAAACTATACTCACGTTTTCCAATAATACAAAAAGGATAGATAGAGCATTCTTATGACGCTCATCTATCCTTCATTTTTATCCTATATAATGTTTAACGCTATACAGGCGTTTATCACTATTTCCTAACAAATATCTGATTTTTGATACAGCTAGCATATACAAGTTATTCTTCTACTTTGTATTTTTCTTTTTTCCGAATAAACGGCCACCAGTTTCCTTCTCCAAGCGTTACGACAATCGCTGGCATAAGAAGCGGAAGAATGACAAGGCCATAAAGTAAAAGACCAATAATAACAACCGTTGCTACATGAACAAGTGTTAATACACCCGATGGCATCATAGCCCCAAACGTTCCGGCTAAGATAATAGCAGCAGTGATAATAACCGACCCCATCTTACTCATAGACGTAACTATCCCTACTGCTACGCCGCTTTTTACTTCTTCGTTAAAACGGTCTAACAAGAAAATAGAATAGTCAATTCCAAGGGCAACTAAAATAACAAAACTAAAGAATGGCACGGCCCAGCTGATTCCGTCATTCCCCATTATATCCACGAATAGAAGCTCTGAGATTCCCATTGCTGTATAATACGTAAGCAGCAGTGAAGCAATCATGTATACAGGCATTATCATTGAACGGAATAAAATGGTCAGCACAATAAACAATCCAATCATCATAATAACCATTGTGCGTGAAAGATCCGTTGTAGATAAATCTTTTAAATCCGCATTTGAGCTCGATACCCCTCCGTACACAATTTCTGTATGCTCAAACGGCGTATCAACGACTTCGCTTGCCACCGCTTTTTCAATATTTTTTACGGTTGAAATGGCTTCTTCAGAATATGGATTTTGATCGAGCACTACACTGAGCTTAACTCCTTTTCCATCTGCAAAAGAATAGTTATCGATGGATTGTTTAAACCCTTTATCTTTCATCACTTCTGCTGGAAGATAAATACCCGTATCTCTAACTGTTGAGCTGTCACTCATGTTATCAAGCATATCTGTTGCTTTTGTTAAGCCATCTGAGATCTTCGTCAGTCCGTCATTCGCACTTTTAACTCCTTTTGCTAACTGATTGATACTGTCTGATAGCGTTCCAACTTGGCCTTGCTGAGCTGAAAGATTCTCATTTGCTTGTTGGAGACCGGTTTGAATGGCAGTAAGCTGTTTACTGATTGAAACAAGCTGCGGGACCGCTTGCTGCACATTTCCTGTTGTAGAGAGCTGTGTGCTGACAAGCTGCAGCTGTTGATTAATTTGAGCTAATCCGTCTGCAGCAGGTGCAAGCGACCCACCAGATTTCTCTTTAGAAGCAGAACCCGTTTGGTCAGCTATTTGATTTAGCCCTTTTTCAACATCACTTAATCCTTTTTGTACATCTCCGATTCCTTTAACAGCATCTTTGATTCCGTCTGATACAGAGCCTAGCTGTGAATTAACATATAAATCATCAATCTTTTCTCCGGTAGGCTGTGTGATAGTCATAACAGAATCCACGTGATCCACTTTTTCAATTGCTTTGCTGATATTTCCTAAATAAGGAATAACATCCGCCTTTGTTAACTCTTTATCTCCTTTAATAATAACATTGACAGGAAACGCTTTTCCTTCTCCCAGTGCATCACTGATAGCATTTAGTCCTTTTATAGATTTATAATCGCTGCTTATTTCAGCAGTAGAGTCAAACGATACTTTTGAGTCGTACGTTACAATAAAAGGCACGGTAATAATGGCTGTAATGACTAAAAACACGAACGGTCGCGCCACTGCCTTTTTTCCTAAAAAGCCCCACAGCTTATTATCGCTATGAGAAGCCACTTTTTTAGACGGCCAAAATAATTTTTCTCCAAGTGTAACCATAAAAAGTGGAAGCAGAGTAAATAAAATGACTAGCAGTACACCTACGCCCACTGCTACCCCGACAGCGGACTGGAAAATGGCAAACTTGGCAAATCCGATGGCTGCAAAACCAATAAATACGGCAATTCCGCTGATAAATAGCGTTCTTCCTGCTGTCCGATAAGCCGTGATCGTGGCTTCTACTTTATCATGTCCGTTTGCCAATTCTTCACGGAAACGATTAAGTAAAAGAATGCAGTAATCCGTACCAATTCCAAACAAAATAGCTACTAAGAACGTTTGCGTGAACGTTGAAATTGGAAAATCGACATTTTTAACTAAAATCCCTAGTAACGATTGACTGATTAAGTATGTGATTCCCACAATTAAAATAGGAATAAACGGCGTCACTACTGAACGGAAAACGAGTAAAAGCAAACCTAAAATCAAAAAGATAGTAATAAACTCGGTTTTCTTTAACCCTTCTTCTGAACTGTGTGCAAAATCCTGATTAATAAGAGATGCGCCTGTTACATATGCCGTAATGTCTTTTGGCACGTTATCATAAATCTGATTCGCTATTTTTTCAACTTTTTCATCCGATCCACTGACAGTAACCGGAACTAAAACGGTTTTTTTGTCTTTAGACATTAATTGATTACGAACATCTTGATCATCTGTTAAAGGCGTTGTGACATCTTTTACACCTTTAATTTTCTCTGTCTTATCAATGATTTTCTGTATTTGTTTCTCACTATCTTTATCTAATGCGTTATCTAACTTGATAACCATGCTGATGGTATTACTGTCTTCTCCGGCATTTTTTAGAATTTGGCTGGCTCTAGATGAAACGGCATCGTCGGGAAGCTGAGACTGTCCTTTTTCACTTGCGAGCTTTGTTAAATTTGGTGCCGTTAGCATCAATATAACTGTTAAAGCTAAAATGAAGGCCGCAATCACCCATTTAAATTTCACAATAAATTTCATTCTTTGCTTTCCCCTTTTGTAGTTAACTTTTCTTTTGCCATTGTAAGAATTTCAATAAATGTATCTATTTTTTCTTCTTCTACATCATCAAACAAATTCTCAATGATACTAAAACACGCGGCATTTCCGTCATTTATTACCTTTTCGCCTTCAGCCGTAATCTTAATAAGCTTAGAACGTTTATCGCTCTCTAGTTCATTAGCGTCCCACTCCACAAGCCCTTTTTCGAGCAGTTTTTTGATTCGATTCGAAATGGCACTTTTATGAACACCTTGCAAGACTGCAAGACTGCCAGGTGAAGACGGACCTTTAATCATTAAACTATTTAACAAATCAAACTGCTGCCTAGAGACATGTTCAAAGAGGTTATGGCTGATCTCTCTATGAATTACTTCTGTTCCTACAAACAGCACTTCTTCAAAAAGTTCTACAGCTTGATATAATTTGCTTTTTGTCACTGTTTTCTCTCCTTTATTCATTTAGTTTATAGATATAAACTATTCAACTTTAAAAATAGTTTATAGGACTAAACTTTATTCTGTCAATAAATTTATGTCCGACTGTCTTCATATATGATAAAGATAAATAGAAATCCCAAAAGATACCGCTTACATCATCTTTTTTGGTTGTCAAAGCTCCATCACTTAAGTATTATTAGTAATTGACTTCTTTTCAAGGAGATATAAATTTTATACACAGAAAGGGTGATCACACATGAATACAATGCATGCTAATGAGCAGGTCAGTAAGAAAGATTCCTTTCCAATTGCTCTCATCTCGTTGACTCTTGGAGCTTTTGCTATTGGAATGACGGAATTTGTTATTATGGGGATACTGCCTAACGTTGCGGAAGACCTTCATGTTAGCATTTCGACTGCTGGCCAGCTAATTACAAGCTATGCTTTAGGAGTAGCAATCGGCGCGCCAATTTTAACCATTTTTACTCATCGACTTCCTCAAAAGCTTCTGCTTTGTTTACTTATGCTTTTATTTATTCTCGGAAATGCAATTGCTATTATTGCACCCAGCTATGGAATTTTAATGGGAGCTCGTTTAGTTACGGCATTATGTCACGGTACTTTCTTTGGAGTAGGCGCTGTTATTGCTTCACGACTCGTACAACCTCATAAACGTGCAAGTGCTGTCGCAACGATGATGGCAGGTTTAACCATTGCAAATATCATCGGGGTTCCTGTGGGAACATTTATTGGGCAACACTTAGGCTGGAGAGCTTCATTCGGGGCTATTACGATCATGGGGATTATTGCATTTATTGGTATTATTCTATTTATTCCAAAGCTTGGTCAAGACAAATTAACGGGTCTAAAACAGCAGTTTGCTGCTTTTACTCAACCAAAACTTCTTGTGATGCTTCTTTTAAGCGCAATAGGATGCGGCAGTTTATTTACTGTTTTTACGTACATTACACCGCTTCTTGAAGATGTTACAGGAGTAAGTGAACATAGCGTTACGTGGATACTTGTATTATATGGATGCGGCGTTACGCTCGGAAACGTTGTTGGAGGCAAGCTTGCAGACTGGAAGTTAATGCCTTCGGTTGTAGGTATATTTGCTTTTCTTTGTATTGTGCTGACTATTTTTACGTTTACCGTTAAAAGCCCAACAGCAGCAATTATCACGCTTTTTTTCTGGGGAGCAGCAGCATTTGCTGTAATGCCTGGTATTCAAGTAAAAATTATGAACTTAGCACAGGAAGCACCTGCTTTAGCTTCTACTTCGAATCACTCGTTTGCTAACTTAGGAAATGCTTTTGGCGCCTTTTTCGGAGGCGTGATTATTAACCATATGGGACTTACTTCACTTCCTTGGGTCGGCGCCATTTTTGTAGGAACGGCTTTTGTTATCAGCACTTGTCTTTTTATTGTGGAAACACGCAAAAAACATAGTGAACAATCGTCCTAATTCTCTAACAACCGAACAAAAAATAAAAAAAGAGCCTTTCTTTGCTGAAAGGCTCTTTTTTTATTTTTAACTCGCTTTTTTCATTTCTTTACTTGTTAATCGACTGTGTTTACGAGAATAACCGACATATACAAATATACCAAGCACAATCCATATGCTAAAATACAGCCATGTTGTTTTAGGAAGATTAATCATTAAAAATAAACAAGATAATACAGATAAAATTGGTAAAACAGGTACAAACGGCATTGTAAATCCACGTTTTAAAGTTGGGTGCGTTTTACGTAAGATGATAATGCTGACGCCCACCATGCCGAAAGTTAAAAGAGCTCCGATATTTGCTAAATTCGCAAGTTCTTTTAGATCAATAAACCCTGAAATTAACGCTCCGATAATCCCTACTAGCCAAGTAGAAAGAGTCGGAACTCCTGTTTTCTCATTTGTTTTAGCAAATGCTTTTGGCAGCAAGCCGTCGCGGCTCATGGAGAATAAAATGCGTGTTGCTGCATAAATGTAGGCGAAAATAACAGCCATGATTCCAATGACAGCTCCTGCAGCAATAACTCCTGCCACTGCATTTTGTCCTACTGAATGGAGAACATAGGCCATTGCTTCTGGGACATTCAGTTCTTTGTACGAAACAACTCCGGTCATAACAAGGCATACTGCTACATAAATAATCGTGCAGATCACAAGTGAACTAATAATTCCAATGGGCAAATTGCGCTGCGGATTCTTTACTTCTTCTGCTGATGTAGATAAGGCATCAAAACCTAAGAAAGCAAAAAATACGGCCGCGCCCCCTGTCACAACACCTTCAATTCCATAAGGCATAAAAGGAGTCCAATTAGACGGTTTTACATAAAAAGCTCCTACAATAATAAAGAGAAGGATAATAAATAATTTAACCAGCACCATAAAGTTATTCACTTTTTTACTTTCTTTTGTTCCTCTTGAAAGCAGCCATGTAATAAGAAGTGTAATACAAATAGCAGGAAGGTTCACTAGACCTCCATTTGCAGGGATCGTAATCAATTCTTTTGGCAGTGAAAAACCGAAGCCTTCTAAAAAGTTGTTAAAATAAGAAGACCATCCATTTGCTACTGCTGACATTGTTAACAAATAGACAGAAAGCAACGTCCAGCCCATTAAGTGTGCTACCACTTCGCCGATGGTTGCATATGTATAGGTGTAAACACTTCCAGATACAGGTATAGTTGAAGCAAATTCCGCATAGCACAGCGCTGCAAAACCGCATACAATAGAAGCCAATATAAAAGAAAAAATAACGGCTGGTCCAGCATCGTTAGCAGCTACTAAGCCTGTTAATACTAAAACCCCTGTTCCTATTACGGCTCCAATACCAAGAAGAGTCAAATCGAATGCTCCTAATGTTTTGACTAGAGATTTGTTTTGACTTTGTTCTAATAATTGCTCGATTGACTTCTTTTTAAATAGTTTTCCCATTGCACTCTCTCCTCTCTGTTGCCACTCATCCCTTAAAAAAACTTGAAAATGACGTTTTCCCTATTTGGCTGCGCGTTTTTACTTCAGATACAGAAGTAATTATATAGAAATAATTACTAACTTGTCTATTAGTATACTAATATCATTATATATATTTCAAGAGTTTTTGTAAGCGATTTCTTAATATTGCTCTATTTTGGATTTATAAACTAAATAAAGAGATTATCATTGTGCTTATGTATAATAAGTTTGAATAAAAATAATATTCTAAAAAATTATTTTATATATTTTTAGATAACTTTTTTACTAACTATCTTCAGATATAAATTCCTGACCTAGAGATTATTTACAGAACAATGAATGTTTTATCTTACCGGGTGTTATAATGATGAAAACTGAAGTGTATGAAGGGCGGAGAGAGATGCTTAACTTACTTATTGGCTGTATTTTACTAGCATTAGGAGTGTACTTTATGTTTAAATTTCTTTTTTACTCTCCTTCTAAAAAAAAGCGAGATCAGCAGAACATGAACAAACCATCAGATGAGGCTTCAGCTTCATCCTGTACAAACGATTCGAATGGAATAAGATAAATTTTTTTATAAAATACCGGCGTTTGTCTAAGGCAAAAGTTATACTGCTGATATATATTATCTTATACCCTTCTAGTTCAATATTCCCTTCATTTTGGTGTAAGACAAGATGAAGGGAATCACTATCCGACTTAAAAAAATCGGATTTTTCTATTTAGTAAGGTAAATAGCTTCAATAAACTCTGTTTGAATTCTTTTCTTTATTCAAGTGTACAGCTGCCTCTTCCACACTTACTGTTCCTATATTTTTCTTCCCGTGCTTTCGCATAGCAAGCGATTCATTTTCCACTTCTTTATCTCCTATCACGGCCATATAAGGAACTTTCTGCATTTCTGCTTCTCGAATTTTCAGCCCTATTTTTTCAATGCGATCGTCTACTTCAACACGATACCCTTTTAACTCCAGCTCGTGTTTCACTTTATATGCATATTCCACATGCGGCGGTGCAATAGGCAATAGTTTGAGTTGAACAGGAGCTAACCAAAGAGGAAATTGACCTTCGTAATGTTCAATCAAGATGGCCATAAATCGTTCAACGGAACCGTATATAGCGCGGTGAATCATTACGGGACGATGAGGTTTATTGTCTTCTCCAATATACATACAGTCAAACTTCTCTGGCATTAAGAAATCAAGCTGAACTGTTCCGCACTGCCAGCTGCGACCTAAGGAATCTAAAATATGAAAATCGATTTTCGGCCCATAAAAAGCTCCGTCTCCTTCATTCACCTGATAGTCTAAGCCTTTTTCACTTAACACAGATTGAAGCGACTTTTCTGCTTGGTTCCATGTTTCAATATTTCCCATGAATTTTTCAGGTCGTGTGGATAGCTCCACTTTGTAATCGAAGCCAAAATGTGAGTAAAAGTCATGGATAAACGCTAGAATGCGGCTAATCTCAGCTTCGATCTGACTGAGTTCTACGAATAAATGAGCGTCGTCCTGTGTGAATGAACGGACTCTTAGCAATCCGTTTAAAGACCCAGAAAGCTCGTGACGGTGAACTAATCCAAGCTCTGCGTATCGAATCGGAAGTTCTCGGTAGCTTCTTCGCTTGCTGCTAAACAATAAAATGGCTCCCGGACAATTCATCGGTTTAATCGCATAGTTTTGTTCGTCAACATTTGAAAAATACATATTCTCATGATAGTGCTCCCAGTGCCCTGATTGTTCCCACAGCTCCTGTT
This sequence comes from Priestia sp. MDV22-iso46, assembly GCF_058629175.1. Classification (NCBI taxonomy): domain Bacteria; kingdom Bacillati; phylum Bacillota; class Bacilli; order Caryophanales; family Bacillaceae; genus Priestia; species Priestia sp. MDV22-iso46. Next base: position 560,594 of record NZ_JBZVWT010000001.1, read on the forward strand.
TCATCATGATGGGTGTTTTTATCTCTTGATAGCCTGCTTTATAATGCTTTTGTTTCCAGTAGTTCTCTAACTCGTTTCGAATAATCATTCCGTTAGGTAAGAAAAATGGCATACCAGGAGCTTCTTCTATTGACATAAACAGTTCCAGTTCTTGACCTAATTTTTGATGATTTCGCTTTTCTGCTTCCATTTGTTTTGACATGTTCATTCCTCCAATATGTTTTTATTTAACAAAAAAAACCGCACTCATCCCTAGTAAAGGGACGAATGCGGCCGTGGTACCACCCTAATTCCGTAAAATACCCATACGTATTTTACGCTTAAAAAGATAACGGTTTTACCGGTTGCGGTTTCAGTGTATACACATTCCCCGCCGCAGCTCCAAGGTGGTAAATTCATTTCGTTTTCTAAGGGTTCTCAGCCAGTGACCCTACTCTCTGTAAAGAAAATTCAAAAATGATTCATGTCCTTTTCATTGCTTGTATATTCTTTTTTTCTACATAAAAAACCGCACTCATCCCTAGTGAAGGGACGAATGCGGCCGTGGTACCACCCTAATTCCGTAAAATACCCATACGTATTTTACGCTTAAAAAGATAACGGTTTTACCGATTGCAGTTTCAGTTATGCACGTTCCCTGCAATAGCTCTAAGGTGGTAAATTAGATGATTTCTTAAGGGCTCTCAGCCAGTGGCCCTATTCTCTGCGAAGAAAACAGCATCTAATTCGTGTCCTTTTCATTGCCAAATACTGTTTATTAGTTGTTAAAAGCGATTATAGTGTATAAATTTAACAGAAGTCAAGAAGTAATTTTTTATTTTTTAATGGTATAGAATTACTTTATGCTTAAATTTTTGAAAAGTTACTTAAGAATACACGGACTGAAAAAGTTTTTTATTATACTATTAACGACTACATTTCATTCTTATTTTCACCTTTATTTTCATAACAATAAAGGCGAAAAAGAAAGATACTATAAGTCCTTATTTGTTTTATCTAAGCGGTATTAACGAAGTGAAACCCAATACTATCCCAAATCAGAACAAATAACATAGCACAAGCATTATCAGGTTTTTTATTTATATACTAAAATATTAAATACATCTTTTTCTGCTCACCCAAATCGTTGACTTCAATCCGTAGAAACTATTTTTTATCTAACTTTAGAGGGAAGCTCATCATTCATGCTTCCACTTTGCGGAAAAATCCGTTTTTTCCTGATTTGTTCTTTAAGAATAACATCAAGCTGCCGCTGAACTTTCCTTGTTTCATTTGTCGAAAAATACGGGTGAGCCAGATTTACTGTTTCTAACGGATCCTTGGTCAAATTGTACATTTCAATTTGATCGGGAACACGTGTTGTTTTAAGGGTAGTAAAACTTACAGGGTAACCTTCTTTAGTTCTTTACTTTCATATAAGGGTGGAAATCGCTCCTCGTCCACGATAATTAACAAAAAATTAGGCTGCTTCTGCATGTTTACTCCTCCGCGTGTTTATCAAATTTTCTGTATTGATAAACTATGTAAAAAGCACTTTTTTTAGAAGAACGGAGTCGATTCATGTCTTTTTATGCCCAAACAAAAAAGACTTGGAGGATTTCTCTAAGTCTTTCATAGCTCATTTCAATACGATATTCCTTATTTTTTGTATGCTTTTAGCTGCTGATTTCGTTTATAGGTACCAATGATACTAGGTATACCTACAACTATGCTTATCATAAAACTCCACATCATATAGCGCCAATCCCCTGTAAAAAGCGCTACTCCCATAAAAAAAAACGAGCTGACCAGCAAGAGCTAACCATGAAGCTATCCAAGCAAACATCATATTCTCTTCCACGTTATCACCTCATATTTTTAAGTATGAATGACTTCTTATATTTTACCATAAAATTCTAATTTTAAAGGTTGTTCTACTGTTTATTTTATGTACATAACTAAAAAAGCTAATAGCAGCGCGCAGCTAGCCATTAGCTTTTTCATCATTTTGCAAATACATGATGTCCTATTTTAATTGTTTCTTGTTTTTGGCGCAGCCATTGATCTCCCGTTTTATCAGGATTAAAGAAGAATAATGAACCTTTTCCTTGACCTTGGAAGTTAATTGCTTCTTCTACAGCTTTTTTTGAATCTGTGTCTGCAGGTTTATTAATTTGACCGTTGCTGACCGGACTATACTGACCTTTTTGATAAATAACGCCTTTTACAGTGTCCGGGAATTTGCTGCTGTCGACTCTGTTTAATACAACTGTCGCCACGGCTACTTTGCCTGCATAAGGCTCTCCTTTGGCTTCAGCTGACACAAGACGAGCTAATAATTCTTTATCATTTTTATTTACTTGAATGTGCTGTTCATGAGCGGGTGCTGCAGCAAATGCTGAGTAACCTGCACCAAAACTTGGGATAAGCATTGCTATAGCAATCACTAGTTTCTTTATCATAAAAATAAAAAGCCTCCTTGCTATTTCTTGACGTGGTTCATATGCTAGCAGAAATATAGGAGTCTTTCATTACAAAAAATTATCCAGTTCCAAAAGAAATTGGATGTTATTGTCTTCTTCAAACAATCTTTAGCTTATAAAACTGGACCTTTTATGATTACGTATTAGTTGCACTTCTAAATCTTAAAGAAATTATATTTTTTCTGTTTGAAATATAAAGTTTGAACTGTATATTTCCTTAACTACTGAAGAAAGAATATCAATTCCTTTCTTTAACTCCTCATCTGCAGCAGTAAGACTTATGCGAATGCACTCCCGGTTGTGAGAAGAAGATTGGCTACCGTGAAAGAATGACCCGCCTGGCACTACAATCAAGTTTTCTGCTTTTAATTTATTGTATAGATCGGTATCACTGAAAGGCAAACCTTCTAACCAAAGCCAACCAAATAACGAACCTTCCGCTTTGTGCAAATACCAAGGAATATCATCCGGCATACGTATAGTTAAAAGATTTTTTAAATAGTCATGTTTTTGTTTATAATGAGTTCTTATATGGTTAGCTGAAATTCCGGCTAACTGCCCGCTTTTTAAGGTGCTAACCACCATTCGCTGACCTAACCTAGAAGAGTGAATCAAAATATTTGATTGAAATGCTTCCATTACTTTTATGAAGTCACTTTTTCCTATAGCAATTCCTATTCTCTCTCCAGGCAATCCGACTTTAGAAAGACTCATGCAGTGAATGATATTATCATGTATGATTGGATCCATTTCAATAAAATTAATAGCAGGAAAAGGCGGTGCGTAAGCTGAATCAATTAGCAATGGAATGTGATAGTCCTTGCACACTTGGGATATAAGCTGTACGGATTCTTCAGAAAGAATGTTGCCGCTTGGGTTATTAGGTCTTGATAATACAACAGCTCCGACGTCTGGGTCCTGAGCTATTTTATCTTTAAATGCTTGTTTGTTAAATTCATAACGAAACGTATGATGATCAAGCTTTGAGAGGATAGGAGGAATTCCTTCTATTACACCTTCCTCAAGCGCGACTCCACTATACCCAGCGTAATCTGGCAGCATAGGTATTAATGCTTTTTTTACTCTTCCTTCTTTACTTGTACCGCAAAACGAATTTAAAGCTAAAAAAAAGAGATTTTGACTTCCCGAAGTGATCAAGACTTGTTCTCTGTCCAGTTTAATACGATAATTCGTAAAGAAATATTCTCTTATGCAATCAATTAATTCATGCGTACCGTAACTAGAACCATATTGGCTAATCAAATTTTTTAATTGTTTGTCGTTCACAATATCCTTTAAAGCTTCTTCCCACATTTCATAAACTTGAGGGAGAATGGCGGGGTTGCCAGCACTTAAATTCACATATTGATTAAGATTGGAATTGAGCACTTCTTGGATATCATGCATAATAGCGCGAACGCCTACTTTATTAGTCATTTTGTTTCCTATTTTACTTAAATGCAAAGCAGTCACTAGTGCACCTTCTCCTTAAAGATTATGGTCATCGAATAGTAAGTATGGAACTTCAATCTTTTTATTTTGCTGATTAATAAAGTAATTGTCCGGGATAATAAATTTATCATCGTTCTCACTAGGTAATAAGTATTTTCGAACATAATGTTCAGCTTCTTCTTTATAGTCAAGGTCACTTTGAATCGTTTCAAGTTCTTCAATTTCTTTTACTAAAAGATCCAGTTCTTTTAAGCATATGTCTAAATCTAAATAAGCATGGTCTCCTTTTCGGGATATTGAACGCCCATTTGCAACTAACCAGCTAAAAAGAAAAAATCCTGTTCCAGAATCAAAGTTTCGGGGTGCATTATGCTGACTAGGGTATCTTAAAAGTCGTTCAAAGAGAACAAATTCCGTTATCTCTTCCCAAAAAGGATATTTTCTTTTATGAAGAGTCAGCACCGTCTGGCAATCTACTTTAACTTCTTCTAGTATGCCTGCAAAAAAATTCATTTTCGCCTGTATATGTTGGTCAAAAGGTTTATTTCCGCAGTGATGGTAATAATCATGCAGATATCCCCAAATCACCCTTGCCTGATAAGTGTCTTCTCTATTCATAGTATGAGATTTAAAGTTAAAATCAGGAAAGATAGAATACGCTCTTTTTAATGTATCCTGATTGTATATGCTGTGAAATTTATTAAAGAAAAATATCGCGAAGTTTTGACTTGTTACCTTTTCTTTTGTTTTTACATTCTCAGGGAAAAATACAATACACTTCCCTTCCATAAATCCTTGAGTACCAGCTAACAGCTTTAAAGATTCACATCCATTTTTAGGATGAGGAAGGTCTGCTTCAATGGATTTCATGATTTCAGGTTCATCACGAACGGCGATAAAGGCTTCTAAATAAAACCCTCTTTTTGTAGGGCCATTAGGCGTTACAATCGGTCCTAAAAAGAACGTCGCCTCCCCGTTTGCAGGCGGGCTATAAGCAATTAACGTTTGATCAAAATAAGGAGCTTGATCGAGTCCTCTTTCAATCCAATCACATACGTCATTTTTTAATGCATTCCACACTACAGGTAAATTTAAAGAGCTATATATTGTTTCAGTTTCAGCAACTACTTTTAATAAGAGTTCTCTAGCTTTTTCGTAATTTCTTTTGACCTCTCCATTTGGGCCCTGATATTTTCTTATCTCATATAGAGCAGGTACTATTTTATCGTTTAATAACTCCACTAAACTTTGGGTATGATTTTTTGTTAACATGATTAAAACCCTCCTTTTTTAGAACAGCTACTTAGCAGAAATATTTTTAGATGATGTAAGAGTAGAGTTATTCGTGTTTTTCTCTACTTGCTTTTTCAAGTTAATAAATATAACCCCTGCTATTACAAATGCTGTACCTATATAGACCTGTTTGTTTAATGTTTCACCTAAAAAGACAAACCCTACATATAAGGCGATAACCGGTGAAATAAATAAATGCGCCGTTGCTTTTGATATATGCCATTTTTTTAATAAATAAATATTAATAGAAAACCCCAAGACCGACCCTATAATGGCCAAATATAATAATGAGATAAGACTAATACCAGAGAAAGTGCGGTTTCCATTTTCTACAAACAAACTAACAATCAGTAAACAAGCGCCTCCACTTAGCATCGAAAAAGAATTAAAGGTCATAATAGGCAAGGATTTTATGCGAGATTGAACTTGAACAGTTATAAAAGCAGAACCTAGCATAGCCATTAAAATGACAATCATAGCTACTATTTGAATCACATTCCCCTGTATAAACAGCTGATTTCCAAATACAACGCTCATACCAATTAAGCACATGACTACACCTATCTTTTGTCCTTTTGTAGCTGGGGTTCCTTTAAATAAGCGATTAAATAAAAGGGCAAACACTGAAATGCTGGCAGCTAAAACGGAAACAAGCCCGCTTGGCAAATAGACGGATGCCCAATAAACAGAACCAAACGGTAGAGCAAAGTACAAAATTCCGTTTAATGCTGAAATAATTACTACTTCTTTTGAAATGGCCATTTTTTTTGTGAGTAAGAGGTAGAGGGCAATTATTAAACTAGCAATTAAAAACCTCATACCTGCTGACCATAGAGGCAAGCTATCCTTTAATCCAGTCTTTTGAAAAGCCCATGTCGTTCCCCCGATGACGGCTAATAGACAAAACAAAAGATGTACATGAATACGGGTTAATTTAGAAATCACTGTTTCACCTTATTTCTTTTTTAAAGTTAAGCCTATTTTCTTCCGTGGAGCGTAAAACACATCGGCACTTCTCCAAAATCTTTTACAACTGTTAACCCCTGCTCGTTAGCGGCTTTACTCGTTGTAATACATGCGTCTACCTTTCCTTCTAAGCAATCAATCGCCGCTTGAGCATTACTATTTACTAACTGAACATTAGGACTGATGGAATGAGCTAAATCAACAGGGGCAGGATGTGAAGCAATTAACAGGTTATTGTTTGTTATCACCTCTTCTTTTGAGGCAAGCACCATGTTATACGTTGGCATAATAAAGCTATCTACTAGCTCTAAACTAGTTAAGTTTTTGAACACAATATCATGTAAGTAAGGATATACCGCGCAGCCTAGAAGAGCAGAACTCTCTGTTTCTTTCACATGAACTAAAGCTTCTTCCAACGTTTGATGTAAAAAGACCTGACCTTGTATGCTTTGGCGTTCGAACCACAGATAGCCTGCTTTTTCACAATTTGTTCCTTCAGGCCCTAAGGTATGGATAATGCTAATTTTTTGAAGCTGCTTATTTTTCTTACTAGACGACTCTGCAACTATCATAGCCTTTGATACCCCCTATGCGTTTACTTTATTTTTATAAACGATTTTTACTTTGTTATCTAAATAGCTGTAATACTGCTCACAGTCGGAATAAGAGTCATGAGTGGTTAAAATAAATCCAGGGTAACCTGAAAAGTGCGGATATGGTAAAATGTCTGTCCCTTTAGTTATAAATTGAATAACCCTTTTTACTTCAGTATCTCTACGCACGTCTTCTAAGCCTCGAATTTCTTTAAAAATCCCATAGCCTTGCACAGGGATAATGTAGTTGCCCACCACTTTCTTTCGTTTTCTTTCATTTTTTAATACAGGAGGTTTTAATCCTAATACATAGTAAAAAACTAGCTCCATATAGTTAATACCTGTACTTTCCTTTACGATATAATGAGAAATCCCAGATCCTCCAATGCGCGCTCCTATTTCAATTACATAAGGTTTTCCCGCTGGATCCAGGCGTAATTCAATATGAGCCGGGCCATTCTCAATCCCTAAAGCATTTGCTGCTCTAGCTGCTTCTCGTGCAATAGATTGCCAAACGTTTTCTTCTAGCTGAGCTGGAGCTATATAAACACCTTCTTCAAAGAAAGGTCCTTTGGAATTTCCTTTATAACCTATAGAAAGTACATAAACTTCCCCTTCTACAGAGAACGTTTCAATAGCAAACTCTGGCCCGTCTATAAATTGTTCAATTACCATGCCCGTTTTATTTTTTGTGAATTTACTTAGGTCTTCTTCATTTACGCGTCTCACTTTTTCTATGCTGTCAATCAGTTCTTTTTTATTATTCGCTCGTGATACACCTTGACTGGAAAATCCGTTAGAAGGTTTTACTACGACAGGATAAGGCAGTGAAAGATTCTTTAATTCCTCCGTATTTTCAACCTCTTTAAAATACGGAGTGTTAAGATCATTATCTTTCAAAACCTCTCTCATCTTCTGTTTGTTGCGACAGTTACTAATCACAAACGGTGATAAACCAGGTAAGTTTAATTCTTCTGTCAGCTGAGATACAAACTCTAATGCAGGCTCATATAATGTCATAATGCCGTCAAAAGGATTTTTGTGATGCTCTGCTTTAATAATCTCAAGAGCTTTGTCTGGGGTGTGAAATAAATCGATGGGTATGAAATTTTGTACGTTTTTAAGATGCTTAGGTTCTACTTCTTCCTGGTTATAAAAAAACGTCACTTTAATTCCGAGAGCTTCTGCTTCTTCAAAAATAAACGGTAAATATGTATTTTGTAACACAACTGCTAGATGCTTATTTTGTAACGGCATTTACTTCCCCCCTACTTTTAAACAGCTCTTCACTGTTCGATGACTAAATTCTAATGACCGCTTCATATATTTGTCAATTTAATTTTATATAACATTAGGAATATATAGAATATTTGATATATTAGTAAAAAGTTAAGAAAAGAATGGGTTATAGGGTTAATACTAAAGCGAAATTAAAAGCAGGAATTTTGCTATTTGATTATAAAGATATTGTTAGAAAAAATTTAATGAGAATTTTTATAAAAAAAGAAAGGTCGACATAGATTCAACCTTTCTTTTTTATATTTTTTATTAAAATAGATATTAACCATTTATAAAGTTACATCTTTTTCAGCCATCTCATTTAGTATTCTTTTTAATGCAATGTCGGGGTTTAATGCGGGATCCTTTATATTCACTTCTTTCATATTGCGCTCCTTTTTCATAGATATATCCATTTTTCACTTTCTTGTTTGAATTTATGTGAACCCTTTTTGTTTACTATAACGAAAGAGAAAATAAAAAGAAAAAGAAGTGAACTTATAATTCACTTCTTTTTTTGACGTAACATTTATTTCATAGGCTGCAAATGATTATTAGCTTTTTGTTTTGCATCACGCTGAACGAAAAAAATGATGCAAAGCGCCAGAAGATATAAACATGCAAAAGCTGTTATGTACCAAAGTGCTGAGGTAATTCCGCTTGCGTCCATAGTAAAGCCAATAAGCGCAGGAAAAATAGCTCCTCCAAGCCCTGAAAAACCAGTAATTAAACTTGTTACAATACGAGCAGATCCGGTAAATGTATGATTAGCATATACCATCGTAATCGAATAGATACCTGACATTGCAAGCCCTAAAAACCCTAATAAAATATAGCCTGCGACAGCTTCTTTTAATACGATAAACAGCACTAAACTCACAATTGTTCCTCCAATGCTGCCAAAAAGATAGCGTTCGTATGTAACGATTCGAATAATCCATCCAGTAGCCACTCGTCCTATTAGCATAGCCACCCAAAAAACGCTTATGCTTAAAGTAGCCTGTGACGGAATTACATCTAGATACGTGATAAAAATAGACGAAAGAAAATTATTCATACTGCTTTCTACTCCGGCGTACATAAAAATCATCACACTAAAAAGAGCAAGTATTTTCCATCTTTGATTTTTAGCAAGCACAGGCGCAGGTTCTGAGTTGGCGTCTGAAGAATCGCTTTCTGAAGTTAAAACAGTCTCTTTTTTAAAAGGAATCATTTTGCAGACCACAACCATTAGTAAAGCTAGTACACTCGTTATAAAAAATGAAAACCTCCAGCTGTTCTGCGAAATCAATAAGCTAGCTACTAACGGCATCAACAGCGCACCTAGACCAAATGATACTTCTAAATAACTCATAACAATAGCTCTTCTACCGATAAATACTTCCATCATTAAAGTAGCTACAACTACTTCCAATGCGGCTACACCAATACCGTTTAAAAAATTGAATGCAATAATCCACTCAAATGGAGGCAATAAAAGCATACCTATTTGTGATAGCGCTATCATTAGTGCGGCAATTGTAAGTAAATTCATTTCTCTGAAGCGTCCTAATAGAAAAGAAGATAGCGGAACTCCTATCAAAAATCCTAAAGAACCTAATAATACAAGCTGTCCGCCAACTGTATAGGACACATGATAATGTGTTAGCAATTGCGGTAAGACGGACCCTACGGCTGTAATGACTAATCCGCCCAGCAAATAAAGCGCATATGAAGCTAGCGCAAACTTTTTCATCTCCCCACTCCCTTAAATTCTCTAAAACGTTCTCTCTGTACTTAATTATAAAGCTTTTCCTTTAGTTGTTAACTGAAATTTGAGAAAAAAACCATTCTTCCTGCTCTACTTAATTTCCAGTCATTTATAAGATAAACCAAAAAGAAGAAGACAGATGTCTCCTTCTTTTTGGTTTTCACTTTACAGTGACGCTTTTAAAATAGCTAAAATATCACCTTTATTTAGTTTTTTAAAGTTACCGAAACCTCCGTACTCCATTTCACGAGCAGCAATTCCAGCAATTTCGTCTAGTCGCTCTTCGCCGATATCGTAATCTGCTAAGCGAGAAGGTGCACCAAGACTGGACCAAAAAGCGCTTAACTTATCGATTCCTTCTAACGCAATTTCTTTGTCGCTTTTACCTGCAGTTTCAATATCGAACATACTTGTCATTACACGCTTCATACGAGTTACATCTTGATCTACAACGTGTCGCATCCAATTTGGGAATAGGATTGCTAAACCGCCTGCGTGAGGAATGTCATATACAGCTGACACTGCGTGTTCAATAGTATGTGAAGCCCAATCTCCAAAGTAGCCCATTTGAAGTGTTCCGTTTAGCGCGATTGTTCCGGAATATAAAATCGTTTCGCGGTGCTCGTAGCTTTGCAGATCTTCTAGTAATTTCGGTGCTGTTTCAATTACTGTTTGTAATACGGAATAGCACATACGATCTTGTAAAGGCGTGTTTTTCACGTTATGGAAATATTGTTCAAATACATGGCTCATCATGTCTACCATGCCGTAGATAGTTTGATCTCTAGGAACAGACATCGTGTTCACAGGATCTAATATAGAAAATACAGGATGCGTAACAGAGCTGCCCCAAACGTATTTTTCATTTGTTTCCCAATTCGTAATAACAGAATCAGGATTCATTTCAGAACCTGTTGCTGCCAATGTTAATACCGTTCCAAACGGCAGTGCTTTTGTAGCCGTTACTTTTTTGTTAATAATATCCCAGACGTCTCCTTTATACTCAGCTCCGGCAGCGATTGCTTTTGTGCAGTCAATAACGCTTCCTCCGCCGACTGCTAACATGAAGTCAATGTTTTCATTTCGGCAAATCTCAATTCCTTTTCGTACCGTAGATAGTCTAGGATTTGGCTCTACGCCCGCTAACTCATGTATATTTACGTTTAACTCTTTTAACAGCGTAAGAACTTGATCGTATAAACCGTTTTTCTTAATGCTTCCTCCGCCGTATACAAGCAAAATATTTTTTCCGTATTTCGGGAGTTCTTCTGATAATACTTGAAGCTGATCTTTTCCGAAGATTAATTTTGTGGGATTATGATAAATGAAATTTTCCATACTATCTGTATACCTCCTAGTTGAATATAAAGTAAGTTGTCGCATTACGCGAACAAGAATGTAAGTATAAATGTAAAACAAAAATTTTTCAAGAGTTAAGTTCTCAAATCGCGTACTTTATTTTATTGAGTAATTAAAATGAAGAAAATGGCTTCTTGGATATAAAAAAGAGAGCAAGTAAATGCTCTTTTTAAAGTTCTTTATAAGCCATTTTTCTATACGTAACAAATCCTTCTTTTTCGTAAAAGCTTTCGGCAATCGTATTATCATTCCAATAATCTAACTCAATTGTATTTATGTCGTTTGTACGAGCAATGCTATAAATTTCTTTCATCAAACTTGAACCAAACCCTTTGTTTTTATAGGATTCTGCGATGTTTATTTGATGCACGTAAATTGACTCGTAAGCTTTTTTAAACACTGTTTCTGAATACTGCTTTATTTCCAGCCAAGCGAACCCTACATGCTGACCTTCGTCTTCTCCTAAAAGAAAGATAAATCTATCGTCTTTCATCACTTTCTTAAAAAATTCATGTACCTGATGAAAATCATATGTTTGAAAATGCTGCGGGTATAATTCTACATGCAGTTGATGAACAGACTGATTAAGCTTGGCAATTTTACCAGCATCGAAAGTACGACTAATCTTCAATTTTTTCTCTCCTATATCTCTCGTATTTAGTAATGGTCGTTATGAGTTTATTTCGTTTAATATAGCCGGTGCGTTTGAGGTAAATAACAGATAGTTTTTATTGGTCGTTTTTATAAAGATGCGGTCAGTCGTTCCGTACGGAGGACCAATTCGAATGGCGTTTGCTTCTTTACCTCCGTACCTGTCATCTTCCGTTACTTCAAGAATGTCTTCTAACGGAACCGTAAAGTGTGAAAGCTGCCATTTTATAATGAGATTATCATTTATTTTTCGGACACTGATAGATGGTGTAAACATTTTATACATCCCCTTTGGTTTTTATTTTCCCTTACTTGTTCTAACAAAAAACAAGTTCATTTCCCCTTAACTTTCTCCCTGTGCAATGTGTTCTTTTATCCTTAAAATTGCTTCTTTCGGACAGCCTTGAAAATACCCTCCATGGTAACAAATAACATGCTCAATGTCGTAGTGTAAGAATTTTCCGAGTGAGTGAACTGCTTGGTCCATATTTAAGGTCGTTTGTTTAACAGGTCCCATTAGTTGTCCATTTGCAAATACTAAAGCATCTCCAGCAACCAGTGTTTTTGATTTTCTTAAATAAAAACTTACATGCCCAGGTGTGTGTCCAGGGGTAAAAATCGGTTCAATGCCTTCACAGTATGGGAGCATTTGACTCCCTTTTAATACTATATCTACGTCAACTTTTGGAGGGTTTGTATACAAATATTTTATTTCATCAGGTATAGCTGCTAGTTCTTCGTTACTCATTCGACTCGCATTCGTTTTAATAAGCGGAAGTTTCCCTTCAATATACGGCTTATCAAATTCATGAGCATATACGATGATATTTTCATTTGATTTTTTTCGTATATCAGTCGCACATCCTATATGATCTAGATCTTGATGTGTTAAAAGAATTACTTTTAGCTGTTCAATAGATATACTCAATTCACCCAAGGCCTCTTTCAGTTGATCGGTTTGCCCAGGCATTCCTGTATCAATTAGAATAGCTTCATCGTTATTCCAAACTAATGTAGGATTTAATATTATATCTTGGTCAAAAGCTCTGGCAGTCAACTGTAGCATTTCAACACCTGCAGAAATTCTCATTGCAAACCCCTTTTCTTATTAAAGTACAAAGATTTTCAGCCTCCATAATCGCTTAGCATGCAGTGGTATTCTTGAATTTTATCAATAAACAAAATAAAAACCAGACTGGAAAAAAATCACTTTTTATGCTATGATATCTATAAAATAAAGCTTACTATGATAAATTTTTATAAATGAAAAGGTGAACCTTGTTGTCCAAGGTTCACCTTTTTTACTTATCGTTAGCCGTATAGCTTTTTTATTTCTTATCGTCTCTTTGGATACACTCATGCAAAGGTACAACCTTGGTTTTCTTTGCTATTTTATATCCCCACCACGTCGCTAAAAAGAGAGGCAGACCGATGTATGAGACCGTCAAGCCGTACCAATCAATTTTGTCAGAAAGTACCGCTTGATAATTCTGACCTAGAATAACGATGAGGCACATTCCAAATGCAAGAACAGGACCTAGAGGAAACCATTTTGCTTTATACGCCAGTTCATTTATATCCTGTCCTGAAGCAACATATGCTTTTCGGAAACGATAGTGGCTGATGGCAATACCGATCCACGCAATAAATCCGCTCATGCCTGAAGCGTTTAAAAGCCACATATACATTTGATCACCAAAAATTGATGTTAAAAAGGCAAGACCGCCAATGATAGTGGTTAAAACAAGCGCGTTTACTGGAATTCCTCGGCGATTAATTTTTCGAAGCGCTTTAGGCGCTTGCCCTTCATTTGCCATTGACCACAACATTCGCGTAGAAGCATATAAGCCAGAAGTTCCGGCTGATAAAACCGAGGTAAGAATAACAGCATTCATCACTGAAGCAGCTGCAGCAATTCCTGCCTTTTCAAAAACAAGCGTAAATGGACTAACAGCAATGTTATCCACGTCTCCTCCTAGAAGAGATGGACTTGTGTAAGGAATGATGAGCCCGATTACAGCAATGGCTGCAATATAAAATAGAAGAATGCGCCAAAAGACTTGGCGAATGGCTTTTGGTATATTTTTTTGAGGGTTTTCACTTTCCCCCGCTGCAATGCCGACTAGCTCTGTACCTTGAAAAGAAAATCCCGCGATAAAGAAAATGCTTAGTACGGACAGAAATCCGCCGTTGACCGGCGCTTCTTCTAATGTAAAATTTTTAAAGCCAATATATTCACCGCCGAAAATGCCAAAGATCGTCAGAAGTCCCACTCCGATAAACACAATGATGGTTACTACTTTTACGAGAGCAAACCAATATTCAGATTCTCCATAGCTTTTTACAGATAGGAAATTAAGTAAAAAAATTAAGCCTAAAAACAAAGCGCTCCAGATAATACTTGGCACATCAGGGAACCAAAACTTCATGATAATAGCAGAAGCAGCTATTTCTACAGCGAGCGTAACAGCCCAGTTAAACCAGTAGTTCCAGCCGAGCGCAAAGCCGAGAGCTGGGTCTACATAATGACTGGCGTACGTTGAAAAAGAACCTGAGACCGGCATAAACGTGGCCATTTCTCCAAGACTAGTCATGAGAAAGTAAACCATAATTCCAATGGCCCCGTAAGCAATCAGCGCTCCTCCAGGTCCAGCAGTTTGGATGGATGATCCGGTAGCTAGAAATAAGCCAGTTCCTATTGACCCTCCAATGGCAATCATGGTCATATGGCGTGCTTTTAAATGGCGTTTTATATGCTTATCGTCCTGCTTTTTTTCTTCTTCATTACGATTTATATCGACCGCTTCCATACTTATCCCACCTTTATAAATGAACTATGCGCACATGTTTAACGTAAAGCGTATAAGAATATCCATCTCCTATAAAAAGTAGGAGATGGACTCTTCATTGCTTACTTTGAAAAATCAAAGTAGTTTCGTTTTAATAGACGAGGCAGGCTCATAAGCTGTTCGTACGTTACACTTTTTTCTAAGGCAGAGGTGTTGATTAAAAACAGTTGATCTTCAATGTGTCCTACCGTTTCATCTGTTTGATACGTAATTCCGCATTCTGAACATGTAATGGAAGGCGTCTCTTTAATTTCTATGGCTTTTGTGCCGTCAGGAAGCTCCCAATAAACCGTTGCATCCGTCTCTTTCGCTTCATAGGATTCGCACCATTGACATTTCAATATTATTCCTCCTTCGCTCCCGCCGTTTCGTATTTTTTCATTTGCGTTTCAAATTTTTTCTCTTTTAATTGATCGCGCTTTTCACGCTTGTCTTTCAAAGAGCTATGCTCTGGATTTTGGTCATACGTTTTCCGGCGGTCAAGACGGTTTAGACCTTCCGGCGTTAAGTTGAACTTTGTATCATCAATAATCGAAAGAACACCGTTGCTTTCAAATTTTTCAAACACTTCAGGATATACTTTTTTATAAAATTCTTCTGCGCTACCACTTTGGTAATTTTGCGGCTCCGGATAAGATGTAATAACACCTTCAAAGTTTCGAAGCACTACTTTATTGGAGCTTTGAGAAATAATGTAGTTTGGCTGCAGCGGAATTTTACCGCCTCCTCCAGGAGCATCCACGATAAACGTAGGAACCGCATAGCCGGACGTATGGCCGCGAAGTCCTTCCATAATTTCTAGCCCTTTACTGATCGGCGCACGGAAATGGCCGATTCCTTCTGATAAATCACATTGATAAATGTAATAAGGACGCACGCGAATTTTTACTAAATCATGCATAAGCTGCTTCATGATTGGCACGCTGTCGTTAATTCCGGCTAAAATAACCGCTTGGTTTCCAACTGGAACCCCTGCGTTCGCAAGCATTTCACAAGCACGCTTTGATTCTTCTGTAATTTCAATTGATGTGTTAAAGTGCGTATTTAGCCAAACCGGATGATATTTTTTTAAGATATTGCACAGGTTTTCTGTAATGCGCTGCGGGAACACCACCGGTGCTCTTGTACCGATACGAATAATTTCTACGTGCGGAATATCGCGCAAATTTTTCAAAATATATTCTAAAATATTGTCATTGATTAATAGGCCGTCTCCTCCGGAAATTAACACATCACGGATTTGAGGGTTGGCTGCAATGTAATTAATAGCTGTATCCAGCTGTTTTTTTGGAACCCCCATGCCAATTTGCCCTGAAAAACGTCTTCTTGTACAGTAGCGGCAGTACATAGAGCATTGATTTGTAACTAAAAACAGCACGCGGTCGGGATAACGGTGTGTTAACCCAGGAACCGGTGAATCTTCATCTTCATGAAGCGGATCTTCTAAATCATACCTTGTTTTATGCAGTTCTTCTGAAATAGGAACGGACTGCATTCTGATTGGACATTTCGGATCATTCTCATCCATTAACCATGCGTAGTAAGGAGTGATATTTAACGGAATCGTTTTGGTTGCAATTTTAACACCTTCTTCTTCTTGAGGTGTTAAATTTATCACTTTCTTTAAATCTTCCAATGTTTTAATCGTGTTTGTCAGCTGCCATACCCAGTCGTTCCACTGCTCGTCCGTTACATCTTTCCAAAGCTCGATTTCTTTCCAGTGTCTGCTTGCTTTATATAACGTATTGTTCATTTTATATTCCCTCCAAAGTTTATTTTTTGAATAGATGTTCTACTAAGAAATTGACCGCACCATATAATAGCGATCTTCTCCTTCGCCAAACTCTCCTGCTCGCGTTTCTTTAATGGTAAAGTCCATTTTTTTATACAGCTTCACAGCCCCTTCATTTTTTACATTCACAGTCAAACAAACGCTTTCGAAATTATCTTTTTTTAGAATCGAAAATATTTCTTCTAAAAACAGCTGTCCAATTCCGCTTCCTTGTTTATCAGATCGGACGTAGAAACCAAAGATATAAGCTTTTGTGATATCTTTGTAATCTCGAAGCAGCTCACAAATGGCAATCGGCCTTGCGTCATTTTCCTGGAAATATTGAATAAGCTTGCCGTAGCGGGCTAAAGGTACAAGCGTCTGTTCATCAACGGCTCCCATGCCCGGAAACGCATCTTTTTCAAGTTCAATCATCATCTTTTGCTGCTCCGGATTTAACGATTCCGGCACTTCGATATAGTACTGCTCTTTTAATGCATCCATTTTTCTTTCCTCCTTTTTTCACTTTCATATTTGACATCTTGCAGCGGCCAGATTGGATTTGGAATGTGCTGATAATTAAAGGTCGTTAAGCGATTTGATGCTACGCCTGGTGCATCCACATAGATGATAGCTCCTACAAGCGGCTCAAAAGCGGCTCTGAAATGATTTTTAGCTTTTAAACCGATGATTTTTTTCGTCGCTGGCTCAATGCCGATATGGCGAAAAAGTTCAGGATCGTTTGCTGATACCGGCCTTCCAATCAGCAAAATATCCAATTCTCCTACTCGAATATGAGCTGCACCTTTTACATTTACTTTCAAATGCTGATTAAACGGTCCCGAATTGTAAAACTCACCTTCTGATAAACCAATGACCTTTGCTTCAACTTCAACGGGCTTTCCAAACTCAGGAGAAACTTTTCCTCCTAAGGAAAGAGAGACGTAATTCCCAACTCCTGCTTGCACGCATTGTTCAATAGGTTCAGGGTCATAAAGACCTCCAAACAGTGTCCCCGGCATATTTAGCTTCAGCATGTATTCCAAAAGTTCTGTTGTATCGCCGCTTCCGCAGCTTAAAGGATTGTCCGCTATATCAGCGAGCACAATTGGCTGTTCGCTTGATAGTTTTAACGCTGTTTGCAGACCTTCTTCAACGGTAGGCAAATCCACGATAAACTCTTCTTTTATACTCCAAAACTGAGAAGCTAGTTTCTTTGCTACTTTTTCTGCTGTTTCAGGATTCAAAGCTGTTACGAGCACGCTTGCTCCGGCAATTGGAATATCAGAATACGGAAAGCCCCCAAAAATGGAAACATTGTATACGTCTGCTTCTTGCTCGGCTTGCTTAGCAAGATCAATCATTTTTTTCATCGGCCCTTCTGCGGTTCGCATATTAATCGACGGCAAAAGCATAGGCAATTTTTTTAAAGATGCATAATAGATAGCGCTTTCTTTTACTTGTGTTAAAAGCGCTCGCGCAGCGTTCACTCCTTGTTCGTACATATCAACATGAGGATATGTTTTAAAACCAAAATGAAGCGGCGTGTACGTAAGCATATCTTCACTGATATTTGCGTGCATATCGAGCGTAGTAGCAATGGGAACGTTGCTTCCTATACAGCTTCTTATCTGACTTAACAAATGAGCTTCAGGATCGAAAAGATGCTCTACTACCATTGCGCCGTGCAAAGCGATTAACAAACCATCTAGCGGCCCCGCATGAGTAAGTGAGTGCAACATTTGCTTTTCAATTATGTGATAAGCTTCAGAAGATACGATCCCAGACGGAACTGCAGCTGCACAAACAAGGGGAACGATTTCTACCTGCTTCTCTTGCTTTAATACATCTAAAAATCCCCCTACTTCTGTTTTGGTTCCTGAGTATGCTTTATATATTTCCGTTCCAACAAAATAGCCTTCTTGTACAAACTGTTCTATTTCTGTTTTTAATGGACTAAAGCTGTGAGATTCATGATAAAAAAAGGCAATTCCAATGCGATGTGAAGACATGTGCTCCTCCTTTTCGCTAAGGTGCGAGATTAATAGTTGGTGTAGACAGACTTCCATTCTGTCATCACATCAAACGCATGATGAGAAACTTCTCTGTGGCCGTTGCCAGACATTTTCATTCCTCCGAATGCTACCCCCATTTCAGCATTAGATGTTCCGTTATTGATATAGACTAATCCGCTAACAGCGTCTTTTGCCGCTCGGCTGGCATAGTGCAAGCTGCTTGTATAAATAGAAGTGGAGAGCCCATACATCGTTCCATTATTGACGCTCATTGCTTCTTCATAGCCATTTACTTCAATAAAAGCAAGCACGGGGCCAAAAATCTCTTCTTGAGCAATTGTGTGGTTAGAATGAACGTTATCAATGATAGTAGGCATATAATAACAAGTTCCTAACTCTGATAAAGCACGACCTCCAAACGCAATATTCCCGCCTTCTTCTACCGCTTTTTGTACGTAATCTTCTACTAAACGGCATTGCTGTTCATTAACAAGCGGTCCTATCACAACTCCTTGTTCAAGGCCATTCCCAACCTTCATTTCTTTTGTAAGAGCTATTACTTTTTTCAAAAGCTCTTCTTTTACTGAACGCTCCACGATGACTCTGCTAGCTGCTGTACAGCGCTGCCCCGTTGTCGTAAACGCTGATTTAATAATTCCTTCTGCTGCTTTATCCAAATCGGCATCCTTTAATACAATAACAGCGTTTTTTCCTCCTAGCTCTAAAGAAATTCGTTTTAAGGTTTTGCTGCTCATTTCTGCTAACTGCTGACCAACTTCCGTAGAACCTGTAAATGAGATAATTTTCACTTCAGAGTGCGTAGCAAGCTTTTGTCCAACGATTCTGCCCGATCCTGTAAGCAAGTTAATTGTTCCCTTTGGAAGCCCCGCAGCGTGCAATACTTCCATAAAAACCTTCGCTGAGAGCGCCACTTCTGAAGCCGGCTTCCAGACAACGGTATTGCCAGCGATTAAAGCGGCAAACATTTTATAAGAAGCGAGAGAAACAGGAAAGTTCCACGGTGTAATACATGCCACAACTCCAAGCGGTTCGCGAACCATTTTTATATCTCGGTCAGGAAAGCCAGCGGGCACTATTTCGCCAAACAAACGTCTTCCTTCTCCCGCCATATATTGAGCTGTTGCAATGACGACACCAACTTCGCCTATGGATTCTGTCAGCGGTTTTCCCATCTCTTTTGTCATCACTTGAGCTAGCTCTTCTTTTCTGTCTTCAAAAAGCTCAGCTGCTTTTGTTAAAAATGCTGCACGTTCAGGAATAGATGTATTTTTCCAGTGGCTGTAGGCTGTACTAGCCGCTTTTACCGCATCATCGACTTGACTAGCCGTAGCGGCTGCGCACGTTCCGACGAGCTCTTGTGTTGCAGGGTTTATACTTTCAAAATAGGTTTGCTCCTCTTCACTTATCCACTCGCCGTTAATATATAAATTTCCTTGTAACAGTTCGGTTTTAGTCTGACTCATATTGTTACCCTCCTTTTCATTTAAAAAGCTAGTTAATTGAAACTGCTTCTGTGATGACTTCTTCTAGTAAAGACAGCCCTTGATCCAGCACGTCTTTATCAATATTTAGCGGCAGCATTAAACGAATGGTTTGCCCTTTAACTCCGCAGTTCATAATAAGCAGTCTTTTTTCCAGCGCTTTTGATTTAATAACAGGGACATAAGCAGCTGCTGTTTCAACATGAAATTCAATACCAATCATCATACCAATTCCTCTAACCTCTTTAATAGCCGGTAAATGTCCGATAGAATGCTGAAGGCGTTTAACAATATCAGCGCCTACTTTTTCACTGCGTTCTACAAGCTTTTCTTCTTCAATGATTGAAATATTAGCTAAAGCAGCTGCACACGATACTGGATTTCCTCCAAAAGTAGAACCATGTCCAGCTGTTGGCCATTTCTCATGCAGTTCTCGGCTTGCTACAATGGCTCCTAGTGGCATGCCACCCGAAAGAGCTTTTGCTAAAACTAAAATATCTGGTGTGACTCCAGCATGTTCTGCCGCAAACATTTTCCCAGTGCGCCCAAATCCCGTTTGCACTTCATCAAAAACAAGCAGAATGCCATAATCATTGGCTATGTCTCTCAGTGCGCGTAAAAAGCTAGAAGGAGCAGGGTAATAGCCTCCTTCGCCCATGACTGGCTCAATCACAATCGCTGCTACGCGTGAAGGATCCACTCGCAGTTCAAACAGCTTTTGCAGTTGATTTAAGCAATATGCTTCCGCATCTTCCTCGTCAATATTAGGAAGCTGACTTGGATAGGGATAAGGAGCATGATACACTTCTCCTAAAATCGGTTCATAGTAGCTGCGGTATTTTGAGCTTGAAGCCGTAATAGCTGTAGCTCCTAGTGTACGGCCGTGAAAAGAACCTTCAAAAGCAATGATCGCTGGTCTGCCAGTGGCCGCTTTTGCTAATTTGAGCGCACCATCAATGGCTTCTGCGCCTGAGTTTGAAAAAAAAACCGTGTCTAAGTTTCCAGGCGTAATTTGCGCAAGTTTTTCTGCCAAATTCACTGCTGTTTCGTAATAGCCGTAGTTTAAGCCTAGGTGAAGCAGCTGATCTGCTTGTTTTTTAATCGCTTCTACCATCTTTTCATGCGTATGACCCACTGCATTGACAGCTACTCCTGATACAAAATCAATATATTCCTTACCATCAGCTGTCCAAAATTTCGCACCGTGCGCTTTTTCAATAACAAGCTCTGTTACTCTTGTCATCACCGGTGATAAATGTTTTTTTCCTTTGATTTGAAGCTCTTCTGTTTTATTTTGCACTTTCATATGACTCATCCTTTCTTATGTGCTGATGAAAAATAGAAAACGCATGATCTAGCAATCTCACTATTTCATCAACTTCTGATTTCGCTATATTTAAAGGAGGACTGATAATGATATGCTCTCCTTTATGTCCATCTATAGATCCGGATCCTGGATAAAAGACGCCTCCAAGCTCCATACAAATTTCATTGAGCTTTTCGCTGGCTGCTTCACGTGGCTCGAAAAATATCTGTTGATTGGCGTCTTTCATTAGTTCTAATCCAATTAAAAGTCCGCGGCCGCGAATATCTGAAATATAAGGATGCTTGCGCTGCAGCGCTACTAAACATTCCATTAAATACGCGCCTTGAGTTTCAACGTTTTGAAGGATATTCATTTCTTCATACATATCCAAAGCAGCAAGACCTGCCGCTATTGAAACAGGATGTCCACTGTACGTATAGCCATGAAGAAATTTCCCGCTGCTATTTTCTAACAGGCCTTGAATCAGACGGTCATGGACAATCATTCCTCCTAAAGGAGCGTACCCAGCTGAAACTCCTTTACCAAATGTTAGGATATCTGGTTCGATTCCGAATTGTTCCACTGCAAAATTAGTTCCGGTTCTCCCAAAGCCTGTCATCACTTCATCAACAATCAAAAGAATGTCATAGCGGCTGCAGAGTTCACGCACTTTTTTAAAATAGTCAAGCGGAGGTACAACAGCTCCTTGCTGACTTCCTACGATGGGCTCTGCGATTAAAGCTGAAATATTTTCTGGACCAAGCTCTAAAATAGTGCGTTCAATATCGGTGATGCAGCTCCAGTTTTGATTTGCCACGCAGTCTTCTTGATTTCGATTATACGGACAGCGATGACAATACGGAGAATAGACGTGCGCAAAATGTAAAAGATTAGGTGTATAAGGATATCGTCTTTTTACATCTCCTCCAGCTGATAGTGCACCTATCGTATTTCCGTGATAGGACTGCCACCTTCCGATTACGATGTGTTTTTGCATCTTTCCGGCATCTCTGTGATATTGCCTTGCTAATTTTAATGCACTTTCATTTGCTTCTGATCCTCCTGATGTAAAATAGACTTTATTTAAATGAAGTGGTGCCATGTTACCAATTTTTTCTGCAAGTTTATGCAAAACATTCGTTTCAAAACGTAATGTATGAACAAAAGCCGCTTTTTTTGCCTGCTCAGCCATCGCCTCGGCTATTTGTGTAATGCCGTGCCCTAAATTTGCCGCCACGGCCCCAGAGCATCCGTCTAAATACTTTTTTCCTTGTTCATCTATTAAGTAGCTTCCTTCACCGTGTGTAATCATTGGATACTTTTTTGTTAAATCTCTATGAAACACATAGTCTCTTTTTATTTCGTCCATCTTTCCACCACCATCGCCATTCCTAATCCTCCTGCAACGCAAATAGTTGCGAGACCGTATCGTCTTTTTTGCTTTTGGAGTTCATGGCACAGAGTTGTTATGATTCTTGCCCCGGAGCAGCCTAAAGGATGGCCAAGCGCAATTGCTCCTCCGTTTACATTCACTTGTTCTGATGTGATATTCCATTCTCTTAAGCAAGCAATACTTTGGGCGGCAAATGCTTCGTTTAATTCAATCAAGTCCATATCACCTAAGCGTAAACCGACTTTATTTAAAGCAATTTGCGAAGCAGAAACGGGGCCAATTCCCATTTCCTTTGGAGAAACGCCCGCTGCGGCAAACGACACAATCTTAGCCATAGGTGTTAATCCGAGGTGCTCAGCTTTTTCTTCCGACATCATCAGCAGCATCGAAGCGCCATCGTTTCTACCGGATGAATTGCCAGCTGTCACCGTTCCATTCCTTTGAAAAACGGGCTTAAGCGTACCAAGCTTTTCTTTGCTAGTAAGACGAGGAAATTCATCTGTTGCAAAATGCCCCATTCCTTTTTTTCCTTCTTTTACAGGCACGGGGATAATTTCTTCTTCGAACAAATCAAGTTCTATAGCCCGCCTAGCTTTTTCCTGACTATAAAGAGCAAACTCATCTTGTTCCGCGCGACTAATACTATACTTTTCAGCGAGCCACTCGGCCGTCTGTCCCATCGTAAAAGTTCCGTATAACGTTTCAGGCTGTGATTTTGGCTGACTTTCTGTATTAGAGTCATAGAGTGTTAAATCACCAACGTGAAAACCGAAACGAGTGCCTACCGTATAGTGCGGTGCTTGAGACATGCTTTCCACTCCTCCGGCTAATACCACTTCGGCTTGACCTGATAAAATGGACATAGCTCCATTCATTACAGCCTGCATGCCTGAGCCGCACTGGCGGTGCACCGTATAAGCTGGAATACGTTCAGAGAATTGAGCTTTCAGCCCGGCTACTCTTGCTATATTAGGAGCATGAGCGCTTTGTTTCGTTTGTCCGACAATAATTTCATCAACAATCTCTGACGTATATCCGGCTGAAGACAAATTGTTTTTCATCACGAGAGAGACTAGTTCTTCCGGAAGCGTATCTGCAAGCGAACCGCCAAACTTTCCAATAGGCGTTCGAAATGCATTTACAATCACTGCCATTATGCCGTCACCTCATTGTTTTTATTAAATAATTTAGAAACGCGAAAAGGAGCCTGTGTTTTTTGTTGTACTGTCTCTAAAGAAACACCGGGAGCTGTTTCAAGAAGTTCAAGACCAAGGTCCGTTACGGAAAAGACAGCTAATTCCGTAATAATCATATCGACTCGTCGCTCTGAAGTAAGTGGATAAGTTAACTCCTCAACTAGCTTTGACTCTCCTTGGCTATTCGTATGAAGAGTCGTCACGATCACTTTTTTTGAGCCTTCTAATAAATCCATTGCTCCTCCTACGCCAAGAACACTTTTCCCAGGAACAGCCCAGTTCGCAATTCGGCCTGCTTCATCTACTTGAAGCACTCCAAGAATGGATACATTCACATGGCCTCCGCGTATCATAGCAAAAGAATCAGCGCTGTTAAAAAATGAGGCACCTCCCAAAACTGTGACGGGCAGCTTTCCAGCATTCACAAGTTCTGGATCTACATAGGCTTCTTCAGGAGTAGGTCCAACGCCGAGAATCCCGTTTTCTGAATGTAAAAACACGTGAACATCGGGTGAGATATAATTAGCAACTAAAGTAGGAATGCCGATTCCTAAGTTCACTACATCTCCGTGACAAAGCTCTTTTGCAGCACGCGCAGCAATATATTGTTTGACGTTCATCTTAATTTTCTCCTTTCACTACGATATAAGTAACGTATAAATGAGGCGTTACAATTTCTTCAGGAGAAATCTGTCCAACTTCAACAACTTCTTCTACTTCTGCAATCACGATATCAGCGGCTGTTGCCATCATTGGATTAAAGTTTCTTGCTGATTTGCTGTAAATAAGATTTCCCAGTCGATCTGCTTTTTTAGCTTTTATAAGAGCTACATCTGCGTGCAGCGATTCTTGCAAAACATATTTCTTTCCTTTTAATACTCGTTCTTCTTTTCCTTCCGCCAGCTGGGTCCCTACGCTCACAGGCGTATAAAATCCTCCGATGCCTGCTCCTCCTGCTCTAATTGCCTCGGACATTGTTCCTTGCGGGATGAGCTCCACTTGAAGTTCTTGTTGTTGATAAGCGTGTACAACTTCAGGGTTGGAAGTAAAATAAGACCCTATGGCTTTTTTTACTTGTTTTTTTTGAACCAATACACCTAATCCTTTTCCAGGTTCACCGAGGTTATTACTAATAATCTCTAAATCTTTAAGGTTTGATTTGGCAATCGCTTCAATCAGACTAAGCGGGCTTCCAACAAGACCAAATCCACCTACCATAATGCGTGCGCCATCTGTTATTTTTTCTATTGCTTCTTCGCGCGTGATGATTTTGTTCATTTTGTTTCCTCCTTTTCTTTTTATATTTCACAGCGCTTTACACGAAAAAAACCAAGCAGGACACAATGACTCCCCAAAGAAAAAGGGATGTCCCCCACTCTTTGTAAAGTGTGTGTGTGTCTGCTTGGTTTTAATAAGACCATGAAAAGAGGTTGTCTTCTCACTTTATTCTAACCAAACGCTATGTAATTTTTTGATTCACATTATCCCAGTAACGTTGGATTGCAGCCTGAAGCGCTACGATAATCGCCTGTTGAGATGGAGCAAAATAATAATTTTGAATACGTTCAATAAGAGGTTCAATTCCATCTGCAAGGCAGTAACCAATAAGCAGCTTCCGGAAAAAATTTTGCGTCAGCTCCGTAATAAACGTAAACTCAGCATTTACAATTTTATGCTCTGTCAGATCCACTTCTAGTACAATTCCCGCATGCTTATACATTTCATACATGGAAGTTCCCTGTGGAGCTTTTGCATATCCTGTCACAATGACTGTATTCAGTATTTGCATGCCCCTTAATCTCCTTTTAAAAACTATTTGATTACTCTGCACTTTTACAATAATAATTCTGAAAGGTCAAATGAGACTAACTCATATGCTTTTAGTTATGTAAGTGCTTTCATTTTTAAAAAGATATGTTCTTACACAACTAACATTTCGCCTTTTCTAGACAAAATCCTTCTTTTCTTTTAAAAAAACTTTCTATTTTTTTATTTATTTCGGTTTATTGAAATTTATTCGAGTCTCCATCAAACTTTTCATCCGCTATACGGATGGACTCTGTTGGACATCCTTCAAACGCATCTATTAAATCGTCTTCCAGCTCTTGGGGCACTTCAACCGTGCCTTGATTATCATCAAGTATAACGAACGCAATTCCTTCATCATCATAATCATAAATATCAGGTGCCGCAGCTCCGCATGCACCGCACGCAATACACGTTTCTTTATCGACTATCGTATATTTCCCCATGGTCATTCTCCTAACTAAGTTTAAAAGTTATTACTCATTACCAGCCGCGTTCTTGCATACGATTTTCTGGTAATAATGATGAAATTTCAATTCCTTTCATTGCACTTCCTAATCCTTTTGACAAGTTTGCAATAAGTTCATAGTCTTGATAATGCGTTGTTGCTTCCACGATTGCTCGCGCAAATTTTTCAGGGTTGTCTGATTTGAAGATTCCTGATCCAACGAACACACCGTCTGCTCCTAGCTGCATCATTAACGCTGCGTCTGCGGGTGTTGCTACGCCGCCTGCTGCAAAGTTTACAACTGGTAAACGGCCTTCACGTTTAATTTGCAGTAATAGCTCATAAGGCGCACCTAATAGTTTAGCTTCTGTCATTAACTCGTCTTCATCCATGCCTACAACTTTACGTACTTGAGCGTTTACTTGGCGCATATGACGCACTGCTTCGACGATGTTTCCTGTTCCTGGTTCGCCTTTTGTACGCAGCATCGAAGCACCTTCACCAATTCGTCTTGCTGCTTCCCCTAAATCACGGCATCCGCATACAAATGGAACCGTAAATGTACTTTTGTTAAGGTGATATTCCTCATCAGCTGGAGTGAGTACTTCACTTTCGTCAATGTAGTCTACACCCATTGCTTCTAGCACGCGTGCTTCAACAATATGGCCAATACGAGCTTTCGCCATAACTGGAATGGATACAGCGTTCATCACTTCTTCCACAATTGTTGGATCTGCCATACGAGATACGCCGCCTGCTGCACGAATATCGGCTGGAACGCGCTCTAACGCCATAACGGCAACAGCGCCTGCTGCCTCTGCAATTTTTGCCTGTTCTGCATTAATGACGTCCATGATAACGCCGCCTTTTTGCATTTCTGCCATTCCCCGCTTTACGCGGTCCGTTCCATTTCTCACCATATTCAATTCCTCCTTTATATGTTCAAACACTTATTATGCAACTTCCATGCCAGTGTTAAAATATAGAAGAAATTAGTAAAAAACATTGATTTTTATGCCAAATTATTAAGCGGTTTTTAAAAAATTGGCAGGTGAAAGCCAATTTTTTAAACCAAAACAGCTCCCATCCCTATTAGAGACAGAAGCTGTTTTGTTAAGGAACTAACACTAATTTTCCGGTCGTTTTTCTTCCTTGAAGCAGACGATGTACATCTGCCGCTTCATCAAGTGAAAATGTGCCGCCCAGCATTAATTTTAGCTGACCGGAATTTACGTAGTTTAATAGCTCATGCAGGCTTTGCTGATAAAGCGCTGGTTTTGCCATCATTTGAGGTAAGAAAAAGCCTAGAACCGATTGATTTTTTTCCATCAGGCGGGCAGGGTTAAATTTTACAGGTTTTCCGCTAGCCATTCCGTAAAAAACGAGGCGCCCAAATGGTGCAAGACATTGAAGAGATTCATAGAATATATGCCCTCCTACCATTTCTAAAATAATATCGGCTCCTTTTCCTTCCGTTACTTCTAAAATTTGTTTTTCCCAGCCTGTTTCTGTATAGTTAATCGTTTCGTCAGCTCCGAGATTTTTTGCAAGCTCAAGCTTTTCTTTGGAGCTCGCTGTAGCAATAACTTTTCCAGCTCCAAACATTTTGGCAAGCTGAACAGCTAAGGTTCCAACACCGCCTGCTGCCGCATGAACAATGACGGTTTCTCCTTTTTCAAGGCGACCCATTGTTTTTAAAATATGATAAGCCGTGAGTCCTTGAAGAGGCAAAGCAACCGCTTGTGTTAAATCCACATTCTCCGGCAACGGAATAAGGCCTCTTGAATCTGCCAGCGTGTACTCAGCGTATCCTGTTGCTCGATTAGATCCTAGCAACGTCACGACTTTTGTACCTACTTGTATCCCTTTTACATCCTCGCCTACTTCAACCACTTCGCCCGCTACTTCAGAACCTGGGATAAAAGGCAGCGGTGTTTCGACTACGTATGCTCCTTCACGCCGCGCAGCGTCGGCGTAATTAACGCCGATTGCCGCAACTTTAATGAGCACATCTTTCTTTTTTGGTACAGGGCGTGCAATATCGATAACTTGAAGAACATCAGGTCCCCCGTACTGCGTAAATTGAATGGCTTTCATCTTATATCCCCCTCTTATTTCCCTTGAAATAGTGGCTTTCTTTTTTCTTTAAACGCAGATATTCCTTCTTGATGATCTCTTGTTTCTACCATAAGAACTTGCGTTAGCCTTTCTTGTTCAAGGACTTGTTCTAACGTTAAATGAAAGGAATCGTTGACAATTTTTTTCATTTTCCCATACGCTTTCGTTGGTCCTTGTGATAAGCGACTTGCAAAGGATGTGACCTCATCTTTCAGCTGATTTAACGATACTACACGGTTTAAAAAACCAGCTTTGTAAGCCGTGTCGGCATCCATAGGCTCTCCTAAAAATAATAGTTCCTTCGCTCTATGGGGACCAACGACCTTTGTAAGAAAGTAAAGGCCTCCTCCGTCTGAAATCAATCCAACTTGAGAAAAGCTTAATACGAACCGACTTTCTTCTGACGCAATGATAAAGTCAGAAGAAAGAGCTAAATTAAAAGCCGCTCCTGCTGCAAATCCATGAACTGCTGAAATAATTGGCTTCTCTAGATTTTGCATCGCTAAAATACATTCATTTAAACGGCCGATATGTTCATAAACATCAGATCCGGATGCTTGACCCATCGTTTTTACATCGCCTCCGGCAGAAAACGAGCGCCCTGCTCCATTTAATATAACTACTTTAATAGACTCATCGCTTTGTGCCTGTTTTATTTCAGCTGTTAACTTTTCAATCATTTCTTCACTGAATGCATTTAAACGCTCCGGCCGATTTAACGTTAAAGATAAAATAGTCCCCTGCTTTTCTACTACTAAATCACTCATAATTTCAATTCCCTCCTCTTTAATTTGCATTAAACGATAAGCCACCCGCCATCTACTAATAAATCACTTCCCGTCATATAAGATGCCTCTTCAGACGCTGCAAAAGCAATAACATTTGCAATTTCATCTGGTTTACCTACACGTTTTAAAGCCGTATTTTTTTCGATTGCCTTAGTGAAGCGCTCATTTTCAAGTCCTGGCTGCGTTAAAGGTGTTTCTACGAATCCAGGAGACACAGAGTTTACTCTGACTCCGTGGGGTGCTAACTCAAACGCCATTGCTTTTGTAAAGTTAATTAGACCAGCTTTAGCAGCGCTGTAGTGAGGAATTTGTGCCCCAGCTTTATGTCCTGAAAGAGAAGCAATGTTAACAATAGATCGATTTCCTCCTATTTCTTCAGTTAAAAAAGGAATCAAATGTTTTGTGACAAGAAATACGCTTGTTAAATTGACGTCCTGCACGTGTTTCCACTGTTCAAGCGTTGTTTCTTTGATTGTTGAATTAACTGATCCGCCTGCGTTATTAATTAATAAATGAATTTGTCCGTACTTTTCTTTTATAAACTCAGCCAGCTCTTTGACGTCTTCTTCTTTCGTTACATCAGCTGAGAAAATATCCGTGCATTTTCGTTCACACCGTGTGTCAATAGCCGATGCAGCCTGTACTAGTTTTTCTTTAGTTCGCCCGACAAGAATGACGCGAGCTCCTTCTTTCGCCATTCTCTGAGCGGTCGCTTCTCCAATGCCGCTTCCAGCTCCTGTAATAACAGCTATTTGCCCTTCAAAACGCATAATATCCCTCCTTATACAACATATCGCCCGCTTTCGATAAATTCACGGGCGATGTCTCGATTGCGCATGAACTCTCCTTCACTTTGCAAATCATTCATCCATTTTCCAAGAATTGTGCGGTACTGTCGGTGTTTTTCACCCGTTAACATTCCGTTTATTAATTGTCGAGCCTGCTTTTCAATTTCAAAGAGTGTTTCACTAACAACCGTTGCTGTCAGCTTGCTTTTTAACTTTTCTTTTTCTTCTCCATTTTTGTTCACGGCTTTTTCCGCGCGCAGCACAGATGACTCTATGGCAAATAGTCCAACAGCAATTTCTGCGAGCTTCATCAGCGTTTCTTGTTCTTGTGCTAGATTGGCGTTAAACGTTTGGAATGCTGTTCCTAACAAAGCAAGAAATAAATGTCTTGTGGTAATAACCGCCTGCTTTTCTCTTGCTAGAAGTTCATTTGAAGATATTTCCCACTGACCGCTCATCAATTCACTAACAGCATGTTCTACTTGTTTGCTCAGCTCTATTTCTCCTTTGTCTGCTTTTTTCAGAAGCTGAGTTGGAAGCAAAAGGCGATTGATTTCATTTGTACCTTCAAAAATACGATTGATGCGTGAGTCACGATATACTTGTTCTATTTTATATTCTTGAATAAACCCTGCGCCGCCATGAAGCTGCAGCGCTTCATCGGCAATTAAATCAAGCGTTTCCGATCCGTACACTTTACAAACTGAACATTCCATTGCAAATTCAGCCAGCTGTTTAGCTACTAACTTATGATTTTCACTTTCATATAAGCCACCAAGTGCCTCTTCTAGTAAACCAGCTGTACGGTACTGAATAGATTCAGATGCAAAAATACGAGCCGCCATTTTTGCTATTTTTTCTTTTGAAGCATTAAATTCCGCAATAGCTGTTTTAAACTGCTTGCGTTCTTTTGTATAAGCTAAAGCAAGTTCAAACGCATATTTCGCTGCACCCATACATGCAGAACCTAAGTTAAAACGTCCGAGGTTTAAGACGTTCAACGCAATCAAGTGACCTTTTCCTACTTGTCCAAGTACGTTCTCTACGGGTACTAAGCAATCTTCATAAATAACTGGACGAGTAGACGACCCTTTAATTCCCATTTTCTTTTCTTCTGGCCCGAGAGAGAGTCCTTCAAAACCTTTTTCTACAATAAAAGCGGTAAAATGTTCACCGTCTACTTTTGCATACGTGATGAACGTATCTGAAAAGGCAGCATTGGTAATGTACTGCTTCGTTCCATTTAATACATAATGTGTTTTTTCAGGATTTAATACGGCTTTTGTTTGGGCTGCAAGAGCATCAGAACCTGCTTCTGGCTCTGTCAAACAGTAGGCGCCAATATATTCCCCGCTTGCCAATTTAGGCAAGTATTTTTCTTTTTGCTCCTTGGTGCCAAAATACGTAATAGGAAGTGTCGCAATGCATGTATGATTAGAATGAGCGACTCCATATCCGCTTGTCCGGCCAATGATTTCACCGACGAGTCCTTTGCTTACTTTATCAAGACCTAGTCCTCCATATGTTTCTGGAATACTGTGAGCAAGAAGTCCAAGCTCGCCTGCTTTATGCATCAATTCTACTACTTTATTAAAATCCTGCTGCTCAATGTCATTATGGTAAGGGTCTACTTCTTTTTCAATAAACTGCTTTGCTGTCTGAGCAATCATACGGTGCTCATCCGTTAAGTCTTCGGGTGTATAAACGTGATGCGTAGATGTTTTTTTCAGTAAAAATGATCCGCCTTTTGCTTCGGTTTTCATTTCAGACATATCGTTTCCTCCCCGTTTACTAGCTTTTTTTTCACTACCTTAGGAACTACGGAATAGACGTTTTTCCGGCTTACAAAGCCAATTTCGTCTAGAAAGCCATACTGAGTGAGCATTTCCCCTACGGCTGAGCGCTTTAATATTTCAACAGGTGAATGCTCATAAGCCTCATATAAAAGCAGTGCGGCTTTTGCAGCATCCGTTAAATGAAATGTTTTTAGTTGCAGCAAACAGCTTATGAAGTACCCCGCTCCATATAAATCTTCTAGACAGAAGCGAGCGGATGAACCTGAACAAACCAATAAAACAGTTTCATCTTGACTTGGTTGACAAACAGCATTCGCAACCGCTTCTCCGTTTAACAGTGAAGCTGCATATACATGTTTCGCTTTCTCGGCGTTATGGATGGCTACCGTTCCATTAGTGGTAGACAAAATAACTGCTTTATTTTGAACATGCTCCTTTAACGTGCTGGGGTTTGGATCAAAAAAGCCTTCAATCGTTTTCCCTCTATATTCGCCTACAAGCGCAATTTCATCAGGCTTATACGTTTCTGCTTTTTTACGCGCTTCTTCTTCATTTTTTACTGGAATAACTTCTATTGCTCCTTGCTGTAAAGCAGCCGCAATTGTTGATGTAGCTAATAAGACATCAAATATAACAACCGTTTTTCCTTCTAGCTTTTTGGCAAGAAGCTCTTCTTTTTTGAGTATTACGTGAACTTTTCCTTTCATATATGTCCTCGTTCTGTGTGCAGAGCATGAATAATTAGTGTTTTTACATAATCTCCAAATTGTGAAAACCGTTTATCATTTGTTTGGCCTTTTTTATAACGGTAATAAATTTGCTGACAAATGACAGCAAGTTTGAAGTACGCAAATTTTAGGTAAAAGTCAATATGTGAAACATCCCGTCCGCTTTTTTTAGCGTATGCTTCTACAAAATCTCGACGGGAATAAAAGCTTTTTTGCACAGTAACAGGTGGATTTCCAAGTCCTCTTTTCAAAAGTTCAGGATCGCTGTCTTCCATCCAGTAGCTCAGCGCCACTCCCAAATCAGCAAGCGGGTCTCCAACGGTTGTCATTTCCCAGTCAAATAATCCTACAATTTTATTTCCATCCGGTGAAAATAACGTATTGTTAAGCTTATAATCATAGTGAATAATGGTCGAATGCTGTGTAGTGGGGATGTGTGTGGTCAACCATTTTTTTAGGGCTTCTACTTCCGGTATGTCACTTGTTTTTGATTTTTCATAACGATGAATCCAGCCGTGTACCTGACGTTCTAAAAATCCTTCGGGCTTGCTGATTTTTTCAAGAAGCGTGCCTTTGTAAGGAACATCATGAAGTTGAGCAAGGACATCCACCATTTGTTCTGAGATACAACGGCAAAGTTCGTTAGTTCCTTTCACGTCTTCTGGAAACGCTGTGTCGATGAGAACACCGTGCTTTCTCTCCATTAAAAAAAAGGATTTCCCGACCACCGTCTCATCTTCACAAAACACATACGGCCTAGGAGCGAGAGGGAAAGACTTCGATAAAACAGATAAAATCTTGTATTCTCTTTGCATGTCATGCGCTTTTGGCGCAACTGGCCCAAAGGGAGGGCGTCTCAACACCGCCTCCCACTCTCCGACTGAAAGAGCGTAGGTTAAATTGGACGCACCTGATCCAAATTGCTTGATTAAAAGAGGCTCTGTAGGTAAATCAGGAACCGAAACACGGAGAAACTGATGCAGTTTTTCCGTGTTTAATTCCTCTCCTTTGCGTACAGGAATGATTTGTGACATTCTTTTACCACCTGCTTTTTTATAGTTAAACAGCTACTTTATAATTCATCAAAAACTGCTTAATGTCCGCTGGAATAGAAACGCTTTTTTGTGCATCAAAATCAAAGTACACGATGACAGCTTCTCCTTTAGCAATCAGCGATCCCGTCTTGCTGTCGGTAATTTCATGTCCAATTGTAAAGCTTTTATTGCCGACATTAGATACAAAGGTTTTAATCATTAGCACTTGATTAAAATAACCTTGCGCAACAAAATCACATTTAGTAGACGCTAAAATATACTCCCACTTTTCTGTATGCATGGATGCTCCCATTTCTTCAAAAAAAGCAATCCGGGCCTCTTCTAAATAAATGAAATAGCTCGTATTGTTAATGTGACCGAGTGCGTCTGTTTCGCAAAAGCGCACTTTGACCTGTGTTTCATACATGATCTTCTCCTCCTTTACTTATGTGAAAAAACAGCGGGACGCTTTTCAATAAATGCTGATACTCCTTCTTTAATATCTTCTGTTTGAAAGACTTCTTCAAACAGCTCTGCCTCAAGTTCAAGACCTTCAGATAATCTACGATTTATTCCTTCGTTTACCGCTGTCTTAATTCGAGAAAGTGATGGAAGAGAGTGACGGTTAAATTTCTTAGCCAGCTCTTTTGCTTTTTCGAGCCCTTTTCCTTTAGGCGTGACATGATTGACAAAGCCTGCATGAAGCGCTTCTTCTGCAGAAACAGGACTGCCGGCAAACATCCACTCTTTAGCTTTAGAAACGCCGATTACGCGTGGAAGACGCTGAGTTCCGCCGCCTCCAGGAAACAATCCGAGCTTCACTTCCGGGAGACCGATTTGAGCATGTTCTTCGGCAATGCGTATATCAGCGGTTAGTGAAAGTTCGCATCCTCCTCCAAACGTTAAACCGTTTAACACGACAATTGTTGGTTTTTCAATGTTTTCAAGTTTTTGCAAAACACGATGGGTTTTCATAAACTCTTCTTTAATGCCGCTTTGCCCCATTAACTGAGGAAACTCTTTAATATCAGCTCCAGCCATAAACGCTCGCTCGCCCGCTCCTGTTAAAATGATTGTAATTACATCCGAATCTTTACTAAGCTCTTCATACGTTTCTTCAAGCTGCTGCACAACAGTCTGGCTCATTACATTTAAAGGCGGGTTATCAATGGTTACAATTGCCGTTTTCTTCTCTTTTTCAACACGTACAAATTTTTTCATCATTACTTCACTCCTTGTGTGTGGTATGTGTAAAAACCTTTTCCTGTTTTGCGTCCAAGCTCGCCTTTTTGAACTTTTTCTTCAATGCACGCAGCTGGCTTGTCCTCTGGATCCCCCGTTTCGCTATAGCGCTGCTGCATCACAAAATATCCGACGTCAATTCCCGAGAGATCCATCAATTCAAAAGGACCGATCGGGTGATTGAGCGCTTTTTTGCAAATTGTATCAATGTCTTCAAAATTTGCGTATCCATTTCCGTAAAGGAAAACGGCTTCTTTTTGCAACGCCCCTAAAATTCGATTGGCAATAAAACCTGAGATTTCTTTTTTCAGAAGGACTGCTGTACGATTAATTTGCTTGCAAACTTGCATTGTCGTTTGAGCTGTTTTTTCACTTGTCTTTTCACTCATCACAACTTCTACGCAGTCCATTACAAGGGGAGGAAAAAAGAAATGCATGTTAACGATTTGCGCTGGACGGTTTGTTGCACTTGCAATAAGCGAGTTAACAATTGTTGAACTATTCGATGCTAAAATGGCGTGACTTGGTGCGTACTCATCTATTTCTTTAAAGACACTTTGTTTTACATCTAACTTTTCTACCACAGCTTCAATTACAAAATCAGCATTTGAAACCGCTTCCTTTAATGTGTTTGTAAAAGACAATCTTCGAAATGCGGCTTCTTTAGCCTCAGAAGAGATTTTTCCTTTATGAACCCACTTGCCTATAATCGCTTCCAGCTTATTTTTTGCATCAATGAGTGATTGTTCATTCATATCTTGAATAATTGTTTCATATCCTCCAAGTGCACAAAGCATACCGATTTGATGTCCCATTTGTCCTGCTCCAATAACAGCAATACGCTGTATGTCTTTACTATTCATGTTATAGCCTCCTTTTAATATAAAAGGAGAGAAAGAGCTTATACTTTCCCGCCTTTTACGAGCACTGTCTAGCCTATCAGCTACTGTGACTGAATACCTTTCACCAGCATCTTATAAAAAATAGCCGCAACTTCTCGATCTGATTTTTCTCCATCCGGCTGAAACCAAAAATAGCTCCAATTTGTCATTCCTAATATGCCTAGCGTCACGATATCTGAAGGCAAATCTGAACGGAACTGCCCTGCTTCTATTCCTTTTTCAATAATTTCTTGTACGTTTTCTTTAAAACGATCGCGCTTTGGAATGATTTGTTCTAAGTGTTCTTCACTCAAATGACGCATCTCTCTAAAAAACACTTTAGCTCGAAGACCTTCTTTCTCAATATCATGAACAAGTTTAAAAATAATGCTGTGAAGCTTTTCTGGATAAGATGTTGTCTTATCTGCAAGAATCGTCTCTTGGTTTTCTATTAATCTTTCAATATATTGAAGGTGAATATCCATTAAAAGCTCTTGTTTGCTTTTAAAATAATAATAAAACGTTCCTTTTGTGACGTTTAATTCATTTACAATATCTTGAATAGACGTTTCTTTGAAACCTTTTTGAGCAAAAAGCTGAATGCTTCGTTCCATCATCAAATCTTTCATCGTCAAACCCTCTCTGTCTTTTCTCATTTTCACAAATTATACCATGGCTTAGAGGGAGCTTTTGAAAAAGTTTGTTTATGTTCAGCTTATTTACATCGTTTCTTTCACCACTTCTTCTCGTAGTGCCCGTCGTAAAATTTTCCCTACATTGGTCTTAGGAAGCTCAGCGCGAAACTCAAAGATTCGCGGAATTTTGTAAGCGGCAAGGTGATGTCGACAATAAGAAGTAAGCTCTTCTTCGGAAAGAGATTTCCCTTCTTTCACTACCAAAATCGCTTTAATTGTTTCTCCTCTGTAAGGGTGCGGCACACCAATTACAACGGCTTCTTTAATGTGGCTGTGTTCATATAAAACTTCTTCAATATCTCGAGGATACACATTAAAACCACTCGCAATAATCATATCTTTTTTGCGATCAACAATGGATAAATACCCGTCTTCATCTATCTGTCCAATGTCTCCTGTGTACAGCCAGCCGTTTCTAAGCGCGTGAGCTGTCTCTTCAGGTTGATTCCAATAGCCCTTCATAACTTGAGGGCCTTTAATCACTATTTCTCCAAGCTCTTCTCTTGGCAGTTCTTTTGTTCCGGTAGCCACGTCTACAATTTTATAAGCAGTTTGCGGAACGCCAAGTCCCACTGTACCTGGCTTTCTCTCACAAAACGGCAGGTTACAATGCGTGACAGGGGATGCTTCTGATAAGCCGTACCCTTCTAACACTTTAGCACCCGTTTTTCGTTCGAACTCTTTCATCAGCTCAATAGGCATGGGCGCACTGCCGCTGTTGCAGATGCGAATACTTTCGATGTTGTATTCTTCTGCCCGCGGATGATTTGTAATAGCAACATACATAGTTGGCACGCCAGGAAAAATACTAGGCTGCTCTTTTTTTATTGTATTTAGTACTTCTTCCAAATCAAAACGCGGCAATAGCAATATTTCATTTCCGCAAAGAATCGATAAATGCATACAGGAAGTCATGCCAAATACGTGAAACAATGGAATAACGGTTAAGCATTTTTCTTTTCCTAATTCAATATCATGCTTAAATATTTCGTATGATTGAACTGCGTTTGTGTAAATGTTTGTATGTGTAAGCATCGCACCTTTAGATGGCCCAGTCGTTCCTCCCGTATACTGAAGAACAGCGATATCGTGTCCTGGATGGATGACCGGCTGATTAAATTCATGCTTGATGGTTAAAAAATCTAGGAAGGAAAGGTCTGGTGATGTAGGAACAAAAGGTTTTTGCAAGCTGACAGTTATCGCTTCTTCTATATCAACGCGGTTTCTTATCTCTTGAAGTCTCGTATAAAAATCATCAAGCAGAATTATTTTTTTTGCCCCGGAATCGTTTAAAATATGCTCTAGCTCTTGTTCGACAAGCATAGGGTTGACCTGAGTCACAATGCCGCCCGCTGCTACAATGCCGAAATAGCTTATTATATATTGCGGACAGTTTGGCAGCATAATTGCTACACGATCTCCTTTTTTAATCCCTTTTTTCTGTAGTGCTCCTGCAAATACGCAAACTGAGTGATACAGCTCCTGGTACGTTAACGCATGCTGATACATGCGCGTTGCCGTGTGAGCAGGATAACGTTCGGCTGTTTCTTTCAGCATATCAAATAGTGAAATATCTTCGATGTGAATGTCATGAGTGTAGGCTTCTGGATAAGGTGTAAACCATTTTTTAACGTCTTCCATCAAGTTACTCCTTTCTTATTCACATAGCATGAACTCCACCGTCTACTGTCAGAATATCTCCCGTAATATAATTAGACGCCGCAGAAGCAAGAAAAACAGCCGCTCCTTTTAAATCAGCTTCGGAGCCAAAGCGTTTTAAAGGGGTTTGACTCAGAAAATAATCTTTGCCTTGTTCCATAATCGCACCTGACATTTTAGTAGGGAAAAATCCCGGCGCAATCGCATTAACTTGAATATTATGCTGTCCCCATTTGACAGCTAAATCTTTCGTAAACGTAATGACCGCTCCTTTACTCGTGTTGTACCCGATTGTATCCATGTACTGAGGATCTGTTCCTCCAAGACCGGCAATTGAAGCAATGTTAATAATCTTGCCAGCTTTTTGTTTAATCATTTCTTTTCCAGCTTCTTGGGACATTAAAAACGTTCCTGTAACATTAATATTCATCACTTTTTGCCATGCTTCAAGAGGCATTTCTTCAACTGGAGCACCCCACGTAGCTCCGCTGTTATTAATTAAAATATCAATACGTCCAAATTTTTCAATCGTTTGATGCACGACATTTTTAATATCTTCAGGCTGACCGATGTCGCATGCTAAAGCGAGGGTTTTTACGCCTGTAGTGGCCAATCGATCGGCCACTTGCTGACATGCTTCTTTTTTTCTCGAACATAGAACAATATTTGCCCCTGCCTCTGCAAGCCCTTCTGCCATTTGTTCTCCTAATCCTCTGCCTCCGCCGGTAATAATAGCTGTTTTCCCAGTTAAATCAAACAAATCCTTTATGTGCATATGTTGCCTCCTTTTCTTGATAGGATTTTAATTCAAGTCTTGCAAGCTGAGCTTTGTGCACTTCGTCTGGACCATCAGCGAGGCGAAGAGTGCGGGCATTTGCCCAAAGTGCCGCAAGCGGCGTGTCTTCTGAAACACCTGCTGCTCCAAATGCTTGAATAGCACGATCAATGACTTTTAAAGCCATAGCAGGAGCCATTACTTTAATCATAGCAATTTCTTTCCGCGCTTTTTTATTTCCAACTGTGTCCATCATATAAGCAGCTTTTAATGTTAATAAGCGAGCTTGCTCAATTTCAATACGCGATTCTGCCACCCATTCTTGAATAACCCCTTGCTGGGAAAGCAACTTATTAAAAGTAGAACGATTTTGAATACGCTTACATAATTCTTCAAGCGCTCTTTCCGCTGCTCCTATTAGCCGCATGCAGTGATGAATACGTCCAGGCCCCAATCTGCCTTGAGCGATAGCAAATCCTTTGCCTTCGCCTAAAAGCATATTAGACGCTGGCACACGCACATTGTCATAATGAATTTCAGCATGTCCATGAGGAGCGTGATCGTATCCAAAGACTGGCAGCATTCGTTCAATTTTAACTCCTGGAGTATTTAATGGAACTAGAATCATAGACTGCTGTTCATATTTAGATGCGGTAAAATCGCTTTTTCCCATGACAATAGCAATTTTGCAGCGAGGATCTCCCGCACCTGAAGACCACCACTTTCTTCCACTTATTACATATTCATCGCCTTCTCTTACAATACTGCACTGAATGTTTGTGGCATCAGAAGAACCTACATCTGGTTCTGTCATAGAAAAGCAGGAGCGAATGTCTCCATTTAACAGCGGCTTTAGCCATTTTTCTTTCTGTTCGGACGTTCCGTATCGAACCAGTACTTCCATATTGCCGGTGTCAGGAGCTCCGCAATTAAAAGCTTCTGGTCCAATAATAGAACGGCCCATAATTTCGCAAAGGGGGGCATATTCGACATTTGTTAGACCCGCTCCGTATTCGCTTTCTGGCAAAAATAAGTTCCATAATCCAGCTTGCTTTGCTTTTTCTTTTAACTCTTCCATGATCGGAGGAACAGCTGACCATCTAGATCGCTGTTCATTCAGCTGTTGTTCGTATAGCCGTTCATTTGGGTAAATATGCTCTTCCATAAAAGAGGTCAATTCTTTTTGCAGCTTCACTACTTTGTCAGAGTAAGAAAAATACACGGTAGTCCCTCGCTTTCATTTACTTACTAACCGGTTGGTATGTTACATATTCATCATAAATGAAGGGAAATAATTCAGCAAGACATTTTTAGAAAAATTCTAAATATTATATTATTTAAAAATAAAAAAAGAGAGGTTTTAACCTCTCTTTTTACGCGGATGTCATTTCCTCAAATACGGCTGATACCTTTTCAAACTCATCGTCATCTTCAATTGAAGACCATTCACCATCATCTTCAATTTTCAAAAAGAAAACATCAATTTCTTCTTCTGTTTCAATTAAAACTTCTTCCACAAACGCAACAGCAATATAATCGTGCCCTTCAATCGTCATTTTTCCAAGCACTTCAATATCTTGCTCTTGATCATTTTCATCTAAAATTGTAAAAATCTCTCCCGTTTCAATGCGTTCCATCTTATTCCCTCCTATTTTAATCTCATTATTCGTTCACTAACATGTATTCCCCTTTAGAAAAGGTTTCATGCTTATAAAAGTAGAATCTACTTTTTAAAAGGCAAAAGAATGTCTACGGTAGTTCCTTTTCCAAGTTCACTTACAAAGTTAATTTCTCCTCTATGTTCTCGAATGATCTTATAACACACCATCAGTCCAAGCCCCGTTCCTTTCTCTTTGGTACTATAAAAAGGTTTTCCTAAATGCTGCATTCTTTCCTGCGTGATGCCTGGCCCCTCGTCGCTAAACCGGACAACAAGGTTCTCCTGATTAAATCTTTTTAGTTGAATCGTTACGGTTCCTCCACTTGGCATAGATTCGACTGCATTTTTAAATATATTGCTAAACACCTGTTTCAACTGATTTTCTTCGCATAATACGAGAGGAAGATGAAGATCAATTTCTTTTTTTACGTGAATTTTCTCCGCAATCCCCTGCACCTCAGCTAGCTTTAAAGTATTCTCTAAAATATCTTGGACATGTTTGTCCCTGTAGGTTTTCGCCTGAGGCTTTGCAAGACTCAAGAACTCATCAGTAATCAATTCAATTCTATCTAACTCATGATTTATCATTTCTACATAGTAAGGCTGACCGCTCGTTTCTTTTAATAACTGCATAAATCCTTTTACCGCCGTCAGAGGGTTTCGAATTTCGTGAGCTATACCAGCCGCTAACTGTCCGACTAAGGAAAGCTGAGTGGATTCACGCAGCAATTTTTCAGTTTTTTTACGTTCTGTAATATCACGAAACAAAACTTGAATGGCCTGCTTTTCCATATAGGGAATAGGAAAAGCAATGGTTTCGGCATCAATCGTATGACCGTCTTTATGAATAAACTTCTCTTCCTGTAGGTCTACAGATTTATTTTCTGTTTTCATTCGATAAATTCGCTGTTTTACCACATCATAGTAATCAGGGTGAACAAACTGATAAACACAAGCTCCTAATACGTCTTGAGGACTTTTGTATCCTAGCGCTTTGGCTCCTGCAGGGTTGATGTAATCAATTTTCCCTTCACTATGAACGATAATCGCT
Organism: Priestia sp. MDV22-iso46; assembly: GCF_058629175.1. Lineage (NCBI taxonomy): Bacteria > Bacillati > Bacillota > Bacilli > Caryophanales > Bacillaceae > Priestia > Priestia sp. MDV22-iso46. The sequence goes on from NZ_JBZVWT010000001.1 coordinate 601,899, forward strand.
TCCGGCGATAACTCAATCAAGCTTCGGTAGCGTTCTTCGCTTTCTTTTAAAGCCGTTTCAGCCTGCTTTCGTGATGTTATATCTCGATAGACAAAAGCAATGCATAGCGGCCAATCATTCATATTTTCAACGCGGAATAGTGTGACGCTTACATTAATTAAATGACCGTCTTTATGCTGTCTGACCGTCTCAAATTCCGTTTTCGATTCCCCTGATTGAATGGTCTTATGAAGTTCGCACACTGGCTCCTTTAAAAACGAAGGTATAATTGGAAGAGGCTTTTGATAAATTTCTTCAAACGTCCAGCCAAATGTATTCTCAAACGCAGGGTTCACTTGAAGCGTTTTACCTTCTAAGTCAACGACAGCAACAGCATCTGCGTTATGATAAATAAAAGGCTGAATCTGTTCTTTCTTCTCCTGATAACTAGTTATATTCACGCAATGCCCCATAATTTCAGGCTTTTCTGTGTAAGATAAAGGGGTTAAGTTTACTACATAGCGTTTATCATTTATTTGAAGCTCGTACATAAGCTTTTTCTTTTTGTTTAGTGCTTCGAAAAAATGCTCATACGAGACCCATTCTTCTAGAGGTATTTTTTGCTCATGAACGCTTTCACCTTGATACATACTGTAAACAAGATGGTCATCTTTTTGTTTGTAAGCAAATATGATTCCTAGCGCCTCAGCTGAATGATTTTCTGCATGTAATCGGACTATTTTTTTATTTTCGTTCATCGTTCGTATTTACCTACCCCTCACTAGCATCTTTCCTACTCGTTCTCATTCTCTTAATTTTACATGAGGATTTTAGAATTTACTAGATAAAGAAGCGGATATTTTCCATTCATTCACATAAAAAAACGCCTGTAAAGGCGCTTTTTTATGTGAATATGAATTACTCTGAATGATGCATTTTATGACAGTGTCGCTTCGGCACAAAACCATTTTTCTCCATATGCTGATAGCGATTTTCCATATGTGAAGAAATGTTTTGACTCTCCGTTTTGCTTAGCACACCGTACTCCACATATTTTGAAAGTATTTCTTTCTTTTTTGCTAGCATTTCTTTGTACAGCACGGACAATTCCTGCTTTTGCTGAGACGTCAGCTGCACGTCTTTTGTTTCTGGCTGAGGATTGTTTTCTGCTAATACAGGCGTCGCGCTCATAAATAAAAAAGCTGCTGCTGCACTTATCATAATCTTTCGCAAACAATCTACTCCCTTTCATCATATAGTAGTTATAGTTTGCGAACTTCTATTTGTTTTCATTCATTCTGTTTGCTTAAGACTCGATAGCTCCTCCTACATCATAGTCGCTAAGATCAATTTCCATTTCCATTTCAAGTGCTAATTTAGCAAGCTCTGAACCAAGATAAGGACCCGACGTTAAGCCTGAAGCTCCGAGACCATTCGCTACTAGTATTCCTTCGTAAGCCGGAAGAGTTCCAATGACTGGCAAGAAGCCTGGAGTAAATGGTCGAAACCCTACCCTTGTTTCTAAGACTGTGCTTTCTGTTAAGCCGGGAGCAATTGATAAGGCCTTTGAAAAAATCTCATGAAGCCCCCCAGCAGTTACTCTCAAGTCATAACCCGTGTCGTTTTCATGTGTTGCTCCAATGACAATTTGACCTTGTTCAAATGAAAGAATATATTGGTCGCTTGGAGGCATCATAACGGGCCAGTCTTTTGTATCTACATCAGGGAGATGCAAGTGGACAATTTGCGCTTTTTGAAAACTTGCTAAAAATTTCACTCCAAGAGGCTCTAGTAATTGATTTGCCCACGCTCCTGCTGTTACGATTGTTGTACTTGCTAGAAGGGTTTGTCCATTTACGGAAACGCCCGTTACTTGATTATTTTCATAAAGTAGTTCTGCGTTTCCTTCTATTATTTTTGCACCGTTTTTCTTCGCTGCATTCACAAGTGCGTTTCGAAGAGCTCTTCCGTTAACGCGAGCGGCTCCACTAATATGAACTGAACTGTATTCTTCCGAAAGAACCGGAAACAAAGCCTGTGTTTCTTTAGCGGATAAACGTGTAATCTCGCCTATTTCGGGAGCTTTTTCCCGACGCTTATATGCTCTTTCTTCCATTTTTTTAAGCTTTTGCTCATCAGTATGTAAGCTAATTGCTCCTACTCGCTTATATCCCGTATCCGTTTCTCCATCTTCTTCTAATTGCTGAATTAATGTTTGATAGTACTTGGCGCCGCTTTTTGCTAAGCGGTACCATGCTTTATTTCGACGCTGCGAAAGCCATGGACAAACAATTCCTGCTGCTGCATCAGTAGCTTGACCCGCATCCTTGCGATCTATCAATGTCACATCTGCTCCTGCTTTTGCTAAATGATATGCTGTAGAAGCTCCAAGTATCCCAGCTCCAACTACGATGTATGTTTTCATACCAAAACACCCTTTTCTTTCTTCTAGTATTCTTATGCCATTATGTACGCAATTTTAGCATAGCAAAAAAAGAAGTCACATACTAGGTGAAGCTATTTTGAGCTTATTTTTGAGTCTTGCTGAATTTGACGTATAGCTCCTTTCATTGTAAACAAAAGCGCAATAAGTTCTTTTACGGAGATTATGGTGAGATGAAGCAAACCACAAGTAGTGATCGCGCATATTTAACACTGCGTTTACCGCTTTTTTATTATAGTTTCTGAATAAAAAAATGAAAGAATAAAACCACTATAATATGTAAATAAAAAGAAATAACCATTATTTTAAGGAGAGCGTATGCAATCTTCATTTGTATTATTTTTCATCATTCTTGGTTTACTATTTGGCAAGTGGCGGAGATATCAAGAATACTATCCTACTTTGTTGTTTTGGATCACGGGGAATTTGCTTTATGAAGTGCTGCTGTTTCATCACCGCGTATGGGTATTTCACCCTGTTGGTATTGATCACCTTTTTCTACCCGATCACCTAATGGTTTCCCTTGGAATAACCTTAATTATTTATCCGTTTGTTATACCGGTTTTTTTAGGAAGGCTGCCGTTGCATGTAAGCGGCCGGCTGTGGTGGATTCTTTTGTGGGCGCTTTTATTTACTGTGATTGAGTTCATTGCTTATGTTAATCACAGTATCACTCATCATTATGGATGGTCGCTGCTGTGTTCTTTTCTCTTCAATGTTGTCACGTTCTCACTTTTAATCATTCATCAGAAGACAGCACTGGCTGCTTGGATTCTATCTGGAAGCTTTATAGCTTTTTTATTTATTTTTTTTGATATTCCTATGCCTTAACTTTTCATTGACTAGACAGAGGAAAAGGAAATATAATAGGAGTTACATTTAAATATAATTTTCCTCTCTGAGAATAGAGGTGCATGAAATCAAGAGTCACTTATTAGAGACTAATGGAGTCTGTGAAGATAAGTAAAAGGGATTTCGTGCCGAAGTATATAGACATCCATTGTGTTCATATACTGGTTCAGTATTGAATAAATGCTGAGCTGTCACAAACCATTTGGTTTGTGGAGAGCTATTGAAGAGATGTTGATGCCTAGAATGTAATAATACTTTATTATTATGAAACCAAGACGCGTGAACATCACTTCACGGGTCTTTTTTGTGTTTTTCTACTGATCATCAAAGTTATAGTTGAATGATTTAAATGGAGGGATATGGATTATGTACTTACATGGAACGAGTAAAATTAACAGCAGCAATCATTTAGAAATTGGACAGTGCGATACGGTCGAACTGAAAAAACAATACGGCACTCCCCTATACATCTACGATCAAGAATTAATTGAGACGAAATGCAAGACCTTCCATTCAGCCTTCCAAAGAAGTGGATTTTCATATCAAATCGCCTATGCAGGGAAAGCCTTTCTTTGTATGGAAATGGCTAATCTTTTAACGAAGCTTGATATGTCATTAGATGTGGTCTCAGGAGGCGAATTATTTACAGCTCTTGAAGCGGGATATCCAGCTGAACGCATTCATTTTCACGGAAATAACAAAACGATTGAAGAAATTGAAATGGCTCTTGATGCGAATATCGGCTGCTTTGTTGTGGATAACTTCACCGAACTTGAAGTTTTGCATGCCTTAGCAGCTGAGCGCAAACAGAAAGCATCTATTCTTCTCCGTGTTACTCCAGGGATTGAAGCCCATACACACGAATATATTATGACCGGACAAGAAGACTCAAAGTTTGGATTTGGTCTTTCCAATGACCAAGCCATGAAAGCGGTAAGTTCTGCATTAGAAAAGCCTTATTATAATCTTTTAGGCATTCATTGTCATATTGGTTCGCAAATTTTTGAAGTAGATGGTTTTTCTCGCGCCATTGATATTTTAACTGATTTCTTATTCAATATTCGTGATAAAATGGACTTTGAAGTAAAAGTTTTAAACGTAGGTGGTGGTTTTGGTATTCGTTATACCGAAAGCGATTCTCCTCTTCCAGTTGAGTATTATGTAGATGCACTGACAGAAAAGCTAAGCCGTACGTTAACGGAACAAAATTATACCCTTCCGGAAGTCTGGATTGAGCCTGGAAGAAGCATCGTAGGAGAAGCGGGTACAACGCTTTATACAATTGGCTCAACGAAAGAGATTCCAGGTGTACGCAAATACGTGGGAATTGACGGGGGTATGACCGATAATATTCGTCCTGCTTTGTATGATGCAAAGCATGAAGCTGTCTTGGCTAATAGAGTGACGGATAAAAAAGATGAAACGGTATCGATTGCGGGGAAATGCTGTGAATCAGGAGATATGCTTATTTGGGATATCGATTTACCGCGCGTTAATCAAGGAGATTTATTAGCAGTTTCCTCTACAGGTGCCTACAACTATTCAATGGCTAGCAATTACAACCGCATTCCGCGCCCTGCTGTTGTATTTGTAAAGAATGGAGAAGCTCGTCTTGCTGTGGAGCGAGAAACATACGAAGATTTGGTGCGAAAAGATGTAAAGCCAGTCGTTACTACGTATGCAATGAGCAAATGATAGCTGTTCTTGCGTAGTAAAGAAGCTATTGTTGTTTGGAGGAAATATAACTATGGTTTTAAGTGTATTTAAAACGTACAGATCATCGCTTATTCTGCTTCTCGCTATTTTAATTGGCGGGATAGCAGGATATGCTATCGGGCCCGATGTAGCAGTCGTAAAGCCCTTTGGTGATTTGTTTCTTAATTTAATGTTCATGATTATCGTTCCCCTTGTCTTTTTTAGTGTGGCTTCGGCAATTGCAAACATGAACGAAATGAAACGTCTCGGTAAAATTATGCTAGGTATCGCCGTTGTGTTTATCGCTACTGCTGCTGTTTCAGCTGTTCTAGGCTTTTTAGGCGCGTCACTTTACAATCCGCTGCACAACGTAGATACTTCTGCGATTAAAGAATTAATGGGTGACAGTGAAAATACAGCTGAAAAAATGACGCTTTTAACTCAGCTTGTTAGTACCTTTACTGTACCTGATTTTGTTCAGTTATTTTCGAAAGAGCATATTTTACAATTAATTGTCTTTGCCGTCATTTTCGGTATTGCTACAACGATGGCCGGTGAAAAAGGACAGCCTATGGCGAAATTCCTGACTTCGGGTCAAGAAGTATCGATGAAGGTTGTTAAAATTGTGATGTACTATGCTCCAATTGGTTTAGGGTGCTATTTTGCTACTGTAGTAGGAGAACTAGGACCAAAGATCTTACAAGGGTACGCTAGAGCATTTATTCTTTATTTATTAATTGCAATCGTTTACTATTTCGGCTTCTTTACGCTATACGCATGGATTGCTGGCGGTAAAGCAGGAATTAAACTGTTCTGGAAAAATGCAGCTGCTCCTTCTATCACCGCTATTGCTACCTGTTCTTCTGCTGCATCTATTCCAGTCAATTTAGATGCAACAAAGAAAATGGGTGTGCCACTTGATATTGCTGAAACGGTGATTCCATTAGGAGCAAACACGCATAAAGATGGTTCTGTTATTGGCGGTATTCTAAAAATTGTTTTCTTATTCAGTTTGTTTGGAAAAGATATGACGTCTGCTACGAGCATTTTGAGTATTTTAGGTGTAGCCTTTTTAGTTGGAGCTGTAATGGGAGCAATCCCTGGAGGCGGTATGATTGGCGAAATGTTAATTATTACGATTTATGGATTTTCGCCAGAAGTTCTGCCCATTATTGCGGTCATTTCCACGATTATTGACGCCCCTGCTACCCTGTTAAATAGTACAGGAAATACAGTAACAGCAATGCTGGTTACAAGGTTTACAGAAGGAAAAGACTGGATTAACAAAATTATCACCACCGATAAAGTCGCCTAGTAAAAAAGCAAAGGGAACAGTCTTAGTGACTCTCCCTTTGCTTTTTTCGTGTGCAGTAATATCGATAGAGGTGTATAAAGTCTGTAAATACGCACATTCTATAGGTATGTTTCATAACCAGACTGGAGGTGTCGTCTAATGAGTAACGCTGCAGGAGGTTCAAAGAAGAATCAACCGAATGATGCAAATCACGTAAGTGCAGAAACAAAAGCTCATCAAAAACGTCTCACTGAACAAAACAAACAAGAGCATCAGGCTGAAGAGCGAAAATAAAATTACGTCAAAGAACGCAGGGCCTGTGCCAAACGTTCTTTGACGTAATTTTATTTTTAGAGAGAGCTTCATACCGTCACTCGTTATAGGTCTATCGTACAACCTCCTTTCGAACTTTTACATATTCTATTAGTAGGTTTGTAAAAGGAGGAATGGTATGATGTTTTCCTGGCTAGAGATTACAGCCGCAGCATGTGGACTTTCAGTTGTTTTAATCAGTTTTGCATTTTTGCCCGAACGCACATGCAAAAATCTTTATATCCCCCATCAGCTAATAGCAAAATCTATGTTTCTCTATAAAAAAATTATTCGTTTTATAAATCAATTTCGACAGAAACTTTAGTTCATTTCCTTTCCCTGTTTTTATTCATTGGATATAATCAGCACATTTACAGTAAATAATTTAATGGTTAAAATAAAGAGTAAAGAAAAAGGATAAGCAGTTTGCAGAAATGGAGTTTCACATGGAAATCAGAGACTTAGAATACTTTATAGAGGTAGCGAATCATAAAAATTTTACAAAGGCAGCGCTGCAAGTTCATTTGTCACAAACGGCTTTAAGTAAAGCCGTCAAAAAAGTAGAAAATGAACTAGGATTTGAGCTTCTTGATCGTTCAACAAGAGAATTAAAGCTAACCGATGCAGGAGAAGTCGTGTATCATCAGGCAACTAAAGCTCTGTCGGTGTTAAAAGACATGCCTCACTTGTTGGGAGATTTAGTGAACTTGCAAACAGGGCAAATCAAGATGGGAGTCCCTCCGCTCATCGGGACCTTGTTTTTCCCGAAGATTGCAAAAGCATTTAATGAACAATACCCTAAAGTATCTCTAGAGCTTATTGAATTTGGAGCAAAAAAAATTGAAGCACTTGTGGAAGAGGCTGGTGTAGATATGGGGATTGTTATGCTTCCTCTCACAAGCGTTCATGATGAACATTTTCACGTATACCCGTTCGTTAAGGAGAGATTCCTTTTATACGCGCATAAAAACCATCCTTTAGCGAAACGTTCTTCCGTCTGGATGAAAGAATTGGAGCATGAAAAATTCATTATGTTCAGTGAAGAATTTACGCTGCACGACCGGTTAATTCAAGATGCTTTAAAATCAGGCTTTGTGCCTTCTATAGCGTATAAAAGTTCTCAATGGGATTTAATTATTGAATTAACAGCGGCAGAACTAGGTATTGCTATTTTACCCGAATCGCTTTATGCCAAAGTGAAAGATCCCAATATTACTACCGTACCTATTGCAGATCCTGAAATGATGTGGGAACTTGGAATTATTCTGTTAAAAGAACGCTACAGTTCATTCGCTGTACGAGAATTGATTAATTTTTTAACCGAAAAACAAATGACAGATAAATTGGGGCCCATTTAAAAAGAGTCTGGAACAAAAGTATGTTAGTTGAAGGACCATCCGAACGAGTTTGGTTGAGAATCCAACTCGTTCGGATTTTTTTAGGGTGATGATGAACGTAGGTTTCATGTATGTATTTGATTCTAGCTGTTGATTGGATGGGTTTAGTTATGTCTCCGTCTCTTTTTAGGTGTAATACAAATTTTATCATTCAACAATCCCTACAATGAATCCATCATAGCCTTTGCTTCCAACGGTTTGTATAGCCGTGGCGCTGATTCGTTTTTCTTGAGCCAGAGCATTCATAAATTGACGAATTCCCTTTACATTTTCATCTTCACTTTCTGAGTTCACCACATGCCCTTGACGAACAACATTATCACAAATAATCAGACTTCCTCTTTTCGATAATTCTAGAGCCCACTTTAAGTAATTTGGGTTATTCGGCTTGTCAGCATCAATAAAGATAAGATCAAACGGATCTGTTCCCCTATCTTTTAATACAGCTAATGTATCAAGCCCGGGGCCGACAATGACTTCTACTAAGTGGCTTACTCCCGCTCTTTTTAAATTAGCTCTTGCTACTTCTGCATGATGAGCGCTTAATTCGAGCGTAATCAGCTGCCCGTCTTTCGGAAGAGCTCTGGCTAGCCAAATCGTGCTGTACCCTCCAAGAGTACCAATTTCCAAAATGCGTTTAGCTCCTTTTAATGAAGCTAACAAATGCAGAAACTTTCCTTGACTAGGCGATACGTCGATGGCAGGTAATTCAGCTTCTTGATTTGCCTTCAATACCTCATCAAGAATAGGGTCAGGTTGTATAAGCTTATCATTCATATAAAGATCCACTTCATTCCAAATTTCATATATAGACATTTCCATACTCCTCCACATAAGTGATAAAAGCTTTATTATTTCAAAGATACGAATATGTTCTTCTCATATTCAGCTTGTTACCGTAATCGTTCGTATTATGAATGTGTTCTAGCTCTCTCATAAACTATCCTGCTCGCTCTTAAAAAGAATTGTTATATGTCCATAAAAAAAGACCTTCAGAGAGGTCTTTTTTATCTTTAAATAATCGTAACTTTACTAAGATCTATCTTGGCACTTTTTAAAAAGTTATATGTCAATTTATCCATTTTTGCACCTTCAAAATCGGATTTCTTTAAATCTGATCCTCGAAACTGTACATTTAGCAAAGTTGCGTTGCGAAATGAGGCTTTTTTTAATGATGTTCCTTCAAAGATTGTTCCGTTAAATGTTTCTTCGTCAAATACAATGTCTGTTAAATTACATTGCTTAAAGTACGTGTTGTCATAGATACAGCCTTTAAAACTAGCCTGTTTAAAATTTGCCCATTTAAATTGTACGCCTGTCAAATTAACCTGATGAAATATTGCTTTCGTTAAATTGCTGCTTTTAAACATGCTGTCTGTAAGATCTGCGTAGCTAAAATCAGATTCATTCAAATTACTTGCATTAAATTTCCCTTTATACACCGATACAGAACGAAAATCAGATTTTGTAAGCTCGGTCTTTGAAAAATCCATAGGGACGGTTTGCTTTAATTCCTTTGTTTCTACATTTATTGATTGAATCAGTTCTGTGATATCACCGATAGAATTGATTGTCATATAATAAGCCTGTTCTTCATTATACCCGTCTTTTTTGTAATCTGTAAATTTTTCCTGCAAGTTCTGTGATAGTTCTTCTTCTAGATCTTGAACATTTTTTACATCCTGATAAGGAGCCAAAATGTTATGCACATGATTTTTTATTTTTTCGTTCATTTATAACATCATCCTTTCTTACAACAATAAATCAATAATTTTTTTCGCTTGCTCCCAGTTTTCTTTGTTTTGTTTATATACGCTTTTTCCTTGTTCTGTAATTTTATAGTATTTTCTGCGACCGCCTTGTACAGCATCTCCCCAGTAAGAAAGAATATGACCGTCTTTTTCCAGGCGCTTCAAGCTTGAATACATTGTGGCTTCTTTTAATTCATACTGCTCTTTAGAGTAGGTATAAATAAGCTTACTAATTTCATAACCATACTTATCTCCGCTGAGAAGTAATTTCAAAATCATTGTATCTGTATGTCCCCGAAGTAAATCTGAAGACATTTTTGCATATACCAAAGTATCACCTCTTTATGTATAATTTAAATCATATTACTATGACAGTCAAGGTATTATATTCAATAAAATACACTAATTTATAATTGAACATATGTAAACAGCTTAACCAGTAGAAAATAGCCGGTAGAAACGTACCGGCTATTTTCTAGGAGAGACCTTATTCTTCGTTATAACTGAGCTTAAATACTATCGGCGTACTTTCTGCTGATATTTTCCAAACCATGTGATGATACCCCTTGCTCCAGTAATCTTTTATTAAATAATCAGGGATTCCAAATATGTTTTTCCATACTTCCTGAGCATTTTTGTATCCGCTGTCCAAACAAATTTTTTTAATTTCTTTGCTTTGAAGCGTAAGCAGCATAGTATGTAAAAGCAGTGTCCCTATACCTTTTCTTTGGTACTTTGGATGAACAAAAACTGTGCCGATTTCAATCCATCCTTGCAGCTCTCCTTTTGTACACGCCGTAATTAATTCACTAGCAGGACCATATTCGATACATCCAATAATCTTATTGGTGCACTTATCTATTCCAAGCCAAAAGAATCGATGTTTTCCACCGCTATCGAGGTCACTTTTTAAATATTGTTCTTTACTTTCAATTTCTATTTGTATATCGTTCACCATGTCAGATAGACCCTCTTTATGAAAGGTATCTGTGATTACTTCATTAAAAAGCTCGTGGAGTTCTGCGCTGTCTTCTATTTTTGGTCTTCTTATTTCAATATGATGCAATGTTCATTCCTCCTTGTTATTTTGTTATTTCACGTCAGAATATGAAGCTTTACCATTATTATTTGTTATTTATCAATCTATGTTGATAATCCTTTTCTCTTTCTACTGTTTTTCCAATAAAAAAGCACGAGAAACTTTGAGTTCTCGTACTTTTTTATAATATGGATTCTACTTTTCTATTGGGAAATGTTAATACTGATTCACAAAGCTCTGGATTTTACATACGAATTCAGAAAGATTCTCCTTTATCTCTTTATCCTCTGTTTTCTCTACTTGCTCCTGTATGGCATCAATCATTAAACGTGCTCTTTTAGGATCTATAGAGGCCGGCTGGCTGCTGTTGTTTGATAGACTTTTCAAAATTTGATTAGTCATTTTGTTTTTATCATGAATATAAAATAATATTTGAGGAACTTGATTAATTAACAAATTTACGTATCTGCGAAACTCCTCTATCTCATATAATTCTCTTGAATTACCTTTAAAGCCATCAACGGAAAGCATAAGACTCTGGTAGCCTTTATCACTGCGTTGATTAAGTGTTTTAATCACTTTCAAAAACCGATCGAACTTTAGATAACGTATTTCGTCTTTCCTTAATTCTAAAAATTCAATTTCTCCTTTTTCCAAAAAGGGATCTTTGATAAGACTATTATCATTCATATACATTCTCTCCCTACTAATTTATTAGTTGCAGAGCTTGTTTTGAATTCATTTGTCTATCGTTTTAGTAATTGTTTACCTCTTTTAGGCCCGTTTTAAAACCTTTATTTGTAAAACGCTTACATAAATGTTCTCATTTGCCTGACGTGTTGACGGAATTCTGATTATTATCCGATAAATGACGAATGAAAAAGAGCTCCTTTACAGAAGCTCTTTTTTTAAAATTATAGGGATGCTGATAACTTTATATCTTATTTGCTTCTTTTAATACTGCTAATAAGTATTCCCATGTCTTAATAGTAGACGGAATGCTCAGGTGTTCATCAGGTGTATGAACGTCGTACATATCGGGACCGAGCGAAATGGCGTCTAATCCAGGGATTTTTTCCAGGAAAATACCGCATTCAATTCCAGCATGGATGGCGATGATCTCCGCCTCTTCCCCATACTTTTCTTTGTAAACCTTTTTACATAATTCACGAATTTTTGAATCCCCATTGTACGCCCATTCAGGGTAATTACCTTTTGTTTCAACTCTTCCTCCGACTACTTGAGCAAGTATGTGCACTTGACTTACTATTTTTTCTTTTAAGCTTTTTACTGAGCTGCGGATTTCATTTTGAAAAACAATCTCTGACTCTGTCGTCGTAATCACACCTAAGTTGGTAGAAGATTCTACTAATTCTTCGATATTCATACTCATGCTTTGAACGCCGTTTGGTGTTAGCATAATGGCTTGTACAATTCGTTCTGTCGTTTCTTTTGTAAAACATTTCTCAACGGAAGAAGATTTGTTTATTTTCACATATACGCTCGGATCAGCCGCTTGTAATTCATTTTTTACTATTTCGTTCCACTCACGAATCTTATTTTCTAGCTTTCCTACCTCAGAAGGCTCAACTGATAGAATTGCTTCTGATTCACGGGGAATCGCATTTGATTTTAATCCTCCACTAATGCTGCTTAAAGAATAGGGAAGTTCTTGTTGTAAATCATATAAAACTCTCCCTAGCAGTTTATTAGCATTTCCTCTTTCTTTATCAATTTCCATTCCAGAATGTCCGCCGCGCAATCCACCGATGCTTAAGCTATATGTTTCTGAGTTATCGGAAGACGATTCCCAGTCTACGGGAATACGAAGCACGCCTTTTACCCCGCCTGCGCTGCTGACAAGCAGCTTTCCATCTTCTTCTGTATCAAGGTTAATAAAGATTTTCCCTTCAAAATGAGCTGGATTTACAGCAATGGCTCCGCCCATAGTTGTTTCTTCCTCAGTAGTAATGACTACTTCAAGAGAAGGGTGAGCTATATCATGAGCATCTAGTAAAGCCAGTGCATATGCAACGGCAATCCCGTTGTCAGCTCCTAGCGTAGTACCATTTGCATAAAGCATATCTTCCACAATTCGCAGTTGAAGCGGATCTTTTTCGAAATCATGCACAGTTCCTTTATTTAACTCGCATACCATGTCCATATGTCCTTGCAAAATGATGGCTGGAGCATGTTCATACCCTTTAGTTGCCGGCTTTTTAATAATTACATTTAAAGCCTCGTCTTGTATAACTTCAAGGCTTCTTTCTTTTGCAAAAGAAACTAAATAGTCACTAATTTTCTTTTCATTTCCAGATTCTCTAGGAATAGCTGAAATTTCGTTAAAAAAATAAAAAACCGGATGTTTAATTAATTCATTTACTGTTTGCACCATATGTATCATCCTTTCTAATCTGTAGGCTTTTTTATCATACTATTTATCTTTACAGGAGAAATAGTATAAGGCTTCTTTTATGTATCGCCTAGTTATATTTTAACGTTGATTAACTCGATAGAATAGATATAACATAAAAAAGCATAAAGGAGCTCATTAGACTCCTTTATGTTTTTAATGACTTATTCTATTTTTTATTGAGCTGTATATCCGCCGTCCATTACTACCGCTTGACCAGTTACACCTTTTGCTTTATCACTCGCTAAGAAAATAGCATAGTCAGCAATTTCGCTCACGTCTAGTAATCTTTTTTGAGGGACTAAAGGATAAATAACTTCTTCAAGCACGCTCTCTAATGGTACATTTCTTGTTTTAGCTAAACCATCTAACTGACCTCTCACTAGTGGTGTATCCACATAGCCAGGACAAAGTGCATTCACCGTAATACCGTGTGCTGCGCCTTCAAGAGCAGCTACTTTTGTTAGCCCAATTACACCGTGTTTAGCACTGTTATAAGCTGCTTTGCCCGCAAAACCGATTAAACCGTTGATAGAAGAAACGTTAATAATACGTCCGAACCCTTGTTTTTTCATAATCGGAAACGCGTGCTTAATCGCCATAAATGGAGCTGTTAGCATAATTTTGATCATTAACTCATATTTTTCAGTTGGAAACTCTTCGATTGGAGAAACATGCTGCAAGCCAGCGTTATTAATGAACGTATGAACCGCTCCAAAATGCGCGTTTGCTGTTTCAATTAAATGTTTGATTTCTTCTTCTTTTGTTACATCGGCTTTGACACCAAGCGCTTCAAATCCAGCTTCACGAAGATTTTGTGCTGCAGCTTCTACAGCAGCTTGATCAATGTCGGATAACACAATTTTTCCACCGTTTTCTGCGAATCGTTTACCTATTTCAAACCCAATTCCTCTTGCTGCTCCTGTGATTACAATTACTTGATTTTCAACCATGTGTATTCTCCTCCTGTTTTTAAATAATACTGGCTGCCGCTAATGCGACTCCTGCAAATAAAGCGATTGTTGGAATGATAAATGCAACAACAAATACGTCTTTATAGGTTTCTTTATGCCGAAGACCAGTTACGGCTAACAGCGTTAACAACGCACCGTTATGCGGTAAGATAGATGCACCTGACGCAACGCTTGCAATACGGTGCAGAGCGTCAGCACTTAAATTCGTCGTTTGAGACAAGTGATACCACGTATCTCCTAATGCTTGAAGCGCAATACCCATACCGCCGGATGCTGAACCCGTGATCATCGCTAGCACTTGAACACTTAACGCTTCTGAAACGAGCGGATTACTCGAAACATTTAGCAACACATGCGTGACATCTTTAAAATCTGGAACTGCTGTAATAACCGAGCCAAAACCTACTGCTGCACTCGTATTAATAACAGCCATCACGGATCCTTTTGCTCCTTCATTTATAGAAGAAATAAACTTCTTATAATGTTTAAAATTAATAAGTAAAATAGAAAAAATACCAATTAATAACGAAACGATAGGCTCCCATTTTAAAACGTTTAATGCCACGACAACGACAATCAGCGGTAAAATAGCTAATATTACATTCATCGAGTCCTGCTCTTCACTCGCTGCGACTGATGATTCATTAGGCTCGGTAAACCCTTGATTTTTAGTTTTTAATTTTTTATCGCGATAAGCTAACCATAAATATCCTCCCACCGCCATAATAAGACCTGAGACCATTCCAATAATCGAACCGGACATTGCATTGGTTTTAAATGTAGCAGTCGGGATCAGATTTTGAATTTGAGGCGTACCTGGAATCGCTGTCATTGTAAACGTAAATGCTCCGAGTGCAATGGTTGCTGGCAGTAAATTTCGCGATACGTTAGCTTCTCGAAATAGCGCGATTGCTAAAGGATAAATCGCAAAGACAACAACGAATAGACTCACTCCGCCGTATGTCAAAATAGCTGAAGCAATCAGCACCCCTAAAATGGCTCTTTTACTTCCAAATAATTTAGCAATACGCTGCGCCAACGATTTAGCTGCGCCTGTATCTTCCATTAGCTTTCCAAAGACGGCTCCTAATAAAAAGATGGGGAACCATTTTGCAGCGAAATCTACAAACCCTTCCATATACACATCTGTATAAGTAGGCAGTACTTTTAAACCGCTAAAATAAGCAACGAACGTAGCTACAACAGGCGCCACCCAGATAATAGACCACCCTAGATAAGCAAAAAACATCAACAATAACAATCCTACAATAATAACCACACGGTAACCTCCTTTCCTTTTTAATACATATACATAATGGATTATTTCACAACACCACAAGTTTACACCCGTTAGTTTTATAAGTAAAATGAATAAAAGGAATCAAAACCATGAATAAAAGTCGTAGTTTATTTAAAAATCCACACTCGATTATTTTCCCCCTATAATTTTACTCTGAGTAGAAGCTATAAAATACATTTCCTTCCTTTTTCCTTGTACAAGCTAAGTTTTTTTCTTTCACATCCCGCTTTCTTCCTGTATTTTCTTTTCTTTTATAAGTTTTTCCGAACATATAGATGGGTATTTGAATGTTATGACACAGAAAAAGAGGCGATCTTATGCTACATTTCATAACAGACTTACTGAAACAATTTGGAATTTGGGGACTTTTAAGCGGACTGGCCATTGAGGCTTCCTCCCTGCCGTTTCCTGGTTCTCTTCTCACCCTTACCTACGGATACTTATTAAACATGCACATAGTGAAATTATTATTAATCGCTTTTGCAGGAAGCGCCGTTTATACAGCTTTTAGCTTTATACCTTATGGGATAGGCTATAAATTAGAGGATAAGGTAAAGAAAAAATTATCAAAGAAGAAAAAAGCATTTGAGAAATCACAAAAATGGTTTAAAAAATGCGGATTATGGAGTATTGCGATTGCTCGTCCTTTAGGGCTCGGCAACTACATTTCCTACCTTTCAGGGCTATCTAAAGTGAAACCTATGCCGTTTGCTCTGCTCACATTTCTTGGTATCTTTCCTTTAAATATTGCCATGCTTTGGTTAGGACAAATTGGAAACTTTAAGTCCATTCAATCTTTTATCTCAGATGCACAAACCTATATTTTAATTGCAGCGGTAGTGGCCGTATGCGGATTTTTAATTTATAAGTTCTATTTTAAAAAAAGCAGCTGCAGCGAACAGTCTAGTTCAATGTAAGAGTATAAAAAAAGACCCCTTGGGGTCTTTTTTTATTAAATAGAAATAACACCTAAAATTAATGCAGCTATTGTCATCACTGCCGTAGTTCCTAGCGCCCACTTAATTAAAAATCGTTGCAAATCACTGAAGTTTAGCACCCAACTTCAAATGTTTATAAACATACTTCTAAAGGGAAAAATAAATCGAATAAACGCTTGACTTAAAGTATACTTTAACAATTATAATCAATTCGAAAACATCGAAAATGGAGGAATCAACATGAAATATACAGTAATCACTGGCGCAAGTTCAGGAATTGGATATGAAACAGCTTTAGCTTTTGCAGCACGTGGAAAAAATCTTATATTGGCTGCACGTAGAGAGGACAAGCTAGAAGAGTTAAAAAGAAAAATTGAAGAACTGAACCAAGATGTAAATGTTATTGTCCAGTCGGTTGATTTATCCGTGGCAGAAAATGCTCATACGTTTTATGAGTCACTCAAAGAGTATGAATTAGAAACTTGGATTAACAATGCTGGATTCGGAAACTTTGCTTCTGTCGGTGAACAAAAATTAACTAAAATTGAAACAATGCTTCATTTAAATATCGAAGCCTTAACCATTCTTTCTTCTCTATTTGTAAGAGATTATGAAAACGTTGCAGGTACCCAGCTTATTAATGTCTCTTCTGGAGGCGGCTACACCATTGTTGCTGATGCAGTCACTTATTGCGCAACAAAATTCTACGTAAGTGCATTTACAGAAGGTCTTTCTCAAGAATTAAAAGGGAGAGGAGCAAAAATGCAGGCTAAGGTTCTAGCTCCGGCGGCTACTGAAACAGAATTTGCACAGCGTTCGATGGATATGAGTGATTTTGAATACGAAGGACGAGTACCTAAGTTTCATACGTCAAAAGAAATGGCTGCTTTTATGCTGGATCTTTATGATAGCAATAAAACGGTAGGACTTGTAGATGGAGTGACTTACAAATTTCAATTAAAAGATCCTATCTATCCATACGCAGACAGAGCGACAAGCTCAGATTCTTAAACAAAAAACACTCTTCCAAGGGTGTTTTTTTATGGCCGTTTAAATGAGTAACTATCTTGTTTATGTAATGAAGATGCTTAAAGATAATCTTTTCCTATTTATCTTTCCACGCTTTACTTCTTGATTTTTGTTTCACTTTTTTGCACATACTAACCGAACGGAGGTGACGAAAATGGGTACAAAAAAATCTGCTAACCGCGGTCAAGTAGCTCCTGGTGTTAACCCTCAAGGACACGGAAAAGATGTTGAATTTTCAACAGAACCGAAAAGTGAACTTGAAAACAAAGCGAAAAAATCAAACACCAAAATTTAATTAAAAAGGAGAAGAGTACTCTTCTCCTTTTTCTCCCTCTTAACTATTTTTTCAAAAACAAACTCCCCAGATCGTTTCCTCCTTTCTGCTTCTTATAAAATTGGATCAACAGTATAAAAAAGTATACTATACAACAAAAATGTGCGTACTTGTTAGAATGATTTATATAATTTATGATAAATCTGCAAACGGATTTTATGACAAATTGTATGTTAACAGTTCATCACTAAATATTTTTACAGAAAGGTTGTTTACACATGAACAATACAGATAAAAAACAAGAAATTTTAGACGCATTTAACTTTCGTCATGCTACAAAAGAGTTTGATCCAACGAAGAAAATTTCCGATGAAGATTTCCAATTCATTTTAGAAACAGGGCGCTTATCTCCAAGCTCAGTAGGTTATGAGCCGTGGAAGTTTTTAGTCGTTGAAAATAAAGATTTAAAAGAAAAATTAAAAGCTGTTTCTTGGGGAGCACAAGGTCAAATTCCTACAGCAAGTCATTTTGTTATTATTCTTTCTCGCACAGACGCAAGATATGACTCTGAATATGTATTGGATCTTCAGAAAAACGTAAAAGAAATGCCCGATGATGTATTAGAGACATTAATGCCTCGTTATAAAGATTTCCAAGAAAATGATTTTCACTTGTTCGAAAGCAAGCGAGCGCTTTTTGATTGGGCTAGCAAACAATCTTATATTGCACTAGCTAATATGATGACATCAGCTGCTCAAATTGGTATTGATTCTTGTCCGATTGAAGGATTTAACTATGACCAAGTACATGAAATTCTAAAAGAAGAAGGATTACTAGAAGACGGTAAGTTTGATATTTCCGTTATGGTTGCGTTCGGCTACCGAATTCATGAACCTAAACGTGGAAAAACGAGAAGAAGTATGGATCAAGTTGTACAGTGGATAAAATAGTAACAAAAAAAAAGAAGGGCTGACAGCAATGTCACCCCTTCTTTTTTATATCTTTATATGCTGCTATAAAGGCAGCAGGATCGGTGTGTATGGTATAAGCGAACATCCCTTGATTTGTATGTAAGTATAAAAAGCCGCTTTCTTTTGAAACGCATTTGTAAGAGATATCAAATATGCTGTTAATGTGAAAGCAATCATTCTCTGTTTGAATATTATCAGTATATAAGCACATGTCTTTTGAATGCTGAATCGTCACCTTTTGTGTTCGTTTTATTTTTCTTTCAACGTATGTATAAGGAATAATAGAAATAATGCTCATAGCACCGCTCAAACCCCTCCCTCATGAATGTTTTTCTTTTAAAAGCCAAAACAACTTGTTAACAAAACTCTATCACTTACCAAAAAACAATTCCAGAAATACTCTTTCTGGAATTGTTTTCAAGATTGTTACTCTTTATTTTCTTCACCTTTACAAAAGTCGATATTACTGTTTGTCATAGAGGCAATAGCAGGAGAGCCGTTTCCAAACGAA
Source organism: Priestia sp. MDV22-iso46 (assembly GCF_058629175.1). Taxonomy (NCBI): domain Bacteria; kingdom Bacillati; phylum Bacillota; class Bacilli; order Caryophanales; family Bacillaceae; genus Priestia; species Priestia sp. MDV22-iso46. Next base: position 621,071 of record NZ_JBZVWT010000001.1, read on the forward strand.
AAACAAGCTCCTACCGATTTTGTATTTGCCGTGTGACTATTTTGTACAACACAGCCTACGCTTACATTCGAATTGTCTTTTAACCCGTTAGTCACGATATTCTCAATGTTAATAATACAGCCCAATTTAACACCTCTTTCGTTTCTATTAACGTATGTCATCTCTGCATATATGTATAGGATGTTCGCCTATTAATGATAAGTTGTTTGCTGAAAAATAGAAAAAAAGAATCTTCGTATACCCTTTAAGCAGAGAAGACACTAAAATGATGTCTTCTCCTTAAGTGAATTTAACTTTTTACAGCTTTTTCCCAGTCTGATGCAAATTTTTCAATTCCTTGTTCTGTTAACGGGTGTTTTACTAATTGTTCAATTACGGCATACGGAATTGTAGCAATATGAGCCCCAGCAAGAGCTACTCGCGTGACGTGATCTGGGTGTCTGACTGACGCTGCTATAATTTGTGAGTCAATGTGCTGAATTCGAAATAGCTCTGCAATTCGAGATACCAGATAAACACCGTCTTCTGAAATATCGTCTAAGCGTCCTAAAAATGGCGATACGTATGTGGCACCGGCACGCGCTGCTAGAAGCGCTTGATTCACTGTAAAAATTAACGTTACGTTTGTTTTTACGCCTTTTTTAGCTAGATAACGGGTTGCTTCCAATCCAGCAATGGTCATAGGAAGTTTAATCGTTATATTTTTGTCTCCTCCATTAATTTTTATAAGCTCTTCTGCTTGAGCAATCATGTCATCTGCTGTTACTGTGTCGGGCGTGACTTCTGCTGAAACGGATTCTACTTCCGGGACGGTTTTTAAAATTTCTTCGATGCGATCTTCAAACTTTACGCCTTCTTTAGCTACTAGGGAAGGGTTTGTGGTAACACCTGATAATACCCCAATTTTATAAGCTTTTTTAATATCTTCCAGGTTAGCTGTATCAATAAAAAATTTCATCATGTATTCCTCCACTCGTTATGTTAAAAACAGCTTTTCAGGGGCGTTTTTGCATGATTTTATGTTCAAATGGAATTGCCCTCTTCATATTGTCTTCATAAAATAAAATTTATTTCCTTTCAAATGCTGTATGTTTTTCTCCAAGTTTTCCCTCCCTTAAATTCATCGGAATAACTTTTATTTGCATGTATCATACTAATGATGTTGAAAAACCCCTCATATACCCCACTAAAAAACCTTCAGTATTTATGCTGAAGGTTGAGATACATTCTATTCTTAATTTTTTAGTCCTCTATAGCGAGCTGTTTTTAATTCTTGAACGTAGGGTTCAAAATCCGGCATCTCTACAGATCTCGCCAATTCTATTGCTTTTTCAATATCGTATGGAATACGCACAAATTGAATAGAAAATGCTGAAGGGCTTTCGTCTTGATCGTTTCCTTCTAAGATAAGATAGGAAGCTTGCGGTAAATCAAGCGGGTTTCCTACACTTCCTACATTGCATAGCGTTTTCCCTTTAATATGTTGAATAAATGCATTATGTACATCTCCGTAACAGATAACATCCGGCTCTCTTGATCCTTTTATATTTTCCGTATATTCCGTATTAGCAAATAGACTAAGGCGCTTTTCAAGTGAATCCCAGGGTTGAATTCGATCATAAAGACTTCTAGGTGAAGCGTGAAACATTCTAATTAATTTTCCGCTCATCATAAACTCAACGGAAAAAGGAAGTTCCTTTAAGTATGCCTCTTGGGTTGAACTTAACTTCTTTTGATGCCATTTTAACGCTTCAAATTCCGCAGGCTTTGTAATAAAGTCATCCCAGTTTCCCATTACTGTTACTTCGCACTTTTCTTTTATGATATCAATCGTTTTACTTGAATCCGGTCCTTTTCCTACTAAATCACCTAGACAAATGATGCGATGGATATCTCGTTGTTGTATGTCAGCTAAAACTGCTTCTAATGCAGGAAGATTTCCGTGGATATCTGAAATAACAGCAATTTTGTCCATTGATTCCTCCACTCCTTTTTCATATGTATGTATTCAATTCTTTTCTTTATTATAACATTTTATAATAAGACCGTTTACTAAAACGGGTCCTCTTCATTTAACAAACAATGGTATAATCCGAACGGACATAAAAGGGAGGAATAAGAAGTGGATTTTTATAGATCAAGAAGAAATCTGTCTTCCTTATTTATTAACATAAAATAAAGGAGTACTGTAATATATTTATACGAGTACTCCTTTATTGGTAGTAAGGTAATATAGGAAGTCGTAAGATACCTCATTTATCTTGCGACTTTTGGTTTATAACTTATTGAACACCAACTGCGTCAAATGACTTGCCTACTGAAATTACTTCTTGAGAGCCTGAACCGTATAAATCAGCAGCAGCTTGTACTAAACCTGCACGCGCTTGGCTAAACGTTGTAGACTGAGTGAAGTATAGCGTATTGGCACGGTAATAAATTTTTCCTAGCTTATCGCCGCCGATGCCTGTTACAGTAACCCCGTAATGCGTTCCTCCGTTAGCTAGCAAGTAGGCCGCTTTGTTGATAATACCGCTGTTTGTATGAACTCCGCCGTTGTCACTAGAACCTGTATAGCGCTTTGAATAATGATCCGGGTCTCCATATTTTGCTGGGTTGCTCATTGAACGAAGGGCATCACCGCTTGTTCCAGGCGTATAAATATCTTCTCCAATTTCCCAATCTGGATTGCGGTTGTCATAGTATTCTACCAATGTTCCGAAAATATCGGAAATTGCTTCGTTTAATGCACCTGATTCATATTGATAGATTAAATTAGAACTTCTTTCTGTGACCGCATGCGTCAATTCATGTCCGATAACGTCTAATCCTCCTGATAACGGAACAAAAGTATATCCATCTCCATCTCCATATACCATTTGAGAGCCATTCCAAAACGCATTATTGTAGCCGCTGCTATAATGAACAGTCGATTTTAGCGGAGCTCCTGCATTGTCATAGGAGTTGCGGTTAAATTTGTTTTTATAATAATCATATGTCACACCTGCATAATAGTGAGCATCTACTGCAGCTGCATCGCGGGTTGCATTGTACGTATTATCGGTATCTGCCCATAGAGTACCCGGAAGAGATGTACGATTTTTTGCATCGTACGTATAGATTGTGGCGCCTCTTGTATTATCTTGTAAGTAGTAAGTAGAACTAGATAACGTTGTCTTTAAGGATTTAGTATCTCCAAGCACTCCTTTACCTGAGCCAATAGCATTTGTGCCTGTTACAGGTTTCGCTGCCGGCTTTGCCGCTTGCTTCACGTCGGCTTTTGGACCAGCTACGGAATCAATCGTATTGTACTTATCTAGCACTTTACCGTTAATAGCATCAACAAAGTAATAATAGTTGCCTGGTTCAGGGCTTAAGAAATTTAAATTTACTACATAAGCATACGTTGTGTCTGAACCATTTTGATAAACATACAGTTCAGATGAAGGGGATTTTTCATACGTCGGTTTAAAGCCTAAATCTTTTTCAGCTGCTTGAATCGCCTTTTTGCTGTCAACTTGCTTCTGTCCTTTTAGCTTTTCCTTTTTATCTAAATCAGGAGCTACTGTACCTGATACAACTTTTAAGGTTCCATCTTTCGCTACGTGTGCTAATTGAGTAGATCCCCATACAGGAATATTATTGTATACCTGCTGCAAGCGTACAACGGTTGCTTGTTCAACGGGATCTTTCACTACTTCTGTTACTTTAAACGAGTTTTGGGCATTTTCGTTTCCTAATTTATATTTGTCTTTATTTTTATTCATATAGTGAAATACGACGTCTTGAGCTTTCTGTGATGATGGACCTGAGAGCTTCCCAGAAATAAACTCAGGAGATTTAATTTCTTTGTTGTACTTTTCAGTTGAAAGTACATTATTTGGCGCGGCACTGCTCGTATGTGCAAAAGCAAATGATGAAGAAAGAATACCAACTGATAATAATACCTTTAAAGCCTGTTTTTTCTTTTTCATAGTTTTTTTCTCCCTATCCCTAGTAAATTTAATTACCGCAATTTTTCTGTTAATTGTGATAATTAGCAACATTATAGCAACTAAAAATTACTACGTCTATATATTATTTCAATATTCCTATTATTATGAAAATTAAAAATAAATCTTTACAATAAGTCTTTTTTACCTATTTAAACTATATGAAAATCATTTATGTTGATTTTCATACAAGTGAAATAATTCTTCTGGGCAGGTGATAAAAACTAGTAGCCTAGTTAGTGCTATTGGCTCTTACTATCAACTCTCTGAAGCATTTTACAAAAATTACTTATAAGGAAAATTATAAATTCTAGCCCATTTTTAAGACTTAAATCTACTGTTCCTATTCATTTTTTATTTTTTTAATCTATTAATTAAATTTTTTATATGTTTTTTATGTATGTTCACGACATTATTTCATTATAGTACTAAGGTTTTACCCATATAAAAAAGCACGAATCTACTAAATTCTTTGCAGATTCGTGCTTTTTTTATTTGAAACATGTACAACCAACGATAACTAATAAAACAAATAGTACAACGATTAATGCAAAACCGCCACCGTAATTACCGTAGCCGCCGTAACCGCCGTAGCCATAACCACCGCCGTAACCCCAGTTACAAAATCCCATTTGACTTCACCTCCGTAGCCTGTTTACTCTATAGCATATGTACAGGCTAGGAAAAATGCTAGCCCATTTATCGCCCTTTTATTACGATAAATTATTACGATAAAAAAGAGATTGAGACATAACGAAATTACTCCAATCAACCGCTAGAAACAACCAGCTGAATTAAACCCATGTTCACCATAAAAATAAAAAAATCCGAACGATGAATCGTTCGGATCTTCCTTCAACTAAAATACTTTTGTCCCAGCCTCTTTTAAGATAACAAATATTAACTTATTTACTTTTAGAAGCTTGTTCTTTAAAGCGAAGTATGTAATACGGAACAATACAGATAACCGCCAAAATGAGAGCCGTTAAACTGACTATGCGGGGATTATTAAGCCCAAAAGAATAGTCTCCAAAAGATGCTCCAATCGCAATAATAGCAAAAATAATATACAGAATACGAAATATGTTAATCCACTTTTTCTGTTTAATCGTAACCACTCCTTTGCTTATTTTACTTCAACATAGAATATTATAACTTTACTAAACAACTTGTTGCAAAATTTCTTCTTCCTTTAACTGATTACCTTTTAATCTAACGGTAAACAAATTTCCACACTCGTCCCTTTGTTTACTTCACTTTCAATACTAAGAGTTCCTTTATGCTGTTGGATAATATTAAAGCAGATCATTAATCCTAACCCGATTCCGTCTTCTTTAATACTGTAAAATGGTTCACCTAAATGTTTGATGCGTTCTTTTGAAATTCCTACACCTTCATCAATAATTTGAATATGAATATGATTGTTGTCCTTTTTTCTCAGCTCAACTTTAATTTCTCCTCCGGAAGGCATTGCTTCAATCGCATTCTTAAGAATGTTTATAAACACCTGTTTCATTTGATTGCTTTCACAATATACAAAAGGCATTTCTCCATATGAGTTAAGTTCAATAAAGATGTTTTTCATGGTTGCTTGAGGCTGCAGCAATAAAATCACTTGTTGAATTAACAGCTGCAAATCAATCGACTGAAATGTTACGGCCTGTGGTTTTGCCACAGACATGAATTCATCTGTAATCATTTCAATACGCTCAATTTCAGAGGATATAATGTTCATATAGGTTAACTCTTCTTTACTCGCTTTTTCAGTTAATAACTGCATAAACCCTTTGATGGCCGTTAAAGGATTTCTAATTTCATGAGCAATAGCTGTAGCAAGCTGCCCGACCGCTGCTAATTTCTCAGATTTCTGCAGCAACTCTTCTGTTTTTAAGTACTCTGTCCTGTCTCTTGAAACAATAAGAAGCACTTTTTTTTTCTATATTGAACAACTTCCCACTATATTCTAGTTTTTTTATTTCGCCAGACTTAAATGTAAACTGTGATTGCAGCGTAAAAGAAAGATTTCCGTTACGAATTTGTTCGACTGTTTTTTGAACAATGTCAGAATCTCTAGGTATAATACCGTGACAAGGCATGGATAAAAGCTCTTCTCTCGTATATCCAAAGCGTTTACATCCAGCTTCGTTTACTTCAACAAAACGGGCAGGGAAATGATCCGAACCTATTTCAAGTAAATAAATCGCGTCGTTTGCATATTCAAATAACGTGCGGTACTTTAACTCACTTTCCTTAAGCTTACGATGCAGCAAATCAAGCTCTTGTTTAGCTTTTTTAGCTTCAGATATATCCACACATACTCCAGACAAACCTACCAACTCATCTTTCCCATTAAAAATTGGAGAAATGGTGATGCGAAGGTCTACCAAACTTCCATCTTTACGAGCTCTGACAACTTCTACTCGATTGATTGCCTCTTTTTCAGCAACAGTCTTTTTTATATTCTCATGTACATCCTTACTAAAAGCTCCTGCTATATCGTAATATTTTTTCCCAATGACTTCATGGGATTTCCATCCATATACTTTTTCATAGGCCTCATTAACTCGCAAGATTTGCCCTTCTAAATCAGTTATAATAACCGCATCCATGTGATGATTAATAAAAGACTCCAACTGTTCTTTCGTATATTCTAGTTCTTTTTTCATTATTCTGACAAAAAAAGAATCTTCTTCATCCTTACATGAATCTGATCCAGCATAAGCAGCTTCTTCTGCTACAGCGTAAAATTTACGATAAAATTCTATCGTCGCTACGGCTACTCCCAGTCCGAGAATTCCGAACACTAAATATTCTATTTCGCTATAAAACGGCGACTGAATAGGTGTATTCCAGAAGTAATTTGTCAGTAAGACATGAACGATAAAATGAAGAAAGAAACAAAGAAGAGATTGTTTTAATAAAGAAAACTGCTTTTTATATCGAATAAGAGGAAGGGAAAACAAAAAGGTAAAAATTAAAATTAAGATAGTCAGTAACCAATGACTTTCTAAATAGATACTGCACACAGCCATAGTGATACCTGCAACTGCACCGGCTCTATAACCAAAGTATAGAACGGTCAAAATAAGAGGAAGAAAACGTAAATCATATGTAATCTGTTGATACGTAACGCTATACACCATAAGAATAGCAGAAACAATACTTGCATAAATACCACTCATCCATTTGTATTTATGGGCTAGACGCTGTAACAAAAATATTCGTATCGCAATCATAATACTGACAAAAAACGAAAAAATACATAAGTTAACAAACAATCCGCTACTAACCACTCCTTCTATTCCTCCTTTACTTGTAAATATGCGTAAAATAATTCCCTTATATAGAGAGTGTAACATGAATAAGCGCTGCTATTTATAAAATTAATAAAAAAACTAGTCTCGCCCGAGGCAAGACTAGTTTTTTATTATCTATGTTGGTCTTGATACATAGGTCCTTCTGAAATCATATTGCTTTCAGAAACGTACGTAGGATCTGAATGAGCATCTTTATTCAAGGTAGCATTTACCTGCTGTTTTTTAGATAAACTTGAAAGTTTTACTTTGGCACTTCGAACAAGTCCTTTTACTTTTCGTCTTTTCGCAGCATCGCTTAATATATAAGACGTAATGCCGACTCCTACCGTTGATAATGTAATACCTGATATCAATGCTTTTTGTTTTCGTTTTCTCATAATAGCTCCTTCCTTGTACCTTTTTGAATCTTACAGTGACTTTTCCCTATTAGGTAATCTCTCAAACCAGATTATTCAGATTATTCACTTCTTTAACAAGACGCGGCAGTGTGTCCGCTCCTGCTATCCCATCTGAAAAAAGGCCATACCGATTCTGGAATTTTTTCACTGCAGCGATTAATTCATCTCCATAGAAACCGTCTGCTCCAAACTTCGGAAGAGAAAAACCTAGCGCAAGTAAGTTTTGCTGAATTTGTTTGACTCCTAACCCTCTATCACCTTTGGAATACACAAAGGGTCCTTTTGTATTATTCGTCATAGAGAGATTTGTTGTGACTTCTTTAAAAAATGAGTAGTCCATTTCATTTATATCCACATTTGTAGAAATTCCTTTTACTCTGCCAGAATCCGTATACTGAAACATTGCCCATCGCTGCCACTGACTTAGCTTACCAGGGTGTTGCATACCGCCTTGTCTGTTGGCTGCACTATATCTTGCTACCCACAAAGGATACTTACTTATTTCGTTTGTAAAAAAAGTTTTAGCAAAATGATAGTTCGTATATACGATAGGCTTAATCCCTGTTGTTTTGTGAACATGCTCGAGCCAGCTTACGGCAAAGCGAGAAACAAATTCTTTGGATTTTTTCTTATCTTCTTCTAGATCCAAACATGGCGGAAGGTCTAGTTTCATTTGTCCAAGCTGAGCAATAAAAAAAGCAGCTTCTTTCTCCGGGCTATTTGTACAGTGAGCATAATGATAAAACCCTACTCTCAAGCCCGCATTTTTAGCACCTATATAATTTTCATAGGATCTAGGGTCTACAAAAGTTCCACCTTCTGTTAACTTTATATACACCCCTTTTACTGAGGTGTTTTTTATTTCTTTCCAATTAATGATTCCTTGATGATGAGAAACGTCGAGAATAATAGGGTTATTTGAATGTCGCCTTTGCATAGTTTTCACCTCTTTTGCTAGCTTCCTTATGTATACGACGAATCTCTCAAAACCCCTGTTTTTTCCGGATCCTGATATTCTTTTATAACGATGTGTAAAACGTTGCTCATTTGAATCGCTAAATAAGCTTCGTGCTTTTTGTCATAATAACGATACCATCCTTGTGTATGAATAATAGATTCCTCAAGCTCTTTTACATTTTCTGATTCAACCAATGTACTGATTGATTTTTCATTTCCAAAATAAAACTTCACTTCGTACGTCACTTGAATCCCTCCTTTATAAAAATGTAAATACCCTAATCGTATGTATTTGAATCTAGTACAAGGTAGTGTAAAATTTCTTTTAATCCGCAGTTTCTTTTTATGTGTTTATTTAGAACAATGTTTATTTTATTAAAACAAGAAACCAAGCATTCTGAGCTGCTTGGTTTCTTGTTTTATTTTGATGGATGAATCATATTAGCAGGATTTACCCATTGCTCAAATTGTTCTTCAGTCAGAAGGCCTGTTTTGACCGCTGCTTCTTTTAATGTCGTTCCTTCTTTATGAGCCAGCTTGGCGATTTTAGCCGCATTTTCATAACCTATGTGCGGATTTAACGCTGTTACAAGCATAAGAGAATTTTCTAGATTATGCTGAATCTTTTCTTTGTTGGGTTCAATTCCTACTGCGCATTTATCGTTAAAAGCCTGCATGGAATCTGTCAGCAATCTGACTGATTGTAAAAAATTATAAATAATAACTGGCTTAAATACATTTAATTCAAAGTTTCCTTGACTAGCCGCAATGCCAATCGTCACGTCATTCCCAAGCACTTGTGCAGAAACCATTGTTAGAGCTTCACTTTGAGTTGGATTTACTTTTCCAGGCATAATAGAACTTCCTGGTTCGTTAGCAGGAATCGTAATTTCGCCTAGTCCGCTCCGAGGACCGCTTGCCAGCCAGCGTACGTCATTGGCGATTTTCATTAAATCAGCTGCTAAGGCTTTGAGTGCACCGTGGGCATAAACCACTTGATCGTGACTTGTTAATGCATGAAATTTATTAGGTGCTGAGATAAATGTTTTTCCAAGCGTGCTGCTGATTTCTTTCGCTACTTCATCGCCGAAGTCGGGATGTGCATTTATCCCCGTCCCAACAGCTGTACCGCCAATAGCTAGCTCCTTCATATACTCTACGCTTTGTTTAATCATTTCTTCATTCTTTTCGAGCATATGATGCCATCCGCTAATTTCTTGTCCTAGTGTTAGCGGTGTAGCATCTTGTAAATGGGTTCTGCCTATTTTAATAATATCTTTAAACTGCTCTTGCTTCGCAGCGAACGTTTCTTTTAATGTTTTTAGAGCAGGCAATAATTGATCTTCGACTTCTAGTACAGCTGCAATATGAAGAGCTGTAGGAAAAGTATCGTTAGAGCTTTGTGACATATTGACATCATCATTTGGATGAAGCGTTTCGTCGCCATTTATTAGCTGGTTTCCCCGGTGGGAAATCACTTCATTTACATTCATGTTTGATTGCGTTCCGCTTCCTGTCTGCCATACCACTAAAGGAAAATGTTCATTCCATTTCCCTTCAATAATTTCGTTAGCAGCTTGTACGATGGCTTCCGATTTCCCTGCTGATAGTTTGCCTAGTTTATGATTACTAATAGCTGCACTTTTCTTCAAAACCGCAAAAGCACGTATTACTTCAATCGGCATTTTTTCAATCCCTATTGGAAAATTTTCTTTACTTCTTTGCGTTTGCGCTCCCCATAGTTTATCTTCTGCCACTTTGATTTCTCCAATTGAATCTCTTTCGATACGATAGCTCATAGTTAGAACTCCTTTTCAATATTTTCTTTACCTATTAGTATTGATTATATGGATGAATTTCATGACATAATAACAATTATTCACTGTTGAAAATTCCCTTTATTTTATTTTTTAAACGGTATTAAATACTTTGATTATTTAGCTCATAGTTTATTTTGATTTCCTAACATAAAAAAAGATCCGAAGAATACGCTCTTCAGATCTTTTTTGAATACGTCTAATTTTACTTATGAATCCATACAGCACCGGCTGAATTGTCTTTTGCTTCACCAATTACGTCTAATTTTAATCCGTTTTGAGGAAGCAAGCGGCCTGCATCTTTAATTCTTTCATCTAAATACGATTTTTTGTCGTTGAAGCTTGTAACTCCATTTGATCCTTTAGATGAAATAGTTCCCCACGTTTTATGGGAATATGACCAAGCAGGTGATTTATCAAATGAGAACGCCGCGTCTGCAATTTGATATCGGCTTGAATTTGCTGTCGTGCTAATCCCATTCACATTAAAGTAAAGAACTTTATGAGCATGGGAATCAACCACGCCAAGGAATCCTTCACCTGGATGTTGTCCTACCCAGTTATCAAGGTAGCTTTCATCTGCGTACCAAAGCAGCATGCCTGTATTATATTTTGCACCTCGCGCGAATTGAAGTGCTTTATCGCTGCCTGCATAGTTTCTCCACTCAAGGTAATAATAGTTGTCTTTATAGCTGATGCCGTTTGTCTTTTCAAATCCATCTAACGTTACTTTTGGCGCTCCTTCAGCATCGTCCGTAAATACCGTTTTTCCATCTACTACTAAACTGGCATTATCAAGTGCAAATCCTTGAAGAGCAAGTCCTCCGTCTGTTACGTATTCAAATTGAAGCTTGATTTTTTTACCTTTAAACTGCGTCAAGTCATAGCTTTTATCTTCCCATTTTCCGCCGGAAGTTTCTGCGGAACCGTCTGCGTTATTCGCTTTATCACCAATTGTATCTAACAGAACTTTTGAACCGTCAGGAAGAATCGCATTTACATATAAATAATCGTATTCTGCCTCTACTTCATAGAACGCTTTATAATTGAACGTCGCTGTTTTGGCTGTTGTTAAATCAAACTCTGGCGTCGTCATTGTCGTATGCAGATCATCTCCGCGTTTACTGTAGTAGTAGTTGCTTCCAAACTCAGGCTTAATCCCTTGAACAGCTTTTTTAGGTAAATTAATCTTCACAATACCCGGTCGTTTAGATTTTGTCACGCTTTGATCAACCACGCTCACAGAGCCCGATTTTGTAATGTTTTTGCTGTCGATTTGTTGAATATTTGCCCAGTTTCCACCCATATTTGCTTGGAAAAACTCTTTATTTTGCGGGGAGAAACTTGTCGGTTCTGTTCCAGCTACTTCACCAGCCCAGCTCCCTCCGCTCATAATTGACCAAACGCCTACCGGCTCACCTTGACCCGTATACTGTGTATCATACTCATCCGGCAAACCTAAATCATGGCCAAATTCATGAGCAAAAACGCCAACTGCTCCGTCTTCTGGTTCAATTGTATAATCATAAGCAGCCATGTTTGTTCCAGGAACTTTATACACTTGTCCCAAAGTAGAGCGATGAGACCAAATAGCATCGTTTCCTAGTTTACCTCCACCTGCTTCTTGCCCAGTTCCAGCATGAATGACCATTAAGTGGTCCACTATGCCGTCAGGCTCATTGCGGTTGCCGTCTCCATCGATATCATATTGATCGAACTGATCATAATCTGAAAGGTTAATACCGCTTTTTGTTGCAGCAGCAAGCGCTTCTTTTACAAGATTACGAGGCCCTTTAGATCCAGGCGCATTATCGTTTCCTCCCGCTGGGTTGTCTGCTCCGTATTCTTTTGCGTTTCCAGGTACAGTTAACCAGTCAGAAACCGTTCCATCTACTGTGTAACTACCTCCAGACTGTTCTTCATAATATTGTTTAAACGTTTTAATTTTCTTTCCGTTAAATAGCGTAAAATCTTTCTTTCCAAACATTAATTGCTGATAATGATTTCGGTTAAAATCTTTTGCATACATGTAACCAGGTTCTTGAACGACATTGTTATGCTTAAAGTCTGCGTATTCGACTAAAAGAACAAGAACTTTATCTTTTCTCACTTGTCCTTTATAGTTTGCCTGAGCTGCAGGTTTAACGTTTACCCCGTTCCCCGAATTGTTTCCTTGAGACTTAATGTTAGCAAATTCGCCTCGTTGAAACTTTTCTTTTTGTTTTGTTTGCATTTCTTTCGCTTTCAAATCAATTTTGCTAGCTTTATGTCCCTTCATGCTCTCTTTATGTGCATCTTTTTTGTTTATGTAAGAAGTAACGGCTTTCTTCACTTCTTGCGGTGTTGCACTTTGAGAAATAACTCCTTGGTTTTTCAGTGCGTTAGCCAATCTTTCTTCCGGTACTGTATTCATATCAATTGGTGAACTCGGAAGTTCATCCGATTGTGCGGTTTTAGCTGAAGCAGTACTTCCATTCATAAGTACTGGCCCCACTCCGCTTAATGTAACAGTTGTGGCAAGAAAAGATGTCCCCAAAATCTTTTTCCAGCTTTTCAAGTAAACCCCTCCATTTTAGAATTTTCAAACTATTAGCAAGATTTATTTTATATTCTAAAACTAGGAAGGTCAACTACATTTTACTATATTATTAAAATTTTTTAATTCTAGTAGATAATGTAAAATAGTTTTATAGTATGTAACTAATTTTCTTTGCCTGACAATTAAAATGTCTGATAAAACCTTCTTACATATGCAAATTCTATGCCAAACCGATAACAGAAACTAAAAATATATGAAGCGTATTTTTTCAGGGAATTAGAACCATCTTTTCCGTATTACTATTATATAAAAACAAAAAATTCCCCATTATGGATACAGAAAGATAAAAAATCACTTCTCAATAGACGAGAAGTGATAATTTCTGTATGCAAGTAAATTTAAGAATGTTCTTTTTGACGCTGCAGCAAGATATGATAGAGCGACATGCTCCAAATAGACATGTTACGCGCTGCGATTTCATAAGGTTTTTCATCAATTTTAAACAAGAAATCCCCTTCATAACTCACGGATTTCCCTTGCTTTTCTAGCTCTTGTTTAACAGCTTCAATCCATTCTACTGCATTCGTATAATGTTTGTTCAAACGAACTTTAATAGTTTGATTCCTGTAATGAATAAAAGATGTAATTCCCCAAAAAATTAAGACAAGAAAAAGTACCATATACAGCAATTGCATGATAACGATCCCCTTCTTCCTTCATTTCATTATTTTCAATGAAGACTTAATTTAGATGAGTAAATATTACTATTCTTCTTTGCTATCGTCATCTCCTTTAAAAAAATAAATTCCTTTTCCACGTAGGCGTATAAAATAAATCCATGTACGTGCTACCTCATCTTTTTTACTAACGTTTTCTGTTGAAAAATGATAAGCTAATAGAATGATAAATAGAAAGGGAGGACGACGAGTTGTCAACTGAACAAGTGAAATTAGCAGCCGTTTTAGATGTTGAAACAACGGGATTAAGTGCGCAAACATGCGATATTATCGAACTAGCTATTGCTGTTGTTTCTTATGATTCTTCTACCGGAGAAATAATCGACATTGTAGAAGAATATGAAGAATTTAATATGCCTTCAACTCCCATTTTCCCGTATATTACAAACTTAACGGGAATTACAAATGAGATGGTCAAAAATAAAACATTAGACGATAAAAAAGTGGAATCGCTGTTAACTAGCGTTTCGGCTATCATCGCTCATAATGCTTCTTTCGATCGCAGTTTTCTTTTAAAACGGTATCCATCTTTATTCAACCAAAAATGGCACTGCTCTATGCGTGCTGTCAAATGGAAAGAGTACGGCTTTCCTAATAAAAAACTAACAACGCTTCTTGATCATCATAATATCGAGAGAGAGCACGCTCACAGAGCTATGGATGACGTGAAAGGAACCATTGACTTGCTAAGACAGCAAAATCCTAGCGGAGAGCCCTATTTTTCTGAAGTATTAAAAAAAGCAATGAGCAAACCTAAAAAAACAGCGGCCTCCACTCGTTTTTAACTCAACAAAAAAAGCGCAGAAGCTGCGCTTTTTTTGTTTTTATTCGCATATTTCTTAAGTGTTGAGTTATATGTTTGAGGAGTATGATTGGAAACAGCTAGGCTGTAAACGCACAGGAAGAAAAAGAAAAGTGCCTGCTTTCAAGCAAAAAAGCCGCGGAGGAACAAACTGAACAGCTGGTGTTTACACACATATACGAAATCAGCTGAATTTCTAATAATCTGGAAGATTTTAATTATACTTCTCTTATTTTTTGGTTTTGAAGATCGTGATGCGTTTGTTCTAGTTCACTTAAATTCAATTCGTACAAATGTCTCCCGTCTTCTGCTTTAAAGTAACCCGATTCAATAATTTGATTCATTAAAAGATCTTTCTTTTGCTCAAATGCTTTTTCAGATGTCATGTTATCATCTCCTTTTTTAAGTAAATATCTTTCATAGAAAAGACGTACACCGCTTGTGGCATACGTCTTGTTGCTTTTCACACTCGTTACCTATGTTTAAAAACAACGCAATCGTTACATTTTATCGAGAAGGCTGCTTATATCTTGCAGCCATATTGAACATTTTGGTGATGCACTACTTTTATACCCTTCATGATGTTCTTAAAACGCAATTGGAAAAAGATTTTCACAAAATTTGTTTTCCATCTACTGCCCCGCTTTCAAAATGCGGCTGTGCGGCGATTTTTTTCGTTGCTAAACTGACCACCATTAATACAACTAAATTAATAAATAAAGAAATAACGCCGACATTTGTATCTTTAATGATTTGTGGCAACGCAGGAAACAACGTGCCAAGCGTTGTTTCAGTAATCGTTATATACATCACAGACGCAATGCCGGCAACAATACCTGCACACGCCCCGTATTTAGTCACGATATTGTTTTTCATTAAACTAAAAATAAAAGCAGGAAACAGCTGCGTCACAATGCTGTAGCCCATTAGTAAAAGCGTTACAATCGTATTCCCTCCATGAAGTGTAAAATAGACTGAAACAAGCGCAATGACCGGTACGAAGCATTTAGCCAGTATCGAAATTTGTTTGCCCGTCGCTGAGGGAACAAGAACGCCATAAACGTTTTTAGATAGTGACGTAGAAGCTGCCATCAAAAGCATCGATCCAGGCACAAGTGCTGTTAATAAACCAGCAGCGCCAATAAAGCCGACAATCCACGGGTCAAATGTTTGAATGGAAAGACGAAGCAGTGACAAGTCCGCTTCTGCGCCTTGTAGTCCAGGTACCTGCATAAGAGCAGTAAACCCTACAAAAAAGACAAAAAGCAGCATTAGCGTATAAATAGGACTTATAATAGAATTCTTTCGAAATACATTCTCGTTTTCAGCTGAATACGTTGCATTAAACGTATGCGGCCACATGTAAAATCCTAATACGGTCAGCATGACTGTAGAAATAAACCACGAAATACTTAGACCTGTCTTGGGAAGAGTAAGAAACGTTGGATTTGCTTGATGCACAGCCTCAAACATTGGCTGTAAGCCTCCGTAGTAATGAAACGGCATATATATTCCTAAAAATAAGACGACAATAAAAATCATAATATCTTTAACAATAGCCGTCCACGCGGAACCATGTATGCCTGATATCATTAAGTAAACCGTTAGTGATATGGCTCCAATCCAAATGGCTGCGGTTGAAGAGATAGAGCCATAAGAAGCTTCAGATACAATAATACCTAAGCCTTTGAATTGTAAAATAATATAAGGAACAATTGCCAGCACCCCTGCGCATGAAACAACGATGCCTAGAAACGGGCTTTTGTATTTTGAAACAAAAAAATCCGGCTGAGACATGAGCTTATGTTTCTTCGCATATCGCCATATTTGCGGGCCGATCCAATACCCTAACACGTACGCTAAAGAAATATAGGCTAAAATATAAAACGCCGGCCCTCCTTTTCCATATGCCCAAGCGCTTCCTCCTAGAAACGTAAAAGTAGTATAGATTTCACCCGCCATCAAAAAGAAGACAAAAACAGTTCCAAAACCTCTGCCGCCTACGCTCCACTGTTCTAAATCCATTTTTTTGCCCCGCGTAGCTCGAATTCCAAGATAAATAGCTAAAAGTAAAAAACCAAAAATAATAATCAGAGCGGTATTCATTATTTATCTCCTCCTTTAACAGCAGGATCGAGCTTGTACACAATACCCATAATAAAAGACGTAAGGATTACCCACATAACAATCCAAAAGAGAAAAAAGGGCATCCCTAAAATAAACGGCTTCACTTTGTTAACAAAAGGCAATAAACCTAATATTCCTACAAACGGAAGCAGGCAAAGAAGATAAATTATTTTCATAGAACTCCTCCTTAATCAAACGGCTTAACAGTACTTATCTAAGGCTTCAACCATCTCATTATGTACTTCTCTTATTCTTCTCTTTACACCTCCATTCTTAAGCTAAACGAGACGTTTGGCATAGAAAACCGCCGTTTATTTGCTTCTTAGTATCTTCCATTTGTCCCCATGTGGAAAGAAGTTTGTAAGGCATGCTTACAAGATTTTGAATGCAGCAGAATATTATTTCATATACAGAATATAGACAAACAAAAAGAAACGGAACTGAGAGTAAAGGTCTCAGTTCCGTTTCGATCTAGCATTTCTATACTTTATTCTTCTTCTTTTTTCTTTACACCAAGCGAAGAGAGAGCTTGTTTTAAATGCCCAAACGTTTCAATTTTATTAAAACTAATTCCTACATTAACAGCTGTCTGAGCCATGTCAGGACTCACTCCTGACATAATCGCATGGATGCCTAGCAGCTGCAAAATGTTAATCAAATCAAAAAATTTGTGAGCGACATACGTATCTACATAATTTACACCCGATAAGTCAATGACTAGATGCCTTATATGTTTTTCTGCACACCTTTTTGGAACAACCTCGATAATAGAATCACCTTTGATTTCATCAATAAGCCCTACCAAAGGCAAGACCGCGATGTGATCTACAATTGGAATGACAGGAAAACTCGTTTCGTCGATTAGCTCTTGCTGAAGACTTATTTTTTGCCTTGTGATTTTATAATACTGTTCGGAGAATTCATTAATGAGTTTATCAAATGTTGTATGATAAACTTCGCTCCAAGACAGTATATCTTCTTTTGTAATAGATGAATGTATCAGACTATATGTTTTGACATACGTCCAAATAATTTTTCTTGTTTTGCTTAGCGCTTCTACTACCTCGTAAATCGGCGTATCAAATTTAATTCTGCTGTTTACTACTTCCGTCGTCCATTTCACCATACGTTGTTTAAAAATCTCTTGATCGTCAAGAAAGCCGCTCGCAATTGTTTCGATCGTATAAAGATGCTGCTCGCGCAGCTTTTTCTCAACTGAAGCGTCTGCGTCCTTTGAGTAAATCGATCCTTTAATATTACTTCTTTGGCGCAGCCATTCTTCACTGATAGAGGCTGAATTCTCTAAAATATATTCAAAAAGACGTTGATTTTGTTCACTCACTACGGTTTAACCTCCGTTCACTTTCTCCTTCTGTCCAATTACTTACAAAACGTACCTTATGATAAATTCATGCTTCATATTTTTTCCTTGTCCATCTCTATCATACACGATAACTGCTTTGCATACTTATAGAGAATTAGATATAAACAAGCAGGTATTTGATTATCTACATAGATAAACTGCCGTGTATGATGCAACTATCATTTATTTTCACATGAAAGGATGTTAATTGTATTGAAAAAATCAATTATTTTGTTGGGGATTCTCGCTACAAGTATTGGATTATCCGCTTGTTCAAACAATACAACAACTTCTTCTGCCACAAACTCTTCTGCACATTCAGGTCATGAACATCATAAAGCTGCAGTTGCTGACATTCGCGAAGAGACTCCAGGGGCAGATGTTTTACCACAGTTTTTGAAGAACCAGCCTAAAGATATGAAACTAGTTTATCTATCCGTTGCTAAAAATCGTGAACTACTTGAAAAAATCCCTTGCTACTGCGGATGTGGCATGGAAGCGAATCACAAAAATAGCTATGACTGCTTTATTTTTAAAAACAAAAGAAACGGAGCAGTTGTCTGGGATGATCATGGAACAAAATGCGGATTGTGTATAGAAATTGCAGCTAAAGCTCTGCTCGACTATAACCGAGGCAAATCAATAAAAGATATTCGCAAAGACATCGATGAAAAATATAAAGAAGGCTATGCACAACCCACTCCCACTCCTTCCCTGTAGAACATTGGCAGTTTTTAAGTAAACATTCGCGACAGGTATATATAAAAGTAGAAAATATCAAAAGCACGTTTTTTTAGCGTTTTGAAAGCTGATTTATCTTTGAAACAGCAAAAAACACTCAAATAACTATTTGAGTGTTTTTTGTATACTATTCTTTCACAAACTCTTTTGTACTTCTTACTGTATCAATCGGACGCACGAGCTTCTCAATTTCTGCACGTTTTGGCTCTAAAAACGGAGGCAGTGATAATTTTTCTCCGAGCGTTTCGTAAGGTTCATCTCCCATAAATCCTGGTCCATCTGTCGCAAATTCAAATAAAATTTGCGGAGCCACTCTTGCATACAACGATTCAAAGAAGTGACGATTCACATAACCAGAAGTATGGAAACCGAAGCTTGGCATTCGGTTAATCCACTCTTCAAGAGCCTGTCGATTTTCTACGCGAAAAGCAACGTGATGAACCGTTCCAAAACCTTGCTGAGCCTGCGGAAGTTTTTCATTGTGTTCTACTACTACTTGCGCCCCGTTTCCTCCTTCTCCTACTTCAAATAGGTGAAGATCTCCTTCTTGAGCAATCTCTTTAAATAAAAGGACTTTTTCCATCATTTCTTTAAAGTAATTAAACTCGGCAATACGAATAAAGATAGGACCGAGTCCCGTAATAGCGTATTGAAGAGGAACAGGGCCTTTTTGCCAAGGAGTGCCTGATTCAACTCCTTGATTTCCTTCATCGGAAATTAACTGATACTGCTGATCATCAAAATCAACAAACGAAAGCGTCTTTTTCCCAAATAGCTCTTGAATCCCCGTATGCTTTACTTCTAAGCGATCAAAGCGCTTTACCCAATAGTCTAAAGCCTCATCATTTGGAACGCGGAAAGATGTTTTTGAAATTTCATTTGTTCCGTGAAAACCTTTTGGGATACCTGGAAAATCAAAAAAAGTCATGTCCGTTCCAGCGCTTCCTTTATCATCTGCAAAAAACAAATGATACGTTTGAATATCATCTTGATTGACCGTTTTTTTAACTAAGCGCATGCCTAACACATATGTGAAAAATTCATAATTCTTTTCTGCACTGCTTGTAATAGCCGTTACGTGGTGTATTCCTTTTAAGTGGTTCATTCTACATTCCTCCGGATAAATCGTCTAGTTTATTATTCATCATTTATCTTTAATTTAAATATCTTTAATTAAAGATAATATACCATGATTAATTTTCCTTTGTCAATAAAGTATGGATGATCTCGGAAGGAAATATGTATATTTTTACATTTAACCAAAACATTATAAATGAGGACGAGCCAAATCGGCAATAAAACATCGTATAAACAAAGAGCTTTTACAATTCAAAAGCTCTTTGTTTATTCTTTAATTTTCAATATGCTTGATTATAACTGCAGGATTGCCTCCGACTACCACGTTATCAGGAACATTTTTTGTCACAACGGCACCCGAAGCAATTACCGCATTGTTGCCTATTTTCACTCCAGGATTAATAACGGCTCTTCCCCCAATCCAGACGTTATTTCCTATTTCTACGCGTTTTCCAAACTCAGCTCCTGAAATTCTTTCAAGAGCATGCAAAGGATGAGTTGCTGTATAGATATGTACACCTGGTGCAAGAAAACAATTATCTCCTATTCTTATTTCACATACATCTAAAAGTACGCAATCAAAGTTAGCATAAAAATTTTCTCCAACATGAATGTTAGAACCGTAGTCACAGCGGAAAGTAGGCTCTATGCAAAGAGAATTTCCCGTAGATCCAAACAGTTCTTTTAATAAGTTTGTACGTCTTTCTTCTTCCCTTTCTGTTGTTTGGTTATAAAGCCTTGTTAATCTTCGAGCGTTTTCACGTTCTTTTATTAATTGCAGATCAGCGGAAAGATATAATTCTCCATCCAGCATTTTTTGTTTTTCTGTTTTCATTTTGCATCCCCTTTTTTGTAGTTCCTTCTCTAACCTATACTGATTTATTCTCTTACACGATATCATGTTTTTAAACCTTTGTCCGGTATTCGCTGAGATTATCACCCACCAGGCAAACATTAGTTAATTTAATAACTCCCGGAAGCTAATTTTTTAATCTTTTTATGTAAAAGGAATAGTAAGAGAAACCTTCATCACATATACTATATAAATTTATATAAAAGGCAGGGATATCATGAAAGCACAGCGCTTGGTAGATGACCAAAAAGGAACATACAGCAAGGAGGTTCAGAAGCACTTTAAACTAAAAATAAATGGAAAAATCTACACACAACTCTCACCACAATCACCTTCCTCCCGCTTTATACAGAAGAAAAATCTTAAATACAAACCTCAAAATAAAGTTCTACGCACATACGATAAAAAAGATAAAACATTAAATGATACACAAGAAAAGCTCATAAAATCTGCAAAAACTAGATTAACTAAATATGAAAAGCTTCTATTAAGCAATCAGCTTTCAGAATCTGCGGCTCTTTACTCACCTTTTGGGTTAGAAGAGCTGGTACGAATGGCTAGTAGAGAGGAGTGAACGATTTGTGTTGGGTGAAAAAGTAATCATTGATACAAACATTTGGGCTTCACATGCGCTTAATTATCCAGAAGTTGTGGAATATATTAATGAACTTATTTCAAATAATGCGGAATTTTTAATGCCTACCGTTGTACAAATGGAACTTCTGTCGCATTGGGAAGTAGAAACAAATCCTCAAGTCAAAGCAGTAAAAAATCATTATATTTACGATATGACAGATAAAATTGTAGACGTTACAAGTGAAATTGCACAGCTAGCAGCTCAAATTCGCAGAAAAGCCAAAATAGAATCCAATAAAAAAATTAAAGGCCCGGATGCGATGATTGCCGCATCTGCTTTTATACATAATGCGAAACTGATTTCCAACAATAATAAAGATTTTGCTTGGATTACATTTAATTTCAGCTATCGAGGTCAACCATTATCTTATGTAAATCCTATTAAAGACACGATTGCTTACGCTTCTTTTATTAAAAGCTTTGAACTTCTCAACCTTCCCGATGCTGATAACTTACAAGAAAACGAGAAGGAAAGCTGATTTGTTTTTATTTTCAAAACACTCTTTGTCTCCCGCCTTTTTCAAATTAAAAGTTTGATGGGTACATACTCCAATTCTTTTTATGTGGAATACAGTAAAAAGCATAAAAATTTAGGCGGTGAAAAGAGTGAATTATCAATATTACCCAGAACAAGCTTTAGAAGAGTACCAATATGGCTATGATTATTATTCGAATCCCCATGAAACTGACGAAAGATTCCCTTATGGTTATTATCCATACCCTCGCCCACGTCCATTTTATCCTTACCCTTATCCTCGTCCTATTTATTACCATCCCCCTTACTTTTACCCTCGTCCTCGTCCGTTTTACCCACACCCAGTGTATTGGAGATAAAAAAAGAAGAGCGATCAGCTCTTCTTTTTTGTTTCTTGATATTTAGACATCTCTTCTTTAATAATGGTCACAAACGCTTCATTTTGCTCAATTTCAAAAACAGTAATAGCTTTTTCTAAGTAAGCTATTCCTTCTTTAAGCTCACCAAGCTGACAGAGTGCTTCTCCAATTTGATAGTGCAGTTCTCCTAATAAATAAAGCGTCTCATGCTGAATACAAAGCTCTAGTCCTGCTTGTGCATATTTAACCGACTTTTCATAACGTTCCATTTGCAAAAGCGCACGCGATAATCCGTATAAAATTCGAATTTTGACTAAAGGATCTTTTAACTTAGGAAGCAAAGCAATATGCTGCAATCCTTCCATAAACGTACTGAACGCTTTTTTTAAATGACCTTCTTCTTCATAAATAATGGCAATACTATTTAAAATAGCAATCTCTTTTTCTGAATAAAACTGTTCGCTCGTACGCGTGAAAGCAATGGCTTTTTCCAATTTACGAAGCGCTTGTTCAAATTTATTTCCAATATAATAATCACATATGGCTTCGTGCCATAGGAAAAATTGTGCGTGAAAAGGATCTTGAAACATAGGATTATCTTTTTCTTTGTTCACCATATGTAACACGGTTTCATAATCGCGTTTTCGTATATAATGCCTAATGGTCGATTTAATTTCTTTTGAATAATCGTTGGGCGTTAGCTCTCCTGCTTCAAAGAAATAATTCATCGGAACCCCTAAGCGTTTCGATAAATGATAGAGAACTTCACTGCTTGCATGAATTTCACCTTGTTCAAATCGATGTAGCTCTTCTTCTGTACAAATTCCTTTTGATAACTCGACAGTTGTCATTTCCGCAATCTTTCGCAGATCTTGAATCAGCTGACCTACTTGTTTTTTATCATTCAAAAAATCACCTTACTTAAAACGTACAAACCCCGTTAAAACAACGTTCCGTTATAATATTGTAAGCCTATTGTACATTTAGATAGTTTTTTTATCAATAGAAATAAGAAAAAAATTCCAAGAAAGATTCTTCTAATTATATTGACGTCACACCTAATCCACTTAACCTTTATAAAATATCACCTTGAATTGATAAATTAATTCGACTAACTAATTTTTCTAAGTCCTTGATTAATTCATTAGGGGTGCAAGTATTATTCATTACGTTATTACATATCTTTAGAAGCTCAAGTTTAACTTCTATGTTAATTTCCTTTGATTTCAATTGCTCTTCCACAACAAACAGCCCCTTAATAAGTACATATTATCATAAAAAAGGATTTTTTTGTTATTATTTCATTTGTTTTTGCTTCAAATTTCTTTCCCTAACTTAAAATAAATTTCTTTTTACCTATATTATTTTTATGTATACTGAAAAAGAACTATACATCCAGAAGGAGGAAATTTAATTACATTCTTTACCGTAGATGCACTTTTAGAAAATAACTCTCACGTACTACAATATTATCAAACTGCTAGTCGACTATGGGACGAAATTTGGAATGATCCTCAAAGTGAGACATCTGAAGGTTTATCTCGTATTTTATCTAACCGACAGCTTACTTTTGAAGAACGGTGTGGCGGAAGACCACTAGGTCAAGAAGTTATCGTTTAGGTAGGGTTTGGTCAGTTGTACAGTCCGTACAATGGTTATACAGATGATAGTAGAGCTAAAGCTCATTTATTAAAAGAAGCTTTTAGACTTAACTATTGTAGTTTTGAAGTTAAATGTTTAGCAGATGATGCTTCCAGTTCTTATGATGATGTGCTTTACATACTGATTGTAGATTGTCTATTGATAAACGTTTACTCCAATCCTCTTTCACTTCTATAAGGTGATGGACTATTTCAACAGGAGTAAGCCTGCCTTCTTCAAGACAGACCTCGCATAAAGGGTTTAACCTCTTCTTCCTATTGCGTAATTTAATCCATGAAATACTAGAATAAAAGGCTTGTTCTTTCTTATCTACTCGCTGTTCTTTATACTCTCGATGAGCATCTTCCCTACACTTATCACAATATGTATCATAAGTTAATTCTCTACATTCATTCCTCCGTGTTACATATCTTAGGACTCTTGCGAGACACGCTGTGTTTTAACCACCCTTCCTGTTCCTTTTATTATTTAGCACATATTTCAATTTATGTAATTTAGACATAATAAAAAGCCACCCAATTTGAGCAGCTTAAACTTATAAAAATATTAACTTTTATTTCAGCTCTAAAAGTAAATAACTTAGCGCCCTATCTAATGCTTCAGATATAGTTTCAACCTCTTCAATCAACTCTGCGCCAGATTTCAAATGATAAGATAAACCCGTATCAAAAATTTTAATTCCACCAGCAACCTGATAGTTAGATTTTAAAACTTTCCTCAAGCTCAATACAGATCCTTGGATTTTAAAAGAAACTAAACAGTCTGGAAATGAAATTTCATTTTCCTCTTTATTAAAATTGACTTTAGGCTGTTGATTATCATTTAGCTTTACATTTAACATCTCAATGAAAGAACCAATAATATCTTGAATCAGTACCAGTTCGAAATGTTTTCCTGCAATTTTAGAAACATAAGCATTAATCCAATTTTTATCGACCATATCTATTACCACCTTTTGTCTATTCTATTCGACAAAAAGTTATTTATTCTTACCTTATTATTATTTTTTTTCTTCTGTAACCATAAACTGCACCACATTATTTAAATTGATATGCACTAGCTCTTTTTCATTCGAAACAAATTTTTCATGTTTTGTTATATGACTAATGACTTCTTTCTTTGATGTGGCTTCAAATTTTAATTCCTTTGTCCTGCCGTTTATAAATTCAAAAACAACTTTAAATTTAAGCATATGTGTATCACCTCTTCACCTACTAGTTCGACAAAGAATGACAAATCATCTGTTTTTAATAAAAAAGGACACTGATGAATCAGTATCCTTATGCTTATTACTTCAATAATAACTCCTGAAACTGAAAGGTATGGCAGGTCCCGAAATAGGCGACTGTCCTCCACCCCCAAGTTTTGGAGCCTTAGCAGGATACCCCAATGGATAATTCCCCCACCAACTGTCAACCTCACCACTAGAATTCAGTACATATCCAGTAGGACGTCCAAAGGAAGGCATAAAATAGGGGTAGAAAGTATAGTTAAAAGGCGTATAGAAATTAGAATAAAACATTTAATCACCTACTTTGTTTCAATTTGTAAAAAAGCCTTCATTAAAATATGAAAGCTTTTCTTTTATTGTGAATCATCGTTTTCAACAACTTTTTATTACTCGAACAAAATAAAAAGCCACTCTAATTTTTAGAGCGACTTAACGTTAAGTATTAAAATGTTGAATGCGTAAGCTCATTGTAAAAAACAACAACTTTAATTGTTTTTTCCTTTCTGAGTAAGCTTGTTTTGAATGCGTAAAAGCAATCCAATTATTACCCCAGCAAATATAGTTAAAGCAATATATGGAGTCCAATCTCCATTAAATAAGGCTTCCATTACTACGAATATTACTACACAAACTATTACACTTGCTAGAATGTACAATAGGTTCTTCATTACACCATTCCTATATAACAATAAAATTCTAATGAGCTATAACAATAGTCATAGCTCATTGACTAACTAATTAATAGTAAAATAAAATCATTGGGGGTGTCATCTCTTTTTTAGAAAGATTTCCTCCCACACTAATGCTACTTATCTATACAAGTAGTCTTACTTTATTTTTTCACTTTTCTCAATTTTCATTATAAAATTAGCTAATTCAATATCAATAAAGGTTCGATTTAGAGCTGGTATGTCCCAAAATTGTTGATGGTAATCTGGTATATATACGCTCCCGTCATATTGTGCTTTAATAACCCGTCGGAAATTCTCGCCTAGGCATTGCACAATGTAGGACTTTCTGCCGTTTTCTACTATAACATTTAGCACTTTAAAATCTAATTGAATTCTCATTTTCTAATCACCAACTTTCTGCCTATAATTTCGACAAAAAGTGTAATAACCCTTCTCGCTATATGACTATGAGAATATTTTTATTCCACGCACTTGAAAGCAATTTGATAAGCTTCATACTTGGTTAATCCTTGTAAACTCATTAAGTACTCAGCCAACATTATTCTTTGATTATGAGTTAAAGGTTCATCATCTTCTTCATTGATACGTAAGAACTCTTCGTTACTAATTTCTTCATCTAATATTTTTTGGTAAAGTTCATCGGTCATTATTTAATAGTCACCCTTTCTAAATTTGAACATACTAAAAAGCACCTGAATTGAAACGATACTTCCCTGATTTTATTAACTGTATCTATGATGTTCTAATTTAACAACATTATTAATATTATTTATGTAATTGATCTTAAAGGAGATGATATCAGTGATTGAATATACAGGCTGGCAATTTTATGATGACTATACAGAAATTTATGGTAGAAACTATTTAACTCATCATGTTGGCTCAATGCTGGTGCCGGTTTCAAGAATAAAAGGCTTAACTCATGACAACGTTTTGTCTGAAGAAAAGTTAAGTCGTCTTCTTAAATCAATAGAAACTCACGGATATGTAACAACTGGTTCCTCTCACATGGATATTAACCTAACATTATTTCCTAATGGTGAGTTTTGCGTTGGTAATGGAGGTAATCATAGACCATACTTAGCAAAAAAACTAGGTATAACTATTATTAGAGCAATTGTAGATGTATGTATCCCACTTGACCTTTTAACAGATGAACAAATTCTACATTTTGAGTCCCTAGATCCTTATGATTTACCTAATAACCCAGAATTAAAAGATGTAGCATATGCCCTAGAACTAATGCCTAGCCAACAACTTGCTAAACAAACTATTATTCATATTCGCTGAGCACCAAAACAGGTGATTTTTGTTGTTAAACAAAATAAAAAGCCACTCTAATTGAGTGACTCTTTACTTGTTATCATTTGTCTTTTACTTCAGTAGGCACATAATCTAAAAGTATTGATATTATCATATTGAAATGCCATGGAGTAAGGTTATCTCCATTATTATCTTTTAATTCGTTAGTTAATTTCTCTAAGGTTTCAGTCCACATCGGAGAATTATTCCTTTGCTTAGCCTCTTCTGCTAAGTGTTCTACAACATTTAGTGCTTTGTAATACTCATTATCCTTAGCACTGATATAATAATCCTTTTGTTCATAGGGCATTATCCTACACAACCCTTTCGTAATTTTTAATTATCTATGGGCATACCTAGGAAAATCGTTTAAAACTATGTAATCTCCACATTGCAATCAATTCTTAATTCTTCCACTGTATCTTCTACTTCATCAATGTCATCAACATTATGATCATAATCCAAGCAAATCTCTCTTATCTGAAATTTACTAGCTAAATTATCCATACTAGAATGTTGTCCTATAGTTTTTGGAGTTAATTCTACTAATCTAAAATTTCTTCGATTTTGTATTTTGAAAAGTTACTGACCGCTTATCGAAATCAACGTCTCGTTTCTTCAAATATAAAGTTTCATCTACCCTTCCTAATGTGTCTAGCAATGTATGTAAAAGCACATATGATCTAAATTGAGCATAATAACTCTTATTAAAGGCATTAAAAATTCGCTTTATTTCATCTACCGTCAATGTTTCAACCTTATGTTTTTGGAACTTTACATTACGAATTTCATTAAAGACATTTTCTTTCAGCACTTCTTCACGTTTCAAAATATTAAAAGCAGCACGTGCTTTTTGAAGGTAGTTATTTACATAGATGGCTTCACCCCCTTCTTTGCAACTTGCTTAGATTTACTACTTGTATCAGATTTTTCGTGAAGCAACCAATTAATAAAATCCCTAGCGTCATTTAAAGTGATATCATCTACTCTTGTATCTTTTTCAAAGAATGCAATTAAATCATTAAAAACGAGATTATATTGATTTAAAGTGGATTGAGCCATACCTTCTAAAGTTTTAATTTTAATAATTTTCTCTTTAGCTTCTTCAAGATTTATTTGAACTACTTTTGCTCCCTTTCTTATTCGCTTTGCACACAAAAAGGCAACCCCCTTTGAATATGGAAGTTGCCTTAACAGTTTAGGTAGTTTTTTTATTATGGGCAAGTTTCAGTCTTAGTGACTATTTACTCACCCTCTAAAAACCCTATTATATCAACGTTTATTAAGTATTTTTTGAAAAGGAATCAGCTGACCTACTTGTTTTTTATCATTCGAAAAATCACCTTATTTAATGTAAATAAATGTTTTTATCCTACTTTTCTACTATACTCCAAACAAAATGACTTTAAAAGAGATAATGGGCTATTTTTTGAAACTATTGTCAATCTTTTCTCCCTATTAATAAAGAAAAACAGCACATCCATGTGCTGCTTCTCCCAAGTTCATATAATTTATGACACTATATATCTTTGCGCCTTAAATGGAGTCAAATACTTGACGCAGTTGAGCTGCGCTTTTATTGATCGCCTGCTGAGCGAGTGGGACAAATTCATGAAACCCTAAAAACCCGTGAATCATTGTTTCATAATTTTCATAGGTGACGGGGACACCGTGATTTTTTAATGCGTCCGCGTAGTCTTTTCCGCTATCTCTTAAAGGATCATACTGTGCTGTAATAATGGTAGCGCTTGGTAGACTCGATAAATCTTCTAGTAATACCGGAGCGTTATAAGGATGCTGTTCTTCTTCTTTATTATTTAAGTACTGAAGGCGAAACCAATCCATGAGATCTTTTGAAAGGAAATATCCTTCCGCATTTTCTTTCATAGAAGCAGGGTGCTGATTTTTAAATCCTAAAGACGGATAAATAAGCAGCTGATGAACAATGGATGGACCTTGTCTTTCTTTTGCTAAAATGCTCACAACCGCAGCAAGGTTGCCACCGGCACTGTCCCCACCGACGGCAATTTTATTTGAATCGATATTTAACTGAGACGCATGAGCTGAAATCCAATCCAAGGCTTCATAGGCATCGTTTACTGCAGCGGGAAATTTATCTTCAGGAGCAAGACGATAATCAACAGACACCACAATACAGTTTGCTCCATTTGCATACGACCTGCATATAGAGTCATGAGTATCCAAGCTTCCTAATACCCAGCCTCCTCCGTGATAATAAACAAGAGCAGGAAATGGCCCTGTTCCTTCAGGTTTATACACTCGTATAGTGAGCGTACGTTCATTTAATTCAATGTCTTTATTATATACTTTTTTAACTGCTTCTTTGGAAGGAGTTAAAGACATCTTTTCCATTTCTCTCAGCTGCGGGGGTGTAACGTCCTCTAAAGAAGGACGGGGCATTTCATTATATTGATTTAGAAATATTTGAATATGCGGATCTAACGGCATTCTTCTTCTCTCTCCTTTCAAGGTAACTCTATATGTAATGATGAATGAAATTTCAGAAAAAATCCAATATATTGTCTTCCCGGCAGGCTTTTGTTTGTTTTAATTAAAAATGGGTATAACAATTAAATAAAGAGGATGATATTCGTATATATTTTATTCTCACCTATATAAATACGTACAAAGGAGGCACACTGATGATTATTGTTTATATAAGCTTAGCTGTTGTTTTGGCATCACTTGCGTATCTTATTTACGCAGGCGTATCATTTAATAAAAAAATCAAGCCAACTGTGAACTCTGTAAATGCCACTTCTCAACATCTTCAAAACGAAACTGATCATATCAAAGAAAAAACAAATCATTTAAAAGTAACACAAGCAGCTATTAAAACCGATGTACAGTACAAAAAAGATTCGGTCAAATATACAGCCAACTCATTTAAA
Organism: Priestia sp. MDV22-iso46; assembly: GCF_058629175.1. Classification (NCBI taxonomy): domain Bacteria; kingdom Bacillati; phylum Bacillota; class Bacilli; order Caryophanales; family Bacillaceae; genus Priestia; species Priestia sp. MDV22-iso46. The sequence continues at coordinate 651,057 of NZ_JBZVWT010000001.1, forward strand.
CAGCTTGTTAATAGCTTTAAACGTTGAAAAAGGAAACCTCTATAAAGGTTTCCTTTTTTATTACATCGCCTGAGACGTATCTTTAGGAGGTGCAGCCGTTTTGTTTCGGTGATAAATAGCGTTAATCTCTCCTCCAATCACGAGAATTAACCCCGTTAAAAATAGCCAAAGCATCAGAACAATCACGCCTCCTAAGCTTCCATAAGTAGCAGAATAATTGCCAAAGTTGCTTACGTAAAATGAGAACCCTAAAGATGTTAGCTGCCATAGCAGCGTAGCAGCGAGTGCCCCGGGCCATACATGAGCAAAAGGAAATGTTTTGTTTGGCGCTAATCTGTATAATACGGATAAAACAAGTACCATAATGCCGACACCAACAATCCAGCGCAGAATATTTAAAACCACTGTTGTACCTGAAGGGAGAGAAAACCATTCGCTTATCCAATTTAACAAAACTCCTCCGAACACTGGTAAAAGAAGCGATACAACAATTGTTACAATTAATCCAATTGTTAAAAGAATGGACAGACCTCTTACTTTAATAAACGAGCGCTGTTCTTTCACGTCGTAGGCTTGGTTCATTGCACGGATAAAGGCGTTCATACCGTTTGAAGCGGACCAAATGGTTCCTAAAATCCCTACAGTCAGTAACCCGCCGTTTGGTTGGCTTACAAATTGAGCTACGTTATCTTTAAAGATTGCAGCCGTTTCTCCCGGCATAACGCTTTGAAGAAGATCGATTGCCTCTTCCGGTTTAATAGATAGATACGGAACAATCGATATCAGTAAAATAAGCATAGGGAATAATGATAGCATATAATAATAGGCTTGCTCAGCCGCTAGTCCCGTTGCTTGGTCTTCTTGAATTTCTTTACCAAGACTTTTTCCAAATGATAATAGCTTTTTCATGATAAACCTCTACTTTCTCTTTTTTTGTTCTTTTCCCATTTTATGCACTTTTCAACCTTGAAAGTGGAGAATTTCAAGCAAAATCTCCACTCAAACGACCAAGAGAAAGTAGAATGATGTTTTCTACACAAAAAAAGTTCCAGCTCAAAAGAGCCAGAACTTTTCATCAAAGTGTTTATGTAGAGCAGACTAGCGAATGTGTCCTTGTGCACCGCTTAATTGCTGTTGCGCCATTGCAACAAGATGCTTCGTCATTTCTCCACCAACAGAACCATTTGCGCGAGCCGTTTGTTCCGCGCCAAGCTGAACGTTAAGTCTCCCCGCAATTTCCGTTTTTAATTGATCAAGAAGCTGTTCAGCACCTTGAACTAAAATAGGATTACGATTTGCCATGTTTATCACTCCTTTCCTTCAACAGCTTATATAGGTTAATGTTCCTTTCACTTGAAATTTTATACAACATCCCTCAAAAAAAAGATCCCTGGCTATCGCCGAGATCTTTTTTTCTTTTTAAGCTTTTTTACACTCGTTCCAGAGGCATTGTGCAGCAGCGGAAAGAACCGCCGGACTTAATAATTTCAGATATATCAACTTCAATTACTTCATAGCCTCGTTTCCTTAACTCTTCATTCACTTCTGTATTCATTGGCAGGCTGATCACCCGCTGATTACCGATTGATAATACATTGGTTCCCATCGTAAACTGCTCTTCTTCTGTTACTTCAATTAAGTCATATTTCATGCGAAGTAAATTTAATTCTTTCTCATGTAAAGCTGGTGAAAATACGAGCGCTTCTGTAGGTGATAAAATATTTAACACACAATCAAGATGAAGGTAAGATCGGTCAATAGGAATCGGAACAACCTCATACGTTGGAAGCAGCTCTTGGATATGCTCCACACCTTCTCTACTTGTACGGTCGCTGAGCGCAATAAAAATAGCTTGTCCATCAATCAGCACATCTCCACCTTCAATGGGATGGTCCGGTACCTGATGGGAAGGAATACCTTGCTGCTGCAGCCACTCTGCTAGCACTTGTTCTTCTCCACTTCGAATTTCGCTGCCCATTTTCGTGACAATAATGGTATCTCCGAGCGTATAGCCAATATCCCGCGTAAATACTTGTTCTGGAAATGGCTCTTGTGCAGATAGCCCGATGACTTCCACTCCTTCTTTTTGAAGACATTCGACAAATTGACGGTGTTGCTTTGAAGCCAAGCTCTCATCAATATTTTCGTCCGCATAGTGCTTTTGTGTTTCATTAATAATTTCTTCAATTTTCATATATGTAGGTGGGCAAACAATCACACGCTTTAATGTATCATACTCATTTTTACACCCATAACTATTCGTCATTTTAGCTGGCTGTTTCATTTGCATCTTTTTAAATCCCCCTTCGTGCATTTATGTACAGTGTTCCCTAAATCTCCTGAAACATAAACACGATTTTGCTGAGGAAACACCCCTGCTTCTCTGTATAAAAACTTTTTCAGGCAAGAAAAACAAAAAAACACAATACTTCTTCTAATTACAATAACTGTTAGTATAAAATAGTCTAGTAACTGTACAAAAAATTGGAGGTTAATATGAATAAAGTAGCGAACGCATTATATGCGAGCAGGAAAATTTTATTAATACTATGGATCATCCTAATTGTCGGATTTGGCTTTTATGCGGCTAAGCTTCCTTCTGTACTGGGAGGAAACGGATTTGAAATGAAAGGAATGTATAAAGATACCGAGCAGCTTTTAGTTGATAAATTTGATGTTAGTGAAGCTCAGGTTATCGTTTTGTTTTTAAAAAAAGACGGAGTATCTGACTCGAAATTCCAGCAAACGATCGCTCAGTATATGCAAAAGGCAAAGGACAAATCAGACGCGTCGAAAGTTGACATACCAACGGCTTCTAACAAGATGATAAAAGGAAGCACAGCGTATGGAATTATCCACTTTAATCACGATGATGGAACGATGGATAAACGAGTGAAAAAGATCAGAACTCTTTCGGCTGAAGAAAAAGAAGTTAGTGTAAAATTAACCGGTGGTCCTATTATTGAAAAAGATATGAATACAGCAAGCCAAGCTGATTTAGCAAAAGCGGAAGCCATTGGCATTCCTGTTGCTTTAGTTGTGCTTCTTCTAGCTTTTGGCGGCGTGGTAGCCGCTGCAATTCCTCTTATGATAGGAATTGTAACCGTTGTTACTACCATGGGCGTTGTCTATTTCTTTCATCCGTACACAGAGCTATCCATCTTTATTTTAAATGTGATTCCAATGATTGGATTAGCTCTTAGTATTGACTTTGCCCTTTTATTTATTAATCGCTTTAAAGAAGAAATTCAAACAAAATCGGTAGAACAAGCAATCAAAATTACCATTCAAACAGCGGGACGCTCGGTCATATTCTCAGGATTATGCGTATTTATTGGATTAGCGGGAATGCTGTTTATTCAAGTGGATATTTTCCAAAACGTCGCTCTTGGAGGAATGGCTGTTGTTTTTATTGCTGTGTTTTCAGCTCTTACGCTTCTTCCTTCCATACTGGCTATATTAGGTACACGCATTAATCGTTTACGCATCTTAAAAGTCAGTGAACAAGGCGGTCAGTCTAGGTGGCGTTCATTCGCTACATTTGTCATGAAAAAGCCTGTAACTATGACGATTGTTTCTCTTATCATTTTGTTAGTAGCACTTATTCCCGTTCGAGACATGCATCTAGAGATACCGTCTTCAGAAGCGCTCCCAACAAAATACGAGTCCCGTCAAGCTTTTGACACATATAACGATACGTTTATAAATAAAAATACGGCAGACGTTTATTTTGTGCTAGAAGCTAAGCAAGATATGCTGAATGAAAAGCCTTTAACAAATGCCTTTACTTTTATAAAACAATTAAAAGAAGATTCGTTAGTTAAGCAAGTCGATTCTATTTCTACCGCTTTAAACGTAAAATCGAGTGATCAGCTTCAAGCTATGCTGGAAAACCCGCAGATAAGTGCGCAGACAAAGCCAGCTGTAGATTCGTTCATTAACGGACATTATATGCTCATAAAAGCTACGCTAGATACAGACCAAAATTCAGATCAAGCAAAAGATTTTGTTCGAAAATGGAAAGACAAACGTTCACCTTTCACCGTTCATATTGGCGGCTATCCAAAATTTGAACAAGAAATATTCGATGAAATTCATGAAAAAGCTCCCTATGGTTTGGCTCTTGTTTTATTTTCAACGTATGTCATTTTAATGATTGCTTTTCGTTCCGTACTCATTCCTTTAAAGGCTATCATTATGAATATTTTAAGCTTAACAGCTACGTTTGGTTTACTTGTATGGCTATTTCAAAATGGACATTTAGGTCTTACCGAATCTAATATTGCTTTAGTACTGCCAGTCTTTGTTTTCGGCCTTGTATTTGGGCTTAGCATGGACTACGAAGTCTTTTTAATTTCGCGCATTCACGAAGTGTACCATCAAACCCGCGATAATAATGTAGCAACCGTAGAAGGCTTAGCTTCCACTAGTAAAATCATTACGAGCGCTGCTTTAATCATGATTGTGATTACAGGAGCCTTTGCTTTTACAGACGTAACTCCTGTTAAACAAATGGGTGTAGGAATTGCTTTAGCTATATTTATCGATGCAACGATTGTCAGAATGCTTCTTGTCCCTTCTCTTATGAAATTGCTTGGAGATGCCAACTGGTGGTTTTTCACTAAAAAACGCGATAAGTCCAGTTCCAACGAACAGTTAAAATCCTAATAAAAAACCCGCTCACTTGAGCGGGCTTTTTATTGAAGATTTCTTTATCGACTTAATTTAGCAAAAGCGATAATACCTTCTTCGTCGTCTAATTCCAGTTCTAGTCCTGCTGCGTATGGGTCTACGTTCATTTCCGTATCCAGCCAAAAGCGCAGCGCTTCAATAATGTTCAAAGTAATATGAACCTGCTTACGATCATGTACGTATGACTCTGCTGAAAAACCGTAGTCATCATCATACATTAGCTCAATCTCTACTTCTTGAGGCTGAACTTGTTTTTTTTCCGCGATATACAAACACATCGCATTGATAATATCTTGTTCAGAAATTTTTATTGTCTCCAAGATTTCACTTCCTCATTTTTACGCTTGTTGCTACGTACGCTTTGGAATAACTTTACTACAAGAAGAATTAAAGCTACAATCACAAGCATGTTTACCATAAAGCCTAAAATTGGGCCTAATGGTCCTAAGCTAGATAGTAAGCTTCCGAATAATAAGCCCGCAATTCCTCCCATTAAAAGACCTTTCATTAAGCCGCCACGCTTTGAGCTAGCCTCTGTACTCTTAGATGATGAATTTTTAGACGTATTGTTTTGCTTAACTGAATTACTGTTATTGTTTTTAAATAAGCTTGATTGGTTATTGCTTCCGCTGTCAAAAGAGCGCTTTCCTGATTTATACCCTTTTGCGCTTGCTACGTTTGAACCGTCATGAATAAGTGATCCACCGACTGGTGAAAACACAACCGCTAATGCAATAAATGCGGCCAATAATTTTTTTACCATTGTTTTCCCTCCACTAAATGACTAACGTCACATATGTTTTTTCATATATGATTTCCATATATGTTCCTACGTTTCATCATACCAAAAGGTTTCACTTTTTTATATAAAAATGCATCAAGCTCCATCAAATGTTCATAGGATTAAACGTTTGCATGTATTTTGCTACCTTCGCCTTTATTACTAATTAAAGGATATAGGTGCTTATATGACGAATACCATACGAGAAACAGCGCCTCAAAGATATAATAAAATTCATTAAAAATTGGCTTTGGAAGCTTCTAACGCTGTACATTTGCAGTTAATTGATGGTCAATGCTTCACGTTATCTACTTGCCCTTTCATAAATAAGAGCTTTCTCTTATATGAATATGTATAGATAGACTAAAGTTAAAAAGGAGAGATACGATGTTGAATGAACAGCTCCCATTATCAACAGCAAATTTATCAGATGCAATGGAAGGTGCAAACCACTTAGACTTTTCTATTAAGCCATTGCAGCGTCATTACAAACTATTTGGGCCGGCTCTTACCGTAGATACGCCTGCTGGTAATAATTACTCAGTGCTTGAAGCGATTCGACTATCGGAGCCCGGAAGCGTGCTCGTCATTGATGGGAAAAGCTACTGTAACCGTGCCTTAGCAGGAGATTTCGTAGTAGCCATGGCGAAGCTTGTTGGAATAAGCGGTATTGTACTAGATGGTGTTATACGAGATCAGGAAGACATCGAAAAGCTTAATTTCCCTGTATTTTGTAAGGGCTCTACGATCGCAGCAAGCAGCAAAAAAGAAAAAGGAAAGGTAAACGAGATCATTTCCTGCGGGGGCGTGAAGATCCGTCCTGGGGATTTTATTGCAGGTGACGACGGTGGAGTCATTGTCATTCCAAAGGAGGAAGTCGAAGAAGTATTAGCAAAAGCACAGGAAAAGTGGCAAAAAGATAAAGACAGAGAAAATGAAGTATTAGTTAGCAAAGAAACGGTATATACGTATTTAGATAACGCCTTAAAATAAAAGACCTCCGCTTGGAGGTCTTTTATTTGTCATATTGTAAAAATTCTAATCGATTCCCGAACGGGTCGTGGACAAAAAAACGCTCTCTCCCTGCAATAGGCTCTTCTTCAGAAAGAACGCAGCCCGAATGTGCCAACTTACGTCTAAGCGTCTTGATATCTTCCACGACAAAAGCTGGATGCGCTTTTTTAGCAGGTATGTAGTCATCTTGAATACTGATATGCACTTCTTGAGTTCCACATTGAAACCATATGCCGCCTCTGTGCCTTAAATTTTCCGGCTTAAGAACAGTTTTCATTCCTAAAAGATTTTCATAAAAATTTCTTGCTTCTTGCTCGCATCCTTCTGGACCAAGAAGCTGAACATGATCAATTCCTAGAAACATCCACAAACCCCTTTCAAAAAACGTCTTCCTAAAAGTTATTAATCAATGACTCTAGGATTATGAATAACCTGCAGTTCTTTTACAGCTTGCTTCATTTCGCTTTTGCAAATTGGACAAGTTGGCTGATCTCCGCTTTTAAAGTTATCTCGAACCCAGCAATTACACGTATCTGATGTACATTCCCAAACTTTTGTTTCTTCAATAACAGCCGGCTCTAAATTTTTACGATTATACATACACATCGTCTCCTTTAAACAGTACTTTTTAAGTGGATAATAAATGAAGATTAACTTAGCGTGTAAATGTGGTAAATGGTGCAAGATAAAGTGATACTATACATCCGTAAATCAATCTTTGAGGAATACATACGGCGTCTTGAAAGACTAAAATAAAAATGAAGTTATAACAAAGCAGATAGCAGTTGCTTTTCTTAAAACAACGGGATAGTCTGAAAAGAACAAAAATGAAGATCACAAAAATTATATATTTTACTATTATAACAGAGTTTATATTTTTTTACAAATCAGCTTCCATTTACTTATTTTGCTTTTCATAAAAAAAGCGAGCACATGATTAGGCTCGCTTTTTTTCTTATCGAGTTTGTCCGTTTCCACTCATAATGTATTTAATTGTCGTAAGCGCAGGAAGTCCCATTGGACCGCGTGCATGAAGCTTTTGAGTTGAGATCCCAATTTCAGCTCCAAATCCTAAAGCTCCTCCGTCAGTAAAACGCGTAGATGCATTATGATACAGTGCCGCTGCATCCACTAAAGACATGAAGCGTGAAACGGCTTGTTCATCTTCTGAAATGATGGCTTCAGAGTGTTTTGTTCCATATGTTTCGATATGGTCAATCGCTTCATCCACACTCTCTACTACTTTCATTGCGATTGCTAAGCGCAAATACTCTTCAGCCCAGTCTTTTTCAGCCGCTGGTTTTGCTCCAGGAATTTCACCTACTGTCGCTTTGTCACCATATACTTCAATATTATGATCATTGAATGCTTGAATCAATTCTTCTTTATGAGAATCGAGCCAGTTCTTGTGTACAAGAACCGTTTCTGCTGCGTTACACACCGCTGGTCGATCTGTTTTTGCATTAATCAAAATCGGAATGGCCTTCTTAACGTCAGCTTGTTCATCGATATAAATATGGCAGTTTCCGACTCCCGTTTCTAACACGGGAACCGTTGCGTTATTGACCACCGCTTGAATCAATGAAGCCCCTCCGCGCGGAATTAGCACGTCAATATGCTCTTTCATTGTAAATAATTCTTGCGTAGCCGCACGATCTGTACTTGAAATAAACTGTACCGCTTCTTTAGGAATTGGCGTTTTATCAAGAGCTTTATGAATAATGTCCACGATAGCTTGGTTAGATGAAATAGCTGAAGAGCCGCCTTTTAACACAATGGCATTTCCAGATTTCAACGCTAGCCCTGTTGCATCTACCGTGACGTTTGGACGTGCTTCATAAATCATTCCGATAACGCCAAGAGGCACGCGTACTTGCTTTACATCTAGACCGTTATCCAATGTCCAGCTTAATAAGATATCTCCTGTTGGATCGTCTAGCTCAGCAACTTCACGAAGGCCGTTAGCAAATTCTTTTACACGTTCCGCTGAAAGAGCAAGGCGATCCATCAGCGCTTCGTCAAACCCTTTTTCTTTACCGTTTTTTAAATCTACTTCATTTGCTTTTAAAATATACTCCGTGTTGTTTTCAAGTGTAGAGGCAATCGTTAACAGCGCATCATTTTTTTGTTCTGTTGTTAGTAAACTTAATTTCTTAGCTGCTTTTTTTGCTGAAATAGCTTGTTCTTCTACTGAATACTTTTCATTTGTTTGTAACACCAAATCACTCCTGGATTCGTTTTAGTTTTGTTTGATTTTAAAGTGTGAGGCATAAGAGGTAAATGCAATCATGCAAAGAAAAGGAAGGGCTCCTTTTCTTTACAGCATGTTTGCTTACAAACCGACCGGTACTGGAATTTCTAAGTGACACACTAGACCTTCGCTGTCTACAATCGGTTGATCAATTGGCTCATTCAGTGCAAGTTCATCAGATGAATAATTTGTCACGCCAAGAGCCAGCTCATTTTCGTCTTTATCTAGAATACGTACAACTGCTCGTTCACTAAAGTGGCCTTTAATATATTTAACATGCTCGCGAAGTAAAGGCTCTTTATCTTCAATAATTGCACGTTTCGCGGCATCTTCGACTACTATTTCCCCTTCAGGACCAGAGTTAAACGCAATCCACTGCTTTTTCTGATTAAGGTTCGCAGAATCATCTTCAGATTCAAAATACGTTCCTGTTGCATCTCCGTCAACCGCTTGTGTTAAGATGTTTGGCACGCCGGCTCTTCCTAAAAATGCTGGAATTCCTGAGGCCATAGCAATTTTGAACGCGTCAATTTTCGAGCGCATACCGCCTGTTCCAACTGAACTTCCTGAATCTCCTGCAGATTCTTCGATTTCTTGCGTGATTTCCCCTACGTGAGGAACTAATTTTGCATTTGGATCCTGGCGAGGGTCCGCGCTGTATAAGCCATCGATATCCGATAAAATAATAAGCAGGTCGGAATCCACTAGTCCAGCAACTTTAGCTGAAAGTGTATCATTATCGCCAAATTTTAATCGATTGATGGTTACCGTGTCGTTTTCATTGACAATTGGCACAATGCCGCGTTCTAACAGCACGTTAATTGTATTTCGTGCATTGTTGTAACGATTTTCGTCTGAAAAATCGTCTCTTGTAATTAAGATTTGAGAAGCAACGTATCCATGTGATAGAAACAGTTCTGAATAAGCTTCCATTAACAGTCCTTGACCGATTGAGGCAGCTGCTTGTTTTTCAGGTAAAGAGCTAGGTCGCTCTAAGCAGCCAAGCTTGCGGTACCCTGCAGCTACAGCTCCTGATGAAACCAACAGCACTTCATGACCGCTATCTTTTAAGTCTACGACTTGATCCACAAGGCGCTCGAGCTTCCGTCTGCTGATTTCGCCGTGTGAACTTGTTAATGAACTACTTCCAATTTTAATTACAACCCGCTTCTTATTGTCGGGACTCATCAAATCACTCCTAGTGTGTTCTGTATGTTTTCTTGTTTATGATTATTTTTTTGTGGTGAGGAATTCACGAAGAAGATAAGTGACGAATTAATTAGTACTTGCCACTTTTTGTAGTTGAGCACTCATTTCTTTTGAACGCTTTGATGCTCCTTTGACTGCTTGCATCATTGCTTCTCCGCCGCCGTGTTTAGCTAAGGCGTCTAAACCAGCTGCTGTTGTACCGTTTGGAGACGTCACATTTTCACGAAGCTCCGTCGGCGTTTCATCTCTTTCCATCATCATTCTTGCTGCACCGTAAATGGTTTGGGCGCCAATTTCACGTACTAGCTCAGGATCGAGACCTTCTTCTTTAGCTGCTTTTTCGATATGCTCCATAAGGAAATAAAAATAAGCGGGTCCACTTCCGGCAATTCCTGTGAAAATGTCCATTTGTGGCTCATCAATCACGTATACTTTTCCGATTGCAGAAAGCAGCTCTTTTGCTGTTAGCACAGCATCCATTGCAGCATATTGACCTGGAGATATAGCCGTTGCTGATTGCTGAATCATACTTGATGTATTCGGCATCACTCGAATGACCTGCTGTTCATCATGCAATAACTCTTCCATGTAAGAAGACGAAATCCCTGCAAGAACAGATAGGACAAGCTGGTCTTTGTTGATTTGAGGCTTTAATTCGTTTAATGCCTCTTCAGCGCCTTTTGGCTTCATCGCTAGAATAAAAACATCAATGTCATCTGTTTTCAGCTCGCTGCGCTTTACTGCTGTGATACCATATCTATTTTCAAGTTCATGCAGTCGCGCATCATTGCTTCGATTTGTTACGATAATATTTTCAGCAGGTAATTTCTTTGCATTGACCATACCGGAAATCATCGCTTCAGCCATTGATCCAGCACCTAAAAAAGCAACTTTTTGTTTTTGATCCATCAAATCTCCCCTGTCATTTGTTCGTATTTTTGTTCTCGTTTCTTTCAACGGTTCCTATAGTAACATGCTGAAAAAGAGTGTCAAGTTGGATTTAACCGTTTTTTTCCTCCTTGAGCGTATAACCTTATGCATATGTAAGCGTAAACAAAACTTTTTTAAATATTTTTTTCTGCAAAAAAAAACGATTTTTTTTATAAAAATACGTTTATATAAAGAAAATCGGGGCATATTATATAGTTTGGACTTTTAAATTTTTTCGCAAAAAATAAAGGAATTTTGAAAACGTTATTTGAACAATATAATAGGTTTGCTAAAATGAACCTATGTACCAGCATCTTGGTTTTTTTAAAAAAATTTACTTTTGATGTAAACCACGCTGTGCTGTCGACATTAAAATAGACAAAACGACATACAATCTACGAAGTGTCTAAACATTATTGGAGGTTCTATTATGAAGAACAACTCGTTTTCTACAGTTCCATCGTCTACAGAAGGAATAGAGAAACAGGATTTACACGTTGTGGGAATTGGCGCTTCTGCCGGTGGGTTAGAAGCTATTGAGCAGTTTTTCGCTAATATGCCTTCACCAAATGGAATGGCGTTTATTATCGTACAGCACCTTTCCTCTAAATATAAAAGTTTTATGCCAGAACTTTTAGCAAAAAAAACAGGAATGAATATCAAACTGACACAAGACGGGATGACTTTACAAGAAGACACAATTTATTTAAATCCTCCCCATCATTATGTGACCGTTGTTGATCATACTCTTCGCCTTCGTCCTTATGAAGAAAATGATCAGGTAAAGTATCCGATTGACGCCTTTTTTCATTCTCTGGCTGCTGCAAAAAAACACCGGTGCACAGCCATTATTTTATCGGGAAAAGGAAATGATGGAACAGGAGGAGCAAAAACGATACGAGAGTATGGCGGAACTGTACTTGTACAAGATGAAAGCACAGCAAAGTACAGAGATATGCCCCTAAGCGCTATTGATGCACACCTTGCTGATTATATTCTTTCTCCTGCTGATATGCCTGACCTTGTGCAAACGCATGTCAGCCAAACTGAATTTACATATAATGAAGAAACGCTGCAATACATTTATTCATTAATAAAGAAGAAAACAGGCATCGACTTCTCTATGTACAAAAAAAATACAGTGCTGCGACGACTTGAAAAGAGAATGGCTTTACTCGATCCGCCCTCTCAAACGATGGAAGAATACCGGGACTATTTATGTAAAGAAGCCGAAGAAATCGTCGAACTGCAGCGAGACTTGCTGATTGGAGTGACACAATTTCTTAGAGATAAAGAAGCATTCTCTATTATTGAAGAACAAGTCATCCCTCAATTAGTTGAAAGAAAGATTCATAGTCAAGAAGATGAAATCCGCATCTGGGTAGCAGGTTGTTCTACTGGTCAAGAAGCATATACATTAGCTATTTTGCTTCATGACTATTTATCAACAATCAACCGTTATTTCGATGTCCGAATCTTTGCTACGGACATCGATCGTCATGCAATCAAAAGAGCTAGTCAAGGTATTTATGAAGAAGCGGAAGTTCATTCCTTCTCAGCAGCTCAGATTAATGAATATTTTGAGCAAACAAAACACGGGAGTTATCAAGTTAAAAAAACAATCCGCAAAATGATTGTTTTTGCCCCCCATAATATAGGAAAAGACTCGCCTTTTGTAAACGTTGATTTAATTAGCTGTCGAAATATGATGATTTACTTCCAAGCTGAACTGCAGCAGCGCATTCTGTCTCTTTTTCATTTTTCTTTGACAGAAGAAGGCGTACTTTTTTTAGGCCCTAGCGAAACAACGGGAAACTTGTCTGATTTGTTCCGCCCTATCAACAGTAAGTGGAAAATATTTAAGCGTTCCGGACAGCCCAGCCGACAAATTACGGGAGCTTTTAATCTTTCAAAATCCAACTTGCATGAAGGTGATTTTTCTAGCGTGCCGCTGCCAAGTCAACTTTATAAGCCTCTTCCTTCGCTTAAATTAGATGAGATGTATCAGTCAATGATTGATCACTTTATGAGCCCTTGTCTCGTATTAAATGAATACAACGAAGTGATATTTTGTTCAAAAGAAGCGACTCAGCTTATTAACGTTCCTGTAGGGAAAATTAATTATACAATTTTCAAAATGGTTCCTGTTCACGTCTCTTTAGCCATTGGAGCAGCTATTAAACGCGTAAAAGAGCAAGTTATGAGCGTATGCTGTCAGCACATTGAGTTTGTCATAAACAACGTGCAGCGCCGCTTTAATATTACGATATCTGCTCTTCCAACAAATCACTCTCTTTACTTACTTATGTTTGATGAACAGACAGATAGTGCCATTATTGATAAGGGAGAGCCCATGTTTCTTAATCAAACAAGCTCTATTAGTGAGCTTGTAGTAGATTTAGAGCAAGAGCTTCATTATACGCAGCAGCATTTGCAAACGACGATTGAAGAGCTAGAAACAGCAAATGAGGAGCTAAAGTCCACGAACGAAGAACTGATTGCTTCCAACGAAGAGCTGCAGTCCACAAATGAAGAATTGCAGTCTGTTAATGAAGAGTTAATTAGTGTTAACAACCAGTACGAGCGAAAGATTGAAGAATTAACGGACTTAAACAACGATATCGATAATTTATTAATCAGCACAACTATTGCTACCATTTTTTTAGACGAGCAGCTGAATATTAAATTATTTACGCCGGAAACGAAAACAGTGATCAACGTTCTTCATCAAGATATCGGAAGACCTTTCTTTCATATTTCGCATAACTTTAGATATGACCATCTAATCGAGGACGCAATGCACGTTTTAAGAACAAATAACACCCTTCAAAAAGAAATTCAAAGCTACGATAACCAATGGTACAGCATGAAAATGATGCCTTATCGTACAAATGAGAATTTAATTAACGGTGTAGTTATTACGTTTATTAATATTACAGAAATTAAACGGTCAAATGAAGAATTGGCTATTACATCATTTGCAGTTGCTCACAGTCCTACGGGCATTTTTATTACCGATCATCAAGGTAAAATTAAGTACATTAATCAAAAGTTCATGGAACAAAAGCATGCGCCGCAGGAAGTATTTGGTTTACACCTTTATGACTTATATACAAAAAATCTGGGGGTTAAAAGATTCCCTAAGATTTGGAATGAAGTATACAGAGGAGAAAAATGGAACGGAGAAATTTCCTACGTTCAAGAAGGCGGAGAAACCGTTTGGGAACAGTTAGCCTTAATGCCTGTTAAAAATGATCAGGATGAAATCATCCATTACATTGGGTTAAGCGAAGACATTTCACAGCGCAAACAGTCGGAAATGATGCTCAAAAATTCAGAGATGCTGTCAGCACTTGGACAGCTGGCTGCTGGCATTGCCCATAAAATACGAAACCCTCTTACATCATTAAAGGGCTTTTTACAGCTTATGATGCAAGAAGAAACGTATAAAAAAGAATATATGGATGTCATGATGTCCGAGTTTAACCGCTTAGAACTGATCATTAGCGAACTGCTCATTCTAGCCAAACCCGAAGTCGTAAAATATGAAAATAAACAGATAAATTTAATTCTTCAAGACGTATGTACGCTGCTGCATACACAGGCCATTCTTAAAAACATTACTATTTCAACAGATTTTGAAGAAAAATTACCTGTTGTTCATTGTATTGAAAAAGATATGAAACAAGTATTTATCAACATGGTGAAAAATTCTATTGAAGCGATGGATGACCCCGGGTCTATTCTGGTGGTATCTAAATTTGATCCAGATACAAATCAAGTAGTCGTCCAAGTGATAGATGAAGGAAAAGGCATGCCGAAAGATCGATTAACACGAATTACCGAGCCTTTCTATACAACAAAAGAAAAAGGAACAGGATTAGGATTGATGGTGAGTCACAAAATCATTAGTAATCATAAAGGAAGCATTTCGTATGATAGTGAAGAAGGAAAAGGAACAACGGTAGAAATCCGATTGCCGCTTTCTTAATGTACTTTGTTCTTCTGCCTTAAACATTCAAGCTCCTGATTAATTACATCTTGGATGTCAAACAAATGTGTAGAGACCAATTCAATATATTCTCCTTTTCCTGCTTCAATTACGTCGGAGCGGATAATACTTAGGAGGTCTTGAATAGTTAGCACATTTGTTTTCATTTCTCGAAAATGACGCTGAAGATCAACTAGCTGCATTTTTTTCGCCGTTTCTACATCTGTTTCCCTGACTGAAAAATCTTGGTTCACTTGTGATGAGTCTTGCATAAGCATAGAGCGAAACTGTTGAAGAGTTGATTGAACACTCGTCATATGCTCATGAATAGGATAGCAGAAAACAGCGTGCAGCGAATGATAGGCTTCAGGCTTAAAATGAAAATCAAAAAGAGCAACCGGGTTAGAAAACGTGCGCATATTTACTTCGATTTGCACTTCTTCCTTTCCCTGGAGTGCTCTTTTTACTTTTTCTTGGCTGTCTTCATCAACTAGATCTAAAAAGTTCTGAACAGGCGGGAAATTTTTCGTGACGCTTGGTGTAAATTCAATTATTTCGTTGTCTTTATTGAGTAAAAACATTGGAACCGGAATGTGTTGAATCGGCAAACTGATCATATTTCTTCCCCCATTGCTAACATTTTATCTTGCGTCGAACTTTCTTTATTGTTGATTAGAAGCCAGTCTTTAAAAGCTTGAATATGATTAATGAATATGGTTCTTGAAGATCCTGAAGCCGACAAATCGTGCTTGTTGAGAAGCCTGCTGCCCACTAATACAAGAGGACTTTGCGGCATGTTTTCAATCTCAGCAATGTATTTTTGTAAATCAGGCAGCAAATGCACTTGTGAGACAGATAAGCACACTACATCAGGGTCCCATCTTTCAATGCTTTTTAGAGCAAACGGCAGCGGCAAGTTTGCTCCTAAATTTTTAACTTCCCATCCTTGTTCTCTCATAAGTCCTGCAATCATTTTAATACCTAAGTAATGCTCTTCTCCTTCAATGCAAAAAAGAAGTGCTCGATGGCGCTGAAGCAATTGATGCTGTGATAGCTGAAAGCGAGTTAACACATAGTCACAGGTTGCAGTAGCCAGATGCTCGTCCGCGACTGAAATTTTATTTTCTTGCCACCTTTTCCCTATCTCGTACATTGCTTCTGTCAGAAACGTGTATACGTCAGTTGAAGAATGGCCTTCTTCTATATATATAGCAATGAGCAGCCAGCTTTTTTGAACGTTTCCTTCTAGCAAACAATCAGCTAAAGCCGCTATATTACGAGAATAAACGATAAGATCACGCCCTTTTCCTAAAGTTACAATAAATCTCTAGGCAAAACTTCCTTTTTGCACGATGGACAACATGCATAGACGCCTTTATTTTCATCATACTCTACGTTCATTGGCTGCTTGCATGCTTTACATACAGCATGTACGTAGTTTAAATATTTTTCCACTAATAAACGTGTTGCCCCACTTGTTTTCCCGCAATAATAGCAAATAAACCTTACTTTTCCTTTTTTTGTTATCTCTACTTCTCGCATATGCTGACAAGATTCACAGCGATCCCAGCTGCGAAGGTAATTGTTCAAAGAATATTGTGGTTTATTTGTTTCTATATACATTTTCGTTTCTTGATTTCTTGTTTTATCTTCGGCAAAGTCAATTGACCGAAGAAGCTGTTTAGCGCCTAGCTTTGATTCAATTCTAGCTGCCATAAATGCTTCATTCTTTCCGCCATAAGGCATATTGATCCATATAGTGGATTCATCGATGATAAGCAGTGACATCGGAACAGCAGATGAAATGACATGAGCACCGTCAATTCGAACTTCTGTTGGTTCACGAGTAAGAACGGTCACTTCACCTTTAAATGAATGTAACACATCCCGTATTTCTTGAGGAACAAGGGAAGCATAAGGAATACACAACAAAATCTGCTGCCGAGCTTGATATAAGTCTTTTTTTAACTGATTGCTGTTCGATGGATGGTACCAAATCAATTTAGGATGCTGAATGACTTCTTTTAAAAATTGCTGAGGTTGGTATACTTTTTGATTTTCGTTAAAGTGGTTGACCAACTTCCATAACGCTCGCTCCTTTGGTACACGCTGCTGGGCAAACGACTCGTCTGAAAGCATCATAAATTTTCCTTTTGAACGCGTCACCGCTACATTTACCAATCGGTCGCTATTTTCATTTGTTAAAAGTAAACCTGGTTTTGACTGCGGCTTTGTATCGACCGTATCAAAAATCATGATATCTCGTTCTGCGCCTTGAAATTTGTGTACGGTTGCTGCAATTATATCGCTAGCTGGTTCAATATCTTGAAGAAATGCATTGATCAATTTAGCTTGAGACTTATAAGGAGTCACATAGCCAATAGTAGCCGAAGAAGCTTTGCGTGCCCGCAGCATCAAACTTACCGCCAAAACAGCCGTTATCACATTGTAGCGTGAGCCGGAAGCGACATCTCGCATAGCGGAAGAATGCAACTGACCAATGTTAAGCATAAGCGCTGCTTCATGAGCAAATGGCCGGCTGCTTGCTACTACTTCTCGACTTGTTGTGACAGATGGATGATCCCCTACTCGATTACTGTAAATATAGCGATTTGTAAAAGCCGAGATATCTTTATGCATTCTTCTTTGCTTCGTCAGCATAAAAAGATGCGGGTGTATCTCACCTCTTTCTACTTGCTCTACAAGACCTGTCTGCTCAAATAAATCTCGCTGCAGCCACTTCTTCACTTCAGCATGAGAAGATTGAGATACCGGGGGAAGCTGTTTAAAATCGCCGCATACGACAATTCGTTTTCCTAACGTAGCTGCAAAAGCAATTTGCGGTGCATATGCCATGCTAATTTCATCTACCACAACCATATCAAATTCACTTTGATAAAGTAATCGGTCAATAGCCGCTTTTGATAAAGTAGTGCCTACAATATACGCTTGATCAAAAACATTTTTCTCCGCTTCAATCCACTTGTTACGAAGGGCGTTTAGCTTTTTGTTAACTTGCTGAAGCTGGTGAGCTCTATTGGGATACCTGCTTAAGTAAACTCGTTCTTCTTGTAGATCACGCATCTCCTGAGCTAAATCCGGATCATCTTCTCCAATGACTTCTTCTACTTTTATATTTTCTAAGCCGCTGCTTTTTGTTGCTCCGTATCGAATGAGTTTTCCTTTTTTCCAAGCTTCTTTCTTTTTTAACTGACGCGCAGTTTCTTGCAGCAAACCGTCCACCGCTGCATTACTGTGAGATAATAAAAGAATCCGCTTTGATTTCCGGTAATAGCTTGCCGCGATTTTGGATAGCGTATATGTTTTTCCAGTTCCAGGAGGACCCCAAATATACGTAGTACGGTTATAACGCGCTCGCAGCAACACTTCATGAAGAGCGTTCTTAGACGTATACTCCTTATGACGAACAGGACTATCACCTCTCATAAGACGTTTGATTCTTACTATTTTTTGCTTGTAATCTTTTGCTTCCGTGAGTCTATCAATGAGAGCCTGCAATAATTCCCATGGTTCGTTATATATATCGAGTTCGTCTACTTCTTGTCCAATAAATGCATCTATTTTAAGGTACAAATCAAATCCTTCTGTTCCGATAACTTCTCCTTTACTTTCTTTATGCTGGTGGATAAGACGTACCTGAGCTCCATCAAAAAGGTATAAATCGGCTGTGCGTTCAAACCGGTAAAGATACGCATCTCCCTGCTGCCCTAAGTACTCTCCTTTTCCTACCGTATACTTTTCTCCGCCGTGTTTCTTCATATAATTAATCTCAATTGAAAGTGCGCGCACCCATGCTTTTAAATATGAAGAGATAGAGCGTTTTTCCATAGATGTCTAACTCCCTTTTTATCCGTTCATTTCTAACTTGTCTATTCTATCATGTCATTTGAATATAGCATAGCTTCTTTCCTTTTCATTTTTATAAAAGTAGAATACCTTTTTTACTATTCTATCTCTATAGACGTATTAAGACTTTTTTCATCATAATCGTAAAAAAACCGCGTTTTTTCTATATCTTTAGACGTATTGTTACAAACTTGTAATATAAAACCCACCATTTTGTCATGAGTTTGTTACATATTGCTGATAGAATAAGAGACAACTATTGGAAATAAAGGAGAAATATTAGATGAAAAAACACATTTTTACACTAGGGGCCACAGCTTTAGTATCAATTGGAATTGCAGACGCAGCATCTGCTGACACAGACACGCATAAAGTAAAAGCTGGAGAAACGTTATTCAGCATCTCACAGCAGCATAATGTAACAGTTGAAGACTTAAAAAAGTGGAACGGTCTTTCTTCCACATTAATTTATGCAAACCAAACATTACAAATTGGATCTACATCTACTGACTCTCCATCTAGTTCAACTCCAACTACGACATCTTCAAATCATACATATACAGTAAAATCAGGCGACACGCTTTATCGTATCGCTAAAAACAACGGTACTTCTGTACAGCAGCTAAAAAAGTGGAATAACTTATCTAGTCATTTAATTTATGTGAATCAAGTACTAAAAATAAGCGGAACAGGAACTGTTTCATCATCACCTTCAGCACCTGTACAAGAAAAAACAAACGAAACGCAAGCATCCCCGGCTCCCAGCAACAGTAAAAGTTACAAAGTTCAGCCTGGAGATACAATGTGGAGCGTAGCGCAGCGCCACGGCATTTCAATTTCTCAATTAAAACAATGGAATAACTTATCGTCTAATACGATTTACATTAATCAAGTGCTACAAGTAGGCGGACAAGCTGCAGCTCAGGCGAAACCATCAACACCGTCAACTTCAACGCCGGCACCTGCTCCAGCGCAAGAAAGCAAGTCGGTTTCAAAAGAGATTACGGTTGAAGCAACAGCTTATACTGCTTACTGTGCGGGCTGCAGTGGAATCACTGCTACAGGCATCGACCTAAGGTCAAATCCTAATCGAAAAGTAATTGCAGTGGATCCTCGCGTGATTCCATTAGGTTCTCGCGTATACGTAGAAGGTTACGGAGAAGCAATTGCTGGAGATACTGGTGGTGCCATTAAAGGTACTCGCGTTGATTTATTTATGGCATCTCAAAGCTCAGCTTTAAATTGGGGACGCAAAACGGTAAAACTTCAAATTTTAGATTAATCACTAAAAGCAGAAGCGTGTTAGTCGCTTCTGCTTTTTAATTTTTTTTCAAACATAATCATATCGATAGCTTGCAAGCCATTCTCGTAAATGGGTGGAACGTACTGCAAAAAGAAATTCTTTTTGACACCACTTTGATAAAAGCCTGCCTTTTTATAAAATGCTATGTTTTCAAGACTGGAGTCCGCTGTTCCTACAATCATTTTAGAATAATGGTTACACTCATACAATGCTTCTAACTTTTTAATGACTTTGCTGCCGATTCCTTTTCCTCTGTATGCTTTTTTTAAACCAATATTCTTTACTTCTACTGCCGATTCCTCTTCATCGATGAGGCACTGCACAACTCCTATCTCCTTCTTTTCATACACAATGGTAAATAAGGAACCTTCATTTATATACGACTTCACCACTTTTTCGTCTTCATCCCCTATTAATAGCAGGTTCAAATAGGAAGCGCGCCTGTCTTTGTGGATTTCAATAAAGTCGATACTCATCTTTATCCTCCAAAAAATAAGTCAATAATATTGCTGCCTCTTGAAGATGATTTATTATATAGCTCTGAATATCCGCAGTTCGTGCAATATACCACTGTAAAGTGATTGTGCTGAACGTCTAAGTATCTAGACAGTCCCGTTCCCGTTGTAGCAATTTCTTTTGTTTGTGCTTCTGTATGTCCACATTTTACACAACCGTTTTTCCCCATTGTCATACTCCTTTATAAATAAAATAATTTCTTATTTATATAAACGGATAGAAAAGGAAAAAGTTTCATTTAATTGATAAATAAAGGAAAGTAAGAAACCGCATCTCCAACAGAAGATGCGGTTTCTTACTTTTAATATCGACGGGATGACTGTACACTCGATTTCTATAACAGCAATTCTCTTTTCATAATTTCAACGTTTTTCTGATGACATTGTGCCGTGAAATCAGATGGAAATGCCAATTTGTCGTTTAGCTTATCGAGCGCTTCTTTATTGTTTTCTTTCACTGCAGCTTGCAGTTCATCTAAATAAGAGCTGGCCATCTCCACCCGTCTTTGAATTTCAACTCGGTGATGTGTCGTTTTCCCGTGCCCGGGAACTAGCGTTAGATTTTGGTGCTTAGCTAAAATGTGTCGCGCAGTAGCAAGCGTGTCGCGGTAATCGTTTACACTTTCATATATGTAGGGATATTCAAAATCCGATAAATAATCCCCTGCAATCCATATCGAATCATCGACAATCATAAATAGCCCATCATTTGTATGACCTTTTGCAAAATAACAGGTAATGGATGTTTCACCTAAAGTAATATGCTGTTCATTTTCGGTTACAACAATATCTAACTCTGGGAATATAATATCATGGGATCTTTTTATATAATAGTCATGATCAAACTGCTTAATCATTTGAACTTTTTCTTCTTTGTCCGGGTGATGTTCTAAAAATTTGCTGCCGATAAAGGTGGCATTTAATTCTAAGAAAGCCCCATACCCAATGACGTGATCAAAATCTCCATGAGTAAAAAACACATACAGTTTGCGATGATTTAAGATCTCTTGAACATGCTGTTTAATTTCATTAATTTCGTGAGGAAGCCATGTTGGATCAACAACAATGACACAGTCTTTTGTTTCAATCACTGCAGATGTTGTTTGAAATAGCGCGCTTTCAAAAACTGTCATTTGCTCCGTTTTATATTGAATCATAGAGAACAGCTCCTTATTTTTTCTATCACCTTTATTATAGCGGAAATAGAAAGATAAGGGCGCGTATGACGGTTTATAAAACGAAACTATGCAAGATGTGATAAAATGCGGAACCAGCCAAACAATGAAATCCAAATAGGAATACTAAATAAGGTTCCCCAAAATAAACCTTTTAAAAAGTTCCCTTGATTCATTCTGATATTCCTCACCTTCATAGTATGTTGGTTCTTAGTCTAGCGCAGCTTAATGAAATTTTAGTGAAAAATAAAAAAAGAAGCAGTTGCTTCTTTTTTTATTTATTATAAAATTGGTGATCGTACTTAATTTTCGGCAGCTCGCGTACTTCCTGCGACATTTCCGTTCCGCACATCGGACAGTTATAATCAACCGTAACAAAATCTTCTCTCATCCACCCATTACATGATTCAGATTGACACGCATATACAGTCGTATCCATCATTTGATCTACTTCTTCTTCTACGGCTTTTTTTGCAAAATACATGTGCACAGCTCCCTTTTTTTCTTAGTATATGTAAAATTCCCATTTTTTATTTACAGCTTGATTACTTTTTCATCCAGCGTTATTGGACACCACTATTTAATTGTGTATAATTAAATAAAAAACAATAGACTGGAGGCAACATGAATGGAACAACTTTATAAGCAGCTGCAGCTAGAAAATCAGCTTTGTTTCTCAATTTACGCCACGTCTCGAGAAATTACAAAGGTGTACAAGCCGCTGCTGGATAAATTAGGAGTAACCTATCCGCAGTATTTAGCCCTTCTTGTTTTATGGGAACATGAAACACTCAGCGTGAAAAAAATGGGCGAACTTCTGTATTTGGATTCAGGTACCCTTACTCCTATGCTAAAAAGAATGCAGGATCAAGAATTAGTGATTCGCCAGCGTTCTCATGAAGATGAACGCGTTGTTTTTATTAGTTTAACCGAAAAAGGAAAAAAATTACGTGATAAAGCTTGTCATATTCCAGAAGAAGTTTTTAGTATGACGAATAAGTCACAAGGAGAATTAGAAAAGCTAAAAGAAATCCTGCAGGAGTTATTGCAATCATTGCATACGTACAATCAAAAATAGACCATATAAAATTGCACATAAAAAAACGCCTGGATTTAAGAAAAATCCAAGCGTTTTTTATTTACTCAGCCGTTGTATTTAACGTTACGTTAACATTTCCACGCGTTGCTTTAGAATACGGGCAGAATTGATGTGCATCTTCTACTAGCTTCTCAGCTACTTCTTGTGAAACGCCTTTAATATGAGCGTTTAACACCACTCCAATTTTAAAGCCATCATCAGTGTGGTCTTTTAGTAGACTTACTTCTGCAGTAATAGACGAATCAATGTCTTTTTTTTGTTTTTTAGCAATTAAATTTAAAGCACCGTCAAAACAAGCAGAATATCCTGCTGCAAACAGCTGCTCGGGATTTGTTCCTTCTTTTTTGTTATTTGGAGAAGGATTTACAAGGGTTAAATCAATAATACCATCATCTGATTTAACTCGACCATCTCGGCCTCCTACTGCTGTTGCTTTAGATGTAAATAGTACGTCTGACATAAGATCACCTCATAGATTATTTTATGTAATTTCATTGCAGACAATCAAAAAAGTCGCAATCAAATTCATTTTGTAATCACTTTGATTACCGTGATAGTAATGTACTTCCCCTTCTATAATGAGTGTAAACCTATTATTTTATACAAAAAAAGAGAGTTACCTCTCTTTTTTTCCTCTGTGTTTTTTTAAACCGCTTTGAATAATGTTATCTCCATATTTTTCACGTAAACTTTCGACCGCTTTGTATAAAGGCTCTTTTTTTGCTTGCTCTCCATATGTAAACAAATCTAACTGTTCTTCTTCCTGGAGATGGTGGCTCACTTGAAGAGCAGCTACGCCTAATAAACGAATCGGTTCTCCGTTCCAATGCTTTTGAAATAATACCGCACTGTAATGAAAAAGATCGTTTGGCTTGCTAATTGCTTTTGAAATGGTTTGGCTTCGAGTAATGGTTTTAAAATCACTGTATCGTATCGTTAATTGAATCGTTTTGCTTACAACTTTTTTCGCTTTCATGCGAGAGCTTACAGAATGCGATAGTTTATTTAAAATAGGGAGAACTTCATGTTCATCTACTGCATTTTGAGATAACGTCGTAGAGTTTCCAATAGATTTAAACTGTGATTGGCGATCAGGGTTCACCTGTCGATCATCTTGGCCCCATGCTCGTTCTCTCATAGCTTCTCCTTTTACTCCAAGAGTTTGTTTAAGAAGACCGGGAGCGGCTTTTGCTAGATCACCGATGGTCACGATCTTAATCGCATTTAGCTTCTCAGCTGTTTTTTTACCGATTCCGTGCATTTCCTCTACAGCTTTTGGCCAAAGAACTGTTTGGACATCTCTTTTTCGAAGGACGGTAATCCCTAAAGGTTTTTGCATATCACTTGCCGTTTTGGCTAAAAATTTATTCGGCGCAATTCCAATTGACACAGGAATTTGCAGCGTCTGTATTAAATGCTGCTGAATTGACTTTGCTATGTCAAGAGGAGAGCCTAATTCAGCACAGTTTGTAATATCCAAATAGCCTTCATCAATTGAAGCAGGCTCTAAAAGAGGTGAAATGGTTACTAAATAATCAAACATGTTTTTGGACACTTGGCGATATAATGGAAAATTAGGTTTTATAACAACCAGCTCAGGGCATTTTCTTTTCGCTTCCCAAAGAGGCATTGGCGCATATACTCCGCGTTTACGAGCAATATAGTTACAGGTTACAACAATTCCTCTTCGTTCCTTTGGATTGCCAGCAATAGCAAGAGGCTTATCTTTGAGCGTATGATCATGTGCGGTTTCAACAGATGCATAAAAAGCATTGGCATCAATATGAAGAATAACTTTGCCGTTTTTAGGGTACATCATTTTCATACTATCACCTCTTCTTGTATAATTAATCCCCGAAAGAAGAACGTACATTCTTATTTATTATAACTCTTTTTTTCTAAGTTGTGCGTACCTATACTTTATTTTTATTTTGAGCGAACACTGTGCGTCACTCTCTCGTATTCTAATGAAGAAAGGAGGAAGAAAACGTGATTGATCAGCTTATCGGAGCCATTAACCAATTAGGCTACGGATATTTCTTTTTTATCATTTTAGTCGGAGCCAACCTTACGCCTATTCCTGACCCAGTATATATTATGCTTGCGGGCAGTCAGGCTACATCTCCATCCGTTCAGTATATTCCAGCTTTTATACTTACGTATAGCGGCATGATGATTAGCTTATATCTTAAGTTTTTGATAGCCAGTCTTTTTTCAACTCAGGCGCTTGCGCTACTAAAACGCCCGCGATGGGAAAAAAATGTAATGAAAGTCGAGCGAACGATTCAAGAATATGGATCTCATGCCATCATCGCAAGCTACTTTTTACCAGGAATGCGACATGTGATGCCTTTTTTTCTCGGAGCAAGTGGAATGAAGCATCGGCATTATATTAAAGTCTCATTTTCTTTCGGTTTTATTTGGACGCTCGCTTTATTTATTTTCGGTTCCTTTTTTAATACGACATCTTCTTATACTGATGTGATTGAGATCACTTTAGCTTTTTGTGCGATCAGTTTGATTATCTATGCCGTCCAAAGAAGAAAAATACGAAAAAAACAGCAGTAGTTTGTGTAAAAAAGTTCTTTTTCACAAACTGCTGCTGTTTCATTTATATTAAATGACTTCATTATATCCCTTTACAAAGTATTTGCGCGCACGGTAAAGAGCTGATTTTAACGTAGTCATCTGCATATTTAATAAATCGGCAATTTCTTCATATTTAAATCCAAATCCATATTTTAATAGAAGCAAATTGCGATACTTAGGATTCAATTTATTTAAAATCGCCTGACATTCAGCCGCTTCTTCATTTCTAAGCACCTGCTGAATAGGCGTATACATAACGGGCTCTTCTTTGTAAGAAGACGTATAGCGGTCTTTCACTATTTTACGCCTTCCTAAATCACACCGTTTATTTAATGCGACGCGAAACATCCAAGCTTTTATTTTTTCAGGATCGACCATTTCTTGTTTTTCTAAATATTTTAATGCTACTTCTTGCGTAATATCTTCGGCGTCTTGTCTATTCACGCCATTTTTTAATAAATAAGCCAGCACCTGATTTAAATAATCTTGCAATTCCTCGCCGCACATAATAAGTTCTCCCTTGTTATTTTAGTTTTTCTTTTAGTTCGTTTGGCAGCTCATTTTCATTCAACATGTAAACCTGAGGAGTATCTACTTGATCTTTGTAATAAAAAGCAACAAGATAATCTCCTGTGTCTCGTAAATTAGCACGTTGAAGAAGTGTTTCTACCTGCTGATTGTTTTTTACTTTAATTGATTTTTCATCCTTCGTTAGAGATGTAAAATCTTCTTGAAGACGATAGTCGTTTTTAAGATGAGAAGAATTTTTAAACACTTCGGTTTTTTCTACGTCCTTTGGCATAAGGCGAGCACGTTCATATAAATGCTCTTTCTTCAGCCATGCTTCTACTTCGCTATACGACTTATCCCAAGATGCAGTTTGTACGTACTGTCCTTTTCCATCCATAAACTCAATTGAAGCCCAGCTTTCTTTTGTGCTGTACATTTCATCAAACGTTTCGTTCATCATCGACTGTTTGACTACGTGTATAAGCTCTTGCACTTTTTCTGGATTTGTAATATTAATGGAATTTGACTTTCCTGGAACAGAAAAACTTACGCTTTTAATTTTATTCGTGTTTTTTGTTCGTAAAAGCGGATGGAAATTTTCTTTGTATTCTTTTGTTTCTGCAATTTCTTTATAAAAAGCTTTATAGTCTGAAAATGGAATAAAGTATTCTCGGACCATTTGTTTTCCATTTTTTAATTTATAAGCAAATACAGCCATTTTCCCGTTTCTGCTTTCTATTTCACTTTGTTTATCAGGATCCAGCTTCTTATCTTTAGATGCTGTAATTTGTTTTTGCAGCTGACGAACACTCTGAATCGTTTCTTTACTTGTATAATAATATGGAGCTTCATAATAGCCATTCATTCCATTTGCATAGTTTTCAGGTTTATCAGTCAATGGATATATATCTTCATCGAAATATACACTTTCAATCTCTGAAGCTGCTGGCACTTTAGTAGAATAGCCGAACACATCTAGATGAATGATAAAGCCAACGATAGCTGCAGCTATAACAAAGCCTAGATACCCTTTCCATTTCGTAAAGATACGCCACGTTTTATTTAAAATGATTTGAGCAACTGTATAGCCTATTAATGAACCAATAATATAGCCCACGATCATCCATGAAAATTCACCTTTCATGCTAATAAAGTAAAATCCGCCTAACATGAGTGAACAAGCGGTTACTCCGTATACGAATACCGGTTTTAACCAGCTAACTGAAATGGTTTGCGTAGCAGCTTCTACTTTTCTTTTTTGGTAGGTGATTAAAGCAATGATGTAAAATAAGACAATGAGTCCAATATAAACAAATGCACTAGTAGAAAAGCTTTTATGAGCTACCATTTGCGCTACGTGTGAAAACGGAACAAGGCTGTCAACATTTTTGTTCACGTAATAGTCATACGCATAGCCGTACCAGTAAAACTTTACATTGGATATAGCTAAATAAGAGATTCCGCCGGGTAGAAGAAATAGAACATATAAAAAGATTCCTTGGAGGACAGACATTCCGGTGAACATTCCCGCTAAAACAGTTCCGGTCAGTACAAATAAGTTAATTAAAATACTGTAACCGACCCAGCTTAGAACATCTCTTGTTGTATAAACATCCTCAACGGTTAAAACTCCTTTAACGGCAAAAGTAACGACTCCCGTAATTAAAATAGGAACAACTAAAACCAACGCGCCCAGAAGCATATTTTGATGAAACAGCGTAGAACGCTTAATTGGTAAACTATGAATATAGTCAGCCGCAATCTTCGTTTGTATATATCTAAATAGGAAAATACCAAGTAACACTGGTACAACAAACATAAACACAAATTCCAGCCCATCCAATACGTTAAATAACGTATCTGGTTTCTCTATATAAGGCTCTACCTTTCCTGTGAAAGTGAAAATTAGTTGTAAAGGCAAAGCGAACAGCAGTACTAACAAGTAGACAAGCCCAATCCATCCCACGTTTCTCATGGATTGAATCCACATGCCGCGGTTAAACGATGATGTTTTCGATTGCATAACCCACATCCCCCATTTCATAAATAAAGATTTCTTCTAGCGTAAGTGGCAAGATGTCAAAAATTAAAGGCTTATACGATCGAACTTTGTTGACTAAATGATTTTCTTTTCCTCGAACAATACAAAGCAAGACGCTTCCTCGTTTTTCTTGATATAAAATGTCTAGCGTGTCATAAAGCGCTAGCGGCACATCTCCTTCAAATGCAACTTGAATTTTGTGCACGTCTGATTTTAAATCATCCAGCTCTTTTTCAATTAATAATTGACCGTAATGCAAAATGCCTACATGATCACAAAGATCTTCCACTTCTCGCAAGTTATGTGATGAAATTAAGATCGTCATTTCCCGTTCTGCCACGTCTTGAACAAGAAGGTTTTTAATTTTTTGACGCATTACCGCATCTAACCCATCGAGCGGCTCATCTAAGATAAGTACATCAGGCATAGCAGACAGCGCTAACCAAAAACCTACTTGACGCTGCATTCCCTTGGACATTCTGTGTACCTTTTTATGTAATTGAATTGGGAAAGCTTCTTTTAATTTTTGAAACCGCTCTTCGTTCCAAGTCGGATAGACGCTTCTATAAAAAGACGCTAATTGCTTAATCGTTGTTTGAGGGAAAAAATAAAGAGAATCTGGCATAAAAATAAGACGTTCTTTTAAGCCAACGTTTTCAAATACTTCCTCGCCGTCTATTGCGATTTTCCCGTGATCTTGCTTGTAAATACCTGCAATGATTTTTAATAGCGTTGTTTTCCCTGCCCCGTTGGAGCCAAGGAGTCCGTAAATAGATCCTTTTTTTATAGAAAGCGTGACGTCTCTTAGAGCTTCCATTTCTTCAAACTCTTTTTTTATCGTCTTCAGTTCAATCACTATCGCTTCCTCCTTTTACTGCTTTTTCAGCCTGTGAAATAAGTGATAGAATTTCATCTTTATCCATCCCTAAATACATAGCTTCTGCCAACAGCCTTACTAATTCTTCTTTCATCTTTTTCACCTTCTCGTTATTTAGTGTATCAACTTGAGGCGTTACAAAACTTCCTTTGCCTGGAACTGAATAAATATAATTCTGATGTTCTAGTTCCCGATACGCTTTTTGAATTGTATTTGGATTAATCGTTAATTCTTTTGCTAACAGCCGAACAGATGGAAGCTTTTGATCGGCCTTAAAGACTTCATGGATAATAAGCTCTTTCAATTTATCTACTAATTGCTCGTATATCGGCTTGCGACTACGAATATCTAAATCAAACATAGTCTGCCTCCCTTCATTTACCCAAAATCATGATGTGTGTACTAGGTGTATTAACTGTATTACTTATCGTATTACAGTTAATATTATAGTATGTTTTTTGGGAAAAACAAGTACTTTTTTTACTTTTGTTACAAACAGATGACGAAAAAGTGTTTAATAGCTTTATAGATGAAATAAAAATAACTGTAAACAAATTGCGCAGGCTGCCTTCGTTATAAGCAAACATACTCCTTTAAGTCAGCACCTTGTTTTACTTTTCTTAACCAAGTACCTCTAGTTATTACCATAATAATGTTTTATAATGTTTATAATTAATTTTTTTAATATAAAAGGAGCCATACTCTATGTACTATGATGCATTAAAGACGTTTGTTTCTGTTGTAGAAGAGCAAAGCTTTACAAAAGCTGCGGAAAAATTAATGATTTCACAGCCAAGCGTAAGCGTACACATCAAAAATCTCGAAAAAGAATTTCAAACTTCCCTGTTTCTACGTTCACCTAAAATGTTAAAAATCACCCCCAGCGGCGAAATTTTATATGATCGTGCTAAACAAATGATTCAAATATATGAGCATACGAAACGAGATATTTATGAACACCATCACCGTGTCAAAGGAATGCTAACGATTGGCGCCAGTTTTACGATTGGTGAATATATCCTTCCTTCTTTTTTAGCAAAGCTTCGTGAACAATATCCTGATATTGATGTAGAAGTGACTATCGGTAATACAAAGGAAATTGCTCAGCTTGTTCGTCATTTCAAAGTGGATGTAGGGCTTATTGAAGGACACACGGAAGAATCCGACTTACATATTCAATCCTTTATGGACGATGAACTTGCCATCGTTGCTTCAGTGGATCACCCTTTAGCTCAGCTTAAAAAAATAGAAATCGATGATTTACAAAATCAGCGGTGGGTAGCGCGTGAAAAAGGCTCTGGAACAAGAGAATATTTAGATCACGTTCTAATGTCCAACGGTTTAAAAATGAAAAGCATGCTAACGATCAGCAGCAATCAAGGAATTAAAGAAGCCATTGTTCACGATTTAGGAATGTCTGTGCTGTCGCTTTGCGCTATTAAAGAAGATGTAGAACAAAAGCACCTATCGATTCTCAACGTTAACACCGCTCCTTTTAAGCGCCGTTTCTCTTATATCTATCCTGCTAACAGTGCTCATAAAAAAGTAGCCGAGCTTTTTATTCAGCTTTTAAACTAAAAAAAGACTTTCCACGCTGAGTGGAAAGTCTTTTTAAATCAATAGTCATACATGTCTTTTTAGTGAACATGCGTCTGCTGAGCCGGCATTTTTGACAAACGAACAGCTAGGAAAAAGGCTGTTGTAAGAAACACACCAATTAAAGCAATAACACCTTTCCAGCCGTACGCACTCCAGCATAATCCAGCCACTGTCCCGCCAACACTTGATCCTGCATAGTAAAAAAACAAATACAAAGACGAAGCCTGAGCCTTGTCATGAGTGGCTCTTCTTCCCACCCAGCTGCTTGCGATGGAATGACTTCCGAAAAAGCCAAAAGTCAGCAGCAATAGCCCAGTAATTTTTATCCATAAAACTGGATGCAGCGTAACGATGGAACCTATAAGCGTAACAGCAATCGTACATAACAACACTTTTTTCCGGCCGTATCGATCCGCCAGCGTCCCCATCCAGACCGAGCTGAATACTCCCACAAAAAAAATAACAAAAATAAAACTTACAAGCGTATGATTCCAAGAATACGGAGGAGCGGATAAAGCGTATCCAATATAATTGTATAAAGCTACGTTACTCCCAAGCAGCGCAAAACCAATAGCAAAAAGACAAAGCATCCCTTTATCTTGAAGATGACTGCGAAGAGAGCCGGTAAGCTGACGAAGTTCAAAAGATCTTGAAGTGAAGTTTTGTGAATCTGGCAAGTTCATAAAAAAAACAAAGGTGGCTAATAAACTGATTGCGCTTACAACATCAAGAGCTACGGACCAGTTGAAATATTCCGTGAGCACCCCTGTCATAAGCCTTCCCGCCACGCCTCCAAAGGCGTTGCCGCTTATATAAATCCCCATCGCTTTTCCTAAACTCCCTGGTTCAATTTCTTCTCCTAAGTAAGCCATGGCCACGGAAGGCAGCCCTGCTAAAACGATTCCTTGAATGACGCGAAAGACTAACAGCGTTTCAAAGGTAGAGCTAAATGCTGTCATGATGCATAGCAATGACGCAAAAATTAACGATAGACCCATCAGTTTCTTTCGTCCCCACACTTCTGATAAAGAACCTAAAAAAAGCATACTAACCGCTAGCGTAATGGTTGTTAACGAAAGAGACAAGCTGGCAAACGCCGGGGATATCCCGAATTCTCTAGAAAATTCGGGTAAAATGGCCTGTGTACAATATAAAATCGAAAATGTGTTGAAGCCTGCTGCAAAAAGCGCAACATTTGTTTTGCGAAAAGCTGATGTTCCAATTACGGTATAACTCACAGTTGGTCACTTCCTTTTTTCTCTAAAAAAAGCATATCACGGTTTTTTTATTCTGTATAATTCATTATGTAAATCGTTTTCATGCATTTCGGTAATGAGTAAAGTGAAAATAGGAATGGACAACAGCCTGAGTATTTTCAAACGACTGTATGCAAGACTGTTATACTTTCTCGTTTTACACACATTAAAAAAGTTGAGCCAGTTTTTCATGGCTCAACTTTTTTAATCTAACACATAAGATGCTAATACTTTTTGCACGTCGTAAATGTTTTTATCTTTACGAAATTCTTTTGAAATCGGTGCACTAGAACCCGATACCCAAATATTTAATTCCGCATCTAAATCAAATGTTCCAGCCGTTTCTACGCTAAAATGGGTAATCGTCTTATAAGGAATGGAATGATAATCTGTTTTCTTTCCCGTCACTCCTTGCTTATCAACGATAATTAAGCGTTTCGTCGTAAACACCATTAAATCGCGAATGACTTTATACGCTTGTTCCACTCGCTCGTTGGCAATTAAGATATTTTGTAAGTCTTTTTCAGTTCCTCTTATATCTGCTTCTGATGCATTTCCTAATAGTCCATCTAATATACCCATGCTGATCACTCCTTTATATCTACACTACCGCATTTTGTTCTGTCTGGAAACCCAAAACGTTTTTTTAATGAATTAATTTACTTTCACGCGCTTTTTTTGTTAATTTTGCACTCGTTTTACTAAGAGGCTTATGAAGAAAAATGCCAACGAGCAGCACGCCTAGCCAAATGCAAAGAAGCACCGTAACGTCTTTTCTGACAATATCCGCTAACATGCCTCCTACAACTTCTCTCATCATGCTTATTGCATACGTAAATGGTAAAAATGGATTGATTGCTTGAAAAAAAGCAGGCACGACTTGAATCGGAAATGTACCGCCTGCAGCGGAAAGCTGAAGCACAAGTAAAACAATCGCCATTGCTTTTCCTGCATTGCCAAATATCGCAACAAGCGTATATACAATCGTCATAAATACGAAGCTGCACAGCAAGCCTAAAAAGATAAAAGGTACTTTATCTACGACATACGTTTTGATTAAAAATAAATCCCCTAGCGTCACAATAAAAGCTTGCACTAGAGCAATAGACAAAAACGTTAAAAGTCTTCCAAGATAGACCTCATAGCTTTTGAATCGCTCTTCATCCGCTACTTCTACGCTTAAAATCGAAACTAACAGCAAAGCTCCGACCCACAAGCAAAGCGTTGTATAAAACGGCGACATAGCTGAGCCGTAGTTCGGAATCGGGTAAAGTCTTTCTTCTTTTAAAAGAACCGGCTTAGCAAAAAAGTCACTTTCTTTTTGCACATCATTCTTTAGCAAATTAATAATATCTTCAATATTTTCTTTTTGCTGAAATTCTCGTATTTTATCCGCTATATTGTGCACGTTTTGTTCAATTCGCGGAAAGTCTTTTGCTATTTTCCCAAGCTCCTGCTGCCCAAGCAAGATGCCACTGGCTGTTTTAGACAGGACGTTAGAAACATCCGGTATGCTTTTATTGGCTTCATCAAGCAGTGAGTTTGCGCTTGCCGTTTTATCTTTCGCTTCTTTGATTGCTTGTTCAACAGCAGGCACAATCGTAGAAGAATATGAATTCGTTAACGCATTTAATCTAGAAACAGCTTGATCGGTGTGAGAGCTGAACCTATCAAGTACGCTTTGATTTGGAACATCACCATTCTTTGTTTGTTGCTGCAGGCTGTTTACATCCGAAAGCTGCTGCTGTAAAAGCGTATTTACATCTTTTACGTCATAAATAACAGGTGAAAGAACTTTTTGTTGAGATAACGCATTTAAATCTGTAAGAAGCGTAAGAATCTCTCCTGTGTCAGCAATTTGTTTTGTTAACTGCCCTTTTAGCTGTTCCGATGCTGCGTTGACT
This sequence comes from Priestia sp. MDV22-iso46, assembly GCF_058629175.1. NCBI lineage: Bacteria > Bacillati > Bacillota > Bacilli > Caryophanales > Bacillaceae > Priestia > Priestia sp. MDV22-iso46. The sequence goes on from NZ_JBZVWT010000001.1 coordinate 684,660, forward strand.
TCAGCCGATTTTATATCTTTTTCCATCAGCTGATTCTTCAATTCTTGAACCCGGAGGGCTCGTTGCTGAACCCGATGCAGCGTTTCGTTGATCGTTGGTTCAGCGTTTTTTAAAACTTCATCGCTTTTAGTTAAAAAAGTGTTTAGCTGCTGAGTCATCTGTGCGCCGTCAGCTGTTAGTCTCTCTACTTCAGGAAGAGCGGCCTGAGCTTTTGATACAATAGCTCCAGCTTTTTGAGTGGTGTCATTCGCTTCATTAATTACTTTTTTGATTTCAGGAAGACGATTTTCAAGTTCAAAAATCCGCTGTTCAACTTGTTGAATGGTCGGCAAATCCCGCTGCAGTGTAATACCTAGTTCGTTAAACACTGAAAAAATAGCTCCATTCGCTGTTTTGACGAATTTTTCACTGATCTGTTGTGTTAAACTGCTGGCTCCTTTACTTGTAATTTTAGGCGCCACTGCGTTTATTTTTTCGTTCACTTTGTAAATAATGACCGGTTTTTCCAAACGATCTTGAAGAACGGTACCAAGCTTTTGTGAAAAATCTTTTGGAATAACAATACTTGCATAATAGTCTCCGTGCTTTACTCCGTGATCAGCTTTTTCTTTGGAGACAAACGTCCATCCAAGCGTTTTATTTTTTTTTAACGTTGCAATAATATCTTTTCCCACATTTACGTGCTGCCCTCTTATGGTAGAACCTTCATCTTCGCTCGTTACTGCAATGGCAATACCTTCAGTCCGCCCGTATGGGTCCCAAGATGCTTTTATATTAAACCATGCGTAAAAAGACGGCAGAATCATAAGCGTCAGCACAATGATAATCATCGCCCAATTGGTGAAAATTCTTTTTAAATCCCGCGTATAAATATAAACAGTATTTTTCATATGTCCCACCCAGTTTTATTGTTACAAGTTAGCTTATCCATGTTCGAAGAAACATATTTCTGATACTATAGAAAAAGTTAGATATGGTTTTATTAGAAAGGATGATGAACATGACAGAAAGACTTTATTATAGCAACCCCTACATAAAAACGTGGGAAACTGAAGTGATAGAGACGCGCTCTCTTTCAAATGGCTACGCATTAACGTTAAAACAAACCGCTTTTTATCCAGAAGGCGGCGGACAGCCGTCTGACTACGGTAATATTGCCGGAATCGACGTGAAAGATGTGTATGAAGAAAATGGAGAAGTATATCATATCGTCAATACGCTCCCTGCACAAACGAACGTCACATGTGAAATTAACTGGCATCGCCGCTTTGATCACATGCAGCAGCATAGCGGACAACACTTACTTTCGGCTCTATTAATCGATACATATGATATTCACACCGTTAGCTTTCATTTAGGTAACGAAGCAGTCTCTATCGATCTGAATGTACCTCAATTATCTCATGAGCAGTTATTACACATTGAGAAAGTTGTAAATGACGCTATTCACAGCAACCGTCACATTAAAACGTACGAAGTGAAGAAAGAAGAGTTACATACTCTTGCGCTTCGCAAAGTGCCCGATCTAGAAGACGAAGTGGTACGCATCGTGGAAATTGAAGGCATTGATGTTTCTGCCTGCTGCGGTACTCATGTAAACCAAATTGGAGAGCTTGGCCTTATTAAACTTACGAAAACAGAAAAGCAGCGCGGCAATACACGCCTCTTTTTTAAATGCGGTATGCGTGCATTAGCTGATTATCAGCAGTCTCAAGAAATCGTAGCAGAACTTAGCAATAAATTCAGCACAAGCCGTGAATTAGTTGTAGAACGCATTAAAAAATTGGAGACTGAACAAAAAGAGCTGCAAAAACAACTAGAAGAATTAAAAAATGAAAATGCAGCTTATTTAGCAAGTGAATTAGAAAGCAAAAAAGAAGGTTCATTTCTGTACCATCACTTTGAAAACCGCACACTAAAAGATGTGCAAGCCTTGACAAAGCAGCTTCTTCAAACACCTGATACGACGCTTCTTTTTTCTTTTTCAAGTGATCAAAAAGTTTTGCTGGCTCACAGCGGCAGTGGGGTCAAATGCGGAGAGCTTTATAAAGAGCTGCTTCCGCTTTACGATGGAAAAGGCGGCGGCGGACCAAAACAAGCCCAAGCCAGCTTTTCATCTTCTGAAAATATGAACGCATTTATTAGCGCAGTAAAAGAAAAAATAACTGAAGCATAACAAAAAGCCTGTCTTTAAAAAGACAGGCTTTTTCCACTCAATCAGCTTACTAAATAGCCAATTAATAAGCCAATTGATAAAGTAAATCCAAAAAACGTATTTGTTTGAGCGGTTGCTTTCATCGCAATAAGCTCTCCGCGTACAAATGCTTGTACGGCTTGAATTGGCTTAGGTGCACTAAGAAACACTAAGAAAATCCAAGGGCTAATATCGAAGAATACCACTAATGCAACGGTCCAAATATACGCAACGCCAAACAAAGCAGCTAAAAATCTAATCGCATTTTTAGAACCTAATAAAATGGCTAGCGTACGTCGTCCGCCTTTTGTATCTTCTTCTATATCACGAATGTTGTTAGACAAATTAATCGCACCTACTAAAATCGCAATCGGAAGTGATACAAAGATGCTTTCAGACGTTACGGTATTAGTTTGAATAAAAAATGAAATCAATACGAACATGGCGCCCATGCAAAGACCTGAAAATAATTCTCCAAACGGCGTATACGCAATCGGAAGCGGTCCGCCCGTATACAAATAACCAATCGCCATACCTACTAATCCAACTAAAGCAAGCCACCAGCTGCTGTTTGCACATATATATACACCTAAAATAAGAGCAATTCCATAAGAAATCAGTGCTAAATTTAATACCGTTTTCGGTTTCATGCCGTGTCTGACGATGGCTCCTCCGATACCTACGGAGTCTTCTGTGTCTAACCCGCGTTTAAAATCATAGTACTCGTTAAATAAGTTCGTCGCAATTTGAATCCACAAACATGAAAAAAGCATCGCAAGAAACATCCAAACGTTCACATGGCCATAAAACATGGCTAGAACTGTTCCAATTAAAACCGGTACAAACGATGCTGTTAGCGTATGAGGACGGGTTAATTGCCACAAAATCTTCCCTTTACTGTACTGCTCGGCTGCAGCTTTGTTTTCTTTGTTATGACTTGTCATCATCCTCTTCCCTTCTATTACGAACCGTATCTCTATTTAAAAGTGCTGCTTTTAACATAACGAATGATAGCAAACTTACTCTAATACAAAACACGTCCGCCTAACAAAAAAATCACGGAACTCTTTAAAATATCAGTTCCACTCTATATGATAATAATTTATTGCTCTTTTTACAAGATGACCGCTTATACATTTCCGATTTTTTTCTACAAAAATCTGCTTTGACGCAGACATTCATAGGAAAAAGATAAAAATCCTATCCGAAAAATAAGGTTGAGACATAAAGAAATGAATCCAATCTAAAGACGAGTAAATGGGATGCATGAGCTGAACCGCTTGGTACACCGCAGTTGATTTCCATGCAAGGCTTCGCTTTCCGCGGGCGGCCGCTGAGCCTCCTCGCCACTTATGCTTTTCCCGCACGAGCCTTAGCCTTGCCCTCTAATCAACTGCTAGAAGAAACGAAACAGATGAAACCTACGTTCACCATAATAAAAAAACGAATCACTAATCAAACATGTTGATCAATGGTTCGTTTTTCACTTCGGCTAAAATACTTTTGTCCCAGCCTCTTCCTTCAACTAACATACGTTTATACAAGCCTCTTTTTTATCACTACATCTTATTAATTAAAATCGTCGTCTCCATACCTTCTGCGGAATCTTTTATGAAAACACGAATCGCATATCGCATGATCATGATTCCAAGGAAGGTCTTTAGAACATGTACTGCATGTTCTTTTAAATTTTTTCATATCTTTTCTTAATACGTTATGGATTTTATCTGTAAGCTCTTCTCGTACACGCTCCCAGTAAATAGCCTCTGGCCTTCTGTCCATTCGATATAAAAATAAAAGATGCAGGCCAATTGCTTTATAAGACAGCTCTAATTTTTCCAGTGAACCTTCTATCATCCTTGGTTCGGGTAACTCTTCTCTGTTAACAATCGCATTCATGCTGGCAACCCACTGCTTTTTCAAGGAGCTTTCTTTTGCTGAAAACGGCAGTTGCAAATAGCCGTATAAATCAACAATGGGCATTTTCGCCTCAATCAGCGTGTCTTTCACTTCCTCATAAAGCTCACGTTCTTGTGCCAGATTTGATTTTTGTGTACCTTTTGGATTTTTAAATTTAGCCCACATGTCAAAAAACGTTCCGAGGTCATGATGATATTCTTTAAATCTTCTTAGCATATCTGAAGTAGGCGCAATTGAAAATTTACTGATTTGCTCGTCTGTTGAAACTAACAGTTCTCTCATTTGCTTTGCATCTTTAGCGAATGCAACTTCTCCTACATTATAGAGACCCTTCCTTCCAGCACGACCTGCAATCTGCTTTAACTCTTGAGAAGTCAACAATCTCCTCTTTTGTCCGTCAAACTTCATGTTTTCTAAAAGGACAATTCGTCTAATTGGAAGATTTAACCCCATTCCAATTGCATCTGTAGACACAATGACATTTGTTTCTCTATTAATGAACTGCTCAATTTGTTTTCTTCTCGTTTCAGGCGGCATACTTCCATAAATCACGCTAACTTTGTGACCATCTTTTTCTAGCTTAGCTGCTGTCTGGAGCACTTTCTTACGCGAGAAAACAATTAAAGCATCTGCGGGTTTTACTTGTTCAATTTTGAACCTTCGAAGATCTACTTTTAAAGGTATATCTCTTTCGTACTCATGAATTTCTGAGATCACACCGTCTAACATCTCTTCTAACATACTTCGAATGCTTAAACTCCCGATAACATGAACTTGTTTGGCATTAGCTCGAGTGATGGCTTTATACCATGAAAACCCTCGGTCTCTGTCTTGAATCATTTGTGCTTCATCAATTACGGTTACATCGCCATGTTCTAATTCACTAAACATCTCTACGGTACCGGCCATATGCTGAGCGTCTTCAACAATCTTTTCTTCTTCACCTGTTTTTAACGAACAAGGGACTCTGTCTTTGTTCAGCTTTTCAAAAACTTCTAAAGCTAACAGGCGAAGCGGCGCTAAGTAACTACCCGAAGCAGCTTTTTTTAATGATTTTAATGCCGTATACGTTTTTCCTGTGTTTGTATCACCGAGATGAAGGATGTATTCCGTTTCTTTTCTTGGGTCCATTTCGTATTCTGCACCAAAAATATAATTTAACTGTCGCTGTTCTTCTTCGATAAGCTTTTTCTTTTCCTCACGTTCACGTTCTTGTTGTAATCGTCTTTCTTCCAGTTGCTGTTGATATCTCTCTTGATGCTCTTCAATCGTCAAGTTGTGATCTGAAATTTCTAGTACATCAGAAAGCTTTTCTTCTACAAGCATTTTTTTATATTCATAGACCAAATCCGATAAATCACTTCTAAGTGCTTTTATAATATCCATTCGTGTTACCGAAGCATTTGTATAAGATTTATATTCTTCTTTAAATGAAGCAGGAAGGTCATCCATAATCATAGTTGGAATAATTTCATAAATCTTATCGGTGATAAATACCTCGTATACATCTTCATACGTTTCAAACAAGATAATCGTTGAATATCTGTCTAATTCTGAGCTTACGCCGCCGGTGAGCTCTTGAAAAAAGTCATTAACCGTTTCATAATCATGACGTGTTAAATCGCCGTTTGCTATTAATTCATCTTCAAGCTCAGTATGCGGCGCATAGTTTTCAATATACTTTGAGTTTGTTTTAATGTCTTTTGACAGCTGATGGGAAAGCTGTTCTCTTATATGTAGGTAATACAGCCCTTTGTTTACTTCCAAAATAGGAGCTGCTTCTAAGTTTAACTGTAATTGATATCTAGCTTTTCGATCATTAATACTTTGCTGTCGTTCCTTCTCTTTTCTTTCTTCTTCTTTTTCGGCAAATTCAGCTCTTGCTTCTCCGTATAGAGATAGCCACTCCGCTTTATTGCCCTTTCCGTATTGCTCTTCTAGCCAAGAAAAAGCATTAAACTCTATACCTTTTCTCGTTTCTTTAGCAAATAACTTATCTATAGCTTGAGGTTTATACCCTTTCACCTCGAAGCCTTTCTCTGTTAAATATGACTTTCTGCTTTTTTTAGATACAGAAGAAACAACTGCTTTTCTCCACGTAGTCCCCCAGGCCTTTTTAATAAAAGAGTGCCTGTCTGTTAAATAAGTCTCAAAATCCGGACATTCGTCTTGTTCACCTATTACGTTTTTTATATCCTGTAGTAATGTATGTTTAGTTTTTTCAATGGCACTGCTTTGAATAGTCTCTAATTCGAGCATAAAATTCTCCTTTGGAAAGTTTTCCTACATTTATTATAGGAAAGACCCCTGACAGAATCAAATACATGTTATTACTTTATTTTTAGCTAGATCAAGAACCTCTCTTCTTCCTGCTTTTGCTTATTTCTTAGCTATTTTTAACACAAAAAGCTCCTTTAAATAGGAGCTTTTTGATTATTTTTGATAATTCAGTCTATTTAAAATTATATTAAGCATTTCTGTCGATTCCCTTTGAGTAAGGGATTGAGAGCTGCGAAAGTTTGGTTAACAATACATGCAAAACACCTGTAAATAAAAAAGCTAAGATTGTTGCGCCTGTGGCTAGCGGGTGAACGTACGTAAAATAGTAGGCAAATACAGCCCCCACTATGTAAGATACATACACACGAAGATTAAAGCCTTTTATATACCAGTATAGTTTATTTTCTTTTTCTAAAATAGCTGAAACGTCATAGTGTTTTCGGCAAATGATATAATAATCAACAAGAACAATCGCAATAATAGGAATAAATAATACGCCGATCATAAGCAAAAAGCTTTGAAAATTTGTCATTAACCACTCTTTTAATAAAGAACCTAGAACTGTGACAACTCCCATGGTTAGTGCCGGTATCCAGAACCTCTGCTTTGGAAAAATAGATAAATAAGACATTGTCGCGCTATACAATACCATTACGTTGGTTGACAGCACCGATAAAAAAATTACGATGGCAGCTACTAACCCTAACAGCGGGCTATATGCACCAATTAAATTTACCGGGTCATACGTTTGCGTCATATTTCCGAGAATTGAAAAGCCAGAAACCGTTGCCCCTAACCCCATCGCAATTAGAGTTGCGACGTTATACCCTAAATAAGTTCCCGCAATGCCCGTTTTTTCAGATTTACAGTTTCGGTTATAATCGCAAACAATGGGAATCCACGTAAAAGCTGTAGCTACTACAATATCAAAAGCTAACATTCCTGTAATACCAGGATTTTCGCTTGCTTTCATTTGAATTAATTTTGCTGCATCAAATTCGATAAACAAATAGCTAAACACAACGGTTGCTAAAATGACCATAAGCGTAGCTACTAATTTTTCCGTTGCTTCAATGCCTTTATGTCCGTATATAGAAATAGCTACTACCAACACTTGAGTAAGAATTGTAAATAGATTGATATTGCTGTAACCTGTCAAAAAGGTAACGGCATGATTTAAACTTAGCCCTGCCATGTAGGCTTGAATCCAGGCCCAGCCGATTAATGTAATAAGATTAACAGCAGCAGGAAGCATAGCTCCTCTTTGCCCAAAAGCTGGTCTCATCAAAACCATGGTTGGAAGACCGGTTCGAGTTCCGATATTCCCCATCAACACGAGCGGTATGGCACCAACTAAAGAGCCAAGCACAATAATAAATAATGCCTTTAAAAAGGTCATATCGGGTACAAACAGCATTCCGGTAAAAACGGTCGTTACTACCACATTGGCTCCTATCCACATGGAAAATGTAGAGAAGAAGCCCATACTTCTTTTATTCGTTGCAATCGGCTGCACATCATCATGGGCGAGACCACTTTTTGTTGTCATTCCTTTTCCACCTTTCACTTTTATTGATACCAATTGGCTCGAGCTAGCTTGGAATTTGTATTCACATGTTTTGTTTCAGTAAAAGCAGCTAATCCTGATGGACCTAACTCCCGCCCAATGCCGCTTTCTTTAAAACCGCCCCACGCCGTTTCAATATGAGGCGTATGGTAGCCGTTGATCCAAATCGTTCCCGCTTGAAGATGTTCAGCAACTCGCTCTGCTTTCATTAAATCATTCGTTAAAATTCCTGCAGCTAAACCAAATCTCGTGCCGTTGGCAAGTACTATGGCTTCTTCTTCACTTGAAAAAGATTGAACGGTAATGACGGGACCGAATATTTCTTCTTGTACGACTTTCATATGCTGCTCCACATCGACGAGCACAGCCGGCTTTATATAGTTTCCACCTTCGCAGTCAATTAACGTTCCTCCTGTTAATAAATTCGCGCCTTCTTCTTGACCTAACTTGATAAAATCCTGTATTTTGTTCAGATGCTCCGTGCTAATAACCGGACCCATCTCCGTTTCTTCTCTTAAGGGGTTACCAATTTTTATAGCAGCAACAGCCTCCATAAGAGCAGAAAGAAACGGCTTATAAATAGATTCATGTACGAGTATACGAGATGAAGCTACACACACTTGTCCTTGGTTAAAAAATGAGCCAAACATTGTCCAGTCTACTGCAATATCAATTTCACTGTCTTCAAAAATAAGAAGCGGAGATTTCCCTCCCAGTTCAAGCGAAACTCTTTTCATCTCTTTTGCGCACTGCTGATAAATACGTTTGCCTGTTTCTGATCCTCCTGTAAAAGAGACTTTGGCTACGTCTTTGTGTTCAACCAGTGCACTTCCCACTTCACCGTCTCCTGTAAGTAAATTAAACACGCCTTCTGGTATACCAGCTTTTTCACATAATGAAGCTAACTTTAAAAAAGAAAGTGGCGTTAATTCTGACGGCTTAAACACCACCGTGTTTCCAGCTGCTAATGCAGGAGCCAGCTTCCACATGCCAAGCAGCAAAGGGAAATTCCAAGGAACGATTAGCGCGCATACGCCAATAGGTTCTTGAATGATTTTACTGTTTGTATCGTCGAACATGTCTTTTGTCCACGGCTGATTTTCTTCTATTAAATTTGCGTAATATCTTAAACAATTAATCGTATCTTCAATATCTAACTGCGCTTCTTTTATCGGTTTGCCTGTATTTAATGTTTCTGTTTCAGCGAATATACTCGCTTCATTTTCTAATAAATTTGCTAGTTTCGTAAGCACCTCTACACGCAGTGACTTATTTTTCTTCCATTCACTCTGTTCAAAAGCCTGTTTCGCTTTACCTACCGCTTCCTCTACTTGTTGAAGCGAGGAATCAAACACTTCCGCTATGATCTTATTGGTCGCTGGATTGAATATTTCTCTTTTACATGGTTTTGCTCGCTTTTTATCTACTGTTACATTTACTTGCCCGTTCATAGTCCAACACTCCCTATAGAGAACTCTTATATAAAAGTGGGAAGATAATAGTACCTTCCCACTTTTACCATCTTCTTTATATTCAGTCGCGCGCTTTCATTAACAGCGCTTCTTCTTCTTTTGCTTTTTTTCTTAACGCGATAAGCGTGATAAATTCATAAACAATATTAGCGGCCGCTGCTGCTGTAATTTGTCCATGGTCATAAGCTGGCAGTACTTCTACTAAATCAAACCCGACAAAATCAATATTTGTTAACCCACGAACGAATTGAAGCGCATCGTCAATACTTGCACCCGATACTTCAGGCGTTCCTGTTCCCGGCGCGTAAACTGGATCTAAAAAGTCAATGTCAAACGATAAAAATACGGGTCCTTCTCCTACACGCTCATGAATAATATCTAGCATTCTTTCAACGCCCAGTTTTTTATATTCATTTGTCGTATACAGAGCTAGACCTAAGTTCTTTGCATCTTCTAAATCTTCAATTCCGTACAGACCGCCTCGCATACCGATTTGAATCGATCGCGATACGTCTATTAACCCTTCTTCAATTGCTCGTCTAAATACCGTACCGTGATTGTATTTTTGTTCAAAATAACTATCCCACGTATCAGAATGAGCATCAAACTGTAAAAGCGCTACCGGCCCGTGCTTTTTCGCGATGGCACGAAGTTCGCCGAGCGTCATCGAATGATCACCGCCTAGTGAAATAGGAATAATTCCTTCATTCACAACCGGCGTTAACCCTTCTTCAATTTTTTTATATGTTTCTAAAATATATCCCGGAACAACTGACAAATCGCCGTAGTCAACGCCTGAAATGTAATCAAAAATATTAATCTTTTGTTCCGGGTTATACGGGCGAAGCAAAATGGAGAAATCTCGAATAGCTTCCGGTCCAAAACGTGCTCCTGTTCGAAAAGATTGACCTGAATCAAACGGAATACCCGTGACAATAAAATCCATTTCCGAATTTACTTGTTCTACATACGGAAGTCTCATAAATGTTCGAGGTCCGCAAAAACGCGGAGATTCAAATGAATTTTTCGGCTGATATTTTGGCATGATTTATTCCTCCTAATGGGTTTCATTCATTAGCGCCGTGTCAACATGTTAGATACTGACGCTTTTTATTTAGATACTTTTTATTAATGCAAAATGCATGCCAATTTTTATCGTCTTATTTCGTGCAATTATGGACGATTTTTAATTCATAATAGAATCAAAACAAAAAAACTGATTCAGTACGGAATCAGTTAATTCATTTTGAATTAAATTTTCTTTATTTAATATTGTACTTTCGTAAACGTCTTACAACCGTAGGCTGACTAATTCCTAATGCATTTGCCATTTCATACGTTGTTTGACACTGTCGATAAGCACGAATCAGCCAGTTTTTCTCCACTTCTGCAAGCGCTTGCTGAAGGGTCATTCCCTGAGAGGTTAACGTATCAAGAGTCTCCCATTCTTCTTTATCACTTTTGATCTTTTCTGTATAAAACGGCAGGTCTTTAGGCGAGATGCTGTTTTCATCCGTTGTTAATACAAGGCGTTCAATTGTATTTTCTAGCTCGCGCACATTTCCGGGCCACGGATGTTCAACCAATATATCTAATGCTTCTGCATGAAAAAATTTCTTCATTTTATATTTTTCATTTTGTTTATGTAACACATGATAAAGCAGTGCCGCGATGTCTTCTTTTCGCTCGCGAAGCGGAGGAATAGTAATCGGAATAACGTGTAACCGATAAAATAAATCTTCGCGAAATGTTCCTTTTTTGACCATTTCCTCAAGCGGCTGATTTGTTGCTACAATCAGCCTGAAGTTTACGTATTTGGCTCGTTCACTTCCAATTTTGGTGACTGTTTTTTCTTGCAGCACTTTTAACAGCTTCACTTGCATATCAAGAGGCAGCTCTCCTATTTCATCTAAAAAAAGCGTGCCGTTATGAGCTAATTCAACCTTTCCTATTTTCCCTTTTGTACTTGCACCTGTAAAAGATCCTGCTTCGTATCCAAACATTTCAGATTCAAACAAACTAGCTGGAATGGCTCCGCAGTTGATTTCAATAAACGGCTCTTCTTTTCGTTCACTTCCATAATGTAAAGCACGCGCAAAAGCCGTTTTACCAACACCCGATTCACCTAGCAACACAACCGTTGCATCGCTGTCTGCCACGCGACTAATAATGGACCATACCTTTTTCATCGCTTGACTTCGTATGACCATTTCATTTGACTGCTGTTCCCGAAGCTCTTCCATTTCTAGCTGATATGTTTTCATTTTCACTTCGAGCTGCTGATAATCTTCTTTTAAGCGCTGAAGCTCTGTTAAATCATGTGAAAAGCTAATTACTCTTTTCATACACTGATATTCATCATACACGGGAATACCGGTTGCCATTACAACTTTACCCGTTTCTGTTTTTTGCATCAGCTGTACTTCTTTCTTTTTCTTTAACACTTCAATCGTAACGGAAGGTGAAAATATCCCGCGGTCTTGCAATTCGTATACTGTTTGTCCGACCAACTCTGGCACGTCATACCCGTATATATCACGGCAGTTTTGACTCGCCCGTAAAATACACCCTTTTTCATCAGTGATAACGATATTGTCGTTAGAAGCATGCAAAATAGCTTCAAGCTCTCGTTCAATCATCTCAGTGCAGTACTCCTTTTTATTTAATCTGATTTTTCAAATATTTATATCTTCTATTTTATCAGTAAACTCCCTTATTCAACATAAAAAAGCTCCTTAAATAGGAGCTTTTTGTTTAAGACAGCTGCTTCATTTTTTGTTTAAACAGCGCTACTTTAATCATAAAATAGGTAATGTTTTCAGGTAATTCTTCTTTGATTGGTTTTAACTTTTCATCGCCTACTGAGAAAGCAGCTTCTAAAATAAGCTGTTCGTCCTCCTCTGAAAGAAAAGGTGACCAGTCAATTTCTTTTTCTTCTTCTGCGCATTTAAACAAATGATTTTCAATGGTAATGCGGCTCAATTCACGTTCTGCAGCAATTTCATCTAACGATTTCCCTTGCTGAAATAGCTCATACGTCATTAAGTGAGAGCCTTCTTTTGATGAAGCTCTTGCTTTTTTCGGAGCAGAGGAAGATACTTCTCGCTTTCGATCTGGATGTTTCTCACAAAACTGTTTGATTTCAGTCGTGAATCGTTCTCCGTATCGCTCTTGTTTTTGTTCTCCGACTCCTTTTACAGTGGCGAACTGTTCAAGAGTTACCGGAAGTTTTGCGCACATATCATGAAGAGTATCGTCTGAGAAAATAACAAAAGGAGGCACGCCCGCTTCGTCTGCCAGCTGCTTTCGAACGGAACGCAAATGAGCAAACAGCTCGTCGTCTTGGACAATTTGCTTCACTTCCATTTGTTCTTTTCTCATCACTTTTTCCGTGCCGAGAAGCACACCTTTTCCTTTCGCTGCTACTGATAAAGTAGGAAATGATCCTTGTCCTACTAAAATAAACTGCTCTGAAATCAAATACTCAATAAAATCGCTCACTTCTTTAGCCGACCGGTCGCTCATGACGCCGTACGTTTTCAGCTTGTCAAAACCAAAATCAACTACTTTTTTATTTCGTGAACCCGTTAATACTTGAGCAATCATCATTTTACCGAAACGTTCGCCCATACGAATCATACAAGATAATACTTTTTGCGTATCGACTGTTACGTCTATTTCCACACGATCATCCGTACAGTTGCTGCAGCGGCCGCACTCATGCGCTTCACTTTCTCCAAAATAATGAAGAATATACGCTTGCAAGCAGCCTTCTGTATGACAGTAGTTCACCATATTTTGCAGCTTTTCAAGATCTTGAATCTGCTTTTTAGGATTTGACGTTGACTGTTCAATCAAAAAGCGCTGCACGCGAATATCTTGAGGAGAATAAAGGACGATACACTCACTTGGAAGTCCGTCACGACCAGCACGTCCTGCTTCTTGATAATAGCTTTCCATATTTTTCGGAAGCTGATAGTGAAGAACAAAGCGAATATTTGATTTGTCAATCCCCATTCCGAAGGCAGAGGTAGCCACCATCACCTGCACATCATCTTGCAGAAAGCGGTTCTGCTCTTCGTCACGGCTGTTCCCATTCATACCAGCATGGTATTTTGATACATTAACTCCTGACTTTTGTAATCTAGCATGAAGCTCTTCAACATCTTTACGCGTAGCGGCATAAATGATTCCTGCTTCTTGGTCATTTTTACGGATATACTGCTCGATATAGCTGATTCGATCCTGGCCTTTTACCACAGCGAACGATAAATTTTCACGTTCAAATCCCGTCATCACCGTGTACTCTTCATTAATATGAAGAGCTCGACAAATATCTTCACGCACTTGAGGCGTCGCCGTAGCCGTCAGCCCCATCACAATCGGAGCGTTAGACAGCTTGCTGATCAGTTCGTTGATGCGTAAGTAACTCGGTCTAAAATCATGACCCCACTGTGAAATACAGTGCGCTTCATCTACCGCTACAAGCGGGATAGGAAGCATTTGAAGCTGCTCTAAAAACTGCGGAGACTCCAGTCGTTCCGGCGCTACATAAAGCAACTTATATTCGCCAAGTGCGACTTCTTCTAAGCGCTGCTGTACCTCCGTGTGAGTCAGCGAGCTGTTAATATACGTGGCCGGAATACCAGCTGCATTCAGCGTGTCCACTTGGTCTTTCATCAAGGAAATCAACGGAGAAATCACCAGTGTTGTACCTTCTAATAATAATGAAGGAATTTGATAACAAAGTGATTTTCCTCCTCCTGTTGGCATAATACAAGCGGTATTGTGCCCTTCTAAAACATAACGAATCGACTCTTCCTGTCCTTTTCGAAACGAATCATAGCCAAAATAGGACTGTAAATGTGTTAAAGCTTGTTCAAACTGCAAAATAGCGTCCTCCTTTAAAATAAGTAGAAATAGTAGTTGAGGGATCTATCGGAAGGAATTAAAACGTAGGGTTTTATTTTACCAAATCTTAAAAGAAGTTGCACAGAATTCGTTGATTTAAGGTTATAGCAAAAATGATAAGCGAAAAGCCCTCAATTTATAACTCTCTTTCCTATTACAAACAGTTTACAAACAGTCTTTTTATGTATGTCAGGACTCCTTTCCTAAAAATCTTTCCCCATTCCATTCTTTTTTCCTGTATACTTAAGAATAGGAAAGAGGTGCTTATCACGAGACATCCTGTAGAAACGATTTATTATTTAGAAAATCCACAGCGTAATATTTCAACATATGCTTCCACAACTCAGTTAACGGTTGAGTCTGTTGTGAAAGATGTGTTTGGTGTTGCTTGCGTAGCAGATATTAAAATTATGCTCCAATATAATAAAGAATTCCGCAAAAGTATTAGTCAATTACACAATGCAATGGACGATGATCTTACGTTAGAAATGGTTTTTCGAGTTGCTTCAAAAGAAGATTTGCTTCGATTTAAAAAAAGTTTACTTGAAAGTAGTTTAGATGACGCAGAAACGTCAATAGACTGTCCATTCAGCGCAACCATTCAATTACAAGATGGTCGATATACATGGAACGAGTCTACTTCTGTTTATGAAAAACAAAAAGAACGTCTTTCATCTTAAATTTCTCATGTATGCAAAAAGCCTGGATCTTAGCTGTTTAAGATCCAGGCTTTTTGCAGTTTGTACTGTACCTTAAAAGGTCAAAAAAAAACGATGCAGGAAAAAGGCTAACTAAAGCTTCTTCCCGCTTACCCTTCACCAGATTCTCCTTAAAAATAAAAGCGTTTTTCCTTGTTCTTCTATATTAGGCTTTTTAACTCAATTTCATGAAATAGGTTTTATCTCTTCCAATAACGTGTATACACAAAACAAGGAGATAAGTTACTTAAGCTTCTCTTCATTACTCAACGTATTCAAGAAAGTTGTCTATCATACAAGGAGGTTTTTTGAAATGGTAAATGTAAAAGTAGTTGAAAATGGCGTACAGGCAAAAGATACAATTGAACAATTTTTGCGTGAAGGATTTACAAAAGACGAAGTTTATTTACTTGCACACCATCAAGATCGCTCCGAGGATTTAACAGCTGCAACAAATACAAACAACATCGGTCTTTCTGAACAAGGTGTTTTTGATGCGATTGCGAATGTATTTCGTTCTCGAGGAGACGAGCTTCGTGCCAAGATGCGTTCATTAGGATTATCACAGCCGGAAGCTGAACGCTATGAAGAAGAATTAGATCACGGTAAAGTCATCGTCGTTGCATCAAAAGTTGCTTAATCTAAAAGCCCTACAGCAGGGCTTTTTTATTTTTGTCTTCCTCCCTTTTACCCTTTCATTAAAGAAGTCATTCATACATATGATTATGAAGATAAGAGCTACTGTGAGGAGTGATATATTGATTATAGGAATTGAGTACACAAAACGTGTGAAAAATGGATTAGTCGTTAAAAATATTCCTTACAAGATACACGATAAACCCTGTGATGAAGGCTGCTGTAAAAACGATAAAACGATAGGCGTCAGAGACAAATTAAGGGTTAATTGGCTGTTGAATGTTTTTATGCCTAGCAAAAATATAACGGTATTTGATTATAAATATTGGTCAGAGGAATTAACTTCTTTATGGAGAGAGCATCGGAGAAAAACGATATAACACATCTGATAAAAAAATCTCCTTAATGAGCAAGGAGATTTTTTTCTATTTACTTCATGTTCTAGCCCTAACATATTTAGTACGCATTGCCGCAATTTTTATACCTTTAGATGTGGTGACAGTAAATGTACTGTCATCATTATAAATGGCTGCGTGAGATGCTTTTTCTTCCACTCATCATAATCAATTTTATATGTAACATTTCTTAGCTGTGTTTATCCTTTTCTGCTGAAGGTAATAATGGAGATGGATAAACTATATAAAGGGTGAAAAGTTATGATTAACGTCATTGAGACACTACTTGATTATATAAAGAACTCTTCTACAGATGATTCGCCCCCTCCCCCACATATTGGTGAGGCTATGGGATGCTGGTTATATTTCACTGCTTTAGCGGAAGAAGTACCTGCCTTAGAAACCTGTCTTAATACAACAACCAACAGTGAACTGCTTAAGCTTATTCAAGACTCAAAAAACCTGGCTGAATCTCAGATTGATACCCTAAAGAAATTAATGGTTAAAGAAGGAATCCTGCTTCCTGAAATACCGGCTACCAAGCCCAAATCCGACCCTAACAGCATTCCATTAGGAGCAAAAGCAACGGATTCTGAAATCGCTAACTTAATATCTGTAAAAGTTGCCTCTAATATCGTCATGTGCAGCACAAATATGGGACAGTCTATTAGAACCGATATTGGATTGATGTGGCTAAAATTCCACACTGAAAAGGTCATATTAGGATCAAAAGTGAAAAGTCTGATGCAGCAAAAAGGCTGGCTTAAAATTCCACCTTATTATTATTCACCTGGAGCACCTCATAACTAACTGAAGTGTTTTAAGGTAAGCAGCATAGATAACCTTACATCTAACACATTTAACGAGGTGCTTGAATATGGATTTCCCTACAATTCATACAAATTTTTGGGACGCAGTCATTGGCGTTCCTATCGTATTAATCGTGACGCAGCTGATCAAATGGCTTTTCCATCCTAAAAAGCAATATGTTCCGACTATTGCTTTAGCTGTTGGCGTGCTTTTTTCAGTATTTATCAGTCATCCTCATCATATTATTGCCGGCTTGTTTATGGGATATTTTTATGGATACGCTGCAATTGGCAGCTATGCCGGTCTTAAAACAACGTGGAGAACGATTAGAAAAGATACGTCTCCTTATTCATCAGACTAAAAATCAGCGAAATATTCGCTGGTTTTTAGTCTTCACTACTTATTTCTTCTGCCCCTAGCTCTTTGGCTAAGTGAACAACCGATTGATTGATTTTCCATACGTAATAAATGTTATGCAGCAGCTGAAGATGCTGTAAATTTCTTGATTGAACGGACGTATCAAAATAATCTAAAGATTGTTCAATCTTTTGTCTTACATCTTCAAGCGTGTATACATACGTTCCTCTTTCTCCTCGTAACGCTTTTTCAAGCTGAGTGAAGTTGCTTGCTACTTTCTCTTCCACTTCCTTTACTACGCCATGAAATTCTGCTTCCTTATAAAAAGCCTCGTTTCTAGTAGAAGAAGCTACCAAATGCTTGGCGTAATAATTAATGGCGGTAAAGACGGTCAAAAATTGCTGAAGACGTGAACGGCCAACGAAACCTTTGATAATAGGATCTGAATCGACATGAAGCTGTTTTAGCTTTTTTTCTAATTCCATTCCTTTATCAGCTAAATTGGCCAACGCATACTGCTTCGTAAAACGATGCAAATAAGTGTGAACAAATTCTTTTAAAGCCGCTACGTATTCTACTGAGGTGTCGGTTATTTTATCTCTTGTTCTTTTAGGAAACACAAGAGCAGATACGGCTAAACCAATTCCAACTCCTACAACTGTATCTAATACGCGAGCTAGTAATAAACTCTCTGAAATCCCCCCAAGAAGCATGTCATACATAAAGGCGAGCATCATCGTAATCCAAAAGCTCATAAACGAATACGTAATAGGAAAGAAATAAAAAGCCATAAACACACAGATAAAAAGCAGCGTTATTTCAAGTATCCCGGGTGAGACAAAGCTTGCGACAACAAAGCCAACAGCTGCTCCTAAAAGCGTTCCTACGCTTCGCTGCACGGCTTTTACAAACGTACTTCCTATCGTTTCTGTACCAAGAAGCACTAGATAGCCTGCTAACAGCGCCCAATATTGATGCGATGGAGATAAAAAAGAGCCAAATATTAACGTGGCAACAGCGGTGATGACCGCTTGAATAGACTTTTTCGTAGATGGTTTTAATCCTTTTTCTTCATCATTGTCCTCTTCGCCTTCTTTTTCTTCCGCTTCTTTTTGAGGCTGTTTTTCTTGTTTCACAATTGCTTGCTGCAGCTCATAGGCTTCATCAATCACGTGATTTGATATCGTTTCGATACGGCGGATTAAGTAAAGCCAGTCTTTATACCTTTTATCTTGAGGTTCGAGTTCACTTAATTTTTGGCGCAGCTCTTGCAGATGCTGAGCTGCATCCGTTAAGGAATGAGTAGGATTTTCATTTAATACTTCTGCTTCGCGAATCGATTCCACTAGCTTTAACAGCAGCTGCTGAATGTCAAAATGATTAAATGCTTTTAATTCACTGAGCTTTCGAATCGCCGGGGAATATGTCTGAAGCAGCATAACTGTATCAAATACATAAAGGCGCATCTGTTCAGCTGTTACGCCAGGCCATATGTCGTGGGGATCTGTATTCCCAAGCTCTTCTGATGCTACACGGGCATACTCTGCTAGTTTTTTAATATTGCGGTTATATTGTTTGATTTGAGCCGGTTCAATTTGTTTCTTTTGAATTAACTCAATAATTAAATCAAGCACCAAATTCACTTGAATATGAAATGATTTCATTGAAGACCTCAGCACGTTGGCAGGCCGGTCTTTAAAGATAACAAAATTATAGATAAATGCACAGCAGGCTCCTACTACAACGCCAGCTAACAGCCACGGCAGCTGAGAAAATGTGACGTGTAAAATAGAAGCAAAATAAAACGACATAAATGCTACCATCGACAGGGAAAAATAGCGAATACCAAATTTCTGTAAATAAAAAGACAAAAACACCAACAGAACAAGAAAAATATTTTCTGCTTGTCCATATCGTGATAAAAACGAGCCAATTCCGAGAGAAACGGCGCTGGAAAGTGCTACTAAGCCTGTTGTCACTTTTTTTGCGTTTGTTGTTTCATCATTCACGACCAATATACCCATCAGGCCGATTACACCTGCTAAAATAGCAGCGGTAATTTGTGAGCTTCCCGCTGCTTTTAATACGATCAGCATAATAACGACCGCTGTAATGACGCTGATCGTAGCTTTAGAAGCTGTTTTGAGCCTTTTTCGTCCAGGGTCTGCAGCAACTAAGCGGCTAAACCAATATGAAAAAATAAACACCCTCTCCTTTCGTGCTGTAGAGTTCTTTGTAGAAAGAGTAATATTATTACTTATACCCTTTTTTATTCTTTTCTATCGTATGTAAGCACGTTTTTACACTATAACATTGCGAAGGACTAAAGAACTAAACAAATGCTTAAAAACACATCTGTTTTCTGTCAGATGTGTTTTTAAGCATTAATCAGTACTTACAATGTAAGTGAAGAAATTTCCCACCCGTTTGTTAACGGGTTTCTTTTTAAAGTAAAAACCATCGTGGTCTTTTGAGCCCCTTTATCTTCGTAATAAATAAGGCAATCTACGGCGATTTTCTCTTTTGTTCTATACTTTTTTGCATGAAATAAGTCCGTTTTATAATAAATAGTGGAGATACTATGCAGTTTTGTCCATAGCTTATGCTCTTGCTTCACGCGCAAAACCGGCTGCATTAAGGCATCGTCATCTTGCTTTAATCCTGTTAAAAACATATTTACGACTTCTGCCGGCTCAGCTTTTAATGCATATTCATCAAGCTTTCCTCCTGCTTTTAATACCATTAACTGATGACCTGGATCCACATTTTGAGACTTGTGAGTCGTACTTCCTGCAAAATGAATGCAAAAATGACCGGGGAACCCATTGTCAAGCGCACCGGCTCCGTGAGGCATTCCGTTCATGGAAGCTGCAAGCATTTGACCTTTAAACGGAATGAGAACAGCTCTTCGGTTCCAGCTCCATTTCCCATTATATAAGTGCTTCATTATTTTCGTATCTTGGCGTGTAAGCGGCTGAACATCTGCATGGTGTGAGCCTGCTCTTCGCTGCACATAAAAGTAAAAACCAGTTTCTACATCGATCACTTTAAATTTTTTCCCCTTTGGCAGTAAGCTTTCTACACGTTTCCACTTTAATACTTTTCCTGTGTCACTTACGGGAAAGTACGTAAGGTTTTCTTCTGCTTTCATCTTTTGGGGATGCACAAAAAAACTAATAAGCATAAAGACTAAAATCATTAATTTTGTCATTGTCTACCCTCATTACCTTGTAGTTTCTCTATGTAATATGCGAAAGTACACATACAATTATAAATAGAAATTTTTACACGCTAAGCTCATGGAAAATAATACAAAAAAGAGCTTGTGAATCTTATACATTAAACGGTTCATTTTATTCATACTAACAGGTGAAAGCGAGGTATATGATATGAATTTCACTTGGATGGTTGGACTTTTAATGCTCATTCAACCTCTTTCTACACAAGACCACCTATCTATTACTCATGACGGTAACCCAATTGAACGGATTGAACGGGACAAAGTGGCCGTGCCTCTTCTTCCTGTACCTATGGTTGATCTTGATCGATACAATCTTCTTCTAAAAGAATTGGATAAAAAAACATATAGAGAGCCCATAAATGCCCGCATTGATAAAAGCGGACAAATTGTTCCTGAGCAAGCGGGTGTCAAACTATATCATAAAGATTTTGCGAAGAAATTTTATACTTATTTTTTTAACGGCGGTACGTCAACATTAGAAATCCCGACGCTTCCTGTTCCGCCTCGCGTGGATAAGGAGCTGCTTGCAACGATTCGAATTAAGCAAATCGGTCATTATCATACGTTATTTAACCCTCATAATAAAAATCGTTCTCACAATATTTCCCTTGCGGCTGAATCACTAGACAGCAGCGTCATATTTCCTGGGGAAGTTTTCTCGTTTAATCAAACCGTCGGAAAAAGAACGGCAGCCAAAGGGTATATGCGTGCGCCAATCATTGTAAAAGGAGAGTATTCTGAAGGAGTTGGAGGAGGAATTTGCCAAGTTTCTTCTACCTTATTTAACGCCGTCGATAACGCTGGCGTAACAATTACGCAGCGTTACTCACATAGCCGCAGTGTTTCCTACGTACCTCCTGGGCGAGATGCTACCGTGAGCTGGTATGGACCTGACTTTCATTTTAAAAATACGTATAGTGATCCTTTGTTGATTCGAGCGCAGGTGCACGGCGGAGTCGTAAGCGTAGCCGTTTATTCTACCGATGCGATTGAATACAAGCCTCGCCGCGTGCCTTGGGCTTCTATTAATCAATTGCAGAAAGAGAAAAAAATTGAATCACATGTTGATACTGAGCCTGCCGATTAATCATCTCTTCCAGCTTTTTATAATGAACATAAAAAAGCCTAAAGGGTATCCTTTAGGCTATTCAGTGATATAATTAGCAGCCGTAGCCGCCACCGTAACCACCGCTATAACAACTACATCCGATAATTACTAATAGAATAAATAATACAACTAATAAAGCGAAACCAGAACCAAATCCACATCCAGCATTAGACATACAAGCACTCCCTTTCAACGTAATTTTCTGTTGCTAAAACAAAGAAGGTTCAAACATGGGGTGTTTCTCATGGATAGGTTATTGTATGTCTGCCTAGACGTTTTGGTTTGCTGTTCTGCTCATTTTTTTAAAATTGGGCTTGTTTTCGTCTTTATAACTCGGAAAATGCAATTCCGTAAAAGTAAAGCTCATTTCCACTCTTCCTTTAAAATCGCGTAATAATATTCATCCCACCATCCTTTTTCAGTTGGAATACATTTTTTAAAATACCCTTCTCTTCTCATCCCGATCTTCTCCATAACACGATAAGAAGACGTATTCTCAGGTTGACAAGTAGCAATAATCCGATGCAGTTTCATTGTGTTAAAGCCATAGTCCACTATTGCTTTTGCCGCTTCTGAAGCATATCCTTTCTGATGATAGAGAGAATTAAATACCCAGCCAATTTCATAAGTATGGTTGCCAAAATAGTTAAAAAAGACGATATGACCAATTAGAATTTTTTTGTTTTTTAATACAACTGGAAAATTTTTAACATTTTCTTTCATATTTTCATTTAAAAATTTCTTCGCATCAGTCTTACTAAAAACACCTTCTGGTATATACTTCATGACATTAGCATCAGATGTATATGCGTAGACATCTTGCCAATCTTCATATTTAAATTTGCGTATTAGTAATCTTTTAGTCTCAATGTTCATGTGGTTCTCCCCTATCTCAAAGCTATCTCTCTATACGCTTGTTTCGATAGTGAAGATATAAAAACCTCTTTGCACCAAGTTACTATTGCTTTTGTTGACGCTTCTTTAAAACAAGATAAAGTGACTCTGCGAAAAAGAAAAACAAAAGAGAAAAAAGGACAAATAATTCGGCCACTTCCATTACACGAAACGGGCTTAAAGCATTGTATAGTGCCTGCAGTACGTTTGTTCCTTGAAAAAGATCAATTCCTACAGAAAGAGCGATCACAGATCCAAATAGCAGCAGGCTAACTCCAATAATTTTCATCATTTTCTCTCCTCACCTAATCATTACTTACCTCATAGGGTCGTCATTTTTATTTACCGTCATGCAAAAGATATTTTGTTAAAAATTACATAATTATACGGTTTTTGGTCAAATTAATAAAAACTATAGTAAGGGTGCTTTCATTTATGCCTTCGTTCTTTAAAAATCAAAAATCTAAAAATAAACTTCAACCTCAGGCAGATCAAACAAACAACGAACAAACAGTGTCTTCTCTTAAGAATCTGCTGTCTGAAAACCTTACCCTCATTAAAGAGAAAACTGGAAACAGCTCAGATATTGTGATTCGTCATTTTAAAATAGGCGTCAATAACAGCTTGGCTGCTGCTATCGTCTACATAGAAGGGATTGTAGATAATCAGGCTATTCAAGATTACTTACTGCAGTCTCTTATGAAAGATAATCAAAAAAACGACCTAAACGATCAAAATGCATTAGAGTTAATTTCCGAAGACATCGTAACAATGGGTAACGTATCGTTTGCAGACAACTGGAATGATTTACTTTCTTCTTTAATGTCAGGTGACAGCCTTCTTATTGTCGACGGCATAAACCGCGTACTCAGCGTGAGTACACAAGGCGGTGAAAAGCGTGCCATTGCAGAATCTACTACCCAAATGGTAGTGCGAGGACCAAAAGGTGCCTTTACTGAGTCTATTGGCACAAACTTAGCCATGGTGCGCCGAATTATTAAAACACCCGACTTATGGCTAGAGTCGATGAAGATTGGCCGGGTAACTAAAACGGATGTCACTCTTATGTATATTCATGGCATCGCAAACGATAAAGTTGTAAAAGAAATTCGAAAGCGATTAAAAAACATTGATATTGATAGTATTTTGGAATCAGGTTATGTTGAGCAGCTAATTGAAGATCAAACGGTCACTCCTTTTCCAACTATTTATAATACAGAAAGACCCGATGTGGTGGCGGGTAACCTTTTGGAAGGAAGAATTGCTATTTTTGTGGATGGCACTCCTTTTGTACTTATCGCTCCAGCGTTGTTCATTCAATTTTTCCAATCGGCTGAAGATTACTACGCACGCTTTGATATTGCGACGTCCATTCGTCTTTTGCGGGTGTTTATGTTTATGATTTCACTTATCGCTCCTGCTACGTATGTGGCGGTTACGACATTTCATCAAGAGATGGTACCCACAACGCTTATTGTAGCTCTTGCGGCACAGCGAGAATCCGTTCCATTTCCCGCGTTCGTGGAAGCTTTTTTTATGGAAGTCACCTTTGAAATTTTGCGTGAAGCAGGGATTCGTTTACCAAAAGCTATCGGCTCTGCTGTATCGATCGTTGGAGCTCTTGTTATTGGGCAAGCAGCGGTCCAAGCAGGGATCGTCTCACCAGCTATGGTTATTATTGTATCGATTACAGCCATTGCTAGCTTTGCCACACCGTCTTTCGATATGGCTATTTCAGCGCGTTTAATTCGTTTTTTATTTATATTAGGAGCGGCTACATTCGGTTTCTATGGCATTATCCTTATTCTTTTAATGGGGGTTGGACACCTGTGCAGCTTACGTTCATTTGGTGTTCCTTACATGACGCCATTAGCACCCTTTATTCCTGTAAGCAATGAAGATACATTGCTTCGGTTACCTTGGTGGACGATGAGAAGAAGACCTAAATTAATTAGTGATAACAAAGTTCGTCAAAGCAAACATCAAAAGCCTGAGCCTCCTTCTTCAAGAGGCATGATTAATCAGGAAATGGAAGAAGATGATCAAAATGAAACGTAAAAGTTTATTTTTACTGGTAATGACCATAATGATGGTATTGCTTACTAGCTGCTGGAGTAAAAAAGAGTTAACGGACCTTTCATTTGTATCAGCAATGGGCATTGATAAAACGAAAGACGGGCGGTATGAGCTTACCTTTCAAATTATTAACCCGGGAAATGTAGCTGGCTTACAAGGGGGCGGCGGTACTCAAAGTCCGCCTGTTACGATCTATTCCGCTTCCGGTAATAATTTAGTTGAAGCAAGCAGACGCGCTTCAGCTAGAATTTCCCGAAGACTTTATTATGCCCATACCAACTTAGTCGTGATCGGAGAAAAACTAGCGCGTGAAGAAGGAATTAACATTCTTATTGATTCTATTGATCGCGATCCTGAGTTTCGAATTACGACTTCCTTAGTAATCGCAAACCAATCAAGTGCTGCTGATTTGGTAAAAGCACTAACGCCTGTCGATAAAATTCCAGCAAACAAAATTATGAAAACGCTGGAGTTCACTCAAAGAAAATGGGGAGAAAACCTAAAGGTTTCCTTTCAAGAAGTGATGAGATCTCTCGAATCTCCCGGAGGAGAAGCGCTAGTATCGGGTTTTCGTTTAGTTGGAAATCCTCAACAAGCAGAAAAATTAGATAATCTCCAGCAAAGCGCACCAGAAGCTACCCTTCGTGCTTCTGGCATTGCTGTTTTTAAAAATGGAAAGTTAATCGACTGGTTGTACAATAGTCCAGCCAGAGGCAGTGTTTGGATCCTTGATAAAATACAAGGAACCGATATTAATGTAGATTGGAAAGGAAAAAAAGAAGCGCTTGCCTATCAAACAGTTCGTCAAAAAACGGATGTATCTGTAAAAATGATAAAAGGAAAACCTTATGCGTCCGTTCATACTCGTGTAGAAGGCGATCTTGGAGAAGTGGAGGTCCCTGTTGATACACGTCAACCTGCTGTAATCAAAAAAATGGAAAAAGCTGCAGGTAAAGAAATAAAAAAAGAATTACAAACGGCTATTAAACAAGCTCAGACAGACAAAGTTGATATCTTTGGATTTGGAGAAGCGCTGGAACGCACGCGCCCCAATCAGTGGGAAAAACTCAAATCAGAATGGGATGACGTTTACTTTCCAAAATTAGATGTAGACGTTACGGTAGAAGCTTATATTCGCCGAACAGGTCTGCGCAATAAATCATTTCTTTCTAGCGTAAAAGAAAAACAACACTAAGACAAGGAGGTACTGGGTATATGGAAAAAGCAAAAATTAGCGCCACTCAATTATTTATTCTCATGGTTTTATTTGAACTGGGAAGCGCTCTATTAGTCCCTCTTGCAATGGGAGCGAAACAAGATGCGTGGCTAGCTATTTTAATTGGAATGCTGTGCAGCTTTTTTTTCTTCTTAATCTATCATAAACTCTATTCCTACTATCCGGACCTCCTGCCTACAGAGTATATGCAGAAAATTTTAGGTAAGGTACTGGGAACACTTCTTGCCTTCATATATATTGTGTATTTTTTATACGATGCATCGCGAGTTCTAAGAGATTTCGGAGAGATGCTTCTTACTTTTGCTTATCCGGATACGCCTTTATTTATTGCCAATGCTTTATTGATGCTGGTCATTATCTATATAACCCGAAAAGGAATTGAAGCAATAGCGAGGTCAGGAGAGCTTCTGTTTATTTTTATGTATTTTCTGGCTATTGCAGGCTTCATCTTAATTATTAGCTCAGGATTAATTGATTTTAAGAACTTACAGCCGGTATTAAAAGAAGGAATACTTCCTGTTGCCAAAGTTGCTTTAACCGAAACGCTGTATTTCCCTTTCACAGAAGCTATTGTATTTACCATGCTTCTGCCTTATTTAAGCAACCCTAAAAAAGCAAATGTCACCATGCTATGCGCAACGGGATTAAGCGGAATTAATCTAATTATTACGATGATCATTAACATTAGCGTGCTTGGAGTTGATTTGACGACAAGATCACAGTTCCCTCTTCTGAGTACTGTCCAAACAATCCAAGTAGCTGATTTTTTAGAGCGTCTAGATGTATTTTTTATGTTCGCTATGGTTATTGGGATTTATTTTAAAGTTAGCATCTTGTTTTATGCTTCTATAATAAGTACAGCTACTTTATTTAAAATTAAATCTCCTTCACGTCTGGCATATCCTTTAGGCATCATTGTGTTGTTTTTGTCGATTACGATCGCTAGTAATTTTCAAGAGCATCTTTATGAAGGATTGCACGTAGCAAGATTGCTTTTACATATGCCACTTTTTGCTGTCGTACCTATACTGCTTCTGCTTATCGCATTTTTTAAGAATAGGAAGCGGCAGCAGAGACAATAACAATAAATTTGCAGTTAGTGAGGTGATTTTCGTGTATATATGGTTTTATGATCATTTTGTTAATACCATCTTATTTCCGCTTACTTGTATCATACTAGTGTGCCTATCATTAGGACTGTATGCATACGTTAAGCTGAAAAAAATAAAAAATTGATACTAGATGGCTATTTCTCTCATTCAAAACAAGAAAGATACAACGAGATAAAAAGCAACTGTTATTCCTGCTGCAATTAAAGCTGGCTTTAATTTATACTTGGCATATTCAATAACAGATAAATCTAATATTTTGGCGATGGTATTCGTATCGTCGCTTAAAGGTGAAGAAAACGCTCCAAATGAACCGCTCGCAAATACCGCACCGATAATCAACGGTAAAGAAAGGTCTGCAGAACTTGCAAGCGATACGCCAAGCGGCATTAAAATCCCCCACGTCCCCCAAGCAGACCCGATAAAGTAAGAAATAGCAGCTCCAAACACAAACATAAAAGGAGTGACAAACATTTGAGGAATCCACTTAGAATGTGCCGTCACGAAATTCGAAAAACCCAAGTCTTCTGTAACAGCGGATAATCCCCATACTACCGATAACAACAGAATAACGGACATTAAGTCATTGCCTCCTGTGATAAAACCATTAAGCAAATTCTGTAATGTAAAGCGCTGAAATAAGAAAAAAATGAGGGTAATTAACGTAGTCATAATCAAAGCTACTACCATCGCTTCTAGTACGTCTGCTTTAATAAATGCTTCAAAAAAGGTGTGACTTTTATGATGTCCACTCCACCATGTTAAAAGTAAGGTGAGTGAGATCACGACAAGTAAAGGCACTAAGAGATTCCAAGGCTTAGAAGGCAAATCCTTCGATACGCAAGGATGACAATCATGCCAATCTTTTTCGTCTTCTTCCTCAAGCTTCATAGGAGCCGTAGATGTTGAATGATGAAAAAAGCTTAAATAAATCCCTACTAAAATAATTACAATCGAAAAGAAATTATAAGGAATACTTTGAATGAACAAAGAATAAGCGTCTTGTTTTATGCCTTGATGATCAATCGCCATTTGAATGATTGATACCATATATCCTACAAATGCCGTTGCCACAGGAATTAAGACGATAACAGGAGTAGCAGTTGTTTCAATAACAAACCCTAGCTCTGCTGTCGTCATTTTCACTTTTTTCAGCAGCGCTCTCATGATGGGCGCGATCGTAACAAAACGAAATGTCGGAGCACTGAATGTCCCAATGGTTGAAACATAGGTTAAAATAAGGGCTTTTTTTCTTGTATCAATTCTTTCTGCAGCAGTTTCCACAAACCCCTTAACTCCTCCAGCCATCTTAATCATTCCGATAAGCCCTGAAAACGCGTATAAAAAGACGACGATTTCTATATTACTTTTATTTCTAAGAGCTTGTACAACGTAGTGAAGTAGCTTTTCAACACCTCCAATAATCGAATGATCAATCAAATAAGCGCCTACTAATAAGCCCAAAAACAACCCTGGCAGCACTTGTTTGGTGAAAATAGCTATTGGAATAACAATTAAAAACGGTATAATGGAAAACCAACTAGATTCCATAGGACTCTCCCCTATCTTAAAAACCATATTAGATGTCTTCACGTATCGTTCATTAGCTTTTAATGTAACCCCAATATTATGTGTATATTCACGAAAACAACACGTATAAGCAGTACTGCTTTAATAAAATATTTCTGATTAAAAACAGCATAATAAAACTCTTTATTTCTACAACAAAAAAGCAGTTTGCACATGCAAACTGCTTTTGAAAAGAAGCGGAAGACGAGGTTCGAACTCGCGACCCCCACCTTGGCAAGGTGGTGTTCTACCACTGAACTACTTCCGCGCATATATGAAAATAAAGATGCGGGTGAAGGGACTTGAACCCCCACGTCATAAGACACTAGATCCTAAGTCTAGCGCGTCTGCCAATTCCGCCACACCCGCGTGTGAACTAAAAGATAACTCCAAAATGGCAGGGGCAGTAGGAATCGAACCCACACTGACGGTTTTGGAGACCGTAGTTCTACCTTTAAACTATGCCCCTAGAAATGATTTCTTCAAAAGAACCTCGTTTATTAACGACGCTATATCATAATAAAACATATATGGAATTTCGTCAATAGGTCTTTTGATAAATCATAACTAGTACTAGCAGTTTCAAAAAAACTGTGAGGCATATCACAGCTTTTTACACATTCCCTTCACCAGCTGCAGTCTTCTTTAATCTCCGCTATTTGTTTTTAGAGACTCTACTGTAACATAGTACTATACAAAATGTCTCCAAAATCGCGTAAAGACCGAAAGAATATGTAGAAGTGCAGATTTTACAGGAGGCACGTTTTTTTGAGAATCCGTATTAAAATCCACAGGTTCTCCCTCATTTCCCACAAGCATACTGTGAGAAATTTTAGTTTCAATAGCTCCTGTTAACTCGGCTGCAAATTCTTCACTATCTATCATAACCATGGATTCAGTATTTAAAAATGCAGAGCGGGAATCTAAGTTAAAAGAACCAACTGCACTTAAACGCTGATCATAAACAACAGATTTCCCGTGAATTGAATAGGGCTTTTGATATTCATAAAGCTTTGAACCAGCTTTTATGACGTGATTCTTCACTCCCAAGTATGCAGAAAAAGCCATAGCATTTGGAGTGGATGTAATAGAATTAGTTAAAATAATTCTTTGTACTTTGGGTTTTACCCGCTTATCTATATACCGTTCCATCTCTTTTGTTGGTACGATATAAGGGCTTTGAACAACAATGGATTTTTCAGCTTGTTGGGAAAGCTTAATAAATGTTTTCCATATAAAAGGGCTTTTATTAATTCTCTGAATAGGATTTGTAATAAAAGAAACCTTTCTTGTAGGCATCGTTGATTCTCTCCATACAATATAAGGATGGACAAAAGGTTCGTTTGCTTTTTTTGCCTTTTCGTATTGATCTATCAACAATTTTTTTCCTGAAAGACCACGAAATTGTTTAGTCTTCTTGAGCTTTTGAAAAGCTTTGCGTGTATACGGATGAGTCCATAATTTCTCTACATACTTCTCCATTGAGAGAATGACACTATGACTTTCTTGCTTTGTGTTATAAATCAGCACATCACGGTCATAGACAAAATTTTTATCTGGTTGACTGGCCAAGTATTTATCTCCAATATTTCGTCCTCCAATAATACCTAATTGGCCATCGACTACTATTATTTTATCGTGAAGACGATTATGCCAGGTCCAAGGTTTAAAAATAGTGAAGGGCTCATAGTACTTTAATTCTATATTATTGTGGAAAGCTAGAGCATAAAGAACATTTTTTCTCTTGCCTTTTAACCCATGAGAGATCCCGTCTAATAGCACTCGAATACGTATACCTCGATCCGCAGCTTCGAATAAAGCGCCCATAAGTAAATCCGAAGAACGACCTTTACCGATGGAAAAGTAAGCAATATCAATTGTATGCCTCGCTTCTTGAATCATCTGCATCCGAACAAGCCCTGAAAAATAACCGTTTTCCAAAAGCATAACCCGGTCTGTGGATTCTTCCTTTCCGTAAAAATTCTCAGTATTCATTACTTTTAAGTCTTTTCCCTTGTGCAAAGGGACATAAAACAGTACCACTGCAGTTACGAATACATATATGAAGTACAATACGACAATCATTATTAGTATATTTATTAGCATGTTCCTGTCACAATCCCTTTCCATTCTTATCGTTCTGTTTTTATTAGGATTCTTACTTTTTTAACTTCTATACCTTTTAAAATAAGAATGGAATGATGGATTATTTGTTACACCACTGTTGATTTCCGTGCAAGTCTTCGCCTTTCCCCCAAACAATAGCCAGAAGCAATTATATACACGAAACCTACGTTCACACTACCAATAAAAAAAGCAGAAGTTCATTATCTTCTGCTTTTACAATTTATACCCTATTGTGAACCTGTTCTAAGTAAAACAGCGGCTCTTTTATTGATTAAGGTTGTTCTCCATATCTTTTATATCTTGCTGAAACTCTGTTAAACGCTGACGCTGTGTTTCAGAAGCATTTTCAAGCGCATTCTCAATTTGCTGAGAGGCTTCATTCACTTCACCTATCGCTTGCTTCGCTTCATGGCCGTACGATGCATCATTTTTAGCTTCATTTGCCTGTTCATATGCATCTACTGCTTCTTTATGCCCCTGCTGTGCTGCTTGAAACGATTGTTGTTTATCTTTATTGTATGGGAATTTTTTCATCATAGTGCTCCTTTCCATTTGTTCACTCTTTAGTGTGGCATTTTTCTACATATTCATACAACGCTTCAATAGGTTAAAGCTAAGTGTATATTCCTCATAACAAACCCCTCAATCATATAAGAGCCCTAGAAAATATCTTCTATCTCCTGAAATACTTTCTATATTTTACAGAAATGTATAATGACTTTCTTTAGCGGACATCATACGAATAGCTTATCTGAACGAAAAAATGTATTGGGGTTGACTGCATGCACTTGTTTCTTTCCTTTTTGATCATTTGTGCAGGGATTATATGGATGGAAATAAAAAGATTACCTCAACACTCTCATAAAAAGGAACGGAACATTTTTATTGTGTTCATGACAATCAGTATCATAATCGCTCTTGCAAAAATCTTTCGGCTGCCTCTACCGAACCCTTCTGATTGGGTAGAAGTAATGTTTCAACCTTTAAGTCACTTATTATTCCGTTGGATCACTTAATTAGTGTATATGGCAAAAGGATGTGCTCATTTTGCTTAATGAAATCAATATTTCAGCTGCGCAGTTTCGCAAATTAGTAACTTTGTATAGCATCGGAAGCACAATTATTGTTGTACCTGCCGCTATTACAGCTGATGCTCATCAAGATGCCTGGATTGCCGCACTCTTCGGTGTTGCATTAGGAATTGGCTTAGTTTTGCTTTTTACCTCACTAGGAAAAATGTTTCCAACGCTTACGCTGATGGAAATGAACGAAAAAATTTTTGGCAAACTATTTGGAAAGATTGTTTCTGCTGTTTTTGTGTTATCCAATTTATTTATCAGCAGTCAAGTTCTTTACTATGTAGGGAATTTTCTCACTACACAAATTCTTCCCTACACCCCGCTTACAGCCATCCACATTGCATTTATGGGTGTGGTCATCGTAGGAGTACGCCTAGGAATAGAGGTTATTGCACGAAGTGCCGAGATTTTATTCCCTTGGTTTGTCGGATTATTCGGGCTTCTCATTGTGTCTATGATCCCTCAAATTAAAATAGAGCATCTTCAGCCTGTGTTCGAAATCCATCCAAAAGCTTTTATTCGTGCTGTTTTAACGTTTTTAAGCATAAGTTCTTTGACTTATACGATTCTGCTTATGATTTTCCCTTCCCATACACCAGACACGAAAAAGGCAACTCAATCTTTTTATATAGGTAATGTAGCCGGTGGACTAGTGATGGTTACGTTAATCTTACTCGGAATTTTAGTACTTGGTCCTTATTACTCCCAAATCACCATGTTTCCAAGCTATGAATTAGGAAGAAGAATTGATGTAGGAAACTTTCTTCAAGGAATTGAAGTAATTATTGCTATTATATGGTTTCTTACTCTTTTCTTTAAAGTTTCTCTTTATTTTCATGCTTCTATCGCTGGGCTTTGCCACATTTTTAACGTTAACGAAACTCGATTTCTAACGTTACCGATGGGGTTAATCGTTACAACTTTTTCTATTATCGTTTATCCAACTATTATCTATCAAAAAACATGGTTAGCCGAAACGTGGATTCCCTATAGTTTTTTCGTAGGGGCTTTTTATCCTTTTATTCTTCTTATTATAGGCTGGATCCGCTTTAGACCTGCTAAAATAAAAAAGATAATAAAATCTACATAAAAAAAGCAGGTAGTCACCTGCTTTTTTTATGCTTGAAGCGCTTGAAGTCCTGCTTGGTTTAAGAAATGCCAAGGCTTATTAAAGTGCGGTTGAAAGAAAAAGTCCATAAAGCCAAGCTCATCGATGGTCATTTCCTGCTGTACACATACAGACAATGTATTGATTGCTTGAGTAGCATCAATTTTAGAAATAACCTGTGCGCCTACAATTCGTCTTGTTTCTTCTTCAAATACTACTTTCAACGTAATATTTTCGTACGTTGGCATGAATTCAGGTCGGTTATTCTCTGATATTGTGATACTTTTCACATTCATATCAAAAAGAGAAGCTGCTGTTTCAGTTATGCCGGTAGATGCAACATTGTAATCATAAATATGCAGACCTGACGTTCCTTGTGTTCCCATATACTTAATCGTTGACTTAACAAGGTTTTGAGCTACTAATGTTCCCATTCTAACTGCATTTGTAGCAAGCGGAATATAGGCATGTTTCTTAATCGGATTATAGTAAATGGCACAGCTATCTCCGGCAGCAAATATATCTTTTTTGCTTGTTTGCATATATTCATCAACCACAATTGCGCCGTTTGGAAGCATGTCTACTTGTCCTTTTACTAATTCTGTATTTGGACGGAAGCCAACACACAGAATAACAAGATCCGCTTCGTATTCGCCTTTAGTTGTCACTACTTTTTCAACAGATCCCTCACTGCCTACAAATTTAGTAACCGCTTGGTTTAATGCTAATTTAACTCCTCGATTTTCAAACTCAGTTTCCATTAGATTCGTAAATTCTGGATCAAGATATTTATTTAAAATGCGATCAGCACTATCAATAAACGTGACTTCTTTTCCATACACTTCGAATGCTTCTACTAATTCTGCACCAATATAGCCCGCACCAATTACGGCTATTTTCTTCGCTTGCTTCGCTTTTTCAATAATGTGATTAGCATGCTGATAGTTTTTACAAAGCACAACATTATTTAAATCGATGCCTTCAAGGTTTGGAATGATCGGCCATGATCCAGTTGTCATCACTAATTTATCAAATGTATCTTCAAATTCTTCGTTGGTTTCTAAATTTCGTACAGCTATTTTTTTACCATCTGTATCAATATTCGTAACTTCATATTTCATTTTCATATTTACACCCATCTCTTGCAATTCAGACGGTGAAGAGTAAAATAAGCCATTTGCATCTTTTACGACCCCGCCTACATAGAGCGCAATTCCACAAGACAAAAATGAAACATTATCATTTCGCTCATAAACTGTAATTTTAGCTTCTGGATAAAGTTCTGCCATATTTTTTACTGCTGCCGTTCCTGCATGTGTACACCCTACTACTGCAATTTTCATAGATGATATCCCCCTTAGGATTATAGAAAATATGATATTGTGAATTTATTCACATATATTGTGAAATGTTTCACATATCTTTTACAATTCTTATTATACAAACATGTTTGTCCTTTTTCAAGAGTTATGTGAAAAAAATCACATACTTTTTTAAAAAAATATGTTACAGGGTTCTTTAAATAGCTTTGAAGCTTGATATGATGCGCTTTTCTTGCTGATGCGCTGTTGATGAAAAACTTCATCAGCTTGTTTTTTTACGTAGAAACTTACTATCCAATGCACTCTCCATCCAAAAAAATAAGACGGATAAAAGAATCATCGCTAAAATAGATAAACGAATTCCGCTCACAAGCAAGTCTGCTATATAAACTGATAGAAAAGTAAAAAATATATCTACAGAAGCTGCAAATGTTACAAATAGTACTCTATTCAGTCTGGCATTCTTCATTAAAAAAATGAGTGTCTTTGAAAAAAGCTATAAAGCCAAATACAAAAATAAAAAATAGAAATAAATATATGGCCCAGTAGGACTCATATTCCACTCCCATTACTTTAAGGAAGCCTATAAAACCAAAAAAATAGCTTCCCATTAGTATCGCTAAAATGATTAGTACCATCGCTCCTACTATAAAGAACGCGATTAAACGATCCATTCCCCTGCTTTTTCTTTTCATTGTTCCACTCCACCTTACTTACTCATCACTTAATCCATATTATACGAAAAAAGTGCGATACCGTGGTATCGCACTTTTCTAGATTATTTATCTTTTTTATCTTGAAGGGCTTGTTTTAAAGCATCACCCAAGCTTGAACCAAATGCTCCGTCATCATTATATTTGTTAAGAAGCTTTCGTTCTTCTCGTTTTGAAATCTTTTTCTTTTTGTCCTCAGCTTTCTCCACTACTTGACATGAACGGCATTGGAAATACGTGCCCGCTTTTCCTGAATGAATTTCCATTCGCTTGTGACACTGCGGACAGCGTCGATTCGATAGTTTAGGGTCTTTTGCGCGTCTATAGCTGCACTCAAGGCTTGAACAAACGAGCACTCTTCCTTGCTTTGTTTTCTTTTCTTTCAAGAAAGAACCGCATTCCGGACATTTAGAGCCCGTTAAATTATGAGGTTTGTACGTTTGATTACTCGTTTTTACTTGCTTAACTAGCTTTTCTGTTTGTTCGCGAATATTTGTTAAGAACTCTTTTGCATTTCCTTTTCCTTTAGCAATTGCTTCTAAGTCACGTTCCCACTTAGCCGTAAGCTCAGGCGACTTTAACTCATCTGCTACTAGGTCAATCAGCTGCTTTCCTTTTTTGGTTGCGTGTAGACGATTGTTTTGGCGATCAATGGACTCATTTTGCAGAAGTTTTTCAATAATATCTGCACGTGTTGCCGGAGTACCTAAATTATGTTTTTCCATTTGTCCAAGAAGATCCGCTTCTGTATAGCGCTGCGGCGGCTCTGTAAATGCACTTTTCATCGTTACATCTTGAATGAGCAGCTTGCTGCCTTCTTCCATATCAGGCAGCTTCACCGTTGCTTCTGAGTCTCCACCAGAAACTTTTTTGAAGCCTGCATTCACGACTTGCTTTCCGCTTGCTACTAACTGTTCCCCATTTACTTCAAGCTCTGCTTTAACCACTTCATACTCATATGCAGGATAAAATAATGAAATAAATCGCTTTGCAATTAAGTCATACAGCTTTCGTTCATCAGCTGATAAGTCCTGTAGAAACACGGGCTGATCCGTTACGATAATAGCATGGTGATCACTTACTTTTTCGTTATTAACCACTCGCTTTGGCAACTGTGCATTTCTTAAAATTGAACGAACCTCTTCTTTATATACAGCAGAGATGCTTTCCAAACGCTCTTTCATAGTAGAAACCATATCTGTTGTTAAATAACGGGAATCTGTACGTGGATATGTGACTAACTTATGCTGTTCATATAACTTTTGAAGTACATTCAATGTCTTCTTAGCAGAGAAGTTAAAGCGTTTGTTAGCATCCCGCTGCAGTTCGTTTAAGTCATAAGGAAGCGGCTGCGCTTCTTTATGCATTTTGCGCTTAATTGTTTTTACAACTGCCTCACCTGATAATTTTGAGTGCAGCTCTTTTGCGCGTTTTTCATCAAAAATGCGCTTTTCATTGCCCTTTTGCCAAGCCGCTTCAAAAGATGAAAACTGAGCTGTAAGCGTCCAATATTCACTAGGTTTGAATGTGTTAATTACTTGTTCACGCTCAATTATCATCGCAAGCGTCGGAGTTTGTACCCTTCCTGCCGACAATGGTTCTTCGTATTTAGTCGTTAACGCTCTCGTCACGTTTAAACCGATAAGCCAATCAGCTTCTGAACGACAAACAGCTGAATCATACAAGCGATTAAACTCTGTTCCTGGTTTTAACTGTTTAAACCCGTCACGAATTGCTTTATCCGTTTGAGACGAAATCCAAAGGCGTTTAAACGGCTTGTTCCAGCGTACCTTTTCCATAATCCAGCGTGCTACAAGTTCTCCTTCACGCCCTGCATCAGTCGCAATAATTAACTCTCCAATATCCTTTCTTTTTGCTAGATCGGATACTGTGCGAAACTGAGAACTCACTTTACGAATTACTTTTAATTTCATTTTCTCAGGCATGATTGGCAGATCTTCTAATCGCCACGTTTTATATTGGTTATCATAATCCTCTGGTGTTTGTAATTCAACTAAATGACCGAGTGCCCATGTTACGACATACTTTGGTCCTTCAATATACCCTTTTTTTGTTTGGGTGCTGCCAAGTACGCGCGCAAGATCACGTGCTACACTTGGCTTTTCTGCTAATACAAGTGATTTCATTTTATGTATACCTCCAATTCACTTGTTCCATTATACATGATTGTATACTTTTTGTACGACTTCAAGATTAAGTTTACATAATAATATTATAATAAATAAAGCTGAAGAATTTCTCTTCAGCTTCTAGCTACTTCTTTTTATAAAATAGTCGCGAGATAATTAAACCGATAGCTCCTAAGACGATAAATAACAAGGCCCGTATAGCCATTGGGATAAAAGGTAAATCGTATAAAACAAGTTTAAAAAGTGTTAAGAACAAAATGCCCACACCGATATACGTTGCTGTTTTAAACGTTTTAAGTGATCCTATTACAAATGCTGCAATGGACAGCCCTAACCAAACGGCCGTCATAATAAGCGTTTGCGGATTAGCGGAAAGATGATTGGTGCCAGCGGCCGTAACTTCCGTAGCAAAAATTAAAGAAAGAATAGAAAAAACAATACTTCCTCCAATTTTGAACGTATCGTGCTCATCCTGTTCTGTTTTTTGAATGCTGATCCATATAAATACTAGAATAGAAGCTAACACAACAAGCCAATTTAATGTCGGAAGAGACAGCACTTGTTCGATTGGTGTAACTAAGATATACGTTGCACTCAGTATATAAATTGTATAAGAAAATAGTTGATGAAGTAGATTTTTATACGTCATGGCGATATAGTAAACAGCAAGTCCTTGAATCACATATAAAATGACTCCTTCTCTTAAATCGACGAGCTGATGAATAAAAAACGCTACTGCAACAATTAAATAGGTAATAAAAAATTCAAATTTCTCTTTAGAACTTCTTACTGCGTAAACACCTACTGCGTAAATAATAACTAGCGCAAGCAGCACCATTGTGGTCGTGCCATCGTCAAAAACGGTGAGCAGCCAGCCGTACGTAACTGCTAAACTCGATAGAAGGGTAAACGCATATACTTGGAGTACGGACTGTGATAGAAAAAAACTAGAAATTAAGCATAAATGCTGAATAAGAATCGCCATACCTAATAACTCTTTTACACCATTATCACCAACAAACGAGTAATAAATGAGTAGCGTAAGATTTAATAGTACCGCGGAAAGAACATATAAAATTGAATATTTTTGTTTGATTGCCACATATAAAAAGGCAATATACAGAAGCGTTTCATAGCCAATGAAAACGAGCGCATTAGGCGAATTACTTTCAATAAGAAAAGGAACTAGTACGCCTCCAACCGCGCTAATAATACCTAATGCCTGTGAACGATAAAAGACTGTCGCGATAATCCCTAGGATAATCCAGCTCGCATTTAGTATAAAAGCAAGCGTTGGTCCCGCTAAATGATACAGGCTATGCATCGCAAACGTCGTTAACATGAGAATAGGAATAGCTCCTCCTACAAGTACTCGCCCGAGCACCAACCTGCCCTTTTTAATTTGGAAACGACCTGTCACAGCAAAACCTATTGAAACAACGAAACCGAGAACAACTTTTGCTTTTTCATTCATTAACCCATAGTCAGAGGCTGCTTTAAATCCCCATAATACGCCAATAATAAATACAAAAATAAAAATTCTCGGCAGCCATGTTTGAAAAAGGACTTTTTCCCAATCAACAGGTTCTTCTATTGCCTGTGAGCTTTTAGCTGCTGTTTGAGCAGGAAGTTTAGTGGTCTCCTCGCACTGCTTGGGAGGAGCGTGAACTGTTTTTGATCTTGGAGAATTTGTTTTATATACGAGCGACTTTAGCCTAGCTACGTCTTCTTCTAAACTGCTTATTTTTCGTTCAAGTTCTTCTATTCTTTCTTTTTCCATATTTCCTCACCCTTTCTCTTTAAAGTATTTGTGATGTTTATATGTATATCTTACAGCGCTTAACTATTATACTATTAAAAGGAATATCTCTTAGAAACATTCTATTTTTAGCAAAAAAAAATACAGCGCCCTTTTCAAAAGAAAAGTTCGTTGTATAGGATGTGCTGCATTTTTTATGTCACTTTCTCGCTGTATGTACTATGAAATCCCGCTTCGATGTGGGCTACTTGAAAGCTATGGTGACCAATTAAATATTTAACAATATCCACACGGTCAATTTTACCGGGCTTATTGTTCATTGCTTCTCGCACCATAGATTGAAATGTTTCTTTGCAAAACTTCTTTTCATGAAGCAGAATCGTTTCACAATACTCTTCATGGTCTCCCTCTGAAATACGATAATAATGCATTTCTTTCACCCCTTTTTAATGGTATACCTATTACATACCCCAAATATTGCTATTTTAACAAATTAATTTTATTATTCTTTATTTTTCTATATATATGGTTTATAGGGCAACGTTTCGAAACTCGTCGTTATAAATGCTAATTTGAAGCCGCTGAGAAAAACGTTCTTGTTCGATATATGTTTCAGGCATTAATCCAACAGGATATACCTTAGGGTTTTCGCCACTGCCTAATATGTATACATACATCTTTCCTTCGCTTGTATATCGAACCTTCGTCGAAATACCCCCTTGCCCTTGAAGAGGCGCATAAACAGCTCTTACATTATCTCTTATTTCTTGTACAAACCCATGTAGTTCAATATCAGAATCATAATAATGGTTTGCTTCATACAAGCCGTAAATACGAGACTTATCGATATCACATAATATGTTCCAAAATTCAGATAAATTTTCTTGGAACAACACTTGAATAAAATTTCGTGCAGCTTCTTGCTGTTCGTTTGTTAATTCTTTTGTTAGCGCAAACTCTTCATTTTTTAACATCTCAGTCACCTCCCTTTTGTATGTAATACGACAAGAGATAAAAATAACCTCTTTTTTTCAACTTATTAGCAAGCAATTTATTTTTTTACATTAAAAATTGAAAAGTTATTTTGACTAAGGCGTCAGAATAACTTTTCAATTACTGTAGAATAATTACGTAAAGTATTCGATTTTTGCATTCGGAAAATACTGATCAATGTAATATTCCAACGTCTCTCTTAATTCTTGTTCTTCATCTTTTGCGTATACATATTTTCCAATTCCGTAACGCCCCCATTTGTAGCGGCGCTCCTCTTCATTCATCTCAAGCTTTGTTTTCGGATAATTTTTCTCGATTACCCGCTTGGCCGGCTTGGTAAAGCGATGCTGAATCATTTCAAACGTAATATCATCTCTTGACTCCTCAGGTATAGAGGCGTCAAGCTTTTCAAACAACTGACGGTATCCCTCTTGCCAACCTTCATGAATGTAAATAGGCGCCACAATAAAGCCAAGTGGATATCCGGCTTTTGCAACTTTATTAGCAGCTTCAATCCGGTAATCAAGAGGAGATGTACCAGGTTCAAAGTTTTTTATAACATAATCTGCATTTATGCTAAAGCGGAAGCGCGTGCGACCATTATGTTTAGCATCCAATAAATGATCCACGTGATGAAATTTAGTCACAAAGCGCAGTTGACCTAGTTCACTTTCCCCAAAATATTCAATCGCGCGCTTTAATGAATGTGTCAAATGGTCAATTCCTACGATATCAGATGTACAAGCCGCTTCAAATCGCGTTATTTGAGGGGCTCTCTCCTGCATATATTGCTCTGCTTGACCTAATATTTCTTCAACATTCACGTACGTGCGAATATATGGTTTGCTTCCCATTGTTGTCTGCAAATAACAATAGTGACAGTGCCCCATACACCCTGTTGCAAACGGTATTGCATATTCAGCTGACGGTTTAGATGTATCAAATTTCAATGTTTTACGCACGCCAACTACTAAAGTCGACTTGGCATTGCGATATTTTTGCAAATCATTTTTTCCCGGTATATTACGCACTTGATTATGAGAAGTTGTTTGACGAATCTCAATTCCCATCTTCTCAAATTTTTCTTTTAATTGAACACCAAGCGGGTACTCCATTGCCCCTGGCTCAATATATACTAATTGAGGTACAAAAGGTTTTATCATCATGTACACTTCCTTTTTTCTAATATTAATAGCGTTTGAAAAACAAAAAGACTCTATCCTTGGTAATTATTTTTCAAACAAAAAAGACTCTCCGTTTAAGAGAGCCTTGCGTCAGTCATATTGTTCATAATCAAATATCTTATTATACATTTTTTCAGCTTCTTCATATGTTGAATACACGGCATCATCTTCAGCTAACAAATGATAAGACTCATGTAAAAACAGCGCCTTTTCACCTTTGTTTTCAGGATGTTCAACAATTTCAGCTTGATTAATATTTGCAACGTTTGCCGTATGAGGATTTCGGTAAATAACAAATACTTGATCTCCCACTTGATATTCTTTTTTCTCCACGATCATCATCCTTTTCTTTTTTCTTTACTCGTATGATGTCCGCTTTTGCTCATTTTATCCGGTAAAAACCCTCATAGCATCATCAAGAATTCATACGCTTTTACGCTCAATAAACCGAAAAGGGAGCTCAATTTTCTGAGGAACCTTGCTTCCCACTAATGTAAAAAGCGTTTCGCCCATTTCCTTAAGAGGAAGTTCTATCGTTGTTATTTGTAAATAAGAAGAAAGCGGATGATTATCAAAACCAATGATAGCTAACTCACCAGGAACTGAAATACCCGCTTGTTCGCACTGAGCTTTTATTCCAATAGCTACTTGATCATTTGTTACTAAAAGCGCCTGAGGCCGATTTTTCATCTGCACTAGTTTTTCCACCACTTTTTCACCATCTGTCACGTTCAAACAGCCTTGAAAAACCCATTCCGGATGATAAGGCTGATTTATTCTTTCTACATATTCTTTGTATGCTTGTTGCCGCTGCAGGCTATTTGTACCCGTCATTCTTCCAATACAGTAGCCAATATCCGTATATCCTTTTTCTTTTAAATACATAAGCGCCTGCTTAAAAGCTGCATAATGATCAACGTATACGGAGCGAATAGAACGATTCTGTACGTTTTCGCACACGGCTATCGGCCCGTGCTGCTGATAATATTCAATCGTGCTCCAGCTGCTTGCTCTAGAACAAATAATCACTCCATCAACTTGCTTTGTTTTCAGCATATGAAGCGCTTCTTCTTCTTTTTTCACATCATAGTTCGTCTGACAAATAACAAGCTGATACTGCTTTTCTAACGCTTTAGATGCCACTCCTTCTAAAAGCAGACTAAAATACGGATGATTAATAAAAGGCAAGACGACGGCAATCATATTTGTTTTCCCTTTTGATAAGTGAACGGCATTAATGTTTTGTTCATAATTAAGTTCGTGAATAACCTGCTCTACCAGCCGGCGTTTCTCTTCTTTTACATACGGATGATGATTTAGCACCCGGGATACAGTCGAAACAGATACACCCGCTTTTTTTGCGATATCTCGGATATTTGTCATGTTTTCACCTTTTTCTCTTGCGCTGAAACGCGTTTCATACTTTATTCTCATTATAAAGTGAAACAGCAAGAAGCTAAACCCGTTACCATCGTGTTTTTATTCATTTACGTAAGGAGGTCATTTCATGGGTATTTTATTATTTATTTTATTATGCGGAATTGAAATTGGAGGAGCGACTTATGCACTTAAACAAAATGAGACGCTTTGGAAGGAGTTAGATGAAGAAAAGCCGACTGATTTTTTCAAACAGTAAAAAACCCTTAAAAAGAACATTCTTTTTAAGGGTTTCATATTACGCAGCTTCTTTAGATGACTTAGACTTTTTATTTAAACGAGGAAATCCAATTACAATCGCAATGATTCCGCAAACCGCTGTTAACATTGGATAGAATGTAAATGGAATAATCTCAATCGGTGAAACTTTAGCAAACCCTGCTGCGAGAAGCATTTGTGCGCCGTAAGGGATAAGCCCTTGAACGCTGCATGAAAACAAGTCCAGCAGACTGGCTGATTTACGATTATCAATTGAATACTTATCAGAGATTTCTTTTGCTAACGGACCTGCTGTAATAATTGAAATCGTGTTATTAGCCGTCGCTAAATTAGTTAAACTTACCAGTCCGGCGATGCTGAATTCTCCGCCTTTTTTTGTTTGAATGCGTCGTGTTAATAAATTCAATAAGAACTGAATACCGCCATTATAGCGAATAAGCTCAACCATTCCGCCAATTAACAGAGATAAAATAATTAACTCTGACATTCCGCCAATACCTTCTGTCACAGTTTTAGCAAGAGAAGAAAGCGTGTAGCTTCCGTCAGCTAATCCAATCACGCCGGCTAGCACAATTCCTCCGGTTAAAATGCTTAATACGTTTGCACCAAATACTGCAGCAATGAGTACGCCGATATAAGGCAAGATTTTAAACCAGCTGAAATCTTTAATTTCTACTGATGACGTGTTTCCTAGCGTCATTACAAGCAATAGAATCACTGTAACAATCGCTGCAGGAAGTACGATAAAAAAGTTTACTTTCAATTTATCTGTCATATTTGTTTTTTGCGTACGAACTGCCGCAATCGTTGTATCAGAGACAACAGATAAATTATCACCAAACATTGCACCGCCAATCACACCGGCTATTGCCAATGTAACAGAAACATGCGCTTGCTCACTGATTCCTACAGCGATAGGTCCCAGCGCAGCAATTGTTCCCATTGATGTTCCCATCGAAATTGAAATGAATGCGCCAATAACAAAGATTCCTGCTACGACTAAGCTTTGCGGAAGCACAGAAAGCGCTAAGTTTACCGTTGAATCCACAGCTCCCATGCCTTTAGCGACTTCAGAAAAAGCACCTGCTAAAATAAAAATAAGCACCATAATAATGATATCAGGATGTCCTGCTCCTTTAGCAAAACGCTCCACTTTTACATTAAGTGAATCTTTGCGGTTCATAGCCAGCGCCACAATGGCTGCAATGATAATGGCTACTAATACAGGCAGCTTATAAAAGTCTCCCGTTATAATTCCTGATCCGACAAACAGGACTAAAAAGACGCCCAGCGGTAACAGCGCCCAGCCGTTTCCTTTTTGTTGTTCCATTCTTAACACCTCTTGTTTACGTAATAAAAAAAGACCTCTTCTTATTGATAAGAAGAGGTCTCTTATTTTGTATCATAAGATTACCCTTCTCATCTTCCAAACGAAACATCGTCTGCTGGATTTGGCACCGCACTGCGTACAGCCAGTTGCCGAGACATCATAGGGCCAGTCCCTCCGTCTCTCTTGATAAGAAGTTTATAGTTGTTTTAAAAATAGTCTTTCACTACTGTAATCTCTTTTTATTTAATTGTCAAATGCTATTTCAGAAAAATATATAGTGCGAAAATTCTCACATCAATTAGCTACGTCTCGTTTTAAAAACGCTGCCCAAGCTACGCCCATAAAGAAGACAAAGTGTGCAACTAAGACGAAGATTGAAAATGGAATCGTCATGCCGTCAAACATCGTCTTCATTCCGTCCATATACTGTACAAAGTTCGTGTTGGCAAATAATAAAAATTTCCCCCACCATAAACCTAGCTCTGATACTAGTCCTGTTACAGCTTTTGCGCCGATACTTACGACAATAGCCAGACTGGAAGCAAGCGCGCTGTTTCTAAATAAAGACGACAGCATGAATGCGAACGTCATCATCATAAACGTTTCCATATACGCACTGTCATACGTAAGCGTAATGTTTTTAAGCAGCTGCGCATCTCCTTCTAGACTGGTAAATCCAAAGAACAATGCTCCCCATACAAACGAAAAAAGCAAATAGCTCAGTAAATAA
Source organism: Priestia sp. MDV22-iso46 (assembly GCF_058629175.1). Taxonomy (NCBI): domain Bacteria; kingdom Bacillati; phylum Bacillota; class Bacilli; order Caryophanales; family Bacillaceae; genus Priestia; species Priestia sp. MDV22-iso46. Next base: position 729,285 of record NZ_JBZVWT010000001.1, read on the forward strand.
TACAAGCTAATTAAAATGAGGGTTAGGTACTTGGATGCTAAAATCGTTGAACGTCTAGCAGGGCGAATTAAAAGAAGCTTAATGGTACCTGCCTCAAACTCTTTTGCAACCATTGACCCTCCAACAGCAAGAGCAAAAAATTGAACGAGAATCAGCATACCTGAACTAAATGACAGGAAGTTCAAAATGTTGTCTTCTGTTCCTGCACTGTTTGCTACTTTCTTCATTAATAGAGCCATACAAAGAGTCAAAATACCGATGGTAATAAACGTGATTTTTGTACTTCTTTTGTGAAACCATTTCATGTGTTCATTTTGAATTAGCTTAAGCATGGTGCTCTCCTTCCGTAACGGACATAAACGAATCTTCAAGCGTCTCATACACAGGAGTGATTCGGTAGACTAAAATATCGCTGTCCACTAATTTTCTATTGACAGCTGGAATTTGCTCTTTCACAATTGCTACGTCAATAATATTTGATCTCATCGTTACTTCAAATTCTTGTGATAAAAATTCCGCTGCTTTTTGCGCGTCAGACACCTCAAATTCTACAAACATTCCTTGATCTTGGCGATTTGGAGATAGATCTTGAACGGCTTTTAACTCACCGTCTTGAATAATGCCAACGCGGTCACATAGTGCTTCTACTTCTTTTAATAAGTGGCTCGCGATCAAGATCGATATTCCTTCTTCCCTGCAAAGCGTTTGTAAATATGTACGAAACTCTCTCATTCCCGCTGGGTCTAGACCATTTGTTGGTTCGTCTAGTAAAAGCAATGCAGGCTTATGTAAAATAGCTTGAGCCACTCCTAAACGCTGTCTCATCCCAAGAGAATACGTCTTCACTTTTGCATGAATGCTGTTTTCAAGCTTTACTAAAGCAATGACTTCATCCAAGCGTTCTGATGTGATGCCTTCATGCATATTAGCAAAGTGTTTTAAATTTTGATAGCCCGTCAGATAATCATAAAACTCAGGGTTTTCAATAATCGCTCCAATTGATTTCATAGCTGATGTAAACTGTTCTTTTAAAGGAAACCCATTGACGGTAATTGTTCCCTCTGTTTCTTTAATGAGTCCTACGACGGTACGAATTAGCGTTGTTTTTCCAGAGCCGTTCGGGCCAAGCAATCCGAAAATCTCACCGCGCTCAACCGATAAGGATACATCATGCAAAATGGTTTTCTTCCCAATTACTTTACTGACATGATCTACTTGTAGCACTGTTTCTGTCATCATGTACATCCTTTCTTTAATTAGCAATACGCCTTCTATTGTTTCTCTTTTTTAACTATTTGTCTACTATAACCTTATTTTTGGAAAAGTAGCCCATTCAAATCATTCGTATTATCCGCTTACATTTGATAAAATAAAACAAACTTTAGTTAGAGGAGGACTTCTACATAATGAACTTAACCGTATACCTTGCCGGGCAAATTCACGATAACTGGCGAGACGAAATTAAAAACCAAGCAGAACAATTAAACCTTCCCCTTACCTTTGTCGGTCCCATGACAGACCATGACCGCTCCGACAACATTGGAGAAGAAATTTTAGGAAAACAGCCTAACGCTGTCTTAAAAGATGAAGCTGCTTCTCAAATTAATAATTTACGTACGCAGGTACTCCTAAAAAAATCTGATGTGGTTATTGCTTTATTTGGCGAAAAATACAAGCAATGGAACAGCGCAATGGATGCGGCGACAGCCATTGCATTAGATAAACCGCTAATTTTGGTTCGCCCTGAAAAACTGCATCACCCGCTTAAAGAACTGTCAAACAAAGCCCAGGTTGTAGTCGAAACGCCAGAACAGGCTCTTCAAGCATTAGCTTATATTTTTGAATAGCAAATAAGAGCTGTCGGTTCTGGACAGCTCTTATTTTTCATTTATCCCTCAAGCTCATTACTAGGGGAAATATTTTTTTAGCAAGCTCTAAGGCTATTCCTTTTAGTTTCTTTCATTTTCAACATCAAAACAAGCAAAATTGTACTTAGCTACTCATTTTTTTGATCCTGACGTTCCATAATCTTTAATCATTAATTTTACATCATAGTTAATTGGAACTTCACTAAATGTTTGATCCCAATTGTCTTTGACCCTCATCCATACTCTGGGCCTCTTAATTCTCAATTGATTTCCGAACCCGGCCACATCGACTTTATATTCTTTTTGCATTTTTTCTACCGTGTTTCTTACGAGGTGCTTCACTTTTTTTTCTGAGTTTTTTTGCACCTTATGTAAAAATTGATTTTCTAAAGGATTTCCTGAGACCACCCAATTTTCAGATAGCCTTCCCTCGGATTCAATATGCACATTGAAGGAGATGCTATTTCCTTTAACATGAGGTTCAATATGACTTTTCATGGATTCTATTTCGTATACAATCAGCTGACCGGTCTTTTTATCAAAGCTTTTCACTAGCCCGCCTTTCCCTTTTCCTGTGATCCAAGTCAGACCATCTAGTTCTTCTTCATTCAAAAAACCGATCATTTTGTTTGTTTTCCCTTTAATTATGGCAGCACCAGCAAATTTGATTTCCCCATTTGCCGATAATACATTTTGCAATAGAAAACTAGTCCCTGATTCAATATTGCTCTCTAATTTAATGAGCGAAGTGGGAGGTAAAATTCTTGTTGTTCGATAGGCATTTTCCACCATTCCAGCCAAACGAAATGCCGGGATCTCTCCTGCTGTCTTCGATTCTAGCCCGTCGCTAGCTCTCCCTTTACTAATAAGTACAAGACAGCTTGGTCTAATCTCGTTATCACGAAGAAACTCATTCACTAATTTTCCTAAGCTATACGTTCTTGCAAGAGCCTCGCCAATAATAATTACTTTTAGATGTTGGCTGGCAATCGAAGTCTCTCTTCTCAATGATAATTCACGGGTCATTTGATGAATAGAATCTCCCGTTTCAGCCATATTCACGTAAGCCTTCTGCTGAGATCCTCCTTGGACAGTTGTTGAACTTGCCACTTGCGGGGTGATCAGTTGGTAGGTTGACGTAATCAAGTTCCGTTTGGGATACTCTTCTTGTTCATCAAATTCTTTTTCAGTCATGGACTTGTTAGCTTTATCAAGAGCCATACCTACTCCTAAACTTCGTTCTTCAATTTCATGACTGCTCCAACAGCCCGCCAGAGGAAAGAGCAAAAAAACAGAAAGCAAAACCGATAAGAAGAACCGTACGTGATTAGAGACTTGTCTCATACTTTTTCCCCTTTATTTTTGAAATGATAAGAAGCAGTACCGGTAAAAAGCCAAATAAAATCAGGGCAGCATTGCCAACCATATCTCCTAATTTAAATACATCATTGATATTTCTAGGAACCATGGAAATGAGATAAATAACTGGAAGCACACCATACATAAATGGATGGATATTTTTTTTGAAAAGCTGAGACAGTCCTAATGAAGCAGCGTAATGGTTAACATTAAAAGAAGTAAACATTTGCATAATCCATACCACCAGCAACAAGGAATCAAAGCGTTCAAAGATTAACCCAGTTAATTCATAACTTCTTATCAAATCAAGCGTAGGCCACGTTCTCGTAACCACTCCATCCACTGAGAACGCTCCGATAACCATCACGACGGTAATAACATAAAGAAGCAAAGGAATCGCAGTACCAACTAGTACAGCTTTTACTGCTTTGTTTGGTTCTTTCATAAATGCCAATATTAAAAGCATGAATTCAGGCCCAGTAAACGCAAGAGCTGTTGTCCTTATCCCTTTTAACACCGGCGTAATACCTGAACCTAGTACCGGGCGCAGATTATCCACTTCAAATATTTTGATACTCATAAAGGCAACAAGTAAAAAAAGAATAACCGTAATAGGTAATATAATTTCAAATATACGGGCAATTGGATTTATTCCCCCTCTTATCAGATAGAGACTTGCCCACATAAATGGCATGATTATAGCCCATTTGGGAGTTCCCTCCAACAACAGATATCCAGTTACCTCTGCCAATGAACGAGCATGAAACCCACCCAGCGCCAAAAAATAACCTATCATGAGGAAACTAAATAACTTGCCTATCCATTTCCCTACAATTTCTTGGCTGTATTGATAAAAGGTTTTTTCAGGGAAGCGTTGACTTAATTTCACCATGATTACCCCTGCTATCATGGTGATTATCCCCCCTAAAATAACAGTTAGCCAAACATCTGGTGTTTTCACTTTTTCCGCAGCTGCCCGGGGCAAGGTAAGAATCCCTGTTCCAAGGATAAAGTTGGTAATAATAATAGTTGTTTGAGGCGTCGTAATACGATCTTTTGAATTTATCATTTCTAACGGCCCATTTCCTTTCATCATAAGCTACCCTTTTCGCAGAGGATCTTTGGTGTGCATCATCTTTGGACGTCGTTTCATCATCATCAGAGGCATACGGACTACCAAGTCTTTCCATTCACTTAAACGATAAGGAACAGCTGGACTCATATAGGGTACGCCGAAACTTTTTAGTTTCACTAAATGGCTCATCATAAAAAGGAAAAATAAGATGACGCCATATAATCCAAGTATGGCAGCACAAAGCATGGCTACAAAACGAAGAATACGCAATGTGATTCCTACACTATATTGCGGAATAGAAAACGATGAAATGGCAGTTAACGCCACTACAATCACCAAAATAGGGCTAACGATTCCTGCCTGCACCGCAGCTTCTCCAATGATTAACCCACCGACAATGCCCATTGCTGGACCAATTGGTTTCGGCAACCGGAGTCCGGCTTCTCTCAAAATTTCGATCGATAGTTCCATAAATAAGGCTTCGATAAGGGCGGGAAACGGAACACCAGATCTTGATCCTATAATAGAAATAGCTAACTTAGTCGGAATTAATCCTGGATGAAATGAAATAAACGCAATATACAAAGCCGGTGTAAAAAGGGAAAGAACCACTGCAATATAACGAAGAAAACGAATGAATGTACCGGGAATCCACCTTTCATAATAATCTTCCGGCGACTGTAACATCATGCTAAACGTAACGGGAGCAATCAAAGCAAAAGGCGTCCCGTCTAATAAAATGGCTACTCTCCCTTCCATCAAAGCAGCAATTACACGATCGGGACGCTCCGTATTCTGTACCTGAGGAAAGGGACTAAGGTAATTATCTTCAATGAGTTGTTCAACATATCCAGACTCCGGTACATTATCAAGGTCAATTTTTTTAATTCGTTTTTCTACTTCTTCAACTAGTTCTGGATCAACAATTTCCTTTATGTAAGCAACAATTAAATCTTTTTTGGAACGCTTTCCTACTTGAAATTTCACCAGCGACAAATTTTCAATATCTCCGCTTCCTCTTAATAAAGAAGTATTATCACTTAAAGATTCAGTGAAGCCTACTCTTGGCCCTCTCACTAATGCTTCTGATACGGGCTCTTCAATCGTCCTTGTTTTTAATTTGCTTGTACCAAGAATAAAGGCAAGTGATAACCCGTCAATTAAAAGAGCCGTAGATCCTGTTAAGACTTTTGATATTACTTCTTTAATAGAATGGACCTCTTCTACATCACTAATTGATAATACTTGGCTTTTAATACACTGTTTTGAAAGGCTTCCCTTTACGTAAAGCTGATCCTGTTGATATTCTTTTGAAAAATCAGCCATCAATGATGACAAAATATGTTTTTCAATAAGATCTTTATCTGAGAGCCCCTCTACAAAAATAATAGCTGCCTGAATGCCCGTGCGTCCTATAATAAACTCACGAAAATGAACGTCGGAATTATGACCAATTTCATTTTTAATTACTTCTAGAGTTAAAGCTAAATGATCCGTAACATGATTAGGTGAATCTTGATGTATAGATTCCTGTTTGTTTTCCTTCTCGTTCGCATGGTTACCTATTTTTTTCACTGCCGATTTCCATTTTTTCACTTCCATCACTCTTCCTCTGAATTACGAATCCCGCTTAATAATTTGTAGATTATATATGGGATGAAAAAAACCAGAACTGCTTGTATAAAAACTGGCCCTTCTGGAAGATAGGAAACAACTAATTTCCACATGATAATCACCCTATCTATGTCTATGTCAAACCAATTTTAGAAATAAGCACCCGTAAAATATCAGTGTTTACTTTATAAAAATTCTTTTATTTACCAGGTAGTATTATTCTTCTTTTTGTTTCTTATACAAAGGAATACAACATCCATCTTAAAAATGAAAAAGAGCTGATTACTGAAGGATTATACATGCTGGTTTGCCGCTCAATGTTTTGGTGAATGCTAGAATAATCAAGTTTTACCGCTCAAAAAATCCCTTAAATGGTTGACGCGTGTTTAAAGTGTCGGTTACACTTTATGTTTGAAATATTGTATTCATATCGCTCTTATCTCAAAAGAATGGTATAATTTTATAGATATTGAATTTGGAGGACTGCTCATACATGATTACAGTTAGTAATGTAAGTTTACGATTTGGCGACCGAAAGTTATTTGAAGATGTGAATATTAAATTCACGCCTGGTAACTGTTATGGATTAATCGGCGCAAACGGTGCTGGAAAATCAACGTTTTTAAAAATTTTATCTGGTGAAATTGAATCTCAAACTGGTGATGTACATATGGGCCCTGGCGAACGCCTTGCTGTCTTAAAACAGAACCACTTCGAATATGAAGATCAAGAAGTTATGAAAACCGTTATTATGGGGCACGCTCGCCTTTATGAAGTAATGCAAGAAAAAGATGCTATTTATATGAAAGCAGACTTCACAGATGAAGATGGAATGAAAGCAGCTGAGCTTGAAGGTGAATTTGCTGAATTAAACGGTTGGGAAGCAGAATCAGAAGCAGCTATTCTTTTAAAAGGATTAGGTATTTCTGAAGATCTTCACGCAAAAAAAATGGCTGAACTAACGGGTAGTGAAAAAGTAAAAGTGCTTCTTGCACAAGCTTTATTCGGAAAACCTGATGTATTACTTTTAGATGAGCCTACGAACAACTTGGATATTCAAGCAATTCAATGGTTAGAAGAGTTCTTAATTAACTTTGAAAACACAGTCATTGTTGTATCTCATGACCGTCACTTCTTAAACAAAGTATGTACGCACATTGCTGACCTTGACTTCAGTAAAATCCAAGTCTACGTTGGTAACTATGATTTCTGGTATGAATCAAGTCAATTAGCACAAAAAATGGCGTCAGATGCGAACAAGAAAAAAGAAGAAAAAATTAAAGAGCTTCAAGCCTTTATCGCTCGCTTTAGCGCAAATGCATCGAAATCAAAACAAGCAACGTCTCGTAAAAAATTGCTTGATAAAATTTCATTAGATGACATCCGCCCTTCTTCTCGTCGCTATCCGTACGTGAACTTCACGCCGGAACGTGAGATTGGAAATGACGTACTTCGCGTGGAAGGTCTAACAAAAACAATTGACGGCGTAAAAGTGCTTGATAACGTAAGCTTTATTATGAATAAAGATGACAAAATCGCCCTTGTAGGCCGCAACGAACTTGCAAATTCAACATTAATGAAGATTTTAATGGGTGAAATGGAAGCAGACAGCGGTACGTACAAATGGGGTGTGACAACGTCTCAAGCCTTTTTCCCAAAAGACAACTCCGAGTACTTTGAAAACGGAGATTTAAACTTAGTAGACTGGCTGCGTCAGTATTCACCTAATGACCAAAGCGAAAGCTTCTTACGCGGTTTCTTAGGCAGAATGCTATTCTCTGGTGAAGAAGTGTTGAAAAAAGCCAACGTTCTTTCCGGAGGAGAAAAAGTTCGCTGTATGCTTTCTAAAATGATGCTAAGCGGTTCAAACGTTCTTTTACTAGACGATCCTACGAATCACCTTGACTTAGAATCAATCACAGCGCTAAACAATGGACTTATCAGCTACAAAGGTTCAATGATTTTCACATCTCATGACCATCAGTTCGTTGAAACGATTGCGAATCGTGTAATTGAAATTACGCCAAACGGAGTAGTTGACAAGCAAATGACATACGATGAGTATTTAGAAGACAGCAACCTACAAAAACAAGTAGCAGGCATGTACGCTTAATAAAAAAACCCCTTTCTTTAAAGAAAGGGGTTTTTTTATATATGCACCTCCTGATTTAGCGATGACTTCGGAGAATACGTTAAAAACGCTAAGCTAACAAACACTAGTGCTGCTCCGCATATGTTCACCAAAGTGAGGGATTCCCCCAACAAAAATACGCCCAGTAAAAAAGCGGTAACGGGCTCTGCTAACGATAACGTCACCGCGGTAGACGCATGCACCGACTTAAGCGCTGTAGAAAATAATACATAAGCAAGAGCAGTCGTAAGTATTCCTAAGTGAAGAGCAATGCCTATTCCATTTAAAGAAACTAGCCAGCTCATATCATACATAAACCAGCATGGGATTAGTAGAACAGCTGCTGTTGTGAACACAAGAGAAGCGCCTACTTGCGGATCAACATACTGAACAATTTTTTTATTAACAGTCGTATAGCAAGCAAAAGACGCCCCTGCTCCTATCGCCATACCCAAACCTATCACGTCGATTTGACTATCTTTTTTTAACAACAAGCAGCAGCACCCTAGAATACCCGTAAACGTGGCAAGCAGCCATTTTTTTGTAGGTTTCTTGCTGTACACTATGTAATCTAACACTCCTGACAAAAGCGGCGCACTCCCAATTGCAACCATTGTTCCTACTGCAACACCCGTTTTGATAACAGCTGAAAAAAACAGCGGCTGATAAGCGGCCATACTTGCTGCAGCAACCGTAAGAGGCAGAATAGGAAGGCGTCTTACGTCCACGTCCACTTTCTTTTTTTGAATAAGACAAGCTGCAAGAAGCGACAGTCCCCCTACAGCTAATCGCACGGCTCCAATCGCCACAGAATGCGCTTCAGCAGATGCTAAAGCTTGGGCAGTCCCTGTTGTTCCCCATAGTACAGCTGCACATAATATAAGTATTTTTGATAATGAAGTATTCATATTTCCATCTCCTTTCTTTTATCATAGCTAAAAGAAAGAAAAAAGTTTTTCCGCTTTTATGATATTATTTGTCTGTTTTTAAGATACTTCGATATTGCGTGGGTGAGACTCCTTCTTGTTTTGCAAACCATTTAGTGAATGAAGACAAGCTGTGATAGCCGACTTCATGCGCAATATACGTTACCGAATAGCTGCTCTCTTTTAACAATTCTTTTGCTTTATTTAAACGTATACGCGCTACATAGCTTTGAGGCGAATAGCCCGTTTTTTGTTTAAACCAAGCGGAAAAATAAACGGGATGATAATTTTCCAGCTTGGCAAGACTTTCTATGTTTAGCTCTTGATTAAAGTTAGCATGAAGATAATCAATGGATTTAAACGTTTGTTTCTTTGGCAAATAATGCTGAACGTAACGGACTAAATCTTCAAGCGCCCCCCTGTCAGTGCTTTTTTGAAGCCCATCAAGTAAAAGGTAGCGAATTGCTTTCCACGTTGAATCCCATTGAATAAAAGTGGCTTGTTGAGAAAGATGCGCACTTTCTGTAAATTTCAACGGAATATCAACAACTAAACATTCATTTGTATTTTTAGCTTGATACGTATGAAGCTGACGAGGCGGAATGTAAAAGCATCCTTCTTGCAGCGTTAAGTGCTGCTCACTTGCTTGAATATCAAGTGCACCTGCTAGCGGAAACAAAAGCTGACTGTAGTTATGATCATGAGTATGAGGTGAATAGCTGTAGGCTCTTTTTTCGCAAATAATTTCACGTAGCGTATCCATTTTGTACTCCTTTCCTTATTTCCTATCTTATAGAAGCTGTTCTATGCCATTCAAAACGGTTTCCAGCGCCTTTAACGATTCCGTGGGAGTATACAAAACGTCCAATGAATGATCGGCATTTTCAATCACTTGAATATTCATTGTGTTTGTTTTTAATTGATAAACTTCTTCAGTATAATAGTGATCACGAGTTCCTATTACAAGAAGACCTTTATGAGTGCATTCTAGTAAACTTTCAAACAGTTCTGTTCTTGTTAAAAGCGGGGTCAGTAAAAGCATCACTGCATCTTTGTAGACTTCATCTTTCATAATTCGCTGAATCAGCGGAATTGTGCCAATCGATTTTCCTGCAAATATGATATTTTTATAGTCATTGTGAGATAAAACGCCTTGCAGCACGAGATCAATGTCTTTCATCATAACGTCTGCAATCTCATCTGTAGACTTTGTCATGAGCTCTTTTGGATATGTATAGTGAATATGAACAACGTCAATTCCGTGTTTTAGCATCAGCATTGTTACATAATACAATAGCGGCTTTTCATATGTATAACCCAAGCCTGAAAACATAAAGCAAATTTGACTAGACCCTTCCGTTTTAATATGTGTATAGGTAATCCTATGAGTTTGGTTGCTTACGCTTTTCTGATTTACGTGCATGTCAATCCTCCTTTTTAAATATTCTAACATTTAATTCCGTAAAAAAACCCCATCTTTTTCTTAAAAAAACAAGCGGGTTTCATAATATGTGGTTAAGCTATTGTAGAGCTATTTAATTAATTTTTATTAGGTTTCGATTTTCAAAATATATCATTATAAATCAAATTAAGTGGGGCAAAAATGGGGCAAAGCTTCTGCCCCATTCTCTTTTATCTTATGACCATTCATTAGGAAATACTTAACAATAAATATTAAATGTTCTGTAGTAGGTATTTATCATTTACAAAACTGTCTTGCCTAACCAATAAAAGCAACACCTTTAAGAAATAAGGAAATTCCTCTATATCTTTTGGAGTTACTGTAACAAAAGCCTCTTCACGGGTATGCTTAGAAATTGGAGCCTCATATATTTTTTCGTTTTTAGATATTTTATATGAAATTTCTGGAGTATCCGTAAAATTATAATAAATATCGAAAGTGGTTATAGTTTCTTTGTCTAACTCCTCATGAGTTAAAGATATCTCAGAACCAACCCTCAAACTCATAATCATAGACTCTAAAACTGAAACGAATGCAGAGACAAGATCAAAATAAGCCTCGATATCCTCTATTTTAGGTATCTGGTAATCATGTTCCATTTTATTTCTCACCTTATTAAATCTATCCAATGAAAAGGAATTAAACACTCCAGCCTGCTTGAAGAAATCAAGCTTAGAATTCAAACCCAAATTTTTCTTTTTAAATATATTGAATATTTTTAAGATGTATAAACATGTATCTAACTGACAATCTATTGCCCTTTTTAAATGGGATACACAGTTAATTAGATGAATATGCTCTAAATTATTGGAATTATTTCTCATTTCCAATAGTTCATATTCGGCAAATTGCAGATACCCACGAGCAGTCAAGTCGTATGTAGGGAACTCTAAAGAGTATCCGATAATTTGGTCATAGTTAAAATTAGAAAAATTATTTAATAAAAAATTTCTTAATGGAGTCGTTTTATCCATCTTTAAAGTTTTAGACATTCAATTAATTCTCTCCTTATAAAATCCTATACTTATATTATATCTTTCCTACTTTCGGAAAATTGGTATTTATTTTAACAATTGTAAAAATAAATACATAAAAGGTGTGCATTGTTTACCAAATAAAAGTTACCGAGGCAAAGATAAATAGATTTTCTTTCAGTAATGTTTTGTTATAATTTCATATATTTTTGATGTTAAAATTGCTTTTAATTTTTAGTTCTAACCCATATATGCCATCAACTTTACGTAGAAAATAGATCATTGAAAATTATGTAACAGCATCTTTTGTCTTGGCTACCCAGATATCAGTAACTTCATTATATTTCAAGTTAATAGTATGTTTGGGCTTACCTTTAACTCGCCAGCACTTAACCCTAAAATCATAGAAAATACCATATTCTTTTTCATCTTTTAAAACGTTTCATCTTCTAGATAAATGAGAAATCGAATTAGGCTTTTTAAAGATTGTTGAAAATTCCACACAAAAAAGCTGCTGTCACCAGCAGCTTTCTTTAGATTTCTCGTATTTAGAAAAGGTGACCAGCATCTTTTATTTTCAAACTCAGGTAAAAGGAGAAAATCAACAATTCTGCATTTTGGATTTTCAAAATATTTTATTATATGTCGTATTAAGTGTGACAAAGAATTTCCGTTGTCTTTTTTCAGGACTTCTAAAATCAAATATATAAATTAGATCAATAACGTTCTTTATTAGCATTCAACTGAAGGTTAGCAAACTCAAACCTTTAGATACTTAGCATTTTTAATAAGATAGGCAAATTTGCACTAATTGATATTAATGGGTAAGTTTATATACTCTCCCAAAGCTAATTTCACATTTGTATTTCATCCAATTATTAATAGCTAAACGCAAAGCTTTCTTAATCTCAATTAAGGAAGGTTTATCCTTAGGAGATGGTGTATTTCCAGAGCCATGCCTAGATAAAATCCCTGATGCATCTTTAGAGTTAATGTATTGAGAATAGCCTGCTAGTTTACTTAAAGATTCTAGTAACTCACTAGATAAATCTTTTCTCCCGTGAACTTTACGGTTACTTACTTTCAAACTAAGATCATTCCTTATATTTTCAAAAATTTTATATGTGTTAATTAGAAAATAAATAGTTTCTTCTTCACCAAGTGTAAGTAGTAAAAGTACCTCTCTTACCAGGGATTCATTTACAGATAATTCTATGTAATCCTTGACTAAACTTGGCTCTTCGCTTCTCCTTCTAATACGATTAAGGTGTATGTCGTTTAAAATATTTTCATCAAATGGGTTTCCTAACTCTTCAATTGTAATGTCAATGTCTTCAGTCCATGTTCCTGTTCTAAAAAGGTTATCTTTTACATATTCTAGCGTATTGTGATGATAAAAAATATCATCTCCCCTTAGTATATTGATTCCACTAAGTAATCTTAATAAAGTCTTAAGCCTTATATAAGCTCTAGTAGATTCTTCTTCATGAAGAACATTTACATGCGGTGAAGAAAAAAGCGGTGTTATATTTCCACCATCATTTCTGTCATGCCAAAAATAAAAGTGTGGTCCTATATCCCATTCTGCTAGTCCCGGATTTCCGTTAATAGCCAAAGCCCAATGAACTTTACTCATAATTAAACCAGTGCCTCCTAAAATTCAGATTTTTATCAACCTAGCATCATAGCAATTTCTATTCAATGACGATAAGTTGAAACACCTTTTCCTTAAGAAAATAATTAGTTTTTTAATGGATCTTTAGTACGTTCATTTATTCCTCCCATTGCTTACACTTATAGTTGGAAGCACCGCAACAACTATATCAACTGGCCTTTACTTTTATAATTTTAAATTTCATTTAAATACATAAAGGGAAACTCTTATTCATCTTGGAGTTTCCCTTTACGTTTCATTTTGCACATTTTTCATGTGGATTCAAGCATATTCATTAAATTTAATTAACTAGCTATTAATTAACCAATGCTCTAAACCCTCTTGATCGAATTCCCATACTCCATGGCTATTTATTTTGGAAGCAACACCTATTTTCAATAGAGCTTGTGCAATTTGTTCACCATCCATAAGGATCATCCCAACATCTTCAGCGTATATTTTTGCAAACCTAGTGAACCTGCTTGTTGTTATAAAGAGTAAGATCATTGGATAGCCTGATGATTTATTTAGAATTTCTATAATAGGATCTCCTGGATGTTTTTCTACAAGTTTTTCTATAATATTTTCATGTTTACTACCTTGTAGCTGTCTAACCTCTTTGACATCTATATCATTACTGTATCTCTTAGCTTGCCCTATAATACGTAGTGAAAGTTTCTGCAAAATCCTTACATTTATTTCGTAATCTGTACTACTTCCGACAGGAGAAACATCAAGGATTCCACCAAAATCTACTCCTTCATCTTGTGTAGACCTAGTAGTAAAAGCTTGACAATTTAAAGATTCTAACAATTTTTGTCCTAATTTTTCAAAAAGGTTAGGATCAATTTGTTTTAAATAGTTTTGAACCTCTTCAGCTAATCGATACTTCGAGTGCTCTGGTTCTTGTGCAACGGCTAAGTCAGCTTTATATAAAGAAATTATAATATCTCTATCATACTCTCCCCATTTAAAGCACGCTTGTATTCTTTTATCTACACATTCCTGTAAGTGTTTGTTCAACTGAGTCCTGACTCTTTCTAGTACTGTTGAGGCCGAATCAGAAACTTGACTTGGCAAAAGGCTATTATCCATACTATAGATAACTTTTTCAATAGCATCTTGTATATTAATGCGATCTTCAATTCTTATTAGTTGCAAAATTTCTCTTGCAATAACTGGAGCGTATAGCTTCATTCCCCATCCTCTACCTGCTTGATTGCTAAAGCTTGTCTATACCTTTTCCTTCCTTCATTAACCAATTTATTAATGACATTGAAATCCTCTTCAGTAAAAGTCTCAATAGTTTCTAATGATAATTTCTCGAGAGTATTCAACGCTTCTTGTACTTTTTCCTTCCAATCACTTTCTTCTTCACTGCCTAATTTGATCAGAACTTCATTTAAATCACAACGTGGGTCCCTCATTTTTTCTAAAGCCTCTGGAAACTCAACAATTTTCGCTAAGTAGTTGACATCTTTTCCTCGTGGTAGCTTTCTTTCACCGTCTAATTCTTCGGAGGGTATTATCCAGCTATAAAACTCTTGCAGCCTTTCTTCATTCGTAAATTTCCCTTCAGTTTCATTCCACCCTAAATAATCTCTTATTTTTGGAATTCTATATGCTTCTTCAAAGTGAGTAAACAATGATGGACCGGCATGAAATGAAAAATCATCATATTGTTCCATTTGTTTTATTAATTGGAATGTTCGATTGAATCTGTTTACCATTACAACTGTCATACCTAAACTATCGGCAATGGCTCTTGCAGTTTTGCCTTGTGAGAACATTTGATCTATTAAGCTAGCTTTTTGATACGGTCCCCACTCTTTAATACCAGAAAGATGTCGAATTCCTTGAAGATACCATTGATCTGCATTGATATCTTCCCCCTCGCTATTTAATACTAAGACCTCTAAAGTCATTAAACGAGCTTTTTGTTCCTGAGTGAGAGTAACTTCACCTGATGCAGCTTGTAATAATATAGTTTTAATTGCAGCAATACGTCGATTCCCTTCAACCACAACATAGTATTCATCGTTGATCGGTCTTACAACAATTCTATCCAATGGTAGAAAGCCATTTTGAAGAATTGAATTTCTAATGGATTTCACATCAAATTCATCATCAAGCATTTTTTCCAAGGTTGCCCGTTGTACACTTTCTTCAGCAAACCTAGATTCTGGCACTGCCTCAGTTGACCTTACCCTACCTGGAAATTTCTTCCCGATAAACCTTGGATTATTAGGATCTAGCAAAATTTTCTCTACAAGTACATTCACCTGTGAAAGCTTATTTATTATTGATTGCACTATGTTACCCCCATATCGATTAAATGAATTTATAATGTAGTTTTAATGAAGGCCCGGTATCATTTTTACGCACCTTCTTAGATACTAATAACCACCATTAAATAAACTTTTTCTTCTATTCATTATAGCCGAAATTCTTTTTGTTTTATACATAAATACAGTTATAGTGCATTATGTACTTCTTGAAAAATAGTAAGAAATTTTTCTATTATCTAAAACCATAAATAATTAAGCAGTTTACATCTATAATAGGTGCTAAATATCTTTATCATAATTATAAATTTCAAATGTGTTTTCTTGAGAACTGTACAGATATAGGGAAGATAAAATAACGTATTTCTATTTTGGTTAGTACTTTAATTTGATTTAACATCTTTATAATTTCAAAGCTTCCTGTAGTTTGTTCTTGGTATTAAAACCATAAATACCATCTACTTTATCAGGCAAATATACTTTTTGAAAACGAGAAAGTGCGCCTTCTGTCTTGTTTCCAAAGATGCCATCAATACCATAGTTTTCAGCATCTTTATCCGGATAGAAGTTAACCGCGACAAGCGCTTCTTGTAACTGGCGAACAGCTTTTCCTCGATCTCCTTGTTTTAATACGCCTGAAGGTAATTTATATTCTATTTGTTTTTTTTAGGTGTTTCACACTTTAGTGTATATGAATTTTGAGCTAATCCAAATTTAATTGTTTGTCCCACTTTCAACTTGCTAGGATCTACACCTGGGTTTGCTGCAATTAAATCCTCAACAGTAATGCCTTCTTTTCCATCTTTTAAAGCAATACTCCAAAATGTATCCCCTTCTTGAATTGTGTATAATCCTGGTACTGGATCAGGTTGTTTAGATCCTGGTAGCATATCATCTAATACATCTTTGAAAGCCTTATTATAATCAAATACACAACATGCTTTCCAAGAGTATCCAGGCATTTCATTATGAGCTTTATCATATTTCCCTATTCCATCTGCAACTAAAGCTTTATGAAGATCCACAATTGAATGGACAGTAGGATCAGTAAGTTTATCAGTTCGATAATCACCAATAACACAAATACCTAAACCAATGTTATTGCTATTCCCTACATGATAAGATTTCTTAGAAATATCTACACAGTAATAAATAGTCGCCTTTCCATTCACAACATGTTTAGGATCAATGATTAAATGATAAGCAATTTCTGGCCAACCGTTTGTTCTTACATGAAAATCTGCAAATGATTCAATTTTAGATCCACCTGCGGATAACTTTGTTAATGAATGATGCCATACGCGGGTTGTAATAGCTTTTGTACGCTTACTGTATGAACCTTTATGAACTAATTTACCTCGTTTATCAACTAACTGTGGTAGTTTTTCAAATATATACATTTTCATCTTCCTTTCAAATTTAGATATAAAAAAGCCGCTGCATAAACAGCGACTTACTTAATTTCTTCTTTTTCTTCTTTTTCTTCTTTTTTGACTTTAGCTGTAACAATAGGCGGATTTGGTGTAACGACTGCTGGCACTTCTAAAGTTGAAGGTACAACAGGTTTTTCTTCTTCTTTTTGTGGCTTGCTTCTTAAAACGGCAATTGCTTTGGTTAATGGTTCTGGAACATAAACACCCATTTTTCCAGCGTTCTCAACAATGGAAAGCACTTCATTCAGGCAATAAGCGGTAATTACAACACTCATAGCTAGATAACCAACTTCAATTTTGTTTTCAATTAGCAATAGATCCACCAAATGACTGACCGCTACCATTGCAAAAATAAATACTTTACGGGCTATACCCATTAATCCAACACGACTTTTTAATTCCCCGTTTATGGATGCTGCTGCCATACCTGACAGATAATCAATAACCATTAACGCAACCAAAATATTTAACATGGGTGTCCACGCTCCAAATAAAAAAGCGATTACTCCACCAGAAACGGTTAGTAACCATTTGAAAATTTGTTCCACCTTTACTCCCTCCTTTAAGAATTAAAAAAAGATGCTTATTCAGCATCTAATGTAAGAATGGATACATCTTCAACAAACGTTAAATTTCTTAGCTCCTGGACATCGGCATATTCTGTTTCATCGATTTCCTTAGTTAAATCATCAAGTCTTCTAATAAGCTGATCCTTAAAGGAATTTGCATATGTGACCAGGCTAATAAATTCTTCTTTTGTATATTTTTTAATACCGTTGTTCTTTGTTTGAACTTGGACGGTAGTTAAAGCTGGATTTAATAAGAGTAAAATTTGTTTTTGAGAAAAATCGTTTTGCTGATCTGGCCCATATAAAAACTTATCTCCATTTGTATATTCAAATCCTGAAGCAATGACCAGGTTACATTGCTGTTCCAATTCTTCAATTTTGAACGGTTTCAAATAATTGGCCACAACTTGCGGTGTTACAGTGTCAGGATCTAAGTCATCTTCTCCTACGCAATAACCTACCTGGAAACCAGATAAAACACCATATTCACCCTCTGCTGTTGTATAAACAAATTGATCAAGTTTAGATGTGTGATTCACAATGTTTTCAATGATATTCCCTACTTGGTTTTCAATATTTAGAGATACAAATTTCACGCTTGTTTGCTCCTTCAGTCTTTATTTATAAGTGATTTCTAGTTTTGCCGTTGCATCGAATTTTGCATAGTAGTTTTGATTAGTTGAGTTAATATAAATTCCAATGCCCTTATAAGATCCACTAACAAAGCCAGCATAGAATGAGCTAGGAATAGTAATCCATTTCCCTTCATTCAGCTTAAAGCTTGCTGTTGTTTGCGGTGACTGATAAGAAGGTGCTCCGCTCAGCTTGCTTGTATACGTATGTGGTTTAAAGTACGTAGTAACAGGAGCGGCATTTCCGCCCGCATTTTTACGATGTACATACATTCTAATTTGAGTAATCGTCTTTCCAGAAAGAGAAGGCAATGAAAAGAACCATAAACCGCGATAAATACCATAGCTGCCCCATTTACCTTGCACCACTTCATTTTGACCGTACCACTGACCGCCAAAATTATCACGCCAGCTATCACCGCTACTTGCTGTAATGGTTACAGTAGTAGGTTGAGCATCCATTGTGCCTCCTGAAGTTGTTCCGTAAGTAAAGGCACCGCGAACCTGGCCCCCTGCCACTTCACCTTTAGTATTGGTTCCACCGCTTGGAGCTGTGCCCTGTCCGAAAATGTCTCCACCATAACAATGCAAGCCGTAGGTTGCAGCGCTCCCTTTACAGTTAGTAAGGAAAACACGCCCACCGTAACGCGAACTGATACCCAAATCCGCACCGTATGTTTCACATTGATCCATTTCTGTAAATCCTGCTGTTGTATCGTAATTCATACTGGAGCCATTACCATACACTTTCATTTTTTCTAATTTCACATAAGAATTACGTAGTAAACTCACAACAGCATAATCAAGCTTTTTGCCGTTAATGGTACCTCCAGTAAAAAAAATGTTTAACAAGTTATTTTTAATCACTGGATTTCCGTAAAACTTAGCGCTGCCTAGTGATAAATTGATAGATCCTGAACCTAAAAAGCCGCTAATTTCAAAGCTTTCATACATCAAGGAATTATAAGCTACGTTAATTGTGGCTTTTCCATCGTAATACTTTGGAATACGTCTTATAGCTTCTGTTACTGTTGCAAGCGGCTTTGTCCATCCCGTACCCTCGTTATCATCGTTAGGTTCAATGGCCCCTGAATATTCTAAAAGCCTGTCAGAGACAAAAAGGTTTATATCATCCGCACCATACTCTACCACTGTAGGACTATCAAAATTACCTACATATAAATCACTAAACCCGCCCTGGGCAGCATCCAGTGAAGCAATTAATTCATCATTTGCATTGTAAACCTCAATTCGACCATTCCCGCCAGATCCACCAAACTGGGCTATGCCACCTTGTAAACTGTCAAAAGAAACTGATTTAGCTTTAACGTGTCGGCCCTCAATGCCACCGTCAACAATTAAATCGCCACCCGCTTTTCTCCGCCAAATAAGATTGTCTACATAAAATTTGTTTGTCGTTTCTCCATTAGACGAAAAGCTCATGTAAAACTGTAAATAGGCGGTACCTTCAGGAACAACAAAAGAACCACTTTTTTTAACAAAAACGGTTGTTTTCGTTGATTCATTCCATCTTAAAGGTGTATTCCAGATGTTTAATGATAGTCTTTTAGCGTCATAGCATAAAAAGCCCACTCGTCCATCACCTGAACCAGCTGTATTTAAATAGCGGCCCTCCGCTTGGATAAACATTTCTTCACTAGGATTAACAGGTATAAGGTTATTTACATAGATGCTGTTATTAGAGCTTGATAAAGCATCTAGGGCCAATGCTTTGTTTGATCCGTTTCCATTTTGAAAGCTTGAAATATCTTCTACCCTAATTTTAGATCTATTTGCTTCATAACTTGGATAGTAACCGTTGGGGAACTCGCCTATAGTATCATTTTCAAAGTCAGGATTTTCAACTAAATTTGTCCAATCGGCTAGTAAAAGGGCTTGTGCAAAAATGGTTCCTGTTGCTACTGATCCACCGTTAAATTTCGTTTCATCACCTTTATATTTCCATAGACCGACCTTATTTGCTGCATCGGTCCACTTCTCACCATAAAGGCCCAAATCATCCAGAGCATCTTGGCCCTTCTTATCCGCTGCATCTGAATTGTCTTTTTGCTTGACAGCTGTTGCAACTACTAGTGCATTGACTGCATTTTCGTATTGCAAAAACTTATCTCGAAACGTTGATTTTGTAACAGCGATTGTTTTTGCTTTATTGGCCGTGGATAGATCCCAAACGTCAACAGGTGTAAGACCTTCTAAATAGGTTTTTAAATTCGTATATTGAGTAGCTACCTCAATATACGTTGTATCAGCTGTTGAAATGCCCGCATTTAATGCCTGTTTCCGAACAGTATACAATTCTCCTTTACCGCTACTATCCAGGGTAGAAGCAGCTGGCAAGGTTGTGGCATTATCCGCAATGACATAACCGATGATTTCAGTAATACGGTCTTTTAAAATTTTCCGTTCGGTATAATCAATTACACTGTCGCTTGTAATATCATCAATGCTTTTGTTTATGTTTTCAATCGTATCTGAATAGTTAGGATCAAGCTCTCCTATATCCACCCATGAAGAACCGCCCCATTTTTTCATCATATTAGGGGTTACACTTGTATCTAGCCATAATGTCCCAACAGTAGGATTTGCTGGTGCTGTTCCTGAAACAATAGCATCGTTCATATCTACTAGTGAAATTGTTCCTGTTGCTAAAGGTGCCATTTGCTATTTACTCCTTTCAAGAACGAATAAAAAGAGCGGTTGCCCGCTCCTTTTATCAAGCTTTATCTATATCACATGTTACATTTCCGCGAACATTAATATCTGCGGCATTAACTGTAATTGATTTTCCCGTTTTACTCCAGGTTGTATTTTTAACATTGTTTGCGTCATATATAGACCATTTGTAAGTAAATGCTGTTCCTGCTGCATCCACTTCAGCCCCGGCCTGAAATACCTTAGCAGTTAAACTTGTAGTCCCTTGTCCATTTTTAAATGTATTTGTCCCTACGATTGTAACAACGTATGGATCACTAACATCTACCACTGTACAAACATCGTTATATTTTATATTGTTATATGTTGCAACACACTTGAAAGCCTCTACACTAGGAATTGCGCTTGCTGGAATCGTAATTGTATCTGTTGTATAGCCTGTTACTCCTGCATTTGATGTAGAAGTAAGCAAACGCCAACCAGCGCCCCCATCTGCATCCCCACCGCTTGACGTTGTAGCAGCAGGATCTTGGATATACCATTTAAAGGCTGTAGGTGTTACCTTTGAGGCTCCCTTGTATACATCAACAGTTGCTTTGACAGTCCCATTTGAATTACGTGTAACATTTCCGTCTGGCGTCCAAACAACAGCTCTTACAGCATCTTGACCAGCTGCACCATTAGAACCATTTGTACCATTTGTTACTTTAATAATTTCATATTCTGCTTTTGTGGTTACATCAAAGCCCGTGTCTGGATCTGTATAAACAACCTCACACATATAAGTCATTGAGTTAGCAGAAGCAAGTACATTTCCCTTAATTGTTAATGTTTTAGGCGCTGTAGTTCCTAAAGTATAGTTTGTATCACTCGCTGTAATTTCAGTGAAATTGCCGCTGCTATTTGTTTGATAGAACCATTTAATTGATTTAGCTTTATCTGCAATATTCGTGTTAGTCCCTGCAATATATAATTGAGGCGTTAACACGTTATTTGAACTGGCATAGTTCGGTGTATATGAACCGCCATTAGGGTTATAAATAACTTGTCTTTGTTGTGATGAACCGATAAATGCAATTAGTTGTTTTGCATCTGTTACATCAATTAACGTCATACTGCCTGTAGCTACTGTCGCCATAAACATTTCACTCTTTTCTATGTTTTTTATTCTTCTTCTGGTAAATCTAAATCACAAGTAAAGATAGCTCGTTGAACAACATCAAACGAACTAACTGTGATTTTGTTACCTATCCCTACATGCTCATAATTCCAATCCACATCAAAAAAACCGTCTTTATCTTTTTTCGTCCAGATAAAAGCGGTTTTTGGAAGTGTATCGGTAATATTCTCTTTTCCTTTGTAGACAATAGCTGTTATCTCTGTATCAATCAGGCCGTTTTTAAATGTTGTGCCGTTACTAGAAACAAGCTCTACCTTATAAGGAACTTGCTTTTTTACTTCTTCTACGCCTTCCTGGGCCTCTTTTGCCCGGTCAATAGTGGCATTCCATACTTTTTCCTTTAACTGAAGGGTACGCTGCGCTTTTTCTACTGCTTGAATTGGTTGAATTGTAAGCGGGACATATTCACCAAGTACAATAGATCCTTTATCCTTTTGGACTGTACTTAATTCCTTATTTAAAATTCTGGCTTCTAAATAAGTACGTGGTTCAGATGATATATCTTTTATGAAAATGGTATCGCCAATAGAAACCTTTGTATGCTCATACCCTTCTAGCTGTTCCATCATTACTACTGTTGCCTCGTATGAATAAACTGGATGATTTACTTTTTTTAAAGCTTCTATTGTGTTATCAAAAAGCTCTACGGGATTTGTGGCGGTTTCATCAATAAATTTATCAACTACATTTGCGCCATTGTTCCCGTATTCCTGAAGGGCATTGACATCTACAATCATGTTTCCGACTACTTCAAACCCTTCTGGCGGTTTCTTTTGAGCATTCATAAGTAAAATAGGATTTCCGTTTTTGTCCTCATTACTAGCAATACCGATCATAGCCGTAACAATTTTATTTCCATCCTCAATTTTACGTAAACCCTCTAAATTCCTTGCATATTCAAAGCTAACACCTGTTTTTGTGCCGCGCTTTTCATAGAGATTTACAACTTTCCGCGCAACCTCTTGTCCATCGAATTCTACCTTAAATTCAATTTCTGCACCGAATTGTTTAATCGTATTACGGATGGCTTCTAAAGCTGTTGGGTAATCGTCAAAATCTACTGAAATGATTTCATCATAATAGCAAACGCCTAGCTCCCATCCTGTATTACTCAAAAGAAATTTAACTATATCGGATAAGCTGGCCCCGACAAAAGACTTTGGCTCAATAATCTGGCCAATTAGATCCTGGGTTGCTGCTGTTTCACAATAAACTGTTTTTATTTCCTCTAATCCATGACTTTCCGTAGTCTTTGTAATCCTGAATAGCTCATAGCCATCTGGATTATCGGTATAAATAATAAAAGCTCCCCTACTCAAAAAGCTGGCTTGTGGGTGACTAGCATAGACATCAAACTCTAATGTCGTATATCCATCCTCTAGCTGACCTTTCCAGCTATCTCTAAGAATGGGACAGCCTTTAGGAATCTTATTGTTTAAAACGCCTACGGCATCATAAGTTTTGTTCAAAATATACCACATTAGAATCTATAGCCACCTTTCTGTAAAGGTTACTTTTCCATCCTTAATAGCTGAGTAATCAGAAACCACAAGGCCATTTGCTGCCTTATCTAAAAGTAAAAATTCTGATCCTGGATATAACCGTTCAAGAAAGAGTTTTCCACTCTTATAAATTTCCCCTGTTTCACAATCAATTAGCAGCTTATCACCTGTTCTAAATACATAATCAACTTGATTAGATTGTTTAGATAAAATTTCTCTAAAATAAACATTACTGATCCACATTTGATCTACTGCTGGATCTTTATCATAGGCAGCAATATGCAGCTGAATTTTGGCCACCTTTTGCATATATTTATTTTGCCAATCAGTAAAGGCTTTGTAGTGTCTGGTGTGCGCTCTGCCGTTAGAATCAACCTTTGCAATGTAGCAATGCCATTTCTTGCCGACTCT
The DNA here is from genome assembly GCF_058629175.1 of Priestia sp. MDV22-iso46. Lineage (NCBI taxonomy): Bacteria > Bacillati > Bacillota > Bacilli > Caryophanales > Bacillaceae > Priestia > Priestia sp. MDV22-iso46. The sequence goes on from NZ_JBZVWT010000001.1 coordinate 753,033, forward strand.
ACCCATTTCTATAATTCCATTAAAATTAGAAAACACGCCTTTATAAGCTCCGTAGGTATTTGTGACAGAAACACCGCCACCATTTACCTTTCCTACCCAAAATTCAAATTGTGGGTTATCTAAGTTATTCCAAATGTCTCTTATCGCTATCTTTCCAAGCTGATTATTATTAATATCGAGCAGATAAATTTCAATTCTGCCCTTTTGGTTTTTATTACTGGATGCAAAGCCTACCTGACATTCCAATTCAAAATCTTGAATTTGCTTTGTTAAGCTTCTTACCATGCTACCGCCATGCCATAAGCCGCTTAGTGTACCATAATCTTTTCCTGCCTGGCTAAATGAATAGCCATTGGAACCAATGGTACCTAATACACGCCCGCCATCTACATTAAAGTTTGTTGCTTGTAACCAATCTGTTGTGCTGCTGCCAGGATCATTTAAAATAACTGGCTTTGTATCCGTTACTGTTTTTTCTGTTGGATCAAAAGGCTCCCCAAAATAAAGGCTTTGCTTGTCTGTTGCAATAAAAAAGTCAGTTACATTTTTAGTGAATGTCATGCTAATTTGTGGAGCTGTTTGCCTATTACCATAATTCACTAACATAGTAGTGTCAGAGGTGATGTTATAGGATCTTTGCTCTCCATATCCGTGCGGATCATGACAAATTAACTTAATGCTGCCTTTTCCTAGATGTTCAATCTTTTCAAGATCCGTGTCACCGTCTAAAATGGCATAATATTTGCGCCCTGGCAGATCCCGAAAAATAATAGGTTGTGGTTCATCATGCTGTAAAAAATCGGCTAGTTGGTCCCCCATTGACATTACTTTTTCTCGGCCAGGTGCCTTAATCGTTAAATCAATAGTTATCGTTCGGTTTCCATGCTTCTTATTTACAAACTGTGAACCACTTTTCATAGGTATATCAATAGATGTTAGTTCAGAAGGCGGCAAAGGCGGCAAATGAACTTTATCTATAATTAAAAAGTCAGGGGTGTTAACCCCTGCAAAACTTTTAATAAGACTGGCCATGTACTACCCACCTTACTCCTTTAGCTCTTAGCTGTTGTTCTGTTTGTTCGTCCATTATCTCTTGCAGCCATTTAGCAAACTTAATGACATCATCCCTATTTGGCAAACCTGAATAAGAAACAGAAACATGGTTTTCAATATGAATAGATTGTTCTTGCTGTTGCCCTTGATTCGTACTTGTATTATTACCTGTAGAGGTAGATAACGGATTCGAGCTTTTATTTTGTTGAAACTCTTTTCCAGCCAGAGCTACCAGTTTCATAGCATCTGTTCTATTGTTATTAGCTGGAGCTGCAAAGCCAGCGTATTCTTTTAAAAAATCTTGAATACTTGACCATACCACTGTTCCAGCAGGAAGGTTAGGGAACAATGTTGCTTTGCTTGGGCTTAATCCTAAAGTTCCACCTGGAAGCAAAAAAGGTTCTTTTTTATTTCCGTCACCTAGTATTGCATCGCCTCCGATGTGTCCGAATAATCCGGTACCCATTCTATATTTACGTTTTCCTCTTGGAGACCAGCCTCTTCGGCCATAGGGTAAATCTCGCCTCCAAGTAGTATTGTTAAAGAATGCTAGTAGTTGGTCATAACCGCTCCAGATGTTTCCGTGTCCTTTTACCGCATAATTTTTAAATGTAGAACTCACAAATTGAAGCAATCCCTTTGCTGGATTTCCGTTTCTCACGTTAATATCACGTAGGGCAGATGATTGTGTAATTTTTTCGTTTCCTTTGGATTCCCTATCAATCTGCGCTATAATCCCGTTAACTTCACGCTCTGTAACTTTTTCATTCATTTGCGCTGCCGCTTTATAAATTAAAGAGCGCCATGCTTTTGCACCTTTACCAGCAGGGCCGCTATCAGCCATACCTTTTAAGTAAGCTAATGGATCAATATACTTTCCATTTCTCTTAATTTTAAGATCCAAATGGTCTCCTGTTGAAAACCCTGTTGAACCCACAAGGCCAATTTTTTGCCCTTCTTTTACCTTTTGTCCCACTTTAACAGGTGGAGCTGTAAGCATGTGAGCATAAGATAATAAGTCTTTTCCTGAAGCAATACGAACCAGATTACCACCAGTAGGATTGTTTACTAATACTTCTCGTACAATTCCATCAGTTAATGACTTAATAATTGTACCAGCGGGTGCAGCTAAATCTAAGCCGTTATGTTTCCCGCCTTTGTGTACTCTATCGTTTTTATTTCCGTTAGGCGTGAAACGTGTTGTGATTCTAAACGGACTATTTAAGTAATAGCTACCGATTCCAGTAGAGGAACCATCGTCACTAGGCATATATTCACTTAACTTACTTTGAAGGAAACTAACAGCTCCATCTTTAATTTTACTAACACCAGAACTTGCAATCTGGCCCATAATCCCGCCTACATTTGGCATTTTTATGCTAAGGGTTTTCCATATCTTATCAACTAACTTTTTAGGATTAGATATATACGACCATACATCATCAATACTATCAGCTACTTTTCCAGCCAGGTCTTTCCCTTTACTTAGAGCTTGGGAGCCTTTTTCTTTTGTCCATTCTCCGACTGCTTTTAGTGGATTTTTAACGCCTGTACCTTTTTTATACATTGGAGGTGCTGCGCCCATTACCTGTTCCGTTTGCTCCCCACTTAATACTTGAGTGCCTTTAGGCCCCCAATATAAAGTAGTGCTGTCAGGACTCATTGTAATTCGTCCATCCGGGAAACGTATTAATTCATTTTTTCCCCCATCACCCGCGAAAAAGTACCCGCCTGGGTGTGAATTAGTACCTGTTGCATAACCAGGAATATCTAATCTAGGAATTTGGCTTTTCTTGCTCACACCGATCTTATCTAAAACAACATTAATACCCTTTTGAGTAATGTTATTAAGAACCGTCTCAAGGCCGCCAGCAAGCTTTGCACCAACAGCAGAAACACCATCTTTTACTTTTCCAGCCATCGACTCGATCCCGCTGCCAATTCGACCAGGTAATTTTTTGGCTCCAGAAACTATATCATCAAAAATTTCCGATGTTTTACTTTTAATATTTGTAAAAATTTCAGTTGTTCGGTTTCTCAAAATTGACCAGGCATTTACTACCCCATCTTTTGTTCTGGAGGCTAAATTAGATACCGTTTTTTGGACTCCTGTCCACAATGAAGTTAGGAAACTACGAACAGAATTAAAAATACTTGTTGTTGCAGATTTCAAAGAATTCCATGTTGAACGAACAGCATTAGCTATTGCAGATGCTGTTTTAGTAATCATAGATTTCAAGAAATTCCATATTCCTGAAAGGAAAGAACGGTATGCATTAAAAATAGTTGTCGTTACTAATTTCAACAAATTCCACGAACCACGGACAGCAGAAACTATTCCAGATGCTGTTTTAGTAATCATAGATTTCAAGAAATTCCATATTCCCGAAAGGAAAGAACGGTACGCATTAAAAATAGTTGTCGTTACCGATTTAAGTATGTTCCAAGATCCCACTACAGCATTTTTTGCTGCTCCTGCACTTGAAGAAAATAACGATTTCAAACCATTCCACAATCCGACAAATGCGCCACGGAAAGAGGAAATAAAGACTTTTCCTAGAGAAAGGAGCTTACCGAACATTTGCAGCTGCACAAAATTCCAAATGAATTGAACAGCTCCCTTAAATATTTGTTTCAAACCCTCCCACATTTTTGAAAAATTGCCTGTAAAAAGACCGGAAAAAACCTTCACCAGCCCTATAATAATATTTAGCGCTCCGCTTATGACACCCTGTATATTTCCCCAAACCGATTTAATTATGGAGAGTATAAAAGGCATAACAAAGCCAATTACAGAAGAAATCCCCTGAAAAACTGCACGTACCACGCTGCCTATATTTGAAAGGGCCTGAAGTATAGTAGTAGAGTTATCCTGCCAAAATTGCTTTATTACGGATAGCTGACTGTGAAAGAATTGTTTCACGGACTCAATAGCTGGTTTTAAGATGTTTAGCGCACTCTGGCCAAGCTTTTGTATACCGCTCATTACGCCAGAAACGCCATCTCTAAATGTTTGAGAGTTGTGATATAAGGCCACAAATCCAACGCCTAATAAGGTTATTGCACTTATGACTATTCCCACCGGGCCAGTTAAAGCAGCAAGTCCCGCTCTTAGAACATTTAATAAACCTCCGGCCCGTGCAATAGCCCCCATCACTGGCGTAAAAACAGGTAAAAGATTACCTATAGCACCAACAAACATGCCTACCATAGTAATTACAGGGCCAAGTGTTGCTAACAGTCCAGCAAAAATAAGCCCTACTGTTTGTAAGGCTGGAGATAATCCAGATATAAAGCTAGAGACTGCTTGAACACCAGATGATACTTTTGGAAGAATATTTTCAGCTACAGAAAGAAGGATATTCCCAAGAGGTAACAATGCTGTTCCTGCTTCACGTAGAGTTCCTTTTAATCTAGCACCAAAGGATTGTTCTACATTTTTAGTCATCTTATCCATTGTACCTTTATTATTTTGTAGCTCTTTATTAATGGTTTTCATGGATAAAACAACATCTGCGCCTTGATCTTCCCATTTCGTCACTTTTGTTATCGTAAAGGCTTTTTATCCTCTACTTCTTATAGTTTCCTATAAGGTCAGCATACATTTTCAATCATAAGACTGTCGTTCACTCGTGGGAGCATTTTATTCTGTTATACAGGTTCAGCTCCTATGCGTTACGGTGAGCCACACCTTTTAAAGTGTGCTTTACCTCGGTATTAGCATATAAAACAGCAATAAAAGAAGCGCTTAAACCGAAGCGCTTCTTTTATTCATATATGTTATAAATTGTTGTTTCGTATTATTGCCATATCCATATTTACTATGAAAATCTAAATGGCACGTTTTACATAAGGTGATACCGTTATCAATATCTAATCTTCTTTCTCTACACCAATCCCAACTATCTAGGTGGTGAGATGTAAGGTTACCGCCCTTACTGTCCTTACAGCATTGACACGTATACTCATCTCGCTCATAGACAGCCTTCCTCCAAAGACCATAACCTTCAACTAAGCGATGTTGATAACGTTCTTTATCAGTCTTATCAGGTTTATAGTTAGGGTTTTCTTTTCCAAAACGCTGTTTACCAAACATAGGGTTTTTCTCACCTTTAAAGTCACGTTCTTTAAACTTATACATAACTTTATCTTGTCTCATTAAATCCCTATGACATTCCACGCACAATTTATTGTCCTTTCTGCCTGATTTATAAGAAAGGCCGCAAGATCCACATGTATGATGGTACCTATTACTGTCTTTTAAACGTTCGCATGGTTTGCAATAGCTGAAAGGTCTTTTAGTACCTTTATAAACCCTCATATTAAACTCGCCAAGTTCTTTTTCCTTATTACAGCTAGCGCAATATTTATAACCTTCTCTGGGAGTTGGTTTTATTGGTGTTTTACGCTTTCTTAAGTTATTACACACTTTACATTGATTACGTGTACCATCTTTCTTAGACTTATCTTTTATAAACTCATCTAAATTCTTACTTTTTTCACAAATTGTACATTTCTTTTTCATTGAAAATACTCCCAAACTTTTTTGTGAAAATCAAAACAGAAAACACCAAAGAAGCGTATCTCAGCTAATGTAACTAATCACAATTTATCTCTCACTCATTATAACATATATTTCCTATTCTACTTAGCCTTCACCGATTTTGAACAATTTTACTTCGGCACAATTTATCATATACCGAAAAGTGCTTTTCCTATCGTATTGAATTCTTTAGCTGGTAGCTCTTTTTTCATCTTTTGAAGGTCAGGTATCACAGCTTTATATAAATCCGCTACGCTTGCATTCCCGTTCTCATACTCCTTATAAACCTCTTGCGTGCTCTTAGACATTGAACCCATAGCAGCTACATAAGATTTACTTGAATCCTCGGCCTGGAGCTTAAATTCAAGCATTGTATCATTTAAACGATCTAGGTTATACCCTTTCTTAGCACCGTTGGAAAGAATAGAAAACATTTCATTTGCAGAGAATCCCGCTTCTTTAAAACTAATGGTATACTCAGCCATATTATCGAACATCTCTTTTGAGAAGTTCATTCCGTTTTGTGCGCCCTTTGCCATTAAATCAAATGCTGCATCTGCATCCATGCCATAGTTTGTGATAAGGGTATTTCCTGCTCTGGTAACTTCGTTTACATCAGCATCAAATGTATTGGCCAAAGTCATTGCTTTTTTAGTAATCTTCTCTAAGTCTTTATCGTTTAAATCAGTGATATTCTGCTTTGTTTCAAGTAAAGCTGTGTCAACCTCTTCTAAACTTTCTCCAAATCCATCATTATAGATATTCTTTGAAATTTGAGTTAGCTTCTTTGTCTCTTTAGCAGTTGTGCCTAAAGAGTTTTGGATTTTTACGGAAGAGTTATTGAACTTAGTAGCTAAACCCATTATTCCCGCACCAGCACCAGCAATAGGCAAATTAAGAGAGGATGTTAAGGCAGATCCTGCACCCTGCATTTTAGAACCTAACCCGGTTAATTTTGAGCCAGTTTCATCAAATACGCGCCCTAACTTACTCCAGTTATTCTGCAAAGCCCCCTGATCCGCTTTTAGTTCAGTTAGACTAAGACTAGTACGATTAACTGCACGCTCTAAATTATTTAAAGATGCAACTTGATTATTATAAGATCTTGCAGCTGCTTCAGCTTCTTTAGATCCTTCGCCATAGTCTTTAATCATTTTTTCATATTCAGCCCTGGATTCACTTACAATGCGCTTTTGCAATTCCATTTTTCTATTTAAGCCTTGTAAGGTAGCTTCATATTTTTCAATAGATTTATCACCACGATCAAAAGCAGACAGATGGGCCTTCATTTCAGAATTTAGGGTTTTCATTCTATCTTTAAGACCTGTTAAACCCCGCTGAAGCTGTAACGTCTCTAAATTTAAGCCAATGGACATACCTTCAATTCTTTCCATAGACACTTACCCCCTTTCTTGAAAAACAAAAAAATCCTTAACCACCAAATGCAGCAATTAAGGATTTTTCTTGTTTAGGTTTATTTCGCTCGCGTAAAATTTCCAAGACAAAGTGGTAAGGCATGGCTAATACCTCATTGATGTCCTTACCTTCTTCTATCAAGGACAAAATGAGCTTGTTTAGGTATTCTTTTTGTTTTTCTACGGTGAAATCTTCGTCACTTAACGTTTGTTCTCCAGGAACTTTTTTGTTTCATCACTTTGTCTTCCTTGAGACACGAATAAAACTTGATCGTTAATTACCTCAACAGCATCTGGAGCATGTAACCCATTTACTAATTCATCTTTAGTGAATTTGTTACCGTAAATATCATTCACTACAAAATCAATCATACGGTCAAACATTTCTCTTTCAGCTGTTTCACCTTTTTGTGCTTCTTCCACTAAATCCATTGCTTGATAAACAACAGATAGAGGAATAAAAGGTGGGGTTAAAAATTTCTCTGTAATAACTTCTCCATCTGCTGTTACTTCTTTTACTAATTCGATCATGTTACGTTTTAAATTTGCCATTTTTTTAGTCTCCTTTTGGCGTTAGATAAAAATAAAAAAAGGGCTAGATATTATCATCTAGCCTACTTGCTTTCTAGTGCTGTTAGACGAGCAATTATATCGTCATACTGTGCTTTTGTACCAAACCCTGCTGCTCCTGTATCGCCTTTGTCTCCTTTTGCCCCTGCTGGCCCTTGTGGACCAGGGGTGCCGCTGGCACTACGAATAAAAGTTGCTAATGCACCAGCTGTCGCATCTGCGTATACATAGCCAATCCCGGCACCAGTAGATTTAACTAATTTTCCATCTTGACCGGCTTGCACTCTTTGACCTGCTTTTAAATTCTCTCCAGCTTCAATTATCCAAGCCTTTTTCCCGTTAAAACTAACTGTTACATTTTGATCCTTAGCAATTTGTCTAGTTGAATGAAAATCAGGATTTCCCCCTGCTTTAGTCAAAGAAATAATAGCACTTCCATTAGTGTCGCTTGATAAAGTTAACAATCTATTAGGCTGAATAACTTCGGCTGCTTTCACTTGAAAGGTACTCATTAGGCTTCAACGCCTCCCTGCTCTCCTGTCGGATATGGTTTACCAAATATCTTTTGGAATAAAAGATCTCGGTTAATTGTTTCTCCTTTTTTGTCCACGGCAAAAGCAACAGATTTTTCTTCGTCTAGTCCATCGATTTTACGATCCATAAACTGTGCTTCAATTTCTTCTGAAGAAAATTCAGTTCCATCCTCTTTTGTTTTTCCTGCAATTTTTGGTCTTGTAAATAATCCTTTTGGCAAACCAACGTATTCTTTTGATCCATCTTCATACGTTTTAGCAAAAATAGTTGCAACATATGGAGGGTTATCTTTACTACCCATATAAGTAATACCTTCTTTAACTTCAAGACCTAAAAGTCTTTGCTTGTCCTCCATAGGGATTTTATGAAAAGCAGAAGTAACCTTAATATCACCATTTGATACAGCCATTTCCGCTGTTTTATTATCTCCATAAGCACGGGTAATCTCTTGCGGCATATCTACATCAATAGTTTGTAAATATTCTACTCTTTCAATATATGAAGCAACCGTACCGTCTCCAACTTCCCCATAGTAAAATTCATCTACACCTGTAGAAGCATGATAATTCTTTGTTTCTCCTGCCATTATAAATTCCTCCTTTAAATTTCTACATACTCTTTACCGCGATAGCGCCTAGCATCACGGTAAATCCCTGTATCTTTATCAAATTCATCAAGACCTGGTATTAGTTGAGCAAAGCCAAGCTGCTTCCACATAATATTACGAACCTCTTTTGCAACAGCTTGTGTATCAAACAGATTCATAGACCAGACTTCAATTTGATAAAAATATTCGTCTGTTAACCATTTATTATCTGCATAATCACCAGGCTTAGGTACATCTAGCGGATCAATAACAATATAAACGCCTTGCATGTTATCAGTAGACGGATATTCATAAAACTTAATTCTTTTGCCTACCTTTTGTTTGATAAGATCACTAGTATTTAGTGCATCGTATACTTTATAGAGCATTAAATACCTCTCCTTACAGCTTCTTTCACCGCTGCTTTATAGGCATTTTCCGCATTACGCATGGCCCTGGCAATAGCTCCTTTACCTTTAGGGTTAGGATTTTTAACTGTTCCCCACTCATTAAGGTGAATGATCCGATACCTGTCTTTAGGGCCACGCCAATGTATTTTAATTGTTCTTACACCAGCAATATATTCTGGCTCTGAAATCGTAATTTCATCAATGGATGCCCCGGTATCTTTAAAGGATTCAAATTGCGCCCTTAATTCCTTTACAAAAACTTTTGCGCCCTCTTTTAAAGCCTTGTCACTAATGCTTTTTACTTTAGCAGGGCCAAGGCGTTTTTCTAAATCCGCTAACAGGTTATTTAAACCTTTAATTTGAACACTCATTTTGATACCTCAGCTATAACCTTAATGAAATCCCGATTCTGTAAGTCAGGAAAAGCCTGTTTAATGTTATATTTTAAATTCTCATATTCAGGGGTATGAACTTGCACATAATGTCTGTTTGTTGGTGAATAATCACCTCTAGGATCTCTAATAGAAATAGTTAAGTCTGATAAAGTACCATTTGACTTAGCAATTTCTATATCTTTAGTCCATACTTCATCAACTTTAGCCCAACATTCATAAAGGACGTTTCTTGGATTTTCTCCTGGTAATGGCCCATCGTTCTCTTTAGCTTCATAAAAAGTAACCCATGTTTTTAATTCCCCTGTATGAATCCTTGGAGGCGTATATTTAAACGGCTGCATCTGGATCACCTTCTTTAGTTCCCATAGCTATAGAAAAACCTACACTGTTAATTTGACTTTGAAAATTCTTGTCAAAGTATTCAAGAGCATCATTGTAAGCGTAGCGGGTACGCTCAAAGACTAATTCTTTTGCTCCCTTGTTTTCTTCAATGTTAAATGCTCCACATTTCCGTGTAATATCGTCAATAGAAAAGGACAACAATTCTTTTAAATTGCTGTCCTCTCCTTTATGTGTAAAATGCATTCTATCTTTAAATTCCTGAAGTAATTTATCTGTGATTTCCAATCACTTCAGCTCCTTTATGCTGTTACTGGTGCTTCCGTTTCTAAAGATTCATCAATTTTCAAATCATAAACAGCAGACGCTTTATTATCTTTTGGCAAGCCATTTGCAAAGCGCTTGATTGTGTAAAGAATTGCATCCTCAATAGCTAAAGTCTGATCAAATTTTTTCAATTGGTAGTTACCAGCAACAGCAGCGATATATTCACCTTTAACAAAGAAAATAACTTTGCCTTCAGGAACAAATTCAGATTCTACAATTTGCGGGTTAAAAGGTAAATTTGTTACATATACACCATTTGCATTTTGAGTAGTAGCAGAGGCTTGAATATCAAAATTATCAAATGGGTTAACAACCATAACAATTTTTCCTGCAACTTTTCTGTTTTTGCCTTTCGCATTTTTAGAAAGACCTTTAACAACGTATTTTAATTCAATTACAGTAGTTCGACCTGGTTTAAAAGTTAATGTACCAGATGATGCTTTATCTGTTACTGCACCCGTTTCAGCGTTAACATCTTTTAAAAGACCTACTGGCTGATTGTTACCATTACCATTTACAAATCCACTTTCTAAACCGACAGCATAAGCTTCTACAATAACTGTTCGTACATATCGCTCCACCCATACCGGGCCTAATTGCAGCATATCATCAGGAATAGCAGCAAAGGCAGTTAGTTTTAATTGGCCAATTTGTTTTTCATGGAAGGCAGCATTAATTTGCCCTTTGATTTCACCAAATAATGGCCCCCATACAGCTGCGCCTTCTGGATTTGAATAAATAAAACGTGTTACCGCGCCTAGATCCTGTAACCCTAAAGCGTCTAATAATGGATGCTCTGTTACTAGATCTTCAAATACACGTTCTTGTGTTGTTTCTGGAAGAATAGCATCATCATTAAAACCGCCATCTTGTACAACCGCATTAAAAAACTTCATTTCAGCAGAAGTTAATACATTTTGGCCACGTTGCTGCAGAATAGAGCGGTCAAGCATTTCATCATTTACTTGCTTACGAACGTTGTTTGCAACTTCGTGCTGCAAGGTATCAAAATAAGTTTGAAAGGCTGCTGTTTGCTCTTGCTCTGTAGATTCTGCATTTGTTAAAACCGCTGCTAATTTTGACTTAGCCTCATTCATAGCTTCTGATTTGTTAAATTTAATAGTCATTTATGACTTCCTCCAATTTTATAAACTTAAAAAGAGCTTACTCAAATCCCGCTTATTAGCTGGTTTAAGAGTAGGCTCTTTTGGTTCGTTTGTTTTATTAAGTTGTAATTCGTTTAGAATTTCATTTTTGAATTCTGCAAGTGATGCCTTTAAATCTTCTTTTGTTACACCTTCAGGCTTACCCTTGTTCATCATTCCATTTCTAAAGCCATCAATAATTTTTTGTGGAATCATTGCAGATGCAGCACTAGAAGCAGTTAATTTAATTGGATTATCCATAAACATGATTTCATCCACAAAATTATGTTCTAATGCTTCTTGTGGCCCCATCCATGTTTCTTCTGCCATCATATCTAATAGCTCTTGTTCATCTTTGCCTGTTTTCAATACATAAGCATTTACAATGGTTCTATCAGTTGTTTTCAACATTTGAGAAGCTTTTTCCATTGAACGATGATCTCCCAAGTTACCCATAGAAGCATTATGAATCATAAATTTTGCTGTTGGTGCAATCACTACCTTATCACCAGCAGTAGCAATAAAAGATGCTGCGCTTGCAGCTAGACCTACAATTTGTGTTTCCACATGGCCAGGATAAGCTTTTAAAGCTGTATAAATCTCTGATCCATCATCTACATAACCGCCTGGACTGTTAATAGATACAATTACATCTTCACCATTGGCATTAGCTAACTGGTCAATAACCGTTTTTGGACTAGTAAAATCCATATCAAACCATTCATAAATCCAAGCTTCATCATTTGAAATGATTGGCCCTTTAACGTCAATTTTCACCGTCATTTTGTTCCTCACCTCCTTCAACTTTGTTCATTTCAGTATAGTTTTTAGTAATGTAATGTTTGTCCAGGTTCGGATCATCGGAAGGTTCATAACCCGCCTCCAATCTAATTTCATTACCAGTAAAGCCACTAGAAGAAATAAGTTTGTCAATCGCTGTAGCAAGATCAAATAAGCTTTGATAAGAAATGCTTTTAATGTCAATTTTTTGGCCAGAAAGATATTCTTCTTGCTCAAAAAACTTCACATTTGCTTCATCCGCTAGTTTTTTAAGCAAAGGATTAATAGTAAAAAGCATATAATTTTTCGTTTGCTTTTCTATGTCGGCCATATCTCCATATACAAGGCTAGTAGGAATACCCAAGGCCATTGCTACTTGATTAAAGAAACCATTGGTTACTTTATTGATTTCATCTACACTTTGGCCAGTAGTTCCACCGCCAGACGTTTCCGAATACTTAAAGCCTGGTTGCTGCGGAATAATAGCCACATCTTTTTCACCAATAGCCTTGTACATGTTATCAATAAACTCCTGGAGCTTTGCTTGATGCTGCGGGCTTTTAGCTCCTATCATATCCATATCAACAGTACCGCGAATTTGATTTTTCCGCTTTTGGGAACTTAAAATTCGTCCAAATAGATCCCCATAATCTGTGAAAAGACCGTCAATTAATGGTGTTAACCGCTCGTTTCGGTATCGTAAATGGATAACATCACTCTGCTTAAAAACCCGCTTAAATGTATAGTCTTTGACTGTTACATTTGAAAACGTGTCTTCAAATACCGCATATTCATTATGTTGAAAATCATCAGCAATAAGCAGATCATCATCATCTGCTTGAATAATTAAGCACTCATTGTCGTAAATCAATTTGTGAACAAATGTTTCCCAAAATGTACTAGCTGTCATGTTTTTATTTGGCCTAACATTTAAGCGATAATAAAGTTCATCCTTCATAAATACTTTGCCATTCTTAACCCTAAATTCTGATTGGCTAATTGTCCTTCCTAAGAAAGCAATACAAGTATCTAAAACTAACTTTTTCATATGGACTCTGTTTGCTGTTTCAACAAACATTTCTACATCAAACATATATCCAAGTTCACTATCTCTTTTAAAAATGGCATCTAATAATCCAATTGTTCTCACCCCCTTTAAAACTTAATGTCGGATAGCATGAAATCTAATTCATCAGTAAGAAGATTATCCGCTTGCCATAAGGCATGAATAAATGCTTGGAATCCGTCTGTTTTCCGCTTAAATTCATCCTTCTTTAAATACTCTTTATTGCCATCCGGCTTAATTTTCACCAGGACGTTATTTGTGTACCAGCGCATCATTGGATTATCACCAAAAATAATATGGTTATTAGCAAATAACGTTTCTACCCGTGGAGCTAAAAGAGAATGAATTGCTTTTGGATTTCTTATATAAAGCAATATAAATCCTTCTGCTTCTAAAGCTGTTTTGACTAGATCTAAGCGGAAAGTATCACCAACAATTGTATTAACCCCGTATAGCTCACGCATTTCTACAAACCAATCAACTATGTGTTTAATATTAATAACTGGTTCATCTAAAATTGTAAGCAGTCCTTTTTCTTCCCACTCTTTTATAGGAGCTTTTAACGTCACTTTGTCCAGGAATCCTTTACGAACAAAAGAATGGCTTTTCCAAATATAATCTTCACCAACTTTGAACAAAAGCCCAACAGCTGCAAAGTCTTTGATACTTGCAAAGTCAAGACCACCTACAGCTACACGATGTTTTAAGTCTGGAATTTCTCTAAGTGTTTTTCCGTCCTCTTCATAACCCGTTCTCCAAATTTCCTCCCAGGACGCAACACTTTTAGAAAGATCCGTTTCTGGAAAGTTCATGCGCTTAGTCATAAACTCTTCTCTGTTAGATGGATTATTAACTAGCTGTTTAAATTGTCTTAAAACCTTTTTAAATAAGCCTTTTGCGTATGAGCTTCTTGGCTCACTAAACATTGGATTAGCCTTTTCCCACATATCCGGGTTATTAACTTCTTCGGCTTCATCAATTTTACAGATGAACGGAAAAAGAGGATCATCTAAATCTTTGCCCTCTAAAATATTCATGGCCCGTTCCTTCATCTTGTCTAAGAAACCTTCACGAACATAGCCATCTGTACCAATAAAAAATTCCCTAGCGTTGGGCACTTTACCAAGCCCGCTAGAGAATACATTTACAACTTCAAAATTTTCATATCGATGAATTTCATCATAAATAACACATCCATCACGTAAACCATCTTTAGAACTGGCATTTGATGTATGGTATTGCATAATGCTTTTTGTATCGTAGCCCATTATTTCGACTTTGGTACGATAGAAAAGATCTTCGAGCACTTCGTTATTTTCTATACAATCATAAACCTCTTTAAAAGAGAGTTTTGCTTGCTTTTCGTTATTAGCAACAATGGAGATATTGTATTTAGGAATACCATGCAGCGGGCTAATAAAGAAGTGACTTAAACTAGAGATAAAACCGTTTTTCCCGCCACCACGGGACATAGTTATAAAAAACTGGTCATAAAAAACGCTGTCATCTTCTTTGTAATAAAGAAAAACAAATGGCGCTATGAACTTCTGAAATGGTTGCAGCTTGAAGTACCATTTCTCTGTGAACTTAATATAGTTCTCAATCATTTCCTCGTTGAAATATATATCATCCCTCACAAGTACATGTTTCTGTAGGTACTTAATAAGCATAATGCGCTCTTTATTTAGCTTAATTTTCCCTGTTTCGTAGAGGTGAATATATTCATCAACGTATTTGTTGCTTATCATACTAAATCCTTAGCAGAGCGCTTAGGTTTTGAAGGAGAATTCTTTTCTTCTGGAGACGCTTCTAAACTAAGAGCATCTAAGATCTTTAGCATTCGATCATTCGTTTTATGTAAATCGTTTATGGAAGGATTGGACTTAGGGCCATGCATACCAGTAACTTTTATTCCATTCTTTTCGATGTCCTCAATAAGATTGCATTTTAAATCCCATAAAGATAAATAATCTTGTACCAAATCTTCATAGTGATTTCCTACAATCTTTTTTTCACTTAGCTGATTTCTTAGATCTTTTTCAATCCGTTTCCGCAATGTTTCCCTCTTGATTTTAGCCACCTAGTCCCCTCCTTCCAACTTACAATTAATCCCAATTTAATAATCTCACGAAAAAGCGCGGCAAATTTGGAAAAACGAGCCCCCTCCCCGTTCCCCATGCAAAAAATTTTTGATCAAAATATTTTGAGGGGGGTCCTATTTTAATTTAATAATTGCTTTATCTATTTCATTAATTTTATTTTCATTTTCATTTTCTTTTTTCCTTTCCATTCCTCTACACGTTGTAAGGCTTCATTGATATTCTCTGTTAACATTTCATTATGTGAAATCAAACGTTCCGTAGATTCTTTTAACATGGTTATCACATTATTTTGATTTACCATTTCTCATCATCCCATCTATTTACTTTCTTTCTAAAAAGAAAACGTTTATGCTTTTTGTTATGGCATTTAACACAAAGCGTTTGCAAATTATCTAGCTCTAATGCTAATTCAGGATGTGTATATATCTCTTTAATATGGTCAACATCTAACCGCTTATGTTTATCTAAATCATGATGATCTGTATATACTAAACCATTCCGCTTGCACTCCTGGCATTCGTAATTGTCGCGCTTCAATGCTTCAAGTCTTACATGCTTCCACTCTTTAGACTTATAGAACTTTATCTTTTGTTCTTTTGTTTTATATTCATTCACTTGGTTTCCTCTACAATAACAACAGCATTATTAATCATTACACGCTTATCATTTATATCGAACTTAACCTTATTACCATTAGTCATTAACTTGCACATCAAACTTGCCTTTATATTTCTTAATAACATTCCCTTTCTAGTCATATACAGTAGCAATACGATTAAACCCACTACTTGTTAACTTAACATCTTTAACTGTTCTATCAAATGATTCACAACCAGCAGCTATTGATAATGCTGTGACCATTGATAAGATACCAATGCATTTACTTATCTATTCATAATCCTTACACCCATCCGCTAAGTCTGATATAAGTACAGCATATTACATGATTCAGTTAATTGTTTCTGTAATTAGTCCGCTTCTTCTGTCATGATAACTAACTTAGGCATTTCCCATTGTTTCTTTGTCATAAGAAAGAATTTAGGTGAATCAAATAGTTTCTTTTCATTACTATTCATCCATATAGCTCCTTTATCTGAATAAGCATTTACTGCATTTACAGATAACAACAAAGCTCTGTGATTGTTTCCTTGGTATTCTAACTATTGTTACTTCACCACAACTACATGTTAATGTCACCTTCATTTCTTGCCACCGCTATACGTATCACAATAGTTAACAATAGTTTCATCTTGGATACGTTCAAGAGTTGAACCAAACAAGAAGTATCCTGCATGTTCCCTCTTAGCTTCATTCTCAATAGTATTTAGATAGGTTAATACTTCAACCGAACAAGCTTTAGGATTATGGCTAATGAATCTCTCGATAGAGTCATTAGGCTTAGAACAATCAGCTGCTTTAATTCTATGTGGTTTAAACTTACGTTGATACTTTATTTTCACATGAGAAGCTTTTAACTTAGCATGAGCTTTCTTAATTAACTGAACTCACATTAATCATCATCCTTTCATACCAATAAAAAAAACACCCTCGAAAGGATGCTAATCATTTTTTAAGTATACCCATTCTGTTTTCCTAAATTTAGAGTGGTGAATTTTTCGAAATATATTTGTGAAAGGTTGCTTTAAATAATAAGATTCTGTAATGTTTTGCGTTTCTAAATCTTTCTCATCCTGGACATTCCTATAAACATATTTCATGGTTTCATTTTGCTGGGTTTTATAGATTACTTTTATTTCATCAACAATATAGTGGTCATTAAGAGCTTCTAAATTATCGGTAGAAACATAAATTTCTTCATCCTCGTCCATTATAGGCAAAGTTGTTTTAGTAGTCCAAGACCGTTTATCTGAGCTCATGTGCAATTCTACATCAGCTTCAATAATTAGACCCGGTCCTAAATTTTTAAATTGCATGTACCCAAGATATGTACCCTTAACAAATTTATCATCTTTGTCTAATTTAAGCTCCCTTAACTTTTGTCTTATTGGCTCATAGTTCTCTGTAATAATTAATTTAGATCCATCCTTGGGTAAAGCGTTCTTCAAATTGTAGTTAGCATTCATAGATTCAGTTTTTAAATAAGAGCGGTAATTTCTTTTCCGATCTTTAGATGCACTGTATCGCCCCAAACTATAGACGACCAATGCACCAGTCACCCCAAAAACAGGTCCATAATCTTTAATAAATTGTACAATTTCCACCTATTTATCCTCCCCCTATCCCAATTATATAGGACAAAGGATACGTTTAACATATTTTCTCAACATAAAAAAACATCCTAGAAAGGATGCTTAATCATAAATCACTTTTCAATCAGTTGCCAGTATGCTACTTTAAAAAGAGTTTCAATATTCTTTTCACCTAGAATGTACTTTCCACTCTTAAGACTTGTTTTCGCAAGTGTAGTTCCAGGTACATTAGAGTCTGTTTTAAATAATGCAAAGCCTTCTTCGAAAGTAATCTTTCCAAGTTGTTGAGTTTTGTCGTTACCTAAATCTCTATACACAAGAATGGAGTCATTTTCATTTTTTAAAATCAAGCCATAATTTAAAATATAAAAACTATACTCTGTATCTAATTGCTGCGTTTTAATAATACCTTCAACTTTGCCAGCCACATTATCAATTAAAGAATTAAATATATGAGTAAATTTAATTCCAACACTTCTAAAGTCAGTCATTTCTTTGCCTTGAACCATATTCTCTACCTTCTCACACAAAACATTTTTCCAATTTTCCACTTCTTAGTTCCCCCCCTATATTTATCATACAAAGAAGATAATTCGACAAAAATAGGTAAAATCCTCCTGTTAACAACAACCAATTAATCCTAGTTTGTTAAAATGACATAGGGAACCTTCTAGCTATTACTTCCTCTTTATAGCACCACCACGGCCACAGTTCAAAGTCTACCTATTCATTCCCATAACATCCTTCCAGTTAACCTTTTCTTTACGCTCCACTAAACATTTTATCTCTTAATATCATAATAACAACCTTAAACTCAAATGCTCTGCCGCCTTTCCTCCATTAAAAAAGCACCCTCGAAAGGATGCTCTTTTTTCATAAAATAATTTCGTAAGAGTACAAATCGCTATATTTTCGTTCTAAATCACCGAATTGAATAGTACTATTTAGTTCTTTACCTTTTTGGATTAATTCAAGCAGATTACCTTGTCCAAGAAAGCCTGAGCCTTCTTGAATCGGTACTTCTATTACCATACCGTCTTTAAACTTTACCAAGATTTTCACTAGAATCACCCCCTGTCCCAATTATATCGGACAAAAAGAGGGAAATTAACACATTTCTTCAAAATAAAAAACACCCCAGTTAGTGAGGTGCCTTTTATTAGACAATAGCAATGCATAATGTAGACTCTAGCCAGCTGAAAGGAGTTAGCTAACAAACCTATGATTAACTATCTTCACAAGAATTATACCTTAAATTAAAAAACACCCCTGGAGAAGGATGCTTTTAAACAAAAATACACTAGTTAAAGAAGAAACATTTTGTCGACAAAATGACTTGCCGACTACTCATATTATGGATTCGTTTTTGAAGTTATACCCTATAAAAATAAAAAACATCCTGATTAGGAACAGGATGCTTTTTACGAACTACATACTTAACTTAAAAAGGTAATGAGATGTTAGTCAAAGGAGATTGCTAACTCCATCTATATTATTGGATTATTCCCCTAAATCCATACATTATAAAAGTAAAAAACACCCCTGAAGGAGGATGTTTTTTAAAATGATACTGATTTAAGGAGTTACGATTCTTCAGCCAAAGGAGTCAGCTGTTTACGTATAGTATGGATTCCTTTTTAAAAGTTATATATTTTTAAAATTATAATAATAAGTTGGCCTATTTTTCTAGCCCGTCTATACAAATTTGACAACCTAAACATACATTAAGGTACATTCTATTTTCTTCATCAATAATGAAAGGTTGAAAACATATGCCTGCTTATATCAATTCACTTACAATTGGCAATGTATCGGGTGGAACTATTATTCTTGGCAACGTAGGCCAAATATGCCCCATGACAAATACAAATTCCAATTCGCAAACAAGCCCAGGATCAAACGCCAGTCCTAATTCAAATTCAACAACAAGCTCTCAAAACTCTTCTACTACGATACCTAGTTCAACATCCCCTGCCGCACCTAGTTTTGGCAGTGGAAATCCAAATCCACTTTAAAATTTCGTGATATAATCCCTTATAATAGACAAGATCATAAGGGGTTACATTGCTAATTTCCATTTGTACTGTGAACATTTACTTAACATGTTTTAAAATAAAAACACCCTTAGATGAGGGTGCTCTTAGAAAACTTCTTCTTTGAAAGGAGAAACCATTCACCAACTAAGGGAACGGTGGATCATTTATATATAATATGTGTTTCTCTTTAAAGTTTATACGTAAAATAGAAAACAGCACCCTCGGCAAAGGTGCTGCGTCTACAATAGAGAAAAAAGGAAGTTGATTATTAGGACCTTAAACTACTAACCAACAGTTATAAAGTTACCTATTTGATATTTCTTATACTAAGTATTTTTCGTTAATATCACAATAACATCCTTAATACCAAATAACCTTTCGTCTTTCTTTCACAATCCTTTCACTTTTCTCCCATACATATAGCAACCATACTCTAACTTTTTGGTGTAATCTTTTGCTGCTTACTATCAATTAGCCTTACAGCTCCAATAAATGATCTTGTAATTAAAGATTTAATAATAACACCGCCAAATGTATGGTACCATTTCCAGCCTTTATTCCATTTGATTAAATCTGTTTTTTTAACTGCCCATAACTCAACCAAAAAAGCAGGAAACGTAATTAGAACCAATTTATAAATAATAGCAAAAGGCTTATCTTTTATTGTCATTTGGTTATATAAGACAGTAAAGGTTGGGTATATTAAATAATCAAATAAAATGTGAGTTCTAAATAATTTTGGTAAAAAACGGGATGGATATTGAACTATTTTATACGTAGTAAGAGCCTTATCGACTATACCATTCGTAGCAGCATTATATATATATACCAATAGCCAATCTTTTATTGGCGGTTTCCTAAGAATAAGAGGGATAATGACAAGTAAGTTTGTAATTAAAATTACACGTAAAAAGTTTCTATCAAAATTTTTCTTCTTCATTGAAATTCACTCCTTCCCAGGGATAGTATGCTCTATAGGAAAAAATAAATGTAATAATTTTCTATTCCTCCTTATTTATCTTTTGAAAATCCTAATTAAATCAATAAAAAAGACACCTTAGGCGGGTGTCTCGGCTTCTTTAAATACCTGTAAATGTAATGAAAATGCAAGTTTATAAAAGGCTCGTTCACGTATTCTATAATAAGTTGTTTCACTAATTCCCATTTCACTATACACATCAAATACATACACATCCTCATATGTCATGTATGTCTTAATAATTAATTCACGTTCTCTTTTACTAAGTCGATTTACTGCTTGTTGTACTTTCCGCATGAAATTGTGTCGTTCTATTTCATAATTCACTCGTTTAATAGCAGCATCTTCAGTCGAAGAATGAAAGGCGTTTGTATTAGAAGGAGGTACTAGAGAATAACTTGGTGTAATCTTTGGTAAAATGTCTTCTGGAACAATCATCATATACATACGATAATCACTAAAAGCCTGTTCCACCTTACATTTAGTTGCTACTCCATCCACACCTCTTAAAAATGATATTTGTTTAGCCATAACATAACCTCCTCTTAATTTATAGGTGTCTATAAGCTTCCTTTACTTCCTGTTATAATTTCACTGGATTTATTGGTAAGAGATCCCTGGTTAAATTTCGTAAAAGGTATTGTATAATGGAATCACTATCTTTTATAAAATTATTTTACCTTTTTATCCATTCGACGCTTCCGACCAAGCGTCTTTTTTTATGTTCTAAATACTTAAAATAAAATTTATAGAAATCACTACTTGTCGTATTTCAACCCTTTCAAATATTGCCAATGAAATTCAGCCAAATTTAAGATATAATATTATAACTTCGCTATCCCACATTACACATTAATAAAAGGGAGGCAATACTATGGCCAAAAAAGCCTTAATTGAAAAACATACAAATGATCAAAAATTTAAAGTACGAGAATATACACGATGTGAGCGTTGTGGACGCCCTCATTCCGTTTTACGTAAATTTAAGCTTTGTCGAATTTGCTTCCGTGAACTTGCTTATAAAGGCCAAATTCCTGGAGTTAAAAAAGCAAGTTGGTAAAAAACCTCCCTATTTTTGGAGGTTTTTTTATTATCCTAAAATATCCATAGTTATATCTTTGTCTTAGATTTAACACACCGCTTGCTAATCTTATTTTTTATCAAAGACTTTTTAACATACATTATTTTTATATTCTAAAGGTTTCCCCCCTTTTCTTAATTACTTATTTTCTTTCTTCAACTTAGATTTTTCACCTTTCAAGAACGATATTTCTTTATTTGAATTTCTTAACGGCTTCTTCACCTACATACTTAATGACTGGAACAATCGATTTACCTATGGAACGCTAACTGTTTATTGGTGATCGAATACTTTTTGCAACTCAGCTTATGCTTTACGTTTCCCCCTCCAATTTGTTTACAAGGAGCCAAAGCTCATCATTTTTTGAAACTTTTTCCAATTTTAAGCGTAGTTATTTTGAAAGGGAGGTTAGATTATGAAAGAATACCGGTTTGAAAAAGTTGAACTAAAGTCCTTCAAGCGCGATCCTAAAGCAGATTACCATGAGATTATTCATGAAGCTGCAAGAGACGGATGGGAACTAGTTCAGATATTTGCTCCTGGAACTGCTTCGTATGGTACTGCCGCATATTTTGAAATCATTTTTTCTAGAGATATAGATTAAATAGATGGGAAGAGATAATTAAATTTATCTCTTCCTTTCCTCGTTTCATATTTTTTTGTTTATGAGCCTTATAAATTTCTTCAGGTTCACTTAACGTTAATTCGTATAGCCGCTTTCTATTAGGAGGATTTTTGAAATATCCATAGCATGTGAGCTCGATTACTAAATAGCTACGACGCTAATCAACCGCTTTTTTTAGAGACGCTATTATTTAGTCACTCCTTTCTAGCTTTCAATTCTTCATGGAGTGCTTTTAATTCAGCTTCTAGCTTACGTTTTTCCTCTTCAAATTCATCATTAGCAACTGCAACAAGAGTACTAGTTTGACTATCAACTTTGCTTGTATCTCGAGATAACCAATCTGGGACTATTTCTTTACGAACACGTCCGCTCTGTTTAAAACTGCGTTTGTTTTTAAACTCTGCTTCCAGCACTCGAATATCTGCTACTGTACGAACATTGCGGTTTGCCCATGCTTTTAGGATACCTTCAGCATATTTCCATGCTTTTTGCTGTTTAAGTGTTAACTCCATTGCTTTTAGAACTAGTTCTTCTCCCATATCGTTAATCCAATGTTGAATTTGCTGACTAATAAACGGATTAAGCATGCCAAAATTTTGTTGATAAAAATCAAAAACAGATTGATAACTACTACGACTACTTACTTCACTGTCTGAAGGGTTACCTACTTCCGTTCGCATATCTTTCTCAGGCAGTAGTAGTTCTTCTTCTTCTTTTTCTTCTTCTTTTTCTTCTTGTTCTTCTTCTCTTTCTTGTCCACTTATCGTTGACGTAGGGTTATACGTGTCGTCTACGTGTCGTGAAAATGCTTGAAGTACTGAATCATTAGGAATATGCTTCATGATATCTAGTAACAATGTTTTGTCTTTTACTTCCTTTAATTCTTTATTTACACAATCAATTACGGGTTTTCCAGCTTTATGTAAGTTGTACTTCCCCCAATTAAGAATCGCTAATTCTCTTGTCTGCTCGTTATATTTAATAAGCTCATGACGTGTAATAAAACGATGTAAAAGGCTGTTAATTGATTCAGTAGAATACCCTAAATCAAAAGCCATCTGCTTTTTTGTAATCTGATATACACCAATTTGGGTAGTGTTTGGGTTAGTAAGAAGATATAAATAAAAATACTTATCTTCTGGCGTCATTTCTTCTAGGACCTTGGGATCTTGCCAAAAATTTGTATGAACTTGTCTATATTTAGCCATGTTAAGCTCTCCTTTTCCATGTTATACTATCCGTAAGAATTTTTTCTTTTGGGTCTCTGTTGCAGCAGAGACTTTTATTTTTCACTTAATAAGACCTTAATTAGGTTATTATTCATAATAATGGCCTCCAGGCCTTGACCCATGCAATTGCATCTTGATAATCTCGCCGTTTCACAAAGATATATTTAGGTGCTGAAAATGCTCGTCTCAAGTTCTTATGAATCTCCGAATACATTCTTTGTTTGGTAAAACCGCTTTCTTGATAATCTTCTATAAGTGATTCAACACGTTTCTTAATCTCATGATGCAAAGATTGTTGTTGGCCATGATTAAGGGTTAGTTCTTCAGAAAAAACACGCTTTAAGTCTGTTACTTCTTTTTTTATTACAGGAATTTCTTCAGCTGCATCTATGCTTAACTTCATAGATGCCATTAATTGCTCACGTTCCGTTAAAATTTTGGGTTTTCCTTGCAATTCTGCTTTAATTCGCTTAAATTCTTGTAAAAATTCCACTTTAAATTTCATTGCTTCCGGTGTTACATAAGACATAGCAACTAACGCAAATGCATCCTCTGTTAATTCATATTTTCTGTAAAAGTTTCCTTGTTGAGATTGATATTCACGTTCCACAAAGTTGTGGAATATAAATTCATCCATCCCAGCTTCAACTAACTTCATTTTTTGGTTACGAATATCTCTCATTACTGAGTCATGCCGCTTCCCGAAAACTTCAGCAATAGTTAAAGAATCCGTGACAGCTTGCCCGTTTTGTATACTAACTAATTCCTTCACATTTATTTCTTCCTCTCTTAATCTATTAATAAGTTTCATTAATGACTTCTTCTATTTCCTCATGTTCAACAAGTAAGTTACATAAACATTTGAGTTTGACCTCAACACTACAGCTCAATATTTCATAACTACATGTTTCACAAAAATACCTAAAAGTAGATATCAAAATTCTACTCATACTTAAACTTCCTTTCTTATTGTGAAAGAGTTATAGATTATTAAAAAGACTAGTAGCATTACTGATGGACCACCTAGGAACATTAAGAACAAAAAAGTAAATAACGAAAGAGTAATTTCCATTCCCTATTCACCTGCTCTTTCTAATATAAAAGACAGAGCTAAATTTTGCTGTTCATATCCATATATCAGTTTAACAATTGCTAGTGGTGTATCTGATGTGAGTAGTTCTATCCTCAAACGACATATTTGCTCTTTGTTCCATACTCGTCGACTATGAATAGTCTCAATAAATTTCATTACTTCACCCCTTTTAAAAGTTACATTGTTCAAACAACCAATTTTCCAGAAACTCTTTTGCTTTCGGAGCATAAATATACCATTTCCCCCCTACTTTCCTTTTGGGAAAGCGGGGATCAAAGAAGAATTCTTTTTGTATAGTATTCCAACTCATACAGGTCCTTCTTTTTAATTCTTTGGTATCCCAAAATATAAGTTCAGCATCAACTTCGTCTATTTTTTCTTTAAGAGTCTTTAAGTACAGTTCTCTAACTTCATTTTCATTAATCTCAACATTAATCACTATTTACCCTCTCCATTAATTTTGTTTTCACTTTCGAAACTTGAGGTTCAATAAAATACTCATCTGATGAAATTTTAAGATGTCGACATATGTTACGTACTTCATTCAAGTTAAAATCTCCTCCAGTCCCATTAATCTTCTGATTTAATGCAACTGCTGAAATTTTAAGCAAGTTAGACAATTCCTTTTGCGTAATGCGATTTTCCACCATATAAGCTTTTAATTTTGAATAAGGAAGATGTCTCCGTTTAATCTCATACACTTCATCACCCCCTAATAAGTTGTCATTTTCGAAACTTAACAATGCAAATATACATCTTAAAAGTTTCGATGTCAACAACTTAATTAACTTATATTGAAATAAATATTGCGGTATCGAAACAAATAACTTATAATTAAACTGCATCTAAATTGTTAGAAAAGGAGGTAAAGAAATGAAATATTCTTTTGGGGAAACTTTAAAAA
The DNA here is from genome assembly GCF_058629175.1 of Priestia sp. MDV22-iso46. NCBI lineage: Bacteria > Bacillati > Bacillota > Bacilli > Caryophanales > Bacillaceae > Priestia > Priestia sp. MDV22-iso46. The sequence continues at coordinate 778,455 of NZ_JBZVWT010000001.1, forward strand.
AGCTTAGAGGTAAAATCACTCAAGATCAGTTAGCAAAGGCGTTAAATGATCAATATGGAACATCAATTAATAAAAGCATGATTTCCAAATGGGAAAATAATAAAGAAGAACCAAGGATTGATACAGCAAGATTCTTAGCTGATTATTTTGATGTTTCGCTTGATTATTTACTTGGAATCGAAAAGCTAAACAATAAAAAGGAACCCACTCCTATTCAAACAATTGCTGCTCATTTAGAAGGCAAAGATATAACTGAAGAAAAAATGAAGGAAGTTTTAAACTATATCGATTATGTCTTCAGCAAACAGTTTGATAAATAAAAGGAGTACAATCAATGTTAAGTTCATATGAAAAGTTACAGTCTAAATACAGCAATATTCCTATGAATGAGATTCCTTTAGTGCATGGCTTCAAAGGACTATACTATGATGGTCGTATTCTAATTGATAAAAATCTGGATGAGACAGAAAAATATTGTATCTTAGCTGAAGAGTTAGGTCACCACTTTACAACTGTTGGAAATATCCTTAGCCAGGATAGCATCGTAAACCGAAAGCAGGAAAAGTTAGCTCGCCGCTGGGGCTTCAACGAAATATTATTTTTGTCTCGTCTTATTGAAGCTTTTCATAATAATTGTACAAATCGATATGAAACTGCTTCTTTTTTAAATGTAACAGAAAATTTTTTACAAGAAGCATTAGATTGGTATAAAGAAAAATATGGTGTTTGCACTTTTTACGATGGCTACTTAATAGGATTTGATCCGCTAATTATAGAAAAATTACCTCTTAACTCTGAGTCTAATTAATGGGATGTATAATCTTTATTCCGCGCTTTATTAAAAAGCTAAACTTCTAAACCATTATCCTCTAAACTTACTCTTTCATGAGTAAATGAAGGATTAACTTTACCTTGAAACAGAACATACATTCCTAACAGAGGTGATTTACTTGAGATTTAAAGATGTAACTGCAGAAAGAAAAACGTTCGTTTCTTGTTTTAAAAACCAAAGTAAAGATACGAATACAATCAAGATTTTTAGTAATGGAGTAACTAAGATTGTTTACAGCAGCAGTGAAAAGTCTGAAAAAGTCAGCATATCGAATCTTAAAAGAGACGTAAAAAAATCTGAGGTATCGTATGCAATAAAGAAAATATTAAAGGCTCAACCTGCTTCAGTCGAAATATTCTATAGCGCCAACGGGGTTATCCATATACATAAAAACAACTAATTTTAAACACAAGTTACTTAAAGGAGGTGAAATAGAAATTTTTATCCATCGACTTAATATTTTTAAAGAGGTGATTAGATTGGCAAGCTATCGCCAGCGAGGAAAGAAGTGGGAATATAGAATTCGATATGTAGATCCTGCTTGTGGAAAAACGAAAGAAATATCAAAAGGTGGTTTTAGAACTAAATCAGAAGCTAAACTTGCAGCCAGTGAATTAGAAAAACAAATATATTTGGGCAAACATTCCCTTTTAGAGAACCGGGAAAAATCAATTAAAGATTGGTTTAACGAATGGCTCGAGGTATATGGTAGTCAAGTTCAGCTGCGAACATTAAAAAACAGAAAAACCTACGTTAATAATCAAATTATCCCTTACTTAGGTGATTTCAAGCTTAATCAATTACCTAGACTAGAATATCAGAAATTCATCAATAGATTAACTGAGAATTATTCACTAGGTACAGTTAAAGCTATTCACTCGATTTTTTGTATTGCTATAAATAAAGCGGTAGAGCTAGAAATGCTAACTTACAACAAATATAGAAATATCTCTATAAAAAAAGAAAAGGATCTTTCCGAGAGAAAAATTAATTATCTTACAAGAGATGAAGTTACCATTTTTATGGATACAGCAAAACAGTGCCCTTTTTATCAATATATCGTAGCTATTACCCTTTTGCGTACAGGCATGAGAAAAGGTGAATTAATTGCATTGCATTGGGACGATATTAATTTTAAAGATAAAACTATTAGCATCACTAAAACACGGAGCAGTCATGGCGTAAAGCCTCCTAAAACGAAACGCAGTATGCGGACAATAAGTATTGATGATACATTGGTAACTGAGTTAAAAAAATATCAGACTTGGCAAAAAAGAAATAAACTTAAATATGGAGCTAATTATATTGAACAAGAGTACATGATTACCCAAGCCAATGGTAAAGCGCTTAGTGAATTTCGAATTAACGATATTATGAAGGCTATTACCAACAAAGCTAAACTGCATCACATAAGTCCTCACGGTTTACGCCATACTCATGCAATTATGTTATTAGAGAGCGGAGCTGATATTAAATTTGTAAGTGATCGGCTAGGACATACAAACATTAAAATGACAGCTGATGTATATCTTCATATTACAAAGAAATATGAATCTGAAAACATTACTAAGCTAGATCGTTATCTAAGTAATTAGTGGGGCAAAAATGGGGCAAACGCCTAATCCCCCCTCTTAAACCCCTCTCATATCAATAGCTTACTCACAAACCCCATCTTTTTCTTAAAAAAATGAAGGTTGAGGAAATAGCTCTGCAAGCAATTCATAGGACTTCTTTTTCGCTTCATAATCATGGATATTTGTAATAATTAAAAATTCGTCGTTATCGTATTTTTTCTGCAGCTGAGTTAATCCTTGTTTTACTTCAACTGGATTTCCTACGATCATACGAGGACGATTGGTGCTTATTTTTTTTAGCTCTTCTTCTGAATAAGAACGATTGTGCACTTCTTCTATCGATGAAATTGTTGTATCTCCGCCTTTAGCTACTTTCAATAGCCAATCATCTAGCGTTTTGGCATGCTGCTCGGCTTCTTCTGTTGTTTCTGCACATACAACAAATACGCATACGTTGGTTTTAGGCTTTGATTGATACGAAGAAGGGATAAATTCTTGTTTATAATGACGAATGGCTTCTTGTCCTCCAACTGAATAAATAAAGTGTCCAAATGTAAAAGAGATGCCTAGCTCAGCAGCCGACCTTGCTCCTCTTTTATTAATGCCAAGATGCCACAGTTCCGGCTTTGTTTCACTTAACGGATAAGCCGTCACGCCATAATACGGATGATCCGACGGCAAATTATGCTCAAGGTGTCCTTTTAACGCTTGAATTTGCCGCGGGAATTCATTGAGGCTTTTACGGACTCCATCTGTCAGCGCAAGCCGAGTCAGCGCATCTCCTCCCGGTGACCGTCCAAGACCTAAATCAATTCGATTAGGAAACAGATTTTCAAGCAGCTGAGCATCTTCTGCTACTTTATACGGACTGTATTGAGGAAGAAGGACTCCTCCAGACCCAATTCGGATTCGGCTCGTGTGAGAAGCTAAGTGCGTCATTAAAAGTGTCGGAGATGAGCCTGCAAGACCGTTAGTATTATGATGTTCCGCTACCCAAAAGCGGTGGTAGCCTAACTCTTCCGTTAATTTAGCCAGCTCTACCGTACGTTTCAACGCTTCCTTTGGTGTTGATCCGCTTGAAACAGGAGACTGATCCAATACGCTTAGCTTAATCATAGGTGATTCTTCCTTTCGATTTTCAATTTCTATTGTCTCTATTGTAGGAGAAAAATATGAATTCGTCTTGAAATTTGCTTCACGCTCATAGAAAAAGCAAACGCTAAGGCGCGTTTGCTTTTTCTTTTTCTTATTTTGCTTCGTGTATTTCTTTCACACGCTTATCGCTCGGTAACAGCCATGTTAACAGCCCTAGAATTGGAAGATAGCTGCAAAACAGCATAATAAACTGAAGGCTGAAGACATCGGCTAATTTACCGAATACAACAGCTCCCAAAGCTCCCATTCCAAAAGCAAGCCCTACAATTAAGCCGGAAACCAAGCCAATTTTCCCTGGCATCAGCTCCTGAGCATAGACGACCGTGACGCTGAAACTTGACTGAAGAATAAAGCCGATTAGTACTAAAAGAGGTGCTGCCACTCCTAGAGAAACGTGAGGCAGTAATAAAGTAAAAGGGACTGACCCTAACATAGAAAACAATAAAATATTTCGCTTTCCGAAACGATCGGCAAGCGGACCTCCAAAGAATGTTCCAAATACCCCTGCAATCATAAATAAAAAGACGTAAAGCTGAGCGCTTTTGATAGGCAAATTGAATTTTTCAATGATATAAAACTGAAAGAAATTAAGGATACCTGCTCCGTACCATGAACGTGCAAAAACAAGAAAAATTAAAAGTCCAATCGCAAAAATAATTTGCTTGTTCATCGTAAATGAAACATCTGACTGCTTTTTCTTCAAGCGTTGACGAGTAGCTAACTCCGATTTGTACCATTTAGAGACGCTATACAAAACCACTACGCCGATACCTGCAATTAACGTAAACCAAATCGTTCCAAACTGACCAAGTCCGATAAAGATAAATGCCGTAAATAGCGGAGCCATCGACTGTCCTGTATTTCCGCCAACTTGATAAATAGACTGCGCCAGCCCCCGTTTTCCTCCTGCTGCCATATACGCTACGCGAGAACCTTCCGGATGAAAAATAGCTGAGCCAAATCCTACAAATAAGACAGATATAATCACAAAATAAAAATTTGGCGCTAAAGCGAGTCCAACCATACCAATCATGCTTAAACACATTGCAATTGGCAATAAAAATGGCGAGGGACGCTTATCGGCAAATACGCCGAATACCGGCTGCATAATCGATGACGTCATGTTTAAAGCAAAGGCAATCCAGCCGATTTGCGTGTAGTTTAAATTCATCGATTTTTCAAGGACAGGAAAAAGTGCCGGTATAACGGACTGCATACAATCATTTAGGAAATGTCCTAAACTAATAGCAAATAAAATACGATAAATCGTTGCCGACTGCGCTTGCTGCGTTCGTGCTGCTGCTTGCATTCATAACCCTTCTTTCTTAATTTAATCTACATTATAATTGTTAAAGTCTTACAATGTCTTTTTCTATTATACAGTGAAAGTTAAGATTGTAGTTGTTTTCTTTTTTATAAAAAAGGGAAAATTGCCTGTGAGGTGAGAACAGTGAAAAAACATGTGCATATGATCGTAGACGGACGCGTTCAAGGGGTTGGGTTCCGTCACTATACGCAGCTAAAAGCAATGGAATGCTCTATTAACGGATGGGTACGAAATCGAGACGATCAAAAAGTGGAAATTGATGCTGAAGGTGAAGAAAGTAATATCCAAAAATTTATTGAAAAAATTAAAAAAGGTCCCTCGCCGTTCGCTTCTGTTAGCAATGTGGAAGTAAAGGTAGTAAACACCCCTTCCCACACCCATTCTTTTCGCGTAAAGTACAGTTAAAAAACTCGCTAAATCAAGATATTTTTTGATAAAATGGAAAAGTAAGCGATTTTATATCATCTACATATAAGGGGGAAAAAACGATGGTTGAAAACAAAATTGTGTTAATTACAGGTGCAGCTCAAGGTATTGGTTATCAAATTGGTGAGCGCTTCGCTGAAGACGGAGCGACTGTTGTCTTAACTGACTTGAATGAAGATGGAGTTAAGAAAGCAGCAGACAAATTGAAGACAAAAGGCTACGAAGCATTAGGCATTAAAGCAGATGTGACAAATGAAAGTGATATTGAACAAATGATTGCTCAAACGGTTGAAACATATGGCCGCCTTGATGTATTGATTAACAATGCCGGCATGCAATTTGTTTCCCCGCTCGAAGAATTTCCTACTGAAAAATTTGAACTTTTAACGAAAATTATGCTTGTTGCACCTTTTGTTGCGACTAAGCATGCGTTTCCTATTATGAAAAAGCAAAAATTCGGCCGCATTTTGAACATGTCCTCCATTAACGGATTGATTGGTTTCTCAGGAAAAGCGGCATACAACAGCGCTAAGCACGGCGTGATTGGCTTAACGAAAGTGGCTGCTCTTGAAGGTGCGGAGCACGGCATTACGGTAAATGCGATTTGCCCTGGTTATGTTGATACACCGCTTGTTCAAAATCAATTAAAAGATTTGGCACGTACGCGAAATGTAGCGCTTGAAAAAGTACTAGAAGAAGTCATTTATCCTCTTGTTCCTCAAAAACGTTTGCTTGCTGTCGATGAAATTGCAGATTATGCAATGTTTTTAGCAAGTGATTTAGCAAAAGGCGTAACCGGCCAAGCTGCTGTGATCGATGGTGGATATACGGCTCAATAAGAAAAGAGTGTCAGTTAGAGACTGGCACTCTTTTTTTATTTATTTAATTTCGAATTCTCCTAAAGAACCTGTCGTCTGACCTGCTTTTACTGCTTCTGCGTATAAATAATATGTTCCCGCTGGAAGAGCTTCACCATTAATCTTTCCGTCCCACGTTGCGCTAGAGAATCCTTTTTCTACATTCGTATACGAACCTAACAATTCCCCTTTTTCTAACGTTGCATCGTAAATGTAATAGCTAAGCTTCTCTGCTCCTCCTGGTAAATAACTGCCGTATTCAAATGATCCATTTCCAAGTACATCTACATACGCAGAAGTAACGCGCGGGTAATCCGGCTCTTTTACAAATAAGATGGTTGGAACATCGTACGTTTCTTTATTGTTACTTACGGTAATTGTCCCTTCGTAATAGCCAGGAGATAATTTCCCTGCATCTACTTTTACATTCAGGTTTACTTTTTGCGTTTTTCCTGCATTAACAACTAAATCGTTTGTTGATTTAACGTCAATTGCCTGATGGCTTTTCTTAAATTTTACTTTGACCGAGTATTTTTGACTGTGATTTGATAGATTTTTAATCTTAAAGCTTTGTTTTTCTACTTGTTTCCCTTTATCTTTATAAAAGACACCGTACGAGTGACTTCCTGGTGTAATAAGCGTTTTTGCTTTAATTGCATCTACTACGCGCATGCTTCCTGCACCTTGCGTATTATGAGGATAAACCAGCCCGTTGCGGTCACGAAGCAATTCCGTTGTATTCATTAAAGATGCTTTTACGTCTTCTACTTTATAATTTGGATGCGCCTGTAAAATTAACGCTGCTGCTCCTGCTACGTGCGGCGCGGCCATACTTGTTCCTTGTTTTGACCCATATCCATGAGGGTTGCTTGGATCATTTGTTGGCACTGTGCTGATAATATCTACTCCAGGTGCTGAAATGTCTGGCTTAATCATCCACGTATCCACAACCGGTCCGCGAGATGAAAAATCAGCCATTGTTTCATCAACTGTCTGATCAAATGTTGCAGTAAAAGAGCCCGTGACGGATCCTTTTGCTAAAGAAGCTACCAAAGCTTGTCCATCGGCTTTTGATAGGCGAATACTTGGCAGAGATGTACCTGGAATATCAGGAATTGTCCCTTCTACGTTGTTGTAAATCACCGTTGCAACAGCACCGGCTTTTTTCGCATTATCAACTTTATCTACAAACGCAATGTCGCCGCGAGAAATAACCGCTACTTTTCCTTTTACATCCTTTCCTTCAAAGTCTTCTGGTTTACCGAGTCCGACAGGTACAAATTCATACTTTTTACCGCTTGCATCTAGTAATGCCTTGTCATTTGGAAAGCCCATTACTTCAGCTGAAGCATAGCTTGCGTTATCTACAGTTAATGTCGTTTTATACAAATTGTAAGGAAGCTGAGTTGCACCAACTGAAATAGCTTCACGAGACGTCCCTGGAGAGCCTACTGTCCAGTTAGCTGGTCCACTGTTTCCATTTGATGTAACAGCTACTACTCCTTCTTCCATTGCCCAATCTAACGCAATACTCGTTGCCAAGTCAGGATTATTAATTGTGTCTCCAAGCGACAGGTTCATTACATCCGCTCCGTCTTCTACCGCACGTTCAATACCGGCGATCACGTCTTCCGTTGTACCCGTTCCTCCTGGGCCTAATACACGATAAGCAAGTAAATGGGCATCAGGAGCTACCCCTTTAATTTTCCCGTCCGCTGCAATTGTTCCTGCTACGTGGGTTCCGTGCGTTGTTGCTTCTCCTTTTGGATCTCCAGCCGGCGTTTCTTGAGGATCTTTGTCATCATCTACAAAATCCCATCCTTTATAATTCTCAAACGCTGACTTTAAATCCGGGTGGTCGTAATCAACGCCTGTATCGATAACGGCTACGGTCATATTTTTACCTGTATATCCTGACTTCCACGCTTGATCTGCTCCCACATAGTAAATGCTTTTATCCATTTCAGAACCGTATTCTTCGGCGCTCACTTCTTTCGATTTCACTTCTGTTGTATGATATTCAACGCTTGGATAAATAGCTTTTACTCCAGGTAAACTTGCTACTTTTTCAAGGTCATTAGCCGGAAGTTCCGCTGAAAATCCGGAAAACACTTGGTCATATTCACGTTTTACTTTTGAAGTTTTAGAAGCTTTTGAAAGCTCTTTTTTCACTTCGTCACGCGCTTTTTTAATCTTTCCTTTACTTTGCGCTACTCCCTTTTTCTTTGCTTCCGCTACAGACTCTTCATTTAACTCTACAATAACTTTTACTTTTTTAGCCGACTTTAAGTTATAGTCTCCTTGAATTTTAACTAAAGACGGTTCAAGCGCTGGTTTTGAATTTCCGTTAGCGGATGCTCCCATTGCAAAAGAAGATAAAGCAACCGAAAATGCTACTGTACTCAATACAGCCCGAATTGATACTTTTTTCATCGTTTTCCCCTCTCCATTTCTCTCTATAATTCATGCAACTATGTATGTCTTCATCCCGAGAACATACGCATCTTTTACTTAGCTTGCGAGCTAAAAATTAGAATAGTATGGAAGTTCTATATATTACTATAAAATCCTTGAGTCTATGGAATCATTTTATATATCCCTAAAAATTAAGCACTAATGCTCAAAAAATGAAGAATTTTGTCTATTTCTCGTCTTTCCGTAACTTTTTTATTCCTAAAATTATGAAGAGATTAGATGAATATACAAGAATACTGACGAATTTCTGTTAATTTAGCTATTTTTATCAGGGACTCATCCCTACTTTCCCTTCGTTTACTTATAAGGTTTTTTATTATTTTAAGAAAATTGTTCTTATAAGCGCTTTTTATTTTATAAATTATTATTTAGAACATAGTTTAATTTAATATAAAATATCGCACTTAATTAAATGAAATTTTAAAAGATTACGAATAATAAAGGGAGGTCTTGCAGATACTAACGTCAACGCTCGCACAAAGGGAGGCATGATTATGATAGATTTAAATTTCATCCTACTCATCCTTGATCTTCTCTCATCTCTTGTCACTATTGGCATCTACTTTACAACCAAGTAAGTACCTAACCTTCTCTTTACTCTTCTAGCGCATGTACTTAAGCTATTACAAAAAAGAAGCAAGCCAATTTTTACTGGCTTGCTTCAGCTATATAATAAAGTAGTTAAAGTGGAAGGGATTTATCCGCGTCTTCCGCCTCTGCCACCTCGTTTTGATTCAGTGCTGCGTTTTAGTGTAGATAAATTATCTTCACTATCCTTTAAGAAACGCGCCATTTTTTGTTCGAAGTTTTCCTTTGGTTGGAAGTTGCTTTTAGAACGATTATCATTATTTCTTGCCTGACGTGGCGGGCGTTGTGAATAAGAAGATGAGGGTCTTTCAGGTTTATCTATCGCTTTTTTAATCGATAATCCAATTTTTCCGTCTTTCTCATTAACGACTTTCACTTCAATTTCTTGACCAACTTTAAGATGGTCATTAATGTCTTTTACATAGCTGTCAGCTACCTCACTAATATGTACAAGCCCAGTTTGACCTCCAGGTAATTCTACAAATGCTCCAAAATTAGTAATACCTGTTACTTTACCTTGTACCTTGCTACCTACTTCAACTGCCATAAAAAATGTTCCTCCTCAATAATATTAAAAGCACTTCATTATACCAAAGTGCGTAAGAATAACAAAGTGTGTATGAGAAAACAATTCGTTAATTTACACTTTTTCCGCCACTTTTTTGTTTTATGAAAGAAATCAGTCAAAATAATGCCCATATTAGATATACCTAATATGGGCATTTCTCTCATTTCCACCATTCATCAAACATGCTAGCCGGTAACTGACGCTTATGTTCAGTAATACGATAGCGCTGTTCAATTTTTTCAGCGGCTTCTTGTGATACTTCTTTTCCTTCCAAATAATCGTCTAGTTCATCATAAGAAATTCCTAGTTCCGTTTCATCAGATTGACCAGGACTATTATCTAACAAGTCAGCTGTTGGTACTTTTTCGTACAATCGTTTATCTGCACCTAATTCTTTTAGCAATGCTTTTCCTTGACGTTTTGTTAATCCCGTTAGAGGCAGCACGTCTGCTCCGCCATCCCCGTATTTCGTAAAAAAGCCTGTTACTGCTTCTGCTGCATGATCGGTTCCGATAACTAAAAGGCCGTTTTCTCCCCCGATTGCATACTGTACAATCATACGTGTACGTGCTTTGACATTTCCTTTATGAAAATCAGACAGCGCTATATCTGTCGCGCCTGTAAACGAACTTTCAAATGCTTCCACCGTGTTTTTAATATTAAACGTATATGTTTCATTAGGTTTAATAAATTCTAGTGACGCCTTCGCATCTGCTTCATCATGCTGCGTGCCATGAGGCAAGCGAACGGCTACAAATTTTGCTTCATATTCTTCTTTTCGCAATTCGTCTACAGCAATCTGCGCTAATCGCCCAGCTAAGCTAGAGTCCTGCCCCCCGCTTATACCTAATACAAAGCCTTTTGCATTTGCTGACTTTAGGTAGCTTTTCAGAAAATCAACGCGGGCACGAATTTCTTGTGCTGGATCAATTTCAGATTTCACATGTAGCTCTTTTCTTATTTTTTCTTGCATGTCTGACATGATACATGCTCTCCTTCCATTATATGTAGATTTGTTACTGATACAGTCCATGTTTTTTACTATAAAAATAACAGAGATCAGGCATTAAATATCTTGGTTCTCCGCCCCGGGCAAATTCTTGACGAATATAAGTAGAACTGATTTCCATCGCCAGCCCTTTATCAAGAAGCTGAAACCGGCCGTCGTCATAATTTCGAAGCAATGGAGAATGACTAATAGCTTTCAACATGTCTATTCCCTCTCTTGCCATGATGATAAACTGGTTTTTACTAATAAGTTCATCTGCTTTCTTCCACTTGCCTTCACCAATATCTTGCAGTAAGTCGGCTCCCATAATAAAAAATAAATCAGCGTGTGGAAGCAATTTTTTAAAGTGCTCCATAGTGTAGTATGTGTAATGATAGCCGGGCAATACGTCTAGCTCATACGTATCGAGTAAAAATTTTGGGTTATCTTTAATCGCTAAGCTAACCATATTTACACGGTGCTCATCCGACGTCTGGAGCTTTTTATCTGTTCGTTTGTGCGATGAAGGCAAAAAGATAATAGCATCTAACTTCTTTCGATGCGCAACCGTTGATGCCGTCCAAAGATGAACATTGGTAACCGGATCAAAAGAAGAACCATAAATACCAATTTTCGCTCCTTTTTCTAAAAGCTTATCTATTTTTTTATCAGGGTTTAGCTGTTGAAAATAAGCACGCGTATCTGACATGTCTCCAGCTCCCTACTATTTTTTATTTAGGGCTTCCGCTACTTTTTGTTTTACGTACGCAATTTGACGCGTTTTATTTTCCCAACATTTCTCGCTTAAATCTACTGGATATTCTTCAGGATTGCGCGTACGCTTATATTCATCCCAAAGCAGCTCTAAATTATCTTTTACGTACTGCTGAATTTCCTGAAGTTCTTCTGTTTCATACACAAGCTTTCCGTTTACAAAGATATCATGATGGAGTTCTTTTGCCTCAAAATTTGTGACGAATTTACTGATAAACGTATGAACAGGATGGAACATTTTTAAACGTTCTTCGCTTTGAGGATCTTCATCTTCCATCGTGATATAATCCCCTTCAGATTTTCCATTCAAATTATTAATAATACGATATACGCGCTTCAACCCTGGTGTACTCACTTTTTCAGGATTGGCGCTAATTTTAATCGTATCCATCATCTCGCCATTTTCTCCTTCAATAGAGACGAGTTTATATACTGCTCCAAGCGCCGGCTGATCATATGCAGTAATGAGCTTAGTGCCAATTCCCCACATGTCTATTCGTGCCCCTTGCGACTTTAAATGCATAATCGTATCTTCATCTAAATCGTTGGAAGCAACAATTTTTGTGTCTGTAAACCCTGCTTCATCTAACATTTGACGAGCTTTTTTAGACAAATATGTTAAATCGCCGCTGTCTAAGCGAATCGCTGTAAAATTAATTTTATCGCCTAATTCTTTTGCTACTTTAATGGCGTTGGGAACTCCTGATTTTAACGTATCGTACGTATCAACTAGAAACACGCAGTTTTTATGGCGACGAGCATATTTATGAAATGCAATATATTCGTCTTTATAAGCCTGCACCATGGCATGAGCATGCGTTCCTGCAACTGGAATTCCAAATTTCTTTCCTGCTCGCACGTTAGAAGTAGCACCAAATCCGCCAATATAGGCTGCTCTTGTTCCCCAAATAGCAGCGTCCATTTCTTGAGCGCGGCGTGTTCCAAATTCCATTGCCACTTGATCTCCCACTACATGTTTGATTCGAGCTGCTTTCGTCGCAATCAGCGTTTGGTAATTCACAATATTCAAAATAGCTGTTTCTACGAGCTGAGCTTCAATTAATGGTGCTTCTACACGTAAAATTGGTTCATTATGAAACACAAGCTCACCTTCACGCATACATCGAATCGTTCCAGTAAACGTAAGGTCTTTTAAGTAAGCTAAATAATCTTCTTTAAAACCTAATTCTTCGTGCAAGTAGGTTAAATCTGATTCGCTAAATTTAAATGCTTTAATATATTCAATAATTCTTTCTAATCCAGCAAAAACAGCATAGCCATTTCCAAAAGGAAGTTTGCGGAAGAAAACTTCAAAAACAGCTCTCTTTTGATGAATATTATCTTCCCAGTACGTTTCTCCCATATTAATTTGATATAAATCGGTGTGTAGCATTACGCTGTCATCTGTAAACATATTCATTGATTTCCTCCACTTTTATGTCCTTAAATAATTTCTGCTCCGAGGCAAGATTTAAAATGTTCAAGCGCCCACTCATGACCTTTTTGATTAAAGCTTGCTACGGCTTTTTCATAAATATAAATAGCAAATCCTTTATTATAGGCATCTACTGCTGTATGAAGTACACAAATATCCGTGCATACACCTGCTAAGTAGACATCGGTAATTTGTCTTTCTCTCAGTTTAATCTCCAGATCCGTTCCAGCAAATGCGCTGTATCTCGTCTTATTCATCCATTCTACATTTGCCTTTGATTGATACACATTATATAAATCATTTAACTTTCCGTATAGCTCTCTTCCTGCAGAACCTTCAACATTATGAGGCGGAAACAGCGCTGATTCTGGATGCAAGGAATCATTTTCTTTATGAAAATCAATGGCGAACACGACATACTCGTTTTGCTCAATAAATTGACGCGTAATATCGCTTATGGATGTTTCAATGTGTCTCCCTGGTTCTCCGCATGTCAAAGCTCCGTTTTCAGCTACAAAATCATTTGTATAATCGATGTTAATCAGTGCTTTTTTCATTATGTTTCCCCCTCATACGTGAAAATTAACAGTTAACATATTGTTAATTATTTGAATTGAAAGTTTTTCTTTTAGTAGCGTGCTGTATAGATTGGCTTCATCACATTCATTTCAACAAACCGGTAGAGCTTTGTTGGTTTTTTAGACGTTCTCGTCGTTGTTTTTCCATCTACTTCTTCAATAAATGGCAGCATTCTTATTTTTCGTGCAAAGGCCTGATCACTTTTAATCGCTGCATCATCCGTTACGGTAAGCAGCACAGCCTGCAGCTCAGAGTATGTAAACTGAGAAGGCAGAAACTTCTGGGCAATGGTCGTTTGCAATAAATCTTTCTTAATTTCCTTGATTGCATCTCGAATGATGATTTCATGATCAAATGCTAAAGGCAATGAAAAGATTTCATCTATTTTAAATAATTCAACTCGAGCAGCATCATCATTCGCTTTTCGCTTTATTAGACTATCTTCTGGGACGATTGCATAATGTGCGTTTGTAATGACCCATCCTCTATCGTCCCTGCCAGGCTCATCATAGACACCATAGTGTTTTAAATGAATATCTTTTACGCCCGTTTCTTCTTCGAGCTCTCTTTTAGCCGCTTCAAAAGCTGATTCATCAGGATGGACAAATCCGCCAGGAAGCGCCCACTTTCCTGCTTCGCTGTTCTTTTCTCCTTCTGCATTCACCATTGCTCGTTGGATAAGCATTAATTTCAAACTCATTTTAGGTGGTTTGTATGGTTCTTTTTCTTCCGTCACAATCGTAAATACAGCAATATCTGACGTATAGCCATAGGGTTTAGGGTATTCTTTTTTCGTTTGATTCGTTACTGCTTTATTGTTCGACATTCATCATTTCTCCTGATCGCTCTTTTTACAATTAACAATATGATTAATGTTAATTATATTTGTTTTATGGAAAATGTCAATACTTTTCCTACTAATTATAAAGAGAAGGTAATTTATGTTGTAAATAACGTTATGTTTCGTATTTTTTAGATTTATATGCATAAAAAGCTGAGTGAAGAGGTTCTAATTCGCCTCCTCCCTCAGCTTTTTTTCCTTTTAATTAACGTGCTGCTAAACCAATCATCATTTTACCGTCTTTAAAATACTCAATTACATAGTCAACAGACGGACAGTAAATAAATGCTTCTTCTGTAAGATCAGCTGTTTGTTGAAAAAATAGGAAAGCCTGAGCTAAATCGACGCTTACAGCTTTAGTTGCTCGTTTCCAAAATAAAACAACCTGATGTTCTTTTATATTCATCTCTTGAAGCCATTTTTTGATTTCTTCAATATGCCGGGTGGACTTTTTAATTAATACTTTTCTCCAATTAATTTGCATGATTGTTAAAAAAGGAAAGGTGTTTGAAAGTTTTTCGAAGTAAATGCTTGTCTGCCTTTTTGTTAGCAAATCTGCACTGTTACCCAATGTTTGAATATAATGTTCTACTTTTGTCATAATCATCCTCCAGTCGAAATTGGAGTTTGCTAGAATTTTCAGAAACGATCTCTACTCTTCTTGCTAAAAATCCTGCAGCTTTCCAACCGTGCTTTTTCTCAACAATTTTGAAATTTCACCTTTTTATACAAATTATTCAAAATAATTTGTGTATTTTAGTTTATCATAAAACTTAATCTTTGACTTTGATTATGTAGAACCTTATTTGTGTTTTGTCCAAAGAGCGAATTTCATAGAAGAAAAGCTATAAAAAAGTTGACATTAACATTTATAAAAGTTAATATACTTACTAAAAGTAACTTAATTGCATATAACAAACAAGGTGAAGAAAATGAACTATCAAACAGATGTGTGTATAATAGGAGCCGGACCAGGCGGTGCTCTACTGGCCTATCTACTGGCTAAACAAAATATATCAACTATACTGATAGAGAGATCTGATGAGCTTGGAAAAGAATTTCGAGGCGAACATTTAAATGAAGATGGAGAAATGATTCTTAAGAAACATCATATATTTGAAGAAATTGAAAGCTTAGGCCTCCTTCGAATGTCTAGGGTCGAATACTGGAAGGATGGACATGTATTCAAAACGATAGAATCTGAACTTGGACATGCAGGAATTCATGTTCCACAGCAGCATCTCCTTCAGTCTATAAATAACCAAGCAAGCATCCATCTCTCCTACAAGCTTATGCTGGGCACAAAAGTAACGGAGCTAATGCAGAATGAAAAAGGACAATATACTGGAATAAAAGCTCAGCAAAAAGGCCGGGGTGAAATAATAGTTGAAAGTAAAATCATTATTGGAGCAGATGGTCGATATTCAACTGTTCGCAAACTTGCGCACATAAAAAACAATATCCACAATCATGGATACGATTTGCTTTGGGCGAAAATTCCTGCACCTGCCAATTGGGAGCCTTCTATTAAATTTTCACTTGTGAAGCAGCAGCAGGTGGCGCTTTTTTCTCAAGCAAAAGGCTTTGTTCAAATCGGATGGAATATTGAAAAAGGCAGCTATCCTGCTCTTCGAAAGCAATCGTTTAGACCGTTTATTCAGCGTTTAATAGACGCTTTCCCTAGCTTAAACCTTTCAATAGAAAGGTTTATTACGTCGTGGTCAGACTTTACGCTTCTTTCTGTGCAAAGCAGCATAAGCGAAGTATGGTCAAAGCATCACCTGTTATTATTAGGGGATGCTGCTCATACGATGACTCCCACTGGCGCTTTTGGATTAAACGAGTCATTAAAAGATGCTGACTTACTGTCTGACTTACTGCATCAAGTTTTTTATCAAAACAAAAAGATTTCAGAAACATTGAGACAGTTTGAACAGAAAAGAAAGCCTGAATTAATAACTCTTGAACGTATTCAGTTTCAGCGAGAAAAAGAATTCTCGTCCCATTTTATTTCTTCTTAAGCCTAAAAAAGAGATTCCATAGATAAATGGAATCTCTTTTTTACAATCATGATTTTTCAGCAGTTGTTCTATGTAAGTTCTCTTTTATGTATATTCCACGAAGTTAATCTTGCTTTGCCCGCTGCCATTTTTGAAATTCAAGAAATTGTTTAAACTGCTCTTTGCTTATTCCTGACTCCGCTGCTTCTTTTGCTAACTCAAGCCACTCATCATCAATATCCAACGATTCAGATTTATCCATAGGCTCATGAATCAATCTATCAATACTGACGTTCAATGAGGTAGAAATTTTGTTTAGAAATTGAATAGATGGGTTGAGCTGAATTCCTCTTTCTACTGAAGATATGTACGATTTAGCAACACCCGCTCGGTTTGCAAGTTCTGTTAGCGATATTCCCTGTTTCGTTCTGAGATCTCGAATACGTTGGCCAATTGTCATTTTAATCACCCTTACTAATGCTTACTTATCGATAATAATACCATAATTTCACTTTACCGTGCATTATAAATAAACGTTCTTACTGTAAAGGGATGATTATACATCTAGTAGACATAGCTTGAGACTCGCTATAAAGGTTATCTATGCTTAGAAAATTCTTTATTTTCTTACTAGTGTATTGGCTAAGAATTTGAGCTAATACTTTGTAAAAATTGTCTAACTTCCTCGATGCTTATACCTGTTTGTTTTGCTTCCATTATGAGCATAACCCATTCTAAGTCTAACGCATTTTCGTCTTTAAAATTCATAATTCTCCTCCTTTCTTCTTTTTCCGAAATTGATAACGTTTTCTTTTTGCTGTTTTTGGGCATTCTCCCTTATTTTTCACTATGGTTTTACAGTATAATGGATATTACTAGAACATTAGACATTTTTTAATTACTAAAAAGTACCCATTTTTTTGAATTTTTTGTCTATTCTTATCATAATAATTTTACCGTTACACAAACGCTACAGTTAGACACTAGGAGGATTGTTTTTATGCCTTTTCTGCATACGGCGACAGAAAAAATTTACTATGAAGTTCATTCGCCCGTATTCACTGACAAGACAGAAACCATTGTGATGGTTCATTCTGTTATCACTGATCATACGCTTTTTGATTCTATTACTGCAGAATTAACCCAACATTATTGTGTTATTCAATACGATTTGAGAGAGACAGGAAATAGCGCCTCCGCTACAGGGGAGATATCGTTTGAGGCTCATATTGAAGATCTTTTCCACTTATTACATACGTTACATATAAAGAAATGTTACTTAGTTGGCGTGGGATTTGGAGGACAAATCGCTGTTAAATTTGCTGCCCGCTATGAATTTCTTATTGAGGGACTGATACTATTGTCTCTTCCTTTTTATTCAGATAGCACCCTTCAAAAGATTAAGAGATGTTACAACGAAGAAAGTAAAAACCAAATACCGGTAGATAAAATTTTCGAATTAGGCAAACTAGAGAGTCTGGAACCTACAAACATACAACAGGTAATTGAAAGACTAAAAAAAATGGATCCCGGTGTATATTTCCGCTTTCTTAAACTATCTATTACAGACAATCTATTTCAAGAGTTGACTAGCATTTCACTTCCTGTACTCACTTTATCTGGTCAACATGATTTTCTGTTTTCATCTCAGTATCTCATTTCAAAGACGATGTTTTTAAAAAACTACAGTCATATGACCATACCTAACGCACATTCTTTATTTTTGGTAAAAGAAAAAACAACTTTACTCAAAGAAATTGCCGTAGATTTTATTAAAAGTAACAAAACTCAGCCGTCTTCTTTAAGAAATGACTCTATGAAAATACTTAAAAACTGGGAAAGTGATACGGCTATAGACATACAAAAAGACTTCCATGCCCACACACCCTCTCTTAAAGTAGATTTCTTGTACTCTTTTTCCGTCTATGTAAATGGCCAGCTTATTACAGAGGGCTGGAATAAGCGCTTTGCTCAAGAAATTTTACTATATCTTATTTTTCATCATTCTATCAGCAGAGAACAGCTATGCGAAGCGTTGTGGCCTGACATACCTTTAAGCAATGCCAAAAAGAATTTACGCGTCTACTTGTCTCATTTAAAAAAGTTATTGAATGCAGAAAAGGAAGAGCCAGTTTTACTTGTTAACAGGCAGCTCATTTCTTTAAACGCAGATGTATCAAGCGATGGATTAGATTTATTAACTGACCTTCAGTGGATTACCGAACAGTCTGATCCGACGTTGAAATTCAAGGAAGCTGAACAGCGACTGCACCAATTAGTTCCTCATTATTTAACAACGATTTATGACGACTGGTTCCTTGATATCCGAGTAAAAATAGAGATTATTCTTCTTGACTTATTAATCTGGATGAAAGAATGGCTTTGTGAGAATGGAAAAGTTTCAAAAGCCGTATTTTTACTCATTAAATTTATTGATTTAGTAGAAGAAAAGGAATTCATTTATGATGAAATTGTCGATTGCTATATTAAGCTCGATAACAATGAAAAATCAGAGTACTGGCTGGATCAAAAAATGCGGTATTTAGTTGAATAAAAAGGATGTGAATACATGAATTCGTACTGTGAGATGGTGTTTAATCAAATAAACGTTAACATCCATTCCCTAACCGCAATCATTAATGACGTTACAGAAGAAGAGCTTGCTTATCGTCCCCTCCCTCACAAGCGGTCTATTCAAGAGCTGTTGCAGCATTTATGTCTCATTTGTAGTGCAGACTATTATATTTCCTTAGGCTACTCTGCAGATAAAATGAATGACTTTTATCTGCAGCATCCAGCTTATACAAAGCTTGAACTCAAAGCTGCTTTAGTAGAGGGCTTCAATCAGCTAAAAGCAGCCTACTCTTCTTTTGACGAACAAAAGCTATTTTCACTGCAGACATCCTATTGGGGATGCACGTATACACGTTTTGAGTGGCTACTTGAAATTCAATCTCATTTATACCATCACCGTGCAGAACTGTACACGCTTCTAACCTGTTACCGCAGAAACGGATTGGATGTAGTGCTTTTTGAGTAATATCATTTTGAAATAGAAAAAAGCAGTGAAGCTAAAGCTTCACTGCTTTTTCTTACTATTTATATTAGATAACCTTTATTTTTGTTTTAATTGTATAATATGTATCTGCTACTAGTCCTACTGCAAGTCCGCTAATCATCCCGTACGGCAATACGCCAGGTACATTTTGATAAAAAGTTCCGATGAACATTGCAGCTAGTATGCCGAAAAGTACGCCTATTACAATATGCGAACCAAACTTCACCTGTTTTGCGGTATACATTCTTCCTCCTCCTCACTTTTTTTCCATTATATCACAACAGTATCGTTTGTTTAATGATAAATGCAAGAAGAAGGCGAATGTAATAGAATTATAACCTCATGTAACTATTTTAGTACTACTCTTTTAGCGAATAAAACTTCATATGTGGCTTTTCATCTTGGTAATACGCTAAACGGTCTTGGAGCGTACCGGTATGAAATTCAAATTTATGCCCATCTGGATCCGTAAAATAAAGAGATTTTTTGTCTCTCTCGTCACGGCTTCTTCCCGGTAAGATTGTTACATTATGCTGTTTTAACAATTCTTTTGCTTCGTCAAAGCTTTCAATGGTAATAGAAAACGCTAAATGAGTATACGAATACTGAATTTCTGATCTAGGTACATTTTTTTCTTCGTTTAACGCCAGCCACAATCCATTAAGATTAAAATAAGCGGTGGATTTTCCTTTCACTAAAAGTTCCGCTCCTAACACTTTCTGATAAAAGGTGATGGACTGTTCTAAATTTGACACGGAAAAGCACATATGATTAATTCCTTGAATCATTTTTTACCCTCGCTTTCTAGAAAAAAGCATTTTTATATTACATAACTTTCCTTTCAACGTTTATTCTAATGAAAAAGAATGCTTTTTGCCATGTAAAGAGCCACTCCCCAAATCATACATGCAGAAACCTTATTCACCCAAATCATTATTTTCCCATTTGTATCCATTTTTCCTATCACTTTTCCTGCAAAAGCTAAAAATAAAAACCATATCCACGAAACAGATATCGTAACCAGCGTAAAAATCCATTTTTCCTTTCCGCTGTACAGTAGAGAATTTGTTCCGATTACGCCTATAATATCCATCAGCGCGTGGGGATTTAGCAGAGATACAGAAGCAGCAAATAGAATCTGCGCTTTTACCGTCATTCCTTCCTTTAATGACGTTTTCGAAGGTTCGCTCTTCCATGTTACAAAGCCCATATACGCTAAAAAAAGAAAACCTATTCCAAAAATAAGCGTTTGAAAAAACGAAAAAGCAGCAACTACTGCTGAAACTCCCAGCACTGCGACTATAATTAAAATCGTATCACAAACAGAAGCCGTCACCACTACGGGAAGCGCCTGTTTGAACATCCGTTGATTTGCTCCTTGATTAAAAACAAACACATTTTGTACTCCTAAAGGTAAAATCAAACCGAATGCTAACAACAAAGCGTGTATAACCACTGTAAACATGTTACTCTCTCCTTTCACTTTCATCTTACAATTGACATCCCCTGTTGTCTCCATCCAAGTTTTGATTTATAATACCAACCAAATTACAAAAAGGTGGTCTCACATGAATTGGACTCCAAATCCGGCTGATAAAAAGCCAATGCACAAACAAATTCAAGAGTATATGAAAGAGAAAATTACAAATGGAGAATGGCCTATTGGAACTAAAATTCCTTCGCAGCGCCATTTGGCTGCTACCTTTTCTGTAAATAGAAGCACAGTGGTAACAGCAACTGAAAACTTAATTGCTGAAGGACTGCTTAGTGGAAACAAAGGTGGTGGAACCAAAGTCATTAACAATACGTGGAGCTTACTAGCAGCAGGTTCTCACATGAACTGGAGTTCTTATGTAGAGGCAGGAATATACCAACCAAATTCTTCGACTATCCGCCATATTAACGAAGCTGAATTTCAACGGGGCATTATTCGTTTGGGAACTGGAGAGTTAGCACCTGACCTGCTCCCTTCTGATCAGCTTTCCGAGCTGTTTAGCGGAATGAAACATAGAAGCGTACACTTGGGGTACGAGCACCCAAAAGGTAACGGTGAACTGCGACAAGAGTTAGCGAAGCATGTAAAAAAACGAGGCATTGAAACGTCTCCTTCATCTATTTTAATTGTATCTGGTTCACTTCAAGCGCTTCAATTAATTTCAATCGGCCTGCTGCCTCCAGGTGCCAATATTTTAGCTGAAAAGCCATCTTATCTTTATTCTCTGCCCTTGTTTCAGTCCGCACAAATGAAAATAACGGGCGTTTCATTAGATAAAGAAGGAATTCAATTATCTTCATTAAAAGACCAGCATGAAAAAGAAAAAGGCACAGTCTTATATACGATACCCAACTTTCATAACCCAACCAATGTGACGATGAGCGAACAAAGGCGTCAAGAGCTACTTCATCGGTGTGAAATGATGCATTTGCCTATTATTGAAGATGATGCTTACGGAGAGCTTTGGTTTCATTCACCCCCTCCGCTTTCATTAAAAGCTCAAGATAAAAACGGAATGGTTCTTTATTTAGGAACGCTCTCTAAAACCTTCAGCCCAGGATTTCGAATTGGATGGGTTGTCGGGCCAGAACATGTGATTGAGCGATTGGCCGATCTTAAAATGCAAGTTGACTACGGAGCTAGTTCCTTATCTCAATGGGCTGCTGCTGAAGCTCTTAAGACAGGAATTTATGACAATCACGTTGCCAGCGTACGGTACAAATTAAAAGAAAAATCTCAGAAAGCACAGGCTATTTTAGAGAAGCATTTGGAAAGTCTCGCTACATGGAATGTTCCGAGCGGAGGTTTTTATTTTTGGCTTACGCTGCATAAGCCTGTTTCGATGCGTAAATTATTTAAGCACTGTCTAGATCAAGGCGTCCTTTTAAATCCAGGCGCATTATATGATCATGAAACATCGCAGCATATCAGAATATCCTTTGCTTATGCGACGCTTCCAGAATTTGAATACGGTATTAAAATAGTAGCAAAAAGCCTTAAGAATCTTTACTTATGATTCTCAAGGCTTTCTTGTGTTAGCGGCAGCTTTATAAAAAAAGTGAGCTTATTACGCTGAAGCTCCGCTCGTATATCTCCTTGATGAAGCAGGATGATTTGTTTAGCAATAGCCAGTCCTAAGCCTGAACCATTCGCATCCGTTCTTGATTCATCACCTCGATAAAATCGATCAAATAACTTTTCTACCTCAAGTTTTTCACTGATGTTAATGCTGTTCCTAAAGGAAATAATCAACGAATCCTCATCAATTTCCTGATTCACCTCTAATACGGAAGGCTTTTCGCTGTACTTTTTGGCATTTTCGAGCAAATTTTGAAATACTCTTACCATTTTCTCTACATCAATCAATACAACCGATTCACTAGCAAAACTAGTCTGAACGTCAATGCCTTCTCTTTTTAAAATCGGCTCGTACTCTCCTATCACCTGCTGAAGCAAACGTTTCATATCCACTTCATTTCGTTGAAGCTGAAGATCGGGACTCGTTAATTTTGTATAGTCAAACAACTCTTCAATTAAATCCGTTAAATAATTTGCTTTTGAATCGACAATATATAAATAGCTATCTAATGTTTCATCATCTAAATTTGCTCTTTTTTTAATTAAATCGAGGTACCCCACAATGGAGGTTAGCGGCGTGCGCAGATCGTGAGACACACTGGATATTAGCTCATTTTTTGCTTGTTCGATTTCTCGTTCGCGATTAAATTTTGTACGAAGCTGAGCAGACATTTTGTTAATATTTTGACTTAACTCAGCCAGTTCATCTTTTCCTCGCACATGGATGGTTGCTCCTAAATCTCCATTTGATATTTTTTGAACCTGTTCGGAAATTTCTTTCAGGTAACGAATATGGGAACGAATAAGTACTAAAAAAACAAAAATAAAGACCACAACCGCCATAGAAATAAGCCCAAACGCCAATAGATTATATGCAGAAACATTCATTTTCTCTTCTTGTATATACCTGCTTAAAACAAGCCTAGAAATTAAAATAAAAATTAAATTAGTAGCCAAAAAGCTTATAATGACAGCAAAAAGAAGCTTTACACTTATTCTTCTCATATCCTGTATCCTACGCCCCATATTGTTTTAATATAAATGGGCTTTTTCGGATTATCCTCAATTTTTTCGCGGATTTTTGTAATATGAACCATTACGGTACTATCCGATTTAAGCGCGTCTGCTTGCCAAACGGCTTCATATATTTTCCCCATACTCATCACCGTGCCCTTATGGCGTGCAAGCAGCTCTAAAATATCAAACTCTTTTGGCGTTAAGCGAATCTCTTGGCCGCGTACAAAGACGAGTCGGGTGCTGCGGTTAATTTCCAAATCGCCAATTTGAATAATTTCATGCTCAGCACGTTGATTGTATTTTTTATAGCGTCTAATTTGTGATTTAACCCGCGCGATGAGCTCGAGAGGATTAAATGGCTTTGTTAAGTAATCATCTGCGCCTGCTGTTAAGCCAGATATCTTGTCCATATCTTCTGACTTAGCTGACAGCATGATAATGGGCATGTTTTTTTCTTCACGTATTTTAAAAGCAGCCTCAATTCCATTCATCTGCGGCATCATAATATCTAATATAATTAAATCTACCTCTTGTTCTTCTAAAAGCGCTAACCCAGATACAGCATTAGAAACTTTCAGCGCTTCAAATCCTTCATTTTCTAAGTAAATAGCAATTAAATTACGAATTTGCTCATCGTCATCCATAATTAAAATTCTGTCTTTCATTTACAAACTCCTTATATCTCATTCTTTTCACATGTAAAAATGTATGCAGGCGGAACATTTCTCCACTCTTTTTCTACTTTAATCTTCGGGAAAAACGTACGAATCAACTCTTTTTTTAAATTCGTATATTGAAACGTAATAAATTTCCCTTCATCAGCTAATACGCTGCGCGTGTTTTGCAGAATACAGTCCGACACTTCAGACGGCAACGAGGCAAAAGGAAGACCTGATAATACGTAATCTATTTTTGTAATACCATACTGTATCAAGTACTTTTGAACATTTTCAGCGGATCCGTTTATCACGTACACATTTTTTTCATTCCTTACTTGTTCCTTTACTTTTTCGTAAAAATGCCGATTATATTCGATAAGAAGCAAAGTTGTACAAGCGCTTCATCTTCTTATTAATTCACGGGTGAAAGCTCCGGTTCCTGGTCCGTACTCTACTATACAGGCTGCATGTTCAAAATCAATCCCTTTTATCATCTTTTTCGCTAAGTGCTTAGAGCTTGGCAAAAGTGCTCCTACCGTTCGCGGCTGGTGAAAATATTGATACATAAAAGCTAAATTCATTTTCTATTCCTTCTTTCTACTCTTTCTTTCTAGAATAGAAAAAAAATCTAAAGAAACGTTAAGTAAATTTCTTAAGAATTCTTAAGAAAACAAAAAGGAGGATGGGACAAACATATTTTAGTTGAAGGAAGATCCGAACTATGAATTAAAATCCTTTATTGAGAATTAAGTGCATTCGAATTTTTTATGGTGATAGTCAACGTAGGTTTCATGTATGTAGGTGCTTCTAGCTGTTGATTGGAGGGCAAGGCGAAGACTCCTGCCGGAAAAGCGGAACAGATGAGACCCCGCAGGAGCGCATGCGACGAGGAGGCTCATCGGCCGCCCGCGGAAAGCGAAGTCTGGCACGGAGATCAACAGCGGTGTAACACGCGCCATACTGAATTATTTATCCCATTTGTTCGTCTTTGGATTGATGTAGTTAATGTCTCAATTCCTTTTGAAAGAGTATTCAGCGTAAATAACATCCGCTATTAAGATCAAAGGTGGCTCCTGTATAATGTTTTGCTTGAGGGCTTAATAAAAACAGGACCGTATCTGCCACGTCTTGAGGCGTAACAAAGCTTGGAATCAGCTGATGAGCGATGTATTCATTTTTGCGCCACTCTGGAATATTTTTCATCATATCGGTATTTACCATTGTAGGTGCTACCGCATTCACCCGCATATAAGGAGAAAAATTCATCGCACAGCTCTTGGTTAATCCTAATACTGCTGCTTTAGACATTCCATATATAGCATCGGAGCTTCCTTCCATTCCTGACACGGACGATATATTAATAATCGCCCCTTCTGTTTCCTTTTTCATTAATAATTCGCCAAAGTACTTGGAGAAATAAACATATCCTTTAATATTAATATCCATCACAAAATCTATTTCGTTTTCTTCATAATCCAATAAATTTTTTCCTAAATACACGCCTGCATTATTAACTAACCCATACAAATTTTTATCTTTTATTTGATAAAAAAGATCTTTTACATCCTTTCCATTTTTAACATCTACTACATGCGTTTCAATATGGCCCTTTGTATCTTCAGCTAGTTGTCTCAAAGCTTCATCATTAATATCACAAGCAATAACTGAATAGCACTTTGACACACACTCTTTTACAATTTCTTTGCCAATTCCAGAACCTGCACCCGTAACAATTATCCATTTTTCTTTCATCTCGACACCTCTTATTTACTTCTGTTACACATACTTGTTATGTAAATATTCAAACATTTATTATACCATTATTTTCTATATAAAAGTTCTTTTCCTATGCTCTTTTTCAGCTTACTGAACAAAGTGCGTATAGTTTTTTATACTAGTGATAACGATAAGACAGTACATTATTTCAAACAAGAAAGAGATGATAAGACGTGGCAAAAGTACTTTATATTACAGCTCATCCTCACGATGAGTCTCAATCATTCAGTATGGCAACTGGAAAAGCATTTATCGATGCTTACAAAGAGCACAATTCAAGTGACGAAGTTGTACATATTGACCTTTATAAAGAAAATATCCCTCATATTGATGCGGATGTATTTAGCGGCTGGGGCAAACTTCAGTCTGGCTCTGAACTTTCTTCTCATGAACAGGAAAAGGTCAATCGTCTTGCAGAACTGAGCGAACAGTTTGTAACCGCGGACAAATATGTTTTTGTAACGCCTATGTGGAACTTTTCATTTCCACCGGTTATGAAAGCTTATTTAGACTCTGTAGCCGTAGCCGGTAAGTCATTTAAATACACGGCAGAAGGTCCTGTTGGGCTATTAACGGATAAAAAAGCGCTTCATATTCAAGCGCGCGGAGGCATTTATTCGGAAGGTCCCGCAGCTGATATGGAAATGGGGCATCGTTATATTGGAATTATGATGAATTTCTTCGGAGTACCTTCGTTAGACGGCATTTTTGTCGAAGGGCATAACGCAATGCCAGATAAAGCGCAGGAAATTAAAGAAAAGGGAATAGACGAAGCCAAAAAACTTGCGCAAACTTTTTAATACAAAAACCCGCATAAAGCGGGTTTTTCTACGCAAAAAAACTTTCTCTTTCCCTTTCGATCCATCTGTCCATTTCCTGATCACTTTTTTCTACAAGTCTGTTAACGAGAATATCATGCCAAATATAGTTTTCAAGTAAATTAATGTTGACTGCGTTATTTGTATAGTAAGCCATTTCTTTATGACCATAAATCATTTCACTGCTGTCAACAGATATAATAAACCAGTTTTGATTCCCAATGTTTTCGGTATAGCTTGTATGACGGTGCCGGTCAAATTCCTCCATCGCTTCATCTTGTTCAAACACAATTCCTTTTAGTGTGACACTCTCCCTTAGCTGTAATAAAAGGGGCTTCAACTCATTATAAATATCGGGCCAAAGCGAGATGACAATTTTATTTTTTGCTTTTAACAATAGCGACTCACAAAAAGCAAGAATCGCTCTTTCCCCTTTCATCGTCAGAACCCGGCTTTCTTCTATAGACTCTGCAGCTTCAAGACGTTTAAGCGTTTCGCTAACGTCTTCATACGTTTCGTTCCATTTTTTCTGCAGCGAATGCAAAAAAGCATCGACGGGCAACGATGTGTACTGGGTGCCATCATTACTCTCTTCTTTTAACACCATGCCTTTTTCCTCTAGTGTTTGTAAAATATCGTATACACGCGCTCTTGGCACACCTGAATGTTTACTAATACTATAAGCAGTGGAAGATCCTTTTTTGACAAGCGTCACGTATACTTTTGATTCGTACTGATTAAATCCAAGCGACTGCAGCTGCTGAATAATATTTTCCATAAAGGAAACCTCCCTGTTTTTTAAGTTATTTGAAATTTTCATCATTTACATATTTACAACTGCTTTTTATATAGTTACTATTTAAGTAGTCACTATATATTATGACATGAGGAAGGTGCTTTATGGAAGAATTAAGTTTACAGATTGTTCTTTTGCTTTTACTATTTGGTTTTTTAGCTGCATTCATCGACTCTGTAGTTGGCGGAGGGGGTTTAATTTCAACGCCTGCCCTTTTATTTTTAGGCCTGCCTCCCGCTGCTGCCTTAGCTACAAATAAATTAGCCGGAACGATGGGCGTATTAACGAGTACCATTCGATTTGTTAAATCCGGAAAAGTCGATTTTCGCGTCGTAGGTAAATGGTTTCCTTTTGTATTTATTGGTTCTTTAGGAGGTTCAATCACCGTTCATTTTCTATCCTCTGCTTTTTTGAAACCTGTTATTTTGATTCTCCTTGTTTTAGTTGCTATTTATACAATCTTCAAAAAAAACTGGGGCACCACGTCCACGTATAAGCCGCTGTCTATTAAGAAACTTATTTTCTTTACTGCACTTATTTTTATTATTGGCTTTTACGATGGTTTTTTAGGAGCAGGCACAGGTTCATTTATTTTATTTGCTTTTTTATTTATGGGATTTGATTTCCTGCAGTCAGCAGGCAGTGCAAAATTTTTAAATTTCGGCAGTAACTTAGGTGCTTTGCTTGTGTTTTTATATTTCGATTCTGTTGTATTTTCTTACGGATTAATTATGGGGTTTGCGATGATCGTGGGTTCTTTTGTCGGGTCAAATGTCGCTCTATCAAAAGGCGTGACGTACGTCCGAACGCTTTTTATCCTTGTCACTTTAAGCCTTATTAGCAAAAACATATTCGATTATGTGAATCAGTACAAATAGATCAATGGTTTCTTTAGAACCATAACAATGAACTATATATCTATTAGATTAATAAAACCACCTCTTACTATTTTCTTATTTTTGGGTAAATGTGTAAAAAAACACTAAAATTGCTGTATACTGGTCCATGTTGTTTTACATAATTTAGAAATATTATACAGAGGTGAACATTTTGTTTAAGAAATTCAGGTTTTTATGGTTTATTCTGCTGATCTTTGCACTTATTTTTGTCAAAAATACGTTCTTTTCTTCTTCAGAGAACGCCGCTGAGACTCTAGCAACGTCAGATGTTCCACAAGCCGCAGATACTTTCAAAGATGGAAACAATCAGCAGGACGGAGTCATTATTCAAAAATATCGCAAACAGCTAGATGCAGCGCAGAAAAAAAGCGACGAAAAAGCTACTAAAGAAATACAAGAAAAAATTTATGAACACGGAAGACAAGCGGCACTAAACTTTTTACCGCGCAATAAATTTCAAAGAGCTTTTTCTCAGCCTTCTAAAAAATCGGCCGATGATATTTATAACTTTCTAATTGCCCAAGTGGGGTTTGGAGGATATGATTCTCTTTATCAAGAAGCAATAGCCGCAAAAAAAGAAGCAGCTTCTTCTACTGATGAATTAAATATGAGTGGCATTCAAGCTAAAACCGCTGCACTTACATACGGCACACTAGCACAAAGAGAGCATCTGCTTGTTACAAGTCTTGCCTATGACTTAAGCAGCGTAGGCGTCATTTCTTCCGATACAGCTAAAGATATTGATAA
The DNA here is from genome assembly GCF_058629175.1 of Priestia sp. MDV22-iso46. Classification (NCBI taxonomy): domain Bacteria; kingdom Bacillati; phylum Bacillota; class Bacilli; order Caryophanales; family Bacillaceae; genus Priestia; species Priestia sp. MDV22-iso46. Next base: position 807,717 of record NZ_JBZVWT010000001.1, read on the forward strand.
AAAAGCTACTCATATGCTAGAAGTTAGAAAAGAAGGAATAAATGCCGCGATGCAAAAATAGTTTTGCGAAGTGAAAAACAGCGGGTAAAACTGCTGTTTTTTTATTCTAATGTTCAGGTATTTCACTATTTTAATAGCCAATCATTTAATAACACTGGTTAAAGCTTTCATACAAGGATATAAAAATGGAGGTAATTTCTATGAAAGAAGCGATTGTTTATCAATACGATGCATTCAGCACGCGCCCTAATAAAGGAAATCCTGCAGGAATCGTGTTTAACGGAGATGATTTTTCAGCTGAAGAAATGGAGAAGATTGCTTATCAAGCACAGTTTAACGAAACGGCTTTTATCATGAAGTCTTCCCGCGCTGATTTACGAATTCGATACTTTACGCCCGGCCAAGAAGCAGATTTGTGCGGTCATGCAACCGTCGCTTCTCTTTATGCTTTACATAGTAAAAACAAACTTCCAAAAACTACATTTACAGTGGAAACAAATGCTGGAATTTTGCCGATGACTGTACAGAATAGAAACGGACAACCTGTTATCACCATGAGTCAAGCTTCTCCGCAGTTTCATCCGTTTTCGGGTTCAAAAGAAAAACTGGCAAAAGCTCTTAATCTTCATATTGATGACCTTGATCAAAGACTTCCTATTGTATATGGAAGTACGGGGAACTGGACGCTTATTGTACCTTTAAAAAATTTAGATGCCTGTAAAAAGATGAAGCCTAATCAAGAAGATTGCCCTCATATTTTAACAGATATGCCAAAAGCATCTATTCATCCCTTTTGTTTTGAAACGATTCACTCAGAAGCCCATATGCACGGAAGACATTTCTCTTCACCATTTTCAGGTACGGTAGAAGACGCCGTAACTGGAACAGCATCAGGCGTAATGGGCGCCTATTATGCGAGATATGTGGACCAGCAAGATAATGACCGCTGGCAATTTGTGATTGAGCAAGGACAGGAAATAGATAAAGATGGCTTCGTTCATGTAAAAATTACAAAAAAAGAGAATACGTATGGTGTGGTAATCGCAGGAGAAGCGGTCTATGTAACCAAGCAAATCGTTTCTCTTTCCTAATAAAAACGTGTCCGCCTATTTGGCGAACACGTTTTTTTGTTTAGTAAATAATAGCCTGTACGCTCATTATTGTAACGGTTAAAATAAGAATCACGTTCCCTATAATTAACCACGGCTTTGCGCTTCCTCTTCTACCTTTAATAGCCGTGATTAGTCCAGCAATGGGCAATAAAGCCATAACGATGACCCAAATTTTACGAAGAATGCTGGAATCCAAATAAAAACCAAACTGCATCATCGCAAATAACACGACTGTGATAAGGAAGAAAAGTGTAGGCACAGCTAAATGAATGCCTCTTGGTCTCATTGAGTAGTACACAACATCACTTTCTTTCTATGTAAAATCTTACGTAAAATAACGTTATCATTTACAAAGAGTTTTGACAACTTTTTGAAGGATTTTGTCAACAAATTTTAATAATCTAGAAGAAATTACTTCTCACCCAGCTGCCCTAAGACTGCCGGCAGTGCAGAAATAACGTCGCTTGCTAACATATCCATCATTGTATGCCCCTGATCGAGCAGCACATCCGCTGCTTTTCCGTGAACATATACCGCATTACTGATTGCTTCTTGAAGAGAATCATGCTGCATAATAAAAGCGAGGATGATCCCTGTTAACGTGTCACCCGTTCCTCCTTTCGCAAGTCCCGCGTTTCCAGTGGTATTTACGTATTGTTTTCCGTCAGGTGTTGTAACAATCGTGTTTGGACCTTTTAATACAAGGTACACACCATTTTCCACTGCGTATTGCCTAGATATTGAAAATCGATTTGCTTCTACTTCGGCGATTGTTGTGTCCACGAGCCTTGCCATTTCTCCCGGATGAGGTGTTAAAATCGTGGCGTGTTCTCTTTCTTTTACTTCTGTTTCTAAATGGGGAAGATGAAAAAGAGCATCGGCGTCCACCACTACAGAAACCGGCTGGTAAAGCACTTGTTCGACGACTTTCTTCGTTTCTTTCGTTCTCCCAAGCCCTGGTCCGACTGCAATGGCATCATACTTCGCTTCTTCTAAAGGTATCTCCCCTGCAAAAAAGCCATCTTTGCTTGGACATGGTTTATACATCACTTCCAGCATGTGACCAGCTGCAATCGCATGAATATCGCTCGGAAGCGCAAGCGTTAAAAGTCCCGCTCCGCTTGTGAGCGCTGCTTTTGACGTTAACATCGGCGCTCCGGGTGTTTGGATTGAACCTCCTATTACGATTCCTTTTCCGTGTGTACCTTTATTGGACGAAGCATTCCGAATAGGAAAAGATTGTTTAATATGCTGAGTTGACCATACCTCTTTAAAAGATGAACTTTTTTCAATTGCTAGCGGCGACATTCCAATATCTACCACAATCAATTCTCCATAACTTTCTTTGCTGGGGTATGTAAAAGCCGTGATTTTCGGCTGCTGAAGCGTAATCGTAGCATCTGCACGTACTGTAAGCTCTTGCTTCTGTTCCATTACTCCACTTGGGACATCGATGCTGTATATGTAAGCCTTAGAGTCGTTTATTTTTTTTATAATATCATCGTAAGGAGATTTGATGCTGCCTTTTACTCCTATCCCTAGTAGACAGTCAATAAGCACCGTATACTTTTTTACAGAGAAATTATCTCCCGCCGATTGCCACGTAAACCCGGCATTTTCATAGATGATCATTGCTTTTTTAGCCGCGCCTTTTATTTTTTCCCGTGCAGGAACTACCCAGACGTCAACTTCATAGCCTTTTGACTTCAAAGCACGGGCAATAACAAAGCCGTCTCCTCCATTGTTTCCCGTTCCTATAAGCAGCCCTATGTTTTCATGTTTTTCGATTCGCTCACTCAGCGCGTTTGCAGCAGCCTGTCCGGCATTTTCCATAAGGGACTCTTCACTCATCCCAATTGTATTCATCATATAATCATCTACTTGATACATCTCTTGATTCGTTACAATTCTCATTATGCTGCTCCTTACTGAAACGGAAATGGTTCATCTGTATTTACCGTTCCTTTTATTTTCGTTATAGTTAATTGTTCTCCTTTCATCCAATCTTCAAACGAGAAAATGAGAGGCTTTGCTTTTCGTCCAATCCCCACAATAACTTGCAGCGTCTCCGGTACATATGCTACTGTATGAAGCGTTCCAGCAGAATTCCGGTAATCTTCTTTAAAAATACCGTATTCATCTTCATTAAATAAAGAGAAAGCTTCAAGAGGCGATAGCTTTTTTTCAATATGATCTCGAATATGATCGAGCCTTTCCTTTGATTCTACCAAATGATGACGATTTTCTTCGACCAGCTGATTAAAATGGTTCGTACACCCCATCATCGTTCCTCTTTGTACCTGAACGCCTCGTCCAGATGCTTCGACTACTGCTCCCTGTCCGCTGCGGTCATAAATGGAATAATTGAACGCATGACGATGCGGTGCTCTTTCTAAAATAGCAATAGCCTCTTCTGTCGTTTCACATGTTTCTAAAATAAACCGAGCGAGCGTACAGCAAATAAATCCGTTCGTTTGACGGCGGCGATTAACAAAATGATAGCCAATTGCTAATCCTTTTTCATTCATTCCATCCATTCGCCCCACCATTCTCGTTCCAAATCCGACGCTTGCATATCCTTCATTTGGCTGAAAAAGCAAAAATCGACCTTCGTACGTTTTAGGATGATAATCGTAGTTTCGCACATACACGCCGTGCTGCATAAGAGCCGAACATCCCGTTTTTTTCCACTCTTGCTGATACCCGCTGTACTCATGAATAACGTCTTCAAGAGGCCAATCTAAGCCTTCTGCTAAGCCCACTAGCTCATCCCACAGTCCCGGAGCAAATAAGTCGTAATAATGACGAGCTTCTTTTGCTATCGTTTGATAGCTTCTTAATGAACGTTTTCTTCTTTTTTGATGATTTTCAAACAGCTTTGTTCCTTTATGTAATTTCCCTTGCATTTCACCAAGCTCTCGGTAAGAGCCTCGTCCTTGAATAACTTCTACCTGTATTTCTTTCACTTCTATCACTCCAATTTTCCAGTACCTTTATTGTGCAGCAAGCGCTCTATTCTTTGCAACTTTCTCCTTTCATAGAACTCTCTTCCTTTGAATACAGTTATAAAGAAACAGGTCGAAAGATTGAAAAGCATTATCATAAGAGGTGATCATATTGCTAAAGGAAGTTCAGCTAGAGATTCAGCGAAGAATCGCCTATCTGCGCCCAACACAAAAAAATGACGGGTCATTTCGCTACTGTTTTGAAACAGGCGTTATGCCTGATGCGTTTTTAATTATGCTTCTTCGCACCTTTGATTTAGATAAAGAAGGGTTGATTAAACAATTAACCGAACGGATCGTTTCCCTTCAAAATGAAGATGGTCTTTGGACGTTGTTTGATGATGAAGAACATAACTTATCCGCCACTATTCAAGCTTATACAGCTCTTTTATATTCAGGGTATTACCAAAAAAACGACCGGATTTTGCGAAAAGCAGAAAGATATATTATAGATTCGGGAGGCATTTCGCGCGCTCATTTTCTTACAAGATGGATGCTTTCTGTTAACGGTTTATACGAGTGGCCAAAGCTATTTTACCTCCCGCTTTCTCTTTTGCTCGTGCCTACCTATGTACCGCTTAACTTTTATGAATTAAGCACCTATGCCAGAATTCACTTCGTTCCGATGATGGTAGCAGGAAACAAAAAATTTTCACTTACTTCTAGGCATACACCTTCTCTTTCTCATTTAGATGTAAGAGAACAGAATCAGGAATCGGAGGAAACTACTCAAGAATCACGCGCTTCTATTTTTGTAGTCGACCATTTAAAACAGCTGGCTTCTTTACCTTCTTACATCCACAAGCTTGGTTATCAAGCAGCGGAGCGTTACATGCTAGAAAGAATTGAAAAAGACGGAACACTCTACAGCTACGCCACCTCTACTTTTTTTATGATTTACGGTCTTTTGGCTCTTGGCTATAAAAAAGATTCATTTGTGATCCAAAAAGCAATTGACGGTATTTGTTCACTACTTAGTACATGCAGCGGCCACGTGCACGTAGAAAACTCCACGTCAACCGTTTGGGATACCGCGCTGCTATCTTACGCTCTACAGGAAGCAGGTGTACCGCAGCAAGATCCTATGATTAAAGGCTCAACTCGCTACTTAAAGAAAAGACAGCATACAAAGCTTGGAGATTGGCAGTTTCATAACCCAAATACAGCACCTGGAGGCTGGGGGTTTTCCGATATTAATACGAATAACCCTGACTTAGACGATACGTCTGCTGCTATCAGAGCTCTTTCTAGAAGAGCACAAACCGATACAGATTATTTGGAGTCTTGGCAAAGAGGCATTAACTGGCTGCTGTCCATGCAAAACAAAGACGGGGGTTTTGCTGCATTTGAAAAAAATACTGACTCTATTTTATTTACTTATCTCCCGCTTGAAAATGCAAAAGATGCAGCGACGGATCCGGCTACTGCCGATTTAACCGGTCGAGTGCTTGAGTGCCTCGGAAACTTTGCTGGTATGAATAAATCCCACCCTTCGATTAAAGCTGCAGTAAAATGGCTGTTTGATCATCAATTGGATAACGGGAGCTGGTACGGCCGGTGGGGAGTTTGCTACATTTACGGAACGTGGGCCGCTATTACAGGACTTCGTGCTGTAGGGGTTTCTGCTTCTGATCCGCGTATCATCAAAGCTATCAACTGGCTCAAAAGCATTCAACAAGAAGACGGTGGATTCGGAGAATCATGCTATAGCGCTTCTTTAAAAAAATATGTGCCACTATCGTTTAGCACCCCTTCTCAAACGGCTTGGGCTCTCGATGCTTTAATGACAATATGTCCATTAAAAGATCGAGCCGTTGAAAAAGGAATTAAATTTTTACTGAATCCAAATCTTACAGAGCAGCAAACTCATTACCCCACGGGAATTGGTCTTCCTGGACAATTTTATATTCAGTACCACAGCTACAATGATATTTTCCCTCTTCTTGCACTTGCTCACTACGCAAAAAAACATTCTTCGTAAAGAGGCTGGGAGAAAAGTAGTTTAGCTGAAGGAAGATCCGAACGATGAATCGAGATTCTTGCTTGAGAATCCAACTCGTTCGGATTTTTTCATTTGTAGAATGAACGTAGGCTTCATGTATGTAGAGCAGTTAATGGAAAGCCAAGGCTTGCACGGAAGTCAACCGCGGTGTAACAAGCACTCCATACTAGCGTACCGATCCCATTTGTTTTAAGATTCGATGGACATAGTTATGTCTGAATTTCTTTTATACATAAAAGCAGGTTTTTTAGGAGACAAGTGGAATACCTTTTTAAATGTTAGAAAAGAAAGGATGCATCAAATGAATAATGTTTCACCACTTTTAAAAGGAAAAAACGTGATACTAAGAAAACCAAAAGACAGCGATGTAAATGACTATCTAGCATGCAAACAAACAAAAGAACTTATTCGCATGTACGGAGGCGATACCCGAAACTTAAAATCTCTTACATTACAAGATGCCAAGCGGCACGTCGAGTACATAAAGTCTCAAAAGCTGAATTGGTGTATTGAATATGAGCAGCGTTTTGTTGGAGAAGCACGGCTGACCGTTAACGAGCACGACCGGCGCGCACGGTATGCAATTGGTTTATTTGATTCTTCCGTCTGGAATCAAGGGCTAGGCACCGAAGTTACAAAATTGGTACTTGCGTACGCATTTGAACACCTTCACTTGCACAGAGTCGATTTACGAGTGCTCGAATACAACCATAGAGCCATTGCTTGTTATGAAAAATGCGGTTTTGTAAAAGAAGGAATAGAGCGTGAAGGTGCTTTTATTGAAGAAGCATTTCAGACAGATCTTATCATGAGTATACTCGAACAAGAATATTATCAGCTGTAGAAAAGAGAATCAGCTGTCGTCATCCTACTTCTTTAAAAGTTCGTATAGCCCAAGCCTTTTGTGAATAAAGTAACATAACGATATAATCAAAGGAGCCAACGATGACAGCTTATGATTCCTCTTCTTTTGTATTTGTAACCATTGATAAACATGACATTGCTGCTTTTTTACTAATTGATATTATTTGCAGCACCACTATTTATGTAGCATGTAAACATTATCTCCACAATGAGCTTGTTTCCATTGCAAGCAGCGCTCTTTTTCCCATGGTATGTAAGAAGGTTTCTCGACGCTAGCTCAGCTTTTTACCGGTTCTTTTAATGACAGCCAAGTGCGTTCCTTCTGCTGCTGAATCTCTACGGAGTGATTAAAAAATTTAGAAAGATGCGGCTCAGTGAGCTGGTCTTTCGTTTTTCCAGAAGAAAACACTTCTCCTTGGCGCATACAAAGCGTATGGGTAAAGCACGGCAAAATTTCTTCTACATGGTGAGTAACATAAATAAGCGTAGGCGCTTTTGGCTGCTCTGCCATTTTTGCAATCAGCTGAAGAAGCTGTTCTCGGGCCATTATATCTAGTCCTGTACATGGCTCATCAAGTATTAAAAGCTTTGGTGAAGCCATAAGAGCTCGGGCAATTAGCACTCGCTGGCGCTCTCCTTGAGAAAGTGTTCCGTACGCCTGATTTTGTAAATCTTCGCAATTTAGCAGCTTCATTAATTCTATAGCTTGGTTCATATCTTTTTGCTCCACTTGTTCATACAAACCAATAGATGCAAATTTGCCGCTTAAAATCATTTCTAAAACCGTATCGTCATCTTGAAACCGCTGCTGAAGCGAAGAACTTACCCACCCGATTTCTTTTCTGAGCTCAGACAGATTTGTTTCTCCAAATTTCCTTGAGAGAACTTCTACTTGGCCTTTTGTAGGCCAGATATATCCGTTGATTATATTTAAAAGCGTCGTTTTTCCGGAACCATTTAACCCAAGCAAACACCAATGTTCCCCTTTTTTCACTAACCACGACACGTTTTTTAAAATTTCTTTTTCTGCTCGTTTTACCGAAACGTTCTTAATTTTGATCATGCTAACACTCCTATACTCTCATTTTTCATTATATATACTATAAAAGAATAATGATTTGTCCCATTTGTTAACTTGCTTTTCTTTTTTCATGCCAATTCTTTCAGCCACTTTAATCGATGGGTAATTGTCAGGATCTATCAATGATGTAATTTTCTGAAATTTCAGCGTATGAAGTCCATAATCTAAGCAAGCTTTTGCTGCTTCACTCGCATAGCCCTTCCCCCAGCGGCTGCGTAAGAATAAATAACCAAGTTCTGGATCTACCTTTCCGTCTACTTTTTGAAGAACCATGCCGCACTGCCCTAGAAACTCTCCTTTCTGTTTATCCTCAGCGATCCACATGCTAATGCCGTACGTTTGATAATGCTGCTTCATCCATTGAATCCAGCGGCGTGTGTCTTGTTCGCTTTTAGTAGAAGAATAATACTTCATTGCTTCAGCATCCTCAAAGATTTTCAGTAAATTTTCTGCATCGCTTTCGGCCATGGCTCGCAACGTCATTCGTTCTGTCTCAATAATCGTATGAATCCTCTCCTTTCTTACATTCCAACATCTACTATCTTTATTATCCGCTACTATTTTCTTTTCGTAAAGTTTTCCTTTTTTTATTTAAATGAACGAGAAAAAACGCACCAAAAAAGGCTGCTACACACAGCCCTTTAATCTGGATCACACGTTTTCCCGTACCGTAATACGTTATATATAGCACGTCCATCACTTGCAGATGTCTCTGTATATTGAATTGGCAGCAGTGAGAAAATAACATAATAGACTGAAAAATAAACAAATTGATAGCAAAATATATCTTCAGGCAGAATATTAGCCATAATTAATCCATTTATTATAAAAATAGTAAGCACATTAAACAGTACACCACCCGCATACACCACTGCATGAGAAATGCGACTGTCATTCTTAAGATTTTCATATTTACAAAACGAGTCTAAAAAATAGACTGACTTAATTTTAAACTTCCCCATTTTAAGAATCGTTTTCCCTCGCCCAATAGTAAAATCGACCTTCCCTCCGAAAATAATTGCCATGACGGAATGCCCCAGCTGATGAACAAATGATACAAGTGGCAATACAAGACAGAATGACCACACAAACTTTGGAAGATCATTTAACCCAAACACGTTTATCCCTCCTTTTTGTTTCTTCTCTCTACTTTTCCTCCCCGTTTTCACTTAAAACTACATTTAATTTCTTTTTTAAAACTCATACGGAATAACTAGCATACACTTCATGTCTTATGACCTAGATAAACCCTGATGTATGTAGCTTATGAAAAATACATTTTTCGAAAAATAGTTGGCGTAACGTTTTCCTGTTCTTTGAAACGCTTGATAAAGTAGCTTGGATGTTCATACCCTACTTGTCTTGCTATATCTTGTACAGAGATTTGGTTGTTTTTAAGCAGCAGTTTCTTTGCTTTTTGAATCCGCACGCGCGTTACGTATTCAAATGGCCGGATGCCAAGAGATTGTTGAAAAAGCAAACACGTATACTGCTCCGTTACGTTGAGCTGCTGCGCCAGTACTTCTAGCGTTAACGGCTGATGATAATATTCCTCGATATAACGAAGGACTGGGTTTAGCTGAGTAATTTGCTGCAGGCGACTTTTGCTTTCTATATATACGCTGTCTTGGCGAAGTTTTAAAATGACGCTATATAGTAGTTCAGAGCACTGCATGGTGCTAGAGGTATGATTTTCTTCTAACCGATCCATTAGTTCTTGAAGCATCCTGTAAAGACTTTCAGCATTTGTAAGGACGATTTTTCCCGAATTAATAAATTGAAGAGAAAGCATGATATCATCAATCACACTTCCGTTAAAAGAAACCCAGCATACTTGCCATTCGCTCGTAACGGGATAGTATTCGTGCGGAACGTGCGGCGTCAGAAACATCCCTTCATTTTCTTTTATAATATAAACCTCATCATTTACACGAAGCTCGCCTCTTCCTTTTATGCATTGAATCCATTGATAATCAGGAAACTCTCCCTGACGCTTAATATGCTTTTGGTGTCTCCAGCTTCCAGCGCTTGTAACATAGAATGGCAGTTTCATATCTTCATCTGAAAGAGCCGGAAAGTACATACGGTCCACATTACTTCCCCCTTTTTATGTGAATATAGTTATATTACCATGAAAATAATTAGATTGATAAGGTTTTCAGAAAACGTTATCATTTTCATATAAACTAATAACCTAGTACTTTAGAAATGAGGGATCGACGTGTTAAAAACCGGCAAGAAATTTCATTATACAGCACCTGCAAACGGATACCCTGAATGGAATAACAACCCTGAAATTTTTCAATTGAACCGTTCAAAAGCACACGCTTTACTTATGCCTTATCAAACGGTCGAAGAGGCCTTAAAAAATGATAGAAAATCTTCTGTTTACTATCAAAGCTTAAATGGCAGCTGGTATTTTCATTTTGCTGAAAATGCAGATGCCCGCGTCAAAAACTTTTTCGCACCTGAGTTTTCATATGAGAAATGGGACTCTATTTCAGTTCCTTCACATTGGCAGCTGCAAGGATATGACTATCCTCAATATACAAACGTGACATACCCTTGGGTTGAAAATGAAGAGCTCGAACCTCCTTTTGCACCGACTAGATATAACCCTGTCGGTCAGTACATCCGTACTTTTACACCTAAACCAGAATGGAAAGATCAGCCGGTGTACGTCAGCTTCCAAGGCGTCGAATCTGCTTTTTACGTATGGATTAACGGTGAGTTTGTTGGATACAGCGAAGACAGCTTTACTCCAGCTGAATTTGATATAACTTCTTACCTTCAAGAAGGTGAAAATACGATAGCAGTAGAAGTATATCGCTGGAGTGATGCAAGCTGGCTTGAAGACCAAGATTTTTGGCGAATGAGCGGCATCTTCCGAGATGTGTATCTCTATTCTACTCCACCAGTTCACATCTATGACTTTAGCGTTCGTTCGTCGCTTGATAACAACTACCAAGATGGTGAACTTATCGTTTCAGCTGATATCTTAAACTACTTTGAGCACGATACTCAAGATCTAACATTTGAAGCCACGCTGTATGACGCGAATGGCCAAGAAGTACTACAAGCTCCGCTGCAAATAAATTTAAGTGTGAGCGATCAACGTACAGTCTCCTTGCGTACACACATTAAAAGCCCTGAAAAATGGAGTGCAGAAAGCCCTCATTTGTATACGCTTGTACTCAGCTTAAAGAATTCTGCTGGTTCTATTATTGAAACAGAAAGCTGTAAAGTCGGCTTCCGTACATTTGAACTAAAGAACGGTCTTATGACAATCAACGGCAAACGTATTGTACTTCGAGGAGTGAATCGCCACGAATTTGATTCAGTAAAAGGCCGGGCAGGCATCACGCGCGAAGACATCCTTCACGACATTTTGCTGATGAAACAGCATAATATTAACGCCGTGCGTACATCCCATTATCCTAACGATTCAGTATGGTATGAACTGTGTGATGAATACGGACTGTACGTTATTGATGAAACCAATTTAGAAACGCACGGAACGTGGACTTATTTACAAGAAGGTGAGCAAAAAGCCGTTCCAGGAAGCAAGCCAGAATGGAAAGAAAACGTATTGGATCGCTGTCGTTCGATGTACGAACGTGACAAAAACCACCCTTCTATCATTATTTGGTCGCTTGGAAACGAATCATTTGGCGGAGAAAACTTTCACCATATGTATACCTTTTTTAAAGAAAAAGATTCCACACGACTTGTTCATTACGAAGGAATCTTCCATCATCGCGACTATGATGCTTCAGATATAGAAAGCACGATGTACGTTAAGCCAGCAGATGTAGAGCGCTATGCATTAATGAATCCGAAAAAACCTTACATCTTATGTGAATACAGTCATGCAATGGGCAATTCATGCGGGAATTTATACAAATACTGGGAGATTTTCGATCAATATCCGATCTTGCAAGGCGGTTTTATATGGGACTGGAAAGATCAAGCTCTTCAAACAACAGCAGAAGACGGTACTTCTTACTTAGCTTACGGGGGAGATTTTGGTGATACGCCTAACGATGGTAACTTCTGCGGAAACGGCTTAATCTTTGCTGATGGGACAGCTAGCCCTAAAATTGCAGAAGTAAAAAAATGCTATCAGCCCGTAAAGTGGACAGCAGTCGACGCTGCTAAAGGAAAGTTTTCCGTTCAAAACAAACACTTGTTTACAAACTTGAACGCCTATGATTTTGTTTGGACTGTTGAAAAAAACGGTGAACTCGTTGAAAAGCATGCGTCTCTTTTAAATGTAGCTCCTGATGGTACAGAAGAACTGACGCTTTCTTATCCTCTTTATGAGCAAGAAAATGAAACTGATGAATTTGTTTTAACTCTTTCTCTCAGATTGTCCAAAGATACAGCTTGGGCTTCAGCTGGATATGAAGTGGCATACGAACAGTTTGTACTGCCTGCCAAAACCGCTGTACCTTCAGTAAAAGCTGCTCATCCTGCTTTAACCGTTGACCAAAATGAACAAACGCTTACGGTTACAGGAACTAACTTCACGGCTATTTTTGATAAGCGAAAAGGACAGTTTATTTCTTACAACTATGAGCACACCGAGCTGCTTGCGTCGGGTTTCCGTCCGAATTTTTGGCGTGCAGTAACCGATAATGACCTCGGTAATAAACTGCATGAAAGATGTCAAACGTGGCGTCAAGCAAGCTTAGAGCAGCATGTGCAAAACATAAGTGTGCAGCCGCAAATTGACTTTGTTATCATTTCGGTTGAACTAGCTTTAGACAACTCTCTTGCTTCTTGCTATGTAACGTATACGCTATATAACGATGGTGAAATGAAGATTGAACAATCTTTAGCACCTTCTGAGACAATGCCTGAAATTCCTGAAATCGGCATGCTGTTTACGATGAATGCGGCTTTTGATTCTTTAACGTGGTATGGAAGAGGACCTCATGAAAATTATTGGGACCGTAAAACTGGCGCTAAGCTGGCCCTTCATAAAGGCAGTGTAAAAGAGCAAGTTACACCGTATTTACGCCCTCAAGAATGCGGAAATAAAACGGACGTTCGATGGGCCACTATTACAAACGATCAAGGACGGGGCTTTTTGATAAAAGGTTTGCCAACAGTCGAGCTGAACGCTTTACCTTACTCACCTTTTGAACTGGAGGCTTACGATCATTTTTACAAATTGCCGTCAAGCGATTCAGTAACCGTGCGGGTTAACTACAAGCAAATGGGCGTTGGCGGAGACGACAGCTGGGGAGCTAAAACACATCCTGATTACACACTATATGCTAACCGCTCGTATACAAACACGTTTACATTAAAACCTCTATAAAAGTAAAAAGGACTTTCAAATGAAAGTCCTTTTTACTTATGACGTCACCTCTGGCTTTCGCTGAGAAAGTAAAAATACCGTAGCGATAATAAGAATCGTACCTAACCACTCCGTCCATCCAAAGGTCACATGAAGCCATAGAACAGAGAGCGCCGCTGCTGATAAAGGCTCTGCTGACGCAAGAACAATGGCTTCAGAAGCGCTAATATGCTTCAAACTTTCCAAATAGCAATAAAATGCAATAAGCGTTCCAAAGATGACTACAAATAACACCGCACACAGCGACAATAGCGACCACTCACCTGCTATATGCCACGGCGGGTGAATAAATGAAAAACTTACTCCACCTATCACCATTCCCCAGCCTACTACTTCAATTGAGCTCCATTTCGCAAGAAGGCGTTTAGGCTGAAGCGTATAAAAAGCAGACGTCACAGCTGCCCCAATCCCCCAAAACAACGCCCATCCTGTAATAGACAGCTCGTTAAAATTTCCGCTTGTTGCAAGAAAAAATGTCCCCGTTATGACGAGCGCAACAGAAATCATTTCTACTTTCACCGGCCACTTTCTTGCTTGCACAGCTAAATAGCCAATAATAAATATTGGCGACGTATATTGAAGCACTGTAGCTGTAGCAGCGTTTCCTGCTTCAATAGCTGCAAAATATGTATACTGCACGCCGAGCATACCGATTACACCAAACAAAAGCAGCGAAGTCCTCTCTTCTTTTGTTTTCCAAATTGCAAAAATATTGCGCTGCTTAGAGGCTATTGCCAAAAGCAGCAATCCGGATACTAACATACGAACGACGACCAGCCATTCTGCGTTAAAACTTTTATGCTGAAATAAATATTGAGCCACCGTGCCAGATACTCCCCACATTGTGGCACCAATGATTACAAGCAGCAGCCCCCATGCTCTTCTAGATGACGTTTGAACTCCTTCCACTTGCCATTCCTTCTCTCTTTTTCATATATATTTAACTTACCTCGCTCCTCTTTAACGGTCAATAGCAAAAAAAGTCGAAGCAATATGCTTCGACTTTTTTAAATGCTTTTATGAAGTAATTTCTTCAGTAAAGGAAATAGCACATCGGGAAGTTCTTCGATGTTTGGTACTAGAATACTATATTTCCCGTACATATTTTGAATGGTTTTCTTTTGTCCTTCATCAATTTCTCCGTTGGATAAAAAGACGTTGATGACTTCAATTCCGTGCTTGCGTGCTTCTAATACCGCTTCGTGCGTATCTACAATACCATTTTGTTCATATCCCATAGCGGCTGGTTCACCATCTGAAAACACAAGTAAAAACTTCTGCTGTTCAGAACGCTGAAGCAAACGGCGTGTCATATGGCGAATAGCAAATCCATCACGGTTGTCTTCTTCAGGCTCAAGCTGCATAATTTCAGGACCGCTTTTACGCTTTAACGATGCTTGAAAGTCCATAACCGTCTGCAGGTAGTTAGGCTGGCTCGTTTCGGTGGCATCATTTGTATCTTCCCAAAACCCTACAATTTGATGAGGCACCATAACAGACTTTAACGCTTCATGAAATAGCGTAATCCCAAGCTTCGTTTCATCCATTTTGTCGTACATCGATGCGGAACAGTCAACTAAAAGAGAAAAGACGGCATCAATTTGCGCAGAATCTTCATCTTTTTTATAAAACAAACGAGGATTGTCGTCTGTCCATAGTTTTAGAAGCTTTTTATTCAATCGGCCAAAGTGCAGCTCGCTTCTAGGAAGCGTTTTTTTATGTTCAAGCGTTTTTTCAATCATTTGCTTTAATTTCTTTTGATACGATGCAATAATTTTTTTATTCTCATCATACTGAACAACGTGATCGTCGTTCGGAAGTTTAGAATCTATAAAAACAGCATAGGCATGCTTATTTTCTTTCCCATACTCATAATCCGCTTCCCCGTCTTTTTCCGGATGCGTTTGCTCCATGGCTTCGATTTGAGAATAATCGTTGCGCGATGTTTTTTGAGAAGACCCTTGCACCATGCCCATTGCTTGATCTCCATCGTCGCCTTCACGAACACCATCGCCTAGCATGTCTGTTTTTGAGCCTTGATCCATATCAAACTGTAGAAAACTTTGCGTCGCTTCGCTTGTCTCTCGATGCCACATTTCCATTTTCTCTTCGTGAATGTCTTCATCCCCGTCTTTTTCATGCTCTAAAATATCATCGTTCACTAATGAATCTTTGCGCTTTAAATCTTCAAATGTTAACCCTTCTTCTAACTGATCATACTGGAGTTCAGCCAAGAAGAAATAGGTATTAAGCATATCTTTTTCAATAATATCATCAAAAACATCTACAAGTTCAAGACAGATGCGCGATACATCTTTTGTTGTTTTAGCTTCATATACATTTGTTAGCTGTCTGCGAATAAAAGGCATCGCTAAATTAATCGATTCACTCATTGAAGGAATTTCTTCAAATGGATTTTCGGCCGTCAATAGCAAGTAGATGCCGTTAAAAAGTGCATCCGTATACACGCTTTTTGTTAAATTTGCGCTCATTTGTGTAGCAAAATATTTTCTATAGAGCTGTCTTCTGACGGCGAAGGCTTTTTTCGTTCCAGAACGTTCGCGTTTGCATACTTCTTCTAAACGAATATCTTCAAACAGCATAAACAGCTGCTTAGCTAAGCTAGGTACCGAGGTTTTATTTATTTTCTTTAAATATGCATTAATTTCTTTGAAGTTTGAATGCTTATAGCTTCCAATACTTCTTAAAAATACATCACTTTTTAAGCCGTACACTTTGTCTTGTTCTGGACGGTTATCCCAAAAGTGACTGAGATAAATAATGCCGTGTACAGGATCATAATAAGACGAAACGCGATACTCTACTTCAATTTCATCATTTTTTGTTAATGTTTTCGTTAAATCTGCCAGCTCCATATAGAGAAAGGAATCTACATTTTTGTCGTTAAATTTAATAAATCGCATAGCGCCACTCCTTACTCAAATAATGTTTCAGCAATATTTTGAATGGCGGCTTTTTCCCTTTCATCTTCTAGCTTTTCAATAATACCGCGTTTAATCGCGCGAAGAGGCGGCATATAAAGAGCTAAATCACACGTATCGATAAGCGCACGAATAGACGCAGCTTCTTCTGATACATGGCCGCTTTGAACTTGAGTAATTAAATCTGCAGAGAGCGTGACAAATTTATCAATTAATTTTTCGTCTTTTAACTGAGACTGAGACATCAAAACTTGCTTTAAGCTGCCTCCTTGAATATACGGAACTTCAATAACAACAAAACGATTTTTTAATGCTTCGTTTAATGGAACAGTACCAACATACCCCTCATTAATAGCCGCTACTACGCCGAACGTTTGCTGACCGCGTACTACATCTCCAGTGAATGGGTTCGTAATCATTTTCCGGTAATCAAGAACCCCGTTTAAAATAGGAAGCGTTTCAGGTTTAGCCATGTTAATTTCATCAATATATAATAAATGGCCTTTTTTCATTGCCTGAATAACAGGTCCTTCCACAAACTCAATACCTGTTTTCCCTTCTTGTTCAGCAATTGTTTTAAAACCAAGCAGCGCTTCTGCATCTAAGTCAACCGAGCAGTTAACGCTATGCATCGGCTGAGAAAATAAATGCGACAGCGTTTCAGCCAGCTTTGTTTTACCTGAACCTGTTGGCCCCTTTAAAAGTACATTTTTCCCTAGTGACAAGGCAATAATGGCATCTTCTAAAATATCTGCTTCTTCTGCTGTATAGCCGCCTTTTCCAATTAATAGCTGATCAGCATCGGACAAATTTTCATATTTACGATTCGCTAAAAGCGAAAGAACCTCTTGCGGTAATGATAATTGTGATAGTTGAATTGACATAACAAAAATCCTTTCTTTCTGCATACTTTCTATAGTTTACTAAAAAACATTGTTCATCTCAAAGAATTGCTTTACCTACGCTTTTCTCTAAGGTTTCCGATAGAAAAATCGCAGCCTTTAAACATATATTCAGTAAAAAAAAGTAGGTTATTCACCTACTTTTTTACGATTTTATAATTTTTATGATTAACAACTGTTTTCATGGATTCGCCCGTTTCAGCATCTTTCCCAAAATCTACGATAACCGAATTGTCTCGCACTACCATAACAATTCCTTTAAATCCTTTATAGTCGCCTTTTTTTGGCTGAATCGTATCGCCAACTTTAGCTGCTTTGACTTTAGGTGCTTGTTCTTCTGTACCTTGTGTATTTTCTACGTCCATCATGACCCCACCTTTTCCAATTTACCGTGTTTTTTATAAGTGAAAACACAATTTAATTTACTTTTTGTTGAAAATACTTAGTTCATTTTCCCACAAACATCCATGGTTAAACAACATGTGTTTGTCCATTTTTATTTTGCAAACAAACGCTGTATTTTTTATTATGTATGTAGCTGTTTTTTGTAAGAGCACATCCTTGTTCTATCATAACATTTTCTGTTTCCTTCGAACACCAATTACCCTTTAGTTTTTTAAAAAAATGACAAATTACACGGAATTATGTCGAATTTCATATGGTTTTCTTTTTAGTATGATAAGCTATATATCGTATTTTAAGCATCTTTTATCTATTACATACGATTTTTAATAAAAAAACCGAAACTTTTATCCACAAATTGCGTTGATTAAATGAAAGGGGGAGAAAATGGCACAACAGCATAACTTTGAACACATTTATAAACAGCACATGCATGATTTGCTGCGCTATCTTCTCTCTCTTACTCGCAGAAAAGAATCAGCGGAAGATTTAATGCAGGAGACCTTTTACCGGGCACTTTTACACTTAGAAACATATAAAGGCGAGGAAGTGAAGCCTTGGCTGTTCAAAATTGCTTATCACGCCTTTATTGACTGGTATCGAAAAGAAAAAAAACGCCCTACTGTCGAAATAGAAGAATGGCACTTTACTCCTCAGCCAAGTGCTGAAGAACAAGTGATGATTCAAAGTGAAATCGACGGCTGGCTTTCTGATGTATCTGCTTTGCCTCCGGCTAAGCAGAATATTGTACTGCTACGAGATTATCACGGCTTCACATATGAAGAGATTGCAGAAATGACTGGCTTTACTCTGTCAAAAGTGAAAATGGACTTGTATCGTGGTCGTCAACAATTGAAAAAAAGAAAGGAAGAGGACGGATGAGCTGTCAAGATATGAAGCATCAATGGGAAAAATATAAAAACGGCACTTTGACAGACAAAGAAGCAGAAACACTTGAAGAACATACGGAAAATTGTGAAGCATGCTCAGCTCATTTGGAGCACTTGCTAACCGAAGATGAACCGTTATCGCCAACTGCATCAGCTACTTCATTAAGTGACGATACGATGTTGGATAATAAAAAAGTTAAAAAGTCCATTTATATCGCCAAATGGAAGCAGCGCCTTTCAAATGTGACAACTGTCATTGGCTCTGTCGTTCTGCTATGGATAATCGGCAGCTTTTTATCTATTGTATATTATCATCAATCAAAAACCGAATACATAAACAGCGTGAATCAAGCGGCTATCGAATCTGCTTTTCCGAACGTTCATATACGTGAAACCACTTCTGATACACAGTCCTTTTTCCGCATGCAGTCGCAAATGGAAGCTTATAAGCAAATTGGACGTGAAGAGCAGGCCATTGGGACGTTTACATTTCATCAGCTGTTTGATAAAACAAGCGGTGTAGAAAAAGAATTTCCTGGCGGCAAATACGATCTTAACCTTTCTTTTGTCTATCCTGATCCAAAAAAACTAAAGCAACATACAAAAGAGTATAAGGAATGGACGAATGAAACATGGAAAGCATTAGAAAATCTACCAAAAGGAACGGTAAGCGAAGTGGCTATTTCTTTTGATGATACATACTCGCTAAAAGAAGTTCAGCAAAAAATGAACGCCATCGACAGCCGTGATTTTTCTACCTCTTGGTACGCGCTTAATACAGGGCACGAACAAAAAACAAGTACAAAAGACGAGCCATTAATTGACTTAACATCAACATTTGGCTTTCCAGAGTTTCTAGACTTACCTTACGAACACAAAGGAAATCAAACCCACTCTACTAGCAAGTCGAACGTTTTAAATATGATGAAACTATTAGCTGATAATGAAGAAACGGTCCAAAAAGTTCGTCAGCTAGACCATTCGGATCTGTTGCTAAAGCAGCGATATTCTTATGTAAAAAAACATGGCGTCGGTGTGTACGGCGTTGTGATTACAGGGCCTACAAAAAAGCTTCTGAAATTAAAAAATGATCCGTCGATCACATATGCGTCACTTGGAGATGTAGAGCTATGGAATTGGTTCAGTCGTCCCTCATCAGGTACCTTAATGAATCAGTAGAGGCTGAGACAAAAGTATAGCAATGGAAGAAAAATCCGAACGATGAATCAAGACTCTTGATGGAGAATCAAATTCGTTCGGATTTTTTTATGGATAGGGTGAACGTAGGTTTCATATATGCAGTTATTTCGTTACGTCCCGGCCTCTTTTTTATTCATTCGTTAATTCTTCAAACCTTTTTACCGCTTCGCTTTTATCAAATGAACTAAACCATCGATAGTCTTGGTCATCTAAAACGCGATAGTGCTGACTAATCATATTTTGCTGCAGACGAAAAGAGCCTTCTTTTTGAATTTCTTTCCACCATACTCTTCCTCCGAGCGTTCTATCTTTTGGAGAAGATACGCCGTTATGAGCAATGATTTCTACTACTTCTAAAGGAACGTCTCCTAAAACCGATTGAAGGATTTCACTGTCACCAAACAAACCGCATACTGCAACAGTGGTCGTCCACCCTGCTTCCGTGCGCCCTTTTTCAATTTGAACCAATGTTTTTTTGGAAATACCAATGACTTCAGCCATTCTGTCTTGTGAATAGTTTCTTTCTAAACGAATTAATCGTATTTTATCTGATACTGATTTAATTACTTCTTGTTTATTCATTTTCACAGCCCTTTCTTTCTATACACGTACATTTCTTTAGTGTAATATTACACCTAATTAAAGAAGAGTTTCAAGCGTTTCCCTTCGTCACAAGACGGGGAAATATACTGAAATGGTTTTTGTACACTAAAACAAGTAAAAGGAGTTGAGAATATGTATATCATTGGATGGGCTATGCTTGTACTATACGCCTTGCTGCTAGCTCCGGGAGCAAGCGCCGCTAATAATTTGCTGTTTAAAAATCTTATCACAGGAAATTTTCAACAGGTAGATCCGCTCGTGGTTATGGTATTCTCTTTTTTAGGACTTTTCCCAGTATTGTTTATGATAATGATCTGTAAAAAAGATACATACAAACTGCCTGGATGGCCATTTTCTCTTCTATCATTTGCGCTTGGAGCTTTTTCTCTTTTGTTCTATTATCATTGGAAAGGACAAAAAGTTCGAACACGTTCGCGTATTTCTTCACGCTTCATTGCTATCATTTCTTCTCGTCTATGGATTGGACTGTGCTTAGCGCTCACGATTTCAGGTTACGCATACGGACTATCCGTAGGTTCAATAAAAGCTTATGGAGATGCTTTTATGCAGTCACAGCTTGTTAGCGTGATGACCGCTGATTTTTTTGTTTTAACGTGGCTTTCTTACTCCGTTATGACAAAAGAAAGGATTGCATCCCAGCCTTACCTTCTTTTATGTTTCATTCCAGTTGCGGGCCCTTTTCTTATTTTGTTACTGCTTCCCCGCCAAGATGTTAGAGAAGAAAAACTTTAAATAAAAGTCTTGCGTTCCATTCATTATTCCGTTATAATCATTTCTTGTACGATGAAAGTTGATTAATTAGAAAACATTTATATATCGGCATCTTATTTACATTTGTTATACATACCTGCGCTGTGCGTATACTCATGTTGTCTTAAACCTTTGAGTGTTAAAAGGGAGCTCAAAATTTAGCTGCAGATAGCACGCCCTTCTTGGGACGCTAAACCCGGCTATGAGGGCACCCACCTAGTAGATCTGGGTATTTAAGACACTTAGGGTTACGGCAGTGCGGGCTTATTTTTTAGTTAGCTGTAGCTAGCTTTTTTTATTTTTCATTTTATTAGTTTACATAACTATTTTATTGTTAACTTATATTTTTTTTAGACATGTATGTTTTATTTATCTTCGATTGAGGAACATAAAAAGTAATAAAGGAGATGGATAAAATGAATGAACAAAAAATTGCTAAAAAAGTAAACGAAGTATTAGAAGGAAATCGTGTAGGAACATTAGCCACAGTTGTAAACAACAAACCCCATTCTCGCTATATGACATTCTTTAGCGATGAAGAGGGTATCGCTCTTTACACACCAACAAATATCAATACACATAAGGCAGAAGAAATCGAAGCCAATCCGAACGTGCACGTACTATTGGGCTACAGCGGTGAAGGATATGGCGATCAATACTTAGAATTATCTGGTACAGCTGTTCTTCGTACTGGTGATCAATTAAAAGGGCGTATATGGAACGATCACATGAAAGAATGGTTTGACGGTCCAAATGACCCTGAGTATGTTATTCTTGAAATTACGCCGAACGAAATTCGCTTCATGAATGAAGGCGAAGAAACTCCTCAAACTGTTCAGCTATAATAAAAAAAGCGCACAGTGTGCGCTTTTTTTATTTTCCTACCGCTTCTTTCAATTGAGCTGCTTTTTCTTTTGGAGACGCTGCTAAGCTAATCGCGGTAATAATAGAAACGCCATCTGCACCTGCTTCTACTACTTGTTTGGCATTTTCAGGCGTGATGCCACCGATTCCTACAATTGGAAAGTCAATATTCTGGTTTCGCACTTCTTCAATTAATTTTGTACCTTGCACTGCTTTTGCGTCTTTTTTTGTAGAAGTAGGAAAAACAGGTCCCATTCCTACATAATCCGCCCCGTCTTTTATCGCTTGCTGCAGCTCTTGTACATTATGAACAGAGACGCCCACAATCCCTTTTCCTATTTTCTCTCGAACAATATGAGCTTTTTCATCTTCTTGTCCAATATGAACGCCATCTGCTTGTAAGCGGATCGCTAAGTCAAGATCATCATTCACAACAAAAGGAACGCTGTGCTGCTGACAAATTTGCTGAAGTTCCTTCGCCAGCTGATATTTCGCTTCTCCTGTTAAGGCACCTTCGCCTTTTTCACGAAATTGAAACACGGTAACGCCGCCTTCAATTGCTTCTTTCAACACTTCTTTCGGATCTTTTTTACAGTTATTGCTGCCCATTATAAAATAAACTTGCAGCAGCTTTTTGATTTCTTCGTTTGTCATTTTCCAGCTCCTTTTAACGTTGATGTACTCTTGCATATGATTCAATATCCTGCCCAGATAAAAGATGAAGCTGGTTTAACAGCTCAATTTGAAAGCTTCCCGGCCCTTCTTCACCTTTTTTCGCTGCGGCGATCTCACCTGCCACTCCGTAAAAACTTAAAGCAGCAACGCTTGCCTCGACATATTCTTTTTCTACAGCAGCGAAAGCTCCTATAATTGATGTCAGCAGACAGCCAGTACCCGTCACTTTCGTAAATAACGGGTGACCGTTGTCTACTGTATACGTTGTGTTTCCATCCGTGATTACATCTTGTTTACCCGTGATAACAATCACTGTATCTAATTTGTTCGCTGCTTTCTCAGCAAGTTCAATGACGTCTCCTTGCCCTTCTAATGAATCAACGCCTTTAATGAGCCATGACTCGCCTACTACATTCGCAACTTCAGCAGCGTTACCACGAATAACTGCAATATTTAATTCTTCTACAAGCTGACGTGCTACTTCTGTACGAAACGGTGTCGCTCCGGCTCCTACAGGATCGAAAATAACCGGCACGCCATTTTCATTTGCTGATTTTCCTGCTATTCTCATCGCTTCTACTTCTTGAGCCGTCAGTGTACCCATATTTAAAACAAGCGCTCCGGCGATTCGTGCCATGTCAGCCACTTCTTCCTTCGCATAAGCCATAACAGGTGAAGCTCCTAGTGCAAGCAGTCCATTTGCAGTAAAATTGGTTACCACAACATTCGTAATATTATGAACAAGCGGACTTGTATCTCTTACTTTTTCTAATTGAGCTGAAATTTTACTAATATCCATATTCTCTCACTCTTTTCATTTAGTTTTAACACTGCAAAAAAAAGACAAAAAAGCACCTTGCATGCGCAAAGTGCTTTGGTATGTACTCACATTCCCTGCGCTGGCATTATCCAACAGGTTCAAATGGTCAACAGGCGTCCCTGTACTCTCAGCCTGCCCCGCGCAAGCTCCCATACTATTCTTGTTACGTTTAAAGTTTACTATTAACCTTTTTTATTTGCAACCATTTCACTGTTTTGCCGATAAAATAAAGCTTCTCTATAGGCTGAGTGGCGTTGTAAACCTTACACCTTTACTAAAAGAATAATCAAAAGACCTCCAGTAAGCTACTAGAGGTCTTCTATTCCCTAAGAATTCTATCATTTTTTCCTTATGGTTATTTCTCTTGAACCGCTTGATTTCTCACAGCTGTTTTTCTGTCCTTCCCTGCTCTTAAAGATAAAAGAAAACAAAGCAGCAGTACAAGTGCAGCTGATACGTACGGATAATTAATGTTTATATCAAAGAGAAAGCCTGCTACAACTGGTCCAATAATATTTCCAAGACTTGTATAAGCAGAATTTAGTCCGGCTACATACCCTTGGTCGTCTTGCGCCATCATCGACATTTGCGTGCTGATTGCCGGACGTAAAATATCTGTTGCTAAAAAGACGATGAATGTCACAACAATAATAAGCCAGTACGTGTGCACAAATAGCGTAAGTAAAATAAAAAGTCCCGTCATCATCAAGCAAAACGAAATCACTCTTTTTTCACCAAACTTATTTAAAATCCAGCCAAAAATCGTAACCTGCACTACAGCCCCCGCAATAGAGCCAAACGTAATAACAAACGCAATATCTTTTGGCGTAAAGCTAAATTTATGATCAACAAATAGTGAAAAAATCGTTTCATAATTGGATAATCCAAACGATGTCACAAAAACAATAATTAAACTTAGAAAATAAGGTTCTTTATAGGAATTCATAAGCTGCAGTAGCAGCCGATCTTCTTTTGGATTCTCATTGTTTGAAACAGCATGATTTTGTACAGGACGAGACTCTGGCAAAACAAAAAGCGTAATCACTGCAGCCAAGCCTCCTGCTACTGCGGCCATATAAAATGGTACACGCATGCCGTATTCAGCTAAAAAGCCTCCGATACCGGGCCCAATAATAAATCCTGTTGTAATCGCCGCCGTCACATAGCCCATTCCTTTAGCGCGTTCTTTAGCAGACGTCACGTCCGCTGTATAAGCCATAACAGCAGGCATAATAAGCGCGGCCCCGACCCCTCCTAACATTCTCGATACAAATAATAAAAGAGGTGTACTCACTGAACCAAAGAACCATTCAGATAAGGCAAAAACAATCATTCCCGCTACAATAATTTTCTTTCTCCCTAACGAATCTGATAACCGACCCGCTAAAGGTGAAAACAGAAATTGAGTTAGTGAAAACACCGCTACTAAAAGCCCCATCACGCTGCCGTTGATATGAAGCTCCGTCATATATGTTGGCATAATTGGAATAACGAGACCGATTCCTGTAAAAATAATAAAAATATTTAGCATGAGCAGCAAAATCGCCGCTCGATTTCTTAACAATAATGACATATAAACCTCCTGATTACAAAAATACTGAACGTTCGGTCTATAAAAATACAAAATAATGAGGGATTACTCATTACCGCAATAAGCATCCCCGATTATTTAAGAAGACCTTGCTATAATTCCGTTTAAAAATACATCGATTGCTGAATGGTAAAGCTGCAGGGCATTTTCCGTGTTCGTTTTTCGAGACATACGGCTCATTCCAACAAACAGCCCTTCTAAAATCACTGCAAGCTGTTCTGCATTTTTAGGAGAAAACTCTCCTTCATCAATGCCTTTTTGCAAAAGTTCCCGGTTAAACTCCACGTGTCGTTTCACCATCTCATCAATTCGCTCTTCGATGTCGCTGCCCTTTTCCTCGTTGTTAAAAAACTCATCGGCGGCTTTCGTAAGAGGATGATTTAAATCATCTAAAATGATTTGCTCCGCAATTCCAAAAAGCTTATCTCTTGTTGTTTTGTAAAGAGACTCTCTTTCTTTCCAGTTTCGTTCCCACTCGAGATCCCATTCGTCTATTAAATAGAGAAAAAGCCCTTCTTTACTTTTAAAGTGATAATAAATATTCCCTTTACTGCTTCCCGTAGCCTCTACAATTTCCTCAATAGATGTAGCTTTATAGCCTTTTTGAGAAAACAATGCTTTAGCGGCATCTGCCACTTTTCTTTTGGTTTGTTCACTTTGAAGCTTTTTTTTATTCAAGCTATTTCCACCGCCCCGCACATTTATTATTTATACTGAACATTCGTTTTATATTATCTGATACCTATACTACTTAGGAAAAACCTTTTTGTCTAGTAAGAAAACCTAGTTTATACCTTTTTATATGAATTATGACAAAACAAAAAACAAAGAGGTTAAGACATAACTAAATCAATTCAATCTAAAGACACACAAACGGGATAAATGATCAGGTATGAATCATTTGTTACACCGCTGTCGATTACCATGAAAAAATCCGAACGAGTTGGATTCTCCATCAAGAATCTCGATTCCTCTTTCGGATTTTCCTTCAACTAAAATACTTTTGTCCCATCCTCTTTTAATCATTCAATTTCTTTGTCATAAATACACTGTATGGATCTTCTTTGTAGGTAGAAAACGGTTCGCACTCGTAAAATCCAAAACTGGCGTACAGCTTTCTAGCCGGTTCAAAAGCAGACGCGGATCCTGTTTCTAAGCTTAAGCGTCGGTACCCTCGTTTTTGTGCTTCGTTTATTATGTACTGCAGCAGCTCTTTAGCGATTCCTTTCCGCAAATGGGCGGTAGCTGTTCGCATCGATTTAATTTCTCCGTGATGCTCATCTAACTCTTTTAAAGCCCCGCACCCTGCTAGCTGACTGTCTTCCCACACGCTCCAAAACGTAATACCACGTTGCTTTAAGTTTTCAATATTTAGAGCATGAATACTTTCAGGGGGTGAATGTAAGTTCATTCCTTGAAGGTGAGAACTTACCAGTTCAATAACTTCATTGTTCATTAAGTGGTCTCTTTTTATTTTAATCATTTTCTCTTCCTTCCTGCTACTAAGGGGTGGTCAACTACAAACCGACTTATGAATAAATTCACTGTCGACCTTTAAAAATCCTTTTATACACTCCCTTCTTTTTCTCCAGTTATTAAAACCGACTTTGCCAAGCAGATGTTTCATACATTGTTAAACGGAGGTGAAATTCATTGAAGAAGGTTTTATTTTGTCTTATTCCTCTTTTGTTTTTATTATCCGCCTGCTTTAGTGATCCTGTTCAAGATGATTTAATCGACTATAACAATCAAGATTTAAAAAAAGCGGCTCAGCTTGAAAAAGAAGCGATTGACGCATACGATTCTGTTACAGGCGCTAACTACACAAGTGACGCAGTGATGTATGATACGATGACGAGTGAAGTCATTCCTACCTATCGTAAATTTGTTGACGAACTGGAAAACATCGATGTAGAAACCGACGATCTTCGAAAGATTCATGAAAGTTATATAAAGGCTGCCAATATCCAGTATAATGCTTTCATTAAAATTGTCAGCGCTTTAGAAAAGCAGGACCGCAACCTTATTGCTGAGGCAAACGCTATGCTTGATGAAGCACGAAAAGGCATACGCGATTACAATGCAGCTATTAAAAAGCTGGCTAAAGAACATGATGTAAAAATTGAAGAACCAAAAACACAGCGAGAAAACAGCCTATAGTTTTGATGCAAAAAGAAGGTCTCTAAAAATAGTAAGAGACCTTCTTTCGTATGCTGTTTCAATTTCTACACGTTCGTTCGATAGATAAATGAAGAAGAGTATTAGGAAATATTGCTTAACGATGCATAATAAGAAGCAATAATTTCTTCATCGGAATGCGGAATTTCGTTTCCTTTTACAAGCTGAGCGCCGTTAATACAGCCGCTTGTAAGTAAGATAATATCATTCGGCTTTCCTAAAGAAAGCGACTTTAATACTCCTTCTGTTCGAGTAGGGGCGCGGTGAATATTACTTGCGCTCGGATTTGAAAAACCCGTCATCACTTGATCTACAATTACGTTCGGGTCATGATGACCTGGATGATCAACCGTTACGATAATTTCATCCGCTTTTCCTTCAATGACACGCGCCATTTTAGGCATTTTATTAAAATCTCGAATGCCGATTCCTGCAATCATGACAATTAGCTGGTTATACTCCATCTTTTTTACTTCTTCTACTAGACGCGTAAGGGCAACAGGCGTATGGGCATAGTCTAAAATCACTTTTTGGTTATTGGGACCTTCTACCACTTGAAAGCGCCCTTCTGGACTTTCCAATTGAGGAAGCACGCTAATAATATCCTCAATGTGGTATTCAAAATGAAGAGCTGTACCAATGGCCGCTAGCACGTTAGCAATGTTGTAATCGCCATATACAGGCACTGCTACTTTGTATGACTGTCCTTTATACAGTAAATCAAAGAAAGAGCCCCCTTCTTTGACAGTAATGTTTTTTGCTTGCAGAGTTGCCTCCGCATTATTTAATAAGCTATACGTGACTTTAGGTCCTTCAAATAGCCTGCTCAAGTCTTTCCCCATGTCCTGATCATCTATATTAATAACGGCATGTTTTGCCTGCTGAAATAATTTCATCTTGCATTTTTTATAGTGCTCAAACGTTTTATGATACTCTAAGTGCTCTTCTGAAAGATTTGTGTGAATGGCTACATCAAAATAAATATCTTCTACTCGCTGCTGATCAATCGCAATTGAAGATACTTCCATCACTGCCGCTTCATCGCCTCTTGTATACAAATCATAAAAAATTTTATGTAAGTCTACCGATTCAGGTGTTGTAGGCGTACTTTTTTTATAAACTAACTTCTTCTTTGATGACCAAATGCCGGTCGTTCCAATCGATCCTGTCGGCAATTTTAAAAGAGTTAAAAGCGACCTTACGTAAGCTGCTACGGTTGTTTTACCATTTGTACCTGTAACGCCAATTGTCTCAATTTTTTCATCCGTATAATCAAAATACATTTTAGAAAAAGACGCCATTACTTTGCGAACGTCATCAACAGCTAAAAACGTACAGTGAGAATACTGAGTACTCAAAAGACGCAGCTCCTCAATGCTTGTCCCAAAGACTGCTACGGCTCCTCTAGTTATAGCTTCTTTGATATATTGATGTCCATCTTCATTTTCACCTTTTATACTAAAAAATACTGATCCGTCGTGAACCTGCTTTGAATGATATGTCAGATGGTTGATCGTTTGAGATGCAGGCCCAAAAATATGTTTAATTGATAAGTTCATTAATGTATCAAAGTGGATGTTCATAGCTA
Organism: Priestia sp. MDV22-iso46; assembly: GCF_058629175.1. NCBI lineage: Bacteria > Bacillati > Bacillota > Bacilli > Caryophanales > Bacillaceae > Priestia > Priestia sp. MDV22-iso46. The sequence continues at coordinate 836,572 of NZ_JBZVWT010000001.1, forward strand.
TTCCTCACAGTGTATAAATTTTATTTTTAATATGTTCTAAAATCCCTTAAATACTCTTTGAAGGATATTTTTTCTTTATTTCCATTTATAAAGAACTTTCTACAATTCAATCTTTTTATTTTGCTTTCATGTGTAGAACGAAAATAAAGAAAAGACGGATCACTATTTTTTAAAACTAAAAGCATGTAAAATATGGATGAACTGTGTATATCATACCAGCAGCAAAAGCGAAGTATTGTAGTAAAATATTCCCCCTATACGTGCAAAACGAAACCATTCTTTAAAATAAAATAATTTCATAGAGTGAGTTGAATCATGATAAATACTTGAACGTGGGATAAGAAAGATTACTGTATTAATCAGTGCCTCCCTTTGCAAAATAACAAAGAAAACATCATAATAAAAGATGCGCATAACAGCGTGAATGACTCTGTTTTGAAAGGATGGACTACAGCAAATGACGCGTTCTCTTTTAGCGATTGAACCACTTCCTCTTTTATTTTACCAACAGCCTACACTTGAATTAGCTCAGTCGCTGTTAGGATGTCTTCTTGTTCACGAAACGGCAGAAGGAACTGCATCTGGTTTTATTGTAGAAACAGAGGCTTATAAAGGGCCTTTCGACCGAGCAGCTCATAGCTTTAATAACCGGCGCACAAAAAGAACGGAGGTAATGTTCGGTCCTCCTGGTCATGCCTATACGCATACAATGCATACACATTGTTTACTCAATGTTGTAAGCAGCGACATCGATTGTCCAGAAGGCGTCCTCATTCGAGCTATTGAGCCATTTAGCGGAAAAAATTTGATGAAAAATAGACGTCGAGGAATGGAAAATGAAATAAATTGGACAAACGGTCCTGGGAAACTAACAAAAGCACTAGGGGTTTCAATGGATTTGTACGGTCATGATTTAACCAGCCCTCCTCTTTATATTGCTCGTGGCTTCACTCCTTCAGAGATTTCCGCCGGACCTCGCGTTGGCATTGATAATTCTGGTGAAGCGAAGGATTACCCTTGGCGCTTTTGGGTTGCCAATCACCCTTTTGTATCGAAATTCAGGTGAACCAAAGGCGAATTGATTTACTAACGAAAATAAAAGAAGCACCTCTTTTTAGAGATGCTTCTTTTTGCTTACGCCCACCACATTTGTGAGGGAGTTTCTTCAATTAATACACTTTGTAAGTTTGTAACCGCGCGTTTAAATCCTTCTTCAATCGACATGATTGGATCTTCGTGCTCAATGCTGACTACATAATCGTATCCGTATGTGCGAAGTGCACTCATCATATCAGACCACTCTTTTACATCATGTCCGCACCCTACGGATCTAAACGTCCATGCACGCGTTTGGACTTCTCCGTATGGCTGCATATCCGTCAGGCCATACATGTTAATATTATCCTGGTCCAAGTACGTATCCTTTGCATGGAAATGATGAATCGCATTTTCTTTTGCTAAAATTTTAATAGCTCCTACCGGATCAATTCCTTGCCACCATAAATGACTTGGATCAAGGTTAGCGCCAATCGCTGGACTTGTTTTTTCGCGAAGCTTTAGGAGCGTATACGGAGTATGAACTAAAAATCCGCCGTGAAGTTCTAAACCAATTTTCACATTATGCTCCTCGGCTAGTTCTCCAATTTCTTTCCAATAAGGAACAAGCTTATTTTCCCATTGCCAATTCAATACGTCTCCATACTCGTTAGGCCAAGGAGTAACAGGCCAGTTTGGGTACTTGGCTTCTTCGTGATCTCCTGCTGTTCCAGAGAAACAGTTCACCACTGGAACATCTACTAATGATGCTAGTTGGATGGTCTTGCGAAGCGTTTCGTCAGATACTTTTGCAAAACTTGCCTCAGGTGAAATAGGATTGCCGTGGCAGCTAAATGCGCTGATTGTAAGTCCGCGGTCTTTTATCTGCTTCATATAGGCTTCTCTTTTTTCTTTATCTTCAAGCAGCTCATCTAGCGGACAATGGCTGTTTCCCGGATAGCCGCCCGTTCCGATTTCAACAGCATGAAGACCTGCTGCTTTTACTTTATCTAACATCTCTTCAAAAGAAAGATCCGCAAATAAGACCGTGAATACTCCAAGTTTCATTTTAATTTCCCCCTGTGCGATATATTTCGTCAATAATAGCTGAGACTTGAAGCGCTTCTTGTGGCTTTACCACTAATTCAGCATTTCCTTTACACGCTTCAACGAAATTTTTAGCCTGACTTAGGCTGTAATCATCTTCTCCATCTATCCAAGGTGACGTACTGTTCATGAGCATACCGTTTTTAGACGTGTATAGTTCAAACGGAAACACACTTAAACCGCCCTCTACCCCTGATATGCTTACGTGCTCTTCATCATCTTCGATATTAGCTGCCCAAGAAGTTTCTAAAAGAAGCGACGCTCCATTTTCAAATTTAATATAGGCCGTTACATGATCATCCACGCTGAATGTTTCATGATCAAATGCTCCCCATTGATTTAATTGGTTAGGCGTTTTACTCAGGTCATTATATGTACTTCCCAGCACTTCAGTATGCTTTGGGTTTCCCATCAGCCAAAGCGTTAAATCAAGCAAATGGCAGCCGTAATCAATTAAGCTGCCTCCTCCTTGAAGATCTTTGTTCGTAAATACCCCCCAACCGGGAACCTTTCGGCGACGCATTGCTCTGACACGTGCAACTAATGGGCGCCCTACCTCTGTCATCATTTTTTTCGCAGCCTGCGCTTCTTTCATGAATCGGTAATGATACGCAATCGCTAACTGCTTACCTGATTCTCTAGCAGCAGCAAGCATTTCTTCACCTTGCTCTTTAGACATCGCCATTGGCTTTTCACATAGGACGTGAACGCCTGCTTTTAGCGCTTCTACTGCAAACTCGGCGTGAAATTTATTCGGTGTACAAATACATACAGCGTCCACTTCTTTAAACATATCTTTGTAATCAACAAATACGTGAGGGATATTATGCTCATTGGCTACCTCTGTGGCTCTTTCACTATTAATATCGCTAAGCCCCCAAATCACACATTCATCACCCAGTTGTTTGAATGCTGGGATATGCCTGCTTACAGCAATCCCTCCTGCTCCGATTATGCCAATTCTCACGTTTTTCACCTCTTACACGCGCGTAATTTGTTTCGTTTGACTTGATTTTAAAGCTGCTAAAATAACAGCAAGTGATTTTAATCCTTCTTCACCAGGAACAGGAGATTCTTTATCTTCTGCAACTGCATCTACAAATTGTTCAATGACGTGAGAATTACTTTGTCCGCCTTCATCGTTCGACTGGATTTTTCCTAACTCATAGTTCACCACTTCACCTGTTGCATATTGGGCAACTAATGAATACGTCGGATCGTCCTCTAAACGAAGAATCCCTTTCTCGCCGTAAACAATCGTGGAGTTGTCTTCTTTTCCATTGTAAGCCCAGCTTGCCGCAAGCGTACCGATAATCCCGCTTTCCGTTTTTAATACGCACACAGCATTGTCGTCTACATTTGCAAAGTCTTTTGCATTGCTTTCTACAAATGCACCGACTTCTACAATTTCTTCATTTAATATGTAGCGGAGCATATCGGTTTTATGAACGCCTAAATCCCCCATAGCACCAATAAACGCTTCGTCTTTTTTAAAGAACCAGCTGTCTTTTCCGTCCACGCTCCAACCTTCAGGACCACCGTGGCCAAAAGCCGTACGGAAACTGTAAATTTTACCGATTTCCCCTTTTCCAATAAGTTCACGAGCTTTTTGATGAGAAGCTACAAAGCGCTGATTATGTCCGATCATTAGTTTTTTACCGTTTGTTTTTGCTGCTTCAATCATTGCTTTCGCTTCTTCTTCTGATGTTGCCATCGGCTTTTCACACAGGACATGAACTCCGCTGTTTAACGCTGCCACCGAAATAGGCGCATGAAGATAATTGGGCGTACATACGCTCACTGCTTCCACTGTACCGCTTGCTAAAAGTTCTTCGTAGTTTGTGTAAGCTTTTACACCGTACTGCTGCGCTACGCTGTTTGCACGTTCTGTGTTTATATCGCAAACGGCTACTAATTCTACTTGTTCATTCATCTTATATTCTGGTAAGTGACGGTGTTGCGCAATGCTTCCGCACCCAATAACGCCAATTTTTACTTTTTCCATCTTTCCTATCCCCTTTGCTTAAGCATTATTAATTAGTTTTTAACAGCGATTGATTCAAGCGGTTGCGCATTGCCGTAAACAGGACGTTTTCTCTCTGCTGGCTTCGCCCATTTAATAGCATTCATAATGACACGCTGAATGTCTTTGTTATGGTATGTTGGATATGTTTCATGTCCAGGTCTGAAATAAAATACTTTTCCGTTTCCGCGTTTGTACGTGCAGCCGCTTCTGAAAATTTCTCCGCCTTCAAACCAGCTCGTGAAAATCAGTTCATCAGGTGCTGGAATATCAAAGTGCTCTCCATACATTTCTTCGCGCTCAAGCTCGATAAATTCACCAATACCTTCCACAATCGGATGACTCGGTTCTACTACCCACAAGCGCTCTTTTTCATCTGCTTCACGCCATTTTAAGTCGCAGCTTGTGCCCATTAACGTTTTAAAAATTTTAGAAAAGTGACCTGAGTGTAAGACAATAAGCCCCATACCGTCTAGCACGCGCTGCTTTACTTTCTCAACGATGTCATCTTTCACTTCGTCATGTGCTAAATGACCCCACCATACTAAAACATCCGTTTGATTTAATACTTCTTCAGTCAACCCGTGTTCTACTTCGTCTAATGTTGCGGTGTGTGTACGAAACCCTCCTTCTTCTAAAAAAGAAGCGATGGCACCGTGAATGCCTTCAGGGTAAATTTCTCTTACAACCGGATTTTTCTGTTCATGACGATTTTCATTCCATACTGTAACATTAATCATTTTCATATCCCCTTTTTTTGTGAATGCTAACTTATATCCCCTTTTTTCATAAATGCTAAACTTTGGTTAACCGGTTAACTTACTCTGATTCACCCGCGCTTAGCAGTCGAATCTCGAATAATAAGTTCAACCGATAATTTCACATGCTGCAGCGTGCTGAAACGGTGTTCAATTGCTTGAATAACAGACGTCGCGGCGACGACTCCTTTGTTAAATACATCTTGACGAATGGTTGTTAGACTTGGAGATGCATAGCTACTAAACGTTATGTCATCGAACCCTACGATTGAGTAGTCCTGCGGAATTTTTTTCCCCTTTTCTTGCAGTGCTTTCATAATTCCAAGCGCCAGCGTATCAGAGGATGCAAAAACCGCCCGAATATCCTTATGATCTTGCAGCAGCTTGTTCCCTAAATTGTAACCGTTATCAAACGAACTTTCGTTCACTTCAAAAACAAACGTCTTTGATGGTGTAATGCCCGCTTCTTTTAATGCTTTCTCGTAGCCTATATACCTCTTTTTATCCACTGGACTATTGACGAGGTGATGAGCAACAAAGGCAATTTCTTTGTGACCCAAATTCACTAAATGTGTTGTAGCTAGATATCCTCCATACTCATCGTCTACAGAAATATGATGATAATCGCGTTCGTACCTTTCGTATGTATCTACTAGCACAATCGGATTCGATAACGCTTTCATTTTCTCATACAATCGATGCGGGAAGGCTCCTAAAAACAGAAGACCATCAATATTTCTCGTTCGAATCCATTTTAGGCAATCAGCTGGGCTACTCGCTCCAGATATGACTAGATCATAACCATGCTTACGGATTACATATTCAATTCCACTAATCATTTCACTGTAATAATGGTTATCTTTAAATATAGTAGAAAGTGAATCATCTGTAAGCGGGAACATAACGCCAATCATATTTGACTTTTGTTTCGAAAGACTAACGGCGGTTAAATTTGGTTCGTAGTTTAATTCTTTTACCGCTGTTAAAATTCGCTCTTTTGTTTCATCGGATACTTTGTTAATTCCGTTTAAGACGTAAGATACTGAAGCTGCAGACACCCCTGCATGCTTTGCTACATCACGAATCGTTATCTTTTCTCCCATAAAATCTCTCCAGTTAAACGGTTAACTATTTACTCGTTCATTATAATTCACTCCTTTATTATCAGTCAACGTATTTTTCAAATTATCTGTTAACTATTATAATATCTTCCTAGATTGGTATGTTTTAAGCAGTGACAAGATGTATTGACACCTGTTAATCTTTGAAACGTACATATAAAGTTCGGTGCACAGCACGCACCGATCCGTGATAAAAGGGGCGCTCAAAAGGATTTCAGGAGGTACTTACTTTATGTTTAAGAAACTAGCAATTATTGGAGCACTAGCAGTTCCTATGTTCGGCATGAGTCACGGGGCAAATGCCGCTGAAACAACCCATCGCGTAAAAGCCGGAGAGACTCTTTACAAGATTGGCGCTGAATACGGCGTTACGGTTAAACAGTTAAAAGAAGCGAATCACAAATCTACCGACTCTATTAATGCAAATGAAACATTAACAATCCCTAACTCTATTAGCGAAAGTGATAAAGAATTGTTAGCTCGCCTTGTACAAGCTGAAGCAAAAGGCGAACCTTACGCTGGCAAAGTGGCTGTAGCAACAGTCGTTTTAAACCGCGTGGATAGCGATTCTTTCCCAAACTCTATTCATGATGTCATTTATCAAGGTACACAGTTTACACCTGTACAAAACGGTGAAATTAATAAAGCAGCGGATGCTGACGCAAAAAAAGCTGTAAATGAAGCACTAGCTTTTAGAGGTCAAGGAAAAGGTTCGTTATTCTTCTTTAATCCAGATAAAACAAGCGACCAATGGCTTCGTCAAAAACAGGTTACGATTACGATCGGAAATCACGTTTTTGCAAAATAAACAAAAGATTGAGACATAAAAAATTGCTCCAATCTAAAGGCGAACAAATGGCGTAAAGGAGCTCGTATGGATTGCTTGTGACACCGCTGTTGATTTCCGTGCAAGTCTTCGCTTTCCGCGGGCGGCCGGTGAGCCTCCTCGTTGCTTACGCTCCTGCGGGGTCTCACCTGTTCCGCTTTTCCCGCAGGAGTCTTGGTCTTGCGCTCCAATCAACAGCTAGAAGCAATTAAATCGATTAAACTTACCTTCACTATCACAATAAAAAGCTCCGAACGATTCATCGTTCGGAGCTTTCTTCAACTAACATATTTTTTGTCTCAGCCTATTTAATATGCAACAAGTAAGCTTAATAGAACAACTATAATTATAATAGGCAATACGTATTTAACTAGAAAGAACCATGCATTGAATAATTTAGCGCCTTTTGTACTTCCTGAAATAAACTCTTCATACACGGCTTCTTTTTTCATTTTAAATGTCACAAAAATCGCAATGGCTAAACTTCCAAGAGGCAGCATTAAGTTGCTCACAAAAAAGTCAGCTACGTCAAATATACTTCTGCCAAAAAGTGAGACATGTTTTAGTACACCAAACGAAAGCGCTGATGGGATACCTACCACAAACACAAGAATCCCTGATAAAGAAGCGTAGCGAGTTCGTTTTGTCTGATCGTCTTTGGTTAAAGCAGCTACGATAATTTCCAGCAGTGAGAAAGCAGAGGTAAGCGTAGCGAATAGAAATAAAATTAAAAACAGTGCTAAAAAGACGGTACCAAACGGCATTTTCTCAAATACTGTTGGCAAGACCACAAACAAAAGTCCAGGTCCTTCAGTTGGCTTTAATCCAAATGAAAAAACGGCTGGAAAAATAGCCAAGCCCGCCAGCAGCGAAACAAACAAGTTCAAAATAGCAATAGTGCCAGCTGAACGCGTCAAGCTTACTTTTTTCCCTAAATAAGAGCTATATGTCACCATGCAGGATAATCCCACGCAAAGCGAGAAAAACGACTGACCGAGCGCATAGAGAACAGATGACCCTGTAATGGCTGAAAAATCTGGTTTCAAAAAGAACTTTACTCCGTCCATTGCTCCGTCTAATGTTAAAGAACGCACCACGATAATGATAAAACAAATAAATAACAGCGGCATCATGTATTTATTAGCACGCTCTATTCCTTTTTGTACGCCTTTTGAAATAACAAACACTGTAATTAATAAAAACAGCGCCTGCGCACCTAATACTACATAAGGCTGGCTAATGACGGCATTGAACAACGGGCCGTACTCTTTTCCGCTTAGCATACCGGTTACGCTCATAATCGTATATAAAATCACCCAGCCGCCAACGACGCTGTAAAAGGAAAGCAAAACGACACAGCTTAGTACTCCCAGCCTGCCAATCCATACCCAAGCGGATTTTGGAGCAATTGCCTTATAAGCACTAATCGCTTCTTTTCCCGTATGTCTTCCAATGATAAATTCTGCCAACAGAAGCGGCAATCCAATAAAAATCGTAAATAAAATAAACAACGCAAAAAACGCTCCACCGCCACTGGTTCCCGTTACGTATGGAAACTTCCATATCGCTCCTAGACCAATTGCTGCCCCAGCAGATGCTAAAATAAAACCGAGGCGTGAAGACCACTGATTTCCTTTACTCATATAATGTTACTCTCTCCTCTTCTAAACTCAAAACTCACCTGATTAGTACTGTACCATAAATGCAGAAGAAAATCATTCCCGTTTTACTTTTTTCTATAAAACGATATCTATATAGAATAGAAAAATGAAGAAGCAGCTGCTTCTTCATTTTAAGGTTGGTGTTTCTATTCAAAATTTATTCTCTGTACGATGATTCATCTCCCCGGTAGGCTTCTTGATTTGAAATTTCTTCAATATGCATATGCCCTTCTCTCTCTAAACGAAGGACCGTACGCTCTGCATCTTCATAACTCTCGCACGTCACTTGTTTATATTCCATATCATCTTTATCTGTGTAAGCGACTAAATATGTTTCCATTTTAACTCCTCCTAATACAACCTGTATGTAACGTATGTTGCCTTTTTCGTTTATTTCTAAACATATAGGCTCCAAACATAAAGCCTAGCATACTATAATAGCGGAACTTCAATTTAAAAAAGTTGAATTTTTCATTATGCACCGATGCAACATGGAGGTTACACTTATGACATTTATTTTATCATTCGTACCAATTGTTGTTCCTTTTGGTATTTTAATTAGCTTAATTGCTTTTACAGCTGCTTTTTTACAATCAAAAGAGCATCATAAAAAGCTCTAGCTTACAAAAGCTAGAGCTTCTTTTTAAAAACGTCTATAGCGTTTAATCAATCCCACAATAATGGCAATTGCTAATAAAACAACTGAAATGATGACAGTAATGACAATTGGCTGATTTCCACTTTGCTTCACTGCAATGGCAATATAAGCCCAAATAAAAACAAGCGGATAAACAGCGTCTCGGTTTTTTAATGTAAACATAATGCCCAGCGCAGCTCCTACCAGCAGCATAATAATCGTCCATGCTAACTCGCTCAGGCCAAGCAAATGCTGTATTCCATTTGCTTGAAATACGACAAACACATTGACAATAGTCGCAACAGAAATCCATCCAAGATAAAGCGAAATCGGCAGACGCATAAACCATGTCGTCATCCGAGAATGCTGAATAATGGAATATACAATCATTAATGTGCCTAGAATAAAGAGCATAACTAAAAGAGATAACTTATAGTAATCGTTTTGGAAAATAAAGATCCACGCACTATTTAACAAACAGTTTAGAAAAAACCAAATGCCGATACGTGCATATATTTCCTTTTGATCTTCTCTTGCAAAAAATTGGCGTATAACCCAAATGGTTAATAATAAATAAATAACGCCCCAGATAGCAAAGGCATAACCCGCTGGTGTAAACAACGTAGGAACTTGCGCAGAAGCTTCTCCCGTTGTTTTGCCTCCTATTGGAATGGCATTTGCTAAATAATTCACAAGCAGTGTAATAGCCAAGCCTACTGTATTTAATACAGCATACAAACGAAATTTCGCCATTTTGTTCTCTCCTTTCTTCTATTTATATGGGAGTGTTTCGGAGACGAAAACGGCTCTTCCCTTCATTAATACCTCTTCTTCCCTAAAAATATGCATTTTTAAACAAAAATGATTAAAAATAGCTTTAAGAAATTTCCTCTTTAAGAAAGAAAAGCGGTTAGCACACAATTTCCCATAACGCTTTCTATTTTTCAGAATATATGGTAAGTTAAACATAGATTAATAGGAAGTCCACTAGGGGTGCCCACCGGCTGAGACAAGTTTTCTTGATCCCTTTGAACCTGATCTGGCTCATACCAGCGTAGGAAAGTGGCAATGTTCAGTTTTTTACTGTCCTTTGCCACTCCGTTTATAAACGGAGTGTTTTTTATTTCCTTTATGTGCTTGTTTGTGACTTCCTCATATTAAAGGAGGATTTTGATGTCATTTTCATCTCAATTAAGACAAGAAGCAAACTATATTTACGAAGCCATTTTTAACCATCCTTTTATTAAAGGAATTGCTGAAGGAAACGTGCCAAAAGAAGCGCTTATTCACTACGTTTCTCAAGATTACGAATACTTAACAGCATTTGTTCGCATTTACGGCGCTGCTTTAACGAAATGCCGCACGCGTACCGAAATGGAAGCCTTTAATGCCGGCATTTCTACGGTATTACATAGTGAAGTACACCCTCACAATAATTTTTGTGAAGTAGCAGGCGTACGTTATGAAGACCTTCACACTGAGACGCTTTCACCGACGGCCAGCCACTACATTAACCATATGACAAGCGTTGCGCATACAGGCAGCTTAGCAGAAATCATTGCAGTGCTTCTTCCATGTCCATGGACGTACGTTGAAATTGGGCAGCGCATTACAGAACAAGTAAATCCATCTCCTTCTCATCCTTTTTATGAATGGATTCAGTTTTATAATAATGAAGAAATGAATGGCACAACACAATGGTTTTGTAACAAGCTCGATGAACTCGCCGAACAAGCGACTGAAGAAGAACGTAACCGTATGAAAGATCACTTCATCAAAAGCTGTGAACTCGAGTATTTATTTTGGGAAATGGCATATACCCAAGAAAAATGGCCGCTTTCTCAGCTTTCACTTTCAAAATAACGAAAAAGCCTCCTATCAGGAGGCTCTTTTATTTCAGTAATTTTTTGATCATTTTCAAGCTTTGTTTTTCCGAAGGATAGCGGAATGACAAATCAAACTTGGTTGTTTGAGACAGCATGCTTTTAAAATGAGTAAATGTCTGAAAGCTGTCTTTTCCATGATATTGACCCGTGCCGCTTTCTCCCACTCCGCCAAACGGTAAATATGGCGTAGCGATATGCATAAGCGTATCGTTTATACAGCCTCCTCCAAATGAAAGACGCTCCGTTATGGCGTTTTGCACATCTTCACTTTCTGTAAATAAGTAAAGAGCTAACGGCTTAGCTTTTTCTTGAACTTTATGAATGACTTCGTCTAGTGTTTCATATTCAATCATAGGAAGAATAGGCCCAAAGATTTCTTCTTGCATGACATCTGAGGTCCAGCTTACTTCACTTAACACCGTAGGTTCTATTGTTAGCGTGTTTTTATTGTACCCGCCTCCAACTATAGCATTTCCGTCTTTTAAAAACTCAACTAGCCGAGTAAAATGGCGCTCACTGACAATACGGCCATAGCGGTCGCTTTCAAGCGGATTACTACCGTAAAATTGAGAAATCGCTTCGCGAAGTTTCTCTACAAGCTGCGCTTTTACCTTTTTATGCACGAGCAAATAATCAGGAGCAACGCACGTTTGGCCTGCATTCATCCCTTTACCAAACATAATTCGCTTCGCTGCAAGATCTAGGTTTGCGTCTTCATGTACAATGCACGGACTTTTTCCGCCTAGCTCAAGCGTGACGGGAATAAGCTGCTTCCCTGCTTCTTGCATAATAATTTTCCCTACATTTACACTTCCCGTAAAGAAAATATAATCAACGGGCTGTTTTAAAAGCAGACTTGTAGTGTCTACAGCCCCTTCAACCACCGTCACAAATGCTGGGTCAAAAGCTTCAGCTAGTAATTCTTGTATAACGCGAGATACGCTAGGCGTTAATTCAGAAGGTTTTATAATCGCCGTGTTTCCAGCGGCAATCGCTCCTACTAAAGGAGACAGTGCTAATTGAAACGGATAGTTCCACGGAGCAATAATTAACGCGACTCCATACGGTTCAGGAACAATTTTCCCTTTAGAGCCCACATGTGTTAAAGCGGTTTTTACTTTTTTAGGCTTCATCCATTTTGCTAAATGTTTAAGCGTAAATCGAATTTCCTCTAGTAAAATCCCAATTTCCGACGTGTAGGCCTCTACTTCAGATTTATTTAAATCTTGTTTTAAAGCATCCATAATTCTCTGCTCGTTTTGTTTGACTGCGTCTCTTAGCTTATTCAGCGCTTGAATACGGCTGTTGATACTCTTTGTCTTTTGCGCATAGAAATACTGCTTTTGTGTAGAGACAATATGTTCAATGACCGTTTCATCTGTGATATAAAATCGCTCGTGGTTCATCTCTTTCATCTCCCTATAAACATTCGGCTTCAACTGTAGCAAGCAAGCTTTTTAATAGCTCAACTGCCTCACTTAAAGCTAGTGAATAATATCTCTGCGTCCCTTTTTGCTCAATTTGCACAAGCTTTTGATCGCGTAAAATTTTTAAATGATGAGAAATTGCCGGTCGTGATAGAGTAGACTCGTTTGCAATTTCATTAACGGTTAAAGGCTCTTTTTCGGCGAGCAGCAAAATAATATCTTGTCTTGCTGAATCACTTAGAGCCTGAAAAACAGGAATGCTGGCACGAAATAACTCGACTGCTTTTTCACTCATATATATTCTCCTTTATTTAATTTCTTGTGTTCTTCGGACAACGGATGTAAGCCACTTTCTTGGCACGAAGCGCGGGATGAACGTAGCAAGACGAAACTGTACTCCTGGTACGATAACCGTCTGCCCTTTCATAAATTTTTTATAGCCAACTTTCGTTACTGTTTCTACATCCATTGCACCGCTTTGAAAAAGCTTGGAGTTGCTTAGCTGGGCTCGGTCGCTAAAACCAGTTTTAGTTGGACCCGGGCATAGAGCACTTACCGTTACATTGGTACCTTTTAATTCATTTTCAAGGGCCTCTGTGAAAGATAACACGTACGCTTTCGTTGCGTAATATACCGTCATAAGCGGACCTGGCATAAATGCAGCAACAGATGCAATGTTTAAAATTTTTCCGCGATTTCTTTTGACCATATCCGGTAAAAATAATTTTGTTAAATGAGTTAATGCTCGAATATTTAAATCAATCATGTTTAACTCTTCATCTAAAGCTGTTTCAATAAATTTGCCGTATAGTCCAAAACCAGCATTGTTCACTAAATAATCAACGTGCATTTTTTTATTTTTAAGTTCTTCATATAATGACTGTATCTCTTCTTCTCTTGATAAATCCTTAACAACCGTTATCACTTCAATATTATAAGTAGATTTTAAATTCTCTCCAATCGCTGTTAGTTTATCAGCGCTTCTGGCAACTAAAATTACAGGATGCCCTTCCTTTGCGAATTGATAAGCTAACTCTTTACCTATTCCTCCCGACGCACCGGTGATGAGCGCATAATGCTGTGACATAGTGTTCACTCCTTATGTTTATATGTTCAAGAACTTAAACATTTAAACTTATCTTATAGGATTCATTTTTTCCCGTCAACTGTTTTCTATACTCTCCTTTTCTTTTATGTTTTCCATTTTTGCCATTTGCGCATTTCTGTACATTTTTTTACAAAATATGCGTTTTCTTTACATAGAAGGCTAATGTCGTCTAGTTTTGACAACCTTTGTCACCTAGCAGGAAAACAAGTGAAGATATGGTGAATACAACATACAACAAATAATCCATTACATAGTTGGATGAAAATAGATAAGGGAGGAAATGAAAAATGATGGAGACATATACAATTAAAAAAGTAAGTGATCAATTAGAGGTAGAAAAGAAAACGCTAAAACAATGGGAAAAATTATTGGGCAGCTATTTAACAATTGAACGAGTAGATGGGGCTCGTGTCTATACAGAGGAACAGATTGAATTATTTAATGATATTAAACAGCTGTTTGATGAACAATGTACGTTAGATGAAGTCAAAGAATATGTTCAGCTGCTGATAAAGGAACAAGAAGAACAGGAGCATTTAGTGATGGAATCAGAGGCAGCGGTTTCAAAAGAAGAGGAACCAGCAAAGTTGAAAACTTCTAAAAAAGAAAACGTCATTGATTTTCAAGAACATTCCAACAAACAAATAAAGCAAGAAAAGAAAAAAGCTGCTGAAAAGCAGGAAAGCATTTCAGAAAATAAGCAAGAGAAGACCCCTCCTATACCTGAAGCACGATTAGCTACTGAAGAAGAAAAGCAGGCTATTTCTGCTTCTATTGAAGAGCCAAAACCAAACGACCTTGTTGTGAATGAAAAAGAACTGCTTCAAGGGGAATTAGTAGAAGCTGTTCGCCGCTATGAAGATGTGTTTGAGGTACTTGATACATTTAAAGCTGATTTGTTAAAAGAAATGCGAGAAGGTATGCGAAATGAAGTTCGCGAAGAAATTGTCGGAGAAGTAAAAAGAGAGCTTGAAAAAAGTGCTACCCAAACTGTAGAAATGGTGGAGTCGGTCGGGGCATACATTTCTGAGTCTTCAGAACGCAGCGCAAGAGATGTAGAAAATATGTCTAAAAAAATTATCCGTTCTAACGAAAAATCGTTTGATGAAGTCACTTCTTTGATTGAAGATTATTCAACAATCGCTGAAGAGAAAACCGAGGATATGCGCCTGTTCATGAAAGATGTCATGGAGAATGCGGATGAATCCTCTAAAGAAATGCAGTATTTATTAGACCGATTCTCAAGCAACTCCACCGTTGCGATGAATCAAGTAAAATTTATGGTTGAAAAATTAAATAATTCTTCAACTAATACGACAGAAGAGCTTCGTGATTTAATTGATTCAATGAATGAGGAACGAGTCTATTATTTAAAAGAAATGGAGAAAGAACGTAAGCTTCATCGTCAAAGCGTAGCTGAACGCGAAGAGATGTTTAGTGATTTCGTCCAAACCTTTAGACAAACCGCCGCTGCTGATATGAAGCGAAAACGGAAGTGGTGGAAGCTGTTTCTCTCCTGAAAACACCGGCCCTATGGTAATGGGGCCGGTGTTTTTAATGGTATGAACAATAGTAGTTTGTATGTAAGAAATGTTAAGGTAACGTATGGCGGTGAGACGTTATACTTTGAAACACATGATAGCCGCTTACCGATACGCCTATAGTTCCCGCTCCTGGAAACACTGTATCTCCGCATAACCACAGTCCTTGTAAGCCAGATCGATGCGAAATGCTGTTGAACAAGGCATGATCTAACGTTTGCGGAAAGCCTCCCACTCCGCCGTTTGGGCGAGAAGTGAACCTTTCCCATGCTTTAGGAGCTCCCGAAATTTGATGCTCTGCTTTTTCAATGCTAGGAATAATGGTTTTAATGCCTGCTACCATTTTTTTCTCAAGAACTTGTTTTTGAAGGTCATAGGCTTCTTTGTTACTCCACTTGCTAAGATCAATGTGAGTAGATGCTGTAATTGTACGCTTGCCTTCAGGCGCTCGAAAACGATCATCAGGATGAGAGACTGAGATAAATAAATGATTTCCTTCTGTCATTTCCCCTTGTTCGGATTGAAGTACTTGCTGAAACAACTCTACCTTTTGCGGCAGATCTCTTTCATCAATGGCAAAATACATCGAAAACGTTCCCCACTGCGGAAGCTCGCTTTTTTCTTTTGCCCGCTTATGAATATGTTGGTAATCTTCATCATGCAGCAAAGACTTTAAGCTTTGAACCGGGGCGTTGCATACAACGTCTGATGCACGGTAACGGTTACCTCTATGATCATGCACGATCCACCCGTCATTATCACGCTCTATCTTTACTACTTTCCTTCCTAGAGTCGTTTTTCCTCCGTTGGCTTTAATCGATTTTTGCAGCGCTTCTGCGACTTTGTATAAGCCGCCATTCACATAAAAAGCTCCTTCGTGATAAATATCCAACGCTAAACATCCAATAAGCATTGAACAGTTCTCACTCGTTGTCTGCATGCTGTCTATTAATTGACCATCAACAAAATGAAGAAAGTCCGCTTCGTCTAACAAGCTGTGTTTTTTTAGTAAATAACTAAACGATTGATGAAAATAAGGCAACAGCTTCAAAGAACCAAAATTCAACGAACTTACCAGCCTGCTCCACTCACCGACTGTCAGAGGAGGAAGAACCGGCAGAGACTGCATAAGCTTGCGAATTTCTTTTGCAATTCTAAAAACATTTTCATAAAAGCTCCTAATATTTTTTGCTTTATGAGGAAATTGTTTTTGAAGATAGGAAATATGCTGATACCAGTCTTGATAATAAATCAGTGTACGATGAGGAAGATGAACTTTCATGATTTTCTCAAGAGAAACCTTTTCAATTTCTAGGCCAAGGTACATGCCGATTCGCTCATGTATCCCTCCGTGCTCAAATCCCATTCCAAGCGTCGCTCCAACAGGAAACGTATACAAATGGCGCTGAAATTTCCCTGCACAGCCTCCCCATTCTCGAGAAGCTTCTAAAACCGTCACTTCATAGTCATGTTTAGCTAAAAGCGCTCCCGCTGTTAACCCACCTACTCCTCCGCCTATTACGACAACTTGCTTATGCATGTTTTCACCTTCTTTGCTCTTTCTTCTATTGTGCAAAAAAAAGAAGCTCACCACAATTTAGAAGCGGCTCGTTACTGAAATAAAAAAGCCGTGAATGATTTCACAGCTTTTTGGCTTATTTTGTAATCACTCCACAAACAATCCGATCTCCTGAGTTTCCTGAAGGATCCGTTGTGTAATCGTCGACTTTATCATGTATCACTAATGCCGATCCATCCATATCCAAAAGAGAATTCGGCTTTCCTTCTTGCAGCGTGACAAGAGAAGCAAAAATTTCTGTATCTACTTTGCCATTTGGAGCAACTTCTAGATTGGGCAAATCACCTGCATGCGGGCCTTTTGTATTTTTAAAACCGTGTTCACGTTTAAAAGGATTAAAATGGGCACCCGCTGTTTTAAAATCCGGCACCTCACATTTTCCTATTTCATGAATATGAAATCCATGTCTTCCCGGTGAAAGACCTTGAGCAGTTAATTTAATTTGCACGCCGTTCTTTGCTTCTGACAGGGTAGCCTCTCCTAGTTTTTTGCCCGATGTATTCGTTAAATCCACTTTAACAGGTTCTACCGATACTTCGCTTGTTTCTTTCGCTTCCTCTGTTTTCAAGTGGTTTTCATGAGCGTTATTTTGCTCTTTTACCATGCTGCATGCTCCTAACAATAACAGAACAAAGACTACACATCCGTTCATTATTAACTTTTGCATCCGTGATTCCTCCTTTTTCTTATTTATCACCATCCTTTCACTATTTTCCTTTTTTTAGACATCAAAAATAAGATTGAGACATACGTTCACCTTACCAATGAAAAAATCCGAACGAGTTGGATTCTTAATGAAGAACCTCAATTCATCGTTCGGATTTTCCTTCAACTAAAATATTTTGCTTTAACGTCTTACTTTTGTTTAAAGTTGTATTCTTTTTCCGTTCCGTTTGAAAAACGAACTTCTAATTCAAACGACTGAAAATCTTTTTTTAGGCCAAACGCATCGATTACTTCCTTTTTTACATCTTCATCGGGGGTGCGCTGATCAAAATTTAAATTTTTAAATTTTGAAGATAATTTATTAAAAGCTTTGTCTCCGTTCAAGTGCTCATCGTTAATATTATCATCCACTTTGGCTTCTATCTCATCATTTTCATTTTCGTAGTCGGCTTCATAATCATTGTTGAGCCCCTTATAGTCTACTTCTAAATCAAATTTTGAAAAGTTAAAAGATGTGTTTTCGCTTTGATTATCATAGCTCATCGGCGTTCCGCCATTCGTCACACCTTGTTTATTTTGAGCTTCTTTTGCCGGTGCTGCATCATCATTGTGGCATGCTGAAAGTACGCTAATACCTATAAGGGAAAAGAATATGAAAAAGGGTCGTTTCTTCACTGTATTTCCTCCTTTGACTTCACTCTTCCTTCCCTTTATGTCCACAAATTTGATTTTTATACGCCTTCACTAGAAAACCCCGCTCTCTAAAAAGAAAGCGGGGTTTTTCGTCTTGTTTATTTTATATTCAAATAAGAAATACTGTACATGCTGTTAAAATACGTATTGTAAAGAGCTTGAACAGCACGGTCTAAAGCATCTGCTTTCACACCAAACATCATGCTCACCTCAGAAGAACCTTGGTTGATCATTTCAAGATTCACTTCAGCACGAGCAAAAGCTTCTGTAGCTTTTGCAGCAATTCCTACTGTGCTATTCATTCCTTCTCCTACTACCATAACCATAGCAAGATCACGTTCAATAAAGATTTCATCCACTTCAAGTTCTTTTTCAATTCGAGCAAATACACGCTTTTCCACATCTGGCGTAAGCTGATGCTCGCGCATGATGACAGAGATATTATCAATTCCTGAAGGGGTATGTTCGTATGAAATACCTTCATCCTCTAAAATTTCAAGCAATCTTCTGCCAAAACCAATTTCACGGTTTAATAAGTATTTGCTCACGTGAATGTTGCAAAAACCTTTGTCCCCAGCGATTCCAACCACCGGCGTATCTCCGTGAGGACGCTCAGCTACAATTAATGTACCCTTTGCTTCAGGATTATTTGTATTCTTTACACATACAGGAATGCCTAGTTTATAAACCGGCTCTAGCGCTTCATCATGGAAGACAGAAAAACCTGCATAGGATAGTTCACGCATTTCTCTGTATGTTACCTCTTTCATTTCATGAGGCTTTTCCACAAGTCTTGGATCTACGCTATAAATAGCATCTACGTCGGTAAAGTTTTCATACAAATCAGCTTTTACTCCCGCTGCTACAATTGAGCCTGTGATATCTGAACCACCGCGCGAGAACGTAACCATGTTCCCTTCTTCGGAGTAGCCAAAGAATCCTGGAATCACTAGAATACCCGAACGCTCTCTTAGCTTCGGCAATTTTTCATAAGACAGTGGAAGCACTCTTGCTCTTCCGGGTTCATCAGAAACAAAAATACCTGCTTCTTTTGGATTTACATAATGAGCTTCAAACCCTAAATGGTTTAAATAAGCAGCCATTACCTTTGCGTTATTATCTTCTCCACTTGCTTTTAGACAGTCTAATAAGCGAAATGGATCGTTTTTATGTAAATCAATAAGTGATTGTAAATTCGTAATAATGTCAGTAATAATCGTTTCTGGGATAGACAAGTCCACAACGATTTCACGATAGCGATCAATTACTTGCCCAAACTCATCGACGTAATCTTCTCCAAGCTGTATTTTGGCAGAAAGTGCGATTAGCAAATCTGTCATTTTTGTATCTTCTCCGTATCGCTTGCCCGGAGCTGATACAACCACCAGCTTTCTCTCTTTATCAGACGTTACAATATGCGCAACCTGTTTAAATTTCTCTGCGCTTGCAACTGAACTCCCGCCAAACTTCGCAACCTTCATGTTTGAGACACTTCCTTACTTTGTTTTTAATATTCGATTATTGTACCATATTTTATCAAGTAGAAAAGCTTATCTATCTAACTTTTCTAAAAATTAAAGGAATACTACCGTAATTGTACTCTCATAAAGAACAAATGTCTACCGCAAAAACACAAAAAGACTGATTTTACATGATGTAAAATCAGTCTTTATTTGTTATTCTGCTTTTGGCTTTTTTAATACACCTACAAGGACCGCTGTTACAATTGCACCAATTAAAATTGCTAGTGCATATAAAAGAGGATTTCCTTGTACAATTCCGATAACGAATACGCCGCCGTGTGGTGCTGGTAAACCGATGTGGAACATCATTGTTAAAGCACCTGCTACTGCAGCACCGATAACCGATGCGGGAATCACACGTCCTGGGTCAGCTGCTGCGAATGGAATCGCACCTTCTGTGATAAATGAAAGACCCATTACATAACACGTTTTACCTGTTTCGCGCTCTTGGCGAGTAAATTTGTTTTTGAACAAAGTTGTCGCAATAGCCATACCTAATGGTGGAACCATACCGCCTGCCATAATCGCTGCGTGTGGTGCATAGTTTCCAGCATCAATCATTGCAATACCAAATGTAAAGGCTGCTTTATTAATAGGACCACCCATATCAATCGCCATCATACCGCCTAAAATAATACCTAATAATACTAAGTTACCTGTACCAAATCCACTTAACCAGTGCGTTAATCCTTTGTTAATTGCACTAACTGGCTCATTTACAACATAAAGCATAATCAATCCTGAGATAAAAATCCCAAATAGCGGATAAAGAAGAACTGGCTTAATTCCATCAAGCGCTTGCGGTAAACCGCTGAATAATTTCTTTAACCCCACTACTACATAACCTGCTAAGAAACCAGCGATTAAACCACCTAAGAAACCGCCTCCGCCAGAAGCTGCTAAAAGACCTGCAACCATACCGGGAGCTAAACCAGGACGATCAGCAATACTCATTGCAATAAACCCTGCTAGTACTGGTACTAGTAAGAAGAATGCATTATCTCCGCCAATTGTTTTTAGCGCCGCTGCAAATGCATTGTACGTTGGATCTTTCGGCTCTGCTGAGTGAATGCCAAACATAAATGAAATGGCAATTAAGATCCCGCCCCCTACAACAAACGGAAGCATTGCGGATACACCGCTCATTAGGTGCTTGTAAAACCCTGTACGCTCTGATCCTTTACTTTCTCCGCCTTCTTTGCTGCCACCGCCGCCGCTGTATACAGGAGCGTCTCCTTTTAACGCGCGGTTAATTAATTCTTCCGGCTTGCGAATTCCTTCAGCTACTGGAACTTGAATGACTTTTTTACCTGCAAAACGTTCCATTTCTACTTGCTTGTCCGCTGCAACGATAATAGCGGTAGCGTTTTCAATTTCTTCCTTCGTCAACGCGTTTTTAACTCCGCTGGAACCGTTTGTTTCAACTTTGAGCGTCACATTCATGTCTTTCGCTTTTGCTTTTAAGCTGTCCGCTGCCATATATGTGTGGGCAATTCCCGTTGGACAAGCCGTTACAGCAAGCACTAATTGATCTGAAGCTGTATCTACTTCCTCTTCCGGCGCTTCATTTTCAGTTTCTTTATCATCAATTGCTTTAATGACTTCATCAATTGATGATGCTGTTAGCAACGTTTTTCGGAACGATTCATCCATTAATAACGTAGACAAACGAGATAGTGTTTCTAAGTGAGCATTATTCGCTCCTTCACTCGCTGCAATCATGAAGAATAAGTGTGCAGGCTGTCCGTCTAAAGATTCATAATCAATACCTTCTGTTGAGCGTCCAAATGCAATGGCCGGTGTTTTTACCGAGCTTGTTTTTGCATGTGGAATGGCAATGCCTTCCCCAATTCCCGTTGTGCTTTGAGATTCACGATTTAAAATTGCTTCTTTATAGCCAGCTCGGTCGCTTAAGCGACCAGCTTCGTGTAATTTCCCAACTAATTCATCAATAACATCAGCTTTTGATGTGCTTTTTAAATCAAGAATGATTGTATCTTTTTTTAATAGTTCTGTAATTCTCATTCTCGGTTCCCCCTACTCTACCTTTGTGATTGACACTTGTTCACGAAGCGTCTTTACATCTTCTGCTGTACATAATTCAAGTGAGAATGCTGTGGCACTTCCTGAAGCTACTCCTGTTTGAAAAGCTTCTAATAAATCTCCTTGTTTTACATAAGAAGCAATAAATCCAGCTACAAGTGAATCGCCAGCTCCAACAGAATTTTTCACCGTTCCTTTAGGGACTGTGGCACTGTAGACACCGCTTTCGTTAATAAGAAGTGCTCCATCACCTGCCATAGACACAACGACGTTTTGCGCTCCTTGTTCCACGAGCTTCTTACCGTATACTAGCGCATCTTCTGCACTGTTTACTTCTACATCAAACAATTCTGCAAGTTCATGATGATTGGGTTTGATAAAAAACGGCTTGTGGGACACGACGTCTAGCAAAGTTTTTCCACTTGCATCTACTACAACTTTTACTCCGTTCGCTGATGCTAGTTCAGTTAACGTTTTATACACAGAACTTGGAAGCGTTTTCGGTATACTCCCTGCTAATACGAAGATATCGCCTTCAGTCATTTGCTTTACTTGAGTCAATAAAGACTGAAGCGCTTCGTCTGTAATAGCAGGTCCTTGACCGTTAATTTCTGTTTCTTTTTCTGTTTTTAACTTTACGTTAATACGGGTATCTCCCTCAACTCTTGTAAAAGCTGTTTCGATATTCTCCGCTTTTAAGTAGTCTTCGATATAGGTTCCTGTAAAGCCGGCTACAAAACCGAGGGCTTTATTATCAACACCTAATCTCTTTAAAACGCGAGAGACGTTAATGCCTTTTCCTCCTGGAAACTTGGCTTCATTCGTTGTGCGGTTAAGCCCGCCTTCTTCGAATGCTGAAACATGTACTACGTAATCAACGGATGGGTTCAACGTACATGTATAAATCATGATTTCACAACCTTTATGTCTGTTTTGTTTGCATACTGTATAAGTACATCGCTAGGTACGTCATTTGTTATAATTTTTGCTTCATGTAAATCGGCTATTTTCGCAAAGCTTGTTTCAAAAAACTTAGTGGAATCTGATAAAATATAAGATTCTCTAGACAGCTTCATTGCCGTTTGCTTGATCAATGCTTCTTCTGGATCAGGAGTTGTATATCCATATTGATGATGAATTCCATTCGCTCCCATAAAGCACTTATCAAAACGATATTGCTCAAGACTTAAAAGAGCTCCATTGCCAATTAAAGCGCCCGTTTTATGTTTAACAGATCCCCCAATTAAATAGAGGGTGATACCTTGTTCTAGCATCGGGTTTAAATGCATTAAACCATTTGTCACGACAACTACATCTTTTTGCTTTAAAAAAGGAATCATTTCATACGTTGTAGTTCCTGCATCTAAAAAAATACAGTCACCTTCATTTATAATGGAAGCCGCATACTCTGCAATGTTTCGTTTATCTTGAACATTTTTAGCAGATTTTTCGATAACGCTCAGTTCGATTCGTTTACTGCGAATAAGCGAAGCGCCACCGTGAACACGTTTGAGCATTTGCTCTTCTTCTAGTTGACTTAAGTCTCTTCTAATGGTGGATTCCGAAGCGCCTGTAACTTCGATAAACTCTTGCACTTTTACAAGTTCTTTCTCTTTTAAAAGTTTTAAGATTAGTTGATGTCTCTCCGGCGTTAACATGTTCTAGCTCCTTTTTCAAAAAAGCGTTTTCATTTATTTCATGTACTTACTTTATCACGGTTTACATTCAAAATCAATCATAAAAAATCAAAAACATTCATTTTTTTAATTACAAAATAAAGTTTTTTGAACGAACAATTAGATTTGTATTTGGTTTAATAATAGTTCGCACAAAAGGAAATATGCTGGTAATTCAAGAATTTGTCTACTTTTCTCATTATATGTAAAGGTTTTCTTCTACTCAATTAGCTATGACTGTTTTTGACTATTTCTTGACCGATTGAATTTTTCTGACTGAATCGAGTATAGCTTATCCTGATTTCATAAAAGCCTACACACAAAAAAAGTTGTCCACCTTTTTGGACAACTCAAAGTGACCCATCATTTAAATAAAAACAGAAGCATATATAATATGGAAGCAAGGGCAGAAGAAATAGCTAAACTTGAGATAAAACGAACGAGTCTTTTTTTAATGAACTGCGTTAATTCGATTTCTCTTACTTGAGTTTTTTCATTTTGCATACAATAATCCCTTCTTTAATTAAAATTTCCTAGTAGCTAGAAGTTACTACTCGCAGAATATGCTTTTATGTATTGTATGCATGCGTAAAAAAAAAGATACAAAACGAACAAAAAAGCTACTCTTAGCTAGAGTAGCTTTCATCTTTCCATACATCTGCTTCAATTACTGCATCCGCTCGAATCGAATATGTATAACAAGGGCCTGTAACCATCAGCGTATTCGACTGCAGTGAGACTTTATCAATCGTCACTCGTTCATACCTTTGAATATGTCCTGCTTCATAGACGTGAAGCGTTACTGGATGATGCTCCGAGTAACTGTTCATAATGACATTTTCAATATGCTCAATCTTTTCTTTTTTCAACCCTAAAGACTGCTTATGCGCCTCGGGACTGTACATTTTCTTCATTTTCTCTAAATGCTCGGGCATTACTAACTTTGCATACTGTTTTAGTTCATCTTGATACACGTTCATTCTCCCCCTTGACTCTTGCTTCTATTTTACCGAACGAACATTCTCATTGCAAAACTTTTTAATCAAAATAAAAGCAAACAATTCATTTTTTCATACTCCATAAAAACTGTCAAAAGATTTTATGTTAATAGCAGAAACTGATTTTTAAAAAAATAATAATATCCCATCTTTAATTCGGTCTCTAGAGTTGGTATAATACATTGTCATGACTGTGTTTTCGGAGTTTTTGATGATTGGAGGTAACGTTCATGATTAATAAAATAAAAGAAATTATCCTCATTATTCTAGGGAGCCTCATTTTTGCACTGGCCATTAATTACTTTGCCATTCCAAATGAATTAGCTGAAGGCGGTGTAACCGGTGTAACAATGATTACCTATTATGTATTAGGCTGGTCTCCCGGTATCACAAACTTTATATTAAACGGTTTGCTGGTACTGATCGGATACAAACTGCTTCACAAACGTGTTATTGCTTACACAATTATATGTATTATTTTCACGTCTCTATTCCTACATATAACTGAAGGACTGGGAAATCCTCTTGACGATACGTTACTGGGGGCTATTTTTGCTGGTATTTTAGCTGGTGTAGGACTTGGACTTGTGTTTAGAGGAGGCGGAACTTCCGGAGGCTCTGCAGTTATTGCCCGTTTAGCTAATCAATATCTAGACTGGAATATTAGCAAAACGATGCTGGCAATTGACTTATTAGTTGTAGCAAGCGCTTATTTTGTTATCGGTGGAGAAAAGACGATGTATACGGTTATTTCTCTTTACATCGGAACAAAGGTGCTTGATTATATCATTGAAGGACTCAACCCTCGCAAAGCAATCACCATTATTTCACACCGTTCAGCTGAAGTAGCCGAACAAGTCAATAAAAAGATGGAGCGCGGAGTCACCGTCTTTTCTGCTCATGGAAGCTATACAAAAGAAGCAAAAGACGTATTGTACGTCGTTGTGAACAAACAAGAACTTCTGGAGTTGAAGCGCATTATTCATAAAGTTGACGAACAGGCTTTTGTGGTCGTCCACGATGTGCGCGACGTCTTTGGAGTAGGTTTTACCATTCCAAAAGCCAGCTGAAAACCCGCTATAAAAAAGCGGGTTTTTTCTATTATATATGTTTGCGCTGAAAATACAGTAAACCTGCTGTTATAAAAAGAAAAAACTTTCTTATAACGACAATAAAAAGCTCTGTAATGAAAAAGAAAAAAGCTAAAAGGCGACGCCTTTTAGCTTTTTTCTTTACACGTCCATTTGATTAACAGACCGCAGTGCGTTAATCCTCCTCCAAACCCATAGAGAATAAGGAGGTCATTATCCTGTACTTTTCCTGTCATTATTCCTTCGTTTAAAGCAAGCGGAATAGAAGCTGAAGATGTATTTCCGCAGTATTGCACACTCGTTAACGTTTTATCCATTGAAACATCTGTTTTAGCACAAATTGCTTCGATCATTCGAAGGTTTGCACTGTGCGGAATAAACCAATTTACATCAGAAAGAGAAATGGAAGTATCCTTTAATAATGCTTCTACTCCTTTTGGAATCGTTCGTACAGCAAAGCGATATACTTCACGTCCATTTTGAACTAAATTTCCACTCGAGTTAATTTCTTTTCCTGAAAGAGTATTAGATAAATTAGAACGATATAAATTTCCCCCTCCGCTCCCGTCCGTTCCGTAGTGACATCCTAAGAAACTTGGGTTATGCTCGTCGTATTCTACAAGCATCGCTCCTGCTCCGTCACCGAACAGCACGCATGTTGCACGGTCCGTATAATCTGTAATTCTCGACATTACTTCGGCACCAATAACTAAAATCTTTTTATGCAATCCCGACGTCACTAAGCCGTTCGCCACATGAAGTCCATATGTAAAACCGGCGCATGCGGCACTTAAATCAAATGCAGCAGCTTGATCAATATGAAAGTAATCTTGAACCTGACATGCTACGCTAGGAAAAAAGTGATCAGGCGTTGTTGTCGAAACAATAATTGCATCTACATCTTCTATTTTTACATCATATCGGTTAAGCAAATTTTCAACGGCTTGAATGGCAAGCGTGGACGTGTATTCACCTTCTCCTGCAATTCGTCGTTCTTTCATTCCCGTACGCTGTACAATCCATTCGTCACTTGTATCAACCATTTCTTTTAAATGGTCATTCGTTAATTTTTGTTTTGGTGTATATATCCCCATTCCCGTGATTCTAGCTTTTGATTGTATCATTTCTCCACCTCAAATCAGTTGATACTTAATTATAACATCTACCTTTAATATCTGGTACTAATTTATTGTTAGATAAAAAGCGCAAAGGCATACCCTTTACGCTTTTTATCAAATAGAATAATCTTCTGGAATAAATACTTTTAGCTGCTTAGGCTTTACATACACCTGATCTCCGACTTGAAGGCTGAGTGTTTTATAATGCTCTTTGCTTAATTCAGCTTCTAAAAATTCTTCTGCATCTTCTCTTTTTAATTCAATTTGCACGATAGGTCCTATCACATGAATATGGCTAACGGTTGCAGAAACGGCATCTGCGCTTGTGTTTACCTTTTCAAGGTGAATATCATGAGGTCGCACATAACCAACAGCTGCTTCTTCATTTCTTCCGCTAAATTCTGGAACATCCATTTCAAAGCTTCCTTGTTTTAGTCTACCTTTATGAATGCGGCCCTTGAATAAATTGACGTTCCCTAAAAAATCGTACACAAACGGACTGTTAGGATGATCATATACTTCCTCAGGACTTCCAATCTGCTCAATTTTTCCGTTGTTCATCACAACAATACGATCGGCCACATCTAAAGCTTCTTCTTGATCATGCGTAACGAATATACTCGTAATATGAAAGTCATTATGCAATTTACGCAGCCACCTGCGCAAATCTTTGCGAACTTTTGCATCCAAAGCTCCAAAAGGTTCGTCTAATAGCAGTACTTTAGGTTCCACTGCTAACGCTCGAGCAAGCGCCACTCGCTGCCGCTGTCCGCCGGATAATTGAGAGGGATAGCGATTTGCAAGCGGCTCTAGTTTCACAAGCTGCAGCAGCTCGGCTACTTTCTTGTTAATGTCCGCTTTAGAAGGTCTTGTTTTTTTAGGTCGTACTTTTAAACCATACGCAACGTTATCAAATACAGTCATATGTCTGAACAAAGCATAGTGTTGAAAAACAAACCCTACATTCCGCTCCTTTGGATTTACGTGCGTAATTTCCTTTCCATCAAATAAAATAGCTCCTTGATCAAGGTGTTCAAGACCGGCAATGATGCGAAGCAAAGATGTTTTTCCAGAACCGGACGGACCGAGTAAAGCTACTAATTCACCCGTTTGAATATCAATGTTAATAGAATCCAGCGCTTTAAAATCACCAAAGTTCTTTGATACGTGCTTAATATGGATACTCA
The DNA here is from genome assembly GCF_058629175.1 of Priestia sp. MDV22-iso46. Lineage (NCBI taxonomy): Bacteria > Bacillati > Bacillota > Bacilli > Caryophanales > Bacillaceae > Priestia > Priestia sp. MDV22-iso46. Next base: position 864,276 of record NZ_JBZVWT010000001.1, read on the forward strand.
TCTCATAAGCTCCTTCCTATTTAAATATGCTTGGCTTTCCACTCGATAATGTTTTTCACAATTAAGGTAAAAATAGCTAAAACTGACATTAAAGAAGCTACCGCAAATGCGGCTGCAAATTGATATTCATTGTAGAGAATTTCAATATGAAGAGGCATCGTATTTGTCATTCCTCGAATGTGCCCAGACACAACGGAAACAGCTCCAAACTCCCCAATCGCCCGCGCATTACATAAAATAATGCCATATAATAAGCCCCATTTAATATTAGGTAACGTCACTAGAAAAAAAGTTTTGAAACCGCTGGCTCCTAACGTTAACGATGCTTCTTCTTCTGCTGATCCTTGAGCTTGCATAAGTGGAATTAATTCTTTAGCAACAAACGGCAGCGTTACAAAAAGCGTAGCTAAAATAATACCGGGAATAGCAAATACAATTTTAATATCTTGATTAAACAGCCATTCTCCGAATAACCCTTGTGCACCAAATAATAAAATAAAAACCAATCCAGCAATAACAGGCGAAACGGCAAACGGTAAATCAATAAGCGTAATTAAAAGATTTTTCCCTTTAAAATCAAACTTCGTAATTAACCATGCAGCTACTACGCCAAAAACGGCATTTAAAGGAACGGTAATAAGCACAACGATTAACGTTAGTTTAATAGCAGCCAAAGCATCCGGATTCGTAATCGCAGCTAGATACGTTTCCCACCCTTTTTGAAAAGCTGTCATAAAAATGGTGATGAGCGGAAGCACTAAGAATAGAGCTAAAAAAGCCAGCGCAATAAATGTAAGCAGCCATCGGACGACTTTGGGCTCTTTTAAACTAGAATGATTAAGTTCCACATTCGTTTTTGCATGCTGCATTGGAACATGTCCTGCCAATGCCATCCCTCCTTAACTATGTACAAATTTACGATTTGTCCACCATTGAATAATATTAATAAGTAATAACAGAAAAAATGATACAACGAGCATGACTGATGCAATAGCAGTAGCGCCCGCATAATCGTACTGCTCGAGTTTTGTCATAATAATAAGCGGCGTAATTTCAGTTTTCATCGGCATATTTCCAGCAATAAAAACAACTGACCCGTATTCTCCAAGCGCTCTTGCGAATGAAAGAGAAAAGCCTGTTAAAATAGCAGGCACCAGCTCTGGAAAAATAACTTTTCTGAACGTTTGCATTCGGCTGGCTCCTAAACTAGCAGATGCTTCTTCAATCTCTGCATTAAAGTTTTGCAATACTGGCTGCACCATTCGGACAACAAACGGCAGACCAATAAACGTCAGAGCGATAATAATTCCGATAGGCGTAAATGCGATTTTAAACGTAAATAATTGACCAATCCATCCTTTTGGGACGTAAAGAGTGGTCAAGGCAATGCCGGCAACAGCCGTTGGTAAAGCAAACGGCAAATCTACAAGTCCATCAATAAACCTCTTTCCAGGAAAATGATATCTCACTAATACCCATGCAATAATGGTTCCAAAAATAACATTAATAATGCCTGCTGCAAATGCTGCTCCAAAACTTAATTTATATGATGCTACTACTCTAGAGTCTGTAACAGTTTTAATAAAGTCGCTCCATCCCATAGATGCCGTATTTAAAAAAATCATAGCTAACGGAAAAAGCACAAGGATACTTGCATAAAACATCGTAAAACCTAAAGAAAGCCCAAATCCAGGTAAGATGCTTTTCTTTTTCTTCTGTCGTTGTAACACGCTCACGTCTTACACCTCTCTCTGCTTTCAAGATACATGTACACAGAAGATACGAATTACCATTCGTATCTTCCTCATTTACTTTTTTTAATGCATCATATTACTTTGGCTGATAAATCTGATCGAATGTTCCTCCATCGTTAAAATGAGTTTCTTGAGCTTTTTTCCAGCCGCCAAAATCTTTGATGGTGACTAGGTTAAGAGAAGGAAATTGATCTTTGTGTTTCTCTAATACTTTTTCATTTCGAGGACGATAGTAGTTTTCCGCTGCGATTTCCTGACCTTTTTCTGTATATAGATATTTCAAGTATGCTTTTGCTACCTTTGTTGTGCCTTTCTTATCAGCTACTTTATCTACTACAGCAACAGGCGGTTCTGCTAAAATACTCAATGACGGTGTTACAATTTCAAATTTATCTTTTCCTAGCTCATTTAACGATAAGTAAGCTTCATTTTCCCATGCAATTAACACGTCTCCAATGCCCCGTTCTACAAACGTAGTTGTCGCTCCGCGTGCGCCTGAGTCTAACACTTCGACATTTCCATAAAGTTTACTCATGAAGTCTTCAATCTTTTTGTTATCTCCGTTATATTTATTCTTCGCGTATGCCCAAGCTGCTAAATAATTCCAGCGTGCGCCTCCAGAAGTTTTTGGATTTGGCGTAATAACGGATGTACCTTTTTTCGTTAAATCATCCCAATCTTTAATTCCCTTTGGATTTCCTTTACGAACTAAAAAAACAATTGTTGATGTGTATGGTGTAGAATTATGAGCCAATTCTTTTTCCCAGTCTTTGTTTAATAATTGGCGAGTTTGAGCGATTTCATCAATATCGTAAGCAAGCGCCAGCGTTACTACATCCGCTTCCAAACCGTCAATAACTGCTCGGCCTTGCTTACCAGAGCCACCGTGTGATTGCTTGATAGTAACGTCTTGCCCTGTTTTATCTTTCCAATAAGATGCAAAGCTCTTATTGAACTCCTGATAAAGCTCACGTGTAGGATCATATGAAACGTTTAAAAGCTCTACTGATTTTTTTGAATCGTTTTTACTCACAGAACTATCTTTCCCTGCTGTTTCAGTAGATTTCCCATTGCCGCAACCTGCTAGCACGACGAGCAATGCTGTTAGCACCATTAAAAACTGAACTGCTTTTTTCTTCATGTTTTACTCCCCTTTTTATAAAAAAATACAAAAAGGCTGCTATCTCTTTGAAAAGAGAAGCAGCCTTCAGTTAGTCTGATCAGCGTATATGCTCTTAAATTATTCTTATTAAATTTATTCGTAAGAATAAAAAGAAGATACTTTCTGAAAAGACAATTTATTCTTGTTTTTATAATAAACACACTTTACCTATTAGTCAACTAGGTTTTTAATCTTTTTTACACTTATTTTAGTTCTTTTTACGTGTTTTCCTTATTTACTGCGTGCCTGATACTCTTTTTCTAAGTCAGAGAGTGTGAGTTCAAAAAGATGATGGTTTTCTTTTTTGTAAATCCCTTTTTTCAGTAACTCTTCAATGAGGTATTGTTTTCTTTGCCGCACCGCTGCTCGTAATAAATTTTCCATCTTTTCTCCTCCTATTATATTAATTTAAGAATAAAAAAAAGACTTCTAACACAGGTCAGAAGCCTTCGGTAATCCGGTCAGCACAGGAATGAAACTGTCAGATTTTCATAATTTTAAAAAGTATAAAGCTGCTGCTTTAGCAGCTTTACACTTCTCATCGTCATACTCGTACAACCTATAATTTTAATTCAAAAAATTCTAAATCTTTGACCGGAAAGAAAGTCAATTTTTCTTCGAATACGCACGTTTTCTATATTTAATAAAGTACTTGCTTGCCCCGCCGTCAAGCATTCGCTAGCTAGGCTGTCCCTTCAGTTTCTCTAAATACGTATTTAAATAGGCTTATTTGTGGCTTGCTACTTTGCTTTTAGCTAAAAAGCGGTTTTTTTCCGTGCTGTCCACTTGAGTAATTTGTCCGTCGTGAAGAGTAATTAGTACAGATCCATAGTTGATTTCAGTTAGTAATTTAACAATATAATCTAATTTTTCTTGTGTAATTGAAGCCATTTTATCATTCTCCTATTCATAGATAAATTTATATTTTAGTTGCAGTTGAATAAACAAAGCGAACAACATCTATAAGTACTTGTATAATGTGCAGAAGATAAATACATGGTAATCCTCCCCATATGTTCAGTTGAAGATTGAGATTTTAATGACCACAACCAATGTACAGAAAAGGCCCACACTAGTAGCGAACAAGTATGAGCCTTCGGTTGACCGATCAGCTTCTTTAGCATCCCAATTTTTTCAAAAGATTTATACTATCTATATTATTTACACTTTACCTATATGTCAAGTAGGGATTAAAAAAATAAATAGATATTATTAAATTTTTTTATATCTTTGACCTAATAAAAAAGACTCATCTGCATGAACTTACACAGACGAGTCTTTTTTAGTCCTATTTTTTTGGATAGGCAGGGTTACCGTAAAAATGCTTCCTTGTTCTTTTTTGCTTTCAACACGTATTGCGCCCTCATGCAGCCGAACAATTTTTTTTGTAATGGCTAGACCGAGGCCGCTTCCTTTTAACGTTCTGGATTTATCTACTTTATAAAAGCTTTCAAAAATATATTTTTGATCTTCTTCGGCAATACCAATTCCATTATCCTTTATTTTCACGTCTATCTCTTCGTTTTTTTGATGAATGGATATTTTCACCAATCCATTTTCAGGCGTATATTTAATAGCATTTGTTACTAAATTCAGCCAAACTTGCTCCAACAAATCTTTATCTGCTTCCATTTGAACATTGGATAAATCAAGGTCAATTTCTATGTTCTTTTTTGTCCACTGAGGTTCTAAAGCCATGACCACATGCCTGATTTGTTCATCTAACCGGTATTGCTGCAGCGTTAGCGTTTGATGTTCAGAGTCTAGAGAAGCAAGCTTTAGCAAATTGGAACTAAGCTGAGAAAGTCTTGTACTTTCTTTTTCAATAATCGTTAAATATTGTATCTTTTTATCTTCACTGACGATATCATCTTTAAGTGCCGCTGAAAAACCACGAATAGAGGTCAGCGGTGATTGAATCTCATGCGAAACGCTAGCAATGAACTCTTGCCTCATCGTCTCTATTTTGTTTAATTCTTTAGTCATTTGATTAAAGTTTTTAGTTAACAAACCAATTTCATCATTTGTCGCGTGCTCGACTTGCACATTGTATTCGCCTTGTCCGACAACTTTCATCGCTGTACTGAGACGCTTAATCGGTTTAATAATAATCGTTGAAACATATGCAAATAATACAATACCTACTAATAAAATTGTAATAAGCTGGATATTTTGAACATCTTGAATAACTGAAAATTGCCGCTGTGGATGTGACTGAATAAATAGAGCATACGACCGTCCATTTTCTTTAAAAGGAAGACCCACTACGTTTGGCTGTGGACGATTACCTTTTTCCTCGTTTAAATTAGAATAACGCTTCCCGTCTAATACTTGATCTACTTCTTGCGGTGTAATTGGAATAGGCGGTCCTGGCTGTCCTAATACTTTTTCTTCATGCTGATCATCAATAATAATAAACGAAAAATGAATGAATGATGAATTAGATAAAAACCTTGCAGCTTTGTCGGAGTCTTCTGCTCCGTACAAATCGATAAAATCTTCTCCCATCTTCACCATATCCTGACCTAATCGCATTTCGAGCTTCTGCTTGCTAAGAAATGTCGTGACGACAACGGTAATCACAACGCTCAATAAAATTGTAATGATGAACGACAGAACCAGCTTTACATAAATTGATTTCACGTTAACACCCTTCTGCTCTATAGCCTAGTCCGCGAATTGTTTTGATTTCCATACCGACGTTTTTCATATGATTAAGCCTCTCTCGCAGACGTTTTATGTGAACGTCTACCGTGCGCTCATCGCCTTCATAATCATATCCCCAAATTAATTGAATAAGCTGATCACGAGTAAAAATCTTTCCTGGAGAACTAACTAACGTGAACAGTAATTCAAACTCTTTTAACGGCAGCTGTTCGCTTGTTTCTCCTGCACTCATCTCTAATTTGGTACGGTCTAGTTTTATATTCCCCATATAGATTACATTGTTAGCTTCTACTCGATACCTGCGTAAAAGAGCCTTTACACGAGCAACCATTTCCTGAGGATCAAAAGGTTTCACGACATAGTCGTCTGTTCCGATATCAAATCCTTTTAGCTTATCATGCGATTCGCCTCTAGCTGTTACCATTAAAACCGGTATATCAAAATACTCCTTAATTTCCTTTGTTAGTTCCCATCCGTCTTTAAATGGCATCATGATATCAACGACCGCTAGATCAATTCGAAACTCTTCCATTTTCGCCCACGCTTCTTCACCATCTGCTGCTTTTATAATTTTAAATCCTTGATTTTCTAAATATAATGATATCAGCTCTCGAATATGTTGATCATCATCTGCAACTAATATTTGAATCATACATGTCTCTCCCTATTCCTAAGTTTGTCCAGCTTTTACGCACAGTAAGCTCTCTGTTTATCGTAAACAGAGAGCCACATAAGATCATACAATGATTTTATACTTCAAATATGAACTGAATATGAACAAACTGATTAACTCTTATTAGCTGAAGTTGTTTGCTCGTTCTTTTTCTACAATTCCTTCCAAATACGATAAAAACGTTTGACGTAAATCTTTACGCTTTAACGCCACTTCTACCATTGCTTTCATATAGCCTATCTTATCTCCAATGTCAAAGCGCTGTCCTTCCAGTTCAAGAGCAAACAGCCGCTCTTTTTCACATACTACACGCAGTGCATCTGTTAATTGTAATTCATTTCCTACCCCTCTTTCAATGGTTTTTAGATAAGAAAAAATAGAAGGGTTTAAAATGTAGCGGCCCATAACGGCAATAGTTGACGGAGCTTGTTCTATCGATGGTTTTTCGATCAAGTCACTCACTTCATGAAGGCTGCCGGATTTATTTTTTGGCTGAATGATTCCGTATTTCGATACCTCTTCAACATCCACTTTTTGAACTCCGATAACTGATTGATTAGTCGTTTCATACGCTTGGATCATCTGTTTGAGCGCAGGTTCTTCAGAAGTCATAATATCATCTCCAAGAAGAACGGCAAACGGCTCATCTCCAATAAACTGCTCGGCACAAAGAATAGCATGACCGAGTCCTAACGGCTCTTTTTGACGAATATAGTGAATGCTGGCCATTGATGAGATCGTTTGTACTTCTTTTAACATGTCAAACTTGTGTTTTTCTTCAAGCATTTGCTCTAACTCAATTGATTTATCAAAATGGTCTTCAATTGATTTTTTGTTTCGTCCTGTAATAAAAATAATACTTTCAATGCCTGATTTCACAGCTTCTTCTACAATATATTGTACAGCAGGCTTATCGACAATTGGCAGCATTTCTTTCGGCTGCGCTTTTGTCGCTGGCAAAAATCGAGTTCCTAAACCGCCTACTGGAATAACTGCTTTTTTTATCGTCATATATGAATCCCTCTTTCTTTTTTAGTAGTAAATACAAATAATTTAGTACCAATAAAGTTGATACTGACACTTGCGATTGTAATTAAAAGTTTACTGATTAGCAGCGGTATACCCCATTTATTATATAGAACAGTCAACAGAAATGATGTTAGGGATAAAGTGATCAAATTTACGATCACAAATGAAATCACTTCACGCTTACTGCTTTTTTCTTTTCTCTCAAACGTCCATTTGCGATTCATGACATAACTGTTTAAAATGCCCACACTGTATGAAATCCACTGCGCTAGTATGTAGTTAACACCGATTGTTGTTAAAAGTGCGTATACTACAAAATCAATCAGTGTATTTACAACTCCTACTAACGCAAATTTAATAAAAGATATCCATTTGTTAGTCACGAAGTGATACTTCCTCGCGTGTTTCAAGCTGATACTTTTCACGGACGATATAGAGTGGACGATTTTTTGTTTCATCGTAGATGCGGCCAATATATTCTCCAATCATCCCAAGAATAATTAAAATGATGCCGCTAAAGAATAGCTGAATGACAATTAATGACGACCACCCGGTGATGGTGCTGTCTGTAAATAACTTCAAATACATCACCACTAAAAGATAAATAAAACCGATACCAGATAGAGTTACACCAGCATAGCTAGCTAGCTTTAGCGGTTTATAGGAAAAAGATGTAATGCCATCCATTGAAAGCTTCAGCATCTTTTTCAAAGGGTATTTCGACTCCCCGGCCAAACGCTCGTCTCGCTCATATTCTACTGCTATTTGCTTAAAGCCAACCCAGCTTACTAATCCGCGAACAAAGCGATTTTTTTCTTGAATGCTATTCATTTGATTGCACACTTTGCGATCTAGCAAACGGAAATCCCCTGTATCAAGCGGAATATCAATATCGGTCATCGCACGTAAGAAGCGATAAAACATAGCAGCCGTTTGTTTTTTAAAGTATGTTTCTCCTTTTCGCTTTGTACGCTTAGCATATACAACGTCAAACCCTTGCTTCCATTTTTCAATCATCTCTAAAATCAATTCGGGCGGATCTTGCAAATCAGCATCAATCACAACGACCGCCTCTCCTCTTGCATAATCCATACCAGCTGTAATAGCAATTTGATGACCAAAGTTACGGGCAAAATCTAATAAAACAACCGCTGGGTCTTGCTCACTGTACTCTTTAATGATTTCTGCTGTTCGATCTTTACTGCCGTCGTTCACGAAAAGAAGCTCGTAAGCTTCTTTCGTTGAACGCATCACTTCTGTGAGACGGCGGTAGGTTTCATGAATCACTTCTTCTTCGTTGTAGACAGGAACAACAATAGAATATTTAACAATGGAACTCATGTTCATGCCCTCCTTATTTAAGCGTTATTTCGTATAGTGTTCCGTTTCCAGATGGCCCTTGCTGAGCACTTGATGAAGTAGACTGCCACTTGGAAGAAGGAATCTCCTTACTATTTTCTTTAATCCACGTGATAACGTCAGATTGACCTCCCTTGCCCATTCCAGACAAGTAGAAATATTTCACTTCACCTTTTTTAATCATGGCTTTTAATTTACTTACCGTTAAAATTGGATCTGAACCGCTAAATCCACCCATTGCCATTACTGGCTTGCCCGTTTTGATAATGTAAGGCGCAGCTGAAGTTGAATCCGTTGTGGCAAATAAATATTTTTCACCTGTATTATTTTTTGTTAAATAGTTTAGTAGCTTTTGGTTTACTTCTGCGTTCATCCCTCCACTTTTTCGTTTTGAAGATGATGATTTGCTTGAAAAGCTATTTGGCATTTGACTATTATTGGATGAACCGCCTGGCATTTGCATTTGACCACTGTTTGAAGAACCGCTTGGCGGCTGCATTTGACCATTATTGGACGAACCGCCCGGCATTTGACCGCCGTTCGATGAACCGCTTGGCGGCTGCATTTGATTGTTCGATGATGAATTGCCGCTAGAGCTTCCTGGAGGTTGCATGCCGTTAAAGCCAGACTGTTTGCTATTTGTAGCTTTGCTTGGAGGTCCTCCCATACCGCTTGAAGAATCAGGACCTGCTGATGGAAGCATGCTATTTCCACCATAAATAATTGGTGTCATCGCCCAGTACGCCGGCATCGCAATTAAGACAACCATCGCTGCGGCTCCTAGGTAGTTCGTCAACGAATTTTTACGCTGTTTACGAATAGCTAAAACAAGAGCTAAAATGACGCCCAGTGCTCCTACACCTGCAATTGGCGCTACGCCGATTGAGCTGACATAAGGAGACATAATATATACTTGAAGTGCTGCTGTCGTTAAAATACCACCTGGTAGCAGCCATGATTTCCAGTCATTATGCTGTTTGTACATGCTCCATAAAGCTACTGCTCCCGCTCCGGCAAATGCAGCGATTGGAGGTGCCAGCATAATTAAATAATACTGATGGAAAAATCCTGCGATACTAAAGAAGACAGCTACTGGTAGCAGCCACGCTAACCAAAATAAACTTTCTTTTTGTTTTGCCGTGTAAGGCCCTTTAAATTTTACTCCGGCAAATAAACCCACGATTGAAAAGATTACAAATGGTAATAACCAGCTGATTTGATCTGATAAACCTTTTTGGAATAGTCGGAAGGGACCAGGATTCCCCGTGTTAAACATTCCGTTTTGATTCCCTCCGCCTGGAGCCTGCATCTTTTGAGAAAAGCTGCTCTTTCTTTGATTTGAGCTTTGTGAAGAATCAGCACTTGAATTACTATTTTGTTTTGTTTCACTGCTTGCTGTTTGCTGCTCAGTTTGAGCAGGCTGTTTATGACTGCTTCCCGTCACGCTTGTATTTCCAGTTAAACGATTGATACCGTTATATCCAAAAGCAAGCTCTAGAACTGAATTTGTTTGACTGCTTCCCATATAAGGTCGCTTATCAGCAGAAGTTGAATCTACTACAACTGCCCATGAGACAGAAACGGCAAGCATCAGTGCAGTTGCTGTTGTTAAGAAAGCAATTTTCTTTTTCCACGTGATTTTGGTTGCCACTACATAGAAAACATAAAATGCTGGTAAAACCATGTATGCTTGAAGCATTTTCATGTTAAATGCAACACCAATCATCGCAAAAGCCGCTAACACCCAGCCAAATTTAACCGTACGCACAGCACGAAACAACATCCATGTTGCTAATAATAATGTAAATACAAGCATACTATCGATATTATTTGTTCGGCTTACCGCCGGTACGATTGGCGTCAGGGCCATGGCAAGAGCAGCAAACCTCCCAGCCCATACGCCAAACGTACGTTTTATGAGTACGTATAGTAAAAGGACTGAACCGATGCCCGCTAAGGCTTGCGGTAAAATGACGCTCCACCCGTGAAATCCAAATATTTTGGCGCTAATTGTCTGAATCCAAAACACAACCGGCGGCTTATCAATCGTTACGTAGCCTCCTGGATCAAAAGATGCGTAAAAGAAATTATGAAAACTTTGAAGCATACTTTTGACAGCTGCCGTGTAATAAGCGTTGGCGTATTCATCTGTCCAAATTTTAAATAAGCTCAAAAACGCTGCAATTAAAACGATTGGAACTAAAAATAAGTCTATTCTTTTTTTATTTGAAGTTCGTTCTTCTTTCACTTCACTGTTCATGTGTTTCATTTCACTCCTTCGTAATTTCTGACTTTAGTCTAACAAGCATCTGTGAACTGATTATGAACAGCAAAAATAATTTTTATTTTTTAAAAATCCATTTGACCTCTTACGCTCACCAATGAAATATTTTACAATTAAAGAATCAAGCACATGAAATAGAAAGCGTATTCTTGGAATGCTGCAGCTTCTATGAAACATTATTATCAACACTTCATCCACTTCTTGCTCAGAAAGGAGACAACTTTATGATTCAAGTAAAAGATATATACGGAAATTTACCCACACTAGAAACAGAAAGACTCCGCTTGCGGAAAGTTACCAAAAAAGATGTGCGTGACATGTTTGAATATGCCTCAAATGAAAAGGTAAGCAGATATGTAAATTGGGAAAAGCACCGAAAGCTTCAAGATACAAAAGAGTTTGTTTCCTTCGTTTTAAAACAGTACAGCAACCAATCCATTTCTCCTTGGGCTATGGAAATCAAAGCCTTGAAAAAATGTATCGGCACCATTGACTTTGTCACTTGGAACCCTACCCATCGCATTGCGGAAATTGGCTATGCGATTTCTGAAGCATATTGGAATAAAGGATTTGTTACGGAAGCAGCTGAAAAAGTAATTGCGTTTGGATTTGAAGAAATGGATTTAGTCCGCATTCAGGCGAGGTGCTTTATTGAAAACGCTGCATCTGAGAAAGTGATGAAAAAAATCGGTATGTCTTATGAAGGAACGATTCGAAAAGCCATGTTTATTAAGGGAGCTCATCAAGACTTAAAGTTATATTCAATCTTGCGAGAAGAATATACACGCAACGCGTAGAAAATGTATAAAATACTTTCCATAACATAGGCTAACTTCAACACTAACTCTTCCTTTTGAGGTGAACAATGTTGGAGCAAGCAATTCAGCATTTAGACTTATCTGCACATGGTTTGTGGTTTCCGATTACCGTTAGTTTATGTTTATTTATTCTTGCCTTTTTTTTATTTAAACGAAAGCTAACTTGGCGAGATTTTTATATCACGTTTAGCGTAGTTGGATTTGTTGGATGGCTTTGTGATGTTATCATCACACGTGTTTTTAACGTGATTGATTTGGGAGATTCAAAAGTTACAGGACTTGGAGATATTCTAAGCTATACATTTATTCCACCTTCCCTTTCCGTTTTATTTTTGACTTACTTAACAGCTAAAAATAAATGGGTTTTATCACTTCTCTTTTGCGCTGGTTCACTACTCATAGAATACGGAATGATTAAAAGTGGCTATATGCATTTAAACGGCTGGTTTTTTATCTATTCAATAGTGGTATACTTACTCGTTTATGCTTTTGTGCTACCATGGCATATCGCATTTATTAAGTAAAAAAGCGGATGTTGATTAACATCCGCTTTTTTACTATACACTTACTTCCTATCCACTGAAATTCGTATTTCACAGCGAGTTTTAAAAGAATTGGAATAGTTACGTTTATAAAATACATTTCTAATTCTGGTGTCCCTGCATGTTCATAGTCTGTCATTTTATGCGACGTGATGACAGGTGCGTGGGTCTATGTTCTTCAGAACGTCTAAATCCAATTTTTAAAAGCGCTGCTTCTAAATTAGCTTCTGTTTTAATTTGATTAAAATTAATTCCTAATTTCACTACCGTTTGGGCAATTTCCGGTCGTATTCCCGTTATAATAGCTTCCACTCCTACCAATTTAAGAGCTTGATGAATTTTGAAAAGATTGTCTGCGACCATTGTATCGATAATTACAACACCTGAAATATCCAAAATAAGATAAGCTAATTGAAGACTTGTCCCTTTTTTCAAGCAGGTCTCCATAATAACCTGCGAGCGATGAGTATCAATTTCCCCAATAATCGGCATAATAGCGATGCCTTTGGTAACGGGTACAAGCGGAACTGAAAGTTCTTCTAATGACGTATAAGCTAAATTCATCATATATCGATTATGCTCATCGTAAATTTGACCAAAAATACATGTTACCGTATCTAAAAGCGGATCGATTCGCTCACTGACGTGCAGCATAGTAATTGCGGCAAACTGATGCTCCTCTAGTTCTCTTGTAAATACATCCCAAATAACACTGCGATAGATTGGCAAGGTACCTAGCGCTTTTTCTAAAGGAATATTTTTTTCTACCGCATATTTACCGGTAGCAAGCGCCCACTCTTTAACAAGTTTAAGTACAGCCTCTTGCTCTTCAAATAGTACTCTTCCAAAATACTCCATAATGGACACTCGCCACTTCAAAATTTTCTTTTCTTTTAATTCCTCTGTACTTAAAGGATGTGTAGCATCTAAACGTTCTGCTAATTTTTCTGACAAGTTGTATTTATGTTCAATAATCTTTTTTCCTATATACACGAGCTCCTCTTTCATAAAATACGCTCAGCTCCTCTTTTTTGCTATTTTTACTGCGTATATAACCTTGACTAAGCCTTCTTACCCATCCGACAATTGACTAGCCTTCCTAAAAATAACAAAAAAGCGGTTATTTTATGAATTTTCTTTCTTCTTATTATAGTACCAGAAAAAGAGGCGTACAACTTAAAATTTGCTGCGGATAAAACTTATGCTTTCGTATAAAAAAACAATCCTGTTCCAATTGGAACAAGATTGTTTTTTTATATTCACTTTCTTTTACCTCACCTTACACTTGGAATAACCAGACAACAATAGGCCCAAAAACCGAGCCTAGTACAGCGCTTAATGTCATTGATACTGAACTCATCGATACCGTTAATTCACCGTATTCAAATGCTTTAGAAGTTCCTAAGGCATGAGAAGCGCTGCCTAGGGCAATGCCTTTTCCTAAAGAACTCTTAATACGAATCCACTTTAAAAGTAAAGGTCCAAGGATTACTCCCGAAAAACCTGCAATCATAACAAATACTACGGTCATGGATGGAACGCCCCCTAATCCCGTAGCAATTTGAATCGCAACCGGAGTAGTAATGGACTTAGGAATAATGGATAAAATCAGACTTCGATCAATGCCGAATACTTCAGCGAACACAAGTCCGCTAATCATACCTGCAAATAACCCTACAAATACCCCTCCAATAATAGGAACGCTGTATTTCACCAGCATCTCACGCTGTTTATAGAGTGGATACGCTAATGCGACAACGGCTGGTCCTAGAAGTGAATTAATCCATTTGCCTCCAATCATATACTCATCATAGGAAACATGAAAAGTAAGCAAAAGAAGAATAACGAATATGGTTGTAGTTAAAACTGGAATAAGAATTGGATAGGAGAACCGTACATATACTTTTGCCATGACTAGGTACAAAGCAACTGTAGCTACGATTATAAAGACCGCGATAAAGAATTCTTGCACTGTTGTTTCTCCTTTCGTTTGTTCGCTTTCTTTTCTAAAAGTTGGCTGGCAATCCCTGCGGCGGCCATCGTAACAATCGTACTAAGTACAATAATTAAAAACAAAACCGCTCCGCTGCTTGAAAGAAGCGAAGGATAATTCATCACACCCGCCATAGCTGGTATAAATAATAGCGGTAAAAAAGATAACAAGAAACTCGCTCCGTCTTCAATCACTTTGATGGGAACAATTTTGCACATTAAGCAAATAAGCATTAAGATTAAGCCTATAATACTTCCTGGAATAGGCAGGTGCAGCATATGGTGAACAGCTTCGCCAATCATAGAAAAAGCATAAAGAATCGCAATTTGTAGAATAATTCGTATCACTTTCATTATAGGTCACTGTCCTATAGATAAAGAACAGCTGTCCTCCTCTCTTTCTTTTGTCATGTTGTCTAACATTTTACTATATAAACATACTTTACTTTACCTACTTTTACTTGTACTATACAACTATATATACATTTGTATTATACAAGTATATATTTCTTTGTCAATGAATGATTTTGTAAGGAGCGATTATGATGCAAGAAAAGAATTCAATTGAATTGATTGAATATGAACTTACTACCTTTATTAGACGAGCCGTCTATCTTGATAATTCCGAAAATAAAATAGGAAACCTAGAAAGATCAGCGTATTTATTATTACGCCAGTTAGATGAATTTGGACCAGCTCGTGTAAAAGAACTAGCTGAAGCATTTAAACTCGACATTTCAACTCTTTCTAGACAAGCTGCTGCTTTAGAAAATAAACAGCTGATTTCCCGCTCCTCTGATCCTTCGGATGGACGCGTCAGTCTATTTGATATCACAGCACGCGGAAAACGAATGCTGCAAAGTGATAAACAAATGCGCCTTGAACGCTATCATAGTATGTTGAAGAAATGGTCCAGTGAAGAAAAAGAGCTGTTTGGCAAACTATTAATGCGGATGAATGACGCATTTATCGATTAAATAGAAAGCCCTAAAAAATTAGGCTGCTGCTGCAAGGTGTTTGTCCCTGTCTCTTTTCCGTTTCTTGCATTTACTGTAAAGAGACTATTGAAAAGGATGTATGATTATGTCTGTTCCGAACAAAAGGAAAGCCACGCCCTGCCTTTTCCCCGGCTATAAATGGTGCGGCCCCGGATGCAGTGGTCCAGGATGCCCAGTAAATGATGTAGACTGCTGCTGTAAATACCACGATTTATGCTATGAAGATTACGGTTCATGCCGCTCATGTGATGAGCAATTTCTTAACTGTCTTTGCTCCAAAGCAAATCCATACAGCTTGAAAGGAAGACAGGCATACGCTATGTATACCTATATGCGACTGAAATTAGCTTTAAAACAATATGACTAAGCATAAAAGAGGTGAATTTAAAAATTCACCTCTTTTTTATACTATTTTATCCGTATGAATCCAAAAGCGCTGAACAACAGCTCCGTTTTCTTCTATATAATCCTCGTCTTGTATACCACCGTTTGCCAAAATAGTTTGACGAGAAGCGATGTTCCAATCATCGCACACTACTAATGCCCGTTGAACTCCTAGCTTTCTGATCTCCTGAAGAGATAACTTTAATAGCAGCTTTGCATACCCTTTTTTTCTTTCACTTGGCCGAATACCATAACCTATATGCCCTCCGCTATTTCGAAGCAATTCACTTAGTTCATGACGGATATTAACTACGCCTATTACTCTTTCGTTATGCATTAGCCAATAGGTAGAATCGGGTACATATCCTTTTTTTAATCCAATACCTTTTTCTGCATTTATTAACTCTTGAATCATTTCTTCAAAGTGAGTAGGGTCTTTAGCAATTACCCACGGAATCATTTTTTCTCCGCTTGCTTTCCATTCATGATAAAAGCTCATATAAGCCTTTTTATAAGCTGCATCTGGTTTCATTAAAACGGCGGCTTCCACGTACCTTCCTCCCTTTTTATTTATTATGTTTATACTACCGATTTTTCCCAATAAATAAAAGAGGATAATTTACGTGATGTGTAAACTGTCCACTGTTTAAATAAATTCCTTAAAAAACCTTGTTACTTTTGCAAGGGCGTACAGGAAGGTTCGCTTCATGACAGGTTCTTCTTTCCTTTGGACGTCGGGAGATTTAATCCATCGCTTATGGTTGGCAACAAGGATACTTTTATCTATTTTGTTTTCCATCGCCATCGTTAATTCTTTTGCAAATTTTTGACTATCGATAATGACCATCGATTCATTATTTAAAAATGTAGAACGGGAATCTAAATTAAAAGAGCCTACGGCACTGAGTCTTTGATCATAAATTACGGATTTTGCATGGATCGAATAAGGTCCTTGGTATTCGTAAAGCTTTACACCTGTCTTCATAATCGTATCCCGCATACTTATATACCCAGAAAAAGCTAACACATTGGGCGTAGATGTAACTGAGTTTGTGAGTAGCGTCCATTGAACGTCTCGCTTCTTTTTTATGGCTGTATACTTGCTCATCGCATTAGTTGGCACAACATAAGGGCTTTGAATAAGAACAGACCGGTTAGCTCCTTCTGCCAGATTAATAAGCGTTTTCCACATAAAAGGTCTTTTATTAAATCGTTCAATTGGATTATGAATAAAAGAAACACACTTTGTAGAAACGGTGGAAGCATTCCAATTAATCTTAGGAGTTGCAAACGTTTCTCCTACTTGCTTAGCTTTACCGTATTGCTGCAGCAGCAAAGCTTTCATCCTCTTTCCCTGATCGACCTGGTACTGTGTGAGATGATAAAAAGCTTTTTTAGTGTAAGGATGAGCCCATAATTCATTTATATAATTCTGCATTTGAACGATGACGCTATCTTGTTTATGTTTGCTGTTTGTAATAAAGACATCACGATCATAGACGAAGTCTGGAGGAGGCTTGTTGGCCAAATACTTGTCCCCTATATTCCGTCCCCCTATTATGCCTAGCTGTCCGTCTACAATCATTATTTTGTCATGCATACGATTTTGCCACGCCCAAGGTTTAAACAATTGAAACGGTTCATAATACTTCACTTCAATATTAGGATGTGAAGCTAATGCGTAGAGCACGCCTCTTCGATTCCCTCGTAAGCCGTTAGCTATCCCATCTAAAAGAACGCGAGTATAGACGCCTCGATCAGCTGCTTTAAAAAGAGCGGCCATAATTAAATCAGTTGACTCTCCTTTTCCTATTGAGTAATATGCAATATCAATCGATTTCTCAGCTTCTTGAATCATTTGAATACGAACTCTTCCTGCCTCATATCCATCTTCGAGAAGTCTCACCCGGTCCGTAGACTCACTGTGACCAAAAAAGCTACCCGGTTTAATTGAGGTCGTTTCCTCTCCTGTTTTTAAAGGTACATAAAAGAGAACCACCGCCGCTATAACCACATACAGAATATATAAAGATAAAATAATAAGTAATCCTTTGAATGCTATTTTTATCATCGCAACTCCAGCTTTTTGTCTTTTTCTGTTATCGTTCACAAATAATGATCATTACATGCAAGAAACTGCTTCCTTGATTGTTTTGCGCTTTGTCTTTTTGACACATTTATTTTTTCTGATTCACTATTTGTATAGTATGCTAGTACATATCATAGAAAAAAGGATGATGGTGATGGAGGAATATTCTTTTCGTTTTCATATTACAGATTCTTACCCTTTGCACAATGAAAACGATAAAATAGAAGCTGTTGTACGCACCAAAATCAAGCATGCGGACCGAGGATGCTTGTATGAGGGTTATCTTCGTGTTCATATCACTAAAGTCGGGGTATTTCCAGTAGCAAAAGATATTGCTGAAGCAATTAGCGTTCGTTCGCTTCGTCAGCAGTTAGCGGCCGAATTAAAAAGATACGTACGACCGCACCGCAATTTTTTATAACTTTATCCAAACATTTGTCCAAGTGGACTTTCATCTTCAATAATATCTTGAATAGTATAGATAGAAATGGGAAAGTGAGGAATTCCATATACGTAAGGAGCCAGGTCATACAGCTGATAAAAGAGCACAAGTGATTTATCGGCGATATAAAAATCTTGATCTGGTTTAATTCCTTTATATTCTCCAAGAACCATAATATCGCGCTCTTTTATTTGCTCTCCTACTATTTTAGAAAGAATGCTCACGTAATTACTGTCTTTTTTAAATAGATCTTTGAGTTGATACGTTTTTCCAGTCAGCACATTAAACGTTAACGGAACGACCACGGTCAATCCGTGCGCTCCCCCGGAATAAGCAAAATTGACAAGTGTTAAGCTGAGCACATTTCGCTCGTTTGTTTTCAACTCATAGTAACCCGTTTCTTCTGTATCCGGATTTTCTCCATATCCCTGCTGACGAATTAATTCATTCGTGCGCTGCAAAATTTTACTGTTCATGCTGTGCTGAACAGCTTGATTAGTCAAATGTACAACTGGATAATAAACGTTTAACTTTTTCTTCACCATTTGTTGAGAATATACGGTTGCAGGTAACGTAACCATCGCTTCCTCCTCTTTGTATACAGGTTGTTACATTCTATTCTTTTAGTATTCATTCCATTACTAAAGCAAAAAAAGATTCAGACATAACGAAATCACTCCAACCTAAAGACGAACAAACTGGATAAATGCTCTAGTATGGATCGCTTTTGATACCGCTATTAATTTCCGTGCAAGATTTCGCTTTCCGCGGAAATCTTCGCCTTGCCCTCCAATCAACAGCTAGAAGCACCTCCATACATGAAACCTATGTTGACTCTATCAATGAAAAAATCCGAACGAGTTTGATTCTCCATCAAGAATCAAACTCGTTCGGATCTTCCTTCAACGAAAATACCTTTGTCTCAGCCTCTTTTTAACTTCTTATTATTTTACGTTGTTAATTGTTTTAGCAGCGTCTACCGTATTTTTTAATAACATTGTGATGGTCATCGGACCAACTCCGCCTGGTACTGGTGTAATATAACCTGCAACTTCTAAAGCCGCTTCGTAATCAACATCACCAACGAGTTTACCATTTTCCATTGTGTTACCTACATCAATTACAATGGCACCCGGCTTAATATCATCTGCTTTGATAAGTCTAGGTTGTCCTACAGCTGACACAAGAATATCAGCTTGTTTTGTTAAAGCAGATAAATCTTTTGTGCGAGAGTGAGCAATTGTTACCGTTGCACTTTCTTGAAGTAACAGCATGGATACTGGTTTACCAACAATATTGCTTCGTCCAATTACTACCGCATGTTTACCTGAAATTTCTTCACCTGAACGTTTAATTAACTCAACGATACCATGTGGTGTACATGGTAAATAGCACTCATCGCCAATAACCATATTCCCTACGCTTACTGGGTGGAAGCCATCTACATCTTTTTTAGGAGATACAGCATTTAATACTGCCTTTTCATCAATATGTTTTGGTAATGGAAGTTGAATAAGAATACCATGAACAGATGGATTTCCATTCAAGTGATGGATTTCGTTTAAAAGCTCTTCTTCAGTAATCGTTACGTCACGTTTGATAATTTCAGATGCAACACCGATTTCTTCACAAGCCTTTGCTTTCGCTCTTACATATGATTGCGAAGCAGGATTTTCTCCTACTAAAATCACGGTTAAACCAGGAACGATACCTTTTGTTTTTAATTGAGCTACCTCTTCTTTTAATGCGGCGCGCAGTTCTTGCGCTACTTCTTTTCCTTTAATTACTTTCGCTGTCATGATGTTTTTTGCTCCTTTCAACTGTAGCCATTTAATAAATGTACGAATTATAGTTATTAATCTAACACAAAAGTTCGGTTTTGTTCAATGTTTTTATTATTTTTATTTTAAATAGATGAAAATAAATAACAAATAACGTATATTCCATTCTTATCGTACTATAATATTTTGTATTCACCAAAGCTGTTTTTATTCAAACGTTGCTTTTCCAAATTAAAAACCGCACCTTCGGCACGGTTTTCGGCGATTTATTTTTCTGTTGATATGCTTTTCTTTGTAGTCAACGGCAGCACGTCTTCCTCTGTTTTTAGATCCTTTACATGCATTTCCTTGAGAGGCGCACTTATTTTCTTATTTTTCGGAGGTTCTTCAAAATTCTCCACCCAATCACATAGCAATTCAAATCCTTGATACACATAAGGCAGGAGAGGTTGAAGCTTTCGATCTGGGTCAATTTGATGATTCCATACTAAGCTATCAATGTGGTTTCCATTTTCAACTACATAGTGACGATGAAGGTGCTGCTTACCAGAATCTTTTACCAGTTGTTCATAAGGATAAGCATGAATATCCGGAAAAATAAGAGCATCTAACGACCCTGTAATGCTTATCAACGGAACGGAAATATCACCTGTATTTTCAATTTCACGAACTCTTCGCTTTACATTTTGGGGTCTTTCTTGATAATCATACTTTTCAAAAATAGAATCTAACGAACGATCTCTAACTCCATTTTCAAAAAGCGTCAAGTATTTTTGCCATGGAATGCTTCCAGGTGCTTGACTGTCAAACTCATCTCTATATATATTAAGCGTTAAAAACCAATAATACTGGTCATGATATGGCCATAAAAACTCAGATCCTTTTGGCAACCCTGCCTGATACAAACGGTGCAAAGCTTCTTTTTGCGATTCACCTACCGTGTACAGTGCTTCTTCGGCATAATTTACAACAGGTGTTAAGGAAGTAATTAAGTTATCGTGATCAGCTCGCCACATAACCCCTTCCCATTCAACACCCCCATTAAAAAGCTGAGGCTCTCCATTTTTTCCATCGTTTTCTAAAGCATAACGAACAACATAACCCCCGTTAGAAATACCTAACGCATACGTTTTTATATCAAAATATTCTGTCACTTCTTTTTGAAGTTTGTGACGATAATTTTCAAACAAAAATCTCTGAGCTATTTTTGTCACTTCTCGGTATTGAATATGCCATTTTCTAATGGAGTCTTCTTCTTTGACTAGAGCGTTCTTTGCTTTAGCAAATGGATCATCTCGCACTTCTTCTCCCTGAGTTCCTTTATCAGAAGCAGCAAACGCAAACCCTTTTGCCAACACATAGTCGCTGAACAGTAAATCCGTTGATTTCTCATCCCTGGTAGCTGGAACTCCTGACATAACTAACTTTCCATTCCAGTCATCAGGAATTCGAATGAGAAACTTACCACCATCAACTTCACCTTCTACTTGAACACCCGTTATTTCTTCAGGCTGATACATGTAATACCATCCATTTTTTTCTTCTTTTGTTCCCCAATAGATAGGAGCCAGCCCAATGTTCCCATAGGCAGTCGCTGCTTGAAATTGAAGAGGGTTTTTAGTCGTTAGCCAGTTTCCATACCTACCGTCAAACGTTGTGATATTCAAGTGATAACCTCCATTCACATTTGCTTTTGAAGACACTCTTGGGGACTGTACACGCATAATTTTAGTTAAATATTACCATCCATTTCTCAAAAAGTACACCAAAACGCCTTTCTTACAGAAAGAAAGTAGACATTTATCACAACTGAGCCCATAGCGCCGTATAATATTGAAATTTATTCAAAAAAAGGAGTGTCAATGACTATGAGTTCGTTTAATTCTTCAAAACTTTCTACGACTCTTATTCCCCCTGCTACTTCCTCCTATCCGGTTTCCGGAAGAAAATATACTCTTACTCATTCTGATACAACCGGTCAGCTTTTTTTAAGCATCGGATGCTCATATAACAACAAGGAGATAGATGAAAATATGCGTGATGAAGTACTGGCTGCTCTTCACGTAACAGATCGACAGGCAGTTATTCAAGGCGAAGTTTTTGTTAGCGGAGGCGAGTTCAGCCGCGAGCAAGCACAGCTTCGTTATCAGATTTTCCGTCGTGAACTCCCCCTTGCTTTAGAAGCAATGTTTTACGGAGACCAAGCGTTTTTTCAACATTATCCAGACTTGCTAAATACGCCGATTTACATTTATTTTGTATCGACTTATCAAGAATTTAGAGGGTGGTCCTATTATCAAACTCCTAAATTTTATTTAAAACAAACATGCAGCAGCTAGCACGCTAGTGCATAAACTAATGGGAAATGAACGAGGAAGGTGTGAATGTTTCATGTACAGTCAATGGGTTTACCCCTATATGCCGCGCTATTACCATCCAGTGGTTCCTACTACGAATGAAAATTATTTAGAACCTTATAGATACAATGAAGACTTATTTTCTTATATCCTGCATGAGGAAGAGGAAGTTAGATCTACACGCGATGTAGACAGAGTGATGAAAATTTTAAAACGCCAGTATCAGTCTATCTACAGAGATGCTCAACGAGGCGGGATGGATAGCAAACTAACAGAATACTTATTTCGTTCCATTGTAAGATTTGTTGATGATAACTATAACAGTTACAGCGGATCTATTAACGAACGCGTCGAAAAAGCCGCGCGACAGCTGAAAAAACGTGACCCCTGGATATTTGAACTTTTTAACTTATACAGCGTTTCCCCCGCTTCACAAGTTCGAATTACCAACACGATTTTAACCGTTTCATTTGAAAATTTACGTAGAGGAAATGAAGTATCAAATCCTAGATAAACAAAAAACCGCCACAATTGTGACGGTTTTTTGTTATGGTAATACAGTTGCTCCCATTAGATGGCTATCAACTTGTTTAGCTACTTCACGACCTTCATGAATAGCCCATACGATTAAACTTTGCCCACGACGAGCGTCACCAGCAGCAAAAACACCTTCAACATTTGTTTTGTAATTTCCATACGCTGCATCTACGCGACGATTTTTCGTTTCAACACCAAACGCTGATAGAACCGGATGCTCTGGACCTTCAAACCCAATCGCAATAAAGACAAGCTGAGCTGGCCATACTTTTTCTGTTCCTGGAATTTCGGTAAAGATGTACTGTCCATTTTCCCCTTTTACTTTTTCCATTTGAACTGTATGAAGTTCCTTTAGATTGCCTTGCTCATCTGCCACGATTTTTTTCGTTTGAATTGAGTATTCACGTGGATCGTCCCCAAATTTTGCCTGTGCTTCTTCATAAGCATATTCAAGATTAAATACATGTGGATATTCAGGCCACATATTATCTGCCGTACGCTCAGCAGGAAGCTGAGGATGTTTACCAAACTGAACAACGCTGCGGCATTTTTGACGAAGAGCAGTAGCTACACAGTCAGCTCCCGTGTCTCCGCCTCCAATAACAATAACGTCTTTTCCTTCAGCATCAATAAATTGACCATCTTTGAAGTTAGAGTCTAAAAGGCTTTTTGTTGAAGTTGTTAAGTAGTCCATTGCAAAGTGAACTCCTTTTGCTTCACGACCTTCTAATACTAGATCTCTTTGCTTCTGAGCTCCTGTACACAAAATTACAGCATCATATTGTTCTTTTAACTCTTCAGCAGTAATGTCTTTTCCAACTTCCGTATTCGTTATAAAATCAATACCTTCTTGCGTCAATAAGCGAACACGTCTTTCCACTACTTCTTTATCTAGCTTCATATTTGGGATTCCATATGTTAATAAACCGCCAGCACGATCTGCTCTTTCATATACCGTTACTGAATGACCCGCTTGGTTCAGCTGATCTGCGCTTGCTAAGCCTGCTGGCCCAGAGCCAATAACAGCAATTTTTTTGCCTGTTCTCTTCTCCGGAATACGCGGAGTAATCCACCCATTCTCAAAGCCTTTATCAATAATAGCGCGTTCGATATTCTTAATCGAAACCGCTGGATCTGAAATAGCAAGCGTACAGGAACCTTCACACGGAGCAGGACAAACTCGTCCTGTAAACTCCGGGAAGTTGTTCGTTTTTATTAAACGCTCTAAAGCTTCTTTCCAGCGTCCTTTATAAACTAAATCATTCCACTCTGGAATTAAGTTATAGATTGGACATCCAGAAGTAAAAGCATTAATATCCATTCCCATGTGGCAAAAAGGTGTGCCACAATCCATACATCGTGCCCCTTGACGGCTTAGCGCTTCATCAGATAAAGGAGCAGCATACTCTTTCCAATCACCTAAACGTTTTAACGGGTCACGTTCCTTCCCTTTTTCACGTTTGATTTCCATAAATCCTGTTGGTTTTCCCATCGTACTCTCCCCTTTCTTACTGAGCTACCGCTTCTTGTTGTTTTGCCGATGCTTTCTTTTCTTGTTTTGCATTTTCCTCAAACGCACTCATAGCTGCTTCTTCTTCCGTTAGTCCAGCTGCTTTTTGCTCTTCAATGCGATTCATCATGCGTTTATAATCATTCGGAATCACTTTTACAAATTTTGAAAGTGATTGTTCCCAATTTTCCAAGACAAATGCTGCTTTATGACTGTTCGTATATTTCAGATGATTTGAAACCATCTCTTTTACTTCTTCTGCTTCTTCGCCTTTTAAACCCTCAAACCCAATCATGTCTTTATTACAAAGGTTTTTGAATGCTTCTTGATCATCAGCAAATACGTAAGCAATACCGCCTGACATTCCTGCACCAAAGTTTTTACCTACATCGCCTAATACGACAACACGTCCGCCAGTCATATATTCACAGCCATGATCGCCAATTCCTTCAACCACTACGTTCACACCGCTGTTACGAACTGCAAAACGTTCCCCTGCTAGCCCGCTAACATAGGCTTCACCGCTTGTTGCACCGTAAAATGCAACGTTCCCGACGATAACATTCTCACCTGACACAGCTGTTGTTTCCTTAGGTGGAGCAACAATGATTTTACCTCCTGATAAACCTTTTCCGATATAATCATTTGCATCTCCAGTTAGATACATAGACATTCCTTTTGGAACAAACGCACCAAAACTTTGTCCTGCAGAGCCAGTGAATCGAAGAGTAATCGTATCTTCTGGCAAACCTTTCTCACCGTAACGTTTTGTAACTTCACTTCCCACAATTGTTCCAGCTACACGGTTAATATTAGAAATTGGAAGTTCTAACTCGACTTGATACTTATGCTCGATTGCTTGCTGTACCGCAGGCAAAATCTTTTGCATATCAAGAGATTCGTCAATTTTATGATTTTGAGGTGTTTTAAAGGTACGTACACCTTCAGCTTGATATAAAAGAGTTGTTAAGTCTAAGTGCTGAGCCTTCCAGTGATTTTTTGCACGTTCGCTAACGCTTAATACGTCTGTACGTCCAACCATTTCATCCACTGTTTTAAATCCAAGTTCAGCCATAATTTCGCGCACTTCTTGTGCAACAAATTTCATATAGTTAACGATGTGGTCCGCTTCTCCCAGGAACTTTTTACGAAGCTCTGGATTTTGCGTTGCCACTCCAACTGGGCATGTATCTAAGTGACACGCACGCATCATGATACAGCCTAAAACAATTAAAGGCGCCGTAGCAAAACCAAACTCTTCTGCTCCTAGAAGTGCTGCCATGACTACATCTTTACCCGTCATTAATTTCCCGTCTGTTTCAAGCACTACTTTTTCACGAAGACCGTTTAACATAAGCGTTTGATGAGCTTCTGATAAGCCAAGTTCCCACGGTAGTCCAGTATGTTTAATACTTGTTTTTGGAGATGCTCCCGTACCTCCGTCGTAACCGCTAATGACAATAACATCCGCTACTCCTTTTGCTACTCCGGCAGCAATCGTTCCTACACCTGCTTTTGAAACGAGCTTGACGCTGATTCGTGCATCACGGTTTATATTTTTTAAGTCATGAATAAGCTGCGCTAAATCTTCAATCGAATAAATATCGTGGTGTGGAGGAGGTGAAATTAAGCCTACTCCTGGCGTTGATCCACGCACATCTGCCACCCATGGATATACTTTGTTTCCTGGAAGCTGACCGCCTTCTCCAGGTTTTGCACCTTGTGCCATTTTAATTTGAAGCTCATCTGCATTCACAAGGTAGTGACTTTTCACCCCAAAACGCCCAGAAGCGATTTGTTTAATCGCACTGCGGCGATTATCTCCATTCTCATCCAGAGTGTAGCGGCTAGGATGCTCGCCACCTTCTCCACTGTTGCTGCGTGCCCCTAAACGGTTCATCGCAATCGCTAATGTTTCATGAGCTTCTTGACTTAAAGATCCAAACGACATAGCACCTGATTTAAAACGTTTTACAATCGAATCAACTGATTCTACTTCATCAATGGAGATAGATGAACGCGATCCATTAAACGAGAACAGATTGCGCAAGAAACCGATGCGTTCTTCATTAGCCGATTCAGAGAATTTTTTAAATAAGCTGTAATCTCCCTTACGGCAAGCCCACTGCAGCGTGTGAATTGTTTTTGGATTAAACGCATGATGCTCGCCCGTGTGTCTCCACTGGAAGTCACTTCCTGATTCTAACGTTTGCTCAATTGTTTCAACATAAGCATTGTCATGACGCGTTTTTGCTTCTTTTGCAATAACATCTAAACCGATACCGCCAAGCTGCGAGGCAGTACCTGTAAAATATTGCTCGATAACCTCTGCACTGATTCCAACTGCTTCAAAAATTTGTGCGCCCCGATAACTTTGCACCGTTGAAATACCCATTTTAGACATTACTTTTACGACACCTTCAGTAACGGCTTTTACATATTTCTCAACAGCATAATCATACGATACGTTCAACGTACCTGCGTTAATTTCATTTTGATATGTTGCAAAAGTAAGATATGGATTAATTGCGTCTGCGCCGTAACCAATCAGCGCTGCAAAATGATGCACTTCACGCGCTTCTCCCGTTTCCACTACAATGCTCGCCTTTGTACGGTTTCCTTTTTGCACTAGGTGCTGGTGCAGCCCGCTGACCGCTAATAAAGCTGGAATAGCTACGGATTGAGCTCCCGCTTCACGGTCTGTCAGAACAAGAATGCTAGCACCTGCGTTAATTGCCGCTTCAGCTTCAGCAAATACGCGATCAAGATCTGCTTTTAAATCATTTGTAAATACAGCAGATATAACGGCACTTTTGAAATCTGGATGAATGGCAGACTTCAGCTGATCAGTTTGATCGTTTGTTAAAACCGGCGTCTCAAGCTGAATTCGATGAATGTTTTCTTTGGTTGGATGCAGTAGATTCCCTTCTGCACCAAGCAATGTCATTGTCGATGTAACCAACTGTTCACGAATAGCATCAATCGGTGGATTCGTTACTTGAGCAAATAGCTGCTTAAAGTAATTGAACAGCGATTGAGGACGATCAGACAACACGGCTAATGGAGTATCGTTCCCCATTGAACCAAGCGGATCTTTTCCTTCTGTAATAACTGGAACTAAATATTTATGAATATCTTCATACGTGTAGCCAAATGACTTCTGGCGAATGACCAAATCATCGAAGTATTCAGATTTTTCTTCTTGCACTTCTGGCAACGTTACCAGCTGTTCATCTAACCACTCTTGATAAGGCTCAGCCTGTGCCATTTCAGATTTAATTTCTTCGTCTGAAATAATTCGGCCCTCCTCTAAATCGATTAGAAGCATTTTACCTGGGCTTAAACGATCTTTATATAATACATTTTCATCTTCAACATCAATGACGCCTACTTCTGATGAAAGTATGATGTAATCATCTTTTGTAACATAATAGCGAGCTGGACGTAAACCGTTACGGTCTAGAATAGCACCGATTTGCTTTCCATCCGTAAACGAAATAGCAGTCGGACCATCCCATGGCTCCATTAATGCGCTATGATACTCATAGAAAGCACGTTTTTCTTTTGACATGTGCGGATTCTCAGACCAAGGCTCTGGAATAAGCATCATCGCTGCATGCGCTGGCTTGCGGCCGGCCAATACAAAGAACTCTAGCGCATTATCTAACATGGATGAGTCGCTTCCTTCAGCATCTAAAATTGGAAGAACCTTCGGCAAATCCTTACCGAATGCGTCCGAAACAAACTGCTGTTCACGTGCTCTCATCCAGTTTTGATTACCGCGAAGCGTATTGATTTCACCGTTATGAATTAAATAACGGTTTGGATGTGCTCTTTCCCAGCTTGGGAACGTGTTTGTGCTAAAGCGAGAATGCACTAAAGCAAACGCTGAAGTAAAGTCTTCATCTTGTAGGTCAAGATAAAAAGCATCAACTTGCTCAGGCGTTAATAACCCTTTGTACACAATTGTTCTACTTGAAAGACTTGTAAAATAAAAACGGTTTTGACGCGCCTGCGCCCAATTTTCCGCTTGCTTACGAATAACATATAGCTTGCGTTCAAACGCTAAGTCATCTTGAATACTGTCATTTGCCCCAATAAATACTTGTCGTACGTACGGACAGCTTTCTTTTGCGACTTTTCCGATTTTTCCGACATTTACAGGTACAGTTCTCCAACCTAGTAACGTTTGTCCCTCTTCTTCAATTAATTTATTAATATAAGCTTCGATTTCTCGACGCTCGTCTTCATTATTTGAGAAAAAGATCATTCCAACTCCATAACGACCTTTTTCTGGCAAGTTCAATTCAGCGCATGTCTTTTTAAAGAACGCGTGTGGAATTTGTACCATTAATCCAGCTCCATCTCCTGTTAGCGGATCGCTTCCCTGTCCGCCTCGATGGTCAAGCTGGCAAAGCATATTTAGTCCTTTTTTAACGATATCATGTGACGCTACGCCTTTCAATTGAGCGTATAGTCCGATTCCACATGCATCGTGCTCAAATTCAGGACGGTAGAGACCTTGAGCTTTTGGCATTTGATTGTATGTCATCTTCTTCTCCCCCGTTCGTTTTCTTTATCTTTTTAAGATCACCTGTTTACATTGTAAGTTTTCAAATCAATATAAACAATATATAATTTAGATAAAACTAATCTAATTTTGATATATATAGATGGAGGATGCCTATGGAACTGCGTCAATTACGCTATTTTATGGAAGTTGCAAAAAGAGAACACGTATCTGAGGCGGCAGAATATCTGCATGTAGCTCAATCAGCGATCAGCCGTCAAATCGCGAATCTGGAGTCTGAGCTAGGTGTTAGTTTATTCAAACGCGAAGGAAGAAATGTCAAGTTAACAGCAATAGGAAAAGTCTTTCTTGAGCATACGGAGACGGCTATGAAAGCTATTGACTATGCGAAAGAACAAATTGATGAATACCTGGATCCTGAAAGAGGAACGATTAAAATCGGATTTCCAACAAGCCTTGCCAGTCACCTTCTTCCTACTATTATATCAGCCTTTAAAGAAGAACACCCAAATGTTGCTTTTCATCTTAGACAAGGTTCGTATAAATTTTTAATTGAATCGGTTAAAAAAAGAGATATTAATATCGCTTTTTTAGGCCCTGTACCTGTAGAGGACCAGAGTATAGAAGGGCATATTTTATTCACTGAAAATCTTTTAGCCCTTGTTCCTTCTCATCATCCGCTCGCTGAACGGGATAACATTCGGCTGCGGGATTTAAGAAATGAAGATTTTGTGCTATTTCCAAAAGGATTCATTTTACATAAAATGGCCTTTGACGCTTGCAAACAAGCAGGATTCATGCCCAATATTTCATCTGAAGGAGAAGATTTAGATGCGATTAAAGGTCTTGTATCCGCAGGAATCGGCGTCACGCTTCTTCCTGAAAGCACAGTGTCTGAAACGACTCCTCGTTTTACGACTAAACTTCCTATTCATACGCCGCAGCTTCAGCGTACAGTCGGGATGATTATTCCTCGAAATCGTGATTTAGCACCTTCTGATAAAATTTTTTATAAGTTTGTCAAAACCTTTTTTGAACGGTTGGAGCAGTATAAATAAGAGAGGCCCCCTGCCTCTCTTATTCTTTGCTTTATACACTATTCCTCAGCAGATCAATTGTATAAATAGATCTTCTTCCCCTAAAGCTAACAGGCATTGACGCTTACCGGACTCTTTCTTATACTGAAGTAACTGACTAAAAAGAAACAAGGTGACTGCTATGGATTTTAAAATTAATTTTTTATCATTTTACGTAATACAAGTAGAAGGAAAAGAAGAACAGGCCTCTAAACAATATAAGCATTTTCAAACGCTTGATACGGAAGAATATGAAGAAAGTTCGATTAAAGATTTTTTAGACGGTGAATTTAAAAAAATTGTAAAGCGTAAAGTAGAACGACACCCCAAAGCAGAACAAGTGCCTACAAAGCTCGGGTATTTTATAGTTGAACCAGGACACGCTCTCGACTCAAACCCTAATTATAATTTATTTCACCGCACTCGTTTTGCCACAACCAAAGAAGAATTTGAAGAAAATAGCGAACAATTTATCAATGCATACCTTGATACTGCAGCCGTTCGAGGAGGAGCATTTTTAGTTGTATCCGCTGTTCCAAGAAAATATTTTGATCATGCTTTTGTGTTTATTTTAAAATGTGACTTCGAACCAAAAGTGGCTTCAATTTCAGATGAATCAACCCTTATTCGTCACGTAGAAATGGCAATTACTACTAAAAACATGAAATCTATTCAATACCCCTACATGCCTGAAGAAGGAATGGTCGAAGAAAGTGAACTTGTCATCCACCAAGCATCTCACGCCCGTTATTTTGAAGACTTCTTAAAATTCATTGACTACAACGAGCCGATGCCTGAGATTATGAAAACACAAGTGATGGATATGGTGCGTGAACACGTCAGCGAAACGTTTGAAGCAGAAAGCGTAGAACTTGAACAGTTTGAATCGGACATGGAACTGTGGGCAACAAGTGAAAAGCGTGAGCTTCAAGAACGTTTGGATACGCATCAAGTTATGGAAGCTGCTGCTCATATCGTCGAGCATACGCCTGATGCCGAGTTAAAAATGAAGCTTGGCGAAACAGAGATTAAAGGGCTGTTAGCTGATTTCGGGGAAAATATTCACTTAGCGAAAGTGAACGGACGCTACGTGGCTTTAATTGAAGCGGAATCGATTCTGTTTGAAAAAGGCGCGTCTCCGATTGAGTTTCATAAGCCCGATGATTTGCATGGAATTATTGAAAAGATCAGCAGTAAGAAATGGGAAGAATAAATAAAAGCCAGAGAGTAAAACATAGCTCTCTGGCTTTTATTTAACTGAAAAACCAGCTCTATTTATCCACCTTAATTCTCTACTAATTGGCTCACGGAAACATTTTGTTCATTTTCTGGCTGACCTAGCGGATAAATTCTTACCGTATCATTTTCTTCGCTTACATGTTGAATATAAACGGCCGTATCGTTATACGTAACGTTAGCCATAACGGGTGAATCAGCAATTTGTTTTGCTCGCTGCTTGTCCACGTTTCTTCCCCCCTCTATGCTGATATACATATAAGGTTTGCTCAAAGAATAGATGCTATTCGCCCCCTAGAGCAGTTCTACCGTTTTTTAGCGGTGCGGTAACCAAGGTAAAAAATGAAAGAAGTATAGGTAATGAATGCAGCTCCAGCCAGCAAGAGCATTTTGTGATGATGCCAAAGGGCCGCATATGTTTTGATGAAGATTCCCTTTGTAAGTAAAATATATTGATACACAATAAAAGCAACCACTAAAGCAAGAAACAGCACTCGAAACAAACGAATGAAATCAATGTTAGATAAAATGGAAGCAACTTTTACCCAGGGCGATGTAGGAGGCTGCGCTTTTTTAGCGCTTCGGCTCTTCGACTTTTGTTTCTTTGTAGGCGGAGCTTTTGATTCTTCTATTTTAGGTGCTGGTTTTTGTTTTCCTTGAGCCATTAGTCCCTTTCCCTCTTTCTTAAATAAAGTGTCTAAAAAAGAAGCTTTTCTATTTTGCATATTCAAGAAAGGAGCGGCTATCTCCTTTTGACTTTTAAAAATACTTTCCTTTTTTAAATACAGAATGTCTTTAGGTATGTGCCTATAGCATTTTTCTTATCTTCGCATACGTTATATCGTGTTTGATTTGAAATTACTATTTAAAAGGAGCGATGCCCTAATGAACCCTTATTATTTCAACCCTGGATACATTCCTCAGCAAGTTGATTACTCAGTTCAACAATACTATCCCCCTTACGTACCACAGCATGAAGAATACGATGAAAGACAGCAGCTTCAAAATCTTGGAGGATTTGAACGAAGAATTCGTGCCCTTGAGAGACAAAATGAGGAGCAAGTCAGAGAAATTACTCGTTTAAATCGAGTTGTAGAGCGACATACTGATCGTATAAACAGATTAAATCAGCGCTTACGCAATGTAGAAAGAAGACTTAACATTCCATTTACAGCAAGCCAGGACGGATTTTAAACTCACCTTAAGCATTCCCGTTTCTTTTGAGCGAGAATGCTTTTTTACATGTCTTCCGTCGTTTTTGATAGCACAAAGGATATTTGATTAAACTTTACATAAAATAAAATTTGACTATGAAAAAGAAAAGGAGAAAATCACATGAAATCACCTGTTGTTATTTGTCCTAACTGTCATTCTCAAAAAGAGCTTGCTACCGTTTTAACTGCTCAGTCCAATCAAAACGTTATCTATACATGCTCAGCTTGCGGATATAAGCTGACAAACATTAAAACAAGCAAAGGATAATAAGTATCTCTCACCTCACTTAGTACCTATACTCAATACGTTCCTTCTGTCCACATACAAAAATTAACGTTTACGTAAATGTTATTAATTTTGTATACTAATAGTATTATGGGAAAGGGAGTTGAAGAAGTTGAAGTTTAAAATGAAGGAACGCGGGCAGCTGCATTTGAGTCCCGAAGGAAAACAATTGATTTTAGACTTGTACGAATCAAATATGATGGAATCTGTAAATGAAGCTTTGGATGCTGAAACAAGAAGCTTTCACAGTGGAAAAGCCGATGGGATACAGGCTATTCTACTTCTTTTAGGAG
Organism: Priestia sp. MDV22-iso46; assembly: GCF_058629175.1. Taxonomy (NCBI): domain Bacteria; kingdom Bacillati; phylum Bacillota; class Bacilli; order Caryophanales; family Bacillaceae; genus Priestia; species Priestia sp. MDV22-iso46. Next base: position 897,290 of record NZ_JBZVWT010000001.1, read on the forward strand.
TACAGCTAGAAGAAAACACTTCACAATCATAAATGAATGCCCTATAAAAACCGTAAAAGCAGACGCACTCTTCTGGTGAATGCGCCTGCTTTTTATGATTCTTCCTGCTCAAATTTTACAATTGCAGTCTTAGCACGATCTCTCAGTGACAGAAGATCAGACTCTACTTTTAAGATATTTTTCTTTTTCTGTTCAATCAGCTTGAGCTGCTCTTCTACCGTATGTAACACTTGCTCTAACTTTTCTTTTTGTTGACTTGTTCCTTTCACTTGCCTATAATCCATCTTTTGTATTTCAAGAGTATCACTTAAAGCAAGAAATTCCTGTAATTCTTGAAGCGAAAAACCCATGACTTCTTTGGCATTCGTAATTTTCTTTAAAAATTCTACATGTTCTTCGGTGTACAGACGAAATCCTCCTTCACTTCTTGGAGGTGCTGGCATCAGTCCAATTTGTTCATAATAACGAATTGTACGTTTTGTTAAACCGCTTTGCTTCGCTACATCATCTATTTTTAGTTCACTCATTTTTAAATCCCCTTTAATCAATTCACAATGTCAACTTTTCATACTTGTTACTATTATACACTAACGCTAGATATCTCAAAACAAATCTGAACAGCTGTACACTTATTTAAAAATAAATAAGCAATTTCTTTACCCTTTTTTAGAGTAAAAAAATTGCTTATACAATATATGCTGGGTTCTTTTCTCTGAAACCTTCTCATAAGTGCCGTTTTTGTTAATTTACGATTTAGCATACAAATTAATAAATTTGTTTTTGAGAGTTCTTATTTCTATCCACTAAATGTTTATTAACTTGTATGTAGCCTTCTCTTTCTGTACTAGCCCCGCCTGCGCTGAGTACACCGATAGCCACGCATGCTATCCAACCTAATTTCATTATAACAGAAAGCGCTTACATAATAAAGTGTTATGCTTTAATTTCTAAAAAGTTATAAATAAAAGCAGCAGATATTTTTCCACCTCCTGCTGACTTGTTAAATAGAACCGGCACGATACAGCTTTATCAAACAGTAAATACGTCGTCTTAATAAGCTACTTTATAAATCAAAAACCGTTCATATGGGTTTTTACGATCCAACTCTGGCAGCATTACCTCTTCTTTTAAAATGAAAGAAGGGTGTTTTTCGAGATGATGAAGATAATCCTCCGAACTATAATATAAAATCAAATCAATCTCGCGCTTATTCTCTTCCCATGAAAGCAAAATATTGTTCACTACTTGGATAAAAATTTGAACTGAAAAAGGATTAAAAAAATAAAAGCAGTTGTCTAGTGGATGAATCTTATATTCCTGGGCTAAACAACACTGAAAATGAATATGATGTTTGCGACCCTTGGCTTTTTTTAAATAGCGCCTCTGGTTATCTATGGCCTGCTCATAAAAGTGTTCATTCATTTCTACCCCTACAGCGGTGGCATTGCACAGGTAGTTCACATAAAAATTTAGCCTTCCTTTTCCACACCCGAAGTCGACAATTCTATCGCTGCTTGTTAGCTCATACTGAGTGAAAAGTGTTTCTAATGCACTATAAGGCGTGGGTTCATAACGGTGGTAATGAAATGAATCATTAAATCCCTTTTGTTCTCCCGTTGTTTTTATATTTAATAAAGCGTCATAATATTGCTCATTCATAGCCAATCTCCTGTTTATAGTTGTTGAAAAAGAGAAAGAAGGACAGATGTCCTTCTTTCTCTTTTTTCTCACTCTACTTTCACACGCATTTCTGATATTTTAAGACCAATCTCTTCGATTAACTGCACAGCTTCCGCTCGTTTTTGATCATCTAATGTGCTGATTCCCCGTACGTCTACGCTTTTTAAATATCGATAAGAGGCTTTAAGACGTTCTAGGGTATCTTCTTGGTCAAATGTTTTCATGATTATCTCCTCCAGTATATGTAGTTACTATATGTATACCACAAACATGTCCGTAATAAATCTAACCTGTTTAATAAATACTAAACGTATCTGATTTATCTAAGAGGAAATGCACTTCTAATAGCTGATATATACTCAAAGAATTCCTGGGTTTTCGAATTTTTCCGTTCATTTCTCGTATTAGTTGCAAAAAAAGCTTCTCTTTGCGCTTTACTTATCTCAATTTGCACACCCATCCGCCTAGCTGTTTTATTGGTTATATTTCTAGGGCTTGTACCGGAAAAAGGGTCTTGATCTGATAAAATTTCTGTACTAAAACCTTTGGAAACAAGCGCTTCATGTACTTTGGACCTTAACGCTTTGTCAGCACCGCCGATTTTAGTGTGTTTTTCACTTTTATCATTGTATCCATGAAAAGATACTACATAGTCTTCTTTCGATATAATAGTTAGCGCATGAGGTTCATCAAAATGAGTGGATGTGATATGAAGATCGGCATTTCCTGCTTTCTTTAACCCTTCAAATATATAGTACGAGTATTCGTTTCCTGCTAGCCCAACAGCAAGTTCGGATGTTCCAGTTTCGATACCTCCGCCGTGTATCGCAAGCATAATAATGTTAGAAGGTCTGATTTCAAATTGAATTTTGTAGTCTTGGTTGTATACTTCATAAGAGGCAAGTTCAGAGAAGCTAGCATATTTATCTGGCATCATATATCCTCCTTGTGAATAAGACATAGTAAATAAACTTATTAGTTCTTTCTTTAATGTACCACATCTTTTCTTTCATCACATACTATGTGATTGCAATTACCAATAAATATGGTACGATTAAGTTCGAGTTTCTTGCTCGTTAAAAGTTCACCAGATAGTCAAAATTTTCATTTTTAAGCATTCCATTTTTATCTTATAATAAAGGATGTACTTATTTTTAATTGGTAATTCGACATTTTTCTTTGTTTTTTTAAAAAGTTCAAGGAATGTTAACAAATTTTACGAGCAACCTTGATGTAATTACGATATTTTTTTGTTAAAATAGTTTAGTTGATTAATAAAGATTAGGTTTATTCATGCAAGAATAAGCTCAAAAAGGAGAATTGCTGTGAAAAATACCGAAGTTATCACAAAGGAATCACTTCCTATCAATCAGTATTTTTCCCGGGAAGTAATCAGTGCTATTATAAAAACTGGGATTATTAAATCGAACTCACTAGGAATGGTTGCTGGGCTTTGTCTCGCAATTGCTGTTAATGACTTAAGCTTTGTGACACAAATTCCTATCATTATTTTGGCTTTAATTGGGACATCCTTTGTCGTAGGAGGAGCTGGGGCAGTTAATAACTTCTATGACCGTGATATTGATGCGATCATGAAACGTACGAAAGACAGACCGACGGTAACAGGAGCGGTCAACCCTAAATTTGCTCTATGGTTAGGACTGGCTTTATTTGTTATCGGTGTAGGTATTTTATTTTTAGTTTCTAACATGGCCGCCATTATGGGTATTTTAGGATTTTTCTTTTATGTAGTGCCTTACACTATGCTTACAAAACGTACAACCATTTATAATACCGAAGTCGGAAGTATTTCTGGAGCTATGCCTCCAATCATTGGCTGGGCCGCTATTTCACCAGACTTATTTCATCCGGTAGCAATTGGATTGTTTGTATTTATGTTTTTATGGCAGCCTCCTCACTTCTACGCTATTGCGATTAGAAGACTTGAGGAATATAAAGCCGCAGGTGTACCAATGCTTCCTGTAGTAAAAGGTATCCGTCGTTCCAAAGTCCAAACGCTTGTATACCTAGTTATTTTACTAGCGGCATCTTTCTTATTTTTGTCGTTTAGTAAAATTATCGCATTTACAATGTTCTGTTTAACATTAGTGTGGATGCTTCTTGGAATTGTTGGATTTAAAAAATTAGAAGATACAAAATGGGCTACTTTAATGTTTGTGTTCTCATTGAACCATCTTACGATTATTTTTGCCCTTATGATTATACTGTCATTTTTTAAATAATAAACTTTCAAAAGCAGGTAGCTATCAGCTACCTGCTTTTATACTAGATACATCTTTTGCTTTAAGCGAAATTATTCCTCCATACCTTGCCGAAACTGCTCCACCTAACGCGTTAGCAAAGGTTGTGTACTGCTTCTGTGACTCCTCACTTTCAGGTAATCCTTTTTCGTGAACGCACCATAAAATTCCTGCCATAAATGCATCACCCGCTCCCGTCGTGTCTATCGCCTGCACTTCTTTTGCACTCACATGAAGCGTTTGATTTGCAGTAACGGCTGCTGCGCCATTTTCTCCCTGAGTGACCCATACGTACGGAATATGATATGCTCTCAGTTTTTCTAGGCTTTCTGTCAGGTCTGCTGAATTCATCAAAAATAGGAGCTCATCTTGAGAGATTTTCAAAATGTCTGTTTCGGACAAAAACGGTGTCACGATATTTCTACATGCTGCTTCACTTTCCCATCTTTTCATTCGAATATTTGGATCAAACGCTACAAGCATACGATGTTTTTTTGCGAGCCTCACAGCTTCTTTTGTAGTTTCCTGAGAAATCGGATGAAACAACGTACCTGATCCAAAATAAAAAATCGCTGCCTGCTCAAATAAAGCTTCCTGCAGCTCATGTTTATACACTTGCTCATGAGGTGTAGAATCTATGTAGGAATGAAAGTAACGATCTCCTTCTTTACTTTTATGTACATACACTTCACAAACTTTTTTAGTCTCCGATATTACACAGCCGCTTTGATTCACTCCTTCAATTAAAAGGTTCTTTCTTACAAAATCACTTGTTTCATCACTGCCTAACTTGCAGATATAATATGCTTTTGCTCCTAACTTCTGAACTCCAACTGCTACATTAACGGTTGTGCCTCCCAAAAAAGGGTCAAAGCTAGTGTTAAATTCGTTTTTAGCAATATAATCAATAAATGCCTCACCGTATGAAATAATTCCTTTTTTCAAGTTAATCCTCACCTTCTTTCTTCTGTCTCCCAACGCATTTGACACATACACACGCTTTTCCTCTGCTTTCTAAAGGAATTTGTTTAAACAGACCAGGAGTAAAAACTTTCTGCATACACCAACACTTTTCTATTTCTCTGCCTTGTACAGAAGCACAGTTATTTTTTTCTCCGCAGATAGGACATCTGCTATCATCGCCTGAAAATGGCATGAATTCCTCTCCTTTTTTTCTATGTAATTGTATAGATTATCTTTATTAGTATACAAGAGGTGGTTAAAATGTGCTTTCTGCTTTTTGATATTTTCGTTTTCAACTTCTTCTATTCTTGATACTATACATATAAAGGAAATAACATATTGCGAAAGGAGTCTTTATGACGACACATTTATTTCACCAAAAGCCCCTTGCTACATGGATGCATGAATATCCTTTATTAACACCTTTAATCAATAAACAGGAAATACTTTGGATAAATCCTTATATAAAACCTGCTCAAGGAGAACTTTCTTCACTTTCTTTACATACCAAAGATATAAAAGATGCAAAAGAACGTCTTTCTCGCTTTTCTTCTTTTCTTCAAATCGCTTTTCCGGAGCTGAAAGCATCAAAAGGAATCATTGAATCACCTCTTCAAGAAATTGCATACATGAAAGACTATTTAAATCAACAAATGAATAACATGCTGCAAGGAAAATTACTGATGAAATGCGATCATGATCTTCCCATATCAGGTTCTATTAAAGCAAGAGGCGGCATTTATGAAGTATTAAAATTTGCTGAAAGTCTTGCTATCAAAGAAGGACTGCTTACCGAGGAAGACAGCTACGCTCTTCTAGCTGAAGAACGATGTAAAAAGTTATTTTCTTCTTATTCTATTGCAGTAGGATCTACCGGTAATTTAGGTTTAAGCATTGGTATTATGAGCGCTACTCTCGGCTTTAACGTCACCGTCCATATGTCAGCGGACGCTAAAAAATGGAAAAAAGATCTGCTTCGTTCTAAAGGTGTAACCGTTATTGAATATCAGTCTGACTACGGAAAAGCCGTGGAAGAAGGACGAAAGCAAGCTGAAGCAGACCCCGCCTGTCATTTTATTGACGATGAGCAGTCTAGAGATTTATTTCTTGGTTATTCCGTCGCTGCTTTACGTTTGAAAAAGCAGCTAGCCGAGCTGCGGATTCAAGTAGACGCCGAACACCCTTTATTTGTCTATTTACCTTGCGGAGTAGGCGGAGGTCCTGGCGGTATTACGTTTGGATTAAAAGCAATATACGGTGATCACGTTCACTGCTTTTTTGCTGAACCTACTCACTCTCCTTGCATGCTGCTTGGATTAATGACCGAGCTGCATGATGGCATTTCCGTTACGGATATTGGACTTGATAACGCAACAGCTGCCGATGGACTAGCTGTAGGAAGGCCATCTAGCTTTGTAGGCGAAACGATAAAATCGCTTATTAGCGGAATTTATACCGTAGAAGATGATCAGCTTTTCCGATTTATTTATGAGCTAGCCAATCGTGAAAATATGTATATAGAACCTTCAGCAGCGGCTGGTCTACAAGGACCTCTCCACCTGATGGAAAGCGGGTCTTCCTATATACAAGCGCAAGGACTAGAAAACGATATGTCAAAAGCTACTCACCTTGTATGGTCAACTGGAGGCAGTATGGTGCCAGTTGAGGTGATGAATAGCTATTACGAGCAAGGGAAAAAATTTAATGAATAGATAACGTCAAAAGGCATGGAGAACAATGATGTTCTTCATGCCTTTTTAGACGAAGTAGCTTGCAGAAAGATAGGATGCCAAATCTCAAATGGAAAATATCCCGACTTATAGCTGCCGCTTGTACCCATAGTTGCAATTTTTATTTTTCTGTATCCTTTTTTCCATAAAAAGGTGCCTGCAAACACCTCAATTTCTTCTATTTTCTTTCTTCTAATAATCGTGGTTTTTCGTGTTAAAAACTGCGATCGAATACTGACAAATACATCGTTCATCATTAAGCCGCCTTGACGATAGCCGCCCCAGTGAATAAGTACGTATACAAGGCATAGCACAGCAATAATCCACACAAACATGGATTTCCAAAAGCTGATGCCAATCCCTGCCGCCGCAAATAACAAGACCGGTACTAGTAATGGATACCACGCATATTGAATTGCTGTATTTCTTGGACACTTTATATATTCATAGTGCGGCACATATACGTTCATTAACGCTGCAATCTTTTTTTGCTGGATAAACGGGTGCAAATAGACCTTTTCTTTTAAATCAGAGGTTACGACGTTTAACGAAACGGAAGACCATCCAAATAAGCGTCGAACCAACCCTTCCTCTATCGTAACAGCCTGTATTTTATGAAAAGGAATCGTAAGGGATTTCTTATTTAACAGTCCGTATTTAATATGTAGATAATGATCGTAGCGTTCTACGGTAAAACCGCCAAATCGTATCACATATAAAACGATAGACAGCAAATAAGCAAGCACCACAATTATAGCCACTAATACAAATAAACCAAGCATCGATTGATGAATCACTTCTTCGTAAGCTGTCTTCACCCAGCGGTTGATATACGTATCAATATACTGATAGAGAAAACCAAGAGCAGCAAATATATAGCCAAAATTCCCGGAAAACGCAGCAGCTAACGCCAGCTGTTTCACCGACACTTTCATCGTACGTTCAGGACTTTTTTCCCTTATTTCCGGCTGACTCCCTGACAGCTTTAACGTATCTTTAAGATGGTGCGCTTCTTTTAGTGAAATACCAGATAAATCAATTTCAGCATCTGTACCGCTGCTGGCCGTGTCAATACGAAGCCGGGCTAAGCGAAGAATTCTAAAAACAAAAGGCTGATCTAACTGAATCGATTGAATGCGATTTCGTTGAATAAATCTTTTTTCTTTTTTAAAAATCCCTTTATACAGACGCACTTCCGTTTCCGTTACTTCATAACGAAATTCCTTCCAAGTAAAAAAAGCAAATAAAGCGACTACGCCTCCCGCTAATAGCGTTGCCCACCAATATGTAAACAACAGGTGCCGATTGACAATAAATACAAACACAAAAGGCAGGATATTATTTTTTATATGTTCAATAAATGCTATTGCAATATATAACGGATGCAGCCGCTTACTCATCTTCATCATCTACCTCTGCTAGTCTAGCAATATACTCTCGCAGTGCTTCAGCATCTCTTTGTACAAGTGCAGGAATTTCGACGCTTCCAGCTGCTGTGATGATTTTAACAGATGCCAAGTCAAATTTTCGAAAAATCGGCCCTGTCAACGTTTCAACGTGCTGCACTTTCACAAGCGGAATTTTCGTATGATACCAGATAAACAGCCCTCTTTGTACATCAATTTGAGTATCTGTGACTTCATATGAATATACATTCATATATACATTTGGAGCTATAATTGTATATATGATAAAGCTCACGACTAATAGTCCAGCTGATATCCATCCAATAATTGACCACCAATCAAAAAAATGAACGAGTAGAAAATAACCCGCTGTTGCAAGAAGCCACAGGCTATGCGTAAAAATGGATTGCCAGCGCATCGCTTTTTTAGCCTCGAGGGGCAATTTGCCCTTTAAATGTTCAAACTCCATAAAAACTCCTTTCTCTACCTTTTTTACTATTTCTATTACTATATTACGTTAAAAAAGGAAAAAAGTTTCATAGTTTGCTATTTTCTTATTATTTTTGATAAAAAACAAACAAGGCTGCCTATTTCGAGGCAGCCTTGTTTGTTATCGATAAACGCCGTCTTTCTCTCCGTGTACAACAGCCGCTCTTTCAACTGCTTCAGATACTGCTTCATGTACAGCTAGATTAAGAGGATGAGGAACTAAATCGCCTGGACGCGTTGAATTTGCAATGGCTTCAGCTGCAGCTACAAGCATCGTATGCGTAATATCGCGCACCCCCGCATTTAACACTCCTCTGAAAATACCTGGGAAGCCAAGTACATTATTTACTGACCTTCCGTCAGTAGCGTAAATAGCTCCTGCTTCAAGAGCATCTTCAGGTTCAATTTCTGGCTTTGGATTAGAAAGTGCTAGAATGATTTGCCCTTTTCGAATCCATTCTTTTCGTATTAAGCCAGGTACACCTGTTGTCGCAATAACAATATCACAGTTCTCCATAAGCTCTTCTAATGAATCCGCTACTTTTCCACCGTAGCTGACTAAGCGCTCATTCGCTTCAGGAGACTTATCAGCTCCTATCACCTGTTTAACACCGTAAGCCATGAACATTCTGCAAGTAGCGATGCCGGCAGCTCCTAAGCCGATTTGTCCTACTTTTGCTTCTTTCAAATTCACACCTGTGCTGCGACAAGCTGAGATAGCTGCCGCTAGCGTCACCACCGCTGTTCCGTGCTGATCATCATGCATAACTGGAATATCGAGCTCTTCTTTTAAACGTTCTTCAATTTCAAAGCAGTGAGGCGACCCTATATCTTCTAGTAAAATACCGCCAAATCCCGGTGAAATATTTTTAACCGTTTGAATGATTTCTTTCGGCTCATTTACATTCAACAAAATAGGGATAGCGTTTACATTGGCAAGTTGATCAAATAACGCAGCTTTTCCTTCCATAACAGGCATTCCTGCAACTGGACCAATATTTCCCAATCCTAGTATAGCGGTACCATCTGTTACAATCGCAACCGTGTTTCCAATACTCGTATAAATCTTCGCTTTGTCCGGCTGTTCTTGAATAGCACGGCAAACGTTTGCTACACCAGGGGTATATACTCTTCTTAAATTAGCAATTGACTCAATTTTCATTTTGCTTTTCATTTGAATTTTGCCGCCTTCATGCGCATGAAGAACTTCATCTGATACTGTATGTAAAGTAATGCCTTCTAAACTGCGAACCGCTTCAAGCAATTCCTCAAGCTGGTCTTCACTTTCTACTTGAACCGTAATGCTTCTCATGGTGTAGTTATGTCCTACTTTAACGGTTTCAACTTCACCAATATCTCCTCCAACATTTCCAATAGCTGTTGCTACTCTTCCTAAGTTTCCCGGTACGGTCGGTGTTTGTACCATTAATGTGCGTATTAAATTGTTCATCATATCCCCATATCCCCCTTGTCTTAATCCTGCAAGTACGCATGCTTACTAATTGAAACGTTTAAAATGGTCAAATTTCCTATAAGTTCATGTTATCTACTTATCTTACAAGTAGATCTATACGTACTGTCTTTTCCATTAAAAGAAAAGCAATAGATAACGCTTTCAAACAGACGTTTCGCTTTGATTATAAGCAAAGTTTTTAGAATAATCAAGCGATGACATTGTGAAAATTCATAAATTATTAAGAAGGAATTTGTTCTTCACAAACAGAAAAGACTTATATAGAAAAGAAACAAAGGAGTGAATCAATTGAAATCAATTTGTGTGTTTGCAGGATCAAGCGCTGGAATAAAAACAGAATATAAAGAGGCCGCCGTCTCGCTAGGACGCTACATGGCCCAAAAAAACTACCGGCTGATTTACGGAGGCTCGCGAATGGGCCTGATGGGAGAAGTCGCAAATGAAATGCTTCAGCATGGAGGCGAAGTCATCGGCATTATGCCCCGCGGTTTGTTTAGCGGTGAAATTGTTCATACCGCGCTGACAGAACTCATCGAAGTAGAGAGCATGCATGAGCGAAAGGCAACTATGCACGAGTTAGCTGATGGTTATATTGCGCTTCCTGGAGGTTTCGGGACATTTGAAGAGTTGTTTGAGGCTCTTTGCTGGGCTCAAATTGGTATACATAAAAAACCAGTAGGGTTATTAAATGTGAACGGCTACTACAACCCGCTTATGCAAATGGTTCAGCATGCCGTAGATGAAGGGTTTTCTACGGATTCTGCTATTCGTCTCATCAACATTTCTGATACTCCCGAGCAGCTTATCTCTTCAATGGACACGTACACGTCCCCTTCAGAGGACCAAAAATGGAACACTGAACGCTAAAAAGCAAGCGCATAATTTGCGCTCGCTTTTTAAGCTTTATTAAAAGTAATCTCGTATTTTTTTACACCAAAAACAAAAGGGCTGCCTATTGGCTTTAAAGACTGATTTTGAACTTTCGAAAATTCTCCTTTTTCTAGTAACTTAGTAAAAGCAATTTTCCCTTCCATTCTTGCTAGCGGTGCTCCTAAGCAAAAATGGATGCCAAATCCAAAGCTCACGTGAGGATTTGTTTTACGATGCACGACAAAAGTGTCAGGACGTTCAAACTTAGCTGAATCTCTATTTGCACTCGCTGCCCAGCTAATTACCTGCTGTCCTTTTTTAATCTTACACTCTCCAAGTTCTACATCTTCAGCAGCTATGCGTCCAATCGCTTGAATAGGAGGATAATAGCGAAGCGTTTCTTCTACCAGGTTCGGAACTAGCGATATGTCTCGACGAACTTCATTCTGCACGTCTACGTCTTCTGTCATATACCGAACTCCGTTCGTAATTAAGTTTGTTGTTGTCTCATTACCTGCTACTAGCAATAAAATACAAAACCCCAGCACTTCCTCTTCTGTTAAATGCTCGCCGTCGATTTCTGCTTCTAAAAGAAGCGAAATGAGATCTTCTTGTTTATTTTGCTGACGCTCCGCGATAATTTCTTTAAAATACCCTTGTAAAAAAATCACGCCTTCATTACGCTTTTGCATCATTTTCGCAAAAGCTTCGTCTGAATTATTTTCAGCACCGCTCACTAAGTCATCGGAGTATTTTTTAAACAGTGCTCGGTCTTGTATTGGTACTCCTAGCAGCTCTGCTATTACAATAATCGGCAGTGGTCCAGCAAAGTCTTCTACTATGTCAAACTTTTTTTTGCTGCTTACTTCATCTAATAAATAATCTGCAATCTCTTCAATATGACCCTCCAAGTGCTGAATAGCTCTTGGCGTAAAAGCTTTGTTTACTAAGTTTCGTAACTTTGTATGTTTTGGAGGGTCCATCATTAAAATACTTTCTTGGCGTTCTTCCATTGCTCGTTTGGATGAAAAAAGCGACGGGTTTTTTAAAATATACTTTACTGTTTCATAATCAAATACATCCCAGCAGTTTCGGCTTTCATCGTAACGAATAGGTGCCTCTTGACGCAGACTGTTATAAATATCAAATGGGTAAAGCTGCTGTTCAACTGATTTGATTTCTTGCATAGGAATCCAGTTAGCATAGCGATTTTCTCTTTTTACTGCTTTTGAATTCATCTCGTATTCCTTCTTTCGTTTAAAAGTGACCTCGTTAAGTTTTTTAATCTTCTACAGATCAAAGAATTTTTTTCCATATTTGTATCTTTTGATCAGACTATCACAAGGTTTTTTCACTTTCAACGGACATAATCAGAAAATTTTGTCAATTATACAGAAGACTTATTTTATTTAAGGTCTAAATCAGTGATTCTTTTCCATTTTTTTAGTTCATTTATCTTGTTTCATAATAATCATAGAGATGGTTACACTACAAGTAAGTACGTAAGAAAGTAGGGATCTCATGTGATAGATGCCCTTATGTGGGGTGGTGTCTCAGGCTCAGCTGTATTAATTGGAGCTATTATAGCTATTTTTATACCTTTAAAAAAACAGTTGACTGCTTATATTATGGCTTTTGGCACGGGCGTTTTGTTAGGAGCTGCTGCTTACGAGCTCATTCAAGATTCGGTAAAAGAAGCGGGAATCATTGCTTCTTCTTTAGGCTTTTTAACAGGCGCAGCACTTTTTACTCTTCTTGACATCTCCTTAGCTAAAAAAGGCGCTCACAAAAGAAAACGTTCGGACCACCTAGTCCCCGCTAGCTCGGGACTAGCCATTTTTATTGGTACCATTATGGATGCTATACCTGAGTCACTGATGATTGGCGCAAGTTTGATTGAACAGCACCACGTTAGCTGGCTGCTTGTTGTTTCTATTTTTATCAGCAATATACCCGAAGGAATCTCCGGGACAAGCGGACTACTAAAAAGCCAATATAAGCAAAAGAAAATTTTTTCATTATGGCTTTCTGTCTTCTTTATATCAGCTCTTTGTTCTTGGATTGGATATCTATTTCTTCAAAATGCTACCCCAAACATGATGGGTTTTATTGCCTCATTCGCCGGGGGTGGAATTGTGTCAATGGTTGCTTCTACGATGTTGCCGGAAGCTTTTGAAGAAGGTGGCCCTGTTATTGGTTTTATTGCTTCATTAGGGTTATTAACTTCTATTATTTTGGATTATCTTTCTTTTTAGTGAATAAACTTATATTTTGTATGAAACAAAATATATAGGTCTTTCGTCTTTACAAGTAGATATAAATAAAAGGAGTTACCATTATGAAAAAAATATATGCTTCTCTTACACTTTGCACAGTGCTCACTTGCCTATCAGGGTGTGCTTATGCACCTCATAATAATCTGTCTGCCGAAAGAGTCTCTGCTTCTTCTATTCAACATACTTCTTCAAAACATGAGGCTTCAGTAGAGGAAATTACAAATAAGCTTCCAGGACACGTTTATTTAAAAGGTATAGCCTTTCAAGATACGCAAAAACCTTATTACTTAGCAATTAATTACGCGGCAATAAATAATCAGCATACGTTTGAAAAAAGCTGGACGTCTGTGAAAACTAAACGCATACTTTTACATAACGCAACCATCTTACTTTCTGCCGTACAAAATGCTGACAGCGTTCACTTTACTATTAATACGACTGTTCCTCAGACAATCACCATTACTCGAAAAGAGTTAACCGACTTCTACGGAATAGATCTTCGGAATTATAATGATGTGAAACAAGTATGGAAAGAAAAATTCGAAGGACAGCAAGAAAAAATCGAGGAATTTTATGATGCACATCCAATTACGGAAATGCAGTAAAAGCGGCCCATGGCCGCTTTTTAAAGTTGTTTTTTCATAAACACCTGCTCAAGTTTGATTCCTTCATCTGTATATAAATCTTGAAAACCAAATGATTTTAACATTTTCACGAGTAAGCTATTTCTTTTTTGAGGTACATTATATGTATTGTAAGCAATTGGTCCATACATATTAAAAATGGTTGCTAATAAAAAGCCCAGAACGTCCTCTGAATTTGAGATATGTTCCTTAACGCTTCCTTGATAAAAAGTAACAGAATTCACGATGCCTATGGAAGAAAAATTCTTTTGAAATAACAAATAGCCAACTTCTTCGTTTTTTTCATTCAACGTAATAAACGATTCTCCATCATGAATACAGTCAAATTGATTTTTCCACGGAACGTCGTATGTATAAAAGGGTAGGTTTCGAATATCTTTTGCAAGCCTTCGCTTTAACGAATACGTAAGCTGATTCTTCTTTTTAAGTAGAGAAGCGTGAAAACTACCTCTATGCTTTAGAAATAAAAGCGTATCTACAATCTCATATCCGTATTTCTGATAAAGGTGAATGGCTTTTTCATTCACTTTAAATGCTTCCAGACTGGCTTCCACTACTCCTTGCTGCTGATATTTCTCAAGTGTAGCTTTTAGTAAGGCTTCACCAATCCCCATTTTTCGGTAAAGGAATGCTACACTTGTACCTCCATTCCAAGCATGTTTTTTTCCTTTAACTCTTTTTATTCCATTTAACATAATTCCAGCTGGTGTGTCATTATAAAAAGCGACAAAAGAATGCTCGACAGATAACTGATCCACATCAAACCTACAAATGAATTGATCTAGTGACATCTCAACCGGAATGTAATAATCTTCAAAACCTTTATTGAATGCTTGTAATGCATCAGAAAAAGAACACTGACTTAGAGGCTTAATTATAATCACGGGATATTCCTTCCTTTTGTAAAAAGATAATAAGCTAGAAAATCATTATAAGAAAACATCATCAATAACATTCTGAATTTTTGTGGTTTTTAAAAGAAAAGAAAGAGACATACCGTTTAAACACCCTGTCTCTTCCTTTCTTTTAACACTCTATTCTATTGTCTTTTAACCTCTACATCCGACGCTTTCACAAACGCATAGCGGTGATTAAAATAAATTTGATAATATTCGTCTTTTCCAACAATCATTTTGTGATCGTTTGGATTTGTTGTAAAAGTGGGTGCATAGTAATAGTCACTCCTTACTTTTTCTACCCCCACATACACCTGCTCTGGAGAAATTTTATACTGAAGTGGCACCATAGCTTTAACTGGTATACCAGAAGAATAGGCTGAAGCTTCCGGAAAAGCTCCTCCGTATACTTGAATGCTTTCTTTTCCTGGTTTTGGCGTTAATAATATGCCTGTACCTTTACTTGTATTTTTATTATGCGGATTATAAAACCACGCTTTTTGCCCTCCGTACCAAATCGCTGTCCATTCTCCTTTTGTCTCAGCTACTGCATACGTTTGGCCAGTTACAGCTTTGCTTCCCCAGTCTAACGTTTGTTTCGTTCCCGGTCCTGAAGCTGCAGGCTCATTCAGTAGCGGTGAATCATTGCTTGGAGCTTGATGCAAATACACAAAGTTGGCCGGCTGCTTTGGTGCATCTGATACCTCCGGCTGATTGTTTTGAAAGACTGGATTAATCGTAACGGCTAGTTTGTTTGTGTGCTGGCGTTCAACCGGGCTTCCTACCAAATCCATATAGTGTCCCCAATCCCAAAACGGCCCGGGATCTGAATGCATACCTGATTGAGCCTTAGGAGACAAACCTGGCACCTCGTCATGACCAATAATGTGAGCTCGGTCTAACGGAATATTATATTCTTTGGCAAGGTGGCGTACGAGTCTTGCCGAAGAACGGTACATTTCTTCTGTAAACCACGTGGATCCTTCAAGCGCAAACCCTTCATGCTCGATTCCAATACTGTGCGTATTAAAATACCAGTTTCCTGCATGCCATGCTACGTCTTTGTTATGAATCATTTGTGCGATGTGACCATCACTTGAACGGATTACATAGTTTGCAGCTGCTCTATTTGGGTTAGCAAACAAATCAATCGTTCCATCATAACTTACTTCTGTATCATGAATAACAATATAGCGAACATCTGATTTTTGGCGATTCGCAATATCATAGTTTCCGTAATCTGAAGGACTTTCGCTGAATTTCCCGTAAAATGCAGGGATGTATTCACATTTTAAAGATGCGGGACAATCTGCTTTATTCGTATTGGAATTTTCAGAGCGAGGAATCGATATATCTATGTTTTGAGGAGAAATTTTAAGATGCTGTCCATCTGAAGTTGTAAGCTCTGCTCCTTTTTCCAATGTTTCATATACATCATCGGCAAATACTTGAGCGTTTTCTTTATCCTGAGAAGCACTGTAAGCGGCGACTGCATCGTACCATTTCTGATCAGTGGACGGTATGTTTCCATTTTTGTCTTTTGCGATAAAAGCTAGCACAGCAGCGCCACCGCGAATATTTTGCACAGGATCTTTTTTTAATCTTTCTTTATCTGAGTTAAGCAGCTTAGCAGCTAAGGAGAGCGTTTGCTGTTTGTCATATGCTGGTTTTGAAGGTGCAGCTCCGTTTCCTTTTCCATCTTCTAAAGAAGGGATGTCTGTTAAATGCATAAGACCGTATCCCCCGGCCGCACTAGGTTTTCCATTATGATTTTCCCAGCGCGACTTGTTGTAGGAAATTGCTTTTAAAAGCGAAGCTGGCACACCAAATTCTTTAGATGCTTGTGCAAATGCTAGCTCCAAAGAATCTGACTGATTCTCTGCAGCCAAAGCGACTACAGGCGCTTGTAGCGTATGAATAGACGTATAAGCTGTACACATAACCCCGGCTGCAAGCATGGCTACCCCTATCTTATTTAATTTTAATCGTTTCTTTAGTTTCAAACGTATTCCTCCCCCGTAAAGTATGTAAATGAAGTCAATAAAGACATAATATGACTTTACCTCGTTCTCAACCATTTCGTCTTCTTTCTTTCTATTCCCTTGAGACAATAGTCTAGAAGATTCGACAGAGTTACTAGGAGGAAAGATGTGGTACGAGGAAAAAATCATAAAAATCATCCCTCTTCTTTAAAGCTGCGCTCTCAAAAATGGTTGAGTACAAAGGCGGTCCATTCATCCCTTTTGCTGCCTTTTTAATAAAGCAGCAATATTGTAGATAATGACATTCCTTCTATAATTCAACTATTACTAAACCAAATTTCTTAATTTACCAGTTTTTTAACAGACTGTACGTTCGACATTTTAGTAACTTTTCACCATAGTTAACCATGGAAAAGGTTGCTATTATTAAAGACAAGAGAATGTTTACATATGATTGAACGCAGCAAGAACTGCTCTTGAAAGGAGATACCTTATGAGAGGACACAGCATTCCAGCAATTAAGTTGAATGAAGAAGAAAAAGAAAAATTAGAGGAACTTATTGAACACTATAATTTAAAACGAACGTCTCTCATTCGAAAATTTATTATGGATGGAAAAGTTAAGCCTCCTTTAATCGGCAAAGAAGCAGGTGTGGAACTATTGGTTAACCTCCGAAAGATTGAGTCTGAACTAAGCCGGCTAAGCAATAATATGCATCAAATTGCAAAGTACTTACATAAACCAAAAGATAAGCAAAACCATTCACAGAATCTTGAAGAAATACTATTAGAAATGATGAAAAAACAAAAACATGTACAAGAAGATGTAGAGACTATTTCAGAGCAGCTTAGCGATCATTTATACGTTAAATAGAGAAAAAACGCTCTTTTCATTTCAGAAAAGAGCGTTTTTTATAAAGAAGTAGGGATTTAAATGCTTTTTTTCATCCCGCACTTTGCGCATGTACGGATAAAAATAAAGTCTTTTACTAAGCTTTTAAATTTCACATGTCCACAGTTATCGCATCTGCCTGCAACTTTATCCGGAAACTCCTCATATACATATACTTTTGTTAAATCAATCGCTTCTTGTTGCTCTTCCATTTCCATCACACCTTTATGCATCTTTACGATTCAGCTCTTTATATTCTATCAAAAATAAGTAAAATTACTAGGGTGAAAGCTTCAAAAAACAAGCAGGTTTTTTCACTATTTTTTTATCCGTTCAGCTTTGTACCACCATTTTTCTCTATCTAAAAATGCTTTTACATTCAGTATTTTTTTATCCCGAAGTGTAATGATGGCTACTGCAGCTCCTTCTTTGGAAAAGGTTACCGCTGTTTCTAACTTTTCTTTCGTCACAAATACTTTTAATGTTTCCATATTCTCTTTTGTTAATTCCGCAGTTGTGATGGTTTCTCCTTCAATGATTGTATCTTTTTTTTCAATAAAATGTTGTCCATCAATCACCCAGGCTGCACGCGTTTCACCATAAACTTGAAAGAGGGTATTCTTTTTTAAATAACCTGTTCTCTCTGACATATTTGCATCCTTATACGTCTCCGTATCCTCAGTTGTTTTGATCCATAAAGGTTTATATAAAAAAGTAGGCTTTGGACAACCTTCCTCGTCAGAATCTCCCAAAGGATTTGTAGATTTAGGCTCCAAGTTTAAAAACTGTGCAACCCCTTTTGCATATGCCACCCCCATATCTTTTAGAAATTGAGGATTTTTTAAGAGCTTTGCATCATGTTCTGTATCAATAAATCCAATTTCAGTTAGTACAGACGGCATATATGAACGCCTTAACACACTATGATTAGCCAATTTCCTGCCTCGGTTAGAGTGATTGTATTTAGTGAGAACAAATTTCACATGATCGTGAATATCGTTTCGTAACACAATGGTTTGGTTATTTATATTTTTGCTATAAATAAAATCTTCATATCCCGTTTCGCCGCCTGAATTTATATGAATAGATAAGTATACATCAGCACCCCACGCATTGGCTTTGTTGACCCGTTCATTTAATGACAAAAACACATCGGTTGTACGCGTTGTACAAAGAGAAAATCCTTGATAGTGAGTAGAAAGAAAAGAGATGATGTACTGTTGAACAGCTAACACTAAGTCTTTTTCATATAGCCCGCTGGCGACAGCCCCTAGATCTGCCCCTCCGTGACCTGCATCTAAATAAATTTTTTTCATATAACCTGTCTCCTCCTTATCCGTAGCATATGCATGAATAAGCGAAGACGTTTGTTATACAAAACTACTTTTATGTATAAAGCTTTTTGCTATGACTCATTTAGAAGTCTTTACAACTGATTTACCATAGCTGGTAACATCAAAATATGTATTTGATCCATCGTCTTCATTGATCACAACATCTAAGTCATGAAAATAACGATGAAGTTCTTTTAACAGTGCTTGATCTTTCGTCTGCTCTAGCTGTCCAGCGAGCTTCTCCATATGCTGAAAGTCTTTCTTTAAAACAGAATCTTTTACTTCAATCGTGCCAATCGTATTTTTAATGGCTGTCGCTTCTTCTTGTACGGAAGACCAGTCTGGGTGCTCAATGGCACTCCACCCCGTCAAATCATTTAGTACGTCATGATGTTCAGCTATAAAATCTTTTGCCTGCTGATCACTGCTTTCCAGCTTATCAACTTTTTGTTGATTCACTTTAATGGCACTTGCCTTTATACTTTGCTGTGATAAAAAAGGAATTTTTCCGTTTTGGTACAATATCCATCCTGTCGCTCCTCCCCCGACTAAAAGAACGGATAAAGATATCGAAATGATCATACGCTTTTTCTTACTTTTATGTCTTTTTTCCATTTGACTCCTTTCCGGGTATTCAAAACCCTTTAGGCCTTATGAACTGAAACGAATAACCTACAAAAAGAATTTTACCATATTTTTAATATTAAAAATATTAAAAAAAGAGACTCCTTCGAGTCTCTTTGAATCCACTTCAATTAACTTTCACCTGTGTGTAGCGATTCTTAGGAACATTCAACTGCAAGTTACTTCTTAACGTACTCCCTTCGTATTCTGTACGATACAGGCCTCTTTCTTGCAGTATCGGTACAACGTGTTCAACAAAGTCATCTAAGCCATGGGGAACGCTTGAATGAATAATAAAGCCGTCAGCTCCTTTTTCTTCAAACCACTGTTCCATCAAATTAGCGATATGCTCTGGCGTCCCAATAAATTGTGTTTTAGGTGTAGCAATTCGCAGCGCTGCTTCTCGCAGTGTCCACTTATATTTTTTAGCATTTTCTTTAATTTTGTCTGTTGTACTGCGGAAACTATTACTTCCTATATCTCCTAAGTCAGGAAATGCCTCATCTAATGGAAACTGTGAAAAATCAAAATGATCGAAAAAGCGTCCTAAGTAGTTTAGCGCATGTTCAATTGTCACCAATTGAGAAAGTTCTTCATATTTTCTTTCGGCTTCTTCGTTTGTACTACCAATTATAGGACCAATTCCCGGGAAAATTAAAAGTTCGTTTTCATTGCGCCCTTGCGCTGCGGCTCTTGATTTTACATCTTGGTAAAAAGCTTTTGCTTCTTCTAAATTGTCTTGTCCCGTAAACACTGCGTCAGCCGTTTTCGCTGCTAGATCTTTGCCGCTTTCAGAAGAGCCTGCTTGAAACACTACGGGCTGCCCCTGAACTGAGCGGCCAATGTTTAACGGGCCTTCTACAGAAAAAAATTCGCCTTTGTGATGCAATCGGTGCAGCTTTTTCTCCTCAAAAAATTGTCCGGTTTCTTTATTTCGAATAAAAGCATCATCTTCCCAAGAATCCCATAATCCCTTTGTTACTTCTAGAAACTCTTCAGCTATTCTATAGCGTTTGTCATGAGTGGGGTGCTCTTTTCCATAGTTAAGCGCAGATCCTTCTAATGGAGATGTGACAACATTCCATCCCGCTCGGCCGCTGCTAATATGATCAAGTGAAGCAAATTGTCTAGCCACCGTAAACGGTTCGCTATACGAAGTCGATAGAGTGCCGACTAAACCAATATGAGAAGTGACAGAAGCAAGTGCTGATAGAATAGTAAGAGGTTCAAAACGATTCAAAAAATGCGGAAGCGATTTTTCATTAATATATAACCCATCGGCAATGAACACTAAATCAAATTTTCCTTCTTCCGCTTTTTGAGCCTGCTGCTTGTAAAAATCGAAATTAACGCTGGCATCTGACAAAATTTCAGGGTGTCTCCACGCCCCCATATTTCCTCCGACTCCATGAATAATAGCCCCTAGCTTTAATTGTCTTTGATGTGTCATATTACCATTCTCCTTTTTCATATCCATTCATAAATTCTCGTAATTGATTAGTTAAACCGCCTGCTCCAAAGCGAAGGACTCCTTCTTTTTCTGTCTTTCTTTCATTTCCTTCTTGTGCAAATTGTAAAAAAGCGATAACGTGAACTCTTCTAGGGTGAATATTTTCAATTCCTTCGTCATAAAACCATTGATCAATTGTATTGTAAATCCCTTTATTGACTTTGAATTGACTGTGGCACCAATTAAAAAACTGGAGATCAGGCAGATTTAAATATCTCGCTTGCCCTAGCTTGGAAGCTGTAGCTTCACTAGATACATAGCCCATATGTTGAAATCTTTGCTTAGCTTGCAGCGTATCAGCTTTAATTTGATGCTTTAAAAACTCAATAGAAGGGAACTTTTTCTCTCCTCGCACCCGAAAGATTACGTCGCATTGAACTGTCTCTCCATAAATAACGTCGTTAAAATCCAAAATATGAACCTCAAATGTTTTAGATAGTTCCGATCCAAATGTCGGCTTAACCCCTACATTCATAACTCCTATATGTTCAAGTCCCCGCAGATGAACGAGGACACCATACACGCCATTTTTTAATTCCTCATGCTGAGTATCTATATTAGCTGTTGGAAACCCTAAGTATCTTCCTTGCTGCCTTCCAGGTACAACCTGGCCTTTTATAATAAGTTTTTTGCTTGTTTTAGCTTTTAATGCTCCTCTATTCACTACGTTCACCCTTCTTCCCTTAAGTCTAGTAAAAAATAAAAGGTTCTTTGCACAATGTCACACATTGTGCAAAGAACCTCTAGTGATCTAGTCGGTTTGTTTAATTTGATGATTTTATCATATACTTATTATTCCTATGAGTCAAGTTGGTTTTTAATTAAAATATTAGATTGTTTTTTCATAAATATAAGAGTAAGGAGAATGCGTTGGGTTAATACGCTTGAAAAATTGCTTTGTTCGATCTTCTTTTGGGTTTAAAAATATGTCTTCAGGATGACCTTGTTCGACAATCTTTCCTCCGTCCATAAACACCACGTGATTAGAAACTTCACGGGCAAAACTCATTTCGTGCGTCACAATGATCATCGTAATTCCTTCTTCAGCAATTTTACGAATAACAGACAGTACTTCACCCACCAGTTCAGGGTCCAAAGCAGACGTCGGCTCATCAAATAAAATGACTTCAGGATTTAAAGCAAGCGCTCTAGCAATGCCCACTCGCTGCTGTTGACCTCCTGATAACTGACTTGGATAAGCATTTGCTTTTTCAGCAAGCCCAACTTTTTCAAGGACGTCTAAACTGCGTTGTTTCGCTTCTTCCTTTGGCAGCTTTTGAACAATAACTAGCCCCTCCATAATATTTTCAATAACGGTTTTGTGTTTGAACAAGTTGTATTGCTGAAAAACCATCGTTGTTTTTTGTCGAAGAGTTAAAATGTCTTTGCGATTTGGCTTTTGGCACTGAACCGTAAATTGATCAATCGAAACTTCTCCTTCATCTGCTTTTTCTAAGAAATTAATGCAGCGTAAAAACGTAGTCTTTCCAGAACCACTCGGTCCTAAAATGGTCACAACGTCGCCTTTTTTAACAAGTAAATCAATACCGTCCAATACTGTATTATGACCAAATGTTTTTTTTATATTTGTTAGTGTAATCATACAACCCCTCCTCGATTATAAACAGTTAATTTACGTTCAAGCAGCGCTGTTATTCCTTCTATTAACATCGTCAGCATCCAATAAATAAGAGCAGCAGCAATATAGGCTTCTAAAAACTTGAGATTATTCGAAGCTACGATATTAGCAGCACCGTTTAGCTCTTTTTGCGATACGATGAATGCGATAGAAGACGTATGCAAAAAGCCGATGAAGATATTACATAAATTCGGTAAAGACAAAGCAAACGCCTGTGGAAAAACAATTCGTTTCATCGATTGAAAACGATTCATCCCAATAGCATACGCAGCCTCAATTTGTCCTTTTTCTACAGCTAACAAACCAGAGCGAATAATCTCTGACATATAAGCTCCCGCTGTAAAAGACAAAGCGATTAATACAAATACGACAATAGGAATGCTGTTTGCATTGAAGCCCCATCCATAGTAACTCGATAGTTTATTAATAAATAGCGGGAACCCTAGGTAAATAACCATAATATGAAGAATAGCAGGCGTTCCTCGGAAAAATGATACGTATACGTTGGCAATTGGCGTTATTATTTTCACTGAATTGATTCTCACAGCCGCAACAGCAATACCAATAAGCAACCCGCCTAGTAACGGACCGATGGTAATAAGGAGCGTTAAAGGTAATGCCTTTAAAATTTCTACAAATGCTGTCCATATAAACGGTACGTCAATAATCATGTTTACACCTCTTTTAGTAAGCTCGTTTTATACATGAACAGGCTGATCATGTTTTTGCAGCTTCTGTTCTGATTCCACAAAAAATTTCTCTAATATAATCGCCACAAAATAATAAATAATGGCAAGTGCGATATATACCTCCACTGCATGAGCCGTTGCAGCGATAATGGTATCTCCTCTTCCCATCATATCCATCACACCAATGGTAAAGGCTAAAGACGTATCTTTTAAGGACCCAATCACAAGATTTCCAAAGTTAGGAAAGGCTACAACGAGAGCTTGCGGCAGCACAATTCGAGTGAACGTTTGTTTTCCGGTCATTCCTATACTATAAGCTGCTTCAGTTTGCCCTTTATCTACACTATTAATGGCACCGCGCATCATTTCAGAAAAAGACGCCGCCGTGCTCAGTGAATACGTGATAATAACAAATACGAGCGGAGCCATTCTTGAAACGTCAATATGAATCAATTGTAAAAGGGCAGGTATCCCGTAAAAAACTAAAAATAATTGAATTAAAATAGGCGTTCCCCTCATAAAAGAAATATAAACTGCTGCTATTTGACTTAACACCGGTACTTTATAAATACGAGGCAGGGCAATAAACAATCCCAAGGTACTGCCAATCACAAGTGAAGCAATCAAAATCCAAATTGTAATATGCAAATAAGATAATAATTGAGGAATAGAGGTGAAAATCAGCTCTATATCAAATGCTTTTCCCATCTTTTTCTCTCCTTTGTTTCCCTCTACAGGTAGCGAAAGGACCCAAGTTCAAGGCTTGGGTCACAGTAAGTGCTTTAGTTATTTCCAGCTGCTTTTGTATAATCTTCTCCCAGCCATTTTTTACTTAATTTTGTCAATGTTCCGTCTTCTTTTATTTCTTTTAACGCTTTATCAACATCTTTTTGTAAACCTGTTTCATTTTTGCGAAGCATAAAATATACTTTTGAATTTGAAATAGCAGGCCCTACAACTTTTTGCTCTGCGTCCGCTTGTTTATTGACAAAGTCAACTGCAAACGGCGTACTAATCGTGGCATCCGCACGCCCTGTTTTCAGCTGCGTTTTTGTATCATCAGATCCTTGGCCTGAATAGACGATATTAATTTTATTTCCATGTTCTTTGTTATACTTATCGATTAAGTTAGCAGAATTACTCGTTGCTCCTACAATTACCTTTTTACCGTTCAAATCTTTAATTGATTTAATAGACGTATTTTTTTCGTTTACAACTACATGTAGCGGAAAGATATTATAAGGTTCTTTATTAAAAAGGAACTTTTGTTTTCTCTCTTCATTCACTTCCATCTGATGGGCTACTAAATCAATTTTGTTCGATTCTAAGCTCAAAAGTAAATTAGAAAAATCCATTGTCTTAAATTCGAACTTATAGTTTGGAAGACGTTTGTCTATTTCTTTAACAAGTTCTACGTCATACCCTGTTAGATTTCCTTTATCGTCAAGAAAGCAAATGTTCGGAAATTGCGTACCCGTTCCTACAATAATTTTTTGTACTTTGTCTTTGCTTGCGTTAGCCGCTGTTTCTTTATTTGGTGTTCCGCAAGCGGCTAGTAATAAAAGAAGTGATAAAAAGATAGCTGTCAGCTGTAGTTTTTTCATGTGTTTTGTCCCTCACTATGTCTCAAAATAATTTATTGTTTTAATGAATTAATAAAATACATGTTCCAGCTATTTAACGATTGGTGAAAAGTCTTCAATCAATTTTTCTATTTGTTCATAATCTTTTTCAATTACTCCTTTAAACTGCCCCTCGTCTCCAATTTCAACGACCGGTACATGGCGAATACCGTATTTAAATTCAAGTAAATCCCGCAAATAATCTTTTCCTTCTACATCGATACTTTCATATTGATATCCTTTCTCATGAAAATATGCTTTTAGTTCCTCGCAATGATGACAACCTTTTCGATTCCATAATAAAATCTTTACTGACATTTTGTCTCCTCTTTTCTTTTTAATTATTAATTAGCTTTTTGCAACTCTTTGTGTTTTTCTAACTCGTATCTTTCAGGATGTAAGATTTTCCTTAAGAATACGCCTTTTCCTTCTTCTCCTTGATCGACTTCAAAAAAACGTTCGTACCCTTTCCTTTCATACATAGGAATCAACCACGGATGTCGATCAGAAGTAGCCAATGTAACGGCAGGTTCCCCCAATTGATCCCGAATAATTGTTTCTTCAACCCATGTTAAGAGTTTAGAACCTACTCCTTTCTTTTTAACCAAAGGATCTACCGCAAACCACCATAAGAAAGGCCAGTTCGTTATTTCTTTATACGTTCTTGCTGTAATCGTAGCTACGATTTTTTTATCACTTTCCAGCACGTAGCAACGGCTGTTTTGAATGTTTTCTTTTACAAGTTCAATCGTTGCCGTTGCGGCTGGAAACTTAATTCCTAGCTCTCGAATCGGCTCGTATGCTCGAAGTGTTAAATTCAACAGTTCTTCAGCATCTTCTACGGTTGCTAATCGAAATAATTCACTCATTTTCTCCACCTCATTTTATAAATGATTGAAGAGATAGACCTGCTTTATAAATCAGCTCATCCACCGCTTCCTTTAAACGACTTTTAGCATTCATATTGTTGATGCCTGCAAAAGACACGTATTCATGCAGCAGAAAAAGACTGCTGAGCCAATAAGGTCTACCTAAAAAAGACGCTAAAAGTTTTAAATCATATTTAGCTTTTAGTAAAGAATTCACATTTTCCCCAACAAGAATCGGCAGAAGTATTTTTTTATGCAATAAATCTTCCGGCAATACTTTTGTTAGTTGTTCAAAAGACTGTACGTATGTTTCATTTACTCCAGATAACAGAACGACAATACTTTTAGCTTGGTTCACTTTTGAAATGAATACCTTTACTTCTTTCTGAGCTTCCTCCGTTAAAGCGTGTACATCATGATACAAAATAGCTTCTGCGTGCACTCCTTTTGAGGTTAAGCAAGCTTCTAGCTCATCTTTTACTGAAGCTATTTGTTGATAATTATGAGAGCTTCCGTTATATAAAATACATACATCGCTCACTTTCTTCCCCTCCTTTTTATAGCAAAAAGGCTCCTGGAGTTTACTCAGGAGCCTTTGGTAGACCAATCAGCTTTAACTGTTTGTTTGATAAAACTGGAGAATGAAGTGAAGTGTCTTTGAAACATACTCACTTAATTCTTATTTATCCAAGTTGTTTTATCGGCTTTTCTGTTTGATGATTCAACTATATAGCCTCAAAATGGCAAAGTCAACTTATTTTTTTAAAAATATTTTTCTTTTAAAAAACTCTTTTCATTTGGAAAATCCTTTGCTAAAATAAATCCCAATTATTCTTACCTTTTTTATCAACTTTAAGGAGTGTTTTCATTGAAATTAAGTATTTTAGATCAAAGCCCACGTTATGAGGGTGAGCGTGCTGAAGATGCATTTCAGCATACCATTCAATTAGCTCAGCTAGCAGAAGAACTTGGTTACCATCGCTTTTGGGTAGCCGAGCATCACGACTCTGAACATGTTGTAGGATCATCACCTGAAGTGTTAATTTCTCACCTACTCGCTAAAACGCATCATATCCGTATTGGTTCAGGGGGCGTTATGCTTCAGCATTACAGCCCTTATAAAGTAGCAGAAAATTTTAATGTTTTAGCCTCATTATCTCCAAATCGCATCGATCTTGGAATCGGTAGAGCACCAGGAGGACTACCTCATTCTACTCAAGCCTTACAACAAAACTCTCAGCCCACTAAGTCCTTAACAGACAAACTGATAGAACTTAAACAATACCTAAACGATACGCTGCCGGAAGATCACCCTCTTTACGGTTTAAAAGCCTATCCAAGGCCGGAAAAAGCAGCAGATATGTTTTTACTGGGAGCAAGTGCTTCAAGCGCAGAGCTTGCGGGTTCATTAAACCTTCCTTATGTATTTGCTCAATTCATTAATGGTGATCAAAAAGTGCTAGAAGAAGCGATTTCTGTCTATAATCAGCACGTTTCATCTCGCGCACGCTCGCTTGTCGTTGCCCTTTCCGTCATCGTAGCGGATACCGTAGAAGAAGCAAAAGCATTAGCATCCAGCACAAAAATATTTAAAGTATACTTACAAAATGGTAAGTCCGCTACATTAGGCTCCAAAGAAAAAGCGGAAGAATTTGGTCAGCAGTCCAAAGAAAGCTATCAAATTGAAGAAAAAGAAGCCAACGTCATATACGGTACAAAAGAAACCGT
This sequence comes from Priestia sp. MDV22-iso46, assembly GCF_058629175.1. NCBI lineage: Bacteria > Bacillati > Bacillota > Bacilli > Caryophanales > Bacillaceae > Priestia > Priestia sp. MDV22-iso46. The sequence goes on from NZ_JBZVWT010000001.1 coordinate 924,868, forward strand.
TCGTCAAAAGCTTAAAGCTTTGAAGCAGTCATTTTCTATTGATGAATTTATTATTCTTACTGCTATTCAAGATTTTGAACAAAAAAAGCGGTCTTATACGCTCTTAAAAGAAGCTTTCAGTGAAGGAGATGCTCAGAAAACTAATCACACTTTAGCTGCTTACTAATCTAGAAGCTGGGACAAATAAATTTTAGTTGAAGTAAAACGCGAACTAATAATCAAAATTTCCGATTATTAGTTCGTGTTTTTTTATCATTAAAATGGACGTAGCTTTCATGTGTTTAGTTGCTTCTAGCTGGTGGTTGGAGGACAAGACAGAGACCCCTGCAGGAAAAGCGGAAGGGATGAGACCCCGCAGGAGCGTATGCGACGAGGAGGCTCATCCCCCGCGGAAAGCGAAGTCTTGCACGGAAATCAACAGCGGTGTAACAAGTCATCCATACTAGATCATTTATCTCATTTGTTCGTCTATAGATCCGAGTGATTTCGTTATATCTCAATTTCTTTGTTTCATCTACTTACGAGGAGTTCAAACAAAGTATACGCATGCTTCTTTTTTTCAAAAAATCATTAAATTGAATCGAACGTTTTTTTATAGTACCATATGAAGATATGAGTCTAGTAAAAGAAGGGAATTTACACATATGCCTTACAAAATGATTGTTTTAGATTTGGATGATACACTATTATGCGATGATCACACTATTTCTCCGCGCACGAAAGAAGCATTAATGAACGCGCAAGAATCAGGAGTAAAAGTTGTACTTGCTTCTGGACGACCAACTTACGGAATGGTTCACATTGCGAAAGAGCTAGAATTAGAAAAGTACGGAAGCTTTATTTTATCGTTTAACGGGGCAAAAATTATTAATTGCTTAACAAATGAAGAGCTATTTAGCAGCACATTATCTCCGAGAACCGTTGCACGTCTCAACGATATTAGCCGCGAAGAAGGCGTTTTAATTCATACGTACGTTGGAGATGAAATTATAACAGAAGTAGAAAATAAATTTACGGATATTGAAAGTGACATTACAGGTCTGCCGATCCGTGTTGTTTCATCTTTTACTGATGCCGTTACAGAACCTGTTGTAAAAGTACTCATGCTTGCAGAACCGGAAATGCTGGTTCACGTTGAAAAGAAACTTCAAAAGCAGCTTCAAGGAGAGCTAAGCGTAATGCGCTCTAAACCATACTTCCTTGAATTTACAGAAGAAGGCGTCACAAAAGGGACAAGTCTCCACTTATTAATTCAACAGCTTGGCATTACACGCGATGAAGTGATCGCCATTGGCGACAGTTATAATGATCTTGCCATGATTGAATTTGCTGGACTTGGCGTAGCAATGGGAAATGCTCCTGAAGATATTAAAGAAAAAGCCAACCACGTAACAGATACAAACATGAACGACGGTGTGGCAAAAGTTGTGGAAGAATTTATCTTAAAACCCGTTAGCGTTTCATAAGACAAAAAAAGCAGCTCGTACGAACCGAGCTGCTTTTTTGTTCTGATTTTATACTCCTAAAAGTTTCATAAGAAGCGTAGCTAAAATAACAGTAGAAGCGCCTCCAAGTCTTGTTGCTACTTGAGCAAATGGCATAAGTGACATACGGTTGGAAGCTGATAAAATCGCTACATCTCCCGTACCTCCTAAACCGCTGTGACAGCCGGTTACAATGGCAGCATCCACTGGATGCATTTTCATCATTTTACCTACAAAATAACCCGTTGCTACCATAGCAATAACAACTGCAGCACATACAACTACATAGCCTGGTGTAACAATTTTCACTACATCTTCAAGAGGAATATACAAAATTCCTAGCCCCACCATTAACGGCCATGTTAAGCTCGTAGAAATGAATTTGTACATATGGTAAGCACCTTGCTCCATCTTAGCAGGCATTACTTGTAAACATTTGACTAGCGTTGCCGCTACGATCATTAAGACTGGACCTGGAATTCCTAAAAACTTATGTGCTAAGCCTCCGAAAATAAAGAAACTACATGCAATTAAAAGGCCTGCACCCATTAACGAAAAATCTACTGGCTTATTGATGTTTGTTTCTTCTGAAATTCCATCTCCACCTTTTGTCTTTACAAGAACTCCGTTACCTGTTAATTCTGGCTTTTTCTCTCCAAGACGTTTCATTAAGCCGGCACACACAATCGCAACGATGTTTCCAATAACAGCAGCTGGAATCATTTGCGACACAAAAGATTCTGCTGAACTACCTAAAATTTGAGAATAAGCAAGTGAAAGCGGTAAAATACCTTCACCAATCCCTCCTCCAATGATTGGTACAACAATGTAGAAAAATGTATGTTTTGCTCCGTAACCAAATAACGTCCCAACAGCTACCCCTGCAGCTACAGCGGCTAGCGTACCTAATACAAGCGGTACAAACATACGTGTAAAGCCTTGAATTAAAACTTTGCGGTTCATACCAAGGATACTTCCGGCTACTAAACAAGAAATATAAAGGTATAAAAAGTTTGATGTTTTCATCAAAGTTGTTACCGCTTCCATAGATGCGGGATTTAAAACATTATAAAAAACTAATACGGAAGGTACAAGCAGCGATAAAATAGCTGGTCCGCCAATATCTTTTAAAATCGGAATTTTTAATCCTAAATCACCAAGCAGCATTCCCATTACCATAATAATTGCAAATCCGCCAATCATATCTGGAGGAAGCTCGTTGTAAACGGCCGCGCCATATACAATTAAGGCAAGTAACACATATAGCGGCAGAGGAATAACTCCTACTTTAATATTGTTGATGCGCTTCCAAAATCCTTTGTTTTTAGGCTGTGAATCTTGAGTAAACGTTTCCAATTTACGTGCTGTATTCATGTCATAACCCCCTGTGGTTCTAATATAGAGAATCATACACAAGTTTAAAAAAACTATATACGTTATGTAACTTAAGAATTCTTTTTGTAACTAAAAAAAGCACAGCTTCTTTTTTGAGAAGCTGTGCTTTTTCTATCTAAAAATTAAGCATTTACTGTTTCTAAAGCTTTAATTTCTTTGTATGTTGGTTCCCACATTGCTGCTTTCACTGCTGCTTTAACGTCTGATGGAACTTCTTTTGCAACTCCATCTTTAATCGCTGCGTTAGCAACTGCTAAAGCAACGTTATATGATACTTCACGTAATTCTTCTACGCGCGGTAGTAATGAAGCACCTGGTTTGCTGCTGTCTACCATCTCAGCTACAGCGTGTGCACATGCTGCGAACATGCTGTCTGTAATAACTTCTGCTTTTACCACGATTGATCCAAGACCAAGACCTGGGAAAACAAAAGCATTATTAGATTGACCAATTTCATATTCTACACCATCGTATTTAACTGGTTCAAATGGACTGCCAGTTGCTACAAGTGCTTTTCCTTCTGTCCAATTTAATAAGTTTTCAGGAGTAGCTTCCGCAAGCGGAGTTGGATTTGACATTGGTAAAATAGCTGGGCGTTCTACATGCTTCGCCATTTCTTTTACGATTTCTTCTGAGAATGCGCCTGCTACACCAGACGTACCAATTAAGATTGTTGGCTTAACTTGTCTGACAACTTCTAAAAGAGAAATTTTGTCTTCTTCACGGTTCCAGTCCTTCACTTCTTCTGCTTTTCGTGCATAAGGCGTTTGGAAACCTAATAAGTCGTCCATGTCATCTGTTAAAAGGCCTCGGAAATCAACTGCCCAGAAGTTTTTGTATGCTGCTTCTTCTGTAATACCGTCTAATACCATCGCGTCACGAACTTGGTCTGCAATACCGATACCTGCTGTACCCGGTCCAAAGATTAAAACGCGGTGGTCACGAAGTGGCATTTTAGACACTTGAACTGCTGAGAAAATAGCGGCAAGCGTTACAGCACCTGTTCCTTGGATATCATCATTAAACGTTAGAATTTCTTTTCCGTACTTGTTAATAATGTTACGAGCATTTACATTACCGAAATCTTCCCAGTGTAACAGTGCATTAGGGAATATTTCAAGAGATTTTGAAATGAATTGATCTACGAAATGATCATAACGCTCACCGCGGATACGTTCATGACGGTTTCCGATATATAAAGGATCATTTAATAATTTTTCGTTGTTTGTTCCTACATCAAGAACAACTGGAAGTACTCTGCTTGGGTCGATTCCTGCTGCAGCTGTGTATACGGCTAATTTACCGATAGCAATATTAATACCGCCAACGCCCCAGTCACCAATTCCTAAAATACTTTCTGAATCTGTAATAACCATTAAATCAATGTCTTCACTATTTGCATCGATATTTTTAAGGGCTTCTTCAATGCCTTCTACATTATCGATTGACAAGTATACGCCACCCGGACGGCGATATTCATGGCTGTATTCTTGGATTGCTTGTCCAACTGTTGGTGTATAAACAACTGGAAGCATTTCTTTTAAGTGATCTTGCAATAAACGATAGAATAATACAGCATTACGGTTCTGTAAATCGTTTAAATACACATTCTTACCAAGGTTATCCGCCTGAGCTAAAAATTGCTCATATGCACGTTTTGCCTGCTCATCTAAAGTTAAAGTCATTGGAGGAAGTAAACCTTCTAATCCTAACGTTTTACGCTCTTCTTTTGTAAAAGCTACTCCTTTGTTTAACATTGGAGCTCCTAAAATTTCTTTCCCACGTAAAGTCGTTTCAATTGTTTCATTATCTGCAAAAAATACGTTGCGCATACGACTATCTTCCTTTCTGTAGACTTGTATGACAAGCATACAAGTTGGTTAGATTTAAGTAATTAATACCTTATATGGATATTACTCATATTATTCAAATGTCCGTTAACTTTTTATGAATAGCTTGCTAATTCATTTGACAATAGTATATTTTATGCCTATCTATTTCTGCTGTCAACTATTTTAGTAGAGCAATTTTTTAGTTATAAAGAGGTGAAAAATTCTGAATTTAATATCTTTTATCAATTTTCTTTTTATATAGGTACTAAGAACCCTCTTTATTCTATTCATCTCTTTTTGAAAGTCAAAATAATCCTTTAATATGGAAAAAATGTTTAATTATAAAAAATTTATTTTGAAATAATTTTAATTTAACTATAAAAGAATATTTTTTATTTTTTTGTCTATGCTGATTAGTGAATTACTATGAATATTTTTTCCTTTCTATCTATACATATAAACTACATAGTTCTTTTTTATAATAATGGAGGTTATTGTATGTTAAAACCAGATACAGCTATTATTTTTGGATTTCTTATCGAAGAAGCGGCCAGTCGATTAGACGATCAAGAGATTAAAGAAATTGCGGCTAAAGAGCTAGAAAATGGAGAATTGGTGTTTGAAGAAGCGAGTTATTTTTATAAACGCTTTTTTATCCCTGCTTCCTCTGAATTAAGACAAGCTCTTCGCCGAGAGGTCTTATCGCTTCATTTAACATTAAATCAAATCAAAAATGCTCATGGCAACGGATCTATGTCTAAGATTGCTCATATGCATCAAATTATTGCAGAAACTGAAAAATCAACAAACGAACTTAACAGACTTTTAAATCTTGCGTTCTATGAGGGTGAGGACGATCAGACCTACGCCTCCTTCATGAATATTTTTTCAAATAAATCATAAAAAAACCGTCCTTAAGGACGGTTTTTCTTATTGAACACCTTTCATTAAACGCTGAATTTTTGGAGAAATCATTAGCACAATTAGACCTAAAATGACCGAAACTCCGCCCAATGCAGCAAAATAAACAACTTGCGAAATGTTTTCATAGTATTGAACAAGCTGAGCATTGATTGCCTGCGCCGCTGCGCTTGTTAGGAACCATAAACTCATCGTCTGAGCAGAAAACGCTGCAGGTGCTAGTTTTGTTGTAGTTGATAACCCTACTGGTGATAAACAAAGCTCTCCAACTACAACTAAGAAGAAGCTTAGCACTAGCCATAGCGGGCTCGCTAACGTTTCATTTCCATGAATGCTAGCCGGGATAACCATGACAAGGAAAGAAAGCCCTGCAAATAAAAGTCCTAATGAAAACTTCTTTGGTGTAGAAGGCTGTCTGTTTCCTAATTTTACCCAAACCGCTGCAAAAACTGGCGCAAACATAATAATGAATAGCGGATTTAACGATTGGAACCAGCCAACTGGAATTTTAAAACCACCATACGTTAGCTGCGTATGATCTTTTGCATACGTTGCTAAAATTGTTGACCCCTGCTCTTGAATCGCCCAGAACATTACTCCAGAGATAAAAAGAGGAATGTACGCTAATACGCGTGAACGCTCATCAGCTGTTGTCTTGGGGCTCTTATACATAACAACAAAGTAAATGATAGGAATAACAATCGCTAAAATACTTACAAATAAAATAACGCCTTCAACAGTTAAAATGCCCGCTAAAGAAGTCAGTACAATAAAGACTGCAAGTACAACTACAGCAAGTGCAATGGTACCAAAAACTTTTTTGCGTTCTTCTGGTTTTAAAGGGTTTGGAACTTGTCTGCCTGCACGACCTAGGTTTTTGCCTCTTGTAGCCATAAATACGATTAGACCTAAAAGCATTCCTACTGCCGCGATTCCAAAACCTAAGTGGTAGTTATACTTTTCACCTATTGTTGAAACAACTAGCGGCGCGATAAATGCTCCGGCATTTACACCCATATAGAAGATACTAAATCCAGCATCTCGACGGTTATCAGTAGGGCTATACATATCACCCACAACGCTTGAAACGTTTGGTTTTAATAAACCTGTTCCGATGATAATTAAGAACATTGAAATAAACAGCGCGGTTACACCTGCTGGCAACGCAAGCACTAGATGTCCGAGCATAATAAATATACCACCGTAAAACACCGTATTAGACGTACCTAAAATGCGGTCTGCAATCCAACCGCCAATAATTCCAGACATATAAACAAGGGAACCATAAATAGAAAAGATCGCTAAAGCGGTTCCTTGTTCCATTCCTAATCCACCGTTTGCAATTGTATCGTACATGTACAATACAAGTAGCGCACGCATTCCATAGTATGAAAAACGCTCCCAGAATTCTGTAAAGAACAAGGTAAATAACCCTTTAGGATGTCCGAAGAATCCTTTTTGAGGAACTGTTTCATACACTTTTTCTCTCTCTACCGACATATTCCTTAACCTCTCTTTCAACCGTAAACCATCATAGACAAAACTGTCAAAAAATTATGATGATATAAAAAAATAGAAACAAGAAAATTTTATTCTTATAAAATGATTCTGTCAATATCAGAATTTTACAATGAGTGCATAAAATACGATTTTCCATTATAAAATTGCACCTATAAAAAGCTTTAAATCAAGATTTCTTTTCTTAAAATATCTTTTTGAAAATTTTTTTATACAAAACCCTTGATTACAAAGCATCTGATTATCTACTTTTCATACAACCAGATAATATTTTTCTTTTTGGAAATTTTTTCTCCATATTAAAAAAGAAGCTTTATTATTTTTTTATTATGCTTCCCTCAACCAAAAATATATTTTTTCAGAATAATAAAAACCTCTTTAGAAATGTCTCTTTTGTTATAGTAGATACTCATTCTTCTCCTATGTATTACCTTTAATATAAGTCATCCTCATTTTTTTATGTAAAAAAAGAGATAAAAGGTTTATTTTTTATCTCTTTTTTCACTGTACCTACAATTTTACGTATTCACCGTTTACCATTTGTCCTTTGTGAAGAGGAAACACACCTTCTTCTTTATTGTATACAATCGTTCCTCTATTAATAGTGGTTAAAATAACGCTATTAAATACCGTTCCTTCATATATACTGTGCTTATGTTTGAAAACCATTCCTTCTTTTGTCACTTTTTCAGTTTGATCCAGATCAACGATAACCAAATCCGCATCCGACCCTAGCAAAATGCTTCCTTTTTTAGGATATAAACCGAATCGTTTAGCTGGATTGGTTGATACAAGCTTTGAAATGTGAGAAAGAGAAATCCCTCTAGTGATGGCTCCCTCACTAATCATTGCTTGCAAAGAGTACTGACCGCCTGATATTCCACCCCAAACTTTAAATAAATCATTCTGATGAGCTGTTTTTAACTCAATTGGACAAGGAGAATGATCCGAAGAAATCATATCTACCTCCTCTGATTGAATACAAGCCCATAATTTTTCTTTTTGACTCCTGCTGCGAAGAGGAGGTGCACACTTAGCCGTTACGCCAATTTCTTCAAAGTCTTCCTCTGTAAAAAGTAAATAATGCGGACAAGTTTCCAGCGTAACGTTCATTCCATTCTTCTTTGCTTCCGTAATAAGCCGCACTGCTTCATAGCTGCTAATGTGCACAAAGTGAAGTGGACATCCCGTTTCTTCACCGTACTCAAGCGCTTGCTTTACTGCGTTTACTTCTGCTACAACCGGTCGCGTTTCTAAATAATCTTTAATAGCAGTTTGCTTTTGCTTCTGTTTAGCCTGTTCAAGCTTTTGTATTAAGTCATTTCTTTCAGCATGCAGGGCAAGCACTTTATTTAGTTTTGCAATCTCTTTCATTCCTTCGTATAATGTGAGGTCATCTGAGAAATCAAATTCAGAACCGGCTTCTGACATAAATGCTTTAAAACCTATTACACCCGAATGAGCCATTTTGGCTAATTCTTCTTTATTACCAGGAACCACCCCTCCCCATAGACCATAATCTACTACTGACTTTTGATCAGCCAGCTTTTTCTTTTCCCACAGCGCTGCTTCTGTTACGGTAGGAGGAACGCCGTTTAAAGGCATATCAAAATATGTAGTGCAGCCTCCCGCAGCCATAGATGCTGAACCGTAGTCAAACCCTTCCCAATGGTCTCGGCTCGGTTCATCAAAATGCACGTGAATATCAATCATTCCAGGCAGAACATATTTGCCTTTAGCATCTACGTATTTTTTTGCTGGTGTGCTAACACCTTGCACTATTTCTGCAATCTTTCCTTTTTTAATCCCTATATCCGCTTTTACTATTTCGTCTTCTAATACGACCGAACCATCCCGAATAATTAAATCGTACATGTTATCAAACTCCCCTTTATTTAACTACTCCATCTTCTTATTAAACGAAGCAGTCTGCTATTGTTCTATCATGCACTGTTTCCTTTAAAAAGTCTTTATCCTTGTAAAGAAACCTGACACATAGACTGGTTATTACGCTAGTAAATATAACTGAATTATCTGATTTTTACACTCACCATTTTGTCTAAACTTTTCTTTTTTATTTGGTCACTTTCACTAACTAAAAAGAGATTAAGACACAACCAAATCAACAGCTAGAAGCAACTACATACATGAAATCTACGTTCACCCTAAACATAAAAAAACCGAACGAGTTTGATTCCCCATTAAGAATCAACTCGTTCGAATCTTCTTTCAACTAATTTTTTCACAGTCTCTTTTAACTCTTTTTCACTTTTTGTGACATTGGCAACCTTACTGTAAATGTACTTCCTTTTTCTTGTTCACTTTCTACGTCAATTTTCCCTTTATGTGTTTCTACGATCCATTTAGCGATTGCTAAGCCTAGCCCATGACCTCCCATTTGACGAGATCGCGATTTGTCAGCACGATAAAAGCGGTCAAAAATCCGATCCTTTTCATCTGGATGGATCCCAACGCCCGTATCACGTACTTTTAATATACATTCACTTCCATGCTGAACTACTTGAATGTTTACACTTCCATGAGGAGTCGTATATTTAATCGCATTGTCTAACAAAATGTAAATCAGCTGAGTTAGACGCTCTTGATCTCCAGTTACTACTAATTTTTCCGGCGTATCCAGCTGCAAATCAATATGTTTAGAAATCGCTAGGGTTTCAACGGATTCCATTACCTTTTGCACCGCGTCTGTAATATCAAAGGGCATCATTGCTTTTTCTACTTTATTAGAGTCTGAGCGTGCAAGCGTAAGCAAATCACTGACGAGACTCGTCATGCGCTTCACTTCAGCTTTCATATTATTGATTAATTTTTTAGAAAAAGGATCTTCTGTTACTTCCTCCTGCATTTCTAAAGCGTTGATAGAAGAAAGCATAACGCTAAGCGGCGTTCTTAACTCATGGGATGCATCCGCCACAAACTCTTTTTGCTTTTGGAAAGCTGTTTCAATTGGAACCATAGCCCGTTTTGACATTAAGCGGCTAATATAAATGGCTACTCCTACAAACAGTACGGTAAGGCTTAACATAATAATAAGGAGCCACTTTAACAGCTGATAAAGAAATGAAACGTCTTTTCCAATATAAAGCATCCCTAAAAATTGACCTTTATAAAAAATAGGTTCACCCGCCATCATCAAATCAATATCTATTTTGCCTTCCCCGTTTTGCCCTTTTACTCCTTCAATGTGTTCGAAACTAGGACGCGGGGCTTTTATTCGTTCTTTCCTCACTTCATTTTCAATAGGGATCCACCCATCAATTAAATCTAATAAGTTAGAGCGAAGCCGCTCGCTCGCTTCGTTTCCCATAATAAGGTCCCCTTCAGGACTGATTACATAATAAAAAAATTGATCTTCACCAGCTACGACAATGTTTTTGTACTCTTCTTTTGACTGTTGATTGGAGCTGTTTATCGCTTGTTTAATTAAGATGCTTTGGACAATTCGGGACTCTTGCTTTAGCATGCTATTTAAGTTTTGCTGCTGACTATTGGATACAACCACATATACCAATGCATAAACAATAAACACGAATAATAGCAAAAACAGCATTAGTAATGCGCTATATCGGAATGTTAAACGATTTTGCGTCTGGCTGAATAAATCTTGCTTTACTTTTTGTTTTACTTTCTGTTTAGCTCTTGTAAGGAGTTTAGCTTTCAATTTTGTAGCCTACTCCGCGAATGCTTTGAATAAGATCCTGTTTGTTAAATTTCTCTAGTTTTTTTCGCAAAAGTTTAACCGTCGCATCAATCGTTTTAATGGAAACATCTGATTCATATCCCCATACCCGGTCTAAAATAATATCTCGAGAAAGAACTTGTCCTTTGTTTTTCACTAAAAAATCTAGGAGTTGAAATTCACGAGGACTTAATTGAATAAACTCCTCGTCAAACTGTACGGTTTGACTTGCTCTTTTTAATATCATGCTGGCAATCTCTACTTCTTCTTCTAAAATCGGTGCATAATTACGACGAGACAAAGCACGAAGCCTTGCAAGCAGCTCGTCAATTTCAAATGGCTTAATAACGTAATCATCCGCTCCCGCATCTAAGCCTTGTATACGATCTTGAACCGCATCTTTTGCTGTTAACATAAGAATAGCTCCGGCGTATCCTTCTTTTCTTAGACGTTTACATACATCGATTCCGTCGCCATTGGGCATCATCCAGTCAAGAATTAACACATCATAATGCGCTTCAGATGCATAATCATATGCATCATTCCCTTCCGTCACCCATTCGACGTTATAGCCTCCTTTTTTCTTTAGCATATAACTAACTAATTCACCTAGCTGCAAATCATCTTCTGCTAGCAGTACATTCATTCCGCGTAACTCCTTCCTTCGATACATTTCGCTGCATCCTTTTGTTTACTTTATTATACAAAAAGAATCAGCAGAAACAAGCTGCCTCTACTGATCTCTTTTCATTTTAAATTCCCTTAGCTATACTCAGCAGGGGCGTAAACTGCTGTTCAGCAGTTTGCGTCTTTTGTACTCTTTATGAATGCCTAACGATTTGATTTGAATATGAAGGATTTGATCCATTAACAGTTTCTGTGACCTTTACAACACGCCGGCATATCTCAGCTCGTACACCTCTGTGCTTCAATTGCTCGACGATTTTTTCTAACTTACTATAAGACGCTGTTTGTTTCATATCCATCCCCTCATTTCGTTAAGGTATTATTTATGAATCAAGTTTGTTTGTAATATCATACTTTTTCTTTAGCTTTTGTAACCATGTTGGATACTCTGTTTGGTATTTTTGATCAAGCAGCGTTTGCTTGATTTTTGCTTTACTATTTTCATATGTTGCTTTTTGCGCTTCTTTTTTGCCTGTTACTTTAATAATGTGATAACCGTATTCTGTTTTAACTGGATCACTTACTTCATTTACCTTCATTGAAAATGCTTTGTTGGCAAAAGCTTCGACCATATCACCTTTTTTGAAATATCCAAGGTCTCCGCCATTTGATTTAGAAGCTGTATCTGTTGAGTATTCTTTTGCTAACTTCGCAAAATCTTCTCCTTTATCAAGCTTTGCCTTTACTTCTTTCGCTGTTTTTTCGTCTGCTACTAAGATATGACTAGCTTTCACCTGTGCTTCTGTAGCTAGTGAATCTTTATTTTGATTAAAGTACGATTTCATTTCACTATCTTTAATATTAATAGTCGACTCGACCATTTTTTTTGCTTCAATATTCGTCTTTAAATCTTTTTTCAGCTCTGACAATTTTACACCGCTAGATGCTAATGCTTGATTTAATGCATCTTCTCCCCCGTACTGACTTTTAAGGTTTTCTAATTCAGCATTAATTTCTTTATCGGTTACTTTAATATTTTGTTTAGCTGCTTCTTTTGAAATAACTTTTTGTTCAATCAGTGAATCAAGGACACTTGATCCTCCTTGAGCAAGAAGAGCATCGTACAGCTGATCTTTTGTGATTTTTTCATCACCAACGGTAGCAACCACCTTTGATTTATTCATTGCTACGGCACCAATAGCTACTGCAGCAATAATCACAACGGCTGCAATAATTATAATTATTTTGTTTTTAGACATCGTTAAACTCCTTTTCCATTTCTCATTACTTACCTAAACTTAAACTTTTGCGCCTTGGTAACGGTTTAAGCTCAATTAAAGGTCTTGCAATAGTAGATACGTATTTACTCGACAACAACCACGCCACTCCACAAGCTCCAATTAGAAGAATACTGTATCCTTGTACACTTTCTATCCAGTCTCCAAAAGAAGATAGGCGGATATATTTAATCAGAAACCCATGTAGCAGATATACATAAAAGGTTTGAGTACCTCGAGATGTAAAGGACATCGTTTGTGTAGGGATCAAAGCTAGAAAGGAAATCGTCATTGCTAAGCTGATGCTATAAAATAGCGTACGAATGGTCATTCCCTCTAATTGATTTACACCTAAAGAGGCATAAGATTTTGAACCAAATAACCACTCTTTCTCAAAATCCGGTGCTATATACTGAATCCATAGAGCAATAATCAGCAAAGTGCCTCCAGCTACTTTTTTGCAAGAAACAGACTTCAACTTTTTAAAATGTTTTTTTTTCATATAAAATCCTGCTAAGAAGAAGGGAAAGAACACAAAGGTTCTAGAAAGGCTTAACGTTGTTTCCAGCGGTTCACATAAGCCAATCATAATTCCTAAAACTGCCGCAACGGCTAAAGGATATTTGATTTTTGTAAAAATGAACAACATCGCGTTCCAACAAAATAAACTCAACAAAAACCATAGCGACCAAGCTGGCTGAAACACTGAAACTTCGAATGTGGATTCATCATACAGTTTATAGTCGTATACCGCATAGATAAGTTGAAAAATAATATAAGGAAGTAATACTTTCTTCGCCATCTTCCACATATATCCTTTTTTTCGGTATCCCTTTGCAAAATAGCCGCTTATTAAAATAAACGCTGGCATATGAAAGGTGTAAATAAATATGTAGAGCGTTCGTAGCCACTGTTCATCATTGATGAAGGGAGTTAACAAATGGCCAAACACTACTAATACAATTAAGATAAATTTTACATTATCAAAATACGCATCCCGCTTAGCCATTTGACCTCCTCCTTTCTTTCGCGTTCTACGGATCTGTACGACGTGCTGCTGCGAATATCTTTTCTTTACATTCCTTACTATACATAGTGAAAATGAAAAAACAGTGAAAACCTTGCTTATTTCTATTTTTAAATAAGGCGCGGCTAAATAAGTTTGACAAATGGCGCCTCTTTCTCTACTATATAGATACGCACCCTATCCAATTCAATTTCGCTTGTTGCGGGACACTTAACCAGTACGGATGGATAGGGTGTTTTTGTATGCAAAAAAAAGCAGAAGACCTAGGTCTTCTGCTTTTTATTTTGCTATAGGCTGACTTTCGTTTTTTCTGTTTCCTTTTTTATTTTTCAAATAATAAAACAAGTAACAAAAAAGGACAAATGGGATACCGCAGTATAATGCGATACGCTGACTCTCATCAAAAGCCAGTCCTACACAAGCAGCAAAGCATAAAACAAACGCTAAAATAGGTACAATAGGATATAAAGGAGCTTTGTAAACAAGCTTCGATACATCATTCCCTTCTTTAATATAGCGTCTTCTGAACATAAAGTGAGAAGCCGCAATAGCCATCCATACAGCTACAACCGCAAATCCAGAAATAGAAACTAATACTAAGTAAACAGTTGTTGGTGCAACTACGCTTGACAGCAAGGACAGACATGCCACTCCCATGCTGATAAGTAACGAATTAAATGGAACTCCTTTAGACGTTACTTTCCCTAACCAAGTGCTGACCATTTTTTGATCAGATAATGACCATAGCATTCTCGAACATGCGTATAATCCTGCATTAGCGTTTGATAATAAAGCTGTTAAAATAACCAAGTTCATGATATCTGCTGCGTAAGGAATACCTATTTGATCGAATACCGTTACAAAAGGACTTTCTAACACTCCTGCTTGTTTCCATGAAATCAATCCAGATAGTACAAACATGGCGCCAATAAAAAAGAAGAACGTACGCCAAATGATATTTTTAATTGCGCGAGGTATGTTCTTTTCCGGATCCTCTGTTTCCCCCGCCGTAATACCAATTAATTCTGTTCCCGAAAAAGCAAAGCTAACAGAAACCATCGTAATTAATACAGGCATAAGTCCATTTGGAAATAAACCGCCCTCTCCTGTAAAATGAGAAAGCATCGGCGCTTTTTCATGACCGCTAAGAGGAATGAATCCAAACATCGCTGCTGCGCCTAAAATAATAAATACAATAATCGTTAATACTTTAATACTTGAAAACCAAAATTCTGTTTCGCCGAAAAAACGTACAGATGTTGCATTTAAACCAAATAATAAAAGGGCAAACAGCGCGCTCCATATCCAAACCGAAACGTCAGGAAACCATCTTTGCATAAGCAATCCAGACGCTGTAAACTCCGAACCGACAGATACCACCCAAGTCAGCCAGTAGAGCCAGCCAACCGCAAAACCAGTTCCCGGCCCGATAAACTTCGTAGCGTATACTTGAAATGATCCTGACACAGGCATTGCTACGCTTAGTTCCCCTAGACATATCATGACTAAATACATAATTAATCCACCGATTAAATAAGCAAGGAGTGTTCCCCCAGGACCTGCTGCATTAATTGTGTAGCCTGAATTAAGAAACAGCCCCGTACCGATAACACCACCAAGAGAAATCATAAATAAATGACGGCTTTTCATTTTTCTTTGTAACTGATTCATAGATGTTGTATTCTCTCCCATTATGTACCTCCTTTTTGTAGTAAACCCATCAAAAAACTTGGTTTATTTACATATTCTCTATAGTCTCTTCTCTGCAGGAGTAGGCTCTATTTCTTCGATATGTACGAATTTTGTATATTGTATACAATATACACTTCTTAAATCTTTTTACGATTATATCATTTTTCAGATTTTTTACAACAATGAATAGTAAAAAATATTTCAATAATTCTATTTTTTATATTCTAACTAAGATTAAATGAAGTGATATGATATGATTATTTTTACACCTGTACGTTCTTTCATGCTATTTTTATACTTTTTCATCACCATGACATGAAGAGAAAGAACGGCTGATGCGATATTTATTTTAGGGGGAAACAATGAACAAGGGGCCTATGATTTATCATTCATTAAAAGATCATGTATATAACTACATAGCAAGTCAAATTCAAGACGGTACACTGCTGCCTAACGACAAAATAAATGAAGCCAGTATTTGTTCTCAGCTGAATGTCAGCCGAACGCCTGTGAGAGAAGCGCTTATTAAACTGGCTTCAAACAATCTATTAGAATACAGACCGCGCAGAGGGTTTACTGTAAAGGAAATTGACACACCAAAAAAACTAGAAGTATTTGAAATCGTCGGTGCTTTAGATGGTCTTGCAGCTGCGCTGTCGATTGATCACTTAACGGAAGAAGATTTTACGAAGATGGATGAGCTTATTAAAAAAATCGATGTTTCGATTGAATTAGAAAATTATCAGGATTATCAAAAATATCAAACGTATTTTCATCGAGTATATTTGAACCGATGCGGTAATGTGACCTTAAAAGAACAGCTTATGTCTTTGCAAGACGGATTCATCAGACAAACGTACTTTAGCAATGACAATAAAGAGCTATACGCCATTTTACATGTGATGAATGAGCATCACCGCCATATTCTAAAACTTCTGAAGCAGAAAAAAAAGGCGGATGTTCAGCTTTACCTTCAAAATGTCCACTGGAACATCGAATATCCAGAAATGATTTGATCAAAGAGCTCGAGACATAACTAAATCAATCCAATCAACAGCTAGAAGCAACGAAATACATGAAACCTACGTTTATCATACCAATAAAAAAATCCGAACGAAGTTGATTCTCCATCAAGAATCTCAATTCATCGTTCGGATCTTCTTTCAACTAACATACTGTTGTCTCAGCCTCTTTTATTTCGCTATAGAAGAACGCTGTTTTTCTTCGGTTACGTACCAAATGAATTTCCCTGTATATCCGTAAATAATCGCCAAAATAATAGAGACAAAGCTTAGCCACATAAACGGCAGATAAGCGAATGTAGAAATCCCAAGCGTTGTAGCTAGAAATACACCGTTGTCCGTCCACGGAACCATCCCTGAAGTTAAGGTTCCCCCTACTTCCGAGTTACGGGCAAGCACTAGACGCTGTATTCTTAACTTGTCATAACTTTTCTCCATAATTTTCGGTGTTAAAATTAATGAAACATACATTGCACAACCAAATATATTCCCTAATAACCCAACGAAAATAGTAGAAGCCGTAACGTTTCCTGAATTGACAAGAATTTTTTCGAATTTAGATAACAGGACTTCTAAGACGCCGAGCTCATCTAATAACCCGCCAAAGCCTAGTCCAAAAATAATGACAATAATGGAACCGACCATGCTTAAAATTCCGCCACGATTTAACAGCTCACTTAAAAATGTGTTGTCGGTATTAATTTTAAACCCTTCATAAGCCGTATTAAATGCGCTCGCCACATCCATATGTTGAAAGACAACTGCCCATATAATTCCTAATAATGAGCCAATCGCAATTGCTGGAAGAGAAGGTTTCTTGAATGCTAAAAGGACAATGACAGCCAAAGCCGGAATCAGCATCCACCCGCTGATATGGAATGTATCCAACAGCGAAGATTTTAATCCTTCTACCCGTCCAGCATCAAAATCTTTTCCTCCATACATAAATCCTGTTACCGTAAATAATACTGCCGTAATGAGGTAAGCAGGAATATCCAACACTAACATTGCTTTTACGTGATCAATAACGTTCACTCGAGCCATTGACGCAGATAAAATGGTACTGTCAGAAAGAGGAGAAAGCTTGTCTCCAAAATAAGCTCCTGAAATCACAGCTCCAGCTACTAAAGCGAGCGGCATGCCTAAGCCTTGTCCGATTCCCATCATCGCGATTCCAGCTGTACCAACCGTTCCCCAAGATGTTCCTGTTGAAATCGAGGTAATAGAGCAAATGATAAGTGTAGCAAGTAAAAAGAATGTTGGATTAATAAACTCTAATCCAAAATAAATAAGAGAAGGAACAACTCCTCCGGCAATCCATGTTCCAATTAACGTACCGACGGCTAATAAAATTAAAATAGCTTCTAAGCCGTTTGATATTCCTCTTGTAATGGCCCCTTGCAGCTGATTATACGTATACCCAAGTCGTACTCCTAGCGCCATAACAATAAACCATGAAATAAATAAAGCGAGCTGAATAGGTAAATCAAAAACAGTTGCAAATGAAATAACAACTGCTAAAAATAAAGCAAGCACAATCATTATTTCCCACATAGCTGGTAAACGGGTTGTGTTCAAACTAGCTCCTCCTAAACTGGTATGTAGATTCTGGAATGTGGTATCGTTTAAGAGTAAAACGTCCTTATTCTATTCTTTAATTGTTCCTCTTACTGCTTGAACCTATGTACTTCTTTGAATGCTTAAACAATAAACTGCATCTTTTTAAGAACATAAAATAAGGATACTCGTGTAAACAATAAGCCATTTTTCTTTTATCCAGTGGTCATAATACCACAAGAGCGTGCTTTCTTACAAGACTAGTTATAAAGCGCTTTCTGTTTATTTATACATTTTAATACATAAATATATTTTTATTTATTTCATTCAACGAAAAGAGGTAAGTAACGTGAAAGAATATGCAACATTTGCGGGAGGATGCTTTTGGTGCATGGTCGCTCCTTTTGATCAGCTTCCAGGAATCAGCAGTATCCGCTCGGGCTACGCTAAAGATGAACAAATCACTTCTGAAGCTAAACAGGAAAGCGAATACGTAGAAGCAGTACAAATTGTATGGGATCCTTCTCATATTATGTTTGAAGAACTGCTTAACCTGTATTGGCAGCAAATTGACCCTACGGATTCTGGCGGACAGTTTTCAGACCGCGGACCGGCATATCGAGCCATTATTTTTTATCACAATGAAAAACAAAAAGAAGCGGCTTTCGATTCTAAAAAAAAGCTAGCCCAAAGCGGACGCTTTAAGCATCCTATCGTCACACCTATTTTACCTTTTTCTTTTTTTTATGAAGCAGAAGAGCAGCAGCAGGATTATTATCGAAAAAACACATTTCACTATAAATTATACAAAGAAGGCTCGGGGCGAACTGATTTTCTGGCACAGCATTGGCCAAAGGACCGCTCCTATCTAAAAAAGGTCCTAACGCCCATGCAATATTTTGTTACGCAGGAAAACGGAACCGAACCTCCTTTTACAAATTTATATTGGAATAACAAAAAACAAGGAATTTACGTTGATCTTCTAACGGGAGAAGCACTGTTTAAAACGTCAGATCAACTCCCTTCCCATACAGGGTGGCCGGTTTTTAAACGCCCTATTTTATACGGAAATATAAAAAAAGTTCCGATGCAGCATGAAACAGCACTAAAAAGCAAAGAAGGAAATAACTATTTGGGTTTACTATTAACCGAAGAAAACAGCGAATACTATCAAGTAAATTCCGCGGCTTTGCGCTTCATTCCAACAGAGAAGCTTAAAGAAGAAGGGTATGAAGACTTTTTAATTTTGTTTTGATACTTATACTTTTTTAAAAGGATAAAAATAAGCCGTGACTTGATTTGCATAGTGCACAATTAAATCGCGATTGTCCGCGGGACGCAAAAAAGGCGGAGTAATAGAATCATCTCTTATTTCACACTCCCCTTTTTGCAGCTCCCAAGGATCATGATAAAGGTCTCCTCTGTAGACATTTCCTTGATGAGTGGTAAATAAGCAGTAGCGCTCTGTAAGCCAATGAGCTAATTCTCCTTTTCTACTGCGATAGGACGGAGAAATACCTCTATATGTAAGCTTTACTCGCTCTTTTTTTGAGTCTCTGTGCGTTCGAACTGACTGAAAAGAAATATGGTTCTGAGTTTTGTTGAATGTCATAGTAGCGTGGTAATAAGGCAAATGAAAAAACTGACGAGCAATCCATACCCCTAGCGGATTGCTTGCGTCTAAACTAAAAAAATAAACGCCTTTTTCCCCTTTATATGTAACATATGTACGCACATTCAGCTCATATAGCCGTGAAAAGATGGGAACTGCGGGCGTTCCTTTGAATCGAATGTCTGTCATCGTAAAAGGCACAAGTGCAATCCATCCTTGACCATCATAGGTGTCAGGCTCTAACTGACTAGGCAATAAAGAAGCCAAAAATGTCGGATCTACAGGCCAATGAATAAACAGTAAATCTTTCCACGTTTGTTTCATTATCCAATTATTTTTCACTTCTTGGTCCCTCCTTTTTCTAGATGTTCTTTCCCATTAATTCAGCGGCTGCCGATTTCCCTGACAAATATGCGCTCTCTAACCGTGAGTGATTTGTTTCGTCTTCCCTTCTTAAAAAAGCATCTCCTGCCACCAGTAGCGACGGCATAATTTTAGCAAAGGGCTGATGAAGAACTTGTTCAACCTCTGCATAGCGCCATTTCTTTAACTGAATGCTTTTAATATGATTTGCACCTATCCATTCTTTTATTTCATTTTTTATCGCCCGCAGCAGCTCATGTTCATGTTCATCAAAATGTTTTTCTGACCAGTCTTTATTCATATATATGCTAAGAATGGGCGTCTTTGATATTCCTTTTTGCTCATGATTAACGATTCTTTGGATTGTGCTAGAAGGATTCGTGATTTGACCATGATCACCATACAGCATCTCTGTGTAAAGCTCCACGATAGCAACCAAGCAGGGACTAAATTTCAGTGTATTAAGAATTGATTGGTCCGTTTGCAGCTTACTATTATTAAGTACCTCAATAACCTGAGGAGACGGAGGTGTAAGAATGATATCAGTCGCTTCAAAAATCTCATTTTCTTCTGTATACAGCTGATACCTTCCGTTTTGAAAATCAATGGCTTGAACTTTTCGATTCACGTATACGCGTAGATCTTCAGCTAAATATTTAGCTAGCGCATTCATGCCATTCATACTTTGATACCGAGGGTGATGGTCACCAAACCACTTCTTAACCTTTCTATCAGCTATCCATTTATTTACGTCTTGTTGAAATTCATCGGATCTCACTGTAAAAAATTGAGCTCCGTGATCTGCTTTTCCATCTCCTACTCTTCGAGTAGCCATTCGTCCCCCTACACTTTTACCCTTATCAAGAAGAAAGACCTCTATTCCTTCTTTTTTTAATTCAGCCGCTGCTGTAAGGCCAGTCATTCCAGCACCTACTATTCCTACTCGTCTCATTTTTTCCTCCTTATTTAACGCATTTACTTACAGTATAAAAAAAGCGGAATGATTGAGCTAATTTAAACTGTCTTTTTCATTTAACTGCGTTTCTGCTTGTCCCAAAAAAATAGTCTACGATTCCATTCAGCTGAGTATACTTGTTGTATACAAATATATCTTTACCTGCTAGCACGTCTATAGATAGGAGGACTGTCACATGATGCTCTATGATATTAAGCACAAAGTATATTACGAAGTATTTAATACAGCTCGCCCTAAAATGAAGGACGCTCACCAAGGACGAAGCTGGGGATATGTTTATAAAAATCTCAATGGACAACCTACAAAGTTTTGGATTGATTTTACGCACGGACGGTTTATGTACTTTCAAGTTGAAGACAAGTGGTATCGCGTGCAATATTTGCAGTCCAATGATAAGAAAAAAACAGCGGATGTCTTTAAAGGCGCTCTCATTGACTTGATTTTAGATGGAATGGATCTCAAGTTAGTACGAGGAAACTTTGAAAAGAGAAGACTCTTAGCTTTATAACACATAGAAAAACAGCCGTAAAAGCAGGACTGCTTTTACGGCTGTTTAATTGTACGAGGAGTAATCAATATTTCAACCCTCCTATTTTTCGCTTGTCCCTCTGCTGTATTGTTAGATGTCACCGGTTTGAACTCTCCAAATCCTTTTGCACTGAACATGCTTGGATTAAGCTTATCGTTTTTTAAGATAACTTTCATAAAGTTAACTGCTCTCATCACGCTTAACTCCCAGTTGGATTCAAAACCAGCGTTGCGAATAGGTACGTTATCGGTGTGACCGCTAATAATAATATTACGAGGAGGATCAATCACCAAAAGCTCTGAAATATCATTTGCGATTTTTGTATCTTCACTCCGAACTTGTGCTCTTCCCGAATCAAACAATACATTGTCTCGAATGGAAATTAAGAGACCTTCCTCGGTTAGCGAAGTCTGTAATTGATTTGTTAAGTTTTTCTTTTTAATATACGCATTAATTTTAGATTGAATTTGCTGAAGCTCTTCTTGATCAGCTTCTCGAATGGTTTGCTCCTTTTGTTCGCTCGTCAACGATTGTGAAGAAGCAGGAGACTGATTGGGGGCTGTCTCCACTTCATTTGTTTTTTCCGTACTTTTAGCTGCAGGAGTATTTGAAGGCTGAACCGCTTCTTCAGATTCCTGCAGAGATTGAAATTCCATCACGCCCGTTCCTCCAACGAACGCTTCATTAAATGCGCGAGAAAGGTTCTTAAATTTCTGCGCATCCACTGAGCTCATTGCAAACAATACAATGAATAAAGCAAGTAAAAGTGTAAGCAAATCTGAGTAAGGAAGCAGCCAGCTTTCGTCAACATGGTCCTCTTCATGCTTTCGTTTTCTGCGTCTACTCATTTATGCCCACTTCACTTTCTTGAAGAAGCTTTTTACGTTCCGCTGTTGGCAAATAAGAAGCCAGCTTTTGCTCAATTACTTTTGGTGTTTCTCCTTCTAAAAGTGAAAGCACTCCTTCGATCATCATATACTTTACCTTTACTTCATGTTTCGATTTACGCTTTAGTTTATTTGCAAACGGATGCCATAGTACATACCCAGTAAAAATACCAAGAAGCGTAGCAACAAACGCCGCGCTGATCGCATGTCCTAGCGTATCTGTATCTTCCATGTTCCCAAGCGCAGCAATTAACCCTATAACAGCTCCAAGTACACCCAGAGTTGGAGCATATGTACCTGCTAAAGCGAAAATACTTGCACCCGTTTGATGTCTTTCTTCCATAGCATCAATTTCTTCAGACAACACGTCTCGTATATAATCCGCACTTTGACCATCAATAGCTAAATTCAAACCATTTTTTAAGAAAGGGTCATCTACATCAATAATTTGGGCTTCAAGTGATAGTAACCCTTCTTTTCGAACAACTTGTCCCCATTCAGAAAACATGGATACTAAATCAACGGGCTGCAGCATTTTTTGTTCTTTAAACAGGACACCAAACAGTTTTGGGACTCTCTTGATTTCATTTGAAGGAAATGCAATCACTACTGCTCCGACGGTTCCGACAATAATAATTAAAATAGCAGCCGGATTTCCTAACACAGATGGATTAACCCCTTTGAAAAACATGCCTACAATAAGAGAGGCTATTCCTAAAATCAGTCCAATAAAAGATGTTTTATCCATATGTAATTCTCCTATCCTTAACTTCCTGTTCTTTCTTTTTGTGTATTTTATCCTCATCTTTTATTTCGACTATTTCATAGAATTTTTAAGCTTTTTATGAATCATATTTACAATTACAGCTTTTCTCTATTATAAAAACACTTTTTTTAACTTTTCATAAAGAATATCTGAAGGTCCAGCTATAATCGCTACAATTTGATTTTCCACATAAATAGCAGCCGTCATCTTATTATCAATATCAGCTAAAATTGCAAATCCGACGTTAATGTTCAACTTTACTCACCTCTATCACGTTCTTGTTTATCCGACATATAAAAAGAACAGTCTTACCATTTATTTTTCCGTCTTTTATTGACATTTGTAAATTTTATATTAAGATTATGTAAATGAGTTGACAAAATGGAGGTGATATCATGCTACTAGAAAAATACTGTAAAGACACTGATTTAATGATTATCCAGTTTACAATCGAACTAACAAAAGACATTCACGCTAAAATCTCCGCACGTACTTTATTTTATGAAGAACAGGTGATACGTTATGCTAATAAAAGAATACGTTCTTTCTTACATCCTCTTTCCCTTAAACATACGCTAAAATTTGTCTATCAATCTGAAATACTACAAACCATTCTATTCAAATTAAAACCAACTTTTGAGCAGCAGCATGTATTGCGCTGTATTTCATCTTAAAAAGGAGTTTCCTTTAGCGGAAACTCCTTTTTGATTTGATTCTACGATATAGACGATATGCTTTTCTGATAACGTTTAAAAGCGGGTACGGCAAGCGGATATGGTACTTATCAATAAACGGATAAAAGGTGTAATAAGCTTTTACAAGGTCTGTCCATTTTTTATCAATACCTTCTTTATAAAAGTCAGAGATATCCACCACATACCCTCGTCCATCTTTCATCATGACATTTTTACCATGCACATCATATGGGTTTAAACCCTGGCTTCTTGCATAGTCCAAAGCTTTATTCACATCTTTTATGACTTGTTCTGGAATCTTTATGCCCCGCTGGACGGCATCATACAGTGTAACGCCTGTAAGCCTTTTTAAAATCAAGTACGTCTTTCCCTCATGAAAAAGTTGAGAATAAGCTGGGTGAACGCCCAGCTTTCTATACACTTGCGCTTCTTTTTTTACACCATAAATTTCTCTTCCGTATACTTTCACGACAAATTCAGGATAATTTTCGTGCGTAAACACACCGGCATAGTTTCCTTTACCAATAAGTACCCACTCTTTTGTTTTGTTCGTAACTTCAACTGGATCATAGTCACTTTCACTTTGAATCGTAACTTGCGTTAGTAATGATGTTTCAACTAGCGACACCAACTGTTTAATTATTTTATCCATAGTCCCCTCTAAAAATCCTTCAGTAATCTCTATCAAATATTACCCTATGATAAATCTCAATGCAGGATGTGTCAATAAATTGACAGCCTGATATAAAGAGGGAAAGTATTCCCATTCATTCAAGACTGCGTGTGAACTTTGTGAACATTCACATTCAGTTCTTCTTTCATATTCAGCATTACGCCCGCCATCGGAGCAATAGATTCGGGCTTAGTCAGCTGAAATAAAAAGCGCTTTGTCATTTCTGACATAAAAATGGTTACTATTTCAGTGATATAGTCCATGCCCCTTTCCGCTTGATGCTCAATCCCAAGCGGCATATACATATAGCTTGGGACATCAATGGACCCTCCTTTTTCGAAACGGTCAGGTAAAAATTCACTTGGCTCTAAAAAATAGTCTTCATGGCGATGCATCATATAAGGGCTAATTAACATAATCTCCCCTTTTTTAATACTATAGCCATCTATTTGTATATCTTCACGTGCTTGACGCCCAAATAGCCAAAGAGGCGGATACAACCTCATGCTTTCAGCAATTATTTTACGCATATAGGTCAGGTTTTTGGTTGAAAGTGATTCGCCGCTAGCATAGGCTTGAATTTCTTTATGCAGCTGAAGATGCTCCCTAGTATTTTGAGACAGTAAATGAATAGACCAGCTGCATACGTGCGTAATCATTTCATACATCGAAAGGAATATAGATTTTAGCTGTTCGTATATTTCTCTTTCATCGATTTCTTCTCCGCAAGAATTCAATATATACTCCAGTAAATCATTTCCTTCGGTTTTGTTTTGAACACGCATTTGAACACGTTCAAAAAGGAGTTGTTCTAGCTGCTCATCTGAGTCAGGCTGGTGCAAAGGTAGACGAATATAAATTTTGCCTAACTTTTCTTTTTTTCTCATAAGCGCTTGAACATAGTGAATTTTATCTTTATCCTGAATCGAAATGCCAAATACAAGTTGAAGGAGTACAGCTACGACTATCTGTCTTATGTCTTTTACTATCTTTCGAAGCTGCCCTTCTTCCCACGTTTCCGTATGCTTTTCAATTATTTTTGCGATTACTTCCTTATTATAAGTTAGATGTTGTTTAAGTTGTGAGGGTTGAATGGGGCTCATGTATAATGCTTCATCTGTCCATAACATTTCTTCGCCTAGCAGTGTTTTAAACATGTGCGTTAGTTTAATTTTTTGAAACGCCTTGCTGTTTGTAATGACTACATCTTTAATAAGTTGAGGGTCTCTCGTTACATAAAAGCGTTTGTGCGCAACTCTAAATGTTGCAATTTCTCCATACTGAGTCAAGTTTTCCAAAAAACCCAGTGGGTTCTCTCTAAACTTTTGCAGGTGACCGGTAAGCTTATACGACGAGGGGCCCTGTATAACCGGCAATGTTATCACTCCTTTTCTAAAAATGCGGGACTTAAACAAATAAAAGAGTAGTCCACTAAAGACTACTCTTTTTCACACAAAGATATGCTATTGATTTTCACAAAAAATCTTACTTATTATTCCATATTGATCCATACGCTTTTCACTTCAGTGTAATTATCAAGCGCATAGCTTCCCATTTCACGACCAATTCCCGACTGTTTATAACCTCCAAACGGGCTTGCTGCATCAAATACGTTGTAACAGTTCACCCAAACTGTGCCCGCTTTAATACCATGAGCAATATAGTGTGCTTTCTTTAAATCCTGTGTCCAGACGCCCGCTGCTAGACCATATGCTGTATCATTTGCTTTGGCAATCAAATCATCAAGATCGTCAAACGGCATAGCAGCTACAACCGGACCGAAGATTTCTTCACGAGCAATCGTCATCGAATGATCGACATCTGCAAAGATAGTCGGTTCTACGAAATAGCCTTGATCAAATGGAATGTTTCCTCCTGCGAGTACTTCCGCTCCTTCTTCAATTCCTTTATCAATATAGGTTTTCACTCGTTTTTGCTGCTGCGCAGATACAAGCGGACCCATTGTCGTCTCATCTGCTAATCCATTTCCTTGTTTAATAGATTTCGTTTGAGAAACTAAATCAGCTACGACATTATCATATAAGCTTTTTTGGACATACAGACGACTTCCAGCACAACATACTTGTCCTTGATTAAACATAATACCTGAAAGCGCACCAGGCACTGCTTTTGTTAAGTCTGCATCCGGGAGGATAATGTTTGGTGATTTACCTCCAAGCTCTAACGTCACACGCTTTAAGGAGTCGCTAGCTTGCTTCATAATTGCTTTTCCGACAGCAGTAGATCCTGTAAAAGCAATTTTATCGACAAGATCATGATGAACGAGCGGTTCACCTGCTGTTTTCCCGTAGCCTGGCACAATGTTTAGCACGCCTTTTGGGAACCCTGCTTCATCGGCTAGTCGAGCTAAGTAAAGTGCAGAAAGCGGCGTTTGCTCTGCTGGCTTGAGCACAATTGTACATCCAGTTGCCAAAGCGGCTCCGAGCTTCCAAGCGGCCATTAAAAGTGGAAAGTTCCACGGAATAATTTGGCCAACAACCCCTACTGGTTCATATCTTGTATAGTTAAAATACGCTCCTTGCACAGGAATAGTTTGTCCAACCATTTTAGTTGACCACCCAGCAAAGTAGCGGAAATGTTCAATTGCTAATGGAATGTCTGCATTTGATGTTTCACGAATTGGTTTTCCGTTATCAAGCGTTTCAAGCTGCGCAAGCTCCAATTGATGTGTTTCCATTAAATCAGCTAATTTATAAATAAGTCGACTTCTTTCAGCTGCTGACATCTTTGTCCAAGGTCCATGATCAAAGGCTTCTCTAGCCGCTCTGACGGCACGATCAATATCCTCTGGATTTGCTTCAGCTACATCTGCCAACTTTTCACCCGTTGCTGGATTTACTGTTTCAAACGTTTTTCCTGAAACAGAGTCTACCCATTCGCCGTTAATGTATAGCTGTTTAACTCCTTTTAAAAACTCCACTACTTTCGGACTCATTTCAACTTTTTTCGCTCCAAGATTTTGCATCAAATACATACCTCCCCACGAATTTTGAAAACGCTAACAATGAATATTTTACCATGTTATCTAGTAAAATCAACAATTTCGCATGAAATATTCTGAATTTTTCTACATATATTCTAGTTATCTAAAATTTATCTTACTAGCACAAATGTCGAAAGAGGCGAAACGTTTACTGTATTTCCCTTCACCGTACGGAGCGTTTTTGTTCCTGCCTGCTCGCCGTCAACAAGTAATCTCCACGTTCTGTTAGAAGGTAGATGAACCGTTTGAGCTTGTTTATTTGCATTATGAATCACCATTATTTCGTTTGCTTTATCTTTATTGGCTTTAGCATTTAACGTATAGCCTACTACGTTTGCTGATGCATCAACAAAGCGTAAATTTTGATGAATAGCCTGTGCACTCGTCATTCTAAATGAGGAATATTGCTTTCGAAGCGCAATAAGTCCCTTCATATAATCTACTTCTTGGCTGAAAGCTGCTCGGCGCTTCCAATCTAGCTGATTGACAGAATCGGGTGACTGATAGCTATTATGATCTCCGCCTTTTGTTCTCATAAACTCTTGACCTGCATGTATAAAGTTCATTCCTTGAGATGTTAAAATAATAGAAGAAGCAAGCTTATGCATTTGCTTTTTCGTTTGTTCGGTTTCAGCAGGGTTCGTCAGCTGAAGTTTATCCCATAATGTATGGTTATCGTGTGCTTCTACATACGTCACAACTTGATCTGGGTCTTCATACGTGGCAGTTGAATGATCATAATCAATTCCAGCTGCTATACTTTGCTGTATGAGCTTTTCTTGACCCTGTTTTCCATTGACAAATCCGTTGTCACGATCAAAAAATACGCTGCCTTTAAGACCATCTCGCATACCGTCATTAAAGTGAGCGATGCGCTTCATATCCTGAGCGTTTTTCTGATTAGCTTTTAGCTTAGCATCAAGCTCGGTTTCTAGATCCCAGCCTTCTCCTAAGACGATAATAGAAGGATCAATTTCATCTAACTTCTTTCTCACTTCATTCATTGTCTTTGTATCGTGAATCCCCATTAAATCAAATCGAAACCCGTCAATGTGGTACTCTTTTGCCCAATACGCAACAGAATCTACAATAAACTTCCGAACCATTTTCCGTTCAGACGCCGTGTCGTTTCCAACACCTGTTCCGTTGGATAGAGTTCCATCTTCTTTATAACGGAAGTAGTAGCCTGGAACTAGTTTATCAAAGCTATGCTCACTCACTGCATACACATGATTATAAACAACGTCCATTATCATACGAAGCTGCTTATCATGAAGCGTTTGAATCATTTGTTTGAGCTCAATAATTCTCGTCTTAGGATTATATGGGTTTGTTGAATAGGAACCTTCTGGGACGTTGTAATTTTTTGGATCATATCCCCAGTTAAACTGCGGCTCGTTTAATTTCGTTTCATCCACCGTACGATAATCGTAAATAGGCAGGAACTGAACGTGCGTCACACCTAAATCTTTAATATGACTGAGTCCTGTTTTTACGCCATTTGGTCCTTTCGTATTCCACTCCGCTACGCCTAAATATTTTCCTTTATTTTTGATACCGCTCTCTTTTTGAGACGATAAATCTCGTACGTGCAGTTCATAAATAATCGCATCTTCTGGATTTTTAAATTTCGGCTTATTTGTACTCCACTTTCTCGGATTTGTCTTAGCCAAATCTACGACAACTCCGCGATCTCCATTCACCGTTGTTGCTCGTACATATGGATCAACCGCTTCGCTCCAGCTGTTCCCAATTTTTACTTTGTACGTATAAATTAGTTCATCTTGATTTCCTTTTAATTCCGCTTTCCACGTTCCTTTTTCACTTTTGGTCATAGAAATTTCTTTTACAGCTTTGGAGTTCCATGACGAATAAGTCACTAGCTTGGCTTCACTTGCGGTTGGAGCCCATACGCGAAAATTTGTTTGTTTCTTAGAATACGTGTTTCCTAAATCGTTTCCGCTATATGCATACTTTTCGTCAAATTCTTTCGTGCGAACGACATTTCCATTGACTACATCAGCTGAGCCGTAGCCTTTTTGCTTAACTCTATACGTTTTTGTAACGTCCAAAGGCTGTTTTGTTATAATTTTAACTTTAGTAGTAGCAGCGTCTCCTCCCTCTTTATAAGGTGTCACTTTCTCAATTTGAGCTCCGTCAATTTCAATGTCTCCTACACTCTTAGAAGAGTCAAACGGCACGTTTGTTTCTAAGGTGATTTGATTAAATGTATCCATAGTCGCTTTCGTGATTTTCCGAGTGATATCTACTCCAGCTCTATCATAATAAATTCGATTTTGTCCTTGAACAATCCATACTTCTACATTCCCATCTTTACCAACCTTGGTAATAAAGCGGTCCCCTCCGTCTTTATTTTCCCAATCGCTGTCACTAGTAGAATGGCGTACAATAAAACCAATTTTGTCAAATAAATTACCGCTTCCACTGTTAATGGCGTAAGTCGCTCTCTTCCCAAAATTCGTGTCTTCCGTAAATTCGATTTGCTTGCCTTCTTTTTCATCACCTGGCCATGTCCAAATGTTCCACCCGCTGTAATCTCCGTCGTACCGATGATAATTTAAGGTAACGTTTACTTTATCAAACTTCGGTAAATCTCGGTATTCACCGTCAGGAGGAGACGTATATGTATGTTCATCTCCACTTTTCACCCATACTTCTCCTTCACCGTTCTCCACTGAAACGAAGCGGTCTCCTCCATCTTTTTCCCACGACTCTGTTAGAACAATAAAACCTACTTTGTCATAAGTACCGGGTAATTCAACTTCCGCTACTTTTCCAAACTGGTCTTCTCCTGTAAATGCGTAAGGCTTCCCTTCTCCTCCTTCAGGAAAAACCCATAATCCCCATTCCTTTTTATCATTTGGAGCAGACTGATAGTGAATCGTGATTTTTGTTGCGTCTGCCGCAGATGCAAACGATTGCATAAACAGGCTAAAAAAAGAGCTTACTAGTAAGAGCAAAGCCGTCAGTACCATTGCATATTTAGTCCAACTACGTTTCAATGAAAACCCTCCCGTAAAATAGAGTACGTACACATTTTTCACTATAACCTTTTTTGAAAGCGTTATCATAAGTATTTTTTCCTATTTTATGTGAATGAAGAAAAAAAATCCATAGTTAACAATGTTAACTATGGATGACGTATCTCTTTTACACTTCTGCTGTTTCAGGTGAAATGGTTTGATCGTTGTATACGCTTGTATCTAGCTCTTTTGTTAATTTACTAGTGACGACTCCGGCTGTCATACTTCCACTTACATTAAGCGCCGTACGCCCCATATCAATTAATGGCTCTACTGAAATTAATAAACCTGCTAGCGCTACTGGTAAATTCATAGAAGATAATACAAGTAAAGCCGCAAATGTCGCTCCTCCGCCAACGCCTGCTACGCCAAACGAACTAATTGCTACAATGGCAATCAACGTGAAAATAAATGAAGGCGTTAAGGGATCAATACCTACCGTTGGTGCAATCATAACGGCTAACATAGCTGGATATATTCCAGCGCATCCATTTTGACCAATTGTAAGACCAAATGAACCTGCGAAATTTGCAATTCCTTCTGGAACCCCTAACTGTCTTGTTTGTGTATTAACATTCAAAGGTAATGCTCCAGCACTTGTACGGGAAGTAAAGGCAAAAGCCAATACAGGAAATACTTTCTTAACATATGTGATCGGATTTACACCGATGATTGTTAGAATAACTAAGTGAACAATAAACATAGCTGCCAATGCGACATAGGATGCTACAACAAATTTTCCAAGTTTAACAATTGCATCAATATCACTCGTTGCTACTGTTTTGGTCATAATTGCAAGTACCCCATAAGGAGTTAAACGAAGAATTAGCGTCACTACACGCATTACGATTGCATAAAGCGTATCAATAATTTTTGAAAATAACGCCGCTTCCTCAGCTTTTTTACGCTTCACGCCTAAATACGCAATTCCAACAAATGCCGCAAAGATGACAACGCCAATCGTGGAAGTTGAACGTGCGCCTGTTAAATCAAGAAACGGGTTAGCAGGTAATAATTCTACTACTTGCTGCGGGATTGTTTTTGCTTCTAAACTAGATAAATTGTTTTCTAAGTCCTCTCCGCGCTGAAGTTCCGCTTCCCCTTTTGTGATTTGGACAGATTCTAAATTAAAGCTCGTTGTTGTAAAAATACCAATTGCAGCTGCTATCGCTGTTGTGACAAGCAAAATCCCAATAATTAAACTACTAATCTTTCCAATATTGCTCGTCAATTTTAAGCGAGTGAATGCCGCTACAATCGATACAAATACAAGCGGCATAACAATCATTTGAAGAAACTTAACATATCCGCTTCCTACAATGCTAAACCAATCGGCGGTCGTCATCGTTACTTCATGAGTCGGACCATACACCCACTGAAGAGCAAAGCCAAAAATAATCCCTAGTCCAAGCGCTGTAAACACACGCTTTGAAAATGATACATGTTTTTTCTGCATCATAAACAGCCCCGCAAGCAATGCGAGCATAATGAAGATGTTTAGAATGACTAATAAGTTATTCATAGATGTTCCCCCTGTAATTTTTCCATAAATTATGTCTCTATTACTTATAATATAACAATACCAATAAGTCAACTAGGTTTTATGTTTTTTCCTAAAGACAGTTTTTTTGAATAATTTTGATAAAGCAAAAAAGCTAAGGATTTTCCTTAGCTTTCTATTTTACGCTTGTATGTACTTCAGTGGTCTTTTGCTCCGTTACCAGAGATGGTCCTTCTTTCATCACACCGGATGTACCACGATTCATATATAGGATTACATTTCATATAATTCATTTAGCCATTTTACAAACAAATGTCTCGGTAATTCTAGTTCGTGAAGCTCGACATATTGAATATCAGATAGCGTCGTCCCTCTAGCCATATAAAAGTACCACTGCCAGCCAATATCTTTAGCAATGGCATAGGATTTAGCTAGATCTTGTCTATTATCTGTCTGCTGCATATCATTCATCCACTGCGTTTCATCCGCTTCATACTCATAATAATGGAGAGTATATTTATCACACCAATACGCAAGGTCTTGATGGGAAAACGGATTTTCCCCGTCACATACTTGAAGCAATAGCATTCTTAAATTTTCCGGTGTATACGGTAATATAATTTTTTGATCTGCACGTCTCATTTTGCTACCTTCCTGACATGTTCGTTTCTTTTATTACATCATGTACGGCTGCGTTTAGCAATAAGAAATGGATGACGTTTTCATTACTTTTCGTTTACAACATTTCATTTGCTTGCAAAACCGCCGTATCTTCGACATACAGAGGCAGTCGGATTTTAACAATCGTCCCTTTGTTCTGTTCACTCTCAATCTGCAGGGTACCGTGATGATCATGAATAATTTTGGAGCTGATTGTTAATCCAAGCCCCATTCCTTTTTCTTTTAAAGTAAAAAACGGTTCTCCTATATGTTCTAGACGGTCTTTAGAAATTCCTACTCCTTCATCTCTAACTTCTATAAAAATATGGTTATCCTGCGCTGTTTTGATTGTAATGTAAATATTTCCAGGCCTATCCATGGCTTCAATTGCGTTTTTAAAAACATTAAGTAATACTTGAATAAGGTGATTTTTATTTCCATACACACTAGCGTTATTTGTTTGTTCATCGTATAAGAAGTCAATGTTTTTCAATAAAGCTTCATGGGAAGTTAAACTCATTACATACTTAACCGCTTCTGTAAGAGAAAACACGCGAAAATGTTCACTTTCAGGTTTTGACAAAAGGAGCATTTCACTGACAATACCATTAATTCGTTCCAGCTCATCAAGCATGATGTTAGCATACCCTATTGCGGATCGGTCTGTTTCTTTCATGAGCTGAACAAACCCTTTAATACTCGTAAGCGGATTTCTAATTTCATGAGCAATTCCAGCAGCTAATTCGCCTACTACAGAAAGCTTTTCCTTTTTTATCAGAAGCGCTTCTGCAAGCTTTTGCTGAGTAATATCTCGTCCAATCGTGATAAGAGCTTTTCTTGAGCCATCATCAAAAAACACAGGTATTTTAATAACATCAAATGTTTTGACCTCGCCGTTTGGTATTTCAAATGCTTCTTCCGTGCGTACCTTTTCCTTTTTTCTCCAAGCTTCTTCATCCGATGAAATACAGTGTAAGAAAGCCGCTTGAAAGAAAGGCACAAGCTCCCCAAGTTCTGCATCGGTTTTACCCCTGTAATCAATACCCTTTAAATGATAAAGTTCTCTTCCAAAATCATTCACCGCCACCCATTTGCCAGCTCCATCTTTAAAACAAATAAAATCTGGCATTGAATTTATTAATGTAGCAAGCTGATACTGTTCATCAGACACCTGGGTATGAACCGAACGCTTATGAAGTAAATAAAACGTGCCAGCCGTTACGCCCACTAGTAAACTATCTTTTATCAAACTGCTAAGAGCATATGCTCCTTTAAAAAATGCCATTGTTTGAAAGACGATGTACGCCCCTACAAGCAGAAGACCCGCTACCGCCGCTGCTTTTCGTACACCCTCCCTATTTTTTATCAATATTTCCCACCAGCCTTTGTTTTTTACGTGAATACTCTCTATGTCTCATCAATTAAGTTCTGAACATTCTTCTTGCTTTTAAACTAGTTTACCTTATTTTTTTATTCTTATCTAATACCTTTTTTTATTACTTTTGACACAGTTTCTTTTATCCTCTTTATTTGTTTCCGCATTTTCATTTTATTTGAATTATTTTCTCTATCAAAATAGGAATTTAGATACGGAATACCCTGGAACATTTAGGTAATAATACTCTTTTTTGTATTTTCTTAATATTGTAAATTCGATTAGTACCAACTACATCGATAAATTTAGGGGGATTTTAATGAAAAAAACCGTGATTTCTTTGGCTGTAGCAACAAGTTTGACTTTATCTTTTACAAGTGTACAAGCTTCTACTTCTGCAAATACTTCTCACCATCAAAGTTCTGAACAAAAAGTATTAAAAAAAATCAATGCTGAGAAAATTTATCAAGACATTGCGTATCTCTCAAAAAAACCTCGTGTGGCAGGAACTGAAGCTGAACGCGAAGCTGCTACATTTGTTCAAAAGCGTTTGTCTAAACTAGGCTATGAGAGCGCAGTAGAGCCTTTTACCTTTACCGGTTACACACCAGCAGCTAGTTTTTCACTAAGCGTAAACGGTACGAGCTACTCTCCAACAACTTTTACTTATAGCACCAATGGAAATGTCACCGCTGAAATTGTAGATGGAGGGCTGGGTACAAAAGATAATTTAGCAAACAAAGATGTGACAGGTAAAATTGTATTAGTTCAGCGAGGCACTATTACTTTTGGTGAAAAAGTATTAAATGCTGCTGAAAAAGGGGCTGCAGCCGTCATTATTTTTAATAATACAGACGGTGAGCTAAACGGAACGCTTGGCGGCGCTAATGATAACTACATTCCGTCTCTTGCTGTTACCAAAGAAGAAGGTGAAAAGATTCTTACTTCTATTCAAAAAGGCGAAAAGCCTTCAGGTATAGTAAAAATTGAAGGAGCTGTCGTAAGTGAGCGAACATCTTATAATGTAACCGCTACTAAACCTTCTACTTTTAAGAAAAAAGGAACAAATGATATTATTGTAGTAGGTGCTCATCATGATTCTGTGGCCGGAGCGCCTGGGGCAAACGACGATGCTTCTGGAACAGCAATGGTGCTTGAATTAGCTCGCGTATTTAAAACTCTTCCTACTGATACAGAACTGCGATTTGTTACATTCGGAGCTGAAGAAGTAGGCTTACTAGGATCCGAGCATTATGTTAGTGAGCTATCTGAAGATGAGAAAAATCGTATTGTTGGAATGTTTAATTTAGACATGGTAGGAAGTCGAGATGCGGGAGATTTGGTGATGAATACAGCTGATGGAACACCAAATCTTGTCACAGAATTAGCTCAAGCTTCAAGTACAAGATTAAATGGATCACCTACGCCATTTCAAGCTGGCGGCCGCAGTGATCACGTTCCTTTTGCAGAGGCAGGAATACCGGCTGCTCTATTTATTCACAGTCCGTCTGAACCTTGGTATCATACGCCTGAAGATACCCTTGATAAAATAAGCAAAGAAAAACTTCAAGATGTGGCTGAGATTGTTGGAACAGCTATTTACGATCGTTCCAGTCCCGACCAACAAGGTTCTTCAGTTAAAAAGAAAGCAACATTTAAAGCTCCTCACCTTTATCACGAGCAAGATGTTAAATAAGAATCTATCCCTGTTATTCATACATGATCAAAAAAAGAGATGTTTATGCATCTCTTTTTTTGATAAGCAGATTTCTCAAGGTTTTAAATCCATTATGCTACAATTATTATAGAGGAACCTCACTTATTGCTTACATAAAACTTTTGAACAAAAGAGGTGTATTTTTTGGATTTTACGGTAGACCATTCAATTCTTTTATTATCTATTCTCCTTGTCATAGGGGTACTTACTGCAAAGTTCTCTACTCGCCTTGGAGTCCCTTCGCTCGTACTCTTTATTATTGTAGGAATGGTTGTTAGCCACTACATCTACTTTGACAATGCTCTTTTAACACAAGGATTCGGAATATTAGCACTTATCATTATTCTTTTTGATGGGGGTGTGCAGACAAAATGGAAAGATGTTAAACGCGTTGTTCGCCCTTCCGTTTCATTAGCTACTTTCGGAGTCCTCATTACGACAGTTTTAACGGGTGTACTTGCCAAATATATTTTAGGTGTTACTTGGCTTGAAGGCTTTTTATTTGGGGCAATCGTTGGCTCTACAGATGCTGCGGCCGTGTTTTCTGTACTAGGGACACAGAATATCCGCCAAAAATTAAACTCCACGCTAGAAGCAGAATCTGGTTCCAATGATCCGATGGCCATCTTCTTAACCGTTTCTATTATTGAATTAATTCAACATCCGGACTCTCCTATCCTCTCATTAATCCTTAATTTCTTTTGGCAAATGGGAATCGGGCTGGTACTTGGTTTAGTACTTGGAAAAGCATCCGTTTGGATTATTAATCGAATTAATTTGGATTCTTCAGGTCTTTACCCTGTGCTTACATTGTCATTGGCCGCCTTAACCTATGGAATTTCCACATTTGTAGAAGCAAGCGGTCTACTTGCTGTATATGTAATGGCAGTGGTAGTAGGAAATGCAGATCTAACTTATCGTCATACAATTGTCCGCTTTAACGAAGGTTTTGCATGGATGATGCAAATTTTAATGTTTATTTTACTCGGCCTTCTTGTCTTTCCTAATCAACTGCTAGATATCATTTGGCAGGGTATACTGTTATCTCTTTTACTTATGTTTGTCGCTCGTCCGCTCGGCGTATTTCTTTCGATGATGTTTGCTAAATACTCATCCAAAGAAAAACTGTTTATTTCTTGGGCCGGTTTAAAAGGAGCTGTTCCAATTGTATTAGCCACTTATCCTATGATGGCAGGTTTGGAGAACAGCACGCTCATTTTTAACGTCGTTTTCTTTGTTGTCTTAACTTCCGCTCTTCTTCAAGGAGCAACAATCGCTCCTTTAGCCAAATTTCTAAACCTTTCTCAAGGTGAAAAAGAGACGGTTCCTCACAGTCTCGAGCTTGTTTCGATGGGCAAAACCAAAAATGAAATGATTGAGTTGAAGCTCGTGGAACATGCAGATATATCAGGAAAATCGCTTGAAGAACTTCACCTCCCTGAAGACATTTTAGTGACTGCTGTGATTCGAAATGATAAACTACTTACACCTAGAGGAAATACACAAATTTTTGCAGGTGATACATTATATATTCTTATTTCGAAGAAAAAACGGGATAAAGTAAAAGCATTTTTCCAAAAAAATACGTCTGACGGGGACGAAAGAGAAGGAAAAACCAGTTAAAAAATTGGTTAAAGCCTTTACTAGAAAAACAGCACCCGATTATTGAACGGAGTGCTGTTTTTGCTGTTGCATCAAATAAAGAGATTTATAATTAGGGTGATGTTTTAAAAGTTCTGAGACCGTTACAAATTTATACCCCTCTTCCTTTAACTTCGGTAAAATTTGTTTTAATGCTTCAATGGTTTGGGTTCGATCTCCTCCAGTATCATGAAACAATACAATATCTCCTGACCTGGCATGGTTAAGCACTTGACTTACAATTTTACCTACGCCTGGATTTCTCCAATCAAATGTATCTTGATGCCAAGACCAAAGAATAATGGTATACTGCTGATTTTTAGCAGCTTTTACTACCCGATCGTCATAATAGCCAGTAGGTGGACGAAACAGGTAAGGTTTTATTCCTGTAATAGCTTGTATACGTTCATCCGCTTTTTCAATTTCTTGTTCAATTCTCTCTACTTCCTGGCCCCTTACTTTCAAATGGCTATATGTATGATTAGCAAGTTCATGACCTTCGCGAACTTCTCTTTGAGCAAGCTTGGGAAACGACGTTATTCGATCGCCGACTACAAAAAAAGTTGCTTTGGCACCGTACTTTTGCAATAAATTTAAAATGGTCGGCGTATATTTAGGATCTGGTCCATCATCAAATGTAAGCGCAATCAACTTTTCATCTTTCATGGGAACTTCCCACACGATATCTCCTTTTTTTTCATAATAAAATCTGCTCTTCTTTGCAGCATCCGCCTGAATACCATAGAAATTAATGGAAACAATAATGATAATTGACAAGCACCATTTCACTCAATGACCTCCTTTTTTGTCTAGGTGTGATTCATGCGTATTGTCAATAAACGCTTTAATACCAACTGCAAATAATCGTTCATCACCCAAACACACGCGCTGTTGACGGCGATTAGCTGCAGAAGTTGATTTACGGTTTTTCATAGTCTTCTCTCCATTACTAATTGATTGTGTTTTTAGCTTTACCAAAAAGTCAAAAATAAACCTACGGGTTCTAACATGCCGAAAACATTTTTATATAGTAACTACACGCTGTCTAGCGTTTTGAATAGGAGATATATACATGCGAAAATTTTATTTAGCGCTTCTGTTAATGATAAGCGCAACCATAGTTATACTGCCTTCTGTTAAAGCAGTCAGTGAAAGCAATGAAAAACATCAGCAGCTCACCGTAAGCGAACAAGGATATTCTCTTTCATTGCCCAATGAATATACGCTTCAAAAAGAAGAGGATGGAAAAGATATTCTTTTTTCAACCAAGACTCCCTATACGTGGATGCGAATTGAAGTCCTTTCCGGGAAAGAAAGTACAAGCAAATCATATCTAGATCATTCAAAAGAATTGTTTGATGACCAGTTTGGAAAATCGTTAAAAATTTCTTCTACATCCCTATTTATTCAACCCGTTGTATTTGCATCTATATCCGGGAGTAAAAAAGAAACGGCAAAGCTATATGTACTAAGAGAAACAAAGGGGCACCCTCCTTTAAAAATCACGATGGTTACAGCTAAAAATTCTGATGATGAAAAAAAGTTAATTTCAATTGTTAACTCAGTAAAAACGCATGAATGAAAATAGATAAGGAAGCCAGCTATGAAAAAAAAGATATTTCTTGTTTGCTTTATATGTTTGATGAGTGGCTGCTCAACTGCTTTTCGTGAAGAGCTTATTAACACACAGGAAGAAATTCCAAAAGAACGCTTGCCACAGCAAGAATTCACCTATCCTTACAAAGGAAGCAGTAGAACAGATGTGGGTTATCTTAAAAGAAGCATCAATCAAAACTATACGCTTTACGTACTAGAAGGATACGAGTTTACAGAAGAAGAGCCCCGAAAAGATGTCATTTACAACAAAAAAAATGATGCTTTGTGGATGCGGATTGAAGTGTTTCCCTCAAATAAAAGTGTAGAGGAGCTCAATAAAGAAACAAAAGAAATTTTAAGAGCTGGCTTTTCAGAAGTGGCTTCCCTTGATACGCACCTCATTCACCATAACTTAGAGATAGAAGCTGCGTACAAAGCATCAGATGATAAAAGTAACGCATACGGTTTTCTCGTTCGAAAGCAAAATCAACACCCTACTTTCCGGTTAACGATCTTTGCTCCTAAATCTGAAAGAGATTTAACTCCGTTTTTAGAAATGGCGAGAACGCTTCAAAATGCATAAAACAGAGAAAAAGTCGGTTTACAAAGTGTGTAAACCGACTTTTTCTTTATTTCATATCTAATAGTTTAGTTTTTAAATCTTTTTCCATTTGATACAGCTCTGATTCTGCCTCGGTACGCTTCGTACGTCCTTCTTCTTGTATCTTTAGCACTTCTTCTAACGTGGTAATCAAATCGGACTGCGTTTTTTTCAATGTTTCGATATCGACAATCCCCGCCTCGTTTTCACGAGCTACTTCAATCGTATTCTGCTTGAGCAGCTCTGAATTTTTAGTAAGCAAGTCGTTTGTTGTCTTAGATACTTGCTTTTGGGCTTCCATTGCTTTCTTTTGGCGTAATAAAGTGGTTGCGATTACTACTTGATTTTTCCAAAGTGGAATAGCTGTTAAAATAGAGCTTTGAATTTTTTCCACAAGGGTCTGATTGACTTCTTGAATTAATCGAATCTGCGGTGCACTTTGAATGGCAATTTGACGGCTCAGTTTTAAATCATGCACTCGTTTTTCTAGCCTATTGATAAATTGATTTAAATCATTGACCTCCTGAGCCATCAAGTAGTCATTTTTTTGAGATGCTGTTTGCTGAAGCTGGGGCAGCGTTTCATTCTGCAGCGCCACTAACTTGTATTCTGCCGCTGCAATGTAGACGTTAAGCGCCTCGTAAAACTGTTTATTTTTATCATATAAGCTATCTAGCATCGTAATGTCTCGATACAGCATTTGTTTTGAGCGCTCTAACTTATCTGCAATTTTATCAATTTCAACATTAATGCTTTGATATTTTGTTAATAAATTTTGAATAGGCCTAGAGACTCCTGAAAATAATCGACCGATGACTCCTTTTTTCTTTGCAGAAAAATCATCGGGATTCACTTGGCGAATCTTACTCATTAAATCTCCTATAACGTCTCCTACTGGTCCCGTATCTTTCGTTTGAACATGCTGTAGTACAGATTGAGAAAACTGAGATAGTTCTGACTGAGCTGCTACCCCGTACTGTAAGATAGCCTGCTGATTTTTATAATCAATTTGATTTGCGATTTTCTGTGCTTTTTCCTGATATTCCGGTGTCAAATCATCGTATGTGTTTCTTTTTGCAGCGCGAGAGTCCGGTTGTACCTGCAGGGTAGGCGACGCAAAAGGATCATCAAGCAGCGCATCTAACGATTGATTTTGATTATATTCTTTCATCATAAAATCCCATCCTTTGCATTTACGTTACTTTGTGCGATTAGTAGCTGTCGGTATATACGGCTGCTCCTCTTCAAATGCTTGTTTTAGCACTTTAAGCTCTACATCTAACGTCAGCTTATCTTGTGAAAGAGCACTTGTTAATAAATGCTCATACTTCCCTGATAACCCGCGCAGCATGTCTTCCGCTTCATGAAGACTTTCTTTTACTTCTATGCTTTTTGTTGGTTTTGATAATAAAAACATATACCTTTCAATGACGGTAACCGTTGATTGTAAGTAGTTCGTAAAAAAGGGCTGAACATCTTTATATCGTGCGGGCTCTTTTTCTACCATTTCAATGATGCTTTTACCTACTTTGTATAGTTTAGAAAGTTCTGTCCACATATGAACAGACCGAATTTTAAAACGATAGCTTCCAATGGTTCTTAATTGCTTTTTTGCCTCTTTTACTTGATGACGAACGTATGCAATTTCTTCTCTATACGGATTTTGATAATGACGTCGAGCACTGCTCATAATAAAAAACAGGCTCGTCACGACCATTACTCCTATACTAATGCCAAAGGATTGAATCATCGTGGTACTAAATCCAAAATAGCTGACCGGAACGGCTACTGCTCCTGTTACCCAAATGGCAAGAATCTTTTTTATGATTCGAACGACTTTCATCGCTTTCACTCCTATCTCAAATGTGACCGAACTTTTAAACGTATACATATTATACCATTGTCTTCCCGTCTCTTAAAACGATTACTGTTATAATTTATATACGGATAAAACCTTTAAAGGTTTCATAAAACAAAAAAACAGGCAGCTATTAAAAGCTGCCTGTTTTTTATTGATCTTCGCGCTTGTTGTAATCATACTTCGAACGTTCAATTGGTTTGAACCCTTCTGGTGTATGAAAGCGGAGTAAATCTCCGTAAACAAGTTTATCTGATAGTTCTAGTTTTTTCTTAACTAGTTCATCATACTTATCATACTGTTTCGCTTCCTTATCTGAAAGCTGCTTGCCCGTTGCGTTGTCATACACTTTCTGATCAACTTTTGTTACCTTAGGTGTAACAAAGTCACCGTTACGGAAAGGTACAACTTGCTGATGTTCTTTTGATAATAAGTCTGTACCAAAGTCAATATAGTCTTTTGTATCAAGACCTAATAAATGCATCACTGTTGGACGAACATCTACGTCTCCGCCATACGTATGATTTACGCCGCCTTTAAGGCCTGGTGAAGTAATAAATAATGGTACGCGCTGCAGTTGAGCTTGTTCAAAATCATTGATGTTTTTACCCATTACTTTGCCCATTGCACGCTTATGGTTTTCAGAAATACCGTAGTGGTCACCGTACATCACGACCATCGTATTGTCTGCTAAACCAGAGGCCTGTAAATCCTCAAAGAATTGCTTGATTGATTCATCTAAATAACGAGCCGTTTGGAAGTATTGGTCAACTGACTTATCTCCTGTATTGTGAGGTCCAATCGTTTGGTCTTCCTTATCTAGCGGATAAGGGAAGTGGTTTGATAACGTAATGAACTTCGCGCTAAATGGCTGCTTTAAGCCTTTTAGGTACGGCATTGATTCTTTAAAGAATGGTTTATCTTTTAAACCATAGTTCAGCGTATCTTCGTCTGACATATTGTAATAAGCTGAATCAAAGAATTTTTCTACACCCATTGATTTATACATTTCATCACGGTTCCAGAACGATTTTCCATTTCCGTGGAACACAGATGTTGTATAGCCTTGCTGATCTAGAATACCAGATAGCGACTGATAGGTGTTATTTGCTTTTGTTGTAAATACAGAACCTTGAGGTAAGCCGAATAATGAGTTCTCCATCATGAATTCAGCATCTGACGTTTTACCTTGCCCTGTTTGATGGAAGAAGTTATCGAAATACATTGTGTTCTGATCTTTTAATAGTGAATTTAAGAATGGCGTTACTTCTTCACCATTTAACTTATAACCAATCATAAATGACTGAAGTGACTCCAATGAAATATAGATGACGTTTTTGCCTTTTGCTTGACCGAAATATTCTTTGTTCGGCTCAGCATATGTTGCTTTTGCATAGTTCTCTACCTCAGCCACATCACTGCTATCTGCTAACGCGCGCTGTGCTGAAGATTTCGAGCTCTGGATGATGTCATAGATCGTATAGTTATACGTTCCTAAATATTTTACTAAATAGTTGCGGTCAAATGTTCTTGTTAATAGTTGAGGACGATCCATTTCCGCTAGTGCGATGTTGGCACTTAAGAATAAAATCCCTGATAAAAATACACCTGTCACAGTACGTCGACTAATTGTTGCTGGTAAGTCAACTTTTTTCCATAGTACTAAAACTAAAAGAATAAAGAAATCTGTGAAGTATAAAATATCAGTTGGGCTAATTAAAGCCATGGCACTGCCGCCTAATTGACCAAAGTTGTTTGACTGAGTCAATACAGGAACAGTAATAAAATCATTAAAGAAGCGATAGTATACTACATTTGCGTACAGGATGAATGAAAGTAAAAAATTCATTCCAAGCAGTGCTCGTACTTTTCCGCGCCCTTTAAATAGTAGTGCAATGGCAAAAAAGAAAATTGCCGAACCAATTGGGTTTATGAAAAGTAAAAACTTTTGCATAAAATTATCTAACCCTAAGTTAAATTCGATACGATAAACGGTATACGTTTTAATCCAGAACAACAAAACTGCAATTAGAAATAACGGCAGCTGTTTCGAAAAAATATTTTTACCGTTTGTCATGAGCTGTTTCATATTCCCACCTCTGTCTCTATTGAAATTTAAGCTCACTTTTATTTTTATAGTAAATGTAAAAAGAAATCTCTCTTACAAAAAATGTAAGAGAGCTAATCTGTTCTTTCACATTTTAACTCTTTAAAAAAAATTGTCAACACCGCTACGTATAATTTTCACCAAACGTGAGAAAATAACTACTTTCTTATTCCCAGCTCTATCGGCTTTCAAACACAAATGTTTTCTGTGCTTTTTTCTTCTCACTATTTAATACGGACAACTTCTCTTTAAGTTTCACTATTTTATATTTATTTTTTATTTTGTCCACTATACATATAAATTTAACACTTGCCTTAGTTTTCCTTCTCCTTTACAAGAGAATGCATAAAAGTACTTGTGAATATTTGTTATATCAATACCTCTTATTTTCTTTTCTTTCTACAGTAAACCACATATTTTGAGTTATTTCTTTCTTTAAATTTGAAAAAAATGTGTCAGTTTGCATCGAAAATTTTTATTTTTTTACCTTTTTGTTTATAATATAAATTATAAATATTATTTGAAATTTCAGATCTCTTTAACATCTGATCTAGAAAGTGCATTTTTTATATAAAATTGGAATTAGTACGGGCTATGCATGCTTGTATACCTAGAAGTTTAAACGTCTTACATTTTTATAAAGGAGAAAAAATGAAAGAATGTATTGTTTTCATTACAAATATTATTAATGTATTGCACGACGGATTAATTTATATTTTTTATTTACTAGGATTTTCTCT
Organism: Priestia sp. MDV22-iso46; assembly: GCF_058629175.1. NCBI lineage: Bacteria > Bacillati > Bacillota > Bacilli > Caryophanales > Bacillaceae > Priestia > Priestia sp. MDV22-iso46. Next base: position 969,265 of record NZ_JBZVWT010000001.1, read on the forward strand.
TTCAGATAAAGAACTTCACTTCTGGATTATTGGTATTATTGGACTGCTCACGTTTTTAAGCGTTTATATGATCTTTAAATTATTGTCAAAGTGGAAATTTAGTATTACAGCTATTTCTTTTATCTATACCCTTACCGTTATGCTTGTCTTAGTTTTTGCCATTGAAATTCAGCAAGGAATTACCACCCGGGGCAATATGGAATTTGATGATGCCATAGCAGGTTTATGGGGGTTTTTAGTCTTTTTTAGTATTTATATCGCCTTTGCTTCTTTTTTTCTTTTATCCAAGAAGTTATTGTCTTCGAATAAGGAGAAAAAAATAAAAACCGAGGCCCCTACTCGGAGCCAAAGGCACGTGAATTAATTTCGTTTGAGTTTCAAAACGACTTGATGAATTCGTATTCGATTATATCGTTGAACCAAAATAAACGGTACGTTTGCAACAATCGCATAAATAACCATCCAAACACCTATAGAAGGAGAGTTCCATATAAAAAAAAGAATAGAAGGAAGTATGCTGATCCAGTGAGTTAACTCTGCTCGATTTGTTTCAATTAAAAAAAGCTGTGCATATTCCTTCGTTCTACTCTCCCATTTCTTTTTATAAAATCCTCGTTTAAATAGCTTTCCTTCATCAGGAAGCCACGGTTTCCATCGGTGTACCCCGAATTTTTTATATATCCCAACTGTTTCCCAGCTTTGAACCTTAAACAGCGCAAGGTCCTTCTTTAAATAAAAGGGAGAAATTTTTGTGCATCTGTAGGCGATGAACATGTGAATCACAAACCATGCCATGATATTAATTAAGAGCTGAGCACCTGTCATTTTATCACTTTCTTCTTTTTTTCTTCTTCTATAGATATGCTGCGTTCTTTCCATTTAACTTGCTTTCTCACTGCTGTTTGGATGAAAGACCATACGAATAGACCCAGAAAAAACAGCACATGAATAGGAAATAAGCACAAAGAAAAAAAAGTAAACGAACCTATTTTTCTTAAGCTATTAAATAAGAGACTTACATAGCAAACATAGCTGCTAATTGCCAAGCCTGCATGTTGATTCCATAGAGTAGGTAAAAAAAGGACATAATTAATCATGCTAGTAAGCCACAAACTTACTAGAAATAAATAAATGGCTTCCGTTTTCCCCGCACCTGAAGCGAAACTTTTACTCCACCCTCTTATAAGGCTTTTCATACCATTTGGATACATGCGCATGGAAAGAGCTCCCTGTCCACTCATACACGTAATAAATTCACCTTGATTGTTCATTTTCTCAACCAGCGCCATATTTTCAACCACTTCTTTTTTTATCCCTTCGTGGCCTCCGCTTTGAAAGTAGGAGGCTGCGCTGCAAAGCAAGCACTGCCCGAAACCGACAGAAGGACTTTTCCAATTTTTAAAGGGGTGAAACGCGCCAATCGATGCAAACGTAACATAGTGAAATAAAGCAGAAAACATTTCATAAGGCCTCTTAACAAGATGATAAGGATGAACCGACAGCACGCCCCCTTGCTGTTGATAATAGAAAAATACTTTTTCAATTCCGTCTTTCTCTACTGTAATATCAGCATCTAAAAACAAAAGCACCGAGCCTTTTGCTTCTCGTGCTCCATTCCAGCATGCCCATGACTTTCCTAGCCACCCAGCTGGAAGTGCGCCAGGGTGCACTACTTTTACGCCAAATGCTTTGGCTACCCTCTCAGTATTATCTGTTGAGTTGTCATCTACAACAATCACTTCAAAGTCAGCGTTCCGTAACTGGAGTGACTGCAATAAAAAGGTAAGGTTTCTTTCTTCATTTCTAGCTGGAATAATAATGGACAAACATGACATATCGTTTCTTACTATTTTTACACGTTTAAATGTAGGGATAGTGATGACAAGCGTACCTGTCAAGACAAGAGCAACCAGTAAAAAAGACATCCTTTTCTCCTTTCCTTCACGTATGAAAATTAGCGAACTGGACAAAATAAAAAGTTGTAGACCTATTTTTATTTTGCGTGAAGTCATTTTATACACATTGTTGACAACTCGCTTTTGTTTTATAAGGAGGAAAAAGATGAAAAAGAAAGTAATTGTTGTAGGCGCAGGTTTAGGTGGTCTGTCAGCTGCTATTCGTCTGTCAGCTGATGGATATGATGTAACAGTCGTTGAAAAAAGCGAGCGAATTGGCGGTAAGTTAAATATTCGCAGCGGCAAAGGGTTTTCTTTCGATACGGGACCTTCTATTTTAACAATGCCTTGGGTGCTAGAGCAGCTGTTTGACAGTGCAGGCCGCAATATCCACGACTACTTGACAATAGAACGAATTGAGCCTCAGTGGAGAACTTTTTTCCAAGATGGAACACAAATTGATTTGACCAGTGACCTTCCTCGCATGCTTCAGCAGCTTCAAGAACTTGCTCCAGAAGACATTGAAGGTTTTTTTGACTATTTATCTTATGCAAATAAAATGTACGAATCGAACTTAAAAAGTTTTTATAAAAAAAGTTTATCTGGACTGCACGATTTACGAACGATGCACACGGTAAAAGAACTGCTTCAAATGGATCCAATGAGATCTATGGATGCTACTACACGCAAATATTTTTCAAACAAACATTTGCGTCAATTGTTTAATTTTTTAATTATGTATATCGGCTCTTCTCCTTATCATGCACCGGCTGTATTAACACAGCTTGCTCACGTTCAGCTAGGATTAGGTATTTATTACGTAAAAGGCGGAATGTACAAAATTGCTGAAGCGATGGATAAGCTCCTTCAAGAACTTGGCGTCACTGTACATCTAAATACGCCGGTAAAAGAAATCACAACAAGCGGAGCAAAGGCAACTGGAATTACACTAGAAAATGGCGAGAATCTATCAGCAGATATTGTGGTATCTAATCTAGAAGCAATTCCAACTTACCGCTATTTATTAAAAAATCATGCGCAAGCAGCTAAACAAACTCAGCAGCTTGCAAAATTTGAACCTACTGTTTCTGGCCTTGTTCTTTTATTAGGGGTTAACAAACAGTACAAGCAGCTTCAACATCATAATTTCTTCTTCTCAAAGGATCAGAAAGAAGAGTTTGATACAATCTTTAACAAAGGTCAAGTAGCCATGGATCCGACAATTTACATTGGCGTATCGTCTAAATCAGACCCTACGCAAGCTCCTGAAGGAAAAGAAAACCTGTTCGTTCTTACTCATGTACCTCCTTTAAAAGAAGGCGACGACTGGGCTGCATTAAAAGACCGCTACCGTGATGTCGTATTGAAAAAGCTTGAGGCAATGGGATTAGAAGACTTACGTTCAAGCATTGAGTTTGAATATACGTTTACTCCTAATGATATCCAAGAGCTTTACGGTGCTAACGGCGGGTCCATTTATGGCGTAGCAACTGACCGTAAGAAAAATGGAGGTTTTAAAATTCCGGCAAGAAGTCAGCTTCTTTCTAACCTTTATTTTGTGGGCGGCTCTACACACCCTGGAGGCGGCGTGCCAATGGTGACATTATCAGGTCAGCTTACAGCGGACGCAATTAATGAAGATTTTCAGATTCCTCGTATGCAAAAAGATATTGGATAATGAAAAAGTGCAGGAAATTCCTGCACTTTTTTTAAAAGTTCATTTTTGACTGTCCACCGTCTACGTTTAACGTCGCACCCACTATCCATGAAGCTTGAGACGATGCTAAAAAAACAACGGCGTTTGCCACTTCTTCCGGCTCTCCAAAGCGCCCTGCTGGTATTTCATTTTCAACAAACTGCTTAATCTTTTCCGGATTTTCATCCATTCTTTTTTTCCAATTACCCGTTTCATGCAAAATGCTTCCCGGCGCTACTCCATTTACACGAATTCCTTTAGAAATCATTTCATCTGCAAACGACTTTGTAAAGCTGATAAGCGCTGCTTTTGCGTTATTGTACGTGACTTTCCCTCCACTTTCCCTTCCGAAAATAGACGTAACATTAACGATTGCCGCATCTTTTGTCATATGCGCCGCTGCTAGCTTGCTCAAGTGGACAGCTGAAAAGTAGTTAAGCTCCATCGCTTCTTTGAAAAGGGATAAATCTGTTTCCATCGCAGTGCTTCCATTACTTCCTCCAGCGTTATTAATTAAAATATCAATGCTTCCGAAGTCGCTAATGAACTTCTCAATTAATGCAACTCTGTCTGATTCGTTTGTTAGGTCTGCTGTATATGTACGCACGTTTTCTAATTCTGACTGTGCATCCTGTAACGCTTCCTCTCCTCTTGCCGCAATTCCAACATTTGCTCCTTCTTGAATAAACAAAGCAGCAATAGCCTTCCCAATTCCTTTTGACCCGCCGGTAATAAGTACATTTTTACTTTGCAACTGTAAATCCACACGTATCCCTCCACGTTAAATGATAATTACTATACTTTCTATCATAGCTCACTGCATGTCAAAATTAAAATCATATACTGTTTTACCTTTTTATTCCTTTTAAATCGCTGCGTTTTATGGATACATTCTTTGAATTTATTGTCAGAACTCTTAGCAAAAACAAGCCACGGCGTGATATAATGCTTTTTGGTGTAAATGTTTTCAAATTGGGGGTTTTTTAATGCAACAAACGTTTTCAACATCTCAAAAAGTTAAGCAGTTCGTTTTTATTTTATTTCCGATATTGGTCACCCAGTTTGGAATGTTTTCAATGACTTTTTTTGATACGATGATGTCAGGAAGGGTAAGTGCAGATGACTTGGCAGGGGTAGCAATTGGTTCAAGCTTATGGGTACCTGTTTTTACAGGGCTAAGCGGGATTTTAATGTCTATTACGCCAATTGTTGCACAGCTTGTCGGAGCTAATCAAAAGAAAAAGGTTCCGTTCTCCGTCATTCAAGGGCTTTATGTGTCCATTTTAATGGCCGTTGTTATTATTTTAATCGGTTTTTTTGTTGTTGATCCTATTTTAAAAGGGATGAATTTAGAAGCAAACGTAATGCGCATTGCCAAACAGTATTTAATTGCTTTATCTTTTGGTATTATTCCGCTTTTTATTTATACGGTTTTACGAAACTTTATTGATGCTTTAGGGCAAACTCGTACGTCTATGCTTATCACCATTTTAGGGCTTCCGGTTAATGTAGCTTTAAACTATGTATTAATCTTCGGTAAGCTGGGCTTCCCCCACTTGGGTGGAGTAGGCTCTGGTTATGCAACTGCCGTTACGTATTGGTGCATACTCATTGTATCCATTGTAATTATTCATAAAAAAGAACCTTTTTCTAACTTCGATTTATTTAAAAGATTTCACCGTATCTCTTTTTCTACTTGGAAAGAAATATTAAAAATTGGTTTACCTATCGGTTTTTCGGTCTTTTTCGAAACAAGTATTTTTTCAGCCGTCACGCTGTTTATGAGCTCGTATAATACCATTACAATCGCTTCTCACCAAGCAGCTATTAATTTTGCCTCATTTCTCTATATGATTCCGCTGAGTATTTCTATGGCTTTAACGATTGTTGTGGGATTTGAAGCGGGTGCTAAGCGTCATCAAGATGCAAGAAGCTATAGCAGGATCGGTGTAACTATCGCTGTTGGCATGGCTTTTGTTTGCGCAGGTCTTTTATTTACTCTTCGAGAATCAGTAGCTTCTTTGTATACAAAAGATGCAGATGTACTTGCATTAACTTCTCATTTTTTGATTTATGCAATTTTCTTTCAGCTTTCTGATGCTCTTCAAGCTCCTATTCAAGGCGCTCTGCGAGGATATAAGGATGTAAATGTTACCTTTTTAATGTCCTTGGTATCTTATTGGGTAATTGGTCTACCTTTAGGCATTGTTTTAGCAAAATACACCGATTTGCAGGCGTTTGGCTATTGGATTGGACTAATTGTGGGGCTTGCTGCAGGAGCAACAGGACTTGCGTATCGTTTGATAAAAATACAAAAAAAGCAGCTGCTAGAGGAGAATAAATCTTCTCGAACGGCTTAATCAAAAAAAGAACGTTCTCAAAAGAACGTTCTTTTTTAGTTTAAAGACGGATTGATATTCTTCCTTATACTAAAACTTCTTATTTATTTAAGGTACGCTCTAACTCTTGTAAAAGCTGTTCCGCACCTTTTTTACTTAACACAACGTTTCCATTCCCAAAGGTTAAGTTTTCACGCGTAATTTCCCCAGTTACTAAGCAAGCACCATACGGGCTATACTTTTGTAAAATAATAATATCTTCATCAACATATATTTCTACTGGATCACCTGTGTTGATATTTAAAATACGGCGCAATTCAATAGGAATTACTACGCGACCCAATTCATCTACTTTTCTTACAATTCCTGTAGACTTCATAAAATCCATTCCTTTCATAGTAAACAAATAATATCTTCTCGATACAAATCTAGTCAAATTCGTCAGAGTTGCTAAAACCAAAATGCTTCAATGATGGTCTGATAACGGTTTATAAGTTCTTAAAATATGGCAAATAACGCATTAAATAGATTTATATACACTTTGTATCATATCAATTCGTACACTATTTATGAATAGTGCATAATCTTTAAAATCGAATTCATCCATATATGTTAAAAGTGTGTATTTTATCCATAATATAACTATATATCCATCTTTTACACTACTTTGTACCCATTTTATAACTTTTATTCCGACATAAGACGACAAAATCAGCTATAGAAAAAACGTGTCTTTTCTAACTAAAGACACGTTCATTTGGACCCGAAGTTGTCACGAATAGCTTTTTGAATCATAGCTTCACACCGCTCCAGCTCTACTTTTAATTGTTTTTTATATAATTTAGCTTTCTCTTCTCCCTCATTTGTAAATGTATAATAAACCACTTCTTGAAGCTTCATTCCTTCTTTTTTACGCTTCACCTGTTTGAGGACACCGTCTTCAATCAAGTCATGAAGAGCTTTGTATACTTCAGAATGATTAGGTTTGAACCCAAAAGGTCGAAATTCATCTCTTAACACATCTAATAACCGAAGGCCATACAGACGCTCTTGTTCTGTCATCGTAATCATATATAATTTTAAGAAAGCACGTTGTTTTAATAGAAAACCACTGGATGTACGCTTTTCTCTCATCTCAACTTCCTCCTTCACATACTTGCTTTCATTCAGGATAATAGAAAGCTCTATACGTAATTATACTTTTTTTATTCTACATAATCCTTCTTTTTCACTCAAAATCTCTTTTTTTTCTCACATTTTTTCACTTATTTACGTGTTTTTCTCATTCTTTATAAGCAGGCATTGAATTTTCTTTTTTTCATATATATAGAAGGAATTTACGTGAATATAAGGAGGGGTTCCTTTGAGTAAAAAATATGAAGAGATTGATTGGGGTTCGATTCAGCATAAGGTAGAAGATATGCTTGGAAATCACTTTTGGAGCGATTTAAATCACATCTTGCCCAAGCGATTTCCAAACGTCGACTTATATGAAACCGATAAAGAAGGCATTATCGTCGTTGAGGTTCCTGGACTGCATTCAACTAACGACATTCAAATCAAGTTGGACGCAAATATATTAACAGTTGAAGGAAACGTTCCTTATGCTTATGAAGCATCTAAACAAAAGTTAAAGCTCAACGAACGCCATACAGGCATATTTTCTCGCACGGTCAAACTTCCTTTTCACTACACAGACGAACCAGTTCGCGCTAAGTACAAAAATGGATTATTGGAAATTCGACTGAATAAGATAGAAAATGATCAAACCATTGCCATACAATTTGAAGATGATTAACTGTACGTAACAAAAACCCTTCTGTTAGCAGAAGGGTTTTTGTTAGAGCGCTGAACTTAACACAATGTTTCCTTTTGGCGTCTTATTATTCGCATTCGGTTCTAAAGTAATCGCCATAACATCCCACTTTTCAGTCTGTTCTTTTCGGCTCATCGTATAGACCACTGTCCCGTTTCCATTTTTATCTGTTACAAAAGCACCTGCCGGATGAGGCTTATCACCTTTTATGAGCCACACCTGATAGACTTCATTCCCCTTTACGTTTTTCAAGTTATTCGCTTGAATGACCACATTTAAATTTCCACCTTTTTTCGTAAGAGATGCTGTTGCTTCGCCAGAAACGTTCGGCTCTGCCTGCAGCTTCATTGTTTTTTCAGATGTAAGAGGTTCGTTTTGAGGAGCAACCGAAACATTTGGTTCTTGTTTGCCTTTGTCTTCATCTTTCAACAGAAAGTAGCTGTTTCCTGCAAGGGATAAAAGAAGTGCCGCAGCTAATCCAATAATGATGGATTTTTTATTTGATTTCTTAGACTCAGCATGTTGTTTTTCATTTTTTAAAGCTATTGGTTCTCTCTTTGTCTCCCCTTGATCTTCTTCGAATACATTCGCAAGTATTCGCTGTTTCATTTCTGGCGGAGGAGATTGTTCTGGTGTCAAATACGTTAGATCTCCAAGAACTTCCTCCAGTTCTCTTAGTTCTTCTTGACAGCTTTGACAGTTTTTCAAATGCATTTCAAATTCTTTTTTCTCATGGGAAGTCAACTGATCATTATAGTAATCAATTAGTTTATTGCACATACTCATGAATCAGCTCTCCCTTCTGCATCAGTACCTAAATATGTTTTTAATTTCCGCAACGCTAATCGCACCCTACCCTTTACTGTTCCTAATGGGATTTGCTGCTCTTCTGCTACTTTTTGCTGCGTTAATCCCTTAAAATAAACGGATTGAATAATCTTTTTTTGGTCTTCAGACAATTTTGATACAGCGTGCCGTACTCTCTGCTGTTCTTCTTTCCACTGAAGCTGCTCGTCAATCTGAGGATGATCATCTTCAATAAAATCAAAAATCTCTTCTGAGAAAATAGGATCGGTTTTTCTTTTTCTCACAATATCAATCGCGGTATTTCTTGTAATCGTAAACAGCCATGATGAAAACTTCCCTTTTCCATCACTGTAAACTCCCTTTCCTCTCCACAGCTTAATAAATACTTCTTGAACAGCTTCTTCAGCAATATCAGAGCTATTTGTTAACCGGTATACAAACGAATAAAGAATTCGCTCATACTTGTCATACAGCAGTTCAAGGGCTTTTTTGTCTCGTTCTTTTATTCTATTGTATAAGACAACGTCGTTTTGCTCTTTCATACCCTTCTCCTTTAACTCTTATGAGTCTTATTATATAATCGAATTACCTTTGAATTCGGATCACTTTCACATCTTTTAAACGTACCTTTATTTTTCAAAAATGACAAGTAACTATACTTTTTTTATGGAATAGGAGCGAAATTGTCCAATGAAACATTTAATTCTTTTTGATGGTATATGTAATTTATGTAATAGCAGTGTTCAATATATTATTAAACATGATGAACAAGCTTTGTTTTCTTTCGCTTCTCTTCAATCAGATTTCGGAAAGCAGCAGCTAGCCTCTCACGGCTTACTTCCTGAGCAATTAGACAGCATTGTATATATTCATGGAAACCAAAGATATGTAAAATCAACGGCTGCTTTAAAAATCGCCAAGCGCTTAGATGGACCCGTTAAATTTTTATATGCTTTCATTATCATTCCTGCACCTATTCGAGATATAGTATACAACTGGATCGCTCGCAACCGATATAAGTGGTTTGGCAAACAGCAGCACTGCATGCTCCCAACTTCTGATACGAAAAAGCGGTTTGTTGATGACTAAAAAAGCTTGGGACATAGAGAAAAAACAGTTCTAAAGAGGACTATATTTATGTTAAGGAAGTCTATTCATTAAAAAATCCGAACTGATTCAACATTCTAATGAAAGAATGCTGAACTATAGTTCGGATTTTTCAGCTAACATATGGTTGTACGAGCTTTTTTAGCTTCCACCCATTGCTTTTCTATTCGTTGCTTCAATTGCCTGCTTTATTATTAAGGAAAAGTCTTGTTCTTTCATCACTTTTAACCCTTCGGCAGTAGCGCCGCCTGGAGTTGTTACCTGCTCTCTTAAAGACGCAGGATCTTTGGTTTCATGCAACATTTGTACAGAGCCATACATCATTTGAATAACTAAATCTTTGGCTGTTTTTTCGTCCACACCGTAAGCAGTAGTTGCATCAATTAACGATTCTGCAAAATAATATAAAAATGCCGGTGCACTGCCAGTTACAGCCGTTAGCTCATGTACTTCTTTCTCTGAACACTCATGCGCTTCACCAATTCCTTTTAAAATCATTTGAAGCACTTCTTTATGCTCTTTTGTGGCAGAAGTTCCAAGTGTATACAGTGACATCGATTGTCCAATCATAGCAGCTGTATTTGGCATAATCCAAGCGACAGGCGTATCCTGCGGAAGATGACTTTCTAAGTAACTCGGACCAATTCCTGCCGCTAACGTTACGACAAATTGTTGATTTAAATGAGTCGAAAGTTCCTTGAGCACGGAAGGATGGGCCTCGGGAGGCATCGCTAAAATAATAACATCCGAATTGTCAACTTCTTGGCGCCAATTTTGCGTCGTTTGTACGCCGTACGTTGTTTCAACACGCTGTAACCGCTCAATATCTCCGTTGTTTGACATCACCACTGCCTCAATACTGTCAGCGCTGCTCGTAACCAAACCAGCCGCTACAGCTTCAGCCATTCGTCCTGCTCCAATAAATAAAATTCGCTGTTTTTTCATCTGTTACTCCCAGTTATATGTCCAGAATTCTTCTCTAGTTAATAAACGTTCCATTTGCGGATAGTCAGATAAGCGATCGAAGTCAATTGCGTTCATCATTCCTTCTGTTTGAGAACGATGGGCTTTTAACGCTTCAATTTTTTTATCTTTCATCGCTGTTACATCAAAAATAACATCTGGTTCTCCAATATGTTCAATACGATCTTTTGAAAACGCATGACACCAAACAACCGGACGCTTTTCTTTTGGCATACGTTTTACCGCTTGAATCGTAGCTGCACCCGTAGCATTATGATCAGGGTGTACCGCAAAGCCAGGGTAATGCGTTAAAATGTGAGTCGGCTTTACATCGTTAATGATTTCTTCAATTTTATCTGCAAAAACATCAATATCAAGAAATTCCAGCGTTTTATCACGAAGCCCTAGCATACGCAAGTCTTGAATATCTAAAACGTTCGCTAAATCTAAAAGTTCTTTTTTTCGGATTTGAGGTAAAGTTTCACGGTTAGCAAACAGCGGTCTACCCATATTTCGTCCCATTTCACCTAGCGTAACACAGGCATATGTAACGGGCGTTCCTTTTTGTCTAGCTTGCGTGATCATTCCTGCTGCTCCATATGCTTCATCGTCAGGATGCGGAAATACAATTAATAATCTTTCTTCCATGTTCTATTCTCCTCTCTTTTCTGTTATGAAAACGGATGTTCACTTAATTGAAGGGCAACTGCTAAACGACCTTCAAAGTCATGCCCAGCTAGAAGAAGTCGGCCTTCTTCATCAATTTCCCAATCTGTTAATCCCTCTGCATAAATCCATCCTAAATCAATTTGAAGACCTACACGATAAGGACCTTCTCCAGTTATCTTTCCGTTTGAAATAGTGACTTTACCATTGCGAATAAAAGCCCCAACTGTCATTACTTTTTCATTTACGTGTGAAGCATATGCACCGTTTGTCGTTTCAAGGTGTACATATACGTCTTTATTTAAAAATGTTTGTATTTTTTTTTGGACTGTTTCTTTATGAATTGGTTGCACGCTTGTTACTCCTTTCTCATGTTCATAAATTGTATTGTACTAAAAATCATGAGCGAATCCTAATGTTTAGTTCTAGACTTTGAATTTCTTTATTCCATCGTTCATAATCATACATAAATGTTAATTTTTCCCAAGTCAACATACTGATTTCTTGAATGTCTATAATAATCTCAGCGAGTTCACGACTAAGCATACCTAGTTCTTTTCCTTCGACCAGCTTTTTTTTGTAACGATTAAAAGCTGGATCTAATTGTTCAATTTGTGCATAAATTTCATGGATAGAGCCATATTGTTGAATAAGAGGCAGTGCGGCTTTTTCTCCTACACCAGGAACGCCCGGAATATTGTCAGATTTATCACCAAGCAATGCTTTTACGTCCACCCATTGACGAGGATGAATATTGTATTCTTCTTGAAAGTGCTTAAAGCCATAAACAAGATCGCCAACCTGCTTTTTGGCAATAATTTGCGAAATATGTTGATCTAGAAGCTGAAGCAAGTCTCGGTCATTGCTATAGATGTACCCTGGACTTTGCTTTTCCTTACTCCACTTGCTTGCAAGTGCTCCAATTAAATCATCTGCTTCATAAGAAGACAATGACATTTGATAAATGCCTACTGTGTCAAAAAATTGTTTTAACGTTTCGTACTGCTGAATCAGCGGCTCAGGCAGCTCTGCTCTTGTTTGCTTATATAGGGCGTATGTATCTTTACGTTTTGTATCCTCACGCTTAACATCCCAAGCGACGAAAATATGGCTTGGCTCATATTGGTGAATCAATGCATGCATTTTTTGAATCGTTACTCTCAGGGCATTTGTAAATTGGCCCTTACTGTTTCTTGTCAACGCTGCTTCATCTCTGCCATAAGAAGTAGCAAAATAACAGCGGCTTAATAAATTAAATCCATCAATTACTAATAGTGTTTCGTTCACATAGTCACGTCCTTTGAAAACTTTGCTCCTTTAGCTTTTAGAGCAAACATACTATAGCACTTGTTCTTTGCACGCGTCAATGAAGCGCACAAAGCTCAAGACACGCCCATTTTTTTCTCTCAATGTAAATGTAGTATAAAGATGTTAAATTGTTGTTATGATTTATTCGTTTGACTTTTAGAACTTTTGACTATCCTATAAAATGAGGATGAAAGATCAATCCTACAAATGAAGGTGAAAAAAGTGAATAAAAACACGATGATTAAAACATTAAAAGTTATATCTGTTGTGTCGCTTCTCGCTTTGTTATTTATCATTGCTTATGATCGTTCCATGTCTACATCCATGATTATTTTGTTCAGTTCGCTCATTTTCTTTGTATTTGTACTTAGCGACTTTTTTTTTGATCGCAAGCCGTGGGGATTAAAAGGCCTTCAATTATATATATCACTGATGTTATTCATCATTGCCATTTTTGAAATGCATCAAGTTGTCAGTTCACTTTGCGTTATTTCCATTATGGCTCTACCAAAAGTTATTGACGAATTAGCTTAAGTGTGAATGATAAATGATAAAATCCATGATCACAATGATCATGGATTTTATTACGTTTTGAGTAATTTTTCAGAGATGCGAAGAGCTTCTTCTATGCCAAATTTACGCACTAAACTGATGGCTTCCTTTATTTCTCGTTTTTTCAAATCATGGGTCGGATTTAAATTTAACAACACTTGAATAACAACTAAATCCCGCATCGTAAACATCATATTCTTTTTCATATCTCGCTGAAATGTATACTGCTCTTTTAAGAGCCGGTCACTTATTGCTAACACTTTCGACTCCGGAAGATGTAGCTGCGCTCCTGCTTCTTGACAAGACCACAATTTTTTCACTCGATCTTCAGCATTCATATTTGCGACTCGTGCATATGTAATATCGCTGTTTTCTTGACGAATCTCTATCTCTTTTAACGTTGGCTTTAGCACCGTTTTTCGCTTGGAGACTTTTTTCTTATCAACTCCTGTATCCCTGAGGACTCTGCCGTGAACGGTGTAAATGTCGTATTCATTTTCTCTTTTTACATCTTGTTTATTGTATTTTGGAAAATAACCATTTACAAGCATCGTTCTCAGCATATCTAATTCTTTTTTTAATCCATGAACTTCAATATATCCAACAGCATAAATTTCTTTGTGGAATTTTTTTGTGTTGCTAACGCCTTTTCCTGCAACGTGAGCTCTTACTCTTTCTAATAGAGAGCCCGTCGTTGTTCCGATATACAAAAGCCTGCCGGGTTTATCAAAGAAAAAATAAATGCCGGGAGCGGAAGGCAATTGTCCTATTTCTGCTGTACTTAGCAGCTTCTGCAGTACCTGCATGACTGCTAAATCAATTTTCGCTGTCATTATTTTTGATAACCTTTTAACATTTCTTCATACACTTTTAGATGCGTATACACAGTTTGAAGAAGGGGTACGTGTATAGACGATTTTTCAGCTAATGTCAACAAATATCCTTGAAGGTGGTCTCCTTCAATTTGAAAACTTTTTTCCATATCACGCTGCATCGATGACTTCATGTCATACGTCATTTTGTCCATCGTATTCATATGCTGTTCAATAATCCCTTCAGCTAATGGTGCATCGTATGCCATCATAATATTTTCAACTTCTTTAAAAAGCTCTTGTACGAATTGACGCCCTCCTTTTGCCGCTAGCACTGGGCCAACAGGTGCGCGCATAAGAGTGGTCATGCCTGACATAACCGTAATAAATAAATACTTATGCCACATATCCTGTTCAATATATGAACTTTTTACAAACGAAGCTTTTGTACCACTGAACGCTTGCTCAATCAGTTGTAATCTTTCTGTTTCCTTCTGCTTAAATTCACCGAATACAAGTCTGTGAGCGGGACTCGTCTGGACGACATCTCCATCTTTGTTTAAAGTTGTTTCAATAAAACACAGTCCTCCAATGACTTTTTCTTCCCCAAAAGCTTCTTGTAAAGGAACGATGTGAGCCATACCGTTTAACAAAGGTACGACAACTGTCTGATTCCCTACAAAAGGACGCACATCCTCAATTGCTTGTTTAAGATGATAAGCCTTAGTTGTGAACAAAATAACATCATAAGGCTCTTTCATCTCAGATTTTGTAATAGCTTGTACAGGTGAAGTGAAGTCACCGTGTATGCTCTTGATAACAAGTCCATTTTGTTCCAGCTCTTTTTTTCTGCGTTCTCTAACAAGAAAAGTAACATCCTCTCCTTTTTCCACAAGCCTGCCTCCAAAATAACCTCCAACGCCGCCTGCGCCTAAAACTAATATTCGCATAACTTTTGCTCCCCTTTTTCTTTTTCTTTTATTGTAGCACAGCTAGTTTGAAATTTTATAATATTCTTATTTCATTGTATTTTGAGTTTTTTACAAAAGATAGCCATAGTGCTTTTAAAGTTGTTATAATGAATACAAAAAAGCATAAAAATTTACGCATAGATATTTATCCCCTCTTGGATATACTATTTACCAATCCGTAATCGGAAAAGTTTCGATTTAAACAATGTTATTTACATAGGAGAGACTGAAATGAAAACAGAAATCTACATTTTATCTGGATTTTTAGGCAGCGGAAAAACAACGTTACTTAAACAGCTGCTTCAGCAAGAAAAAGATCGTAATCGCAACATTGCTGTTGTGATGAATGAGCTTGGCCAAGTTTCGATTGACTCAAATGAAGTAGAAAAAGACACGCCGTTAAAAGAATTGCTAAACGGCTGCGTGTGCTGTACTATTCAAGGTCAATTTGAAACTCAGCTTCATTCACTTCTACAGGAGAACACATTGGATGCTATCTATATAGAAACAACCGGAGTTGCACATCCCATTGAAGTGTTGGATGCCTGTATGTCTCCTCTTTTTGCGCATCAAGTCACGATTAAAAGTATTATCACCACACTCGATGCAACAAGGTGGAAAGAACGTGGGTCCTTAAGCATTCAACTTCAAAAACTTCTTCAAGAACAAGTAAAACATGGGGATGTAATTTTATTAAATAAAACGGACATGCTGTCTGAGGCAGAAAAGTCTTCCCTGCTTTTTGAGGTTCAATCAATTAACGCTCGTGCAATAACATTATTAACGACATTTTCCCGCGTGAAGCTTGACGTGATTCAAAGAGCTCAGCTGTCTCAAAAACAGCCGCACCATAAGGCTCATGTTGAAGATCATCTTCATTTGAAAACATTTGTATATGAGTTTACAAAAAAAGTGGATCTTGAATTATTTGAAAATTGGCTGCGCCAAATGCCAGATACCATCTATCGTATTAAAGGCTATATGCGCTTTACTCATTCGGATGATACGTATTCGTTTCAATATTCATACGGCATGCCTCTATATATGAAAGAAATGATGAAGCTGCCCACCACTCTTGTCTTTATAGGGGAAAACCTCGACCACACTAAGATGAAACAAGAATTATTTAATCTTGAACAGCAGCCCAATTAAAAATCCCGCCTAGAGCGGGATTTTTTTTATTACTTATAAACAGGCATTTTGTACTCTGCGCAAAATTTCATATGCACGATTTCCAGCTAACTCTGTCAACTCTTCAAATTTTTCATCTCTTTTCAAATCAAGTTCAATAATTTCTTTTGCCAGCTCAATAATCTCTTCTTTTTTCAATTGTTGCACAGCCATTTAAAACGCCCTTCCCTTTTAGAATTTATGTATATTCTCACATTTATTTTCTATTCATCATTTTGAAAGCAAGTGGTTAACCACAAAGCTTTATCCTGTATGGTTAACCACTTGGGATCGAGTTAATCATTAGTTTATAGGACTCTTTTCCCTATTTCATTATTTATGTCACTTTTTCTCACATAGTAATTCAAAAATATAACATATATATGTTAGAATGTATTACATGTTATAAATTTTTGTATTTTTTTCCTTTATAATAATAACATACTACTACGTACTCAGGGGTGAGGGAGATTGTCTACGAATGAAGCGTCATATCGAGATAAAAAAGTCATGTCTATTGGGATTGTAAAAGAATTAACCGGTTTATCAGAAAGGCAAATTCGCTACTACGAGAAAAGAAGCCTGCTCTTTCCGGACCGAACCAATACGGGTATCCGGAAATATTCGTTTTCAGACGTCGAACGATTAATGGATATTGCCGATCGCATAGAAGAAGGAGTTCAAACGAGTGAAATACGCACAGAACTGGCCAAAAAAGATGAAGCGAGAAAAATGAAAGAAGTAAAAAACCAAATGCTTCAAGGTCAGTTGAACGCTCATTTCAAGCGGAAGCTATAAAGTATACATACGGTGACTTTCCCGTCTCCGTTTTTATTTCTTTACGGCAGACAAAAAAGCGCATATCTAAAGATATCCGCTTTTTTGTCCGTTAAGCTGAGCGCCCTTTAAAGAATTTCGGCTGATGAGAACTCATGAACTTAGTTTTAGATAAAATGAACATAACCGATCCGCCCCAAATGAACAAAAAGGCAATCATCTCTACGCTAGAAAACGGTTCATGATACACGAATACCCCTAATAAAAGCGTCATGGTAGGAGCAATGTACTGTAAAAAACCGACCATCGATAGCGGAATAAGCGGGGCCCCTTTAGCGAAATATAATAGTGGCATAGCTGTAGCAACACCGCCTCCAATTAAAAGAGCACTCAGATCAAGCGACTGAAGGGAAAAACTTGAAGATCCTTTCACTAAAAGAAAAATAAAATAAATAACTGCAATAGGTGCAACCATCATCGTTTCAATCGTTAATCCTACTTTTGCTTCTAATTGAATAGTCTTTTTTACAAGACCGTACAAACCAAAGCTAAACGCTAAGCTTAATGATACCCATGGGATATGCCCGTATGTAACTGTCATAACGATAACACCTATAGCAGCTAATCCAACAGAAGCACCCTGCCAAAAATTAAGCTTCTCTTTTAAAACGACTATACCAAGTAAAATACTAACGAGCGGGTTGATGTAGTAACCTAAACTTGTTTCAATAATATGATTATGGTTAACCGCCCAAATGTAAACGAACCAGTTGATGCTGATCAGCACTGAAGCCACAAATAAAATGACCGCTTGTTTCGTATTACGAAATAATAAACCAAGCGTCTTCTTTAAAGCACTCATTTGCTTTGTCACAAGCAAAAGTAAAAGCATAAAAACAAATGACCATATGACACGGTGAGCGAGTATTTCATTCGCATTCACCTCGCCAAGAAGCTTCCAGTAAAGCGGAAAAAGCCCCCACATAACGTAAGCGCTGGCTGTATAAACAATACCTGCTCGTTTAGAATCTTGATTCATTTCTCAACCTCTTTTCTTTATCTCTCTGTCTCTTATCATTATAGATGCATTTACCTCTTTTTTACAGCTTTATTTTGTCTATCGAAATAGCTCATTAAAAAAAACGATCGCTTTTAGCTCGACCGTTTTTTATACCTTATTTTTTAGGCTGTTTAAATACTTTGGCACTGCGAATATATTCTACATCTTGTACATTTTCTCGCGCGTTAGCGATTCGAGCCGCAGCAAAGAAATAATCGGATAAACGATTTAAATACTGAAGCACCGCCGCATTAATTTTATACTCACGCTGCACGCCAACAACAAGCCGTTCTGCGCGGCGTGTAATCGTCCGGCAAATATGAAGCGTTGTCGCTGCAGGTGTGCCTCCAGGTAAAATAAAACGCTCAATGGCCGGCGCTTCTGACATATAGACATCAATGCGTTTTTCAAGTACTGATATCATGTCGTTTGTTACTTTGTACGGATGATCATCTTTTGCAAATGCTAAATCACTTCCACAGTCAAAAAGCTCATGTTGAATCGTAATTAGCTCTTCTTTTACATCTTTTAATGTTGTTTCATCCAGCTGATAAATCGCTTGACCTACAAAGCCATTTAGCTCATCAATCGTACCGTATGCTTCCACTCGAATATCATCTTTATTTACTCGTCCTCCAATTAAGCTTGTCTGCCCTTTGTCCCCTGTTTTTGTGTAAATGTTCATTATATTTCCTCCTTCAATCGATTAGCAATTCCGTACCAAATGTGATCTACTTTCCGGGCATGTGCCGCTAAATGCTGATACGCATACCCGCATTCATCTCTCCACTGCCGTTCTGTTGGATCTAAAGGAACAATCCCTTTGCCGACTTCAGTTCCAATCACTATTAACTTTTCCCATACACCGCTGTCTCTCCACTTCTGTATTAACTTTTTAACAACAAGGTGCGGAGACTCCAGCTCGCTATGTATTAATTCCTTAACATAGTGCTCAAATCCTTCTAGCACTATGTAACTTTCTTCGAACTCAAGCGCTGGTAAAACAGGGTTTTCATACAAACAATGCCATTTTACCAACTCACTGGCATAATGCTGCTTCACCCATTTTCTTTTGCCGGTAAATGCACCGCCGAATACGAAATGCATGCTCTTCTCTCCTTTGCCTGTTTGTATGTACACGCTACTGAAAAACCTTCTCCATAAGAAAAAGAAACATCCCAAAGCGACGCTGTCTGTTTAAAGTGGGATGCAAGTAAACGCAGTGGTCCGCCGTGTGAAACAATAGCAATGTGACGCAATTGCTGACTGGCCGCCAAATCGACCGCTTCTTCCCACGCTGCCCAAATTCGGTTTGAAAAGCTTGAGAAGCTTTCACCATTCGGAGGCGTATGTTCTGTCCAGTGATCAATCCAATTTCTATACGCCCGTATGTTTTTTAAATCTTCATACGTCTTCTCTTCCCAATCTCCAAAATGCAGCTCACGCCAATTTTTACTTTTAACCACCTGAGATTTTGGAAAAACAACTGCACTTGTTTCTAGCGCTCTTTTTAAGTCACTGGAAATAACGAGCTGAGGTTCTAGAAAAAGCTCTTTCAATTCATTTTTCCCTTCTATACTTAAAGGCGGATCACTCCACCCTATATATTTTTTCTGTTGATTTTCAAGCGTCATGCCGTGACGAATACATGTGATAACCAAAGAATTATCCATAAAAGCGTTTCTCCTCCTTCAATGGTTGCCCCTATAACATCTCCTGTTACGCCACCAAACTGCGAACGATAAAATCGTATCCAGAGCCATAGAAAACCGGCAAAGAAAAGAATAATGAATTTATTGTCCATAAAAATAACGAAAATAGCAACTAAGAATAGGCTCATGATGATAAATCCGTAAATAGACCGTTTGGTGACTCCTTTTTGAAAATATGCAGCCAGACCCGTCTCTTTAGCGGGCTTATCTCTCAACAACAAAAAGGCTGCTCCAATTCTTGGAAGCGTAAAGACAATTAAGCATGCCCAAATTGATAAAGAAGAAAGAGACACTAATTCATAGATCGCACTAAAACGCAGCAGCAGCAGAACCATAAGAGAAAGAATAGCAAAAGACCCAACGTGCGGATCACTTAAAATCTGCAGTTTTTTTTCCTTTGACTGATGAGAAAAATACGCATCGCTTACGTCCATCCAGCCGTCTAAATGAAGGCCACCCGTTAAAACAAGCGGTAAAAGCAAAACTAAAATACTATCAACAATCGTAGTGATAGGTGAAGATTGAAGCAGCTGTAAAAAGCTATAAAACATCAAGCCTAGTAACATACCAATCCAAGGCAGCACAAAAAGTGAGCGTGCCGTTCTTTTTTCAGTCCATTGAACGGTTTTAGCCAGTGGTAAGATCGTAAAAAACTGGAGAGAAATTCGTAGTATAGCTATCCATTCTTTCATATATCTACACATTCCTTTCCTTTTTTAAAACGATAAATTCCCGCTTCTACACAAATAGCCACATCTGCTTTTTCTACAATATACTGATGTAATTTCCCTAACATCTTCATATAGCTATATGTGGGCTCTTCTAATACGCCCGCTTCAAACAGTTCATTAGATACTAGCACAACCGTCTGAGACTGCGCAAACAGCTTATCGAGCGTTTCTATCATATGAAGAAAAACCGCTTGTTTCCCTTCTTTTGTTTGCCACCTTCTTTCTGTTAAAAAAAGCTCATTGGCAAGCCAATTCGTGACACAATCCAAAAGTATAGCATCATCACTTTGAAGATTTGGCAAAATTTGTTGTAAATTTACAGACTGTTCGATCGTTACCCAAGGCGTGTTCGCTGCTTGGCGTTCTTTTTGATGAAGCTGGATGCGTTTTTGCATTTCCTTATCTGTTTGCCTGCTTGTGGCAATATAAACAGCGCGCTTTGTACAAAAAGTTTGAACCATATTCTCCGCTCCACGTGATTTTCCGCTTCGAACGCCTCCGCTAATAAAGATGATCATATTTCATCGAGTCCTTGTTTGATTACTTTAAGTAAATAGTCATTTTCTTCTTTCGTTTTCACGGCCAAACGGATATAGCGTCCATTTAAAAATGGAAAGTTTTCAGTATGACGAGCTACCACGCCATGGCTTGCTAAATAGACAAGCCATTCGCGCGTTTTAATAGAAGACGGAACGCTGCAAAGATAATAGTTTGTTTGAGAAGGAGAAACCAAAAGCCCCCATTCTTTTAGTTGACTCAAGATCCGTTCCCGTTCTTGTTTAATATAATGTACGGTTTTTTTCACAAAATCTTTTTCATCCACACATATCATTCCTACTTGCTGCGACAATCCATTTACACTCCAAGGAGGCTGCTTTTTAGACATCTTGCTAATGATTTTTTCATTTGCCAAAATATAGCCAAGACGAAGCCCGGCAATATTAAACATCTTTGTCATGGAACGCACCACAATGATATGCTCATAATCCAGAATAAGAGAATCAAATGAAGGCTGATGTTCGACAAAATCAATGAATGCCTCATCAATTATTAAGTATGTACCATGATGAGCAGCAGCTTTTACTACTTTCATCCATTCCTCATGACTATACATAACACCCGTTGGATTATTTGGATGGCAAATCCACAGTACTTTTATGTCCGGAAGAATACTCATAATCAACTCTATATCCCAGCTCCAGCCATTTTCTTCAGCTAAAGGAACGTATGTCACTTCACATCCATAAGCTTTACTTGCCTGTTCATATTCAACGAAGGTCGGCTGTACAATCCCTGCTTTCTCTCCTGAAAATAACGAAGCAATAAGGAAAAACGCTTCAGCGGCGCCATTTGTAGGCAGCACTTGAGCAGCTGAAACATGATGATGAGCTGCAAGTTTATTTTTCAGCTCTGTTACTTGAGGATCAGGATAACTAAACGCTGCATCCTTGAATTCGTTCCACTTTTCGTGAAGCACAAGGGGAGCCCCTAAAGGATTTGTATTCACGCTAAAGTCTTTTATATGCGATAAATTCTCGGCCCCTATTGCTTTTAAAAAGACATTAGGATTAGCTCCATGTGTAGGTAATAGCACTAATAACTCCTCCTAACAAAAGATATAATAACCACGTAGCATAGACCGTCCTTTTCATAATGAAAACAGCTTGTTCAATATGACCGGCTTGCAGGGGAATGAGTGGTTCACCCATTTTTGCACGATTAGATTCTATGCCTTTATATGTATTAAGCCCGCCGAGTTGAATACCTAAAAGAGCAGCCACTGCGCTTTCCCCGTATCCGCTATTTGGGCTTGGATGCTTCTTAGCATCACGCTTAATCAAACTCGTTACATGCCCAAGAGAATACTGACTTTTTACTACATTAACAGCCGTCATCACTACTGCAGTTAGCCGACTTGGAATATAGTTTAATACGTCATCGGTTTTTGCACTAAAGTAGCCGAACAGAAAGTAGCGGTCATTTTTGTACCCAACCATCGAATCACATGTGTTAATAGCTCGGTAAAAAAAGGCTAGGGCTCCTCCTCCTATAAATGCATAAAAAAGCGGAGCTGTAATACCATCACTTGTATTTTCAGCCACGGTCTCTACCGTCGCTCTGGCAATTTCTCCTTCTGACAAACGATCTGTATCTCGTCCCACAATCATACTTACTTCATATCTAGCTTTCTCCATATCTCCTAGCTGAAGCGGCTTTTGTACCTTATAAGCAGCTTCGCTTAAAGAACGAGTGGATATAGTAGTTGCAATCATTACGCCCTCTACTAAAACACCTGCTATAAAATCAACTCCGTACAAAGCATGGAGGAACAAAAAGGGAACAACTCCTGCTAGCACAGCCATACTTATCACAAGAAGCAATCCTTTGAATCGTTTTCCTGCACCTTTATTTAATCTGGAATCCATCCAATAAATCCACTTGCCAAACCAGCGAACGGGATGCGGCCAATTTTCGGGGTCGCCTATGATTCGGTCAATTAGTAAAGCAATCGTCATGGCCGTCATGTGTGCAATTATCGCTTGTGTAATACTCATTTTTTCACCTCTTTCCCTTAAGTCCCTGCTCTAAGCTTATTTTCACCAGCTTGGCTACCGCTTGACCTAAAGCGGTCATAGAGCCTGCATATTCATATAATGGTCCTTGCTGAGACGCTGCAACTGAGATGCTGTCCGTAGATGTTCCCGTAGCAATCGTCTTTGTAGCTGGATCTATGACCCCCAGCTGTGACAGCGTTTTTGTTTTAGCTTCTGTGGCCGCAATAAAAAGCTGTAAAAACGCAGCATCCGTAAGCGTACCTTCCACGAAAAAAAACATATTAATTGTACCGGGAGAGGAATAGAACGGGACAGCTTCGTCAGCTGTAATATCTACTGCGTTTCCTACTCCAGCCGTTATCACGGAAGCTACTCTTACTCCGTAGCCTTCATAACAGTAAACCGCTCTTTCTTTTAACCAAACGGCTGTCATCAACCCTACGATTTGCTCATGGCGTACATTTTCTTTCATCAAATATTGCTCATACTCCATAGAAGGAGTATCTGAATAATAGTCTTTGTGAACAAATCGATTGTAAAAGGTGTCCGTTTCCGTAATGCCTGTTCCTAAAACCCCTGAGCTGTATGTTTTATAAGAAGTCTCGGTTTTCATGATTAAAAGCTCAGGCCGTTCTTCAATTTTAAGATGTGAAAAGGGACCAATCCCCTTTTCAATTCGAACTGGAATATGGTCCCTCTTCTTATTTATTGTACACCTCAGGGTATACTGCTTTTGCTAAGTCCTCTAAGCCATCTACAATACGAGGTCCTAAGCGGTTGATTTTGTTTTGATCAACCTTCTCGATGTTACCCTCTTTTACAGCAGTCATGCTGCTCCAAGCGGGACGCTTCATAATCTCATTTTTGTCTGCATCATACGTTGCGATAATAACGTCAGGGTTTAACTTAACAACTTGCTCTTCAGAAAACTTAACCCAACCCTTTTCACTACCCGCTACGTTATCAGCACCGATCATAGTAAGCATTTCGTTCATGAACGTACCTTTTCCTGTTGTATAAATCTCAGGAGCTCCTGATACCTCTATCCATACTTTTTTACGATCTTCTTTTGAAATCGTTTTTGCTTTTTTCTCAATTGAAGCTACTTTTTCTTTCATGTCTTTAATTGTTTGATTAGCTTCTTTTGTTTTACCTGTTAATTTACCGATTTGCGTAATAGAATCATAAACCGTATCAAACGTTGTTGAATCTTTTACAACAAATACCGGAATACCCGCACTTTCAATTTGTTTAAATACTTCATCCGAAACGCCCATACTTGAAGCGTGTGCCAGCACTAAATCAGGATTTAAAGCAATAACTTTTTCTGCATTAACGTTCATATCTCCTACCTGCGCTTTTTTCTTTACGCTTTTAGGATAATCATCGTTGCTTGTAACACCGACTAATTCTTTTTCAAGGCCAAGGGCATATACAATCTCCGTATTACTTGGCATTAATGAAACAATTTTCTTAGGCTGTTTTTTCAACGTAATTTCTTTATCACGCGCGTCTTTTACCTTCACTGGAAATGCAGCTTGTGACGTTTGTGCCGTATCTTGCTTCGTTTTTTTATCACTGTTGCTTTGGCTGCCTGCACCGCATGCAGCAAGTACGATGACTAACAGTGCAATAATGGAATACGAAAGCCATTTTTTCATCTAAATACTCCCCCTATATATTGTTCATTGTGAATACGAAACCTCCACGTTAAAGAAAAAGCAAATGATCATGCAAAAAGCAGCGCTATCCCGTTTTTCCGCTTTGACTATGTATACTGCTCGCCGGCAGCTTCAAAATAAAAAAGCTTTACTTTCAATTGAAAGCAAAGCAGGTAACGTCAAGATAAGCAGGAAAAGAATCCGTTCACTATACTTGATATGTATGTTCATTACCCTGCTTCACCCTTCCTCGAAGGTTTCACAGCTAACAATAAGGCAGGTCTCCTGACTTACGCACAAAGCGCTTACAGTGGCGGGACCGCGCTGGTTTTTCACCAGACTTCCCTTTTCACTCAATCTTTAAATTGAGACCTTATTGCTTTACGATTATTCACTTGTCCTAGTATACCCCACTCATGGAAAAATGGAAATAGCCATTCTCACAAAAAAAGCTGCGAGAATGCTCTCGCAGCTTAAGGAATTAAAGAGTTGCTAAAAATTCACGGACCGCTTCAGGCGTTTTAGCATTTGCACTGTGCAAGTGTGCAATTTTTTCACCGTTTTTATATACAAGAAGAGAAGGAATACCCATTACATTGTTTTCAGCAGAAAGTTCTTCAAACTCATCCTTGTCAATTTTAAACCATGCTTTATCTGTATTTTCGTCAACGATTTCATCAATGAACATATCCAAACGTTTGCAATCAGGACACCACGTTGTCGTAAAAATCCCAACGCTTAGTGTTTCGTTCTTAATTTGTTCGCGAAATTGTTTTTCTTCCGTAAATTGTTTCATTGTGTTACCTCCAGCATCTATTCGTTCCTTCTCACTATTCTATGGTAAGAAGTCTGACTTCATTATAAACGATTTTTTTATCGTTGTGCTAATGTTTCAGCTTATTTAGACCATAACGGTTTTAGACGTAAAAAAATGCTAGCTTAAAAAAGCTAACATTTCGAAATCGTAGAATGTTGTGTCTATTATCAGCTAAACCATTTAGGCGGCATGTTTCGGTTCCAATAAATTTTCCCTAAATCATAATGCTTTTGAAAATTATCTGCAGCCGCATGATAGTGAAAATTAAACCAGTATCCATCTTTTGGAGGATTTTCACGCCGTACGTGAAACCGTATTAAGTCCTGACCGGTCTCCCGGTCATATACATGGAAAATCTTTTCACCGTAGCCAGCAGCAGGATGCTCGCTTATCTCGAGATTCTGAATTGACTGTTCACGTTCAGTGCCAATGTCGGTCAGCACTTCTTCAATTTTAGGTAACACTGCTTGACGAAATTCATCTTCAATGACAGGCCCAATTTTTGTTCCGAATTTTTCCACTGACTGTTTTTCAGCTGATTCCATTGCATACGTAACAAATGATGAAACGTCTTCGTATTTTGGTTCTTCATATGGCAAATGAATATCTTCTATAACAGCTGTGACAGGAGTTGTTTCTCTTACATACCCTGCTTTATGTTGCTTGTCCGCTTTTGCATCATCAACGTATAAATATTCTGGTGGAGTGACAAGCCCAAATGTAAATACTGTAATAAATACAACTAGCATTCTTTTTATCCATCTAGGCATTCGTATCTTTCCTTTCTCATCTTTTCCCATATGGTCTTTTCATATCGTAAAATTCATTGTTATAACTCACTAGGTATTGTATCATACTTATTAATTTTTTACCTATATTTGCTTATTCATTTATGCTGCCTACGGGCATTCGAAGACTTTTTAGTTAGCACCTTCCTTCTTCTGTTTGAGGTTGTCACACCGAGCGGAAACCTATACAAGATATTCCTTTTTTGCTGGATGCTTAAACACAAAAGTATTTTTATGTTCAAAAATATATCATACTTTTATGAACTTTAGATGAAATTCATAAAAAAAAACTTCCAAAACTTTTTAATTCCTAAAAGGTTTTGGAAGTCTTTTCAATGATCGGAATTCATTTTACTTTTTTGTTTATTATTGTATATCAATTGTCCCGTAATGAAATTTTGATGTTTTTCGTTTTTGTACGGTAAATCCATGTTCTTCAAAACGACTGCTTTTCCAATGATCTTTTAGCACGATCTTTTGTTTGGCTACTCTTTTTGCTTCTTGTATAGCCATTGGCGTCAGCGTAGTATACAGTGCTATTGCTTTAATACCGTTAATTCCATTCGATTCATCAATTTGCTCTTGAAACATAGGATCAAAGTAGACAACATCAAAAGAATTATCTTCACAACACGCCAAAAACGATTCAAAATTTTGATGAACCACGTTTATACGCTTCATTGCATCGTTCAACTCTTGTACGTCACTTTCCCAATTTAAAAGTCCTTGTTTGACTAAATAAGCTACATAGCGGTTGCCTTCTAGTCCGACAACTTTCCCGCTTTTCCCTACCGCTGCGCTCGCCATCATACTATCCGATGCAAGACCAAGTGTACAGTCAAGCACGCTCATTCCTTTTTCTAAACCAGCAGCTTCAATAAACGGATCACGTTCTCCGCGCAGCCATCTCTTCACTCTAAACATAGCGGAATTTGGATGAAAAAAAATAGGTTCCTCTTCGTTTTGAACGTGCAACTCTACTCTATTCTTACCGACAACCAGCACGTCTGCAGCTTGAAGATTCTGAAGATCGGCAACGGATTTCTTCTCTCTTACTACAAAAGGTATACTTAAATCAGCGGCTACTTGTTTGGCTTTTACAATCATCTGTTCATTTGTTCGACCAGCAGTCGTAACAATCACTTTCATAACTCCCCCTACACTGTTTGGCTATTTACATAAAGAAAAAGGATGCCGATAGACATCCTTTTTCTTATAAAGTATATGCGATTTTTCTCTAAAAATCTATATACTAGATGTGACAAAAGCAGGACATTTTATGAACAGTGCTGCTTAAAGCCATTTAAAATGTTTTCAAAAATAACTTCTAACGGCTGACCTTCAATTTCATGTCGAGGAATAAAATGAACGACTTCTTTTCCTTTTAAAAGCGCCATAGACGGTGATGAAGGCTCAATGTCCCCAAAATATTCACGCATTTTAGCTGTTGCTTCCTTATCTTGACCGGCAAAAACAGTTACCACTTGATCTGGTTTTTGCTCAGACTGTAAGTACGCTTGCGTTGCTGCAGGACGTGCTAAACCAGCAGCGCATCCACAAACTGAATTAACGACAACAAAAGTTGTTCCTTCTACGTTTTCCATAAAATCAACTACGGCTTCCTCTGTTGTTAATTCTTCATAACCAGCTTGAGTTAATTCTTGACGCATTGGTTTAACTAACTGACGCATATATTCTTCATATGCCATTGACATATTAACATTCCTCCTAACAATCATTCACGCTAAAAGCATACTATAAAAACCAGGAAAAATCTAGCTACTCACTCTTCAAATCCTTATCGTTGTCCCATTCTCATTTTTCATTTGACAAAAAAGATTAAAACCGGGTCATATCATCTAATTTTTTTCCATAAAAATGTCGATTTTTACTATTAATATTCCATTTTTTGTACTATAGTAGTAAATAGTAGTTTAGTAGAAAGGATTTTCAAATTGAACCAGCGATTTAAGCCAAACAAACGATTTAAGCCAAACAAACGATTTTATGCATTTTTGTCTTTAGTGTTAGTGATCGTCGCTTCTTTGTTTTTTATTACAGAAGTCAAAGGAAGTGAATCCGCTGCATCTCAGCAAGTCTTAGCATCTACTGCTTTGCCGCTGAAAGAAGCTGCATCTTCAGTACAGCCTGAGAAGCTGCTTAATACACTTCACCATAATATGTATGTAGGAAATACATTAAACGATCAAAATCAAGCTCTTACACAGCCTGTTTACCTTACGTTTGACGATGGCCCAACACCTGATACCCTTCACATTTTAGATGCTTTGCGTCAATATAACGTAAAAGCAACTTTCTTTATGTTAAAGCATCAAATTGAGGCTCACCCTGAAATTGCTAAAAAAGTAGCACAGGAAGGACATGCTATCGGCTGTCACGGTGTCTCTCATGATATTCATGTCATGTATAGTGAAGATGGCGCAGCGTTAAAAGAAATGCAGGAGTGTCAAGCGACAGTTAAGAAAGTAACCGGTGTTGACAGTAAGTTAATCCGCGTTCCTTACGGCAGCGTTCCTTATTTAAAAGAGCCCCACCGTACAGAGTTGCTAAGCCACTTTAAATTATGGGACTGGAATGTAGACAGCGAAGACTGGGCACTTCGTTCTGCACCTAGAATTATTCAGGGCCTTGAACCTCATATTCAAGGGGTTAACTCCAATGGAAGAACACCAGTCATTTTATTTCATGATAAATCCTTTACGGCACAATCCCTTCCTGCTATTTTGACTTACTTAAAGCAGTCGGGCTATCAGCCTATTAAAATTGATAACACTATGCAGCCTATGCAGTTTCCAACTCCCGCTGCAAAACAGTCGTAAAAAAAGATCATTCAAGTGAATGATCTTTTTTTATGCTTTTCTGCTTTCCGTC
Organism: Priestia sp. MDV22-iso46; assembly: GCF_058629175.1. Lineage (NCBI taxonomy): Bacteria > Bacillati > Bacillota > Bacilli > Caryophanales > Bacillaceae > Priestia > Priestia sp. MDV22-iso46. The sequence goes on from NZ_JBZVWT010000001.1 coordinate 998,360, forward strand.
ATTTGTTTCCAAACAGAACCTTTTGCTTCTTCTCCGCCTTCGATACGTTCAATTGCTAGCTTGATTTGTAAATCTACCTCAAATTCTTTATCATTCTCTGCTGCTTTTAATGCAGGAAGAGCCGTCTCGTCCCCTACCTCGTATAAATACATAGCTGCACGCCAGCGAACAAGCTTGTTTTTATCACCAAGAGCTTCACACATTGCCGGAATACCTTCTTCAAAACCTAAATCTGACATGCAGTCTCCAGCAGTACGGCGCACAGTGACTGATTTATCTTTTAATGCTTTGTATAAATAAGGCAGTACCGCTTTTGATTCAATCATTCCTAAGTAGACCGTAGCTAAGCGGCGAATAGATGCTTTTTCATCATCAAGCGCTTTATTTAAAACGTCTAAATCAGCTTCTGTTGGATCCATTTGTTCTAAATGGGCATAGCGCACTGACCAATCGTTGTCTTCTAGCATTTCTTCTGTAACTTTATAGGTTTTACGCGGCTGTACAACTTTTCCGCCTTCTTTTTCTTCTTGTGCATTAGACACAAGGCGAGTTAATCTTTCTTGCGGATATGCTGCTGCTAACTCTTCCACTACTTCGTCTCCGATAGCCGATAACTCTCCATAACGAACGCCTTGTTCTTTCCATTTCCGTTCTAATACCACATTATCTGAAAAACGTTGAAGTTCTGCTACCGCTTTTGCAAATCGCTCGGGCAGACCAAAGCGCTTTTCTTCATTTCCGTCCGTTAGCTTGACTTGCATCGGTACATTTTTGAACATTTGAACTGACACATTGACCTCACCAAAATGCTCATTCATTTTGTGCTGTTCACTGTTGCTTTGCAAATCTTCACCAAACGCTGCACGAACTTGCGGCAAAATTTGCTTCCAGTCATATTTGGCATTTCGCTCTACTGCCAAGAAGTCCGCTACGTGGTAGACTCCTTTTACCCCTTCTACTTTCAAAATGTCTTGAACAACTTCAGGGGCTGCTTCAGCATTTTTTTCCGTATAGTTATTGCTTTTTCCGCCTGATAGCACTTCGTCTAAATTAATTTTCATTGTATTCGGACTTGGCGTTGGCTCAATTGATTTAATGTTCATGTCGTATCGTACTCCTCTCATTAAAATTGTAGCATGTGGCTTATACTCAGTCTAACGACTTGTTTACGCGTTTTCAATTTCTTCAATCAGCTCTGAAAGCTCTGCCCAGCGATCAAGCAGTGCACTTAATTCTTCATTTGCTTTTTCTTGTTCTAACGATAGGTTATGCGCTTTTGTATAATCGCTGCCCACCTGTTCAATTTCACTTGTTAAGCGTTCAATTTCTTCTTCTTTTGCTGCAATATTATCTTCGATTTCTTCCCATTCTTTTTGTTCTTTATACGTTAAACGACGCTTTTTCGTTTTCTCCGGCTGTTTTGGCTTTTCTTCTTTCACTTTAGCCTGCTGAACCATTGCCTGCTTCTTCATCGCTTCTTCCAATTGATCTGTATAAGCTCCAAAATAAATCGAAATGTTTCCTTCTCCTTCAAAAACTAGTAAGTAATCTGCTACTTTATCTAAGAAATAGCGATCATGCGATACGGTGATAACAACACCTGGAAATTCTTCGAGATAGTCTTCAAGCACCGTTAGCGTTTGAGTATCCAAATCATTAGTCGGCTCATCTAGAAGCAATACATTCGGCGATGTCATTAATAATTTCAACAAGTATAAACGACGGCGCTCTCCTCCGGACAACTTTTGAATCGGTGTTCCGTGCGTATGTGAAGGAAATAGAAATCTCTCAAGCATTTGCGAGGCAGAGATCATTTTCCCATCCGTCGTATGCACAACTTCTGCCGATTCTTTAATATAATCAAGCATGCGTTGATTCAAGTCCATATCATCGCTTTCTTGGGTATAGTAAGCAACTTTAACCGTTTGTCCTCTGTCAATTTCACCGCTGTCCGGCTCAATGCGTCCTGCAATCATATTCAAAAGAGTAGACTTTCCGCTTCCATTTTTTCCTACAATTCCAATTCGATCTTGTTTTTTCACGATGTGCGTAAAGTCTGAAAGAATGATTTTATTTTCATACGTCTTAGACACATCTTTTAATTCAAACACTTTTTTCCCAAGGCGACTGCCTGCTAAACTTAAATCCAGTGATTCTTTTTCAGAGGAATCGATTTTCCCTTCTAATTCATCAAATCGCTGAATACGCGCTTTTTGCTTAGTCGTACGCGCTTTTGCTCCTCTGCGAATCCAAGCCAATTCATTGCGGTATAAGTTGCTTAATTTTGCTTGAGTTGCTTTTTCCTGCTCTTCTCGAATCGCTTTTCCTTCTAGAAAAGCAGCATAGTTTCCTTTATAGCTATATAAATTTCCACCGTCTAATTCAAAAATTCGGTTTGTAACAGCATCCAAGAAATAGCGATCATGAGTAACAAGCAGCACGGCTCCTTGATATTTGGATAAATATTCTTCGAGCCATTTAACGGTCTCATAATCTAAGTGGTTAGTCGGCTCATCTAAGATCAGTAAATCAGGTGTTTGAATTAGACTTTGCGCAATGGAGACGCGCTTTTTCTGTCCACCTGAAAGCTCACCGATTTTTGCACTCATATTTGAAATTCCAAGCTTCGTTAAAATCGACTGTGCGTTAGAATTGGCTTCCCACGCGTTCATCGCATCCATTTTCTGCTGCAAATCATACAATGTTTGCTGATTTTTTTCGTTTGCAGAGTCTTGCTCTAACGCATACAGAGCTAGCTCATAGTTTTTTAATAAGTTAAGAAGAGGCGTATCTCCGCTGAAAACTTGCTCCAAAACCGTTAAGTCTTCATCAAAATCCGGATGCTGCGGTAAATATGTCACGCTGTAGTCTTTAGCATGAACAATATCTCCTTCGTCCCCGAGCTCTAAACCTGCGATAATTTTAAGAAGCGTTGATTTCCCTGTTCCGTTTACACCGATTAAGCCGATTCGCTCATTTTCCGTAATGGTAAATGTTAGTTGATGAAACAGCTCTTTTTCTCCATACGTTTTTGTTAAGTTTTCAACAGTCAGCATTTTCATAATGATAATTCCACTCTTTCTTAAATTGAACTAAAAATTCTTTCATATATGTATGTCGCTCTTGCGCTAGAGACCGTGCTGTTTGAGTATTCATTAACGCAGTGAGCTTTAATAACTTTTCATAAAAATGTGCAATAGCCGTTGATTTCCCGTGTCTGTATTCTTCTTCCGTCATCTCACTTCGTACAGCAATGTTTTCATCATACAAAACCGTGCCTTTAGCACCTGCGTACATAAACGTACGTGCGATACCAATTGCACCGATCGCATCTAAACGATCTGCATCTTGAACAATTTGACCTTCAAGCGTAGCCATAGCCGGACGGTTTCCGCCTTTAAATGACATCGTTTGTAAAATGTGAACGATATGCTTGCAGTTCTCTTCTTCTACCTGCTGACTCTTCAGCCACTCCCGCACTTCTTCGTACGCCTTTTCAACATCTTCCACTAGCTTATCATCTACAACATCGTGTAAAAGCGCAGCTAGTTCGATAACTTCCCGATTGCCGCCTTCTTTTTTATATAAAAGCACTGCATTTCGACGCACGCGATCGATATGCTGCCAGTCATGACCCGTTGTGTCATGCGCAAGCTTTGCTTGAACCCACTTTTCCGTTTCCACTATTTTATTCATTTGCTCACCTCAATTATATCCACCATTATTTTAGCACAAAGTAAGGCGCTCGTCTCACTGACAGCGGATCACCGTTTGAAAATCCTCGCTGAAAAATAAAAAACAGATGGAGATCCACCTGCTTTTACAGCAATTCTTTTATATCTTTTTGAATATCTTTTGGTGCAGTTTGAGGTGCGTATCGCTTCACGACTTCACCTTGACGATTCACTAAAAACTTTGTGAAATTCCACTTTATCCCTTTGGAACCTAGTAGACCCGGTGCTTGTTCTGTCAAGTATGTAAATAACGGGTGTGCATGCTCCCCTTTTACATCTACTTTTGCAAACATCGGAAACGAAACGCCATAGTTTAACTCGCAAAATTGTTCAATATCATTTGAACTTCCTGGCTCTTGACCACCGAACTGATTGCAAGGAAAACCTAGAACCGTTAGGCCGTTTTCTTTTTCTTCTTCGTACAGCGCCTGCAAATCTTTATATTGAGGGGTGAAGCCGCATTTGCTAGCTGTATTCACAATCAACAGCACGTCACCTTGATAGTTAGATAGCGATACGTCTTCGTCTTTAATTGTTTTTGCCGAGTATTCATACACGCTCATCAAAACGCCTCCTTTTCCCTATTGTAATTCACTTTATTTCGGAAGTACAACTGAAACGCTCTTATGATTTGTCGTAAAGAACCTTTAGCTGATCAGTCGTTTGCAGCATGTAATCAACCATCTCGATTAAATCTCCTACTTGGTCTTCGTAAATAAATCGGTTAAAGGTTACCTCAATATTGTTTTCGTATTCACTTCCTCCGACTTCATGAGTAATACGCTGCTTAACAACTCTTGTTGTTCCCCAGATCCTCTCACACATTTCCTGTATGTTTTGAAACTCAGCTTCTTCAAACGGTTTTTGTTTTTTCAGCTGAAAATGAATATAAACTGTACACCCTGGTTTTTCTACACGGGAAGGCGTTAATTCGGCATGAATGTTGTCTAAGTCGGTTGATAAAGTTAGCGACGCGGTACAGCAAAAATGCTGTTGAAAAGAAATGCGGTACGTTCGAGTAAACTGAGCTAAGTCTACAAAATCTTCGCGATTCGTAACAGATACTTGCCCAGATAAGTCAAGATCATAGATCTCTCCTTCTACAACAACTTTTAAATTATCAAATACAATCGGATCAAACATTTCAACTACTTCCTTTTTTATAAAATACGAACAGTCAGCTCTTCTTCTTTCTTGCCAAATTAATTCATAACATACCTGTTATTTTATTTTATATTGCAAGAAAGAGATTGAGACACAACTAAGTCCACCCAATCTACATCTAGAAGCCACTACACCCATGAAACTTATTTTTACCATAACTATGAAAAAATCCGAACGAGTTTGATTCTTCATCAAGAATCTTGCTTCATCGTTCGGATTTTCCTTCAACTAAAATACTCTTACCCTAGCCTCTTCTCTTAAAAAATCCCTAGTGCATGTCCATTCTCGTCAATATCCATATTGAGCGCAGCAGGTTTTTTTGGAAGTCCAGGCATTGTCATAATTGAACCTGTTAGCGCCACGAGAAACCCAGCTCCGAGTGAAGGACGGAATTCCCTTACCGTAATCTTAAAATCAGTTGGTCGCCCAAGCTTCGTCTGATCATCACTTAACGAATACTGCGTTTTGGCCATACAGATCGGCAGATGATCCCAACCGTTTGCTTCAAATTGCTGTATTTGCTTTAACGCTTTTGGAGCAAAATCTACGCCTTTTGCTCCGTATACGGTTTTAGCAATAGCTTCTACTTTTTCTGGAATCGAAGCTGACACCTCGTAAAGAGGAGAAAATTGACTTTCTGTCTCGTTCATGACTTCAAGAAGTTTTTCAGCAAGCATGACGCCGCCTTCTCCGCCTTTTTCCCAAACTTCTGTTAAAGCAACGGGAACATTCTTTGAAGTACACCAATTCATAAGCGCTTCTACTTCGCCTTTTGAATCCGTTACAAAACGGTTCACGGCTACAACATAAGGAACGCCGAATGCTTGAATCGTTTCAATATGCTTTTCAAGGTTTTCAATTCCCGCTTCTAATGCCTCAATGTTTTCTTCATTTAACCGCTCTTTAGGAACGCCTCCATGCATTTTCAGAGCGCGAATTGTCGCAACGATTACCACCGTTTCTGGTTTAATATCTGCCATACGAGCTTTAATATTTAGGAATTTTTCTGCGCCTAAATCTGCCCCGAATCCCGCTTCTGTTACTACATAGTCGCCTAGTTTTGCAGCCATTTTTGTTGCAATGACGCTATTGCAGCCGTGGGCAATATTAGCAAAAGGACCTCCGTGAATGAGAGCTGGAGTATGTTCCAACGTCTGTACAAGGTTTGGTTTAATCGCGTCTTTTAAAAGAAGAGTAAGCGCTCCTTGTGCACCTAAGTCTGCAACCGTTACAGGCTCATTATCCATGTTGTAAGCTACCACAATAGACGCTAAGCGACGTTTTAAGTCTTGTAAATCTGACGCTAAGCAGAAAATAGCCATAATTTCTGATGCCACCGTAATATCAAATCCATCTTCTCGAGGAACACCTTGCATCGGACCACCTAATCCAATGACAACCTGACGCAACGCGCGGTCGTTTAAATCAACCACTCGTTTCCACGTGATTTTACGTGTATCAATGCGCAGTTCATTGCCTTGATGTATATGGTTATCCAAAATAGCGGCCAGCGCGTTGTTAGCTGTTGTGATGGCATGCAGGTCTCCAGTAAAGTGCAAGTTAATATCCTCCATTGGAAGCACTTGAGCATAACCGCCTCCAGCGGCACCTCCTTTAATTCCCATTACCGGACCAAGAGATGGTTCACGCATGGCGACAATCGCTTTTTTACCTAATCTATGTAATGCCTGAGCTAAGCCAACCGTCACTGTCGACTTCCCTTCTCCTGCTGGAGTTGGATTAATAGCTGTAACTAAAATCACTTTTCCATCTTGTTTTGTGTGTAAACGTTCCATAACGGACAAAGAAAGCTTGGCTTTATAATGTCCATACGGCTCTAACTCGGCCTCTAAAATATCTAGCTGCTCGGCAATCTCTTTAATCGGTTTAATCGTTGCCTCTTGTGCAATTTGCAAATCACTTTTTATTTGCTTCTTAGTTGTCATATAAAAACCCCTTTTCTGCTGAGAATTCTTTTTAAACACTTCATCAAAAAAGGATAAAATCCGTTTTCTGGGGGAGATATGAAGTTTAATGAATACAGGAACGACTGTGCTATAAATTTTACTGAGTTTCAGTCACGCTAAAAAAGCATAGCAACGCTCCAGTTTAACCTTATTGTACCATTTCATTTTAGCCATTACGCATATTAATGCTCTTTTTTTTTCAAAATTCAATTGCTTAATATTCTGTATATTCCTATAATAGTATATTGTACATAAATGTTGAACCTCATCTTCACGTGAGAAAGAACATTTATACGCGTCATTACTTCGAAATCGAATAGGAGGAATTTTATTGCCTATTAATATTCCACGTGATCTTCCGGCAAAAGAAATTTTAGAAAAAGAGAGAATTTTCATCATGGACGACGTGCGCGCGGTTAACCAAGAAATTCGCCCGCTTAATATTGTTATCCTAAACTTAATGCCGGAAAAAGAAAAAGCTGAAACGCAATTATTACGTTTACTCGGGAACTCACCGCTGCAAGTGCATATTACACTTCTTTACACAGCAAGCCATAAAGCAAAAACAACGAGTAAAAATCACCTAGATCAGTTTTATAAAACGTTTGAACAAATTAAAGAACGAAAATATGACGGAATGATTATTACAGGAGCACCTGTAGAACATATACCATTTGAAGAAGTAAACTACTGGAAAGAACTTCAAGAAATTATGGATTGGTGTAAAACAAATGTGACTTCTACCCTTCATATCTGTTGGGGAGCTCAAGCCGGACTTTATCATCACTTTGGCATTGACAAGCGACCTCTTTCTGATAAATGCACGGGTGTATTTACACATGTTGTATCGAGTGAAGAACCGATTAAGCTGCTGCGAGGATTTGATGATGTCTTTTATTCTCCTCATTCTCGTCACACCGACGTCGACATGAATGAAGTAAAAAACCATCCTGACCTTGAGCTTCTTTCCTACTCTGAGGAAGCTGGTGTTTATATGGCGATGTCTAAAGACGAAAAGTTTGTTTTCGTTACAGGACACCCAGAATACGACGTTCAAACACTGCAGGAAGAATTTCTTCGAGATACAGAAAAAGGGCTAGAGCCAAAGCTTCCGGAACACTATTTCCCAAACAATGATCCTGACAAAAACCCTTTAAAAACATGGCGTTCTCATGCCAACCTGCTGTTTATGAATTGGTTGAACTATTATGTTTACCAAGAGACTCCATATCTGTGGGAATGAAAGAACCGCTCTGTCCCAGTGTTCAATTAAATTACGCATGCTCTTTTTTATGTTAAAACTGCAGCAAATGAGAAATAAAATAGAAAACCTGCTGCTCGTTTAGAGAAGCAGGTTTTCTATTACTAATTCTTCTTTATTCCGCAATTAAAGCTTTCTTTCAGAAATTCAGCATCAACAACACTGCTTTTGAGATCTAACATTCACATACTATTGCTCATTCCCCCTTTTCATCTTCATTTAGTTTTGTTTCATCCATTTCCTTTTTTTGTTCTTCTATCATTGTGTCCAGCCATTGGGGCGGCTTACCGTCTTGGCTTTCATTGTATACTTCTGATATATCTTTTTCTTCCAAAGAGGATAAGATGTCCTGAATGTCATTTTGGTTGCCTAAAATATTGCCAAATCCTTGACTCACTTTTTTATGACTTCTGAAGTTTGTCGGAAAATTATTGCCAAAATTCACAGCTGAAGCATCTTCAATTGTGCCAATGTGGATGTCACCTATGCTAAAAGCTGATTCTAGAGCTTGATCAGGCTCCCCCATTTCTTCCGTATGGGTTAGTGTATAAGGGACACTTCTTTCATTAATTTTAACTGATATTTCAGAAGGACCCTTTTCTTTATTATTCTGACTACCCGATTTTCGACTGACATCAGATTCATTTGTTGTTTTTTTACCTTTCTTTCCCGGCGCTTGATATTGATTCGTTTGCGAAGGAAAAGTATTACCAATATTCAAAGTTCCACTAAGTTCCTTTACATCAATGTGCTCTAAATAATAAGACAGTTCGTCCAAGTTTAGTGTTTGAACGTTCTTTATATCTAAATGAAAAGAATGGACCGTTTTTTTTGAAAGTTCATTCATGTTTTTTTCTAAATCTGTAAGCCTTTTTTCAATGTTTTGGAGTATATTCAGCACCTTTTCATCCATAGAGTTTGACCCCTTATTTGATTTAACACTTTTAGCCCATCTACAACATACAATAGTGTATTAGATGACTTCTATTAATGTCTCATATGTATCGGGAGGAATTATGAAAATACATCTTCGTTCTCCTCAGATCGTTTTTGATGATCTCACCGTAAATGCGGTTAAAAACAACGCAGGAGTTTTTATAGGGAAGAATGTGCAACAAAATTGGGAAACTACGATCAGCAGCAGTAATTCAGGTTTTGGTACAATTTTGGGAGATGATAATCAACTATCCTATAACACACATCTTGTTCTTGGTGAAGATGATGTAAATGATTCTTTTGAACAGGTCAGAAAGGAGGATTGACTCTACGTTTTTATTCATCATTCTTTTTAGGGATTTTCGCAATGGTGGTATTATTTAAAATTTTATTAGAATTACCAACTACTTTTCCGAAACCATCAGAAATTCGACTTTTATGATTCCACTTATATTGAATATTAACGCCGTAAAATAGGCCTGAACTATTTTGAATTTTGTTTACTTTAATCGAATGATAGTGAATATTAGCCATAGACAACACCTCACAGACAGAAGTTTGCTTCATCTGATTCAATATAAAACTGAAAATACATTATCTTATGTTTAAATTCTTATCTATTTACCTCAAATTGAATGTCACTTTAACCATTTGAGCTTTTACGTCTTTTCTATGATACTTACTCCGTTTACGATAAAAGTATTCCTGTCATTACCTTTTAGTCTATGTTAATAGCTGCGATTACACCCTAAAATAAGCTAGCAAAAAACCATCTGTATAAAAGATGGTTTAACTCTATTACTAATCTATTCTCGCCACTCTAACAGAATAATTAATAGAGTGCTTAAACGGGTATTTGCGGAACCCGTTTTTCCTCATTTAACTTTGTGTAACAGGGGCGTTGTTGACATCTATATTTTCAGAAAAATAGGAATCAACGACGTCATTATCGTTAATGATATTTACAATTTGAGAGGCAAAGTTGTTATAGCCGATTATTTCACCAAACCCCGTATTACTTTTCCAATTTACTTGCCAATCTGATTGAGTATTTTCCCCTGTGAAAATACCAGAATTAGTAGAAATATACGTAACATTAAGATTAGTAAATTTTATAATCAACTTTTTCAACTTCTTTCGTCTTCTGTTTTCCTAGAACTGAGAAACTGGTTGAGGATTAATATTTTCCGGCTGGGTAATTGGCGTGTCACAAACATCCTGATCATTAATGATATTCGTACTGCCCAATATAGCTGAATTTACAGCAAATCCGTTTCCTAAGTTAAATTTACCTTGGGAATTCCAATCTGGCTGGCTATTTTGTCCCGAAGCAATTACTGAATTGGAAACCATGCTCACCACATTTATTTGGTTAAAAATGACGGAAACAGGCATTAGTCCATTCCTCCGTTTTTTAAAAATTTTAATGTAGTATATGCGTTCTTTTAAAGGATGGTTCAATCGATTTTCTGCAGTTACAAATGTTAGTCATTTCTACAGCCACTAATTTTAAATGTTCTTCTCATAAGCCGTTTTGCACTACCCCTAATTAGCAAGCGTGAAATGGGGAATTTCTCGATTATCTTGGCTAAAAAAAGTATTTAGTCATCGTTTCTTTTTTGTACACAGCTATGTTTTTCTCTTTAATTCGCATTTAGAACATAGTTTTACTAAAAAATAAAACACAATCTTTTAAGAGATTGTGTTTTATAGCTCTTTAATATATTCAATGACAGAGTCTGGAAATTCATTTCGACTTCCGCAATTTCCACAGTAAAATCCGCTATATTCGTCTGTCGCAACGTACTGTCTTAAAAGAAACAATGTTAACCTGTTTGGGAGACCGCATTCTGTGCAAAACGCCAAGTACTTGCTGCGCTGTCTGTTTGCTGACATACGTTTCATCCTTTCGATTAACTATAGAAAGCGTTTTCTTATTTATATGGAGCTTTCTTATCAGTTTATGACAGCAATTACGGCCTATCTCCAATTATTGTCGCGGCGAGAAGAGCGAAAAAAGCGCAGAATTAAATTAATGACAAGCACAATAGCCAAAATATTAATTAATAACCCAAAAATCCCGCCCAGTGCCCCCATATGACCAAGCAAACCTCCAAATAAAAGTCCTGCTAGCCCTCCATACAGAAGTCCACGGGCGAATCCCCCGCGGTTTGAACGAGTAACGCCTCGATTTACCGTTCCATTTCTGCGGTTTGAAAAATTAGACCTTGGCTCATTTTGTCTAACGCTTGGCTGTCTATTAAACGAACGCTTTCCCGAACGATACGACCTTGCATTTGCGTTATAGTCATCGTGATAGGAAATATATTCAGCTAAGGGAGATAAACTTAGCGAAAAGATTAATGCTACAGCGATCAGTATTTTTTTCATCTGTTTTTTCCTTTCTTGACCTAATAGTAACTGTTTATTATAGTGCGCTGTTTCATGCATATCATACGTTTTGGAACAAAAGGGCAATTCAGCTTCATACAAATTTTTTAATCGGGTATCATAACGTTATACTTTGTCCTAGAAAGGAGCGTGCATGTACATGATACGAAGAATTAGTATACTGCTTCTCACACTGTGCTTCTTATTTAATGGAGCCCTTCCTGCACTATGTAAAGCGGAACAAGTAAAAAATATAGCTGTGCGTGACCGTTTGCTTTATCAAGGTAATAACCACCTAAAGCAAACCGCCCTAACATTTGATGATGGACCGGATCCGCGCTTTACTCCACATGTATTGGACCAATTGAAAAAGCATGGTATTAAAGCAACCTTTTTTCTTATTGGGGCAAAAGCTCACGAACATCCTGAGCTGGTGAAAAGAATGGTAGCTGAAGGTCATGCTGTTGGGATTCATACCTATTGGCACCCCAATTTACTAAAAGAATCGACTGAAAAGTTTCACTGGGAAATTGCCAAAACTCAGGCTATTATTAAAAACATTACCGGTTTTGAAACACAGCTGTTTCGTCCTCCATATGGAAATTTAACGCAAGAAATGATCAGCGAGCTGCCAAATGAAAATGTCTATGCGATTAACTGGTCTTCTGATTCATTAGACTGGAAGCAAATCCCAGAAGCAGAAATCACCAAGAATGTATTTAAGAACATGCATGCCGGAACAATTGTTTTGATGCACGACGGAGGCCATTGGACCATGGACCTTTCCAACACCGCAAAGTCGCTGGATACCATCATTCCTAGACTTAAACAAGAAGGATATCATTTTGTGACCGTCCCAGAACTTTTGCACATCCCTTATCCAAAAAATTAAGCTCCAACGAGTTTCTGATTTAGAAACTCGTTGGAGCTTTACGATTTCCCTTAATAGAAAGTAAATATGCCCCTCCTACAAAAAGAGCGTGTCAAAAGATCTAATTCAAATCCATCTTAAAACTCAAACATATGCCTTATTTCTTCAAAACGTTATCATACTAAAGATACAAAATGAGGCATTCTTTTTTTGTTCCATCGCTCTACAATAGAGGGAATTTACGGATAACCTCTAAAATAGGTTTTAAGTTGCATGATTAGGAGTAAATATTATACTATAACTACTCTCATATTTTTAGACAAGCTGCATATAGATAAAATGAGAGAGTCGAACGCATTCCACATATCCCTAAATTTCTTCTTCTCACAAAAAAATTGACGAACTTTTTTTGTCAACAGGTGCGTATAGATATGATAGAATTCCTATATAATGACCTGGATTCATTTCTAAACAAGGAGTTTTGACTATGATTAATGAACAAGAGACGTTGTTATTTATTAAAGAACTTGGCCGCTTGTTGAAAGACTATCAAAACTGTTCAAACGCCTCTGTAAAAAGTGAAATATATAAAGATATCGTGTTGTTGAGCAATGTTATCCAGTTAGATCACGTGAACGTTTCTTACGCTTAGAAAATCCTTTTTATTTCTTTATAAATTTCAGTTTTTCTACTATAACTACAGAAAAGGAAGAAAAGAGACGATTTCCATCCATCTCTTTTCTTCCTTTTCTCGTTCTCATATTTTTATGGTTATTTAGAACATAGTTTTATTAAAATTTCTATAGAGTTTTTCGAGTGTCTTCGGTCCAACTATTCCATCTACCTGCAGATAAAGTGCTTGTTGAAAAGCTTTTACCGCTTTGAGAGTGGAAGACCCGAATATACCGTCTGCTCCTCCAGAAAGAGAATAACCTAAGTGAATAAGCATACGTTGAATTAACTGTACATGATTTCCTCGACCTCCGTATTCAATTAGCACTCTTGAAGCCTTTTCCGTCTGTTTCTCAGGTTTTTTTCCACTTCGAAGCTCCGACAAAGATAAACCGAATGTATATTGAAAATGAGGGTAATCTTTTAAGCTTGTCCAATCTCCTCCCCATTCCAACCCGATCCTTTTTCCTATCTCTCCCGCTTTTTTCCATCTTCGATCAATGGTCCAGTCAACTTCTCCGTTGTCATCAAGCAGCGCAATATCAAAAGCTAGTCCATAATTATGATAAGAATAGCCGCCTTTAGCATTAGTCACGATACTTCCTGGTGTTGCTCGGCCTTTTGAATATAGTTTATGCTGCTGCTCTATCGATCTAAATCCTTCAGTTATCACAACAAATATGCTTTCTTTATATGCTTGCCTAATGAGCTCGTACGATTTTTCTTGCACTATTTCATGTACATTCTGCAACTTATTTTCTGCTTTTTTTAACAGCTTGTCTAATGATAAACCGCTCATACTCCCCACTCCTTAACTAGATGGCTTCTCCTTATATATACGTATAAGACGAACTCTAAGGGAGGCATCCAGTATCAGTTTATGCGGGAAGTAGTTAAATGGTGCAACAGTGCCTGCTGTGTAGAGCTGCTGTTATTTCAGCACCCAGTGGCTGATAGCCTTCGCTACTCCGTTATTGACATTTGTATCTGTCACCCAGTCCGCTGCTTCTTTTACAGCTTCCTGAGCATTTCCCATGGCGATTCCACAACCTGCCGCTTCAATCATAGCCATATCATTTAAGCTGTCTCCCATTGCAATGACTTCATCCATTGAAATGCCCAAACGTTCACATACCGTCATAATCCCTTTTGCTTTGTTAATACCAAGTGCATTAATTTCTAGATTCGTTAAACTAGAGTTGCTGATTTCAAAATCTGAAATGCCTGCTATTTGTTTCAGCACTTCTTCTCGTAAAGCATCATCTGGAATATCGTAGCCAAACTTCAGCCATTCCTGTGAAGCAATATCTTCTGGAAATTCATCTCTCCATACTTTATCCGTAGTCACAGCCCAAAAGTTAAGCTTATGCTCTTGCGTTAAATTCCACATCTTCTCGATGGAAGAAGCATCAATTAACTTTCGTTCTACAAGCTGTCCAGATTCATCCCAGATTTCGCTTCCGTTTACTGTAATAAGGTAAGAAGACAGCTGAAGAGACTGCGCATATTCACGGCATGTTAAAAGAGATCGCCCCGTGCTTAGCACCACATGAACACCTTGTTCTTGAGCTTTAGCAATGGCCTCACGATTTTCTTTAGAAATTTCCTGCTGATTGTTCAGCAGCGTTCCATCCATATCTAGTGCAATCAGTTTAAATTCTTTTTTTTCATTTGTTGGCATCTTTCTCTCTCCTTCTTATGAATAGTAGATATAACATTACGCTGAACATTTGGCTTACACTATGTAACTCTTACTACAACTGTAGCACAGGAGCATTTCCCTCTGCATCAGATAAATGCTGAAATGGTCAATTATTCTACGGGGAATAATTGAAGGAAAATAAAATAGCTTTGCCGTAATTTATATTTAACGCTTTTTATTTTTATTTATTTCAACTAGAATGTTGGTAAAAGGATGTGAATATTATGAATACTATTATTTCACCACGCGAATTACATACTGCATTGCAACAACCCCAACAATCCATTATTTTGCTTGACTGCCGATTTACCCTTGGAAAGCCTGAGGCAGGCTCAGATGCTTATCAAAATGAGCACCTCCCGGATGCTCATTATTTGGATTTAGAAAAAGATTTGTCCTCTGTGGCTACTTCCCACGGAGGCAGACACCCGCTGCCCGATGTTCAAAAGCTAGCTCAAAAGCTCGGCAGCTTAGGAATTAATGCTGATTCCAGAGTCGTCGTTTATGATGAACAAAATGGGATGATGGCTTCAAGAGCATGGTGGCTACTGCGATATATAGGAATTGAATACGTACAAATTTTAAATGGAGGTTTTACTAACTGGAAACAATCGGGATATGAAACAACTAAGAGCGTTCCAGCAGCTTCTCCTCAAACTTTTGTACCTTTCGTTCAACAAGATTGGGGACTTGCAGGAGTTGAATACGTAAAAGAGAATCTTCATAACCCTAATGTTGTTCTTGTCGACTCTCGTGAAAAAAAGAGATATCTCGGCTTAGAAGAACCCATTGATTTTGTAGCAGGACATATTCCAGGCGCCATTCATTCTTTTTGGCAAGATGTGTTAACTTCAGAAGGTTTATGGAAAACAGATAAAGAGTGGAAGGAGATGTTTTCTGCTATTGATTCTCACGCTGAAATCATTGTATACTGCGGATCGGGTGTATCTGCTTGCCCTAACGTTTTAGCTTTAAAATCAGCAGGTTTTCCAAATGTAAAATTATATGCCGGCAGCTGGAGCGATTGGATTAGCTATCGTGACAATCCAATCGAGAAAAACAGATAGACAAAGAAGGCTCAGTCTCACCAAAAGTATAGGGACTGAACCTTCTTTTTTTGTATTCTTCTTATTAGCCGCATGTTATTTGCTGAGCCTTAACATAAAATCATGAAGCCGCTCTAAGGTAAGCAAATTTTGATTACATGCTTCGCTATCTTGACAAATATAATTTCCTCGTTGTGTAAATGTCCCTTGAACAGTTCCTTTGATTTCAGCAGTGAACATACCGACTTCCTCGTAGCTGTGGCAAAGCGTGCATATTCCTTTCTGATTGATAGGCTTAAACGTTCCTTGAATACCTTTTAACTTCTGGGTATACGGCTCCTGCGCTACGATAAACTTTCTGTTTGAGCCTTTATCGATCCAGCTAACATAGGAAATGCTCGTTATATCAATGCTATCAGCAGAAGGGACTTTTAACTTTTTCACTTTTGGAAACAACTTTTTTACGCCAGCTTCTGTAAAAGATTTAAATGGAATCACGTAAGGCTTTATCGTTTCTAAAAACACCTCTGCTTGCTCCTTATTTCTAACTTCAGCAACTGACAGCAGTAATTCTTCCTGTTCCTCGCTAAGAACATCAAACACATTTAATACTTTTTCTTTTGCAAGAGCTTTTAAAGCCTGCAGCACATCAGAATTGTTTACTGTTCCATGCCCATTGATAAGGATTTGCGTTTGGCTTTTGATAAAGTTATATTGATCATTTCTTATAAACGCTTCCACGTTCTTCACTCCTTCTTCATTTAATCAGCTACTTTTTACTTTACCGTACAGATTCCTTTTATGAAATGTAAAAAATAAATCAGAAATAAACTATACCTAAAAAAGCGCGGGCATTCAGTTGCCAGCGCTTGATTTCTACCGTTGCTTTTTATATACAATTTTTTTGATGGTTTCGGTTGATAAAAAGTATTCACGGGCTAGTTCCTCAATTGAAGTTCCTTTTTCAAAGAAATTCTTAATCCGTTCGTTTCGCTCGTCAATCAACTTTCTTCCACCAGAGCAAGTTCCCCATTTTCTTTTTGCCTTCTGCGGCTTTGGAATATAAATGGTTTCTCCTTGAATATATTTTTGAATTTCACTAATCAGCTCTTCAGGTAAAACATTTGTTGCTTTTACATACGTCATTTCTGCCAGCTCCTTATGTGGTTTTGCTTATACAATAAGGGGCAAAGCCGTATATATTAGAAATGAGATATGCGCGGTTAGGCGATGTCTATTACTAAACCGTCCACCCCATGCAAAGTATCGCCTTTCTAATATCAGGCTTTGCATGAGACGCTGCAGTATCCGGTAAACATCTTTTATTTACCATTTATTACACCTCCACTTTACATCGACTGTAAACCAAACTTGTATAAAATTACAATTATTGGCTCAGATTTTATTATAAGCTATCTATAATCTTGCACACAACACCTTCTTACTTATAAAGATGACACCAAAAATAAAACGAACTTGCAGTGAGCTCGTTGTTCTCCCTGCAGGTTCGTTTTATTTTTGTTATGAACGCTTCTGCTTTTTGTTAGCTGAACTGCTTTGAACACCTTGTTCAGAAGTGGTCGTCCCTTGTCCTTCTACATTTGGTGAACCTAGCTCTGATTTTGAGCGGTCTTTTTTAATTTTACTCATGTCACTCACCTCCAATTTGTAGTGTACCCTTTGTACAGCTACATATAAGGAGAGGTGTGCTGTTTTTATTGTTTCTTGAGCATAAATAGCCATAGAAACGTTAAAGCTTGCTTTAATTCATTTGGGAGCTGTCCAATCAGCTTATCAGTAACATTTCGCTTGTATACACCTTCGCCATCGATTACTTCCCATCCATTTTCTTTTGCAAGCTGTTCAAACTCCCACGGCATCATCGTATTGCAAATGACGTGTTCACCATATAATCGTCGAAAGCTATTGGTACGAGGCTGAGCAGTTGGTCCAAGAATACCTACGCATGCATATCCTCCTGGTTTTACAACTCGGTACAATTCCTTCAAAGCTAATCGAGGATGCTCGGTCCATTCTAGGGCGTTGATTACCATAACCCCTTCTACTGATTCAGAAGAAAGCGGCAGCTTCATAATATCAGCTTGAGCGAACGACAAATTTTCACTTTTATGCAGCTGGGATGCTTTTTGAATCATTTCTTCCGATAAATCAAGACCGATTGCTTTATATCCAGAAGCAGCTAGAAGAGACGTTCCAAACCCATCACCGCAGCCCACGTCTGCCACCATACCACCTGATTTAAGATATTTTTGAATAAATGGAATCACTGTTTTCCGACTTCCGTTTTTCCACATTTCTTCACTTCGGCTATTCCAAAATGATACTTTTTGGTTCCACTCGTCTTGAGCTTGATCATGCCAATTAAATGTTGTCATTTTTTATCCCCTTTGTACTCTTTTCTTTACCTTATCACTTTTTGCAATGAATAAAAACGACTATTTCAGCAACCATATAGATGTAAAGGAAGGTGTTTATTTGTATGAAAGAACGTTTCGTTGCAGTACGTAAAAATGCAGACGGTGACCTCTTAGAATTCCAAACAGCTTCAGGAGACGTTTTAACCTATGAAGAAGCCTTAAAGAAAGTAGAAGCAGGGGACGTTGAGCATGTGAGTACCTTTGTAGGGAAAGATGGCGGTACGTATATTCGCAGCATTCCTGATCATGACAAAACAAATAATCTCGATGCATTGCCATCGTTTTAAAGGAGAATGAAGATGACTAAAAAGAATAACAAAGGAAGCGCTAATCAAAGTAATCCAAAAACGCAGCACCATCTTGTAGAAATGGGTGAAGAAATTTCAAGCGGGGATAATTCAAAAGGAAACAAACGCAACAAAGATCAGTCAAGTAAAACACAATAAAAAAAGCCGTGCTTCTTAGCACGGCTTTTTCTTATTAATGTTGGCTAGGAAGACCTAATGTTGAAAAATCTCCTGTTGCTACGCTTGTTCCAACTGACGCAACACCTGCTACTAATGTAAACGCTAATGCCATACCGACTAATACTTTTTTCATAATTATTTCCTCCTCTTTCTTTGATTTGACTCTAGTGTATCACAGGATAAAAGTAGATGAATTCCTTTCTATCAGCATTTATCCCCTTAAAATCACGGATTTCCTCCATTTTGATAGAAATTTCTCAAAAATTATAATGATAGGAATATTTTAAACAAATAGAGCTTCAAGTTCTTTTTCTACTAGCTTGACGAATCGCTCATTTCGTTGCAGGGTGAAAATGGTCATAGACTTTTCCATATATTCTTTACCTTGTTCAATTTTACCTAATTTGATTAAGCTCTCTCCTGCTTGGTAATGAAGTTCTCCAAATAAATACATTGATTCATTACTAATGCACAAATCGATTCCTCGGTTGCTATATATTAATGATTCATCATAGTTACTCATATCTCCAAGCGTTTTGGCAAGTGCATTTAAAATTCTAATTTTTATATTTTCGTCTTTTGTTTGGGGCAGCTCATTTAAGCTTTTGAGTGCTGTTTGATATGTATCTAGAGCCTGTTCATACTCTTTCTCTTCATAAAGAATAATCCCAATGCTATTTAAAATTTCAATTTCTCTTTCCTTATAAAATGTTGCCGATTGCTTAGTAAGATCGATCGCTTGGTACATTTTAGACAGCGCATCTTCTTTGTTGTGATGAATGTAATACACGCAAATACCTTCGTGCCACATTAAAAATTGCTTGTTCAGCGGGTTTTGAAACAGGGGACTTTCTTTTTCTTTTACAATGATATTATGAATAGCATCATAATCTCTCTGACGAATATATTGACGAATTAACGATTGAACCGCATCTACGTAATCAAGTCGAGGTGATTCTACACTATCAAAAAAGTAGTTAACATCTACGCCAAGGCGCTTAGAAATTTTATAGAGGGTAATGCTTGATGGATATTCTTCACCGTTTTCAATTTTGCTGATTTGCGCTTGTGTACAAATGTCTCTTGATAATTCTTGTTGTGTCAACCCTGCCATTTTGCGAAGGTCTCTCATAACACTCCCAATTCTATACTCTCTCATCTCTTTTCTCACCCTTACTTTCACATAATATATTCTCTCTATAAACATATAGTGATTTTATTTAGATAGTCAACTGTAAACTCGTTAAAAATTTATACAATGTTTCGAAATTGACCATTCCCTATAATAGCAAATTAATCTATAATAGTAAAATAGTGTATTATTTCTCTTCTCTAAAAAATCCTGCAAAAAAATAATATTGAGACATAACGAAATCAATCCAGTCTACAGACGAACAAATAGGATGAATAAGCTAATATAGATCACTTGTTACACGGCTAAAAGCACCTGCATACATGAAACCTATGTTCACCATAACAGCAAAAAATCCGAACGATTTATCGTTCGGATCTTCCTTCACCTAACATATTTTTGTTCCATCCTCATTCACATTTTTATTTATAAACAGGATATCCAACAAATTTAAAGTCTTTGCCGATTGACGTCACAGAAAGACGCTCCACGTCCACTGCGTCCCACATTTTCTCTACGCCTTTTCCTTCTAGGAAAGTAGGAGCTTCTTTTCCTCCTGAAAGCTTTGGAGCCATATACAGCACCAATTTATCAATTAAACGATTCTCTAAGAATGCGGCATTCACTTCGCCCCCTCCTTCAATTAAAAGAGACGACACAAATTTCTCACCTAGTATAGAAAGCATATCTTCAAGATTTACTTTGTCCTCACCGCTTGTAACAAATACTTCGACGCCTTGCTTTTCGAGCTGTTCTTTTTTTTCTTTTGAATAGCCCTGACTTGTAAATACCCACGTTGGAGCTAAAGAATCTGTTGCTAGCTTAGATTCAAGCGGCATGCGCAGCTTTGAATCCATCACAATACGAATTGGACTGCGGCCGCCTTCAATGCGAGTTGTCAGCTCGGGGTTGTCCTTAATGACCGTGTTCACCCCTACTAAGATACCCGCTGTTTCATGACGCAGCTGATGTACATCCAAACGAGCTTCCTCAGACGTAATCCACTTGCTGTGAGAAGAAGCAGTTGCTATTTTACCGTCTAACGTAATCGCTGACTTTAATGAAACAAACGGCTTCTTCGTTACAATATACTTATTGAAGACCTCATTCATTTGACGTGACTCTTCTTCACATACACCTGTTATGACCTCAATGCCTGCGTTTTCTAAAATTTTAACTCCATTACCTGCTACTAAAGGATTGGGGTCTAAAGTTGCTATGACCACTTTTTTTACACCGGCTTCAACTAGCGCTTCAGCACAAGGACCTGTACGTCCGTGGTGTGAACAAGGCTCTAGCGTTACGTAAGCAGTCGCTCCTTTTGCTTGTTCGCCAGCCATTCGCAGCGCATGAATTTCAGCGTGCGGCTCTCCCGCTTTTAAATGCGTACCGATTCCAACGATTCGATTATCGTTTACAATGACAGATCCTACAAGCGGATTTGGATCTGTTTGTCCTTTTGTTGCTTTTGCGTTTTGTAAAGCTATATTCATATAAAATTCGTGATTGATCAAAGAAGAACCTCCTCTTTTAAGTGTCCTGAACGTTTAACTTTAGTGTCTAGATACTTTTCATTAAACTGAGATACATCTCCCCAAAGTGGAACGCGCCCGGATAAAAGTGCGCCATTTTTCTCAAGCGCGATTAGCTTTTTCGGATTATTTGTAATCAGCGTAACAGGTTTTTGACGCAGCACTTTTAACACGCTGATGGCATCACTATAGCTGCGAGTATCATCTTCAAATCCTAACCCTTCATTCGCCTCTACCGTATCAAATCCGTTTTCTTGAAGAACGTATGCCATTGCTTTGCTGAATAGGCCAATGCCGCGTCCTTCATGATTTGCTAAATAAAATAGCGCTCCGCTTCCATTTTCGACGATCATTTTCATAGATTGTTTTAATTGAAAACCGCAGTCGCAGCGTTTGCTTCCGAATATATCTCCCGTATGGCAGATACTGTGCATACGAATTAGTGCCTCATGCGATTCTTGAAAATCTCCGTACACAAGAACACTCGATTGCTGCATGTCAGCTAAATTAGCTCCTTGCATTTTTTCAATAAGCTCTTCCGTACTTAAAGATCCTTCTTTTACATTATCAGAACGCAGCCATGAATACCAACTAAATACTTGTGTCTCTCCATCTAGATTCACCGGAAGCGTGATAGGTCCTACTATATAAATAAAATGATCATCATTTTTTACTACGTTAATTTTATCTTTTAAAATTGAAACAACTTTTTCGTTAATCACAGTCATTTCCTCCTCTTATGTGTCTTTCACTTATCTACTATTTTCACATTGTGTTCAATCTCTCACATGAACAAATATTTTTTCTAGCACTTCACTACATTTATCTTTTTTAATTGATGTATCAGCTTACTAAAAGTAAGTAACTTTACTTGCTTAAAGTATTATATGACGATACATTTATCTTGTAAAGCTTTTATGTTCTTTTTGTTACTTTTAGTAATTAACTTCTTTAATTATATAAATTATATAATCAAAACATAAAAGCGTAAAGTAATTTATGTTCTTTAAGTAATTAAATTACACAACACTAGATAAAATGCTGACTTTGTTTTATAATATAGGAAGAGAATGGAGGTAATAACATGGACGGTTTAGCACTCTGCCCACGTTTTGAAAAGGCTGTTACTATACTAACGAAACGTTGGACGAGTTTGATCATTTTTCAGCTACTTTCCGGCTCACAGCGGTTTTCTCAAATGCAAGAAGCACTTCCAGTAAGCGGAAGACTCTTATCCGAGCGCCTAAAAGAATTAGAGCATGAAGGAATCGTCATTCGTACGGTTATTCCGGAAACTCCTGTTCGAATCGAGTATTCGTTATCCGACAAAGGATTAGCACTAGCGCCGGTAATTCAGGAAATTCAGACATGGTCCAGTGAGTGGATTACAAAAGAAGAAGTGGAATAAAAGAAATCTCTAAAGAAATCAGGAGAGCTTCTATATCGATATGCTCACAGCCGTTTTCTTTAGAGCTCCATAAATAAAAAAGGCATGCTCCCCTTGAGCACGCCTTTTTTTATTTATGTTATTTTCCTAATGATTCATTTTGAGAAATAATACGCTGTTTCTGGCTTTTTCGGCCGTGCAATACAAGGTATGCTGCTATAGCTAAAAGAGCAACAATGGAACAGAATACATACATTCCTTTATAACCGGCTGCTGTGGATAAAATGCCTAATAAAAAGGACCCTAAGCCCATTCCAGAATCAAAAAACACAAAAAACGTAGCTGTGGCGACACCTCGGCGATGAGGAGAAGCTTTTTTTACAGCAATGGATTGAAAACTTGATGTAATCGTTCCAAAGCCTAATCCAATCAATGCTCCAGCTAATAAAAACACCCAGCTTGTTGTCGCTTGGCTAAGCAAAAAGATACCGATAGCTAAAGATAAAATGGACGGATATACCACGCTGTTTTCTCCGTATTGATCAAACCATTTTCCAGTAAAAGGTCTAGAAGCTAATAAGCACACCGCGTAGACAACAAAGAAAAAGCTTGAAGCTTGCGTAAAGCCCATTTCTTTTGCATAAATAGACACAAACGAAATAACACTTGCATATGAAAAAGCTACCACAAGGCCAGCAACAGAAATAGGCAGCGAACGGTATTCAAAAAACGCCGCAAGACCTTTAGCTGGCTGTATTTCATTTGTTGCAGAAGAAGCTTGCACCTCAGGTACACGAAGTACTAGACTGCATAATACTGCTAAAACAGAAGATACAACCGCAACGGTAAAGACCGCTGTATGACCCAAAGTATTTGTTAACGTTAAGCCTACAAACGGACCTACTACCATCGCTAAGTTCATAAACGTCGCATAGTACCCCATCCCTTCGCCTTTCCTCTGTTCTGGAATTACATTTGCAACGATTGCTCCTGTGGCAGTTGTGCTCATTCCAAAACCAATACCATGAAGCACACGCAGCAGCAGCAGCGCAGATAATGAGTGAATGTTCATATATAAAATAGAACCAATTAAAAAGATAAAGACACCTATTAATAGTACTTTCTTTTGTCCTAATGTTGTCATCCACTTACCGGCTAGCGGTCTGAACACAATGCCGGACACTAAAAAAATTGTCACAATTAGCCCTAGGCTTTGTTTACTTGCATGAAGTTCATCCGTTGCAAACAGCGGCAATGTGACAGTTAACATATAAAAAATGACAAAAACAAAAAAGCTGGTCAATGAGACCGCTAAAAAATCTTTTGTCCATAATTTTGATTTCTGCATGATTTTCCTCCTTTTATTTGTTTGTTCGTATCTATTTATTAAAACAAACTAAATCATAGTCTAGAAATAATATGTATACGAATTATCTCAACTCAAACTATTATAGGGTTCATATATGTAAGTGTCAACATGTATTTATCGATTTTGATTTCCGTGCAAGACTTCGCTTTTCCCGCAGGAGTCTTCGCCTTGCCCTCCAATCAACCGCTAGAAAGACCTACACACATGAAACCTACGTTTACCACAAAAAAACAAACCATGAATCAAACACTTTGATCAATGGTTCGTTTTTCACTTCGTCTAATATTCTTTTGTCCTAGCCTCTTTTAGAACCTTCACTTCTTTAAATGAGAAATAATTTGATCCGTTACTTCACTAGTAGTTGCTCTGCCTCCAACATCTGGTGTAATGATGCCCGATTCCGTCACTTGTTCGATAACCTCTAATAAATGACTGCCTAATTCTTGTTCACCAAAATGATCCAACATCATTTTAGCCGTCCAAATCTGTCCGATTGGGTTTGCAATTCCTTTTCCGACAATATCAGGAGCAGACCCGTGTACCGGTTCAAACATCGAAGGATATTTTCCGTTCACATTAATATTTGCAGCAGGAGCAACGCCAATACTTCCCATAATAGCAGCTCCGATATCTGTTAAAATATCTCCAAATAAATTGCTTGCCACAATTACATCAAAACGACTTGGATTTGTAACGAAAAAAGCCGCCAGCGCATCGATGTGCTGTGAGTCTGTTTCAATATGAGGATAACTCTTTGCAACATCTTGAAACACTTCGTCCCAAAACGGCATGGAATGAACAATTCCATTTGACTTCGTTGCGCTTGTAACTTTCGCTTTTCTTTTAGAAGCTAATTCAAATGCGTAGCGCATCGCTCGTTCTGTTCCTTTTCGAGAAAAAACCGCATTTTGAATAGAAATTTGATCTTCTCCTTGATAAATCCGGCCTCCTACTTCACTGTATTCTCCTTCACTATTTTCACGAACAACAATTAAATCAAAATCTTTTGGGTTCGTTAGTGGAGATGCGATGCCTTTTAACCTTTTGGCTGGACGAATATTAATTACCTGCTGAAATTCTCGACGAATCTTAATGAGCAGACCCCATAGCGACACGTGATCTGGCACAAGATTTAAATTTCCTACGGCTCCTAAAAAAATTCCGTCAAAGTGTTGAAGCTGCTTTAGCCCATCTTCCGGCATCATCTGTCCGTACTTCAAATAATAATCACAGCTCCAAGGAAATTCTGTAAATTCAAATTTTAATCCCCCGTGAAGATCTGCAATCGTGTGAAGGACCCTAACCGCCTCCGGCACAACTTCTTTTCCTACTCCATCTCCTGGTATGTTCGCTATTTTTAACGTTTTCATCAAAAATCCCCCTGCGTCTTTTATGTAAAAAATTATCGGTCGACCGTCGACTGATATTATCTATTTGATTATACGTAAAAAGAACGCTTTTAACAAGAAAATTCTGAATATATTCATTCTCTTCAAAAATTCAAAATTATTATGACTCTTATGAACAAGCGTATTATAATTAGGAAATAAATGATTATAAATAAACGAGGTATATCAATGAACAATTTTGATTTACACAAGCCGTTACCATACTATCTTCAATTTTATGAAAAAATTAAGCAAATGATTGTGAACGGTGAATATGAACCGGGTCAGCGAATCAATGAAACCCAGCTAGCTAAAGCATTTGGGGTCAGCCGCTCTCCCATAAGAGAAGCAATGCGTTTATTAGAAAAAGACGGCCTTTTAGTTGCAGATCAAAAAACAGGCTTTATTGTTTATTCCCTGTCTCCTGAAGACGTAGAAGAAATTTATCAAATTCGTACGGCTTTAGAGTCTTTAGCCATTGAGCTGTGTATTACTCGCGCTTCTGATGAAGAGCTTCTTTTCATTGAGCAGCTGTTAGACAGAACCGCTGAGGAAATAAAGCAAGGAGCCGAAGATTCTCGACTTATTGAGCTAAATGAACATTTTCATCAGCTGATTCTTCAATACAGTCATAATAAACATTTAAAAAAACAGCTCGATAGCGTAAATGTATTGATTTATTTTTGTCGGGTGCTTAATTTTAAAGGTAAAGGACGCGCTGCTGAGATTTTAGATGAGCATCAGCAAGTGTTCACCTTTATGAAAAAACGCAGTTTAAAAGCTGTTGAACATATGCAACAACATTTACATCATGATCTTGTTTATTTACAAAAACGATTAAACACCAAAAGAGATTGAGACATAACTAAATTCATTCAATCCAAAGACGAACAAATGAGATACATAAAAAAATCCGAACGATGAATCGAGATTCTCCATCAAGAATCTCAATTTATCGTTCGGATCTTTCTTCAACGAAAAAAATTTTGTCCTAACCTCTTTTTTTAAATAGGCAAAAACACTCCAGGTGCTTCCCCATGCTCATCGTCATCGAGCCACCACTTAAAGCCTTCTTGTTCAACTAATTTCTGGGCTTCTTCAGGGCCTTGTGAGCCGGATGGATATTCATAAAGCGGCAGCATATCAGCTTCAAATGCATCTAATACAGGCTGCACCCACTGCCAAGATAGCTCTACTTCTTTCCAATGAGCAAAAAACGTGGAGTCTCCGATTAATGCGTCGTAAATAATTCGTTCATATGCTTCCGGCACACTTTCTTCTTCTCTTGAAAACGTAATACGAACCGGCTCAATAACACCATTTTTTAATGGGTTTTTGCTGTTAAGCTGCAAAGCGACGTTTTCGCTTGGACTGATTTCGATAATAAATAAGTTTGGTGCTACTTTGTCATAAGGAGTTTCGTACAGACCCTTTAAAGAATCTTTAAATTCTACGACGATACGAGTTGATTTTTCTTTCATTCGTTTGCCCGTTCGAATATAAAAAGGAACGCCTTTCCAAAATGGATTATCAATCCATAAACGTGCTGCCACAAACGTATCATTTTTAGAGTCTGCTTCTACGCCAGGCTCTTCTTTGTATCCTCTAACAGATTTGTGATTGATTTCTCCGTTTCCGTATTGTCCTCTTACAACATCGCGAGCTACTTCTTTCGCTTGAATTTTCCTCAGTGACTCCATTACTTTTTGCTTTTCTTCTAAAATGTTTTCTGAGCAAATTCGTTTTGGAAGATGCATAGCTGTCATCATGAGAACCTGCAGCATATGATTTTGAATCATGTCGCGTATGGCCCCCGTATGATCATAATACCCTGCACGATTTTCAACACCGACTGTTTCACTTGCCGTAATTTGTACGTTCGCAATGTGTTTGTTATTCCACAGCGATTGCAGCACGGGGTTCGTAAATTCAAGCGCTTCTAAATTTTGCACCATCGGTTTACCTAAATAATGATCAATTCGATAAATTTCTTCTTCTTTAAACGTACTGCTTAGCTTTTCATTAAGCTCTCTTGCTGAAACAAGATCATGTCCAAATGGCTTTTCAATCATAAGACGCTTCCACCCGCTGGTTTGATCCAAGCCGCTTTTTTTTATATGCAGAGCAATTACATCGAAGTATTCGGGTGCTACGGACAAATAAAACAAACGATTTCCTTTACTTCCATGAGTTGTTTCTTGCTCATTCACAACCTTTAATAGCTGTTTGTAATCTTCTGTTTTGCTTGCGTCTACTGCTTGATAATGAAACAGGGACAAAAAATCTTCTTCGTTACTTTCCATTTTCCGTCTCGAAAAATCGTTTATAGATTGCTTTACACGCTCTTTAAAATCCTCATGAGACATCTGCTCGTACCCCGATCCAATAATAGAAATAGCATCAGGGAGCTTTTTGTCTGTAAATAAATTATAAAGAGCGGGAAAGATTTTTCTTTTTGCTAAATCACCCGTTGCGCCAAATAAAACAAAAGTTAAGGACTCCACTTTTTTTTCCTCCCGTCAGGTTGTATGTATGATGGATTTTCTCTTCTCCTAGCTTACCTCTGTTTATTTGGGAATATCCTTTTTTCATCAAAAAGGACGCTCACAAGTGCGAGCGTCCTCAGTTATTTACATTAAAATGTTTGTCATTCCCCACAGCAGCAAAAAACTGAGCAGAATCGTCATATTTGAAACGGTGCCGACAAATTTTTGATCGTATTTGAATTCTACTGCGTAAGGTAAAACTGACCCCGCTACTGGTAGAATGAAGCAAACTAAGATTGTATACCGGAACATATCTTCAAATGGAAGCAGGAAAAACAGCGCAATTCCTACGCCGAGTCCGATTATGTAGCGGATACTTAAAAACATAATAATTTTTTTCAAGTAGCTTTTTTGGAACGAAAAATTTAAATATACGCCTAAAAGCAAAAGAGAAAGCGGCATATTAGCTTTAGAGATAATGCCTGAAACGTCTAATACATATGATGGTAAATGAATGCCTATAATCGCAAGAAGACAAATGATTACGTAGGTAAGAAGCGGCATCGATTTTAATACTTTGTATAAAATCTTTTTAAATTCAATGTCAATATCATCTCCTGAGTAGTAGCTGCCAATCACATAGCATAAAACAAAAATAACAAAGGCATTTCCGACATCAAACATACCAAAATATTTAAGCCCTTCTTTTCCCCAAATGCCTTCTACTAACGGATAAGCAAACATTCCAATATTAAACCCTGGAATCATCATCGTCAGCATGCCTTTCACTTTTCTTTCATCTTTTCGAAAAACAAAAATTCCTACCGCAGCTAACAGCAAGCCATAGACAATTCCAATAACTAATAGTAAAATAAGCGATCCATCAATTTTAATACTGCTGAATGTGACAATAATCAAGCAAGGCATTGTAATATTAAAAATAATTCTGGCTAAAGCTTCCCCGTCTTTTTGCTGAAGGAGGTTTGTTCGTTTTAGTATGTATCCTAATAGAATGATTGTAACGGAATACAAAAACTGACTGTTAAAGCTGCTCATAGACCTACTCCCTTGCCCTCTAAGATAAACGTTTTATAGAAACGTTTTTCATATCTTTTATACTTATTTAATCGATTGTTTTACCCTGTCTTTTTTAATCCTTGTTTCATTATAATATAAGCAGCTTAAAAAGAAACTAGAGAATTGGATGCAGTTTACCTGTTTGTTAGACAAAAACAGCTTAGAAACAATTGAAAAAACTTTCCTCCAAACTGATTTTAAAACAGGAGATTTTTCTTTTTTATGGAATTTGTTTAAAAGGTATGTAGTATTTTTATGAGGAGGAAGAAACGTGAAACGAAAAATGATAGCGCTTACTTTTTCTGCTGCTCTTTGTTTTTCAGCTTCAGGATCTCTTGCTGAAGCTTCTAACAAAACAGATGTAATTCCAAATGCTGATCAGTCGGCAGAAACCTATTTCGACGGAGCGAACGGGAATTGGCTCACCACTAAAAACCCCACTCAATATCAGCAGGCTACGCTCTATGGCAATATTGGGCTTACTCCTTATAACTGGGGGAAACCTGAAGATGGATCGGGCTGGTATCGAATCAATCAGCCCGCTGAGGTCAAAGGAACGCAAGTAAATGGCATTTTTGAAGACGCTCAGTTCGTCATCCGTGTTCCTGATAACTGGAACGGAAAACTTGTGATAGCCGGCATTCCTGCCACGCGCAACGAAACGTCCACCGATTTATTATTCAGCGATTACGTTCTTAAAAAAGGCTATGCATTTGCAGCCACCGATAAAGGAACGCAAGGAGAAAGTGACCCTAACGATCCTTTTGCTAAAGTAAAAAATGCACTCGCTAACGATGACGACAGCGTAGCAGAATGGAATATGCGCTATCGTCAACTGACAAAAGCTGCCCAGCAATACTTGACTACTCATTATTCAGACAAGCTAATCAACCCGTCCAACCGAAAAAATCCTGCAAGCGATTTGATTCGAAACGATCATAAAGTACCAACGTATGCAATTGGCATTTCAAACGGTGGATACGTCGTCAGATACGCACTTGAGCACGATGATCCAAAGCAAACAAAAGAGCCTCGTTTATTTGATGGAGGCGTCGATTGGGAAGGCGTATTATGGAGTTCAAAAGCACCAAATTTAATTAGCTCACTAACACCTGTTGTCAACAACGCAGAAGAAGCGCTGTACGGAACGGGAAAAGAGCAGAAAAAAGCCATTAAACAAATGTATAAAGCAGGTCTTCCGAAAGGATCAGAAAAATTGTGGAATTACCATGATCAAGTGTACTGGTCGGTCACATTAAACATTTACCGTGATCACTTTGATCCAACTGCTCCCGGAAGAACAAACTGGCACAACTATTTAAACTTTACTTCAGCAGGTTTACGTGATCGCTCATGGGATTATATCTTTGAAGATTATCGCTATCAAACCCGTCCAAAAAGTGTAAAAGAAAATGTAGCAAAAGTAGAAAATACAGGCGATATCGATGTACCTCTTATCAGTATGGCGGGCTCTCTCGATTCACTTATCTTCCCGTCTATTCACGCGGAAGGCTATGAAAAACTCGTTAAAAAAGCTGGCACGGCAAATCTTCATCGTCTTTATACCGTTAAAAACGGAAATCACGTTGACAGCTTAGTATGGAATAAACAAACGGATCCAAATCAAGAGCTTCAGCCCCTGCTTCCATATGCCCATCAATCTTTTGATTTGTTAGTAGACTGGGTGGAAAATAAAAAAGCTGCACCTGCAAGTAAAGATATTAAAGCACCTCAAAATAGCCTTAAAGTAATGGATATAAAATCCGGACAAGAAGTAGATCCACGCTGAGGTTGAAACATAACTAAATGAATCCAACCTAAAGACGAACAAATGAGATACATGAGCTGAACCGCTTATGACACCGCAGTTGATTTCCGTGCAAGGCTTCGCTTTCCGCGGGCGGTCGCTGAGCCTCCTCGTTGCTTGCGCTCCTGGGGGGTCTCATCTGTTCCGCTTTTCCCGCAAGAGTCTTCGCCTTGCCCTCCAATCAACTGCTAGAAGGAACGAAACAGATAAAACTATATTCGCAATCACAAAAAACGAACCACTAATCAGACATGTTGATTAATGGTTCGTTTTTCACTTGGGCTAAAATACTTTTCTCTCAGCCTCAGTCTTCATAATAATCAAGATACAAATGACCTGCTGAGTCTGCTTGACCTAAAAATACCTTATCGGCTGCAGCACCTTTCTTTTTGAGCTGTTCTTTAACCCACGCTACGCTATATCCCAGCTCATGAACCGCTTCTTTCATTATATTTCCGTCCATGATAATCGTTTGAGGTAATCGTGTCGCCTCTCCTTTTATTAATAAATCTTCTCTCGTAACGTTTTGCTTTTCTTTTTTTAACAGCACGCTTAATTCGCCGTTGGTTTCGAGCATGGCAAAAGCTACGTCTTCCACATAAAAGATGTCTTTTTTTCGAAGCTGCTCCATGAGCTCATCTACTGTATATTTTTCTTTTTTTACATTTTTCTCAAGAATTTTTCCTTCTTTAATGAGGATCGTTGTTGTCCCTTCCACCGCTTTTCGAAAGCTTATACTTTTTAACGATACGTTTGATACAAAAATAAGAAACGATGCCCACACTAAAATTGCGACTACCCCGTGACTTGCCTGTAAATCTACATCCATTGAAATTGTTCCTGCAATATCTCCAATTGTAATGCCAACGATATATTCAAAAAAAGAAAGTTTGGATAACTGTTTTTTCCCCAACAGCTTTGTGATAAAAAACAAGCCAAGTAAAATCAGCACTGAACGAAGTACTACTTCCATCCAATGATTCAACGCATGCACCTTCTTTACTAAAATTGATGTATCCTTTATCTTGTACTTATTTTTATGTATGAACACGTTTTTTTCATCTTCCATTATTTACATACCTTTCACGACAGGTTAGAGTAGAAAGAAGTAGGAAGCAAATGGGGGTTTTATGATGAACGATGAAGTGTTAACCGTATTTAACGACCAACAGCAGCGCATAGGAACAGCGTCTCGCAAAGAAGTTCATGAAAAAGGCTATTGGCACGAAGCGTTTCACTGCTGGTTTGTCAGCCGTGAAAATGATACAGACTATATTTATTTTCAAATTCGAAGCGAACAAAAACAAGATTATCCCGGTGCGCTTGATATCACAGCTGCCGGACATTTGCTTCATACAGAAACCGCTGTGGACGGAATAAGAGAAATTCACGAGGAACTTGGTGTAAACATTTCATTTGATGAACTGCTTCCTTTAGATGTCTTTAAATACGAAATATCTCAGCCGCACTATGTTGATAAAGAATTTGCACACGTATTTTTATACCACAGCTCTCATCTGCTCACTGCTTTTACGTTGCAGCAAGAAGAAGTATCAGCACTTGTAAAAGCGCCTTTTTCTCACTTTTGCGAACTGTGGCTTGGAAATCAAACAGAACTGATCATTGAAGGGATAACAAATAAAAAAGAGCCAATTCACCGTACAGCACATAAAAGTGAATTTGCTCCTCATCCCAAAGCTTACTATGAAACGATTATTTCATTCATTAGGCAACAGCTGCATTCAGCAGAAAAAGCTTAGAACCCTAAGCTTTTTCTACTGAAAAAATCATATATGTTGCACTGCCAAGCGCAACAAGTTTACCGCTGCTGTCTTCAATTTTCACTTCTCCAACTGCAAGCGTTTTGCCGCAATGAGACAGTGTAGACTTTGCAACTAAATAATCACCTATACCCGGCCTTGTGTAATTTACTTTTAACTCAACTGTACTGGCGCTTTCCTCCTCAGAAAGAGAAGATCGCACAGCCGAACCAACCGCCGCGTCGATAAGCGTGGCAATAACGCCTCCATGAACCGTTCCTCTTCCTTGCAGAAGCTGAGGCTGAATCGTAATTTTCAACTCTGCATACCCTTTTTCAAGCAGCGTTTCTTCAATGCCAATATAATCCCAAAACGGAATCATCCCTTTACTCGTTCGTTTCATCAATCTCATCCTTTACATAAATAAACTATGTAAGAAATTCTAGAAAAGCTGGAAAACTCCTGTTTTTATATACAAAAAGCGCTTGCTCTTTAGCAAACGCTTTTTATTCCTCTATTTTTCAAATAAAAACTGCACTTTGTTTTCTTTCCATTCTAACTTGGCATTAAAGGTTTTATCGCCTTTTTTAAAGCCTTCAATTAAATCTGTTTGTCCTTCGCTTAACAGCTTTTTTAAATTAGCCTGCGTAACTGTTTTACCTAAAATCTTTTTCGATACGGTAAACGTGCATTTTGTTTTTGCATAGTTTGAGCATCCGTAAAATGAGCCTTTATCAACTACTTTTCCGTCGCAAAGCTTACATGAACCAAACGATTTAGAAGAAAAGCCTTTACCTTTTCCATTACCTTTTCGCTGAATGGATTCAGTATCGTATCCGCTGAAGTTCCACTTGCTTTCTGCTTCGACAGCGTCTTCGATAATTTTAGCTGACAGCTTCTTTGTTTGTTCCATAAAGGCAGCGGCCGATGCTGTTCCTTCTCCAATTTCAGCTAGACGCTGCTCCCATTTAGCCGTCATTTCTGGAGAAGCTAAAATTTTATCGCCAATCGCGTCAATCAATACCTTTCCTTTATCAGTCGCAAATACTTGGTTTTTTTTCACATCAATATATTTACGATCTTTAAGCATTGTAATGATTCCAGCGCGCGTAGCTTCTGTTCCTAAGCCTTCTGATTTTGCTAAAATTTTCTCCAGCTCGTCATTATCCAAATGCTTGCCTGCTGTCTTCATCAGTGTAATCAACTGACCTTCCGTGTAGCGTTTTGGAGGCTGTGTTTTACCTTCTTTTACGTCTACTTTAATAACTTTTCCTTCTTCGCCTTCTTGAACATTCGGAAGAATAACGTCGTCATCTTTCTCATTTTGAAAAATTACTTTGCGCCAGCCTTCTTGGATTTGCTGCTTTCCTTTTGAAATAAAAGCTGCTCGCTTTTCCACTAGTGTCGTAATCGTTGTATAGTCGAAAATCGCTTTTTCGTAGTGTGCCGCAATTAGACGTCTTACGACTAAGTCGTAAATTTTCTGTTCGTCTCCTGACAGTTTGCTGGGGTCCTTCACTTGTTCCGTTGGAATAATCGCATAGTGTTCCTGAAATCAAGAGTACTATTATAAAATGTTATATATATAAGAGGCTTAATCGTAAAATACATGTCTTAAAAGATAGTCAGGCATTTTACTCTATTTCATTTTCTAACTTAGATACCTCTAGCTAATTATCAAAATTCCAAAACGTATGTTCTCAATATATTTTATCATCAAAGTACCCTTAATAGTAACCCCATGTACATTAGCATTAAAATATAATTGAATAGGGAACATATGCGAAAAGCTCCACATCAATAAACCTTGATGTGGAGCTTTTTATAAACCGTCAAATATTTAAATAAATCAAAAGGCTCTTCAAAGATTTCACTGTTTTTCAAACTCCATCTTCTAACTAAAATTTTCAATTGTTATTGACAATTAGCTTCAACAAGAAAAAATATTATTAGGTAAATTCTAAAAAAACCCCTGTCCATGAACTATCTACACGTATTATTGCATTCCCACATTTATCCGATTTATATCCAAAACATCGGTGATTCCTTTCTCATTCATTCTTTCTAGCAGATACTCATACCCTTTTTCCAATGCAAGCTTTCTTTCTTCTTCATAGATAGGAACAAGTGTATACATATTTATGTCTTTATCTCGAGTATGAACGTTAGCCAGTCCGGACTCTTGAGGACGACAGATCATTACGCATGATAATTTTGTATTTGATGCAAATGGCTGAGGAGGTTCTCCATTTGGAAGAATAACTCCTTCCTCAAGCCATCCATCATAAAGGTGTGGAATATGAGCCACGTTCCTTAACCATCCAAAGGGCCAATAATGATTTGGATCTTTCATATTATCCTTTTCGACTACCCAACTTGAAGGTAACTTTAGTAACAGCTCTGCATACTTAAATGTTCTTTCTTCATCTGAATAATCCATAGGTTCATCACTCATACCAGTCGTTACAAGCGTGACGAAATCTTTATTCACTGACGGAGGGATTATGTGAATAGTAACTGATACTCTACTACCTGGAACAGTTTCACTTATAGTATCTTCAATAGGACCAAATTGCTTCGTAATATGATTTAAGACCTCAATATGACGGTCCTGATCAGTATGATTTGTTGTAGTTACATCTGTAGAGAGCCCTCCCTGACTTTCTAACAACTTAACAATTTCTTTTTGGCCTTGTTCCTTTGCAAAAGTCAATGCGCCTACTTCTCTCATAGATTCACCACTATATGTAACATTCGTATCTATACCACTTTCAATTAATAGTTCTGCAATATTAGCATGACCATTACTAATTGCACCAAACAATGGATTTCTTTCTGGATCGCTTACATCCATATCTGCTCCACAAGATAATAGATACCTGACTATATCAATATGACCTGCAGAAGCTGCTTCGTTCAATGCTCCGCCACCATACACTCCTCCAAGTACATTAACATTTGCACCGAGTTCTATTAGTTTCTTAACAATATCTAACTCTCCTCTAGAAGCTGCAACATGAAGCCAGGTTCCAAAAGGGGTCATCATATTTAAACGTTCAGCATCGGAGCCGATTAATTCAACTACCTTTTCAATATCGCTTTTTTTTATAGCCGAACGAATTTCTTTTGCAATTTGTTTATTATCCATTTCTAATTACCTCCTCCTCTTGGCAATGTCACCAAGCTTTTCAAGCATTTCTACCATGTCTTCCCTATCTCCACCAGCATCTCTTACTTTTCTTAGCATCTTCTATGTGTATTATTGTAATTTTTACAATTATATCCTAACAGATTATTACTATCTACATAATGATACTTAAATGGGAACTATAGTTCATTTGAAATTTGACCCCCTCTTAAAATCTTGACCTACAAGCATTTCTAAACATATTATAAAACTCCAGAAAATTTCATTTTCCACGCTGACAGTGTTGTAAACTACATAAATTGGAGTGTTTTTATTTCTCGTTAATTTATTTAAAAACGCTATATCACGGACTATTTTTCTACATTTGAATATAATGAATTTATATTCTTGAAATGAATAGTTCGTCTTCCTAAGAGTGAATCTTCTTAACAATATCTACCTAAAAAAACCATTGGCTAAGCCTTAGCCAATGGTTTTTTTGTTGGGTTCTTTATTTTACCTATTATTTAAGCATTGT
Source organism: Priestia sp. MDV22-iso46 (assembly GCF_058629175.1). Lineage (NCBI taxonomy): Bacteria > Bacillati > Bacillota > Bacilli > Caryophanales > Bacillaceae > Priestia > Priestia sp. MDV22-iso46. The sequence goes on from NZ_JBZVWT010000001.1 coordinate 1,034,612, forward strand.
ATTATTCTAAATCAATGTAATACTCATTATCATTAATAAATTTCTTTAAAAAATCCTCTAATGAGTCTGCTATCTGAGTGTCAAAATAAAAAACTGGATTATTGGGCAATTTTAAATCTAACGATATATATATCCCCTCATTCACTTCAAAGAAAATAAGTTTATCTTCTTCATCCAGTTCCTCTAAATCTGGATCGAATTCAAAAACTCCTTCTCGTAATTTGACATTTGCTACCGTTCCTGGTCCCATAATTCTATTGATTGCATTATTACTTGGCTCTTTAATGAACCCATATCCAACTTCTAAATATAACTGTCTTAAATCATCGGGAAAACGGATACCCATTCTGTCTTCCGCTTTTAAAATCTCCTCTTCAGATAAATTATAAATTTTATTTTCTCCATTATTAATAAACTTAAAATCCGCCATTATTATTACCTCCTAGGGAATAACATTCTTGATGGTGCTCCTTTTCCATGAATCCCCTGCTGATGCTCGTCAGGGTATTTAGCAGGATGAATATTCCACCATTCATGAGGACCAGAAAAATTGTTTTCTATAAGATGATGAGCATCGTATGGTTGACCAATATGTCTAGCAATTTCTCCACTTTGATCATATACTTCCTCTGTATATCGTGGCCACTTTTGATTGGTTTTTTCTTCCCATTCTTCAATTAACTTGTTTTTTAGGCTTGTAGTAAATCTACCTCTATGCTTAGCTGTTTCTTTAGGTGTTAATTTTTCAAATTTATTATTTCTTAAGGATTCTTTTAGAAATTCCACCTGTATTTTGTGAACCTTTAACCTTGTTTTGGATTCAACATCCTTTAAATATGCTTTTACTAAATCAGGATCAAACACTGACGTACCCTTCATTGAATCATTCTGCTTATTAACTGTAACTGATTCTACTACCGGTACTTCCAAAGGTTGAACGTTCCCGCTTCCAGCTTCGTGAACAAGATTTGGACCACGAGTAAACTGCCCTGTCTCTTTATTTCGATAACGTTTAGCGTCTTTATTGATATAAAAAAGAAGGTAGGTGTCTTAAAAAAATGACAACTACCTCCTTCATTATTAATACTAATAAAAAACTTACTTCTCAAACTCCATTTTCCAACTAAAATACTCATTATCAGCATTCTTTTCATATCTTAATTTCGCATCAAACTTATTCCCTTTTTTACTCGTTAAACCTTTCACAGGAGCAATACCATTTTTCAATAATGCCTTTACCATAGTCTTAGTAGGCTTCTTTTTCATTGTTGCTAAGAACTTGTCATTCTTCCAAATAACAAACTTGCAGCCATTTTTCCAATTGCTACAGCCAAACCCTTTTTGCCCCTCAATTACAGCATGACCACAAACCGGGCATTTACCTATTATTTCGTTCGATTTACGCTGAGAAGCTACTTCGTTAATTGTAACTTCTTTCTCATTTTTGATTGTTTCTACTGCCTTTGTAGTAAAATCAAAAATCAACTGTAAGAACTCATCTTTTGTAAAGTTTCTTTTCTCAATATCATTCAACGATTTCTCAAGACGACCTGTAAATTCGAGATTAAATAAATCTTTGATCGGGAAGGTTTCTATCAGCTTTCTTCCAAGCTCCGTACAAAGTAAATTCTTATTCTGTGTTGTTATATAACCAACATCTTTTAATTTTTTTATCGTTTCAGCTCTTGTTGCAGGTGTACCGATACTAAATCCACTTAAAATCGCATTTAGGCTTTCTTCATCCGTACCTTCTCCATCGTAGTTCTTTCCACATGTCTCCATAACTCGAAGCAACGTTCTTTCTGTATGCTGCTTAGGTGGCTTTGTCACATGTGTAGTGATTTCATGCTTCACTAAATCTACGTCATCATTAACTTGTACAAGAGGCAGAATCGTATCCTTAGATTGAACTTTCTCTACTTTCTTCCACCCTTCTACGAGCTGAACTTTTCCTTTAGAGATAAATAACCCTTTTAAATCCGCACCAGTAATTTTCGTTTCAATTCTTGTTTCCTCATACTCAGCTACAGGCATAAATTGCATAATGAATCTATTTTTAATTGCTTGATAAACTTGTTCTTCATCAGTTGATAACTTTTTAGGTTTCAAATAAGTAGGTACAATTGCACTATGGCTCTCTACTTTAGAGTTATCAAAAATTCTTTTTGATTTAACAAACTTCACTTCGTCTTTGTATGGTAAATCTTCTGTTAGCGTTTCTAGAACCTTTGCCGTCTTACCTACTAAACTTTCTTCCAGAGCTACGCTGGCCGTACGTGGATATGTGATGAATTTTTTCTCATACAGAGATTGCGCTACTTTTAACACTTTATCAGAGGTCCAACCTTTGTATTTATTCGTAATATATCCTTGTAAGTTGGATAGATTGAATAAAAATGGCGGGTATTCCTTCTTTTTTTGTACCTGCTTATCGCTTACAATTCCTGATTTATCAATTAGTTTTTGCTGAATCTCTTCTAAGGTTTCTTTACTTTTAAACTTCTCTTCTTTACCTTCAATATACGTTCCTTCATACTCTTGTTCTTTTTTTGTTTTAAAGGTTGCTTGAAGTTTGTAATAGTTCTCTGGAACAAATTTTTCAATTTCTTTATCTCGATCATAAATAATTTTTAAAGTTGGTAATAAAACTCGACCAATGTTCAGAGCTTTCCCTTTACCTTTTTGGTATTTAAGAGTAGCCACGGATGTCAGATTAATTCCAATAACCCAGTCAGCCCATTGACGGCTAACGCCAGCATCCTGTAAAGGTCTTAATTCTGTATTCAGCTTAATATTTTCCAGCCCATTCATAACCTCAGCCGGTGTCCATTCGTTTAATAAAAGTCTATAAACAGTTTTATCGGTCTTCAGATTATAGATAATACTATCTCCTATGACTTGACCTTCACGATCATAGTCACAAGCCGAGATAATTCCATCAACATCAGGTCTCCTCATCAAGCTTTGGATAATTTTAAGTTGTTTTTTAGCACCTGTATCAGGCTTTTCTCTATCGCGAGGATTACTTTTCACTTTATACTTAAAAACTTGCGGAATAAATGGGAAGTTTTCCATTTTCCATGTGGACATCTTATCGTCATAATCTTTTGCATCATATAATTGAAGTAAATGTCCGAATGCCCATGTAACAATGTAGCCATTTCCCTCAAAGTAGCCGTCTTGTCGGCCTTTTATCTTTAGTGCATCTGCAATGTTTTTTGAGACAGATGGTTTTTCTGCAATAATTAACTTCATTTAATTAATCACCTTACGTTTAAAATTTCCAAAATAAACTTACTTAGTTTTATTATTTTATCATAGAAAGAGCTGTTGGAGTATGAATGAAGAGAAAAGTAGCTTAGATGAGAAATACCTATCTCATTTTAAAAACGTGTCGCTATCCGTTATACCTTTTCAATAAAAAAGCTGTAGATCATTTTCTACAGCTTCGATACACATCTGAATTTTTCTGGCAACAGCCATTATCATATCGACTAAAACAAATCTCCTTTAGGACGTGTTATGAAATAATCAATAACCAAATATACAAACCAACAAGCGTAATAAACAATGTCGGAATCGTTAAGATAATACCTGTTTTAAGATACGTTCCCCATGAAATCTTCACGCCTTTTGTTGAAAGAACATGAAGCCATAAAAGCGTCGCTAAAGAACCAATCGGGGTAATTTTCGGACCTAAATCCGATCCAATGACGTTTGCATAAATCAATGCTTCCTTGATTGTTCCGGCTGCGTGTGTTGCATCGATTGCCAGTGCATCAATCATAACGGTTGGCATATTGTTCATAATCGATGAAAGAATAGCCGCAGTGAATCCCATACCAATTGTTGCTGCAAACAGTCCATGGCTGGCTGTTGCTTGGATCACGTCAGCCAGAATTTCTGTTAAACCAGCATTACGCAAGCCGTATACAACGACATACATGCCGATAGAGAAAAAGACAATCGCCCATGGAGCTCCCTGTAACACTTTTTTTGTATGAACCGCTCGGCTTTTTTTGGCCATCATCAAAAACAGAATAGCAATAATACCTGCAATAATCGAAACAGGGACGCTGAAGAATTCTCCAATTAAATAGCCTAGCACTAACAAAACTAAGACAATTCCGGATAACCGAAACATCTTTTCATCTTTGATGGCATCCACTGGCTTCTGCAAATCTGCTACATTGTATTTCTTAGGAATTCTTTTGCGGAAATACAGATATAAGACCATAATACTTGCAAACAGAGAAACCAAATCTGGAACAATCATGCGTGATGCAAATTCAGAAAAGCTAATACCAAAGAAGTCGGCTGATACGATATTTACTAAGTTACTAACAACAAGGGGCAGCGACGTTGTATCTGCAATAAATCCACTTGCGATGATAAACGGAAAAACCATTTTATCGTCGAACTTTAATGCCCGAACCATGGCTAGTACAATGGGTGTTAAAATCAACGCTGCTCCGTCATTAGCAAATAGCGCTGCTACAACGGCTCCAAGAAGAGACACGTAAACAAACATACGCACGCCGTTCCCTCCTGCAGCTCTAGCCATATGAAGCGCTGCCCATTCAAAGAAACCAATTTCATCTAAAATTAAAGAAATAATAATAATAGCAATAAACGTAAGAGTCGCATTCCACACAATGCTGGTTACCTCAAGAACGTCTTGAAAATCAACAACGCCTGCCAGTAAAGCAATCATAGCTCCCCCGCAAGCCGACCAGCCGATTGATAAATTTTTCGGCTGCCAAATGACAAAAATTAATGTTACTAAAAAAATCAATGATGCTAGTACAACTGATGCCACTTTTTAAACCTCCAATTATTCACAACAACTAATACGCAGTCCTTGTTTTTCCAGCTCTTTTAAACGTTCGTCCTGACTTGGCACAGATTCAAGTATGCCCAGAACGAACTCATAGTACTGGCTTTCCTTATTAAGAGAATAAAAAACCCATTGCCCTTTTCTTCTTTCCTTCACAAGCTCAGCATCTCTTAATTTTCGTAAATGCTGACTAATTGAAGGTTGGCTAGCTTGATAGATATCTACGAACTCACACACACAGCATTCATTGTTCTCTATTAATTTCACCATCGAAAGCCTTGTTTTATCTCCCAATAATTTTAAGATTTGGGCTGCCTTTTCAATACTATCTATAGATTTTGTGCTCATTAATGAATACCTCCTACTCCCTTTTAGTTGATAGATAATAATGTGCTTATGTATTAATGCTCATTACTATAATTGATTTATATATTATTTACAACTCTTCTAGCAAAATGCAATGGATGAACTATGAAGAATAATAACTAGGTCTGATTCTTAGGCTGTTTTTTAATAGATGTAATTTATATAGTTGACAATTTTCATCATAAGATTCATCCTGTCAGCTGCCCCAACTGTCCTTTTTCCTGTCTTATCTTTTTGAAATTCATGAATTCTCGTTAATTCTCGTTAAGCTTTCTTTTCATTTAAACTTTGTCACAAAAAGAGGCTGGGACAAAAGTATTTTAGCCCAAGTAAAAAACGAACCCTTGATCAACATGTTCGATGAGTGGTTCGTTTTTTTGGTTATGGTGAATACTGCTTCATCTGTTTCGTTCCTTCTAGCAGTTGATTGAAGGGCAAGGCGAAGACTCCTGCGGGAAAAGCGGGACAGATGAGACCCCGTAGGAGCGCAAGCGACGAGGAGGCTCATCGCCCACCCGCGGAAAGCGAAGCCTTGCACGGAAATCAACTGCGGTGTCATAAGCGGTTCAGCTCATGTATCTCATTTGTTCATCTTTAGGTTGGATTCATTTAGTTATGTCCCGGCCTCTTTTTAATTAATCCGCTTATTTCAGAACTTACTTCGCTTTTTCTCTTTGTTGTAAGAAAATAGAAGCACTAATCCAAGAAGTAATCGGAATAATAATAGCTACACCAATGCCTCCGCTCAAGATAGAAATGACTTCTGCACAAAAGGTTTTTGAATTGATAATATCTCCAAACGAATACGACAATCTCTTAAACCATATAATTAAAGTTAAATATCCCCCTACAAATGCAAAATACAGTGTATTGGTTGTGGTGCCTAAAATATCTCTTCCGATTTTCAATCCTGAATTGAAGAGATTTTTTTTAGTTACGGACAGATCATGAACAAATAATTCATTCATAGAAGATGAAATAGATAGCGAAATATCAATGATTGCTCCTATGGCTCCCATAATAATGGTACAAATGGCTATTTTAGCAAAGTCAATTCCAACGTAAAGTGAAAAAGCGTTAATTTCTTCTTCTTGTTCTTCTCCAAACCCTTGAATCATGGCATGATGTTCAATGATAAAAATAAAGAGTACTAAAACGGCTAAGGTAATAATCGTTGAAACAAACGCAGCAAGCGTTTTATGATTGAATTTATTAATATAAAATAAATTAATGCAGCTAATGATTGTACAAGCGATTAACGTAACAATAATCGTATTTTTTATAGACAGCATAAAGAGAATGGTTAGAAAAATAACGCCAAAATTCAAGAACAAAGCAAGGAACGATCTAACCCCTTTTTTTCCGCCCACAATACTCATCAAAATAAATAAAATAAGAGCAAGCAATAGTAAAACGTTCACTTTCTGTTCCCCTTCCTAAAAATAAAAAGAATCGAAAGATAGAGTGTAATTGGAATCGTTAGCACAATGCCAATACTGCCAGTAAGAGCACGGATTAACTCTAACGAAAAATTCATCGAAAACGTGTATCCTAAAGGAGAGCCGTTTTTTAAATAAAGAAGAACCATTGGAATTGTTCCACTTATATATGAAAAAAATAAAATATTCGTCATGGCTCCCATGATGTCTCCGCCAATTTCCTTGCCCGATTTTAGTAAGTCTTTGTGCGCTATCTCTTTATTCTTTTCATATAGTTCATAGACAGAAGAAGTAATCGTAATAGCTACATCCATGACAGCTCCTAAAGATCCAATTAGTACCTCACTCATAAATATTTTTTGAGGAGGAATCGTCACAAACTCCATTCCTTCATAATGAAGACCATTAGAATCTGTTAGCTGCATAACGATGTATGCAATTAACAGAGAAATAAACGTACCTATTAAAGTTGAAATAATTGCTACATGCGTTTTTTCTTGATTACCGCTTACTAATAATAAAGAAATAACCGTAAAAAGAACGACCGCAACAATACATACAGCTAGCAAGCTCACATTCCCTAGTGCTAGATATACATTTAAGGCTCCGATTAAAAGAACAATATTAATAAGTAAGCTGATAATTGAATAAAAACCTTGTTTTTTTCCAATCGCCAGCAAAATCAGTATAAATAAGCCTGCGACAGCGGTAACCTGCTTGTCCCGCTTCACTCCTTCAATCGTGCCGCTTAAAGCATGCTGTGAATTCTTTTCTAAGGAGACAAAAAGATCTGTTCCGACATTGTACTTTTGATCATAAGCACCTGAGTATGAGTACGTATTCTCTAAATGGATAAGCCTTCCTTTATATTTTCCGTTCATGATTTTAGCAACAATTTCCTGAGAATACACGGTATCTTTATTATGATTTAAATCAGTAGATTTATGTTGTTCTACAACATTCGTCTTCACTACCTCCGCTATCGGTTTTTTATAAAGCGAATAATTGTGGTTTGTTACTATTAGCGCTATACACAAACAGCAAATTCCTAGTATATAGAGAAAGATTTGTTTACGCGATAATTTATTAAACTTTTGCTTCGAAAAAAGATTCCTTATATGCTGGAAATACAGAGGTGACATCACATAATTCCTTTCTGGTTATTATTTGAACGCAGAGCTCTTGAACATGAAGAGACTGCAAAGAGATCTAAGACCCTTTGCAGTCTTTTCATTCGTTTATTTATTATGGGCGCTATACAGCAAAACACACTATGATCATGCAAGACACTCCACATGCTATTTTTCATTCCGTACTGTATCAGAGAAAAGTGAAATTATAGTGAAAACATAGAACGATTTATCTACTTCACTAGTTTTTTATGACTATCTTATATAATCATAGGAATATAAAAACAAATAGAAAACTGTCTGCGCTATAATAAATTGACTTTATAGCTACTGATTAGTTATAAAACTCATGAAAAGCGACAAATAGTTGCTAAAAACAAGGAGGTTATTTCATGTTAACGAAAAAAACACTTGTCATGCTTTCTACTCTTACACTTGTAACAACATGCGTAGCATTCAGCACTCCAACTACTGAAGCAGCTGCTAAAGATGCCTACTCAAAAAAAATTGAGGCTAAAGCAGAAACGAGGCCTACGCTTCGTAAAGGTTCTCACTCTAGCTACGTAAGAGATTTACAGCAAAGCTTAAAGGATGTGAAGTATAACACATCAGTTGATGGAATTTTCGGTACGCAAACGCAAAATGTAGTAAAAGAATTTCAAACCGATCACCGCTTGTCTTCAGATGGTATTGTTGGCCCCTTAACATGGGCAGCTTTAGATGAGAACAAGGTAGAAAGAAAGCAATTTCCTGTCAGCACGGCTATTACATTCGGTAAAAAAGAACTCGGTGACAACATTGTTTTCAGTACAGACGACCGCTTACGGAAAGATAACAACGATAAAGCTTACTATAGATTCGTAGCAAAAAATAAAGACTGGATGGATCAAGGAGGATCAGGTACCATAGGGTGGTATCATATTTACAAAAATGGAGATGTGATTGAAGCATCCAATTAAATCTATTTACAAATAACGGTTCGCAAAAAAACCTTTATAATCACTCTTTTGAGTGATTTACTGCCCGCCTTACAGAATGCTAAAATTTAAAGGAATCATTCCGTAGGTATTTTACTTGAACAAGAACAGCTGTTACTCCCCGTCGCTGTTCTTGTTATTTTTTTAGGTAAAAATACAAAAAGCAGCATGTAAACATTCCACGCGCTGCTTTTTGCAATTACATGACTACTCTGCGGGTCGAGGTCCTGCTTCTCGTCCTGAGCTCTCTACCGTTAGTATTGGTCGAACGGTGATATCTTCATTTACACGAATTTGACATGATAAGCGCAAGTGATCTTCAATTGAACTTTCTGAGTATGCATTTTTCTCCGCGTGTGTTAAATCACAATATTCACCTTCGAGCACTTCTACCCTGCAAGTTGTGCATTTGGCTTTCCCGCCGCACCGATGAAGAATATTTATACCATTGTCTTCAAGTGCCAAGACAAGCTTTTTTCCTTTTTCCACTTCAAAACTTCCGTGTCCTAAAACGGTTACTCTTGGCATGTATCTCCCTCTTTCCCTCTACTGTGTACAAGCGATTTAAATTACACTATATGCAGTTTCTTTTTATTGCATGCCTAAATAAGTTACAATCCATTATTTCTACTGATTGCGACGCTTGTTTGTACGTTACAGGCCCCTTTTGCATGCCTAGATCCAATTAAGAAGACCATCATTTTGTAATACGGCAACTAAAACGACAATCCCAAGTATAATAACAGGTATCAGTGCTTTTAAAATTTGATACTTAGATAATTCTACGCGTTGAGGCTCCTTTAATGAGTGGCTTTGTTTTAACTCAGTGTTGTTTTCACTTTCTTTGTGATCCATGTTCCTCTGCCTTTCTATTTTTTATAGTGCGGTTCATATCTACTTCTGCTGAAATCACAAAAATAGACACAGAATTTCTTCATAAAAACCAGCTTAACCTTTTTAAGAACATGCTATACTAACAATTCTATTTTAAAATACGCACCTATCTTAAATTTCAGACAAACAAATTCACCATGATCATAAAAAACACGAACTATTCATCCATTCATGATAAATAGTTCGTGTCTGACTTTACCTGCACTACTTTTGTCTCGAGCTTTTTACTTTATATGTTGTTTTTTTGGAATTTTAATTTGTTTAATATCTCCAAGCACATAAATATAAAAAATTAAGCCTAGCAACAATACAATTCCCGCTACAATAAAGCTTAGATTAAAAGAACCAGTTTTATCTAAAAGATATCCCGTTAAAGCTGTAGCTATAATTCCACCAAACAAATTATTAGCTAAATTAACAATAGAACTGAGAAGAGAAATAGAGCCTGCAGGCGCAATTTCAGCAGAAATAGACCAGCCGATTGGTGCCGTTGCAGATATACCTGCCAGTCCAATCGAAATACAAATCATCGCTACGACGACATTATCGGTGAAAATAGAGCCTAAAAACACAAACCCTAAGCATAACCCTACTACAATGATCGTACGATATACATTTTGACTGTTATACCCTTTTTTTATAAGGTAATCAACAAGCCAGCCGCCAACTAAAATGCCAGCAAATGTAGCAATTAGCCAAGGTACTGCCGTAAGCAGACCCGATGACATGATATCCATACCGTATTTTTCTTTTAAAAAAGTTGGCAGCCACGTTAACAGTAAATTAAACGTATATCCATAGCCTGTAAACCCAATCATGAGCCCCCAAACTTTTCGATTCGTAAATAATACTTTTAAGGTATGTAAAAATTTTGATGTTTGCTCATCGTTTGCATTTAGATTATTTTCTTGAATATACTTCAACTCATCATCTGATATACGTCTATGCTTTTCTGGCTTTTCGTAATAAAACCAAAACAGCAGCGTAAACAGCACGTTTATAATTCCAATGGATAAAAATGCTGTGCGCCAATCAAATTTGGTGATGAGAAACGCTACAAGAGGCGCGCCAAGTACATTTGAAAATTTGGCCGCTGAATCAAACAAAGAATTTGGTAAGCTTCTTTCGTTTGGAGGAAACCATAGCGACGTAGCTTTTGATGCTGCCGGAAATGCGGAAGCACTCATTATTCCTATTAAAAACCGGACAATATAGAGAAGAAGTTTTCCTTGCAAAAAAGCCATCGACATCGTTAATAAACTCCAAATCACCATACCGACTCTTGTCACCCAAGCTACTCCGAACCGATCAAGCAAGCTTCCGGCAGGTATTTGCATGATCGTATAAGAATACGTATAAATAGAAAAGACAATTCCGAGCTCTGTTCCTGTTAAGTGAAATGCATCTTGTATTGCAGGAGCGGCTACTGACACCGCTACACGATCAAAATAGTTTAAAATAATCATACTGCTTAACAAAGATGAAATGAACCATCGTGTGCGTCCTGTTCGCTTTACTGTATGTTCACTCATAGCTAGCTCCTTTCATCAGTAGTTTGTTCGTTTTATTACCGTAGCATTCTACTTAATACCGCAACTTCTTTTGAAAGAAACATGCGTTTTCTTCATACATCATGTCAGAAATTCATCATTATAAAACATAAAACAAGAAGTAAACAAAAAGAGATTGAGTCATAACTAAATCAATCCAAACTACAGCTAGAAGCCACTACCTACATGAAACCTGCGTTCACCATAACAATGAAAAAATCCGAACGAGTTGGATTCTCAATCAAGAATCTCGATTCATCGTTCGGACCTTCCTTCACCTAAAACACTTTTGTACCAGCCTCTTTTTTCGCTAACAGTCTATTTGGTTGAAAGTTCACTTTCGGTTACCCATTTGTGATTTTTTACTTTCTCTCCGCCTGTAGTCGGTTTGTAGTCTACCATATACACCGTTGTTTTTTCGGCTGAATCAATCGTTGCTTTTGCCCCTTTCATACCTTTCATATGATCTGCTTCAATCGTCACTTCGCTACCTGGCTTTAACTGTTCGTTACCCGCATCTTTTATTTCTTCTTGAATAACCCACTTATGATTTTTTACTTTTTTGCCGCCAGTCTTTGGCGTATACGAAACGGTATAGGCCGTAGTGGCGTAAGCACCAACAATTGTTGCTTCAGCCCCGTTCATGCCTTTCATATGATCTGCTTTTATAACGGCTTTATCTCCAACTTTATATGTTGGATTCTCAGCTTGCTTTAATCCTTTTGGAACCTCTCCTGAACTAGAGTGATTCATCTCTGAGTGATCGTGCATGGATTCGTTTTTGTCAGTTGAAGGCTTTTCATGACTAGAATCGTTTCCGCATCCGCTTAGTCCAATAATGACAGATGCACCAAGAATAAATAGCTGTTTTTTCATAACAGTCCCTCTTTTCCACATAATAAATTTTAAAATAAAAATCATTTAATCCTTAAAAACAACTTATCTTTGCCTACTCTTCTACTTTTCTTTATTGTAGCCAGACTTTGTGCAGATTTTGTGAAGATGAAGGTAATTGGGTACGAAAAATTCCTGTGCCTAAAAAAGGCTTTCGTATGAAACACTTACCACAAGGAAAAAGTATAAAAATAAAAGGAGGAAAGAAACATGCTAAAAATACGCTTTGCTCTATCCTCACTCTTACTTGCAGTTAGCTTGGTGATGGGAGCCCCCTTTGCTTTCGCACACTCCGCGCTCTCATCTAGCGTACAAAAGATAGAAGTAACGTCCATTAAAATGAAAACGCTCAAAACATTTATCGATGAACAAGATATGAATGCATTCACCAATAGTATAAAAAAGGCACAGCATATGAACATTCTCTTAGATGAAGAATCTGCTGGGAGCATCGATTGCAAAATGACCATTACCTATGGAGATGGTTCTAGCCGTCATTATTTCATTTGGATTATGGATGATGGACGCGATGTGTTAATTGCTCATCAAAAGTATCCCCAGGACCTTCATCTTAAAGGGTATGAATTAAGCCAAAAAAATTCCTTGCACCTAACAAAGCTGCTAAAGAATATTCTTTAGCAGCTTTGCTTTTGGATCACTTTCACCGAGAGTGGCTCGATGACTCCAATATTTTTTAGTTTATATTGCCCACATAGCATATACTGCTATGACTGCGAGCACGTACAAAATAGCTGAGATGATCCACTTTTTCATATCTTATAGCCTCACTCTCTGCAATCGCAGTGCATTTAATACAACCGATACAGAACTAAAGGCCATTGCGGCTCCAGCGACCCAAGGAGCTAACAGCCCAACTGCTGCAATTGGAATACCAAGCGTGTTGTAGCCCATTGCCCAGAATAAATTTTGCTTAATATTAGAAATCGTTTTTCTACTCATTTCAATCGCATCTGCAATGCTCATCAAGTCTCCTCGCATCAGCGTAATATCAGCGGCTTCCATCGCTACATCCGTTCCTGTTCCGATGGCCATTCCAATATCAGCTAACGCAAGTGCAGGAGCATCGTTAATACCGTCTCCTACCATTGCGACTTTTTTACCTTGCTGCTGAAGCTTTTTCACTTCTTCTGCTTTTCCTTCTGGCAACACTTCTGCTATAACATGCTCAATACCCGCTTGCATCGCAATAGCCTGAGCTGTTTGACGATTATCACCTGTAATCATCATCACTTCTAAGCCCATTTCTTTTAACCTGGAAACTGCTTCTTTAGAAGTTGCTTTAATGGTATCTGCAACAGCAAGCATGCCGGCATATTTTCCGTCAAGAGCAACGAGCATGGCTGTTTTTCCTTCTTGTTCTAAATTTGTCATTTCTTCTAAGGCTGTATCAATATTCACTTTATACTGGTTCATAAGCTTTCTTGTTCCCACTAACAGCTCTCGCTCTTGTACAGTTGCTTTTACTCCATACCCTGGAATAGCTTCAAAAGATAACGGGTCTTGAATCTCTATACCTTTATTTTTTATACCTGCTACGAGTGCTTGAGCTAGAGGGTGCTCTGATAAACGCTCAGCCGATGCAACTAACTGTAATAGCTCATTTTCTTTGTATCCTTGTGCAATACGCACATCGGTTAACTCGGGGGTTCCATTTGTCACAGTTCCCGTTTTATCTAAAAGAATCGTATCGATTTTATGCGTTGCTTCTAAATGCTCGCCGCCTTTGAATAAAATACCAAATTCTGCTGCGCGGCCCGACCCCGCCATAATGGAAGTTGGAGTAGCTAAGCCTAACGCGCATGGACATGCAATCACTAGTACAGCAATAAGCTTCTCTAAAGCCGGCGCAAATTCGCCAGGCGCAATCCAAATATACCAAACAAAGAAAGTAAGAAGAGCAATTCCAACTACAATTGGCACGAATATACCCGAAATATAGTCAGCTAATCGCTGAATAGGCGCTTTAGACCCTTGCGCTTCTTCTACTACTTTAATAATTTGCGCAAGCGCCGTCTCTTTTCCAATGTTCGTAGCTTTTATTTTTAGAAAACCATTTTTATTGAGTGTAGCTCCGATTACTTTATCTCCAACGTTTTTATCTACCGGTACGCTTTCACCTGTCAGCATGGACTCATCTAAAGCTGATTGCCCTTCAATAATCTCTCCGTCTACTGGTACTTTTTCACCAGGTTTAATAAAAATAACTTCACCTTTTTGCACTTCTTCCACTGGTATTTCAACTTCCGCTCCGTCTCTTACTACAACGGCCGTTTTAGCTTGTAAGCCCATCATTTTTTTTATCGCTTCTGAAGAACGGCCTTTGGCATTTGCTTCAAACAATTTCCCTAAAAGAATCAGCGTAATTAATATAGCGCTCGTTTCATAGTAAAGCTGATCCGTATGAGCAGATGACCCAAGCGATTTAAGAGAAGAGTATAAACTGTAGAAATAAGCTGCGCTTGTGCCTAATGCTACTAAAACATCCATGTTGGCGCTTTTGTTACGAAGAGCTTTAAATGCGCCTACATAAAATTGCTTCCCTACCACGAATTGAACAGGCGTAGCTAAAGCGAGCTGAACCCATGGATTCATCAGCATATGAGGCAAAGGAATAAACGATGTAAACGTAAAATGGCTAACCATTGCCCACAATAACGGTACGCTTAAAATCAATGAAAACCAAAACTTCCCTTTTTGTTTACTGAGTTCTTTTTCTCTGTAGCTTTGCTCTTCTTCTTTTTCTTCTGACTTTAGCTTTGCTCCGTATCCAAGTTTTTCAACTCGCTGCGTTATATCTTGCGGAGCTATTTGAGAAGGGCTGTATTCAACAGAAGCCGTTTCTAAAGCAAGATTAACGCTTGCCTTTGTCACGCCTTCTAATTTGTTTAACCCTTTTTCAATACGAGTCGAACAAGCGGCGCACGTCATGCCCGTAATAGCAAATTCGGCTTTTTCACTTACAACTCCATACCCAAGCTTTTCGATTTTTTCTTCAAAGACCTGTGGACTTGTTTTAGACGGATCAAATATGATAGTAGATCTTTCCAAAGCCAAATTCACGTTTGCTTCTTTTACACCTTCTATTTTTTTTAATCCTTTTTCAATTCGGTTAGAACACGCTGCACATGTCATACCTGTAATTTGCAAGGTGGCTTCTTTTTGTTTATCACCCATCACGTTTCGCCTCCTGTTATATACCTATAAGGGGTATATATTTTTCCTAAATCAAGCGTGCGAAGGTATTCGCACGCGATGCTGTTTATGCTACGTCATAACCTTGGTCATCAATAGCCTCTTTAATATCTTCGACCGTTACTTGACTTGGATCAAATGCAACCGTTACTTTTGCATCTTCTAAGCTTACTTCTACGCTTTTAACGCCATTAAGTTCGCCTACGCCGCCTTCAACAGCTTTGACACAATGACCGCAAGACATTCCTTTTACTGATAATGTTACGTTTTCCATTTCTAGCATCTCCTTTATTTCATTAATCGTTTAATGGTTGTTAATAATTCATCCACTACTTCTTCATCACCATCTTGCACACGTTCTACAATGCAATGCTTCAAGTGGCCTTCAAGCAAAATTTTACTTACACTATTTAAAGCAGACTGCGCAGCTGCGATTTGAGTAATCACGTCGTCACAATACGTATCTTTTTCAATTAATCCTTTAATTCCTCGAATTTGTCCTTCAATTCGATTTAATCGGCTTGTTAGATTTTTTTTCACTTCTGGAGAATGGTGACTTTTTCTTTCACTATTTATCGTACAACATTTTTCTTCACTATTCATGTGATTCGCTTCGACCATCTAACATCCTCCCTTCATAACTTCATGATACTATACCCCCCTACCCTATGTAAAGAAAAAAGCTCGCTTCTGCTTACTTTATCTTTTCACCAATTTCACCAGCTATGCTTATATCATTTTCAACTAACATCAACCCACTTATAGCCTATTCCCCATACGGTTTGCAGGTATTCGTCTACAGGAAAGCCCGCTTTTCTTAGCTTATCCCGAACATTTCGCACATGAGAGTCAATAGTACGGTCTCCAATCTCCGCCTCATATCCCCACACTAACACAAGCAAGTCGTCCCGGCTGAACACACGATTTAAATGCTGAAGAAGTAACCCCACTAATTCAAACTCTTTAGGCGTCACTTGAATGTGCTGATTTTTATATTGTAATACGTGGTCTTCCTTGCTCCATACTAACCCTTTGTGGGTGATTTCATGTTTTTCTTTTAACGAACGTCTAAGAACCGCGCTGATGCGTGCAACCAATTCTTCTTCGCTAAACGGTTTGGTAATATAGTCGTCTGCCCCTATATTTAATCCTTTTACTACATCTAACGTTTGGCTGCGGGCTGTGAGCATAATGACCGGTAGATCAGACATTTTCCTTACTTTTTGACAAATCTCCCACCCATCTTCGCTTGGCATCATAATATCTAATAACATCAAATCTGCTTTGTTACCTTCATAAAGATAGCGCAGCGCTTCTGTGCCTTTTTCAAATTTTATACATGTAAATCCGTTTGGCAGCAGATAAAGTTCTAGTAAATCCAGCATCCTTGCTTCATCATCGACTAATAAAATCGTTGTCATCCTATCCATCCTCTCTTAATGCAATTTCTACAGTCGTTCCTTTTCCCGTCTCGCTTGTGATGGTTATTTCTCCTCCATGAGCTTCTACAATCTCCTTTACAATTGATAAGCCTAATCCGTAACCTCCGCTTTTTCTCGAGCGGGATTTTTCCACTCGATACAGCTTGTCAAATACGTAAGGTAGATCTTTTTCTGGAATGCCTATTCCTTGATCTTTAAGAGTTATTGTCAATGATTCAGCTGATTTTTTTACCATTAAATCGATTTTAGTCCCTTCTTTTGAATATTTCATTGCGTTATCAAGTAAATTGATAATCACTTGCTGAAATCTTTCAGGATCTAGTGAAATATAAAGACCTTGAGAGCAGCTTATGTCCAGCTCCATCTCTTTTTCTTTTAAAGCTAAATGAAAATGCGCGCATATGGTGTGCAAATACGTAGCCAGTTCTACTTTTTGTTTTTGAATAAAAAATGTATGCTGATCCACCTGCGCCAGCTGAAACAAATCTTTGACTAACTGTGAAATTCTTCCCGCTTCTTCTTCCACAATAGCAAGATATTTATCACGTTCTTGCGGTGTATTAGAAGGCCTTCTTGCTACGTCTGCATAGCCCTTTAAATACATCAAAGGAGTTTGAAGTTCATGTGAAATGCTGCTTAAAAATTCATTTCTCTCTTTTCGTAACCGCTGCAGCTCATTCGCTAGCGACTGAATGGACATTCCTAATTGTCCAAGTTCATCTCTTGAATGAGCACCCAGCTTTACAGACAAGTCTCCTTGACTCAGCTTCTCTGTTGCTTTTTTCATCTTGATTAAAGGAGCGGTTATAAATTTAGACAGAGCAAAAATAGTCACAATCGAAAATAAAATGGAAACAGCTCCTGCTACGTAAAAATGATGCTGTAGTCTCGCAATCATTTCGTGAATATCATTTGTGTTTTTGAACATATAAACCGTTCCAAACTGCTGACGGCCTTTTTCAATAGGTGATGCTGTGGCGATATAAGGTTTGCTTTTCCAGTCGCCTTGCATAATTTCACCTTTGTATGTAAGAGACTTTCCTTTCCATTTCTCTACTGCTTTTCTTGCACCTTGAATTAAAGGCCTAGACGAACTGATAATCTTTCCTGTTTTATCCGTTATGACAACATCAGTTTCTGCTTCAGATTCCATCAGTGCAACATGGTTAAGCGTAGCCGAATCATGATGCTTCTCTAGTACTTCCCGGTGACTGTTTCCTCTTAAACGCAAACTTTCTAATTCCTCTGAAATTCGTGTGTTGGCAAGACCGCTATATAAGTAAAAAAAGAGCGCAGCTTCAATTAGTAAAATGAACATTAAAAATAAGAGTCCAAGCTTAATAGAAATTCTATTCATTTATTCACATCCTTTGCTTTCATTATAAAAGTAATAATTGAAGAAACTGTGCAGAATAAAGCATACCTGATTAAATAACCATTATTCTCTGACAGTTTACCACAGGTATCTGACAGCTTAGCGTATAAAGTACGTTTATCATACAGTAAATTTCGAACTCGCGAAGCGTGCAACACATACATACACATGAAACCTACGTTCACCATCACATAAAAAAAATCCGAACGAGTTGGATTCTCCAGCAAGAATCTCGATTCATCGTTCGGATTTTTCTTCAACTAAACTACTTTTGTCTCACCCTCTTTTTATTTAACAATGATAATAGGACATTCTGCGGATTGAGCAACTTCGTGACTTACACTTCCTAAAAATGTCTCTTTAACAAAGCCCTTTCCTCGGCTTCCTATTACAATGACGTCTTGTTGATTGTCATGTGCGTATTCGATAATTTTCTTTGAAGCGGTGCCTTCTAAACCGTATGCCTTATATGGAATACCTGATTGAGTTAAATGATTGTGAGCTTCAGATAAAATATCGCGATTTTCTTCTTCTATCAGTGCGTCTAAGTCAACGCTAAAAACAGGCTGCTGCAAGTGAATTCTTTCCTTAATATGTACAATTGTCAGCTTATTGGCATTTACGCTTTTAGCTAGTTTACTTGCATGTTGAAGAGCACGAATGGAAGGTGCCGAACCGTCAAAGGCAACTAAGATTTTGTTATACATATAAAGAACCCTCTCTCTTTTTGTTCTTTCGTGATGCGCTGCCATCTAGATGCTGTAGATGATAAAGCAAAAAATAATAAAGTAAGAGACTTCTTGATTTTTGCTTTATCATCCATACTATACTTTTACCGCTTTCAGAAAAAACAAAACATTTATCCGTTTTTTTCCATATAAAAAGCCTTTGCTCACTAGAAGCAAAGGCTGATCGTTTATGTTAGTAGGTTATTTAACAAACTTCTTTTAACTCTTCAGTTAAACGTAAAAAAGTTTCTTTATCTCTTTTTTCTAAAGACTGATCAATTTGCAGTAAAAGCTGTGCTTTTTTAAAGTCACGAAGAGATTTGTTTAGCACTAGTTGAGCTGCTGTCGCGTCTGATACTTTTACTTCTTCTTGTGTCATTTTGCGGGACGTATAGTTTTCCATTACAAGTCAACTCCTCATCCTTTTCGCTATTATATAAGAAATCATATAATTATTCAAATATTTTTTCTTATTTTTCATTTTAAATTTGCCCCTCAAAATGAGGTTGGAACATACCAAAATCAATTTAGTCCAAAGGCGAACGAATTGGATTAAATTGATTTCCGTGCAAGGCTTCGCTTTCCGTGGGCGGCCGGTGAGCCTCCTCATCGCTTACACTCCTGCGGGGTCTCACCTGTTTCGCTTTTCCCGCAGGAGTCTTCGCCTTGCCCTCCAATCAACAGCTAGAAGCAACAGAATATACAAAATCCACGTTCACCATCGCCATGAAAAAATCCGAACGAGTTGGATCCTTTATCAAGAATCTCGATTCATCGTTCGGATTTTCCTTCAACTAAAATACTTTTGTCTCAGCCTCTTGATATCACAACCACTCTGGGCATGAAGAACCTCGAGGAACCAGAACCGTCTTATATTTCCCTGGAGTTTCCGACATTTCGATTTGTTCTGTAAGCCCTTGGTACAATCCTAAAGGTGTTTGGGCTGTAAAGAGATTCGGTGCAATGTACTCGTGCTTCTCTGACGAACCAGCTGTTTGATGAGCGTACGCTTTGTCATAGATGCCCATTGATAAAATCCATAAAGATACGCGATCCAATGATACACGCACGCGGTAGCTGCCTCCTTCTTTTGCTCTTCTTTCCAGTGCCATTAAAGCACCGACTTCAAGCAACCAAGAAACCGCATAATCATTGACAACTACAATAGGAGGCAGCTTAGGATTTTCTGGCGATCCTTCTAACGCCATGACTCCCGTTACACTTCCCGCTGTCTGATCAAATCCATTTCTTTTTGCCCACTCTCCTTGCGTTCCATGCAGGTTAACGGTGCAGTGGATGATTCCTGGTTTTAGTTCTGCACACTCTTCAGCTGTTAGACCGTATCTCTCTAGAAATCCGTATCGACGGTTCGCAAAAAAGATATCGGCTTCTTTTAGAAGTTCAACCATTTTTTCTTTTCCTTCTTTTTCACCGATATCCAGCGTTGAAGAGCGCATACCGACATTAGACGTAGCGTAAATCGTATCATGCTCCCAATCCGTTGGCTTCCAAATATTTAAGACGTCCGCACCGTGTAAGGCAAGAGCTCTACCAAATCCTGCTCCCGCAATAACATGACCAAGCCCTAATGCTCGAATACCATCTAGCGGCGTTTTAGGATCTTTTGAAAAAGGAATCGGCTCACTTTCTCCAATCTTTTCAATTTCAATTAAAGGAAGCTGCGCTACTTCTTCATACACGGACTCATTCATAAACTCTTCAATTGTCCGCACAACAGGCATGATAACTCCTCGCTCAGCTGCAGCTTTTTCTAATTCTTCTGCATTCCATCCGCGAATTGCTTTTGCCACTGCATCAGGGTCTTCTATACAATTTAACAGCTTTAGCGTTTCATGCTTGGAGCGTGGATATAGATTCAGCGGCATCACCCATTTGTCATCTTTTGTTTGATAAAAGCGAAAGCCTAATGGGTTATATGGATCATTTGCTTTACTTGGTGCGTACCCATTAAGCTTTTCCCATTTTTTATCGTAAAAAGGTGATAATCTTCGGATAGCTTTTCGTAAATCCATATGAATATCTTGACCTTTTCCTCCGCGTATTCTCCAAATTTTTGAGACAGCTACTGATTTAGCAACTAGTGCAATAGCTGCTGCTGAGGCAAGGCGCAGCGTACTAGGAACAACCGGATCTTCTCCGTAAAACGTAATGTTTCCTCCACTGTCTTTTGCTGATAAACCTACTCCTTGAAGCACATTTTCAAGCTCTTGATAGATATCAAAATCACTATTATCCGTTAAACGATTTTCATTTGCTTTCACAATAGATTTTGTTAGCTGATCTTTCGTAATGTTGCTCAAGTATAGTCCCTTCTTTCCTAATATAATTACCTCATTATGTCCCTGCTTGCTGAAGTTATGCCCTCATGGAGTTAAATCAAAACACTTTAAATATAACCTTTACGTTAACGTTAATATTACCTTAAAACGAATTTATCATATATCACTTATGCGAACAAATAATTTGTTTCACAGACAAACAAAAGCGCTTTATGTTTTTGTACATAAAACGCTTTTTTCCTATTTCATATTTTCTTTTTTGAACTACTTTTCGATTAGTTTTTTTAATGCATGTAAATTTTCTTCTGCAGAAAGCATGACTTGGTTCATAATATCTTCCGCATCTTTAATTGCTTGGTTATAAAAGTGAGGACCGATATGTTCTTTAATAAACTCTAATACATTTTCCGCTGCAAATTCACTTATTTCTTCATCTCGTTCGTTATAAAAAAACGTTTGAATTTCATTCAGCATTTTATCTTTGTCTTCTTTTGAAAAATTAATAAACATAAACAAAACTCCTCTTTACATTGATATCTGTCTACCTGACATCATAGCAAGAGGAGCTGAGAAAATGCAGTCTTTTTTTCTTGTTGTTTTTGTGTACAATGCTGATGCTAATTTTAATTAGCTAGACACCTTCATAGCCGGTTTTTCTTTTATGCGGCCTGAGCGCTTTTTCATATCTTGTAAAATTTCTAAATATCTCTTTTCCGTCAACTCATATTTTGCGAGTGGGACAAGTGATAACAAGCAGAGAATACCCGGAATGATTGTAAAGATTAAAGCAATCCAAACAAGCGTGCTGTGTGACTGAATTTGATTTGGCACGTATCCTACTGCTGAAAGGATATATCCGCCTACTGCTCCACCCACTGCTGAAGCGACCTTTGTTTTGAAAATGTTCGTAGAAAAAACCATTCCTTCCGCTCGGTTCCCGGTTTTCCACTCGCCGTATTCTACGCAGTCAGCAAGCATAGATGTTTGCGCAATATTGCTAACTCCACCGCCGAAAGAAGCTAAAAAGCTTAAAATCATCACCGGCATAACGTGAAAACCGGTTACAAACATTGTAAGAGTGGCTACAGCATTTAGCGCAATTCCCCCTATTGCTGCACGTTTCTTTCCAAATTTATTTGAAATAAAAGGAGACGCGATCGCCCCTACAATTTGTGCTGTAAAAAATAAGGTTAAATAAAGAGACGCGATGTTCTCTGCATTTAGATTGTATTTAAAATAGTAAATAGAAAAAGTAGTTCGAATTGTTAAAATCGTTTCGACTAAGAGCATCGAGAAAATCAGGTAGCGCAGCGGTTTATTTTGAATAAATAAGTTCCAAACTGCTTTTGGCGTCTGCTTTTCCTGTCTTTTTACGGTATAGTTTTCTTTTACTCCTGAAAATGTAATAATCATTGTAATCATTAAAATACACGCATAAATAAGATAAGCATAAACCAGTTTCCAAAATAATGAGCTAGTGGAAGAGTTAATAAACTAGCAAATAAAGACCCTACTGCTGCAATTGTTCTAGGAAAAGCCACTACTTTATTTCGTTCTTTTACATCTTGTGTAATCGTTGCTGAAAGCGACCAATAGGGAATATCCATGATGGCAAAACTTGTTCCCCATGCGATATAGGTGATATAAGCATAAATTAATTTTCCTGTATGAGAAAGATCAGGACTAATAAAACACGCCACTGTAGCAACAGCTGCAAAAAATCCGCCTATTAACAGGTAAGGTCTAAACTTACCAAATCTCGTTTCTGTATTATCAACAATCATTCCAATAATAATGTCTGCAATTCCATCCCATATCCTAGCAATAAGAAATAAAGTTCCTACAGCTGCGGCATTTAATCCTACGCTATCCGTATAAAAAATCATTAAATATGTACTTGTTAATGCATAAATAATATTGTTTCCAAAACTCCCCATTCCGTATGATAATACGGTTTTTAGAGAAACTTTTGACTGTACCCCCATGCTCATATAACTTAACTCCCTTCTCCTATAAAACGCTTTCATATCATTGGTGACTAGAATCTCATTGCTTTATGAGATTCTAGTCTTCTATTACGGCTGTATATTTTCCACAACTCGACTTTCGTAAGGCTGCAGAACAATATCTTTAAATACTTTTACTTCTGACGTATGGTTCATAAGGAAGTAATAACTTTTCTCTCCAAGCTTGCGAGGATATACTTCAATTCCATCTTCACTTTCTCTATGCTCAATATGCTGCTGTTTCACAATATCAAGCGCAATTTTTTCAAACGTTTGCTCCTCAATTCCACAGCCTACATAATAAACCGTTCCGCGACCAAACTGATTTTTTGTTACAGCTGCTTGATTATAAAATGGATCATCATACTCATACAGCACTTCAGCTGTTACAGGCGTGATAATATCTCTCCACACGGACGCACTTGATTCTTCTCCTTCATACGGTCCTTTTCCTTTAATAGCTGCTTTTTGAGTAGAAGACAGTGCTTCCACTTCATGAATTTCAATTCCTGTTATTTCTTTTACATATCCCGGGAGCGTCTGTTTAAAATGAATGTTATTTTGTTTGTCTTTAATGCCGGTTCTAAAAGTAAAAATAATCACGCCGCCGTTTTCAGTAAATTCAGTAAATCTCTTACCTAGTTCTTCATCAATGATTTGCAAAGCCGGAACAACCAGTACTTTATAGCTTGAAAAATCTCTCGAAGCAGGAATAACATCAATAGGTGTATTCAACTTATAAAACGGTGTATATCCTCTAAGAAGCTCTTGCGTAAAGTCAAATCCTTCACTTTGCTGCTGAAAGCGCCATGACCATATATTTTCATAGTCATATAAAACGGCAACATCGGATTTAATATCAGACTCAAGTACATGTTCGTAATGAACGATTTCACTAAATAACGACTGAACTTCTTTGTAGCGTCTTCCATAATGATTATCGTGACCTACAACTCCATAGCAGTATTGCTCGGCTCCTCTTGTCATTCCGCGCCAACGGAAATACAGCATATTCGTACATCCATGAGCAAAAGCCTGATAAGACCACATCTTTGCCTGGTTAGGTCGCGGAAGATAACCGATGACATCATGACCTTGAGCGCCCATTAATTCCTCTACAATCCAGAAGTTTTTATGTAGCAAGCCTCTATTAAAATCATGCCCTAGTGCAATATGAGCCGGAGTAATTGGCTCTGTTTGACCGCCCCATACCGGATAATTGTCATAGGATACAAAGTCCATTACTTCTAGATTTTCTTCATGATCAAACCATTTATCAAAGAAGCCTCCTGATACGTTCGTTGTCAACAGCTGGTGATCACCTTTATATTTCTTCACAATCGCCGTTTGTTCGTGAGCGTATCTGTTTAATGAAAAAGAGCGAAAGCGCGCCCAGTCAAGCTTTAGCGAAGGGCTGTGTGTCGTAATTGTTTTTACAGGCATAGGCACTTCAGTAAACTCGTTATATGTTTGTCCCCAGAAAATAGTGCCATACTTTTCATTTAGCTCATTAATATCTTTATATTTTCTTTCCAAAAACTGCTGAAACTCTTTATGACATTGTTCGCAGTAACACATGTCACTGCCTTCATGGCCAAATTCATTGTCAACTTGCCATGCTACGATTGCTTCTTCTGAGCAGTAGTGCTTTACGAGTTGTTCTGTAATCTGGGCGCTATACTTCCGGTAAAGAAGCGAATTAAAACAATATTGACGTCTTCCTCCAAAGGCTCTGACCGCCCCGTTTTCATCTTTTGATAAAATGGAAGGATGCTGCTTCGCAAGCCAAGCCGGAAAAGTGGCAGTAGGCGTACCAAACATAACATCAATATTCTGTTTTTTAAGTTTATTGATAACGCTATCAAAAAAGGAAAAGTCATAGTGCCCTTCTTTAGGCTCCATAAGATGCCAAGCGAACTCTCCTATTCTCACCATGTTTGATCCTAGCTCTTTAATGCCTTGGATATCTTCTTCTATCATATTCTCTGGCCAATGTTCAGGGTAATAATCGACGCCGATGTACATTTTTCTCTACTCCTATCTATTTCTTTATTTCATTAAATGAACGATTTGCTGCTAACTGTTAAGGTCTACTCGGAAACGGTAATCAAAAGCAAAAAATCACATTTATTTTCTTCATAAATAAATCTCTATTCAACTTTCAAGATAAATACTTCCTAATCTTTTAAAACGCTTACAAGTTTATTTTATGAACTTTATTCAAAATATTCAATGGTAAAAATTTAGAGAAAAACATCCTTTTTTTGCTCTTTATTAAAACAAATAATAAAACGCTTACAGAGACAAATGTTTTTATGGTTCTTTTATATATTCCCTCTCATACTTTCCATATCCACATTTAGGTAATAAATTGCTAAGAAAACCATCATCAAAAGTCATTTCTTTTACACATGCTATCTATCAATTAGTAAGAGTCATTTGACTTATCTATAAAACAGTAAAAATTACAGAGCAGTTTTTTACCATTATTAACACATTAAACCTACGTTCACCATCACAATAAAAAAAGACCGCACAATTAATCAATAATCTCGATTAATTGTGCGGCTACTTCCTGGGCTAAAATACTGTTGTCCCGCTTTTTACTTACAGCTGATTATAAACACACTTTTACCGGTTTGTGTTCATGCAGCTTCCATTTATACAAAGCTCTTCAAACTTACATAGAGCTTATACAAGGGTAATAAGGCGAACGGCTGTCTTTAATGCTATAATTAATTTCGTATGCAAAATATCACTACTAGCATTTAAACCATACATAGCCGCTTCACCTTATTTTCGTATCATTTAAAATAAAGGAATTTTAAAGAGAAAAGTGAATAGTATAAACATGCACTTTATTTACTATCTCTTTTTAATTTTCATATATTCATTGCTTTTAAAGGAGAGGATATCATGCCAGGAGCTACAAGCATGGTCGTAATCGGAATTACTGCCTTAATTGTATTTGGACCAAGTAAATTGCCGGACATAGGACGAGCATTTGGACATTCCCTGCGAGAATTTAAAAATGCGGCGGAAGGAATTATACAGGATGACGACAAACAAACTCCAGAGAATACCACTGAAGATAAAGAGGAAAAATCCTAATTTTTATGTAAATGAAAGTTATACAGACTAAAAAGCCCACTTTTCACGTGCAGTGGGTTTCTTTTTTGATGTATGATAGTAAAAAATAGTAAAGAAAGAGGGTAACTTTTTGTTTAAATCGAAACTGCATTTTTGGACATTAGAACTATTAATGATTGCTTTACTGATTTACATTTGTAAACATATTTCGTTTGTTTTTCTACCAATCGGTGTGTTTATCTCCACTTTGTTTTTCCCTATTCTCGTAGCTGGTTTTCTTTTCTTTTTATTCGAACCAATTGTGTCATTTCTCACAAGAAAAAAAGTGCCAAAAACACTGGCCATTTTACTATTATACGTTGTTTTTATCGGCGTAATTGCTTCTATTGTAGGCGGTGTGGGACCTACTTTATCTAAACAATTAACTGATTTGGCTAAGAATATTCCGTCTTATATTGTAGAAACGAGAGAGTACATAAATGATTTATCTAACTCAAGATGGTTTAACTGGCTCGTTGAACAAAAATATGTGTCGCTCGATCATATTGAAGAGTCACTTTTAAACTACGCGTCTACTTTACCTACGAATCTCACAAACAGTATTTCATCTGTTTTAAGCGTCGTAACAAATATTACACTTACGGTTGTAACCGTTCCTTTCATTCTTTTTTATATGCTTAAAGACAGCCATAAACTTCGTAAAAATACGCTGCGTATGGTTCCTGCTTCTTACCGAAAAGAAACGTTACGTACAATGAAAGAAACAACAAATACGCTAGCTACTTATATTCAAGGCCAAATGCTCGTTTGTTTGTTTGTCGGTATTAGTACATTCATTGGTTACCTCATCATCGGGTTGCCCTATGCATTAATACTCGCACTAATAGGAGCCCTTACTAATATTATCCCGTACGTCGGCCCTTTTATTGGCGTAGCACCCGCTTTAATCGTAGGTTTATTATACTCTCCTACAAAAGCGGTATTAGTAATTATTGTCGTCGTAATCGTTCAACAGCTCGACGGGAACATTATTTCTCCGCTAGTAATTGGAAAGAAATTAAACACACATCCTTTAACAATTATTATTTTATTGCTTGTTGCGGGTAATATTGCAGGAATACTCGGAATGATCTTAGCGATTCCGGCTTATGCTGTAACAAAAACCATTGTGATAAATATTGTAAGAATGATTCAATTCAGAAACAAATCTATCAAGTTGTAAAATGCAAAGGCAATACAATAAAAGGACCTTCTCTTGAAGGTCCTTTTATTGTTCCATAGGTTCAGCACTGACACACCATCAGGTGATTTCCATCCGGATCTTTAAATGTAAACCAATGATTGTGTTGAATTCCTGTCGTTAGCTCTACTTTTTTCTGTTTCATATATTCATAAGCTTCTTTAATATCGTTTGTATTCAAATGAAAAGCTGGCGTTTTAAAAAGCGTATTTTTTGAATAAGTTTTGCTATCTAATACAATTCCTGTTCCATTCATAGGTATCACATATAAATGATCATATAAAATATCTCCATCTGCTATCAAACCTAGTATGTCACAATACCAGTCGTGCTTTTTTTATGTCCTTTACAGGAATAAAAACCGTGCCTACTTCATTTAATATAGGGTTCATTTATGACCTCCGGTATGGATTTAGTAGTTTTACAAAGTATTCTCTTTTAATCGCTGATAACCTTTTATTTTGAGATACTTTCTATCAGTCCATTAAACTCGGTAGCAGAATTAGTAGTCTTGCGGACACGGTTATTCTCCATACATAAGCTACACGGCAAATGTATATACTTCATGACCAAATGTAGATTACTAAAAAAGAAAATGAGAAAATCTCCCCCTTCCTCTGCTTTGCACGTGTATAATGAAAAATAGACTATAGATAGTAGCCTTCTTTTGTTTGTAGCATCGAACTTTCGTGCATTACAATAGATTTAAAGCCACTATCCAGCTAAGAATTAAAATGACTAACTTAAGGTTAAGGAGGTTAGATGTGTATGGATTATTCATCTTTACTCATACGCGAAGTCATTGATAGAGTATCTAAATTACGCCTCTTATCTGTTTATAACGAAAGTATAAAAGGAGATTTAGAAAGCACCATCCTCCCTCTTTATCAGCAGCACTTTGAAAATAAAGATGTAAACGAAGCGTTGAGGATTTTAAAAAAAGACTTTCTCAATCGTACGAAACGCAGATGGTTAGATGCTGCTATACGCGACTATGAGCAAAAAAAACCTAAGAAGAATAAAGAGCTGATTGGAGAATACAAAGCGCTAACAGCTTATTATAAAACGAATGGAAAAGAACTCTTTTGCAAACAGTTTGAAAATGTATCATCTCCGGAAGAAGTCATTGATAAACGAATTGATATTCTACGTGAATGGAGTCAAGAAGATAGCTTCTTCTTAACGGATTATCCTTATATTCATCAAAAAACCAAGACCCAGCGAGAAAAAGCAATCCATACGGATATATCTATTATTATTGGGCTGACTATACTGGACCCAAGCTTCCAAAATGGAAATCATAGTATTATTGAAAGCCCTTTTTCAACTGTAGAGAACCCTTTTTTCTCTAACTCAAGAGCAAAGCTTCTCGTTGAGCAACCCCTATTAGAGAAAGAAGGAAAAGAATATTTCTTAAGTACTTATAACTCTGAAGACGGGACAGATTACGAATTGTTAATAGAAAAAGAATACGCTGAAGAAAACGGAAATAAAATTAGTGATTTAGATCGGTTTGATTATAAAGTGTTTTTAGAGATCATGAGCCAGCGCGATGAATTGTTCGCTACACAGAAAATCATTAACGTAAAAATTGGTGACCTTGTGAAAGCACTTTATAAAACAGACAGTAAGCGCAACTATCAGATGATAGAAGAAAGAATTACGAAAATGAAGCACTACAGCATGACAAAAGTGCAGCATAATAAAAAAATTGCTTATGGTATTTTTGACTTTGTGGATATTACTACGATGCCGAACGGAACGCGAATTGCTGAAATTCACGTCAATGAAGTGATATATAGAGACTATATTCAACGTCAAACGGTGCGTATCTATAAAAATAAAGTAGAAAAATTAAGTTTAGACGCCGCTTACCATTTGCTATTCGTTATGCAAAAAGAGCGTCTCATTTGCTATGAAACAAAATCTTCATACAATGTCACAAGAGATTATTTATATTTTTCGACAAGAGTCCGCTTTCGAAAAAGACGAAAAAAAGAAAACCTTGTCGAAATTGAAACAGCCTTAGATGAGCTAGTCGAACAAAAACTAGCCGTCCAATCCTATAAAAGAGTAGGCCAAGTGTTTCAAATTACCTTTATTCCTGTGGGAGAAAGTGAAGTAAAAGACTTATTAGCCGGTGATTACGAATATGCTCCCCTTTCTATTTATCAAAACGTAACAAGTTCTATAGGCTAAAAAAGAATGCTCTTATAATCTTTATAAGAGCATTCTTTTTATCTATCTACTATTAATCACTGCATTTTTTGCTCCATATTTCCGTGCAAAAGTGTTTTTTTGCTCCAATTCTTCATGTAAACATATTATTTCCCCTGCTAATATGGCAGTTAAACTTCACCTTTCTCGTCATTTTGTGAACTTTCTGTGTCTAAAAAAGGTATTATAATTATTTTTTGCTCTAGATTCCCGTGCAAATGTGTCATTTTTCTTTTTATCCTGCATTTACTATAAGTTTGGCTCCAATCTTCCGTGCAAATATGCCACTTTTACATAAATTTTCTTGTGACAGCGACTTTTCCCCTTCGTTTTCTCCATTTTTTGCTCCACATCTCCGTGCAAAAGTGTTTTTTGCTCCAGATTTCCGTGCAAACATGTCACTTCCTTAAAAAAAACACCATTTCCGCTGTAAATGTTTGTTTATCCCCTTTGAAAATGTGAACTTTTTGTGTCTCAAAAAGGGCATTTTTCTTTTTTTTGTCCCTATTTTCCGTGCAAATGTGTCACTTCCTTGCCTGAATCTTTACTTTTATCATTTTTGCTCCTATTCTCCGTGCAAATATGTCATTTTTACATCAAAAATTTTTTTGAATTTGTCGCATTTTGTGTATTTCATCCGTCATAATACGACATTTAGCTTAAGAATGCTGTTTTATCAACGTTTATGAAATATAACGTTATTTTTGCTCCACATCTCCGTGCAAATATGTCACCTTGTAAATAGGTGTTTCATCCCTTGGTATCACTAGTCTTTTAAAAAAATGCACCATTTTCCCGTGCAAACATGTCATTTTACAGCCTATATGACTGTGTCTATACTGTAAAAGACGACGTCTATAGCTTTGGAAAGGAGGTCACTATATGAGTATACAAAAGCTTTCACTAAAACGGCACACCCTTGTAGCAAACAAGCTGCTGATTGTCATGAGCGGCTTAAATAGAAAGACGAAACGAGACAACAGCTATTACTATGAAAAACATTCATTCGGTCTAGCAAAAAACTTTGTAGACATAAAGTGGACGGGTTCTCTGATGAAGCAAATTTTAGCTTACGTAGCCAAATGTAACAGCCAGGGGCATATTTCAATTATTTCTGAGCAAGAACTGGCTAATACAATCCAATGTTCCGTTCGGACCGTTCAAAATAATAATAAGCTTTTAGAAGACTATGACATCATTCGCTGGGATCGTTTATGGGGAGACTATATTCAAGTTTCTTTAAACAACTATTTAGAGGATTTTTTAGATTTACATATAAAAGAAGCTGCTGATGTTCAAAACATATCATATAATCCTGGAATGCTTGATGAAGATAACAATACATATACTTCAAAAGGTGGTTATACTTCTGTTTCGATGGAAGTGATTTATCAATTGCTGGCTATTAAAAATATCAACATGCTGCGTCTGGCTTTACGTGCGTTGTACGTATACGAATCTGATGTAAACGTAAAGAAAGATTCAGAAGCACTTTTATCTTACACCGAGGTAAAACACATTCTTCCAAAATACATTGGCTATAAAGCTGCTATTAAAGAAATGGCTAGTAAATTGAGTACAATTTTCCGTATCGATGTGCTAGAAAAAGATGATTGTGTCAAAACATTATTAGAAGAAAAGCAGCCAAGAAAATCAATTATTGAAAAAATCAAGGATGGTTTTATTTTAAGCTTTAATTTAACTGGTGCTCATGATAGTAAAAAACAAAAAGAAATCGAAAAAATCCGTGGAGAGCATGCATTTGCTCAGTTTAAGAATTTCTTTAAATCTTTTGGACATTATTCAATTAAAAAGGAAGATATTCATTCCATTGTACATGAGTTTGGTTTAGATATAATCGAAAAATCATTAACGTCCGTTCAGCGTCACCTACAACAAACTTACATAGAAGAAAGTATGGATGCATTTCGCCCTCTTGTGCATGAAATGGAGTCAAACTTCTTTACGTATATCCGCAAAATTGCCAACGGGTATTATCAGGCAAAAATTAACGCTCTATAATACTCTTTTTTGTTATGCCTTTTTTTACTCATTTCTACTCTATTTTCCTTCCATTCTTTCTTTCTCTTTAACTTACTAAAACATAAATGTCTGTGAGCTATAATAAATCCTTTTAAATGATAATGATTTTCGTTTTCATGAAAAAAATCAACTAAATGAACAAAAAACACAATAAATAAACGTTA
The DNA here is from genome assembly GCF_058629175.1 of Priestia sp. MDV22-iso46. Lineage (NCBI taxonomy): Bacteria > Bacillati > Bacillota > Bacilli > Caryophanales > Bacillaceae > Priestia > Priestia sp. MDV22-iso46. The sequence goes on from NZ_JBZVWT010000001.1 coordinate 1,066,517, forward strand.
TTTTCCGAACTACTGCGTAGAAAATATGGCTGTTATAAAAAAATCCTATATTTTTTCGTGAAAATTCTTGTAGTAAACTGCAGTTTTTTTGATTACTTTATTCCCTTTAACCTCAGTCAGCAGAAGGCTTTTACCCATATAAGTTTTAGCAATGTTTTTAATGTTTTTAATGTCTTTTTAATCTCTTATAAATATATAGTAATTTCTATAAAACAATGGACAGCAAATAAACAGCATTTATATATCCGAATACATTAAATTAAAATATATAACTCACTGAAAAAAGCGCTCCCATAAAATAGAAACGCTCTTTCTTACTTCATGTATCTGTATAACTTCATAAAAAAACACACAAAACAAATTCTTTACATCTGCTTTGTGTGTTTTTTTTATTTAGTAGGATTATATTGTTTAAGAACTTTATCACGTACATATTTAAGATGATGATACATTTTCTTGAATGCATCATCGGGGTCATGATTAGCTAACGCATTATAAATAGCGGTATGATGTTCTACAGTAAGTGCTGGTTCTCTAAAGGTAATTTCGCTATCTGTTTTTTCATGAGTGAAGAGCAGGGAATTAATCATACCTTCTACCACTGGATTATCCGCGCTAACAGCAATAATTCGATGGAATTCCTTATCCGCTGCACCGTAATTGTTATCTGTGCTCTTTTTTATTTCCTCGATCGTTTCTTTTAACTGTCTTAATTGATCATCGTTTATTTTTTCCGCCGCCATGGTTACTAGGCCCAGTTCTAGTGCCATGCGCGCCTCCACTACTGCAGGTAAATTATCGATTGATAACGCTAACATAACGGAAAAAGGATGTGCTCCTATTTTGTTATTAAAATACGTACCTCCACGAGTTTTTCGTGTAATTACACCAAGTACTTCTAATGCACTCAAGGCTTCTCTCAATACAGGGCGACTTACATTCAGTACGTCTAATAACTCCATTTCAGTTGGCAGCTTATCTCCTGGCTTTAATTGCCCGCTGACCAATAACTGAATAATACGGTCGACTACTTGTTTTGCCAGCGTATTACGATTAACGGATTCAAATGACACTTTTTTAGTCGAACCACTCATCTTCATCCACCCTTTTCTGAATATTGTTTATTTGTAAGACTAATTATATCATATAGAGTTTTTTTATGTATTACCAACCACTACTTCTTAACTATTCTTATTTCTTATCTACATAGGATTATGTATTAAACTGCTCGTTATTATAAAAAACAGAAGCTCGAACAAAGACGTAGAATTGTTCGAGCTAAAAGCACCCTGTAATTATTTTTGAAAAAATTTTTAACGTACCAGACAAGGACGTTTATTATCAAAGCTCCAATTTTTAATTAAATACTGCATAGCTTTTGAATCATCACGTGCTCCTAATTGCATTTTCTTATATAGCTGATGTGCTTGCTCGATTCGTTCTAAATCCACCTCTATGCCAAGTCCTGGTTTTTTAGGTACTGCTACTCTTCCTCCCTCAATTTTAAAAGGATCTTTTGTCAATCGCTGACCATCTTGCCAAATCCAATGCGTATCAATAGCCGTTATTTTTCCAGGAGCGGCAGCAGCCACATGAGTGAACATGGCCAGTGAAATATCAAAATGATTATTTGAATGTGATCCCCATGTAAGACCCCATTCATGACACATTTGAGCCACACGAACCGAGCCTTGCATCGTCCAAAAATGGGGATCAGCTAGAGGGATATCCACAGCGTTTAACTGAATAGCGTGACCCATTTGACGCCAATCTGTAGCAATCATATTTGTAGCAGTTGGCAGTCCAGTTGCTCTGCGAAATTCCGCCATTGTTTCTCTTGCTGAATATCCATTTTCGCTACCGCAAGGGTCTTCTGCATAGGCCAATACATGATGTTTATTTTTACATAGTTGAATAGCTTCTTCCAAAGACCAAGCCCCGTTAGGATCTAAGGTAATTCGAGCTTCAGGGAAGTTTTCAGCTAATGCTGCTACCGCTTCTATTTCTTGCTCACCTTTAAGAACACCGCCTTTTAGTTTAAAATCGTTAAATCCATACTGCTGATGAGCTGCCTGTGCAAGTTTTACGATTGCTTCGGGAGTCAGAGCTTCTTCATGGCGAAGTCGAAACCACTCCACTTTTTCATTTTCACCACTTAGATAGTCCAAGTCAGTTTTTTTGCGATCTCCAATATAAAATAAATAACCTAGCATTTCAACATGTTCCCTTTGCTGGCCTTCTCCTAATAATGCTGCAACTGGTACATTAAGAAATTTCCCTACTAAATCTAATAAAGCTGCTTCCAGTGCAGTAACGGCATGAATGGTCGTCCGTAAATCGAATGTTTGAAGTCCTCGTCCTGCCATATCTCGATCTCCAAATTTTTTACGTACTGTATTTAAGATGTTATTATAATTTCCGATTGATTGATCTACTACAAATGTCTTCGCATCTTCAAGCGTTTGACGAATGTTTTCACCTCCAGGTACCTCTCCTACCCCTGTGCTTCCAGTACTGTCTTTTAAAATAACAATATTTCGAGTGAAAAAGGGACTATGGGCACCGCTGAGATTAAGCAGCATACTATCATACCCAGCCACTGGTATAACCTGCATATCTATAATTTGAGGCGTAGTCGACTTTTTTTCGTTTTGAATTTCACTATTTGTAAGAACATAATTATTCATGCTTTTCACTCCTGATCTAAGTTTTTTGAATCCGCTTACATATTGAGCGTACTTTCATCCTTTGAGGAGATATTCTTCAGTTCTACTCGTTTAATTTCTCCTACTAAAAGAAGATAACAGAGAATAGCTATAAGAGCGTTAGCGCCCACAAAAACCAATGCTCCATTAAAAGAGCCTGTTGCATTGACAATGTATCCAATAATAATAGGCGTTGTAATAGAAGCAACGTTCCCAAATGTGTTAAAAAGCCCACCGCTTAAACCGGCTATTTCTTTAGGGGAAGTGTCAGCAACAACAGCCCACCCTAATGCCCCAAAGCCTTTTCCAAAAAAAGCAAGTGACATAATTACTACAACAATCCATTCAGCATCTACATAATTGCAAGCAACCATGCTACAGGAAAGCAACATGCCAATAACGATAGGTGTCTTACGTGCAAAAGTTAATGAACGACCTCTTTTTAAAAAGAAATCAGATACAATTCCCCCTAACACCCCTCCTAAAAATCCGCATATGGCAGGTAGAGAAGCAATAAATCCAGCTTCCAAAATTGACATTCCGCGTGCTTGAACTAAATAAACAGGAAACCATGTTAAAAAGAAATACGTGAGCGTCGTAATACAATATTGTCCAATATAAACACCTAACAACATTCTGCTTTTAAGAAGTTGTTTAATTTGATTCCATCCTGGGCCAGTATTTTTCTTTGTTTCTACTTTTTTTTCATCCATATCAATGAGCCCGCCGCCCTGCTGGATGTAATTTACTTCTTCTTTTGTAATGCGAGGATGTTTGCTTGGACTGTAGATCACTTTCATCCAAACAGCAGCTAAGATTACTCCTAAGACACCCATAATAATAAATACAAAATGCCAGCCGAACCTGTGAGTAAGCCATGCCATAATAGGCGAAAATAATACTAGTGCAAAATACTGAGCCGAATTAAAAATCGCAGAGGCTGTCCCACGTTCAGATTTTGGAAACCAGGCTGCTACAATACGGCTATTTCCCGGAAAAGAAGGGGCTTCAGCTAACCCAACCATAAAACGAAGCGTAAATAAGATAATTATAGCAGCACCGCCACTAAAAAAACCGATAAATCCTTGAAAAAAGGTAAAAATAGACCAAAAAAATACACTGCATGCAATGATTGTCTTTGATCCGAATTTGTCTAAGAACCAACCTCCAGGAAGCTGACCAATTACATAAGCCCATCCAAATGCTGAAAAAACATACCCCATTGAAACTGAATTTAAGCCTAATTCTTTTTGAACAGAGTCTCCTACAATGGACAGCGTCGCTCTATCTGCATAATTAATCGTTGTCAAAACAAAAAGCATAAATACGACAAACCAGCGTACATGGCTTTTCTTGCTGCTTCCCGCTTCCAATTTTGGTTTAGCTTGCATAATCACCTATTCCATCCCCCTCTTATTGTTTTGTTCTTTTCCTATGTTTATCTCTCTTAAAAAGGAGGAATTTTCCTCCTTTTTAAGAGAGTAAAAGGTTCATAATACAATAAAGGTATTTAACTTTTTATAAAAACAGTTTTAATAGCTGTGAAAAATTCTTTAGCAGCCTCCCCTTGTTCTCTAGAGTGAGAACTTGATTGTTTCATGCCTCCAAAAGGTGCCTGAAGTTCAACGCCTGCGCTTTCCGAGTTAATTCGAATAAGCCCAGCATCCATTTCATTAATAAAAGAAAGCATATGAGAAATATTTGTAGTGAAAATAGAAGCACTTAGCCCATATTGAACATCGTTAGCTAGTGCTAATGCTTCCTCGATGGATTCTACTTTCATCAATGCTATTACGGGGCCAAAAATTTCTTCTTGTGATATCGTCATATGCGATTCTACGTTTTCAAAAATAGTAGGTTCTACGTAAAATCCATTTTCATATTCCCCGTCAGTCAACTGACGTCCTCCGTATAAAAGAGTTGCACCTTCACTTTTTCCTTTTTCAATATATGACAATACGGTCTGTAACTGATTTTCGCTTGCACATGGTCCCATCCACGTGTCTTCGTTTAACCCTTCTCCAACGGTAATTTCCTTCGTTTTTGCTAATAGTTTTTGTTTGAATTTTTCATATACCTCATGCTGAACAATTACCCGACTAGTCGCAGTACATTTTTGACCTGTGGAACGGAATGCACCGCTGATCGTACCTTCTACTGCTAAATCTAAATCTGCATCCGCCGCTACAATTACCGGGTTCTTCCCCCCCATTTCTAACTGATATTTAGCTCCTCGAACGAAAGCCTGTTGACCAATTTGTTTGCCTACTCGATCGGATCCTGTAAATGTAATCGCATTAATTTCTGGATGTTCAGCAATAGCTTGACCAATGATTGATCCAGAGCCCGTAATCATATTTACTACACCCGCTGGAATTTCTGCTTCTTCAAAACATTCGATAATCTTAGCGCACGTAATAGCTGTTTCAGTAGCTGGCTTAATTATGACAGTATTTCCGTAAACAAGTGCCGGAGCTATTTTCCATATAGGAATAGCAATAGGAAAGTTCCATGGGGTGATAACTCCAACAACGCCTAACGGTACTCGAGATGTAAACATCAATGCTTCAGCATCGGTAGAAGGAATTACATCTCCCATTTTTCTCATACCTTCCCCTGCATAGTATCGAAGAATAGCTATTCCGCGAGCTGTTTCTCCTTTTGTTTCAGCCAAGGTTTTTCCCATTTCACGTGTAGCACATTCCGCAATTTCATCTAGTCTATTTTCCATAATATCCGCAGCTTTGTGAAGGTACTGTCCGCGAGCTGCGCCTGACAAGCGCTTCCATTTTTCTTGAGCTTGTTTAGCTGCTTTTATCGCTAGATTTAAATCTTCAAGAGTTGATTTTTGTACATATCCTACAGCCTCTTTCTTATTGGCTGGGTTTAGACTCTCCATCATCTCTTGAGACGATGATGGAACACCTTTTCCGTTAATAAAATTTAAGTATTGTTTGTCTTGAACACTAATTGTCATATGAACTCTCCTTTTTATAAAGCGTTTACATTTTATTAATTAAGATAAAACTTGTTTAGAGGATTTAGGATATTGATCAAATGCTTGTGTTAAAATCTTTTCAAGCTGTGCGTAATGTTCTTTATCTACTGAAACAATAGGAGGCCTTACTCTATCTGTAACAGGTAAACCTATAATTTCCATCCCTGCTTTAATCAATGAAACAGCATATCCTTTTTTTTGCTTGCGAATATCGTTAATTGGAAGAATTATATTTTGGTAGAGTTCGCTTAGTAACTCTTGATCGTGACTTAATAAAGCGTTGTAAAACATTCTTGATATGTGCGGAACATAGTTAGAGATTGCTGAAGAATAAGAATTAAATCCAATTGGAGCGTATGCTGGCATCGTTACTTCAGCCATCGGCATTCCGTTTAGCCAGCCTAGTCGTTTTCTTAAAGACTGGGTTAATTCTATATTTAATTCCATATTTCCATATCCGTCTTTTAATCCTACTAGTTGGTTTAATTCTGTAAGTTTTTCTAAAGTTGGCAACTGTAAAATGGCATTGTCTCTTTGATAAACAATTGCGTTTAAATTTGTATGCTCAATGATTGCTTTTAGATAGTTGTAAAGGCCCTCTTGTTCTCCTTCAATTAAGTATGGAGGTAAAATTAAATAGCCGTCTGCCTGTTTTTCCTCTGAAATACGAGCCCATTCTAAAGCTGTAGAAAGATTACCGCCCACACCTGTGTAAACGGGAACTTTTCTGTTGACGACAGATATAGCTACTTCTAACATTGCTGTATATTCTTTTGTATTTAAGGATTGAAATTCTCCTGAACCGCAAGCGATGAAGATAGCCTCTAACCCTTCGTCTAATAAAAATTGAATATTTGCTTCTAAAGCTTTTTCATCTAATTTTCCTTGGTTATTAAGGGGAGCGACGGGAAAACCTAAAATTCCTGTAGGTGCTTTTCTATTCATATTCACATGCATATCCTCCTATAAATTTTCAGATAATTTTTACATTTTTATTGTAAGACAAATTAAATTGTTTGTCAATAAAATAAATAAGCTTAAATTATTAAATAAAAAATTTTAAAATAGAAACGAAAAACACCTCTAAGAAAGAGGTGTTTTTCGTTTCTATTTATACGCCTTTTTTATTTCAATTTCATAGTTTCTCAACTTACGGTAAAGTGTACTTCGATCAATTCCTAACAATTTAGCTGCTTGAGATATATTGGAATGAGTTTCTGCTAAAGCAAGTAAAATTTGCTCTTTTTCAGATTGAAGATGATTGGTGGTTTCTGCTTCTTCACCGATGTAATTTGTTTCAAAAGCATTTTCGTTTAGCTGCTCTTTCATATCCTGATCCGAAACTACATTATTTTTACTGATCACTACTAACCTTTCAATAAAATGCATCAATTCTCTTACATTTCCTTTCCATTTATAGGTAGTTAATTGTGAATAAGCTTTTTCTGTAATCTCTATATTTTTCTTTTGATAGAGATTCGTATAATAGACTAAAAAATGCTGAGCAAGGTAACGAATATCACTTTTTCTTTTACGGAGCGGTGGAATATTTATAGTTAAGACCTTAAGCCTGTAAAGTAAATCCTCTCGAAATTTGCCTTTTTCTACGACTTTTAATAAATTTTTGTTCGTTGCTGCAATAACTCTTACATCTACAGGAATATATTTATTATCACCTAAGCGCATAACCTGTTTTTCTTGTAAAACTCTAAGTAAGCGGGATTGTCCATATGTATCCATCTCCGAGATTTCATCCAGAAAAATCGTTCCTCGGTGCGCCATTTCAAACAAACCTTGCTTTCCTTTCCTTGTCGCTCCGGTAAAGGCCCCTTCTACATATCCAAATAACTCACTTTCCAGTAAATTAGGCGGAATAGCTGCACAATTAACAGCAACAAAAGGACCGTTTTTCCGCAAACTTTCTGCATGAATACTCTGAGCAAATAATTCTTTCCCGGTGCCGGACTCACCAAAAATTAAAACGGTTGCATCTACAGAAGACACTGTCTGTCCAATCCGTTTAGCTTCACAAATTTCCTTAGAATGCCCTAAAATATCAGAAAATGTGTAGCGTGTTTCAAACTTTCTTGACAGTACTTCCCCTCTAATTTTAGCTTCCATTTCTTGAATACTTGTAATATCCTGAAAAGTTATCATTGCTCCGATAATGTCTTTCTCCACTTTAATTGGAGCAATATTAAATATTAAACTTTTGTTTTTGATTTTTTTGATTATACCTAAATGCTCTTCTCCTCCAAAATAATTTTTAATAGGTAAAAAGGGCATAACAGCATCAATCTGCTTCCCTAGCACTTCTTGCCTTTTTAATTCTAGCAAGTGCTCAGCAGCATGATTAAATACTTCTACTTTTTTATTTCGATTAATACTAATAATTCCTTGTATAGAATAATCAATAAGGGCTTTAACTGTTTGGGAACGCTCTTTTTCAATTTTTCTTCCTAAAGAAATCTTTTTAGCTTCTAAAAGCGCTGTCCGAACGGCAGAATTTCCAGATTCAATAGAAATTGCCTTAAAGCCTTTTCTAAGTGATAAAGTTGTTGTTTTCATTCCTCCAATAACAATATCTGTTTCTCCTGAGGAAAGTTGCTCAATATAAGTCGGAATATCTTCAACTGAATCAAGAAGATAAATAGAAAGGTTGATACCCAAAATATCTGCTAAAATTTCCACATCATTTTTCATATTCTGAAATGCGAGCATGGCCACTTTAGGATTTTCTAAGTTTGTTACCTGCTTGCTTTTATAAAAGGCTTGAGCTAAATCTTGTCCTGTAATTGGAATTTCGACTAGAGGAATTCCAATTACAGAATCAGTAATTAACCTTGCAGTCCCTCCTCTGCAAACGATAACATCACAGCTGGATTCTAATTTATTGGCGAGTTTTACGGCGCGGCTTAACCTTGCAAGGTAGATTTCAACCTCTCCTTGCAACCCTAACTCTTGAATTACTCTTTTTCCTTGTAAAAACAGTTGTTTATCTGGGGCAATAAAAGCAATTTTTGACATATTCTTTTCCTCCTGATTAGTTAGAATATTCTAGTTATTATAACGTATTGGTACAACAATTGTTGCTTTATGTACAACAATTGTTGTATATTTCATCACTTTTCTTCGGTACAAAGGCTTTTTTACTCGTTAAAACACTTGGCATGCTTATTGCAATAAATAAAAATGAACATGTTTAGAAAGAAACTAAAAACGATTAAGGAGAGATAAATCATGTCTTTGCAAATCAATCAAACAGAAAAACCCCTTTATATCAAAGTAAATGAAAACGATAATGTTGCTACGATTGTAAATTCAAAAGGATTATCGAAAGGAACTGTGTTTCCATCTGGTTTAGAGCTAAAAGAATATATCCCTCAAGGACATAAAGTTTCATTAAAAAACTTTGAGAAAGGTGACAAAATTATTCGCTATGGAGAAGTTATCGGAGCTGCTTCCTCAGCGATTTCTCAAGGAACTTGGGTAAAAGAATCATATGTTACCCTACCTGATCCCCCTATTTTAGAAAAGCTGCCTTTGGCAACTAAAGTTTCTGCCCCTTTATCTCCTTTAGAAGGATACACATTTGAAGGTTACAAAAATACAAATGGAAGTGTTGGCACAAAAAATATACTTGGGATTACGACAAGTGTTCAATGTGTAGTAGGAGTACTTGATTATGCGGTTAAAAAAATCAAAACAGAACTTCTTCCTTCTTATCCAAATGTAGATGATGTAGTAGCTTTAACTCATAATTATGGCTGCGGAGTTGCCATTAATGCACCGGACGCCATCATTCCGATTCGTACATTACAAAATCTTTCTATTCATCCAAATTTCGGCGGTGAAGTTCTAGTAGTTGGCTTAGGGTGTGAAAAGCTGCTTCCTGAACGTTTGAGTCCACAAGAGATTTCAGGAAATATAACACGCTTGCAGGACCATGCGGGTTTTAAGCAAATGATTGCTGCGATTATAGAGATGGCAGAAGAAAAATTAATTAAACTAAATAGCCGGACGCGTGTAACCTGCCCTGTGTCTGATTTAACGGTAGGTTTACAATGTGGAGGAAGCGATGCCTTTTCCGGTGTTACTGCCAATCCAGCAGTTGGATATGCGGCAGATTTACTAGTAAGAGCAGGCGCTACTGTTTTATTTTCTGAAGTTACTGAAGTTCGAGATGCTATTCATTTGTTAACGCCACGAACAATTAATAAAGAAGTTGGTCAATCCCTGATTAAAGAAATGAAGTGGTATGATCAATATTTAAAAAGAGGCGAAGCAGATAGAAGTGCAAATCCTTCACCTGGAAATAAAAAAGGCGGACTTGTAAACGTAGTAGAAAAAGCACTTGGCTCCATAGCTAAAGCTGGAACAACTCCAATTGTCGAAGTTTTATCGCCTGGAGAAAAACCGACTAAAAAAGGCTTAATCTATGCAGCAACTCCGGCGAGTGATTTTGTATGCGGAACATTACAGTTAGCTTCTGGAATGAACATGCATATTTTCACAACAGGGAGAGGAACTCCATATGGCCTGGCAATGGCACCTGTTCTTAAAGTATCTACTAGAAGTTCATTAACTGAGCAATGGCATGATTTAATAGATTTAGATGCGGGAAGAATAGCACAAGGAGAAGCAACCATTGAGGAGGTTGGTTGGGAGCTCTTTCACTTAATTATAGAAATTGCAAGCGGCCATAAGAAAACATGGAGTGATTATTGGGGGTTGCATAATGATTTATGTCTGTTTAACCCTGCTCCCTTAACTTAACAAGATAACGAGAACCTGCGCTTGCGCTGTTTCTAAACAGGTTCTCGTTACTTTATGACAAGTTGTATAACTAATTGGAGTTTAAATGACCTCTGTCTACTGCTTCTGGCGGTGTTTCCATCCAGCCGTTTTCCATCATAATATCCGCGGCCTCCTTTCCAAACTTTGAGATGTTTGTCATTGATTTTCCGTATAAAAGCGCTAGATCATGCCTTCCATCTATAATCTCCTAATTCGATTTGTTCTTAGGTTGGTCTTTTCTATCTTATCTATTCCTCAACTTTTGCCCTTTGTTGGAAGAGTTAAGAATCTCAGGTGAGATATGCAGGCTTAAGCATTTTAATCTACAGTCAGACCTATTCACGGCAACCACTCCTTCTTTCCGGGAAATTTACTACTGGTAGCTTATCCTAAATTTCTCATAATATAATTGAGAATCATTATTCCAAAAATAAAAAAGAGCTGTTTTATACGTCGTATTTCTCACGTATAAAACAGCTCGGCCTGTTATTCACTTGTTTTCATGAAGCCCTATTGTCTGCATATTATTCACTGCGTTCAATTACTAGTTAGCTGGACTTCTTTCTTATCTTCATTTTCTTCTATTCCCGCTTCTTTTATATTCACAAAAGGTTGATCAGCAACGGTCACAAGCTCGCCGCCGCAAACATGGCGAACAACGGTTACTAGTTCTGGAAAAGCGGGAAATTTGCCGTATAACGTTTTTAAAGGAAGTGCGCCTTTACATATCTTACTGTTATGTGGTTCATACCCTCTGAGCGTATCAAGCAATAATTGTTCTCCGCTTTCAGTCAATTTGATGTAGGTGTTTCTTTTATCATTTTCTCTTTTGGACAAATGCAGGTATCCTTGATTTTCTAATTTTTTCGAAAAATTAAACGCTGTAGAGATATGCATAGCTCCTAAATTAGCTAACTCTGACATAGAGATTTCTCCCGTGTTACTAGCTAAACATAAAATATGATGCTCATTTACGTTTAGTCCATAAGGTTTCACCCATTGCTCCCAGTCATCTTCCGCAGCTCTCCAGATGGCTTTACTTACCTGCATTAATTTTAATCCAAACAATGATGCATCTTTTATTGTGTATTCACTTTCTTGTTCTTGTTTCGACATACTATCATTCCTTATTTGTAGGCTGTTGTAAGTTAGTTTATTTTTAAAACGCGTAAAAACATTTTTATTTCATCTAATTTATCAGTATACCTACAAAATCAGACGAAAAAATACACGTACAGTTTAATTTATCAGCTTTATTCCACAAAATTTCTACAATTCTGAAGAAGTGTCTACCAACTAAAAAGAGGTACTTACTTTATTTTTATTAAAAAAAGTAATACGCGTCTTTTTAATTACTAATAGATGATGCGGATTCTAAGTGAGCAAATGCTTGTTCTAAGTCTGCAATTAAATCTTCCGTATCTTCAATTCCAACAGATATGCGAACCAGTCCTTCAGATATTCCAAGGGCTTTACGTTCTTCAAGCGTACATTCTACGTGACTAGTCGTTCTTGCTGGTCCATAAATCGTTTCAACCGCTCCTAAATTGCCGGCTTTATTTGCATACGTTAACTTTGGCAGCAAAATTTTAATAGCTTCCATTTCTCCTTTTAAAACAAAGCTTAATATTCCGCCAAAGCCTTTCATTTGTTTTTTGGCAATATGATGATGAGGGTGTGTTTCCAATCCAGGATAATAGACGGCTTCAACAGCTTCTTTCTTTTGAAGAAATTTAGCAATTTCCAAAGCGCTTCGTTCTTGTTGACGTATACGTAATTTTAACGTTTTCATCCCTCTTAAAATAAGATACGCTGACATGGGATCCATGGTCGCGCCATTGATCTCACGGTAGTGATACACTTGCTGCATTAATTCTTTAGAGCCGCATACTGCCCCTCCTAAGGCATCCGCATGTCCGCTTAAAAATTTTGTTGCGCTGTGAATGACAAGATCTACCCCTAATTGAAGAGGGTTTTGATTAATGGGTGTCGCAAACGTATTATCAATAATGACGACTGCCCCTGCAGATTTTCCTGCTTTTGCTATTCTTTCAATATCAATAATTTTCATCGTAGGATTTGTAGGTGACTCTAGATATAGTACTTTACATCCTTTATTTACTTCCGCTTCAATTTCTTCATGATTTCCCGTATTACATAAGGTTACATCAACTCCGATGTTAGGAAGGAACTCAGTGAAGATTTTATTTGTTCCTCCATATGTATCTTTTACCGATACGACGCGGTCTCCAGGTTTTAAAAACGTGTATAATGTGCTGCTAATAGCCGCCATACCGGAGGAAAATGCGACCGCTTCTTCTGCTTCTTCAAGTATCCTTACTTTTTCTTCAAAAGCTTTTACCGTAGGATTACTCATGCGATTATACGTATAGCCTGGTTTATTTCCTAACGCAACTTCTTGCCATTCGTCTACATCATCATAATTATAAGCTACGCTGAAGACGACAGGAACTTGAGTAGCATTGTAAGCAAGCGATTCTTTTTCTCCTGCCCATACCGCTTTTGTTCCGTCTTGTACATTTCTAAACTGTTTGTCTGTCATTCACTCATCACCTCTGATTTTATTAATTAGATAATGATTAGATTATATATTGTATACAATATACTGTATATAGTACAGAATAATCTGATAATAAAATAACCATACTTACCTTATTAAATTTAAAGAGGTTGAGACATAACGAAATGAATCCAATCCAAAGACGAACAAATAGGATACATGAGCTGAACCGCTTGTGACACGTCAGTTGATTTCCGTGCAAGACTTCGCTTTCCGCGGGAGTCTTCGTCTTGCCCTCCAATCAACTGCTAGAAGGACCTAAACAAATCGAACCTACGTTCACCCTAACAAAAAAATGAACCACTAATCAAAAATCTTGATCAATGGTTCATTTTTTACTTCGTCTAAAATACTTTTGTCCCACCCTCTTTTTTTATTCAGCTTTCACCAAAATTTTCACCTGTTCTTTTTCTTTTAACAATGTCTCAAAACCTTCTTCAATTACATTCTCTAGCTTGATACGTTTTGTCACCAGTTTATCAGCAGAAAAATAGCCTTTTGCCATTAAACTAATAACCGCTGGAAATACATCGCGGTAGCCAATAATACCTGTTACTGTACGCTCTTGTAAAACGATTGTTTGGGGATGAATGGACGCTTCTTTTTCAAATATGCTAACAATCATTGTCTCCCCACCACTTTTGGTAGAATTAATGGCTTGAGTTAAAACTAAGGGAACACCCGTCACTTCATAGGAAACATCCACACCTCCACCTGTGCGCTTATGTACTTCTGCTACGGGGTCGTATTCTTGCGGGTTAATCACAATCGCCCCAAGTTCTTCAGCTTTCTGTCTGCGCTGTTCCGATAGTTCGATCGCATAAATTTCAGATGCACCCGATGCTTTTAACGCTTCAATAACTAACAAACCGATTGGTCCCGTCCCAAATACGGCAGCTTTATCTCCTACCTTTAGTTTGCTTTGACGCACAGCATGAAGAGCCACAGCTGAAGGCTCTACGAGAGCTCCTTGCTCGTAAGATACCACTTCCGGTATTTTATGAATCATTTCTACCGGTATGGAGGCATACTCAGAAAAACCTCCGCCACCTCCGGCAAGACCATAAAACCCCATTTTATTACAAAGATTATACTTTCCTTGTTTACAGTTTTCACACTCTCCGCATGCATAGATAGGTTCTACCACTACTCTGTCTCCGACTTTTACATTCGTAATACCTTCTCCGATTTCTACAACTTGTCCAGAAAATTCATGCCCCAGCACAACCGGCGCTTTATCTTTACTTAATGGATGGGGTTCTTCTGTAGGAATAAAAATGGGTCCTGCCGTGTACTCATGCAAATCACTTCCGCAAATTCCACACCATTCTACTTTAATTTTCACTTTCCCTTGAGAGACGGTAGGTTCTGCAATATGTTCTAACCTTACATCTTTAACGCCATGCCATCTTAATGCTTTCATTCTACTCAGCTCCTATCCTTATTTAAAAATTTAAAACAGCTAAAAACTCTTTGCTTACAAATTGAATCTTTTTAATCTGTTATAAAATGTACTTCTTGGTATATCTAACAGCTTAGCGGCAAGTGACACATTTCCCTGCGTTTTACGTAAAGCATCCATCATTAAGTCTTTTTGAACTTTTTCACGAAATGTGAGTGCGGGTAAGGACGTAAAATCATTTTCTTCTATTTCTTGTGAAGTATCAAAGTGGGAGATGCTCTTCTGACCGCCAAGATTTAAAGAACTTAAATAATTCAATATCCTCTCTTTTTCTGTTTCTGTTTTAAGCGAGATCTTCAAGCGTTCAAGTACATTAAATAATTCTCGAATATTGCCGGGCCACTGATAATCTATTAATTTATCTACTAACTCTTTGGAGAAATTCATATTCCAAGCATTCTTTTGACAAAAGTAGCGCATCAGATGTGGAATATCTTCTTTCCTTTCTCGCAAAGGCGGAACATGCACGGGATACACGTGAAGCCGGTAATATAAATCTTCTCGAAACTTCCCTTCACTGACAAGTTGACGAAGATCTCGATGAGTAGCGGTAATAATCCGGATGTCTACCGGAATTTCCTGATTGCTTCCAACAGGCGTTACCTTGCGCTCTTGCAATACTCTTAACAAAGAAACTTGCATAGAATGAGGAAGTTCACCTATTTCATCAAGAAAAATCGTACCGTGATTAGCCTGCTCAAACTTTCCTTGATATCCTTGACGCCGTGCTCCTGTAAACGCTCCTTCCACATAGCCAAATAATTCACTTTCCATAAGTTCCTTCGGAATAGCACCACAATTAAGAGC
Organism: Priestia sp. MDV22-iso46; assembly: GCF_058629175.1. NCBI lineage: Bacteria > Bacillati > Bacillota > Bacilli > Caryophanales > Bacillaceae > Priestia > Priestia sp. MDV22-iso46. Next base: position 1,081,867 of record NZ_JBZVWT010000001.1, read on the forward strand.
AATAAAAGGCCCGTTTTTACGCGAGCTGTTTTCATGAATTGTTTGAGCTATTACTTCTTTTCCAGTACCTGTTTCCCCTAAAATATAGACCGTTGTATCCGTAGGAGCCGCATGCTTTATTTCTTCTAGTGTTTGCTGAAAGGAACGGCTTATGCCTGCTTCTCCTTTAAAAGAAAATGATTGAGCAGGGATCTGTGTAGATGTTTGGTTATGGTGCGCTTCTTCTGATAGATAAATAATCTTTCCAATAGAATGACCGTGTCTTTTTGAAATGACAGGCACTTCCATCACTATACGAAATCCCTGTTGTACAATCGTATTTAACTGCAGGCCTGACCATTTTGGTATACATTCCCGAACGGTTTTGCTTGCTCCCACAATCACTTCTTTGTAATTGCAAAGCAGCAAGAGCTGTTTGCTATCAACAAAATTCATAGAAGCGTGAACCAACTCAATTTCGTCTTTGTGCATTCGAATGCTTAACTCCCGCTCAATTGTATAAGCAATGGACGTAACCATTCCAAGTGTATAAGGGTGAGCTCTGTTTACAGGACAAGAAATATTAATAATCCCAATTAAATTTCCATCGTCATTTCGAACAGGAGCTGCCGAACAGCTCCATTGATGCGAAGCAATTGAATAATGTTCTGTACCCGTTATCATAATGGGCTCTTCCGTTTGCAGAGCCGTACCGATTGCATTTGTGCCTACTTCTTTTTCTGTCCAACAGGCACCTTCCACAAAATTAATTTTCCTTGCTTCATTCAGTGTAAGTCTATTTCCTGTAATAGATAAAATATAGCCTTCTGGGTCAATTAATAAAACAACCATTCCTAAGTCCGCCGCTGATTGTCTGATTCTTTCTAAGTGCGGCAAAGCCGTCTCAAGAAATAAAGAGTTCATTTGTTTTCGAGAATGAAAGGCTTCATTTCTTAAAATCGATCTGCCTTTATCTAGGTAAGGATTAACATCTGCGCTTTTACAACGATGCCATGACTTTACAATAATGTCGTTTAACCTTGAAGATTCAAGTGCTCCTTCGTTTACAAAACGCTTCCATGTGTTTAAAGAAAGTGTGGATTCCATTTCTTACCTCTCCCCTATAAACTTAATTGAATATAGTAAATCAAGGCTTGTTATCATTATTATAAATCACAAAGAAAACGTTATCATTACCAAAGAGAGATTCTTAAACTTACGTTATGTAAAAATTAATAAAGAAACTAGACGAGGATGCAGGAAAACTCCTATACCGCTTCCGTGATTCCTTCATCCTCTAGTTATCTTTTTGAATCATTCATTTTTACTTTTCATCCTCAAAGAGTTTAATAACTTGGGCACCTGCGTAATCAGGAGTGAACGGCCTGACCCGCCGACTGCAAAAGAGCTTCGTGAATGGCTTCAGATAATGTAGGGTGGGCAGCGATAAAGTCTTCCATTATATCTGTGGTCAACTCTCCGTGCATCATAATGGTTCCTTGTCCAATTAATTCTGTAGCATGTGAACCTACAATGGAAAGCCCAATAATTTCATTAAACTGCGGTTCTACGATTACTTTCACTTTTCCAACGGACTCATTGGCAATCATCGCTTTGCCGTTTGCCGTAAACGAGAATTCTCCGACGCGAATATCGCCGTATTCGCTGCGAGCCTGCTTTTCTGTCATACCGACACTTGCAATTTCAGGGTGAGTATAAATGCAGCGAGGTACAGCTCGGTAATTTACGCTCTTATCTTTTCCGCATGCGTGTAAAGCAGCAACTGTGCCTTCATGAAAGGCTACATGAGCAAGCTGAATTCCGCCAACTACATCTCCACAAGCATAGATGTTAGGTATATTCGTTTGCATATGCTCATTAACATCAATTCCTTGTTTTGAAAAATGTACGCCAACCTGTTCTAAACCCAAACCTAGCACTCTAGGTTTTCTTCCAATTGAAATTAATGCATACTCAGCTTGCAGTTCATGCAGCTCCTCTTTATGTTTAAATAGAGCTGTTTTATCTTCTGGCTGCATTTCTGTTAACGAAGAGGATGTATAAATTGCTACGCCTTTTTTCTCTAATTCTTCCTGTAACGTAAATGCGATGTCGGCATCTTCACCAGGAAGCAGCTGATCTGCCGCTTCCACAATCGTTACTGTTGTTCCCATTTGGCTGTAAATGCTTGCAAATTCACATCCAATTACACCCCCTCCTACTATTAGAAGAGTTGAAGGGATAGCAGGCAGCGACATTGCTTGTTTACTGTGAATGATCCACTTTCCATCAAAAGGAGCAAATGGCAGGCTAGCAGGTTCTGAACCCGCAGCAATAATAAACTGTTCAGCCTCTATCTCTTCTACGTGATTTTCGTTTCGCACAGATAGACGATGATTTGTCAAAAAAGAAGCTTCTCCTTTTATGACTTTAATACTGTTCTTTTTCATCAAATAGCCAATTCCCCTGACCAAGTTTTTAACAATGGTTGTTTTATGATGCTGAACGCCATCCCAGTTAATTTTCACTTGTTCTAAAGGAATAGTGATACCGAATTGCTCAGCTTTCTTAATTTTCTCATAGGCTTCCGCGCTTGCTAATAGCGACTTTGTTGGCATACAGCCCTCATTTAAACAGGTTCCACCTAAATCTTTTTGTTCGATTAACGTAACTTGTTTTCCTTGCCGAGCGGCAGTGATTGCCGCCACATATCCTGCTGGACCGCCGCCAATCACAACTAAAGGTTTCACGGAATGCACCCCTTTCTATAAGAGTAGTAAAATAGGCTGTTCTAAGTATTGTTTAATAGTTCCAAGGAAATTAGCTGCAGGTGCTCCGTCCAGTACGCGATGATCAAACGTCAGGCTTAAAGGCAGCACGTTTCTTTTTTGTAATTCGTCTCCTTTATACATCGGTACATCTTCAGTAGCTCCAACACCAAGAATTCCTGTTTCAGGCGGGTTTAATACAGGTGTAAAATACTCTACTCCGTAAGCACCGAGATTAGTAATAGTGAATGTAGAACCTTGCATTCTATCAGTGCTCAGCTGACCTTGCCGAGCATCTGCTGCTCGTGTTTTGATCTCTGTAGCTAATTCAACTAACGACATCTTTTCAGCATGCTGCATAACTGGAACAACTAACCCATTTTCTAAAGCTACGGCCATTCCAAGATGAACATGGTTATAGAGTTGAATTTCGTTATCAATATAGGCACTGTTCATTTGTTTGTGTTCTTGAAGTGAAAGAACAACAGCGCGAGCAATAAAATCAGTTAGAGATATCTTCACCTTATGGCGTTGCTGGGTCACATCTTTAATTTCTCGTTGAAGAGACAGCAAATCCGTCACGTCAGCTTTCATATTAATCGTTAATTGGGCACTGTTTAATAAACTGTTATGCATTCGACTTGCAATGACTTTCCTCATGCCCGCTACTGGAAGCGTTTCTTTGTTTATAGCGGGGTTATCTCTTTCTACCGTTTGGGGACTCGATTCTGAAGCTCTTTCCGCCAGCACTTTCTCTACATCTGCTTTGGTGATTCTTCCTTTTGGTCCTGTGCCTTGAATCGTTTCAATATTAATGTTTTCAGATTCTGCTATTTTCCGTGCAATTGGTGAAATGCGGACAGTTTCTTTATTCTTTTTTGATGAAGCTGTGTTTGCTGGTCGCTCTTCTAAAGAGATAGCAGCCGCTACCTCGTTTTTAGGCGCTTGCAGCTCATTTGCTGAACGGTTCTGCTCAGTGAGCTGCTCGTTTGGCTTTCCAACATAACAGATAATCGTTCCAGGAGGCACTCCTACATCTTCTTGTACAAGAATATCAAGAATCACACCGTCCTGCGGCGCTTCAATATCCATTTCGATTTTTTCAGAATTAATGCTTGCAATCATATCTCCTTTTGAAACGGAGTCTCCAACTTTTTTGTTCCACGTCGAAACGGTTCCTTCTTTCATTGCCATACCTAGTTTTGGCATTACAACCTCTGCAGCCATTTGCTTCCTCCTCCTTTTCTTTAATTACATGCTTAGAAGCGATTTATCTCCTAGTAACTCCGATACAACTTCAATTACTTTTTGTGGTGTCGGCAGATAAATATCTTCTAATGGAGGCGAAAACGGCACAGGTGTATGTGGTGCTGTAATTCGTTTAATAGGTGCATCAAGCATGTCAAATCCTTTATCAGCAACTAGCGCAGCAATATCTGTTGCGATGCTGCATCTTGGATTGGCTTCGTCAATGACAATTAATCGATTCGTTTTTTCTACAGACGAAAGAATGGTCTCTTCGTCAAAAGGTGATAAACTTCGCGGATCGACTACTTCTACGTCAATTCCCTTGTGAGATAATTGATCTGCTGCCGCAAGTGCAGTATTTACTTGTTTTCCAATTGCTACAATGGTTAAATCTGTTCCTTCGCGTTTCACGTCAGCTTTCCCTAACGGAATCGTATAGTAGCCTTCAGGAACCTCTCCTTTCATGTTGTACAATGTTTTGTCTTCAAAAAAGATAACCGGATCATTGTCTTCGATTGCTGCTAACAATAACCCTTTTGCATCGTAAGGGTTAGAAGGCACTACTACTTTAATGCCAGGAATGCTAGTAAATAAGGCGTACAAGCTCTGAGAATGCTGAGCTGCAGCCCTAAATCCAGCTCCATGGGTTGTCCGAATCGTGACGGGCACTTCAGCTTTTCCTCCAAACATGTATCTAAATTTTGCGCCTTGATTCAGCACTTGATCTAAACAGCAGCCAATAAAGTCATTAAACATTAATTCTGCAACCGGCCTTAACCCTGTGGCTGCCGCTCCCATTGCAGCTCCTATATAAGCTGCTTCTGAAATAGGCGTATCAAGAATTCGTTCACGTCCAAATTCTTGTACAAGTCCCTTCGTAACTCCAAGGACCCCGCCCCACGCCTCATCATCTTGCAGGTGGTCAATTTCCGCTCCGCCAGCTACGTCTTCTCCCAAAAGAACCACATTCTCATCTTTTCGCATCGCTAGTTTCATAGCTTCGTTAATAGCTTCAGACATGCTTAATTTTCTAGTCATTTTCTTTTCCCCCTTTAATTAATAAGATACATAAACATCCGTTAATAGTTCCGAAGCATCAGGATAATCGCTTGTTTCTGCTAGCTCAACTGCGCGTTTTACTGCTTTTTCTACTTCACCATCAATATCTCTAAGCTCTTGTTCTGTTACTACTTGTTCTGAAAGCAAGTAATTTTCAAAAAGAGCGATAGCATCTTTTTCCTGGAGATGTTCTTTCTTTTCATTTCCTGATTTATACGTTTGTGCGTCACCTTCAAAATGTCCGTAATTTCGATACGTTACACATTCAATTAACGTTGGACCTTCCCCTCTGCGGGCTCGTTGAATAGCTTCTGCAGCTGCTTCATAAACTGCCATCACATCTTTCCCATCTACCCTTACCCCTGGAATGTTATAAGATGCGGCACGGTCTGCAATCGCACTGCAGCTCGAAGCATAAGAAAATGGAGTTGCCTCTCCGTAGCCATTATTTTCAGCAACAAAAACAACCGGCAGTTTCCAAATGGCTGCTAAGTTAATTCCTTCATGAAACGTCCCTTCATTGCCTGCTCCGTCTCCAAAAAAGCAAACGCTTACATCTTTTGTCTTTTTATACTTAGCAGTTAAAGCAGAACCGCATGCAAGCGGAAATCCTCCTCCTACAATTCCATTTGCTCCTAAAATTCCTTTATCTAAATCCGCGATATGCATGGATCCGCCTTTTCCTTTGCCTAACCCCGTTACCTTTCCAAAAAGCTCCGCCATCATGCCATCTAAATCGCCGCCTTTAGCAATACAATGGCCGTGTCCGCGATGAGTGCTCGTAATACTGTCACTGTCATTAAGATGAGCGCACATTCCAACCGCTACCGCTTCTTCACCTGCATACAGATGAACAAAACCAGGCAGTACCCCTTTTGCGAAAATTTGATGTACTTCATCTTCAAACTTTCGAATTTCTACCATTTTCTGATACATCCAGCTGGCTTTTTCTTTCGTAAGCTTTTCTGTTTTGTTTTGAGCAGTTTTCATTATGGTAAGCCTCCTCATTTGATTATCAAACTTCACTTAACTACTATTGCAAGTACCGTGCCAATAGTAAAATCGCTTCATACTAGCAATCTATTGTTGTATTTGGCCTCATAAAGTTAGACAAAATTGGACACTGTTCCAACTTTGTCTAACTTTGTCCAATCTTAGAGGAAACAATTATGTAAACTGAATTTAAGGTGCATAATAAGCGTGCGAGATGAAAATCGCATTGAATAATCAACAAGAAAGCTTTTATATAAATATGATATAATGCTGAAGGAATCGTCTTCATTTTGAAGAATACTAAAGCTCCTAAAGGAGGTTGGTTAAAGCAAAACAGGCTTTATAGAAGTTTTACCGTAAAGTTGGATGTAAATTAAACGATGAAAGATGAGGTGAAAACCTGGAAAACATCCAAAGTTTTTGTCATCTACACTTCGTGATGTCTAGATGATATATCGCCAGGTTACTGTTATGCACAATGCAATTCAACACATTACAAGTTTTCATGTATACGCAGCCATTATTATATTTATCATTACATATTTTTTGATTATGACCGAAAAGATCAATCGCGCTTCGGCAGCTCTTTTAGGTGCTATATTGATGATTTTGTTAGGTATTGTTGACTTTAATAAGGCCATTATGGAACACATTCAGTGGGAAACGATTGTCCTTCTTATGGGTATGATGATTTTAGTCGGCATTACAAACAAAACAGGCGTGTTTCAATACGCAGCCATCAAGTCTGCTAAAATCGCTAAAGGTGATCCTGTTCGAATTCTAGTTATTTTATCAATCTTAACAGGCGTCGGATCAGCATTTTTAGACAACGTAACAACCGTGTTATTAATTGTTCCCGTTACATTTTCCATCACTACTATTTTGAATATTAATCCTTTTCCCTTTCTTATATCAGAAGTGCTGTTTTCAAATATTGGAGGAACGGCAACTTTAATAGGCGACCCGCCTAATATTATGATTGGGGCAGCGAACCCTCACCTTGATTTTAATGCTTTTTTATTAAATTTAACTCCTGCAGTACTGATTATCGGTGTTGTTACGCTGGGGATTCTTGTTCTTATCTATCGTAAAAAGTTAAAAGTAGAAGATAGTAAAAAGCAAGAGCTAATGAGTTTAAATGAAAAAGATTATATTCAAGATTCCGTTTTAATGAAAAAATCGTTAACTGTATTAGTCTTAACGATTCTAGGTTTTACCCTGCATTCCGTTTTACATATTGATGCCGCTATGGTAGCTATTACAGGTGCAGCTGTATTATTGGTAATTGGATTAAGAACTCATGATGAAGTAGAAAGTGCGTTTGATTCTGTTGAATGGACAACCATTATTTTCTTTGCTGGTTTGTTTATTCTTGTCGGGGGATTAATCGATGTAGGCATCATTAAAAAGCTGGCTGCAGGCGCGTTAAACGTTACAGACGGTAATATCGCACTGTCAGCTTATCTCATTTTGTGGATTAGCGGAATTGCTTCAGCTGTTATTGACAACATTCCTTTTGTTGCTACAATGATTCCACTTATTCAAGATATGGCTCATGGAATGGGAATGAGCCCTGATTCTGCTCAAATCAGTGTACTATGGTGGTCACTGGCTCTAGGAGCATGTTTGGGAGGAAATGGTACGTTAATTGGAGCGTCTGCCAATGTAATTGTAGCTGGCATGGCTGTAAAAAAAGGACATAAATTTTCGTTTATGGATTTTTTGAAAATTGGAGCTCCAATCACGCTCGTATCTCTTTTAATTTCAACGTTATATATTTTCCTTCGCTATCTTTTATTTCTGTAAGGGAAGAAAAATTAAAATCTACGCGAACAGTAAAAAAGACTTCTCAGCTGAGAAGTCTTTTTTACTGTAAATACATGCCTCAAGCAGCCCAGACGAAGTTGATAATAAAAGCGGCGCTAATGATGTACATAATCCAGTGAATTTCCTTTGCCCTGCCGGCTAACAATTTAACGAATGTATAAGATAAAAACCCTAGCGCTAAGCCTTCGCCGATACTAAACGTTAACGGCATCAAAATGATGGTACAAAAAGCAGGCACAGCATCTGTTATCTCGTCTAAAGGAATGTTTTTGATTTCTGTTAACATGAGAGCTCCAACCATAATTAAAATAGGCGCTGTAGCAAAAGCAGGAATAATGCTAATTAATGGCGTAAATAAAATGCTCACTAAAAACAACATGGCAACGACCAGTGCTTTAAGGCCCGTTTTGCCTCCTTCTGCAATTCCCGCAGCATTTTCTACATACGCGTTCATTGCGGTAGATCCCATAGCAGCACTGGCTACAGTCGCAAGAGAATCTGCCATAAGCGCTTTATCTAACCCTTTGATTTTTCCTTTTTCATCCATTAATCCAGCTTTTTTAGATAATCCAATCATCGATCCTAAATTATCAAATAGCTCCACAAGTGTAAATGAAAAAATAATAGAGAAAAGACCGTAATGAAGAGCAGATTTAATATCCATTTGTAAAAAAGTTTCCGATATGCTCGGCATTGAAAACGACACCACGCTGCTGATGCTTTTTGGTGCTTCTACTATGCCCAGCATCATCCCGGCAATTGATACTAGCAAAATGCTAATCAGGGCAGCTCCTTTAATTTTTCGAGCAGTTAATACAGTTACCGCGATAAAACCTAATAAAGCAAGTAATGGGCCCGGTTTTGTAAGCTGACCAAGGGCTACTAAATTTTCTTTGTTGCTTACAATAATTCCTGCTTGCTTAAAACCGATAAAAGCAATAAATAGACCGATTCCAACAGAAATAGCACTTTTTAAAATAGCGGGTATCCCTTCAATAATCTTCTTGCGTAAGCCTGTTATGGTTAAAATAAAAAATACAACCCCTGAAATAAATACGGCTCCTAAACCTGTTTGCCACGTTAACCCTTCACCCAATACCACTGTATACGTAAAAAAAGCGTTTAGCCCCATTCCTGGTGCTACTGCAATAGGCATGTTCGCCCATAATGCAAACAAAAGAGTTGCAAAGACAGTGGCAAAAATCGTCGCCGCAATTGCCGCTTCTTTTGGAATGCCTGCATCTGCTAAAATCGTCGGATTAACAAAGATAATATAGCTCATCGTCACAAAAGTAGTAATTCCAGCAAGAATTTCTGTTTTTACATCTGTTTTGCGTTCGGTTAAATGAAACAGCTTATCCAACCATGAAGGGTTAGGTGCTGATTTTTTTATTAGTTCCATATGCTGAGTTTCAACTTTTTCATTTATCGCCACTTGCTTTTCACTCCTTTAATTTTCGATTCATCTTCTTTTAACTCGCTTTTACAACTCCTCTATAAAACAGTGTGTTTTTAACCATTTCCCCTCTCTTTTTTATGAAAATATCTATAAAAAGAGCCGTGAAAACAGAAGGGAATCCTTCTATCTTCACGGCTCTTTGCTTCTGTAAACAGAAGATAAGCATCCGTCTTTTACGTGTTTTGCACAACAAACGATTTCATCGAACGTTTTGCAATTTATATAGAGAAGTTATTTAAAGCAAATAACCGTACAAGAATTCTCCGTAACAGGATCATAGTCTCTAAATAAAGAAGTGACCTGGATATCAAATAAAAGCTCCACTTTTTGCTTTAGCATTTTTTTATATTTAGTCGACAAAGCGGCATCAAGAGACATCACTAATTCTCTATATTCTTCACTAAGTGCTTCTAGTGCCGGCATTCTTTTTGATTGAGCTAGTATAAGAATTTTATTATCAATAATATCTATTTTTTGAGTATTCACGCCTACATTAAAAATTTCTTGGCTAATTTGAGTATACAAAGTAGCTATCTTCTTTTTAGAGATCGGCTCCATATGCTTCACCTTTTTCATTGTTAAAAATATGTTTTTGCTATATTGTTTTCGCTTGATTATTGTCCTTTGACCAGCTGCCGACAAATTCAGGCTCATCATAGTCAAAGAAATTGGTTAAATTCTCATGGCGATTATCAATAAAAAGCTGATTGGCGACTTCTGAGACGAGCTTTGGTATCGCATATTTTAGCCCTGAAAGAGCGGATGCAGAAATTCCACAGCTAATTAAAGCGGAATAATTAAAAGCAAAAAGGCCATATACCATTTTTTGACCTTCCCTATTACGACTTAAAAAAGCAAAGCCGTTACTAAGGTAAGGATGGGCATCCAATACTGGGTTGGCAATTTCATGCGGTGCTTTGTAATGATCGTTCCAGCGGGCGATGTGTTTTTCAACAAGTTGCAATTCTGGACGCAGAGCCGGATCTGTTAGAAGTCCGGTGCTAATAATTAAATAGTCAAACGTAAACGTTCCCTGAGGAGTGGTTACAACTGCTTTGTCGTGTTTTTTCTCGACGTTGAGCCATGGGGCATGTACGTGCAAATGAAAACCTGGCCATGAGGAAGCGCGTCCAAATGTATCATTCGTAGGCGGCTGATTGTATTCGAAAAAATGAGCCATCACTTCATATTTTTCAGCATCTGATAGAGCATGGAAACGTTCAATCATTCCTGAAGCTTCCATTTGTCTGATTGGATTAATACGGGGAAGTTCTTTTCGTCGAACAAATACATGAGCTTCAGCAACCCCTTCAGAAAGCGCATAGTTGGCGTTATCAAACGCGGAAGCTCCTCCTCCTAAAACAGCTACTTTTTTGTTCTGCAACGTAGTAAAATCAATGGTTTGTGAAGTGTGAGAATAAAGATGAGGCGGCAATTTTTCAGAAATCATAGGTGGAACATGCCATTCTCCTCCTCCTTGAATTCCTGTAGCTAGTATAACTTTACGTGCCATCAGTGTAGGACACACGGCTCCATTCCCTTCAATATGCAAGCGATGGATACCTGTTTCTGCAGGCTCAATTAACGTTAATTTTATTTCATTTGCCACAGGAAGGTTAAGAATGTTCCGGTACCAGCGCAAATAATTCATCCAGTCTCCTCTTGGGATTTTGTCAAGAGCTTCCCAGCCTTCTGAGCCGAATTGTGCTTCCCACCACGCTTGAAACGTAAGTGAAGGCATACCTAAATCGATAGACGTTAAGTTTTTGGGCGTTCTTAGCGTAATCATTCGCGCGTACGTTTCCCACGGACCTTCTAAACCCGCACGGTTTTCATCAATAACAAGAATATTCGACACGCGTTCTCGCAGCAAGCCAAAGGCCGTTCCTAAACCGCTTTGACCTCCTCCAATAATGATTACATCGTATACGTGTCCGCTCTTAGGGATAATTGGCTGCACCTCTGTTGGTTTCCTGAAGGAAAGGTAAGAAAGATCGGTTTCTACTCTTTTATTTAAAGCTTCTAAGCTCATTGTTATCTCTCCTTTCAATAAAGTTTCTCCGTGATAAAAGTTTATTTTATACCTAACACAAAATGATAGGTTTTATAACATCATTTAATTTATATTTATATTATCACTTTTGGAATATGATTGTATCTCCATTCTCTCTAAAGTTTTTTTTGCAAATTGTATAAAATCACTAATATAATTTTTTATATCTTATGTATGGAAGCATATTTACATCGTTTAAAGGGAAAAAACCATTACAAAGTTTAAGGAAGAAAGCTTTTCTGACATAAATTTTAAGGTAAACATGTGCGAGTTTGTGACAGTTATTTGTTAATTACGCTCTACTACTTGACTATCGTATTCATCAAATCTATAGTCATAATTAGTAACTCAGCAAAGGGAGTCAACGTATGAGAAATTTATTTAAAATAACAGCTATATTTACAACGATTGTTATGTTTATTTTAATGATTGCCGGCAGTCTGGTCACAACCACAGGATCTGGATTAGGATGTGGAAACGAGTGGCCGCTGTGTAACGGGCAGTTAATACCCGAATACGCGGTAGCAACAATGATTGAATATACGCATCGTTTGATTACCGCATTTGCAGGTCTTCTCGTTTTAGCATTTTCTATTTGGGCTTGGATTCGTTACCGCAGAAACCGTGAAGTGAAAATTTTAGCGATTATGAGTATTGCATTTATCGTTATTGAGTCATTACTCGGGGCTTCTGCAGTTATTTGGCCTCAGTCAGCTGAAGCGCTAGCGCTTCATTTCGGTCTTTCGCTTATTGCGTTTACCGGCGTATTTTTACTTTCAATGTTTGTTATTCAAAAGGACCGTTCGGATCATTTTATTAAAGGAGCGGTTACAGGCAAATTTAAATGGCTCGCATGGTTTACGCTTCTGTTTACTTACTGCGATATTTATTTAGGGGCATATGTACGTCACAAAGGTGCAAGCTTAGCATGTACAAGCTTTCCTGCTTGTTATGGCAATACGCTTATTCCAAAACTTTCAGGAACAACAGGTATTCATTTTGCCCACCGCTTTGCTGCTCTTGTGCTGTTTGTTCTTATCATTTGGATTATGGTATCTGCCATCAAACAGTATAAAGAAACCCGCCGTGATATTTATTACGCGTCCATCATTGCGGTTGCTTTAACCATTGCTCAAATATTCAGCGGTATCTTTGTTGTCATGTCTCGTTTAAATGTCTTTGCTACACTGTCTCACTCGGCATTTATTACAGCGTTATTCGCTACGCTTAGCTACATTTGTGTACAGACTTTAAAAGGTAAAAGACGATAAAACCAAAAAAACACGTGCAGTTCATAACTGCACGTGTTTTTTTTGAGTTAAGCTAGTTCTATCCCGCCTGTAATCCCGTAAACTTGAGCTGTTACGTAGCTTGCATCCGTTGAAGCTAAAAATACGTATACATTTGCTAACTCTACCGGCTGACCAGCACGCTGCAAAGGTGTATCTTGTCCAAAGCCTGGAATAGCGTCGCTTGGCTGCCCTCCAGAGATTTGCAGCGGCGTCCAGATAGGTCCTGGAGCAACGGAGTTGACGCGAATACCTTTTGGGGCTAATTGCTTGGCTAGTCCGCGAGTGAATCCGTTAATGGCAAACTTTGTAGCTGCATAGTCTAATAAATTAGGACTTGGGCTATAGCCTTGTACAGAACTTGTTGTAATAATAGAAGCACCTGCCGGTAAATAAGGCAGCGCTGCTTTTACGGTCCAATATAAAGAGAATACATTTACTTCAAAGGTTTTGCGCAGTTGGTCCGTTTCTAAATCAGCAATATCTTCTACTGCCTGCTGTTTGCCAGCTACGAGCGCTAGAACATCTAAACCATCTAATTCTTTATAAGCTTTTTCTACTAGCTCTTTGCAAAAAGATTCTTCGCCTACATCACCAGGTATGAGAACGGCTTTTCTTCCTTCTGCTTCAATAAGCTTTTGTACTTCTTCTGCATCTGCTTGCTCTTGTGGCAAGTAATTAAGCGCAACGTCTGCACCTTCTCTTGCGTAAGCGATCGCTGCTGCCCGGCCAATACCTGAATCTCCACCCGTCACAAGAGCTTTTCTGCCTTTTAATTTACCTGCACCTATGTAACTGTTTTCCCCGCAGTCCGGGATGACGTTCATTTCTTTCTGTACACCGGGCGGTTCTTGATACTGTTTTGGATAGTCTTCATGGAAATATTGAGTTAATGGATTATTTAGTTTTGACATATTCGTCACTCCTTTATAAATCAACCTTAACCAACTAAGGAAAAGTTTTCTATATACTTGTTCTTCCCGTCCTCTTCTTTAGTAAACATGTTTGATGTGCTCTATTATCCTCACTTTTCTTTCATTACCCTTCCCCTTCAATCAACAGCTAAAAACAGCTGCATACATGAAACCTACGTTCACCATCACAATAAAAAAATCCCAACGAGTCGAATTCTCTATTAAGAATTCGATTCCTCGTTCGGATCTTCTTTCAACTAAAATACATTTATCCCCCCTCTTTAAATAAATGGTGAGAGCTTTGTATTTTGCTGTGAACAATAAGCTTTCTTTCTCTTCTGTCCTGCTACTCTGTTAGTTCCACTTGTAAAGGCTTTGATTCTTCTTCGGCTTCTTTAGGAGTGCGAACGATTAACACATCACATTTGGCATAGCGTAAAATATGTTGAGATACGCTTCCGATTAAAATGCGCTCTACGGCGTTTAACCCCGTCGCACCGCATACAATTAAATCAACGTGCTTATCGGGAGCAATTTTTTTAGATATTTTTGTTTTAGGGGAGCCGTGTTCAATTAATGTCTCGACTTTCGTTACTCCAGCTTTGATGGCTAGGTTGCTATAGTTGGTCAAAAGTTCTTCAGCAAATTTCTCTGCATCTTGAAAGCGTGTATCCGTATAGAATGCATAAGGTGATGGACTTAACGCCTGTATGTCGATAACGTGACAAACTATCAAATGAGCGTTATTTTTTTTCGCACTGTTAACTGCTTTTTTGAATGCCCACTCTGCTTCTACAGAACCGTCTACTGCTACGAGGATGTTACGATAAGCCATATTCATCATAATCTCTCCTTTGTCTTTCGTTTATAAAGAACTTTCCTTGCTACACTTTTATTTTACTTCTTACGCAAACGAAAGTATGTGATTTTTATCACAAGGTAGAGAAATTAATAAAAATGGAGCCGTGTGTAGTGCACGGCTCCATTTTTATTGAACTTGAGAGTTAAAAGTCATTATCCAAATCGACCCTGCTACAATCGTAATAACAAAAACGATTCCAAGTATTAAAGCCATCACATTATAACGGGGCTTCTCTCCGTCTTTAATATGCATGAAGAAAAACAGTTGAATGAAAAATTGAAGCACGGCCATTCCTAGAATACTAGCTAGTAATATATTTTTAGCAAATACATGGTTTAATACGAGCATCAGAGGAATAACGGTTAAAATAATCGAGAAAATAAATCCTATTGTATAAGCTTTTAACGACCCATGGTTCTCCATCTACATCACCCCCATTAAATACACAACCGTGTAAAGGAAGATCCAGACAGCATCAAGAAAATGCCAGTATAAGCTGATAATCGTCACTTTTCGCTTTGTTACAGAAGTAATTCCGTATCGTTTTAATTGGATTGTAATTGAAATCATCCAAATGATGCCGACAGAAACGTGCAGCCCGTGCGTACTAACTAGCGTATAGAAAGCTGTAAAAAATGCGCTGGTGGAAATGGTTGCTCCTTCATGAACCATTGTTTGAAATTCATGAATTTCAAGGCCAACAAAGCACATACCTAAAAGCAGCGTTACGATTAGCCAGCCAATTAAAGGCTTTATTTTTCCCTTGTGCATGCTCAGCACAGCTAATCCGCTCGTAAAGCTGCTCGTTAATAAGATAAACGTTTCAGAAACAAATCCTGGAACTTCAAAAAATTCCTTTCCTGTAAGGCCACCCGCAGTATGATTAACAAGAACGGCATAGGTCGCAAATAACGCTCCAAATAAGATGCAGTCCGTTACGAGGAAAAGCCAAAAACCCATAACTGTGATTCCTTCATCATGTTCGTCATGATGTTCTTCGTGGTGCGCTGTCGCATAAGCCATGTCAGCCAACCCTCCCTACTGAATCTTCTGTATGTCGAATTTCGTCCACCGGAATATAATAGTCCGAGTTGTATTGAAAAGAACGAGCTAGTAAACAAGCTCCGACTCCTGTCAAACCGAATATCGCCATCCACACCCAGTGGAACGTTAAGCCAAAACCAGCAATGAACCAGAAAACCGCCATGATAAATGGAATACCTGAATTCTTAGGCATATGAATCGGAGAAAAAGCAGCTGTTTCCTTCGCTTTTTTCTTTTTTCTTTCTTCTTTTATTGCCCACCACGCATCTTGCCCCGTTACTGTTGGAATCACTGCAAAATTGTAGTGCGGCGGCGGTGAAGGAATGGACCATTCTAATGTACGTCCATTCCAAGGATCCCCTGTTACATCTCGTTCTCCGTACTTAATGCCATGAAGAATCTGCCATGCTTGAAAGATAAACCCTATGCCCATAAAGAAAGCTCCGACTGTAGAGATAACGTTCAGCGGTCCCCATCCCATGTCAAAGTCGTACGTATAAATACGGCGCGTCATTCCCATAAACCCTAATGCGTATTGAGGCATGAAGCATACATAAAAACCAATATTCCACGTCCAAAACGCCCATTTACCAAGACGGTCATTTAGTTTAAAGCCAAACATTTTTGGCCACCAATAGTACAAACCTGCAAAAAAGCCGAATACAACGCCTCCAATTAACACTTGGTGAAAGTGTGCAACTAAAAAGTAGCTATTATGATACTGATAGTCTGCGGGAGCTGCTGAAAGCATAACACCCGTTGCTCCTCCCACAACAAAGCACGGGATAAAAGCAATTGTCCATAGCATTGGCTGCGTCATTTGAATACGGCCGCGGAACATCGTAAATAACCAGTTGAACACTTTAACACCCGTTGGAATTCCGATAGCCATCGTCGTAATAGCAAAAAACACATTCACATTAGCGCCTGCACCCATCGTAAAGAAATGATGCACCCATGTGAAATACGATAGAACGCTAATAATCATCATTGAAAAAACCATAGACTTATAGCCAAATATCTTCTTTTGAGAAAACGTGGCAACGATTTCAGAAAAAATACCGAATGCAGGAAGTACAACAATATACACTTCAGGATGTCCCCACATCCAAATTAAGTTAATGTACATCATCGGATTTCCTCCGCCGGTCATAGTAAATAAGTGTCCGTCAAAGAAGCGGTCAATAAACAATAAAGCAAGCGTTACGGTTAATACAGGAAACGCGAAAATGATAATAATACAGCTTGCTAGAACGGACCACGTGAATAGCGGCATATGCATAAGTTTCATGCCCGGCGCACGCATTTTTAAAATAGTCATAATAAAATTAATTCCGGAAGCCAAGCTGCCAATACCTGATATTTGAATACCCCAAATATAAAAATCTTGACCTGGTCCAGGACTGAACTGCATGCCAGAAAGCGGCGGATAACTCAACCATCCTGCATCTGGCGAGCCGCCGATTACGAACGACAAATTGAAAAGCATGGCGCCAAAGAAAAATAGCCAAAAGCTTACCGCGTTTATAAAAGGATAGGCGACATCTCTTGCTCCAATTTGAAGCGGTACAACAATGTTAAAGAACGCAAACATAAGCGGCATTGCCATAAATAGAATCATAATGGTTCCGTGCGTAGTGAAAATTTCGTTGTAATGATTAGAATCTAGAAAATGCCACTGAGGGAATGCTAGTTGAATACGCATTAATAGTGCATCTACTCCGCCTCGAAACAGCATTAATAATGAAGAAAGCATATACATAATTCCAATTTTTTTATGATCCACCGTTGTGAGCCATTCACGCCATAGCCACTTCCATTTTTTAAGATACGTAAGAACAAAAATAATACCGGCTAGTGTTAACAAAATGGCGACATCTGCTCCATAAATCATCGGCTCCCCTGTCACAAAAAAACGAGATGAAAAATCTTTTAATTTGTCTAACAACTTATTTTCCTCCTTCCTGGTGCTCGTGCTGTGTATGTGTTTGTTCATCAGAAGCCACATTCATGGTCTTCATGTCTTCGTTTTTCATATGGTGATGCTGACTATAATATTGACCGCCGTTTTTAATGACAATTTTTTGGAATAAACCTTTAGGAATAGTAGAATACGATTTTTCCAAGGAAAGACCTTGTTTGGCAAGACTGTTATAATCAGCTTTTGTTAAAGCTGGTGCGGTTTCTTTCACTTGTTTTACCCACTGATTAAATTCTTTTGTCGATGTAGATTTAACTTTAAAATTCATATGAGCAAATCCTTCACCCGTAAAATTAGCGCCTGAACCAAAATATTCTCCCTTGTGATCAGCTTGCAGCCACAATCCCATTGCCATTCCCGGCATGGTATATAATTGTCCTCCCAGCTCCGGTACCCAAAAAGAATTCATAGGTGCATCTGACGTTAGCACGAATTGAACGGGCACATCTTTTGGAATTTCAACATAGTTGACTGTCGCAATATCTTGATCCGGATATTGAAATAACCATTTCCAATCAAGAGACGTTACTTCAATCGTTAGTGGCTTTACATCTTTTTCCGGCGGATCCACTAAGTCATACGTTGTTCTGGCCGTAGCAAAACCTAAAATGCCAATAATAATAATAGGAATGACCCACCAAATAAATTCCAGACGCTTACTATCGTCCCAGTCTGGTCGATACGGAGCCTTGTTTTCAGGCTTATCACGGTAGCGTAAAACGATATATACAAGCAGGCCTAACACAGGAATAACAACAATTGCGCATAAAATTATGGAAAAAATAATTAACTGGTATTCTTTTTGGGCCACCGCCCCCTGCGGATTTAAAATCAAATAACGACTATCACAGCCTGCTAAAAAAATTGTGATGAATACGGAGAGAATCATTAACTTGCTAATATGCATTGATTTTTGCTTTCTCACCTAAGCTCAGGCTCCCTTCCTCTAAATCTCTGTACATAATAATGGTATATAAACGTTCATATTAGAGATGCATCTCAACAGATCAAAAGGCTAAAAACCTCCTAACATATTGAAGTTTGTCATGACATATTGCTTACTCCTAAAAAATTATCATGTTGTGTTGTTAAAGGGTGTGATATTTATCACACTTAAATCGGTTTTTATCTATTTTAAATACCTTTACCATAATTTCGTCACATATTTGGGTAAATGTAGGGAATAAAAGGTGCCTTGTGACTGGCCTAATAAAAGAAAAAACTCTTCCAGTTTTTATTAACTGAAAGAGTTTTTTATAAGTACTAGATGAAGTATTGAGCTTTAACACTTACTGATTTGCTTGTTTGACCTACTGAAACATCCAATCAATCATTTTCTGATTTTGATACGCGGGAACCCATGAAGCATGATCATACTTTAATTCTTTAGGATATTCCGTATATAGCGGATGCCCCCAGATTTTTTGTAAATTCATTGCACCGTTATTTATATTTACGATGAAACACTCCTCATAAAGAAAACTATATTTCTATTTTCAAAGAGACTTATGACTATAGCAATATCTTTTAAAAAAGCTATCCACTTTCTTCATAAAGATTACATGTTAAAAACACCTAAAGATAGTTTAGGTGTTTTTGAAAGTTTTATATTCATCTTTCCTCTAAGCAAAAGCTCAATGGTTATATGGCCTTCTTACTCTTTGAAGCCCCTTGTTTTTTTCTCCACATATTTTCCATTTGTTCAAGAGTTCTACCTTTTGTTTCAGGGATAAATTTCCATACAAATAAAGCAGAAAGTACACTCATTAAACCGTAAAAACCATATGTTAATCCTCCGCTATATTCCATCATCACAGGATATGTAGAGGAAATAAAATAGTTAGCCGCCCACTGAGCAGCTACGGCAATAGCTACAGCACGACCTCTAATTTTATTAGGAAAAATCTCTGAAATGAGCACCCAACAAATTGGTCCCCATGACATCATAAAGGAAGCTGTATAAATAATGATAAATACAAGCGTCCCTATACCAATGATGTTTGAAAAAGCCATGCTTGCTACACCGAACATTCCAATGGTCATTCCGATAGACCCTGTTATTAATAAAGGTTTTCTTCCTAAACGATCGACCGTCAAAATTGCAATTACTGTAAAAATAACGTTTACTAATCCCATAATAATGGTTTGCAGCATAGAAGAACCTTTAGCTGCTCCCATGCTTTCAAAAATACGTGGAGCATAATATAGAGCTACATTGATTCCTACAAACTGTTGAAATACAGAAAGCAGTATACCTACAACGATAACTAATTTTCCATATGCCAATAATTTTTCAGACGAAACATTGGTAGAAATTGTTTGTTTAATATCGTCTAAAATTGATTTCGCCTCTGAAGATCCATTAATTTTAGTTAGTATGGCTAAAGCTTTTTGATCTTGATTCTGTGTAGCTAAGTAGCGAGGCGTTTCAGGAACTAAAAACAAGAGTGCTGCAAAGAGTAAAGCTGGAATAGCTCCTGAAGCAAACATGTATCTCCACCCTACATCATTAATCCATTCTAAGGTTTCCCCATTTGCAATACCCCAGTTCACGAAGTAAACGACTAACATTCCAAAAATAATCATAAATTGATTGAACGATACCAATCTGCCGCGAATATCTGCCGGTGCAATTTCTCCTATATAGATTGGACAAATGGCTGATGCTAAGCCAACACCAATCCCACCTATAATGCGGTAGAAGTTAAAAGCTAGTAACAAAGAGAGTGTCGGTTCCCCTTTTGTAAAAAATAAAAACTCAGGATAAGAAGCACCTAACGCTGAGACTATAAAAAGAATAGCTGCTAGTATAAGTGATTGTTTGCGTCCTAGTTTTGTGGCAAAATAACCAGAGATCAATCCTCCAATAATACACCCTATTAAAGCACTTGATACAGTAACACCATGTGCTAAAGATCCTAACCCTAAGCTGTCAATAAGATACACCTTTAATGATTCTTCAGCTCCAGATATTACAGCTGTATCATATCCAAACAGTAACCCTCCGATAGCGGCAACTAAAGTAATAGAAAAAATATATAATGAGTTTCGATTTTGTTTCATGCGTTGTTAAAAGCAGTTAAGAGTCACAGTAGAAGTTCCATTTCTAACTGAGTTCCCACTTATTTGAATGCGTTTTCAAATCCTTGGAACACAAAAGAAATTTTCTTCGTCCATTCTACTAACTGCTCTTATCCTCCCCTCTAATGTACGTATTTTTCTATTGAATCAAATCTTACTACAGCATTTTCTATACTTCCTTTTGTGTCAGGTATATCGATATACAACCATAATCAATTGATACCAGCTACTTTCATATGAAGCTCCTTTTTAAAGTAAGGTTGCATGTTTTGCAACCTATTACTTCCTTTTAAATTCGCCTAGCTTTTTACTTAAGTCGTTTGTTTGAAGGTAGACTTCTTTATATAATTCATAAAGCTGTTTATAGACTTGTACATGTTCTGCGTTAGGATAATATGTTTTTGAAGACGTAATAAATACGTTTGCACACTCTTCCAATGAGTTATACCAGCCACAGCCATAAGCTGCTAGCATGGCTGCTCCTAACGCCGGGCCTTGTTCAGTAGATAACTTTACAATTTTTGCATTAAAAACGTCTGCTTGAATTTGAAGCCAATGATCATTTTTTGCTCCTCCGCCAATTGATACAATAGACGTAATTTCCTTTCCGTTTTCTCGAAAGATTTCAATTGATTCATTTAATGAAAACGTAATACCTTCAATAACCGCTCGCGTAAAGTCGCTCTTTTTATGAGAAGCGTCCATTCCTATAAAACTTCCGCGAATCGTAGCATCTGCATGCGGTGTACGTTCCCCAACTAAGTAAGGGGTAAATAAAAGGCCGTTTGAGCCAATTGGTACATTTTTTAGGTCAGCCAACAATTCTTCAAACGTGTCTTTTTCTGCGAAATTCTCCTTAAACCAGCTTAAACTGTGACCCGCAGATAGCGTAACGCCCATCGTATAAAAGGCATTTTCTTTTCCATGATTAAAATAATGGACTCTTCCATTAAAGTCTCTATCGTTTCGTTCCTCATAAGAAAGAACAACCCCCGATGTCCCAATGCTACACAGTGTTTCTCCTGGCGATAAAATGCCGGCGCCAATTGCTCCGCAAGCATTATCAGCTCCACCTGCAAATACTTTTGTTGAAGTAGCTAATCCCGTTTTTTGAGAGAACGATTCACTAATATTGCCTATGCATTCACTAGATTCGACTAGTGGCGGACAAAGGTTAATATTGACTCCTACTAATTGGCAAAGCTCACCATCCCATTTTTTCTTGCTGATGTTTAATAATAATGTACCGGCAGCATCTGAATATTCACTATGAATAAAGCCAGTCATCTTAAAACGCAAATAGTCTTTGGGCAACATAAATACAGCTGTTTTTTCAAATATCTCCGGTTCATACTCTTTTACCCACAATAACTTAGGAAGAGTAAATCCTTCTAAAGCCTGGTTTTTTGTTATTTCTAAAAGACGTTTTTCTCCAATCACTTTATAGAGATGATGACATTGTTCTGTTGTTCTTGTGTCATTCCACAAAATGGCATTACGTAATAGGTTATAGTTTTCATCCAACAGCACAAGGCCATGCATCTGTCCAGAATAACTAATTCCTTCTATATCTTCGGGTTTTATATTAGCGTTAGCAATTAATTCATTTAAAGCACTAGCCGTCTGCTGAACCCATTCTTCTGGATTCTGTTCGCTATACCCTGTTTTTTCATGAAGGAGAGGATAATTTTTAGAAACCACAGCGCAAATCTCGCCTTTTGTATCAACTAAAACCGTTTTTACGGCGCTTGTTCCTAGATCAATTCCAATTACATATTTCATCTTGATACCTCCGTGTTTATAAACGAGAGTAGAAATTGTTTCTACTCTCGTTTGTCCTTTAAACTTCCAAAATATATTGATTTAAAATAGCCTTTAATCGTTCTTGTCTTCCTGATTTATTCACAATATTCGGATTTTTAAACGCGTACTGCTCCAGTGTATGGAAGTTAGCTTTTCCTTCCACAATCTCAAGCCCAATTCCCTCTTTAAAACTGCTGTAGCGCTCGTTGATAACATTTTCGAAAACACGATCTTCTACTAATTTATGCGCTACTTTCAATCCTCGAGCAAACGCATCCATTCCTGCTACATGAGCATAAAGTAAATCGTCTTGTTCAAAAGAACCTCTGCGTACTTTGGCATCAAAGTTTAATCCTCCGCTGCCCAGCCCTCCATTTTGCAGGATTTCATACATTGCTAGCGTTGTAGAATATAAATCCGTTGGGAATTCATCTGTATCCCAGCCTAAAAGAGGGTCACCTTGGTTTGCATCCACTGATCCTAATAAGCCTTGTACTCTAGCTACTCGTAATTCGTGTTCAAATGTATGCCCAGCTAACGTTGCATGGTTAGCTTCTAGATTAAGTTTGAAGTATTTATCTAATCCGTATTGTCTTAAAAATGAAATAGTTGTTGCTGCATCGGTATCATACTGATGTGTCGTAGGCTCTTTAGGTTTAGGTTCAATTAAAAACTGTCCCGTATATCCAATTTCGGTTGCGTAATCTACAGCCATATACATAAATCTGGCTAAGTTATCTAACTCTAACTGTAAATTTGTGTTAAGCAGTGTTTCATATCCCTCACGGCCGCCCCAGAATACATAATTTTCCGCACCTAGTTCTTTTGCTGTTTCAAGCCCCTTTTTTACTTGAGCCGCCGCATAAGCAAATACATCTGCATTACAAGAAGTAGCTGCACCATGAACGAACCGGGGATTTGTAAACATATTCGCTGTGTTCCATAATAACTTTACGTTACTTGTTTGCATGTATTCTTTGATCATAGTGACGATAACATCAAGATTTTTATTTGTTTCTTGCAACGTACTGCCCTCAGGAGCAACGTCTCGATCATGAAATGCGAAGAATGGAACATTTAATGTTTCAAAAAGTTGAAAAGCTGCCTCAACTCTCGCTTTTGCTAAATCCATTCCATCATATCTATCCCAAGATCTTTGCATAGTAGCTGCACCAAAAGGATCCGTCCCATCTGCTGTAAACGTGTGCCAGTAAGCAACAGAAAAACGCAGCTGATCTTTCATCGTTTTACCGCCTACTACTTCGTCAGGGTTATAGTATTTAAAAGCTAAAGGATTTTTAGAATCTTTACCTTCGTATAAAACTTTGTTTGCGCTTTCAAAATAATTAATTTTATTAGTACTAGTTTGGACCATTTGTCATTTCCCCCTTTGATTTAAGTGAACAAGTTTATCCAATAACTATCTTAATTCGGTTAGTTTGTTTATCCAATAAACTAACTTTATTTCATCATATACAAAATAAATGTTTATTTCAATGTTTTTTTTAGAAAATTTAGTTATAATATTAGGTAAGATACTTTTAAATATCTAATTAAAGCTTCATAAAACGCCAACTTAGTTCGATAGATAAACAAAGGAGTGGTTATTATTCAAATTGCAGATCAAGCTTTAGTAAAAAAAATGAATCAAAAATTAATATTAGATGAAATTTTAAAGAACTCCCCTATCTCCAGGGCAACTCTCTCGGAGATTACAGGATTAAACAAGTCTACTGTCTCCTCTCAAGTAAATACACTGCTTGAAAAAGATTTTATTTTTGAAATTGGGGCAGGGCAATCCAGAGGCGGCAGAAGACCTGTAATGCTTGTTTTTAATAAGAATGCAGGCTACTCGATCGGTATCGATATAGGAGTCGACTATCTTAACGGAATTCTAACCGACTTAGAAGGAAATATTATTCTTGAGAAGACTTCTGACTTGTCTAGTTCTTCCGCTAGTGAAGTAAAAGAGATTTTATTTGCACTTATTCATGGTTTTGTAACCCATATGCCTGAGTCCCCTTATGGTCTAGTGGGAATAGGAATTTGTGTTCCAGGTCTTGTAGATCGTCATCAGCAAATTATTTTTATGCCTAACTTAAATTGGAATATCAAAGATTTGCAGTTTTTAATTGAAAGTGAGTTTAATGTTCCGGTTTTTGTTGAAAATGAAGCTAATGCAGGAGCATACGGTGAAAAAGTATTTGGTATAACAAAAAACTATGAAAACATCGTTTACATCAGTATTAATGTCGGAATTGGAACTGGACTTGTTATTAACAACGAATTGTATAAAGGTGTTCAGGGTTTTTCTGGGGAAATGGGTCATATGACGATAGATTTTAATGGCCCCAAATGTAGCTGTGGAAATCGAGGCTGTTGGGAATTATATGCTTCTGAAAAAGCGTTACTGGCTTCGCTCTCTAAAGAAGAAAAGAATATTTCTCGAAAAGAGATTGTGGAACGCGCAAATAAAAATGATGTAGAAATGTTAAATGCACTTCAAAACTTTGGCTTTTATATCGGAATTGGATTAACTAATATTCTTAATACATTTGATGTAGAAGCTGTTATCTTGAGAAATCATATAATTGAATCTCATCCCATTGTTTTAAATACGATTAAAAACGAAGTTTCTTCTAGAGTCCATTCTCATTTAGACAATAAATGTGAATTATTGCCTTCTTCGTTAGGAAAAAATGCACCTGCGTTAGGAGCGGTTTCTATCGTTATTGATTCTTTTTTAAGTGTTACCCCTATAAGTTAGTTAAGTGAACGCAAAGGTTAGCAAACTATATCACGTTTGATCTTAAGAATGAAGCAGCTATTTTCGATTAATTGATTTTCTATAAAAGGGAAAGAATTACCCTCTTCTAATAAGAGTGTTATGTCTGTCTCCACCACCTTTTTCATCCCATGCAGCCAGTCACCTATCATAACGGCAACTGGCTGTTTATATGTTATTGGCAACCTGCTTTTTTCTAAATTACGGAGAGTCTTGCCTTTTAGGTTAGTTTACCTGCTTTTCAAATTATGAAGCATGTCTTGTCAGAGTAGTTATGACTTCCTTATATTCCTCTAACTCTTTGGTCTGTGCGAGAGTATTGATTTTCTCTAGCGATAAAAGAGAGCTCTGAATAATAAATGTGCGAGGCTCCGTATCATTTTGCAGTAATTCATCAGATATAAACGTCACAAATTCCAGACCCTTCTTTTGTTCCTCTTCATTTATTAGTTTATTTTCAATCACCCGTTTTAACTTCGCGGTTACGCGCGTAAGCTCAGTCGAAAAATGACTTTCTGTTTTCTCATTAAATACCGCAGAGTAAACGGAAGGATTAAATAACTGTTCTTTTTGTTCTGCTACTTCGATTACGATTTCCTCTATACGCTTCATACAATAACGGACAATTTGTTCAATAGGCAATGGATAGTTTAGTGCTTTATTCATTTTAAATATATTGTTAAGCATTCCTTCTAGCAGCACAGCTCCATCAAATAAATAAGGAGAAGTCTTAGAGGGGAAAATCTCCTGAAAGCGTTCATATATCCAGTTGAATGTTGCTGCTTTTAACTCCTCTATATATTGAAATGTTTTGACCTCATTTAAAACGAGTGTACTTTCAATCATTTCAGGAATTTTGTTTTGCTCTGCAAAGCTCAGCATAAAAATTATCTGCTCTTCAAATAGCTTCTGATTATCTCCTTTATATTTAATGGCTACTTTTTCTCTTTGTAGAATAAGTGATTCTTGCAAAGACGAAAGTAATGAGAGAAGCAGTTCGCTTTTAGATGAAAAATATTTATAAAATGTTCCTTTTGAAATACCGCTTCTTTCTAATATATCTTGTACCGAAGTGTCTACGTATCCTTTTTCCATAAAAAGCTGGTGCGTATGCCCTAAAATATCGAGCTGTTTTTGATTCATTGCTGCTACTCCTCTGTTTACAATTTACTTTTTATTTAGTATAACTTATCTGCCTTTTCTTACGTGAACTTTATCCTTTTTCCTTGATAAATAAATAAAAATAATTATATACTATTAGTACACTTTTATACACTAAGTATAAAAGCGTACTAATAGTATAGGTAATTCAACAAAGTAATTATTGATCTAGCAAGTGACAACTACTAAGCGCTATGTAGCTAGTAGATTCCAAATTTATACCTATTCTGAAGGAGGAATAAGATCATATGAACAAAGAAGTCATTCCCGTTACAGAAATTCCAAAATTCCAATCACGTGCAGAAGAGTTTTTCCCTATCCAATGGTATAAAGAAATGCTGAACAACCACCCTGTTTATTTTCATGAAGAAACAAACACCTGGAATGTATTCCAATACGACCATGTTAAACAAGTCTTGAGCAACTACGAATTTTTTTCAAGCGATGGACAAAGAACCACTATTTTTGTTGGAGATAATAGTAAGAAAAAAAGCACATCTCCAATTACCAATCTTACAAACTTAGATCCTCCTGACCACCGGAAAGCGCGATCTTTGCTTGCTGCAGCCTTTACTCCTCGCAGTTTAAAGAACTGGGAACCGCGAATCAAACAAATTGCAGCAGAGCTTGTAGAAGCGATACAAAAGAATTTAACTATTGATATTGTTGACGATTTATCTTCTCCTTTTCCTAGTTTAGTTATAGCAGATCTATTTGGCGTACCGGTAAAAGACCGATATCAGTTCAAAAAATGGGTAGATATTCTGTTTCAGCCTTATGACCAAGAAAGATTAGAAAAGATTGAACAAGAAAAGCAACGTGCAGGAGCTGAATATTTTCAATACCTCTACCCGATTGTCATTGAAAAGCGCTCCAACCTTTCTGATGATATTATCTCAGACTTAATTCAAGCCGAAGTTGATGGTGAAACATTCACAGATGAAGAAATTGTACACGCTACCATGCTGCTTTTAGGTGCAGGCGTTGAAACCACAAGTCACGCTATTGCAAATATGTTTTATTCTTTTTTATATGACGACGAGTCGTTATACAGCGAGCTGAGAAACAATAGAGAATTAGCTCCAAAAGCAGTAGAAGAAATGCTTCGATATCGGTTTCACATCTCCAGACGAGATCGGACGGTTAAACAAGATAACGATTTATTAGGCGTTAAGCTAAAAAAAGGAGATGTGGTTATTGCGTGGATGAGTGCATGTAATATGGATGAAAATATGTTTAAAACCCCTTTTTCTGTAGATATTCACCGTCCAACTAATAAAAAGCACTTAACATTCGGAAACGGACCTCATTTTTGTTTAGGCGCCCCTCTTGCTAGACTTGAAATGACAATCATATTAGAAGCATTTTTAGAGGCCTTTTCTCACATCGAACCATTTGAAGATTTTGAATTAGAGTCGCATTTAACAGCTTCAGCTACGGGGCAATCTTTAACATATTTGCCGATGACGGTGTACAGATAAAGTCTATGTGCATGCCAAAGTAGAGAAACGTGAAAGAGGTTTATCTTCTCTCATGTTTCTCTTTTCTTTTATTATCTCGTTTAATTATTTATGTACCAAGTTTAGGAGGCCTTTAATATGATTTAAAGCTGACAGTATCGAAATTTAAGTGACGATGAGCCGGTTAACGAAATATCAGCTATTGTCTTCTCTGCCTTAATACATCTTCTATAAAATACTGATACAAATAATTAATAAGAGCAGTCGCAATCGAGATCACAAAAAGTTGAAAACGCGTCATGTTTACCATTTTGTATACCTTCAGTTTTTCTGCCAGACTGGTCAAAGGATAAGCAAATAGATAGTCAAATAGAACGTTAATCAGCAAATATTTTTTGAAATTCCCATAGGTCAACTTGAATACCCAAAAATTAGCTATAAAAAACGGTCCAAATATAAAAGAAATATCGCTTGAAAGTTTAGGGAAAAGAGGTTTCCTCACTTTCCACCATGTAAAGCTTTTAGATAACTCACTGATAAAAGCAATAACTAATGAACTAAATGTCAAAACAGGTAGGTATCTTTTAAAGACAAATTTATCAACTTTTACTGTAGACAGCCAAGGCAATAAAAGTACTGCCAAAAGCGTTAACTTTCCTTTCATTATGTACCCAACTTCTGCCGTTACGAAAATGTAAGCTAAATCATATTCTTTTTAGTTTGTGTAATAGGCTCTTTTTTATGTGTTTATTACACTGCGTTAATTCTTTTATTCGCCTTTTATTACAAGATTTTTTGCTTTCAGGAAATTATTGATTCTCATATTCTGCATGTGCATGGAGAAAATACGGAGGTGAATGTTTAAAAGGAGGAAATAAAGATGACTACAGTACGTGAAGTTATGACTAAAGATGTGAAAGCTTGTGCACCGCACGACCCAGTAACAGCAGCTGCAAAATTAATGCGTGATATTAATTGTGGTTCTGTGCCGGTGTGTCAAGAAAATCGAGTAATGGGAATGATCACAGACCGTGATATCGTATTAAACTGCGTGGCGGATGGAAAAGATTGCAACACTGTGCATTGCCATGATTGTATGACCAAAGATGTAATTACGTGTTCTCCGGATACGGATATTCACGAGTGTGCACGTATGATGGCTGACCATCAAATTCGCCGCATTATTGTAGTGGAGAATAATAATATGGTTGGAATCTGTGCAATCGGCGACCTTGCGACGGTTAACGTATATGTTGATGAAGCCGGTGCAGCATTAAGCGAAATTTCTAATCAAGTTCATTAAAACTTTTCAGCATATAAATCCTTAATGCTTGTACAAAATAACCCTGTCTGCAAGGAGGTGCTAACATGCCAAATTTAAACGATAACAAATTTAAAAAGATTCAGTCTGAGAGTCAAAAGCAAGGAAAGTCTCAAGAAGAATATGCAGCTGAGCTTGACGCTAATCGTGCAAAAAGCCAAAAGAAAAAGTAACAATAAAAAAGGATTACAATTGGCAGAGGCTCGTTTGTAATCCTTTTTATCATCCCGTTTTGTTACAGGCTGCGATCAGTTATAAATGTATAGTGAGTATATGCTTCATACTTTTCACCGGGCTTTAATACACAAGAAGGAAAATGCTTATGATGAATAGCGTCCGGTAAACCTTGTGTTTCTAGGCAAACACCGAGGTATTTCTCTGAGTGAACTCCTCTAATTTCGAATTCTTCGTCTAGATGATTTCCCGTATAGAGAACAACTGAAGGCTGATCCGTTTTGACTTCTATTTTGCGGCCGCTTGCAGGATCAAATAATGACATCTGATTTTTAGCTTCTGCTTCTAAAAGAAATGGATGATCGTACCCTTTACCCACTAATATGTTTTGCGGATGTGTGGATTCCACACCTTCCTTGAGACTATGTCCTTCTCTAAAATCAAATGGGGTACCTGTGACATTTAGCGTTTCTCCAGTAGGTAAAAGATCATCATTCAACTCTAAGAATTCGTTACTTTTCAGCTTCAAAACATGATCCAAGACCGTTTCTTTTAGATTTCCGCTTAAATTGAAATACGTATGATTTGTTAAATTGATAAGAGTGTCTTGATCTGTTGTTCCTTCATAAGAAATATGGAACTCATTTTTATTCGTTAATGTATACGTAACTTTCACTTCAAGGTTGCCGGGATACCCTTCTTCTCCGTCTTTACTTACATATGTAAATTCAACACCTACATGGTCACTTGCTTCAATTATTTTGGCATTCCATATCTTATGGCTGAATCCTTCTTTTCCGCCATGCAAATGGTTGTTTCCTTCATTTTTCTCTAGACGATAGGTTTCATTATTAAGCTCAAACGATGCTCCACCTATACGCCCTGCTACGCGTCCGACCACAGCTCCGAAATAAGGAGAATACTTTTGGTATTCTTCTATTGAATCAAATCCCAATACAACACTTTCAATCTTCCCTTCAGAATCCGGCATTTCAATATTTGATATCACACATCCATAGTCAAGGCAGGTGATTTTAAGCCCTTCATCATTTAATAAGGTATAAGCATGTACAGCTTGATTGTTTAGTTCGCCAAATTTCTCTGAGTTCACTTTCACTTTTAATCAGTCCAATCCTCTTTTTATTCGTAAATTGCTTAACGGACCCTACATGTTATAAACATCGGATATGTTGTTATAGTTCCCTCTGCAATACTTCCTGAATCTTCATTATTCTCATTTTATTGTAATCGTGTACATTTCTTAATTCAAGCTTGAATGATAAAGGCTGGCCACTGTGTGTCATTGCTATTTCTTTAGTATTCCTAAGTATTCTTCCCAAGGTCCTACATCTTCTCTATATCGTTCTGCCATTACTCGAACAATTTGCGCAATATGGGTTAAATCATGAGCAACCCAAGTCGAGAGCAACTCTCTGACTTTTACTTCCCCAAACGCCGGGTGTTCTCCTCTCACTTCAAGGTGCTTTTCATGCTTAACTAGCAGCTTTAGTTGATGTAAATTCTGTATTCTTATTTTTTTGAATTCAAGAAGCTTCTCTTCAATAGAACTAGCAGATTCCTTGTTTAAATGGGCATAGCGGTCAAACGGAGGAAAAGCTCCCTCTTTTCCTTTTTGAAGGATAAATTCTAGCCTTGGTATCCAATTGTTTTTTTCTGCTTCTATTAAATGTTCTATGACTTCGGAGGTATTCCACGTTCCTTCTCCTTCATTGCATTGCAGCCACCCTGCAGATAGACCAGACAAAAGTTTTTCAAGTGTTTGTGGCGTATGCTCAAGTATTTCAATCGCTTCTTTTAAATTAAAATTCATATCAATTCCCCTTTCTCAACGTAATGATGCTGAGCTATCAGTTATGTAAATCCTTTAGAGATTATAGTCAATTTTACCATAATTCGCTTCTATTAAAGGAGCCAACTATTTTTCTAATTCCTTTTATGATGACTAAAACAAAACAAGAACACACGTTTGGTTTTTCTCTAGAAATATGATAAAATATATATAGACTAAAACGCAGTGAGTATCAGTCTGAATAGGCACTGCTCATTCGTAAAATAGATTGCTAGCAACTTTTTCATCTTGAGCTTTTCGTGTGAATTGGAGTGAGACAACAGTGAGTAAAAATCAAAAGCGATGGACAAAAGAAGAAGATAGATTTCTTATCCAACACTATGGTGCTATGACGCTTCAAGAGATGGGTAAGCATTTACATAGAAGCAAGGAATCGGTTAATAAACGACTTACTCGATTAAATCTTCGTGCTTCGGATACAGCTTTACGTAAAAAATGGACGCTTGAACAAGATGCTTTTTTGCAGGAGAACATTGATATCATGAATAACCGTGAAATGGCACATTCCTTAGGCAGAAGTCCTTCTTCTATTGCTACGCGCATAAAAGTTTTGGGACTAACACGAAAAACGGCGATGCGAAGATGGACGCTGCAAGAAGACGAATATTTGCTAAGGTATTACGGGGTAAAACCTCTTTCACACATATCAGCTAAATTACAGCGAAGTGTGCAAGCGCTAGAATCGAGGTTGAACCGTTTAGAAGTGTATGGAGCCAAAGCACACGTAGGACATATTACAGCGTGTGAACTAGCAGCCTGCCTTGAAGTAGATGTTCATACAATTTACAAGTGGATTCATAAAGAGAATCTACCGTACAAAATGATCATTGCCAAGACCAGAACATTTATGGGAATTGACATTCAATCTTTTTGGAAGTGGGCTGAACAAAATAAATCGTGCCTTAACTTTTTTAAAATACCTAAAAATACGCTTATTCCAGAACCAGCGTGGGTGAATGAACAAAGAAAACTAGACTATGTAAAGCGCCCTAAATACGAGCATAAAAAGTGGACAGCAGAAGAAGATGCCAGATTGTGGCGTATGTTTTATCAGGAAAAGCGCAATCAGCGAGAAATTGGGCAGCTGCTCGGGCGTTCGAAAAATAGCGTGCAGCGACGCTTAGAGCGTTTACGTAAAAAGAAACTAGTTAGTTAAACGATAAAAAGCTTGGAATAAGCTATGCTTACTCCAAGCTTTTTTATTGATATGACTTTTTGTTAAGCTTTAACTGCTTTTTCCCAATCTGCTGAAAATTTTTCCATTCCTTGGTCAGTTAACGGATGTTTTGCTAATTGCTCAATAACAGCGTATGGAATTGTGGCAATATGAGCTCCTGCAAGTGCTACACGCGTTACATGATCCGGATGTCTTACAGATGCCGCAATAATTTGAGAGTCGATGTTTTGAACGCGGAATAACTCAGCAATTTTAGATACCAGCTGTACTCCGTCTTCTGAAATATCATCAAGACGTCCTAAAAATGGAGAAACATACGTCGCTCCAGCACGAGCTGCTAAAAGCGCTTGGTTTACTGTAAAGATAAGGGTTACATTTGTTTTTACGCCTTTTTTTGCAAGGTAACGTGTCGCTTCCAAGCCAGCTAATGTCATAGGCAGCTTAATCGTAATGTTTTTATCTCCGTCGTTAATTTTAATCAGTTCTTCAGCTTGAGCAATCATGTCTTCAGCAGAAAGTGCGTCAGGCGTTACTTCAGCAGAAACGGATTCAACTTCCGGTACCATTTGAAGAATTTCTTCGATACGGTCTTCAAATCTTACGCCTTCTTTTGCTACTAAAGATGGATTTGTTGTCACACCAGCTAGAACACCTACTTTGTATGCTTTCTTAATATCCTCAAGGTTTGCTGTATCAATAAAAAATTTCATCTCACTATTCCTCCTTATTGTTATACATCAATCTGCATTTCCATGTACGCGAACTATAGCTTAGCCAATTTGCTGCAGGGCATATAGATTTTCTATAGAAGCGTTTTCAATCTCTTTTGCAGTTAATACCTTTAATTTTTCTAAAAATTGTATAGCGTCCACTCGGTCTTCAATGTCTTCTTCTGTACGAATATTCTCCGTTTTAATCTGATGGATACATTCGTTGATGACTTCTTTGTACGCATTCGTTTGGATAAACCATTCTGCTAACAGCGTTTTTGTTGCTTCTCTTTCTTCTTCACTTTTAACTGCAAACAAACTCTCTGTTTCCGTTTCACTCAGCATAAGGCTGCTAAAATCGTGATTCATACAAAGCCAAAAATAACCTTTTTGGCTATCGTAATACTTTCCTTCTCTTAAAAGAAAATACTTGATTCCAAATTTAATTTTATGAGATTGGTTCTCTGAACTCGGCATATGAATTTCTTTTATTTCTACGCTTTCTGATACATCCAGATATGTTTCTAAACCGTACTTTGTATTCACTACTTTTGCATCCAATATGTCCATCCTCATTCTCCTTTTCTCAAGTTCTATTTATTTTTATAAAAAAACAGAGGCCTGATTTTATGTAATAACGAATCCAGTTTTTGTGGATGTTTTTCTTAACCAACCGACATGTTTCACTGTTTACGCTTTCATTATATATCAGATTATTCGAAAAATCACCAAAAACAATCAAATTCATTCAAAAAAAGTCATAAAATCGTAAAAAATAGTCAAAAAAGGTCATCATTCATTAAAAATAGATGTACTTTTATGTTAATTGCGTGCTTCAATGTATCTTAAGGGAATTACCTCTTCAAAAAAACCGGCTTTTATTACATACCCTCTCTGCAAAAATATACCCACTCATTTCACCGTTTTTTCACTTTAACATGCTATCCTGTAGTATAATTTTGTTTCACATGCTAATTCCCAATAATTTTTGCCGTTTAAGATTATTCGTTTTTATTAGTGGGAAAGTTACATAAATACAACACGTTATAGGGGGACTTTAACATGGATAAAAGAATTGAAACATTAAAAGAAAAGCTGCCTGATAATCATAAGGAGGTTGCTGTTCTGACCTCTCATATTTTTGATGCGCTTGATAAATTAACAACTGAGCATCGTAGATACGTTGATATTTCGGCAGCAGCCAAAATAAAGCCTAACCCGGATGAAGAGAGAGCTTTTTTTGATACCATTTATCAAGTAAAAACACTCATTATGTCAGAGCTTGAAAAAACCGTTGAGGATATCGAGCATAAAGGTGATAAAAACTGGCATAAGAACTATAAAGATGGAATCGAGTAACGATTAAATAAGATGTTTAAAAGCCTGTGCTTTGTGAAGCACAGGCTTTTTTCTATAAGTCCCTCTACTGGCTTGATTTGGAGAGCTCTTGAAATTCAATCATTGAAGATTTAATACCGTTACTTTTTCACGAGTCATGGATTCAATACTTTTACGAATGCCTTGAGCACCCATACCGGATCCTTTTACGCCGATAAAAGGAAAATGATCAGGACCGCGTTCTGTACGGCCGTTGATTTGAACGGAGCCGACTTCAATTTTGTTTGCAATTGAGAAGGCTTTATTAATATCTTTTGTAAAAACACTTGCTTGTAAGCCAAATTCTGATTCGTTTGCTATATCAACGGCTTCTTGATCAGAAGCGACGCGGATAATTGGTAACACAGGACCGAATGGTTCTTCCCATGCCACGCGCATAGTATCATTCACGTCATCTAAAAGCGTAGGATAGATAAGGTTTCCTTCACGCTTGTTTCCAGTCACAACTGTTGCACCTTTTCCTAGTGCATCTGCAATTAAAATCTGAATAAAGTCCGCTGCTTTGCTATCAATTAATGGAACGATCGTACATCCATCTTCAGGAGAACCGACTGATAGTTTATGTACTTCTTCTTTTAAAATATTTACGAGCTCGTTTGCCACTTTTTCATGCACAAGTACACGTTTAATAGCTGTACAGCGCTGACCGGAATAAGAAAATGCTCCGCTTATAATATGTTTTGCTGCTTCTTGTAAATCTGCATCTTCACATACAATACCCGGGTCTTTTCCTCCAAGTTCTAGTACAAGAGGAATCATGCCTGCCTTTTTAGCTAATTGAGTACCCGTGTTTGTTCCTCCGGTAAATGAAATCATGTTAATGCCTTTATGTTCAACTAAATAATCCCCAATAACAGATCCGCGGCCCGTTACGACGTTTACAAGACCTTGTGGAATACCTGCTTGATGAAGAGCTTCAATCATCTTAATACCGCTGATCGCTCCTTGCGTTGCGGGTTTGAAGATAACTGCATTTCCTGAAATAAGCGCAGGCGCCAGTTTAGCAGCTGCTAAATTTACCGGATAATTAAAAGGAGGAATTGCGAGTACAACCCCTAAAGGCACGCGTTCAACAATGGCAACTTTAGACTTAGAACCGCCAGGAAAACTATCTCCCTTCATGCTTTCTCCGTTCATATGAAGGGCTTCTTCAACTGTATAGCGAATGAAATCTGCTGTGCGCACTACTTCATTCCTGGCATCTTTTAAGCTTTTTCCAACTTCCTTCATAATAATTTCGGCAATTTCACTCTGCATTTTTACCAGCTCATCCGCCCAGTTGTATAAATATTTGGCACGTTCTTGCAGAGAAATTTCTGCCCACCCTTTCTGAGCTTTTTGCGCGGCATGTACTGCTTCATCGACCTCTTCTTTTGTGATAGCCTGCACTTTTCCAATCACGTCATGACGGTATGGAGAAACAATGTCGATTGTCTGCCCTGATTTGCTTTCTTTCCACTCACCGTTAAGATAAAAAGAATAAGTTGATACATTTAAAACCGTTGTTGTCATAAAAAGTCCCCCTTAATAAAAGTGAAATTATTATCAAAATTTTCAGTCTTTTTCACGAATGAAAACTCTGTGAATATCTGAGCAAAAAGAATTCTAGATGCATCCATTTCTATAACTTTTTATATCGCTTGTAACTTCCTTAAACTTGTTGCCTTTAAAGCAGCAGCTTTTCTCTTTTCGACTCAAAACCAAAGCATCATATAATTTAATGAATATTTTGTATTTTTAATATATATAAATTTCTTTCATTCGTACAATACAAAAAAGTTATCTCAACGATTAATAATTTTAATGATTTATATCCCCCATACGAAAAAAATTTATGGCTTCCTACTTTTTTAGGGAAAATGGGATAAGCTCCCTTGATTATATTTATTTTGAGGGAGATATTGAGGAGATGCACTACTCTTTTTGTTCTATGTGTTGAGAAAATAAAATAAGGGTATATAATAAATATAGGAAAATGAAGATAAAAGTAGAATATATATTCTAAAGGGAGGGATTTATTGTGATTGTTACTTTAGGTTTTGCGGCATCAATTATTGCTTTGTTTATGCTTTTTACTAACCGGGCGTCCAATATCCCGGAAGAAATAATCCATGAAACAACAAATGTTAATAAAGATGAGCAGTATATGTATTATATATAAAGCGTCTTAACAGACGCTTTTTTGTTGCGCTTTTTACAAAGTCTATAGCGGTTAGAAACAGCCCTCACCTATCATTTATCTTTATTTGTCAGTGCCTGATAGCCATAAATAGTTAAGCAGAAACTAATAAACGAAAAAAAGATATGTTTTGGCTTAAAGTTGACTAACTTAAATAAGTTCAATTTTTGATACAAGTAACTTAGCGGAAAAGCAAATAGTGAATCCATAAGTAAATTAACGAAAAAAAATCTTTTAAAGCTGCCAAACGTAAAATGAAAGATCCACAGTGTCCCTACCAAAAAGGGTCCAAAAATAAAACTACTATCGTTTAAAATTTTTCCTTTCCACCCTCCTTTTACACTCCACCACTTGTAAGGAATAGCTAATGAGCACATTCCAATTACTAAAGATGAGGCAAAAAGAGAAGCGGGAAAATAGGTTCTCATTGATTTTTTGGCATAAAAACAAGGGAAATCCACGGAAGAAACAATTGAAGAATTCTGATGACATTGGGCATATTAGTAAATTCTCCTTTCTTATGTTAACATGCCTAAATGTAATCGGATTATGCCTATATCCAAAAAACAGGATAAGCTCTGTTGGTCTGTGAGTTATTTACAACCGGGGAACAATCACAATTAAGATAGAGCACAGCTTCCAGCAAAACGTTTAAGAGCTAATTCTTTTTAAATGAAAATATCTGAATTCAAAATACGACAGACTTCGACACTATCTATTTGTTACTATATTTTTTAGGTTCTATTTTTAGATTGGAACCATTTTTACATAAATAATTCAACAATTTAAGCCTTTAAAATGACGTGGCAAGTGGAGGAAACTTAATGTGTTTCAAATGTAGACTACTGCTGATAAAGATAGAATTTATACGAAAAATGATGATGATGATTGCTCTAGAAGAAGGGTTTACAAGTAGTAATACGATTAAAATCAGTCAGGATCTAGATGTATTGTTAAATCGGTTTGAAGCTACTTGTTAAAAAATGTTCGTTGATAACAGAAAAAGGATCTTTCGATAAGATCCTTTTTTGCTGTTGGTAGACAATTATTTGTTTCAAAAAAAATGAAAGCTAATGTTATTTAGTAGTACATCTTGATCGCTCGTGCATACTCTATTCAATCATTCTGTGCTTCAAAAAAGTCCCACATCATTTTTGAAGCATTAGGACCTTTTGAATCAGTATCTGATCCATTGTCATTTCCTCCTGACCATGCATGCCCCATATCCTCTACCATAATTTTTTTCATCCAGATTTTATTTTCTGCATCTATGTAGTCAGACATTATGTAGCTATAATGATTTCCGTTGTCTTGTGACGTATAAAAAGCAGCATTTTCATGTAAGTTTATACCGAAATTCTTATAGGTATAAATCCACTGCTGAATTAATGTAGACGCATTAATTGGATTGACTGTTGTATCTGATTGACCATGAAACGTAATGATGGGAACAGGCCGTGCATAAGGTCCCATTTTTTTATAAGCTTCATCACCGTCAAGTTCAGGATTTAAAGAGCCGTATAGCATGACTTCTCCCGCTGTGATGAGGTCTACAGCATACGCATTACTGCCTGCTGAATGAATGCCTACCGCTTTAAATACATCGGGATAAGCAATAGCCATCACATTTGCCATAAAGCCTCCAGCTGACATGCCAGCAAGGTATATATTAGTAGAATCAATCGCATATTTAGCGGTTATGTGATCAATCATATCTTTTATTATGTCTGGCTCTCCATTACCGCGAAACTGGTTATACTCATAAAACCAATTCCAGCACCCGTTGGAATTAGCAAAGTAATTCATTTGAGGATAGAGAACAATAAAGCCTTTTTCTTCCGCTAGCTTATTCATCTCCGTACCTGCAGCAAAATCATCTGCATCTTGTTGACATCCATGAAGCATAACGATTAATGGTACTTTACTTAATCCAGTATATGTACTTGGAACATACACCTTGTAGGTAAAATAATCATCATAATTATACTCTTTCCAAATAGGTTGAAAGAACACGCTCTGTAATTCTATTAAAAACGTAGAAGCAGTTAAAACTGGATTTGTAAAAAAGGAACATAAAGTATTCACGGAGTTTACCCTCTCTCTATTTCTGATGTATATACTCTTTATTTCGTTATATCACAAAATAATCCTTTTATTATGTATCTCATCTTTCTTATATGTCTTCCATTATTTTTTTCTTCACTCTTTAGTGGTGCAAATTCATAGAGTAAGTTACGCTCTGCGCTGGATAACAACTTTAGTTAATTTTATTAAACTTAATATAACGACTATCCAATCGGGAAAATTTTAAAGGGAGTGTTCAAAATGCCGAAAGTAAAGCCTGGTTTTAAACATTACTGGAATGAGATCATTCAAGCCCTTATTACCACCAAATAATAGACAAAAATCCTACTACAGAAAAAAGTTGTGCAGCACGGATAGGTTAGTAAGGCTAGCCCTTTACCATAGCGATAAAACAGTGGGTCTTATCGAAGAAGGCACGCGTGAGTTTAGCTTAAAAGAACCTATCTTTCCATATTCTGAACCGACTACAAAATAATTGTCTTTTAAGAGAATAAAAAAAGGCTGGCTATAGAAAGCCAGTCCTTTTTGTGTTATCGAACGCTTATTGGTTTAAACAAAATTAAAAACTTACATTATTTGGCGGGATGCTGTCGTCTTTGTCATCTGTTTTCAACTCGGACTCTATGTATGAATCTTTAGAGGATTCTCCCATACGCCAATAAACAATAAAGCTGATGGCGATACATCCTGCTACATAGAAAAAGAAAAGTGATTCATGGCCGATACTTTTCAGCCATAGGGCGATAAATTCTGCAGTGCCTCCAAATATGGCAACTGTAAGTCCATACGGTAACCCAACACCAAGAGCTCGAATTTCTGTTGGGAAAAGCTCAGCTTTTACAATAGCGTTAATCGATGTATAACCTGTTACAATGATAAGTCCAATTGTCATTAATAAAAAAGCCATGACTGGGTTATGTGCTTGTTTCATAAAAAGAAAAAGCGGTACTGTCAGTAATGTTCCTAAAATACCAAAGCTCATTAACAGAGGTCTGCGTCCAATTTTATCAGATAGCATACCTGCTATTGGCTGAATAACAACAAATACAAGCAGCGCACAGAAGTTAATCCAGCTTACGACTCCTTTATCTAGCCCTACACTGTTTACCATAAATTTTTGCAAATACGTCGTATACGTATAAAAAGCGACTGTTCCTCCTAGTGTTAAGCCAATAACGGTCAACACTGCTTTAGGATGCTTCATAAGTGCTTTAATAGTTCCTGCATTTTCACGGCTTTCAGAGTCCATTTTAGAAAATTGCTCTGACTCATCCATTGTACGGCGCAGCCATAAAACGCTTAGCGCTCCGATTGCTCCAATTACAAAAGGAATACGCCAGCCCCATGAAATCATATCTGCTTCACTAAGAACGTTTTGCAGAATAATTTGAACACCTAATGCCACCAGCTGACCAGCAACAAGCGTCACATACTGAAAGCTTGAATAAAATCCTCTTCTCCCGCTGCTTGCCATTTCAGAAAGATAAGTTGCAGACGTTCCGTATTCTCCTCCTAAGGAGATTCCTTGCAACAAACGAGCGAGTACTAGAATAATTGGAGATAATAACCCTATCGTGCCATAGCTAGGAGTACAAGCGATAATAAAAGAACCGCTCGCCATAATTGTAATAGATAAGGTAAGCGCAGCCCGACGACCATATCGATCCGCATAGCGCCCCATTAATAAACTACCGATTGGACGCATCAAGAAACCGACAGCAAAGATTGCAGCTGTATTAAGCAGCTGACTTGTTGAATCACCTTCCGGGAAGAATTGCGATGAAAAATAGACGGCAAAAGCAGAGTAAACATACCAATCGTACCATTCAATTAAATTTCCGATAGATCCTTTAAAAATATTACTTGTAACACGCCTGTTATTTGCAGCTTCACTGGTATGAGCCATGATTAATCCCTCTTTTCTTTGAGTGTTTAATGTCGGTTCTCCTGTAACATAAAGTAGCAAGTATTTTACCAGTAGATGATTTTAAGCAGCTAACTTGTATTGCTTTCTATAAAACCTGTTCAACCAATTACTTATATAATGAGAGCGCTTAAAAAAGGTTGGATAATTCGTTTCAATATCATCTATAGATAACAAAATAAGCGGTTTTAAAAGCGGCTGCTGTCTATTACATATGTAGTGTTAATCCTCCCTTCTATTTATATATTGTACTATTGATTTATTAGAAAATATAATATTTTCTAATTATTTATACAAAAATTTTACAAAGTTCGGTTTTCTAATTTATATGACAAACTAAGGGAACTAAAAAAGCGAAACGCTCATGTCGGAGTGCGTTTCGCTCAAGGGAACTACATTTCAACTATCTTTTGTGATGTCTGCTAAACCTATGCGAATTACTTTTGATAAGTCACTTAACGTTAACTGTATTTGGTGACCTACACGTCCACCTGAAAAGTAAATCGTTTCGCAGTTTTCTGCTGTAGAGTCAATGAAGGTTGTGAACTGCTTTTTCATTCCGATAGGAGAACACCCGCCGTGAACATATCCTGTAAGGGGCAACAGCTCTCTTTGAGGAATCATTTCTAAGGACTTTTCACCAGCTGCTTTTGCCGCTTTCTTTAGGTCAAGCTCCTTTTCAACGGGTACCATGAAGACGTAATGTTCTTTTGATTTCCCTACGGTCACCAGTGTCTTGAAGACTTTAGCAAGATCCTCTCCGAGCGAAGTAGCTACCTGTACCCCACTCAGATTTTTAGTTTCGTAAGAATAATAATTGTACTCAATTTTTTTCTGATCTAAAATTCGCATGACATTCGTTTTATCTGCTTTTTTACCCATAATTATCACCGATACTATCATAACACGTTTTGTTTTCATATCTCCATATATTAGGATAGGTAGGTTAGTAAGGATTATTCATATCTTTTATATAAAAATGAATCTAATATGCTGAATAATGACTTTTCTCAACCCATTGAACCCGCTTTTTTCACAGAAAAAAAGCCACTAGAGGTACTAGTGACTTTTTCATTTTTATTTATTCAATTATGCTGCTGCATTACTACGTTGCTTTCTATATCTCTACAGCTTCTCAAATTAATTATAAAGATGACATTTTACTTTATGCTGGCTGTCAATCACTGTATCTTCAGGTGTTTCTTTCATGCAGCGGTCAAATGCGAACGGGCATCTTTTATGAAACGCACAGCCTGAAGGCGGATTAAGAGGAGAAGGAATTTCACCTTTAACCTCAATTTTTTCGCGTTTTTCATGTTCGTGAATTGCCGGGACAGATGATAAAAGAAGTTTTGTGTAAGGATGACGAGGATTTGAAAAAATCTCATCTGTTGGCCCTTCTTCTACTAATCTTCCTAAATACATCACACCAACGCGGTCTGCAATATGTCTTACGACGCTTAAATCGTGGGAGATAAAAAGATATGAAAGCTTCATTTCTCTTTGCAAACTGCGCAGCAGGTTTAAGATTTGTGCTTGAATGGATACGTCCAGCGCTGAAACCGGCTCATCACAAATGATAAGCTTGGGGTTTAAAATCAATGAACGCGCAATGCCTATGCGCTGGCGCTGACCGCCTGAAAATTCGTGCGGATAGCGGTTGTAATCTTCTTCGTTAAATCCGAGCTTTTTTAATAACTCAATGACAAGCTGCTTTCGTTCGCTTTTTGCGCCTACATTATGAATTGTTAATGTTTCTTGAATGGAAGCACCAATCTTTTTCCTTGGATTAAGGGAAGTATGCGGATCTTGGAAAATCATTTGTAAATCTTTACGAATTGTTCGTAAGCGTGATGCTTTAGATTCGAAAATACTTTCTCCATTAAACTGTGCTTCTCCGCCTGTTGGTTCTACTAATTTTAAAAGCGTGCGCCCCGCTGTACTTTTCCCGCAGCCAGATTCACCTACTAATCCATACGTTTCGCCTTCATAAATATCAAAGGATAAATCTTGAACCGCTTTGATTTGGCCTTTTGCTTTCCCCAAAGCAGAACGAACCGGGTAATATTTTTGCAGGTTGCGAACTTCAAGCAAGGGCTTGGCGCTTTGCTGCTTTGCTTCATTAGACATACGCAACCTCTCCTTCTTGAATTTTTTCATAGTGCCAGCATCGAACGCGATGTGTATCATCGGCATGCTCTAAAACAGGTACTTCTTTATGGCATTTTTCCGTTGCAAATGGGCATCTTGGTGCAAAACGACAGCCGTCTGGCACATTTGAAAGCGGCGGAACCGTTCCTGGAATGGACGAAAGCTCTTGTGTTCTGTCGCCATCTAAGTGAGGAACCGACTTAATTAAGCCCATTGTATAAGGATGAAGCGGCTTTGAAAACAGCGTTTTAACGTCCGTTTCTTCCATCACTTGTCCTAGATACATCACGGCTACTTTTGTACAAATATTAGCCACAACGCCTAAATCATGGGTGATGAACAGCACGCCCATGTTGAGCTTGTCTTTTAAATTCATCATAAGATCAAGGATTTGCGCTTGAATGGTTACGTCTAAAGCCGTTGTTGGCTCGTCGGCAATCAGAAGCTTTGGCTCACAGGCTAAAGCCATTGCAATCATAATTCTCTGCCTCATTCCTCCAGAAATTTCATGCGGATACTCTTTTGCCCGCTGTTCTGGAGAAGAAATGCCAGTCAGTCTCAAAAGCTCTACAACTTTCTTTTGCGCTTCTTTTTTAGAGACTTTTTGATGCAGACGAATGACTTCAGCAATTTGTTTTCCAATGGGCATAACAGGATTTAAGGACGACATTGGATCTTGGAAAATCATTGAGATTTCGTTTCCTCTTAGCTTTTGAATTTGCTTTGAAGACATGTCTAATAAGTTTTTTCCTTCAAACAAAATCTTGCCATCGTAGCTTGTTAGGTCTTCATCTAATAGCTGAAGAATAGATTCGGATGTTACGCTTTTTCCAGATCCTGATTCACCGACAATCCCTAATACTTCTCCTTTATTTAATTGAAGAGATACATTGTCAACAGCCGTTACTTCTCCGCCATAGGTTGTAAAAGTTACTTGTAAGTCTTCTAATTTTAAAAGGGCGTTACTCAACGTTTTTTCCTCCTTTTCTTCAGCATTACGTTTTTCGGATTTAACCAGTCGCGCAGACCGTCACCAAATAAATTAAGGCCAAGTACAATTAAAATGATGAATACACCAGGAAACACGGTCATCCACCACGCGTTGTAAATCGCAAGCTTTCCGTCATACAGCATATTTCCTAAGCTTGGTGTCGGCGCAGGAATCCCAGCTCCTAAAAAGCTTAGCGAAGCCTCTGTTAAAATCGTCACGGCAAACACGTATGTTACTTGAACGATTAAAGGCGATAAGACGTTTGGCGCCATATGAAAACAAATGATTCGAAGTGAGCTTGCACCTTGAGCTTTTAATGCTTCAATAAAGGTTTTTTCTTTTACAACAA
The DNA here is from genome assembly GCF_058629175.1 of Priestia sp. MDV22-iso46. Classification (NCBI taxonomy): domain Bacteria; kingdom Bacillati; phylum Bacillota; class Bacilli; order Caryophanales; family Bacillaceae; genus Priestia; species Priestia sp. MDV22-iso46. The sequence goes on from NZ_JBZVWT010000001.1 coordinate 1,125,962, forward strand.
GTGCAGCTGAACGAACAATTCTCGCGATTGAAGGAATAAATACAAGGCTCAGTGCGATAATAACGTTGCTTGTTTTCGGTCCTAAAGCAGCCATGATGGCAATTGCTAGTAAAATAGATGGAAAAGCAAACAAGCCGTCACAAATTCTCATTAAAATATAATCAAGAATTTTATAATAAGAAGATAAAAGTCCAACGATTAAACCAAGTACAGTAGCAATAATCGTTACTGCGGCTCCAATCATTAATGATATTCTGACGCCGTACATTGTCCGGCTAAATACATCTCGTCCAAAGTTATCCGTTCCAAACCAGTGCGTGCTTGACGGCGGTGCTAATCGATTTGCAGGGTCGATTTGTAAGCTGCCAAAAGGAGAAATGAGCGGAGCAAAAACAGCAATCAAAATCGATAATAAAATAAGTATCGCTCCTCTTACTAACAAACGGTTTGAGAAAAAGCGCGCTACCGCTGGGTTTCTTTTTTTCTTTGCAGTTACTGAAATGGTCTCTGTATTTTGTTGTGCGTTCACATTCATCACCCTCCTTTAATCATGATAAGAATTGCGTACACGTGGATCGATCACGGCATACAGCAAATCAACAACTAAATTGATGACCACATAAGCAACCGTAATTAAAAGTACGGCTCCTTGAATAAGCGCGTAATCTCGGCGTTCAATTGATGAAACAATCAGCTGACCTAGCCCTGGAATGTTAAATAATGATTCTGTTACCGCCGCTCCGGTCACAAGCCCCGCAAATGATTCTCCGATAACTGTTAAAATCGGTAAAAAACTCACGCGCAGCGTATGCTTAAGCATAATTGTGCGTTCATTTAATCCTTTTGCTTTTGCCGTTTTAACAAAGTTCTCAGAAATGGTATCGAGCAAAGATGAACGCGTCATACGCGTAATTAATGCAGCTTGAATCGCTCCAAGTGTAATCGTTGGTAAAACTAAGTACTTTAAATACTCAAATAATCCAGCATTTAACGGAGCGTATCCTGAAACAGGAAAAATTCGAAGCTGTACCGCAAAAAGCAAAATAAGGAATGAACCGAGAAGAAAGCTAGGAATGGAAATACCTAAAAGGCTGGCTCCCATAATGCTTTCATCACGAATCGTTCCTTTATGTTTAGCTGCATATATACCAAATAGTAAAGCAAAGGCCACACCAAAAATTTGCGCGAGTATAGCTAGAGAAACCGTAGGACCTACATTATCCCAAATTGCCCCGAGCACAGGTTTATTTAAAAAGTAGGAATAGCCAAAATCTCCGTGAAAAATGTTAGATAGCCAGATAAAGTATTGACTTACCACAGGCTCATCCAATCCCATTTCTTTGCTCAGCGCTGCAATTTGTTCCGGACTTGCGCCTTGTCCTAAAATGATTGCTGCGGGACTCCCAGGCGTTAAGCGCGTAATTAAGAACACAACAATAGATACAATGAATAAAACAGGAATTAGTGCAAAAAGTCTCTTAAGTGTATAAGCTCCCATCGTAAACTCCTTTCTAAAACAGAGAGCATAAGCCCTCTGTTTATTAGAATAATAAGATATTATTTTGTTAAACTCATATTGTAGAAAATTGGACCTAAATTATACTCATAGCCTTTTGCATTGTTAGAAACGGCATTGATGTTCACTTTATGACCAATAAGCGTGAACGGAAGCTCGTCCCATACGTATTGCTGAATGGCATCAATGTCACCGCGAGCTTCTTTAACAGAAGGAGCAGCTTTAATTTTGTTTAAGTAGTCCATTGATTTTTCAACTGATGTACCTTTTGTAGTCCAGAATCCTTGGAAGATGGTAGAACGAGCATTCCAGTCAACAGGATAGATGTCCCATTGGTTTGTATCACTCATTTTATCGCTGAATGTCGCCCAGTCGTATACTTCTAATTTTACATTCATACCAATGTCTTTTAACTCTTGTTGAACCACAACAGCTGTATTGTATTGATCTTGGTAATCACGAGACGCCATTAAGCGAATTTCTTCTCCGTTATAACCAGATTTCTTCAAATATTCTTTTGCTTTTTTCTTATCATGCTGGTTATATTCTTCTTTTCCAGCTGTACTGTAGTAATTTGGATACTCTTTGTTCACAATGGATGAAGAAAGCTTGTAATAATCCGAGCTTCCGTAAGAACTGTCTAAGATATCTTTTGAGTTAAGAGCTGCGTTAACTGCTTTTCGTGCATTGATGTCTTTAAAGACGCCTTTATCTGCGTTGTAGAAAAGTCCCATAAATCCGCCTGGTGATGTTTCTACTTTTGCATTTTGGCTGCCTTCAACTTGTTTGGCATTATCGCTCGATACAGATAGCGCAACGTCAAATTGTCCGGTTGTAATACCAGAAATCCTAGTTGACTCATCGCTTACGAAACTAATCTTAATTTCATCGACGTGAGGAGTTTTCTTAACTTCGCGGCCTTTCGAAGAATAATCTTTAAATTTCTCTAATAAAAGATATTGATTTTTCTTCCATTCTTTTACTTTATATGGACCTGTTCCTATGTAGTCTTTAATCCCTTCATCAGATGCATTGTCAACCACTTCTTTTGGTAAAATAGCTGCTGCGGGGATTGGATCAGCTAATAAAGATAGCGTGTTAACGTTTGGTGATGGTAAATGAAGCTCCACCGTATCATCATTGGTTTTTGTCATTTCAGCACCAGAGAAGTTTGTTTTCCCAAGGGATGATAGCTTAATCCAGCGGTTAATAGAAGCGACAACGTCATCTGCAGTCATTTCTTTACCGTTATGAAATTTAACCCCTTTTCTTAAATGGAACGTGTATGTTTTTTTATCATCGCTAATATCTACTTTAGACGCTAAGTCAGGCTTAGGATTTCCTTTGTCGTCTAAAATCATCAACCCTTCATAGATACTGCGCGTTGCGTCTTTCACGTCGGAGTCCCCAGTGATTTGAGCATCCAGCGTTGCTGGCTCACTTTGAGACGCGACGTTTAGCGTTCCGCCTTCTTTTCCTTCTTTTTCACTTGAAGTATTTTTACTTGCGTTACCACTGCACCCTGCTACCATGAGGACAATGGTTAAAAGAGAAATGAAAAGTAAATAAGTCCTTTTCACTAAAATCACTCCTATTTCCTTGTATAAAATTTTAATCCGACTATAATAAGAAGAATAGTAGGAATGTGAACAATTGTAGCACTACCTTCTACCTTTGGCAATTAGTATTTTTAACATACAGAGGCTATCATACCATTTTCTATTAAATAAATATGGTATATATGTATAATAGTTGAACAAAAGAACCATTTATTTCTTATAAAGCAAGAGATTGAACACACTTTATCCACGCAGGAAAAAGAAAAAACATCTCAAGAAATGGTAATTTAACAAAAAAGGAGAAAACAACAGTGGGATTTTTAATTGGTATATCAGGAAGCATTATTGTGGATCAAGGAGGACGCTTTCCAGGCTATAAGCGAGCGTATGTGAATAACGACTATATCGAATCAACAGCGCTCAGCGGCGGAGTTCCTTTTATCTTGCCAGTGCTAAAAGACGAAGAAATGATTAAAGCGCAGGCAGAAAGTATAGACGGGTTGATTTTATCAGGTGGACAAGACGTTAATCCCCTTTTATACGGAGAAGAACCGACAACCAAAACGGGTTCACCTTTTTTAGCACGAGATCAGTCTGAACAGCTATTGTTAAAGCATGTGATTAATCAAGGAAAGCCGGTATTAGCAATTTGCCGCGGCTTACAAATTTTAAACGTTGCTTACGGAGGCACTCTTTATCAAGACATGTCAGACATTAAAGAGTCATTTATCAAACATGATCAATACAACAATACAAGCGACCCTTCTCATTCCATCATGATTAAAGACGGAACACAGCTACATAGTCTTTATGGTAATCAAGCTCTTATTAATTCATTTCACCACCAAGCTATTAAAGACGTAGCGCCAGGTTTTGAAGTTTCTGCATGGGCAAAAGATGGAGTCATTGAAGCCATTGAAAAACAGGGAGAACAATTTGTAGTCGGCGTCCAGTGGCATCCAGAAATGATGGCAAAAGAACATACTTCAATGCTAAACTTGTTTAAACTGTTTATGGAGCATGTGCAGCAGTCGGCTGTAAAAAAAGTCGGCATTTGACGTTTCAATCTACTGTGTCCCCAATACAAAAAGGCAGGCCGTTATAATGGCCTGCCTTTTTGTATTACCTGAAGATACGCATAGGAATCTAGACAAATTTTCATCTATTAATTAGGTAAAAAGAAGAAAAACAGCACAAGCATCTTTAGCTTTTACAATATTTCAATATACCCTTCTGTTCCATGTACGCGAATTCGCTGTCCGTCTTTTATCAGCCGAGTAGCATTCTCTACTCCGACAACCGCTGGCAATCCGTATTCACGTGCAATGACTGCTCCATGAGTCATCAGTCCGCCAACTTCCGTAACAAGCCCCTTTATCCCTACAAATAACGGGGTCCAGCTGGGGTCAGTAAAGGAAGTGACTAATATATCTCCCTCTGATAGATTAGCATTTTCCATGTTTAAAATGACGCGCGCTCGCCCTTCTATCACTCCTGAAGAAACCGGTAAACCTACAATTGCTTGGGAAGGAAGATTTTCTCGTTTGTACGCACCTGTAACAATTTCGCCATGAGACGTGATGACACGCGGAGGTGTTAGCTTTGTGTATAATCGGTATTCTTCTTTTCGCTTGGTGATAATTTGATCATTCACTTTATGTGTGTACACGACTTCTTGAAGTTCTTCAAACGTCAGATAGTATATATCTTCTGTTTCATCAATAACACCGGCTTTTACAAGCTGAGCGGCTTCTTTCAGCAGAGCCTGCTTATAAACAAAATAGCGATTAATCATGCCGTATTTGGGATATTCACGATAACCGATAAAATTTCGGATGAGATTAATCTTTTCTTTTGTTTCTTTTGCTTTTTGTTCACCATCCGGCAATTGCTTCAAGCGGTTTAGTAGCTCTTGCTCTTTTTTCAAGGCTTCCTGCAGGCCTTTTTCAAATTTTTGCTTGCTAGCGTTAGCCTCAAAGTTTTTAATATTACCAAGAATCACGGGGATAAGTGCAGCCGGCTTTTCGCTCCAGCGAGTTTTCGTAATATCGATTTCGCCGGGGCATCGCATTCCGTATTTGCTGAGATAATCATAGATAGCGTCTTGAGTTTTCTCTCCGCCTTCAAACTTAACCAGTTTCTCCAAAAAGTTATCATCTTTTCCATGTTTTAAATAATGAATTACTTCTGGATAAGGACGAATCACATCTGCGACATCCAATAGCGCCAGACCCATTTCTGAAGTAATATTGTGTGGTACAGATTGAGAAAGCACGTCTGCTGCGTTTTTTTCACCTAGCCACGTCTCCATTTTTTCATTGATCCATGATGAAGCATCCATAGCGGCCATAAACACAGCTGAACTTTGTGGGTCAAATAAAATCTTCTTTAATGTCCCGATATCTTCTGAAATAAAATCGACTAATTCCGACCCTGATTTCGTTTGGATGGTTTGCTTTAGCTCTTCTATTGATGCTTGATTCTTCTTGATCAAGTCAGAAACGATGGTCGAGTCGTTTTCGATTTGTGCCTTAGGCTTCGTAGGCGGCACGCTTTTATTGCTTTTACCGGAACTTTGATCATTTGGTAAAGGTTTTATAAAGTCTCCTCGCTCTATTATGCTTATAAGTGCATCTTTCATGAGCGGATCATGTTGTGCCATGGCACCTAACATCATTTTTCTGCTGTCAGGTGAAGCTAGCATAGGGGTGACATCAACAAACAGCCTTCCACCGGCTGTACGCATCGGTGCATTAGTCGTTAACAGAAAAAAAGACAATCCCAGTGGTTTCATGGCATCGGTCATCATTTGTTGATGTCCAACAGATACATAAACACGATTTTCCTGATCATGTGCTTCAGGAATTGGATATAAAGTAGTAATTGGACGACTTTGGACAATGTAAAATGTATCATCGGCCAAGCACCATTCAATATCTTGAGGACAATCAAAATAAGCTTCAAGCTGTCTTCCAACGCGTTCTAGCTGTAAAATTTGAAAGTCAGTGAGCGCTTGCGTTTTTTGCAGATCGAAATGAACTTCCTTCGTTTCTGTTCCGCCTTCTTTTAATCCGTAGATAGCTACCTTTTTAGCTGCTATTTTTTTATCGCCGATTTCTCCTTCTTGTACTTTATAGCAATCGGCAGAGACCAAACCTGACACTAGCGCTTCTCCAAGTCCAAATCCCGCATCGATTGATAACAGCTTTCGGTTAGAAGTAATTGGGTCAGCGGTAAATAAAATACCTGAAGCCTGTGGAAAAACCATTCGTTGAACAATAACCGATACGTGCACTTGACTATGGTCAAATCCATTTTTAATACGGTAGGTTACCGCGCGATTTGTAAACAGGGAAGCCCAGCATTTGCTAATGTGCTCAAGGATGGCTTCTTTGCCTCTGATGTTTAAATAGGTGTCATGCTGACCAGCAAAAGAAGCATGTGGCAGATCTTCAGCAGTCGCACTTGAACGAATTGCATAAGCATGCTCTTCCCCAAACTGAGAGAGAGAATGAATAACTGCTTTTACAACGTCAGAAGGAATTTTTATTTCCAGAATGATTTGGCGAATTTTTTCGCTAATTTCACCAATTTGATCTCGGTCATCAGCTTTTAGCATTGTCAGCTGGTTCAGTAACGCTTGAAACGTTTCATTATGTTCAAGGGCTTTTTGATACCCGGCCGCTGTCACACAAAATCCGTCCGGCACTTGTATTCCTTGAATTTTTGATAACGCCCCTAAATTCAAGGCTTTTCCTCCAACAAGTGAAAGCTGTGTATCTTTTATTTCTTGAAAGCTAAGAACTAAAGAGTTCATTCAACATCTCTCCTAACCGGTAATGTTTTATTGATTTTACCAGCAGTAAATGAGAATAAACAGTCTATATTGACGTTTTTTTATGTGATATAATTAAAGTAGGAAGAGAAATACATACCTTTTTGTTTGCGGTTACATATTTAAAAGTTGTATAATTAACTTATCTAATTGATTCGTATCCTTTTTAAAGCAGGTAAGTACACGTTTGAAGTATTTGTTGATCTTCCTCATTTAGCACTTTCTTTTTAGCGGATAAAATTTCAGCAACTCTCCTCATTTTAACCCTTCTTTCATTTGGTCACCTGAAGAGTCTAGCTCATTAGATGACTAACTCTCTTTTTTTGAACTATTCCGAAACCATAGTATTACGAATGTATCTCTTTGCTCGTTTTCTAGCAAGTGTATAAATAATTACCTGCAGAACAAGTGCCGCAAGGCTTATCAGTACTACTTGTTCGACAGAATTAAAGGGCGAAAAATATTTCTCCCATTTAGAATCAGGAAGCCTTAATGCGTTATAAAAATATGAAGTACTAAAAGAAATTATATTTCCTAAAATAAGTGATAAATCCGCTCTAATAAGCCCACTTAGATAAGACAGTGCTACTGTAACTATGGCCATGATTATATAGTTTACCTTTGAATCATCCTCAAAATCTTTTCGCATAGATAAATAAACGTATGGAATGCAATAAATGGTAAAAATTATAAAAGGAAGTATTCTTCTCATATAGTAATCTCTCCAATATTTGGGATTCGACATAGTTTTCTATTATTATAAATTACCGAAGAGAATTTTTTCCAGTTTTTTGTACGCAGAGAGTGTAGAAATACTTATATGTATCATGATCGTTTTTAGAATCATTCCTTAAGGCAAAGTAAAAAAGCACGCTTATGAGTGCTTTTTTACAGCATATTTATTTAAACAGGATGTGTGTTTTAATCGAACATTTTCTGTTTACTGGTAACAATTACTTCTTTATTTTTCTCCTAAAATGGCTACAGGGCTAAACACCTCGTAATGAATACGTTCGTTTGGTATATCCCATCTACGTAATGCTTTAAGAATAGCTTCCATAAACGGAATCGATCCACAGAAATAAAAGACAGCTTCTTTTGAAGGAACAACGGATTGTAACAATTCTAAATCAATATAACCCTCTTTATCAAAATCAGTGCCAAGTCGATCCCCTTCATTAGGCGAACTATAACAGATGAAGGAGGTAACATTTTCGTTATTTCTATTTAGTTGAGCCACATGTTCTTTAAAAGCATGCGTTTTACCATTAATACTTGCATGAAGAAAGGTAACCTTACATGTAGGTTGTTTTTCTACAATGGTATTCAGCATACTAAGCAAAGGTGTAATACCTATACCTCCACTAATTAGCACAACGGGAAGTTCACTGTGATCAAGTACAAAATCTCCAGCAGGAGCTGAGAACTTAAGAGTATCTCCTGTCTGAACTTGTTTATGTAAATAGTTTGACACGATTCCTGCTGGCGCACCGTCATGCGCATCTTCTCGTTTTACACTGATTCGATAATAATCCTTTCCAGGGGCTTCAGAAAGACTATAGTGACGAATATGCGTGTATTTCTCTCCCGGAACAACTTCCCGTACTTAGGCTATTTAGCAGTTACCTTCAGTTGCAGAATTCTTTAGCTTAATTTATAAGCTGATTAGAAAGATATACGGGCAATTATAACGAATCAGCGAAAGCATCTAATAAGTCTTCACCTTTAGTTTCTGAATAGCTTTTAATACATCTTCTCTATTCTTAGCAAACTTCATCCACTTTGGCAGTCGACTCTCGACACTTAAATAATAGGGATGTGATTCCCTGAGTTCAGCTTCTATATAGCTTTCGATATAATTTAAATGTTCCAGGTTTAATGTCCATAAGGTGTTTCCACTACATTCAATTTGTAAATAGAGCGGAAGTTGAAAATACCAGTCGCAGGGATTTCCAATTAAAATTACTTCATAATCAGCTTTAGGTTCATACGATACTCTTGCTTGTCCGTAACCGTTTGCTTTTATAACTTTGTCTTTTGTGGTTCCGCAAGTAGTACAAACAAACCTTCTTCTGACGTTAGCGACGTAGGGACTCGAATCATCTAAAGCTATGACTTTTGCACAAGAGGCGCAATGTGGACAAACGACTAGAAATTCATATCCTAACCCTATAAGTGTTTTATTTTTATTTAGAAATGTTTTTTTAAAGACGTTTTCTCCCTTGAATTTATTAATTCATATTATCGAAGCGATGGAACTACAACATTGATTTCAGTTTTAATTTTACATTAATCGCCAGAGGCAAATACTAATTTATTTAGCTTTAGTGCCTCTAAGCAAAGGCCCTTTAATGCTTCAGCAAATGTTTTCGTCTTCAGATCTATCTCCGTTGGTTGTCTACAGATAGTCTGTAATGCTTCACATACCTTGATTAATTGATTTATTTCTTGTACAGAAAACAACTTGTCACCATATTGATCTAATCCTGTCAATAATTCAAACGAATCTTTGAATTCTCTTGTTAACAGGTAGTCGTGTACTCTTTCCTCAAATTTTACACATTTAGTAGAAAAAGCTGCTTCTTTCTTATTATCGGCAATATAGAAATCAATTCCTACCATCAGTCCCTTCCTTCCTCTACACTCTTTCTAAGTTTAATAGGTACTAAAAAAGAGGACAGCTAGGTATATACTAAACTACTATCTGTCCTCTTCTGGCCGTACTTTTATCCAAATCTTTTAACGAAGCAATAATTAAGTAACATCTTCTACAAACTCTTTTAGAGAATCATACATTTCTAAAGCGTCCCATTCCCCCATTCCGTGTTCAGCTGTGAAAACTGGGTAATTTTCATTCGCTATATTGATAAAGAGCGGGTCACCGCCTATTTCTTCATCATAACCTATGACAAACCAGTTTTCTTGCCAATCTTCTTCTTGATTTCCTATAAGGGAATTTGCTTCTAAATCTTCTCTGTAGCCTAATTGTCCATCTACAAACTCGCTTTTAAGGTAGATATAATAAGGAGTAGAAAGAGTTTCTCCCACTTCATCTTCAAATTCTACTTTCACTGACGTACCTGGAAGTTCTTTAAGAATTTTATAGATTTTCTCTATATCGGGTTTTATCATTTGCTTCTCCCCTTTAATGATCTGTATGACTTAACGTGGCTGTTACCCATTCTTCTAAGCTGTCTGCTATTACTTCACGCTGTTCCCAATCGTGCCAAAAGGTGATAATTTGGCCAACTTTCCCTCCTTCATCAGGATCCAAGTCTATACAAATATCATCTCCTCCCCCATTCGTGGCAATCGAAATCCAACATGGGTTCCACCAAAACTCTTTTTTTACTGGCCCAATAGGTTCAATTTCTGGAAAATCTTCAAATTCTCCTCCGTCTAAAAGCTCTTTTAATGTTTGCCACGTATACAGAATCTCCTCTAAAGGTAATAGAGTATAATTTTCAATAACTGCTATATATTCATCACGCTGTCCATTATGTATCATTAACCAGTCTTTAAGGTTTTTGGGAAATGTTAGTCCCATCTTTTGTTCAACCGCTGCAATTTCTGATTCACCAGCTGCTTCGTTAAGTGTTCCTACTGCTTTTGGTCGATTTGTCTTCAACCACTGTTCAAACTCATTCCAAACCTGCTTCATATTAGGAGCCTCCTTATATAACGTCATTAAATGAATCTATGAAAAATGATTAGATACTTTTTAAACTTATACTAATTATGTATGGAAATCTTATGTAAATAAACTGTTTTATTATTTTCTACTACATGAAACGAACATCAATTAGCTCGCTTAACCTCATTTTGTTCGTTTGCTTACATCCTTCATCTATAAATACAAATAAATCTCCAAGGGAATCTACAAATTGAATAACTCCTGTTTCCGTTATACATTGCCCGTGGTTGTAATACGTAAGGTATAATTTTTTATGTGTATGAAGAGCTTCGATCAAGGTAAAATTAATTTGTTCCATTTGATCTTCTGTTAAAAAAGGTTGAGGTATTTCTGATTGCTTTTTTATAACTTCTTGTAATCCTCTGTATTGCTCTGGCATAGTGGCGAATGGTCGCCATTTTTTCATTCCTCTGTTTTGCATATCATCTTCCTCCTTTATGCTTTATGACCTCCTAAAAGGCCGTTTCGATAACGAGCTGTTGAATGCTCGAGATGGCTTGAAGCTCGCAAAACACTATTCTTCCCATAACGCATCCGTATTTCATCAATCGTTTTAGCAAGTGCATAGGCTCTTTCGCGCTGGTCAACATCTTCAAATAAACTCATTTGCTCCTCTTCTTGAATAAGGGTGTTCGATAATGAAATCCCAATAGAACGAATTGGCATTCCGCTATCAAACGTATGTAAAATCGTTAAACAATAAGGGAAAATATCTTGACTTAAATTCGAAGCTCTTCCCATTTTCTTTTGCCTTGAGAAGCCCCCACCTGTTTGTTTGCTATATCCAATGGATAAATGGATAGTTTGTGCCAGGACTTGATGCATACGTAAACGAAAGCAAACATCGTCTAACAGCTCTAATAGCAGCAATTCCACTTCTTTTCGATTTGTATAGTCTTGAAACAGAATTTGACTCTTCCCGAATGATCTAGAGCTCGGAATATACACGTTAGAAATGCGACTAAAATCAATTCCGTTTGCATGTTGGTGGAGTTCTTCTCCCAAGATGCCAAACTCTTTTTGTAACATCTCTTTTGAAGAAAGAGCGAGTTCTTTGATGGAGTGAACGCCCAAACGATTTAAGCGCCTTTCCGTAGCGGATGAGATTCCCCAGAAATCCTTCATTGGGTGAATCGACCATAATTTAAAAGGAATATCTTCGTATCGCCAATAAGCTACCCCTGTTGGGCTATTCTTGGCCTCATGATCTAAGCTCACCTTAGCCAGTAAGAGATTCGGACCTATGCCTGCAGTAGCTGTCAGCCGTGTTTTACGATAAATCTCGTTAATGATTTTATGGGCTAATTCTTCTGGTGTACGAGCGAATAAATGCAAAGAAGCTGTAGCATCAATAAATAACTCATCAATGCTATACGCATGAAAATCCTCAGGAGCCACATACTGTAATACCAAACTAGAAACATAGTTCGAAGCCTTGACATACCTTTCCATGGATGGGTTTACGACGTGGATATCTTTCCTTCTAGGAATGTCGAAAAGACGGCTGCCTGTTTTGATTCCTTCTTTCTTTAATAAGGGTGTGGCAGCTAACACAACTGATCCCGACCGCTTTGTATCTCCTACAACTGCCAACTTTGTTTTTAATGGATCTAGCCTACGTATCACGCATGAAACAGAAGCAAAGAATGCTTTCATATCAATACAAATAATGACTCTGTTTGGTAGATATTCATAATCCATTGGAATAACTCCTCAAATAAAGAACGTTTGTTCTCTATTATATACGAACAAACGTTCTTTATTCAATAAAAACTCTAAATTTTTCCCGATTATTGTTACTCTAATAAGAGAAAAGAACATCGCATATAAATCGGAAGAATGGAGGGGTGACCTATGAATAGAAAAATGCCTAATTATATTATCTTTTTATCATGGTTTTTGTTTTTAGTTCTTTTATGGATTATCTTCTCATTTTTTAAAGGTGAAAATGGACAGTGGTGGTCTATGTATCGTTTAAATATAAAGAAATATGGTCCTTGGGCTTTAGAGGTTTCTTACATAAAAATTAGTATTGCTGCTGTTATCTGCTTAGTAATAGCTTATATGGGGAGTTTTGGCTTCAAAAGAAAAAGATAAGGTTAAATAAAGTGCTTTTAAGGTAATATATATCATTCAATTTAATCGTAATAAGCAATAAAGATAAAAAGACCTTAATTAATTTGTTAATAAGGTCTTTTCAGTATATATAAAATTTATGACATATTTTAAAAAAGAAAAAATGGTCATTATTACTTATCCTTTGACTGCTTGAGTGGAGTACCATAAGATAATGATTCAAAGGAAACAGAAACATTTTTGATTCTAGACAGTAATTTTACATTAGAAAAGTACTTTGTTTAGAGATAAGCTGTTGATTGTCAAATCACTAGCTCAGGAGATAAAAGTAAGCGTTCTTTATAAGACTTAGAACGCTCCATTTCTTGAAGTAATAAATCAACTACTTTTTCCTTTTAGATGTTTAGCTCATATTAAAAAGTTTTATAAGTTTCGTAGTACTATATTTACAAACTTTCTTGACTTAATTGCATATCATTCAATCAAATTAATTAAAAGGATAATATACGCGATTTGAATATGATTTATAATTTTTTAAAAATAATACCGTTATTAACCTACTTAACGTACGCATTTTGAATAAAAATCTGGGTTTTTAATATTATTTTTATTTTAATAATGGATAATGAACGGAAAATTGATAATTTTTTAAATTTTATCAAAAAAGTTTATTTTTTATATTGAAATATGTAATTTGACTGTTTATAATACAAAAAAGATAAGTTATTTGTAATTTAATTTGTCTGAAAATTTAATTTTTTGTGAAGAATATTATTAATGGGGGTTTCACCTTGTCAAACAAAGTACCGTTTTCTTTTATAGTAATCATTGGTTTAATGTTATTTGCATTATTTTTTGGAGCTGGAAATTTAATATTCCCTGCTATGCTTGGCCAGTCAGCGGGAGCAAATATCTGGTCAGCAAATGCGGGTTTTTTAGTTACTGGAGTAGGCTTGCCTTTACTTGGTGTACTAGCTTTTGGATTCTCCGGAAAGGAAGATTTACAATCATTAGCAAGTCGCGTACATCCTATCTTTGGTTTAGTATTTACAACTGTTCTTTATCTAGCTATTGGACCTTTATTTGCTATCCCACGAACAGGTAACGTCTCTTTTGAAATCGGACTTAAACCTTTCATTTCTGAAAGCTCTAGTTCTATAGCTTTACTCGTATTTACTATTATATTTTTCAGTATTACATGCTTTTTTTCTCTCAATCCTGCGAAAATTGTCGATATTGTTGGAAAATTCTTAACGCCAATTAAATTAACATTCATTGGAATTTTAGTTCTAGTTGCTTTTATTCATCCTATTGGAAAATTTCAAGCACCCACAGAAAAATATGTAACAAACTCTTTTTTTAATGGGTTCCAAGAAGGATATCTCACAATGGATACTCTTGCATCTTTCGTTTTCGGAATCATTATTATCAATGCAATTAAAGAGAAAGGCGCTAAAACAAAGAAGCAAATTATAACTGTTTGCCTAAAAGCTACGGGAATTGCTGCTATTATTCTTGCAACTATCTATTCTGCCCTTTCATACATGGGCGCTTCAAGTGTAGAAAAGCTTGGGCATTTAGATAATGGTGGTACGGTGTTAGCGAAAGTTTCTGATTATTATTTTGGAGAATATGGAGGATTACTATTAGGCTTAATGATCACAGTAGCTTGTCTGACAACTAGCGTAGGGCTTATTACTTCATGCTCTTCTTATTTCCATAAATTATTACCTTCTATTTCTTATAAGAAAATTGCGATTAGCTTATCCGTGTTTAGCGCAATCATCGCAAATGTTGGATTAAATCATTTAATTTCTTTTTCAGTACCTGTTTTAACAGTTCTCTATCCATTAGCAATTGTTCTAATCTTTTTGACTTTCCTTCATTCTTTATTTAAAGGATGTGCTGAGGTATACCAAGGTAGCCTATTCTTAACATTTGTTGTAAGCCTGGTAGATGGATTAAATGATTTTGGCTTACACATCCCTGGTATTGACCAATTATTTACTTACTATCTTCCTCTTTACCATATTGGATTAGGTTGGATATTCCCTGCAATTATTGGAGGTCTTGCAGGTTATGGAGTTAACTTGTTTAAAAATAAAGAGCAATTTACTTCTAAATCAACAAGGTTAAATAAATAAATTTACTTTAATTCTCTGGATAAATTAAAGCATTTAGATGAACACTTTGAAGCCTACTTTTATTACTATTTGGTACTTAGTATAAAATGAAGCTTCAATTAACTTCTAAATAAGGAATATAACTATGGAGAAAACGTCACAAAATTATAGTTGTATGGATTCGTTAGTATTTAGATAAGATTAAAGAAAATTTAATCGAAGAAGATGAATCACTTAAAAATTCTCTTAAATAATAAAGCAAATGTAAAAAGAGTCTTTTACTATATGAAGTAAAAGACTCTTTTTACGCGTTGCTTTTATTATATATGTTTTTGATAAAATATTATTAGATTTCTGCTTTTAGACATAAACAAGCTTCTATATCCCCCTTTTTTGTAAAGATCAATCAAATCTCTTAAGGATCTTAGCTTTTTGAAATTAATTATAAATTAATCTAAGAATGATTCAGTCATTTATTTAAAAGCTCTTATTACATATTTAGGCAAGTTCTCTTACCATTTTTATACTTATTTTAAACTTATATCTATATCATTCTAAAAAAATGTTCGTAAAAGTGTAGAGTTTTCAAAAGACGTTCGTAATTCGTTTTTTAATTTAAACGAACGATGGAAATGATAGATTTTCTATATAATAGAAAAGTCCGTAAAGGTATACTTTTACGGACAAGATATTTAAATCTATTATAAAATGTTAAAGTAATTATTATCCTTAACAAAATAAAAAGCCACCCAGTATTTGCAGGACAGGTGGCTTTTTACTATAAAATGCATGTGCAGACACATAGTAACATATTTTCCCTATAAATACTGTATTTTAAAGGACAAGCATTTGTATAAAAGGTCAAGCTATATCATTTTGTTTGCGATATAGATGTATTTAATAACTAATTAATTTATAAATAATTTAGCACCTATGTAGTGTTTTTGCCAATAAGGATTATTAAAATGAGCAACCCCTACACCTGAATCGCCAGAATGAATCATTAAATTGTTACCAATATAAACTGCACTGTGGGAAGCTCCTTTTACATTATAGGTTTCTTCAAAAAATACTACATCTCCAACCTGCGGTGAACTTACATGCACACCATTATTTTTCCACATTTCTCTATGAGTTTAATCCAAACACAGGACCCTTTACTTCTACTGTTTTATAGTTTGGCACATTTTCTGTTGTAACAATAATCATTAACCATTTCTCCTTTTATTTATGATATTAACAAGATATTTAAAATGAAAGAGTTACATAGCAACCCTCAATTATTGTTTATTTGTATGTGTTTTTCACTCCCCCTCTATTGTACAGTTTTTTATATATTGCCGATTCACATGTGCTTTCAAGGTGTGTAGATTTCATCTCTTTGCACAAAATTGGCCTTCTTATACAAGGTCTAACTTATTTATTCTACTTCTAAATTAAAGACATTCACTAACTGAAACATTTACTAACCTAATTTTTTTGTGTTAAAATAGATTTATGCAAAAGTCCAACGTTGCATAACACATAAGAATATACATCTTAACCTTTTTCTAAGAAAAGTCCTATTGTCAGTGTTCAAAACTGCTTTGGGGCTTTTCTTTTCTATAAAATCATTAGTCTTCATTTGTTTTTTATGCTTTTTAAAAATTTCAGTATTAAAACCAAACAAAATTTGACAAAACAAAAACCTTAATCCTATTCTATACTTAATAATAAACTCAAGGAGTTATAACATAAATGGATACCATGCAACGTTTTGTAGAGTTAGTTTTAAAGTTTGAACAATCCTTAAATAGAAAGCTAACTAATCAAGAAAAGGAATTTCTAATGTGGGTTGTAAAAAAGGAAAAACAGATAGAAGCGTAATCTGAATTAATTACTCCTATCTGTTTTAGGAACGAAGGGTAGCCCCCTTCTTTTCAATTCTTCTTCCAGAATAAGAATGAAATCTTTATCTAGCTTTAATTCAATTGCTTTAAAGTACGATGCTAACCATGTTTGATCATTTAATTTCTCCATACTTCTCCTCACTTGTTTTTTTAAGCAACATCTTTAAATATATAACAAGTTGAATTTGATGTTAAGTATTTAAAAAATATCTATATCTTGTTTTTGGCTTATATAGTTTGCAGAACCCTAGCAAAAACGAGCTCTTGTCTTCAAGAGCTCACTCACCTTTACGCAGTTATCGTTTATGCACCATGTTCCCTTTTGATAACTCAACACTTTAGTTAGAATTATAAGTGAGTAAATATAATGAACTTTTAGCTCTTCTCAACTTACTGTTATAGAAACTGATATCTCTATAGAGTTTTCACTTAATATATTGTTTATTTTATCTAGAAAAGAAAAAACACTGTCCCTAAAACCTGTTTAACGATTTGTTGCTCTTCCATCGCCATCATCTTCTGTTAGATTAATCAATATTATCTTTATGATAAATCAAAAGAACCCATAAAAAAAGAAACACCTATGTACTAGATGTTTTCCACCTTTAAACATCATTGCTTACAGTAACTTTCTTCTTTTATTCCGTGTTTGTCAGGATGATTCCTGTAAATAAAGGTATTTCATTCGATGCCTCATCTTTTTCTTAATTCGGCAAAGTGCATTATCTACTGTTTTGTGGGAAAGATCTAGTTTTTTAGAGATTTGCATATATGTTTGTCCATTCATGTATAGGGCAAATACGTTTTGTTCGGTGACTGATAATATTTCTTGCAAGATTTGTTCTCTCTCTCTTTTATTCTCACTTTCTACAGCCGCCTTTTCCGGACATACTGTTTGTGGATGAGGAAGTATCTCCATAAGGGTTATGTCATCTTCTGCTCGTTTTGAATTTCTAGATATGTTTAAAGAAAGAGCATTATTTAAAGGCGAGTGTTTTTGACGATTCCCTGCCTTTATAGCTGTAATAAGTTGACGTGTTATGCATAGCTCCGCAAAGCCTCTAAATGAACTTTTCCCTTCTATTCTAAAATCTCGCGCAGCTTTATATAATCCTAACTTTGCCTCCTGTAAGAGATCTTCTCGATCTCCTCCTAATAAGAAGTATACTTTTACCTTCGAACAGACTAAATACTCATATTTCTTTACTAATAGGTTGAAAGCAACCTCGTCGCCCAGTTGAAACGCTTGAACACTCTCTTCATCACTTAAAACTGTCTTTTCTTCTCTTGGTTTTACGTTGGCTAATATGTTCATTTGCGTTCCTCCTCTTGTCTTATGCTTTCTATGCACTTTATATTATAAAAAAGAGAAGGTATAAAAAATGTCGAAAAAGCAAAGTGTAAAAAGAATATTCAGATAGAAAGAAGAGAGAGATTATACAAAACCTCATATGTGTCTTTATTTTATATATACACTAATAGATGCCAAATTAGTTAACAGAATCAATGTGATTTATGGTATTTACAAGCTTTGTTTACTCTACTGATCCGAGTTCCAATTACGACTGTAGCATCTAGTTCGACACAATGTGTCACTTTGGGATTTAGTCCATTTTGAGCAAGTATCTCAGCCGTTTGAAAGGCCTGTTTATGGCTAGTCTCGACAAGTAAATAACCACGGGGCGCCAGCCATATTAGTGCTTCAGAAGCTACCCGTTTCTGGACATCTAGACCTTCCATCCCTCCATCGAGTGCTACCCTTTTCTCATATTTACGTGCCTCCTGAGGTAACAACTCAATTGAATCCGTAGGCACGTAGGGGGCGTTTGCAACCAAGACATCGACACGGTTATGTAATGCGGATGGAAGGGGATGGTAGAGGTCACCTTCATACACATTCCCCCCAAAGAAAGTAGTATTTTGACGTGCACACTTTACTGAAGTTGGGTCGATGTCGGTTGCATACAGCTCAATGGGGCCTATGACTTTGGCCAGCGCGGCTCCAACTGCACCCGTACCACAACACAAGTCAACTATGATGGATCCTGGAGTAGCAAGAAAAGCTGCCTGTTTAACAAGAAACTCGGTGCGCGGGCGTGGTATAAAGACTCCCTGTTCCACTTCTATTCGAATACCGCAGAAATCTGCCCAACCAATAATATGTTCGAGGGGAAGACCAGTTACTCGCTGTTCCACCATGTCGGTGAGTTTGTCCAATGTCTGAGCCTCTGAAATAAGTAACCGAGCCTCATTCTCTGCAAAAACACAACCGGCAGTTCTAAGCTTCTTTATTATAATTTCCTCTGTTTTCTTGTCTATATAATTATGAATCTGTTTCTCCATTCATTTCACCATTCCAAATATCTTATTGAAGTTATATTCATTGATAACTAGTTCCTTGAAATTTAGAGGAGCCCTTCTTCAAGTGTCCTTTAATTGCATAAGCAAGGTGTATATCATATAGTTAGTTAAGTTAGGTGGGAGGGTATTCTTAAGAGTATCTTCCTACCGTAACTAGTAAAGAGTATCGCGTATAATGGAAGCTGCCGAAACTTAAAAGCCCATATTCTCTTAACTATAAGCCATGAAATCTAGCAATAAAGTTCATTAAATTAAGTTTTTGGCAATGTATGACTAAGCTCTTTACCAATAAGATTGGCTGAAACCGGTTTTTTTCCTATTTCCCTAGCCCATACTGATAATTGTCCAATATGGTGTATCTCGTGAGCAATCATATGACGCATAACTTCTCCCCAAGTATCAGTTACTATACTTCCATCTGGTTGTGGATCATAAAGAATATTATTTTCTTTTTCTACATTCCAAGACCTAACAAATTCTCTTACCTCAAGCTGAAAGTTTGTATCTAGCTGTCGAACTTTTTCTAAGCTTTGATATTCCTCAAAAATCTCTTGGAAATCATCTTTTCCCTGAAGAATACGAACCCAACTCCACTCTACATCAACAATGTGAAAGAGAGTATGTAGTATTCCTCCTACCCCTCCTGTTCGCTTCCTAAGCAATTCCTCTAGTGGAATATTCTCACACCATTGATACCACTCTTCTCTAACCATCCAGTTATAATGGAACATAGTTTGCAAATTAATTCCTCCCTTTATTGTATTTTTTACTTTGACTCTTTTTTAATGAGGTATTAATTAGTTCGACAAATATTTATAGATACCTATTTCATAGGAGTAAGAAAAAGTAATAAGTAAAGTCGTATAGGCTGTTTTGTTCCTAACTGTATTATGTTAACTAAAGATGTATAAGATATGCAGCTTAAAAACAGAAAAACCACTGGCTTATATCAGTGGTTTTCTGCGATGCATGTTGTCAACTCTATAAACCATGAGGATTTCCAAATGGATGCTTCACAGCGTCTTGAGTAGTTTGCTTAAGGTGCATAATAGTATGTATTTTTAATTATAATTATTGAACTTTTTAGTTATTCGTCTTTCTAGATCTTCTAAAGTGTTTCGTAACCAAAGAGTTTGGGCAAATGCTGCTATCATAGATATAAAACCCATAATTAAAACAAAGCTTAGCTTATTATTTATTTTTCGATACATATTAGGTTGAAGCCACCTTTACTGTTTTACATAGTATTCTCCTCCAAATCTTTTTTATTATAAAGATTCCTAGAAAATCCATTATGGTAACTAAACATATATATCATATTCATTAAAAAAATAAATGGTCCACTAATGAATTTATGGGCTATTTACATATGTATTATCCTCTTCAACAAACCGAACAGATTAGTTTAAAAAGCATTTTGTATTAACTAACCATAAATGCATATTTTCTTTCAAAAAAAGAAATTCTAAATAAAAAGAAATAAAAGGAAGTTTAAATATGTCAATGAAAAATAAGTGGTTATTTAATATTGCCATGGTATTATTCTCTTGGGTATCAATATCTTTTTTGGACCGGCGTAGTATAAAAAGATTTTTCCCGGCTTTTATTTTTGTGTTTTTAATAAATTGTATTGATGTTCCTGTTGGAAAGAAATTTAGATGGTGGTCTTTTTATAATAAACCACATTCCTTTATTTATAATGAATTTCCTTTTTTAATAGGTCCAATGCTGGCAGTGGCTTTATGGTCATTAAAATGGACATACGGAAATTTTAAAAAGTTTATTACTCTAAATGCTCTTTTTCAATTATTTTTTGCATTTTTAGCTAAAACTTTATTTGTAAAAATAAAATTATTTAAATTAGTTCGATTTAATGCATTTCAATTCTTTCTTTACTTCTTTTACAAGGCCTTTCTCCTGTATGGATTTCAATACATTTTTGAAAGTAAAAGAAGATGAACATAATCCACTAAAGGTTAGAAATATATATTTATTCTAGTCAAAAAGGGACGAAAAAATTTAGATTCAAAATTAGTTGTAGGACATAAACTATCATATGAATATCAAAAATCTTGTTGAACTAACAAAGGTATTAGTTCAACAAGAATCGCCTATTTAATTTCGGATAACTGTGATTATGCTAACTATCTTTGTATATCAAGTGTAATAGATTTCCTAGAATATATAAGCTCAAATCATGTAAATTTGTAACTTTTATGGGATTTATTCGTATATATTATGGGAGGCGGTATTGTGAGCGTAACAAGTATTAACTGGGGAGATATTGCTTGGCAGATTTTTAACCTGGTAGTTTTATTTGGAATTGGAGTTTTTATTTTTAATTTTATAAAGAAATTAAAGAAGAATTAACAACAGAACCTTCTAGAAATGGTCTAGAAGGTTCTGTTAGTTCCTAGAAGGTACATTATGGTGCGACAAGAAGTCGCTTTCTTACAGTGTAGCTAACGCTACTCATCTAGACGCGAAGATGATCTCCATCCGAAACGGCATTCTTGGTAACGAGTCTGTCGGTTGCATGAGGAAATGTGGAAACAGAGGACAAATGCATGGTCCAGAATACTGCTAGGAGAAGATAGGTATGGTAAACGAAAGTGAAGGTTTGTAAGCTTCGTAAGGGTTAGCTCAAGATAATGCACAGCTTTGCTTGGGTCGTGGCAAGAGGAAAAGTAGAATCATAATGCTGCTCTGATGCGTCCCGCATCTTGCCCGGAGTAAAGAACCTACCTACCCCTATCGCATCTGTAGGAAGTGGAACTTGGTAAGCCCTATGTCATCTGCATAAGCAGTAGGATGACTGTAAAGTCAAACGATGTGGCAGAGGGTATGGGATATGAGAAAAAGCGAAAGCCGTTACCCTGAAAAGGGACAGGAAAGCAGAAACATCGTATAACTGGACGGATACTGTCGTCTCTATTGACAATGACAGGCTCGAAAGAGCGCCCACTTCTCATGGGTCTTCAACACGAAAATAAATTTGTGGCTATCTTCTAACGAAAAGGAGCGTGCTGTTATGAATACCTCTCTACGAGCGTCGGCGCACGTCTCGCATAAAGATTGGTACTCTATTGATTGGAGTATTATACAAAAATATGTAGCGAAGTTACGACAAAGAATTTATCGTGCCGAACAGCAAAATCAACAAAGAAAAGTAAGGAAACTTCAACGTTTACTCCTACGGAGTAAAGCAAATCTACTGCTTTCCATTCGCAGAGTAACACAACAAAATAACGGTAAGCGAACACCTGGTGTAGATGGCTATACGGCTTTAAAACCAAGCGAACGTATCAAACTTTATAAACAAATAGTTAAATGTAATGTCTTTCAACATCGTCCAAAGCCAGCAAAACGAACGTTTATCCCGAAGAAAAATGGAAAAATGAGACCTCTCGGTATCCCCACGATACGAGATCGAGTGTATCAAAACATAGTAAAAAACGCACTCGAACCACAATGGAAGGTCAAGTTTGAACCAACTTCTTACGGTTTTCGTCCTAAACGAAGCACACACGATGCTATAAGTAATCTTTTTAATAAGCTTAACACGAATAGTAAGAAAAAGTGGGTATTTGAGGGAGATTTTTTAGGATGCTTTGACCATCTTAATCATGATTGGATAGTAGAACAAACATCTATGTTTCCAGGAAACACTCTCATCAAAAGATGGCTTAAAATGGGATACATAGAGCAGGATATGCTTCGTACGACAACAGAAGGAACCCCTCAAGGGGGTATTGTGTCTCCCCTTCTAGCTAATATCGCCTTATGCGGTATGGAAGAAGAAATTGGTATTGTTTATAAAAAGATATACAAACCAAACGGAGGATACGCAATCGATCCAAAATGTAAGATAGGACGTGTTCTCTATGCCGATGACTTTGTCATCGTAACGGAAACGAAGGAAAAGGCTGAAAGCATGTATGAGAAACTAACTCCTTACTTACAAAAGCGAGGAATTACACTTAGTAAAGAGAAAACTAGAGTTACACATATTGAGAACGGGTTTGATTTTCTCGGTTTCTCGCTGCGTCAATACAAGACGGAACAAGGCAATAAGCTACTAATCAAACCTAGCAGAGACAGCATTAAAAAAGCAAAAAATAAGATAAAAGATACGTTCGCAGTAATGAGAGGACGACCAATAAAAGAACTAATACGTGTTTTAAATCCAATTATTGGTGGTTACGGACAGTATTAGAAACATGTCGTTTCTAAAAAGACGTTTGGATATATGGATAATTACTTATTCCTCAAAATAACAAAACACCTTAAACGACTACATCCAAAGAAGGCGTGGAAATGGATTATTAAACGTTATTTTAAGAACCCCAACCATGGAGGGAATGATAAATGGACTCTCACATGTCCACTTACTAACATTCAATTGTTAAAGATGTCCTGGATTAAGATAGAACGGCATGCCATGGTAGCCTATAAAAACAGCCCAGATGATCCGAGTCTAAGAGAGTATTGGGAAAAACGAGACCGTAAGGTCTTTAATAATGAAAATACATTGGATAGGATGAAACTCGCAAGAAAACAAGGATATCGTTGTGCATTGTGTAAGCAGACTCTACAAAATGGAGAGAAAGTTACAGTGCGAAACCTAGAGGTTTCTACAGGTGAATTTGCTAAATTAGTACATGTACCATGTATTAAATAAACAAGTTGTTCGGATAAAAAGAAGGCTTGAGCCGTATGACGGGAAATCTGTCACGTACGGTTCTTAGGGGGGCGGGCGCTCGTGAGAGTGCCTGCCTACCCGACTCACCTACCTTTGTATAGCTTATACACCTTAAAAACAGAAAAAACTACCTTATGGATGGAGGTAGTTTTTTCTGTTTCACGACTTTATTCCATGAGACCTTTTGGCATCCTGAGTAGTTTGCTCAAAATATTTGATTTTATTATTTTTCTTTTGCTATTTCTTTTCTGTTAGGAGCAAGTGGTGGTTGTTCTAACCATTTATTCTTCACCATAATATCAAACCATTTTTTTGTTACGATTAGATTTTTGAGAATGATGCCTTCATAAGTTGTTACAAGGTCTGTTCGCATAGCTGATGCTAGACCTGTTCCGTGATACACTTGTGCAGCTTGGAACAAGAAACCAATATGATACATCATTAATTTATCAGAAAATGGAGAGTCTCTTGAAGTTGTAACTTCTGTTTCCCACGACATAGGGACTGGTAAATTGTCGGTATGCATAATTTTTGAAAAAGCTTGTATTTGACCATCAGCCGTTTTTTCCGAGTCCTCTAAAAACTTTCTTACTTCTTTTGATTGAGTGACCTGACTAAATCCAATAGAAAGAGTTTTAGCCATAATACTTTTTTTAAGGTTAAAAGAGATACTTATAATTTCAGGTGCAGATAGACGTCTTCCTTTTCCAAAAAAACCATCCGTGAAGTCTTGGCTTGAAATAAATTCAGGGTTCTCAGTAGGGTAAAAATAAGGGTCTCTCTGAAAATTTCCTTTCTCAAGTAATAATTCAATTGTTTGATGATACATCCTTTTTGCATCATTATCACATGAATCGTAAAAATGCCGTAGGTCTTCTCTGACGGAAACACCTAATGAAGTTGTATGTCCTAACAAACCATACAAAGTCATGATATGCAAGTAATTCAAGCAAAATATATCCGTGAACAATTTCTCAGTACCCTTATTAAGATCAGACTCAGTAAATCCAATTGGAACTGGAAACCCTTCGTTCTCTATAAAAGCTACGATTTGTTTTTTTTGTTTTGCGAAGGTTTTTATAGCATCTTCAAAAGTGGCTTTTATTGACTCATCCTCAATAATAGAGAACATATATCGATTTACTACATCTGTCATTGTTCCGTTTACATACTCTCCCCATAGTGTTCCTATTTCGGAAGATGTGAGTTTTAATTTATCCATACCCATATGATCACCTCTTGAATAATATTTGCTGATTCATTAATAGATATGAATTCTTTCTTAATAAAAAGGTTTTTTAGCATGTCATTTCCGATAACTGTGATTATGTTAACTAAAGATGTATAGAGTATACATTAGTTGAATTTCAATATTATACTGTATAATTTTGAATTAAAATGTTATTCAGCTTCTTATTTGAACCAAAATAAAGCCCTTTCCCTAAAATAACTAGGAAAACGGCTTTATTCTTAATGATACAAACCTTCTGTTTTTTTTGAACAAGTTGCATCTTATTTTTTAAAGATTCTTGCCAAAGAAATCTGTTAATTTAGGTACAGCTTGACCTACATATTCTGGGATATCATACATAGCAATATGCGTTGCACCCTCAACTTCGAACAATTCCTTTGGTCCATTCGACAATGCGTAGAATTGGTCGCTGTAACCGCGTGTATCAGCTTCAGTCCCTACAATCAATAACATAGGTTGAGTCAGGTAGATGCTAATTTGGCTACTTGCCGAGAATGACATGATTTTGTCAACGCTTGTAAATTTGAATCGATTCGTAGAATTAGGATGCTGTGCTCTAGCTGTTCTATAGTAGTCATAAGCTTCACGCATAAGCACAGGTGTATTTTCATCAATTTCTTCCAGCGTATCAGGCGCCCAAGTTTGTAGATTCACTTCTGTTCCATTTGCTTCTGCAGTACGCTGCTTCGCAACTGCCTCAAGTGTTTGTAATTGTGTTTCAACGCTCGCTTCTCCTCGGAACATAGCACCGATATCCACTGCACTCACAGTCGCTACTGCTTTGATGCGGCGTTCAGTTGGAGCTGCAGCTACAACATAACCGCCACCCGCACAAATACCAAGTGCTCCAATCTTTTCTTGATCAACATACGCAAGAGTCGTCAAATAATCTACTGCACAACGCACATCTTCCACTCGGGCATACGGGTCTTCTAGCAAACGTGGTTTTCCCTCGCTCTCTCCCTGACAAGATGCGTCAAATGCTAACGCAACAAAACCATTGTCAGAAAGCTTTTGTGCATATACCCCTGCAGTCTGTTCTTTTACTCCTCCACCAGGATGTACAACAACAATCCCAGAATATTTTTTACTTTCGTCAAATCCTTCTGGTAAATAAAGGTTCCCTGCCATATTTAAAATATTATTTTTAAACGTTACTGATTTTTTCATGTTTATTTCTCCTTTTCCCATAAATTTAACTCCTATTTCACAGCCTATATATTGAAGAAATTATTGCTTTTTTGACCACATTTATTTTGATTAAAGCCTAATTTGTTAGTAACTATAACGACAACCATGTCTTTTAAGTAATCTACATAGAAGGTACGTTAGTTAATCACTTCTTTTTGAAATTCCTATCCCTTCTTTCATTGAGATTTTCTGTTTTATTATGCTGTAGGTGTTAAATAACACGCGAAAGAAATAATGCACATTGATGTATTATTTCTTCTATGTATATAATATAAAAGGAAAACAGGATGTTTTCAAACGTCAATTTCGATGAATTCACGCATTAATGCACGAATGAATTTAAACTGTGTATTAATTTTTAAGAAAGTTTGGTGACGATGACCATGACTAAAATCGATAGAAGAATACTTAAATCTCAAGAAGCCATAAAAAACGCTTTTATGGAACTTATGTCAGAACAAGATTTTGATAAAATTACGGTAAAGGATATTTGCAATGGAGCGAATGTAGGAAATAGAACGTTCTATCTTCATTATCTAGATAAGTTTGATTTATTAGATAAAATAATTGAAGAACATATTCGTAAGCTTAGAAATTTGTGTGAATCAGTATCTGAACTAAGCTTTAAAGAAGCCAACGTTATTTGGTTCGAATACTTTGAAAGCCATTATTTATTCTTTTCGACGATGTTAACAGGGAAAGGAGCTTTTGCTTTTCGTAAACATTTCTTAGAATTCGTTATTGAAGAATTAAAGAATGACGTAGATATCACTGAAGGTAAAAATCAAGGCTTCAGTGAAAACATGATTCTTACCTTCTTTGGATCAGCTATCGTAGGAGTAGTGGAAACCTATTTCATGAAAGGAATGCCTGATCCACCTGAAGTTGTAGCAGAACAACTGGGGACGTTATTAGATAGAAATCTGTAGTTATAAGAGCTTCTATATATTACAAAAGGTGATTAACATAGAAGGAAAACAGCAGCAACACATAGACTTTTTTTGTTGCTGTGTATGAACAATTGGTTAAGATAATTAAAACGGTAAATGCCAAAAAATCCTTATGTATTAATATAAGGATTTTTTGTGCCGATAAAGCACATTATGGTAACTAACTATAGCATACATCCTGAACTGATACATAATCTCTGATAAAATGTAATTATAAGGAAAATAACGAGAGAGGAGTTAACGAAAATGAAAAAAAGACTTAAAAGGGAGGAAACTAAGTGAAAGAGATTGTTCGGTTTTTGATACGTTATTTAGGTCGATTTATTTGTTTTTTTCTAATAACTGCTTTTCTTTTATACGGAGCTATTACTTACTTTCCAAACAGCCTAATGAGTATTTATTGGATAGCCTTATCTTTATTAGTTTTGTTGCTAGTTTACAGTGTATATTTATTTAAAAGAAGTATTTGATAATAAAACCGACTTCTCCCTTAAATAGAAAAGCCGGCTTTATATATAGACTATTATGAGGAGAGCCCTGATTGTTAGATAAAAGTTATATTCACCTCAGTCTATTAGGACAGTCTTTTTTACACCGATGTAGCTCCTTGTCCACCATCAATACGATAATAAGAACCTGATATGAATGATGCCTTTTCAGAAGCTAAAAATGTGATTAAGTTGGCGATTTCAGTAGCCTCAGCATAACGATTCATTGGTACTGACGCTTCAAAAACGGATTTGGCTTCTTCCTCTTTACCTGGCATTGCATTTTTTTCAATAGAACGCATCATCTGAGTATCAACACCCGAAGGACAAACTGCAACAGAACGTATGCCATATTCTGCACCTTCAAGTGCTGCTGTTTTATTAAGAGCGATTACTCCGTGCTTAGATGCTACATATGAACTCATTCCAGGTGCACCTAGCAATCCACCATTAGATGCCATATTTACAATTGAACCTTCTTTTTGATTCATCATTACTTTCATGACATATTTTAAACCTAAGAATACTCCAATGACATTAATATTTAATACATTTTTAAAGTTTTCAACGGTTTGATCCACAATATTTGCAAAATCCCCATTAATCCCTGCATTGTTTACAAATGCATCAATTCTTCCATATCTTTCAACAGTATCATCAACATATTTTTTTACTTCTTCTTCATTTGTTACATCTGCAGTCAATAATAAAGCATCGTTAATCCCTGCTTCTTTAACTGCCTTTTCTAAGCTTCCCTTTTTTAAATCAACTAATGCTAGCTTTGCGCCTTCCTTAGCAAAAGCTTTTGCCGTAGCGATACCAATACCGCCAGCAGCACCCGTAATTAAAACAACTTTATTTGAGAAATCTCCCATGATGTATCATTCCTTCTATTAATTATTTATACGTGGTTTATGTGTTCTATGATAATTCACTCTATTATTACCTTATTTATAAATGAAATTATGATCGTGCAGTAACTTTAGTTTTCGCAAAAATCTTCAATATTTATAAGATTGACCACCATCGATTGGAATAACAGTTGCATTTATAAAGTTTGCTTGATCAGACAATAAGAATGCGACTAAATAAGCCACTTCTTCTGGTTTGCCAAATCGTTTCATCGGGTTTGTCTCAACAAATTGTTTTCCTGCTTCTTCCCATTTTTCTGAATCAATTTGTCTTAATGAACCTTCGACCATTGGTGTCATGATTGCACCGGGTGCAATGGCTTTGATACTGATTCCGTATTGACCATATTCAATTCCCGAGTTTCTTGTTAATCCAACTACACCGTGTTTACTAGCTGCGTAACCAGATTGGTTTCCTAAACCACGAATACCACCAACTGAAGCAGTATTAACAATAGAGCCAAAACCTTGCTCTCTCATGACTTTCAATACGCTTTTTAGGCCGTAAAACACACCATTTAAGTTAACATTAACTACTTTTTGGAATTCATCAATATCAAAATCTTCTGTGAGACTTTGTTTTCCTTCGATTCCTGCGTTGTTGAAGAAACCATCGATTTTCTTAAATTTCTTAACTGTTTTATTTATATAGTTTTCTACTTCTTTTTCATCTGACACATTTGCAGTGATAAGTAACACTTCTGCGTTCGGTACAACTTCTAACACTTTATTTTTTGTTTCTTGTAATGAAGAAGCGTTTAGATCAACGAGTGAAAGTTTTGCTCCTTCTTTTGCTACTTGTAAGGCAGAAGCTTGACCCAAACCGGATCCTGCACCGGTAATTAATATTACTTTCCCATCAAAACGATTAACCATCGAAAATTCCTCCTTTATTATTCTCATAGAAAATGGCAAATAAATTATGATAGATATTCTATTATGTTTCCTTTAATTAAAATATCTTGAAATAAAGATATATAATCATGTAAGTCATCTACTAGTACCCAAGTGGTACATTTAATCCGGCAAAGCTAACTATTTCCTGTTTAAAACTCAAAAAGCAAGAGGGTTCACCTTCTAAATTTATTATTGAGCTGTATATCCACCGTCAAGGGTTAAACTATTACCAGTCATATATGAAGAGTCATCAGAGGCCATGAATAATACTGCTTTTGCCATTTCTTCTGTTTTACCCAAACGTTTTAATGGTGTAATTGCAGCTAAAGCTTGTTTGTCTTCTTCTGGTATAATTGGTGTATCAATAAAACCTGGGCATAATGCGTTGATACGGATATTTTGTTCTGCATATTCAAGTGCAAGTGAACGAGTTAAGTTGATCACGCCGCCTTTTGCAGCGTTATAGGCAGCTGAACCGGGTGATCCAACCCAACCGTACATAGACGCTGTATTAACAATGGTACCACCATCTGTTTTTAACATTTCACGAATGGACTCACGTGCTACCAAGAAGACTCCATCTAGGTCCACGTTGACAGTTTTGCGCCATTCTGAGTACTCTAAATCGTGTGATGGATGAACCCGACCGATACCCGCATTATTGAAAACAACATCCACTTTACCAAACGTTTCAACAGTTTGTTTAAAAATATTTTTGACTTCTTCTTCACTCGTAATATTTGCCTTTATAAAAAGAACTTCTTGGCTAAGCTCTTTTAACTCTTTCTCAAAAGCTTTTCCTTTTTCCTCATTTAAATCTACAAGAACTACTTTGGCTCCTTCTGAAACAAATAAACGTGCCGTTGCTGCCCCAATACCGGATGCTCCACCAGTGATAACAGCTACTTTATCTTGTAATTTTCCCATTCTAAATCCTCCTAGTTATTGAAAATCATCTACCATATTTAGAGTAAAAATGCTAGATATATTTTATATCTGTGCTTTTTTGTTCATAATTTAATTGTACTACTCTGTTCATATTTAACAATCATTAAGATATCATTAAGTGTCCACTAACTAGACACTTACGATAAATCTGTCTACTTTAAAGGAGGTTTTTTCATGCATAATGAACAAAATACACCATCTCAACGTCAAAATCGTACAAAAGAACATTTAAAACAGGCATTGATTGAACTCATAAAAGAGAAGGGCTACCATACCGTAACTGTAAAAAATATTGTTGATTATGCTTCTTATAATCGCAGTACCTTTTATATTCATTACCCTGACAAAATTGAACTTGCTAAAGATTTGCTTGCTTCCATGCTTCAAGGGTTAGAATCTTCAGTAGGCAGTCCATATGTACCTGGTCGTAAAGTGTATACAACTAAGCTAAATGCACCGTATTTAAACATCGTTTTCTACATTTATAAAAACCGAAATTTTTTTGAACTCATTAATTACGATGACACCTTACCGGGGTTACATATACAGTTTCCTCAAATGATCTTAAAGATCTATAAGGAACAATTTATTTTTGAAACCATCAACAATATAGCAGTTAATATGGAGTATTTTAAACGTTATACAGCCTATGGATTTTATGGCCTTCTTCAGAATTGGATTCGGAATGGATTTAAGGAAAACCCAGACGAATTTATTCACGAAGTCATTGATCTAGCGAAAACACATATATACTCAATCGAGTATATTGGAAATAAAAAGTAAATAAACTAATAACTTTAGCATCTTGATTAGTTTGCTCAATACATGTAAATTTGCTCATTTATATAAAAAATAAAAAAGAGGAGTTCAGAAGCATGATCTTCTCTTTTTGTTTATAGGTTCCGGTAACATTGATTATGTTAACTTTGACATAGGATATGGAAAGGTTTCAGTGTATTATAAAGAATATAAATGGAGGTAATTTATGTTCTTTAAAAACTTATTTAATAAGGAAAAATGCAAACATAATACATATAAATTAGAAGCTGATTTCTCCGCAGATCCCATCTGGTGTAATGATTGTGGAGAAAACCTTGATCTTGAAGAATTTCCTTTGTCTGAAAATCTTAAAGGTGAGCTTGAAGAGTGGATTGATGATTATGGAAACTGGATTGATTTTGATACCGATTCTTTAAGGGAAAATGGAATAGAAATGGAAACTAAATATAACAAAAAAGGCTTACAGCTCTTTGAACAAGTAAAAAAACAATTAGGTATAGACTATCCGATTGTTTTTGTTCCTTCTAAATCAGGAGAACTATACAAAGACCTATAAGAAAAATAAGCAGTCCTTAATTAGAGGACTGCTTATTTTTCACTACCGATAACGTGTTTTATTTCTAGGAACTAAAAAGCTGAAAGAGCCCCATCGTTGGTCTTTCAGCTTTTACTTTTATTAACTAAGTCAATATCCAAGGAACGTAACATATAAATACCGTTTCTTCTAATTCTGGTCGTGCAGTAGCTTCTTCATGAAAAAAGTAACCATGTTTATATACTAAACCTATCCTTTTCTCGCTTAAAAAATTAAGTATTCCACCTGCTTCTTTATTTCTCCAAAGATGTAATTCCTCATTTTTTAAATAATCAACTATTAAATTTTTAGAAATGTCTTCTTCAGAAAATAAAATAACTGTATCTAAACTTTCGTTAAATAGATCAAGAGTGAGTGGTCCATCGTCATACTTGTTTAAGTTCTTATAACAATATTTAATAGTTCGAACCTCTTCCGATACAAAAGGTGTGTAATCCTTTTCATCCTTTACATAAGAATAGTCTAACTCTTTAAATCCCTTCTTTTGAAGGTTTCTTTCACATAATAGTTTTTGTATTTTACTGTGGCCTTCAACAGGCTTAAGGATATAAAAAATATAAGCTTTATTACTCAAAAACGAGAATAACTTATTTCTTTCAATTAGATATCTATTTACTAACCGCATTGCTTCAATACTATTATCAAATTTGTAGTCCCACTTATAAGCCCCTACTTTGGATGCTGGCTCATACTTAGCTAAAAACCATTTGTTATTTACATTCATCTCTATATTTTCCTTTATAACCTTTATATTTTGCCATCTAAATAGACTAAATCACAGGTTTATTCTATTTTAATTATATATCAAAATTGAATTGGGAAACTTGAATATCATATACAAAGTTAGTTAACATAATCACTCTTTCCAGAAAACATGTGAAAAACGATCCCTTGATAATCAAGGGATCGTTCACTTTTTGTTTTTCTTTTTTATCTTTGAAATACCATTGGTTATTGTACATTTTTACCACTTATAGCTTAAACGAGATTGTAAGAGATTGTCCTTAGTGACCCATAAAAAGTTCCCCTCCACGTATAGTGTAACCCTCACTCTCAAAGAGTAGTTTTTTCACACTATATTTAGAGGGGATAATACCAAATTTTACTTATTTTCTCGCATTACTTGAGCTACTTCAGTAAAAATTACGCCTAAGCCATGTGCACCTGCGTCCGGATAACCAAGACTTCTTTCTCCAACCGTACCAGCACGTCCCATACGTGCAACAATCTGTTCGGTTGATTTTGCTCCTTCAACAGCAGCTTCTGCTGCTTTGACAAGAGCATGTTTCAAGCTTTCACCTT
This sequence comes from Priestia sp. MDV22-iso46, assembly GCF_058629175.1. Lineage (NCBI taxonomy): Bacteria > Bacillati > Bacillota > Bacilli > Caryophanales > Bacillaceae > Priestia > Priestia sp. MDV22-iso46. The sequence goes on from NZ_JBZVWT010000001.1 coordinate 1,159,031, forward strand.
CAGCAGCACTTGATGTTAACGTATCTGCATAAGGTACTAAGGCATCGATTAAAGTTTTATCTCCCACAACAGCTCCACGTCCAAAAGAACGTTCTCCTGTTGCTTGAATTCCTTTTACAGACGCTTGGACCATTTCAGCAAATTCTGCTAAAGTGAGTTCGGTTTTAGATTCGGTGTTCTTTCCAGCCGCACGAAACGCTGATCCCCAAATAGGTCCTGATGCTCCACCACAGTGCTCCATGATAACGATAGAACACGCCTCTAAAAAGTTGCCAATATCATTTGATTTATTTTCTAGAATTTCGTGCCATTCAGATTTCAACTGTTTGAATCCTTTAGCAACACTCATTCCAAAGTCCCCATCACCAGCATGGGAATCTAATTCACAGAATGGTATTTCATTTCTAATAATACATTCACTCATTTGGTCAACCATAAAAATAATATTATTCAACGTCAATCGATTTTCCGTTACTACGGAATATTCTTTGTTGGTTTGCACCTCATAGGACACTTTCGGGGCCTCCACGGTACCGATGATTTCATCATAAGTGACAGCTGGTACTTCACCTTTGATTCTTAGCGCAGGAGTATCGCACTCTTCAGATAAGAGACTCTTTAAGTTTTCATCTAATTTCATAATTGAAATAGAAGCACCGGCCATATCAATGGCTGTCATATAGTTTCCGACAAACGTTCTTGCAATCGTTACTTTTCTACGTGACAATTCACGAATGACAGAATGATTTAATAAATATAGTTCTTGAAGAGGTGTGCTTCCAAATCCATTAATTAGGACAGCCACTTCTCCTTTTCCATCTTCTATCCCTATTTCTTTTAATAATGCCGTTACCATGCGCTCTGCAAGTTCGTCTGCTGAAATAATTTTTTCACGACGGATACCAGGTTCTCCATGAATGCCAACCCCAAATTCCATCTCATCTTCTGCAATCTCAAACGTAGGAGTTCCTTTAGCAGGAACTGTACAAGAAGTTAGCCCAATACCAATGCTTTTAACATTCGCAATAGCGTTTTCTGCTGCCTCTTTCACTTTTGGTAGATCATATCCGCGTTCTGCTGCAGCACCTGCTATTTTATGGACAAGAACAGTACCAGCTACTCCACGTCTTCCAACTGTATATAAACTGTCCTGTACAGCAATATCATCATCTACTTTTACATAATCCACTTGAATTCCATCTTCTTCTGCCAGATAAGCAGCATTCTTGAAATTCATCATGTCACCACTGTAGTTCTTAATAACTAGTAAAGTTCCCTTATCACTTGCTGTTTCTTTAATAGCTTGATAAATCTGTATTTGAGAAGGTGAGGCAAATACATCACCACAAACTGCTGCATCTAACATGCCCTTGCCAACATATCCAGCGTGAGCAGGTTCATGTCCACTACCGCCCCCACTAATTATACTTACTTTGTTTTTATTAATTTGCTCTTTTTTAATGACTTTATATTTTTCAATTAAATTCAGTTCAGTATGTGCTAGAACCATTCCTTTACACATTTCAAGTACGACATCTTCTGGTTTATTAATAATTTTTTTCATCTTATATTAATCTCTTCTTATAATCATTTCCAATTTGATCTGCTGCGATGATAGCTGCAGCTACTGACTCTGGAGTAATAGGGAATGGCATAGAATAAATAGATTCCTCTGGAATACAAGCTTTATTAGCTACTTCCATTAACTCTTCTTGTGTGATTTGTTCTACTCCAATATCAGCAAGACAAACTGGAAGTCCTACTGCTAAACAGAAATCTAACACTTCTTCTATTTCCTCAGTTGGGGCATTTTCCAATACCAATTGTGCTAATGTACCAAAAGCTACTTTTTCACCGTGGAAGTAGTGGTGCGCACTCTCTAAAAGAGTAAGTCCATCATGAATTGCATGTGCGCCAGCTAATCCACCACTTTCAAACCCTAATCCTGATAATAAGATATTGGCTTCAATAATGTTTTCTAAGGCTGGAGTAACAACATTATAATCGCTTGCAGCTTTTGCTTTAACCCCGTCCTCTAATAGAGTGTTGTAGCAATGTTTTGCTAAAACTAACGCTGCATTTGTACCTTTTGCTGGTGCACATAAGTCCTCACGCACTCCACAAGGTAATCCAGCATTTACATTAGAGAAAGAACGTGCTGTTGCTCTTGCTTCGAAATAAGTGGATAATGCATCTCCCATACCAGATACTAAGAATCTAGTAGGTGCATTAGCAATCACTGTTGTATCAATCAATACAACACTTGGGCTTTGCTTAAAGTATGCGTAATCATCGAAAGCACCCTCTGGTGTATATATAACTGCGGAATGACTTGTAGGTGCATCTGTAGCAGCGATTGTTGGGACGATAATTAATCCCTCTCCCTCTGCCACACATTTTGCTGTATCAATTGCCTTACCGCCACCTAAACCAATTGTACAATCACAGTTGTTTTCTTTTGCTATTTCCTGCAATCTAGAAATTTCTGGTCTTGAACATTCGCCATTGAATCCGCCTTCAAAAAATGTAATACCATATTTTTCTGCTGTTGCATCTAATTTGTCTTGTACACGTTTAATATCTTCAGGATGTGCTATTAAAAGTGCAGAAGTACCAAATGTTTTCACGAAATAACCTAGGTTTAAAATTTCATTTTCACCTTGAATGTATTTTGAAGGACTAATAAATGCTTTCCTCATAAGTAAAACCTCCTAATTGACTTTGTAATCCCTTACAATTGGAATTTTACTATCTTTTGTCCAAGATTACATTAGTCTTAAATGACGAGTTTTTACAACCTTTTATCGTATTTTTTTGCTCTCTTCATTTAATATGGTATTATTATGACATTATTTCAGGTAAAAATATTACCAAGTTCATGTTGAGCAGAGATGACCTTTATCGCTAAGAACTCTTTTATTTCATGAACTAAAGAATAAAGAAAAAGTATTCTCAAATAGTTGATTTAAACTACCACAAGGTAAGTAAGGGAGATAAAAACATCATTGAAAACTACTTACATGAATTTAGATAAAATACTAGATTTAAAAAAGTGGCGAAATCTTCAAGATTCGCTTGCTCTTGTTACAAAATTAGCGATTGTCACGGTTAACTATAAAGGAGTGCCCATTTCTCAACACAGTGGCGTACGTCCATTTTGTGAGACTATGCGTAAAAATCCTAATACAGCAAAACTTTGTGAAAAGTGCGATGCGCGGGGAGGACTAGAGGCAGTCAGAACCAATGCTCCTTATATCTATTTATGCCACTGGAATATTGTCGATATTGCCATTCCCATTATAATTGATGATAAATATGTAGGTGCCATCATGGCGGGAGAAGTGAAAATTAAGGATGGTGACAAACATCCTCCCTTGGAACAAATGCTTACTGTTCCATCAAAGGGATTTGAACAGAATTTAAATAATAATGAGGAAATACAGCGTCTATATGATTCTATTCCTACTCTATCCTATACAGAAATTAACGACGCTGCTCAAATGTTATATAGGCTTTGTAACTACATTGTAGAGGAAGCTATGAATAAAAACTTAATTTTAGAAGTATATGAAAAGATGGCTCCAGTAAAAGAGGACCTTTCTACTGAAGACATTTCTTACGGTTATTCTCTAGATAATATTCAAAATATAAAAAAGGAATTAGCCAACACAGTTACTAATGCTTACGTAAAAACGTCTATTAACGATCACTTAGTTTGTAAAAACAAAGTATTACAGCCAGCCTTTGACTACATTTATAAACATAAAAGAGAAAAAATATCTCAACAAAAGATGGCCGATTTATGTCACATTAGTACAGGTTATTTCAGCCGTATATTTACCAAAGAAACGGGTATGAATTTTTCTGTTTTTGTTTCTCTCAAAAAAATAGAGTGGTCCAAACAATTATTAGAAAAAACGGATTTGTCTATTGCACAGATTAGCGATGAATTAGGTTTTAACGACCCCGGGTATTACATCAAGACATTTAAAAAATATGAAAATATAACTCCTAACGTCTATCGGAAATATTATCAAGAAAAGCTGTAGAATTTTCAGTCCTGATGTAAGAAATATATATAACTTTTCCATACTGATACTATTACTCTAAAAAGGGATACTCTCAGTATGTAAAAGCAAAATCTCTTTAAGTGGAAACACGATTGATTTTTATCTGAGTAAAATAAGAAATAAACAAGCAGCATATTAAATAAACAAATTTTTTATTTACTCCATCCACTTAATTGGGAGCATATCACACATGAATGAACCCATACAAAAAGACACCTTGATTGCCAATATCGAGGTGTCTTATACTTTTTTCATAAAAAATAAGAACTAATCAGCCGTAGAGGCCTCTTTTAATTGGTTTAGCAATTGATCAATGGATTGGCTAATTACAATGGTATTTTCACTGGTGAATCCTTCTTCTAAACCAACTTGAATCATAAGTTCTCTTCCTGCCTCTATATCTACAAGTAAAGCTTTTATTAAAAATTGTTCTTTATATATACTTGCACTTACCTAATCACCTATTGCTCTAATTTGCTACTTTTTTATTTAACACTAACTATATTTTGGCTTTCCAACAATGTTTTTTCCTGTAAAATCCAATTAAAAGCTCGGAATCCCCTTTTTAGGATTTGAATAGCTCATTTTTTATATCGAATGCGTGTTATAATACATTTTGTAGATGCAAATAAAATTTCCATTCCTAATTTCATAGTTAAGAAAAGTCCTCAATTTATGAGGACTTTTTTATAATTAACATAGAGATATTCAATTTTTAAATTAGAAATTGAATATTTACCCTACCACCAGAATGACAAAAAGGACAAACATGATGACTTGTTTGTCCTTTTTACGTAGATGATATGTAAGATTTAATTTGCTATCAATCACTTATTTGTTTTAAACGTACTAAAGTTAAACAGTATAACAGCAATAATAAGCTCTATGATAGCGCCTATTTTTCTTTTAAATCAGAGGTAGGCATGAAGAAAGAGACATTTTACAATAAGGTAAAAGTATACGGGGCAAGGAAGTAAAGTCTTCTTCGTTTCCTAATTTTATTAGATGTCCTAACAAAATAAGTGACTCAACAGTTTGTTAATAATCAAGCTTATAGCTTTAATAAAATCACAGTTTTTTTAAAATACGTTGATTTTAAAAAACACCCTGAATTAGGTATTCTTCATTTAGATATTCATACTTCCAATTTGGATCATGTTCAACTACTGTAATGTTCATTTTTCTCCCCCTTAATCATTTATTACATGGACAATATAATAAATGATTAAATTAATTCAAAAATCTTAGTATCTCCTAAATTATAATATGTGCCTTCCTATAAAGTACCCTTATTCTCCAATGCCATTAACGATGAGGGTGCTTTTTTCTATTTGAAAAATTCATGAGTGCTTGCCAACTGTATGATACAAGTATGGTTTGATAAAAATACATAGCGAACAGGTGTAATTAACATGACAGAAAGGAAGAGGGCTGCTCAGTCTTCTGGCTGCAACTCCAATCAAAATATCAAATAAAAAAGAGCTTATTTCTTTTGCAAGTTTACATAAGATAAATTATAAGAAGTAACAAACCTTTAAAATTCCTATTATTAAAGGTTTTTGTATAGTTGTAATTCAAATGTTGTAAAAGAAAAGTTCCTAAAAGGATAATAACTCTTGCCTTGTTATATTCTTTAGGATAAAATACAATACTGAGATATATTCTCACCATTTTTATTCTGATTTGAAAACCTACTGTACTCTTGTTTGCACAGTAGGTTTTCTATTATAGAAAAGCGTACAATTCAATCACAGTACAAATGATTGGAAAAGGAATGATTAACTACTAAATAGTGATAATTGTTATCTTTATGTAAAATCTAATAACTCTTCTTATAGCTGTAAGTAGATAAAAAACATATTGACATTTAATTTCAAACTAACTAATATGATATACATTACATACACTTTAATTTAATAAACAAAAGCTAAGATAGGATCTTAAGTAATCCTAATCTCCCTGTTATAGAGAGCTGATAATTGGTGGAAGTCAGTACAAAGGTTAGAGATGAAATTCACTCCTAGAGCTTCCTCTTCTAATGGTGTTTTAGAGAGGACGGATAAAACCGTTATGCTAATTAAGAGGTAAGATGTTTTTACAATATAGGGTGGTACCGCGAAATTTTCGTCCCTGCTGAATAATTCAGCAGGGACTTTTTTATGTTAAAAGGAGGGCATCATGAAAGAAAATACTGCATCAAAGAATACGTTAAAAAAGCAATTATTACCGCGACACATTCGAATGATTGCTATTGGAGGAATGATTGGGACAGGGATTTTCAAAGGGAGTGCTGATACAATTGGATTAGCAGGACCTTCGGTTATCTTTTCGTATCTATTTGCTGGACTATTGCTTCTTATTGTAATGGGAGCTTTGGCTGAAATGGCTATTGTATACCCATCCCACAATATGAAAGATCTAATTCAAAAAGCTTTTGGAAGACGTTTTTCTTTTGTAACGGGAGCTACTTATTGCTTTATGTGGCTTACTGTATGCGTTATTGAAGTCATCGCTGCAGGTAGTTTTCTGCAATATTGGTTTTCTTCTATCCCGTTATGGATTCTTTGTCTTATTTGTTCAATTGTACTTATTTTAATTAATGCTACAAGCGTAAAGTCTTTTGGAGAAATTGAGTTTTGGTTTGCTGGTATTAAAATCTTTGTTATTATTGCTTTTATTTTATTAGGTATAGCGATACTATTTGGAATTATGCCAAGCAATAATTCATCTTCTCATTATCTTCATAATTATAGTGATTTTATGCCAAATGGCTGGAAAGCCGTTTTCTCTACATTACTTGTAGTCATTTTCTCGTATGGAGGATCAGAACTCATTGGTTTAACTATTACAGAAACGAAAGATGCTGAAAAGGTATTGCCAGGGGTAGTTAAAGGCGTTATGTGGAGAGTAGTTCTGTTTTATACTTTGCCTATTTTTATTATCTGTGGCTTGATACCATGGGATAAAATTGATGCAAATGCTAGCCCTTTTGTCCAAGTATTTGAAACAGCCGGGCTTCAAGGGGCTTCTCATGTTATGAACTTTATTTTATTAACAGCTGTCCTTTCAGCAGCCAATTCAGGTATTTATGGCTGTACAAGGATGCTTCATTCTTTATCTCATTCGGGAGATGCTCCTAAAAGTTTGTCCTATGTAAATAAACAAGGCGTACCTGTTTACAGTTTAGCTTTCAGTGTCCTATTTTTATTATTGGGAACGTACCTCGTATACTTATATCCTGAAAAAGCTTTTTCTTATTTATTAGCTATTCCTGGATTTACAGTTTCTCTTATATGGATTAGTATTTGCTTAGCTCAGCTAAAGCTACGTCCTCAATATAAAGAAAAACCATATTTTAAACTTTGGGGCTTCCCTTATTTAACGCTTTTTGCCGCATGTACATTAATTATTAGCTTCATAGTCTTTCTCATAGACAGTGCGAATAGGTTAAGCTCTATAGTTTGTGTAGCATTCGTTCTTGTAATGGTAATTCTTTCATTTTTCAAAAGGAACACCAAACCTACTTCTCTTGAAGTACCGAATGATACCAATTAGATTTTACATTCTTCAAAAACTTAAATCAAAAAAAGATACTTTATAAAGTATCTTTTTTTGATTTATAGAATCACTTGCTTCATCTGAGAGCATTTTTAGTGATTTAACGATTTGTTTTTGGGATTTTTGCTCTTCATTCCAAGCCTCTAAGGTTTCAAGGCCTGTTAAGTGCAAGATACTCTTTGCATCTCCTTATAGTTGTTTTCGCTGCGAGTGTAGTTTATTCCTTTAGCGTAATATGCCATATTCATTTTGAACAATTCTTTCATTTTCTGCATAGCTTGTAGATTAAAATAAGCAACATCGATTTCCATTAAGTGCCCAAAATGGTGATGTACGATTGTGTTTGACATACCTTTGTTATCCACACTGTAAATTCGTTAATCATGTTAATTAACTCACGAATGTACTTGTTTTTGTGATGATCAAACTGTTTGTACGTTTCCTCTACTTTGCTAAAATCAATCCATTTCTTTAGTTTAATCATAGGCGGATTAGTGCTCAAAAAATACGCGAGTTCTTGCAGCTGATTACTGATCCTCAGCCATGTTCCTGCTTTGATTTCTGTCACTTGGGTAGGTTGATACTGTGGCACATACTTGCAAATCGTGGTGTAGAAATAAGCAAAAGCTTCATCAGCAAAATAGACCGATTCTTTATTCCAATACTTTGCATTGTACTCACCTGGTTTCACTTCTATATAATAAGCATTTTCGACCTTGTCCACATTGGTTATCATTTCAAAAGGAGATTCCATAGTAACACCTCTTTTTTAGATAACGTTAGTATGTCCTTTTTTATTAGTGATTTACCTAAAAATTACTCCTAAGTTAATATCATGTACTTTTATTTTTTTAACCATTTATAAAACATAGGTATGATTGCCTTTCCTTTGAATAGGTTAGTTGTAAAAAACCATATAGCCGAAAGGAAGTAGCAATTATGCATATAGAAATGAATATCTTATTTACTTTAGGTTCTTTACTGGGTTTATTAGTAGGAGGAGGAATTCTCAAATTAGTAAACCATCTGGCAAGGGGAAGAATCCAATTTATGTATGCTATATGCGGTGGAATCTTATTGGGCTTATTGTTCTTTGATATCCTTCCGTCTACTTGGCATCTATATGATTTAAGAGGCGTTTTATTAGGAATTGTAGTCGGATATATCATCATGCTATGCATTGATCTCTTTTTGCATAAACAAAACAGCGAAATTTCCCCCTTACAGGCACTTATCTTATTAACGGTTGCTATCTTTTTTCATAATGTCATCACAGGTATTACCTTTGGAATAACAGATATGCACCAATCAGCTTCTGTATTCGCAGCTACCCTTTTACATCAGGTCCCAGAGGGGATGGCAATTATGACAGTCCTCTCTATAGCAAAAATACCGAACACCTTCTTTTTGCTAATTATAGCCCTTCTATCGCTGTCCTTAGGAGGCAGTTTATTTATTGGTGAAAGTGTACAAGTTTCCTCACTTAAACTACAAGCTTTATCGACTGGTGCAGCAATCGGTACACTGTCTTTTGTTATCTTTCATGAAATAATTGGAAATACCATCAAGCACTTCAGGAAATTGCATGTATGGCTACTAATTTCGCTAGGATTCGTAATTATTTATGTTTATCAATATTCCCTTTCATTATTTCATGGCCATTAGAATGATTAAGTTTAAGTGTCAAAAAGACAACTACAAATGTATGCAGCTATACCTCACTCTGATCATTTATAAAATTAGAACATTCATGATTATGGTAACTAGAAATGAGTGTTATATAATGAAACCACAGGAGACAATACAATGACAAAAAACACCTTAAATCATGGCATTATAATTTTATTAGAATTTTATCCAACTTGGTTAGCATTACCTCGTGAAAAAAGAAGAGAGCTTGCAGAGGATTTATATTCAATAATCGAAAAATACAGCGAGAACGTTAAAGTGAAGTTCTTTGACGCTGATGCCTTTGGAGACGGTACTTATACGGATTTCATTTTTTGTGGAACATCAGATTTAAAAATGTATCATTTTATGTGGGAAGAAATTCGTGATACATATGCCTATTCAAATGGTTACTTTAAAATGAAAAAAGTGATGATGGGCGTACAGAATGCTTATCAAAAATTCGAGGAAGAAGTCTTAGAAATGGGTTCTGAACACAAATAAAATCTTAGTGTAGCAAAAGATGAAGACGAAATAGATCTTACATTTAAAAAAGGCTGCACAATATTTTGGGGTTATTACGATAGCATACCTATCATTTCTACCTCTCACAACAATCTATTGTCATTCAATTATTAACTCATCCTCAACAAACATCAATGGGGTTGAATTTAAATATAAAAAGTAAATTATAGATTGTATCCTTTATACCTTTTAGTTAACTAACATGTATATAATGCTATTTATGACTATGAAAAAGAAGCCACGCTATCTTAGTGGCTTCTTCCCACATGTACAATGTAGTTACTATTTTAGTTAGACCATTTTTCTTCACTATCAATCCATTTGTTCTCATTTAAATCAAACGATTCTATGTCATCATGAAAATTAAGATAAACAGGCAGCTTAATTTCACTGTCGCTGGCTTTATTCCAGCAAGAAATAAACCAGTTTGTAATTAATTCTTTCTCAGCAGCAAATATTTCTTCTTCATTTGCTTCATAGAATTCCCAAAACTCACCCGAATGCTCGTCGGCTAGCTCATAGTATTCAAACTCTTCAAGTAACTCATAACTTCCTGAAAAAATGGCACGATTGTTCCTTTCATAGAAAACTTCGTTCGCTTCATTGTCCATAGAAAACATCATAATAGACAAATCAAATGGTTGGATAAAGATTTCAAAGTCCAGTAAATCAATGCCTTTATAATAATGAAAAGTATGTACTTTTTCGATATTGTTAATTAACTTATCCTCATTTTGCTCAAGTATTTTCTTTAATGAACCAATATATGAATCAACCGTAAATAACTCATTACTTTTATTTTCTTCTTTTGTATGCTTCCAAGTATTAAAACGCTTATTAATCTTTGTTTTAATAGCCTCATAATTGTTCCACGTATCTTCTACCTTATAAAGTGATTCTACATGAGGAAATATATCTTCATAATCATCTAAATAAATTCCTTTATCGAAATCAAAATAATCTTTTGTAAAAGCCTTTCCTTCTGCATTCAGCATATCGCTTGCAAAGATGCCATCCCATTCCGTGTAAACTTCAGTTCCGGTCATATTTTTTTGTTTGAATTTTAGGATCTCCTGTGCAGCTTCTTCTTCAAATTCTTTGCTGTATAAGTTTTCTTCAATGATCCATCCAAGATACATTCCAGTATGAACGAACGCCTGCTTTTCACTCAAGTTATTTGGGAAATCTCCTTCGTAATGCCATTTAGCTTTATCATAAACGGTTGTCATAGACCCTGTCTCTTCTTTCTCTGCATCTTCTGTCAATACATTTTTTTCCTGTTCGCGACTACTTTTTTTATTTAACGAGTCTTCACAACCTTGTAGTAATAAAATAATAAATACAAAAAACGGAATACACTTTAATTTATACAAAATTCCCTCCATACATTACATCAAAAGTAAACGATATACTGCATTATATACTGTAGAGGCTAAACAATATATATTTTAACTGATGAAAATAGGATTATAGTAAAAAAATGTGGTTGAGGTAAGGATGATTACCAGTAACAATTGTGTTAAAATTTAATATCTATCCACTGTCCTGCTACCACTTTCTCGTATGTTCCCCACTGAGGAGAACTAGTGTCTATCCCCTTAACTCTTACTGGTTCAATAAGGTCTTCCTGACAATTCTTCATAGGGTTTGATACATACACCCAGGATACCTCATTATTTGTTTCTTTTAAGAATGTCCGAATAAAAAAGTCCTCTGCTTCTTGCAGTGTTTCGAAACTATAATCTCCGATCGAAGGTTTATCATCTAGCGTATCGTAAAGAAACATAGTTACTTCATCTCTAAATTGAACTATCATAACTTTCTTAACATTGTTTATAGATATATCTAAAGCTATATATTTTCTCATTGAATCTCCTAGTTTAAATAAACTTTCACCTAACATAATAAATATTGTGAGGTGCATTAGCTATTTATAAATAGGCTACAGAATTCTTGTTTTGAACGTATCCGTAAATCTTAATAACATTGCCGTTTGCTTGTCCTGTAAGCTTTTATAGTGCCAATTAATATGGTCAAGTTCTAACTCTATTTCAATTAATTGTTCTATAACTTTCTCTTTATCTAATGAAGAGCTAAGAAGAGCTTTAATTAACCGCTCAAGTTTATTACTACTCTCAGAAATGTCATTTAAATCTAAATCAGTCTATTTATTAAAATAAAAAGCACCTCAATTAATAGATGCCTAGTTTTTATTATTATTTTTCTTCTGTAATCATAAACTGTACCACATTATTTAAATTGATGTGCACTAGCTCTTTTTCATTCGAAATGAATCTTTCATATTTTGTTATATGACTAATGACTTCTTTCTTTGATGGGGCTTCGAATTTTAATTCCTTTGTCCTGCCATTTATAAATTCGAAAATAACTTTAAATTTAAGCATAGGTGTATCTCCTCATTATCTACTTATTATTTTTGTTTCATTAATTCTTCTTCAAAGAAAAAAACACTTGAATATTTAGTAACCGTATAAGAGTATCTTTTCATGTTTTTTACATAATGACTTTTTAAGATTGTTACTAATTCATTCGATACTCTTATAGTTACTGTTTTTCCATTACTAAATATTTTCACGCTTATATCCTTCATCTTCTCTCCTATTAAAAATAATAAGATTATCGTATTATTCTTATAATAGAGCTGAGAAAAGCTTACATCAACCCGTATAGATTTCCCTCATTCTGGTATATGGGCTCAAAAAGTATATAGTTATAAAATAGTAAAGGATTATTTTCTATAGATTTTTTTATGACCTACTGTCACTTTTCTACCTCTCCTACGTTCTGCTCTTGCCTTTTTAATAGCGAACAGAGCCAAGGAATGTTCGCTATTAATGATGGGTGTAAAAAATGTGTCAGTCCCTAGTCATTCCTACTATCTTTGGGCTAACATTTACATACGCATCAATGCGCCATTAGGCTTTGGTAACTCCTCAGCTGTTATCAGATTCATTTTACAAAAATGTTCAAAAAATTGTTGTGCCAGCTCTCTTTCCTTTGGGTCACTTTTCAACTCAGCTATATCAAGCAAAATTTGAGCCATCCATAAATTATCAAAATAACGGTATTTGCCTGTATTCCATGTCATTTTTTGGGATGACCTTTCATTTACATAATATTTCCAAAAAGGCATCTGATCCGATTCCTGTTCTGTAAGTTGGAGTCTGTATTTTGAATGAGCAGGAATATATCCATCTTCACAAAGCTTACCGATAAAATCTTCATTCACCATATAGACGCCTAAGATACGTCTGTCTTTTTCAGGCATACTGGAATCTATTGCTGTTAACAAGACAGCACTATTTTGGTGCAAACGGATGGGTTTGGTTGGCTTCCCCTTGTTATTACCGCTTTTTATTACGCCTGAAAAAACCTTCCACTCTAAAAGAGAACTATTCTGTTCTTCTGTGTCACACCAAAAAACCATTTGTGATTCAGAATGAAGTTTATGATTTTTCATAAGTTTTTCAAGTCCCCAGCGAAGTTCTTGGTTTTTTCGTTGTAGTTTTTTTTCCTCTTCCTTCTTCCGTTCTTCCTCGTTGTGTTCCATTTCCTTTTTTTCTATAATTTTTTCGAGTGAATGAGCAACACTTTTATCATGCAGTTTTAGATGCTTTCCAAATACATCGGGGAAAACAAACTTTTTATTTTCCGATGCGAAATGTATTTCAATACTAGAATCATTATATTTAACTATACTACCTATCCCAAAAAGCTTGTGTGTAACTTTCTTATTGATTAAATTCATTATTCTAGACCTCCTTGTAGAATAAAAACTCGGTTACTATTAGATAGTAAATTAATAATTTTATTCAACTAACTTACCTTTAAAGCTCACACAACTGTTTGAGTTTTTTTAGTTTAAAAAAGTATTGAAAAAATGTATCCATAATTCTATCTGAAAAAAACACAGCGGAATTTAGAATACGATCGAAAAAACAATTGTAAAACTATTATAACATTTTTTGAAAATATTACAAATTTTTCATTGACAATATATTTTAATTTGAGGTAAAATGGAGTTTTGTTATTTATAATAACTCGAAATAAAAGTCTCCAACAAGTCACGAAACTTCTGGAAAGTCCCTATAAATAACAACTTGATTACCGGTGATAAGCGAAATGATTCCACCATTAAACTAATCTTTAAACTAACCCTCATTACGTTGGAGGCTTAGTTTAGGATGTACTACTACAGTAAGTGTTACAAGTAAAAAGCAAAAGAAGAAGATATGAATATTATTACCAAGTGTTTAGAAATTCTCATATCAAAAATTCCGTGCATTATTCAATGAAAATAAAATGGTAAGAAACACTAATTGATATAAATGATTATTACTCCTTTATAAGCTATAATATAAAATGAGGAGTAGTGATGTTAGTATGTATTATTACGGCAAAAGAAATCAAGAACCTTTAGCTCAAGAACAAACAGAGGTTTGGGAATGTACAGTAGAAGACTGTAAGGGCTGGATGAGAAAAGATTTCTCTTACGACAACCACCAAAAATGCCCTTTGTGTGGAAATCACATGGAAGCTGGAGAACGGCTTATTAACAAAATTCCCCTTAATCCCCATCGAAGATAATTTGTACCAAATTATTTAATTTAATTGAAAATATAGTTAATTCATTTGCATTTGCTTTCTATTTCTATTGTATGTTATAACTAGTTATACCTTGTATCGATCGTCTTGTCTAAAACCCAGGCTTTTTTTAAAGCCTGGGTTTTCTATTGAACTAATAGTAGATAAATCATGGTTTTCTAATTATAAGACCATAAAAAAGGACTCCTTCATAAGGAGTCCTTTTTGTTATCACTTTTAATTATGCTTTGTGAACGTTAGCAGCTTGTGCTCCACGTTGACCTTGCTCGATATCAAAAGTAACTTTTTGACCTTCTTCTAATGATTTGAAACCTTCACCTTGAATAGCACTGAAATGAACGAATACATCGTCTCCGCCTTCGATTTCAATGAAACCGAAACCTTTGTCTGCATTAAACCATTTTACTGTACCTTGTGTCATAATATTGCCTCCTGCTGTGGAATACTCCACAAATGTATTACCTCTCTTGCCCAATCATACTATTTCAAGATAAAAACTTCTGTTTAAGGTTTTTTCTTCTCTCAATCTTATACCGAACAAAAATAAGTTAAGTATAGTGTAACACATAGAGATATTCATAGCAAATAATTGCTTTTTTCCATTCCTTCACAAAAAACAGTATTATGAGAAACGCTCAGAATTGCAACGAGTGGACAATGACCCGCGAAATAAAGAATATCTTCTTCTGGTAGCTTATCAGTACAACATTTCAACACTTATGCACCAGAATCCCCTTAACTATGTATAGTTAATTTATGGTTAAGGTTGTCCAATATAGATAGTCTCAAAAAGTACACTTTTTGGGATTGTGAAAAAATGCCTTAAAAAACAGCTATCCCATCCGAAAAAGTATACTTTTTCGGACTCCTAATTCTATACTTTATTCAAACACTAAAGGAATAAAGTTAAAAAATTTATTGGAATTAATAAAATTGCTTTAACGAAACTCAAATAAAAGGTTAATTAATACTTTTTTATGAATTAATTTACTTTTAATTTATTTTTAACCATATTTTAATGATTCAATATAATCATTGGATTATAATGGAATTACCAAAGTGATTATCCTTCTTTCAACTTGCTTTCTATCTAAAGCAAGTCTTTTTATTTATCGGAATGAAAATGACTAGAATGATATAGGTTGCACCGTATCCACATATTTCATTAGTAATCAAATTAAAATATATTTCAAATATACAGAGAAACGCTCTCTGAGGGAATGAACTTTGGTTTTACATATAATAAATGGTTCGACATAAATTTGAGCAATTTAGAAGCTCTTATTTTCTTCTTATTATTGATTTTGAAACACTTGCTTTTTGAAATTAGTTAACCTAATGTCACTCTCAAGAACTACAAACGCCTTTCATCAAGAAGTATTTATAACGTGCTATATTTAATAAACTTCATTTCTATATACAATCCAAAAGTTAATAACATATATACTGATAAAGCATGGAAATAGGAGAGGATATTCTTGACTAAAAATCATCCATATTTAGATGAGAAAGTTATGACTATAAAAATCGTTACTGAAATGACAGGTTTATCAGAAAGGCAAGTTCGTTATTATGAAGAGCGAGAGCTTATTTTCCCGAAACGAAACTCTTCAGGTACCCGAATGTATTCCTTTTCCGACATTGAAAGGTTAATGGACATCGCAGAAAAAATTGAAGATGGGGTTCGAACACGAGAATTGCGTAAGGATTTATTTTAAAATAGGTAAATTTGATTTGTTCTTTCAGTCTTTGTTCATGTTTACTCAATCCGTATCTTCAATATTTAATGGATCATTTTCATTTTAATTTTTATAAGTGTATATAAAACAAGATTTTTATGCATCCCATTACCATTTAGCCTAGAGAGAAACATTGATACATAAAGAATGTATAAAAATTTGCATATTCTATAAAAATGACTCTGTTAGAACCCTTTACTCCCATAAGGGTTCCTTTTTAGGTTGTGTACCGTAAAGAGGTATTATGTTAACTGAACATTCATAGGTTATAGAGTCAAAAAATAGAAGGAACTACTGTCCCTCAACAGTAATTCCTTGCTGTAATATAAATGTATTTTGGATGATCTAATTTATCTGAAGTGGTTTATACAGAAAGAATGATTGACGAATAACTCACAGAGATAGATTCTTTTTTAGTTATTTACTAACTTCCACTACGAATGGAACTATAAAGACTTTGTTACTGCGCTGAAACTCTCCCCAAATTTTATAGATGCCAGGTGAAGGAAATGTTGTATGGAACATAGCATTAGATCCTTTTACCCTTTCATCCATCGGATGTACGTGCAGATATTTTGTTGCGTCTTGATTTAGAATGACAACGTGTCCTACAGCTCCAAGGTATGGTTGTAAATCCTGAATAGGCTGTTTGGTTTGAGCGTCTTCAAAATAAAAATTTAGCATAGTTTCCTGATTCGCTTTTAGCTGGCTATCTATTTTAAGAGACACTTGATTCCCATTCGCAGTTTTTACCAATGTCTTATCAGGTGTAAGGCTAACAGGAGCTGGTGTATTTCCCTTAACAGAAACCGTATGCATTTGAACTGTATCCGATTGTCCTTTCGGTACAAGGTCAGCAATTAACTGAAATGATCCTCCCTGAGTAAACGTAACAGGTACTGTGAACACACCTTTTCCCTTATAAGTAGGATGGATGTGTTGATATTTTGACAAGTCTTTGCTTGCAACAATCAGATGCATTTTCTTTTCGTGATTTACCTCAAATTCAGAAATAGGCTTCCCTTTATTATCTTTGATTGTGATTGTTAACTGGTTGGTTGTATTAGCCTGAGGATAATGTACAAACTTCCAATCGGTTTGTACTGCAACTTGTTGTTTTTCTTTTGAAGAATCGTTATGGTCCATGTTTGCCATGTCGTGTTTCATCTGCTTATGTTCAGAATCCTTATTACATGCAAACAAAGCAATCATAGTTAAGAGAGATACCACGATAAATAGTAACTTTTTCATATATACACCCTTTCATTTGAATCAATACATTCAAGGGTTATCTACTAATTCAATTTATAAGCACGTTGAGGTCTTTATAAATCATATGCCTGTTTTTAAAGTGCTATGACTTTTTGTCCTTTAAAAAACAAACTACCTAAAAATAGAAAAAACTACTGGGACAGCAGTAGTTTTTTCTATTGCAAACTATGTTTTTATTGATGACTTTAATCATCATGAATAGTGTGGTTACACTAATGAATTTTATCCCTAGATAATCGATAAGAAAGAAAGCTGCCAGGGAGGGCAGCTTTCTTTCTTACAAGGTTGCAGTGGAAGACGCCGTTCAGACATCTTGAGTAGTTTGCTCAAATGATAAAAAAGTATTCAATTTAGGCAAGTTGCCTGATAAAGAATGAAAACATATAGTGTAGTCAGAATGCTTTCAGCTCTGAATCCGTATTTTTTATAACTTCCCTGATCTATAAAATTAAAAAGCGCTTTTCCGATAAAAACATTCATGACAGCTAGCTAAAGCTTATACATATAGTAAGAGATAAATTGACTGAAAAGGTGATTATTATTCGGAAAATACTGGTTGTTCTAGTCGGAAGCTTATTGTTAAGTATAGGAATTAATGGATTTTTAGTTCCTCATTATTTGTTAGATGGGGGAACAATTGGGATTGCTCTCATCCTTCACTATTATTTTGAATTTCCTACAGGTGTGATGATTATTATTTTGGGTTTTCCATTATGCTGGTTTGCTTGGGTTTATGAAAGAAATTATTTTTATAATAGTTTTTATGGTTTAGTTATTTCTTCTTTATTGATTGATTGGCTAGAACCTATTAAAGACCAGTTTCAACTTCCTGTTTTTCCTAGTGTAATTCTTGGAGGAGTGTGTATTGGGACGGGGATTGGTCTTATGCTTCGATATGAGACAAGCACAGGAGGAACAGATTTACTAGCACAACTTATATCAAAAGCTTTTTCTTTAAACATAGGGATGGTTATTTTAATTATAGATGGTTTTATCATAACAGCAGGTCTTCCTTTATTAGGACCTAAAACGTTTCTTTTTTCATGTTCGACAATTTTCATAGGTGGAATGACGACTTCGTTAATTACTAAAAAAGAATAATTTGGATTATAAAATTAGTATCTTCTATCCTCCATTTTTTGCACTTTCTTGATTTTTATAAATTTAAAAGGCCCTTATAATAATTCTGAGATTGACTAAAGGGTTCTCTTTTATGGTTCGTTCCTAGAGAATCCATTATGGTAACTAAAAGGCGAAAAAGCTACCTTTGGGGAAGATGGCTTTTTCTACTGATAAATAAATTAGGTTGTAAGTGGAGTCCTAAAAGACTTCTTAAGTAGTTTGCTCATTATATAAGTTTTTATCAAAGTTATTTTATTACTCAATTGGACCAAGCATCTGTTGGGCCATATCTTTATACTCTTGCATCCCAGAGCTTTTAGCAAACTCAGCAACAGTAATTGCCTGTGTTGTTGCTAACTCTATGATATGCTCTTTCATAAGTGGCCACGCTTTTCCCCCTGCTTTCTCATATGCAGTAATAGCTTTTTCCAATCCACCTTCTCCAGTAAATAAATAGTGAGCAAGAAAATCACGAGATACATCTGTAACGGCTACTTCGGTCCAATCTATTAAGCCAGTGACCTCTGATTGGTGATTAATTAAAATATGCCCCGGATGAATGTCACCATGGCTAAGGCTGGTATAGTTTGGCCACATATCATCATTAGCTACCCAGGCTTCCCAACGATTCAACAAATTATTACGCACCTCATATTCATCTTTTACTTTTTGCATTTTTTCTTTCATTAACTCTCTTGCTTCCGTTGCCGTATAAACCTTAATACCAGCCTTCTTTACTACGTTTGTTGGCAGTTGATGTAACTCTGCTAACATGCGTCCGAATGATTCGTAATATGTGGATGGAATATTTTCTATATCTAAAACCCACTCGTAATTTTGAATTTTAGGATTAATGGTACCCACAGGCACTCCGTCTAATAATCTATAAGCAATGAGTTCATCGGTGGAAATTTCCCAATTGGGTGCTTGAATGGCTGTATATCGATTTACAGCATCTAAAACCATCTTTTCTTGATTAGCTTTTGCCATAGAGTCTAGTCTGCGCGGGATTCGTAAAATCCATTTTTGTCCCTGCTCATCCTCTGCATGGGCAACTTGAAAATCTAAGCCTGATTCATTCAATTTCATTGTTTTTTCGATTACATTTAGGCCTTTTCTTTTTGCTAATTCTTTAATTTCTAGTTTATTCATCTTAATTATCCTCCCATAAATATTCAATTTTTTTTACTTTGTTCGTTGCCCTTTTTATTCTCTACAGCTCTTCTTCTCACAACTAATGTTATCAATTAATAGCTATTTATCAGTATAAATCAACAGTTAGAAACACAAAAAAACTGCAGAAATCTCTGTCTGCAGCTTAAAGTAACCAAGTATCAACCTCCATGTACTCAGTAATACCTCGAAGAAACCATAACAGTAGATTGTTCAAGGTAAATGAGTGCATTTTTAGGTTAGGTATAACAAAAGAAAGATAGATGAACCCACCTTTCCTCATGTCACACATTGCTATGTCCGTTGAAGATTATTAAAAATGGACAGACTGATCCTGTTTACTCTGCAAGTATTAAACAGAGCCTTTGAACATATTAAATTACTTGTTCAAAGTACGGATACGCAATCTGATTGAAGCAGTCATTTTTAATAATCCTCCTTATTGTAGAATACTTTCATTTTATAACATAAAATTATTATTTTCCATCCCCCGATAAAAGTCTATTTTACTTATCTAAAAGGTCTATTGCTAGGAGTAATGTTTGCACGAGAATTAACATATTAGGTAATACTTATCAAAAAATTTACTCTATAAAGATTTATACTAATACTCTTCCGGTAATGATCATGTTAACTAGATATGTATGCGGTATTGATGTTATTAAATAAGCTTATAAGGATTACCATGCTTGGGATACAAACGAACAGATCAGTTTGGATTTAAATAATATCAATACAGCATTGAATTTACCGATATTATGAAAAATTTCCTGGAACAGTTTAACACTAATCAAATAAACTGTTTCTATTAAACCATTTTGATTTTATTTGGCAGAAGTAAATAAATTTAATACTTCTTGCTTACTCGTGTTTGTTTTACACTATATAATGAAAACAATTAATTGACTATTTTTATTATGAAAAGGTTGGAGCAGGAAATTCATCAATTTTGATACGAAGTAAACTATAAGGTTTCTCTCGTAAGTCTTTTCCATAATGAAATCTAGGCTGTCGATGTAATTGGTTTACAATGACATACAAATATTGATCCGGGCCAATTGAAAAAGTATCCGGCCACAAAATTTTCGGATCATGTGCGATAGTTTCCATTATGCCATTTGGCAATATCTTACGAATACTGTTGTTCTCGTAATCTCCAGCATAAACAGTTCCCTTTGCATCGGTGATCATTCCATCAGACGCACCTTTTTCTCCCCAATACTCCACATGATAAATTAAATCTTTATCTGGTATAGTTCGGTCCCTTAGAACTTCTGTTGAAATCGAGAAAAGATGACGACTGGTTAGTGGACAAAAAAATAAAACTTTGCCATCGGGAGAAATTGCTATTCCATCAGAAGCCAACCTAAATGGGGAAGTTGAGCCATCTATGTTTCTATTCATCAAAATTTCACCTTCTACCTTCGGTAAAAAATAGGGATCGGGTGAAGTTGATTTTTCTCCATTTAATCGTCTAAACGCGTTTCCATTTGATAAATCTACGACAATAATAGCTCCTGGTCCTCTTGAAGAAGAATCCGTTATATAGGCATAACCTGCTTTTCCAACACGAAAATCAAAACGGACATCATTCAGATAAGTTGTAGGTAGAACAACATCTTCTGTAAAGGTATATACTTTTCTTATTGTATTGGTTTCTAAATCAACAGCGACTAATTTTGCTCCCCCTTTAATAGGTTCAGAAAAATTGGGTGCCGCTGTATCTAATATCCAAAGCGTTCCCCTTCCATCAGCAACTACACTTTGGACACTGATGAAAGTCATTGTGATATTTTCGGAGTTAACCAAATTGGTTTGTAAATTAGGATAAGACTGCAATTTATCCTGAATAATTTCCGCCACTGTAAATTTAACATCGTCTCCCCATTTCGGAAAGCAAATGAAAATACGACCGGTTTCTGAAACAGTAACACCTGTAGGCATAGCACCATAAAATGCATAAACTAGTTCTAAATTACCGAAATATTTTTCACTAGGTAACATAGGTTTCATAATATCCTCCTCAAACATTCAAACGGGATATCTCATATATATGGTTTATATTTTTTCTAATGCATGTTTCTTAATAAGTTTTTCTATACGAAAAGATGATTGAATTGATTGTTTTCGAAATTTAATAAGTCTGTCAGAAGAAAGGAAACATTTTAATTTAAAGGTCTCCAGATGAAGTAGAATTCAATTAGCAGGTAGCGAAGTTCAATATTCCCGAATCAACATTAAGCTGTTATAAATAAGAAATTAGGAAAATTTTCTTTTTTAACTTTATGAAGAAATGTATTTAAGCTAAACTGCCTCTTTAGCACAATAAGCACTTCAACCTTTAGCAATTTAAGTCCACTACTCTTTTATCATAGCTTTGCTTTTTAAAGAATTTTCGTATAAAGTGATGATTACATAGAATACTGTATCAGTCAGTGGTTTAATAACATTTCGGAGGAAAAATGCCAATGAATACAAAAGACTTAAGAAATATCCATGCCCTCGTAACAGGTGCTTCAAGCGGCCTAGGATTTTCCATGGCGGAGGCTTTGCTTCAAGCTGGAGCCACGGTGGCGTTAGCTTCTAGAGTTGGAACTAAATTGGATCAAGCAGTAGAGAAATTAAAGCGTGAGGGTTATCCTGCTGTTGGAATTCCTTTGGATGTTCGATCAGAACAATCCGTCAATAATGCGATCAAATGGGTGAAAAGAGAATGGGGGAAGCTCGATGTTCTCGTCAATAATGCGGGAATTGGGATGAGGACAGTAAACCCGCGTTTTTTAGTCGAGCCTCAGCCATTTTTTAAAGTAACACCAGAGGGGTTTCGAGATTTAATTGATACCAATCTCACAGGATATTTTTTAGTAGCTCGAGGGTTTGCTCCTTTAATGATGGAACAAGGTCATGGGCGAATCATTAATATTTCTATGAATCATGAGACTATGAAAAGAAAGGGTTTTGTACCTTATGGACCATCGAGGGCAGCCACTGAATCACTCTCATATATAATGGCCGAAGATTTAAAGGAATATGGAATTATGGTGAATATGCTTTTACCGGGTGGTGCCACTACTACCGGGATGATTCCGGACGAAGTTCGAAAAGAGATTGAATCAAAATTCCAGCTATTAGATCCAAGGGTTATGGCCGAGCCGATTGTTTTTTTAGCCTCAGCTGCTGCAGAGGGAATCACAGGTGAAAGAGTAGTTGCCACCGATTTTAAAGACTGGCTTCTCAAAAGAAAATAAGTTTTTAATCACAGGGACGGATCCTTTCCTCTTTGAAAAAGTAGAGCTGTCCCTGTGATTATTCTTTTATATTTTATAGAATGTCCAGCTCCAGCACGGGTATAAGCCAATCCGTCAAGAAGACTAAAGAGCAAACCTTCTCGCTAGCTTGTCTGGAGTCACGCCTCTCATCTACACGCTTCCGCTTTTGTTCCTTCGGGTTCTGCATAGTTTTACAACACCTGTTATTCATAGCCAAGGAAAGAATTCCTTCTTCAACTAACCTGCCCCATTACTTTAAGTACATTCCTCCACCAACAAAGAAAGCATCGCCCATGACAACATCATCAATGATGTCAAAATTGGGCTTACTGCCGTTCAATTTCCCCGACTCATCCCCATTCATATAAAATCGATATCTCATAGATCGCAAACCCCTACAATTAATTTTACTTTTAAGTACTTCTCGTTCACATCGCTTATAATACAGGCATTTCCGTACAATGGTATAGTCGTTTTCTGTAATTAATTTAGTGAAAAAAAAGAACCCAAATTGAGTTCTTTTTCACGGTGACCGTTTCTATTTCAAATAAGTGAGAAAGCGATTGTACATATTAAGCATTTGCTAGCCGTTAATTTAAGTGAAAATGTTCATAACCAGGAAACAATTTTATATCAAAATAGAACCTTGCTTATTCACTGTTTACTGATCTAAAATTGGAATTTCCTTAGTATAACCTCCTACATCAAAGATAAACTATCTTTGTGGAGGTGCTAAACATTGGGTCGAAAATTTGAAATAAACCTTGTAAAATTCCTTTATTTCTTTGGTATTAGTTCTTTTATATATTTAATAAAAAAACCACTTGCAAAGGAATGGCTCCTTGTTTTCTTTATAAAAAGTTACTATGCATCATTGGTCGATAATCTGGTTGTAAAAAGAGGCTATGTTCAATATCCCACCCGATTTCCAAAACAAGTTAAAACAAGCGTGTTGTTTGATTACATACTTTTCCCAATTACGTGTGTCTTTTATAATCAACTAACTAAGGATTCCCGCATCATTCAGTGCCTTTTAAAAGTTCTGTATTTCAGTATACCTATGACTATTGCTGAGCTATGGTTAGAAAAAAATACACGTCTTATTAAATATAAAAATGGATGGAATTGGACAACTACTTTTTATTCTCTCTCTTTTTCCTTATTATTGGTTAGATTTACAATGTCTGTTATAAGACTTATCTTCAATAATAAGTACGATTTATCTTAGATAGAGGTTGTCAATCAATAATAAGAGCCAAAAAGAATATAGGGACATTTGAAGAATGATTAAATCTGCATATTTGTTTCAATTATTCACAATTTCTTCTCTACATTAACTTAAATATCCTACTGATTTTCTGTTAATAAACACCAAAAACGGTCAGTTATATGGAGAACTTTTTTTAATGCGTTAAAGGTATCAATAGTTTCTTTAGTCACTTCGATAATTTTGTATGTAGTTACAATTCGATTGTTTCTTTTATCAGTTGATACAGCAAGTACTTTTGGTATTATAATTAAAGTTACTGTGCCTATTCTAGCTTTAGCTACAATCTTAGAGTTTATTTATTCTTTCTTTATCATCAATAGAAGAAACACGTCAAAAAAATGAGCTTTACTCTACAAGAGCAAATAGGTATTTGCTGTATTAAATGTGGAGGAAATCGCTGACTAAGAATTAGAGCAGAAGGGCTAAGAAAGAAGAGTTATTTATTAATTTTGCATATGAACAACCTTAATACGATGGATACTTTATTTCTGCGATTATCTCATTCGATTCATACACTTTAGGCAGAGATTCTTTAAATGGGAGTATAAAATACCTCATGCATTGTTAACATCTCTAAAGAATTTACCTGTTAACTTGTCCATTAGGAAAATAAAAAAATCCATGAAATTATTTGAATTTCAAGGACTTTTTTATTATGTTTGTTATATGATATCTACTCACTTTAGTACTTCGTTAAAACAGTATAAAAGCCTGTCTGCCATATTGATTATCCTTACTTTCAACCCACTTGTTTCTCAGGTGAATAATTGCTTTTGTTTTGTTTTTCTTCACCTGGTAATTTCATAAATATCATCAAAATAGCACTAACAAAATACAAACCAGCAAATATCCACATGACTCCGTGTACACCCATGCTACCAATGAATGTTCCTACAATTGCAGGTGCAATAAAGTAAGACATTCCAGCCCCAAAACTTACAATAGCCATAGCTGAGCCTTTCTTTTCAGGTGCTAGTGAACTTACTAGAGCAGAGAGTGGTACATAACCACATAGAACGATTCCAAAAAATATGCCTACCACAGTTAATGCCCAGAAATTATGCCCGAACATTTGAGGAGTATAAAGCATAACCAGAGTCATTACACCGCAACCGAAACTGCCAATCCACATAATTGTCTTTCGCCAACCTAACCATTTGTCACTGATATAGGGAATGACTAAGTTAAAAGAGATATTGGCCACCCACATAGTTCCCCATATTTGTAACCATTCTTCTGTACTGTATCCATATTCAGAGGACAAGTATAGAGGGAAAAAGATTGGAAGAGCACCTACGCCGGTGGAGTTTATTATACGAACAACTCCTCCTATTGCAATTTTTGGCTTTTCAATACAAATAGTTAGTCCACTGAGTAAATTTTTCAATTTTTCCTTGCCGTTACCCTCACGTTCATGTACTTGGCCTTTTACAACAACAACTCCAATTAATCCACCGATTAACACCCATACGACCGCACTCCACATTAATCCGATATATCCGATTTTCGGAATCATATAAGCTGGAAAATAACTTCCAACAACATAAAGACCCCCACTCCATGCTGCCCAAAATAGCCCTATTGCCGTAGCTAAAATACGTTCAGGACTGCGATACGTAACCCAAACTAAAAACGAATAGCAAAATAAAGGATAACCAAATCCTCGAATAGCATAAGTTGGTAACATAACTGCATAATTATGCGGTTTTAGACCATATTCAATAAAAAGAATTTGACCTACTAACCAGATAACCAAGCCTGCTATCATAACCTTTCTTGGTCCCCATGCTTCTGTAAGGACACCCGAAAAGTAGGAGGCGATTGCTAATATAGCTCCGTATGCTGCAAAGAGAGTAGAAGATTGTTGAACGGTTAAGCCATGTTCAATAAGATACGGTGAAAGCCAACCATGTTCGAGACCATCTCCTACCATAAAAATTAGAGTTGCGATATAGCCCCAAATCATAGCTGATGGAAGACCTTTGGTGTTTTGCTCTCTTTTTGAAATCGCATTCATTTTAATCACCTCAAAATTATATATTTAACAATGCTAATAGTCACATTTACTCATTAGATGGTTCTCTTTAATGGTTAATGATAAATACCCAACCGAGTATTTATCATTAACCATATAGGAAATATACTGTTACGCCCACCACATTTCAGTTAATTGTTCTTTAAATTGTGCGCCTTTTAATAAAGAGATGGCCTTACTTAACCCTTCATCTAACGAAGCTAGCATATCTTCATGTTCAATGGATATCACATAGTCATATCCTACCGCACGAAGCGCACTCACCATATCTTTCCATACTTTTTCGTTTTGCCCATATCCTACGGATCTAAATGTCCATGAACGATTCAAAGTATCACTGTAATGTTTTGTATCTAATACTCCATTAACACTAATATTTGCCTGATCCAAATACGTATCTTTTGCATGAAAATGAAAAATAGCCTCTTCTCGACCAAGTTTTTTAATGGCTTCTACTGGATTAATCCCTTGCCAAATCAAATGGCTTGGATCAAAATTAGCTCCAATACTTGGCCCAGCATGCTCTCTTAATTTCAAGAGAGTTTCAGGGTTATACACAACAAACCCCGGGTGCATTTCAAGCGCAATTTGATGGATACCGTGTGACTCTGCAAATTTTACTTCCTCTTTCCAGTAAGGAATGACTACTTCATTCCACTGCCAATCTAGGATTTCCGTATATTCCGGCGGCCAAGAACAGGTTACCCAGTTCGGATTTTTGGCACCTGGGTGGTCACCTGGGCACCCAGAAAATCCATTAATCACCGGCACTTCTAAACGTTCAGCTAATAAAACTGTTTTTCTCCACACATCATGAGCCTTTCTGGCAACCATCTTATTTGGATGCAGTAAATTTCCATGACAACTTAGACCACTTATTGTAAGTCCTCTACTTATAAGGGCAGCTTGAAATCTTTTTAATTTCTCTGGGTTCTCTAGTAATTCATCGGGATTACAATGACTGTTTCCTGGATAATTGCCTGTGCCCAATTCAACGGCCTCTACACCCATTTCACATAGTTTGTCCAGCATCTCTTCAAAAGGTAAGTTTTGATAAAGAACTGTAAACACCCCTAATTTCATGCACGTACCTCCTGCTTTACCGTCACCTTCATCCATTTTTGTTGTTCATGACTTGCTAAAATGGCGTCGGTAATGCACATGGACATATGTCCATCTTCAAATGTCGCGAAAGTGGCTTTATCACTTAAAGGATTTTTACCTTCTCGAATAAAGGTATAGAAATTCAACAATCCATTTTTTAATGCATCTGGCCAGCCTTCATTATGGCCCCCAGGATGATGAATGGACGATTTTGCTTCAGGATTAAATAAAGCAGGATCTGCAAGAAGAGTTTGATTTGGTTGATCTCGATAGCCAATCCACAGCTTTTCTGGTTCTTCTTGATTCCAAAAAGCAGAATTTTGACTGCAAGCGATTTCGAAGCTTAGCCTATTTTTTCGCCCTGCACTTACTTGAGACACAGTAAATAAGCCTTTTACCCCGTCTTCAAAACGTACAAGAACAGATGCATAGTCTTCTGTGTTAATCGGAATATCTTCATATGCTTCTTCTTGTCCTTTTTGTCCCCCAAAAGTAGATCCTTGAGAAGTAGATTTTTTTCTTACTGGTATAACAGTTGCTAGATCAGCAAAAACTTCGACAATTTTTTTACCTGTTACATATTGAACTGTATCACACCAATGAGAACCGATATCCGCTACCGCCCGTGATTTCCCTCCGACTTCGGGAGCTAAACGCCAATTAAAGTCTGTTTCGAACAATAACCAGTCTTGTAAATAACTTCCGTGCACTAAGTTGACTTTCCCTAACTCACCGTTTCTGATCATCGTTTCTAATTGTTTTACAATCGGAAATTGGCGGTAGTTAAAGTTTACGCCATGTACGACCTGGTGCTCTTTAGCTAATTTCAATAGCTCGGCTGATTCTTCACTAGACATAGCTAATGGTTTTTCCGATAACACATGTTTGCCTGCTTGAATAATTTCTTTATTAATTTGAAAGTGAAGGTGATTAGGTGTACAGTTATGAACAACTTGAATATCACTGTCTTTTAACATGTCACGATAATCCCCATAAGCTTTCGGAATTCCAAGTTCAACCGCTTTTTGTTCCGCTACTTCCTGGCCATGTTCTGCTAATCCAACTACTTCTACAAAACCAAGTCTTCTGATAGCCTCAATATGAGTAGGTCCAATAAACCCTGTCCCAATAACTCCAACTTTTATTTTTTCCATTTCTTTCTCCACCTTAATAAACTGTATTTTCTATAATTTCTGTTGTTTACGTAGTAGCTAAAAAGAGAATTAAAACCTTTATAGCTCTTTGTTGACTTGTCTTTATTGATCCGAATCACAAATCAACAACTCTATTTCTAATAAAGGCTAGTCTACTAGGACTAGCCACTACTAAACTATTATTTAAGCTTTCACTAAATTTTCTGTAAGATTAACCCATACACCTTTTTCAGCTGATTCAAGGATAGCATCTGAAATAACAGCGATTTGATAACCGTCTTCAAAATCTGGTGATACGCTTGTATCTTCAGCGATTGATTTGAGGAAATCATATGTTTCAATAATTTTTGTTTCCCCGTAGCCAATCCCTAATGCTGGGATTGGCCATAGACCTTCTCCATATGGATGTGCAGGTCCTGTATAAACCGTTCTGAATCCGCGGCTATCACTTGGATCATCGGAGAAACATACTTGAAGCTCATCACGGCGTTCATAGTTAAAGTATAATGAACCTTTCTCTCCGTGAATTTCAAATGTTAAGAAGTTGTTGCGACCCCAGGCATTACGAGTCGCTTCAATACTTCCTACTGCGCCGTTATCAAATTTAATTAAAGTTGAAAACTCATCGTCTACATCAACTTTACCCTTTGGTACATCAGCTTCTGCTTTTACTGTTCCTAGTTTATCTACACCGCCACTTTGAATCGGTCTTTCACCAATCCATGTCTTTGCAACAGCCATTACCTCTGAAATGTCACCCACAAGATATCTTGCATAGTCGATCACATGTGTTCCGATATCACCTAATGCACCTGAACCAGCTCGTTCTTTTTGGAAGCGCCATGATAAAGGCGAGTTACGATCCGCAGACCAGTCTTGCAGGTACGTACCTCGGAAGTTTAAAATCTTTCCGATTCTTCCTTCCTCAATATATTTTTTTGCTAGAGCAACGGCCGGTGTTCTGCGATAGTTAAATGCAACCATATGTTTAACACCTGCTTCTTTTACTGCGTCAAGCATTGTTTTTGCTTCTGCTGCAGTTCGTGCTAAAGGTTTTTCTGAAATGATATGTTTACCTGCTTTGGCAGCTGCAATGGCAATCTCTGCATGAGAGTCATTTGGTGTTACAATATCAATAATATCAATTTCAGGATCTTCTACTACCTTTCTCCAATCAGATGAATAGTTTTCAAACCCTAAACGTTCCGCTGCATCTTTTGCTAACTCTTCGGTCACATCAACGACTGTGTGTCGTTGAGGAATTGCTGGTGCTGGCCAAAAAAACATTGGCATACCTGCATAAGCAAGTGCATGCGCCTTCCCCATAAATCCTCCGCCAATCATACCTACGTTTAACTTTTTCATTTTTATTCTCCTCCTATGAAAGTAGTCTATTTATTCGGATCTACTACCTTTTAAATAACATCTGCTATATCGTTATGGTAAATCAGATTCCAAGTTTCTAATATATTATCCCTGTTACTTTCTCCTTGACCTTAAGACTTATTTGCCGTTTCAAAACTTAATAAGAAGTTAAAACTGATTTCTGCTCCTTTTTTCGGATCATTATAGCTGTCTAATTCTACTGTAAGCCATTCATCATACCCAATCCCATCCAGCGCTTGGATCATCTGGTCAAACTTTTGATGTCCTTCTCCTAAAGGAAGAAATTCTCCATTATAATAATCTTTGAAATGAATATATTTAATGCGATCTGCATATTTTTTAATTACTTCTACCGGATTCCCTCCACCTGCTTCGATATGCGCTGTATCCGGACATAAATTAATCGTTGTTAGTGCCATTAATTTGTCCAGCTGGTCTGGGGCCTCTACGTTTGTTCCTAAATGCGGGTGATAGCTTGGAATAAGATTATATTTCTCTGCAATTACTACTACTCGATTAAGCGCATTGCCTAAATCAGCGTAATCGCTTTCTAAAATACCATTCGTACGGATAGCTCCTCCGCCAATTACTAGATGCTGCGCTCCTAGTTCAGAAGCAAGAGCTGCAACCTCTTCAATTTTTAATAATTCCTCTTCCAAAATATCCGGGAAAATAAAATTCCCTCCAGTGTAAACTCCAATAAAGTCTAAAGAGTAACGGTTCAGCAATGCTCTAAATTCTTCTTTTCTATCTTTAAATTCCATTAGATTTCCGTCAAACATTTCAAATCCTTTATATCCAACTTCTGCAATATCTTTTAAAGCTTCTTCTGTTGATCCATTTGCAAGGTAATAAAGGTCTTTTATCGAAGTGACTCCGGCAGGGTGCCCTACTACCCCGCCCCACGTATTTGTCTGATATCCTAGTTTCATGGTTTCTCCCCTATCTTTAAAGATTCCTTATGAGTGCATAGTGTATTAATACTGGGATTTCATCACCTCCCTAAATTAATTTAGATAAGAAATAATTGAATCAAAATACATGTAATCGATTACAAAGTATTCTAGACAAAGACTGTATTTTTTAATTTATTATAAGAAGAAGTTGTTTTTACTACCTGTAATTGTACTTGATTGTACTTATCAGAAATCTAAACTAAAAATCCCTTTTTAATCGGATATTAAATAATTCTTTTTCCAACCATTTGTAATCGATTACATCTTAATTTTTAAAAAACAAGAAGATTTAAATCATCAGATACATTTTCAAAAGAACTCTTCTTCCCTTATGAAATATGTGTTGAGCATGAATCACGTATGATAAGCTGATCTTCCATTAGGTATTGATGTCTTTCAATTTCTTCCTTATTCATCAACTTTATAAGTAATTTCATTGCCATCGTGCCCATCTCAAAAGCTGGCTGTGAGATGGTTGTAAGAGCCGGTTTGAAAATAGATGAAAATTTTATATCATCAAATCCTACTACGGAAATATCATGTGGAACACTTAATCCTTTTGAAGAAATAGCATTTATAGCTCCAAATGCCATCTCATCATTGGCTGCGAACACGGCTGTTGGAGGATGATTAAGATCCAAAAATTGATTCATTATATTAAAACCGCTTTCATAAGAAAAATTACCCTCCTGCACTAGAACGGACTCAATTGTAAGGGTGTATCGTGCCATTGTCTGATAAAATCCTTTTAATCGATCCTGGCCTATCACTCCATCTAGAGGACCTGATATAAATCCTATTCTTTTATGTCCCAGCTTAACCAAATATTCTGTTGCTTTTTGAGCCCCACTGATATTATTAATAGAAACGGTGGGGATGGCTGAACCTTCTATATATTCACATGCCAAAACTACAGGATATTTGAGAGCCATTTCCTCAATGTTCTTCGATTTCATTCTCGCCGTTAGTAAAACCATTCCATCAGCTTTTTTTTGGAGAAGTATGTTTAAATACCCATTTTCTCTTTCCAAATCATTGCCCGTATCCCCAAGCAGAACTTGATATCCGTTTATGACGGCTACAGACTCAATTCCTCTTAATACTTTAGAAAAAAAAGGATTTGTTATATCAGGTACAATGACTAGAATCGTTTTGGTTTCTAATGTTCTTAACTGGCGAGCTAATGCATTTGGCTGATAGTTTAATTCTTTAATTACTTGTAATACTTTCTCAGTCGTTTCTTCCGTTACAGTGTTAGGTTTACTTAGTACTCTTGACACTGTAGCAGTTGAAACATTTGCTTTTTTTGCTACATCTATTATTCGCACCATTTTACGACTCTCTTTTCTTGTTCTTCTCTATAACAGAATTGTAATCGCATACAAAATTATTGTCTAATTGGATTCAGACAACATTTTCTGAGATTCAAACTCTTTAAATTTCCTTTTAAGCGTCGTTTTTATCCATATAAACAAAAAAACAACAAATTAAAAAAACTCAGCACTTATTGCTGAGCTCCATGTTTATAATAATTTGTACCTTTGCAGATTGTCTACTTTATGCTTGGAAATCCTTGCAGTTTCCTTATAATCTTTAAAATAAGCTTTATACATTTGACCAGTTGCTTCGATTCTTGTTAAAAGTTCCACATTTATAATATAAGATCTATGAGATATCATAAACCTAGAATCAACGGCACCTTCCAAGCTGGTTAAAGCTTCATTTGTCTCAAATTTACCATTTTTAGTATGAATGACAGATTTCCGATCAAGTCTTTCAATAAAGATAATTTCTTCTAATGGAATAAAAACTATATTTTTCTGCTGTTTAATCATTAAATCCTTTTTAAATGAATGTTCTTTATCAACTAGTGAAATAGACACTTGGGAGGCTCTTTCTAAAGCACCATATAAACGATTTCTATCAATTGGCTTTAAAATATAGTCCACTGCCTTTACGTTAAATGCCTCAAGTGCATAATCATCATGCCCCGTAATAAAAATAACTTGTAAAGTCGGGAAAAGTTCTTTACATGCTTTAACCGCTTCCATCCCATTCAATAAGGGCATTCCGATATCTACTAAAGCAAGATCCGGTTTTTCTTTCGTAACATAGTGTATCAATTCTTCACCGTTGGCGGCCTCTCCGACAATTTTATATTTGGATAAACTCCCAATAAAGTACCTTAACAATTTTCTTGAGGTAACATCATCGTCTGCGATCAATACTTTCATCTTGTTGTTCCCCCTTTTCCTTAGCGCTTCTTGATTTCGCAACACTTTGAATAATATCTGGAGCATCTTCATGATAAACGAGCTGCCAAGCATCAATTACATTTTCTTTCATTACTTTTAGAGACGGAACGGCTACATAAGGTGGCGCTTGTTTTCCAAGTAGGCCGTACCCTGCTAGAATCGCTTCGGCGACTCCTTGCTGGTATGGTAGCTGGGCACCTAGTCCTTTAATAGGTCCATCCTGTGCAATTTCCAAGGCGACATTCATACCCAAATCCATTGTCGTAATGACTAAATTGCTTTTTTTTGCAGTACGAGTTGCCCTCAAAGCTCCTTCAGCCGGTACATCCCATACAACAAAAATACCATTTAAATCCTGATGTTCAGCAATCATAGCGGATGCCACTTTTTCTCCATCATTCGAATCAGTAATGCCCCTGCGATCGACAATTTGAATGTCAGGGTACTTTTCCTTTATAGTTTTTTCAAATGCTTCCGTTCTTTGTTTGGTTGCAAAAAAATCAGCATCATGATAGATAATCCCAACCTTACCTTTTCTATCTAATTTTTCAGCCATGATATTGGCCGATTCAATGCCATTTCCATAATTGTCAGCTGAAACAATACTTACATAATCCTTCCCATGCTGCAAACCATTCGGTGTATTGTCCATAAACACCAGCTTCACACCAGCTTGGGCCGCTTTTTGATATACGCTTGCAGTCAATTCTGGATCAACTGGAATGCTCACCAGGATATCGGGGTTTTTGGCTAAAATGCTTTCAATGTCGGCTACTTGCTTTTTCCATTTAAATTCTGCATTTGTCACGGCTACTACCTCAATGCCCATTTTCTCAAAAGTAGTTTGCATTCCTTCCAATTGAGACCTTGACCAATCACTTCCAGTATAATGCATGGCAATAGCAGCCCTATATTTCTTTTTCTTAATTTTTTTTAGCTCTTTCAAAGATAACCGAAGTGTTTTTGCTGAGACAGCTTCCTCGCCATGTGGTCCTGTACTTAAAATTTTATGATCCGGAATATTTTGATTAATTGTATTGTTTAGCGTTTCACTTAGGATTGTCAAAAACTCTTGTACATGAATGGGCTTTGTTAAATAGTTATTAAATCCTTTATCCAATGTATATTGAATATCCTTTGGCATTGCATTGGCACTTACAGCGATGACAGCAATATCTTTCGTTTCTTTGCCTGCTTTTAAAATTTCAAATACTTCATATCCGTTAATATCTGGGAGGTTAATATCAAGAAGAACCAAATCTATTTTTTCGTTTGCTACAATTTCTATTCCTTCTTTTCCTGTACAAGCTGATAAAAGCGTATAGGAAGGCTGTGATTTAATGATGTTACTTACTAAGTGCAAGTTGGATTCGTTATCTTCAATATATAGCAAACGATAGTTATCTTCCTTCCTATTATTTGTTGGAGGAAATTTAGTTTGTTCACCCCATTGTATGACAGTCTTTAAATCATTTGGAAGAGGAAGACTAAAGCAAAACTCACTTCCTGTTCCTTTATTGCTTGTTACATTAATCTCCCCTCCCATTAGATGCACCAGCTGTTTAACTAAAGATAACCCAATCCCTGTACCTTCTTCTTTTGTACTTTCAATTCGATAAAATGGAACAAACACTTTAGTATATTCCTCTACAGAAAAACCCACACCTGTATCTACGATATGAATGTACTGCTTATTCTCTTGTAAACGACAGAAAACGATGACTTTTCCATTTTCTTGATTGTATTTAATAGCATTATCAAGTAGGTTCAGCAATATTTGTTTAAGACGTATAGGATCAGCAAGAACGATCATATCTTCCCATTGATCCAGTTGGCTATAAATACTGATATTCTTCTTCTTAGCCAATGGTTGTACAATATTGATGCATTCCTTGATGACAGTTAGAAGATGAACTTCCTCTACAGAAATCTTTAAATTTCCTGTTTCTATTCTTGACACGTCTAAAATATCATTAATTAAACTTAATAAATGGCTTCCTCCACTTAAAATCTCCTGTACAAAATCACGCTGCTGTTCATTTAAAGATTCATCCATCTCCAATAATTGAGCAAAACCCAGAATTCCATTCAGCGGCGTACGCAGTTCATGACTCATCTTAGACAAAAAACTTGATTTGGCCATGTTCACTTTTTCAGCTTCTTCTTTTGCCTGAATAATAACTCTTTCCATTTTTTTTTGTTCTGTGATATCCTCAAACTCCCACAAGTAGCCTACAAAATCATTTTCCTCATTTAAAGGAAAACAATTGTAGCGTAGTGTCATACCTGTATCTATTTTAATTTCTTTCGTAGTTCTCGTTCGTTTTTCTCTATTTTCGAACTTATTTTTATTAATTTCCTTATCAAAAAGATAATGTAAATCCGAAGCCTGCATCCCAATATGGCAATCAACTTCCCCCTTCAACTGGAAAAGCTCATAAAATTTCCTATTTAAGAGCCTTATTTTTTTATTGCAATCTGTTACTGCAATCCCACTATGTAACCGATCAATCAAACTACGCTGGAATGCATAAGAATTCATTAATTTTCGTTCTTGTTCTTTTTGAAGAATGTCATCTTCCATAATCTTTTTGTTAGTAATGTCCACACAAGTTCCGACTACTTCAGCTACTTTATCCTTATGAAATAAAGGTCTTAAATAAATTACATAATAGATACCTCTAAATTCACCTTCATATTCAATGTACTGTCCTTCCCATGCTTTTTTGTAATAACCGTTTAGTAAATTGGCAGTGTCAATATCATCCCAATAAAAATCATGAAGCGTCTTTCCGACGATATCCTCTCGATTAAAACCCAATGTATACAGTAATTCTCCCTCGGCAAAAGTATGAATAAACTCGTTACTTCTTTGTACAAACTTAAAAATCATCCCGGTATCAGTAAAGCCTGATTGTGAAATATATCTGGAATCCTTCATTTGTTTCGCCCCTAGTTAGTTAAAAAAATATAATATGGATTCTATATGATGAATCCCTTACTTTACGTTCTTTACAGTGCTTAAAGATTAATTTGAAACCAATTATTCATTTGTAATGATTATTGTAATCGCTTTACAAATTATACTTTTCTTATTATAAGCTTCACTATATTGATTAGTCTAACAATACTTACCCATGGGGCTGCCAAACCTTTATTAAAGAAGGAAGGGATCAAAACAGGGAGTCGTCTTTTTGACATTCCTAAAAGGAAAGATATTTATGTCGTTAATCCGTCTATGGAACTTTACATAAAAGCTTCGAATTATGAATGCCCATTTTTCTTCATCTGTTCTTTCTGCTTTTAACGGGTCATCAAAACCCCAGTGAACTTGTTTCACATGTAGAGGAGTTACAGATCAATGCTCTACTGCGTATCCGCATAGTGTCACAACTAAAGTAGTATTATCAAGAATTTCAGGATTGATTACATAAGATACTTGGTTTGAGATATCGATTCCTACCTCTTTCATTACTTTTATGGCATTAGGATTTAAAGCATGAACTTCAAGCCCAGCACTTTTTAGCCCAACTTTCTGCCATGCCATATTTAAATCAAAAAAATTTGATGTAATTAAAAGGGTTTCTTGTTCAGCTAACCTATCAGTTAGCTAACAAGAAAAAAACTATCGAAGCGTTTAGCCTCTGCTATCATAAATGAATTAATTTTATTAATTATTAGAATATTAAACAAACCAATATAATTCACCTATACAAAAATTATAGAATGTTTTCTCCTATATTCGGAACAATAACATTGTATTTACGTAAAAAGGAGGGTAATCAGAAATGGATATTCAGAAATTAGCCGATCATGAGTCATTGGATCTACATGAAGTTATTAATTTTAAAACCCTTTGCTTAGCGAAATCAAAACTAATGCAAGGACTTGTATTTGATGATGATTTGAGAGCATTGATGCAAAAAGATGTTGAACAATCGATACAAGCGCTGGGAGAATTACAGGCAATTTATCAACGTGCACCTTTTGAAGCCCCTGTTCCTCAAAACCGGCCAACACCAATAATAAATTAAAAAGGAGGTAAATTCATTGAATCATGACTATTTAGATCCTATAAACTCGCTACACGTACCAGAGCTCGCAGATACCACATTTGCGATGGACTTTCTTCTTCGTGCCAAGGAAGGTGTTCGCAATATCGCAGTCGCATTAACGGAGTCCGCATCACCTGATGTTAGAACTCTCTTACGAAAACAGTTAATGCAAGGAATTGCCATGCACCAAGAAATTACAGAACTAATGATCAGTAAAAAATGGTTCCATCCATACGAATTAAGTGAACAATATCAATTAGACCAACTTTCTGCCAACAATACATTGATGATTGGCAAAATGAATCTATTTCCTGTTGAGACCAATAGAAAAGGTCTGTTTGACCGAACACCTGATGAACACTAACACTGGAGGCTATATATCATGAAGGCAGTAACGTATCAAGGCATTAAAAATGTTGTAGTCAAAGAAGTTCCAGATCCAAAGATTCAAAAACGAGATGACATGATTATTAAAGTAACCAGTACAGCTATATGCGGATCTGATTTACATTTAATTCATGGCATGATTCCTAACCTGCAAGAAAACTATGTGATTGGCCATGAACCAATGGGAATCGTCGAAGAAGTTGGTCCAGATGTGACGAAGGTAAAAAAGGGAGATCGTGTCATTATTCCTTTTAATATAGCATGCGGTGAATGTCTTTACTGTAAAAACCATTTAGAAAGCCAATGTGATAATTCCAATGATAATGGTGATATGGGTGCCTATTTCGGATATTCTGGTACGACGGGTGGCTATCCAGGTGGGCAAGCTGAATATTTAAGAGTACCATTTGCCAACTTTACTCATTTCAAAATTCCAGAGACTTGTGAAGAACCAGATGAAAAGTTAGCAGTTATTGCCGATGCAATGACTACTGGTTATTGGAGTGTTGACAATGCAGGCGTAAAGGGTGGAGACACAGTTATTGTTCTTGGCTGTGGTCCGGTTGGTCTTTTTGCTCAAAAATTCTGTTGGCTAAAAGGAGCAAAGCGTGTCATTGCCGTAGATTATGTAGATTATCGTTTGCAACACGCCAAACGTACCAACAAAGTTGAAATTGTAAATTTCGAACATTTTGAAAATGCAGGAATGCATTTGAAAGAAATGACGAAGGGCGGCGCTGATGTTGTCATTGATGCAGTTGGTATGGACGCTAAAATGACTGATATGGAGTTCCTTGCGAGTGGAATGAAACTGCAGGGCGGAGCATTTGGTGCGTTTATCATGGCTTCACAAGCAGTACGTAAAGGCGGGACAATCCAAGTTACAGGCGTTTACGGTGGCAAATATAATGGATTCCCAATGGGAGATATTATGAACCGAAACGTCAATATTCGCTCTGGACAAGCACCTGTGATTCACTATATGCCATATATGTTTGAATTAGTTTCGACCGGAAAAATTGATCCAGGAGATGTCGTGAGTCATGTACTTCCACTTAGTGAAGCAAAGCGTGGCTATGAGATTTTTGACACCAAAATGGATAATTGTATAAAAGTCTTGTTAAAACCTTGAGGAAGGAGGTAGAAAAAATGAATTACGCCTTACATGAAGTTCTTGAGGTCCATGAAATGGCTGCATTTAAGACCAATTGTTTGACTAAGTCCAAAACGATGAGAGGGTTAGTTACAGATCAGCAATTAAAAGATATTATGCAACAAGATATTGATGTATCTGCGAGACAATTACAAGAATATGCTTCTATCCTTTCCAACGCTAAGCAGTAAAATAGGAGATGAATGAACATGAATCCAATTATTGAAAATTTAACTGGCATGAATGCACTATCGGATCAAGTGGTTGCAATGGATTTATTGATTGCAGCTAAAAGTGGAGTTAGAAATTACGCCATGGCAGTTACAGAGGCAGGAACACCTGAAATTAAAGAAATGCTCACTCGCCATTTAGTGGAAGCTCTTGATATGCATGAACAAATTTCTGCATACATGGTAGAAAAAGGATGGTACCATGCTTGGGATACAAACGAACAAATCACTTTAGATTTAAATAATATCGATACAGCATTGAACTTACCCACTCTATAAAAATAAAATAGGAGCAGTTTAACATTACCAACCTAAACTGTTCCTAATAAACCATTTATATTTAAATAATGGAAATATACGATTGCACTGGCCATTTTCTTTTACGATTACAAATTTGATGTCTTTTCTTTTAGAATTAGAGATAAATGAAGCCAATTACGAACTATTGGCTTCATGTTTACCCGTTCAAAGATTAAAAAATGAACCAATTATTCTTTATACCAAATAGTAGTATAAGGAAATTAATCAATTTTCATATGAAGTAAACTATAAGGTTTCTGTCCTAAATCTTTTCTAGAATGAAATCTAGCCTGCAGATGTAATTGAGTCAAAATGACATACAAATATTGATCCGGACCAATTGAAAAAGTATCCCGCCACAAAATTCTCGGATCATATGCGATTGTTTCCATTATGCCATTCGGCAACATCTTACGGATACTGTTGTTTTCATAGTCTCCAGCATAAACGGTTCCTTTTGCACCTGTGATCATCCCATTAGACGCACCTTTTTCTCCCCAATACTCCACATGATATAATCCATGTCCGGTATCGTTCTGTCTCTTAGGGATTCTGTTAAGATTGAGAACAGATGACAACTGGTAAGTGGATAAAAAAATAAAATCTTTCCATCGGGAGAAATCGCTATACCATCAGACGCCAATCTAAAGGGAGAAGCACCGCTATCTGGATTTCGATTCATCAAAATTCCACCTTCTACTTTCGGTAAAAAATAAGAATCCGGTGAAGATGAATTTGCTCACCTTAGTGGAAAATGGGTTCAATTAGCTTTCTCTACTGATGTACCTATTACATCTACTATCCAGGAATTGGTAAATGTGCCTCTCTTAAAGGTTGCCAAAAATAGTGATCGATACCTTATAGAAGTAGCAAATGAAGAATTATTGAAAGGACTTGTTCCTAATTTAAACCTCCTTGCTACTCTGCCTATTACGGATTTAGTCGTAACCAGTCCTGCAACTAAGTATGATTTTATTCCTCGTTATTTTGCTCCTAGAATTGGAATAGAAGAAAATTTTGTAACGGGTTCAGCCCATTGTGGTCTAGCTCCTTATTCGAGTCAAAGATTAAGTAAAAAACAGTTATATGCTTTCCAATCCTCTGAAAAAGCTGGAGAGTTATTCAGTTATTATCAAGATGATTTAGCTTATATAACTGGTAAGGCCATTACTATTTATAAAAGTCATTTCAATGAATTGTTACTCTAAGGAAAAAACATTCAACAACAGAAAAAAGGGTTCTGGTGCAATAATTTCATTTTTTTCTAAGAGGTATAACTGTCCTGTTGGTGTTCAATCTTATAAAGTTATTCCAAAAAGAGTGATTATGTTAACTAAACATGTATAAGATATACAGCTTAAGGACAGAAAAAACGCTGGGCCTATTCAGTGGTTTTTTTTGTTTATTGAAAGGTAGTCGTAAAGTGATGATTCAATCCGTCTTAAGTAGTTTATTTAAAGAAATAAACTTTATGAAAAAAGATAGAAAAAGCTAATGAAGCCTTGAGGAGTGAACTTTGTTCTTATACAAATAACAAAGGTTATAATTTACTTAATAGGCTTGGATAAAGTAGCAATATAATGTTTAAAGACTACAAAGAATAAAAATGATATAA
Organism: Priestia sp. MDV22-iso46; assembly: GCF_058629175.1. Classification (NCBI taxonomy): domain Bacteria; kingdom Bacillati; phylum Bacillota; class Bacilli; order Caryophanales; family Bacillaceae; genus Priestia; species Priestia sp. MDV22-iso46. The sequence goes on from NZ_JBZVWT010000001.1 coordinate 1,199,953, forward strand.
AAGGCAACTCTAAGAAAAAATAAGCTTAGGAGATTATACATGAGAACAATTAAACCAACTAAAATAGGCTCAAAAAAGTCAAATTTCAATGGAAAATTGACAGCACCAGAAATGGGAAAACTTTGGGCAACCTATATGGGTAACAGCATGTCTAATTGTATTTTAAATTATTTTCTACAACATGTTGAAGATCAAGACATAAAAAAACTAGTAGAACATGCGAAAAGATTAACTGAAGAATTTCAAAGGAGTGTAAAGGAAATCTTTATCAAAGAAAACATACCTCTTCCACATGGTTTTACGGAGGATGACGTTAATCTAGGTGCTCCAAGATTATTTGCAGACGAGTTCTATGTACATTACTTAAAATATGCAGCAAAAGCAGGACTTAGCATTTATAGCATTGCTATACCTTTGATGTATAGAGAAGATGTACGCAATTTCTTAACTTATTGTATGAACTCGACAATGGAATTAGTGGAAGAAATTAAAACAATTTTAATGGATAAAAGCCTTATTATTGAACCACCTATTATTCCAGCTCCAGAACAAGTAAGAATTGCCGACACTGATTATTTGAGTGGTTTTGTTGGAGACGTTCGTCCCCTACACGCATTAGAAATAGCTCATTTATACGATAATATTGAAAATAACGTAACAAGCAAAGCCTTAATCATGGCCTTTAGTCAAGTTGCCAAAAGGGAAAAGGTTAGAGACATATTTATAAAAGGGAAAGACATTACAAATAAAGCAGTTGAACGTTACATGGAAAAACTTCACTATGAGAGCTTACCAGCTCCAGGATTTATTGATCATTTAGTCACCACTTCAACTTTTGCACCTTTTTCTGATAAATTAATGCTGTTTCATAAGGTCGATATGTTTTCCATGAAAATACGAGCATTTGGGAATTCACTAGCTGTAAATGGAAGACATGATTTAGCGTTACTATATGGAAAGTCATTAATGAATATAGCAAATTTTGTTAAGGACGCATCAAATATTCTGATAGAGAATGAATGGATGGAAATCCCACCCGAAGCTGTAGATAGAGAAAATCTAGCTTCAAAATAGTATCTTTGATAAAAGTGAGAAAACAACAAAAAAGCCTTAATAAAAGGGATTTTTTGCATGTGATTTCTGATAAAATCCATTATGGTGCCTAAAGAAGATACGACATCAAATGGACCTGCAATGAGAGGCTTGAGCCGATGCGTGTTAAAAGGGACTCGCACGGTTCTTAGGGGAGGCAGGGGCAGTGATGCCCCTAACTTACCCGACTTAACTAAACATGTATATCATATAAAGCTTAAAAACAGAAAAACCACTGCTCCCGTACATTAGTTTTTCTGTTACACATATTTTATGTTTAAGTACTGATGCCTCATGACGTCTTAATTAGTTTTACGTATATTTAACACTTTATTCGTATTATCCTAACATTCTAAGATCTTTTGCCAGATAAAGTGTTATCTTTTACATACATTTCATAGTGTCCATTTATGTAACTAGATACCTTTAAATTAAGTAAAAGAGCTTTTAGGTTAACTATTTTTTCAGTATCTAACCCACACTCTTTTGCTATATCTTCAATCCCCTTTTTACTGATTTGTATGTTATCTTCCAAATCGGTTACTGTTTCTTTACTGTACTGGAAAGGAACTTCATCTATAACTTCTGTAATTAATTGATCCTGCCCTTCATACTCTAGTCTCCCTTTGACTGCAGCATGTTTTCCAATTAATACAGCTTGCTCCTTTATATCCGACAGCAGAATCATTAATCTAATTCGTTGATTCATTAGAATATGGTGTTTATCAAAAATAGAGATAATTTTGGTTTGATAATCATCCATGGTTGTATGAAGTTGATGTTTTGCTTCTCTTATTACTTCTTCGCTGTTTTTAATAAGTATCATACTCAAATTCTCTACCCTCCCCGTATCATACATACTTTCATTATAACAAACTATAAAAAGGGAACGTCATTTTTCACTACTTATCACGATAAATAATGTACATAAACAAATATTATCATGGATTTATTAATCATTAACATTGATTGTAGGGAAATATACCGACTCATAGTTTTTAAAGATTTACACCAATAATAAGCGACCTCATTAATTTCAATTAGAATTATAAGGTCGCTTATAAGAAATTCTGATTCAATTTTTGTATTTTTTCCGTTCTTTTATTGCAAAGCAATTGTTTTTTCATCAAACTCTCGTCTCATTTTTAACATGTATATCAATTATACTGAGCAAATAAATAAGGTAAGAATTTAATTTGAATTGCTTCTCTTCAATAAAGTCAGATAACATTAGAGTAGTATTACTAGTCACTCCAATTTACATTTTATCTCTTTCTCATGCATGATGACCATGATTATTGTTTTGACCCATTTTGCGCATAATAAAGCTTACAATTAACACTAAAATAATCGATCCAATAATAGCTGGGATAATTGCAAATTCACCTAAGACTGGTCCCCAATTACCTAAGATAAGTCCACCTAACCAGGCACCAATAAAACCAGCAATAATATTACCGATAATTCCTCCAGGGACATCTCGGCCTGTAATTAAACTAGCAAGCCATCCGATAATCCCTCCAACAATTAGCATCCATAGTATTTCCATTAAGAATCGTCTCCTTGTTAAAAGATTTAGTTGACTTTACCCCTAAATGAGACGAATTAATCGTGGGATTTTTTCTTATTTGGAGGCTTTTCTCTCAGTTAAGTAGAAAATTTCACACAGATTTCTTTAAATAGTTACTAAGTGCTATTCCTATTCACCATATGAATTTCCTAAATAAAAATAATCCATATATCATAAATTTATTTGTTTCTATGGGTCGTATAATTCGTTTTATGTTAACTAGAGATCACTAAGATATCATCGCTACTATGCATATTAGCAATGATCTGTCATTGTCTCCTTTTTATTTCGTTTAAGTGATAAGAACCTATTCTTTTATATAAAAAAGAGAAAAACAATCCGATTTAAAGATCAATTGTTTTTCTAAACAAATATATAACTTCTACTATCTAGATATTCTTTTTTCATATCCATATTTAATTACTTTTTTTAAAAATACTATCTGATTGTATAACTCGTTCTTAGTAGGTAGAAGCCTACACTTATCATAATCCGCAATTAAACATTTAATTTCCCTATACAATAGGAAACGTTCATAGTTATCGAGCATCTCCTTCCCTCCTGATGTTATATCTTTTACATTACCCTTTCGACACATATTGACACATGATCTCTGATAATTTACATTATGGTAACTAATCTCTTATATGATATATATCTTAAATCAACTTAACTCAAGAAAGCTAGGAACTTTAATCCCCTAGCTTTCTTGAGTTGCTATTGCTTGTTTAACAGTTGCATAAGTTTTAATAGAGGAGAAATCAATGCCATTTCTAACAACTGTTTGGGCAAGTTCAGGTCGTATACCTGTCATCACTACCTCAATACCTTGTAAGCGAAGAACACTGTAAATATCAAAGAGGTAACGTTCAGCTATACTGTCTATATTTAAAATACCTGAAAAATCAACAATTAGATACTCTACCTTCATTTCAATAATTTTCAAGATAACATTCTCTAAGATATATTCAGCTCTTTCTGAATCAATAGAGCCAATTAGTGGGAGAACAGCGGTTTTATCTTGAATGGGGACCACAGGAACAGATAATTTCAATACTTCTTGTTGCGCTTTTTGAATAATTTTATCTTTCACTTGTTCAAATACTACAATCGTTTCATTAATACTTATATCGAGCAAATAGTTAAATCGTTTATTAATAAATACAAATTCTTCTGAAGAAAGTCCATGCTCTATACTTATTTTAGTAAGGTAATCGATGAAGACTAGGCGCGTAGGAGGATAGCGTGTAATAATCATAGAGACTCTCTCCCCTTGAGATGCTGTACGCTTACCATTGGTCTTACTCCATTCAACAAGTCCTTCAGGTACGTTGTTTTCACTGCTATGGAGACTTTTTCCTAAAAACCTAATAAATTCAGTATAGACGATAATTGCTTGTTCAAGTTCCTCCTTTAGAGCCTCAAAGTTAGGGCTTTGAGAAATTTTTTGAACAATTTCATTTGCTAACATTTCTGCGTTATCATTTAAGTATCTAGCAACGCCTATAATCCCTTTCAATAATTGTCACTTCCTCATCTTCTTATTCATGAATACGTTTAGTTAGTCATTTTATCTCTTGCTTTCTCTATTTATTGTTTTTGACACGAATAAGTAGATCTTCTATCGCCTTTTGTAAACTTGATTTTATAGTTAAGCTACTAAAATCAATACCTATACTTACAATGGTCTGTGCAACTTCCGGACGAATTCCTGTCAAAATTGTTTCTACACCGAGAAATCTTAAAGAGTCTATCACTTTAAAAATTTGATCTGCTACCATGGTATCTATAATATAAACACCCGACAAATCTACTATTAAACGTTGAAGCTGCAGTCTGTTTGCTGATTTCAACGTTTCTTCCATTAGATAATTGGCTCTTTCCGTATCTATATTTCCAATAAGAGGTAACACAGCGATTTCTTTGGCTAAAGGTACCACAGGAACCGATAATTCAAGAAATGTACTTTGCGCACGTTCAAGAGTTAATTGATAGAAATGCACATAACTTAAACTAAAGGAATAAGCTGCATGATCGAGAAGAGGATCAATAATTCCGCCTACTTCAAATACAGTATCTATTGACATCTTATCTTTCTTTATTACTTCCTTTAGTGTCTCCCATAAGAAAGTTCGATAATACTTTGTATCTTTTAACGCTTCATCCAATGAAACCTTCAAATTGAAAAACATTTCTCCTGTTTCTTTTCCCCATTGTGTAAATTTTTGGAGTGCTGTTTCTTCATCTAGATGATCCCTAAGAACTTCACCAAATAGACTTATAAAGTGAGCACGAATATTAATAAGTTCAACTTCAAAAGGAGCCAATTTCTTCTTTTCTTCTTCTGTAATACCACTAATTCTACTCTCATGTACCTCATTAGCGATTTTAAATCTATATTCTAAGATTTTATCCCCTAAAAATCCTATTTCATCTTCCATCTTTTCCTCCGAAAAGCCTGTTGAGGCTATTATTTAGTTTTTATATTAATTATACCACCACGTGTCAAAATACTTATTTTTTCGTTAATTTCTTAGTATAAAATTCTCTATTATCATCTTTAGTACTTATTATACAAATTTGTTACAAAGGGTAAAAAATCAAAGTCGAATTCGTCTGCTATGATATGATTAATCCAATAAATAGAAATCTTGTATGTTATACACATCATAAAAATAGACGTTAAGCTGATGCTCTATGGCAACTTGAATAGTTTACTCAATATATTAAAGGACGTTCAACATCGGAATATGTAAAATTAACACAAATAGGAATATCTTATTATTCTATAGGTTTTTAAATTTTTTTGCTAAAATCACTCTGAGGTGAACTATGAAAACAGTTAATCCTATATCTAATTCTAAAAAATTTGATATAGGTCATGTCTTTTACCGTTTTGAAGATAAACAATTTCACATAAATAATTTAATGAGTTTTATTAAGAATGGATTAGAGAGTAAACAACGTATATTGATAATTGAGAATATGAGGGCACTTCCTCTAATAAAAGCTAATATTGATAAAAAGTTTAATCATAAACAAAAAGAATCTATTCGTTTAATTAATAATTTTGATTATTAATTGGCAAATGGTGATTTTTACACCAAAACTATTCTTACTCATTTTCAAGAAGATTTGTCTATGTTGAAAATGAAAAATACAATGACAAAAACATGGGCTCACGTAGAATGGGCTTCAGAGAAACCAGATGTTCTTTTACTAGAAGAATTTGAATCAACTGCCGATAATTTTGTTAAGGAGGAAGGTATGATTTCAGTTTGTGCATATGCTGCTGATTCTTTATCTTGTACTTTGGATACTATTCTGCAGCAATTACATCAATACATTATGACAGATCATAACTTTTTTATTTCCCCCTTTTACAATGGGTGAAGTTATTAAAAGTATGGCCAACAATCTACTTTTTCTACAAGTTATATAAATGTAAAAACTATTATAGCGAAAGTATTTCACTATTTACTTAACATTATAGAGTTTCCATACATGTTTCTCTTTATAATCTATATATTTACTCCAACGTTCTCCTTCTCTAATATAATCTTCAAACGTAGCGTTTCTAATTACAATATAACCACCACATTCATCCGCGGTCTGTTTTGCAATGGATTGTGTGTCAAAGAGAAATGAGGCCAATTCATCATTTGTAAATTCGTAACTAGAGATTTCTTTCCTTTTTACGTTTCTACATGATTAATTTACATAATATAACTTACCTAACTTTATAAGGTAGTATAGATATTCTTTGTTAGGCAATTTACTCCCCTCCATTTCTACACCCTTCAATTGCTTTATAAGTAAATATTAACCTATTATTTGGACTTAAAAACCTAAAATCCTTTTAAAAATCCACCCTTTTAGAATAGCTTCAATTACGCAATGTGAATGTGTTATGCTACCGAAATAGATACCAATTAGGTAAGGGAATCGGAATTCTTTAGATACTATGTAGCTACTAGAGTAAGATTGCCTGTCCACTCGAAAAATGACAGATAAACCTTACTGCAGTAGGTAAGGAGTAGGTGGTTATGCAGGATGTTCTCATTTCTTATATACTGAAGGTTGTCCTTTTGAAATCAATAGCACCACAACAAATTGTATATCTCAGTTTCTAAAATAAGCAATCAAAGCAAAAAAAGAAGGATTGAAACCCTTCTTTTTTGCTATATAATTATTGGGCTGGTTTTGCTAATTTGAAGGAAGTAAAGACAATAAAATTTAAAACTATCTTCTTGTTTGCATTTCAATTTGTTGAGTAACCTTCTTCCCAAGTTCCTCTGATGCACTGCATAGATAGCTTAATACAATATTTTGTGTATCCTTTGATATGCCAGCAAGATCAGTGGAGAGGTTGTCCACTAAATGTTCTTTCTGCACAGGAGAAAGAGAACAATAGTATTCACCAGCCTGCGTAAAATCATCGGTTTCAGGCAAGTCCGATCGTATAAGTCGTCCCTCTACCCATCTACCATTTCCACTAGTCATGAGGGAGTCAGGTGACCAATTTTCTTGATGGTTGATTCGAATTTTACGAAAATCTGGCCCCAAGCGCCGACGTTGTGAATCCGAATAAATATTTGCACGCCCTTGAAGCATTTTATCGTCGGATAATTCAACTCCCTCCAGAAGATTCGACGGTGAAAATGCTATTTTCTCTACTTGTTCCATAAAATTAGTTGGATTACGATCCAATACTAATCGTCCAACCGGTAACAAGGGGTATTGCTGTTCATCCCATACCTTGGTATCGTCTAAAGGATCGAAAGAAAGAATAGCTTCATCTTCTGGCTTCATAAGCTGTACATAGAGCCCATACTCCACCGTCTTTCCCATTGCTATGGTATCATATAGATCCTTACCAGCAATATCAGGGTTTTCGCAGGCTAACTGATGTGCCTCATGACGGTCAATATACTGTTCACCAGCAAATGGAATCCAACGATATTTGACATAATGACGAGTTCCTCGTGCATTCCTCCATACATAGGTATTTACACTATGACCAGAAATATGACGCAGACTTTTCACTGTGCCGGCATCCGAGTAAAGTCGAACAAGGAAATGAGTTGATTCAGGGGCTCTAGCTACAAAGCTCCAAAATCGTTCAGGGTCTATTAAATTATTTACTGATGAGGGTAAAAATGCCTTAATGGACTCTGGAAAACGAATAGGATCTCTCACAGAAAACACGGGAATATGGTTAAAAACAAGATCAAAAACACCTGCTTGTGTATAAAATTTAGTAGCAAATCCACGCACATTACGAGAGGTATCTGGAGTACCCTTATTACTTACAGCAAGAGAAAACCTTACTGTGGTGGGAACTTGTTGGCCAGGTTGCTGTAAAAAACAAAGTGTTGTGTATTCGGACATAGAATGCTGTGTCTCAAAGTATCCAAAAGCGCCAAACCCTTTCACATGTACCGGCCTTTCTATAATCTTCTCATGAACAAACGTTTCCATTGTTTCATGCAAAATACTGTCCTGCTCTAGTATTGGACCTCTTTCACCTATAGTTTGCGAATGAAATTTTGCTGGTATATCCTCTGCCCATTGTGTAGACCTAGGATTTTTTAACTTATTACTTTTCTCCGTATTCTTGTTTTCTTCCATAATCCTACCTCCTATATGACCAACTCAATTATTTTAATACAACACAACACTTATGTATGCTAAGTCTCATGGCAATTATGACTAAAAATATTAAAATTACGAGTGGGAATTTTGGCTTAGAAACATTTTTTGGCTTCAAGCAAAGGTCAAATAAATTTAAAAAACGAAGAAAATATTCTCATGAAAATTAACAAGCTTGTAGTAGATACGTAAGCACTTTGGTAACATTGCATATCCACTCAAAAAATAAAGAAGAATTCTTACGGCAGTAGGGATGGGCAGATAGTGATGTAAGATTTGATTTCATTTCATATAGGAGATGTTGAGTGTTGTTCAAGTAAGGCTAATAAAGAGCGAAAGAACGAGGCTTAAAAAGGAGTGATTGATTATGATGTATGAATTAGAATTCGTAATCCTAGAAGAACAACGTGTAATTGATCATGCATCCCATCAACAGAGACATGATACTAATTTATCAACTGAAGAAACTTTTTTTAAAAAAAAGTACTGCATCTAGAAATCCCAATGTAACACAATCTAATTCTCAATGTTGTGTATCATGTTGCTAACGTTGTAAATAACAGATAATTTTAAATTATAAGTATAATAAAGGTGAAATAATGGTATAGTGGGAGATAAAACTACCTTATGAGTTATAAGTGAGGAGGTTTTATCTTCCTTTTTTTATTCTGTGTTTCTAAAAAATAAGACGGGGAGGATTTATATGAATAATGTTATTGATCTTTATCAATTCCGAAGACATAAAAAAATTAAGAAGGTTTTCCGTTTCATTGCATTAATTGCGATAAGTATTATATTGATTATGTTTATTTATATATTACTTATAATAGACACACATCATCCTTCTGAGTTTCCTTCTTACATTGAGCCTAAACCATAATACCTGAATGCTCTTAACCTCCTCACTTAAACTCAAAAACCTATTAGTAAAACTTAATAAAAACAGATATAGGCCCTTTTGAGTTCTTAAGGACCCAGATACTATATATTGAAACTACACATTTTTATTTTATATACTCTTCTTCATTCCGCATTCTCTACATTCACGTAAGAAAACGCCACCTTTTACGGAACTTTTGAAGTAAGCTGAATTGCAATTGTCGCATCGACCACTTATCTTATTATCGAGACTGAAATTCAAATAATATAGTTAAAATAAGGGTCCTTACATATTAGACATGTCTAATATGTAAGGACCCTTCTATTCACAAACTTTTTTGTAGCCAAAGACTTAAGCAATAAATAGAGTGATGAATTTTATCTAATTCATCACCCTATTCATTATGCGTTACTATGTTAATTATAAAATTTGGTTTTTTCTTATTCAAATAAGGCACTATTACTAATGCACGGAGAATATCTACACTTCAAATCCTTTGATTTTAGCGTCAGGACTTAATGTCTTTTCTGGTACAAATTCGTCTGGTTGTTCTCCATTTTTCACTTTGTTTGCCCAGTCATGGTTAGCAAGTGCTCCACGACCTAAAGTGATGACATCTGCTTCACCTTTTTCGATAATTTCTTTCGCTTTTTCTGGGTCATGAAGGCTTCCGTTTGCGATAACAGGTAATTTGCTGTACTTTTTAGCTAATGCTGCAAGAGTAGCTCCAGTTTCTTCGCCTTCAGAGAATGCAGGTTGCCATGCTTCAAATTCTGTTACATGGATAAAGTCTAGTCCTGCTTGTCCTAACTGACCAAAAATAATTTCAGCGTCTTTCTCTTTATCGGCCCACTTATGATAATAGTCATTTATTTTACCTTGAGAAATTCTAATACCAACTGGATAGTCTTTTCCAACTGCTTCACGCACTGCTTCTGAAACCTCTACTAATAAACGAACACGATTTTCAGTAGTGCCACCATATTCATCAGTTCGCTTATTTGCATAATCTGTTAAGAACTGGTCTAGGATATATCCATTTGCACCGTGGATTTCAACTCCATCAAAACCAGCCTTTTTAGCATTCTTTGCAGCCTCAGCAAATCCTTTAATTACTACTTTAATATCTTCTTTTGTTGCTTCTTTAGGTACTGGGAATTTACCATTACCACCATAAACCTTCATTTGTTCTCCTTTTGGTTCAACAACTGATGGCCCAATTGAGTCCTTTACAAATCGATTTCCTTGAGATAAAGCACCTGCATGCATCAATTGAAGGATTATTTTTCCGTCTTCTTGATGAACAGCATCTGTAACCTTTTTCCAACCCTTAATTTGTTCGTCATTAATGATACCAGGTTGATCGAAATATCCTTGACTATAAGCATCATCTGGATATGTTCCTTCAGTTATGATTAAACTAAATCCTCCACGAGCAAATTTCGCATAATAATTAACCATTTCGTCAGTGGCTACACCTTCTGGTGTAGCGCTTGTGCGTGTCATTGGGGCAACACCTACGCGATTGTCAATTGTAATACTACCTAATTTCACTGTGTCGAAAAGTAAATTGTTGTTTGGCATAATATATACTCCTTCTTTATTTAAAATTATATATGGTGATAAATTGTTGAATTAACACCTATTAATTCCGCACGCCATACCCTCTGGGAAATCAGGCTGCTTTTTATTAATTTCTTCTGCAATAATATCTTCAAAAGATTCTTTAGAACGAATACCAGCTATTTTGGTATCACCAATAATAAAAGTGGGCACTGCAGAGATATCTGCTTCTTTATATGCATGTTGAAGTGCCTTTTGATGTGTCTCCCGATACTTTCTCGTTTCCAGAGCTGATCGTACTCATCTGTATTTAAATTGACTTCGCCAGCTAGCTTGGTCAGTATATTAATATCACCGATATCTTGTTCTTCTTGGAAAAAAGCTTTTAGTATATGTTTGTTATATTCGTTTCCTTTCCCATTTTCCTTTGCATATTGATAGCCTTCAAATGCCAAATGAGTATATGGTTGAGGAGAAACTTCTGGAAGTACTATATTAACTCCCATTCTTTCTGCCATAGGGTAAACAGATTGTCTCCAAGTGCTCTGTAGATAGCTCCCTTCAGGCTTTAAAGTTTCAGTCGGAAAAGGACGTAATTCATAAGGCATCCACTCTACTTCTACATCCTTTCCTTTAATTGCTGCCTCCAATGGCTGTTCAGCTAGAAAACAAAAAGGACAAACGTAATCAGAATAAACCTTTATCTTTACCGTCACGTATAATACCGCCTTCCTTAACATAATTAATTTGTTACTATTGATAACAAACTTGTTATGCCCTTATAATAATATACAATATATAATCAGTAAAATAGATATATCAGAACGTAACGTTCAATAAAATTGAACTAAGGAAGGAAGAAGCAATATGGAGCTTAGACACCTGGTCACATTTAAAACGATTGTAGAGAAAGATGGCTTTAAAAGAGCAGCTGATCTTCTCGGGTATGCTCAATCGTCTGTTACCACCCATATTAAAGAATTAGAAAGAGAATTGGGAAAACCCTTATTCGATCGATTAGGTAAAAAAGTGGTGTTGACTCAATATGGTCACCACTTTTTACCGTATGCGGCCAAAATCATTGATTTATATTCACAAGCTTTAAACACCAATGATGAGCCGATTGGAAACCTCATTATAGGTATTTCTGAATCACTCACAATAGACCGTATCCCCCCAATACTAATTGAATATAAGAGATTATATCCGAAGGTTAGTCTCTCTTTAAAATCAATTGATAATTATGATGTAACATCATATTTACAAAACGGAGATATTGATCTTGCATTGATACTCGAGAAAGATGATTTATCCCTTCCAGAACTTTTTACGGAGAATTTGAAAAGAGAAAAAATGGTTCTAATACGCCCTAACGACGTTGAAGACTCTAGCACAGTACTATATACCGAGCGATCATGCAGTTATAAATCTGTTTTTGAACACTATATAAATTACAAGCAAATGGATGTAAAAGAGAGTCTGGATTTTCAAAGTATTGAGGCTATAAAGCAGTGTGTTAGAAGTGGTCTTGGTATTTCGCTCGTTCCTTATTTCTCAGTAAAAGAAGAGCTAATGACAAACAAATTGTCGGGTGAAGAAGTACCGCCAGATCATCCTGCCATTTCTACTTTCCTTGCTTATCACAAAGATAAATGGCTCTCACCAGCTATTTTAAAAATGAATGAATTGATAAGGGAACATGCTAAGGGATGGGAATAATCTTTTACTACCCAAATTACATTTAATGCGTATTCATAATGAATACGCATTATCTAAAGCACTAACAACAACTAAAAAATTAACATTGTAATAGCAATAAAAAAGGGAGTATTGATAGCATGATAGGACAATTGGTAAGAAAAGGATTACCAAAAGAGGTGGAAAAGGCGTTAGATAACCTACGAGTAATAGGAAACGAAGCTGTGCATCCAGGTACTATAGATATAAAGGATAACGCTAATGTTGCATTTGCTTTATTTAGACTATTGAACTTTGTTGTAGATAGAATGATTACACAATTAAAAGAAATTGATGAAATTTATGAATTGTTACCTGAGGGGAAAAGAAAGGGAATTGAACAACGTAATACTAGAGTCACTAGTAAACAAGGTTAAGCATACCTTGTTTACTTTTATGTTAAAGGCATCGTAATGCGCTCACCGTAAACTTTAACAAATTTAAAGTGAATTTAAAAACTGACTTTTAAAAAGCTATTTTATATCATTACTCTTACTGACGATAAATGAATATTTTTCTAAAATATAAGCATTTTAGAAAGACTTTTTTAATAATACATTTCAATTTTTATATAGAGGCTTTTAACATAAACTATTCTGACGAGTTTCTTTCTTTTATTTTACCAAAAGTGTTCGTAAAAGTGTGTCGTTTTTAAAGAACGTTTGTAAAGTGATTTTAAATATAAGTGAACGTTAAGAGTAATGGATTTTATATCTGAAAGTAAAGTTCGTAAAGGTATACTTTTTCGAACTTTATTATTTTCTATTAATTCACGAATCAAAATATATAGATGTCTGAAAAAATAAAGAAGCTAGAAGATTTTGTGCGTGAAAAGTGGGTTCCTGAAGGAGCTGATTCAGCGCATCGTGTGCAATGTATCAGCTCCTATAAAATTAAAACATGCTCCCATAATCCTAGCTTTCCCTTTGCTGGAATAAATTCATCCAGCATCTGCATATCCTCAACTACCCAAGCATAACCTCCCACTATAAAGTTACCCATAAAATAGTCATTCCCTGATACGATTCGACCATCCTCCAGAATGGCCCATGTCTCATTGTTTTCAGTTACCTTCAAACAATCTACAAGTTTGCATACAGCAATGATCTGGCCAGTTGGAAGATTCTCTGGTGTGTATCCGTGCTTACCAAGCAACGACTTTATGGCTATATGGTTAGAGACGTCTTTATCTATTTTTTTACTTGTGTGAATGGCAAGTGGCCCCCGATAATTCGTTCTCCATGACCTTGTTTCATATGTTGCCTCTCTAAGGACAAAAAGGCTTGCCCACGGCTGGATCATTGATAAAACCTTCATTCTGACAGCCTCCAACCTATAGAAGTTTATTTTGATTATAGAGTGTCCCTTTAAAGGAATATTATGAGCAAAAGGCAGAATATCAGTTCACGGAGATCCAATTTATGAGGCATGAGTCATGACCAGTGATCATTAATATCATATATTAATCAGCAAACTATTTTTGTTAGGTTTTACAAACTCACTAGATGTGATTGGGCACGAACTTACACATGTAGTGACCCAGTTCACAAGCGGGCTAGAATATGAAAAGCAGCCTGGAGCTTTAAACGAACAGATTTAATGTGGTTTTTTATACCAATTGTGGAATTTTACGTAACGGAAGGAATTCAACTGGTGAATCGATTCAACTAGGCGTAAGTAAAATTAATATTTATAGTGATATGAAGTATGCATATTTTACAAAAGCACGCGAAATTCTAAGTACTACCGAATACTGGGATCCACTTTATTTTCCGAAAAGCCAAACAAAAAGCGTTTGTCAGGTTGAAGGGTGCAATGGTAAACACAAGAGTTTAGGTTATTGTTCGAAGCATTATAAACGATTTAGAAGTCATGGAGATCCTTTTTTAGTTGCGCCAACACACGGAGAGATTAAAAGGGTAAAAGATTAAATTTGTCATAATTAAGGTTCAGAAAAAGAGAACCTGAAAAGGGTTCTCCTTCTTACTATGAATTATATTATATTTGTCCAGTGGTACAATATTAGATATGTAAATAATAAATTATTTACGATATATTTATGGTTTTAAACTTCACACTTATTGAAGACAAATATGGACTTATGCATGGAGGTATAAGGATTTTCAATCTTAAATATATTTGATTACTACATGGTATTAGATTATAATTCTCTAGATTTGTCTCTCGTAGGTAAAATCTGCTGTTCCCCTTTTTCATAAAGCCATAATAATTTTCTTATAATATTAAGACGAGAGACAATAAAAGAGGCAATAAAAGTCGAAAAGATACTAATTATTGCTCCAACTATAACATCAGCAGGGTAGTGCACACCTACCCAGATACGAGAGATCCCAACAACAAGGGCAAGCATAATCCCTATGTATCTCCATCTCTTTTGATATATAAAGAAAGTCATACAGAATGCAAAGAACAAAATAGTGTGGTCACTTGGGAAAGAGTTGTCTACTGCTTTCTCAATTAATTTATTTACATTAGATAATTCAGCAAATGGTTGGTTGTTTGAATGCAACGTTCCAGCAATTTTCCCCATCATCTCAGCTAAAATAAAAGAAATAGTAGCTGAAATGATCATCATCCTGTTCTCCTCTCTCCTAGTAAACCAGAAAATTAAAGCGATAAAGGCAAGGACAAAAACCATATATTCAGCCATAAATATAAAAAAATTATTTAAATAGGTATACTCCTTACCAAAATCATTAATCGTTCTAAACAAATCAACATTCATTTCAAATAAATCCATGATTTATGTTTCCTCCTTGAATTTATATCCATATAAAAGAAGTATAGATAATCTTCTACAAATTAATAATTGATTTATCTTACATTATCCTTAACTGGAGTTGTATATTGTATTCATCTCAAGCTTCTTTTTTAATAATAAAGTAGTAAAAAGCAGAAATTCCTAAAACGACAAACATAATAAGTAGTAAGATCATTGTATGTTCACCTTCTTTCTTATAAGGTTTGTCGGGATAGACGTTTCAGCTGCTACTGGAGAGTCAAAAAATACTCTTTTTAATTTTTTATATTCAAAGAAAAGTAAAGCTATACTCATACAGGTTAACAATGTGGTAACAGAACGAGCTGGTATCTCAAAACAAAAATCAAGAATAGTAATATTTACTGTGATAGGTAAATAAATATTGTTTCCTAAAGTTGCTGTCTTTGGAATTACTAATAATAAGGCTGCTGTTATTTCTCCAAAAGCAATAAAAAGATTATATGTATCCGAATATCCAAAGAAATGCCATGCTAATTGCATTGCTGAGTCCTTTGTCGAGTCATATATAAAGTCGCCAGTAGAAAACATTTTGGCAATGCCGTAAATCAAGAAAGTTAATGCTAAAGACCATCTAAAAGTAGTAATAATCGTCATTCTAAGCTTTTTTAGAAATGTACTTCTATTCATCGGTTTTCCCACTTTCTGTTTCCGTTTTAATAAACCTATTTTGTATTTCTTTACTAGGAACGAGACAACTTTCTTTTTTCCCAAAGAATCGATATCGGTTCTTTGCAATAAAACGGTACACTTTATCTCTAATTTTTTCAGGTATTACCCAAAAGAGAACGAAGAACCTTATAGGTCCGGTAAGCTTATTTATGATATGTAAGATTGCTGTAGATTCAGTATATATTTGATCTTTATCAATTAAGATAATGGAATCCAATTGCTTATTATTCAGATTGTAATCTGTTATCAATGAGCATGCTAAATCTGATTGAAGAGACAAAAATTTAAATATGCCTTTAGGATCCCTTTTTATAACAAATTGAACCCAATGATTACATACGTTACATATACCATCAAACATAATAATAGGTTGATTGTCTTTTTTCACCTTCAATATATTTCATCCCTTTAGTTAATTGTAAATATTTTCTACAAATAATTATAATACGAGATTTAATAAAGCTCACCTAACAATAATGTAAGACGGGCTTACAATTTTGTTAGGTGAGCTTTATTTTTTGTTAAGAGTGCCTAGAAATCACATTATGGTAACTAGAATTGAACGCCTTATATGTTTAAAATAAACGTATCTAAGCATTTTGAAAGGAGTTATTTATTTAATGAATCTTCCTAATGGAGTAACGGGTTTTTATAGTTCAATAGATAATAAACCGAATGAAATAGATGAGAACCATTTTAAAAGTATCTGCTTCGATTTGATCAGAAGAAATCAAGGGAAGATATTAAAGATTGATGAGGCAAATTTAACAAGTAATTTTTCAAAGGTAAAAGTAAATGTTTTTAATCGAGAGATATATGTGTTACTCAATGCATATTATCCTTTTCTCGCTCTTGCTTCTACTGTTGAATTTCAACATATTAATTTTATTGATGATCCTGTGTTATCAAAGGGTTTTATGCCATTCTATAAAGTTCTAAGTAAAGAAGAACTTAATGAACCTTTAGATATAAGAAACAGCAAAGGAAAAGTAAGCTTAGAAAATAAGAATAACCTGAACAGCAGTGAGTTAGAACAAATCTTTTATTGGAAACCAAATACTGTTGGAGAAGTTATGTTCAACTTTTGGGATTGATCTTATGAAATAAGCTTCTTTTACTACAAAATTATTTCCGATAATCCGTTTTATGTTAACTAAAAATATATAGTATTTACATTTTAAGAAGAAAAAAGCAACTGTCCTATATCAGTGGCTTTTTTTGCAATGAATGCATGTCGTCAACTCGAAAACAGAATGAAAATTTCCAAATAGACACTTCCCAGCGTCCCAAATAGTTTGCTCAAGACATTGAATTTTATAAATAAAATTATACTTCTAGGAGAAGTTAAGGAGAAAAACAAATGTTTATAAAATAAGTTTTAAGACTAGAGCTTTTAAATTATATATAGTACTATTGGTGTTTCTGAAAAAGCTCATGATAAAGTGAGGAAGTAGAAAGTGAGGTCGAAATATCTATGCACTTCCCTCTTAAGGAACCAGTTCTTATATTTGGTTTTGCTGTATTAATTTTTTTATTGTTCCCTATACTCATGGGGAAATTAAGAATACCTGCTATTATTGGTCCCATTATTGCAGGTATTATCGTTGGACCAAATGGGCTAGAAATATTAGAACGAGATTCGACTATTCAATTGCTTGGAACAGTTGGATTGCTGTTTATCATGTTCATAGCAGGGCTTGAGTTGGATCTTGATGGTTTCAAAAAATACCGAAATCGCAGCATTTTGTTTGGAATGCTCTCGTTTTTAATTCCATTAGTTCTTGGAGTACTCATAGGGTTATGGCTTCATCTCAGCATGCTTTCAGCCATTCTATTCGGTAGTATTTTCTCTACCCATACCCTTTTAGGATATCCTGCCATTAGCCGGCTAGGCGTGGCGAAAAACCAAGCTGTCACCACAGCAGTTGGCGGTACATTATTAACCGATAGCTTGGCATTACTTTTTCTTGCCGTCATAACAGGGGCGTCTGAAGGTCATTTAACAGTTAGATTTTTTGTATACTTGATTGTTGCAACGGCTCTTTTTGCGGTAGTTGTTCTATTCTTAACTCCTTACCTGACAAAGTGGTTCTTTAAACGTTCTAATAATGAAGGAACAACAGAATTTAATTTTGTTCTAGCCATTTTATTTGTTGCAGGAGCAATCTCTTTATTTGTTGGATTAGAACCAATTATCGGCGCATTCTTGGCTGGCCTGGCTTTAAATCGGTACATTTATGACCATGGTCCGTTAATGAATCGAATTCGTTTTACGGCAAATGCCTTATTTATTCCATTTTTCTTGTTATCTGTAGGTATGTTGATGGATCTTGGCGTTCTTATATCCATTCCCAAAACATTGTTAACCATCGCATTAATTACCATTGTAGCAATTGGAAGCAAACTACTTGCCAGTTGGGTTACCAGTAAAGTATATGGTTATTCCAAGACTGAACGTAACGTTATATTTGGTCTTTCCACTACTCATGCAGCAGCAACACTAGCCATCACACTTGTTGGATATGAATTTGGATTATTTGACCAACAGATCATCAATGCTGTAATTATTGTTATATTAGTTACGTGTATTCTTGGCCCTTACTTGTGTGAAAAATATGGAAGAAAACTAGCTGTTGCACAAGATAAAGAATCACTGGATGATACACTTCCAGAACGTATATTAATAACCATTACGAATTCAGACACAATAGAATCTTTACTTGATTTAGGATTTGTTCTTAAGAAGGCGAAAAAGACAGAAGAACCGATTTATCCCCTAACAGTTATTCAAAAGGATTTAAAGCAAGCGGATCATGAAGTAGCACAAGCTGAAAGAATGCTTGGACACGCTCTCACGTATGCATCAGGAGCAGATGTTCCCGTTAGGTTATTGACACGCGTAGATCATAATATTGGATGGGGTATTGAACGTGCTGCTACAGAAGAACGAATCACAACAATTATCGTAGGATGGGATGGTTCAGTGAAAGAAAGCCAAAAGGTCTTTGGTAGAGTTATTGATAATTTCCTTGAACATACCTATCAACGCTCACTCATTACAACAATTAAGCATCCGTTGAATACGATGGAACGAGTGATTCTTATTCTGCCAAATAATATCGTACACAAGCCAGGATTTGAAGATTCAATTACAATTATTAAAGGTATTGTATCCCAACTCAATGCGACAATTCAAGGTCTTGTCATTCGTGATGACTTAGAAGCTTATAGAAAAGCTTCGGAACAGGTACACCCTAATGTCGAAGTCGAGTTCCAATCCATTGATTGCTGGAATTCCGTTTACAAAAATGGTTTGAATGATATTAAGTCAACTGATCTTGTGATTTTATTAAGTGCTAGAAAAGGTACTGTGGCATGGCACCCGGAATTAGAAACATTACCTAAAAAGCTAGCTTCGATGAATCTTAAAAACTTCATCGTGTTCTACCCAACAGAAATGAAGGAAACAGATATTCGAGGCTCACGTGGTACAGAAATTCCCAAAGAATTACTTCTTAAAAGTGATTATGAAAGCTAATGATGTTTTATATGCCACAGTGTGGTCTAATATATCATTAAAAAAATTTAATTGGCTAAAAAATAAAACCCTTGTCACATCTATATTTGTGGCGAGGGTTTTATTTGCATCACATGTAATCTTACACCTTTTAATTAATAAAAAAGTTCATTGATTTGCAATAGGTTGTTACGACATACGAGTCTTTATTTAGCAAATAGATAAAGACTTATTAATTTTATATTCCTTTTGGTTATCTAAAATCGGTTTTATGTTAACTAAAGTTGTAGATGATATTCACTTCAAAAGTAAAAAAACTCTCTATTTCCGTAGAGAGTTTTTCTACTACAAGAATTATCTATCATATAGGTTGACGTGTTGGAGCATCTTAGACAATTTGTTCAAGAATCAAATTTGTAATCCTCTCTAATAAGATCTGTATTTTTAAATGGAGAATCAACAACAAGCATTATCTACAGGTAGCTTTTCATTTGGCCCAACGCTATCCTCACCCTTATGAACCTCACTATCAGATTTCGTATAAAAGAATTCCCATTCATTCCCGTCAGGATCTGTTACCCAAAACTTATCTTGTACAGCATAGCAGCATGTTATATCCATTTCTTGACGGGCAAAGAAGCCTTCTTTTTCTAATCGTGATTTATGGGAATGGATTTCTTGGGGAGTTTCTACTTGGAAGCCGAAATGATTCACTTGATTACCCTTTACTTCGTCCTGTACATTTAAAGTGAAATTTAATCTTGGCTCATCTAATAAGAATTTAGCATAATCTACTTTCGTTTTTACAGGTTGAACGCCAAATACCTTTTGATAAAATTCAATGGACGCCTCTAGATTTGTTACATTAATTCCTACATGAACATATTTCATTTACACTTCCTCCTTCGCATGATAAACAATATTATTTTGAATGTAGTAAATTACGAGCATGAGCCGCTTTTACTTGTATCTTTTCTAAACAAGCAGCAAAGCTCCTCAGATAACAGGTGATTTACCTCTTTATCATTTAAATCATAATAGCTCCATGTCCCTTTCGTTTCTTTTGTGATGAGGTTTGCTTCTAATAAAATCTTTAAATGATAGGAAAGTTTAGATTGAGACATTCCAAAGCATTCAGTTAGATCACATACGCATGTCTGTCCTCGCTGACAGAGCTCATACATAATTTCTAATCTCTTTTGATCAGCAAGAGCTTTAAATTTTTGTTCGTACTGTTTAAATGGGTGCTTTTCTTCATTAACTTTTTCCATTGTCATTCCCCTTCATCAATTTTTTTTGATTTAAAGTTCAAAGCTTTCGGCAGCTTTTTTAAAGTTACTATATGTAGTTTCCCCTCTTAGCATAGGATCTTGATGAAAAAAACGCTGAAAGATTAGGTTTTGTGCTTTCTTATGGTTCATCCCTTGAGTGTTCATAACTAAATGAAAATAGGCTCGAAAGTACGTAACTGATAAGTTTCCAGAGTTGTTGACTCTCACTGCTTTCATCCTCACTTTTATAAATCAATTTTTTTTGATGTATTCATCATATCTGGAAAATTTAGATAAATCAAGGTATTCATCAACTTTTTTTGATTAATATTTAAAATGTATATTTTCGTTTAAAATATAATAAAATACTTATATAATTATATTTGAAAATAAGGAGGTGAGTCATAATGGATGTAAAAGCGCAGGTAGAAGTGGAAAAAGCAGTACAGATACTGAAGCTGCTTGGAGATAAGACAAGATTGTCAATGATGAAGCTGCTTCAAAATAACGAGTGCTGTGTTTGTGAGCTAGTTGAAATTTATAAAGCAAGTCAACCGGCTATTAGCCAACACTTACGTAAATTAAGAGATATCGAACTTGTAAGTGAAAGACGAAAAGGACATTGGATCTTCTATTCCTTAAATAAAGAAAACAGCTATTATCAGTTTGTCCTTGATATACTCGATTCTTTGCCAAGCGAAGATGAACGATTAAAAGAACTAGAAAAGCAAGGATTACGTATTAGTTGTTGCTAATAGTAGGAGGTTTGTAAAGTGGTATCAGTTATAGTAGCTTCCCTCATTTTCTTAGTGACATTGATTTTTGTCATTTGGCAGCCGAAGAACTTGTCTATTGGCTGGTCAGCATGCGGAGGCGCAGTATTAGCTCTTTTAGCGGGTGTGGTTGATTTCCATGACGTGCTAAATGTAACTCAAATTGTATGGAATGCAACATTAACGTTTATTGCAGTTATTATTATTTCCTTAATTTTAGATGAAATTGGATTTTTTGAGTGGGCAGCTTTACATATGGCACGAGCTGCAGGAGGAAATGGCGTTCGCATGTTTGTGTATGTATCCCTACTTGGAGCTGTAGTAGCCGCATTATTCGCAAATGATGGAGCAGCCTTAATTCTAACCCCTATTGTACTTGCCATGGTACGAGCACTAAAATTTGAAGAAAAAATGGTCTTTCCTTTTATTATCGCCAGTGGATTCATTGCAGATACAACATCGTTACCTCTTGTAGTAAGTAACTTGGTCAACATTGTATCAGCTGATTTCTTTGGTATTCGCTTTTCTGAATTTGCATCACGTATGATTGTGCCAGATCTGTTCTCACTTTTGGCAAGTATTGTTGTCTTATATTTGTACTTTCGTAAAAGCATTCCTAAGAAATACAACTTAGATGACTTACAGAAACCGGTTGAGGCTATTAAAGATGAAAAAATGTTCCGTTTATCAGGAATCGTTTTATTCATTTTAGTTCTTGGTTACTTTATTGGTGAGTTTTTCGATGTTCCCGTTTCAATTATTGCAGGAATTATTGCAATTTTATTCTTAGGAATAGCGAGAAAGAGTCCCGCTGTTCACACTAAAAAAGTGTTAGCAGGAGCTCCATGGGCAATTGTTTTCTTTTCCATTGGTATGTATGTGGTTGTCTACGGATTACGTAATGTAGGGCTAACTGAAGTATTAGCAAGCCTTATTCAAACAGCGGCTGACCATGGATTGTTTGCAGCAACTATTGGCATGGGATTCATTGCAGCCATTCTTTCATCGATTATGAACAACATGCCAACCGTGATGATTGATGCTTTGGCCATTGATGCAACTTCTGCAACAGGTACAATTAAAGAAGCCTTGATTTATGCAAATGTCATTGGTTCGGACTTAGGACCAAAAATTACACCTATTGGCTCTCTAGCCACTCTCTTATGGCTCCACGTTCTTTCGACAAAAGGAGTTAAGATTTCTTGGGGAACCTATTTTAAAACAGGTATCATCTTAACCATCCCAACATTGTTTATTACGCTTGTTGGTTTATATATTTGGTTATCAATTATTTCTTAACACATTATAAAGGAGATTTTACACATGTTTAAAAAAACACTTTATTTCTTATGTACAGGTAACTCTTGCCGTAGCCAAATGGCTGAAGGATGGGCAAAAAAATATCTAAATAACGATGAATGGGATGTACGCAGTGCAGGATTAGAAGCTCATGGATTAAATCCCAATGCTGTAAAAGCAATGAAAGAAGCTGGTGTTGATATTTCAAATCAAACATCTGATGTCATTGATCCTGAAATTTTAAATAATGCAGATTTGGTCGTTACATTATGTGGCCATGCAGCAGATCACTGCCCAGTAACGCCTCCCCATGTGAAGCGTGAACACTGGGGATTTGATGACCCAGCAAAAGCTGAAGGAACAGAAGAAGAAAAATGGGCGTTTTTCCAGCGTGTACGTGATGAAATCGCTGAACGTATTCAGCGTTTTGCTGAAACAGGTAAATAATTAATCAAGAAGCAGTCTATTTGTGTAGACTGCTTTATTTCTTCCTGAAATCTGTTTTATAATAACTGGGAATATGAGGAATACGTTATTAGTCTAACCAGATTTGTAGATTCATATACATACAAATTTAAAAATGCAGATTGTAATCGATTCTACTTCTATAAAAAGCGTCACTTATTGTTACTTATTTAATTTAACTTATATAAAAGTAAAAGTATAAACTTACTTTTTATAAATATAAGATATTCTTTTAGCTAGTTTGTAGAAAAACTTTCGCCTTTACAATTAGATGCGTTTATTGTATGATTACACAACAGGAACATTTGTTCGATGCTAAGGGTTTAGAGATGAATAAAGGAACACCGGAACAAACTAAGACAGTTAAACACAAAATTTTCTCGCACGGAGCAAAAACATTTGAGCCAACTCTTATTATTTATCGAAATACCTTGGCGTTTATTGTAAACGTAATAACAATCGGAGGTTTCAAATTATGAATGATAAAAAAGCAGCACTAGATATGGCTCTAAAACAAATTGAAAAACAATTCGGTACAGGATCAATTATTAAAATGGGAGAAGGCACACATACAAAAGTTGAGGCATCTAGCTCAGGCTCATTAGCTTTAGATATAGCTCTTGGAATTAATGGTTATCCCAAGGGAAGAATTATGGAAGTTTACGGGCCCGAAAGTTCAGGTAAAACAACCGTTTCCTTACACGCAATTGCAGAAGTACAAAAAAATGGAGGTCGAGCTGCCTTTATTGATGCTGAACATGCACTTGATCCGGTTTATGCAAGAAAACTAGGTGTAGATATTGATGAGTTACTGTTATCTCAACCAGATACTGGTGAACAGGCACTTGAAATTGCTGAAGCATTAGTTAGAAGTGGTGCTGTAGATATTATTGTTGTTGACTCAGTAGCAGCATTAGTTCCACAAAAAGAAATTGAAGGAGAAATGGGAGATTCTCACGTAGGTTTACAAGCTCGTTTGATGTCTCAAGCTCTTCGTAAACTATCTGGAGCAATCAATAAGTCTAAAACCATTGCCATCTTCATCAACCAAATCAGGGAGAAAGTAGGCGTTATGTTTGGAAATCCGGAAACAACGCCAGGTGGAAGAGCACTAAAATTCTATTCTTCCGTTCGTCTGGAGGTTCGCCGCGCTGAACAACTAAAACTCGGAAATGACATAGTTGGTAATAAAACAAGAATTAAAGTAGTCAAAAATAAAATGGCACCTCCTTTCCGCATTGCTGAAGTAGATATTATGTATGGAGAAGGTATCTCAAAAGAAGGAGAAATCTTAGATATCGGCTCTGAAGTAGACATTGTTCAAAAGTCTGGATCTTGGTTTTCATATAATGAGGAGCGTTTAGGACAGGGACGAGAAAACGCTAAGATTTTCTTAAAAGAAAACCCTGAAATTAGAGAAGAAATTAGAAAAAGAATTATTGATTTCAAATATAGTGATAATGTTAATAACGATAACGATAGCGAAAAAGAAAACCAATAAAAGCATAAAACACCTTTCCCACGGCTTGAACTGCCCCCCCATTATTAGATAAAAAAACTCTAATGATTGGGGGGTTTTTATGTCAAGACTATTGATTTGTACCTAAATAAACACTACTCATATAGAGAAACAGCATGAATCTTCTTGCAATCCATTGGTATATTTACAACGAACGCACCTTTCTCTTTGTTTCAATGAAATAAAAAGTATAATCAGCAGATAGTGAAGTGAATAATTTTTCGGCCTCAAATAGAATCCCAGCGAGTAACTAAATAAAGAATATCTTCTAAAAAGAAATTCTTATTAAAAAAGCCTAGGTGATACGATAGTAGAACTTTCTATTTCTGCCCCCTTCCATATCCATCGATTCGCTTTATCTCTACTTTTATTTAGGTACACATTATGATTAAGTTGATTATATTTATTTGAGTAATGAAGATTGGCCAGAAGCAAATTAGATTTTACTGAAACCATAACATTATTGTTGATAGTGTTATGAGTTGCATGATATTGCATCAGTAATTGGCCACCATCCATGTTCATCGTATCATTTCCATATAAAATATTATGTTCAATAAGAGTATTTATCGTCCCTCCACGTTTTTTATCATAGCCTCCAATGGAAATTCCTGTAAAACGATTCTTATAAATCATATTCCGTATAACTTGAACATTGCTAGTTTGTTTACCATAGTGTTCACTTGCGATTTCTATTCCTAGATCGTTATGACTTGAAACGTTATGCTCAATAATAACATCTTTTCCTCCGTCTACGTAGATTCCGCCAGCGGAGTATTCATATTTGTAAGCAGGGTTTGAATAACTGCTGACGTTGTAAATATGGTTTTCACTAATGAGTCCTTCACGGGCTCGGTCATATTTCTCAATAGGAGCTACTTTTTCAAAGCCAATTACGTCAATCCCAATATTATCAACGTTTCGAATTGTATTGGCATTGACGATAAAATCTTTAACATTCCCATTTAGAGTTAGCGCTTCACTAAAACCTAAGGTCAGGTTTTCAAGTAGGTTTCGCGATATTTTAATGTTTTCTAATGAACGCGGCGCTTTGGATCCATAAAAAGCTATTCCATGAGCGTTTCCATTTTTATGTGCAGTCTTAATATCGAAAATATGATTATTAATAATTCGAAGGTTCTTTCCACTTCCTTCTACTAAAATACCACATGGTGTATTTTGTTCCTTAGAAGTAGAAGAATGACCTATATTCAAACCTTGAATTGTTATGTAGCTCTTATTTTTTATGCTAACTAGCCCTCCATCTGTAGAACGGCTTTTTATTTTTTCTCCACTAATAAGAGGCTTTTCACTTTTATAGTTCCTGAAGATAATAGGCTTTTGTTTAGTACCTGAACGGCTAATAATTAATTGTTCATAGTAGATACCGCCCCTGATGTAAACGGTAGTTCCGGGCTGAGCTGCTTCACTTGCCTTTCTTAATGTTCTAAAAGGTTTGCTTTTAGTACCTAGGTTTTTGTCATCCCCTGTAGGAGAAACATAAATTTCATGATGTATTATAGGAGCTGCTGAAGGTTGATTAGCTGCCTCAACCCTTTGATTTATACAACACAGTAAAATAAGAAGAATACCAACTGCTTTTTTCATAAGATCCTCCTTAAAGTTAATGAATTTCACTTGCAAGATTTTTAAATTGTACTATAGTTCTTTTAATAAGGATGTAAATAATCGCACTATGTCTTATTATTTTTTAAAACTACAACAATTTTTACATTTAAAACGGAAAGTGCTAAAGTAATGCTAGAATGTGGAGGTTTGAGAAATGAATAAGGAACTTAAGTTACGACCTTTGGAAAGAGAAGATTTAAAATTTGTCCATGAACTCAATAATGATGCAAACATTATGTCTTATTGGTTTGAAGAGCCTTATGAAGCTTTTGTAGAGCTACAGGACTTATATGATAAACATATTCACGATCAAGGTGAGCGTCGTTTCATACTTGAAAAGGACGGGGATATGCTTGGATTAGTGGAATTAGTCGAAATTGATTATATTCATCGTAGAGCAGAGTTTCAAATTATCATTGACCCTACGTATCAAGGTCATGGTTACGCCATGGTTGCCACAAACCTAGCAATGAATTATGCCTTTTCGGTATTGAATATGCATAAACTTTACTTAATTGTAGACAAGGAAAATGAAAAAGCAATTCATATCTATAAGAAGGTTGGTTTTTCTATTGAAGGCGAGTTAAAAGATGAATTTTTTGTTGATGGAAGCTATCATAACGCTATAAGAATGTGTATGTTTCAAAAAGAATATTTACAAACCAAAAATAAAAACTAAGGTTGAACTAGTATAAGAGTCCTGGTCACTAAAAAAAGAAGAAAGAATGAAATTGGGCTTCTGCTATAGGGGTGAAAAATCCTGGAGGAGAAATGTGCAAACCATTTAAATATGATAACATTGTAAATTATAGAAATCATAAGGATGGTATTATGAGTACATTTAGTCCAACAGGATTGCTATTATTCTTAATAATTATTGGTTTAATAGGATTCCTAGCTTTTAAAGTTGTTAAAAGGTTAAAAAAGAAATAAGTAACAAGAAGGACCTGCTATCAAAACAGTAGGTTTTTTTAATAAGAAGATACATAATACCAGTTTTTATGTACTTTTTTTATTTGTTTAAAATCCCCGTTAAAATCGCTTTTTGAAGGTTTATTATCGTTTGGGTTATATACAAATCCCGAAAAATTGTCTATCATCCCACGGTATGTAAAGAAAAGAATTGATTTAGCCTTTCCTTTTGTTTCTACTACGATGTCGCCCCCACCTTTAGACAATTGAGTATACTCTTTAGGTAATTGAATAAGTGATGGACTATTAGGTACATTAGGTTTAATAACACCATTTTCTATTTTAGTTGCAACCTCTTCTCTCTTATCTTGATGGATTCTAAAGTTGAGATCTAAGTTGATTTGATTGAATGGAAAGAAAAACCATAATAAGATAGTAATGAGCTGAATAACAAACGGCTGCCACTTTCTATTTTTTAAAAGATGAATCAATGTCCATATAGTCATTATGATAAAGAAAGCATATACAAATAACCAAATAGGTAACATTAAAAATTCTGTTATAATATCAATCAGATCCCACTGGAACAATGACACTAAAATAACTAACAAACTACTAATTAACGATAAAAGCAACAATCGATTACGTTTCACACATTTTCCTCTTCCTAAAATAATTCTTTTTTAACCTTAATTATATATTAAAATCCTTATAAAGACGTATATATAATTCATACATAATCTGTTAACATAATCACTCTTTCAGAAAACATCATAAAAAAGAACCCTTGATGAAGGACGGGGACTGCCAAGGGCCCTTTTTCCGGAGTATGCAGCTTTTTATACATTGTTGACTGATCAACGTTTTCTCAGTAGGTGGATGAGAAACTAATGTATAAGAAGTGCACCTTTTATACATATGTTAATTTTAAAAAATATAGTATTTCCAGGTGAAATTGCCTCTTTTTTTAGTAAACTTTCATAAGATATTCTGATAATACTCAAAATTGAGAGGATGATCTATTAACGGATTAATCTGTTAATAGATCAGAAAGCAACCTCACTTTAATACCTGTGAATGAGATTGCTTTCTTTTTTTACGTATTTACTTTTTATTTGCTGTTAGTACATTTTGGAACAAAATACAATTAGAATGCTTTCAGACCTTGGGCATTTGCAACCCATTTTTTCTGTTTTTAAGCTGGATATGATATACAAATTTCTATTCTGCATGCTTATAAACATCCGGTCTCAGGCTTTCAAATATTGGGATGTATTTTTGTTGTTCTGTAACTTTCTGTATATGGATTTCCGCAGTTATAATCTCTTCTTGATCTCTCCCCTCTTCTACAATGTTTCCATTTGGATCAATGATCATTGAATGCCCCGCGTATGTGTTGCCAACATGATTTTTATTATTTACATTTCCTACACTGTTACATGCAATGACATAAACACAATTTTCTATAGCTCTTGCCCTCAATAGTGTTCTCCAATGGTTTATATTTCTGGTAGTCCATTGTGCAACGTAGAATATGACTTTTGCACCTTGAGACGTTGGGTAGCGTGTGATTTCTGGAAAACGTAAATCGTAGCATATAATTTGACTGGCTTTTATATTGTTAATCTCAAAGACATCTGGGACTTCATCTCCCCCTGTTAAATAATGATGTTCATCCAACATCGGCACGAGATGTATCTTATCCTTTTGATAGAGCAGCTTACCCGTTTTTGATACAGCAAAGGCTGTATTATAAATATTTTCATTTCTTTTATTTGAAACTGAACCTGCAATGATATTCACTTGATGGTTGATTGCTAAACGTTGAATAAAGGGAAAAGCTCTCTTTAAATCAATATCTGCTTTTTCTGCTACATTTTTTAAATCATAACCCGTATTCCACATTTCAGGTATCACAACAATCTCAGTATCTATATGAAGCTTTTCTTCAAATAAGGACTCAATGCGGTTTTCGTTTTGCTTAACTTCTCCTTCCATAATCTCCATTTGAAATAATTGTATTTTCATTTTTCTCCCTCTTATTCATATATAAATTTATAAATAGGATATAAATCACAGTTATATTTGACATCTTCGCCATGTGATGAAGAAATAATAGAAGGTTTAATTTCATCTATAATTCGCCCGCTATTAATATTTTCACCCATATCAACTGTAAACTTTCGAATCGGTGGATGTAAGGATTCAGCATTAGAAAAGAATAAGTCTCCAGTTAGCAGCACATTGTCATCTTTATGATGGTATATCACATGTCCTGGTGTATGACCGGGCGTTAAATATACATCTAAAGGTAACTTTTTAATGATGTTGTCACTTAAACTTTCAACTTGATGTTCCACGCCTGTTGTTTCCTTTTCTGCCTTGTTTGGATATGGCTTTTCGCCATTGATAAAAGGCGTTTCAATTTCGTGTGCGTAAATAGGAATATTTAAATTATCTCTTAAATACTTGGCGCCATTAATGTGATCTAAATGGCCATGTGTCAGTAAGATACTTTTGGGGATACCTAAAGATTTTGCTATATTTAACTGAGTATGTGCATAGTCTTTCATTCCGGTATCAATGATATGAACATTCTCACCATCTAGCACGTACCATGTATTGATTTTGACTGGAATTCCCACAATGGTTTTGTAAGTAAGTTTGTAAATATGGCTAGAGATTTGGACAAATTCCAATTGATGCACCTTCTTTTGTTTTATTTGACAATATAAGTTTAGTAAGAAAAAATAGACGTAACAAGAAGGCACAATTTTGTTACTAGCCATTGAGGTGAGAAAATGTCAGACTTTAAAAGTGATCAATACGGTCCTTGTACGTTAACTGTAAAACATGCTTGTCCAATTGAGTTAACGATGCATATTATGGGTGGTAAATGGAAAGGTATTATTTTATCTTTGTTATCAAAATCACCCATGTATTATAATGCAATGCGCCGTGAAATACCGGGTATTACCCAGCGCATCCTTACACTGCAGCTTAGGAATATGGAAAAAAACGGATTGATTGAAAGGGAAGAAACAAACGATAACCCTAAAAGGGTTTTATATTATTTAACAGATCTTGGAGAAAGTTTTGTTCCAATACTAAAATCTTTAGAGAAGTGGGGCAATGCTTATATAAGTCAGCAGGAAGAAGAATTAAAAAAATCTTAACGCTTTAAATAAACTCCTTAACTATATTTTACTTCTTTTTAATGATGCCTTGTTTTTTATAATGTAAGGACTTAATTAAGTGGTGTCCATGAAACTATACTAACTCCACCTCCTTTAATTAAAACGAAAACTTATTAAATGAGAAGAGCCTTTACCATGACGGTAAAGGCTCTTCATACGCTCTTCCCTGATGGGAATCTCTTGTTATCTTTATCTTTATTTTTAATTAAGGTCTATGAAAATCGACTGTTTTTTCGTCATCTCCTGTTCGTTCAAACCATCCTCTGAAAGCCCAGTTATCATAACCTCCATCGCCTTCATTAATAAATGTTCCTTCTTCAAATACCCAGACACCATACGTAATACCATCATAATCTACGGTATCAAAATATTGAACACCTTGTAATTGATCTGAATTATACCCTTGGCTCAAATTCATAACCATTACATTATATTGTTGACCTGACTCAAAGAATGCTTTTTCCATTGCTCCCTTGACGAAACCACTTCGATTGTCGGCTGTTTTAGCCGCATCTGCAATCGCTTGTCCTATGGCTACGGGATCAACTGTTACGTCTCCTCCAACTTCTGCAGCTTCTGCGGAGCCTGCAGAACCTCCTAAATTCGGTAGAGCTAATGGCGTCGCTAACACAGCTAAACCTACGGCAGAAGCTACAACAGCTTGTTTCGCTTTTCTCATTTGATCTCCTCCTATTTTTAGGTGATTCTTAGAACATTTACCCTTTATTACCAAACCAAAACAAAAAAGGTACTATAATTAAGAATAGGAGGTGGATAATTTTATTCTTTTGAAGCTTTTGTTCAACCAAACCTAAGCTTATAAGTTTCTTTCTAAAAGCTCCCTACTTTTTCTGCTATTTCTCTCGGTGAATATGGCATCTCATTTTTGAGCCACCACTCCACTGTGACGCCGTATTGGAAAAAGTTGAGGTAGCTCATTCAACATGATAACCAACTATTATTTAATGGATTTAGTTGCCAGATAACAAGGCATATATTCAGTGATTTTCCCCTTGTGGTGATGATCTTCATAAAGATCTTGTAGGGTGAATCCAGCTTTTAGCTGTCCTCCAATTTGAGTTTCTAAAGAATGACTAAACTGTACACCGCCATTCTTTATAAGCTCTTCATCATTTTCTACCGTGTTTTTAGTTCCATCATAAGGTAATTTATTAACCACTTGTAATGCTTTCTTACCTTCTCCAAATAAATAAAGAGCAGGGTTTGCAAAGCCAGATAGCAGAACGCCACCTTTTTTTAGAACTCTAAAACATTCTTGCCAAACGTGTTCAACATCTTGAATATAGCAGTTTGATACGGGATTAAAAATCATATCGAACGTCTCATCTTCAAAGGGAAATGTCTTACTCATATCGCCTTTAACTAAATCAATAGAATAGCCTTCTCTAGCGGACACCATTCTTTCTAATTCTAATTGTTTATCAGAGTAGTCAAACACTGTAACTTCTGCATGCTGTGCTGCAAAGACTGGGCATTGCTGTCCTCCTCCGCTAGCAAGTCCCAATATTTTTGCTTTTTTAAATGGAATAAACCAGTTATGTGGAACAGGCTTACAAGGTGTTAAGTAAATATCAAAAACACCTTGAGTTGCATCTACAAAGTCTTGATGATTAATAGCTAATGACCATTCTCCTCCAGCTGAAGCCCACTCATCCCACATTTTTGAGTTAATTTTTGTATAATCAGCTTTTTGTGACATAGTTACTCCCCCTTTACCTTTTTTAGTATTTTGTTTAATTTTACCATGTCACTAGAAGAATAATTTAGATGTACAAATTAATTTTTTCTGTTTCAGATAATTAATTTGTACTGGAGAAGTACTTAATAGATATTTTTAAAAATAAAAACACTCTTTTTAAAAATTAAAAGGGTGTTTTTATCTTAAGTATAAAAGCTTGTATATAAACAAGATACGAGTTTTATTTTTAATGACTTGTCTCGAAGCTTTCAGCCATCATTAGGTCATTTTTGTAGGCAGCCATTGCGAGTTCATATCTCACCTTTTGACCCGCTTCTACAAAATCTGCTTCCTTCACAAGTCCTGATAATGAATATTGGTGACCTTTAAAATCTACGTTCAGTTCAGTAATTTGATTGAATTGAAAGCTCTCTATAGGAATTCCATTCACATCTTTCAACAAATATTGACCATATTTCTCGTTACATGTTTGTGCTACTTGCTCCATTACTTTGAAGGCATCGTCCGGATTTTGCCTATAGTTGAGAATAAGACTTTCATTTACTCGGCGTCTTCCTCGGGTTCCGTTCTGTAGTTCCGTAATGTTGCTATATGAGACTGTATAGAGGTAACCGTCATACTGACGAATCTTTAAGTAGCGCATGGTGATTTCTTCTATTTTCCCTTGGCGGTTTCCGTTGAGAATAACATAATCTCCATGATGGATCTGGCGTTCAAACAAGTAAGTCAGTCCCATTATATAATCACGGATAATATGCTGGAGGATTATTGCCAAGGCACTGGCCAACACTACTGAACTAGTGAGTATCTTTCCGAAGTCAAAGAAATGGCTAAGCACATAAATAAAGAAAAAAGCCAGGCCTACTACTCTTGTCACCTGATTAGAAAAATGCATCAGCGTCTCTTCTCGTTTTTCATCTAAGAAGCTCGTTTTGTCAAAGAAAAGCTTAATGAATTTGCGAATAAAATAAACGATAAGTATAATCAGCAGCGCTACCGTTAAAACCTTTACGGGAAACTGCTGGAAGAATTCAGTAAAAACCAACCTATCCACTCCTTATTTCTAACACTATACCAAAAGAATGCACGTAAAAACAAAAATCTTCTGTTCTTCATAAACCTTAATGATAATAGCACGGTTTCATCAAAAAAAGAAGCGTAATCTATGCTTCTTGAAGTTGGGTATATTGATGATAATCTCTCAATTAATTGAAATTAAAGGGGTAAGGTGAACTGTAATAGACTAATTTTCTTCGTTTTTTTGTAGACTACTCTTATATATCTTTTGACTTTTGCAGGCTTTCTAATAAAGACATTCCTATATGTTCATCATTATTTCTACCTAGTCTATAATTAGCTAAAACGACGGACGCAACTTTCTTTTCTTTATCAATCCCTAAAAATGAGCTGAAGCATCCTGTTCCACCGCCGTGCAACACTACATTATTGTTTTTCTTTAAAAGCAACCATCCAAGACCCATATCAAACTTCTTTGTTCCATTCCCGTGTTTTTTATGACAAAAAGAAAGATATGGTTTATCTTCATACATATTTATTTTTGCGTATTTAAGTAAATCGTCAGCGGTTGAGGATACCGCCCCGGCAGGTGATATAAAATTTTCCTTGTCCCACTGCCAGTTGCCACAATTATTATTTTTGCGGTCATAACCCTGTAGATTATTATTTGAGCTGCCTAAACAAGTATCCTTTAGTCCGAGCTCATTATGAAAAAAGTCATTCATGGTATCCCAATATCCCCTGCCCGATACCATTCCCAACACGTACCCAATAAGTGAGATGCCGAAATTGGAATATTTCCATGAATAATCTACTTCTTTCAATTTATTACTTTCGATTAGCATCTTCATTTTGTTAAAATCCATATGCAGCGGATTATTTTTGTTCAAATCACTTCCGCCAAAAATCAAACCTAAAATTATTTTAAAATATTCCCGTTTATTTAAAGGTAAGCTTCCTGAATATCCAGAAGAGTGAGTAGCAAGGCGAAGCAATGTGGGATAATACGTGTCTTCTTTAATTTCTTTTATGTATTTTTGTATAGAGTCATTTATTGACAGCTTGTTTTCAGATACATACTTTGAGAGCAGCGATACAGTGAAAGTTTTCGTAATAGAACCAATTTCATAATGATATTTTTTTGATGAATCTATTTCACCGCCTTCGTTATAAGTTTTTGTAACAGGATCATTGTCCTTTAAGTAGCCAACGGTTAATTTTAAGTGTTTTTTTCCTTTACAGGTTTTATTAATTAACCGTAATGTTTCATCGCTGATTTCAAACATAATGATTGCTCTCCCTTATCCTTTATTTTTAAAATTTTAAAAGGATTAATCGATATGCTTTAAGTTAGATTAGCCTATCGAGTTTTTTTATATATTCTTTCTCATGTTATCAATTGCTTGAACTCTTCGACTTTCAAGCTCCCTTATTACTCTCAACTGTAATTCATTGTGATCATCATCCATTTTGATGTTGCCTTCTTCTTCAAATCCATCATGTTCTTCCCCATCAAAGCTATAGAGTTTCTTTAAAAGCTTCCACATTATTTCCAGCTCTTCAGTTGAGAACTTTTTAAAAAGTTCTTCCAAAAAGAAAATTCCTTTTTCTGAGACAACAAGCAGTGCCACTTTTCCCGCTTTTGTAATTTTTACGTTAACTGCACGCTTGTCTTTACTGCTAGGAACTACGTCAACATAACCCTTCTTTTCCATAATGGTAATTAACTGTTTGACGCTTTGTTTTGTGGTTCCTAATTTTCTAGCGATATTATTCAATGTTGTTTCATCTTCAGGTAAATGAGCAATTGCCACCATCGCCATATGCTGTCTTGATGTTAAAAGTTCAAGAGATTTATCACCTTTTACTTGGATTTTATTTGCCAGAGAAAATAAAGTAGCGTAAGTTTGCTGCATTAAGAAAAGCTCTTTATAAATATCCATATTCAGCCTCCATTTTAGACAATATAATGTCTAAAATAAGAGTATTACACTTCGAGAATTTAGTCAATATATTGTCTATTTTATTTTAGAAACATTCGGATTATGTGAACAAATAAAAAAGCAAACTCCCTATCACCAGAGGTTGCTTTTTATCTTATTTTAATTTTGACAATTCTAAGGAGACTATTCTGTTACACTAAATTAGGCAAAGAAATAGTGGCCGCTCGTAACCAAAAGTTGTCCTTTCTTTATCTAATTAGATAACTAAAAAGGCAATCTAATTTAATATTACTCTAAAAAAATGTAAGAAAACCGATATGAAGTAAAGGAGAAAAAACATGAACCAACACACACAACCTTTAAACCAGATATCAAAACGTGTATTAAGGGATAAAAACCAACAAAAGCAGCAAGTTGATCTTCAGAGTCACTGAAAATCAACTTGCTGTTTTTTTGTATTGTTCATTAATATTTTTAATTATAATGATCACTTATCTATATTTTACTAATAATAAACCGTCTTTTATAGTTAAAATATACACTTCTTGTGTGAAGCTGCGCTTGATAAGAATTCATATTGGAGATGAAATGTATGATAACTATAAATAAAGCCCAAAAGCAGAATCTATTTTCACGAACAAATGCTAAAACATCATCTACTGTTTCTTTATGGACTGGAGGAGTTGCTTTTACTTTTCTTTTTGCTTTACTTGCTTATGGCTTAGCGAAAGTCCCAGGGTTTAATCATATCGGTCCACTAGCCTGTTCAATTATAATGGCAGTCATTTATCGTCAAATTTGGGGGTACCCTGAAAAAATAAGATCTGGAATTGAATTTTCTTCTAAAAAGCTGTTACGCTATGCGATTGTTTTATATGGACTAAAGCTTAATATTGATGTTGTTATTCATCACGGGTTAGGATTGTTACTTCGCGATGTGGGAACGGCTGTATTTGCGATTGTTTTAACGGTTTTTCTAGCCAAATGGATGAAGGCTGATAGTGGTTTATCCCTTCTTTTAGGGATAGGAACAGGAATATGCGGTGCCGCAGCTATTGCGTCTGTTTCTCCGATTGTAAAAGCAAAAGAAGAAGATACAGCTATCGGAGCTGGTGTTATTGCTTTAGTGGGAACCCTATTTGCGATTGGATATACCATTTTAAGACCTTATATACATTTAACAAATATTCAATATGGAATTTGGTCAGGCGTAGGTCTCCATGAAATTGCCCATGTAGCTCTAGCTGCAGCACCGGCTGGACGCGATGCCCTAGCTATTGGACTGTTGGCTAAGTTAGGCAGAGTGCTCTTACTTGTGCCATTAAGCTTTATCTTAATGTACTGGATGAAGCGAACAGGAAAAATTGAAAAGGATACGAAGATTGAATTCCCTTGGTTTTTAATAGGTTTTATAATCATGAGTATTTTTGGGAGTTATGTCGTCGGTAAGTATTTTATAATACCTAAAACGATCATGAATGATATTTCAACTCTAACTACCTTTCTTTTAACAATGGCTATGGTCGGCTTAGGGTTAAATGTAAGTATGAAGGCTCTTCGAACAAAAGCATTAAAGCCGTTGATTGCGATGTTTATTACCTCTATACTCTTATCATTCCTTACATTTTGGACGATGTAAAGATAAGTAAATTAGAATAATTAAGTAACAACTAATACTTCCTATACAACTGTTAATGTGAAAAAAGTTTCTTATTTATCATGTTTTAAATCTCTTCCCAAATTTATGGATTAATTATAGAGAACTCTAAACCTATAACCTAAATACTAATGGTAGTTCCCTCTCTAATAAACAGTTTCACTTAAAAAACAATCTTTATTGCAGTAAGTAGTGCTGTAAGATGCGCTGTATTTGTATATACTAGGGGTTGTACTGCTGAACTTGATGTTGTTTTAAGAGCAGCAAGCGGATGAAAAGCCAAAGCATCTCCTGCCCATGGAATACAGTAAAACAGAGACACATTTAGAAAATACATTGACGCCTCTGAATCAGTCATGGTATAAACACAATAGGAGAGTTTAGTGCTTAAAAGCATAAAAGCGATAAAGTTTAAAATAATACTCATATAAATGAATACATAGGAGGAAACAACTACCATGGAACATAATGGCAAAATTATAGACTGTACCATTCGTGACGGAGGTTTAATTAATAATTGGGATTTTAGCGTTGAATTTGTGCAAGACTTATATAACGGCCTAAGCGCAGCCGGCGTTGAATATATGGAGATCGGTTATAAAAATTCACCTAAGCTTCTTCAAGCAACCGAGCCCAATCCATGGAGATTTCTTGACGATAACTTTCTCAAAGAAATTATCCCTGAGAAAAAGTTTACGAAGCTATCTGCCTTAGTAGATATTGGGCGTGTAGACCCAAACGACATCCTGCCGCGTGAACAAAGTATGTTAGATATGATTCGAGTGGCATGCTATATTCGCGAAGTAGATAAAGGCTTAGAGCTTATAAAAATGTTTCACGATTTGGGCTATGAGACTTCACTTAACATTATGGCACTATCTAGCGTACCGGAAAATCAGCTTATTGAAGCATTTGAAATGGTAAAGAAAAGCCCTGTAGATGTTGTATATATCGTTGACTCCTTTGGAAGCCTAGACCCTGCGGATATTGAGCATCAAGTGAAAAAGTTTCAAGCCATGATTCCTAGCAAACAGCTTGGTATCCATACGCATAACAACATGCAGCTAGCTTTTGCTAATACATTAACTGCGATGCGTAATGGCGTTACATTCCTTGATTCATCTGTTTATGGTATGGGCCGTGCAGCTGGCAACTGTAACACAGAGCTGCTTGTTAGCTACATACCAAAACCAAGCTATGAGATAAAACCGATTCTTGGCGTAATTGAAAAGCATATGCTTGAAATGCGTCAAAAGTGGGAATGGGGCTATATCATTCCTTACATGATTTCTGGTGTACTGAATGAACATCCACGTGTTGCTATGGCTTACCGTGATAGCGAGGATCGTGACAAATTCGTAGATTTTTATGACAAAGTAACGTCTCCAGAAGTTACTACGTCTCCAGCATCAAAATAAGTTAAAATGCTAAAAGTACCTCTGTTAATCGGGGTACTTTTTTGTTTTCGTACAAAAAGCCCATGATTGTATAGCATATACTTAAACTTTGATAACCTCGATCTCGACAATTAGCTAAATGTAAGCAGTCTTGCTCTTCTTAAACTATT
The DNA here is from genome assembly GCF_058629175.1 of Priestia sp. MDV22-iso46. NCBI lineage: Bacteria > Bacillati > Bacillota > Bacilli > Caryophanales > Bacillaceae > Priestia > Priestia sp. MDV22-iso46. The sequence continues at coordinate 1,238,405 of NZ_JBZVWT010000001.1, forward strand.
ATTTATGTATATAAACCGGCGTTCCAATAGGAACTGCAGAGGAAAGTTCTAGAATATCTTCATTGTCCATTCTGACACATCCATGTGACATATCTCTGCCAATAGAAGCTGGATCATTAGTCCCGTGTATTCCATATGTAGGTTTTGACAGTCCCATCCATAAGGGACCAAATACAGCTGGAGGGGTAGTATCTTTATTAATAATTTTAAATTTTCCAGTTGGAGTTGGAGTGATCATTTTCCCTACAGCAATAGGATATGTCTTTACTAATTTAGCTCCATCATATAGTTTTAATTGATGCTGCTTTATTGAGACATCTATCCTTTTTGCCATAGCACTACCTCCAATCTCTTATAAGTTGCTATAAATAGAATTTTTTTATTGTTAACCACGTATATCGAATAACTGTTAACTGAAAAATATCTAAATTGATCCATAAAAATTAGTACTATTTATACCGTTCTAATAGTGAAAAATTTCTTTAAAAGCCAAGGCCCTGGCGTAAATCCAAGCGTTAATTGCCAAGCTCCTATTGCTTGCAAACCAAATTTACGAACTAACACCATTTTTTCACTCATGCTTCTTACATCTTCAAACCATACTTCATGCATCTGTCCCGCTTGATCTCTATACTGAAAAAATGGTGATTTATACTCCTTAGAATATTGGATGGGAGACTGATATCTCATCGCTGTTTTAATCGCATTTTGATTGGATATAGCGGATGCTACTGTGCCAGGCTTGTAAGGAATTGACCAGTTATATCCATACAAAGGGACTCCAATGATAAGTTTTCTTCGCGGAACACTTTTTATGGCAAATTCTATTGTTCTTTTTACTTCAGTAATAGGTGCAACAGGCCCTGGTTCACTGCCTGCATGATGCCAATCATATGCCATAATGAACATATAGTTAACAACGGCACCTATTCCCCCGTAATCATATCCTTTTAACCAAGGAATATCTTCGCTTGTCTTGGCTGGAACCGCTATGGTCAGCACGTATCCGGCAGGTTTTAAACGTTCACCCAGCTGACGTAAAAATCCTGTAAAAAGATCTCTATCCTCGGCCTTTACACGTTCAAAATCAATATTCACCCCGCCGTAGCCTTTTCTAGATACTAAATAAAAAATATTATTCACAAGATTGTTTCTTGCCTGAGGATTGTTTAAAACTTGGTGGGCAAGATCAGAACTAAATCCTTCAGAAGTTAGATTAGTAATCGTAACTAACGGTGTAACTCGGTTTTTCCAAGTCGTTTCAATCGCTACTAAATCGTTTAAATTATTCATGATATCTCCATTGCTGCCAAAATGATATTCAAAGATAGAAATGGACGAGGAATAAGTTGCAAAATCAGTAATTAAACTGCGATCTAACTCTGGATTTCGAACAGCATAGTATTGCAGTGTACCTGCAATGTAGTTTGATATGTTAGGAATTTTTATTTTCATTCCCACCTGCAAATAATTATAATGGACTGAAGGATTAGCCCTTTTTAATTGTTCTAGGGACACATAAGCTTTTTTAGCAATGCTGCTCATTGTATCACCAGGTTGAACTCTGTATACATAAGAAGCTATAAGTAAGGCTTGACCTGGAACAATATTCGTTTCTTCTAACCCATTCACACTCCTAAGCTGCGCAATGGGATAATCATATCTACTGCTTATTAAAGACAGGGTATCACCAGGTTGAACTATATGAACAAACATGTTTTCTCCTCCTATGTACTCTTTATCGAATTATGTTTTATTCCGTGACAAGTTTAAAGAAGCCATTCAATAAATGTATATGAGTATTGTTTGTTTATATAACTGAGTTAATTGAGGGGGGAACCTTTTTACACACTCCCCCCTCCATTGCGCCCCTAATATGGGTAGAAATGTTCCAAAGATTATGTCAAAATCTATGTATCATAAACGTATGCTTTTAGCGTACTTGAAAAAGGATGATTGTTTGTCAGGTAGGATTACGTTAAGAAATAAAACTATTTTAAACAATATAAACAACGCGGCGATTAATGTTAGTCTTAATGAATAATTAAAATCGAAAAACCTTCCCCTCTGTTAGGTAGAAGGTCATTCGTGTAATTGAAATGTCAATGTAGTCTCTGTAAAAAGAATTCAATTCTTTAAACGGAAGTGGAAGAATACAAGTAAATTTGAGTGACATGACTTATTTGAGAGCTAGGCCTCCATGCCACAGATAAATTAAAGTCCTTGACCTACTTTAACTTTATTTTCACCTGTACTCCTATAAGCCCATATGATAACCGGAATTAATATCAAAGATAGAATCCCTCCACTTAATGATAAAACGGCATAACTTGATTGAGCCACAACCATTCCGGATAAAGCTCCTCCGGAAGCTCCCGCTAAAGCAATTAAAACGTCTATAGTACCTTGTGTTTTCGCACGTGTTAATGGTTCTGTAGCATCCACTATTTGAGCTGTCCCGCTAATTAACCCTAAGTTCCATCCTAATCCAAGTAACGATAGAGCAACCAATAGAAGAACCATTGAATCACTCGGTGCCATAGCTGCTACCAGCCCAGCTAAAAGAAGGATAATTCCTGAAGCAATTGTCATCGCCGTTCGTCCAATTTTATCAATTAAGACTCCTGTAAATAATGAAGGAAAATACATAGAACCAATATGAAAGCCAATTACAACTCCTACTTCAGTTAGCCCGTGGCCATGATGTCTCATGTGCACAGGTGTCATGGTCATTATAGCAACCATGACAATTTGAGTAAGAACCATAACTGTGGCCCCAACAGCCACTCCTTTTTTGTTGGTTGATTGCTCAGTATTTGTTAAATTTTTTTGAGTATCACGTTCTTGTTTATTCGCTTCTATCGCTCTTGCAATCAGTAACGGATCCGGACGCAGCATAATATAAAATACAAGACCAGCTACTATATATGCAACTGCTGCTAAAATGAAAGGTCCCGCAAGTGCTGGGGCACCAATAGAAAGAGCAAAATCTCCCATTACATCAACTAAATTCGGACCTGCAACAGCTCCAAATGTAGTGAAAACCATGGCCGTACTAACAGCGGTCCCCCGTTGTTTTGCTTTGGCTAAATCTGTTCCTGCATAACGCGCCTGTAGATTAGTAGCTGTTCCTGATCCATAAACGAGGAGCGAAAGAAAAAGAAGAAAAATACTATTAAGGATGGCAGAAAAAATAACACCAATCGCTCCAACTCCCCCTAGAATAAAACCCGTCGTAAGTCCTGCACGACGCCCTTTTTTTTGAGAGAGCTTTCCTACTAACCAAGCAGCTCCTGCAGATCCTAAGGTAAATAGAGCCGTCGGTACTCCTGCATAAGCATCTGTACCAAGCATTTGCTGTGCAATAAGTGCACCGACAGTGACTCCTGCCGCCAATCCTGCACCGCCAAAGATTTGAGAAACACTTACAACAAATAAGGTGCGTTTATATAAAGCTTTTTGTTTCTCTGGTGAATTAACATATTCTTGTAAACAAGTTGAGTGGTTGTCTAGAGCTTTTATATGATCCTCGTTTACCATCATAACCTTCCTTTCAGAAAACTCATTCTATTTTTGAAAATATTCTCACTAGATTTGGATTATCATAACATGGATAAAAAAGCCATACAATATTATAATTGTATGGCAAACAATATTATAAATTTACAATTCGATTTCTGAGAATAGCTTGTTCACGATGATTCTCTACTAAGGGTTCAAATTGATTTGACACAATAATACGTGCTGTTAGCTCTGCTAATAATGGTGAAACTGATATGTTTAAATTATAAAGTGCCTTTGAAATAGGCTCTTTAAATCGACTAGGCGCTGCTACATATGCTAGTCGTAACCCTAGTGCTATTGATTTTGATAAACTCGCAATATAGATGACTTGTTCTGGTGCAACCGATGCCACTGCTGGCATTGGTTGCTCATGATGGAGATGATACGTTGCATCTTCAATAATAAATTGGTTATATTTTTTTACAATCACGGCAAGCCTTTCTCGGTTTTCCACAGACATACAGCAAGCAGTTGGATTATGATAGTCTGGTATCAAGTAAATGCCTTTAATATGGTCATTTTTACATGCATATTCAAAAGCAGTTGGACTCATTTCATAATTCTTTGATTTTATCGGTACTAATTGTATACTAAGCATAGCTGCAACCGTTTTTAAACCTGGATAAGTGTGATGATCAACCCCGATGCGATCTCCAGGCTGACAAAGACTCGCTAGTATTGTAGCAATTGCATTTTGTCCTCCATTTGCAAATAAAATGTGATCAACTGTTGTTTCGAATCCGCCTCTTCTCATCAGCTTTACAGCTGCATCTTTTTGCCAAAGACTTTCACCTGGCCTCCCATAACTAAACCACTTTTCGTAATCAGTCTCTTGTAGCATATCTTTTAGTTGAAGGAGAAGCGGCTCGTATGAATCATTGTCTGGCAGTGTCGCGCCCATTTCAATTAAGTGGCTAGGCTTTATATCTTCGAGTAAATACGCATTCGATAACGCATCATACGATACGAATGTACCGCTTCCAACAGTAGCACTTAATAAACCCTTTAGCTCGCACACTTTAAATGCTTTTGAAATCGTACTCAAATTTAAATCTAAATAATCGGCTAGCTCTCTCTGTGGAGGAAGTTTTGTTCCAAGTAATAAAACTCCCTTGATAATATTCCTGTTCCAATTGTCCTGCAATGGCTTGATAAATAGGCTTTCTTGTTTTATCAACAGATGGTTTCCAGCTCATCGGATAGTTTTCAAACGAATTAATCGGCATAGTATCCATCCTTTTTTCACACAATTATATACTTGTACTGTTTATATCACAATTATCATTATTAATAATTTCCAAGAATCCATGGTTTTTGAGACTTGATTATGATCAATTATTTTAACGATTAAATACACTTGCTCATAATTTTCTACACCTTTTCTCATTTTTCTAAGCCTCTTGTGACTACTACGAAGAAAAATTTTTGTCCTACTGCTAAGAGTTAATAGAGGAGAAGCACATGCTGAAGGTACCAACTCACGCATGTGAAATACCTTAACCTTATCCTAGAGCAGGATCAACAGGGGATGATATTTTTAGAAGCTATCTCCTATTCAATAAAGGAGTCTTTTGTAAAGAGGAAGTCCGTTCTTTCTTAAACTTTTTAAAATTTCTTGACCTTAATAGTGCTTAATGAAAAATATATTTTTCAGTCTAACTACTGATAAATCTATACAAATCTTTACCTACTGTTGTAGATAAACGTTTACAGTTTAACTTGGGTTCCTTTTACTTATTTCTTTTTTTCCATTTTATAACCTGAATGTTAACGCCATGGTCTTCTTGAGTTGATATGGTGAATTCGTCCATTAATTTTTTCACCCCTGATAAACCAACGCCTAACCCTCCTGACGTTGTATAGCCACTTTCTAGCGCTTTTTGAATATGTTTAATGCCTGGTCCTTTATCTATAGCTATTATTTTGAGTCCTATTTCAGGTTGTTTCTCTATTATTTCCATTATAATTTTTCCGGTAGTGGCATATTTATATATATTTCTGGACAATTCTGAAATAGTCGTAATAATTCGGGCTTGATCAAGTGTGCTGAAGCCTAAGCAGTTAGAGAACATTCGCCCTTTCTGACGCGCTTCTACTATATCCACTTCAGTTTGTATCTCAACAGTTAAAGGTTCCTTTCCTTCATCCGATTGAAATAGCATAAGTATCACCACTTTCTTTATTTTAATAGTAGTAAAAAAACAATAGGCCAAAAAGAAAGGTTATATAACCTTTCTTTTTGGCCTACATCTAGTTCAGTGCCTAGCTTATCAGTGCCGTTATGAAGTTGGGTTTAAAATCAGAAGAATTGTACTTTTATCTTTATGAAAGTCCCATGCTACTAGTATATCTGTTACCTTTGAATCTAAAATTACTTCTAATGATTGACTATGTTCATAAAGTAGCCTTTTTTCGAGATTTCTTTTAGCCAATGTAAGGTTTTCTTCAAATCCTAATTGAACTAATTCTTTCTCTATAGTTACCATAATACCTTCCCTGATTATAAGAAGTGTTCTCTGATCTAATAGATAAGAAGAAACATTGTGAGGGAACTTTTCCGCTTTTTGAGTTACTTCCTCAACTTCTTTATGCAGCAATTTCTGATTTCTATAGGAATGATTAGCTATGTTTTCTTTATCAGAATGGATCATGATAAACATCCCAGACTGCAGCTCTAAATTCCAATCATAATAAAATTCTTTAATATCTAAATGTATATTTAATTGTATATATCCTTTTATCTCTTCAATTAAAGTCTCCATTAACAAATCACGTGTTTTTTGAACATAGATAACTTGTCCCTTGTCTAACAAAGCCTTTTCTAAAGGTAATAAAAAGGCTTTAAAATAAACGGTTATAAAAGGAGGAGAAATGACGGTGAATACACCTCCAGGACCTCTTCCAAAGTTTTCACGAAGTAACCTTCCCATATAGCTACTTAATTCTTTTTCCAGTTTCGTTTTATCCATAGATGGTGCACCTAGTTTCTAGTTTCATAAGGTATACTATTCGTGATGTTTTATGAAAAATCCTTCTTCATCATAAGATCATTTTCGGCAATAAGAATTCACTTTTTATAAAGTGTAAACGAGGCATACTAGTATACCTTTAAGAGATTGGTTTCTGTTTAGCTTTGTATTTCCTGTGTTTAAAGATTCTTCTTTCATTTAAAATTACAATTTTACTTCCATAGATAATGGTACTTAAAAGTAGTATATCCTTGCTAATTTCTTCTTTGTATAATTCATTGTCATACTTTTGGTAATCCTGCAACAATCGACGAAGCTCTTTTATAAACAATACAATCTCATGATTATCAGCCATCCCGACCAAATCCTTTCTGTTGGCACATCCTATTTTCAGGTGCTGTTTTAGGGGATTATTCCGTTATAAAAGGACTTACTCTTTTTAGACAACAAAAATAAGCCGAAAAAGAAAAGGTATGTCCTTTGCTTCCTCGGCTTATGTTTGGCACAGTGTGTCCAATTCATTACTGCCTCATTAATTTTTTGGTTTTAGGATAAGCGTAATGATACTATTATCCTTTTCAAAATCCCAATCTACAAAAATATCAAGAATGTCTGCGTTTAATATCTCATCATAGTCATCGTTTTGTCGTAAGATTCCTTTTTCCAAAGGACGTTTAGAGATGCGTAAGGTGTCATCAAAACCCAACGAAATTAGCTGCTTTTCAATAGCCACCAGTATTCCCTCGCGTACGATGACCAATGTACGATCGCTTAATTTATATGAAGAAATTTTTTCAGGTCCTTTTTGGGCAATCTCACTCATCTTTATAATTCGATCATGAATTGCTTGTTTTCCTGGGTAAGGGTCACCCTCAGTCAAATCGGCTTTCAAATCGTCCAGACACACTCCCACAAAAATTCCGGAGTGGTGATCTAAATTCCAATCATAATATAAGTGCTGTATGTCAAGGTCTGTAATCCCTTTAATTTGCCCAGTGATTTGAGGTTCAAGAGTCTTTACTAAAAGCTCTCTTGTAGTCATAACCTGAAGTTCTTCATTTTGGTTTAACAGTACTTGCTCCATAGGTGATACGAAGCCACTGACATAAATAACAACATAAGGTTCATAAATTGTAACATGAACAGCCTCGGGGCCTTTTCCAAAGTTATCTCGTAACAATTTGCCCAAATTATTCGCCAGCTTTGTTTGCTGAGCCTTAATATCCATATTTCTTCATCCTTTATTAAGAAAGAAGCATCATATCCTCTTTCCATCATTTTATTGTATCATTACGAACGAATAATTTAAATATACAGAATAAATAAAAAATAGTTATTACAATATGTTTAACCTAATTATAGATGTTCAAAACCTCTTCTTTCTATTGCTTAGGAATTATTTTGAATGTCACCGGAAAATACGAATCCATTAGATTCGTATTGCTGTTTTCAATAAAGAAATTTATTATACGATGATGAACAAAATTTTTTTATTTCTTAGTAGAAATCTATATATTTCTGAAGGAAAGACCAATTGTTTGTAAAAGAGAATTAAGCTTTGGAAACGTGCAAAAAAGCCAAAGCTTTCTTAAAAAGCATTTGGCTGCTTGCTTATTTCTTTCTTGCTTTACTTAAATAAAAATCTACTCATCATTTAACAGACCTTTATTAAGAAAGAAGGCCGTCCCCCCTGACCGATTTCTTTCTTAATAACCCTCTATTTAAGAGAGTAGCAGCACCGGCAGTACATCGGCGTTTGATGGATTCCTCCATAATTGAACCGGAACTATTTTGTTATAATTTTTTCAGCCTTCTCCCTTTAGCTCTACCAATTTTTTGTTTAATCGCGGAGTGTACATAACTAGGAACCCTGATCGCCCGATAGTATAGATGATGAAAGCCAGCCATAGGCCATGATTATGCCAGATAGGAGTTGCTGTAATCTGTATAATGATATAGACAACCATCGCGTAAATCATAGAATTTCGAACGGGAGCAATTTCAGTTGCTCCTGTAAAAACCCCATAAAGGACAAGGCCAAAACAAGCAACAAAGGGGTAGATGATAAGCCATACTCCATACGTAAGTGAAAGTTCAATCACATCAGGCAAATTTGTAAATAGCCCTACAACCTGCTTTTGAAAAAGTGCATATAAACTAGCTATAATAACAGCTGTTATTATCGACCACTGTCTAGACAAAGTAAGTGTTTTTTTAAATAATTCTTTATCATTTGACCCTACTGCTTTGCCAACTAGGATACTAGAAGCATTAGCAAATCCATCAAAGAAATAAGCCATTATATAGTGAATTTGAAATAATACAGCATTTGCAGCTAGAAATTCTGTGCCAAACGAAGCACCTTTTGCTGTGAACATATTAATAACGACTAATAAACAAATAGTTCGAATAAACAAATCCTTGTTAACATTAAACATCCTCTTCGTAGAATTTGTATCTATAAGTGCCTGAATGGATGGCATTTTCCATTTAAATGGAGATACTTTCAAAATAATGAATAATCCTAATATGAAGGCTGTAACTTCAGCAATCAAGGTTGCTGTAGCAACTCCTTGTACGTCAAAAGAAAAAACATGGACAAAAAGAATAGCTAAAAGCATATTTAAAACATTTGTTAGTATCTGTAAACATAAAGATTCTTTAATCTTAGCCATCCCCATTAACCAACCAAGAATCACATAGTTCATCAGTATAAAGGGTGCTCCCCATATTCTAATTCTAAAATATTCTACTGCAAACCTACTTACATCAGCATCGGGAGAAATCACTAGGAGAGCCGCATGTTCAATCGGCCATTGTAAAAGAATAAAAAGCATCCCTACTATTAAAGCTAATAAAAACGGGCGGGATAAAGCAAGTACTCCCTGATCTGGATCGCTTGCCCCATTTGCTTGTGCAGCAAAGGCGGATGTACTAACTCTTAAAAAGCCAAATACCCAATATAACGTATTAAAAATAAGAGTTCCTACCGCAACTCCTGCAATATAAGCTGGAGCTGAAAGTTGCCCGACAACCGCGGTATCCACCGCACCTAATAAGGGCGTAGTCATCGTTGAGATTGTCAGGGGAATCGCCAAAGTAAGATACGTACGATGATTCATCCAACTGGCCTCCTTCTATCGTTTCGAGTTAAACATAACAGCAATAGCCTCGATTACGTGGATGAAATCGAGGCCTTAAAATGCACGAGTATAGTAATATCTTTAAATTAAATATAATTGCTCTTTGTTCTAATCGAGCGAAAACGTGGATGCTCGGCAAGTATAGAACCTCTCATCTCTTTTACCACAGGATTTTCTGAACTAAAGAACTCATTTTTCGAATTATAATGTTCAATTAATTCTCCTTTTTCTAATACACCTAATGTATCGCTAATCATGCAAGCGGCTTTGATATCATGTGTAATAAAAAAATACGATAAGCCAAAGTCTTCTTTTAACTCTCTTAATAGTTCTAGAATAAGAGTTTGCGTAACCATGTCTAGACTGCTTACAGATTCGTCTAAGACAATGAGCTTCGGCTTAAGAGAGACTGCCCTTGCAATATTGATTCTTTGCAGCTGACCACCACTAAATTGATGTGGATATTTTTTTAAGTCCTTTTCACCGAGTCCTACTTTTTCTAATAATTCAATTACGGTTCGTTTTTGTTCAGCTAATGTTAATTTCTCATAGTTTTCTAACGGCTCTGCAATAATACGTTCAGCGGTCATTCGGGGATTAACTGCTGAGTATGAATCTTGAAAAACAACTTGAAGATCACGCCGAATTTTTTGGCGAGTGTACTTATCTACCGTATAGATATCATGTCCTTGAAAAAGAATCTGTCCATGCTTTGGCTTTTCCAAACCAAGGATTACTTTTCCTAACGTACTTTTACCGGCTCCACTCGTACCCAACATTCCTAAACATGTCCCTTCTTCAATAGAGAAGGAGATATCAGAAAGTACTTTCTTAGAACGATTTTGCCATTTGAAAAAAGTTCGATTTCCGTAGCTATGAGTGACTTCATTTACTTGTAATAAACTCACTTGTTCACCTCTTATAAAATGCTTTCCACATATCAAATTAAGTTGGTCATAGGTTCTTCTAAATATAATGATGGTCTTGCATTTAACAGCTTCTTTGTATACTCATGCTTGGGTGAATCAAACAGCTGAAATACACCTGCTTTTTCTACTATTTTTCCATGCTGCATAACGGCTACTTCATCTGCCATTTCAGAGACAACTCCTAGATCGTGTGATATTAATAAAATTGCTGAACCATATTCGGAACGAATTTTATCCAAATGACGTAGTACATTCTTCTGATTATTTACATCTAACGCGGTGGTCGGTTCATCAGCGATAATAACAGCTGGATGCAAGCTTGCTGCAATAGCAATCATTACTCGTTGAAGCATACCCCCACTTAGTTGAAAAGGATAGTATTTCAAAAGCTTGCCAGGGTCAGGTAAGTTTACTTGTTTCATTGACTCAATAGCAAGCTCTGTTGCCTGTTTTTTATTCAAGCTCGTATGAGAGCGAATAGTCTCAACAAATTGGTGCCCAATAGTAAAAACTGGTGTAAAAGCATTCATCGGGTTTTGCATAATAAACGCTATGTCCTTGCCACGAATCTTACGCATTTCTTTCTCAGCTAAACCGTTTAATTCTTGCCCTTTTAGCATTATGCTCCCTTCAATTGTTGTTTCCTTACGATTAAGGAGCTGAAGAATAGACATACTTGTGACGGTTTTACCACAACCGCTTTCACCAATAAGACCAAGAATCTCCCCAGGCTTCAGTTCAAAATTGATATCTTGAACGAGAGTTGTAATACCGTTTTTTGCTTTTATTTGAACATGTAAATCTCTAACTTGTAATACTTTTGACTTGTCTGTTCCCAACTTTCTTCATTCCTTTTTAAAATCGACGTTTGACACCGTAACGCTCTGATAATGCTTCGCCTAATAGATTGAATGTAACAATAACAAGCATAATAGACAAACCTGGATAAAGCATCAGTTCCGGATTCGTCCGAATATATGATTTTCCTTCGTGAATCATTGCTCCCCATTCAGGTGTAGGAGACTGAACGCCTAATCCCAGAAAAGACATAGCAGATATATCCATGATTGCCCAGCCCATTTCCAGTGTACCCATTACGACAAGCGGGGGTAACACATTGGGGATAATATGATTTTTAATGATCTTCCATTGAGAAGAACCACTGATCTTCGCAGCAGGGATAAAGTTCTGCTCTTTCAAACTAAGGGCCATTCCTCGGAACATTCTCGCGTAATAAACCCATTGTACAAGCATCAGCGCTAAGATTACTTGTGACAGTCCAGGACCAAATATACCAACCAATCCTAATACAAGAATAAGGCTTGGAAAAGCCATAACAGCATCGCAAAATCTCATTAAAACATGATCGACCCAGCCACCTTTATAACCTGAAAAAGTTCCAATAATTAAACCAATGGCTAATGATGAAATGAAAATAAGTATAGCAAAACCTAATGAGATGCGTGCTCCATATAAAATACGTGACAAGTTACATCTTCCTAAATGATCGGTTCCTAATGGGAAATTCCAGCTTGGAGGCTGCAATTTATAAGCCAAATTGACGGCAACGGGATCATTTGGTGTAATCCAAGGGGCCAAAATGGCGATGATAAAAAGAATACCTAATATCGTTGAACATATGGGAATTACTTTTTCATTTTTAAATATCGTACGTATACTTGTTATCATCGATGTTGCCCTTCTTCCCTGGAAATACGTGGGTCGATATACATTTGAACTATATCTACAATTAAGTTACTCAAAATAAATAAACTAGCCGCTATTAGTACATAGCATTGTATAACAGGTATATCACGATTAAAAATAGCTTCAATGAAATAACGTCCAAATCCAGGCCAAGAAAAAACCGATTCAACGATAATTGTGCCCGTAAGTAATTTCCCAAGATTCATTCCAAGCCCAGTTATCATTGGAGAAATAGCAATTCTCAGCACATGCTTTGTCATAATCGTTTTTTCTTTAAGTCCTCTAGTTCGAGCAAATAGCACATATGGTTGCTGCAAGTTTTCAAGAACACTGGCACGTAATAATCTTGTATACATTGCTATTAAAGGAAGAGCTAGCGTAATGGAAGGCAGTACAAGATGCTGCCATGTCCCAATCCCTTCAACTGGAAAAAGGTTAAGCTTAACAGAAAAGAAAAAGACCAATATATAGCCCAGCCAAAAACTTGGAATAGATGCACCAAAAAAGGAAAGTAAACGACTAAAATGATCAATAGCGCTACCTTTCTTTACTCCCGCCAGAAATCCAAGAGGCACGCTGACGAACACGGCTATTAATATACTTACTATAGCTAGTTGGATGGTCGCTGGTATTCGATATATAACCTCATCCCAAACCGGCTTATTCGAAACATAAGATATGCCAAAATCAAGTTGGCATATCTTCATAATAGAGTTTGCATATTGAATAAAGAATGGTTGATCTAAACCAAACTCATGTCTTTTTTGAGCTAAAATCTCATCAGTCGGCTGGATATGGGCTGCTGTTAAATAAGCTTCAGCTGGATCCACCGATGAAAGGTGAACCATTCCAGTCGTGAGAAGTGTGGCCAAAAGAAAAACTGGAATGATGGACATAATTCGTTTCAGTATATAATTGCCCATGAAAACCTCCTGCTAGTTACTGTTTGATGCTAATTCCTGTGAATGGATTCTCGTCACGATTAGCAGGGAAATTAAAATTCGTTACATTCTTTTGATAAATGGCTGTTTTCTTCATATACGAAATAGGAATAATAGCTCCTTGGTCTTGTATTGACTTTAAAATAGATGAATAGAGCTGTTGGCGCTCTTTTTCATCTGTTGTTTGAGGAACCTTCGCCATTTGTTTAATTAATTCATCTTTATTTGGATATGCTGAAATAGCTTCATTAAACCCATACCCTTTTGATGAGACAATGTTTAAAAATGTATGAGGATCATAAGGAGCACCAAAATTACTATAGAAATTAATATCAAATTTATTATCTTTAAATCTTTGAACTTGGTCTGGTAGTTCAACTCCCTCAATGTTTAATTTCACACCAATTGCCGCCCATTCAGATTGAAGAGTTTCGGCCATTGCTTTTTGAATTGATTCTGCTGAATCATACATTAGGTCAATTTCAAGTAACTTTCCATCTTTTTCACGAACTGTTTTTCCTTTAGGGAGTTTCCATCCTGCTTTGTCTAATAGTGCCTTTGCTTTTTCTACATTATACTTTACCAACTTCACATCAACATCTTTCGTGTAAGGTAAATTTGCAGGTAAGATATGGTCTGCTTTTTCTTCTAAACCTGAAGTCACTCCTTTAACCAAAGCTTCTTTATTAAAACCATAATGAAGGGCTTGTCTTACACGTTCATCTGAAAGCTGTTCTGTTTTTGTATTCATAACAAGCTGTCTTGTGGCAATTGGTTCAGAAACCCTAGTTTCATATTTTCCAGTAGACTTTAATTGCTTAAACGTGTCTAGACTGACAACTCCTTCTCCATAAATCATGTCCAAATCACCTTTTTCAAATGCGAGTACTCTCGTTTCCGCATCTGGAATAACTTTCACTTTGATTTTTTCTACTTTTGGAATCTCTCCCCAATAATTTTCATTTCGTTTATAAATAGCATATTCGTCTGCTTTATACTTTTCTAAAATCCATGGACCTGTACCTACCGGTTTAACGATACCTTTTGAAGTATCACCATCTTTAGGAAAACCAGCTTCACCCAAGAAACGAACTGGTCGAACTACAGCTAGCTCTTGAATTGTTGGGTAATATGGTTCAGTCAATGTTAATTTAAAAGTATTTTTATCCACTACTTCTGTTTGAGCTATTTTTGTAATGAAACCCAACCAACTATGTAATTCTTTATTATTCAAAATAGTGTCAAAATTCTTTTTAACAATTTCTGCATTAAAATCTGTTCCATCGGAAAATTTTACACCTTCACGCAAATGAAACGTGTATACTTTACCATCCTCAGAGATTTCCCATGACTTAGCTAGATTTGGTTTTATCTTACCGCCGGCTTGATAGCTTACTAACGGTTCATATACCATAGATTGAGCAAATAATTGTGAAGGATTGTAGACATGTGGATTCATTTCTCCTACATCTCTCGGCCAAGCAATCGTAAGCATGTTATCATGATTGCCTTTCGATGTTGATTCCTCATTATTAGCGTTTGAACAACCAACTAATAATGTCGACAAAATTAAAATAAACATAAAAGCTAACTTAATTTTCAGACTAATTTTACCCTTAGACATAACGTTGTCTCCTCCTACTTGATGTTGATAATCGTTTTCAATTGTAAGCAGGATTGGCATTCTTGTCAATGTAATATTAAAAACTTTATTTTCAATATTGTTATCCCGTTTGTGAAAGTAACTTTCTAATAAAATAAGCTAATCCTTATTTATATGTATGATATAAACTTAATTATTGCTTAATATATAGAATTAATGCTATATCTTCTTTGTGTAAATAGATATTTCCTACTTTTTTTGGAATTTACTGCTTTTTTATTTACGTTTGTTTGTATAAAAAGGTGTAGATCTTTAAATTGTCTGCTTTAGATATTCTCAATTATGGCTTATGTATTATGCCCTCTTTTAACATATTATATTGGGGTAAAATTCCTTTTATCACCCACTTTGTTTATACAGGTTTGTTGTTGAAAACCTTGTTTTTGACAAATAATATATTTACTTTGACTTAAATGATGGGAAAATATGAAGATTTTCGGAATAAATATATTGGTTCTTTTATTGACAACTGCAAACCTCCTATAATGGATGGTTTGTTAGATTAGAGCGTAGATTCATTTTTGAGGGAATGAGTTATAGCATGTAGTCAAATTATTGTTGGGGAAATATAGCTTTATCTTTTAATTGATGTATCGCAGGGACATACTAAAAAATGAGGTGATACTATGGAAATAAATCGAGCTAAGCAAATTCTTTCTTCACCCAAGGAAATTGATGTTCATTACCACGGAGTTCCTATTTGGATTAAAAGTGTAGATGAAACATCAAGTATGGCTACCGTTCATGCGAGAGGAACACATGATGAAGACCGTATGGTTCCAGTCCTTGATTTAGAAGAAAAATAAAAAGTCAGAAAGGAAGAATGTGGAATTTTCACATTCTTTTCTTCCATCTTCAAATAGAACCGAATAACTGATACCATATTTCTCTAAGCTTTATTTATAAGAAAAAAGAGGTGCAGCATGAAAGAGAAAAAAGAACCACAATTCAGAAGTGGCGAGATAGAAAATGCGGAACTAAAAGGCTATTATGGAATGGATCCTGAAACTAGCCTTCAATCTGTTAATTTTGCTACGACAGAGAACCTATACTTAAATGAACATTACCAGGAAGATTCTAAAGAAAATGAATAAAGAGGGAAGAGAATAACTGATCTTTATTTCTTTAGTTATACATTTTTAATAAGTTGTCAATAAAGGGGTTGTAGATACCATATTTCAATCTTGGCTTATTCTTACTTCTGCAAAGATATTACCTAACACATAACGAATATAAAGAGCCAATTGCTTTACGCAAGTGGCTCTTTGCTACGTTAATTGAATACACTTGAATCCCTAATAAATAATGGCAGATAGCAATCTATAAGTGATTTAGATTATTCTTTAACTAATTTAACAAGCATATGAGCAAGATGATGTTGTTCTTCCTCATTTCCAACTTTCCATAACTCATGTAACAAGTATTGCTCTTCATTTTGTGGCTCCTCATG
Source organism: Priestia sp. MDV22-iso46 (assembly GCF_058629175.1). Classification (NCBI taxonomy): domain Bacteria; kingdom Bacillati; phylum Bacillota; class Bacilli; order Caryophanales; family Bacillaceae; genus Priestia; species Priestia sp. MDV22-iso46. Next base: position 1,254,771 of record NZ_JBZVWT010000001.1, read on the forward strand.
CGTTGCGAGATAATCAGCTGTTTTTTTAGCTGCTAGAGCTAATTGATTATCATTTAACCCTAGTTTCTCACCTTTTGTGACTTTATCTCCTAAGTAACTTTTAAATTCGTTAAAACTAGAAAGGATGTTGTCTTTCTTCTCTTGACTCATTTCATTTAGTTTACCCTCTACTTTATTTTCAACGGTTTCAGTATTATTGTTCATTTTTCATTCTTCTTCCAATTAAGTATTAATGTTCTTATATGGTAAATCCCCCATTTACAAGTATGTAAACATTTCGTAGCCTACTCATATATTAAGTAGAATAGTTAACGGGCTTCAAAATAGTGAACACTTCTTTTTTGACGAGTTTGAATAGAAGATATTAGATATTAAAAAAGAAAAACTCCCCTAGTGCGTTAAAGGAGTTTTTCTTTTTTTTTTAATATTAAGGGTGTAATTGCTTGTTACTTACATATCATTTAATATTTTTGTAGATATTTATTATAACCTATCAAATGATTTCGAGAAAGTAAAAAATGAAAGCGATTACTTTAAATTTAAAATAATAAATGAAACATAACTGTTTTTTATGAGATGTATTTTGGTTTTGAAAAAATACAGAGCTTAAGCTTAAATGCTCTAAAGTTTCTCTTATATATTAATATATAAGAAACTTTTATTCTTTATCGTTTCGTGGCACAGCATTAGAAACCATAGAAGTATCTCCAGTATAATATTTATGCGGATAAGGATCAGAAGACTTAGCAGGCTTTGTTACAAACTCTTTCTCAAGATCATCTAATTTGGTTTCATCTGTATTGTTCTCTGATACCTGTTCTAAATTATTTGATTGATTATCGCCCATATGAAATTCCTCCTTTTAATTAAACAATGCTCATTGCTCATTAAGGATACATTTTTTAATAACCTGGATATAAATACTGTTTTTATTCTATACTTTCCCGTGCTTTTTCTTCATTTAGTATATATTTGAAATAAATATTTATTACTTTTTTTGAAATTGTGAACGATTTATTTATACCTTTAAAATTCATTATGTTAATTAAGAAAGTATGTTATATTCACTTCAAAAAGCAGAGACCGATTGGCCCTGCTTGTTATTTGACTATCACTTTCCCCACCATTCCACTATTAAAATGATACCTACATATCAGTTCATATGTACCGGGGTTTTGTGGTTTCACGGTAATGGTTTTTTCTTTTCCAGGCTGGACTTCAGCGTCAATTCCGAGTTTTTCTACTGTGAAGGTATGCTCTTTCTGACCTTCATTTTTCAATATCAATGTTGTCGTTTTTCCACTCGGGATAGTGATGGTTTCTGGATTAAAGTAATCATCGTTCAACTGAACCTCTATGGCTTTCTGTCTTACCACGTCGGATTCGGCCAAAACGCCGAGTGATCCTGAAGTCATCACACCGATAACCATCGCACACAAAACGACTAATCCCATTAACCACTTTTTCATAGACATTTGCATTCACTCCTTTCATAAGCCATATTCTTTTCCAATTCATAAAATAATATCACTATTTTTTTGTGAATGAAGTATTATTTTTCCTTAATTTCAATTTCTGGAAAGCACAAATAGTTATGAACGTTGAGAGAAGCGTGAGTGCTAAGAGAAGAAAATAGCAGGCGTAATTAGGAATGGATAATTTTTATAAAAAGAGCCTCTCAATTAGGTCTCTTAGTTAAATTACCTAACTTTATAAAATAGTATTGATACTAATAGAACAGTTACAATCATATTCTTATAAAAGAAAACAATAAAAAGGAGTGTCAAGTTAGTTGATAAAAGCTAAGGTTAGTTTACGGCCTATTGTTAGTAAGATAAATTTACCTACCGTGTTGAAAACAGCTATACTTCCTGGTGACTCATTTGAAAGCTTATTTATTGCAGCCCAAGTAGGAGAGATCTTTCACATAAGAGACGAAGCTATACAGACTTTTTTAGATATTCGCTCACGAATCATAAAATTAGGTACGTCTGAACCAGGTGTTTCTCGCGGAGGATATGATGAACGAGGATTGCTAGGGCTAGCGTTTCATCCAGAATTTTATTATAACGGTCTGTTTTATCTTCATTACTCAGTAGCTGGAACACAAGGCCCAGGTGCACTTTCCGAACATTATAGGCCTAACCCGTGTGATCCTAAAACTTCAAACTTAAGGTGGTTAAATAGAGAAACTAACTATGATCATATTGATACAGTGGAAGAATGGGTTTTCCAACCAAATGCTCAGCCTCAAAAAAGACGGACGTTACTTAACTTAAGAAGACCATTTTTTAATCATAATGGTGTCAACAGCTTAAACTTTTCACCTGAAACTGGAAAACTTATCTTAACAATCGGAGATGGTGGATCAGGCTATGACCCCTTTAACTTAAGTCAGGATGATATGGAAATTTACGGGAAAATAATTGAAATTGATGTAGGTAAGAATACATTTATCCATAATCCACCCGTAGTCACACGTTTTAGTGAACTCCCCTCACCTATTCAGGAAACTCTTACGCTCATTGCTAAGGGTGTTCGCAATATAACGGGCATTTCATTTCAAAAATTTTATAATCAGTACATCAAATATGTGGGAAATGTTGGACAAGACGTGGTAGAGTCGATTTTTTCATTTGTTCATTATAAGCCAATACCTGTTCCTCAACTTGTTCAAGCTTCTTTAATGAGAGCTAAACCCAGTCAAGAAGGATTTATTAACCTTGGCTGGCGGGGATGGGAAGGAGATTTTCCAACTTCGTTTATAAAAAGGTGTTCTGAAAATCCGGCCTTGGATGAGAAAATAATTGCTTATTACAATGAAGCGGTAAAAACTTCAGTGAGACGTCTTCAGCCTTTAACTAGTTATTTTCACAAAGATCCCCGCCCCAATAAATTTGGAGGGACCTCCCTTACAGGAGTTCAGCCATATATGGGGAATAAAATCCCTAGCTTAACAGGAAGCGTTATGTTTACGGATATTGCACAGGTTAAAGAATCTCAATCCCCAGTTAGAGGAGTTTTAGCTTATACCAAGGCAGGTACAGATTGTAAGCTAAATGATTTTAGTGTTGTGGAAATTGATTATAATTTTGGTTCCCAATCAGCTTACTACGTTAGTTTGGGAACGAACCTGGATCAAACCAGGCTTTATTTAGGAGTTTATGGCTCTATGAAAGTGTCTGACTTTAATCAAGGTACTGTTTTTGAAATTGTTCCATGATTTATATTTATAAAATTCGACTGGGTATTGATTTTCTCCCAAAAATTATAGCTTAATTTTTTCACCAGCTATTTTGTAAGAATGAGCAAATGAACTTTCTAGAAAATAAAAAAGCCTTTAATCAATAAAGCCCATAAAAGATTCATTTTATGGGCTACAGTACATACCTTTAGAAAGATAAAGAAATTTATCTTAACGGATATGACCTATTCCTGTAAAAGTAAATGCGACTTATTAGTCCTCCCTCTTAATTTCTTTATATATTACATGTAAGAGTTGACATATCAGGCAATGATCTAAATCTCTTACAATGTAAAAACAGTTAACCGAGGTGAAATTCATGTACTTTTTAAAGTCTCTTTCAAATGAAGTAAACTCTGCGCGGCTTTTTTTTAATAGACTATCTAAAACTAAGCAGCTTGTATCAGGCGCTCTTTTCGCCAGCTTAGCAGCCTTTTTTCAATCAGCAGGAGGTTTCTTACCAGGAATAGGAATTTTTATTAGTCCATTCTCTACTGCACCCATTCTTTTTTGTTTTACACTTTCGCTCCCTTTAGGATTTATTACCTATATACTAACGAATCTGCTTCTTCTGATTACCCAGCCAAGTGAACTTATTATTTTTCCTTTTACCACAGGAATATTGGGAATGGGCATAGGAGCTGCTTTTTACTTTTTTAAAAAGAGATTGTACATTATTATAAGTGGGGCCACCCTATTAACTGTTGGGATTATTACCCTATTGTACAGTTTCAAATTCCCAGTACTAGGTCCCGTGATTTCTAAAAATTTTTCTCTTTCTACTACTGGTTTAATTTTTGTATTTACTTTCCTTTATAGTTGGATTTGGGTTGAACTCAGCTTAGCTTATTTTAAAAAATTAAAAACCTTTATTTCCTAGTGAATCTACAAATTAATCCCTTAACAGAGATAACTCGTTAAAATAATGGAGAAATCCCAATCAGCTTTTTAGAAGAACGTCAATTAGGACAATCTCATCTAAACTTTGTAAGGCTCTTTTCATTATATTTTCAAATTCAACTAAACTATTTGCCTGTTCCCCTTTAATTCCAAAGCTTTTTGCCAGTTGAACAAAATCTGGGTTTGTAAAAGTTACTCCATAGCTCTTACCAAACTTTTTGTTCATCATTTCCTGCTCTATTTTTAATGTAGAGTCGTTTAAAACAATAATGATGAATGAAAGCCCTAAGCGCTTTGCCGTCTCTATTTCAGCAAAATTCATTAAAGCTCCTCCATCTCCAGTAATACAAATAGCTGGATCATTAGGGCAGGCTAGTTTAGCTCCAATTGAGCCTGGTAGAGCAATACCCATGGAAGCTAGACCATTTGATATAATGAGCCTGTTAGGGTTTTTAGGTTGATAAGTTCGGGCTACAGATACTTTATGAGCTCCCACATCTGAAATCACAATTGTTTTCTCTGAAGAGAGCTTGTCAATAATATGCAAGATATTCTCGATTGTCAAAGGCAGCAAATTGCTATCTATCTCTTTCTCTTCAATGTGATAAGATTGCTTAATTTGTTCCTGGAGATTACCAGAGGGAATCCATGGTTTAGAAGGAATATCAAGCTGATTGAATACTCGTAAAGTTTGCTTTATATCTCCAACCAATTCGACCTCTATAGGGTAATATTCATCTACTTCTGCGGGTAAAGTATCTATATGTAAAATTGGTGTTTTTTCCGTGTTCCATTCTTTGGGTAACCTTTCGACAAAATCAAACCCAATTACAATAAGTAGATCAGCTTCCTTTAAGCCTGCGAGCACTTCATCTTTTTCATTAAATCCAAACGTAAAGAAGTTTTGTGGATGATCTTTAGACAATACACCTTTAGCCATATAACTATGGGTAACCGGTGATTGAAGGCGTTCAATAAATGGTTGAAGCTCATCCACGGCTCCCTGTCTAACAGCGCCGTTACCGATAATAACAAAAGGTTTCTTATACTGCTTAATAAGAGTATTGGCAGCCTGAATGGACTCCAATATAGGTATGCTTACGGGTATAGATGTAGGTAAAATAGGTTTAATGGGAACGATTTGAGTTGCTAAGTCTTCTGGCAATTCTACTACTACGGGTCCTGGCTTTTCCATTTGTGCAATTTTAAATGCTTTTCGAATAATCTCAGGAAGCGTTTGTGCATCTTTTATCTGAACACCCCACTTCGTTGCCGGTTCCACCATTTTGATAATGTCCATATACTGATGCGAATCTTTATGCTGCCTTCCCAAAGCAGCTTGTCCTGTTAAAGCAACAACAGGGGAATGGTCTAGCTTTGCGCTAGATATACCTGTCAATAAATTAGTAGCTCCAGGGCCTAATGTTGATAAGCATACCCCTACTTTGTTTGTTAACCTTCCGTATACATCTGCCATAAAAGCAGCTCCTTGCTCATGCCTCACATTCACGAATTGAATCTGTTTAGAGTTGGATAAAGAATCAACAAAATCCAATGTCTCTTTACCAGGTATTGCGAAAATATATTCAACTCCCTCATTTTCTAAACATTGAACAAGTGTGTCGGTCACTTTCATATTGTTCGACCTCTCTTTAGATAGTATTGTGACAAGCTTATGTGAAAGGAATAGCTCATTAATCTTTATCTCATTTTTTTAGTTTTAACTCGCAAAAATCCCAAATATATGCAAGGAAATCCTATTCACTAACTATTGTTTATAGTGTTGCCATTAGGTTCTTATGTTAAATACATTTTTTAGAGAATGTATAAATAATTGGATGAGTCAAAAAAATTGGAATGAAATTAAACCTCAATGACTGTTTCTTTGTTAGTGAACAAAAAAAGGCTCCCTCAAAAGCTGAAGCCTTTTAAATTAAGTCATTAAGATTTGTAAAGAGGAAACATCAATGTATTATTTTTGTGTTTGAAGATTCTTTTCAAACATATCGATAATATGAAGGAACCTTTCAGCCTCTCGAAAAACATGATCAGCTAAAAGAGGATGAATAATACTTTTAATTCTACATTCCTCAATTAAATCTCTTGCTGTTTTTTTAAAGTCTCTAAGGGAAGCCACGGAAACACGATTCTGATCAAGAAATTGATCCAAAAGAGGTACCGTTTGAGATTGAGGCTTCATAGACTCTAAATCTCTTGCTTGAAAAACTAATTGATCAAAATCGTGACTGAAGTTTCTCGCCATATCTACAAGTTTTCTTTCTGATGGATCAAGAAGATGGCCTATAAATTGGGCATGATCAGCCATAATTCTTAAAAAGAAGACATTTTCCTTTATAATTGCATCAGCTAGCGGCTTCAATTTCCCTTCGTTTAATTCAATTAATCGTTTTCTAAAATAGTTGGCTTCTCTACTAGTATGATCAACCAAAAGAGGAAAGTTATTTGAGCCCGGTAGTTGACAGGTTAAGATTAAACCTAAAATTTTTCTCTTAAATGCAAATATACCTGTGGCTGCTTGTTGGACTTCCGAATTAAATCTTCTCATTTGCTCCGGATCTGTTTGATTAGTAAATGAATGAGAGCGTTGTTCAATATCTTCAAACAAACGATAAAATTGATTCGCTTCCTGTATTAATTGTGTATCCTCACATCTAAAACCTAATCGAAGAAACAATGAGTGTTCCTTCATAATCCTTGACCAAAAACGAATTTCATCTAAGGATTGTGCAACAAATGCATTAGTCATTATTAATCCTCCTATAATTGTAAATTAGTTTCATTCTAAGTTATTCTGTTTTATGTCTGGACATGCTTAAGCTCACATAAAAATTGGTTTTACTATATTTTTGAGGAATGGAATAAAAGATTTTGATTTTAGCCCTTCTCTCACAAAAAGAACAGGTACATGTAGAGTAGGGAATCTTCTTTACATGGGGGGTTTTAAGACCAATAAGTCCCTCCTTCACATGCTGATTACATACCATTAGCATATGCTTCACATTTTTCACCTCTTTTTCTTCTAGAGTTTTATATAAACATATGAGACAAGCAATAATATTTATGAATGTATAAATACAAGAGCCTAAAATTTCGAATTCTCTACTATCACCTTATAGAAAGGTATCCTCTGTAACCCTTCATCCGTGTGAGCTGATTGGGAGTGTGGTAGTACTCTATAAAGAATTATTATTAGAAAATAACATTTTGAGGAATGTAAAAAATGCCATATACAAATAATAAGACGGATCATTTAAATTGGAAGGAGCAGCTTTTATGAAAAAATTGTTAGGGATGGGACTTATTTTGTTATTTTCGCTAAACATGCTGGTTGACCCAAGTAGTACTCGTGCTCAAACACAAGAACATCGTGTTAGTCAATCTCAGGTAAAGTTTGAAAATGAATTCAGAAGTCTTTGGATGGATCATGTATTGTGGACAAGCAATTATATTACAAGTGCAACAACAGCAGGATCAGAAGACCAAAAACAGGTGTTGGCAAGGTTATTAAAAAATCAAGAAGATATCGGGAATGCTGTGAAGCCGATATACGGAGAGAAAGCTGGGAATAAACTTACGGATTTGCTCAAGGAACATATTGTGATTGCTGGCAAGATTGTAGATGCGGCTAAAACGGGAAAGAAAGCCTTGGTGAATCAATTAAACAAAGAATGGTATAGAAATGCTGATGATATAGCAGCGTTCCTTAGCCAGGCCAACCCTTATTTAAAAAATGAAGATTTGAAAAAATTACTGTATATGCATCTAAAATTAGTGACAAATGATTTATCTGCAAGCTTAGAAAAAGATTGGGAGGCAAGAATCGTTGCAATTGATGAAGGAGTCTCACATATTTTCTTAATGGCAGATACTATATCTGCAGGAGTTGTGAAGCAGTTTCCAAAGAAATTTAATAAATAATTTTAATAATATCCAGTATTATTTGAAATTTCTTCATAAAACACTGCACCTGTAAGGGCTCTTTTACTTGATGACTCTAAGAAACCTTATGTTTACTAAAAAGGTAAACGTAGATATTCTGCATAAAGCGTCATAACCAAAGGTTTATTAAATTTAAACACTGGGTATTATCAAATCAAGACGATGTGTTAAAAGTACCGCCCGTGCCTAGGGTGTGTCCTTCTCTATTCTATAAAAAATGGCGCCTAAAACGGCGTCATTTTTTATTTGGAAACAAGTTTACGGATTTTAGTGCGAAGATTGTATTTATATGAAAAAAGTATATAGATTCCTATCTAATAGAATGTATTTTTACGCCACTATTCAAAATTTTTTTGAGTGAACTTCCTTTTCTTTAGGAAAGACCGGTTCCATTGTGCTCTCTCATCTAATTTAGGTTCATATTTATGAATACAATGCCCTTAATAATTGTGTGAACAGTGGCTAATACTCGACTTCTATCATTTCCATGTTTAGAAGATCACTTATAAATATTTTGAAGGTTTTGCACCAGAACCTCATTATGATGTATATAGTCATACCCTTATTACATTTTAATGGAATGAGTGATGATAAAGAAAGTTAAAAAGATCAAATTAATTTAAGTTTAAGATGTCTCTATTGGGATAATATAATAAATAGGCTAGATTTAATGATAATCTGGTTTATTTTCTATATTTTAGGAGGAAACAAAAAATGGAACACGGTAAAGTGAAATGGTTTAATGCTGACAAAGGTTTTGGATTTATTGAGCGCGAAGGTGGAGAAGATGTATTTGTTCACTTCTCAGCTATTCAAGGTGAAGGTTTTAAATCCTTGGATGAAGGTCAAGAAGTGACTTTTGATATCGAACAGGGACAACGTGGACCACAAGCGACAAACGTAAATAAAGCATAAGAAACCATACTAAAAAACAGACTCTATTTTCAGAGTCTGTTTTTACTTAAAAAGATTTTTATATCAACACTTATTCATCAATAATTATAGTTCACGTTTTTTTAACTCTTCTTCAAAGAAAAAGGTACTTGGGTATTTGTCGACTGTATAAGAGTATCTTTTCATGTTTTTTACATAATGACTTTTTAAGATTGTCACTAATTCATTTGATACTCTTATATTTACTATTTCTCCATTACTAAATATTTTCTCACTCATAGCCCTTATCCTTTCTCGCATCAAAAATAATCAGGGATTATTTTCTATATGTTTTTTTACGGCCTACTGTTTCTTTTCTCCCTCTATTTCTCTTACGCTCTGTTTTTGCCTTTTTATTACGAAGTGGTGCCACTTCAGTCAATTGGACAGAGGTCATATTTGATTCTTTTGTTAAGAGCTTTAAAGTGGCTGACAGTAAAGAAACAGAATCCACTTCTTCTAATAGCTTTTCCGCCATTGGCTTATATTCCACAAACTCCCCTTTGTCGATAGCGGTCAAAACCTGGTGAATGATTGCTTCCTGATGCCCTGCCATTACCTCACTAGAAGTAGGAGGTGATTGTCTAGACATTTTGGTTTTCGTGACATCTTCAATCACTTTTAAATGATTACGTTCTCTTGGAGTTATAAAGGTAACTGCCAATCCCTTAGTACCTGCCCGTCCTGTTCGGCCAATACGATGAACATAGCTTTCAGGGTCCTGAGGAATATCAAAATTATAGACATGGCTAACACCTGTAATATCAAGTCCTCTTGCTGCAACGTCGGTTGCAACCATAATCTCAATCGTATGATTCTTGAATTGACGAATTACATCGGCACGTTTGGATTGTGTAAGATCTCCATGAATGCCTTCTGCTGCATACCCACGCTTTTTTAGTCCTTCAGCAAGTTCATCCACACGTTTTTTTGTGCGTCCAAACACAATAGCAAGGTCTGGTGATTGAAGGTCTACAAGATTACAAAGAACATCAAATTTTCGATTCTCTGGAATTTCCATATATTGCTGCTCAATGTTCTTTACCGTTAACTCCTTCGCTTTTACTTTTACGAGTTCAGGATCGTTCATAAATTTCTGGGCTAGACTTTGTACTTGCTTCGACATAGTTGCTGAAAATAGTAAAGTTTGATGGGGAGAAGAGATGCCACCAAGAATCGATTGGATATCTTCAATAAAGCCCATATTTAACATCTCATCTGCTTCATCCAGAACAGCTGTACGAATATGATTTAAACGAATGGTTCTTCGCTTCATATGGTCCTTAAGGCGTCCTGGGGTTGCCGAGATAATATGCGGTCTGTTTTTAAGGGCTTTAATCTGACGATTAATATCCTGGCCTCCATAAATGGGTAGCGTTTTAACTCCTTTTACCTGTCCAATTCGATTTAACTCCTCTGCTACTTGAATAGCCAGTTCACGTGTCGGTGCTAAGACTATTCCCTGAATCCCTTCTTCACCAAGCTCAACCCGCTCTATAAGGGGAATGCCAAAAGCTGTTGTCTTTCCAGTACCGGTTTGAGCTTGTCCAATTAGATCTTTACCCGCCATAGCTATCGGAATAGCTTCAGCCTGAATCGGCGTAGCCTCTTCAAAACCCAAGTTATGAACTGCCTTTTCAATGTCCTTGCTTAAATTAAAATCAGAAAATTTTTTCATTTTTTCGTGCTCCTTCTCTTACTTAAATTCAGAAATGAGAAAAGTACTCTTTAACGAGAGATATTATTTATTCATTTCTGCGTAATGGAAATCCGTGTTATTATTCACGAACATCTTATTTTAGCGTATCTATACAAGGCGAATTCATGCCTTATTTTATCCGCTCTTCCGTGTATTTATAAATTTTTATAGGATCTATAAAGTGTGGTTTAATTTAGAAAGATATGGTTCTCACTATTTCTTTTTTAAAAGGTATACTATTTAGGAGGAGGGATGATGTAGTTATGTATTATAACCATAGGAAAAAAAATCAAGAGCCCTTACCTAAAGAACAAATAGAGATTTGGGAATGTGAATCAGAAGAATGTAATGGTTGGATGAGAAAAAATTTCTCTTATCAAAAACAGCAAAAGTGTCCTTTATGTGGCCATAAAATGAGAACAGGAGAACGGCTTTTAGATGCGTCTCCTAATCCCCATCAAAAATAATTCATGTCCGTCTGTTGTATAAATCTATAAAAAAATTACGGCACTTCTTTAACTGAAAGTAAACTTCTTACCAAACAAACATGCCATATTTGCTTTGTATTTCTAGTGTATGGTTAACTAGTTCCTACCTTGTACCCTACGTATGACCCAGAAACCAGACTTAAAACGCTGGTTTTTCTATTATAACGAGATTTTAAAATGAGATATAATATGTCTTTTGCTAGCTAGTGAAATCAAAAGTAAAAAAAGACTCCTAGGTGGAGTCTTTTTTACTCATTTTAATTATGCTACTTTATGAACGTTAGCAGCTTGTGCTCCACGTTGGCCTTGTTCGATGTCAAACGTTACTTTTTGACCTTCTTCTAATGATTTAAAGCCTTCACCTTGAATAGAGCTGAAATGTACGAATACATCGTCTCCGCCTTCAATTTCGATAAAGCCGAAGCCTTTGTCTGCATTAAACCATTTTACTGTACCTTGTTCCATAATAGTGCCTCCTGGTGTGGAATAGTCCACACTTGTATTACTACCCTTGTCCAACCATACTATCTTAAGATGAAAATTTCTATGGAAGAGATTTCTCTTCTCTCAATCCTACACCGAACAAAAATAATTAATCTAAGCGTAACACACAGAACCGAAGATAGCAAATACAGAAAAATAGATAAAATTTTAAAATGGAAATATATGTATCGCATTAAGAACTAATTTAAGGTTTACTAGCAGTACATAAATTCAATGGACTTTCACCATTTTTGCACCTCTGTAGATTACTTACAAAATAATAAGCGCATTAAGAAACCTGCTGTTTTTGTGTATATGAAATTTTTCATAAAATTGATATCTTGGGCATAATACAGGATAGACACTTGGTAGAGGGGGGATTGTGTGAGACTGAAGGATGGAAACTTTTATACAGATAGTAGAACCAATAAGGTATATAGATTAAATGAAGATAACAAAGGAAGTTGGTACCTGAGTACTCATGATGATGAAGATAATAATCAAATGTCAAGAACTTCAGGGCGTAACATGATGAAAATGTTAAAGAGTTTTTATAACAAAGTGAACGACAGTTGAAAATTTACAGCTCTGGAAAACAGCATAAAAAATATAAAGCTAGCTTAACACAGCTAGCTTTATTTCTAATTTATAGAGCTAGTTATCATAATGTTTTTTGGGGATTAAGCAACAATACTAACAAAAAATTTTTAGCCTTGCCATTGGGAATCACCTATTATTTAATTTCGATTGCAGAAGCCTTGTTGTCCCAATCGGATGCCATAATACCATTTCTATATTGTTTTTTGAAAAATCATCTATAATTGATATTGTTTTAATCTCATATTGAGATATATAATAAAAACAAGAAAAAGAAAACGCTTTCTATATTTAAATACATTGTTACTTCTCAAACTATAAGGAGGATTTAAAATGAGCCAAGTGGAAAGAAATTCTAAAGTGCAGAAATTAGTTGAGTATCAAAAATTCAATGAAGAAGAAGTTTCGAAGATGACAGATCCGCAGGTTGAATATTATCACTGGCTCTATTTTGATGATTCCGCTTATGATTATATGTAACTCAATTATAAAATAAGAAAAAAGCACAAAAACGTTTGGTTCCAACGGGTTTGTGCTTTTTTCGTTTCTTTAATTATGCGATTACTCGTTTTTAACACCATTTCCTGTGACAACAAAGTGAGGGCTGCCTTCCTTCCGGTTGAAAAGTCTCCAGAACTCACTATATTCATCGTCTTCTGACGTATTCGGAAACACCTCTAATAAATAACCTTGAGATAAAAAGATCTTTAGCCCTCCTACTTCGTCCGAGTCAACTCTTTCTACAATCGTGTGTTCGTTTATATCTTCTATAATCGATTCAATTCGTTCGCTTATTTTCCCCTTCTCTTACTTCGCTGATTGTCTTTATAAATTCACGCTCAGTTACTCCTAGATAGGAGTCGGAGCGACGAACATACACAATCCTGAGGTTTCTGTAAGGTTCAGGTATTGGAAAGAGTTGTACTAACCCTTCTCTCTCATATCTCTCCGCTAATGACCGGGCTATAAGTGTCACACCCAGACCAGAAACTACTGTCCCCATAATCGTTTCAAGTGTAGCAAATTCCATAATTTTTGGTGATATTATTTGTTCGTCTTTTAACCACTGCTGTAGTCTTTCTCTATATTGGCAGCCTTCATTAAATAAAATGAATGGTAAGTGTAGTAACTCTTTGGCAGACTGAATCTGCTTCTTCCCTTTTTCATTTGCACTGCATACAAGTACAATTTCTTCATCAAAAGCCGGAATTTGATCAAGCGTTGACACATTTACTGGTTCTGCTACAAATGCCCCGTCTAACTGAAACTTAAGAACTTTCTCTATTAATTGTGTACTTACTCCTGATACTAAAGAAATATCCACATTTTTGTGCTTATTATGATAGGAAGAAATGATTTCAGGAAACCCTACTACCGTTTCAACTAACCCAATACATAATGATCCAACAAGGTTACGCTCATCTTGAAATGCTTTCTGTATTTCATCCATCAGCCGCATCATTTGTTCTCCATATGTTAAAAGTTTTCGACCTTCTACATTTAATGTCATTCCTCGTCTGTGACGATGAAACAATGGGTGTCCAATTTTTCGTTCAAGAGACCGAATACGTGCTGTTACATTTGGTTGGACATAGCCTAGCTTATCAGCGGCAAGGCTTACACTGCCGTATTCTGCTACAGCCATAAATATGCGTATATCTTCTACTTCCATAAACATCCTCCTTTCCACTTACATTCATTTAGGTATTAATAATAGTGATATCTACAATCATTTATCATTATTTTACAAGGTATCAAGCTCTAGATAAAATAATGACATCTGAGTGCTACTGCAATTATTTAGTAGCAATTACGTAAAGTTCTTAAAATGAGGTGACTGAAAGGAGGAAATCTGATTGTTTTATTTACTATTGTTTCTTGCCATCATCTTGGAGGTAATCGCAGTATTTTTTCTTAATCTTACAAATGGATTCACAAACTTTGTTCCTACTGTTTTCGCCATACTATTTTATTGTTCTTCAATTGCTGCTTATATGCTACTTAACGCCAAAGGTGAAGTAGGAGTAGCAAGTGCTTTGTATGCAGGAGGAGCAACTGTACTTGTTGTTGTCACAGGTATTATCTTTTTTGATGAAACTATTTCCTTATCTAAAATTTTAGGTGTTTCTCTTATTATAATCGGTGCAGTTTCTCTTAACATTAAAGGGAGCTCTAAAGAAAGAAGGACAGCGTAATGGGATACGTATTTTTAACGATTGGCTTAGTTTTAGGCATTGCAGGGCAAATGTGTGTAAAACTATCTAAAGGCTTTAGACAAACTGTTCCCACGATAGGCGCATTTCTACTCTTCATTGCTTGTATTTATTTTATTTCTCTAACGACACACTATTTTGAAATGGGAATCGTTTTTGCTATATGGGCAGGGCTGACGATTGTTAGTACAACGCTGTTAGGTATTTATATATTTAAGGAATCAAAAAACAAAAGAAAGATTATCTCGGTTACTCTTATTATTACAGGTGTTATTATACTGAAAGCTTTCTAATAAAAATAAGATAAATAAGGCCCTTACTTAACTTATAAGTAAGGGCACCAATGCAACACGGTCCATCTCTTCTTCTAATTCATGTATTCGTTTTGATAATACACTTTTCAATTTCACAGCCTCTACTAGAGAAATTTTAGACATAGATCAAAGCTCCTTTATTCATAAACTTAATTTTTACTATTTTATTGTTGTAATACCTTCTCATATAAGGAGGTGTTGTGCCACTTCCGCCATACCCTGAGACACTGCTGCGATCTACTTTATAAGACATTACATAGTGTCCTTTTCGTTTCCCTTTGGTCCAGTTTTCTTCAAAGGTCACAAGGTATAACTCTTTATTTATTTTTTTAGTACGAGTGCTTCTTTGAACGTGATATCCCTCAAACGTTCCTTTCCATGTTCCAACTGTATCAGGAAATAAATCAATATCTGTTCCTTCACCAGTTGTCGCAAACTCTATGGCATCTTCTTTGGTAAATGGCGGAAGACTAGGTGATATCGCTTCTAATATACTCCAACTGAGAAGTAAAAGAATAAGAGGTATAATTAGCAATACTTTTGTACTTTTTTCCCTGTCAATTCTTCTTTCTACCCACCAATCTATACATGCATATAACATAGCAGCTGCCATCCCGTAATAAGCCAAATATGTATCTTGAAAAAACAAACCGTTAATTAAGCCTAATATGCCGTGGAAGAAGACAAATAGCCACCTCATGTTGGGAAGCCATTTCTTTCGAATAGCGTCCAGTATAACTGAGACAAAATTTCCGTATACAGCAATAACTGCACCTACATAAAAAAGATATACAAGGAACCACCCTGCCATGTCATTTCCAGTATGATACGATAGTTCTTCTCCATCAGTTAGCTGTTGAACCAGACCTGTTATTGCCAAAAGGTAAGCTAAAATAAAGCTTGTAGAAAGAGTTGTTATCGTCTTTCTCAAAATCACATAATCTTTTTCACTTTCCATAAAGGGTACCTTTTTCTATATATTTTATATTAAATCATATTTCGTCATTTAAAGGCGACTTACAAACAAAAAATTGTGATTGATACTATTTATTTTAGTGGCTTTGTTATAGTAAAACGTTAATCACAGAAGTACATATATTAAACTGATTTGTGTTAAACTGTTACAAGCTTAATACTTTGAAAAAGAAAGGCCGAAAAAAACATGACACAAACGAATACAGCATTTCGTGATGCGCTTATCAAATCACTGCGAGGTGAAAGAGGTCACCTTCCGACGATTAACGCAATAACTGATATTAATATGAAGCTTGCTTCACATAAACAAGAGGAATTACCTTATTCTATTTATCAATTAGTGAAGCATATGAGCTATTGGCAAGACTTTTTACTTGCCCTTGCTAAAGGAGAAAACCCCGAAAAACCGAAAAGTGTGAGTGAAAGCTGGCCCGAACATCCAGCTCCGTCTGATAAGGAAGAATGGAAAAAGACGATCCAGCATTTTTGTGATGGAATTGACGAAGCTTGTCACTTAGCTGATACATTAGCAATCGAAGAACCTCTGGATGCTTGGCCAAGTGAGACCCCAGGGGGCTTACTGCGTAATATTGCTTCTCACAACAGCTATCATCTAGGTGAAATTGTCATTATGAGAAGATTAAACGGAGCATGGCCACCGCCAACAGGAGGCTTTCCTGCTTAATAAAAACCGATTGAGACACAATGATTGGCAGAAATAAAGCCCTAAGAAGCGTCGATTAGACACTTTTAGGGCTTTATTTTAGTTATGTGCTATTACCTTTTGTTTTATCTATAAATCAATCGATTACTGAATTCGATTTTCAGCACTCTAAAAATCTTTGTCTTCGTGCAATTCGTTACCTATAAGAATAATGTGTCGGACGAAACAAGTCTTCTTCTGCATTTCTGACAATTGAAAAGTGTACAACATTGTAATGAACATGTAAACTTTCACTATGATGCTTTATAATTTGTTCCGTACTTAAACCTGTTACGGCTCGCTGCTGAATGCCCACCCCATTGATCGTAGCTGTTTTGACTGCACTATCTATACAGTGTTGTCTCTAAATTTATGACAAGCTCAGTGAGCAACTTAACGAATGTTCTTTACCCCTTGGTCTTTTAACTAGTTCTCCTCCACAGTTAGGACAAATATACATCGCGTTCTCACTACATTTATCACAAAATGTACATTCATGTGTACAGATATAAGCAACAGAGCTATTATGGAGTTTCTTATTGCACTTTTCGCATGTATTTCTCATTTCCAAAGCCATTAAATCCCTCCTTTTGATATAATTAAATTGTATTCTATAAATTTCTTTTTTTACATATGTTTCTTATTGTATTCCTAAGTAATAACTTTAATATGGACGGAAAACCTATTATTTTAATTTATAATTTAAAGCGGGGTATGTTTTATGGATGAAATTGACAAAAATATATTACTACATCTACAAGAGAATGCTCGTTTGTCCGTTACACAGTTGGGAAAGCTGGTTGGTTTATCTACCCCTGCTGTTAATGAAAGGGTAAAAAAACTTGAAGAAAAAAATATAATAGATGGATATAGAGCAATAATTAATCCTGAAAATTTTAACAAACCTGTAACTGCTTTTATTTTATACAGCAATACAAAATGCAAGCAATTCGTAGAATATTGCAAAGAACACCCTGAAGTTATCGAATGTCATCGTTTGGCAGGTCAATACAACTACTTAGTAAAAGTTTTAACTAATTCCGTTCAATCTCTTGAAACATTCATTGATGAATCTATGGCTTTTGGGCAGCCATCTACATTGATTAAACTTTCTTCACCAGTTGTTTATAAAGCAATAAAGTAGATTATAATCTACTCTTTTTTTATCACTAAATCTATTTAAGGTAATTCTATTATAAGAAGAACATGTTCTGTTGATAGCCGCCTTTTTAACTGATCAGCTAGCAGGATTAGAAGTGCATAGAATTTACAATTGCAGCTATCATACTGTCTGTTCTCGGCAGGTATTTTTCTATACGTTTATATGTTACAATAGAGAAAGAACATAAATTTAAATTATATGGTCTCTTTGTACCCTGGGTTTCCTTATAATGGAAAGAGGTACTTTTATGAATATACTTGAAATAAAAAAAACGCTTTATACTCTTGTTCAATACGAGGATAGTGCTATTACTCATACCATTCCTGAAGTACTGGAATTGTCGTATTGTAAAACATCTAAGATTTTTCAAATCACTACACTTACTGATCAAAAAACCTTAAATTATAACGATTATGATATAGATAACGCTTCTAAAGCTTTATACAAAATTTTAAACTGAAGAAAGCGATTCAATGATTCTTCTATCTTTTATTCAACAAACGTGCGATTGCACAATATGTTATTTTAAGCAAAAGAAACTCCTGGTATATGTTCAGGAGTTTCTTTTGTTTTTCTAATGTATACAAGATACAAATCTAATTTAAAAACCTCACTTAAAAATATTTAAAAGAGCATGAAACCGTAAAAGACGATGTCACTATTCCTTTAATTAGAAAATTCCTCTGAAAGGTTTAGCACCACCTAAAGATTCATATAATATGTATCTTTAAAAACGTAAAAGTTGCTTTAGTTATTTTCATTTTACAGGTTATTTACTAGAAGTAATTCCTAAAAAATGAAGTGCATTTTTTACAGTAGCCATTGTCGGGGTAGAATCTAAATTAATACCTAGCTGTACAGCAGAGCGAGATAATTCTGGTCTTAATCCTGTTAAGATGCATTGCACTCCAAGTAGTGACATAACGCTATTAATTTTAAAAAGATGCTCCGTTACAATTGAATCCAATGTATAAATACCGGAAAAATCTATAATTAAACAATTTATATTTTGCGTCTGCACTTTTACTGGAACAGCCATTAAAAGTTGGTTTGCTCTTTCCTCATCTATGGATCCTACTAAGGGAAGTACAGCGATTCCCTCTAAAAGAGGAACAAGGGTTGTAGACAGTTCATTTATTTGCTTTATTATTTCTTTTTGTCTTGTTTCACTCTCTTTTTTTACTGTAATATCTCTCACATAGGTTTGGATTACTTTTTTATCTCCCAGCAGCAAGGGATGACAATATAATTCAACATTAACAGTTGTCCCGTCCAATCTAAATATGGTTTCCTCAATGAGCTCTGCTGGGCGTTCATAAGCAGATTGGATTCTTTTCCTTATTGCTGCTTTAGATGTTTCTTGAAATATATCTAAGGGACTTGCACCTATAATATCTTCCCTTTTCCCTCTAAAAAAATGTTCAGCTGCGTGGTTAACATATATAATCTTATGATTTGAATGAATAATGAGTGGATCTAACGCATATTCAATGACTTCCTGATAATCAATACCCGAAATGTTTTCATTCATAATTTTCACTCCTTAATATGAAGGTTAGACTACTATTTCAAATTTATCAAGGGTTCAATTGCTTGTTTAAGATCTTAAAAAACGATAATAAAGTTTCTTTTGAAGTTATAAATAAGAAATAGTAAGAAAATAGAAGATTAAAAGGTCGTCTGTCCTTTACAGAACAAAAATAAAAACAGCCCTTAGAAATGAATTCAAGGGCCCTCTCTGCATTTATTTAAATCATACTTTCTCACGAGTTAAATCATGGTGTAAGGCTGTATCAGGAACTGTAGGATTAGGATAATTTATTTTCACTTCAAACGGGAATTCTTTTTGATGACGAAATATATTAATTCTTCTTTTAGATCATTTACAGAGTTTTATCTTTTCCCCTTTACCCTATTCTCATTTGAATGAATCGTTTGATCTCTATTTCTTTTTCTTCTACTAAGAAAATAGATAATAAAACCTACTAAAACTAATAAAGTAATTAGAAGGATACTTGTAGGAAAGTATAACGTCCCTATGTGGATACCAAAAAATTGAATCATTATCCTTTCACCTCCATATGAGATTAGTAAACGACTCTAGTAATATACTTGCGTTCAGTATCTTTCCGATTCATAAACCCTTCGTACAGAAGAACAAATATTATATATAAAGCAACATGCTAGTATGATTTACTAATAGTTCTCGATCACTTAGTTTCTTCGAAAGTTATTGCAAGGAAAAATCATTACACATCTTTTTTTGCAATAATGATTATACGTTCTTGTTTCATTTCACCGACACATTGTTTAGCTTCTTCTTGGGTTAAGCCTAACGAGGCCATTTTAGAATGAAGTTCATCTTCACGAGAAAATAACTTATTAACTGCAGATTCAAAAACTCCTTGTTCAGAAGCTCGATATTCTTTTGTATTTGTTGTATTTGTTAAATATTCCGAGCGCTCTTTATTATAGGTCAATAAATAAATTTCACTTTTACTAAACCCGTTGGCAAAAAACTCTTCAATAAACTTATTTGCCTGACCACTATTTTCTGCTACTTTAATTTCCTTCACTATTTTCTCCTCCTCTATCCCCATAGAATATGTCGTTCTACTAATAGGTGTATCCTTCAGCAGCCAATTAAAACCAATTTATTCAGATATGGGATAAAAGACTATAAAATATCATCTGAATATTGTATAAAATGGGGTAAATTATCTACTTCTAAGAGAATAAGATATAGACTTCTTTTCCTTTGTAGAAATATCGAAAGAGAACTTTTTATGTAACCTTGAAAAAATTCCCCCTCTATTGTCAGAGGGGGAATTTTAGTTCACCTTTCGCTAAATCTAACGCTTTATCTGCCTTTTTTAAATCGTGATTTACTTGTTCTTCTACATCATAGGCATGATACATTTCATTATCAATCATATATTGGGCAATCTTTTCATGAAGCTCGATGGCTTTATCTAATTGCTTTTTTAATACCTTTCGAACTTCAGGCGTCGCCGTTTCTGTAAGCGCTACCGCATATGTTCGTACACCATTCTTAGCTGATAATAATAAATCAGTCGCGATAGCAAGATCATCTAACGTTTTAGTAAGAGTACTTTTAGTGGCCATTTTTCTACCCCTCCTATTTATTGAGCTTTCTTTAAGATTTTTTTCAATTCTTTAATCGCTTCAGTAGATGTTTGAACATCTTCTTCAAGAATCTTTTTTAAATCCTCATCCTCTACCAATTCCAACATCGCTGTTCCTTTTGTTACACATGATGTTTTAAGCGTTAAGATTTCATGAACTTCTAGCGTTTCGTGCATAGCTAGTCCCTTTGCCATGTTTGCATCCTCCTTGTCATTTTTTTGACTTGTGAATTATATTCCCAAATCATTTCCATTTAAACAAGTATTGATTATTTTTTTGAAATTTTAAAAAGAGAAACAGGAATATTAAAACTAACAAAAATAATAAATAAAATAATCCGGTTCGCTTGCGCAATAGTTTCAATTAAAAAGTGCGTTAACCCGGCTTGGATTAACGCACTTGATCGTTACGCTTGAAACAACAAAACTCACTTTTCTATAGAATCTAAACATCCTTTTAGATGCTGAAATGAGGATCCATTTGGACGGAAAGAGTAAGGATGATTGGTAAATTAAGGCTGATCATTACACTCAATTACCTTCTAGACCGATGATTTTTCTGATGGCTTATTGCCCGGTGCAAACCAACCTAATAGAGCAATACCAACTAATACTCCATAGAAAATTAGAGTCCAGATAGTGCTATGAGGAAAATGAGGATCTAAGACACCAATATCTTTATGCGCAAAAGTAATAACAGCAAGTTTCACCCCTACCCAGGCAACAATGGCGTATGCTGTCGTTTCTAGAGCAGGTCGCTTTTCAAGGAGTTTTACAAACCAGGTCGCTGCAAACTTGATTAAGATAAGACCTGCAATCCCTCCAAGAACTACAACTGCAAACTGCCCTCCGTCCATACCACCGATTTCTCCAAACTGTGAATCCGGAAGTCCGAGAGCTATAGCAACCGCAGCTAAAATAGAATCAATGGCAAAAGCTAGGTCGGCTAACGCAATTTTTCCCACCGTCGGCCAGAACCCTTTTCCAGCAGACTCCTTTTCATCATCATTATGAATATTCTCATTGTGTTTCCCAAACCGTGCCTTAATGACATGCTTTAAACCTAAATACAGAAGATAAGCTGCTCCTATCGCCTGTATCCACCAGACGTTGGCGATAAATGAAATGGCAAAAAGAGCTCCAAATCGAAAAATAAATGCCATAAGAATTCCGTAATTAATCGCTCTTTTCTTCTGATCCTCGGGTAAATGTTTAGCTATAACTGCTAGTACAAGAGCATTATCAGCTGATAATAATCCTTCTAACCCGATTAGAATCAATAATGCCCATACGTATTCGAGCCAAATAGATTCCATCCATTTTTCTCCTTTCCAAAATGTAAGCTGTTATACTAAAGGTTTTGTTTACAATAGAATAACCATATATGCTACAGTAAACTCTAAAAGATAAGATTTTCATTTTTTTAACACTAATCAACAATTGAACATCTCTTAAGATAAACATAAACATAAACACGAGTTCCAGTATGTCAGTAAATAGTTTATGTCAACATACTTACATAGGTTAGAAAGTCACCCTATTATTGTTATGCCCTTCCCCTTTTCTCAAGAAGTACCTGTGAACAATAAAAAAAACCGGCTGTAACATATTAACCAATATGTTACAGCCGGTTTTTATAGTGGAATAAGAAAATTAATTAGGACTAATCCCTACCCAAAAAAGATCCACTAGAGCCTGAGCCGTTTTTTCAGGGCCTCCTAATTCTGTAATTAATTCTTTTTTGTTCCGAATCATTGTTACCGTGGAAAATGTATGCGCAAGCAATCTGGGACTTGCTACGACGATTTCTCCGCTGTTTGCAGCTTGCTTGAATACGTTCTCTAATGCCTCATGTATCGCTTTCTCCGCTTCACGAATTTCATGAATATGACCTTCTGTAAGCGAAGAAGTCGCTTCTTGCAATAATGTTTCAAAATCAATATGCGGTCTTTTTAAATGATCCAAGGTTACCTCATATAATCTGTGTTTCAGCCCTTTGGAGTTTTGTAATAATTTCTCTGTCTGTTTTGTGATACGTTGGAACATACTTGATACCGAAACGGTAAACAAAGTTGCCTTATTTTTAAAATAGTAGTAAACGCTGGCCTTGGTCACATCGCTTGCTTCAGCCACTTGCTCCATTGAAACTTTTTCGTATCCATATGCCATAAAGAGATGGGCAGCTGTTTTTAAAATTTGCTCTCTTGTTATATTATTTTCAGTTGTTATTTTAGGTCTGCCAGGCTTTTTTTTCGGCGTCTGATTCGTATTCATAAGGGCCCTCCTTCTAGTTCAAGAAATTGGCACATTTAAACTAGTTGATTAATTAACCTTCTGGTATATATAATTATTGAAGGTTCTATATATATTGTAATAGAAACAAACAGATTTGGAAATGAGGGAGAATTAATGAAAGAATCACCTTTAGCAACATTCAGCCGATTGATGACTGGAAAAGTGAGTCGTTGGGTTGTTATTGCCGTATGGATTCTGGCAACTGCAGTTCTAACAATTGCTTGGCCTGCCGTTAATAAAACGGAAGTGAACAATGCACCAAACTTAAGTGAGAATTCACCTTCTGTAGAGGCTGAAAATCTCATAAAGAAAGAATTCCCTAACTCTTCAGGGGTTCCTGCCCTGCTTACATGGCATAAAGATTCAGGTTTGAATACCGATGACTTAAAATCTATTCAGCAAGTGGCGGCAGATTTAGAAAAGAAACCGTTAGAAGAACAAACGTCTACCCCGCCTTTGCACAAATTACCGTTAGCAGCTTTACAAAATATGATTTCGAAGGACGGTACAACGCTTGTACAGCCCATTTTCTTTAAAGAAAACGTTGAAACGGATGTACTAGAAAAAAATCTAGACACGATTAAAAAACAAGTAAAAGAACAGGTTTCATATGATTCTTTTGCTACAGATATCGATGCAAAAGATAAGCTAAGCACGCGCGTTACCGGACCTGTAGGAATTCAAGTAGATGCAACCAGCTTATTTGAAGGAGCAGACGTTTCCTTACTAATCGCGACAGTTTTATTAGTCTTAATTTTACTTCTTGTAATTTATCGTTCCCCAATTTTAGCGATTATTCCTTTAATCGGTGTAGGTTTTGCCTATGGGGTTCTGAGTCCGATTCTCGGTATTTTGGCAGATAAAGAATGGATTACGGTTGACTCGCAGTCCATATCCATTATGACGGTCTTGTTATTTGGAGCAGGAACAGACTATTGTTTATTTTTAATTTCTCATTATCGGGATGAGCTTCGCAAAGTAAAAGATAAGAGACAAGCACTTATTAACGCCTTTAAAGGTGCTTCAGGTGCTATAGCTATGAGTGGATTTACAGTTGTCATCTCTCTTCTGGCCTTGATTGTAGCAAAATACGGTGCTTACCACCGCTTTGCAATCCCTTTTAGCTTATCTATTCTAGTTATGGGATTAGCAAGTTTAACACTTATTCCCGCCCTGCTTTCGGTTATGGGAAGAGGTTCTTTTTATCCTTTCGTTCCTCGTACTCCTGAAATGGAAGAGGAATTGGCGAAAAAGAAAGGAAAACCGGTGCGTGACCGAAAAGAGAAAAACCGTTTCGGGAATTGGATTGGTAATGTGGTTACGACTAAACCATGGACAATCATTGTAGCTTGTCTAGTCTTTTTTGGAGCTTTGTCCATTTACTCAAGTCAAATCAAGTACACATATGATTTATTGTCTTCTTTCCCTGAAGATATGCCTTCTCGTGAAGGATTTACCATTATCTCTGATGCTTACTCTCCTGGTGAACTAGCACCGGCACAAGTAGTCATTGATACGGAAGGAAAATCGGTTGACCTTGAAAAAGCATTAAAGAAAAATCACCTTATTAGTACCGTTTCTGCACCTCAAAGTGGTACAAATAATGAGGATTTAAAAGTATATGACGTCACGTTTAATGTGAATCCATATAGTATAGAAGCAATGAAAGCTATTCCAGACTTGAGAGATGCAGCTGAAAAGGCACTGTCACAGTCCGGAGTTTCCGCAGTCAAATCCAAAGTATGGATCGGCGGTCAAACAGCTACACAGTATGACACGATGACCACGAGTGATAAAGACGACAGTATCATTGTCCCATTAATTATTATTTTCATATCGCTCCTGCTATTAGCTTACTTGCGTTCCATTGTAGCCATGCTTTACTTGGTTGGAACGGTTATCTTGTCCTACAGTGCAGCCTTAGGATTAGGCTGGCTCATTATTCACAACATCATGGGGGCAGATGCTATCCAAGGAGCGATTCCTTTATACGCATTTGTATTTTTAGTGGCGCTTGGTGAGGATTATAATATCTTTATGATCTCAAGCATCTGGCAGAAAAAGAAGCACATGCCATTAAAGCAAGCAATTAAAGAAGGCGTAAGCAAAACAAGCGGTGTTATTACATCAGCTGGAATCATTTTAGCTGCTACCTTCGCGGTTCTAGCAACACTGCCTATTCAAGTTCTGGTTCAGTTCGGAATTATCACAGCTTTAGGTGTTTTGTTAGATACATTTATTGTGCGACCATTCCTTGTACCTGCGATTACTACGGTTTTAGGAAAATTTGCTTTCTGGCCAGGTAAAGTTGAAATGGCACCAGAAAAAGAGCAGTAAATATTAAAGCCAAGAAAAAAGCAAAGAGAATATTCTCTTTGCTTTTTTCAGGATCAATTAAATTTTATGATAAAGACCAGAGAAATAATTTACCATTAAAAACATGCAGCTTTCTACACTTCTTTTAATATAGCCCTCACTTAAAGTGTTAATCTTTACTTGTATCTCATAAAAGCAGCTGTTTAGGATAAATTATTACTTAAGAAACGTATACTACTGGAGGTTGTAACTTGTTAATAGGTGAGATTATTCAGAAGCTAAATAATGGTGCTACTTATGAAGATATTGCTTCTTCCATGAAAATTAGGGAAGATATATTGAAAAATGATTTAAAGAAATTCGGATTTCACTATGAGAATAAAGAAAAAAAGCTGGTATTTACAGGATACGAATCTGAGTATGAGAATACACTTCGTGTTTGTTATCCTGATATAAAAGGACTTTCTATTTAACATTTCTGCTTTAGATATATAATTTTCCATCCTAAAAGCGTGGACTGCATTCAGCCCACGCTTTTAACTATCTTCATTTTAGTTCTCTTTTTAATACTTTACCTAGCTGGTTTTTAGGAAGTTTATCAATAAAATAAACTTCGGGAATTTTGTAGCTTGCTAGACGATCTCTACAATATTTTAGGATATCTTCTTTTGTTAAAGAAGCATGAGGATCTTTTACCACATACGCTCTAGGTTTTTCTCCATAAACTGGGTCTTCTACTCCTACTACAGCAGCTTCTATAACCATATCTATTTGCTCAATTATTTCTTCTACCTGATCAGGATAGATATTATCACCGCCATATACGATAACATCTTTATAGCGTCCCATAATATATAAAAAACCGTCTTGATCTACCTTTCCAGCGTCCCCCATATAGAACCAACCATCTCTAAGGACTTTGTCAGTCGCCTCTTGATTATGCCAATAGCCTTTAAAACAATAGGGGCTTTTTATAATAATTTCTCCAACTTCTCCTGTTTTTACTTCTTGTCCTGACTCAGGATCAATAATTTTTACTTCTACACCAGAAAGAGGCTTACCTGCTGATTCAATTTTTTCATTTCCCATATTTGGTGTCCATACACTTACTGTCCATGCTTCTGTACTTCCATAACCTTGTATCATGCTGATGTCTAATTTTTCATATTCCTTAATAAGATAAGCAGGAACTTTTGCCCCTCCAGCAATAGCAACCTTTAGTGAAGATTTCTTTGACCCTGCATTTTTCACTACTTCGAGCATTTGCATATACATAGAGGGAAACGCTAACATCATAGTGATCTTATGAGTTTCAATCGTTTCCCAAATGATTTCCGGTGTAGGATCTGACAACAGAAATAACCCCATCCCGTTGGAAACAGATTTCAAAATATTATTAATAGAACTCATATGATAAAAAGGATGCGAGGCAAGAAAACGACCATCCTCTTCATAATCGATTCGTTGACTAGATGGTTGTATATACGAATACACATGACCATGCTCAATCATACAGCCTTTTGCGTTGCCAGTTGTTCCAGAAGTAAAAAGAAGCATAGCTATGTCATCTTGAGAGACCTGTATATTTGGATTTAGTATAGAATACGCAGAAAAAATTTCATTATATTCTTCAACTGTCTCCACACTATTTTTTCTTCCTACTTGTAAAGTAATAACGTCATTTAATATTTCAAAATCAAAAGGAATAACCTCATGAAATTTTTGGTCGTAGAAAATAACTTTAGGTTGTGCACTATCTAAAATATCAATAATTTCATACTTCGTAAGCTGCCAGCTAATAGGAACCGCTACGGCTCCGATTCTTAATGCGGCTAGCAGAATGGTAGGAAACGGATGATTGTTTTGACAGAGAATTGCAATTCGATCCCCTTTTTTAACGTTATGGCTTAACAGGTAATGAGCGAGTTGATTGACACGTTCATTATATTCTTTAAATGTATGGAAAGATGTACTCCAAATTAAAGCCTCTTTTTCAGCAGATTGTGTAGCCCTTTGCTCTAATAGTTCTCCAAGTGTATACATGATAGCTCTCTCCTTTAATGATAATGACCAGTTTGAATCATATTTAAATGGTGCTTCATTCTAATTATTTTTAATTCTATAAACTACATTACCCATAATTAACGTTAACGCAAACGTCAGTTATGGGCGTTTGGAAAATTCATATCTTTTTAGCATGTAAAAGATACATATTGCTTATTCAGAGCAGACTATTCAATATACTTTGAAGCTTATGTTGAGGAGTTCATAGCGCTTTATCTTGTAAGATTCTTTTCTTTTTTAATTTAGCCCCCTTTTGCACCAGCTATTAAGTATGTTCTCTTTCTATGCGTCGAGTTAATTGCTAGTTGCACTCTCCATGTGAATAACAAAAGTCTTAAGAGTTATATTAATAAAAACGCTAAGATAATATAAAGCTTCTCTTCTTGCTATAGGATCTATAAATGACCATGGAGGAAAATATGAATAAAGTCTTTTTCATTTTTATGATTATTGGTGTACCTCTTTCAATTATTGGCAGCATTTTTAATTGGAATTATATTTTCATGTTCTTTATTTATTGTGTGACATTAATTAGTTTGGCTAATTACATCAGACGTTCTACTGAAAGCCTTAGCGTTGTAGTAGGTCCAACAGCAGGGGGATTACTTAATGCTACGTTTGGCAACGCTGCAGAAATTATTATTTCGTTTTTTGCATTAAGTAAAGGACTAAATACAATCGTCATTTCCTCCATTACTGGAGCAGTTCTCGTTAATCTACTTTTCGCGAGCGGAATATCAATGATTGTTGGAGGAATTCGATTTAAAAAGCAAAAATTTAGTGTGTTTAAAACACGACATAATACCTCCCTCTTAATGTTTGCTATTATCGTAACTTTTGTATTGCCATTTATCTTTGCAAAACGCCTGGATGATAAAGATATGCAGGTTCTATCAACTTCTTTTGCCATTGTGATGCTGACCATTTACCTGCTTGCTCTTCTTTTTAAACTTGTCACGCATAAGGGGATTTTTACTGGAAACGCAGAAGAAAATGGAGAGGAACCAGAATGGGGAAAAAAGAAAGCAATCGTTGTACTTGGACTGGCCACAATTGTACTAGCTTATATTAGTGAAAAACTTGTTGGCACCATTGAGCCAGTAGGTGCTGCCTTAGGCTGGAGTCACGTTTTTATTGGAATTATCGTTGTGGCCATAGTGGGAAGTGCTGCAGAGTACGTGTCAGCAATTGCAATGGCCTATAATAACAGAATGGATGTAATGGTGGAGATTTCCATTGGTTCAACCGTCCAAACGGCCATGTTTGTTGCTCCTATACTCGTTCTGTTCTCATACTTGTATGATTTCTTGCCTCTTGTATTTAATACAGCGGAAATGATTGCGATGATCCTTGCCGCTCTCATGACGGTGACCGTTGTGAACGACGGTGATTCCAACTGGTTCGAAGGTGTTTTACTTGTCGGTACCTACATTGCGATAGGCTTTAGTTTTTACCTTTTATAGAATTTTTTCAAGAAAAAGATGAAAATTTCAGCTTACATAAAGATAATGCCTGGTCATCTTTTTAAATCTTGATGAATAACATATACAAAAAAATTTGCTTTTTTTGCATGGTTTTCAACTTTAAACACGATTAAAATATTGCTGCATTGATAATATATAATGGTATATGAACGAGAAAAACGAGCTCTTATCTGCTAAGGGCTCGTTTTTTACATTTATTTCATCTGCCCTTACACATAAACATTAAAAATAAACAAAACACACAAACCTAAAACATATGTACATATTCTGACGCAAATGACATATTAATAGCTCGATAGTGCTAATAATAAAATTTAGAGGAGATGAGAGTGGGAATGGATAATTTTAATTCACAATCATCCACTGATTATTCAAACCCGCAAGTATGGAATTTTGTTTCGGCTCCTAATTTACATCCCATGAAGGTTACCATTAATGTTAATAAGCCTGGAACAGCTCCCGGCCTATTATTTGTTGCGCCCTATACGGTATATGAAGCAGCTATGATTGGCCAAACTGGGGCACTAATTATGGATCAGACAGGGAATCCAGTGTGGTTTAGACCACTTGCTAGTAGATATATCCAAAACACAGACTTTCGAGTACAAATGTACTGCGGGAACCCTGTTCTTACGATGTGGCAAGGAACAATTTCAGGAACTCAAACCGCAACCCCAAACCTTCCAGCAGGCGATCCTGAACCTGGTGCTTATTTTCAAATTATCAACCAGCATTATAAGGTCATTAAAAAGTTATTTGCTAAAAAAGGATTTACAGCTGATGTGCATGAGTTTACAATCACCAAACGGAATACGGCTTTGTTTACGGCGGTAAAACAAGTACCTGCGGATTTATCTAAGTATGGTGGACCATTACGCGGGTATTTTGATGATTACTCTATTCAAGAAGTAGACATTGAGACGGGAGAACTTGTCTTCTTTTGGAGTGCACTTGAACATATTAATCCAGCTGATTCAATGGTACCTGCTTCATCCGCGACAAGTTCTAATAATATATGGGATTGCTACCACGTAAATTCAGTCGAAGAAGGGCCAAACAATACACTTCTAGTGAGTATGCGTAATATGTGGGCCATTTATAACATTGATAAAGAAACGGGAAAGGTAATTTGGCAACTTGGTGGAAAACAAAGTGATTTTAAGCTTGGACCGAACGCTGTATTTTCTTGGCAGCATGATGCGCGCTATAGGTCCGAAAATAGGATAAGCTTGTTTGATGACGCCTGCTGCGCTTCTTCCACCTCTCCTCCTGAAGGACAGGCGCGTGGTTTAATTCTTCACTTAGATTATAAAGACAAAGTTGCAAGTGTAGATCGAACATATTATCATGACCCAGCTTTATATGTTCCAAGTCAAGGAAATGCGCAAAAGCTTTCCAATGGAAATCAACTCATTGGGTGGGGACAAGAGCCGTACCTTTCGGAATTTAGGAACGCGGGCAATACACGGAGAAACCCTTCATTTAATTTGTTATATGATATGCGATATCCAAATCAGAATCTTTCGTATCGAGCATTCAAAAATAAGTGGGTAGGTCTACCACTTTATCCGCCTAGCATAACGGTAGACTTATTGCCCGACGGTGAAGCTAAAGTTTACGCATCATGGAATGGTTCAACCGAAGCGGTTGCTTGGCAGGTACTAGCAGGACCAACACCTTTTAAATTAGCAGTAGTGGTATTTAGTACCCCTCGTACTGGATTCGAAACAGATATTCATGCTCAGGAAGTTGGCCCCTATTTTCAAGTAAAAGCATTAGACTCCTGCGGGAACGTCATTGGTACATCACCGACTACTTACGTAAAAATAAGACGAAATAGACGAAAGTGAGCATTAATAATCCTCTACTAGATTTTTAAAAATGTTCTTATGATGCCCCCTACTATCCCCTTAGGGCTATACATCCAGAGGCGTACATTACAAAAACATCCTCACCTAACTGAATGTAGCAAAAAATGTTAAGAACAAAGATTTGTTTGCTGTTATAGTGAACATAAGGTAGGTGGATGTAAATGAATTATGTAACTTGTATACAGAGAACGCTAGATTACATTGAGGAGAATTTGGAGACACAAATTACTTTAGAAAAGTTAGCAGAAATTGCTTATTTTTCTCCTTTTCATTATCACCGTGTCTTCCAAGCCATGGTTGGAGAATCAGTGATGGATTATGTGAGAAAACGAAGACTTACACGCGCAGCAGAACGCTTATTTTTCACAGATGAAAAAGTCATTGATATCGCACTTGATGTTGGTTTCCAATACCAAGAATCATTTAACAGAGCGTTCAAAAAGTTTTATGATGTTTCACCGAAGCAATACCGTAACGCAAGGAGAATATCTGGACCGCTGCGGGGAAAAGCCTACCTAACTACCACACTTTTGTCAGGAGGAAATAAGATGGAACCAAAGCTAGTCACTAAACCTGCTTTTTATGTCATTGGATATGAGCTAAAAACGAAAAACGAAGGTGGCCAGAATAATAAAGACATTCCTGAATTTTGGCAACAGTACATGCAAAATGGATTAGGCTCTAAAATCCCCAATCCCCTAAACGAAAACGCGGAGCTTGGCATTTGCACTGATTTTAATCCTGAAACGGGTGAGTTTGTTTATGTAATTGGCATGGAAGTAGAGGAAGGCACTCCAGCGCCTGAAGGAACAGTTTACAGAAGCTTCCCTGAACTAGAATATGCTGTATTTACTACACCAAAATCAAATGAAGAATCTTTTACTTCTTCCATTCAGTCCACATGGAATTATGTTTTTACAGAATGGTTCCCTGAATCAGGTTATGAGCACTACGGATCAATGGAATTTGAATTGTATGACAAAAGATGCTATGGTTCGGAAAACAAAGAGATTGATATCTATATTCCTGTGAAAAAACAGACCGTTAAAGCATAAAAGAGAGTACCCTTTCTTAATAGAGAAGTAATGTAAATAGAAATTTATCTATCATATTAAAAATATTTCTATACAAAAGCCCAATCTCTAAGCAATTAAATTTAGGATAGGGCTTTTTGTTATTTCACATTAGAAATTTTGAAATTCATCAACGTGGATATTTGCTTCCTTTACAATACCGATATAAAAAGCTCCAAGTATACAAAGCAATATGGGCTGCTTTTTATATCGAATTACTTAACTTTTTTTAAAATACCTCCTGATTTGTCACTGAATATAAAGTCATATTAGCTGACTAGCTTTGTCTTTCACCTAAACGCTCTAAAAGATCCTTAGCATTACTTTGATACCCAACTAATGCGAAAAAAGAAGATACTAAAGTTCCTACATGTACATATTTTTTACAAATTATAGAGACAATAACAGTGCTCATTGCATACACAAATATTCATTCATATAAAAGGTGGTAAAAAGTGCGACAAAGACATCTTCTAAGAGAATCTAAGGAAAAAAAGACAATAAATTATTCGGTAACTCCTCTATATGATGATGTAAATAAAAATATAGAGCGGTTATTGAACGAACTAGGAAATAGTTCTGATGTGTCATTTCGAATAGTGGAGTCTCCATACCAAAAAACGGTAAAAGCAGCTGTTGTCCACCTTGATGGATTAGCAGATGAAAACATTATAAATGAGAATATCATGACGCCTCTTATTCAGTGGCTTAAGGAAAGTAATCAAGTAGTAACCGTCAAAGAGATAGAAGAACAAATATCCCAGATATTAACTGTATCTCAATTGACTATAAAAGAGAATTGGCATGAATTTATGTCAGCCGTTTTAACTGGTGATACGGTCATACTACTGAATGGAAGTTCTAAAATTTTCATTGGCAATACAAAAAAACTTCAGTCCCGCGCAGTAACAGAACCAACCAGTCAAACTGTTGTGAGAGGACCCAAAGATAGTTTTACAGAGAATTTACGAACTAATACCTCCTTGATAAGAGCTAGAATTCAGGATTCTAATTTACGCTTAGACAGCATGAAAATTGGAAGCGTAACCCAAACAGATATAGGGATCATGTATATTCAAGGGAATGCAGATGAACGTATTGTAGAGGAAATCAAAGAACGTTTAAAAGAGATTAAGGTAGATGGGGTCCTTGAGTCGAACTATATTGAGGAATTTATCCGGGATGATAGGACCACTATTTTTCCACTTCTATTAAATACGGAACGACCTGATGCCGTTGTAGGAAATTTATTAGAAGGTCGAATTGCTATTATTGTACAAGGAACACCTTTTGTATTAATTGCGCCTGCTATTTTTTCTCAATTTTTCCAGTCTCCCGAAGATTATTATCAAAATGACTATATTTCTTCCTTTTTAAGGATCTTGAGATTTGGTTCTTTTTTTCTTTCTATGTATGCGTCTGCTATCTATTTAGCATTGATTACGCATCATCAGGGACTTATTCCAAACACATTAATGGTCAGCTTAATGGCTCAACGAGAAAGGGTTCCTTTTCCTGCCATTGTAGAAATAGTAGTGATGGAACTAGCCTTTGAGATGTTACGAGAAGCAGGAATTCGAATGCCTAGAGCAATTGGACCAGCAGTCTCCATTGTAGGAGCACTGATTTTAGGACAAGCAGCTGTAGAAGCAGGTTTCGTATCAGCAGCTGTTGTGATCATTGTTGCTATTTCTGCCATCAGCAATTTTACACTGCCATCTACTAGCATTGTCAATGCGGCCCGTGGTTTTCGGTTTATCTTGATTCTAATTTCAGCATTTATTGGCTTATATGGAATTTTGCTTATGACCTTATGTATATGGCTTCATATAAGTAGTCTAAGATCTTTCGGTATCCCCTACTTTTCACCTTTTGCTCCCTTGGATTTTAAAAAGCAACAGGATACTTTAGTTCGATTCTCTTTGCCATCTCTTTTAAAAAAACATCAAAATAAATAGAAGTCATATAAAGATGAATGAGGATAAAAAATGAAAACATACCTTTCACTTTTTTTGATCACGGCCATTTGTTTATGCATTTCAGGATGTTCAAATTATCGAGAATTAAACCAAATAGGAGTCATTATAGGATTGGGAATTGATGAGAATAAGAATTCGGAACAACCTTATAAAGTAACCTATCAGGTCATTAATCCAAGTGGTTTATCACAAGGCAGTTCGTCAGGAGGACAGGGTCTTCCCGTCATTAACTACACAGTAACTGCTAAAACGCTAGTTGAGGCATTAAAAAAAGCCTCCGTCGTCATTCCAAGAGAACATATTACTTCACATCTTTCGCTTATCGTTGTAGGTGAAAAGTTAGCAAGAAGTGACCTTAGCTCATTATTTGATGCTTTGGATCGAGGCAAACAAGCCCGTACCAGTATTCCAGTTTTTATTGCACGTGATGGGACTGCGGAAAAATTGCTTGGTGTGATTGAACCTTTTGAGGTTACTCCAGTTAAAAGCATCATAAGCACAAGTCAAAATGCTCAAAAAGTGTACGGAATAGTTAGCAACGTACAAGCATATGAAGTTATTTCTATGCTTGTGAGTGAGGGAAAAGAGTTATCTCTTCCTGGAATCAGCATTAACAAGCCCTCCCAGAACGGCGAAGAAGCAGGAAATTTAGAAAGTACCAGCCCAAGTGCGATGCAGGTAAAAGGATTAGCTATATTTCGAAATGGAAAGTTAGTGAGGTGGCTGGATGATGAAGAGGCTCGATCTATCCAGCTTGCTACGTCTAAAGTGAAAGGTACGGCTCTTGTTTTCCCTTGCAGTATAAATGGAAATAGCACACTTACAACGACTGGAATAAAAAGCAAAATAAAAACAAAAATCCGCCATGGACAACCTGTTATTCATACAGATTTGAACGTCATGGGAGAAATTACGGAAACATCATGCCGGAAAGATTTAAGCAACCCTAAAGTATTAAAAGAGTTGGAAAAAGAGGTAGAAAATGAACTACAAAAGGAAGTTACAAAGGCTATTACCATCGCACAAAAAGAAAAGTCAGACATATTCGGCTTTGGTGATAGCTTATCTCGAACCAATCCTAGTTATTGGGGTCAGCATAAACAGAACTGGGAGAATCTATTTTCAAGCGCTAAGATATCGATGAATGTGAACGTTAGTATTGTAAATACTGGCATGCGAACAAATCCTTATGAGGTAAATTAGATGAGGAGCTGAAAAAGCATTGACTAAAATAAAAATCGATGGATTTCAATTATTTTGTATGATGTTTATCTTTATATTAGGCAGTACGTTACTTTTAGATATTGGAAAGGCTGCTAGGCAAGATGCATGGATAGTCCCCCTTTTGGCTACTATTTTTGGCTGTTTACTGTATTTAGTCTATATCTCCTTATATAAGAAATATCCCAATATGCCTTTGACTGGCTATATCATTAAAATTTGGGGTAAATACGTAGGCAGTGCTATCAGCTTTTGTTATATTATCTATTTTGTTTATATTGCTTCCAGAGTACTACGAGATTTTGAAGAATTACTAATTAGCTCTTCTTACTATGTTACATCGATTATTACGCTGGGCATATGCATGACCTTTGTGTTAATTTATAGTATTCACTTAGGAATAGAAGCATTCGCACGAGTTACATGCTTATGTTTTGTTGTTATTTTACTGACTCTTTTTATATTAAATGTTTTGTATATAGTAGGAGGCTACATCAAGGTGGAGAACCTTCAACCCGTATTAGCGAATGGATGGGGAAACATAGGGAAAGAGTTAGTCCCTCTTGGCATTACTGTACCTTTCGGGGAATTGATTACCTTTACTATGATTCTTCCTTATTTAAATAAAAAAAGTCAGGCCGCAACAATTGGTTTGTCCGCCATTATAATAGGAGGAATTGTCTTAACCATTAATTCAATTATTCTTTTGTGTGTACTCGGACCAGAGACTGTTTTAAGATCCTCTTTCCCGGCTCTTACAGCTGTGAGTTACATTAACATAGCTAGTTTTATTCAAAGACTGGATACCTTTATTCTTATTCTCATGGTCATTTTAGGTTTTGTCAAAATAACCATCTATTTCTTTTGTGCAGTGATTGGCGCGGCTGATTTGTTTCGAATGAAACCTTCTGTTACAAACATTTATTTAATTGGCGGTGTTATTTTTTTCTCCTCACTGATGATTGCTCCTAGTTACCAAGCTCATATAAATGAAGGACTCAAAATTGTTCCTTATTTATTGCACCTCCCTTTTCATATAGCAATTCCCATCCTATTGCTGATTACAGCATATATAAAACAAAAAATAAAGCCTACCCTTTCATGAGAAGGGAGGCTATTGTTTTTTTAAAGCAGGAAAAATGCTAACAGCAAGGAATATTAAAGCAAATAAAATAACCAAAAAATAATCTTCCCCACGGGCAATTACAAAATATTGTTTTAGGTTATAAAACGATTGAAACATATAGTTTCCCTGAAAAACGTCGATGAATACAATAAGAACATAAGCCCCGAGCAAAATGCATAAGGATGGAATTATTTTAGCCATTATATCAGCCTCACCTTTTTCTTTTAAATTGCGGTAAATAATATAAAAATATACAAGACGTCCATGAGATTTAATAATATTTATTAAATGATGAAAAATAATTGATTTTCTGCAAAGCAATCTGTTATAAAAATTTAACGCAACAAGAATTGTGGACATTGATCTCCAAGGAACTTTGTTCATTCTAATGCACGATTCTATTTTTATAGACTCTTAAGAAATAGTACAAGCCAAGCAGAAGTAATCCTACATTTGTATAAACATAAAAGATAAATCCATACAAAAAGTTCTTTTGAGCCAATGAATCAAAAACATAATGCAAAGAGTGGTATAGCGCTACATAGATTAAACAAAGATTCCAGAAAATATTTTCTTCTCTAGAATAAATCTCTCTTAGTAATAAAAGAATGATCCACCAAAACACAAGTATGGATAATGTACTGAGTAAGTTAATTGGGTAAGTCTTATAGTAAAAAAAATACGCGCTGCTATAAAATGAAAGCATCGATAGTAACAACATGAATAGTGGCTTTCTAGAGTATTTATTGGTGATAAAAAAGTACAAGCCAACTAAAATAGCAACAAAAAAATAAATGTAATTTAACGAATTTCCCATCTCAAACCTCAAAATTTTTATAATTTAATACTATGATATTTAAGTTTCTAATAAAATCTTTTATGTATTGGGTGAAAAACACTGCACCTTATGCTACCTTGCCTTTTTTATGTGTATAATACTCAAAGATAGCAATCCCAAAGGAAACTCCAAAAGCGGTTGAAAATGCTGTTAAAAGATCAAAATTAGAGGTAAACAGAATATTAATCATTAAGTTTCCTCCAAAGAAGATTAAAAAATATACCAAGAATTTCAAAATAACTATTTTCAAGAATTACCCTACTTTCATAGATGTCGTTTAGATTGACTGCTGATTCAGCACAGATTTTAAAAATCACGAAATCATAAATATAACCAATATATGATTATATTACCATATATTTTTGCTGGACATAAAAAAGAACCTCTTTAAAATAGAGGTTCTTCTTTTATAACAGACAAGATATTTAGTTACGGTAATAACAAGAATTAAAATTTCATTCGCAAGCTTTAATAAAGATAATCTTCTTACTATCTATAGCTTTTCTACCAATTCATCAACACGGACACAAGTGGATCCTTTTGTTTTCACTGTTTTTAATACATCTCTTAACGCATTAATTGTGTTTCTTGGAGCGTCGGATTCCGCCCCGAGCGTATCTCCGCAGTCGTGCAGCAAAATGACGTCCCCGCCTTTTATGTTGGCCAGGCGTTGTTTAATCTTTTCGCTTCCGCCAGAGGTTCGCCAATCTTCCGCCATGATTGACCATAGAATAATCTTATATTTACCTCTTCTCATAAAATCGAAAAGGTTGAGCATTCCCCAAGGTGGGCGATAATAAATAGGTGTAACTCCAGTGATAGATTTAATCACCTTGGCTGTATTCTTAAGTCCATTTCTAACTTTCCAAGGCGCCATAAACCAATTAGAATGATGGACGTAATTATGAATTCCAATTAAGTGACCTTCATTATACATGCGCTGAATCAGTTCAGGATATTTCTCTGCTTTAGTACCTACCACGAAAAAGGTGGCCTTCACCTCATTTTCCTTCAGTAAATCAAGAAGGATTGGCGTATAAACAGGATTCGGACCATCATCAAACGTAAAAGCAATTTTGGATAAGTCCCTTCCCCTTTTAACTACGTTCACTCCTAGACCACGTGATAGGACATACGGAATAACGCTGTATAATAAAATTAAAAAAATAATAGCAGAAATTATGAACCCCATATTATATACTCACCTCTATCTCCTTTTGCTTTTGTATCGTTTTACTACTTGTTACGTTGCGTAATGGACCGCTTCTTGCTGCTCCGACAATGACATGGAGAGCGTCTATAGATGATGTTTTGGTTTGAGATTTTCTCATTCTTTGTTTCATCCATTTTAAAGGTGCTGAATCGCAGACAAGATTTTCAACTTGCGCAATTAACTCTTTTTCTGACTCTGCAGAAAGTGCGAATCCTGAACGACATAAATAATCCGCGTTGTCTTCTTCCTGTCCTGGTAACGAATGATAAATTAATATCGGTAAATCCATCGCCGTGGCCTCAGAGGTTGTTACTCCCCCGGGCTTGCTGATCATTAAATCTGAAATAGCCATTAATTCCTCGACCTTTTCACAGTATCCAAGAATTCTCACTTCATGCTTCGAGTCTTTTAATTCCCACTCTAATTGTGTTTTTAATTTCTTATTTTTACCACATACTATAAAAAGTTGAATCGGTGTGGAAATGGATTCTAATGCCTTAAAGGTTGAAATCCCTTTTCCAAAAAATCCGTCGCCCCCTCCCATGATGAGCAGGGTGAACATATTTGGATTGATCATATATTTATCTAAGAGAAGGTCTTTTGGAAGAACATCCATAAATCTTTTCCGTACAGGTATTCCAGTGTTTTTAATTTTGTCTGCCTCTACTCCTAACGCAATTAATTGATCACGCAGTTGGGCAGAACCTACCACATATTGATCTGTATAGGGATGAATCCAATAAGAATGATCTGTATAATCCGTGATGATGGTTACTGCTGGAATATCAATTAACCCTTGCTCTTTTAATTTTGATATAATCCCGGCGGCAAATGGGTAGGTACTGACCACTACTTTCGGTTTTATTTCCTGTATAATTTTAAGCACGGTTTGCATTCCCGACAAAAAAATCGAATTTAACTTGATGGAAAACGAATTTTTTACACGAGTTTTTTTATACAAAAAGCTGTACACTTGAGGAAACTTCTTAATGCTTTTTTTGTAAATATAATGGCTGATTGGATAAAGATTGGGATGAATCCATTCCATGATGTCCATGGTAATAGGCTCAGCATCAGCAACCATATCATTTACCGCCTCGCTTATCGCATTAGCCACTTGTTTATGCCCCTCTCCAAATGTAGCGGAAAGAATGAGGTATTTATCCTTCTCACGATTGTTCATGACTTTTCCCTCCTTGTAGTTTGTATGCTTTTGCTATGTGGTAAAGCCTGGGCTGTTTCCCACACCTTTTTGTTCTCTTGTTTATACGATTAAAGAATTACTCTACTTGGAAAAGAGTAAGCATTATAAAAAATTAATAATGGGTAGTTACCCTTTTCAATTAATTTGTAAGATTTATCTTTTCTTCTCCTCCATTACATAGATTGTTTAGGAACTCCTTACACTATTTATTAGAAAAATAAACGTTCTTATGTTGACCTTTCAAATACCACATTTTCAGTCTACGGTTTGTAATTAAAAATAGGCTAAAAATAACATTAAAAATCAATGAAAAAGAAAGTTTTTTTTATAAATAGTGCTACATTAAAAGAAAAGCAAAGGTGAAATTAACCTTTTTCCTCCTCTTATTTTCAATCAAATTCAAGCATATTTGAGTTATTCACTATGCTTTAGGCAAATACATATTATGAAAGAAGGACAAACCATGGATTTTATCACATCTTATATAAATCAATACGGATATATCGTGCTGTTTCTGGCATTGATGCTGGAACTTCTTGCACTTCCTCTTCCAGGGGAGCTTCTCATGGGCTACGCTGGGGTTCTTGCTTTTCAAGGACATTTAAGCTGGGTGGGAAGTATCCTGGTGGCTGGTATGGGGAGTATGGTTGGAATGACCATAGCTTACGGGGTAGGCTATAAGTTAGGGACTCCTTTTTTTGATAAATACGGACTGGTCTTTCGTGCTTGAAAATGATGTTGTATATGGCAAAATCATTATGACATAGTATCTCAAATGGTTTAGGAGTGTTATCTATTGCTTTCCAGCTATCATCAAATGAAAAATCACTCACTGAATCATGATAAAGACGAAGGATTTTCCCTATTTCTATTAAAACATCGTCAGACCACATATATTTCTTCAAGGGATAATTACCAGCTTCACCTTCAATAAATGACAAGACCTCTCTCCCTTTTTCATCAATGCCTAAAAATTTTGGTGCATAACTAAAACCTTTGTTCTCTAAATGCTTTAATAGCTTATGAAATTTATGACTATCTGATTTTAATTCTCGTCGTACAGTATCTCCCGAGCGATAAACGTTAGAGACATTCCCTCCTATTAGCACTTCTTCGTCCTCAAAGCTTGACATATAAACATTCCTCCTGAATATATCCTATTTGTCGTCAATAAGTGAAAATGATAAAGCATTCGTCATAAATGAAATATCTCATTTTACTACTGATGATTTAGAAAAGCCCGTACTTTTTCTTTTGTAGCCCATCAACAATCCTTTGGGACTGACTGATAAGTTGTAGAAACTCGGTTATCGTCATGTTACGTTACATTATAATAAAAAAAGAATCTTCATTCGAAGATCCTTTTAACTGCTTGTTTCATACAAAAATCCGCTAAAAAGTGGAAGGCCGCTACTATGTTAAATCACCAAAAGCCTCCATCTGAGTGAATAATTTGTCCGGTAATCCATTCTGATTCTTCACTTGCTAAAAAGATAACTAATTTTGCGGCATCCCGGGGCTCACCAAGTCGCCCCATCGGGAACTTTGGCAGTAACTCTTCCTTTAACTCACTGCTCATCCAGCCAGTGTTAGTTGGTCCAGGATCTACAGCATTAACAGTAATTTTAAGAGGTGCTAATTCAATAGCAACTGATTTAGTAAACGTAGAAACAGCCCCTTTCGTTGCAACATAAGCCAAATTCCCAGGCTCAGGTGACTTATCTTGACCTGAAACCATATTAATAATTCGACCGCCATGCTTACCTTCTATTAGACGTGCAAACTCAACAGTCAAAAGACACGTACCTCTAACATTCACGTTATAATGAGCATTAAGAATATCAGCATCTATAGAACGAAAATCTACGTCCACAGAATGTGTTGCGTTATTTACAAGGATTGATGGAGAACCTAGTTTGTTTTGAACTTCATCAAGCAGCTTTCTTGGTGCATCGGGTTGCGATAAATCCAATTCCATTGATTCACATCGCACTCCCAGACTGCGAATCTCTTCCATAAGATGTTTCGACCATTTAAAATCATCTTCATTGCAATAATCCATTAAACGATCATACTTTGACCAATGAGTGAAAAAAATATCTGCGCCTTCTCTAGCTAATTCCCTGCATATTTCAGTACCAATACCTTTTGCCCGACTAGCACCAGTAACAACTGCAATTTTATTTATTAACCGCTTCATAAAGCATCTCCTCATGAGAACGTTGAATTCATATGCTCACCAATAGCACACGAATTCAGCAATCCTGTATATGTATATTAATCTATCAAGTTGTAATAAATGAAAAAATGTAATTAAAGTTTAAAAGGTATTTTCTCCATATTAATCATTCATTCTTATTTCACCTCACATAAGTATTTTTCCATACATGCATTCAACTTTCCTGCCTTATCAACATGTTACAGACAGTACAAGCTGAATCCCCCCTAGTCTCCAACAAGTTTAGGCTCTTTCCTTAGTTACATTTTTAAGAACGTTATATTTTACTTTTTAGTAAAAAGGTAAAGAGATAGACAGAATAATGGATTTCCTAAATAAAATTTCAAAAGGAAATATCCTTATTTTAGAGAACTTAATAAAGGGCTGCTTTTCATTTCTCTAACATTTAAAAGGAGGTACACGAATGAATGAACAGATACTGAAAATTAACAACGTGGAAATTTGTACAGAAAGTTTTGGAAACCCTAACAACCCGGCTGTACTGCTAATAATGGGAGCAATGTCTTCGTTAGATTGGTGGGATGAAGACTTCTGTCTTCGTCTTGCCGAACGGGAGAGATTTGTTATTCGTTACGACCATCGTGATTTAGGGCGATCTACCACTTATCCACCCGGTACTTCTAACTATACAATAACGGATATGGCTGATGACGCAATTGGTGTTTTAGACGCTTATTCTATAGAAAAAGCTCATATTGTTGGAATGTCTTTGGGCGGAATGATAGGTCAGATTCTTGCTCTTAGATATCCGGATCGCATAGACTCCCTTACTTTAATTGCATCAAGCGTATTTGGAACG
Source organism: Priestia sp. MDV22-iso46 (assembly GCF_058629175.1). NCBI lineage: Bacteria > Bacillati > Bacillota > Bacilli > Caryophanales > Bacillaceae > Priestia > Priestia sp. MDV22-iso46. The sequence goes on from NZ_JBZVWT010000001.1 coordinate 1,297,310, forward strand.
GAGGCGGAAAAATTGCCCCCAATGGATCAGCAGATACTTGATTACCACACGAAGAGCACTTCCATAGACTGGTCAAATCAAGAGGAAACCGTTCCCTACCTTGCAGGTGGATGGGAAATTTTAAGTGGGACAAAACCTTATGAAGAGGAAAGAATGTATAAGCTAGCAGAAAGAGAAGCTGCCCGTGCTAAACAGCTGCCGAGTAGATTTAATCATGCTTTGCTTCAAGGAGGCGGACAATATTATGACAGGCTGAGTGAAATTAACATACCTACGCTGATCATTCATGGAACAAAAGACCCCGCACTGCCGTATGAACATGGGCTTGCTCTTGCAAAAGCTATTTCTCATGCTAAATTAATAGCTCTTGAAGGTACAGGACATGAAGTTCATAGCGAGGACTGGGAACAAATTATCCAATCAATTGTAGGGATTAGCTCCTAAAAATAAACTGGTTTGCATACTAAAACCAAAAGGAAAGTCGTTAATTCAGAAGAAAATTCAATTGATTTTTATCTAAGTAAACCAAGAGACATGAAGACTTCAAAGCGCTTTTTTAAGAAAGCTTTGAGGTCTTTTTATGTTTCAAATTTTCTTCTACTGACAGTAGACAAAACATCCCCTACAGCAAAGGGTGTTTTGTACAAAACTACCTACACCTTTTCAAAACATCACATTTACGATACACTGATATTCCTTATAATATCCATATAAAGTTATTTAAGTAATAAAATGGAGGTTTTTATGAAATATTTTAAGGTGTTTTTTTGTTTAATCTTATTAATCCTTGTAAGCATAACAGGCTGTTCTCAAAAAGAAGAAGTCACAAGTATTAACAATGTTGATGTAAAAAAACTTAAAGATCACAGTGGAACTTATGTTGGAGATAATTCTAACGTAGTAGCTATCATAGGGGCGTTGCCTGGAGGAGAAACATTTAAAGAAATTGATTTACATAATAAAACACCAAAAATAATGTATGGTACTAAAGAGGGCTCTTTATCAGAAGATGAAATATTAAAATATTGGTTCGACGGTAAGGATACACTTGAGAAAAACTTTCTTTATAATGCTATTTATTTAACGATACTAATACCTAATGCTGGAGGGTACAGTTTTAAAATAGATGATCAGAAATTCTCAGTATCTAGGCAAGAAATGAAACAATTCATTTCCAAAAACATTCAAACTTTACCAGATAGCAATGAGTTATTTGATAAAGAAAAAGCACAGCAATTTATAGATCATAATAAAGAAAAGATAAATAAAACAGCTAAATCGGCAGCTATTCGACAACAATTCTTTAAGAATGTTCCTATCATAAAAAAATAATAACAAATAAAGAGCCTTATGCAAGGCTCTTTATTTGTTTTCTATTTGCCTTTGTGCTTGGCTTTTGCCTTTTGTTTTCTTATAAAATACTTTTGTTCCTTCAGCTCTTCACGATATTGTTTAGCTTTCTTTTTTCTACCTTTTTTCTTTTCTTCGTACTCCTTCTTCACGGCTTCTTGAGCTTTAGTCGAAATACCAACATTATTTATCTCTTTTGCTACTTGGCGCTGTAAGCGTTTTGGATTTACCTTTTTATTAGATTTTATTTTCACATCAAGACCTGTATGAACTGATTGATTGATCACCTCTAGCAATCTGGAATTAATAAAGTCTAATATCTCTGTATCTTTTGGTTCTGCTCCAAACACATAACGAAATGCTTTTAACTTACCGCCTTCTACAACTTCAATAATTCCTACCCAAAACTGACCATCATGGTAAATCGTTAGTGACATAACGATTCCCTCCTCTAAACATACTATGAAATGATGGACATCCCGAGGAGGGGAAGGTCACTGACATTAATATATTAATGCATCCGGACTACCAACCGAATTGTGTTTTTACATCCCATATACAAATTTTAACATAAAGCTATTTAATATCACTACCCTAAAACGAATTAAATGAATAATAAAATCACTAAGGTTTAAATAAGTTGTTTCTGTTGCACCATCACCGACTGATTCAACTTCTTTATATGGGATTACAAAGAACCCATTGATCCTCCTAAAATAAGGCCATAGAAAAAACCTTTTTCTATAAATTTCAACAAGAAATTCTTCTCCTTTCAAAAATGCTCATTTAATGAGTTATAGCATTCCCTATAACTATTAAAAGGCATTTATTTATCTTCCATAAAAATTATTTAATTATGAATTTTATTACATATAAGATATATATTAACATATGTACAGATTAAAAGGGAGACTAACGTATAGTCTCCCTTTCTATAAAAGTTTAATAACTTTTAAAAATGCTATTTACTTAAACAGTCTTTCAAATTAAATAAAAGATCCAGAAAGTCACGAAGCAAGGAAGCTTTTCACAGCAGTTAAAAAAGCGGATAAGTTTCCTACATGCACCTCATGTCCAGCCCCTTCTATCGTTACTAATTTACAATTTGGAATGCGCTTAGAAACTTCCTGTAATTTATCTTGAGGAATATGGCTGGATCCTCCTCCTATGATGAGAGTAGGTGCAATTATCTCTGTAAGACTTCCCCACCATTTAGGATTGGGGTTGTTTAACTGTTGAAGAATTGAAGGTACAACCTCCCAGTCAAACGGTAAAGAACCAGGCGGTTTGGCAGGAGTTTCAAACTTTTCTCCTGTAAAAGGTGGAGGAGTGTCTTCAACAATCAATTGATCTACCCTTTCTGGAAATGTTTCAGAAAAAAGATAGGACACCGTCCCACCCATAGAATGCCCAATCAACGTAAAGCTCTCCAAATTCATCGCATTTACAAACTGAAATAAGTCATCGCACATAAGTTCAAACGTATAGGTGCCGGTTCTCTCACTTCCACCGTGTCCTCGCTGATCTAAAGCTAAAAACCAATATTCCTTCCCTAATACAGCTGCTACTTCATCCCAAGACTCTGCACTCATTCCCAAAGCGTGAAGTGCAATAATGGCGGGTGCTGAAGCTTCACCCGCCTCTCGATATTGAAATGTTAAACCATTTAGTTCGATTTGATTTACTCTCATTTCCAAATCAGATCAACTCCTAACTCAGATTTCACCAATTAAAATCTAGTTTATTAAGGTTCATCTATATATTAGTGAAGGAATGAAGATTTCCTTCACCTCTTATCTTATTGGGAAAGATATTAGATTATTTTATGGATCCTATTTAATTCTTTAGTCAGCATAATGCACCTAGAGTTTTTTACTTTCGATACCTATATAATTTAAACCAAAAGTACTGCAAGCCAATTGAATAAAAGATTGTAAAGGAAGAGACATAAATTTATCTTTATGCCAAAACATTTGTGTATAAAGAGGCGTATCAACTTTAGTACAAGCCAATTCTTTTAATATGCCTTTCTCAAGCTCTCCTTTTACTACTACTTCGGGCAATATGGCAATACCTAAATCTAGCATGACGCATTGCTTAATAGCTTCCACGCTTGCAAATTCAAATTTAGTTGATGTACAAATACCCGCCTCGCGAAACAAGTTTTCCAATACTACCCGGTATGAACACCCCGACTCAGTATACAAAAGAGTCTCATTTTCAAGCTCTTCTAAGTAGATATCCGCTTTATCAGCTAAAGGATGCTGAGGAGAAGCAATAATTTTTAAGTCTTCTGCAACAAGACATTGTGTATGTAGATTTGCATCATGATGCTGAATAGGCTCCATTGTAAAGGCGATATCAAGAGTGCCGTCTAGTAGCTGCGCTCTTGTTTGTGCTTGAGAGTAAATGGGCTTAAAAATCATTTTAACCTTTGGAAATTGATCCTTAAACTCTTTTAATATTGGAGGTAACCTATACGTGCACTGGCTTTCAGAAGATCCAATAATAAGTGTACCCGCAGGCTCCTCCACTCCACTTACAGCGTTTTTTGCTTCCTTAGTCAATTGAATCATTTTATCAGCGTATCTTTTAAATTCTCTACCTGCCTCTGTTAAAACCAAGCGTTTCCCTAAACGTTCAAATAAAGGCGTTTCAAGTTCATTCTCAAGAGCTTTTATTTGAGCGGTAACGCTTGATTGAGCAAAGTTCAAAATTTTAGCTGTATATGTAAAATTTAAATTTTCTGCAGCTGTTTTAAATGTAATTAGTTGTTTTATTTCGATTGTCCTCACCTCTGTATAATCGGATATTCCGATTGATTCAATCGTAATGTTCATCTGTAACGATTGCTAATTTCATTATAAAATATGGTAAATCAAACCACAATATACTAAATATAAAGAGATAAGGGGAAATCATAATGACTACAAGAAAAGAGAATAAAAAGGAATCAATCAGTTTAACACAAAAAGATATAGGTGAAAAAAACTTCAAATACTATTGGAATGAAATTATTCGAGCGCTTATTATAACTAAATAAGTAAGGCTAATCAATTTTATTTTTGGTTAAAAAAGCTATATAAAATAAATCCACCTACAAGCGCTTAAATATAAAAACAATAGTCCGCTAACTCTGTATATCGTCAGAGTTAGCAAGCTATTAGCCTATTTAAATTTAAAATCATGTTTATTGACTTGAATCTAATCTGAATTTGGCAATATCCTTTCCATCTTGGGAGATAATGAGTGTACCCTTTAACGCATTAGCTTGTAACTTTTTTAGTTTTTCTTCAGTTGGCAAAAGAGGTAATTCATTATTTTTTTGTTTTGCTCCTAAGGTATAATTAAGAGTAAATTTACTGGTTCCTTTAGATAGGATCTCTCCTATACTCATACCAAACCCTAACTTACTGTTATCCATATCATAAATATTTGAACCAATTGCTTCTTTTACAGCTGACACTAACTCCTTATCTGGTTCTATGCGAAGTTTTGTTTTATCAAGATCAGAGAGAGCCATAATATTATTGGACGTGTTTTCCATCGTGAATGTATAGTATAACTCGGTTGGAACGATACGTTTACTTTTATTCTTTTTATCAGGTACTATCATCTCCCCAACGATTTTTTTATCATCTGTTAGCCTTACCTCTGTTTTTTGTAATTTTAAGTGCTCGACATTGTTTACATACTGTGTATTTGAACAAGCTGAAATTATAAATACTAGAAAAGCAATAAATAAACTAAGAGAGAACTTTTTCATAATGCAGCCCCTTCTTTATTCCAACTATATTTCAAGAGAAAAATAATACATCCTCTTTAATTAACATAATGGATTTTGTAGACACTTTAGCACCTTTATTGACGAGAATACAAAAACCACACAGGCATCTCCGTGTTTTCAATTAGCAGCGCTTGTTTATGCTTAGGATCACCTTTAATAGCATAAACAAAATCCCCATTTTGTGTTTTACCAAAGGCTCTAAAATATTTCTTAGAGTCATACTTTGTTTGATCAGCCATCTCCGTGCACTCATAATTTCCATATGTATCACTTAAAGGCTTTGTGTTAAACATATTATCGTATTTCACATCATGACTCCTTTCAATTTAAGCTGCATCCTTCCTTTTTAATTCCCAGATAAGAGCAATGGTGGAAATAGCTCCACCTACCGCAAAGAGATAAGAAAAAAACGGTATTATTTCATGTATGAATAAACCTCTTACTCCATAAAAACACAGGATAATAGTGCTGATTAAACCAATCATAAGCCGAATATTTTTATTAATCTTTTTCTCCCCCTTAGGATTTTCCCTGCACCTGATCCTTTATCATAAGTCCAAATATAGCGAAGAAGTTTAATGCAATCAGCAATCCATAATAAAAGCCAAGCCCTTCAAAAAACAAAGAGAGAATAGAAAATATTATAGATTCAAAGCCAAATAACATAATAATAAGGCCAATTCCTTTAGCGAGCTGTTTTTCATCCTTAGGTGTAAATATCTTTCCATACCCAGCAATGAAATTAGTATTACCTTTTTTCCATACACGTTTTCCAATATAAATAATGAAGCAGCTTACTAAACATATAAATAATACGTGCAACATCTGATATTACCCCTTCTTTACACACTCTAATTTAACATATATAGTATATTTTACCATATATAATTTACAAATATTATGTATTAAAGGTGGACTCATAAAATATAACACTATAAAATATATACATACTAATTATGGATATCTTAATTAAACAAGAACTCACTGAAGAATATAATAAAACTGAAGAAGTTGTGAAAAGCGCTTTTTTTAAATGAAGAATACAGCGATAAGAAAGAACATTTACTTGTAAAACGGATTAGAAAGTCAGATGCCTTTATTCCTGAACTTTCATTAGTCGCATTCAATCAGAATCGAGATATTATAGGTCATATTCTTTTATCTAAGATAACAATTATAGATGGTGATAACTCTATCGATTCTTTGGCACTTGCTCCAGTTTCAGTTGCACCCCAGTACCAGAAACGAGGAGTTGGGAGCCGATTAATACACGCTGCGTTAAAACGTGCAAAAGAGCTTGGTTATGATTCAGTAATCGTTTTAGGACACAAAGATTACTATCCAAAGTTTGGATTTAAACCAGCTAGCTCATGGAATATATATGCTCCATTTGACGTACCTGAAGAATTCTTTATGACCCTAGAGTTAACAGAGGAATCACTAAAAAATGTGCAAGGTGTTGTGCATTATTCAAAGGCTTTTTCAGAGTAAGTACTAACTGATTAATTAGGTTTTACGTAAAGAGAGGTTGTCCGGAAAATAATTTTATAGTATTTTCTGTGGACAGCCTCTCTTTGATTTACCTGATATTATTAAAGCGGTGGGTTTTCCACACCTAAATGAACCCAATCTTCTTTTGGAGGTCCATAAACTCCAGCAGGTTTTAGGCCTGCTTGACGCATAAGAACTGTAATTTGACCTCGGTGATGAACAATATGCTTGATTAGTCCCATTAAGATTGCCGCATTTGATTGCTTTCTACCAAACGCTTCTTGCGTATGTTCTAAAGATTCATCTGTCCATTGCTGTTCAATAATTTTAGCAGCGTGAGAACTTACATTTTTGAAGGTTATAGCGATTTCCTGGGCAGAAGATGGAACGCTTGCTGTACTTTCTATCCTGTCTATACTTAATCCAAACTCAGTTAGGTAATCTGGAACATTTGTTGTAAAATGCCAAGCGATTCTTCCTAACGTACGTCCTTCAGGGTAAACTTGTTGTTTCAACGAATCATCTGTCAAGCTATCCAAAACTTTTTGAGTTAGCGTGGCTTCGCTGTTCCATTCTTTGATAAAATCTGAAATGGTGTTATACATGTAAAAAACCTCCTAATATAAATCTAATCTAAATTAACACTTAAATAATATCATAGAAAAAACCAGTTGGCTTATTTACTAAAGAAAGGAGATTCTATGTTATTTAAAGCTACTGCTCAAAAAACTATTGTTTTTCCTTTATTACTTTTAAATAATTTATTACTCATTCAAGCAGTTCAATATAAAGCACTTGATTTTTTACTTCTTTTTGCTATCCTTTGTTCGTTTCTTTCCCTTTTCCTCGGATATGAATTTCAGATAGACAAAGATACTTTAACCTATGGAACATATATATTATGGTTTAAAGTATATGCAAAAACCGTTAAACCAACGGACATTAAAAAAATTGTATTTAAACGGTTAAGTTGGAAAACAAAATTAGCAGTAGTAAAAGTAGAAAACAGGTGGAATATGCGAATAGCATTATTTAATCCACCAAATGTTTTTAAGGAATTAGAAAGATTTGCACATGAATATGATGTAGATATTCAAAAAACATCAGATTATAAAATTCTAGAGAAAACGTCCTGAATTTCACCGCGTTTAGAATACATTAACTTTACGTATGGGTGCATAATCAGCATCTATTCATTTCTAATTAAGACGCTTTTGGACCTCTTTACTCCTACAAAAAATTAGTAAAGAGGTCCTTCTATTCTTAACCTACTATAAGCATCTCTAAGTTTAAACACTTTGTCCTCCCTCCTCACATCAACCTCAAGCCCTACATAAAAATAGGCTTCAAGACCATCCTGTTTAACATTATTTGGATATATAATTCGTATATAACGCTTTTTAAGAGGTGATGATTCTGTATATATCAAAAAAGGTTGGCATTTTAAGCTGGTTTACTACTTGCTTGTATTTTTTAGTTGAACCTTTCTTTATTTTGACTTCAACTGCTCCCTACAGTGTTTTAAATCACGCAATGAGTGATCTTGGCGTAACTTCTTGTGGAACCTACACCTATTCAATTGCACCTCATGAAATTTGCTCTCCTGACCATTTCTGGATGAACGTATTGTTTATTATAAACGGATTAACACTTTCAATTGGTGTTCTGTACATTTCACAAAACCTAAAGAAAACAAAAATAACCCAACTAGCAACAGCTTTTATTCTTATATTAGCTTTAGGTAACATTGTTTCAGGCTTTATACCGGCTGATATAAATTTATTTTGGCATTCAATATTCGCTCAACTTGGCATGATCACTGTTTTAGCTGGTCTTTGGATATATGCATCCTCTTTAACCAGCGGCAAGTATTGGACTTATGGCTGTTTAGTCTCCTTACTAGTCATCCTCATACTCATCATGCTTGTATTTTTTGTTCCTATGCCTACCGGTCTGCTGCAAAGATTATTCTATTTAGTAATCTTTATATGGGGCACCGTGCTTTCCTTTATGTTAAACAAGTAATCCATTATCATTCCGTTTCATATGAGCTTACAAGATTACGTTCAACTACGCGTAATTTTAAATAGCAAAAAGTCCATAGAGGCATCCCCTATGGACTTTTTATACGATTTTGTTAGATAAATTCTCTTAATAATTCTTTAGATTTCTTTCCGCTAAAACCAAAATAATTGCCAATAAGCTTGACGTATTCTGTGTAGGTAACTTTTCTATTTAAAGCAGTTTCCCACCACCTCTGTGGATTATAATAGCGACTTCCACTAGAACAATAGGTTAATTGTATTTGGGTATCCTTAAATTCTTTATTAAAGTTTTTTTCTGCCCTTTTCATATGATAGTTGGAAGAAACAACGATAGCGGATTGAAAATGATAGTTCATCATTAGCCTTTTTGTGAATTTAGCGTTTTCCGTAGTACTTGTAGCGTGATTTTCTAATATAATTGAATCCTCAGGTATCCCTGATTCCTTGGCTTGATGATAAAAATTATTCTCTTGACCATTCGAAAGGATTAAATGAGCCGCATAGCCTTTTTTATATAATTCAATTCCCTTCTCCAGTCGATCATTATCACCACTTAACACAATAATCACGTCAGATTTTACCGGCTTTTCGTTTACCACAAGCTCTTTCCCGGCAAACAGAAAAAAAATAATCCCTAATCCCAGCATAAATATACTAATTTTTATCCTTTTACCTTTAATTTTTTGCATATAGACCCTCATTTAAAAAGTTCACTTCATATCGTATCATAAAGCTCAATATTCATAAAAATAAAAAGGTAATCTCCAAAAAAATTTTAATTCTTAACCTTGATCTTAGCCTTCTCGTTCTTGGTAACTAGTGCTTTGTAGTTTATTAGAAGACAGATTTACTTCCTAAATAACGAGGTGCCCAGTAAGAATTGCTTAACGATGCAATAGTTACACCAGTTGAACTTCCAGCATGAATAAACTGCCCGTTTCCAATATAAATTCCAGCATGTGAAGGACCTCCAGTAGTATCAAAGAACACAATATCTCCTACATTTGGAGTAGATGTATTTTTTCCTGACTGATACAAGGTAGCTACTGTTCGCGGTACAGTTACTCCACCTCCATTTTTAAATACATAATAAATGAAACCACTGCAATCGAAACCACTCGGAGACGTTCCTCCCCAAACATATGGTACGCCTATGAATTTTTTGGAATAAGCAACAATATCACTAGCTGTCGCTTGCGTTGAACTATTGACAGTTGAAGAACCAGTGGAGCTGCTAGATGCGTTATTTAAGGCATTTAAAGTAGCCGGACCTACTATTCCATCCACGGCTAAGCCATGATCCCGTTGGAAATTCATAACCGCAGTTTGAGTAACTGTACCAAAATATCCTGTTGGTGTGGCGTTAAAGTAACCTTTGTCCTTTAACAGTTGCTGTACTTTTTCAACTTCATTACTAGTCATTCCATATTTTAAAAGTGTACCGTTTGTAACCGTACTTGTTGAATTACCTATTAACGCTTGATATGTATTAGATCCTACAATTCCATCAGCGGTTAAACTATGAGAACGCTGAAAGCTTAAAACTGAATCTTTTGTAATTGAACCAAAATAGCCAGTCGAAGTAGCTGAAAATATCCCCTTCTGTCTTAAAACATCCTGTAATTCTTTTACGTCTGGATCTGTCATACCTTCTTTTAATAGCTTGTCTCCTAAAGCTGCCTGGCTTATTGTTGGTAAAACAATCAATGACGAGCATAGAGCTAATGAAGAAATTATCTTTTTCACTAAGTATATCCCCCGATGTTATATTTTTCTTGTTCTTGACTATAAAATTTTAGCAGGGAGAAAGAGAAAAGAAGCAACCTATTTATGAATTTTTTGTGACATTTTCAAAAATCACTTGATTTATTAGGAGGTAATTATTTGTTTTGTCATATAAAGTATAAATATACTTATAATGGTTAAACCTGTTGTTCTTGAATCTCATTTTTCTTTTTAATTATGTGACGCTAAATCTTGAATACAATAAAACACCTTTCTGTAATGGTGGACACCAAAAGGAAAGATAGGATGCCAGCGCGAAGAGATAGGAGGAATAATGTGAGCAAATTAATATTTTTGAAGCGCCGGTTTAAATACTTACTTATTAAACTATTAAGATTAAAAGATCATTCACATAAAGTTGCGCTAGGTTTTAGTCTAGGTTCTGTTGTGAACTTTGTTCCTACCTTTGGATTGGGCCTTATAATATCCGTAGGTTTAGCTAAATTATGTAAAGGAAACAGCATAGCAGGTCTCATTGGTGGAATGTTTTTTATGTGGGCCTTTCCGTTGATGTTTTACTTGAATACAGTAGTGGGAGGATATATATTTCCAATCGACCTTGATCAAACTTTATTTCAAAGTGCAGATGAAAATTTGGACAACCGACTAGAACTAGGAGCGAAAGTAGGAAAGAATTTTTTAACGGGAATGTTGCTTAATAGCTTTTTGTTTGGAAGTATACTCTATATTGTTAGTTACTATATTATAAATCAGTACAGAGGCTTCCTCTTACACTACATCTATAAGAAATGGATAGTAAAAAAACACACTAAAAAAACGGATAATTAGCTCAATTTCAACATTTATTTTTAATTGTAAAGCGATATAGCTGAACATTTTTTAAAAAGGCATAGAGATAAATTAGCCCATAATTGATACCTATGGTTATCAATTATGGGCTATACGATCGTTGTTTCTGTTTTAAGATAAATATGGAGGAAATAAAGGACTGCTCTCATTCCTTTGTTGAAGATAATACAGTTTGTTTCACCCATTTTTTTCGATTTCTTTGGTCAATTATCCATTGATATAAACTTTGTATACCTAGTATCAGAGAAATTATGACACCGCTAGCTGCCAGGATTAATGCAAAATATTCTACAGGATTGTACGCAAGTATATTTCTCCATGTGATTTTTCCGATAAAATCATTTACTACAAGCCCCATTCCAAGCATTTGACCTACTACGGAATAAAGAGTCAAAATCAGCAATAACAGGCTGTCTTTTTTCGCGTTAACGTTTTCCTGGTATCTAAATAAACTCTCTAGAGATTGTTTAGCTTCCTTATATAACAACTCAATATTGAAATTTTTCCTAAGAAGATAGAAAATATCACGGCTTCGGGACTGAGATACTATTTCAAGCGAAAAATAATTGGCGGTAAACGAATTAATGGAATAAATTAATTTTTCATTTCTTTCACGTCTTTTTCAATATTTAGCTCTGTATAGGTATTAGCTAATTTTAATAAAACGATCTTGTGAAAAAGATTTAATACAAGCCCGTAGTAAAATTCTCCATAAAACTGATTAGCTAGATCAGGAGTTGTACGTTCATCTTGAATCGTTATACAAGTAAAAATATGTTCTTCTATCAGAAAATAAGTGCTAGGAGCCCAGCGCTGATAAGCATGTTTTTGTAAATAATCTTGAATGTAAGGAAGGTTATTAGCATGAACATATGGCTTCCCCTCTACAGTTAAGCCGCAAAGACTTCCCATTCGATAAACATCAACTACATCGATTTTTTCATTTTTCTCTAATGCCACTAAAGATTGGACATACATTCTTTCATCTTCAAAAAAAGAAAAGGTTTCAAAATAAGAATTTTCCTTTGAATCACCTTCAAAAAAGCGGGAGAGCCCCTCAGAGAGGTTGTTAAATACAAATTCCCCTGCTCCCTTGTATATCTTGCCATCGCATTCAATTTTTGTACTGCTATCTTTTCGTGTTCGTGGTTCTAATACGTGAAAGCGATCTGCGAATTCTAAAGAATGAGACAATGACATAGACGTAAAGGGTTTCAACTCAGTTCGAATGGTTAAAAACCCAAGTTCATAAGGACATGTAGTTAAATCAACAGAGTGTATTTGAAAAGGAATGCACTCTGTATCTGTAATTAACTTACCTCTTATATTTAAAGGTTTTGAATATCTATGAAGGCCTTTTTCTTTTTCTGAATGTGGAAAGAGTATCTTATTAGTGAAAGACAAATAATACGCCTCCATATCACGATGTGAGACTTTAAAATCGCCGTAATATGCACATTCGTCTTCTAGTTGATTTAACTGAAATAGCTTAAATCCGCTCTTTTTTAAAAAAGAGGAGATAGTAGATTCTGTTCCTTGCTTTAAGGAAAAAGGGAAAACAAATTGAAAGAGAGCTCTGTCTATCTTTTTTTCTTGGATATCAATTTGCTGCATTTGCTCTAATGTACTCCTTTCAATTATATATATCATTTACCATTTTGTATCATAACGATCGATAGTAAACCTAATATATTTTTTCTTGATAAGAGTTCATTCAATTTAATAATTTAAAAACAGTAAAACAGCTCCACGTAAAAATAAGTAGCCATACTATGATAATAATTGAACCCGCAACCCAATTTTTAGGTCGTTCATTTTGAATGAGCTCTTCTGCTTTTATTGCGCAGTCCTCTATAATACTTGTAGGTAGCATCTTCAAAGCAAGCATAATTCCTAAAGGAACAATGATTATATCGTCAATATAGCCTAAAACCGGTATAAAATCAGGAATTAAATCGATTGGACTGAAGGCATATGCAACAACACAAGCAGTAAATACTTTGGTATACCAAGATACTCGTTCATCTTTATAAGCTAAGTATAAGATAAATAGCTGCTTTTTTAACTTTTTAGCCCACAGCTTTAATTGATTAAGCATGTTTCCTATTCTCCTTTGCTATATATCTGGACGGTTTGATGTAATATAAAATTACTTTTATTCTCTTTGATACCTGCATATTTCTCTTATTAATAAATTTAGAACTATGAAAATAACTGATTAATGCAATCATCTTGATTTACAGCTAGTTTGGGAACAGCTTGAATAGGAACCCAATAATACGAAAAGATTAGTCCTGCATCTTCACCTTCAGAATTAACCTCATGTTCCCAGTGTTCTGGAACTTCTTCGCTAACTGCTAAATGAAAAACATGTCGTTCATGATACTGACTTTTACCTTCATGATGATAAACATATGTTGTCAATTTTGTTACTGATAAAAACTCCATTAATCCAGATTCTTCTTTGACCTCCCTATATAAAGCTTCTTCAATTGTTTCTCCCTGTTCTACAGTACCTGCTGGAACTTGAACTCCTGCTTCTCGATAATCTTTGTGTTTGTAAACTAATAACTCTGTATGATGACCATTAAATCTAGTTATGTAAGCCATAACTTTTGTTATAATCGTTTTATCCTGCATATTCGCTTCCTCCTATATATAGATACTAACCGTACAGATTTCTTCATCAGCAAACAAACTTCTTTAACTCCCAAGAATAAATCAGGCATATTTTATTATATCTATTTTAATTGCAAAAATAATTAGTCTCAGTGTTGTCATAATAAGCTGCTTTTACGGAAGGTTAACTGGTATGAGAATTGGAATGGTTAGTTTCGCTATTCTGATAGGATATATAATCATCATATCAGTAAGTGAAATAATAGGAAGGGGCAAGAATCAAATTGATTCTTGCCTTTTCTGTCTTTATTTTCTTTCAAGAGAAGATTCTGATACATTTTCGTATTCTGTAATTTTACAGATGCGATTTTCATGACGGCCCCCGACAAATTGGGTTGTTAACCAAGTCTTCGTAATTTCGCGAGCTAAACCTGGTCCAATTACTCGTTCCCCCATAGCTAAAATGTTCGTATCGTTATGTTCACGCGTCATTTTAGCTGAAAAAACGTCATGAACGAGTGCGCAACGAATTCCTTTTACTTTGTTAGCGGCAATACTCATGCCAATTCCCGTACCGCAGATTAAAATTCCAAAATCGGCTTCTCCATTTGCTACTCTTTTGGCAACTGGAATCGCATAGTCCGGATAATCGACTGAACTGCTGCATTCACAGCCTAGATCTTCATAGATTATGGACATTTCACCTAGCAGATTTATAATCTCTTTACGAATGTTTATTCCGCCATGATCTGAAGCAATTATGACTTTCATAAGATTACTCTCCTCGTTCAGCTATAGTCTTAATTAAAATTCTAATGATTTTTGGAGTCTCTTTTTACCGATACGTTATTTCCTAGAACAATCCTCAGAACACTTCCCGTACCATGTTTTAACCCCTTCAGAGTTGTCTACATTCTCAATAACTTTCCCACATACTTGACAAACGATAGTTCCCTGTTTTACATTAACCTGCTTATTCATGTCTATTTCCTCCTTTTTATTAGAAAAATTCGTTTGTATTCAAATACATTTCTTTAGAGACAAATTCGTTTTATCTCTATTTTGATAAATCATTGTATGTTAGAAAAGATATCCTTAAGCTAGAATGGTATCCAGTAAGCTGTATTTATCATCATTACTAGATAATTTCGAATGAACTTTTTCAATATCTACATTAATCAAGTCATTTTCTTTAATTCCTACGGCTCTACCAGAATACCCTTTTAGTAATAATTCTACTGCTGTAACCCCCATTTTACTTGCTAATATACGATCAAATGCGGATGGCTGCCCTCCTCTTTGAATGAAACCTAATATACTTGTCCTTACGCTAACATCTAATCGATCCTCAACATATTTTTGTAGGTCTTGAATATCGTACATTTTTTCAGTAATTAGGATTAGGTTATCTTTTTTGCCACTTTTAATTTTCTCGTTCAGTTTGGAACATATCTCTTCAAAACTTAATTTTCTTTCCGGTGTCGAGATAATTTCTCCTGCGCCTGCTAAAGCAGAGTACAGGGCTAAATCGCCGCAATATCTTCCCATTACTTCCACAATCGTCGTCTTTTCATGAGATAAATCTGTATCCTTAATTTTACCGAGGCACTCTAATATCGTATTTAAAGTAGTATCAAATCCAAGTGAATAATCTGTGTAAGATAAATCATTATCAATCGTTGCCGGTATACCAATGACATTTACACCTAATTCGTGTAATTTCTGTGTCCCTTTAAAAGAGCCTTCACCGCCGATTACTACTAAATGATTAATTCCATAATCCTTTAATATACTTAAGGCTTTTATTCTGCCCGACTCTTTCATAAATTCTGCGCAACGGGAGGTTTTTAAAAATGTCCCTCCTTTATCCGCAATGTAGTCTACATCCGTAGAGGTTAATCTATGAAGTTTACCTTCTATTAAACCTTGGTAACCACCCTCGATTCCCATTACCTCTATGTTATGATAATCAGCTGTTTTTACTACTGCTCTAATAGCAGCATTCATTCCTGGAGCGTCTCCGCCACTTGTTAAAACTCCTAGCTTCATCATTGCCATACACCCCTGTTATTCTTATCCATGTAAGAAAGTTGGCCGACAGCCTCTAGAAACTAATTGTCGGCCCCTCCTAGTAGTACAAATTTCTTTCAAACAAGAATCAACTAGTTTTTTCTAATCGATCGACTGTATTTTTTTTAATAGCTCTTCCTGATTGTTTTAATAAAAAAGCTACGATAAAGGACGCTACGAACATGCTAATACCTAGAAATGTCATACTAGCATTAAAAGATCCTGTTAGATCTTTGATGTATCCCACGATATATGGTCCGAAGAAACCGCCTAGATTACCAATACTATTGATAAGAGCGATGGCACCTGCAGCAGCAGCTTCCGTTAAGAAAGACGGTGGAATTGCCCAAAACGGAGAATATGCTCCGAACGCTCCGCAAAGACTGATCGTTAAGAATACAAATGATAAAACAATGTTCGTACTTGCAACGTAGCTACTAATAATCAATGCGACGCCGCTTGTTACTAAACAAGCAACTACGTGAAAGCGTCTTTCATTTTTCTTGTCAGAATGGTTACTAACCAACATCATGGTTACCATTGCACAAACATACATTAATCCTAAAATCCACCCCATAGCATGTGTACTAAGAGAAGTAGTTTTAGATAACCCTTCTGAAATTGTCGGTAAAAACATGACGATGCCATAGTAGCCAACCATCCAGAAAAAGTATCCTAAAGATAGAGTTAATACGTCACGATCTTTTAAGGCCTGAGCAAATGTATAGTGTTTGGCTTCCTGTTTTTCTAACTTCTCTTTTGTTGTAACGTCGATTAACCATTTCTTCTCCTCGTTAGTTAACCATTTTACATCCTCAAGCTTATCGTCAAGATAGAAGAAACATATAATACCTAGGATTAAAGCTGGAATCGCTTCCAAAATGAAAAGCCACTGCCATCCAGCCATGTTTAACCAGTCAATACCTAATAAATAAGTAGAAAGAGGAGATCCTATTGCATTAGCACCAGGGATCGCAATCATAAATCCAGCAATTGCTTTTGCATGATGTTTTGTTTGATAAAAACCACTTAGATAAAAGACCATACAAGGATAAAAGCTAGCTTCAGCAACTCCTAAAAGAAATCTTGCTGTATAAAACTGCCATGGTGTTTGGATAAAAGCCATCAAAATAGCAATTACTGCCCATGTAATCATGATTCTACTAATCCATCTTCTAGCCCCAACCTTCGTCATCATAGCACTGCCAGGTACCTCTAAAAGAAAATAGCCAAGAAAGAAAATCCCTGCCCCTAATCCAAAAACAGCATTAGAAAAACCTAAATCTTCATTCATTTGTAATGCAGCAAACCCAATATTTACTCGATCAAGTATAGATATGGTAAAACATAAAAATAGAAATGGAATGAGCCTTAACGTTACTTTTTTAGTAGTTGAACGTTCTAAGTTAATTGGATCCAAAATAATTCCTCCCTGGGTTACCATCTTTCTCCTCTTCATGTTCTTCGGTCTTTGACCTGAGTATTTGCTCTAGGCTAATTGACAGAAAGAATTAAAAGTTTATATAAAAGATGATTGATCTATTTCTAAGTCTAAGTAAATCTAGTCCCTACTTCTGTAATCCCTTTCATATGGAAATATAAAAAAATGAAAAGCGAAGTATCCCCCTGTATTATTTATCATTTAAAAAAGTAAGAACTATTAGAAAATATCATACACCAAAACCTTACTAGCGATATGAAAACACTATAAATCTACTTTCTAATTTCTATCCTAATAATCCAAAACATTTGTAATGTACAATAACGGTAAAAAACGCTTACATTTTCGAACCCTTCTGCTAATCTCTTCAAAAAATATCGAGCTGTAAAGAATGTAAAGAATAATGAATTTTAAGATTTACATTACCTCCGTTTTATAGATTTAGCTACTTGTATACTAAGTTACCTTATATAAACAGTGTACTTACATACCTATCAATTGTCAATATAATTATTAGATTAAATATTTTCTGAATTTTATTAAAAACGAAAAGAAATATACAGTTTGTTTGGAAAGAAAACACTGAATCTTGCCCATTTTATGCTGTCTTTTTAACAGCAAAAAGACAGCTACACTTTAGCTGCCTTTTGACTCTGTATTTGGTATTAGTTTAATAAAAAATTAGTTGGAATTAAGCTTTCCAATAGCGATCATACAAATTTCGCATGTGAAAATTCATGATTCTCACAGCTTCTTCTTCATTATGTTGTTCAATTGCATTAATAAGTAATTTATGTTCATTAAAATTAACTTCTCGATAGTCAGGTCTAGTGACGGTTCGATCTCTTATAAACTTCCACATTTCCTGCTGCTTCATTGCATTGCTAATAGCTGCCATAATACTAATAAATAAATCATTATGAGAAGCCTTCGCTATGCCGTTATGTAGGGCTTCATCTGTTTCAGGTACATACACCCCTGCGTTCGTTTCTTCCTCCATCTTATCAATTGTTGCGCGCAGTTCCTTAATATCTTCTTCTGTAGCTCTCAAAGCTGCAAAACGTACAATAAGAGGCTCTATGTTCATTCTTGCTTCTACAATGTCTTCAGGGGAGGTAGATTCCGTTAAAAGTGTTGATTGAGAATTTTCAGCTTCTGTTTGAAACTCTTTAACGTATACACCTTCTCCTTGACGAGAATAAATAAAACCGTTCAATTCTAGGGCGCTAAGGGCTTGTCTAACAGGCACTCGGCTTACACCAAATTGTTCACACAACTCCCTTTCAGCAGGGAGCTTATCTCCTACTTGAAACGCTCCAGATTGAATTTCAGAAAGAATTTGATTATAAATTTGAATATATAATTTATTATTGGAAACTGGATTAAAACTAATGGAAATCACTTCTCTCTATAATTATTAACTCATTTTATTCATAATTAAGTAGACATAATTATTATATACTGTTCTATTTTTAGGGGCAACAAGCCTAGCATCTTCTAGCAAAAAAATCCTTATTGATGTAGTCAGTTTCTCATTTTACTAATGATTTTATCAATGAACAGCTATACAGGCATGCCATAATGGCATGCCTGTATAACGAACCTGAATATTAATCCATATGTGAGCCACCGTTTATATCAATTTCTTCTCCTGTAATATAAGAAGCTTCTTTTGAAGCTAAAAAGGCAATTGTAGCCGCGATTTCTTTCACTTCACCCGGTCTACCCATAGGAATACTATCAATCACAGACTTTGCATCTTCTTCAGGAAGGGACTTCCAAATTTCTGTATTAACCAATCCAGGAGCTACACAGTTAACCGTAATGCCATCTAAGGCTACCTCGCGCGCTAAGTTCTTTGAAAAACCTAGCACTGCTGCCTTAGATGCCGAATAGTGAGGCCCCCCAAACACGCCTCCACCTCTTTTAGCTGAAACAGAAGACAGGCTTATAATTCGACCGTACTTTTGATCTTTCATTGTTTCTAATACTGCTTGCGTACATAGAAACAACCCAAACATATTGACGTTAAACACTCTCGTAATGTCTTCAAGCGTCATATCTTGAACGGTAACCTTTTGAGAAATCCCTGCATTATTAATTAAAATATCAATTCTACCGAATTCTTCAAGTGTTTTTTTAACCATCGCATCGCAAGAATCTTTACTTGTTACATTTAACTCTATTCCTAAGGCTTTGCCGCCCGCTTCTTTTATTTCATTTACTGTATCCTGAACACCATCAAAATTAATATCTGCTATAACAACAGCCGCTCCTTGCTCTGCAAGTGTCAGGGCGATTGTACGTCCAATCCCTTTTTTGGAACCGCTACCAGTAATAATTGCTACTCTCTCTTTTAAATCAAACATATTATATTTCCCCCATCTTGTTAGCTTCTTCTATTTAATTTAGTTAGTCTTAAATCAGTTCTTTAGCTGTTTTAATAATATTTTCTACAGTAATTCCATTTAACTCTAATAGTTTTTCATAAGGCGCAGATTGTCCAAATTGATCCTTTACACCAATTCTTCGAACTGTACCTTTTCCTTCTTCCGCAACTACTTCACATACGGCACTGCCAAGGCCATTTAGAATATTGTGATCTTCAACCGTAATGATTTTTCCGATATTTAAGCAGTCAACCACTGCTTCTCGATCTAAAGGCTTAATAGTATGCATGTCTAGTAATTTCACAGATATGCCTTGTTTCTCTAATTCTTTAGTTGCCTCTAAAGCGAGTCGTACTGTATCACCGTTGGCAATAATAGCGATGTCACTTCCATCTTTAATTTTCTTGGCTTTTCCAATTGTAAACTCTTCATTTTCATCGTAAATCATTGGAACCGTATCGCGAGTAAAACGAAGATATACAGGTCCGTACACTTTAGCAGCTTGTTCTACTAGTTTTCTAGTAGAATAATAGTCAGCTCCCATAATGACGGTCATATTTGGAACCGATCTTAATACTCCCATATCTTCTATAGCTTGGTGACTTCCGCCATCATTAGCTGGCGTTAAACCGCCGTGTGAACAAGCAATCTTTACATTTAAGTTAGGATAGCAGACTTCTTGTCTAATTTGTTCAAGCATTCTTAACGAACCAAAAACCGCGTAAGTGCTTACAAAAGGAATTTTACCAGTCGTAGCAAGTCCAGCTGCTAACCCAGCTGCATTTTGCTCTGCAATACCAACATTAATATGCTGGTCGGGTAATTGTTTGATAAAGTTTACTGTTTTACACGACTTTGCAATATCTACATCAATGACATAAATATTTTTATTTTCTTTCCCTAATTTTACGATTTCATCTCCAAAGGCTTCTCTCGTAGCTTTTTTTACTGTAAGATCTTTTTCTAGTATGCTCATTACCTTAAACCTCCTGCTACTTCTTCCAGTGCTTGATGATATTGTTCTTCATTAGGAGCAACCCCGTGCCAATCAGCCACATCCTCCATGAACGAAACGCCTTTACCTTTTACCGTGTCACAGATGATACATTTTGGTCTTCCATTCTTCGCTACTCTTACTTCATCCAATGTTTCTACAATCTCTTCCATGGAGTGTCCGTTAATTCGCTTTGTTTCAAAACCAAACGCATCAAATTTTTTCTCTAAATCTTGCAATGGCATAATTTCATCACAAAATCCATCGATTTGAAGTCTGTTATTATCTACAAATACAACTAAATTATCTAATTGGTACTTAACTGCTGTTTGAGCAGCTTCCCAAATTTGTCCTTCTTGACATTCTCCGTCTCCTACTAAAGAAAAAACTCTATAGTCTTTAAAATCTCGTTTCCCTGCGATTGCCATACCTACGCCACACGAAAGTCCTTGTCCTAGTGAGCCTGTTGAAATATCAATACCTTTGCACTTTTTCATATCTGGATGCCCTTGAAACGGAGAACCGTATTCTCTTAACGTGTATATCGTTTCATAGGGAACGAATCCTCGTAAAGCTAAAGCAGAATATTGAATGGGACAAACGTGACCTTTAGAAAGTACAAATCTATCACGATCTTCCCAGTTAGGGTTGTGCGGATCAACATTCATTTCTTTAAAATAAAGCGCTGCCATAATATCTGCTGCAGAAAGTGAACCTCCTGGATGGCCAGACTGTGCTCCATAAATCATTGTAAGAGCTGTTTTTCTTAATTGAATGGCTTTTTCTTTTAACTCTTCAATACTAATTTCTTTCATTTTAGTCACCTCATTAATTTATGACTTGCTGTTTTCTAAATGATATATCCATTAAAATATAATTTAGTACACTTAGGTAACTTGTATACTAAGTAGCTTTGTGACTTAAGTGTACATCTGAAATGCGAGTTCGTCAATAACAAGATTGAATTATTAGAATTTTTTTATTTAAAACAAGTCATTTTTGAAGGAACAGATGAATTCATCTGCCATTTTGTCTAAGATTTTTAAGCAAAAAAATAAGTACTGCTCCTATTTTAGAAGCAGTACTTATTTTTTATTGATTGATTAGTAACTGGTGTATATAACCAAAAGCTTTATCAAAAAACAACTATGCTTTTGCACTGGAATTATTGCTGCTTATCATGTCTTGGCTACCAGATTTAATGTTTTTAGCTACTAGTATACCTACTATCCCCGATACTCCTAAAATAATAAAGATGTAGTTATAGCTTGTAACGAGAGCAATAAGCGTGGATGAAACAATACTTCCGAAATAACGAAACGTTGAGTAAATGCCAGAGGCTGTACCAGATTGCTCTTTACTTACGGAGTCCAGCGAGGCAACCTGCATGCTTGTTAAACCTATTCCTGTAGAAAAACCTCCAATAATTAAAGCCACTATAAGAAAAAGAATAGATCCAACATTCTCTAAAGATAAAAAAAGAATATTAGAGACGATAATCATTGCAAAAGAAAATCCAATCACTTTTTTAGAACTAAACTTATTGTTTAATAATCCTCCTATCCAGCCGCTTAAAGACATTGAAATCGAAAAAACTGATAAAACAAGCCCTGTTTGCGCTGTAGATAAATGAAATTGAGACTTCATTAACAGAGGCATAATTAACAAAATCACATACATAACAAAATTGCTAAGCATAATAGATAAATTAGCGCTTGTAAAGGTGGAATTTTTAAATAAAGAAAAATCGATAATCGGGTTTTCTGTCGTATTTTCTCTTTTGATAAACAAGATTGTAGATAAAATAAATATTATTCCCATTATTAAAGCCTTAGTAAATTCTATACCGTGTGTCAACAAGATCAATAAAGAAATACTAATTGCTAAATAAATGGAGCCTTGAATATCTAAAGTGCTTGTTTGCTTTTTAACATTAAATTTAGGAATCATAACTATTCCACTGATTAAAGCTAAGAAAAGAAAAGGAACATTCACCCAGAATATAGCTTCCAAGTTGAAGTTTTCAAGCAGTACAGACCCTAGCAATGGTCCAATTGCAGCACCCAAGCCCATTCCCATTCCAAATACACCTAAAATTTTAGGAAGCCTCTCTTTTGGCACCACATATCTAATGATTGCTATAGTGTTTGGAGTAAGTAAAGCTCCTCCTACTGCCTGCAGTGATCGAAAGATAATAAGGGAAATGAGATTAGTTGAAAATATACAGCCTAAAGATGCTATAAGAAAGAACACTACGCCCCATAAATAGATATTTCTGTTTCCATATAGATCTCCTAGCTTTCCAGCGATAGGCTGAGTAACAGCCATTACAATTAAATAAATAGTTACTACCCACGAAATATTTGCAAGTGGTTCATTAAAATGAGCTGATATGGTTGATAGAGCAACGGCAATCATTGTCGAATTTATTGGTACAAGAAATGTCCCAATTAGTAATGAAATAATCAAGATAAGCTCTTTATGTTTACCCAAACATTATTGCCTCCTTTTAATGGAGAGAAATTCCTTTTATAAACGTTTTTATACTGTTTTTTATCATATTTTGATAATCTGCATGTAAGGCTTTGTCTCCAAAATTTAGTTTATACATAAAATATCCCCAATACGTACTTAGGAAAATCTCCGCTTGTGTACAGCAATCTAATTCTTTGATATATCCTTTCTTTTGCATTTCTTCAAAGTATTCTTTTAGTATTTCTTTCGTATCATTAATTTTTTTTAAAATTTCTTCGTGCGCCTGTGAGAAAATTAAAGGGTCCTTTAAAGCAATTGAAATCATGTCTCGGTTATTATCAAAGTCTTTTAGTAACAGGTAACCGAAATTCGTCAAATCTTTTTCAAGCTCCCATTCAATTGATTTATCAAAAATCTCAAGCGAAAAGCTTGTTGTTTTGACAATAGCTTGAATAATGCCTTCTTTATTGCCAAAGTGGCGAAAAACAGTTAATTCATTAACGCCAGCTTGTTCTGCAATTTCTCTAGTGGTAGTACCTTTATAGCCTTTTTCTTTAAGCAGTTCTATTGTAGCTTTTGTTATCTTCTTTTTTGTTTCATCTTTTTTCATGTTAATCATCCTTTATGCTTCCTGAATGTAAGTATTTACTTTCCATTAGGCAGTATATAAAGGAAAAAGAGCTGTTGTCAAATGGAAGCGAAGAGAATTATTTATTCATTTAAAAGCGTGACAATTCCATTCGTACCATCGACCATAACCATATCGCCATCCTTTAGCTTATCCGTACTTATTTTCGTACCAACCACTGCAGGAATTTCATATTCACGTGCAATTATTGCCGAATGAGAAAGAATACCTCCAGCGTCAGTAATAACGGCCCCCGCAGTCTGAAATAAAGTAGTCCAAAGTGGAGTAGTGGTCTTACATACTAAAACATCACCTTTTTCCAGCTTGGAAAATTCCTTCGTATTTGAAATGACTTTTACTTTTCCAGTATATGTTCCCGAGGAAGAGGCTAACCCTTTAATAGAATGTTCGCTGTTAGCGTCATTTTCCTCAATAGCTCCCATATATTTCTCAGCTTCTTTCAGCTGAGCTGATTCAGGGACGCCGAAGTATTTAGGCAAATTAGACATTTTCTCATGTTCTGCGTGTTCTTTTTTACGTTTCTCAATTAATTCTGTCATGTCTACTGGATTTTCTAAAAGAGACTCTAGCTCATCAAGATATAAGAAGAAAATATCTTCTTTCACTAGAAAAACATGATGATGTACTAGTAAATTACCTAGCTTGAGTAGGAATAAACGGGCTTTTGCATCCAACATTGCATCGATATAAAAATGATGGTCATCTCTTATAACGGATGCATCTAATGCCCAATGATAATATTTTTTAAATTCTTCTTTATGTTGGCTATCCTCTATCTGCATCAACAATTCATTATAGTTCTGTTCACGTTTTTTGACCGTCTGTTTGAAATTCTCATCAAAGTTGTAACCGTCATTAACATATCCTTGAATAATTGATAATGCGTGAAGAGGATTCTCTAGCCAAGTTTCTCCTACAAAATCGTGACTTACAACGCTTCGATATCCATACTGTTTTAGAAAAGCATCTACTTCAGCCATAAAGCTTTTTGCTGCTTTATTTTCCTCTAATTTCTTTAATAAAGTTTCTGTGCATTCTTCTTGAAAGATCTTAGTAAGTTCCGCATCGCCTTTAACTATTAAAGCAAGTCTAGAAAGCTGTTGATCCGTTTCCAACGATTTGTTCATTTTCCCGGTTAATAGCTCATAAACATCATGTCCGGATTTTTTATTTGTAAGGTTTTTATAGTATTCTTCAACTATAGTATTTAAAGACATTTGAGGCATAACAATGTCAAAATGCAAATCATATGCCGTTTTATAAAAATCAGTCAAACTTTGAAGAATCTCTTTTCCTCTCTGAAGGTTGAGATTTTCCCAGGTAGAGCTATCTAATTTGTCATAGTAAGGTAAAAATTGTTCCTTAATAATTTGATTCATTCGTTTTGTTAAGACTGGATAAATACTTTCCATTAATTCTTTATGTTCTTGGCTTCTCTTATCAGAATCTCCTTTAAAAGGCTCCGTTCTTGTGTAGATATGTCCTTTATACACTTTTAAATTAAGTCTATTAAATATAAAGTTTAACTTTTGAAAACTAGAAGCTGTTCCTTCAGAAAATGCCGGAATAATAAATGAAGCGTACAAAGGACTAACAGCATGAGAAAAACTTGTGTCATTTAAAATCCAAAACTCTTCCATATCCTCGAAATTTAAAGATATATCTTTTTGGAAAGGAGTTAATTCTTTGGCCTCTGT
This sequence comes from Priestia sp. MDV22-iso46, assembly GCF_058629175.1. Taxonomy (NCBI): domain Bacteria; kingdom Bacillati; phylum Bacillota; class Bacilli; order Caryophanales; family Bacillaceae; genus Priestia; species Priestia sp. MDV22-iso46. Next base: position 1,322,913 of record NZ_JBZVWT010000001.1, read on the forward strand.
TAACGTGGTAATCGCTCTTGCCTGTAATAGATATACTTGATTGTCTTGAATACCAAACTCTATGTCTACGGGATGTTGGTAAAGAGCTTCTACTTCTTTTGTTATTTCGGCCAATTCAATGATTTTCTCGTCTGTTAAACAAAACTTTTGCTGCTCATCTTCCGTTGTTTCGATTTCTTCAACGCCTTCAACAAGTGGAATTATTTTTACTTCCTTTAGCCCTTTTTCTTTCTCTATCTCAAAGGTTTGTTTATTAACCAGGTAAACATCAGGTGTTACTAAGCCCGATACGATTGCTTCTCCTAGTCCGTAGCTGGCATTAATCATCATTTCTTTTGTATTATGAGTGACGGGGTTTTGACTGAATATGACTCCCGATGTTTCGGACTCAATTAACCCTTGAACAACAACTGCCATTGAAACTTCAGCAAAATCAGCATACATATTTTGAGTATATTGTTCGACTCTTTCAGTAAAAAATGAGGCCCAGCACGCTTTCACTTTACTCAAAAAATCCTCGGTACTTTTCACATTAAGATAGGTTTCATACTGGCCAGCAAAAGATGCGCCTTCTAAATCTTCAGCACTGGATGATGAACGAACAGCTACTGACGTATAAGAGCACTTTAGGTTTCGAAATGCCTCTACGAGATCCGATTCAATTTCAATAGGAATTTCCCCGTGCAAAATTCTCTCGTGTATATTATCTGTTTGACGATCAATCTCATTCCATTCGATATATCGCTTTAAAGCTTCCGTTTGAATAATAAACCCATCTGGAATCGGTAAATTTTTTCTTTTCATTTTTATAAGGTTTAAAGCTTTTGCTCCAACTTTTTCATTCGCCTCGTCCACCTTTTGAAAACTTAAACTATACATTAAAAATATTCATCCTCCTACAAAACAATTTTAAAATGTAAGTAATTACTTACTTTATATTTATTTTAATTCTTTTAAATTTTTATGGTCAATAAAAAGTGGTAAAACATTTAAAAAATGCATATTTAGTTGTGCTTTATTTTAATTTCACTTAAATAATATTTCTCTTTTTTATTACATTTTTTAACTTTTATTAGTCTTTTTTATTATAAAGTCTAAATAGTTAACCAATTAAAAGGTTAATAAAAGAAATGCAAAAAACCCCATCTAAATTAAGATGGAGGTTTTCCTCTTTTAATAGTTGGGTTAACCATTATCTCCGAGTTCTTACAAGCTTCCACTGGCTGAGTGTCAATTTTATCTTATACCCTCTAATACATAAGTGAGCGCTATCAGATTTACGAATCATATGCGAAGTCATAATCAAAAATCTCCTTTCTCATAGAATTATTTTTAATATAAAACTATTTTGGAAATCTTAACCTAAGCATAGCTCAGTATTGTAAACCATTTATTAATGACAAGAAAAGATTATGTAAACATTTTAAATTGCAAGGGAACCGCTCATTATTTATGTTTCAACTTCAGTAGATTTAGGTCTATAATTGAGACATTAACCATCTATAATGGTTATGTACGAGGATCTTAGATTGACAAGCTACTATTTATGTTAGATACAATAGTTTTTAACTCCTTCAAATCATCTATTACCACATCAGCCTGCGCAAGTTCAGCTTCTTGAGCAAAATCAAAATTGCACCCCACTGCCATTAAACCATTATCCTTTGCAGCATTGATATCAGATAGGCGGTCTCCTACTACTGCAGCGTATTTGATATCGTATTTCTTTATAATCGTTTTGACTAACTCTCCTTTATCGAGAGTTTGGATTTGTTGAATACTAAATGTCTCTGTCACCCAATTATTCAAATCGTAATGGTCTACAATCGCTTCTAAATATTCCCTTAAACCGTTACTTGCTATGTAAATGGAACAATTATTTTCTTTTAAATAGCTAAAGACCTCTTTTACATTGGGATATAAAGCACCCTTCCCTTTTCTTATATTCTCCACTAAGCTTTTCAAAAAATAGTCATCCGTATACTTTCTCATTTCACCTGAATGAATAGGTAATAAAGCTTCCCATACTTTTGGTAAAGGTACACCCATAATCTCACGATACTTATCAATAGGAGTGCCAGTATCCCATTGATTGAGTGCACGCAAATGGTTAAAGGTATCATCAAGTGATAATTCTAAAATCTTATCTGTTTGAAACAGCGTTCCATCCATATCAAAAATCAGTGATTGCAACATTAAGTATCTCCCTCTTTCGGCAGTATTAAATATGTATTTATATATAATACCATAAAAAGGAAAACCCGCAGTTGTTAAAAACCATAATGAATGTTCTCAGCACAAAAAAGCACCTAATCATTTATAGGTGCTCTTTTTCATTTTGCAAATAGATCATTATTACTCATCCTAATTATTTATTTTTTGAACCAAAATACCTCCAACTTTACTATTATCATCTAAAGAAAACTCAATGTTGAGTTTATGAGTTTTATCAAAATACCCTATTATTGTTGCTCCGGTATCTTCTCTTTCGTAATAATTTTCTCCATATGCCCTAATGACATCTTTTTTGCTGTCACCAGTATGTATTCCCTTTTCCGTACCATACTTGTTACTAAGCAAGTCATATCTGCTGACTTTATTATTTACAATTTTAAATTCAACATCATACTTTTCTGTACTTTCTCCGTAAATGTAGGTAGTATACGGAGGCTGCTCCGTAACCTCTATAAATTTTGGTTTCTTCTTTAAACAACTGGCTACGTCATATTTAGAACTTCCTATTGATACTGATTTAACGTTTTCTAATTGAAGGTTTGTGCTTTTGGTGCTTGAATAGTATTTTTCTTTAGGCGTAGAAGATGGATCGCAGCTGGCTAATAATAGTAAAATGAGTGGAAAGATAAACAAAAAATAATTCTTAATGCGCACTGTTAGATTCCTTTATATCGTTTGTTTTTACTCTGACTCTCAGCATTTTCTAATCTATTAACTATTTTTCTTTTGCATATACAAGTCAATCGAATAGAAAACACTAACTGCAAAGTAATACATGGCAAGTATAGCTAACGTCTCATAGACAGATTCCGCAGCGCTATTTTTCACAAAAGAAAAAACAGTACGCACTACAAAGAAAACGATAGGATAGACTATAAATAGAGAATTAAATTTACGATTCATAACAACACAAAATTCCTTTATTTGGGTATTTAAGATTATTATAACATATAATTTTCTTTTTTATTTCTCTCCTACGTATTCCATAGGTTTTTCATTTACATAATACTGTTTATCAACATTACAACATCAAAAGAAATTCTTATTAGTAGGTCTTCTTTTGATTATCCGTTGTTTTCGATTTCTTATCTAAGATGAATTTTAAATGACTACTAAAGATGAATAAACCGCAGATAACCATCAACCAGCGCGTAATCCCTTGATTTATAGGATCAAAAAGGTTTAAAGAGCTATTCCTAATCCTGATAACATAGCTAGATAACGAAAAATCAAGTCTCATACCGCTACTGTATGCAAAGATACCCATTTCAGATCTCCTCTAGCAAGACGAAAAGAATCGTACCAGTTTTCAGTCGTTACCAATAAACTTTTATAAGAAAGTTCCTTTTTCTTTAAATTTTTGATTTCTAGAATAAAATCTAACATATTTTCTTCCTTAGGCACTTGAACAACCCGCTCTATAAATGTTCCATTAGGATTTTTTCGTTTTATAAATTTTTTCCCTTTCTATTTCTAACTCGGGCCGCCCCCTCATATTCCTTCCCCCTGTGTATTAACAAATAATCTCAGTGCTAAGTAGAAATCTATAATTGGTTCAGTAATTCTTCTAACTTTTCTTCAATATCAGCTTCTAAACGATTTTTTGACAAATCATACAAAGTGCCTGTCCCTTTAAAATACCCACTAAAGTAATACCACAATTGGATGTAATGAACGTATGCATCTTCTTCGTCTGTAAACCCATCAAAGTTTATTGCCACTTGGGAACGATATTCTTTTTCTAAACACTGCTTCGAACTTAGATTTGGTAGTTGGTCGCCATCAATATCTCGGCACACCCATACTTTTAAGTTCTGCTTACCATCACGTTCAAATTTACTTCTATATTTGTGCTGAAGACTTTTGCAGTATGTCTCTCCTACTTCTTCCAACTTCACTATATCTCTTTTTAAAGTCTCATTTATTTCACTCTCAGGGACTAAAATGTATTTGTCATCTGCTTCCTGATCCTGTTTATCCATAAATAGCTTTTTCAATTTATCAAACAAGCTTTTCCCACCTATCTAAAAAAAGAATATAAGCATGTTAAATTCGACTAAACGAATCTCATTTCCTTCTCTGAACTGCGTTTAGTCGCCATAACTAATATAATATCAGCTACTTCCTTACAAGTAGATTCTTTTCCTGGAGTGCTGATTTTCTGACATACTTGTAATTCGATATTTTTTACAGTGAGCACATATGTTAAAGTGTAAAGTAGTGAAGCGAAAGGAGTAACGACAACATGGCTCAACGAATCGTCAATATGTTTTTATCTGTTTTAGCTGCTTATGGAACGTTAATTCTAACGAAACACATGAGTATTGCAGATAATATCTTTGTGACACAGATTGTTCGTCTGATCATTTGTATTGTGGCTGTTATCATTGTGACAGGAATTACTACATACATTTTCAGAAATAAATCTTCTAATAAATAAAAGGGCAGCTATTTAGATAGCCGCCCTTTTTGTTTTCCTTAATTCTCATTTTATTTCACCCTAAAGAAATGGGGATGTCTCAATCAATCATGAGACATCCCCATTAGGGTTATAGATACTTTTATGCGTTTAAAGCACGTACAAATTCTTTTGCGAGGCTGATTGTAGACTGTGGATTTTGCCCTGTTAAAAGTTTTCCGTCTACTTCAATATGATCTGTCCAATTATCTTTTGCAATAAACTCAGCGCCTAGCTCACGAAGTTATACTTTATTTATCTTTTAAAAAACTATAAAAGTGTTTTAACCATAATAAAGTCTATTTGTTCTTCGTCTCCCATATAAAACGAGTGAGATCCAGTTTGAACAAATCCCTGTTTCTTGTAAAAAGCAATCGCATTTTTATTTTTTTCCCATACGCCTAACCAAATTTTCTTTTTATTAAGTGTCGTTGCTATCTCTACTGCTTTATTAAATAAATGTTTACCAAGCCCTCGTTTTTGAAAGCTGTTACCTATATAAATTCTTTCAATTTCAAGCGCTTCTTCCCCCATCTCTTCAGATTGAGCATCATCCGTATTAACCTTTAAATAACCTGCAATTTCATGATTAACATACATAAAAAAGAATTGCGAGGACGTATTTGATAGTTCTTTTTCTAACTGTTCGACTGTAAATGCTTTTTCTAAATAAGCTTTCATGTTTTCAGGTGAATTTTGATCTTTAAACGTTTCATTAAATGTTTTGTAGCTAATATTTTGAAGGTGATTTACATCTTCAAGAGTACATTTTTTTATATCCATCATCACTGACATGCGCCTCTCCTTTATATCATTAATAATTTCTCTTGTTTCCTTTTTTGACAAACTCCCAATCTGTTTCTATATTTTTTCTTACTCTTTGAACCAGCTTAAGAATGGTATCTGCTTCTTCCTGGGTAAAACCTTCTAATGCCACTGTATCCGAATAATCATTTTCTCTTTTTATAAACGGATACACGTTCTTCCCTTTTTCAGTGGGAAAAAGGTTTTTATTTTTTTTATTGTGGAGATCGTCTTTCTTCTCAATAAAACCATTCATTTCAAGCTTTTTTATAGCCCGAGCCGCTGTTGTTCGATCTACTTTTATCATCTCAGCTAACTTTTCTTGAATGATTCCGGGATTTTCACATATTCGCACTAAATACAAATACTGCCCCTTAGTCAGGTCATACTCTTTAAATTCTATATTACTAATCGAATCCAATGCTCTTGCTATCATTCCAATTTCACGCAGAATTTCACTCATAAATATCTCCTTTGTACATATTTTTGTTGCAAATACAATAAAAATAATATAAGTTTAATGTACCTTGAAATAGTTGCATTTGCAACAAAAAAATGAGTAAAGGGGCTGATTACAGTGAAATATGCTATTTATGTAGGAGGAATTTTACTATTAACTCTGGGAATTGCTTTGACGATCCAATCCAACCTAGGAGCTTCACCTTTTGATGCACTTTTAGTTGGACTATCCCTAAACGTAGGTCTTAGCGTTGGAAGCTGGGAAATTATACTTGCCTGTGTTTTAATTTGTGGTAATGCCCTTTTAAGCAAACAAAAGCCGGAAGTACTGGGACTGTTAACAGCATTCATAACGGGTCTTGGTATTGATTTATGGCTTTTTTTATTACAGAATTGGGCTCCCTTTGAAATGTGGTACAGCAAATTATGTTGTTTTGGAATTGGCTTAATCATTATAGGTGTAGGAACCTCAGCCTATTTACATACAAACTTTGCACCCATTCCAATTGATCGCTTAACATTAATCATACAAAAACTAGTTAAAACAAATTTATTTCTCGCAAGAACATTGATTTACTTCACATTTTTACTAGCTGCGATGCTTTTAAACGGACCAATTGGTGTAGGAACGTTATTAACCGTGTTTTTAGGCGGCGTGCTGCTTAATTTTTTTATGCCCATTACTAAAAGAGCATTAGACTGCATATTACCAAAATCTCATACCTCACAAAATCATATTCAAGATAACAAGCGTTCCATATAGATACATTTTTATTACTCAACTATCATAATATATTTGCACCATAGTACTAGATATAATAAGAGCAATGAGGAGGAAACATTTAATGAAGGAAAGGAGTTATTATTAATCAATGATTGTATTGTATGAAGATAAGTATAAAGAAGCAGTTATTCAACTAATATTGCATGTACAAAATGTAGAAGCTGGTGTAGGTATTAGAGTTGAAGAACAGCCCGATATTTTAGACATTAAGTCAAACTATCTCCATACCGGCGGTAACTTTTGGGTAGCTTTGAATGATAAGCAAGAAGTAGTAGGATGTATTGGATTGCAAAAGAAAACCAATGAAATAGGCATATTAAAGAAATTTTTTGTATACAAGCACTATAGAGGAAAAGAGTTTGGAATAGGAAAAAATCTTTATGCTTCTTTACTTCTTTTTGTGCAGAAGCACGGGTTTTCTAAAATTATTTTAGATACTCCATCTCAAGCTACTCGATCACATAATTTCTATAAAAAAGCTGGGTTTAAACAAGTGACCAAAAAGGATCTGACAGTTCAATATGATTATCCAGATCGAAATTCTCTTCTTTTTGAGCTAGATTTATCTAGCAAACAATTACATAATTAAAACGGAGAAAGCAGGTTTCCAGTTAGAGACCCGCTTTCTCTGTGTGATTATCTATTTATTTGCCTCAGCTCTAATAATAAAACGATGTTGTTTTACGTCAAAGAAACCTTTAGACTGTATAATTCCATGTATGTTATACAACCCTTCGATATATGTTTCTACATCAAAATTAGGAACTTGCCAAGGAATTGCCTTTAAATAAAAGACGAGCGCTCCGATATCATAAAATCTCTGTACAGGAAACTCTTCTTTGCAAGAAATGACGTTAAAAGAACTTTGTTTAAGTTCTTCTATTGCTTTCTTTAAATTCCAGTTGGAAAACTCTTTATTTATTGGAGCCCCTATACATTCATTGATTCGTGAACAGTCTAACCCGCCTACTTGCTGAGTGAAGAACGTGCCTTGGGTTGATAAAATTCGGTGTACTTCCGAAGCACAAAAAGATTCGTGCTGGTTCAAAATCAAATCAAAAGTATCATCTTTAAACGGTAAATTTTCGTCTTCAGTTCGTTCAACAACTTTGACACCAAGCGGTTCTAAACGTTTTTTAGCGATTGGAACGTTAGGTTTATATCCTTCTGTAGCATACATAACGTGAGGAAAAGGCTGTAACAAAGATAAAAATTCTCCTCCTCCTGTTCCCATATCTAAAGCGGCATTAGAGTCTTGAATAAGACGAAAAGCTTCACTTCCGTATGACCACGAAAGCATGTCGCTATCCATACGACCAGTACGAGTAATAATAGAAAAATCCCATCCAGTAAAATCAACATTTGTATTGTTTACAGGGTTTAAAAAATGTTTGTCCGTTATCATATTAAACTCCTCCTTTTTATAGCTAGCATTAATCATCTATCCTAAACTAGTAAAAGGCGGACCACGGACATATAGACAGCGTTGTTATGTTTCATGTGCTAACGTATTCACACTAACCGCTCCTTTATTAAAATTACGTATGCTTCATTTGTTTGTCCATTCATATGTAATATCGGGTAGTTTCTCTTCGTTTTCACATCCTCTTTTTATAATACTGAAGCCGTGTTTCTCGTAAAACCTCTGGGCATTTTTATTTCGTTCAAATGTACTTAATATTAATTTTCCATTTGATTCTGTCTTGGCTCTTTCGAGTAAATGCTGTCCGATTCCTCCTCCTTGATAATCTACATGAACGTACAGTTGGCTAATTTCGTCAGCATGATAAGCAATCATTCCTACTATTTGTTCATCCATTAACGCTAATTCAATTTTATAGTGTGCTGACAATATATGATTTAAAAAATAGACATGACGGTCAAAACTGTGCATTTCCTTTTGTTCAATCGCTTTTTCTTTACTATCTCTCCACATTTTTACCGTTTGCTCAGCAAATTGAGGATGATAGTGAACAATATCAACATTAAAATGGGCCATACATTTTCCCCTTATCTGTCATTATGCTATACGTATTCTTAATAACGATGTCTAGATATTCCCTTCATGTGGTTGAAGCCTGTCAACATCTTGTTTTAATAAAGAATACATGTACAAATCATCAAATTTTCCACACGTAAATTCATAGCTTCTTAATAGGCCTTCTTTTATAAAGCCATTCTTTTTTATTAATTTTTGTGAAGCAGCATTAGCAATCCCATTCCCCCAGTAATCTTTGCTTAGCTCATATCCAATTTCTGCACGGCAATGGTTATGAACTCTATTAAGAAACCCGCAGCTGCCAATAATGTCGTCTTGTTCTTTAAGAGTAATACCCCATCTTATTCCAGATTTTTCGTTTAAGATCGATTTATACCACGCAATCTCATTTGAAGCATCCTCAACCGTTGTAAAAGGCTCTAGACCGTAGTGTTTCATTACTTCTTTATCGGATAGGTATTTTAAAATATTGCCTGCGTCTTCTGCTACAATTTCCCTTAGGATAAGCCTTTTTGTTTTAATTATGGGAAAATAATTTGACACCTGTACCTTCCCTCCTCTTATTCATTCATTAACTAAACGGAGCTTTTCTCACAGCTTTATCTAATTTAAATAAGCGTTAGTAAGGAATTTCTTTTATTATTGGTGAATTCCTTTTTTAGTCATAAATATTTGTCAAAAACAAGAAAAAAAGCACACATAACTTCATTTCCAAATCAGAACCGTCATTTATTTTGTAGTTGTTCGTTTTAAAAATTAAAGGAATAAAAGCTAGTAATGAAGAATTCTTCTCCAACTAGTCTAAATGAAAAGAATAAGGAGAACGATATGAAACTATATGGCGATTTTGAAAAAAAAGATTGGCTAAACGTATTAAAGCTATCAGAAAAAGAGCTGCCTAATGCATTTATTATTCATGGTGAGTGGGAATTCCAAGATAATATAAATTTATGGAAAGAGATCTTATCTACTGATATTCATACGCCTAAATGGAACACGGTAATAGGTAAGTTCAATAACAGAAATATAGGATTTGCGAATGTATACGGCAGTCCGATGGCGTCAAACATTGTACATCAATTTGCTGGCAGCGGAACCGACTTATTTATTCAAACGGGATATTTTGGAGGTTTATCTTCTACTATACAATATGGCGATATTTTAATTGTATCTGCAGCAAAAATGCAAGATGGCGTATCACACTGGTATTTACCAGAACAAACGCTTGTAGAAGCTAACAAAGAGTTAGTGGAAGCCGCCTGTAGGTATTGTGAACAAAAAGGCTACAGCTATATAAAAGGACATGTGGTCAGTATGGGTGCCATGCTGATCGAGACGCATGACATGGTAAAAGAATGGTCGCTTGCAGATTTTCTCGGGGTGGATATGGAAACAGCTACCACTTTAGCCATTGCTCATAAATTCAACAAGCGCGCTGTCGGCTTATTAAATTTATCAGATCTCCTTCTTCACGGTGATACTGTTTATTCGTATACAAAGGACAGAGAGTTAATAGAAAGTGAAACTGATAAAGCAATTCGCGATGTGGCTCTTTATTTAAGTAGTAAATTCTAATAGCGTGCTGTCTTATAAAAATTTTTGTATTACTGATATGAGTAAAATCTATTTGGAGTAGAATGCTCAGTTATACTATTCTTTTTAGAAGTATAGCTCTATATGACTCTAAAAAATGGGATAGACTAAAAAAGATAACCACTTATAAAAGCGATTATCTTCTGCCTGCTTGAAAGTATAAAAATGAACCTTATAATAAAGATACGAATTTTTCTGCACTGTAAATGAGACAGTCATTGTGAATTAAGAAGCATTCAGCACGCTCTGCTCCTTTTTTCCTTTTTCTTTAATTAGTAAGACACCTAACAACCCCATCATTGAAAACAAAATGGGAATCATAAAAGCATAATGATACCCGATGTGCAGCGAGCGTTCGGGAAATAAATCCAGAACATTTCCGAAAATACTAGGTAATAATACGGCGCTTAAAAAGCCTCCCATATTGGCAAAGCCTGATACAACCCCTACTTCTTTTACGGAGAAGGATTGACGTACTACGGCAAATGTCAAAGCGCTTGCGCCGTTTCCAAAGCCGATGATAAAAAGCAAAATAACGACTAGCATGAATGAAGGTTTCACGCCGGATAGTAATAATCCAGTCCAGCTAAGCACCACAATAAGGTGAATAAGTGAATAGATTTTTTTAATGGAATTTAACCTGCTTGTTATCCAGCTGATTAAAGGGCCACCAATCATAGCGCCAAACAGACCATACATAATAAGCTGACTTGCATCAGCGCGGGATAAATGGAACACATTCATTCCATAAGGAACTCCCCAAGAACCAATAAAACCGATATATGTACCGACTACACCAAAATGACAAAGAAATGTTGCCCAGGCTTGGCGAGTCGTCATCACTCTCCTTAGGATCCCCCATACGCTTTCCGGAGTCTTAACAGAGGATTTATTTGCTTTAGCATCCTCTTGAAATAATCGTTTAGGTTTTATCACTAAAACGACATAAAGCAGGTAGGATACCGCCATTAAAACTAGACCTATGCTAAGAAAAGGAACTCTCCAGCCTGAAAATGAAATCCACATAGACAAAGGCACGGTAGCTGATAATGAACCTACACTTCCTACCAGCCCAATTAAACCTAATAGCTTTACAAACTCATTTCCCTTAAACCACTGACTTAAAATTAACACTAAATTGACAAAAATCATTGAGTCTCCCGTACCGACTAGTAAACGAGAGAAAATTAACACATATTCGTTAGGAGCCGTGCTGTAGATAAGACTTCCTATTCCAGTTAAAAGCGACCCTATAATCAAAAATCGATTGGGACCGTATCGGTCAGAAAGTAAACCAATAGGAATCTGAAGGCCTGCATATGCTAAAAATTGTATACTAGTCATTAACCCTATAACAGATGCTGAAACGTGAAAATCTTTCATTAACTGTTCTGTAATAAGTCCAGGGGCTGTTCGTTGACTGACAATCAAATAATATGCTAATAAAGCGGTTCCAAAAACAACCCATCTGTAACTACTTTCCTGTTTGTTCATTTTGACAGATCCTCTCATGTATAATTTTTTCTGCGTAGAAATGCTGGTATAAAACGTTTAAGCGATGAAGATATTGATAGAATGAAGGTCTGTTTGATAAATAAGGCGCTATTGCGGCCAGATCTTCTTTTTATCCTTGTTTTTCCTTTCTATCATAATTTTAAGTTTTTAAACGTTATTTTTCAATGAAGGATGTAATCTTGTATACCTTTTGCAATTTTCTTTTCACTATTAGGCATCCGAGTTAGAGTCGTTCTCGCCATTTTTCGGGTGTAAAAAACCTTAATAATGACCCATAAATAACCTATATTACACATAGAGCTTTAAAAAAATTCTTCTTTCACTGTTTTGCCGGTGTTCAATAAGTTGGTATAAAACTTGCGTGTTTATCTATGAACTCCTATTAAAGGAGGAGAACTTTATGAAAAAAGCTGAACGTAAAAAAACATTAAAAAGCAGGTCATTACTTGTGCTGTTCTCGCGGCATCTCTTTTACTTCCAATCTCCACTTCCGCTGCTTCTGCACCTTACACGTTTTATCAAGTCGGAAGTACCGCAGACAAAGCGACTAGTACAAACTTTGGACAAGTCTATATGGGAGGAAGCACCGATGTAGATGAAGCGTTCAAATGGATGATTCAAAAGGCAAACGGCGGAGATTTTTTGGTTATAAGAGCGACGGGTACTGACGCCTATAATTCATATATCTATGACCTAGCAAAAAGTATAGGTAAGCCCCTTAACTCTGTTAGCACAATTGTCGTTGATGATTTAATAAGAGCAGGCTCAGACTCTTCTTTGATTGATAAAATTAACAAAGCAGAAGGCATTTTTTTGCTGGAGGCAATCAAGCTGATTACGTAGATTTCTTAGAAGGCTCCCCGGCTCTTACAGCATTAAATAACCGTATTACGCAGGGCATTCCTTTTGGAGGAACGAGTGCCGGCACCATGATTCAAGGTGATCACATTTATGATTCTATCTCAGCAGGCTCTACAACTTTAGATTCGAAACAGCGCTAAACAACCCGTATAGTTCTCTTATTTCTTTTACAGATTATTTGATTCAAACACCGCATAATAACAACATTCAAACAGACACTCACTTTGAACAACAAGATAGAATGGGGCGCTTTTTAACATTTCTTGCACGTAATATCCAAGACGGAGAAGAAACTGGAACAAGCGCAAAAGGAATTGCTGTTAATGAACAGTCAGCACTGTTGGTAGAAAAAGATGGTTCAGCTAAAGTAGCAACACAGCCAGGCTCTACAAATGCTGCTGTTTATCTGGCTAAAACAAATAAGGCGCCTACTACTTGTATAAGCGGTCAGCCTCTGACGTTTAATAATATTTCTATCTATAAACTATTTAATGGCAGCACTTTTAATCTTTCCACTTGGACAGGTTCTGGAGGATTAGCTTATACTTTAAACGTAAACGGCGGTGTTATTACTTCTTCTACAGGAAAAGTTTACGGCGGAAATCAGCCGTAAACGCCGAGTTTATGACTACATTATTTTATAAAAAAAGGGAAGCTTAATTAGTTAAGTTTCCCTTTCCCCTGTATATCAAGGATGAATCAAGTGCTGTTTTGTTTTTAAATGATATAGATAATGCAGTCCTTTTTCTGTTATTTTTGTTCCTGCTCTGCCTCTGCGCTTTATAATATACTCTTTTTCTTCTAGTACATCTAAACGATTTCTCACCTGCTGTTCTGTAAGAATAAAGCCTTTTAAATGCTGTGTAATCCACTTTCTGCTTGCTGCTTTTCCTGTATCATTACACTGTTTTATCGTTTCTAACAGAGCATGATTTTCTTGAAGTTCAATCAAGTCCAACGATTCATTTTCAATTTCATACAAAGAATGATCCTCTTTTTGACTACTAAGCCTATATTCTACGTCTTTTGCTTTCACTTCGTTTTCATCACAGACGGTAAGCAAATACTCAATGACTCCTTTTAATTCTCTTATATTTCCTAACCATTCATATTCGATAAGCAGCTTCATCGCTTCTGGATGGATATGCGTCCACGTTTTCGATTTAGAAATAAAATGATGAATCAGTAAAGGAATATCGGTTCTTCTATATCTTAAAGGAGGAATGGTTAAAGATAATACATGTAAACGATAGTATAAATCTTCTCGAAACACACCTTCTTTCATTTTATGTATTAAATTGTTGTGAGTGGCTGCTATTATCCTTACATTGATAGGAATTACTCTTGTGCCTCCTACCCGCCTAATTTCTTTTTCTTGAAGCACCCTTAAAAGCTGGGTCTGCAAACGCGGGCTGATATCACCAATTTCATCTAAAAAGATTGTACCTTTATCAGCGCTCTCAAACAGCCCTTTTTTGCCGCCTTTTTGCGCTCCTGTAAAGCTGGCTTCTTCGTACCCAAACAGCTCGCTTTCTAACAATGTATCGGTCATGGCACTGCAATTTACCGCAAGAAATGGTCCATTTTTACGTGTAGAATGATTGTGGATAGCCTGAGCAAACAGCTCTTTTCCTGTACCGGTTTCTCCTTGAATCAAAATAGGATACTCAGCGGCAGCCATTTTCTGGGAAATTCCAATCGTTTTAAGCAAAGCTGGGTGTTCTCCTATAATATCTTGATAGTTATACTTAGCAGAAAAACCGTTTTTTCTAAGTTCTGACTGCGCTTTCCCTTCTATTTCAACAGCTTGATTAACACTTTTAAACGTTGCTACAGTAGTATTGCTTTCGTGAATCATTGACTTATAGATAACCATTTCGTACCCGTTTATGTTAAAGTACTGACTTTTCTCGTTGGACGATATAATAAACTCCACAAGGCTTTTGTTAGAAATTACGCTTTGAATCTCATGATCTATAGCATCAGAAGAAGCTAGTTGAAACAATGATTCTAACCTTTTATTGAATAACGTAATTTTTCTATTAAAATCCACGGCAAGAATACCATCTTCTACTACGTTTACAATACTCTTTACATGAAGGTGAAGTTCTTTCATTTGCCCTTCTGCTTCTATTAGTTTTTTTTGCAGCACAATGATGTTTCGCAAATAGCGATCCCAAATAATTGAATGATTAGACTGATTAAAACCAAATGATTTTATAAGTTCAAAAATGGTAGCCATGTCAAAAAGCCTAACGCCTATATCAATTACATGTTTTACATATGGCGGGCACAAGTGAACCTCACCTGGAGAAACAGCAATTTCAACCCCTTCGTAATAGGTCTTTTGCTTTTTAAAAGGAATAAACTGAACATGATTAATCCCTACTTGATAGAGAGACTCTATTAACTTAAGAGTTTCTTTATCATCATCGTTTACAATTAACACCTTTGTATGGGCAGGGATTTTCAGCAATTCATTTATATGTTTATGGTGAATCGTTCTATTTCCTACAATTTCATGTGCATGCTGAACGTCTAATCTGTCCTTCATTTCGTGCTTTATACTCTCCGATGAATAAAGGACAACATCGCCATCAATTTTTCCGGGTAATTCTTCATCAATCGCAAAGCATTCAATAGAAATGTAATCTCCTAACAACTCTTTTAATTGATTATGTAAAATGATTCTAGTTTGCTTGCTTCCTGTTATTAAAACTAATTTCTTTTTCATTGTATGGACACCTTTCTACAGGCCTTTAACTTGACTTGCCTTCAGAGATTAGTTTATGGAATATATACCTATCATTTTATACTTTGCTGCGCATTTCATCTAGCGGACGTTTGTCCCTATTACAAATAAAACAAGTAGAAAAAAGAACCTCCACTTCAATAGATGGAGGCACGCTATGTCAAAGCTCTACATGCATTTAATTACTTTCTGTTTTCTTTTTATTTAATAGCTACTTTTATTGGTTTGATATCTAACGTAACTTTCACAATGGAATAATCGTCTTTTTGACCGTCTGTATAAGCCCAATAACCATTGCTTTCAGCGCTTTTTCGGAAGGTAAGCTCAAAACCTTTGTTTTGGTTAAACGCATAGCTCTTTATTTCTTTACTCTGGGCATTATCAATAAGATCGTAAGCCAAAAATTTTCTTAATACACCGTGCGGAGAGAAAAGACCCGTGTTCGGCCCAATCTTTTCACTGTAGTATTCATTTTTTCTAGTAGATGTTTTAGCTGGGTTTATTACGATCTCTTTTGTTGTCATATTTACTTTGTCGCCTGGCGTAATACAAGAGATAAGAATATTTTTGTAATCACTCGGAAATTTGTCATTTGCCTGTACCTTCGCTAAGTCAACTAGCGTAATGCCGCCTCTTCCCACAACTTCTATTTGTTTTTCTTTATTATTTACTACCATAGCAGTATCTTCATCAATTCCGTAAGAAAGCTGATTTTTATTTCCTTTTTCATATGCTGTTGCAATAAGACGTCCGAGTCTTGCTTTGTTGTCAAAATGCTGATCTACAAGACCGTATTGGAAAAAGCCAAGACCTTTTTCCAAATAAGCAGGCCCGCCTTCTTGCTGAGTCATATCATCGTATGTGTCTGTAAATCCGTATGAAAGCGCTCCGTAGCTATCTCCGCCTGCGAGCATAGTATTACTCATAATCGCCGCGCCGGCGCTCGTACCGCCAAGTACTGCTCCATTTTTATACGTATGCCATATGGCTTGTAAAACTTTTGAGTCCGAACCATTTTCATTACGCAACGAGCCCGTAATCAAGGTTTGATCTCCTCCTACAAACCAAATGCCTGTTAGCCCTTTAACTTTTTGCGCTAGTTTATCACTATTCATATTTGCTTTCCAATTCGACTCATTTTCAGAAGTTCCTTTAAAGTCATGGTTTGAAATAGGTAAAACTTCTATATTTTCTGCCTTCATTCCGTATTTAATTAAATCTTCTTTAAAATGACTAGAGGAATCAAACTTAGTACTCGCTGCAGGCACAATTCCTATTTTGGCCTGTTTTCCTCCTGCAAGATTAATAAACTTGTTATACACGCTTGAATTGCTGCTGCCAAGTGCTCCTCCTGCAATTAAGAGCTTACCTTTAATCGAATCGTATACAGGACTTTCAGATGGAGAAAAGGTAGATTTTTTATAAGTTAAACTAGTTTCTTTATCCGGCTGGAATTTAACGGTTTTGGGCGTAATATCCATTCCTACATTTACGATGGAATAATCATCTTTTTGTCCGTCAGTATATCTCCAGTAGCCGTTTGTATCACTATTCTTTCGAAAAGCAATTTCATATCCCCACCCTTGACTGTCATAAACATAGCTGTTGGCAGATTTCATCGATTCATTGTCAACAAGAGAATAGGATAAATAAGCCTTTAATCTTCCATATGGCGTAAAAACACCCGTAGCAGGCAGTGCGTTAAAGGAATAATATTCAAATCCCTTCGTTTCTACTTTATCTTTTGGAAATTCAAATGACTTTAAATGATAGTTAATTTTATCTCCAGGAGATAAGTAACTAACTTTTATGTTCTCTAAACCTGAACGCGCTTTTTGCTTAGATACAAAGCTCGAAGCTGATTTTAGCTTAGCCTTGCTCATGTCTAATACAGCTACTCCGCTTCGTCCAACGACTTCAATTTTTTGATCTTTATTATTAACGACCATAGCCGTATCTTCGTCCACACCGTATGCAAAGTTTTGTTCTTTGTCGCGTTCAGAATTATACGCAGCTACTGCAAGTCGCCCAAGTCGTGCTCGTTCATCCATATGCTGATCGATTATGCCGTGTTGGAAAAAACCCAGCCCCTTTTGAACTGATAAAGGCTCGTACTCTTTTTTACCGTCTTCCCCTTCATTTACATGCTTATTTGCCTTGTTTCCTATACTTTCTTTTAAAGCTCCTAGACTGTCTCCCCCCGTAATCATGACGTCACTCATAATTGCAGCTCCTGCACTTGTACCTCCAATTACTGCTCCTTTACGATAAATATCCCAAATAGCTTTTAACGCTTCGGAATCGCTTCCATTATTTTGCCGAAGGGAATCTACAATTTTTGTTTGGTCTCCTCCAACAAACCAAACTGCCGTTAGTCCTTTAATTGTACCGGATAACTTCTTATCGTTTACTTGGCTCTTCCAAGTTGATTCATCCCTTTGTGTGTCAGAAAAATCGTGATTTGAAACGGGAAGTATCTGAATAGAATCTGAGTTTACTCCGTATTTCACGAGATCTTTCTTAAACTTTTCAGAAGACTGCAGCGTTGTGCTAGCAGCTGGAATAATCCCTATTTTGGCTTTTTCTTTTCCTCCAGCAAGCGAGAGGAATTTTTCATATATGTCGTGATTAGATGTTCCTACACCTCCGCCTGCAATAACAAGGTTGCCTTTAATGTCCTGAGTATTGTCTTGTGCTTTTGCAAGCAGCGGTGTACTCAAAGAAGAAAGTAATGTAAAGCTGATCAGACATGAAACAAGTTTCTTTTTCATTGGAATGCCCCTTTTCACGCAAATTTCAATAGCTCTTTCTAATTAGCTCATATCCTTTCCACAATACGTTCGTTAAATGATGCTTCGCTGCTTAGAGCCTAAAATCTGTTATTCAAACGTTCCTTTCACAAGAGGAACACCATCTTTTAGCATCATCTTACCTTGAGCAAAAACTGTTTTAATCGTTAGCGTCTCTTTATCTAAAAGGACTAAATCTGCATCTTTTCCAGGTTGAATATGCCCTTTATTGTACAATTTTAATACTTTAGCAGGGTTAGAGGTAATAACTTGAAGAGCTGTTTCTAAAGGTACTGATTCCTCTAATACTGCATCTCGTACTTCTTGAAATAAAGAAGCCACTTTTCCAACTTGAAGACCTTTATAATCTCCGTTATCATCAAAAAACGGTAGGCTCGCGTTTCCATCGGATGAAAACGTAATACTTGAGATCGGAACTTCTTCTTCAAGCATGATGCGTAACCCTTTGCTGCACTTCACTTCCCCTTCTTCTAAAAAATGGGGAATGGTGCTAGTCGTCAAATCTACATATCCGCCTCGTTTTGCAAATTGAATTCCTTCTTTAAACAGCTCTTCATTTCGATTAATGTGTGTAGGATGAAATTGACGAATTGGCAGGTCTGTTTTATCTGCAATTTGATTTAATAAAGATAATTTTCGTTCTCCATCTCCTACGTGAACTTCTAATATTCCAGCTTTTCCTGATAAAATCCCTCCATTGCGGGCAGCGGAAGCCACCTTTACCAGTTCTTCAAATGTCGGTTCAGAGGAACGGTGGTCAGAGATCGCAATTTCACCTACTCCAATAATTTTATCAATTAAAATAAGATCTTCCTCGATGCTGCTGGTTAACGTTTTTACCGGTATTTGATAGGAACCTGTGTGAATGAAACAGCTAATCCCTTCTTCTTCTAATCCTCTTGCTTTGGCCAGAAGATTTTCCATTCTTCTTGTTGTACCGTCTGTTCCAAGTACACCTACAATAGTTGTAACACCGGCAGTCGTTGCATCGGTTAACATTAGTTCAGGAGTGCGTGTTTTATATCCACCTTCTCCTCCTCCACCAATAATATGAACATGTGAGTCAATGAAGCCTGGAGCTATAATGTGATTAGCGGCGTCTACAACATCAATAGGAATGGACGTATTTAAATGCTCAATATAATCTTTTATAAGGATGATTTTGCCGTCTGCAAGTAATACGTCTTTTTTTCCTAAAGGCTGTGGTGCATATACTTCTGCGTTTTTGATTAAGGTTAACAACTTCTATTCCTCCTACTAGTAAGCTCGACTTGCGAATAATATTTTTCTATATAATTTTAATGCTTAAAATGGTCCGTAATTGATAAAATAAGCAATCACAACGGCTATTAGACCAATCACATATTGAATAAGGACTAACGGCAGCACCCATTTTGCCCACTTTGTCCATGAAATTCCCGCAATCGCTAAGCCAGCCATTAATGTTCCAGCCGTCGGGAAAATAATGTTTCCGATGCCGTCTGCAAAAGAAAAAGATAATACTGCTGTTTGTCTTGTAATATCAAGCAAATCTGCAAGCGGTGTCATGATTGGCATTGTCAGCATCGCATGACCTGTTCCAGATGCTAAAATAAGGTGAATCAGCGCTTGGAAGTTGTAGATTCCAATGACGCTTAAATATCCCGGAATATGTTGAATGGCTCCAGATACTTGATGAAGCATAGGATCTACAATATGACCTTCATTCAAAACAACAAGAACAGCACGAGAAACTCCGATAACTAGCGCTCCTCCAACTAATGCTGCTGCCCCGTTTGTAAACGACTTAACTGTATTCTCAACAGACAGTCTCCCAATAACCCCAATCACAATAGTCAAAATGACAAACAGAGAGGCAATTTCGGTAATGTACCACTTATACTTAATAACCCCAAAAGCAAGAATTACATAGTTAACAAGAAATGCTGCCATAATCCATTTATGCTTTCTAGTTAACTTTGCATCTGAGTTTAAAAGTTTATTTGCATTAGTTATGCTGTATTTTCCGTATGTTCCAATCGAAGGACTTTTTTTAACTTTCATTGCATATCGGTAGACAAACCATACTGAAACAGCGTAAACAACTACGAATAAGATAAGGCGAAAGCCCATTCCAGAAAACATAGGAAGCTCTGCTACTCCTTGTGCAACACCTACTGTAAACGGATTCATAACGGCCGTAGTAAAACCAGCTGATGCTCCAATTAAAACAATGGCAGTTCCCGTTAATGCGTCGAACCCAAGAGCAAGTGCCAGCGGAATTAAAAGAGGAATATAGGCTAGCGTTTCTTCCGCCATTCCCATTAAAGATCCTCCTACCGCAAAAAATAGCATCATAACAGGAATTAATAACTTTTCTCGGGTAGCAAGCTTTTTAGCCATCGTTGTAATTAATACATCTACTGTACCCGTAGCACTTAGTACACCAAAGAAACCGCCAATAATTAATACAAAAAAGATAATGTCGGCTCCTTCTACCATTCCTGTATGTATCGCTTTGACCATATCAAAGAATCCAACTGGCGTAGAATCAATCCATTTAAACGACTGAGGATCTACCGTTGTTCGTCCGTCTACTTCTACACGTGCGTATTCTCCGGCTGGCAAGATATACGTTAAAATAGTAGCAATCACAAGAAAGCCTAACAACAAAGCAAAAACGTTTATTTTCCTCTCTTTTTTCCTTACCTGATTTAATGAACTCATTTCTTTTTGCAGTTCACTCATTCTTCTTCTCCCCTTCATTGTGAAATAATAACTTTAAACAGACTTCTCGTTCTTTAAAAGCAGCTTCCTTATCTGCAACTACATATTGCTCCTTTCTTTTGTATTCCTCATATACAGTACAAGCAATTTTCGTGCCAACGGATAACCGTTTAATTTTCTGAATTATGATATAATTAAATCATGTTTTAGGTGGTAATTGGGTGTTTTTTTAAATTTAATATCACCAATTAAGAAGCTGTTTAATAGAAAATCTGGAGCACGAAGCATTAGCTAGTTCTTTTTAAAAAAAGCAGCAAAAAGAAAGATAAAAGAATTTAATCTATAAACATAAAAAAATACTATTTTATTATTGTCTTTCCTTTAAGTAGATTAATACTATAAAACTTCAATCTATTTATAAAAGCATTGCGAATAATGAAAGGGTGTTCAAATCAATGACTGTTTATCGTATAGGGGTATTGGCCGGCAAAATACAGAAGGATTTTGTGCCGATCGTAATATGTTTTCTGGACACGGGGAATGGCAAATTACAAAAGACGTTGTGGTGACATCGGGCGTATTTACGCGAAAAGCCGTAGAAAGAATTGCGCATGAAGCTTTTGCATTGGCTATGCAGCGTCGTAAAAAAGTAACAATCGTACATAAAGCAAATGTTTTAAGATTAAGTACCGGACTATTTCTAAACGTTTGTCGAGAAGTAGCTGAGCAATATCCTGAAGTAAAAGTGGACGACTATCATATTGATGCTATGGCTGCTCATCTAGTACGCCGTGCAGCCGATTTTGATGTCATTGTAACCAAAAACATGTACGGTGATATTCTTTCAGATTTAGCCGGCGAGCTTGTAGGGAGCTTAGAATTAGCCCCTTCTCTTAATGCAAATGAACATATGGCTATGGCACAAGCAGCTCATGGTTCTGCGCCAGATATCGCAGGTTTGAACATAGCAAACCCAACCGGTATTATTTCTTCGGGGATTATGCTACTGAGATGGCTGGCTGAAAAACATACGGATCACAAACTTCCAGAAGTGGCTGCTACAGTAGACTGCGCTCTTTATCAAACGCTCCAAGATGAAGTGAAAACAAAAGATTTAGGCGGACATGCCTCTACGTCGGATTTTACAGAAGCTATTTTAGATAGAGTAAATTCCCTGCAAAAATAACATTAATTTATCCATTCTATAGAGGTGACAATAATGAAAAAAAGAAAGATTATTATGGACTGTGACCCAGGTCATGATGATGCCATTGCAATTATTTTAGCTGCTGCACAACCAGGATTAGATATTTTAGGGATTACAACTGTTTCAGGAAACGCAGAAATAGAAAAAACGACGCTGAATGCTTTGAAGGTGTGTGATTTAGTATCGTTACATAACGTGATTGTTTCAAAAGGAGCAAGCGAACCAATGATGCGTAGACGTGAAAACGCGCCTAGTATACACGGTGATTCAGGATTAGACGGCCCTGAGTTCCCGGCTCTCTCTCGCAGCTGGAGCGAAGAACACGGAGTAGATACTATTATACAAATGGTCAAAGAGTCAGAAGATCCCGTTACGCTTTTGCCTACCGGTCCATTAACGAACATTGCTTTAGCTTTAATAAAAGCTCCAGAAATTAAAGAAAATATTGAAGAGATTATCCTTATGGGCGGCGGAACCTTCGGGAACTGGACGCCAACAGCTGAGTTTAATATTTGGGCAGATCCAGAAGCGGCTAAAAAAGTGTTTGATAGCGGCATTCCACTGATAGTAATGGGGTTAGATATTACGCATCAAGCCGTTGCAACAGATAATGTTATTAACCAAGTGATGAACATTGATAATAACGTAGCAAAAAAGGTGGGTGAATTATTAGCATTTTTTAAATCTACCTATAAAGAAACGTTTGGCTTTGATGGTCCTCCTGTTCACGATGTATTAACCGTTGCTTATTGCATAGCTCCAGAACTATTTACGCTAAAGGAAGTTAATATTGTGGTAGAAACACGCGGAGAATACACGGCTGGAACGACTTCAGTTGATTTGCTTGGAGTTACAGGAAGGAAAGCAAATGCGAAGTTTGGTTTAACCCTTGATGTGGATGGATTTTGGGATCTGATGCTTGAAGCTCTTAAATCATATTCAGCTTCGTAATGTTCATTTAGAAAATAAACTTTATAAACGAGAGGCAGCACCATAGCTGAGTTGGTGACTTGCTGGTGCTGTCTTACGTTTATTCATACTATCTAGCTGTTCTTTTCGCTTTTTGATTGAGCATTACCGTAATGATTGAAGCGACAATAACACCTGTAATTAAACAGTTGGATAGATCTTTATAAATTACTCCCATTACTGTCCCGCCTATAACGCCTACACTAATAAGTGAAATTCGCTCTCTTTGATTCATGATTTATCCCTCCATCTTTTTTAATAAAACATTTAATTTATGAAGAGCGAAGTGCAGGTCTAATTGCTCTTCTTCATTTAACTTCGCAAGATTTGTATGAAAGTTACTATAAATCCCTCTCCATTTTTCTTCTTGAATACTTTTTCCTTTAGACGTTAATGAGACTAAAACTGCACGCTTATCTCGCGGATCAGGCATTTTGATTAAATATCCTTCATTTTCTAATTCACTGATAACATTCGTTAACTGTTGTTTGGCAATATTTAATCCATTACTAATTTCCTTAATATTCAAATCTCTTTTTTTCATATACATAAATTCAACTACGTGATTTTGTAAATGTGTTAATTTCACTTCATTCCTGTTTAAGTTCTTGAAGTTTTCAAATAAAACCGGTATTAAAGCGATATATTCCTTAGCCAGATTTTCCTTCATAAGATGTTCACCTTCTTTAGTAAATATATTATTACTAAATTCGAATAAAAACAATAAAAATTGTTTATTTTAGTAAAAATATATTTACTAAAATCCATACACACTTCTAAAGTTATTTTATCCCACTCTCAACAATCGTTTATTAGTCTTATAAAAATAGCCATATAAAAAAGTAAGGAAGCACACTTCCTTACTTTCTGTTTGCAACGCCCGTTAAAAAATTCAAAAACACGTGTACGCCTGCTTTCACGGTAATTTCTCCTACATCACGCAGCGGATCTAGACATACAATATCCATTGCTTGAACAAGTGGATGACTCCCGGCGGTGTATACTGCTTCAAACAACTCATCTGTCCTCATTCCGCCTGTCGTTCCTGCTGGAACTCCCGGTGCGTAAGCGATATCTAACACGTCCATATCAACGGTTAAATAGATCATGTCTACTTCTTTACTCAGCTGCTTTAATGCTTCTTTCACCGTATGGGTTATTCCCGCTTTTCTTGCTTGTATTACCGTTACATAATGAACGCCTTTGCTATCTGCATATTCTTTTAACGACTTTGAGTTGTAAAACCCGTGAAGTCCGATATTCCATACATGAGCTGCATCAATAGTATTGCTTTCGATTAAATTTCGTATAGGGGTTCCGTTAGAAGGACCGTTATCTTCTAAGCTGCGTAAGTCAAAGTGCGTATCAAACTGTAAAATCCCTATTTTCTGTTCAGGATGTGACTCTTTCCACCCTTTTACTAACATAGCTGTAATAGAATGATCGCCTCCAAGCATAATAGGTAGCGCATGCGGATGATATTTCCGCATAGACATCATCGCTTCTTTTATATGCTGATGAGACTTCTCTATATCCGTTACGTGCTGTTTGACGTCTCCTAAATCCAACACTGACAAGGAAGTCAAATCTGTATCATACTCAATATGATACGGATTAAAGGATTTCCAGAGTTTCCTCATGGCCATTGGCGTCTCGCTGGCTCCAGAAGCACTAATGGAAGACCTTGAAAGAGGCACGCCCAAGACCGTAATATCTATCGATGTAAAGTCGACGCTGCTTCCATCTTCAACTGTCTGAATCCAATCGCTTACTTTTGGGTCAGGAGTACTTTGACGCTGCCAGCAAAAAGGCGGTCGATCAAGCTGTGGGTACGGATAGTTCATGCAAAACACCGCCTTCAACCACAACTTTTCCATCTTTTAATACCGTGTCTACAAGGTTTACGGCATAGTTATACTGCAGCGTTTGGTAATTGGGAGCGTCAAATAGCACTAAATCGGCTTTTTTACCTACTTCAATACTTCCGATTTGATTCCCTTTGCAAATGGCATGAGCCGCGTTGATCGTACAGGCCGTTAAAACTTCTGCTGGCGTCATCTTCATCGTTAAACAAGCTAAATTCATAATAAACGGCAGCGATTCCGTAGGAGAAGATCCTGGGTTTCGATCTGTAGACAAAGCAACCGGCACTCCTGCTTCGATCATTTTTCTAGCACGCGCCGGCTCTTCCATTAAAAAGAATGCAGTACCCGGCAATAGAACGGCTATAACTCCGCTTTCAGCCATTTGCTTAATTCCTTGATCCGATGCTTTTAACAAATGATCCGCAGACACAGCTCCCACTTTAGCCGCTAATTCTGCCCCGCCAAAAGACACAATTTCATCGGCGTGGATTTTAGGTTTTAGTCCATATGCTTTTCCAGCTTGTAAAATACGATCTGACTGTTCAACTGTAAACACGCCTTCTTCACAAAATACATCACAAAATTCCGCTAGCTCTTCTTTTGCAACGATTGGTATCATTTCTTCGATAACGAAACGAACAAACTCATCTTCATTTCCTTTGTACTCGACTGGCACCGCATGAGCTCCCATAAAGGTTGAAACAACATCTACTGGATGCTGTTCATTCAGTTTCTTCGCTACTTTTAATTGTTTGATTTCATCTTTAAGATTTAAACCGTACCCGCTTTTGGCTTCAACAGTTGTAACTCCGTACTGCAGAAATTTATTTAAACGTTTTGTAGATTGCTTGATTAGCTCCTCTTCTGTTGCTTGTCGTGTACTAACGGTTGTTTGTAAAATTCCTCCTCCCGCTTTTAAAATATCAATATACTTTGCCCCGTTTAAGCGCATTTCTAATTCTTTTTCACGACTGCCGCCAAACACAAGGTGAGTGTGGGGATCAATCAACCCAGGCGTTACGATTTTTCCTTCGGCATCAATTATATTAATAGGTTCATGGATATGCTCAAGGTATTCCTGCGCTTTGACGTCAGGCCCAACAAATACAATTCTTCCATTTTTCACGAGTACGCTGCCATTTTCAATGATTCCTAGATCTGACATTTCCTCCGCTCGTCTAGGCTGACTTCCTCCTTTAACCGTAATGACTTGTGCAGCGCATTTGATATACGTAATAGTCATACGTATCCCTCCTTTTTTATTCATTTAACGCCGGAATTTGTATTCCTTTTTCTTTTGCAGTTTGAATCGCCTTATCATAGCCGGCGTCTACATGACGAACAACACCCATGCCTGGGTCTGTTGTTAAAACACGTTCTAGACGTTTGGCGGCTTCTTCCGTCCCGTCTGCTACTACAACCATTCCAGCGTGAAGAGAATACCCCATACCTACTCCTCCTCCGTGGTGAACAGATACCCAGCTTGCGCCTGCTGCCGTATTTACTAATGCATTCAAAATCGGCCAGTCTGCTACTGCATCACTGCCGTCTTTCATCGCTTCAGTTTCCCGATTTGGCGAAGCCACAGAACCGGCATCTAGATGGTCTCTGCCAATAACGATAGGCGCTGACAGCTCTCCGGACGCCACCATATCATTAATAATTTTTCCAAAGCGCGCTCTTTCTCCGTAGCCTAGCCAGCAAATACGAGCCGGCAATCCTTGAAACTCAATTTTTTCTCTCGCCATTCTAATCCAGTTGCAAAGATGCGTATTATCCGAAAACTCACGTAAAATGACTTCATCTGTTTTATAAATATCCTCTGGGTTTCCTGACAAAGCGACCCATCGAAACGGTCCTTTTCCTTCACAGAACTGCGGACGGATGTACGCTGGGACAAATCCCGGGAAATCAAATGCATTCGTGACACCTTCATCCAACGCCACTTGGCGAATATTATTGCCATAGTCAAAAGCAACCGCGCCTTTTCTTTGCATCTCTAACATGGCTTGAACGTGAATAGCCATACTTGCTTTTGATTGTTTTATATATTCATTTGGATTTGTATTCCGCAATCTTTCTCCTTCTGCTAAGCTGACTCCAATCGGCAAATATCCGTTAAGCGGATCATGTGCCGATGTTTGATCCGTCACAATATCTGGGATAAATCCTCGCTCTATCATCTCAGGAAGAATCTCGGCTGCATTTCCAACTAATCCAATGGAAAGCGCTTTGCCCAATCTTTTTGCATCTTCAGCTAACGTGATCGCATCAGCTACGCTTTCGACTACCGTATCGCAATATTTTGTTTCGATACGTTTTTCAATACGCGTGCGATCAACATCAATTCCAATTACAACCCCGCCTGCCATCGTAACAGCTAGTGGCTGTGCGCCTCCCATTCCTCCTAATCCAGCTGTTAGCGTAATCGTTCCTTTCAAAGTTCCGTTAAAATGCTGGTTGGCACACTCAGCAAATGTTTCATACGTTCCTTGAACAATGCCTTGGCTTCCAATATAAATCCAGCTTCCTGCAGTCATCTGTCCGTACATCATTAACCCTTTTTTATCAAGCTCATGGAACGTCTCCCAATTTGCAAAAGCAGGAACAAGATTTGAATTCGCTAATAAAACACGCGGTGCATCACTGTGGGTTTTAAAAACCGCAACTGGCTTGCCGGACTGTATAAGAAGCGTTTCATCTTCTTCTAACTCTTTTAACGCTGCGACAATACGATCGAACGCCTCCCAGTTACGGGCTGCTTTTCCGATTCCTCCGTATACGACTAACTTTTCCGGATGCTCCGCTACTTCGGAATCTAAATTGTTTAGAAGCATGCGAAGAGCAGCTTCTTGCACCCAGCCTTTGGTCGTTAGTTCTGTTCCACGGGGTGCTTTCATTCCACTTTGTTTTGTCTCCATTTTGTTTTCCTCCTCTATAAAAATGAAAAACTGTTAAACTAACATTTTTATTACAGCGCTAGTTCATAATTAGTATCTTGCACAAAGGTTTTGAAATCAGCTGTTAACGCCTCAATATCGCGTGAGAAAATTCGGTCTTTAATAATGGTTGGTACGGTTTTTCTAATTCTTGAGTAAATTTTTCTTGTTTCTGAAGCAAGTTTATCCACTCCTTGAATATCGGCCGCTTGAGCCGCACAAATTGCTTCAATTGATAAAACTCTTCGTGTATTTTGGATAATTTGATAAGCGTGACGTGCAGCAGTCGTTCCCATGCTGACATGATCTTCTTGATTCGCTGAAGATGGGATGGAATCGACACTTGATGGATGCGCTAATACTTTATTTTCGGAAACTAATGAAGCAGCAGCATATTGAGTAATCATGAGTCCAGACTCTAAACCAGGATCTGCACTTAAAAATGCTGGCAGCCCGCTAAGCTGAGGGTTTACTATTCGTTCGATGCGCCGTTCAGAAATATTCCCAAGCTCCGCCATTGCAATTCCTAGAAAATCCATAGCAAACGCAATGGGCTGCCCGTGAAAGTTCCCTCCAGAAATTACTTTGCCGCTGTCGGCAAAGATGAGCGGGTTATCGGTTGCTGAATTAATTTCAATTAACAGCTTTTCTTTTACATAATTTAAAACTTGATAAATAGCACCATGAACTTGAGGAATGCAGCGCAGTGAATACGCATCTTGCACTCTTATTTGACCTTGAGAAGTAGTTAATTGACTGCCTTCTAAATACGAAAGAATTCGGGCAGCTACCTGCTGTTGTTCCGGATAAGGTCTTACCGCATGAGACTCGGACATGAATGCATCTAAAATGCCTTGCAGACCTTCTAACGTCAGTGCTGCAATCCCGTCAGCAAGATCTGCTAGCTTTTGAGCTTCAAGGTACGAAACTACTCCTACAGCTGTCATTGCCTGAGTGCCGTTAATTAAAGCTAGCCCTTCTTTCGCTTGTAATTGGATAGGTTTAAGCCCAGCTAGCTTTAAAGCTTCTTCTCCTTGCATTCGCTGGTCATTATATACAGCTTCTCCTTCTCCAACTAACAGCAGCGCTAGATGTGATAATGGAGCTAAGTCACCGCTAGCTCCAAGTGAACCTTGACTTGGGATAACCGGCACTATATTTTGGTTTAAGCAATCGATAAGCAGCTGCAAGGTTTCCAGTCGTATGCCGGAATACCCTTTAGCCAATGCATTCGCTCGTAACAGCAGCATCACTCTGCTTACTTCTAAAGAAAATGGTTCTCCTAGTCCGCAGGCATGACTGCGAATTAAGTTAATCTGCAGATCAGCTAAGTCCGTTTTTGAAATAACCGTATCGCTAAACTTTCCGAATCCAGTATTTACTCCGTAAATTACGTTGTTGTTCGTAATACTCTCTTCAACCAACGTTCTGCTTTTTTGTATATGTTCAACTGCGTGATCGCTAATTTTCACGGAGTATCCTTGGTAAATAACTTTGTAGATTTGGTCGAACGTCAGTGAATTTCCATCGATTTGAATAAACATCATACTCGCTCCCTTGTTAAACTGTATACTACCTTTTCTTTTTGAACACAAAAAGGGGCTATATCAAAGAGGAAACAAGCTCCTTTTGATATAGCCCCCTATAAACTAACCTACTTACACTATGGGCTTTTATTAATAATCAGCACTTCACCTTATACATACAAACAATCGCTAAATGACTAAATCACTATACACTTTAAGCTGTACAACTTAAAGCAACTAGGGTACCTACACTAAGTATTACGCTGAATTAATCATTTGTCAATTATTATTTAAGAAAATTTTAAATAATCTGAAATAAAATCTTTATTTCTTATAGCAGCGATGATTCACGGCTGCACATTCTTATTTCTTTAAACGTTATCGGACGTTCATGTCACTTGGGTGCGGACCTTTGCGGCGATTGCTGTTTAACTCATTAATCTCTGCCATATCATCGGCAGTGAGTTCAAAATCAAACACGTTAAAGTTTTCTTCTATTCTAGACGGTGTAACTGATTTAGGGATGACAATTGTGTTGTTCTGTAAGTGCCAGCGCAATACAACTTGAGCCGGAGTTTTGCTATGTACTTCAGCAATTTTTTGAATGACTTCGTCTTGTAACACTTCTCCTCCTTGATCAAGGGGGCTCCATGCTTCCACAAAAATATTATGTTTGGCACAAAACTCTTTTAATTCATTTTGAGCTAGATACGGATGGCACTCAATTTGGTTTAAAACAGGTGTTACATCACATTCGTTTAACAAGCGCTCTAAATGCTCAATTTCAAAGTTACAGACGCCAATTGCTTTTACTTTTCCATTGTGATAAAGCTTTTCTAATGCTTTATACGTCTCCACATACTCATCATATTGAGGCGTAGGCCAGTGAATCAAATATAAATCGACATAATCAAGTCCTAATCGTTCTAAGCTTTCGTCAAATGCACGTAATGCATTTTCATAGCCTTGATCGCTGTTCCAAACTTTTGTTGTAATAAACAGCTGTTCTCGAGGAACAGAAGATTCTTTAATCGCTTGACCTACTCCTTCTTCATTTTTATAAATCATGGCTGTGTCAATAGAGGTATACCCAACTTCAATTGCTTTTGACACTGCAGATGCTGCTTGGTTATCTTCTACTTGCCATACGCCAAATCCAAGCTGAGGCATTTTTAAACCGTTGTTTAATGTAACAATATTCATTTTACACGTCTCCTTTTTTGTTAAAAAGTTCAAAGTTTTAATGATGGTGCCAGCCGATCAGCATAGCAACCTGTCCCATTATAATGCCGACTGGGATTCCTATAATCATGGCTCCAAATCGAAATTCAAAAGACCATGCGCGCGGCACAAGGGAAAACAAATAAATCATACTCATCGTTGCCATACATGTACTGCTAAAAAAACTGACGACAGTGTGTAAATTTGGCATTACTTCTCCTCATTTCACTAGAACGTTTGCGCCTTTTCAATTTCATCATTTATCTTTCGCTCTAATGCCTATGTTTTCGCAGCCGACATAGTTACATTCGTCAAAGGGTTCCGTAATCCTGCTTTAATCAGTTAAAAATACTTTACCTACGTAACTTTTTTAGTTAAAACGAATATGTGCTTTTACCTTCAAAGTTGTGTATAATTTCTGTATATTAAAATAATAAGATTTTTTCACTATAAAGAACAACTGCACATTCTCTGTAAGGCAATCATACATATTTGCAAGAGTTAACGAAAGGAATGGATATAAAAAATGGCGATTGAAAAAGTAAAAGCATATTTTAAACAATATGGTATGGAGAATCAAATTATCGAAATGGATGAGTCCAGTGCTACTGTAGAACTAGCAGCGCAAGCTTTGAAATGCGAGCCGAAACGCATCGCAAAAAGTCTTTCTTTTAACGCCGAAGGAACTGTTCTATTGATTGTGGCAGCAGGAGATGCAAAAATTGATAACCGAAAATATAAAGAAGAGTTCGGAACCAAAGCAAAAATGCTTGGAGCAAGTGAAGTAGAAACGCTGATTGGTCATGCTGTAGGCGGAGTATGCCCTTTTGCCGTTAATGAAGGTGTTCACGTGTATCTAGATGAATCTCTGAAACGTTTCGTCACCGTTTTCCCTGCCTGTGGAAGTGGAAATAGTGCAATCGAATTAACAATACCTGAACTAGAAGAATTTTCGAAATGCTTAAAGTGGGTTGATGTCTGCAAAGGATGGAATGAATAATTTAGGTAAATTACGGTACATCTATACATAAAATAAATAAATCAGCACGCCAACAAGCTGAAACAGTTTTTTGTTTCAGCTCATTGGTGTATCTAAACGAATTTATGAAACAGCTTAACCCAACCTAGGTAAGAAACCCCTAAGAGAAATACAAAAAGAAATAGTAAAGGAATGTTCCTAGGGATAAAAAGCCAGCCGTCTAACGTATTCCACAGAAATTCACTTTTATTTGCTTTTCTCATCATTTTCACCTCAAGCAGATTTACTATTTTGTATTCAAAAATTCTTTTACATAGTTATATACAGTATCTTCAACTTATGACCTTTTTTCAAGAAAAACGTGCACGGAAAATTGATTGAATGTGAATCTTTTCAATTTATATCCGCTATGTACTCATCCATCATCTTAGTTTCATCTGTAAAAAAGAAGAAGCCTACATTTTTAGATGCAGGCTTCTTCTCGTTGATTCAGTCTTTCCTTTGTTTGCCTAGTCAGGCCCTTTCGTTACGTATATCGGTTCATAACCAAAGTGCCTTGCGTGAGATACGAATATCTACTTTCAATTTGCGGTAATACATTTGCTGAAGTCGCTGTTAAGCCTTTCAAAACTAATCAGTCCCTTCATACACTAAGTATTTAACCTTTCACAACAACCATTTGCATGATAGCTGCTGTACTATATGTGTACCCCGTATTTATATAGTAAAACCTTAAAAAACAATTTTTATTATATAATTTTCTAGACTTCAAAGCAAAGAAAATTTAGATAGTATAGATGAAAGACACCCGTCACCTATTAGCTCCTCTACTGTTCGTACTCAAGCGTTCAAAGAAAAGCATCCGCAGTGAAATTCATCAAATTTATTTAATGTATGATTTCATCAATTTTTTGAAATGCATCTTCAAGTGAAGTATATCCATTTGTTTCTCCTTCGTTACCTTGAACGGTCCATTCTTGCTTTTCTA
Source organism: Priestia sp. MDV22-iso46 (assembly GCF_058629175.1). Lineage (NCBI taxonomy): Bacteria > Bacillati > Bacillota > Bacilli > Caryophanales > Bacillaceae > Priestia > Priestia sp. MDV22-iso46. The sequence goes on from NZ_JBZVWT010000001.1 coordinate 1,355,583, forward strand.
CTGCTAGTTTCCCGTCTTTATCTTTTATATAAGGTCTGTTAAGCATAAACACATGATCATCCTTTTTTACTGTGTAGCCAAGATAATAGTGATTACCTTCTCCTTCTTCCTCATATACGGAGACGCCTTGAAGGTTATATTTGTTTAAAATGTCATCCATATGATGAGTCAGTTCACTTATAGCCGTTTCTCTTTTTACATATTCCACATTTTATACCCCTTTTCATTTTGATTTATGTTTAGCATTCCCTTGAGCATATTCAATTACACTATATTTCAAACCATTCATTATGTGAAATTTCCCCTGTATCGGCATTAAAGAAGTTACGGCTTGTCATTTGATATAAAGAAATTTAATCTACCTCCTCTTACCTTGTTGTAAAGAAAAATCATTTTTCTCTTTCGTATCTCCAATTAGTTATCATAGAAAAGACCCTCATATCCACGACCTCATTTCATTCTTAAACAATCAAAAACCGGTTAAGAAAAATAAACTTAACCGGTTAATGCTGATGTTATTTAAAATTGATACGATTTAAGATTTTTGCTTTTTGAAAGTGAAAGATAGATTTTGACAACTCAAAGATCGTTCCGTTCGTTAAGCACACCGTATTTTCGATAATCAGTGCTGGGTCGAATGGGTCGATATGAAGGAGTTCAGCACTTTCTTCATCAATTTTTTCGCAGTTGATGACTTTGTCAGCAAACCCAATGTTTAATTTTAAGTGATCTATCAGGTAACTATAAATAGAATTTGATGCAATATCTTCATTTAGATAAGGTACCACATCTTTTTTAAAGTAACTGATTTCAATAGAAAAAGGTTCTTCATCTACAATTCGCAGCCGCTTCACATAATATAGCTTGGTTCCGCCTTCACACCGTAAACCTTTTGCGGTTAATTCATCAGCTTCTACCACGTGCAAAGAAAGAATTTTTGTCTCAATTGTTTTCGACGTTAAGTCTTTCGTTAATCCTCTAAGACTGCCTAAATTAATATAATCTGTGACTGATTCCTCACGCAAAAACATGCCGCTTCCTTGGACTTGATAGATATAGCCGCGATTGACGAGCTGAGTCACTGCTTTTCGAATTGTATTACGGCTCACTTCAAATTTTTTTATCAATTCTTCTTCCGTCGGTAGCTTTTTTGTTTGATCAAACGTCCCTTCTCGAATTTCCCTTTCTAAACGATCTGCAATTTCTTTATATTTTATAGCCATATAATCTCCCTAGTTTACATTCTCAATCATTTACTGCTTCTATTATACACAAAACCTCTTGATCAAAATCAAGAGGTTTTCTTTTTACTTATAGCTCTTCTCCTCTCGTTTCAATAATATGCTTGTACCAATGAAACGACAGTTTTTTCTTTCGATTTAAGTTATCGTCGTGATCTACGTAAATGAATCCGTATTGTTTTTTATAACCATTTAACCAGCTTAATAAATCAATAACAGACCAAGCGTAATATCCTTTTAGATGAATGCCTTCTTTTATTGCGCGCTTAATCACTTTTAAATGTTCTTCAATATATTTAATACGGGGAACGTCTACAATTTCACCATCAATAATCGGATCTTCATCACCAAGACCATTTTCTGTTACGTACATTTTAATATCACCATAACGCTCTTTTAACATATGCAGCCCGTCTAAAAATCCTTGAGGTGAAATTTCCCATCCCCATTTTGTATAGGTTTTATCTGTCATCTTTACTGTGCGATAAAAGCCGTCAAACGATGGATTTCCAGGAGCTAAAGTAGATGTTTCCCTCGAGTGCTCCATAGACGAAACAGCTTCTTGATTTTTCTCTACTCGAATCGGTTGATAATAATTAAGACCAATGAAATCATTGTTTTCGGCATTTCTTTTTAATGTATCTAGCTCTTCTTTCGTCCAGCTTGGGGTCCATCCGTTTTCTTTTAATTGCTGTACGACGTAAGATGGATATTCGCCTTTTAAAATCGGATCATAATACCAAAACGTTTCGTATTCATTCGCGTGTCTAGCAGCTAAGATATTTTCCTTTTTATCATCAACACTGTAAGCCGGTAAGAAGACATGTGTAATACCAATTTCTCCATACTGCTCCAGCTGCTTATAGATCTCTACGGCTTTTGCATGTGCATAAAACACATAATGTGTAGCTTGAAAGTACTTTTTTTCATCGTTTTGGATACCAGGCGGATGTGCTCCTTTTAAATAGCCTAATCCGCAAAACATAACGGTTTCATTGAACGTAATCCAATGTTTAACACGGTCTCCAAATGCCTTAAAACAAACCTCTGCATACTTAACGAAAGCATCGGCTGTTCGTTTATTCGTCCATCCGCCGTCTTCTTCAAGCGTCAAAGGCAGATCCCAGTGATACAGCGTTACAAATGGAACAATTCCATACTTTAAGCATTCATTAATCACTTGATTATAAAATTCCAAGCCTTTTTCATTCACTTCTCCATCGCCAGTTGGCAAGATACGCGCCCATGAAATAGAAAAGCGGTACGATTCTAGTCCCATCTCTGCCATTAACTTAATATCTTCTTTGTAGCGATGGTAATGATCAATAGCTACATCTCCATTTGTGCCTTTATATGTTTTTCCAGGAATCTTTGAAAAAACATCCCAGTTTGTTTCGCCTTTACCATCTTCATTCCAAGCTCCTTCTATTTGATAAGAAGCTGATGCAGCTCCAAATAAAAAATCCTTTGCGAATTTCATTATAGCACTCCTTATTTTCATACTGACTTTTTAAATTCATTCCAATATATTAAATTTATAGGTACAAATTTAATATTGATTATATACTTATTTTTTGCATTTGACTACAAAAAATGTAATACAAAGACCTTTTTATTTTTCTCTAATTTAAAGAAAAATTTCGTTATCTTACTCATACTTGATAAAAGAACAAAAAAAAGCCTGCTTTGAAAAAATTGATCAAAACAGGCTATTTATTAATATGACGGATTAACGCTTTATAATAACTCTCATCGTTATTAAACTTTCGTTTTCACATATAAATAAAGACCATACTCTGTGGGAACAGCAGGATAACCCATTACAAGCGATTTTAAGTTTTTTAAAACTTTTGCTATTCCTCGTTTTAATAATATTATATTAATTTAGGAAAAAAACGTTATTACCAAAGGATTCTTCATTCAAAATGCACATTTGTTTATAATTGATAATTGATATAAAAAAATAAATTAATACACTTTATTTCGTTAACTAGAGGTGTTTTTGTTAATGCCCTTCTTGAATTTTAAAATTGTTTCTACTGCTTTTTTATATCCTCCAGCCTCTTTTAAAGATTCTCCAATTTTGCAGCTGCTTTCTTTAAATGATTTATTTAATAACACTTTTTCTGTTGTATTTCGTAATGTAATTGTCTTCAATCAGTTCTTCAATATATCCACTTTCCAATACACTATCTATTTCGATGCGCTGCAATCGATTTTCGACTTCTTCAATAAGGGTGTGATCCGCAAGTCCTTCTATGTAGGCAATTACAACATCGGTGTTAGTATAACTCCCGATTTTCATCGATTTCATTTTGAGGTGAGGACTTTTGATTTTCCGTCGGAGGAGGGAAGTACTGACTCCTAATGTTTCCACAAAACCTTCCCTTGGTCCCCGTACAACACTTTCTGCGGTTGGTTCTTCAATCGATCTCTTTTCCCACTTTGCCAACCCCAAGGCAAGTCCAGATGCTTCATGTTGTACGAAAAGCACAGGGTTCCCGATGGAGATATTCTCTATACAATCTGCGAACGTCTTAACTTCTTTCATCTTTGAAATGTGTATCTTTTTCTTTAACATTTCACGTAAACTACGAACCCTTTCTTCTGTTTCTGACGTAAGTGGGGCGAGAACATTCTCATCAATCTCCTCAATATTAGATAAACCCTCTATATAGATAAGGACGGCTTTTGTTTGTCCACCTATTAAAAACGTCCGAAAGACTACATCAAAACAGTCCTGATAGATGGAGCGAAGAACCTGTAGGTTTTCATCTAAGTCTAAAGAAAGCAGTACTTGTTGCTCGTTAATCTGTTGATCCGTATAGAGTTGTTTTAGCTTATGGAATCTTCTTCGAACCTTTCGAAACAACATAGACAGCTCCTTCCTTTTATGTAAGGTTGCATAGAAAAGCGTAATGAAACCTATCCTTATCTTTTGTTGTATTTTCCAAAATTATTATATCTAGTTAAAAATTTCATTGATTATTTAAACTTAACTCTTTTTGTATGTTTTTTCGTTACAAATTATATAGATAGTAAAGCTTAGATAAGAGCAGTTTTTCTATTTTTAGCCTGTATAAAGTATTTATTTCCAATCTGTATAATGGACATTATAGGAAATCTTATTAGTAATTGTTAAATCTAAATCTTTTTTAGTGTGTATAGTGCCACTATACTAATCCCATACTAAATACTAAAAGAAGTTATTTGAGATTAAACAATACAGAACAAATAGTTAATTGTATTAAGTTAAATGTAAGATGAAAAAAAATTTCAGTTTTCATCAACCGAATTAACTTTAACTAAAAAGTAGTTATTAATCGATTTTGGAGTGAGAAATAAGCATGCCTTTTGTTGAAATAGACACTAATCAATATTTGTATTATGAAGAGTATGGACAGGGTATACCTATCATCTTTATTCATCCACCTGGGATGGGAAATAAAGTGTTTTACTATCAATACGATTTATCCAAGCATATGAGAGTCATCTTTCCTGATTTAAGTGGTCATGGACAAAGCCCAAAAGCTGCACAAACTGTATCAATTCCCTTCTACGCAAACGAAATATTACGCTTTATGGATGCATTACATTTAAACAAGGCCATTATATGTGGCTATTCTGCTGGCTGTCTAATTGCTCAAGAGCTTGCTATTTATCATTCCGATAGAATAGAATTATTAATTTTCTCAGGAGCATATCCTATAGTAAGAGATATGCCTGGACAATTATTACATAAAATAGGATTATATATGGTAAGAGAACACCTAAATATATTAATAACAAGCATTGCTAGAAGTCATACCAGAGACAAGACACTAAGAAGAAACCTAGTTAATTATATGAAAAAAGCCGATCAAGAATCATGGTATCAGTATTATAATCATTCATTACAATATAACTGTTTAGACAAACTTCATCGTTTAACAGTACCTTTGTTGTTTATGTATGGTGGAAAAAAGGATTGGACTATCCGCTATATGAAAGAGTATAAAAATAAATGTAAACATGCTGAATTCTTTATTTTTACACAGCAGGGTCACCAACTGCCTACAAAAAAAGGGATTCAGTTTAATGAACTAATTACAGGGTTTGTCTTAAATAAATCCAGTTTATAAAGCTAAAAGGCACTTGGAAAATGAAGAATCCTAAAATCCCATATGTATAAGAACGGATGATAAACTACGAAGACTGATAAGGTTGCTCAGCTCATCAGTCTGAATATATATTTCACAATTAAAAATAAGACGCTTCGGAAAATCCCTTAGCCGCTTTAGCTTATTATCATCACTATCCACAAAAGTCTCCACCATAACAACTATATAATAATCACTAAAAGGATAAACAATGTGACTTATAAAGCTAATCCAGAACCGAGTCTACCACAATTAGATATTCAAAACGCTTCATTTATATATTGGAACATGATGATACTTTTATTTTTCGTTTCATTACCTTTAAAGCACCTGGGAATTTGTCAACGATAGTGCTTGTCAAGCTACCAATGAAGACTATCAGAAGGATAATGATGTCCTAGCCAAATCCTTGAGAATCCCGTTAACAAGGACAATCCCAACATAACTGACCCAAGAATACGTTTATGGAGAAAGATAGAAGTGGATACAGCAAAAGCAAGCAACGTATGTTTACTTAAGAATGAAGAATCCATCTTTGAAGGAATGAGTATACCGACACGGCGCTCCATAAATGGACGAGGCTTAAAATAAAAACATTTAATCAACGTATTAATAAAGTTGGATCAGGTTCAGCTTCATCCTTTTTATCATTACAACCAAAAAGAAACCCTACTGATAAAATGGTTGATAGGAGACCAAATAAATATTTTCTTTTCTTCACTTATTCTTCACCCCTTACAGTAGTCGTATATCTATTAAGATCGACATTATTCTTTTAATAATTACAGGTAATAATTTAAAATCCCAAATAGGGATAGTATCATTTTCCGCGTATATATAAGTAACATCGTCAAAAAATAAAGCCGTTGGAAGAACGGTTTCTTTCAAACAACTATCAAAGAGGGATTTGCATAATGAACAACTTACAGGGGCTAACTTCTTTATTTAATTTTAATGGAATGTTTGGAAAGAGAAATAATAACAGAGTCATACTACTTTCACTTTTAGGTGTAGGAATTGGGACTTTGGCCATTTGGCTAATAAGAGGGACGGGGAACAAAATCGCATCTCCAACCATGCAAACAATGAAGAGTAGAAGCCAAATGAAAAACGGTTTATCTAACCAATAATAGACACGCATACTTTCTCTACGATATATAAATTAAAGACTAACGATCAGTTTAATTATGGGAACAATATATTTAATGTACACCTGTATTAATAGTTCACCATGCTGATTACAAAAAATAAAAGCCCCTAGATTTTTGTTAAATCTAGGGGCTTTTCAAACTTACTTAAACTTTTTATTCTCTAATACAATCATTTGGTTCTTCATTTTCTGTTATTAAATGGGGAATATAATATTATTCGATGAGATAAATTACTGAGATACAGAGGTGGAATATGAAACAAGTTATTAAAAATATTCAAAACGATCAGCATTTTCCTTTTACATACGATTCACGCCCCATGGCTGAAAATATGAAACGTTACAGTGAGTTTTACAATCTTCCAACAGAGGGGCTAATGTATCGCTACGGATTTGAAACGGTTGCTCATGAACGGTTGTTTATCCAATCTTTTCGTCCCTTACAGATAAAAGCTCATATACTCCTTCTTCATGGCTATTATGATCATGCTGGAGTACTAAGTACGGTTATTCGTTTTTTGATTCAAAAAGGGTTTCATGTGTTGACATTTGATTTACCAGGACATGGATTGTCAACAGGAGAACGAGGAGCCGTATCGGAGTTTTCTCTCTATGTAGAAAGTATTCGAGAAGTCATGCGTAGACACCTGTCTTCAAGCTCTCTACCTATCTATATTGTAGCTCATAGTACTGGCGCTGCTGCTGCAGTCGATTATATACTGAATAACCATGAAGCATCTCAGGTTCGAAAGGCGGTCCTTGTCTGTCCCCTCGTTCGTCCTTATCACTGGAATGCAATCACCATTTGTATAAAGTTCTTAAAAGTGTTCACCACGAATTTGAAAAGGATAATTCGAAACAATTCATCAGATTCAAAGTTTTTGCATTTTGTGAAGAATGATCCGTTACAGTATGATCAGCTCCCCCTCGGTTGGGTAGAAGCCTTGATAAGATGGAATGAATTAATTAAGGAAGGGAGCCCTAGTCCTATTCCTATTCTCATCCTTCAAGGAAAAAAAGATACAACAGTGGATTGGAGGTATAATGTTGGTTTCTTACTGAAGAAGTTTCCAAATATAGATATTGAACTTATAGAGAATGGAAAACATCATTTATTTAATGAAAAAGAGCTGATAAGAGAAAAAGTGTTTACTTCTATCCATCGTTATTTAACAGGTAACGTGTAAACACAGGTTCCGAGAACAAAGTATATAATATCTGTCTATTATTCGAACGAAGGGAGTTTTATTGATTAATGAACATCGAAATATCTGCGTAGTTTTTTACTAGTGTCTACTTGATGCGGAGCAGACCACTTGAATAAGAAGTTACATTTTAAGTTTTCCTGAAAAAAGCCACCTCACAGCAATGAACGATCATTGCAGTGAGGTAGCTTTTGCTAATAAAATCTTTAGAAATTAGCAGGTGCGTGGGGTAATATGCTGCACCCTCATAGTTCAGTTAAAATAATCGGTTCACCGTTTGTTACAACAATCGTATGTTCACATTGTGCTACAAGACTATTATCAGGTGTAACAAACGTCCAGCCGTCGTCTCCGCGTTCAATGATATGATCAGCTTTCATAGAGATAAACGGCTCTACAGCAATAACAAGGCCTTTTTTCAAAAGGGCTTTATCCATTGGATCATAATAGTTTAAAATATGGTTAGGAGCGTCATGCAAGCTGCGGCCCACACCGTGACCCGTTAAGTTTTCAATAACAGCATATCCGTTTTGATGTGCAAAGTTAGATACAGCACGACCAATTTGGTTTTGTTTTGAACCAGCTTTTACTTTTTTCATGGCTGCCCAAAATGCATCTACTGCAGCTTGGCACAACTTTTCTTTTTCTTCGTCTTGCCCAATAACAAATGAAATACCCGTATCTGAATAATAGCCATCAAGTACGGCAGATACATCCACATTGACTAAATCGCCATCTTTTAATACTCGGTCTCCGGGAATACCGTGAGCCACTTCTTCGTTTACACTAATGCACGTTACACCTGGGAAATTATATTCTTTTTCAGGTGCAGAAATAGCACCGTGTTCATCCAATATTTTTTTACCGATCATATCAAGCTCTTTTGTTGTCATGCCTGCTTTTGCTTGGTTTTTCATCTCTTCGCGCGCAAGTGCAACAATGCGTCCAATTTTGCGTAAACTTTCTAAATCTTGTTCGTTACCAATAATCATAAAAAACACTTTCCTTCCTCGAAATATATATCCTATCCGATTTTATCATATTTTTATGAGGATTTTTCAAAAGACCTTTTAAGAACTAAAATGTACGATTAATTAGACTAGTAAGATATTTATCATATGCTAAACTTTTGTTTCTTAACCAATTAAATCCACAAAAAAAGAGGTTGAGACATACCTAAATCAAACGAATCTAAAGACGGACAAATTGGATACATGAGCTGAACCGCTTGTTACACCGCTGTGGATTTCCGTGCAAGACTTCGCTTTCCGCGGGCAGCCGATGAGCCTTGCCCTCCAATCAACAGCTAGAAGCACCTACATACATGAAACCTGCGTTCACCACAACAACAAAAAATCCGAACGATTAATAAAATTTATTAATCGTTCGGATTTACCTTTAAACAAAATAATTTTGCTTCTTTCTACATGATCGGCCTTACACCTTCATCAACAAACTTATTTCCAGGTTTTTTAAGCTCCAAATGGTCTCTTAATGTGCTTCCTTCATAGTCTAACCGAAACAAACCTCTCTCTTGTAAGATTGGTACAACAAGATTTACAAAATCATCTAAGCCAGATGGAAGCAAAGGAAACTGCAGCATAAATCCGTCCGCTGCTTTTTCCTGAAACCATCTTTCCATTTCGTCCGCAATTTGAATGGGGGTTCCTACAAAGTTATCTTTCCTTGCAGCACCGAAAAATCGCGTATAAAGATCTCCTACCGTAAGTTTTTCCCTTGCTATAATTCTTAGCATCTCATCAAACTGACTTTGAATGCCATTCACGACTGGAAATTCCACCTCTGATGCAGGAGTATTTAGGGCATACTTGGTAAAATCCACGTTCCCCATATACCCAGAAACGAACTTTAATCCTTCATATGGATTCACTAGCTTTTGTAAATCGCTGTATTTTTGAACCGCTTCTTCTTCTGTTCCTCCTACAATAGGGGAAATACCGTGAAGAATATGTAAATCCGCTTCTGTTCTATTGTATTCAGAAAGCCTTGATTTAAGGGATTTATAAAAGCTTTTGGCTTCTTCTATGTTATCTCGGTGAGCAAATACCACTTCTGCCGTTCTTGCCGCTAAGCGCTGTCCCGGCTCAGAAGAACCGGCCTGAACGATAACGGGCTGTCCTTGGACGGAACGAGCGATATTTAACGGCCCTTTTACAGAAAAATACTTACCTTTATAGTTAAGTTCATGTACCTTTTTAGCATCAAAAAACGCTCCGTTTTCTTTATCATATAAAAAGGCAGCATCTTCCCACGAATCCCATAACCCTTGAACAACATCAATAAATTCTTCCGCACGTTCATAACGGTGATCGTGTTCCCAATGAGTATCACGGTTAAAGTTTAACGCCGTTTCACCTGTTGCATCTGCTGTCGTCACAACATTCCAGCCCGCCCTTCCTCCACTTACATGATCGACAGAGGCGAACTGACGCGCTAGTGTATAAGGTTCATTGTAAGTAGTTGAAGATGTGGCAACAATGCCAATTTTTTCAGTAGCTGCTGCCATTGCTGTAATGATTACAATAGGGTCAAATCGATTTAAAATCTGAGGGTGCGACTCTGCATTTACTGCTAAACTGTCGGCAATAAAGGCGATATCAAATTTTCCTCTTTCAGCGGTTTGTGCAAGCTTTTGATACACAGAAACATCGATGCTTGCGTCAGGCTTTGAATCAGGATGACGCCATGAAGCTACATGCATACCTGTGCCAATCAAATATGCTGCAAGTTTCATTTTTCGTTCCTTGGCCATTTTCCCACTCCTATTTTGTACTTATTTTGTTTTATACGTGTCTTTGTACGTATTCAATTCTTTCAAACTAATAAACGTCGGAATATAATTTCCTTTGTATGTTTTTTTAATAAAGGCAGCCGTACTTTTGGATTGATACACTTTTACTAGCTTCTTTAAATACACTTTATCCTGATCTTTTTTTCTTGCAGCGATGACATTAATATAGGGCTTCGCTGTTTTATTTTCATGAATGAGTGCGTCCTTTAAACTTAGACCCGCTTCCACAGCTACACCGTTGTTAATAATGGAAGCCGCCGTATCTTGCATAACGCGGGGAGTGCTTGCAGAATCGACGGGAACAATCTTTAAATTTTTAGGGTTGCTTTTAATTTTATCCTCTCCTCCGTTACCGTCAAAGCCTTCGACCACTGTAATTAAATCCGCTTCTTGCAGTAAAACTAGTGCTCTTCCCCAGTTGGAAGGATCATTTGGAACAGCAATTTGAGCACCGTTTGGAATGTCTTTTAATGATTTATATTTTTCAGAATAAAGACCTAGAGGGGCAATGATGGTCGTTCCAATTGGCACAATATCCGTTCCGTTCTTTTGATTAAATGAGTCTAAATAAGCAACGTGCTGAAACGCATTTACATCTATTTCTCCTTCAGCTAAGGCTTGATTAGGATCGTAAGCTGAAGAAAAATTCACAAGTTCTATATCCAGGCCTTGTTTTTTTGCTTTCTCTTTTATAAATTCCCACGTCCTAAGTTCAGAACTTCGAATGCCTACTTTAATTTTAGCTTCTTTACTATTGGCACTGGATGAGGAATTAGAACATCCTGTTATGACGAGGATGAACAACAGCAGAAGCAGAAATATCGGTTTTTTCATTTATAACTCCCCTTTTAAAAAGCTTGCTTCTAATACGTTTTTACACTCTTCTAATCTTGCGTTCTATGATGTTCCCTAAAGATTGAATACCTTGAACAATAATGATAAGAAGCACGACGGTGACTACAATAGTAATCGTGCTGAAGCGCTGATAGCCGTAAGTAATAGCTAAATCGCCAAGCCCTCCGCCTCCGATAGCACCGGCCATTGCCGTTGCTCCAATTAACCCAATTGTGACAGTTGTTAAGCTTAAAATAAGAGAGGGAAAGGCCTCTGGAATTAAAAAACGGAATACAATTTGAGTTTTAGAAGCACCCATCGCTTGCGCTGCTTCAATAATACCTTCATTTACTTCAAGCAAAGAATTTTCAACGAGTCTAGCCATATAAGGTCCAATATGTAAAACAAGCGGAACAATAGCCGCCGTTGTACCGATAGTCGTTCCGACGATGAACCTTGTAAATGGGATGATCGCTACAAGTAAAATAATGAACGGAATCGAACGAAAAATATTTACAATAGGATTTAAAATTGAAAAAATAACTCGATTTTCAAGAATATGACCCTTGCGTGTTACAACAAGTAGAATTCCTAAAGGAATTCCAATTAAAGCCCCGAAAAGCAGGGAAGCACTAACCATGTACAGTGTTTCCCACAAAGCCGCTAATATCAACTCTTGGCTTACTTCTAACATTCTCAACCACCTCTTCTATTTTTATATTTTGCTGCAGTGCATATAGTTCAGCTCGATCTATTTCTTCTTGTGTGCCAATTAATTCAATAATTAAATGACCAAATGGAATCCCCTGTAACTCTGTAATATTTCCAAGTAAAATATTCACCTGTACATTAAAGCGCTTAGATAAAGTTGAAATTACAGATTGACCCGAATTACTGCCGAGAAAGTTAATCTTAAAAATCTTCTGATTTGAATTTGTAGTTTGAACTAATTCATACACGTTTTGTGGAATGTCATCTCGAACAACCGACTGGACAAAATTTTTAGCAATTTCAGTACTTGGACTTGAAAAAATATCAAATACATTTCCTGTTTCAATAATCTTCCCGTCCTTCATCACAGCGACACGATTACAAATTTGCTTAATGACTTCCATTTCGTGTGTAATTATTACTATCGTAATTTGATATTCTTCATTAACTCTTTTCAGTAATTTCAAAATAGATTCTGTTGTATGCGGATCTAATGCCGAAGTTGCTTCATCACATAATAAAATAGAAGGGTTCGTTGCTAATGCACGCGCAATGCCCACTCTCTGTTTTTGACCTCCTGATAGATGATCAGGATATACACCAGCTTTGTCTTCTAAACCTACAAAATGAAGAAGTTCTTCTACACGTAGCTTTATGTCTTTTTTTGGTTTTCCACTTAATATAAGGGGCATTGCTATATTTTCAAACACTGTTTTTGAATTTAATAGATTAAAGTGTTGAAAGATCATGCCGATTCTTTTTTTGTTTTTTCTTAGCTCCGTTTCAGACAACGTTGCTAAGTTTTCTCCATCTACGATCACTTCACCTGACGTCGGGTACTCCAGCAGATTAATCGTTCGAAGCAGTGTGCTCTTCCCCGCCCCGCTTAATCCAATTACCCCAAATATGTCTCCTTTTTGTATCGTTAATTCAATGTCTTTGAGGGCTTCAACTTTCTTTGAACCACTCTCAAATATTTTTGAAACACGTTGAAACTTTATCAAAAGAACCCCTCCTTTTCTTTCAAACTGTCATTCCTATTTCTCTTTTACTCCTATACTTAGAAAGCTGGAACGACTGCGCCATCATATTTGTCATTAATAAACTTTTTAACCTTGTCTGTCGTAAGTGCTTTTGCTAAACGTTGAATATTTTTATCATCTTTTTTCTCTTTCGTAGTCACTAAAATATTCACGTAAGGAGACTCTTTCTTTTCAATAATTAACGCATCTTTAGTTGGTTTAAATCCGCCTTCAAGAGCGTAATTCGTATTGATAGCTGAAGCTTCTACATCATCAAGAGAGCGGACAAGGAGCGGACCATCTACTGCAACAAAGTCTAGCTTCTTTTTATTCTTTGAAATATCTTCAACCGTATAAGAACTACCACTAGGTTTCTTGTTTAATTCAATGATTCCATTAGTCTGGAATAGCTCTAGTGCACGTGAAAAATTCACTGGGTCATTAGGAACAGCAACCTTTGCTCCTTTGGATAAATCATCAATTGATTTTATTTTTTTAGAATACACTCCAAACGGTTCAATATGAACGTTTGTCACGTTGACAAGATTTAATCCACTGTCTTTATTCGTTTGCTTTAAGTATGGCGTATGCTGAAAATAGTTGGCATCTAATTCTCCATTTGCTGTTTGTTCATTTGTCTGTATGCCGTCTTTAATATTTACAATGTCCAACTTTATACCTCCTTTTTTCAAATCGGGTTCCACATACTTTAAAATTTCGGCATGCGGCGTGGAAGCTGCTCCCACTTTAAGAACTATATCTTCTTTCTTGTCACTATTTTGGCCAGATGCTTTTTCTTTATTTCCACACCCTCCCACAACAGTAATCACTGCTAATAATGCAAAAAGCCATACAAATTTCTTCATTTCTCTCTCTACCTCCATCATTTGTGATGTATTAAACATATGGCGTTAATCTGCGGCCACTAAAAAAGACAAAAAATCTGAGGTAATCCCCGTCATTTTTGTCTCCATTCGTCTGGTCGACTGTTCTATTTCCGCTATAGGTTTAACAAACATTTTTAAATCCGATAATTCCAATAAGAATTTTAAATCTTTTGAAAAATATACCAAACATCTTTTTGACTGTCAATTTAGTATTTTTAAACCTTGAGATTACATATTTTATTTGTGCTGGCTGTACTTGAGTGCCTCAATCGAGCATTAGATAGAAAGTCTAAAAAACCTAACCAAAATGTTTATGTTACCCCAAAAACCGACTTTACAAATAGGAATAATTAACTTAATATAGACTTCATATTAATCAGGCCGTCTGGTCAACCAGAGGCTCTTCAAACATATCGATAACGTTTGAAGAGCCTCTTTTGTTTTGCAATCTAAAGTTCACTGCCTACTGGATCACCAATGGCACCGAAAAAGCTTTTTTATTATTCGTCACACAGAAATTAGTATCGGGAGGAATAAAACGATGAAAAAATTATACTTTACTTTAGCTTTTGCAATTGGACTTATTATGGCTTTAGGAGGATGCTCTCAAAGCTCTAGCTCAGAAAATAGCGATAAAAAAGTAGTCAAAGTTGCTTTGAGTGATGAAGTAAATCCGCCTTTTCTATTTACGAACGACCAGAATGAGCCTATTGGATATGATATGGATTATTTAAAACAGCTTGAAAAAAAGCTTCCGGAATACAAATTTGAATATACGCTTGGGGAAGAAGAAACAAATTTGGTAGGTGTCTCGACGGGAAAATATGATTTCGCCATCAATTGGTTCTTTAAAAACCCTGAACGTGAAGAAAAGTTTCTTTATCCTGCACATGAATATGGTTATTCTTTAACGGCCTTAGTGACACAAAAATCACGGAATGATATCAAAACACTTGACGATATGGTAGATAAAAAGTTTCCACCCGTATCTGCTACAGGTGGATTGCGCGCTATTTTGAATGCTTATAACAAAGAACATGCCACTAAGCCTTTAACATTAGAAAGCATTGATAACCCTTCTACGGCAGAAAACTTAAAGTTAGTGGATAAAGGTAAAGCGGATGCTATTTTTTTAAACGTAACAACATTTAACGAAGTACAAAAACAGCTCAAATTAAATTTAAAAGTAGGAGGCATTGTATCAAAAGAACCAACTTGGTTAGTCTTTAATAAAAATAATCAAAAACTTGCTGATGAAATTGATAAAGCGACAGTCAAATTAAAAAATGACGGGACGCTAGAAAACTTGGCTGAAAAATGGTTTAAAGTAAATTTCTTTAAAGACTTAAAGTATATTAATCAGCAAAACTTCAATTTCCAAGATTAAATGAGTATAAGAATTCATCATTAAGGCGGGGTGAGATATGATTAGTACTGATTTTCATGATTGGTTAAAACTATTGTGGCAAGTGGTAGATAAACTTCCTTTAACACTATTTATGTTAGGCCTTTCTCTACTTTTTTCGTTGCTTTTAGGTTTCGTGATTGCCCTGATACGCATTCAAAAAAAGCCTGTTCTTTCTAAAATGGCTACCATCTATTTATCTTTTATGCGCTGTACACCGCTGCTTGTTCAGCTGTTTCTTGTATACTTTGGCCTTCCTCAGCTGCTGCTCCTTGTCCATATCGACATTAACAGCTGGAGTCGCGTCACTTTCTTGGTGATTGCTTTTTCCTTACATACTGCCGCTCCTTTATCAGAAGTTATTCGTTCAGCATATCTCTCGATTGATAAAGGGCAGTTCGAAGCAGCGTATAGTATAGGCATGAACTATTTTCAATCCTTAAGAAGAATTATCCTTCCTCAAGCGTTTGTAGCAGCACTACCTAATTTAGGAAATGCTACGATTTCATTATTAAAAGATACTGCACTTGCTTTTAGCATTGGGATTATTGATATTATGGGGCAAGTTCGCCTTATTTTGGGCAACAACTATGGAATAGGAATGTTTGAAATTTATGTTACGATTTCACTTGTTTATTGGAGCATGTGTATCGTAATTGAAATCATAGTCAGTTATTTAGAGAAACATCTTAAAAAAGGCAGGGTCAGCATCTCTAAATAACCTGCACTAGTAAAGGAGTGAACATGATTGCCTATTATTGATTTGCGATTTGCTTTGGAGCAAACTCCTGAAGTCTTAAAAGGTGTGCCTTTAACACTAACAATATCGATCATTTCAATGGCGTTAGGAAGTATTTTTGGTCTTTTCATTGCGGTATGCAGAATATATAAAATTCCACTGCTAAAGCAAATAGCTGTTATATACGTCTCATTTATGAGAGGCACTCCATTGCTCGTACAGCTCTATGTATTTTTCTACGGAATCCCTATTTTTATAGAATTTCTAAACGAGACTCAAGGATGGCACTTAGGTGGGGATACTATTTCACCTTTAATTTATGCTTTAATTGCGTACACATTAAATACCTCTGCTTATCAATCAGAGGTATTCCGTTCTTCTATTCAAACCATTGACCGTGGTCAATTTGAAGCTGCATATTCAATAGGAATGACTACTTTTCAAGCTATTAAAAGAATTATCTTCCCCCAATCTTTAGTAGCCGCTATTCCTAACCTTGGAAACATTTTTATTAGTTTAATTAAAGCCACTTCTCTTGCTTTTGCGGTAAAAGTAGTTGAAATTATGGCGATATCTAAGGTCATCGCCAATGATGGGTATAGATATTTAGAAATGTATCTGGTCGCTTCACTTATTTACTGGATTCTTTGCTTTTTCTTTGAAAGGCTGTTTGTAGTCATTGAGAAAAAGCTTAGTTATTATGAATTAAGAGAAGAAGTGCGTTCAGCTTCTTAGTCCCCCTAGAAAAATTACTATAAACTGATCAAGAAAGCTGCCTTAGTCAACGGCAGCTTTCACAATCCCTTAATCCACTATTTCAAGCTTCACTTCATTAAACAAACTAGTAGAATTCCACACATTCAACCCCGCATAGCCTTCTGAAAAGGTATGGTCCACTGCATCAATCACAAGCTTATCATCGAGATAAACTTGAATGTGTTCTCCTTCAGCCGTTACTTTCAAGCGATAATCCGTATTTGTCTTTAAATCCAACTTTCCCCCATCATCGTAAATAATGAGATCCTTGCCTATTCCGTCTCTAAACGCAATGAGTTTTACTTGATTATTAAGCACATCTACATTCGCAGCATAAGCGTTATTTGCCTGTTCATCCGAACGGAATACTAGCGCTCCTGCTCCTGTAGAATTTGAAACAGAATCGGCTAACACCTTTATCTTTGCCTCATATATAAAATTCTTTGCTTTTTCTGATGATAAAGCAAAGGCATCTTCTTTGCTTCGTCCTTGTTTTCCATTAATCGTATCGGCCCATAGTCCGCTAATGCTTTTCCACCCTGATAAGTTTGTATCAACAGGACTTTTATTCCAAATAGATTTTAATGGATACATCTTTAGAGAATTCAATTTTACACCTCCTCCTTTGCTATAAAGCCTTATTTTATTGCTTGAAAGCTTTGGAAAGAGCTGATCTGTTATTACTTCAGTGCCGTCATTACCAAATACTTCTACAGATGACTGGTCTACAAACATATGAAGCTTAACCTTTCCGTCTTTTGGAAGCATGGAAACAGAGTGTTTGTCTTTCACATTTTCACCAAAATCAAAACTTCCAGAGTTTGTTCGGTCAACAAATAATCGCTGCTTGTTTACGTTATAGCTGACTTTTGTATTTTCACTGCCTTCTTTTTGAATTTGAAAACCAAATTCTTGTGCATCTGTATTTGAAACATCGAATTCTGCAATGATTTCATATTTGTTTTCCTGTATGCCTGAAAGAAGATTTTTGTTTTCAGTAACCATCAGATTCTTCAACACCTTTTTTTCTTGCTTATTGCGAATTGAATCAATTGAAACAGGTATTTGTTTTAAACGAAGCCCTTTTGCTGTGTTGGTGAGTTCTATTTTTCTTGGGATTGACATAGAGCTTCTCCAAGTAGTAGTTGGGGTATTGTTGGCATATTGCCAGTTGCTCATCCAGCCTAGCCAATACTTTTCTCCGTTATCTCCTTCAACTCCGCTCCAATCTACAGCAGCATAAAAGTCGGCACCATAATCTGTCCAAAGCACTTCCTCTGGCGGGTTTTCATTTTTAAATGTTTTTCCGTCAAAATCACCAACAAAGTACTGCATACCTGAACCTCCAGCTGCCGCTCCATCATTGATGCTGACCTGCAGCACCCATTTTTTCTTTGTGCTGTCTCCATCAACCGGCAGTTCAAGTAAAGTAGGACACTCCCAAATCCCTCCGTTGCTTCCATGAGTTGATTTCACCCATTCTCCTGACACAGTATTCCAATCTGAAAGCTCTCCGCCTTCCCTTTGTTTAACTTCCTCCGGTTCTTTTGCTACACTGTCTACTTTATCCGGCATTTTTTCTGTATTAAATACATTAACATCATCTAGATTAATATGCCCCCATCCGCCTACAGCTTGATCAACGGCTTTAATGTACAGTACTTCTCCTATATACTTAGAAGCATCCCACACGTAGGGCTGATACTTTTCATCTGCAAACTTTGTATTCGCTTGACGAATCAATTCTTTATCGTCAGATGCTCTGACTAAGGAGACATAGCGGTTTGTGGGGTCGTTTCCGCCTCCCATTAACAAATTGATTTCACCTGAGCCGCTCAATTTAAAATAAGACGAATGTAATTCTCCAGTGGCATTATCGCCATCTTGCTTATCAGAAAAACCCCATAAATGATACTTTCCTTTTTGTTCAAAAAGACCGCTCCAATTTGCGGTTGCATCCGTTACATGATCGTTTGTGAATGCATTTCCCTTTATCGTTTTCCAGCCGGTGAGATCTCCTGTTTCAAAACTTTTATTTTTAATTTCTTTTTCATCCGTATCAATAAACTTAGTTATATTAACGTCTTGAAACTGGACTGAAGATTGATTAACGTGTAGTCCAAACAATCCTTTTGAAAAAGTTTCATCTTTTGCAGTAAGGGTGAAGTTATCGTCTATATGCAAATCAAGTTTATTTCCCGATGCAGTTACTTTTACTTGATGTGATTTGCTCGTATCAATTTTTTCGTTTGTTTCGGCAAGGACAGTTGAAATGCCATTTTGAAGCTTTACTAGTTTGACTGTATCTTTAGAAGCATCCACGCTAGCTATATATCCGTTTTTGGCTTCCGCGTCTGCTCGAAAGAGTAGTGCACCTGAACCATTTGCATCTAAAAATGTCATATTTGACTTGAAAATGAACTGATCTCCCTGTTCTTCACTTATGATATATCCATCGCTGTCAGATTTACCAAGTTTTCCAGCAGCAGTATCATTCCACGTTCCAGTAATAGGTTTCCAGTTAGATAGATTGGTTATAAAATTAGATTGATTCGTAAATTTAACATGACGAAAGACAGCTGTGGAATTCCATGCTGTTAATCCAAACTGACCATTTTCAAAAGATGCATCACTGCCTTCTAGAACCTGTTTGCCATTTAGCAATACCTTAAAGTAGTGACTGTTTGCTTCTACTTTTACATGATATGCTTGTGATGTATCAAGCCTCATCGACTTTGAAACAACGGTTGTTACGTTTCCTTTCTCTACTTTGTTAAGTGTTAAGAGGTTCTTTTCAGCATCTAAATTGACGGTATATGCGTTTGTTGCGTCTTTATTAGAACGAAAAACAAGACCGCCTGCGCCTGCGCGTCCATTCTTTTCTACAAGCGTAATTTCTCCCTCTAGAGTAAAGGATTGACCTTTTTGTTCGGATAAAGTATATGAGTAGGCACTACTTTGACCGTTTGCTTGGATGCCTCCATCAGGTCCAAACTCACTTGCGTATTTCCAATTTTTCAAGTCAGGTGATGTATAAAACATAATTTTATCTTTAGCAGCTAAAGACATCACCCACTGCTTGGTTTGGTCGTGCCAAAACACTTTTGGGTCGCGCCAGTCAGGAACTGGGGGATTCGGCATAACAGGATTTCCTTCATATTTGGTCCACGTTCTTCCGCTGTCCGTGCTGTATGCTAGACTTTGCACTTGTCCTTTATTGCCCGAGTGTGTAAAGATAGCTACCATTGCTTCTTTTCCAAACCCTGCGGTATTATTCCAATCGATAACGGCACTTCCTGAAAAGATCTCTCCGTTCTCGTCTGGAGAAAGAGCAATCGGCAGGTGTTTCCATTTCACTAAATCTGTACTAACCGCATGCCCCCAGTGCATAGGCCCCCAAGTGGTACCGTAAGGATAATACTGATAAAAAAGGTGATACTCTCCGTTATAATAAACCATTCCATTTGGATCGTTCATCCAGTTCGCTTCTGGAGAAAAATGAAATTGATTCCGGTATTTTTCTTGATAATACCCTGTATTATCAGCTAATACAGGGCATGCAGAAAACAAGCTTATAGAACAAGCGACTCCAATCATCAATAACTTTTTAACGGTTCTTTTCATCTTCCTTTCCTCCTTTATTTGCATACTGGTTATATAAAACATTTTCACCAGCAGATGTTAGAAGAATAGATGACTCCTCTTATTTATCAACCTAAAAAGCCTATCCAATAACCTCCTATACCAATTAAGAAAATACCGAAAATAATAAGCAGCGGATTTGTACCTTTTCGAAGCATCCATGCTACTAATAAAGTTAGCGCTAAAGGAAGTAGCCCCGGTAGAATACTATCAAGTACGTCTTGCACGGTTTTTACCACAACTTTACCAGAATCATCTTTGATCCTAGAAACAACCACTGGTATATTAATAGTGGTCCATTTCGAAACCAACGCTCCCATTACGAAGAGTCCTAAAATGGATGCACCTTCTGTCAGTTTTTGAATTCGATTGCCTACTAAATCTTTTAAAATTTCTGTTCCTTTTAAGTAGCCATATTTTAATCCATAATATTTTGTACTTAATCGAATTGCATTAATTAAGATGAAAAACAGCAGTGGCCCGGCAATATTCCCTCCTAACGCAAGCGATGCGCCTAGGGCTGCGAGAACTGGTCGAAGCGTTCCCCAGAAAATAGGGTCTCCTACACCAGCAAGCGGGCCCATTAATCCAATTTTCATTCCGCTGATAGCTTTTTCATCAAAATCTTTTTTGTTTGCCATTTCTTCTTCCATTGCTGCCGTGACGCCGAATATAGGTGCGGAAATCCATGGGTGTGTATTGAACCATTCTAAATGACGTTTTAATGCTGCATTTCGCTGAGCTCCTGGTCCATATAAGCGCTTGATTGCTGGAATCATAACATAACAGTAGCCCATTGCTTGAACACGCTCAAAGTTAAATGAACCGAGTAAAAAATTCGAACGAATGAACATGCTAAAGATATCTTTTTTCGTTAATCTTTTTTCATTTTCCATCTCTATCCCTCCCTTAAGTTCGCCGTTTAGGCATCTAAATCATCGTCATCATCATATACTTGTTCGCTCCCTGTAGCTGCGGGAACGCCTGCCGGCTGCATTTGATTTCGCTGCTGCATTACTTGCTGATAAAGAAGTGCTAAACAAAGACCCAGCGCTCCAAATCCTACCAGGTTAAACCCTGTAAATGCCGCCAATAAGAACCCGATATAGAAAAAGGGCTTTAAATGAGGAATGTTCATCATATTGATAACCATGGCGTATCCTACGACCACGATAATTCCTCCTCCAATTTGCAGGCCTTTTGTAATAACTTCCGGAATATTTCCGAGGAAAGTTTGCACGGCGCTTACGCTGATTAATGTAACAATTAAAGTTGGAATCATAACGCGGAGAGCTTGAAAACCCATAGCAGTAATATGCATAATTTCAATTCCTTTAAAATTTCCTTCTTCCGCATACTTATCAGCTCGATGAATTAAAAATACTGTAATGGTACGAACAAAAATGGTGAGCACTTGCCCTGCAGCTGCTAAAGCTATGGCTACCGCAATGCCTTCACCAATACCCTGACCAGCTGTGATAACTAAAATAGTTGAAATAACAGAAGCAATAGCCGTATCAGGTGCCATCGCCAATCCAACATTCATCCATCCAAGAGCCATTAATTCCAGTGTTCCACCTAAAATAATGCCGGTTTTTAAATCTCCAAGCACCAAGCCTACTAATGTGCAGGCAATGAGAGGACGATGGGATTGCCCTTCGTCCAACACGCTTGCGATGCCAGTTACCGCTGCAATGACTAATAATAAAATAATTTGTATGGAAGACATAAACTCATCTCCTTATTTGATTTTTGTTTCATTTCTCAGTAGTTGAATAAAATTTTCACTAGAATCTGAAGGTAATTGGCGCAGCTCAAGCTTTACGCCTAGTTCCTGCAGTTTCTCAAAAGCATCGATATCTTTTTCGGTAACGCTTACAGATTTAGTGATTTGTTTTCGGTCATTAGCAAAACGCATGCCGCCTACGTTTACTGTCTCAATAGGTACGCCCGCTTGAACAAGAGCGACAATGTCTGCGGGATTTTCAAACAGCAGCATGGCTGTTGTATCCTGATAACGAGGGCTGTGAAATGCTTTTGTCATTTTAGAAATCGACACAGCGCTCGCTTTTACATTCGAAGGGGCCACAGAAAGAATAAGCGTTTTTCGCATTTCATCCGCTGCCACCTCATCTGAAACAATGATAATTCGATCTGCTGCATTTGTTTTGATCCATCTTGTTAATACCTGCCCGTGAATAAAGCGGTCATCAATTCTTGCTAAAACGATTTTCATAATAATCCATCCTCTCCGATTTGGTTTGCTTGCTGGATTTTCTCCAAATGTTCACTGCACACTTGAAAACTTTCTTCATTCACTTGCTTTAATCTTCCTAGCATCTCTTTTAATGTAACGTGTTCCCTCATGGCTAACACTTCTAATAGCATAGGCAAGTTAACTCCGGATACCATATCCGCTGTTTTATTTTTAAGGATATATGGAGTAGCCGCATTGTAGGGTGTACCTCCGAAAATATCGACTAAAAAAAGCACTTCATTTTCTAAGGGCATTTCCTCTAGTGCCTGTTTATATTTTTCTTCAAGGGTTTGGATACCCTCTCCTTTTAGAAAAGGTACGGCTACTACGTGATTCTCTTCACCAAATATCATTTTGGAAGACCCCTCTAACGCTGGCGCGAAATCACCATGTCCACTAATAATGACTGAAATCATGTACACTTGCTCCTCTCTTTTACGTTCTACACTTATTTATTGCAAGTATCGTGCCAACAAAGAGTATTAAGCGCTTTCATTTATTTTTCAATACCTTTTTCTGTGTTGTTGATACAGGTTTCTTAAAATAAACAAACCTGTATCAAAACGTCATGCGTTTTAATACAGGTTTTTCTGTTATTTAAAAAGTGGGATAAAAAAAGAAACTAGTGGCATATAAATCAAACTAGTTTCTCAGAATTATAATATGATTTTTACATTTCATCCGCAAAAATGGTGGCAATAAATAATTTTTCATCTCTTGTTAAGGTAAGTTTCAGCTTTTTTTCGACGGCTTGTAATGTTTTTTCCGTTTTTTGATAAATATTTTCTAACTGATGAGTGATTTCTTCATCCTCTGGAAAAGTAAGAGGTTCATTTTTTATCATTCTTTCTAAAGCAAAGGCTGTATGCATCACAATTCGAATCATAACAGTGTTGCTTAATTCCATTTCTAACTCATCTTGTACATGACTTAACCACTCTAACAGAATCTCACTTATGAGGTACGGATTAATAAATAAAAGGTACTTTCGCAAGTTTTCTTCGCAAAGTTCGCGCACCACAATATTCGCTTCGGTTTTCTCGTCATCATAGCGTATCGTTTCTTTTGTAATTGCCTGTTGAAGTATTCGCTCTCCCTGCCCTTCAATGAGGACTTCTAATGATACATGAGGCGCATCAATCCTTGGATTTTTAGTACCTGCTGTTGCAACAATTTCATATTCTTTTTGAATTTCTCGAATGTTTGCTGCTAATTTAATAGAAGAAACGGTTAGAATTTTAATAGGTTCTTGAGATACTTTGCGTGAAATAATCGTTAAGATTTTTTCTAATTGTTTTGCTGTACCGCTTCCTGTTGTACAAATAGAAACAAGTGCTTTCTTTTTTCCAAACACGTGCTGCTGCTTATCTATAAATTCCATAAAGTCTTTTTGCACCGAATCAAATATGGCATATAAATTTAAATCTAAATAATTTACTTTTCTAACGGTGTCTAACACCATAGACGTCGTCACATTGCTGATGGTTTTAATTTTAGTCCCTGTTTTTTGTTCCAACTTGCTTTCTAACATGGCAAGCGAGCCCATGTCCACAAGCATTAATACGCCTTCTCCTTCATCTACTTTCTTAATTCCTTGGATTAACCTGTCTACAATTTCAACCGGAGATACCGTCAAAGGCACATCAATAGCTATAATAGGAGTGCTTCCTAAAAGCTCCGTAGCAACTTCAACCATAGAAGTTGCCGTGCTGTTTCCATGCGCAGCAACTACAATCCCTACTCGTTTATTTTCTTCTAACGTTCGAATCGATTGAATAACCATTGTGAGATAAATGACTTCTATTTCTGGCACGCTAATGTTAAACCACTTTTCAATTCGATTTTTAAAAAGCAGTGCTACCGCATATTCTTTTGGATATGTTTCGCGAATTTCATCTATCTCCTTTGTATTTAATACGTCTACTTGTTTTTTTCGCTTTAAAAAGGATTCCATATGCATACTTAAAAAATGAATAAACCTGCGATCAAATTTACAGTTCAATTCTTTTTCAGCCAACTGTTTTAATTCTTTTGTAAGCTGAATCACATCGTCTTCTACGAATTTCATTAAATTAGAGCTCTGGCCATTTTTTTGATTAAAAAAGCTCCGAACATTCAAATGAATGTCGGTAAGAATATACTGATTGATGTCTTCTTGAGATAAACCTTCTTTTGTTAAAACATCTACTTTTTCTTCTATTAACTGATATAAATTAAATGATACGTCTTCCTCCATTTTTATTTCTTGGCTCTCCATAGCCGGGGAGATAATCGTTTTAAGGTTTACATATTCAGAAATTTTTTTGCTGCGCTCCATATTTTTACTATTCGAAATCCAATCTCGTTTAATATCATCAGGCAGATCTCGCACTGTAAGTTCCACCATATGTTTACTATCAAGGTTATTTAAAAATCCGTGTGCGCAAACGAGCTGCACATTCGACTTTAACTGCCCTACATTCCCGAATTTTTCAGTGTGGATTAAAGCATTTAATACATCAATGTGGACACTTAGCTTTTTATTAATTCGTTTAGCCTCTTGTTCTAAAAGAAACGTGGTGAGGCGAATTTTTTCTTTTAAAGACCTCTCTTCTAATGAGGGAATATGGATAGTCATCGGAATTCTTCTTAAGAAAGTTTGCAGTAAGGCTGAACCGGGATTTTCAGTTGTAGCACAAATAATTAATACCTTAGACGTTCGCTTGTGATCTGTTTCCCCTAGGCGATTGTACGTACCTTGATCAATGAGGTAAAAAAGCATTTCTTGGCCTTCGGGAGGAAGCCGGTGTACTTCATCCATAAAGAGAATCCCTTCATTTGCTTGTTCTACTAAACCTACTTTACTTTCAGTTGCTCCAGTGAAACTCCCTTGCTTATGACCAAATAACTGAGAAAGAAGTAATTGAGGATTATGGTAATAATCAGCGCAGTTAAAGGTAATGAACGGGGCATCTGTTTTTAGCCTCTCTGAATATAAGGCAAATTGATAGATTCGTTTTGCAAAAAGAGATTTTCCCGATCCCGTGGGACCTAATAGCAGCATATGTAATCCATTAGGCGGGTAAAGAACAGCAGCTTTTGCTTGAGAAATCGATTTTTTCAAACTGCCTGTAGCTCCAATCATTAATTCAAAAGGATTAGCAGGAAGAGCTTCTTCTTTTCCCACATTAGATAGCTGCTCTAGTTTTTCTACTTCCATCTTATTCGTATCCCACTTTTGACGACAAATGGTTTCGACAACCTCTAGCGGAACGTAGCGAACGGGGAACATTTTAATTTTGATTACTTTTTGCATGCGGACAAGTTTATTAAGTTCAAGACTTACATTAGATCTCTCTAAATCTAACTGTTCAGCAATTTCAATCGCTGAGCTTCCTTGTTTATGTAAAAGTTCCACTTCTGTAAACTCTTGAAAATTACTCAACAGCTGATTGTATACCTTATCAATTCGTTTCATTAGAAGCACCTTCTTTATTTTCAGTTCACGATTGGGATTTTCTCTTTCAAAGAAATGATCATTCCCTACTACTACAAGCTATTTCATCTACAAGTACCCTCATGTCATACTAATCTATGAAAACGCTTCAAACCATTATATGTAAATATATTAAGTTAGTCAAACCTGCATGTCAACCGGTTTCATTCTTAAAGTTATAGTCTGTCTGAATGTTTCATTTTCTTTAAATAACTATTAATGTAGATACTGCTTTTTTATTTTAATCACCGCTGCGGTTACAGCACATTTTTGATTAAATAATAAAACGAAAGAAAACAGCAGCAGTTGTCGCCATCTTCTTTCGTTTTTAAAAATTATTTATCCGTACTTAATTGCCCTTGTGGTAAAATACTGTTTTTCACAACAGCTGTTTTTGATCCTTTAATATTTAACAAGAAGCTAGGAGCAAAAGTAGAATGTTCCTCTGAATAGAAGCCTCTGTTTGTCATGTAACTTGTGATTACGACATTGTCTCCTTTCACTTGTGGAACTGCAAAATGTGAATACGTAAACGTTTTGTCATTAGGGTCGAGGTCCATATGTAAAACAAGTCCTGTATCATTTAGCGGCTTGTATTTTCCTGTCAGCGTATTTGATACGTACCCTAGCATATATACATCATCTTGGCCGATACCATCAATAGTCATTTTAGATCCGCGAGAATCTGTGAATAAGTACCATTTCCCATCTTTTTTAAATACATTTGCGCGTTCAATTTCATCTGTCACCGTGTTTGAAGTAATCAGTGGATCCATTACTTTTTTCAAGGTATAATCGTTATTTAGTTCAACAATGCCTAATGCACCGTTTGCTAAAGAGGCTTTCTTTTTATTAGAGCTCTGAAGTAATTTCTCTTTTTCTGATTGGAAAAATGGATTATTTCCACCGTAGTAAGCTCGATTGTAAAGGGAATCTTCACCTTGATAACCATCTTCAGTTCCTGTGTTTGCTTCAAACACAAGGTATTTATGCCCTTTATCCTCTACATAGTGAGGATCTCTCAACGTATGATTATCTCCTGAACCATATGCGCCTTCGTCAATAAACTGCTGAATATTTTGATACTTTTTACCATCACCATCAAAAATGGATTTATGATCTTCAACACCTTCAATTTTTAACGTATCTCCACTTGGCTGGGATACATTTACTTGAGCTGTTGTTAAGGTTTGTTTTCCATAGTTTGTACCTGAAAAGTTAGTATAGAATAAGCGTATTTTTCCGTCTGATGTTAAAGTAGCAGATCCTGACCATTCTTGTGTTTGCTTTTTCAAATGAGGATCATTCGGTACAAATTTTTCACTGTCTTTGAACACTCTTCCTGCATTTTTCCAACTGTCAATCGAATCTTCACCGATTTTTTGATAAAACACATAAATAGATGTATCATCAGCATCTTTCGGATCACCTGCTAGTGCAAATACAACTTGGTAACCATGATAGTTGGCTACTGTTCCGTCAGCATTTTGCAGAGGCCAGCTGTCCCATACGTCTAAATCAATTAAATTGCCCGATTTATCATACCCTTTTGCAGAGGCAATATTTTTGATTGTTGATTTATCAAAAGCTGGAACTTTAAACTGTTCGCTTTTTTGCTGCTGAGGAATTTTCAGCATGTTATCACGCGTAATATGGGAAACTCCATAATTATTGTTGGTATCTTTATGATTGCTTTCAGCAGCCCATGTTTGAGATCCAGCACCTACTAACAGAGCTGTAGCAAAAGATAAAGCTGTAGTTTGCTTTGCGATTTTCTTAATATTCATCTGTTTTTCTCCCTTTTATATAATACCTTTTCTTGTGTCACTCACAAGCAATTCATTTTCTATGTATCGAGAAGTAATATCAATCTGGCGAAATAACAGAACCGGTTCCATTACCTTTCCAAGATTACTTGCATAATATTGAAAAGTCAAATAGGTAAAATGGCGTGATTATCTCATTTTTCTCCCCTTGTATTTTTTATTTGGTTATAAAGTCTTAAACCTTCAACTTTTTGATTAAATGGGCAAATTCATCATTATATTTAACCTGCTATTTTTTATAAGCTCTTCTACAGCTGTTAAAGTAAGCCATTTTTAAAAAAATATCGTTAATGTATTTTTTGTGAAATAGTGGAATAATTTATTATATAATAGTTCCTATTGGCAATAATAAGAGACAAAAGAATTAGATGATTACTTTTCAATTTGATTCTTTTATCCTGTTAAATTTTATGTAGCTTTTCACGAGAAATCGTTATCATTTTAATAATCAATAATACATTTTTCAGAAAATCAAAAAGAGCTCTTTATAAAGAGCTCTTTTTGATATCATTTATGCTGTTTTTAAATAGCAGTTCTTATTTAAATGAATCAAGTTCCGCAGTACGTTTGATAAGGCTGATTAGACGGAGCAGACGGTGTACAATACTCTGGCTGACCCGGAGATTCATATGGGCTAGAAAGCACTTCAAGAAGGGTTTCCATCACGCTGTAGTCTTCTTTTTGTGCTGCGTCTAACGCTTCTTCCACTCGGTGATTTCGAGGAATGACAGCCGGATTATTATTTTTCATAAGCTCTTGTGACTCCGCTTTAGATTGTTGTTGTCTACCTAGTCTTTTCTGCCATAGCTCATGCCACTGTGCAAACTCTTTGCTTTTAAACAGATCACTATTTTCTAGCTTATCGAAAGTTAATGCACGAAACGTATTTGTATAGTCAGCTTCATAGGTTTTCATTATTGTAAGAAGCTCTTGGAATAATGCTTCATCTTCTTTTTCTTCGTTAAAAAGCCCAAGTTTAGCCTGCATACCTGCCAGCCAGTTTTCCCGATAGAATTTTGGAAATTCCGTCACGGCGCTTTGCGCTATTTCAACTGCTTTTTCTATATCTTGATCCAATAGCGGTAATAAAGCCTCAGCAAACCTCGCAAGATTCCACCCTGTAATGCCTGGTTGATTTTGATAAGCGTAGCGCCCTTGTACATCAATTGAACTAAATACAGTTTCTGGATCATAGGTATCCATAAATGCACATGGTCCATAATCAATTGTTTCTCCACTAATTGTCATATTATCCGTATTCATGACGCCATGAATAAAACCAATAAGCTGCCATTTGGCAACTAGGGTAGCGTGACGCTTAATCACTTCTTGAAGCAATGATAAATATTTTTTTTCATTCTTTTCTATATGGGGAAAGTGACGTTCTAATGCATAGTCAGCTAAAGCTTGAAGGTTTTCGACCGTTCCCCATTTTGCAGCGAACTGAAATGTGCCAAAACGAAGGTGACTGGAAGCTACACGCGTCAAAATCGCCCCCGGCAGTTCTTTTTCACGAACAATGGATTCGCCTGTTGTTACGACTGCTAGGCTCCGAGTAGTCGGAATACCAAGAGCATGCATGGCCTCACTAATAATATACTCACGCAGCATAGGTCCTAGAGCTGCACGACCGTCTCCTCCGCGGGAATACGGAGTTCGGCCTGAGCCTTTAAGCTGAAGATCTACTTTCTCACCCGAAGGCGTAACTTGCTCCCCTATCAGCATAGCCCGGCCGTCTCCTAGCATGTTAAAGTGACCAAATTGATGCCCCCCATAAGCTTGTGCAAGCGGGAAAGCACCTTTTGGGACACTGTTTCCAGCCAAAATGCTAACTCCTTCTGGGCTTTGCAGCTGTTCTTTTTGTAACCCTAGAGATGCGGCTAAAGAGTCGTTAAATTTAACTATTTTAGGTGAACTCACTGGATTAGGATCAAGAGGCGTAAAAAAGATGTTTGGTAACTCCGCATAGCTATTACGTAAATTCCATCCTGTTTCTTTTTGATTAGTCATCGTATCTCCTTTTCTTTTTGTGTCTTAAAACATAATTCTTTCTTTACTGATCGTTGTTTTATAAGCGCAGTAGCCCTTCTCTGTCCTACTTTCTTCTGGGCATCTTAGAGCAGGACAGTTTCTCTTTCATTCATTATCTCTTTTACTATTATATCGTATTTGCTCGTACTTTTAATCTAAAGTGCCTTATCCATTTATATACCTCCACTTTGTTGACGGGCTATTAAATGCTCAAAAAAGAAGAAGTATTAATATACTTCTTCCTCTGTATTTTACCCCCAAATATCTTTTAAATTCCAATACGTTAACTCTTTTACGATTACGTTTCCTCCTTCAGTAAATAACTCAATTCCGAACCTGCTTTCTTTTGGATAAATACGGCTCGTCATGGTCGCTTGTCCTTCGTTTGCAAATACTTCAACGGAAGAACGGTCCACAAATATTCGTAAAGCTAGTGTCTCACCTGCTTGTAACGCTACTTTCCTCACTCCATCTTCTTTTCCCGAGTAAGTACAGTCAAGCAATAGCTTTTGCTCATTAAGGTTGTAACACATAAGCGTTTCTTCGTTGTTTATTCCACGAATTTTTATTCCTACCGATGAAGCTTGGCAGTCCGCTAAATCAAATACAGCTTGTATCTCTAGCAAGTCTTCATTTACTTCTACTACATAGCTGTTAGAAAGAGCTTTATTGGTTAGCATATTATACTGAGTTTTCCGAAGTGATGTAAGCTCTTGGACGGGGTTCATTAACACTTTATCCTCTCTTAAAGTTAGTTCTCTCGGAAGCGTTAGCGCACCGCACCATCCATCCTCTTTCGTTGGCATATTAGCTTCCCACATGTCCATCCAGCCAATTGCAATTCGCCGCCCTTTATCATCTAAAAGCGTTTGAACAGCATAAAAATCGTGGCCGTAATCTAATTCAGTAAATGACCCATGATGAAATGTATTGGTTTCATAATTATATTCTCCAACTAAATATCCTGTTTGGAAAAGGTTGTGATAAGAATCACCTTTTGCTTCTATCCCTTGAGGAGAAATCATTAACACATGCTTTCCGTCTAACTCAAAGAAGTCTGGGCACTCCCACATATACCCTAGATCTCCATCGCTTTTAGCAAGAACACCAACATATTCCCATTTTCGTAGATTTGAAGATCGGTATAAGATAACACGTCCCTCTTTTTTCTTTGTTGAGTTTCCTAGAATCATATACCAGAAATCTTCGTGCTTCCATACTTTAGGATCCCGAAAATGATGAGAGCTATCTGCTGGAGGCTCAGCAATAACTGGGTTGGTCTCTGCTTTTTCAAAGGTAATGCCGTCTTTACTAACAGCTATATTTTGGTTTTGAAAAAAAGTATCCAGCTCTTTGTCTATATAATTATGTCCTGTATAAATTAACGTAAGCTCTCCTTCGTTATCCACGGCACTTCCAGAAAAACATCCATCTTTATCAAATGTATCTCCAGGAGCTAAAGCAATCGGTAAATGCTGCCAATGAACAAGATCTTTGCTTTTGACATGTCCCCAATGCATCGGTCCCCAATTCTTGTCATATGGATGATGTTGATAAAAAACATGATATTCTCCTTTATACTGAACCAACCCATTCGGATCATTAATCCAGTTCGCTGGCGCCATAATATGATACCCTAACCGGTATTGATAATTTACCTTTTCTCTGCTTCATTTAATGAATGTTGAGCTTGTTCGATTTTATTTATCGTTAACATCATCATATCCCCCTATATAATCTGCGTTTTTTCTTGTACATCTTTTCTTATAAACTTGTGTTTTTTAGAGTTTAGTAGTGTAAACATCGAAATAACGTTAAATACCAAAACCATACCTCCCATAATTAAATAGGTACGGGAAAAACCTACGCTATCATATAATCCTCCGGCTATAGGTGAAAGAACTGAAGCACCTATTTGTGAAGCGAATTGGAATCCAACCAAATAAAGTATAGAAGATAGGCGCGTGTCAAAGTTAGCTGCCAAATATTTAAAGATGGCAATGAGCATAATAGGAAGTTCTAATGCATGAATAAGTTTCATCGAAGATATTCCAATTGGACCAACAACAAGCCCTGACCCAATAATACGAAACCCCATTAGAAATCCTGCTAAAATTAAACTATTTTTTGCACCGATCTTATTTACAATAAACGGTGCTGCGAACATCATTCCAGCTTCTAAAAATACTTGAAACGAATTTAAGTAGCCAAATACTTGGTTACCTATCGATTCAGTAGGAAACAAAGATGCATAATAGATAGGAAATTGCTGATCGTATCCCCCATACACGCACGTAACGCCAACAACATAAATCATAAAAAACCAAAATTCCTTCAATAAGAATAAATTACCTACATCTCTCAGCGTGACGGATTCAGCTTTTTCCATTTCATAGCTGCTCATTTCTACTTTTACAGAAAAAATAATAGCCATTAGGATAACCGCTGAAACAGACGCCACCCAAAAGTTAATATGGGGATTAATATTAAATAGTTGTCCTGCAAAAAATGTAGCTGCAGCCCAGCCTAATGACCCCCACATTCTAGATTTTCCGTACTCAAATTTATATTTTCGGCTGACTTTCTCTATGTATGTTTCAATCGCTCCGATGCCCGCCAAAAACGCTACTCCTAAATATAAGCCTCCAATAATAGCTCCTATCAACACATTGTATTGAAGCAAAGGTCCATAAACAAAAATATAAAATGGTCCTACAAACACTAAAAGACAGCTAATAAAAAATAAAATATGTTTCTTTAAACCTATCCTGTCAGATATATATCCGTACAAAGGCTGCATACACAAAGCAAAGATAGCGTTTACAGAAAAGATTAAGCCTGTAGCTGATCCGTTCAACTTAATCTCTTGCCCTAACCAGATAGAAAATAAAGAGTAGCTAGACGACCACGTAAAAAAGAAGAAGAAAAAATATGCACTCAGCTTCCAATATAAACTTTTTGAACTTTTCATTTTAGTTACCCCTTTAGCTTAAGATATAAAATCTTTTATCTAACAAAATGAAAGCACTTTCAATTTGATTTTATGTCAACCGGTTTCATACTTTATATTGCAAAAAGATTGTATTAGGTGTAAAAGTGGGCTTTGTGGTATGTTTAAATTGTTTAATAAACCGTTTACAATTCTTACATAGATTTTTATCGATTAAAATAAAACGTAACGACTGGAAAGCTGCTTGCTTGATTGCATTTATTTTAAGACTTTTACATGTCTGATATATACTATAAAAGCAATGCTTTGGAGAAATTAGGAGGAAACTAGATGAAAGCCAAAATTAGTGATGTAGCAAAAATTGCAGGTGTTTCACCGACTACCGTTTCTCGTGTATTAAATAACCGTGGTTACATAAGCAAAGAAACGCGAGAAAATGTTTATAAAGCAATGAAAGAAATTAATTATTTCCCAAATGATATTGCGCGTTCATTATTTAATAAGCGAACAAATTTAATCGGTATGATTGTCCCGCAAACGAGCAACCCTTTTTTCGGAGAGTTAGCCTTTCACATTGAAAGTATATGTGCTTCTCTTAACTACAAAGTACTTCTTTGTAACAGTCTTAATCGAATTGATAAAGAAAAAAAATATGTAGAGATGCTCATTAGAAATCAGGTAGATGGTGTTATTGCCGTTACTTATAATAGAGGTATTTTTGATTCAGAAAGTCAAAGTCTTCCTGTGGTAGCAGTGGATCATTATTTATCGAAAGATATTCCTACCGTATCTTCTGATAACTATTCTGGAGGAAAACAAGCCACGGAATTGCTCATTTCAAAAGGTTGTAAGCATATTGTTCATATTAACGGCCCCCTTAAACTTGAAACTCCAGCTAACTTAAGAAGGAAAGCTTATGAAAACGTGATGAAAAAGGACGGAAAACAGCCTATCACGTATGAAATTTCAAATACCTTTGACCGCAACATTCAGCGAGAAACTATTTCTAAGGTTTTCGAAGAGCATCCGGAAGTAGATGGTATTTTTGCAAGTGATGACTTACTTGCAGCTTTAGTAGTTGCGGAAGCACAAAAAAGAGGAAAAAACATCCCAAGAGATTTAAAAATCGTGGGCTATGACGGAACGGAGGCCAGTCAGACTTTGTTACCTGGTCTAACTACAGTTCAACAGCCCATTGAATCGATTGCTCAAACAGCCATTGATATTTTACTAAAAGAAATTGAAGGAGAATTCAGCAATATACCTCGTGAAATCTGCCTTCCCGTTAAGCTTCTAGAGGGACAAACAACGTAAAAATACGTTTTTTATAAAATAAATATCAGTTTGTTGCATATTCTTCTTCCTTTGTTCACACCTTAACGTTACAGAAAGGAGTTGAATACAATGGCAAACAACAAAAGCAGCAATAATAATGAATTATTAGTATACGGAGCTGAACAAGCAATCGATCAAATGAAATATGAAATCGCTAGCGAGTTCGGAGTAAATTTAGGAGCTGACACTACTGCACGTGCAAACGGATCAGTAGGCGGCGAAATCACAAAACGTCTTGTACAATTAGCTGAGCAACAACTTGGCGGCGGACGTTTCTAAGACAATTTCATACACACCATGACTTAAGGAAGAATGGATATCCATTCTTCCTTTTCATATATTTACTTTCCATCTTTATATAAAAATTATTATTCTTCCTCCTCTTTACTGACTGATTTTGTTTTTCCTTTCTTTAGTACAGCGCTGATTCCTAAACAACAGACAGCTGCTATCCATCCGGAGATGAGAAAATAAACGGAAGTATTTGCAAAGAGTGTGCCTATTAAAATAAACAGGCCTCCGAGAATAATAAAAAAGACGTGACCCTCACCATTTCTTTTCACCTTCATCACCTCTCCCTACCTATACAAACAAATGTTCAGATACAAAAGAAACTTCTTGATAAACAAGAAGTTTTCTTCGTGCGTTCCTTTTTAAATAAAAAGTAAAGGTGTTTTCTTTTTATTTATTCAACGAAACCCCTCAATATTCTTCTCAATTACATGCTATTCAATAATTTCTGCGGTTTTATACTCTTTCATAAATACATCAATGACATCTCCTGCTTCTTCGTTCTCCTCCTCCATTTGAACGAGTATTTCGTTTTGTGCATTTACCGAAAGGATTCTGACATCCGACATTCGGTTTATATCCAGCTGCAGTTCCAAATCTCGGGCAACTTCATCAGCTTTTAGTGAATCTTTAATAATATATCTGTGGCTTCTCATAACATTCGCTCCCTTTACGTTATATGAACGAATATAGTTTATCCAAACTATCAGCGTACAATGACATTTTTCTTGTATCTTTCATTTAAACAAAACAAAAAAACGGCTTTTCTCAGCCGTTTTTTTGTTTTGCCTTTCACTTATGAAAAAGCATATTTATTTCTTTATTTGACCGTTCTCTGTATCAGGTATCATACGCTTATTTATTCCGAATGCGTAAAAACTAATGACAACAAGAGCGAGGAAAATAACCCCTACAATAAGTGAAATACGCGTTTCATCATTAAACCACATGCCTACAAGCACCATAAGTAAAAAAGCAATAGTTATATAGTTTGTTACAGGCGCAAAAGGCATTTTGAAAGGATGACTGTTCATTTCAGCACCTTTAGCTTTACGGAAACGAATTTGGCTGATAAGAATAATGAACCAAGGAATCATTCCTGGAAGCACGCTAGCGCTGTATACATAAACAAATACATTCGGTGGAGCGATGTAGTTTAAAATAACGCCAATTACTAACCCAATCATAACAGCGAGTGTGCTGTAAATTGGAACACCGTTACGAGAAATTTTCGTAAAGAATTTAGGTGCTTGACCGTTTACACCAAGCGTATAAAGCATGCGTCCTGCACTAAAAATTCCACTATTACAGCCTGACATCGCTGCTGTAATAACTACAAAGTTAATGATACCTGCAGCTGCTGTAACGCCAACTTTAGCAAATGTAGATACAAATGGACTTCCTAAAGAATCTAACTCATTCCACGGATATACCGTCACGATGACAAAAATTGCTCCAATATAAAAAATTAAGATTCGCCAAATGATGCTTTGAATTGCGCTTGTTAACGTTTTTTTAGGATCTTTTGCTTCACCAGCTGTAATACCAATTAGCTCGACTCCTTGATAAGCTGCAATAACAAGAGATAGCGCAAAGAAAAAGCCTGACCATCCACCTGCAAAGAAGCCGCCGTGTGCCCAAAGGTTTGATAACCCGATTGCGTCTCCGCCATTTCCAAATCCAAAGAAAATTAACCCAAGTCCTGCGATAATCATTAAAATAATTGTTACAATCTTAATCATCGCAAACCAAAATTCAAACTCTCCAAATGATTTTACTGAAATTAAGTTTGCTGTGCCTAAAATCACCATGGCGATAATACCAGGCACCCAAGCTGGTAAATGGGGAAACCAGTAATGCATATATGCTCCTACCGCTATAATTTCAGACATACCTACGATTACAAATTGAAACCAGTTGCTCCACGCAGCCATATAACCTGCTAATGGATGAATATATTTGTGGCCAAATGTAGCGAATGAACCTGTGCTTGGTTCCATGTACAGCATTTCGCCCATGGCACGCATAATAAAGAAAATAAACATTCCGCAGATTGCGTAAGCAAGCAATACCGATGGACCTGTCCATTGGATGGTGCTTGCTGATCCCATAAATAATCCAACGCCAATTGTTCCGCCTAGCGCGATCATTTGAATGTGACGGGATTCTAAGCCTCTTTTTAGCTCTTTGTCTGCCATTCCATTTCCTCCTCCTAAACTTGTTATAGCTCTGTTAGGAAAGATACTTTTTGTGTCTGATGGAACAGCTATCGTTTTCAAAACCTTCCATTTTTACCCAGTACCTTTACGACTAAACTATTTTTTCTATTTTTAGCTATTCGACTGTATAATTACTTATTTTATAATAATGAATTTCCCTCAGAAATACAATTGTTTTTTTCAGAAAAACACTCAAGTAAACCATTTACCTTTGTTAAATCAATCATCTCAGTGAAATAGTTTTTTATTTCAGTATAATTTAAATTTTATGAATATTAAAAATAAATACGATCGTAGGATAGGCATAGCATACTGGAACACTCTATTTCTTAAGAATAACGAAATGAAACCGCTACTTAATCGAAAAAATTCCTTTCTTCTACTTTTACGTTTTTTCTTTCTCTTCTTAGGGAAAGTATCCATAGAAAATAGAGATGAGGAGGGATTTTTTCATGTGGCAAGCTGCGATGTGGGGCGGAATTTCAGGATCAGCTGTCCTTCTTGGTGCTTTAGCAGCAGTTTTTTTGCCTATCGGCAAAAAGATAATTGGTTATATTATGGCTTTTGGGACAGGTGTATTAATCGGAGCATCTACCTATGAGCTGCTTGGAGACTCGGTTCATAACGGTGGTTTAAAAGCTACTTCCCTTGGTTTTCTTGCCGGGGCTGTCGTTTTTACTTTTTTAGACTATCTAATTTCACGTCAAGGAGCGAATAAAAGAAAGAGGTCTACCAAACAAATGGCTGCGAATAGTTCTGGAATTGCTATATTTATAGGAACCGTAATGGATGCAATCCCAGAGTCCATTATGATTGGAGCTAGCTTAATTGAAAATGCAACCGTTAGCTGGCTTCTAGTTATCGCTATTTTTATAAGTAATATTCCTGAAGGACTGTCAAGTACGACCGGTCTAGTGAAAAGCGGATTCTCTAAAAAGAAAATTTTTTTACTATGGGCAGCTGTTTTGTTCATTTCAGCTTTTAGTTCATGGACAGGCTTTGTTTTTTTAGACCATGCATCTGAGACACTTATGGCTGCTATTGCTGCTTTTGCCGGCGGTGGTATTATTGCTATGGTAGGTTCTACAATGATGCCAGAGGCCTATGAAGAAGGAGGTTCTATTACGGGATTAATTGCTGCACTTGGATTACTTGCTTCACTGATACTGGATCATTTTTCTTAATCGTCTTCATACTACTTCTATCGTTTCCAAGTAGAAAGCAGAAAGCCTTCTACTTGGAGACATTTATCCTAATCACATTATTATGAATGTGTCTTCTTAATAAGTAAAATCGTAGTTTTCTTTTATTTCCCGAGTAAAAGCTTTCCAATCCGTAGCTTCAAATTCTGCATTGCGTGCTTTTAACTCTTTTTCCATTCCTTGAATCTCTTGAACAGCTTCTATAGTTCTTTCACTTCCTGGCCCTACTCTCCAAATTAATTCTTTGTATTCTTGTATTTTCTGTCGCAGCGATGCGTTATCCATTTCTACATATTTTGACATGTTTCTAAGCTCCTTTTTCTTATTTCTATTAACCATATCATATTTCATATAAATTTTTTTAAGATTAATTTTAACTTAATAAATACTACTATACAGGGCTTCGTGGTCTGATAATTTTGAGAAAAATCTAATTTTTAGAAAAAATATAAAATAACCAGTTTAATCCTTTTTTGACCGGGAAGACAGACTATGAATTCAAATTTATTAGGAGGGATGCAAGATGGCAACTAATAAAAAGAATGAAAAAATGAGCCGTGAAGAAGCAGGAAGAAAAGGTGGAAAAGCTACTTCCAAAAATCATGACAAAGAGTTTTACCAAGAAATTGGTGAAAAAGGCGGAGAAGCTACTTCCAAAAATCAAGGTAAAGAATTTTACGAGGAAATTGGAAAAAAAGGCGGCAGATCCAGCAGCAGCCAGCGTAATAATTAACTAGTATTAACTAGTATTTGAAGTATATAAACAGCTCGAAGAAGAAAAGTTCCTTATAGTATAAGCCACAGGAACTTTTCTTCTTCTAACTAATCTTCTCCATCTCTTTATGGTAATGGGCTAACGATTGATCTTTTATGGATGAGAATAGCTCTGAATTAATAAAAGGAATCAATTTCTTTCCTATCTCCCAAGCATTACATTCAATTTGATACAAAAGACCTATATCTTCTGTCTGATCAAATTTTGCACTCAAAGATAAAAGGTCTTCATCTAGCGCATGACCTAATTCGTGAGCTAAAATAATCCATTGATAAGATTCTAAACACTCATTTGAACCAAACAAGTGCCGACACTGTATTTTAATATCTTTTTCATATAAAAAAATAGAATGCGTGCTAGGAACGTACTTTCCGCCTACACACCGCGTTCCAGGAAACTCATCTTCAATAACTAGCTTTATTGTTGGATCTACTCCATGAACAAAATCATGTAAATTCATAAAATCCCCCACTTCTTTTCTCCAAACTTTAATTTTTTCCCAAAAATACATGTACAGGTTTACCATTATACATACGTTTATCTAAAATAACGTATGTATGATTTTTTTTCAATATGTACACAGCTATACATAAAAAAAG
Source organism: Priestia sp. MDV22-iso46 (assembly GCF_058629175.1). Lineage (NCBI taxonomy): Bacteria > Bacillati > Bacillota > Bacilli > Caryophanales > Bacillaceae > Priestia > Priestia sp. MDV22-iso46. The sequence goes on from NZ_JBZVWT010000001.1 coordinate 1,395,086, forward strand.
CAAGCATGGCTGCTTGCTTTTTTATGTATTAAAGCGGTGCTTCAACTTTTATATTGCCCACGTATCCTTACAGTTTTATATGTAAAATTTTATTAACGATATCGACTCGAATATTCGAGAATGCTGCGCAGCATTTGACTTGTACTCTGTGATTCATTTGTGCGTTCTTTATATTCAAGAGGGCGACTAGGAGTTGACTTATTTTCTTCTTTATATTGAGAATTTTTGTTTTCTGACACGTTTTTTCACTTCCCTATCTCTATTTTATCCAGAGCAGCTCAAAGCTGCTCTTTTTGTTGTCAATCTTTTATTTGTTATGACGGCTTACCTTTGCTTTTTGAAGCTCATCTGTATGAATATCGTTTGATAAAATACTTTTATTCACATTATCGACAGCAGCTGCACTGCTGCTGACTCCTTGGTTTGTGCTTTTATTTTGTTTACTCATTCCATCCACCTCCATGTGTAACATCTATATCTTATGGAGTTATAAAAAGAAAATAAGAGGTAGTATTAGGAAAATGACCTGCTTTTCTTTTTGCTTGCATCCCTCAAATTGAATAAAAAATAAAATCTCCATATTTAACAGAATGCACCAGAAATAAATGTTCATACTAAGAGTAGAAATTCTGCATATTCATTTTGAAAATATAGGAGGAAATAAGTTTGAGTACAAATAGAAACACACTATCCATTTTTGCTTTAGGCGGCATTAATGAAATAGGAAAAAATATGTATGCGGTTCAATATGATGATGACATCATTGTAATCGACTGCGGCTCTAAATTTCCTGATGAAAGTTTATTAGGAATTGATTTGATTATACCTGATATTACATACTTGCAAGAGAATCGAGAAAAAGTTCGAGCACTGGTTGTTACGCATGGCCATGAAGATCATATTGGAGGTATTCCTTATCTTTTAAAACAGTTGAACCTTCCAATTTATGCAACAAGCCTTACCCTTGGATTAATTGACATTAAACTCCAGGAACATCAATTATCTGCAGAGACGGAGCTTATTGAAATCAACGAAGAGTCAGAAATTACATTAGGCAATATTCCGCTTTCTTTTTTTAAAACGAATCACAGCATTCCAGATTGTCTTGGAATTGTCTTTCATACGCCTGAAGGAGCTGTTGTGCATACCGGGGATTTTAAGTTTGATTTAACTCCTGTTAACGACCAATATCCAGATCTTCATAAAATGGCAAAAATCGGCAGTGAAGGCGTACTGGCTTTAATATCAGAAAGTACAAATGCTGAACGCCCTGGATTTACGCCTTCAGAAAAGCTAGTTGGCAAACATGTAGAAGAAGCTTTTCGTAAAGCAAAGCGAAAAGTAATTATTTCTACTTTCGCCTCCAATGTTAACCGCGTACAGCAAATTGTAGATGCAGCGATTAAAACGAACAGAAAACTTGCGCTGCTAGGAAGAAGCATGGTTAACGTTGTATCAGTTGCGTTAGAGAAAGGGTATTTAACCATTCCTGAAGGGATGCTAATTGAACCTTATGAAGTACATTCACTTGCGCCTGAACAAGTCGCTATTCTCTGCACTGGAAGCCAAGGCGAGCCGATGGCCGCTCTATCTAGATTAGCCAGCGGAAATCATCGACAAGTAGAGATTCTTCCTGAAGACACGGTCATTTTATCAGCAGGGCCTATTCCTGGCAATGAACGTAATATCTCTCGTATTGTCGACAGTCTTTTCACACTCGGGGCTCATGTGATTTATGGTTCAGGAAGCGCAACAGGTATGCACGTATCAGGACATGGCTATCAAGAAGAACTGAAATTAATGGCTACATTGATGAAACCAAAGTACTTTATCCCGATTCACGGTGAGTTTCGAATGCTTCATCACCACAGCTTATTAGCAGAATCTGTAGGGGTGGAAAAAGAGAACATTTTTATTATAAATAACGGTGATATTGTTGACATCAAGGGCGGAACAGCTGTTCAAACAAGAAAAATCCCTGCAGGCAATGTATATGTAGATGGGTTTGGCATTGGAGATGTTGGCAACGCGATTTTACGTGACCGCAAACAGCTTTCAGAAGATGGTATGCTGGTTATTGTTGTTACTCTGAATAAAGCGGAAGGGAAAATTGTGTCTGGTCCAGATACCATTTCACGAGGCTTTGTTTATACAAGAGATTCAGAGCAGTTATTGAAAGATGTTAATCGACAAGTGACTAAAATTGTAAATCAATTACAAAAAACTCATGTTCACCAATGGAGCATTATGAAAAAAGAAATCAAGACAACGCTTGGCCAATTTTTATATAACCAAACCAAAAGAAGACCTATGATCCTTCCCATCATTATTGAAGTTTGATTACTCAAGTAAAACTGCCTTAGTCCCCACTAAGGCAGTTTTACTTTATAAATCCGAAGCTTAGCCCAAAGTTAGAAGTCGCCCTTTATAGTTTATGAATAGGCACTCCCTTTATATGTATGGTTAAAAGTGTTAGGTGTATTTCTTCTTTTTTATCCCATTCTATAAGAGAGATATTTCACCGTGAATATCTTGTGAAAGTATCCTATCCTTGAGGTGATTATGATGAATGATAAAAATCAAGTAGATCAGCATTCAGAACTATTCCGCCACAACTGGACGAGACCGAAGCGTTCAAAGTCCCAAGTAAATGGACATACAGAGATGTCTCAAACGAACATCATCTTGCGAAGTAATGCAAAAGCTCATCGTTGGTAAGGATACACTTCAACAAAAAAAGACGCGAACGCGTCTTTTTTTTATTATTGGCCGTCTGCTCCGCTTTGAGTTATCTTGCGAATATGACCATCTTCATAATTATTTTCTCGTAGCGCTTTTGCTTTGTCATCTACTATTTGTTTTTGATCTACTTGTGAAGAAGGAGTCTGCTTGTTTTTTGGCATAATCATAACCACCTTTTATTTTTGTAATTGTACAACGTGCATAGTGTCCCTCATAAGGATTAAATATATGTTAGCTAGTGGCTTCTTCTTCTTTCCACTTATGGCGCAGTTTTAAAATAACGAGGCTTATAACAATTAAAAAGCCTAAGCTTGCAAAGAAACCTGGCCTGCTTGCAGATTCTAACAGCGTACCGCTTACTGCAAGCAGGATTAATAAGAGGCCAACAGCTTGTTTTACTTTATCCCAAACGGTTTGTTTGATTAAGCGATGAAAAGAAATTAAAATAAAGAACCAGTTATAAATCAGCATCAGTCCCGCTGCTGTTGTAATGTACTCATAAATTTTCCCGGGCAATAGCAAGGAAAGAACAATAGAAACAACTAATCCCGCTGTTGTTAAAAGTAAAGCCGGTAAAGGAAATTGCAGCTTTTTCTTTTTTTGTTTTGAAAACAATGCAGGAGCATCTCCATCTTCTGAAAGAGTGACAATCATTGTTGTTACAGAAAAGAAAGACGCCGACATTGTTGAAAACCCAGCAACAATCATTGCTCCATTAAAAACATGAGGAAAAAATGGAAGATGGTATGTTTCTAAAGCCGTTATAAATGGACTTTGATTTCCATGAAAATCATGAAATGGCACAATTAAAATAGCTAAACTCAGTGAAACAATATAAATAATTCCAAGGAGAATAAGCATACTTCTTCCCGCTTTCGGTGCGTCTTCCTTTTTTTCTAAACGAACCGTCATGATCCCCATGACTTCGATGCCGCCGAAAGCATAAAAGGCATAAAGCAAAGCGCCCCATAAACCTAAAAACCCGTGAGGAAGTACTTCACTTATCGTTCGCGGCAATCCTTGTTTGGCACCTTGGTCAAGAAATCCAAATAAAGCGAGACTAGCTAATACAATAAACATTAAAATGGCAGCCACTTTTGTAACAGCAAATACATTTTCCATTCGTTCAAAGCCTTTTGTTCCGATTAATACAACAGCAATGCCTAAAACAGCATAAATAGAGGCAAAGACCCACAGTGGAATACCGTCAAACCAAAAACGTGTAAAAAGAGATAAAGCCGTGAGCTGACTCCCCATGATCAGCATCTCTGAACTCCAGTACACCCATCCGCTGCTAAATCCTGCCCATCTTCCATAAGCTTTTTTAGCATAGGAGCGAAACGAACCTTTTTGAGGATCTTGAGCACTCATTTTAGCCAGAGCGTCAAATACAATAAATGTACATACTGCTGCTAGTAAAAAAGCAATTAATACAGAGGGACCCGTGGCTTTTATTGCAATACTTGATCCTAAAAAATAGCCTGTACCGATTATGCACCCTACTCCGATTAAAGACAGCTGCCACCATTTTAATTTCCCTTCAACCTGACTTCCGCAGCCTATTTTCTTTTTCATACTATCACTCCTTACACCTCGATGTAGTGTGTGATAGTTTGAAAAATTTATGCGTAAAAAGAGGCAGCTTTCTACTATTTTTCAGCAGATAGAAAACGCTTTAAATTTAGTTCTGCTTTCTCCCCTTTTAAATAATGAATTGCTGTACAGCTTGCCAGCCGAAATATATACCAAATCCTATTAGAGAAAGGCCGGATATAACGGAAACTGCAGTCAAAAATGTCGCTGCTAAGTACCTTCGAAAAGTGCTTGCTAAAGCTGCCATAGCAATATCCCAGCATAAAATCCCTGTAAAAATAGCACAGCTGTATAAAATGAGCTGTTCTGTTTCGTATGTATTAGCTGTTTTGGCTAAAACAGAGCCATAAATACCAAGCCAAAAAAGAATAGTAAGCGGGTTTGTTAATGAAATTAAAAAACCTGAAAAAAAACACTTTAATACCGAATCTCCTTTTGCGTTCCGATGCTGTGTAATTTTCCCTGTGCTCATTAACCCTTCAATACCGGTATAAATTAATACGAAACATCCAAACGAAAAAAGAAACGTTTTCATAAAATCGCTGTTTAAAAAATGAACGGACCCAAAATAAACCACAAGCATATAAAGAGCGTCAACCGATGTTGCTCCTATCCCTAAGAACCAAGCATGTAAAAAACCATTTTTGATTCCTTTATCAAGCTGAGCGGCGTTAATTGGACCGATTGGTGCGGCTAACGATAGCCCTAATAACATATAGCTGAAAAAAGCTCCCACATGCATCCCTCCCTGCTTCTGAGGTTTTATAAATTGAACTATGATAAATGTATGCAGCCTGCTTAGCTTGTACTACGTAATTTTTATTTTATTTCTAAATCCTTTTGTATAGCTACGAAAAACCAGCGCATGTTAACTGTAAATACTATACAGAAGGATGAGAAGCATGAATTCATACACTCATATTAAAGAAGCATTACAATTAGCTGAACAGGCTGTTTATCAAGGGCAGATGAATTTGGATGCAGCCAATTTTCAAAAAGCTCAAATGCATTTGAATATGGTTCAGCAGCAAATTAATGAACAAAAAGAAGCGGCGTCTGGTGATAAAGAATTAAGACGAATGGAAGAACACTTAAGACATTTACGTGAAGCGCAGCAGGCTATTCAACAAAATTTTTAATAAGGATAATAACCACCTTTTTTCACTTTTATACGAAAAACTAAAAAAGCTCTACGAACTCACTGAGTTCGTAGAGCTTTTGATCTTCACCTGCAGCTTTTAAGAGCTGCGTAAAGAGTATCATTTTTTCTTTAGCCTTATACATACTTTCCGTAATCAGGACGAGCAATTTCATCGAAATTCTTCGTAAGCTTCAATAAATTAGTTGAAAGCCATTCTCCGGAAACTGGTTTTCCATGTCCGGTCACCGCCACAGATGGATAAAGTGACTGAAGCACTTCAACTGATCTTTTGGCAGATGCCCAGTCCGTAGTTAAATAACGAGGAGGTCCACTAATTTCCAATTCTTGCTCTAGTACATCCAGTAAATATTCTTGCTTAGTGGTAACAAAAGCATCTCCGGCGATAAGCGCAAGATCTTGCTTTCTAAAAAGAGAAATATGTCCTGGAGAATGACCAGGGGTGTGAATCCATTCCCATTGCGGCATATGGGGTACAGAGCCGTCGGCTGGTAAAGCTTGCACATGAGAGCCTAAATCGATGGCTTCCGTTGGAAATAGTGGAGAAAGCTTTGCTACAAGCCCGCCTTCGACTGTGCCATCTGGTGTAGGATAATTTTTTTTACCCGTCACATATGGAAGTTCAAGTGGATGTGCATATACCGGTATTTGCCACTTCTCCACTAGTTCAATAATAGATCCAATATGATCAAAATGTGCATGTGTAAGAATAATTGCTTTTGGTTTTTTTCCTTTTCCAAACCTTTCCTCTGCCTCTTTGATAATCATAGAAGCCGAATTAGGCATTCCCGCATCCACAAGTACAAAACTATTGTCTTTGTCTGGATTTCCTATAAAACATACGTTAACAATCTGTGTAGTATAGCTGTAGACGTCGGGCGTCACTTCGACTCCTTTTCCACTGGCTATAGAACTCATGGGAATGAAACTTTCCGTTGATGAACTTCCGTGCATATCCCTATTCAATTTATAATTTCCTCCTTTAGCGTGTCACTTCATATACGTGATACACGTTTATGCTATCCACCTTTGCTTTCGTTATTCTTTTTTTAAATAGCTCTCTTTTATGTATCCATAAAAAAAGAAAGGAGAAAAACTCCTTTCTTTTTTTACATCAATTATACTTTTGCCGGAACTTTAACGCCCATGATCGCTTTTGGCTCTAGATATTCTTCAATACCAAATGCTCCCCACTCGCGTCCAATACCAGATTGTTTGAATCCACCGAATGGTGCAGCTCTGTCTTGCTCGGCATCGTTGACGATGATTTGACCAGCTCTAATATTTTTAGCAACATAGTCAAGTGTTTCTTGGTCTTTTCCGACGGCATAGCCTGCAAGTCCATAAATTGTATCGTTTGCAATTTCAAGAGCTTGCTCTAGATCATCATACGTAATAATAGTTGTTACAGGTCCAAAGATTTCTTCTTGTGCAATAACCATATCATTTGAAACGTCAGTAAAGACTGTCGGTTTAACAAAGTATCCTGTCTCTAAGCCGTCTGGTTTGCCCGTTCCGCCAGTAAGAAGCTTTGCACCTTCGTCCATTCCTTTTTTAATATAATCCTGTACGCGATCCCACTGTTTTTCCGCTACGAGCGGTCCAGTTACGTTGTCTTTATTTAACGGATCACCAACTGGGAATGATGGTAGAACCTTCTTCACTGCTTCTTCAAATTTTTCTTTCATAGAGGCAGGAATGATAATGCGCGTTGCCGCCGTACATACTTGCCCTGTATTCATTGCAATGTGTGAAACTGCTATTTTAGCCGCTTCTTCTACATCCGCATCCTCTAATACAACTAGCGGTGATTTCCCGCCTAGCTCAAGCGCTACTTTTTTGATTGTTTTAGCCGCGTTTTGCATAATTTTCTCGCCTACAGCACCTGATCCTGTAAATGATACAAAATCAATGTCCGGGTGAGAACTAATACCGTCACCAATTGTGCTTCCCGTTCCGTTTACAAGGTTAAAGGCACCTTTTGGTACACCAGCTTCATCAATGATCTCTGCTAATATCATCGCTGCATACGGTGTAAGTTCTGATGGTTTTAATACCATTGGACTTCCTGCTGCGATAGCTCCTGCAATTTTAGTAGACGTCTGATTTGTTGGGAAGTTCCATGGTGTAATAAGTCCGCTTACTCCAATAGATTCTTTCACGACCTTGTAGCTTCCATGATCTTTTTCAAATGTGTAATCTTCAAGTGCATTAGCTGCTTCTTTAAAGTGGCTAAGTCCCATTTCATAGTGAACTTCTTCTGAAATCTTTAAAGGAGCGCCAAGCTCTTCAGTCATAACCTCAATAAGCTCCTGTTTACGCTTTTCATACCCTTTTGCAATATTGCGAAGCATTTTAATTCGCTCTTCTTTTGTTGTTCTTGAAAATGTTGGAAGAGCTGCTTTAGCTGCTGCCACGGCTTTATCTAGATCTTCTTTTGTACCTAAGCTAATTTTACCAATTGATTTTTCAGTAGCAGGATTGATCACATCTGACGTTTCGTTTCCTGTTGATTCAACCCATTCTCCGTTAATAAAGTGTTTTAAGTTTGTACGCATTGATTTGATCTCTCCTTTTAGTTTGTTAATTGTTGAACTATGTCATCTAGTTTTTATCTACCCGCCTGTCTGCTTCTCAAACACCGCTTATATTATTTTTGTTTCTTTCACTGCCTTATCCCTTTTCCAATCCGCTTTTCGCAGCTGAAATTATTTTCCCCCTGAAGCTTTTTAGTTCTTTATAACAAACAGAGATTGAGTCATAACGAAATCAATCCCATCTAAAGCTGAACAATTGGGATAAAGGAGCTAGTATGGATTATTTGTTATACCCCTGTTGATCTCCGTGCAAGCCTTCGCTTTCCGCGGACGGTCGATGAGCCTCCTCATCGCTTACGCTCCTGCGTGGTCTCACTAAATGGAACCTATATTCACCATAACCACAAAAAAATCCCAACGAGTTTGATTCTACGTCAAGAATCTCGGTTCCTCGTTCGGATCTTCCTTTAACTAAAACACTTTTGTTTTCCCCTCTTTTGTATTAACGTACTTCTTGTAAACGATGTACCACTCTGCTTTCAATTAACGGTTCTGTTTGCTGTCTGTATTGTTGATAGTGAGGTGTTTCAATGTGAGCCTCAATATCTTTTTTGCTTTCCCATTTCTCATAAAAAACAAATGTGCCTGCTTTTTCTGTATCCTGGTGGAGAGTGTATTGAATACATCCTTTTTCTCCTCTTGATGGTTCAATAACTTTTACTAACTCTGATCGAAGCTCTTCTTCTTTTCCTGGCTTGGCTTTCAAAATGGCGTTAATAATAATTTCTGACATCGTTTTTCCTCATTTCTTTAAAAAATATTTCCTATAAAAAGCTTCCCTCTTTTTGTATTTATTACACTGACCATCATATTTTTTGTATGATGATTGATTTCTCTAGTCCAAGACAGCAAAACATCCATGTTATCTACAGCGGTCTTTCTTGATGCTGTTGATAAAAAAGCCTGTAGGCTATAAGCCTACAGGCTTTTTTACATCTTATTTCAATAATTGCTTTACGACTGCTTTTGCTACACTGATTGTTGACTGAGGATTTTGACCTGTTATTAGGTTGCCATCTGCTTGTACATTATCTGTCCAGTTTGGAGCAGCTACTACATTTGCCCCAAGTTCACGCAGACGTGTTTCCAAAAGAAACGGCATGAAGCGGTCCAATGTTGTTTCACGTTCTTCATCATCTGTAAACGCAGCGACATCTTTTCCTTCGACCAACGGCTTTTCATCTGATAATGTAACACCTACTAAGCCTGCGGGTCCGTGGCATACAGCGGCTACTACTTTGTCTCCTTCGTATAGTTCACGAATTAAAGCATGGAGCGTTTGATTATCTGGCAGATCAAACATTGTGCCGTGACCGCCTGGTAAGAAAACAGCATCGAATTTAGCACTGTCTGTAATTGTATCAAGTTTTAGGGTATTCTCTAGATGCTTAGCTGTATTTAAGATTTCTTGAGAAGTCTCCCCTTCAAGGCTGCGAGCATCCACCGGCGCTTTTCCTCCTAGAGGACTTGCTACCGTAATCGTAAATCCAGCTTTTTCGAACTCTACGTACGCTTCACCAAATTCTGAAAGCCAAAGGCCTGTTGGATGATTTTCTTTCATTTTGTCAGCCGTTGTTACGACCATTAATATATGTTTAGACATAGTAACGTCCTCCTGTAAATAAAGATAGTATTTTCTGTTTCCGCCTTACACACTATATTGTAAAAGAGGAATTACTATAATACAAATTAGAAAATATCTGCTTATCCATAAATATTTTTATAGATAATGTGTCATTGTTAATAAAGCATCTGCGAAAGAAACAACCATATAACACCTGAACTTATTTTTTATACACTCAAAAAAACCGCCCTTTTGAGTAAGCGCGGTTTTTCCAGAAAAGCATAGAATCTGTCTTTTATTTTAAAGAACAGATTGAGCGTTCATTTGTTTCACTTTCTTTTCTCCCGTTCTTTTAAGACTTACCATAAAAATAAACGAAATACAGTACAGCCCCGCCAAGTACGTCATCGCTACTGTCATATCATAGCTTTGCAAAAGATAGCCGACAAGAATGGGTGATAACCCTCCCAACGCTCGCCCAAAGTTAAAAATAGTGTTCGTTGCAGTGCTGCGCACTTCTACTGAATAGTGGCTGCTGATCAATGCTCCGTATCCCGCGAACATTCCGTTTGAGAAAAATCCGACTACAGCTCCTCCTATAAGCAGCCCTGCACTTCCTTCGGCATACGAGTATAAAAATACCGCACAAGCTGAAGCGAGAAGAAAGATTCCAAAAGTACGTTTCGAACCAAAACGATCCATAAATTGACCAAATGTTAGCATGCCTATAATCATTCCAACGGCTGTACTGATTGTCCAAAGAGCTGAACTTGAAACAGAGAGGCCTTGTGATTGCTGAAGCATAGACGGAAGCCATATCATGAGTCCGTTATAGCCTGCAATTTGAACTGTAGCCATCACTGCCAGCGAAATAGTCGTCATCGCCGTCCTAGGCGTAGCGAATAATTGACGAAGCTTACCATTATTTTTAACAACCGCTGTTTTCTCTTTTTGAGCTTGTAGCCACTCAGGAGATTCGTTTAAATTTTTTCGTACGATAAAAGCAAAAATGACGGGGATAATTCCGACAAAAAACAGCGCTCTCCATCCGAAAATCGGCAGGATCAGAGAACTTAAAAGCGCCGCAAGGATCACTCCAAATTGTGCGCCAATACTAACATAGGATGAAGCTCGTCCTTGCTTATGTTTCGGCCACGCTTCTGCTACAAGAGCCATACCGATCCCGTACTCTCCTCCAGCCCCAATTCCGGCAATAAATCGCGAAGCATACACTTGTTCAACATTTGCTGCAAAACCTGTCAATGCCGTTCCGACTGCAAATAGAAGAACCGTGTAGGTAAAAACCCGCACTCTTCCAAATTTATCTGCTAAAATTCCGAAGATGACTCCACCTATCAGCATTCCTATATTCGTAATAGAAGAAATAAGTCCACCTGTTGCTAAATCAATGTGAAATTCAGCAATAATCATTGACATAGCAAACGAGATAAACATAATGTCCATCCCTTCTAACGTCAAACCTGCTACTGATGCTACAACTGTCTTGTTACGATAATTCATGTTGTTCCACCCTCCAGTGTATTCTTTCTGTATCAACGCTCTTTCTTTTTTGAAGGAATGGATAAATAACATATCTCCATTCTCTTTTGAAGCCTCTCTGGACTTCGTTTAAAAGAGGTAAGTAACACATAAAAGCCCTTTTGTCGCAGAGGGCAAAAGGGCACAGATAGGCATAGAAGCAGTAAATAAGTGATCCGTCCTTTTCGGCCTCTCTGGACCGTCTTAAAGGCAGTTATTATATTAATCATTATGTTAACACGCCGCACAGAACCTTTCAATAAGAAAAATATCTTCTTTAAAGCAGCTATGTACATCTCTCACTTTTTACATTCATATTATTTCGTTCATTATTTTTTAAATATGGTTAAAACCAAAGCCTAATGTATCATGTTCAAAACCTTTTTTAGGCGCACCTATCGTTCCATACACACAAACGCTAATCCATTCGTCGCTTGATCCTGAAAACTCAATTTTTCCTCGTACGATTGAAAATGTGAGTCCGACCGTCCGTAAAATATCACCCAGCTGCAGCGTTCCTCGACTAACTCCTTGAATGGCTTCAAGTATAGCATGATAAAGAGCGTGAACTTCCCGGTACGACTGGGCATTAATAATTTTATTTGTCTTGGCGCTCGTTTCAATTGCCGCCACGACTTTAGACAGCTCCATCGCTCCCACTTTTCCTACTGTGTAGCTGTATCCTCTCTCATTGATTTCCTTTTCAATACCTTCAGCTAGTTCCGTATTATGTAAAAGAACGAGTAAAGATGTTAATCTTCCCATTGAAAAATCATTAACTTGTTGAAATTTATTGCTCAACTGTCATTCCCTCCCTTCTATCCCCTTATTATTTTAACAGACGGTACCTAAAAGGGTGCTGATTATTCAACGAACGAGCGCTCACTTAAAGGGTTAGGAGATCTATGTGTACTGTCCACCACTGTTACGAAGTAGACTTTGCATAAATAAGTAACCCACCGTTTAGTAAGCGCTTACTTTATTTCTAAGGAAGAAATCATTTTTCTCTACTTACGTTAAGACAAGCTGTGATTCAACTTTTAACTTTCCCAGCATCTCTCTCGTCATTTTTTCTAGGTTATATTCTGCTTTAAATCCCCACTCTTCCATCGCACAGCTGGAATCTATATGGTTAGGCCAGCTTTCAGCAATTGCTTGTCGAACAGGATCTACTTGGTAATTCAGCACAAATTCCGGAATCGTTTTTCTGATTTCAGTCGCCATTTGTTCTGGATCAAAGCTCATGGCAGAAACGTTAAATGAATTTCGGTGCTTCAGCTTAGAACCGTCTGCTTCCATTAGTTGGATAACAGCATTTAATGCATCAGGCATATACATCATATCCATATATGTTCCTTTGTCAATATAAGAGGTATATCGCTTATGCTTAACGGCTTCATAATAAATCTCAACAGCGTAGTCCGTTGTTCCTCCACCCGGAGGCGTTACGTATGAAATTAAGCCTGGAAAACGTAGCCCTCGTGTATCTACTCCGAATTTATGATGGTAGTAATCGCAAAGTAATTCACCCGCTACTTTATTAACACCATACATCGTGGTAGGACGTTGAATTGTATCCTGCGGCGTCCAGTCTTTTGGAGTCGTTGGACCAAATGCACCAATTGAACTTGGAGTGAAAAATTGACACTGAAGCTCACGTGCTGCTTCGAGCGCGTTTACTAATCCGCCCATATTTAGATTCCAAGCTAGAAGCGGTTTTTGCTCGGCTGTCGCTGATAACAGCGCAGCCAAGTGAATAATCGTATCAACTTTATGCTTTTTAGCGATCGTAAATAACGCAGTCTGATCGGTTACATCTAAAATCTCGAATGGACCTGAAGTCACGACATCGCTCGTCGTTTTGCGAATATCAGTGGCAATAATATTTTCTGAACCATATATCTCTCTCATTTTCGTCGTTAACTCAGAACCGATTTGCCCTAAAGAACCCGTTATTAATACTTTTTTCATGTCAATATCCTCCTCGTGTACTGCCTAGATTAAACGTTTAGATTAATTTCATTTCCTTGCCTACCTTTTTGTAGATACGAAGTGCTTCATCTAACATTTCTTTCGTATGAGCAGCCGTCGGCATATTGCGAACGCGTCCTGTCCCTCTTGGAACGGTTGGGAAAACAATTGATTTAGCGTATACCCCTTCTTCTATTAATCTCTCACTAAAAATCTGCGTTTGGTTTTCATCTCCTATGATGCACGGAGTGATAGGTGTTTCACTTTCTCCAATGTTAAAGCCTAGTTCTTTTAATCCTTGCTTTAAATACCGGCTGTTTTCCCACATTTGCTGCTGTAGTTCTGTGCTTGTGCTTAGGATTTCAATTGCTTTCATACAGGCAGCAGCCGTGCCTGGTGTAATAGCAGTCGAAAACAAAAAGGGACGACTTCTTACTTTTAACCAGTCGATTAAGTCTTTTTTTCCGGCCACGTACCCACCTACAGCTCCAATCGCTTTTGATAATGTTCCAATCTGGAAGTCTACTTTTTCAGATAAGCCAAAATGTTTGACTGTGCCCATGCCGTTCCCTAATACGCCCGACCCGTGAGCATCATCTACGTATGTGATTAAGTCAAATTCCTCTGCGATTTCTACAATTTCCGGAAGCTTAGCAATGTCTCCATCCATTGAGAATACACCATCGGTAATTACCATTATTTTATTATATAAACCGGATTTTTGTGCTTCGCCTGCTTTTGCACGAAGATCTTCCATATCTGAATGCTTAAAAGGAATAATTTTTGCTTTTGATAGCCGGCATCCGTCAATAATTGAAGCGTGATTCAGCTCATCTGATAAAATCGCATCATGTTTATCCATAACCGCGGAGATGGCCGCCATATTACAGTTAAAGCCAGACTGATAAGCTATAGCTGCTTCTGTATGCTTAAACTCGGCTAGCTTTTCCTCTAGCTTAATATGAATATCTAGAGTTCCATTAATCGTCCGGACAGCTCCAGCCCCCACTCCGTATTTTTCAGTGGCTTCGTTGCACGCGTTAATAAGCCTCTCGTCTGTAGCAAGACCCAAATAATTGTTGGATGATAAATTAATTAATTGCTTTCCCTCAATTTGAATCACAGGTCCGTTTGGTCCCTCTACCGGATTAATGACATTGTATAATCCTTTATCTTTTAAATCTTCTAAATTATTATTCAAGAATTCTTTTAAACGTCTGCTTGTCATCTTCCATACCCCCTCATTGTTGTTCAACACGTCTTATAAACTTCTCTTTTCCCCATTAAAAGATTAATCTAAGCACTTACAGTATATGAGTTAAAAATCAAGTGTATTCCTGAGAAAGACAAATGTTTCTTTTGAAAGCGCTTAAAATTCAATGCTTATAGAATTCATAATAATAAACAACTAGGTAAATGTCCATACTAAAAAAACAAAAAATAAAAAATTTTCTGCATTGATAAGAATCTTTCTTATTATGAATGAGTTTACGGGAACGTTATCAGACAATATCTTTTTTATTTTCTTTCTTTGATAATTCTTTTAAGGAAGAGACTGATATATAACGAAATCAATCCAATCAACAGCTAGAAGCAGCCACATACATGAGACCTACATTCACCATACCCATAAAAAAATCCGAACGAGTTTGGTTCTTAATCAAACTCGTTCGGATGGTCCTTCAACTAAAATACTTTTGTAACAGCCTCTTCCGTTACTTTTGCATAGATATGGTCTTTATTTTTTTATGTTCGTTTTTTACTAATAAGCATGAAACAGCAAAGCTTAGTAATGCAGCTAAAAACGTTCCACTGTAAATAATGTGAACACCTGATGCAAGAATTTCATGCAGCTTTGACAGTTCTTCTGCTGGTACTCCACCTGTCTCAAACGAAGCATTTAAATTTTCTTGCCCTAATTTCTTTGCTTGTGAAAGTGTCACTAAGTTAAAGATTGTACCAAACACCGCAGAACCTAGCGTTTGACTAAATGTATTTGTAAACGTATTAAGAGCCACCGCTACTCCTCTTTTGCTAGCCGGGACCGCTGATTGAATAACTAGCATAAAAATAGGCGTAATAATACCCATTCCTAACCCAAGGACCCCAACGGCTACATAAATTAAAAATACGGGTGAGTGGGTGGAAACTAAAAACAGCATAAAACAAGCCGTACTTACAATTGCCGTGCCCAGCGTAAGGATGGAGTGCGTTTTAAGACGCCCTACTAAATTCCCTGAAAGCAGTGAACCAATCGTCCAGCATACTGGCATAGGCATTAATACAAAACCAGCAGCGGTTGCACTTTTCCCCAGCACTCCTTGACTCCAAATTGGAAGGTAGACCGTAATACTAATAACTACTGATCCCACAAGAAGTGTTAATAAGTTTATAACAGATACACTTCGAATGGAAAACAGTTCAAGCGGGATAAGAGGTTCGGGAGATTTCTTTTCTATATAAATAAAGCCAATGAATGTTAGAACAGCTAGAACAAATAACCCTATAATGGTGAGATCTCCCCAGTTTTGATGCTGACTTCCGGTTAAAAGCGCATATAAAAACGCAATTGTTCCCACTGAAAACGTCACCGCTCCAATATAATCGATATAGCGTTTTTCTTTTACCACTTCTTCTTTATAGTTTACTAAAAGAACAAAAAAAGCCATTAGTCCAAACGGTATATTTAAAAAGAAAATATAGCGCCAAGACAGCGTATCTACTAAGAATCCCCCAAGAAGAGGCCCCAGAACTCCCGCAACTCCCCAAACTGCGCTAATCCACCCTTGCGCTTTGGCTCTTTCTTTTGCTTCTTCATATAAGTCGCCAATAATAATCATTGTAAGCGGCATAACGACCCCGGCGCCCAGCCCTTGGATAGCTCTATAGACAATTAATTGCTGCATCGAAAAGCTAAGTCCGCAAAGTACCGATCCGATTAAGAAAATAATGATTCCAACAAGCATAACTTTTTTGCGGCCGAATAGATCCGCTAACTTTCCGTATATAGGTGTAGATACAGCAGTTGTCAGCATATAAATGGCATATACCCAGCTAACTAGCTCAATGCCCGACAAATCACTTGTAATTCTTGGAACAGCCGTACTAACAATGGTTCCTTCCATTGCAGCTAAAACAGTGACAAGCAGCAGCGCTGTCATGATTCGTTTCCTCATCTTTCTCTCTCCTTGCAACTGCGGGCATACCATGGTTTTTCTTATAGAAGATAAAAGCGGTTTCAATATACGGATACCCTTTTAACCTTTATATGTATGTGATGCCCCGCATATAGTTGCTGCCATATGCAGCCAAATAATTATTTTACTATAAATTTTTTCAAAGCGATAGATAATTTCAAAAATATGACTTTCCTCTCATTGATAGAAACATGCTTACATGATGTTTTATTTCCTTTTTAAATTGCAAAAAAGCATCCCGTAATACCTGTTACGGGATGCTTTTTTGTAATTTTGTATGATTAGCTTAGTCGGGGATCTTTTAATAAACGTTCCATTTCTTCCATATGATTTGTTTCATCTGCAATCATATCTTCAAGCTTTACAACAAGCTCTGTTAACCCTAACTCTTCGGCTTGCTTTTTACGCTCTTCGTAGCGCTGGATAGTTTCTTTTTCAGCCTTGCTCGCTTCTTTAAGCATTTCCGTCACGTTTGAAACGTGCTTCACCTCAGCCGGCTTTGTTGTTGGTTCACCGCCAAGGTTTTTGATTTTTTCTGATAAATAAAGGGCGTGTCCTTGCTCGTCAGGAATTTCTCCTTCAAAGAAAGGTTTTAAAATTTGATATTCTAGGCCGGTTACTGTAGACGCATAGTAAGTGTACTGAATAACCGCCGAATATTCACCCGCTAAATCGGTATTAAGTCCCTCTATTAGTTGTCTCATTTTCTCTTCCATTTGAATAAACACCCTTTCATTTGCTGTTAGTAGACATGTACCCTTTCTACCTAGTCCTAAACCGCAATAAGGCGATATTCTGCTCTTTCTTTTTAAAAGTAGGGAAATTACTGAATGGAGCGAAGATGTTTGATTTCTATATTTTTAAAGAGAGCCGTTCCTCCTTGAGAGAAAAGCGTAATTCCTTGGTCGTTGTGACGCGGAAACACCTCGCTAGAATGCACGGTTTTTCCATCATCAATAAAGACTTCAATGCTTGTTTTATCTACCAATATCTTCAAATGAACATTTTTCTTGCCTGCATCAAAATAATCACGGCTTTCCACATACTTTTTGCTTTGATCAGGCTGATTGCTATAGCTTCTGTTCACATACGAGACGTTATCTTTTGCAAAAATGCCCACATCAATGTGCCGCTTTTGATCTGCGGACTCTCGAAGTCGTAAGCCTACATTTTCTGCATCTGACCATGAAATATCTGTATCAAGCTGATAAGCTTCACCTTTTATCTTTAACTTTTTCTCTCCGTTTACTTCTACTTGTTCAAGAGAGTTTGTTGAATCAGTTAGCTGATTTAATTCTTCAACAGGCTTTGATAACAGGCTGTACTGATCGTCGTCTTGTTTTGAAAGCGTAATTTCACGGGTTACTGAATCGAAGCCGTTAAACCCTTCTTTCATCGTTGGCGTCTTATCTGGATAATCCCAGTTGTTCATCCATGCAAAAGCGTAGCGTTTTTCTAAGGAACCTGTATTTTTACCGTCTTCAAACGTGACTGCTCCGTACCAATCGAAACCATGATCGAGCCATTGTGGCTCGTCCATATCGGGAGTGAATGTTGTTCCATCGTAATTTCCTGTCCAATAAGCATAGGTGTTTGGCTTTCCGCTTTCTTTTCCATTTGCACTTGTCCCGAGAACCCACTTAACTGTCCCGTCATCTGCCTTCATTTGAAAAAGATCTGGACATTCGGTAATGCCAATATCTTTAGTTACAAATCCTCCCGTATACGTCCAATCCTTTAGATTAGAAGATTCATAAAATCCAATTTTTTCACCTTCTGACATGACGAGAACCCACTTGTCATGTTCATTATCCCATATGACTTTGGGATCTCTAAAATCTTTGGTGCCTGGATTAGGCATAATAGGATTTTTGCTATATGATTTAAAGGTTTTTCCTCTATCGGTACTATACCATATATATTGTTCTTGCTTTTGTCCATCGGCAGAAGGCTGGGTCATAATCGCTACAATTGCGTCTTTACCAAAGCCTGCTGTGTTATCTTTATCCTCTACAACGGATCCGGACCATATATCGCCATTTTTATTTGTATACTTTGGAATAGCTATTCCTTCATCTTTCCAATGAACCAAATCTTTAGACGTTGCATGTCGCCATTCCGTCCCGTTCCCTTTAGGATAATCATGATTGTATAAGTAATAGTAATGATATTTCCCGTCAAAATAAATGGGCTTTTGGGGATCATTTTTCCATTTATCAAGCGTACTAAAGTGATACACTGGGCGATAAGTGGATTCACTTTTATTCTCTTTTTCTTTTCCTTGGTCTTTTGTATCCTCTTTTTTGGATACGGTTGCTATAATGAGTCCAGCTATTACAACTAAAAGAACGGCAAGCGTTAGCCATTTATAAGCACCTTTTCTCTTCAAACAAACCCCACCTTTCTCTTTTTTGTCTACATCGAATAAAACAAAAGAAAATGGTGATTACAATCACCATTTTCTTTTGTTGCTATTGCAAAGCGCTTAGTCTTCATCCACTGTTAACTGACCTTGTTCAAGAACACTATCTTTTACAACAGATGTTTTTGAACCGTCAATATTTACTAAGAAGCTTGGTGCAAATGTAGAGTGGTTGTCTTCATAAAAGCCTCTGTTTGTCATGTAGCTTGTAATAACGACATTATCACCTTTTGTTTGCGGTACGGCAAAGTGAGAATACGTAAATGTTTTATCTTTAGGATCTAAATTCATGTGAAGAACTAATCCCGTATCATTTAAAGGCTTGTATTTTCCTGTTAACGTATTTGAAACATAGCCTAGCATATAAACGTCATCTTGTCCGATTCCATCAATCGTCATTTTAGATCCGCGAGAATCGGTGAACAAGTACCATTTTCCATCTTTTTTGAAAATGTTTGCACGTTCAATTTCGTCTGTAACTGTGTTTGATGTAATAAGCGGCTTCATTACTTTTTTGAGCGTATAGTCATCATTTAACTCAATAATGCCTAAAGCCCCGTTTGCTAAAGAAGCTTTTTCTTTATTAGATCCTTCAAGAAGCTTTTTCTTTTCAGATTGGAAGAAAGGGTTATTTCCTCCGTAGTATGCTCTGTTATATAGAGAGTCTTCGCCTTGGTAGCCATCTTCTGTTCCAGTGTTAGCTTCGAAAACAAGGTACTTATGTCCGTTGTCTTCTATGTAATGAGGATCTCTTAGCGTATGGTTATCCCCTGTGTCATAACCGCCTTCATCAATAAACTGCTGAACCGTTTGATAAATCTTTCCGTCACCGTCAAAGATTGACTTGTAATCTTCTACTCCGTCAACTTTTAACGTATTATCGTTTGGCTGAGACATGTTTACTTGAGCTGTCGTTAACGTTTGTTTTCCGTATTGTTTACCTGAATAATCCGTGTAGAATAAACGAACTTTACCATCTTTTGTTAACGTGGCAGAACCAGACCATTCTTGTGTTTGATTTTTAAGATGCGGGTCATTCGGAACGAATTTATCACTGTCTTTAAACACTCTTCCAGCGTTTTTCCAGCTGTCAATTGATTTGTCTCCAGCTTTTTTATAGAAAAGATAAACAGACGTGTCATTCGAATCTTTTGGATCACCTGCTAGGGCAAACACAATTTGATATCCATGATAAGTCGCTACTGTTCCATCAGCATTTTGTAATGGCCAGCTGTCCCATACATCTAAGTCAATTGTATTTCCCGATGCATCTTTTCCTTTAGCAGAAGCAATGTTTTTAATAGTTGATTCATCAAAAGCAGGAACTTTAAATTGATCACTGTTTTGCTGCTGTGGAATTTTCACCATATTATCGCGAGTAATATGCGAAATGCCGTAGCTATTATTAAAGTCTTTGCTGTCATTTCCTTTAGCAAATGTTTGATATCCCCCGCCTACTAGTAGGGCTGCAGCCAATGTAGCAGCAGTTGTATGCTTAGCAACTCGTTTCATTTTCATATGTTTTCTCCTTTTGTGTTAGTAAAGAATATAAATTTATTAATTCAATTAGCTATTAAAAATCCAAAAACAGAACCGGTTCCGTTCAACCAAAAGATTACTTGGATAAATGACGAAAGTCAAACATGCCAAATGTAGCTATTTCTGATTTTCATCTTTTTCATTGAGCTGTAACTAGGACCAAAGTTTACGTGTAAGGGCCTTTTTTATGTAACCGTTTTTCCAAAAAAAGTGGACGGCTTTTTTTACATTCCAAGCCACGATTTCCAGCCGTTGCGTTTTATACTTTCTACATGATTAAACACTTTATCTTCCCGGCATTGAAAGCGCTATTCCGTTTTTTATACTTTCCGACCATTCTGTTTTCATCAATCTCTTGAAAAATCAGTACTTTTTTTATTAGCCGGACATGAAAACGTTCTATTCTTTTTCCTTTCTGAAGATTAGGATGATAATAATAAAGGTCTAAAGTATGTTTTCAGAAAAAAATATTCCTTCTTTTTACCTACTCATTTTTATCTTTTTTAATGCATTATACGCTCTCTCTTTTGTAAAAAGAGAGAGCGTATAATGTATTTTTTAAATATTAAGAGTCTAAGCCAGTTGCTTTTCCTTCACGGCTGGAATCAGCTGCTCCAAATAAACGGCCGGTTTCTTTATCAATTTGAATACCTTGAACATTTCCGATTGGGAATGGCTCATCTCCAAAATTAAATCCCATGGCTTCTAGCTCTCCTTTGGCATTCATATCCACTCCGGCTTCCCAACCGATAAGTGATCCTGTACTATTAAAAATTCTTGGTTCTTCAATCGCTTCTTTTATATCCATTCCATAGTCTAAGACATTCATAAGCGTTTGAAACACAGACCCTACAATCGTTGGTCCACCTGGAGATCCTAAAGTGAGTACAGGTTCGCTGTCTTTAAAAACGATGGTTGGACTTTTACAGCTAACCGGACGCTTTCCTGCATCCGCTTGATTTAACCCTCCAGGAATAGCATCAAAATCAGTAAGCTCGTTGTTGAGTAAAAACCCATGGTCTTTAACCATAATTCCTGTACCAAAAGGATGTTCCACAGTTGATGTACAAGCGACAATATTGCCCCAGCGGTCAACTACCGTGAAGTGAGTTGTTTCACTAAGCTCACGTTCAGGTTCATAAGGCTGACGCACAACGTTCACTTTTTGGCCTTTCTCATAATCCCACGGGTTGCCAAAATCAACTTTCTCATTTTTATGCTTCCAATTAATTAATTTTTGACGTTCCTTTATATATTCGTCATTTAAAAGCCCTTTTAATGGAATGTCACTGTAGACTGGATCTCCAGAGAATGCAATTTTATCTGAAAATGCAATGCGCATAGCCTCTGCAAACAAATAATACTTTTCCCAAGATTTCACGTCGTACTGAGACACATCAAAGTCCTCTAATAGCTTTAAGATTTGCAGCACAGTGGTTCCTCCTGCACTAGGCATGTTGGAAGAAGCAATTCGGTGTCCTTTATAATCTCCCCACACGGGCTCATCGATCTTAATCTGGTATTCTTTCAAATCCGACAGTTCCATAAAACCGCCGTGCTCTTTGATCGTTGAAATAATGGCTTCTGCAATTTCACCTTCATAAAAAGCCTCGATACCTTTTTCTTGAAGAATGCGGAAGGTTTTAGCAAGATCTTTTTTATTAATCATATCTCCTTCTTGCATAGGCTTGCCGTTTGGGGAATATAGCTGCTTAGCATGTTCTCCTAGTCGGTAGGCATATGTTTTTAAAATATCTCCAAGAACCCAGTTTGTTTCCACACCTGCTTCTGCTGCTTTGGCAGCCGGTTCAATCAATTCAGCAAGGGGTTTTGTTCCATACTCTTTACGAGCTGCTTCCATCGCCTTTAAAATCCCTGGAATTCCAATTGCCGTTGCATGAGTAGAACGCTTTCTAAATGGAATAACTTCTTTATTTTCATCAAGAAACATTTCAGGATACGCTGCTTTAGGAGCCTGAGAATGCCCGTCAAAAATTTTAGTTGTTTTGCTTTCATTGTGGTATACCATAAAAAAGCCGCTGCCTCCAATACCGGTCATCATCGGTTCTCCAACGTTGAGCCCAAACTGAACGGCAATTGCTGCATCAATTGCATTGCCTCCGGCTCTTAGCACCTGTTCTCCGGCGTCTGTTGCAATTGGATGAGCACTGGCTACCATTCCTGTTTTTCCAACCGCTGTTTCTCTTCTATATGAACTCTTTCCTGAACGAGATAAACTTTTTCCATTAATCATCTTTTACAACCTCCTAGTTACTTACTTTATCTGGGATATTGGTAAAATACCCTATTGCTTTTGAGATAAAACTGTTTAAATTTGTATTGATTACTTTAGCCAGCCTATTTATAGACCAATATCCCTAGCGTATTTTAAGCCTTTGAAAGCCATAAAATAGAAAAAGCGCCAACCCTTTTTGTTTAAAGAAAAGGTTAGCACTTTTTGCGTTCTCTAACGTTTATACACTTTTACACTTGTACCGAAGCTACTTCATTATTTACGTTTAGCAGGTCATAAAGCTCTTGAAGCCTTCCTATTTCATAGGTTGAATTCCAATTTGTATCATTCTTTTTTTCCTGAGGATTAAACCAGCACGTGTCAATACCCGCTAGCTGCCCGCCTTGAATGTCTGCACTCAAAGAATCTCCAACAATTAATGTTTCATGTACGGACAACTCTTTTATACGTGAAAAAACATAATCAAAATATTCCTTCATAGGTTTTTGAAAGCCCGTATCTTCTGAAACAAATACTTCTTTAAAATAAGGATATAGACCTGAGTCCTGAAGGCGCTTATATTGCGTAGCCGATACGCCATTTGTAACAACATATAACTCATAGTGACAGTTCAGGTTTTTAATTACCTCAATTGCTCCGTCAATTAGCTGATGACCATTGTTCAAATACGTTCGGTACTCCGCTTCAAGTAGCTTTCCGTCTTTTTCTATTCCATATTCTTTACATAGAGTAGAAAAGCGAGTATTTACAACTTGCTCACGGCTTATTTTATTTTCTTCAAAAGCTGTCCATAACCCCTGGTTTATCAAGCTATAACGTTTTTTGCTTTCCTCAGTCAGCGGAATATCGTGGTTAGCAAAAAGAAGCTGTAAAGCCTGCTCTTCAGCTGCGTTAAAATCTAAAAGCGTATTATCAATGTCAAATAGCAGCGTTCGGTATGTTTTCATTCTTCTCTCTCTCCTTCAACTAATCTATTACTTTGTCTACTCGTATATATTGTCGTTTGCTAGACAGCTCAGTTTTTCCTTATCTTTGAGAATAATGGAGCCTTTCTTTTTTTCAATAACTCCTTGCGCTACAAATTTCTGAAGAACACGATTTAAATGCCGGTAAGTCGTTCCGATTAAATTAGCTATATCTTTTAAGCTTTCTGTTTTTTGATTCATAACCAAATGCGATTCTTCACAAAAAATAGAGAGCAAGTAACTAGCCAGCCGCACTTCAACTGGGTACATTAAATTAAAGCTTAGCGAGTTCGATTTTGCACAAAACTTTTTTGTGAGCATTTCCAGTAAAAACGTCAGCAGCTGTGGATCATTGCTCGCATGCTGTTTTAATCGTTTGTATGGTATACCGATAACAACTAAAGGTGAAACGGCTTCAACCGTATTCATAATATCAACATCTTGTACATACTCAATATCGCCTATTACTTCAAGGGGCTGTTTAAAGGAAAGAACAAGCGTCTTGCCTTCGGGCGATATGGTATAAACTTTAACCTTGCCTTTCATCAATATGTACAAACAGTGAGACGCATCTCCTTGAGAACAAAGACGTTCCCCTGCCTCGACATCATACAATGACAAATGTGGTAGTAACTCTTTTTTGAAAACCGACTCTAATTTATAAGTATTTATATACTCCATCAGCTGTTTCTCACTCGTAATTTCCCTCATGTTTTTCCTCTCCATCATAACGGTTTCTTTTATTAAACAATAACATTTCCTAAAATAAAAAGGACATATGTCTCAAATAAATTTTTAATTTTTACGTTATGTTCATAGCTCACTTTCAAGATAAATATATACACAAAAAAGACTCTAGCTTGTTCGCTTAGAGTCTTTTTTTGCTAAACGCTCTTTTTATTTCTACCGTATCCAACGTAAATAAAGACGCCAATCAGCATCCAGCCGATTGAATACATCCACGTTTTCATTGATAAGTTGAACATAAGAAAGATACAGCAAAGAATAGCAATAATTGGAATAAATGGTACAAAAGGTACTTTGAAACCGCGTTTTAGGTTAGGCTGAGTTTTTCGTAGAGCCAAAATCGAAAATGAAACGGCAGCAAACGTGACAATCGCTAGCATATTCGCTAAATCTGCCAGCTGTTTTAAATCAACAAAACCAGCTACAACAGCGCCTAACGCGCCCACAAGCCATGTGGATATGACAGGTTCGCTGTTTTTTCGGTTTACTTTCGCAAAAAGAGACGGCAATAATCCATCATGGCTCATTGACATCAGTATGCGAGGCACGACAAACAAATAAGCAAATACGACGGCCATAATACCAATAACCGCTCCTATAGATACAATGAACGCTGCCCATTCTTGTCCTACACTATTGAGCGCATATGACAACGCATCGCCTACGTTTAGCTCTTTATAGGAAACCATTCCTGTTAATACTAATGCAATTACTACGTAAATGACTGCACAAACACTTAGTGCAATCAAAATGCCTAGCGGCAAGTTTCTTTGCGGATTTTTCACTTCTTCTGCCGAAGTAGAAATGGCATCAAATCCGTTATAAGCAAAAAAGACGGAAGCTGCGCCTGCAAAGATTCCTTTCACACCAAAAGGGGTAAATGGGTGCCAGTTATTTGTATGAATAAAAAAGACGCCGACGGCTACAAATAAAAGAACAATACCTATCTTGATTAAAACCATTAAGTTATTTATTTTTTTACTTTCTTTTACCCCTCTTGTTAATAAAAACGACATGCACAGCACAATAAATACTGCCGGAAGATTAATAATACCTCCATCGCTCGGTATGGCCGTGAACGATTCAGGAAGTCTAATACCAAATTCAGTAAGCATATTATTCACATAAGATGACCATCCACCCGCTACTGAAGCTAAAGATACCGTATAGCAGCCTACGATGGACCACCCTATTAAATGCGCTACAAATTTTCCTAGTGAAACATATATGTATGTATATGCGCCTCCCGAACTTGGAATAGCTGAACCAAATTCTGCATAACACAGCGCAACAAGAATACAGGCTACTGCAGAAATAACAAAGGAAATGGAAACCGAGGGCCCTGCATCCCTGGCTGCAACTAACCCTGCTATAACCAGAACTCCTGTCCCAATAGTTGCTCCTACTCCCATCAAAATCACATCAAATAACCCTAGTGTCTTAGTTGATTCTTTTGCTGCATTTTCCTCTAACAGCTTGTTAACATCTTTTTTTGCAAACAGATTACTCATGATGACTAACCTCTCTTTATCTCATTACGAATGACTACTTTTTAGTGGTAGATCTTTCTATATATGTAACAGTGAATTATTTTACTACATTTAATTTTCTGTGTAAAATAATTTAGTTTTTTAACTTTTTAATGATTAAAACAAATTTACTAGTGATGTTTTTTTATAACACCATCATGATGTACCCGAACAGACTAAAAACATGTGTTAACAACTTTCTCAAAATTGGCTTCATTCACGATTGCTTTTGTACTATACTAAAGAAAAACTTCATAGGAGCAACGTAAAAGATGAACTTATTTTATTTTCTAAAGGGGTTAGTGATCGGTTTTTCCGTTGCTGCTCCCGTCGGTCCCATTGGTATTTTATGTATTAATCGCACGTTATCTAAAGGGCGATTACACGGATTTGTATCCGGGCTGGGAGCAGCTACAGCAGATGCTCTTTATGGATGCACCGCTGCGTTTGGCCTAACGTTCATTACAACCTTTTTACTAACCCAAAAGATTTGGCTTCAGCTGATTGGGGGATTATTTTTATGTTATTTAGGTGTACAAACCTTTCGTTCTCAACCTGCAGAGCACGCTGCCGCTGCTAAAGGAGGGGGTTTGCTTCGTTCTTATACATCCGTTCTTTTTTTAACGGTTACGAATCCAATGACGATCTTATTTTTTATTGGCGTATTTTCTGGTGTAGGCATTAGTAAATCAGTATTTGATGTTGCTTCTGCTTTGACAATGGTTGCAGGCGTATTTTTAGGATCGGCCTACTGGTGGCTTTCGCTCAGTTTTGCTATTAGTCTTGCCCGGTCGAAGTTTACGAATAACAGCTTGATCTGGGTAAATCGTATTTCGGGAGCAGTTGTACTGACTTTCGGGATATTTGCGTTATACAAGTTGATATAAAAAGTCATTTATCTCCTTTTCCGGGATGAAATTACTTTTTTAATAGAAAAGAATAATCTTAAAAAATACCCTAAACGCTGTCTTTTCTGTATAATAGATAAATAGAAAAACAGAAAAAGTATAAAAATGCTTGAAAACTACATACTCAATCATTAGTCTTCAAACATAATAAGGGGAAATAAAGCATGACCATTCTTCTAGTAGATGACAATCAAGTCAATCTATTTGTGATTGAAAAAATTTTAAAAGGTGCTGGCTACGATAACTGTGTGTCTCTTACGTCTGCCCATGCCCTTTTCGACTATCTTAACCTGGACGACGAGAACTCAAAAACGAATTCGGTCGATTTGATCTTACTTGATATTATGATGCCCGAAATTGATGGAATCGAAGCCTGCAGGCGAATTCAACAGGTAGAACGCTTAAAACATATTCCAATTATCTTTGTCACAGCTCTAGAAGACAGCAGCAAATTAGTAGAAGCTCTAGACGCCGGCGGAACAGATTACGTCACAAAGCCGATTAATAAAGTGGAACTGCTGGCTCGTATGCGGGTAGCCTTACGCCTTAAAGCAGAAATTGACTGGCACACGGAACATGAAAAGAAAATTCAAACTGAGTTAGATTTAGCTACGCACGTACAGCAAAACTTACTCAGTCCCCCTTTACGAGAGAAAGATATTCAAATGGAAGTTTCATATTATCCTTCTTTTAAATTAGCGGGTGATATGTACTATTGGCACAAAATTGACGAGCATCGGTACGGAATTATTCTTTTTGATATGATGGGGCACGGCATCTCTGCCTCGCTTGTTTGTATGTTTATTTCGTCTGTGCTCAGAGAAGCTATCAAGTCTCTCATAGACCCTGAGCAGGTTATTACAGAGTTGAATCGCTACATGGAATTATTGCACAGCGAAAAAGATGAAATCCCTTACTATTTCACTGCTATTTATTTAGTGATTGATACGGAAGCTAAGACAGTAGAATATGTGAATGCCGGGCATCCAGAAGGTTATATGTTAGTCGATGAACATACGCTCGTTCCTCTTCAACGAGGAAGCTGTCCTGTAGGGTTTTTTGAAGAAATGGACGTTCAGAAATCTGTTGTCAGCTTTGAAAACGATGTGCAAATTTTGCTATTTACAGACGGAGCTCTTGAATCAATGGGCCCTTGCGAAAATGAATCTGCTCTTCGTCTTCAAAAGCTTACTGAACAAAAATGGACAAATCCGCAGACATTTATGAATGAAATTTTTTCAGAAGAACAAAAGTTAAATCAGCCTGATGACATGTGCGTGCTTATGATTCAAGCACAAGCAGAATAAAAAAAGACCTCATAAATGAGGTCTTTTTTTATTGCTTTTGATAGATGCGCTCGTTCCCTGCAAACTCGATATAAGAAGCTGCTCCTTCAGCAAAGCGAAGCGTTTCTTTATCACCAAGCCCAAGAAATCCTTTTGCACACAGGCTTTCTGAAAATAAATTATACACTTGATTTTGCAGCTGAGCTGTAAAATAAATAAGGACGTTTCGGCAAATGATGACGTGAAATTCATTAAATGACTGATCCGTGACTAAATTATGCTGAGCAAAGATAATATTTTTTAACAGCGACGGATGAAAATATGCATAGTGATGGTCCGTCTGATAATATTCCGAGAAGGCGTTCTTTCCACCGGCTTGAATATAATTTTTTGTATATGACTTCATTTTACGTAAAGAAAAGGCACCTTGTTTTGCTTTTTCTAATACATCTTCGTTCATATCGGTTGCGTAAATGACCGTTTTATCCATTAACCCTTCTTCTTCTAAAAGAATCGCCATAGAAAATACCTCTTCACCCGTTGCACAGCCAGCGTGCCAAATGCGAATTTCCGGATAATCCTTTAATACCGGAATCACTTTTGTGCGAAATGCTTTAAAAAAGCTTGGATCGCGAAACATCTCTGTTACATTTATCGAAAAATCATTTAAAAGCTGATTCATAAATTCTTCTTCATGAATCGCTTTTTCTAACAATCGAGATACGGTTGGAATACGTTCAATTTTCATTCGATTATAGACCCGGCGACAGATAGAAGATTTAGCGTACTGTCTGAAATCGAATCCTGTTAATCGATAAATAGCCGTCAGCAGTAAATCAATCTCTAAATCTGTTTTTTTATTCATAACTAAGTCTTCACTTAAATCTAGGTGCTTCATATCCATTTATGTTTCATACCCCGCTTAATTTACTAGCCATACACGCATAACGGAGAACAGCTGATTTAAATCTAAAGGTTTGCTGATATAATCTGATGCTCCAGCTTCCAAGCATTTTTCACGATCATTTTTCATCGCTTTAGCGGTTAGTGCAATAATAGGCAAATCAACAAGCTTTAGCTCTCCTCTAATTTTCTGCATCGCTTCATATCCGTCCATTTGCGGCATCATAATATCCATTAAAATGAGATCAAATGGTTCACTATTCTTCATCATTTCAAGACACTCTATTCCGTTATGAGCTGTCATAATGGTCATACCTTGTTTAGCTAGCGCAGTTTTTAAGGCAAAGATGTTGCGCTGGTCATCATCTACGATGAGCACTCGCTTATCCTGAAACACATTTTCATCATCTGGCAATGAAGGTTCAACTGGTTGTACAGGATGGTCAATTTCAGTTATTTCTGCTTCAGGTTCAGCTTCTTCTATAGATACTGCTACTTCTTCATATGCAAAATTTACTTTTTCATAGTCAACAAGACCGTTAGAGAGACTAGGAAGATAGAGTGTAAACGTACTTCCTTTTCCTACTTCACTGCTTAGGGAAATCCAGCCGCCCAATAATTTTGCAAACTCACTGCAAATAGATAAGCCAAGTCCCGTTCCTCCGTACTTGCGAACCGTAGCTCCATCCGCCTGCTGAAACGCTTCAAAAATAAGCTGATGCTTTTCTTTTGGTATACCAATCCCTGTATCAGCTACAGCTATTTCTAGCCAGCAATCCGTATCCACTGTACGCATAGCTGTTGTAAGACGATGGTCAGCCACTCGTTGAATGGATACTGTGACAGATCCCGATTCCGTAAATTTAAATGCATTTGATAAAAGATTTTTCACAATTTGCTGGAATCTCTTTTCATCTGTGTGAATGATGTTCGGTACATCTTGTGCTTTATTAATTTTTAATTGTACTTTTTTCTGTTCAGCAACGTGGCTGAAATTACGTTCAATTTGATCTGGAAGCTCACTCATATTCATCTCAGCAAGCAAGACATCTAGTTTTCCAGACTCTACTTTTGATAAATCCAAGATGTCGTTGATTAATGCCAACAAGTCTTTTCCTGAAGAATGAATAATACGAGCATATTCTTCTTCATCTTCAGATAGCGTTTTAGCCGCGTTTTCCTCAAGCATTTCAGACAAAATAAGAATGCTGTTAAGCGGTGTTCGAAGCTCGTGCGACATATTAGCAAGGAATTCAGATTTGTATTGAGAATTCAATTCCAGCTGATGCGCTTTTTCTTCTAAATCTTCTTTTGCAGCCTCTAATTCAAACGATTTTTCTTCTGCATCTTTTGTTCTTTCTTCTAGCTGCTCATTAATCATACGCAGCTCTTCAGACTGCATTTGCAGTTCTTCTGATTGTGTTTGAAGTTCTTCAGACTGAGCCTGGAGCTCTTCTGTCATCGCCTGAGATTCTTTTAATAGACGGGCAATTTCCATACGTCTGATTACACCATTGATAGTGAGACCAAACGTTTCAATCACTTGACTAATAAGTTCTTGCTCTAAAACTGTAAGTTCGTGCAGCGATGCCAGCTCGATAACTGCAATTACTTCATCTTCAAACAAGACGGGTACAATAAAAATACTCTTAGGTTTTACGTCTCCTAATCCTGAAGCAATGAGCTGGTACGTGTCAGGTACATCGTTTATGACAAGGGTTCTTTTTTCTAAAGCAGCTTGTCCAATGAGCCCTTCGCCTATCAAAAAGCTCTCTCTTCCCGCGTCGCCTTTTCTATCTGCAAAAGCAGCTTGTTTGACGAATAGATCTCCTTTATCATTTTCCTCTCGAACATAAAATGCTCCGAAAGAAGCTCCTGTCATTTCTGAAACCGTAAAGAGAAATTTTTCCGCAAGCTTGTCTACAGATGCTATGCCTTGGTACATCGTTACAGCATGAGCAATGTTCGTTTGAAGCCAGTTTCGCTCTTCAATATTTTCTAACAACGCGTTCGTGGCTATCCCTAAATCTTTAATTTCATCATTAGATCGAACTTTAATTCTTCCTTTTAACTCGCCTTTTGAAGCCGTAATTCGTTTGATCGTTTGCGTAACTTCTTTAATCGTATTCACAATGGAATTGGACAAAACAATAGCGATAGCAAGTGAAATAAGCGTAACAAATAACAGCAAACCGTAAAGTCCAATTTTAATTTTTTGATTTTTCTCGTCTAACTCTGTTGCTCTTGTTTCAGTCGATTTTTTCTCTACATTTCTAAAAGAAGTAAACTGGCTGCGTATATCGTCCATATACTGGCGCCCAGGATCTTTCTCAAAAAACTGCTGAAGCTCTTTTGTATTATTTTCTTTTTTTAATGCAATGGTCGGTTCACCAGCAGCTTCAATCCAGTCTTGAATGCTTCCTTTAATCTTCTCCAGTTTCTCCTGCTGATTTGGATTATTATTTAGAAGCTGATACAGTGCATTATAATCTTTTTCCCAACTTGATGCTGCGCTGTTATAAGGTTCTAAGTAACTCGCTTCTCCTGTAATAATATAGCCTCTTTGTCCGGTTTCCATATCGAGCAGGTGTTTTTCAATTCGATTGGTCAGATCATGCACTTCAATATCATGATCAATGATAAAATTTCGTTCTTTTTGCAAAGATGAAATTTGACTGTTTAAAACAATAAATGCAATAAATAAACAGACAATAACAATTAAATATCCAATAATAATTTTGGATTTGATGCCAAACCTCATTTTCTTTTCCATAATGTTCCTACTTTCATTCTAGATATTCTTCTAGAAGCATTCGAAAAACATGTTTATTTTTGCCACTGGACAATTTTACTTTCAGTACACACTCTCCGCTCCATCTTCCTTTAGTTGATAGGGCTTCTCTCTTTTTCCTATCAATTCAACATTCCTATTATACACTCTATTTTTGTACAGAAGAATATATATTGTACAAGAGGGAAAGATTAATTTTCCAGTTTGTAAATATCTATTTTCAAGCTGTCTATAAAAATAGGCCCATGCTGTTAAAAGCATGAGCCTATCTTACAATATTTTTGTACACAATAAGGTAATGAAAAGTAATTTATGCTTTGGGGAATCACATAAATTATGACAACATAGGTATAAATAAATACTTACATGCGAAACGTAAAGCATCCATTATTTAAATTGTACTTGGATAATAGAAAGCAGTGCCACTTTTTTTAATTTAAATATATTTTTTTAATTTACATATCAGGTTAAAAAACTTTCATTTATTGAGCTTTTACCGACCTTAATCCGTTAGAAAAGCTGCAGATAAAAAGTTCTCCCACAAAAAAACCGTCTCTAAGTCAATAGCTTCACTTATGAGACAGCCTTTTCTTTTCCTTTTATTATTTTACCCAGCTTTCCGTCACTTTTTTATTTTTAGAAATCCAGTTTTTTACACCTTTTGTTTCGTCTTTTGCACTGTTAATTTCTGATTCTAAAGATGCTAGTTGATCGGCACTAATAGAAAAATCTTTCAGCCACTTTGCTGCTTCTGGATAATCTTCTTTAAATGCCTTTTTGCTAATCGACTGTATTTTTTCAGGTCCAGTTGGATTCATCGTATTTTTGGGATCTTTTAAGTATCTGAGATTATACTTTTCAAAAGCCCAGTGCGGGCGCCATAACGTAACAACAATGGGTTCTTTATTAGCAATGGCTTTATCTAATTCCGATAACATGGCGGCTGTGCTGCTTTCTACTAAATTCCAGTCTGTTAACCCATAGCTTGGCATCGCATGATCTTTAGTAAGACCGTTTATTCCAGATCCTGGTTCAATACTAATAATCTTTTCGTTAAACTCATCTTTCTTATTTTTTAAATCAGCTAGTGACTGCGCGTCTACGTAGTCGGGAACGGCCAATCCGCTATCTGCTTGATCATACCAAGTACCGAGCACATCAACTTGTTTTCCAAATCTTTTCATATAAGAACTATGAGTGGTCGGCATCCATACATCCAAAAATAAATCAATGTTTCCTTGAGCAACTCCTGAGAAAAGCGGAGCTACGTCGCTTTGAACTGCTTTAACTTTATAACCTTTTTCCTCTAATAATTCCTTCCATAGAAACGTAACAGCTACGGCTTCGTCCCATGGTATGTATCCAATTGTAATTTCTTTTTTAGTCGTGGTGCTGCTTGCCGTATTGCTATTGCCACATGCGGAGACAAGCAGCATAATGACGATTGTTAGCATAATAAAAGAAATTTTTTTTGATTGTTTCATATACTCCCACCTTTATTCATTTTATTTACTTGATTGAATACCTTCTCTTTTTTGAGTAGAAAGGTGCGTCAGACGATCTAAAATAACGGCAATAATGACAACTGCAATCCCACCGATAAATCCTAAGCCTACATCCAACATACTGATGCTTCTTAATACCTCAGCACCCAAGCCCCCTGCACCGACCATCGAAGAAATAACAACCATCGAAAGAGATAGCATAATAACCTGGTTTACACCCGACATAATCATAGGCAAAGCGAGCGGCAGCTGGACTTTAATTAATTTTTGCCATTCCGTCGCTCCAAAAGCTTCTGCCGCTTCTAAAGTGGTTTGGGGAACTTGCTGAAGTCCAAGCAGCGTCAGACGAACGGCAGGCGGCATTGCGAAAATAAAAGTAGCAATAAGAGCTGTAACATTCCCTAATCCAAATAAAAGTACGGACGGAATTAAGTAAACAAAAGCAGGCATTGTTTGCATAATATCAAGAATGGGCTTTATCACTGCTCCAACTTTGTTAAAGCGGTGTGATAATATGCCTAAAGGAACGCCAAATAGAAGTGAGATAATAGTAGAAGCTAAAACAAGAGATAAGGTCAGCATCGATGCTTCCCATAAATTCAAGCTAATAATAAGAAGTAAACCAAAACACGTAAATACAGCTATCTTCAAATCTGTTAACCATAGCGCTAATAGAACAAAAACAACGACCGTTACTAGCGGAGGAGAAGCGGTCAATACCCATTCGAGACTGCTTATTAAGCTGGTCATTATCTGGTTGATTCCAGTAAATACACCTGAAAAACTATCAATCATGTAATCAACAAATGAGTTTGCCCATTTATCTAAAGGGATACGAGGAATCGTCGCGGAATTTACCATCATATTTATCGGACCTCCATTTGATATGACTTAACTTCTTGTTGCTCGGTCACTGCAGTACGCTCAGTGAGATTTGCAATAAGAGTGTTTGGGGAAATCATACCTTGTAGGCGATGATGATTATCAACAATGACTACAGGCGAATGACTGTCTGTAAATAAAGGAATCATTTCTTGTAAAGACATATCCGGATTAACACAATGCGGCTGTGTCATTTCTTTTCCTTTTAAATCATGCTTATGAGCTTCTATCAGCTCCATCACCGTATAAATGCTTATTAAGCCCAATAAGCGGTCAGCACTATCAAGAACAAAAATAGTAGATAAATGATTGGTTCTCATTCTTCTTAATACGACTTGCGGTGATTCATACTCATAGGCAGCCGTTTCTACCGGCACCACCGCGTCTTTAGCAAGGCGAATTTTGCCGTAATTAACGTCTTGAACAAGCAGCTTTACATAACCAGTTGCCGGTTGACTTAAAATATCTTCAGCGGTTCCAAGCTGTACAATTTCCCCATCTTTCATCACGGCAGCCCGGTGGCCTAAAGTTAATGCTTCATCCAAATCATGCGTCACAAAAATAACTGTTTTTTGTACTTCTCCCTGAATATCAAGAAATAGCTTTTGCATATCTCTTCGAATAAGAGGATCTAAAGCTGAAAAAGGCTCATCCATCAGCAAAATCTCCTGCTCAGAAGCAAGAGCTCTCGCTAATCCAACCCGCTGCTGCATACCTCCTGATAATTCATAAATTCTTTTATAAGCTTGTCCATTTAAGCCCACCATTTCAAGCGCTTTTTTCCCTCGCTTTTCTCTTTCGTTTGCTGATACACCTTGTATCTCTAGACCGAACGTAATATTGTCAATCACGGTGCGGTTTGGAAGGAGGCCCACATTTTGAAAGACCATCCCAATTTTATTTCTCCGGACTTCCTGAAGCTGTCTTTTTGGCATATGAGAAATATCTGTGTTTTCTAGATATACCGTCCCTTCCGTCGGTTCTACAAGCCCGTTCAAGCATCGAAGTAAAGTAGATTTCCCGCTTCCTGATAATCCAATTAACACAAAGGTTTCTCCCTTTTTTACTTCGAAATGAGCATTGTAAATAGCAACGGTTGTCTTAGTAGCTTGTTCGACTTCATATTTACTTTCTCCAGCTTCTCGTAGCTTAAGAGCCTGTTCTTTTTGGCGACCAAATACTTTTGAAACATCGGTAACGCGGATAATGGGTTCTGTTAGTTTAGAGCTTGTACTCAATTTATTTCCCCCTTATTTTAAAGTAGATTGTTAGAGGTGGTCTGACACCTTAAGGTAACGTGTCAGACCACTTCTACTTACTATTCGACCTTCATACCGATTGCTTCCAATACATAATTGTAAAAATGAGAAACGTGCTGTTCGATAGGTACTAAAATACCTCCTTCTTTATAAGATTTTGAGCTCATATTTTCTTGACACCACTCACACGCTTCAAAGTCTTGTAAATTAACGCGGTGAAATAATTCCACGGCATCTTTTGGGTCAAAATCAGGCTTAGCCATTTCTTCCGGGTCGAATAACCATTCACAAATCACTTTAGACTTTTCCGCACTAATTGGAATAATACGATGAATAATAACGTGATCCGGTGTTAAATTGATAAATACAAGCGGCAGAACGGTAATGCCAAAATACGTGCGGTCATCTTCAGGAAGCAATCCTTTTAGCATAGGACGGCTTCCTTTCCCGCTGATTGAAAAAGCTTCTAATTCATTCCCAAACTTAGCTCCGCCTCCCACGGAACTTTGAGTGCCGATTCCCGAACGAAATTCAGGCAGCGTTGCCGTAAGTTCAGGATGAATAGAGGAACAGTGATAGCACTCTTGAAAGTTTTCTACAATAAGCTTCCAGTTTGCCTCGACTTCATATTCTTCACGATGAGCGGATTTCAAGTTTTGAATTTCATATCTAGCAAACGTATAAAGTTCTCCAAAACGATCAAAAATTTGTGCGTCTAGCTGATATTCAACAGACATAGGATTGTCAGATAAATTAACCCAAACCATGCCGTGCCACACTTCAATGTGAACGGATGTTAGTCCGTAATTTTCATTATGCACGAGTTCTTCTCGACAGTGGCTTGTGTTAGGAACACCTACTAAATCACCATCTAAGCTATAGCTCCACGAATGATATGGACAGCGAATGACACCTGCTTTACCGGATGCTTGGCTGCACAGCTTAGCTCCTCGATGCCGACATACGTTCAAGAATCCACGCAGCACGTGATCTTTTCCTCTAGTAATTAAAATATTTTCGCCTTCAACTCTCGTCGTAATATATTGTCCTGGTTCTGCTATTTCGTATTCAAATGCAACTAAACTCCATGATTTAGAAAATATATGATCTTTTTCTAACTTAAAAATGTCCCAAGATGTATACAGCTCTCCTTTCAACGTGGGCTCAAGTCTCCCATTATCATTCACTAAACCATGTTCCATAACCATTTACTATTCCTCCTTCGCTTCTTTAGAAACATTTAAATAGAACCATTCGCAAGAGCTGACGACGATTTATACTATTTTATTCGCCGCAAATCGCTGCGGAGTAAACAAATCAATTGGGTGATTAGTTTTTCCCTCTATCACTAAATCTGCTAAAATCTCTCCTACTACGCTTGCAAACTTAAAACCATGTCCAGAAAATCCCGCTGCAATCGCTACTTGAGGATATTCAGGATGCAGTGAAATGACAAAATGTTCATCTGGTGTATTGGTATACATGCACGTTTTCCCTTGTAAAAATCGACCGTTAAGCTGCGGAATACCTTGAGCTAGATAGTGCCGCATCATGTTCACTTCGTCTTCATATATATTTCGATCAATCGTTTCCGGCGTACACGCTGTTCCTTTTCGGAAAAACGCCACTTTTGCTCCTTCAGCCTTTAATCCAAAAGAAGGGAAACCATACAACTGTACATAATCATCTGCTTCCCAAATATAAATCGGCTGTTTTCCCACTGAAAAAACATCTATTCCTTGTGTTGGTTCAAAAAACATTTGCACATGACGCTCTACTTGTAAGCTAACACCTAAATCCCGTAATAAATCGGGTGCCCAAGCGCCTGCAGAAATAATGATTTTTCCAGCTTCGTATACTCCATTAGCTGTTACAACGCGCACGCCTTCACCAGAAGGATGAGCTTCCCACGACACCACTTCCTTAAAAAAATGAAGCTCAGCTCCGTACTTTTCTGCTTGAAGAAGGTGAGTATATACGCTCGCTTCCGGCCTAACGAATCCAGCTCTTTCTTCATATAGAGCAACCGTAGCAGGTGAAGGTGTAAACGCTGGAAACCGTTTGTAAATATCCTTTGCTTCTAGAATCTCATACGCAAGATTCCACTGTTTAGAGCTTTCGATGCTTCCAGAAACCGTCAAGCTATCAGGAGGTCCCATCATAAGTCCACCGGTAACCGTAAGAATTTCTTGACCGCTTTCTCTTTCAATTTCATTCCATAATTCGTAGGCGCGAAGCAATAATGGAACGTAAGCAGGGTCTTCAAAATACGACTGTCGAATGATTCTAGAACCGCCGTGACTCGATCCTAGGTCATGAGCGGGACCGTATTGTTCTAATCCCAATACCCGCTGACCTTTTTTGGCGAGCTGATAAGCAGCCGTACTCCCCATAGCTCCTAATCCGATAATAATGACATCATAATGTGTTGACATCTGCATTCCTCCTGTCTTTCGATTGATCAATTAAACTACCGCTGGGGAGTGTGTCATCATTGTTGCTTTATAACGCTGACCAAAGTATTCAACTTCTAAAACCATTTCTTCATGTACAGCTTGAGATAATAAAGTGTGTACAATACCTTTTCCTAAGCTGTATGAATAGCCGGCACTTGTAACAAATCCGAGGGCTGTTTCCCCATAAAAGACCGGTTCATATCCCATTACTATCGCTGAAGGATCATCTAATATGAGCGTCGCTAATACTGTTTCAGAATCTTTTCGCTGACGATCAAGCAATGCCTCTTTCCCAATAAAAACTGGTTTTGTTAAATCAACCATTTCATGAAGGTTAACTTCATATGGGTGATGCTCGCTCCAAAAGTCTTTCCCGCTTTTTAACGAAAAAGATTCAATTCGAAGGTTTTCAAGAGCTCGGTCTCCCGCGGCAATCAGCTGATAAGGCTGTCCTTGTTCAATTAATAAATCCCATAAATTCAGGCCTTGATCAGAAGTCGTAATCAACTCCCAGCTCTCCATTCCCCCGTAGGAATCACGCAGGGCAAGAACTGAACTATTTTCAATAAACAGGGTTTTCGCTTGCCCTTGAAGCCAAGTGCTGCTAAGGTCTGAGCGTTGAACCACGGACTTCATTACTCCTGTAGCTTTAGGACCAATTAATGCTATACTGCATGTCCCTGACGTTACATCTTGAAAAACAACTTGACCGTCTTGAGGCACGTGTTTTTGAATCCAGCTTGCTTCTACAGCTCCCGTACAAACAATCAAGAAAGTGGATATATTTTTGCGAATAACCGTTATTTGATCTTTTATGCCGCCTCGCTCATGCAACATACACGTACGTATGCTTTGACCTACTGTAATGTCTATATTTCCTGTCGTTAGCTTCTGTAAAAACTGGAGAGCTCCTTCCCCTTTAATCTCCAACCTTTTCTTTGCTGCCGTTGTATCGTAAATCGCTGCGTACTGACGAGTATGCAACTGTTCAGCCTCGATAATTGGTGACCAATATTCAGCGGACCACCCCTTTCTTATTACCATCTTCTTTTCATATGTGGATATAAGCGGATAGTTAGCTTCATACCACTGCGGCTGCTCCCACCCTGCTTTTTCGTTAAAATACGCTTTTAGTTCTTGCTGACGCATATAAAATGGACTTACGCGCATGTTTCGCGATACTTTTCGCTGCATAAATGGATGATGAATGCTATAAACCTCTTCATACTCTTCAATAGACCGCTGTTTGTAATAAACAGGGCTGCATGCATACGTATCAAAACGATTAATATCGCATAGCTCCAAATCCACAGTCGGAGCACCATTCATCACCCATTCGGCCATTTGCCTAGCGACACCTGCAGAGTGCGTTACCCATATGGCTTCCGCTACCCAAAATCCCCCTACTGCTTGTGATTCGCCAAGCAGCGGCATCCCATCAGGTGTGAAGGAAAAAATGCCGTTCATTCCTTTTTTTATTCCTGCTTGTTTTAATGCCGGAATTAATTCCATTGCATCTTCCCACGGTTTTTCAAAATCTTTTGGTGTAAAGGGTTTAACAGAAGGCATTTCTTTTGTTTCTCCGTATTTTGTAATGTCACTGAGTTCGACTGGAAACGGCTCATGCTGATATGATCCAATCCCAAGCCCTTTCTCTACCTGACGAAAATAAATTGCATTATCCTGATCTCGAATAAGAGGAGTCGCGGTTTCTTCCGTTTCTCCGTTTAATTCAAGTAAATCATTTGTAAACACATATTGATGAGCCATCGGCTGAAGAGGAATCGTTACACCGACCATTTCTCCGATGCGAGGCCCCCAAAATCCGGCACAGCACACGATTACATCTGCTTCAAATTTTCCAGCGCTCGTGTACACTGCTTTTACTTGACCATTTGTCACTTCGATATTCGTCACTTCTGTATGACCGTAAAATTCTACTCCGCACTCTTTAGAAAAACGAGTCATTTTATCAACGGCATGCAAAGGTTTGGCAATACCGTCTGACGGAACATAGAGACCTCCGCAAATACGTTCAGGACAAATCAGCGAATTTTTTTCCGCGCATTCCTGCGGTGAAAGAAGAAAAGCTTCGATTCCCCATGAGCTGGCAACACCAGCCTTTCTCTTTAGGTCTTCTAATCGCTCGGATGTACGGGCAACTTCTAAACTGCCGACCGGGTAAAAAGAGCGCTGTTCATCTGTACTCAACTCTTTAAAGGTCTCGACCGTTTGAGAAGCTAGTGTTGTCAGGATTTTTGAAAAGCTAAGCTGAAATACAAGCCCCGGAGCGTGAGAAGTAGATCCTCCCGTTTCAAACAAAGGGCCTTGCTCAATCACTGTTATGTTTCTTTGCCCCATTTTACTTAAATAGTAGGCAATGCTGCACCCGACAATTCCAGCTCCTATGACTACTATCCTCTTATGTTCCATCACTTCATATCTCCCTCCTTTTTTGGTTTAAAGATGTTAAATATTGTCGATAGTTAATTATATTTTTAATATTTATAATTTTCAAAGTATTTTGTCAAAAAGTGTGACATAGATTTTTTTGCACTTTCTTCCGCTAATGTTCGGATAACGCTTTCTTAACTTTAAAATCCCAGAAAAACCGCCGTCTTTTTCTTTCGAATAACGAATTTTAAAGAAACTATCTATCTGTCAAAATGACTCTTATCAATGAATGGTTATACTAAAAATGACGGAAAGAAGATAGCTAAAATAACTTAGCTATCTTCTTTTTAAACCATTTACCGATTAATTAATTTTGAAGGCCTAAATACTTTTACTTATTTTTAGACCAAAGTTGCTTGTTTGACTACTTTTTTCATTTCTTCTGCAACGTTTCTTTTGTCTTTTTCACTTGTAATCCCCCCGCCTACAATCACAAGATCAGGCTGTGACTGCACAACTTCAGGAAGTGTATTCAGTTTAATGCCTCCTGCCACCGCTGTTTTTGCATTTTTCACAACTCGTTTAATCGTTTGAAGCTGCTCGAACGGGGTTTCTCCTTCAGCTTGAAGATCATACCCTGTGTGTACACAAATATAGTCAACACCGAGTGCATCGACTTCTTTTGCACGTTGTTCAAGGTTTTTTACATTAATCATATCAACAAGAATTTGTGTTCCTTGTTTTTTGGCCTCTTCTACAGCGCCTTTTATAGTCGAATCATCAGTAGCGCCAAGAATGGTAATAATACTAGCACCCGCTTCAGAAGCTTTCATTACTTCATAAGCACCTGCATCCATAATTTTCAAATCAGCTAATACCTTTAAAGACGGAAAGGCTTCCTTGATTTCTTTGACTGCTTTTAGCCCTTCGTTAATCACAACTGGAGTTCCAATTTCTACAATATCGATATACTCTTGAACCTCCTGCACTACTTCTTTTGCCTCTGAAATATTTACAAGATCCAATGCTAATTGAAGTTCCATACCTACTTCACTCCTTCATTAAATGGGGTTGTCTAGCATGAATTCATTGTAAAACCGTTACTTTCAAAAAAAAAGTAGGCACTTTTAAAACATATAGTCACTAAAAATATACTATGGACGCTTCAATGCAGCGTATCATTCGTATTTATGTTAGAAAATTCTGAATAATAAGGGTAGCTTTATCCTTTTCAACAAAAGATTTTAACCCATATGGCTGGAATTATTCATTTCAGGCTCTATAACGGTTTCCATATAATTTTTTCCCCACTCATCCATGCTCTCAAGGATGGGCATCAAGCTTCTCCCGTGTTCAGTCAAGGAATATTCAACTTTTGGAGGGACAACCGGATAGACTTTTCGGTGAACGATTTGATCTTCTTCTAATTCTCGCAGCTGACTTACTAACATTCGCTGAGTAATTCCCGGCATCATGGACTTTAACTCCCCAAATCGTTTCGTCCCTTCTTTTCCTAGGTGCCACATAATCAACATTTTCCACTTGCCTCCAATAATCGTTAACGTTAATTCCTTTTCACAGTTAAACGTTTTGCTAAAAAGTCTGCTCAATCCTTTTTCCTCCCTTTTTATGCGTAATAGTATAGTTTTAGACACTATATGAAAATAAAGTGTCTACTTATAAAGGAAAATTGTACCTGCTATACTGTAATCTGTAAAGGTGGTAAAAGACTATATTCACTGCAATAGACCGTTAAAATAAAGGAGGAGATCAATTGGGCAGTGTAGCTCGTTCACGTGATAATTGTCTCAAGTCTCATTCACCACAAGCGTTAGAAGTGGATTCCATGACCTTTATCTTATTTGGAGCAACAGGAGATTTAGCTAAAAGAAAAATTTTTCCTGCGTTATATAATTTATTTTTAGATAAAAAGCTGCCTTCTTCCTTTTCTATTGTTGGTACGGGTAGAAGCAACTTGTCTGATGATGCCTTTCAAATATATGTAGAAGAATCAGTAAAGACTTTTTCAAGGCGCTTTAGCCAAGGTGAATCCAAGATAAAAGAATTTCTTAAGACAGTTCGCTATCATAAAATGGATGTTACCAATAGTGATGGATATGACCAGTTGCTGCATGCTATTCAAGAAGGCGAAGCAGAATTAAATATTCCTGAAAATCGTCTTTTCTATTTATCAGTGGCTCCTGAATTTGTAGACGTTATTGCTTCAAATATAAATAGCGGCGGATTGGGATCTACAAAAGGCTGGAAACGCCTTATTATCGAAAAGCCTTTCGGACACGATTTACAATCTGCTCAAGTGTTAAATCAAAAGCTTACTGAAACGTTCAATGAAGAAGAGATTTATCGTATCGACCACTATCTGGGAAAACCAATGATTCAAAATTTGGAGGCTCTAGCATCTGCAAACCCTATTTTACAAGCACTATGGAATCATCACTACGTTGCAAATGTCCAAATTACAGCTAGTGAAACAGTTGGTGTAGAAGAAAGAGCGCATTACTATGATCAGTCCGGTGCAATTAGGGATATGTTCCAAAACCATATGCTTCAAATGCTTATGATGACTGCCATGCAGCTGCCAAAGACACTTAACATCGCAAAGACTCGCCAACAAAAGATAAAAATTATGAAAAGCCTTCGCCCTCTACAAAAAGAGTTTATCCATTCTAACGTCATAAGAGGTCAATACGAAGCGGGAAAAATCCAAAATCGTTCCGTTATAGGATATAAAGATGAGCCCGACATCAATGCTGCTTCCGTTAATGACACATTTATAGCAGTCCGGGTATGGATTGATCATGAGCTTTGGAAAGGAGTTCCTTTCTATCTTCGCACAGGAAAAAGAATGAGTAAAAAATGCACGCGTATCGTCATTGAATTTAAACATCCTTTAAAGGATGTTTATACAGACGAAGAAGTTATTCCCAACCTTTTGGTTGTCGAAATCAGCCCAAATGAAGGTATATCACTGCAATTAAACAGCAAAAACCCTTTGAATGACAATAAAATCGAACCGATTTTTATCAATTTCTCAACAAATCAAAAAGAAGTACCCGAAGCTTATGAACTGCTGTTATTTGATGCTTTACAGGGAGACTCCACATTTTTTGCTCATTGGGAAGAAGTTGAATTATCTTGGAAATGGGTGCAACCTGTTTTAGAAGTTTTTAATGATGAACGCTTTCCTCTTCATTTTTATCCTGCGGGTACGATGGGACCAGCAGCTTCAAATCATTTGTTAGAAGACGACGGGTTTAAGTGGTGGTGATTACTTTTAATCTCGTTAAAAAGAGGCTGGGGTAAAAGTATTTTATTTGAAGAAAGATCCGAACGATGAAGCGAGATTCTTGATGGAGAATCCAACTCGTTCGGATTTTTTCATTGTGGTCGTAAGCGTAGGTTTACTGTATGTAGTTGCTTCTAGTTGTTCGTCTCTTCTTTATTTAATATCAGCCATTTGATTTTTCGATCTCGCTCTTTTCTTTCTTGTTCATCAACCAAATCATATTTCTTCAGCAAATGAAACATCTCGTTTAATGTTGTTTGCGAAGGATTTCGTACGAGAAACTCATGAAATAACGAGCGAATATCTTCTGGCAGCCATTGTGACTGCGAGTTAAACTTCTGCTGTACATCTTCTACCGAGTGGTCTAAATTACATTTACCCATACCTTTTCCTCCCTTTTTATGTAACTGTTTTGCATTTTTTAGTCTTCTTTGCGTTTAAACGTCCTTGGCATAACAACTGCCACAACTTCTCCGGTCGCAACAATGATGTCACTCGCGTATACTTCTGTTTTAACTCTCCATTTCTTCGGGTGAATTTCTTCAACCGTTCCTATCGCTTTTAGTACTTCACCCTGTGGCGTTGGTTTTTTAAAATCTACGTGGAGAGAACCGGTAACAAACCGCGGCGGCTCTGCTGAATCTCCTATTTCGTAGCCATTTTTACGGTATAGAGCAAGAGATGCAGAGCCTGTTCCATGGCAATCAATCAGTGATGCAAGAAGTCCGCCATAAACAAATCCTGGTATAGCTGTATGTTCAGCCTTAGGTGTATAAAGGGTAATAGTTTTTTCTCCTAGCCATCCTGTGCGAAAATGATAGCCGTCCTGGTTTAATCGGCCGCAGCCGTAACACCATGCAAAATCATTCGGATATTCGTCTTGAATCGCTTTTACTACTTCTTCCATGGTTCACCACTCCTTTTTTCGGAATATTTTAACACATTTTCTCCTACAATCGTTAGAACTAAACGGACTATTTTCAGTCTTAAATAATGAAAAATCATAGAATAAAAGCCTCACTTAAAAAATAAGTGAGGCCTTATAGTTAAAATTCTTCATAAGCAGCGGGGTCTTGATTATTAAGTCTTCCATCCTCGCGGTTCAATTCTGAAATCATATTCATCTCAGTTTCATCTAAAGAAAATGAAAAAATAGATATGTTTTCAAGCTGCCGCTTGCGAGATGACGAT
The DNA here is from genome assembly GCF_058629175.1 of Priestia sp. MDV22-iso46. Taxonomy (NCBI): domain Bacteria; kingdom Bacillati; phylum Bacillota; class Bacilli; order Caryophanales; family Bacillaceae; genus Priestia; species Priestia sp. MDV22-iso46. The sequence goes on from NZ_JBZVWT010000001.1 coordinate 1,439,786, forward strand.
TTTGGAATTGAAATCGCCCCTAGCTGATAATGCCATCGCAAAATCACTTGTGAAACTGTCTTATTATGACGGTCGGCAATTTGTTTAATTGCTTCATTTTCTAAAACAGCACTTGCTCGCCCTAGTGGACTCCAAGATTCAATTTGAATGTTTTTCTCCTGATACCAATTTCGATATTGATGTTGATTAAAAAAAGGATGCAGTTCTATTTGATTGATACTTGGTAAAATGCCGGTCTCTTTTTCCAAGCGCTCAACATGCTCGGGAAGAAAATTGCAAACACCAATTGAACGAATCAAGCCCCAGCGCTTCGCATCAATCAATGCTTGCCAAGCTTCTACATAATGATCTTGTTTAGGATTAGGCCAATGAATAAGATACAAATCATAATAGTCTAAATTCGCGCGATACAAAGATTCTTGGATGGTAGGAATTGCTTTGTCATACGTATGGTATCGCCCTGGGAGTTTAGACGTAACGAATAGTTCTTGTCTAGAAACCGGCGTTCTTCGAAGAGCTTGGCCCACGGTGCCTTCATTTTCGTAATTATAAGCCGTATCAATTAGACGATACCCTACATCAATCGCACTCGTTATAGCGTTGACTCCTTCATTTCCGTTAAGTTTGTATGTACCAAAGCCTATAGCAGGCAAGATTACCCCGTCATTAAGGGTTATTTCAGGAATTACTTTACTCATTATTATCCACTCCTTTCGATCATGCCCTAAGGTTAGCATATATTATCCAATACTTGAATAAATTTGCATCACTCATTTTCACAAAGGAGTGATGCTTTCAAACAATCAAAAAAGTGATTACGGAGAAACTTCCGTTTTAAACTCGTTAACGTCGCACTTTTCTGTTTCTTTCTTGTTTTTAGTTAACGTAAAGAAAGCTACAAAACCCAAAAGCGCCGTACTAAATAAAATAGCAGCCATCGGAATCGCTGTGGTTTCGTTAATACCCACTAAAGGAGAAACAATTGATCCTAAAGTTAGTGGAAGCATGCCTAACACGGCACTCGCACTTCCTGCTCTATGTCCTTGATTTTTCATTGCCAATGTCACCGAGCCTGTGATCGTCATTCCTATAGAGATCATGTAAATAAAAATGGGAATAACAATCGTAACCAGCGGCCCTTTAAGCATGGTCATGATAAGAAGTACGCTAGTAGCACTTACAGCCGTAATCACGGCAATGCGAAGCAGGCTTCTTTCATGAAGAATTCCGATAAAGCGCCCAATAATAAAGCTTCCAGTCACAATGGCCAAGCCGTTAATCCCAAACAAAATGCTAAAAACTTGCGGAGAAACATGGTAGATCCCTTGATAGACAAATGGAGTGCCTGATACATAAGCAAAGCTTCCTCCGTGGACCAGTCCGACAATTAAGGCATAACCAATAAAAGAACGGTCTTGTAATAAACTGCCCATTGTGCGAACGGAATGACCAATTGAACTTGGCGTTCTATTTTCAATTGGCAAAGTTTCTTTTAAACGCATTGAGATTGTTAAAACAATTAAAAGACCTATTAAACTTAAAAACAAGAAAATAGTATGCCAACTTGCAAAAGGAAGAAGTAAAATAGCACCTCCGGCCATTGGTGCTATCATTGGTGCAAAGGCATTGATAACCATTAACAGAGCAAAAAACTTCGTAAGCTCTCTTCCACTAAAAACGTCTCTGACAATGGCTCGAGAAAGAACAACTCCTGCCGAAGCCGTAAACCCCTGCAAAAAGCGTGCGATAACTAAAGCCGTGATAGTAGGAGCCAGCGCACAGAGCAATGACGATAGCATAAATAAAGAGATGGAAATGAGTAAAGGTCCTTTTCTTCCCTTCGCATCACTGATTGGACCAATCACGATTTGACCAACGGCAAGGCCTAGTAAACACGATGTTAAACTAAGCTGAACAAGTGAAGCTCGCGCATCTAAATGATCAGCAATAGCAGGAAAACTTGGCAAATACATATCGATATTAAGCGGACCTAATATCGCAAGCGTGCTGAGAAGAAACGCCAATCCTAGACGTTTTTTCCCAGTTGGATTATGAAGCATAATAGCAGAGCACCTTCCTTACCTAAATATTGTATTTTCACAGATAACCTTTAGTCTATTGAAAGGCATCTCTTCTGTCTAGGACATTTGTCTAAAGATGTAGGTAAAGTTCCACTCGCAAAAAAGGATGTATGAGTGATGACATACGGTTGATATTCAAAAAACAACGCTTGAAATATCCTTAAGATACTTCAAGCGTTGTTTTTTTATATACTATCTAATGCCTGCTGTAAATCTCTCATAATATCTTCCCATGCTTCCAGTCCAACTGATAAGCGAAGGAGTTCGTTTGAGATTCCCATTTCTTTTCGAGCTTCTTCCGGCACAACTGCATGCGTCATCGAGGCAGGATGCTGAATAAGTGTTTCAGCATCTCCAAGACTCACCGCAATGGAAATGAGCTTAAGCTGATTAACCACTTTTACGGTTTCTTCATAACCTCCTTTCACTTCAAAGGAGAGAAGCCCCCCTCCTTTTTTCATTTGCTTTTGCATGAGAGAATAAGCAGTGCTCTTTTTATCACCTGGATAATAAACGGCTTTCACCTTGGGATGGAGACTTAATTGTTTTGCGATATATTCAGCATTTTCACAGTGACGATCCATTCGAACGGCCAGCGTTTTTAAGCCTCGGAGTAACAGCCAAGCATCAAACGGTGAAAGAATGCCTCCGATATCTTTTTGCGTCGTTTTGCGCAGTACGGAAATAACCTCTTCGTTCCCTACTACAATTCCCGCGACAACATCTCCGTGTCCACCAATAAATTTTGTTGCGCTATGAATGACTAAGTCGCATCCAAGCTTCAGCGGTTGCTGCAAATAAGGAGTTGAAAAGGTATTGTCTACTACCACAGGAATTCCTTTTTGTTTGGCGATAGAAGTAACTAACTCTAAATCTACTAAAGTCATAGTCGGGTTAATCGGTGTTTCAATATAAATACATGCTGTATCTTTTCTGATAGCAGCAAGAATTTCTTCCTCAGTTTCCAAGTTGGAGAAAGAATGACGGATTTGATATTTTTCCTCAAGCATTTCTAAGAGACCAAACGTGCATCCATACACTCCTTTAGAACACAAAATATGATCGCCTGCTTTTGTAAGTCCAATCAATACAGCCGATACTGCAGCCATTCCCGATCCAAATGCCAAAGCGGCTTCTCCTTCTTCAAGCTGTGCCATACGCTCTTCTAAAATGGTGATCGTTGGATTAGATAACCGGGAATATACATAACCATCTTCTGCTCCGCTAAACCGGTTTGCACCTTGTTCTAGAGATGAAAATGTAAATGTAGACGTTTGATAAATAGGCGGAGCTAAACTATCAAAATGATGTTTTGATTCATACCCTGCGTGAATGGCTTTTGTTTCAAACTGATATTTCTCTTTTTCGTTCATACGGCTTCCCCCTTATGCAAACAAGCGCTGTGTCATCTTTAAAAATGTAAGCGTTTTCTTTTATTATATTTCTCTTTTCTTTTTTCGTTCCCTTCCTCCTTACTTAGATAATTCTACCGTAGAGAAAGAAGCGACATGCACCCTGCATCTCGCTTTACTTCATCATTTGTTTAATTAGTGTTGAATTACGCTTTTTGAATACTTCATTGTGAGAAGAAACCATAGCTGTCTTAGCCGCAGAAGGCTGAACGAATTGTTTTGCTTTGTTTACGGCATTAGCAGCATCTTGAAAAGCACCCGTAATTAAATGGACTTTCCCTTCGTGCATGAGAATATCTCCCGCTGCATATACGCCTTCTACAGACGTTTCGCTTGCTGCATTACCTGCGATGTAATAGTCATCAATGGTTTTGATATGTAGTTTACTGTTTTTTAACAGCTCTGTATCTCTTTCATAACCGTGATTAATGATAACTTCTTCAACCGGCAAATAAGAAATCTCACCGGTTTGATGATTAGTCAGCTCAACTGTTTCAATAAATTCATGCGTCGCATCAGCCACTAATTTTGTAATAGATGTGTTAAGCAGACAGTGAGCTGAACTGTTTATTAATTGTCTCACCTGTGCTTCATGACCAGTTAGTTCACTGTTTCGATACGTAATATATACCTTTTCAGCAACGGGCTCTAGCTCATTTGCCCAATCAATGGCTGAATTACCCCCTCCGGAAACAATCACCGTTTTATTTTTAAAATGCTGCAGAGATTTAACCGTATAGTTTAAGTTTGTTACTTCAAATCGTTCTGCCCCTTCGATTTTGAGCTTTTGCGGATTTAAAATACCTCCTCCCACAGCAAGGATAATCGTTTTAGAGTAATGATGTTTCCCTGAAGAACTCGTCAGCTGGAAAATACCATCTTCTAAGCGGGAAATGGAGTCAACTTTCTCATTTAAAACAACAGTTGGATCAAACGTCAGCCCTTGTTCAACAAGCTGTTCAATAAGCTTCGCACCAGTAATAGGAGTTTGGCCTCCGACATCCCAAATCATTTTTTCAGGATAAACGTGAAGCTTTCCGCCTAGCTTTGGCTGATATTCAATTAGCTTTGTTTTCATTTCTCTTAGTCCACTATAAAAAGTCGAGTAAAGGCCAGCCGGCCCCCCTCCTATAATTGTCACGTCAAACAGTTCGTTTTTTGTCATAAACATCCACTCCTTGCAATTAATCGTTATTGATTATCATTCTCATTTGAATATACATCTTCTTCACCGTTTTGACAATAAAAATAACTATTGACATCTGAAAACGTTCGAATTATAGTATGTAAAGTAAACGACATTGATAATCATTATCAAGTATCGTTGTATTAAACGCAAACGGAGGGGCAAATATGGTTCGCCTATATACAGAGAAATTACATATTAGTTATGGTGAACGTCTAATAGTTAAGAATTTAAGCGTTAACATTCCAGACAAAAAGATTACCACGATTATTGGTTCAAACGGATGCGGCAAATCAACGCTTTTAAAAGCCATCACCCGCATTATTTCCCATCAATCTGGCTCCGTCATTTTAGATGGCGAAAACATTTCAACAGAACATACAAAATCACTCGCTAAAAAAATGGCGATTCTCCCTCAGACACCAGAAAGTGCCAGCGGCCTAACTGTTGGAGAACTTGTATCTTATGGGCGATTTCCCTATCAAAAAGGTTTTGGGCGTCTATCGAAAGAAGACTATAAAATGATTGACTGGGCGCTTGAAGTAACCGGAACAAAAGATTACAAGTTTCGTCCCGTTGACTCTCTTTCAGGCGGTCAGCGCCAGCGAGTGTGGATTGCGATGGCTTTAGCTCAAGAAACCGATATTATATTCCTCGATGAGCCTACTACCTACTTGGATATGGCTCATCAGTTAGAAGTACTTGAACTCCTGCAAAAACTAAACAAAGAGCAAGAACGTACAGTTGTAATGGTGCTTCATGATCTAAATCAAGCCGCTCGCTTTGCGGATTATATTATCGCTTTAAAAGATGGAGAAATTGTCAAAGCCGGAAAATGTGAAGAAGTCATTACGCAGGACGTTCTAAAAAAAGTGTTTCATATCGACGCTGAAATTGGGCGGGATCCGAGAACAAATAAACCAATGTGCATCACATATAACTTATTAAGAGGAGATAACTAAATGAAAAAATTACTGCTTCCATTCATGCTTATATTCGTACTACTTATTAGTGCCTGCAGCAACGGTTCAACTGAAAGTAAAAATGATTCTAGCAAAAACAGCGAATCCAAGACGATCACATATCAATCTGAAGACGGCCCTGTAAAAGTTCCGGCTAATCCGAAACGTGTTGTTGTGTTAGGTTCCTATGCAGGTAACGTACTTTCTTTAGGTGTTAACATTGTCGGAGTGGACTCATGGTCTAAAATGAATCCCCGCTTTGAAAAGAAATTAAAAGGCGTCGAAGAAGTATCAGAGGAAAATTTAGAAAAGATCATTGAATTAAAGCCTGACTTAATTATTGGCTTATCTACTACAAAAAACATTGATAAATTGAAAAAAATTGCCCCTACTGTCACGTATACATACGATAAAGTAGATTACCTTACTCAGCATGTAGAAATTGGAAAGCTATTAAATAAAGAAAAAGAAGCACAATCATGGGTAGACGACTTTAAAAAGCGTGCGGCAAAAGCTGGTTCTGACATCAAAGCTAAAATTGGCGAAGATGCCACGGTTTCAGTTATTGAGAACTTTGACAAACAGCTTTATGTGTTTGGGAATAACTGGGGACGCGGAACGGAGATTCTTTATCAAGAAATGAAATTAAAAATGCCGCAGAAAGTAAAAAAAATGGCTTTGAAAGATGGGTACTATGCAATTTCACCGGAAGTTCTTCCTGAATATGCCGGAGATTATTTAATCTTTAGCAAAAACCAAGATGGAGATACATCATTTGAGAAAACAGATACGTACAAAAATATTCCTGCTGTAAAGAACAATCACGTATTTGAAGCAAATGCAAAAGAATTTTATTTTAATGATCCAATCACACTAGATTATCAACTAGATTTCTTTACTCAAAAATTTCTTGGTAAGTAATTCATTCAAGAGGAATTCTTTTTAGGATTCCTCTTGCTTTGTGTTACTAAATTTATTCTCACATGAAAAGATGGGTGTTTTATGAAAAAAGACAATCAGCGTTTCATTCCCTTTTTATATAAATTAATAGGTATGCTGTTCGTATTCATCACAATGTTTGTTTCTTCAATGGTTTTTGGCGCTGCTGATATATCTATAAAAGATGTGTGGTTAGCACTTTCATCAAGCACTGTAAACGAACACATCTCGATCATCCGGGATATTCGTTTACCCCGTGAAATCGCCGCTGTTTTTGTTGGCGCTGCTTTATCCGTATCAGGAGCAATTATGCAAGGTATGACAAGAAACCCTCTTGCAGATCCAGGACTCTTAGGGTTAACGTCTGGCGCAAATGCGGCTTTAGCTGTAACAATTGCCTTGATCCCTTCTATAAATTATTTGGGTATTACGATTGCTTGCTTTATAGGAGCCGGGGTTGGCGCAATCCTGGTGTTTGGAATTGCTGCTATAAAAAGAGGAGGATTTTCTCCGCTTCGAATTGTACTAGCGGGGGCTGCCGTTTCAGCATTTCTATATGCCATTGGAGAAGGCTTCGGTATTTATTTTAAGATTTCAAAAGATGTATCCATGTGGACTGCTGGCGGAATTGTAGGCACTTCTTGGGAACAGCTTCAAATCATCGTTCCTTTTATTGTCGGCGGTATATTCATTGCCCTTTTGCTTTCTCGGCAGCTTACTATTTTGAGCTTAAATGAAGAAGTCGCTGTAGGGTTAGGCCAGCAAACAACAAAAGTCAAAACCATTTTATTTGTCGTCATGATTCTTCTTGCCGGCGCTTCTGTTGCGCTAGTCGGAAACATGGTGTTTATTGGCTTGATGATTCCTCATATTGTACGAGGAATCGTAGGAACCGACTATCGTTATATCATCCCTATGTCCGCTATCACTGGCGCAGCGTTTATGCTGCTTGCTGATACATTGGCTCGAACAGTAAGTGCTCCTTACGAAACACCGATAGCAGCAGTTGTATCGATGATTGGTTTACCTTTCTTTTTAGTCATTGTTCGTAAAGGAGGAAAAGCATTCTCATGATTCACCCAGTGCTTATTAGAAAACAACGAATAATTATGATGCTGCTCACTGTTTTGATTCTTGGAACGGTTGTGATAGGAATGGCGCTCGGTGATGCACCCCTTCCTTATAATAAAGTGTTTCCTACTCTTTTTGGCAAAGGTGATTTTGCAGATGAGTTCGTCCTTTTTTCAATTCGACTTCCGCGCATTATCATCACGCTTCTAGCAGGAATGGCTCTAGCTTTATCAGGAGCTATCTTACAAGGTGTTACGCGCAATGATTTAGCGGAACCTGGGATTATAGGAATTAATTCAGGAGCAGGAGTCGCAATTGCTGTATTCTTTTTATTTGCCCCAATTGAAGCTGGTTCTTTCGTCTATGCCCTTCCGCTAGTAGGGTTCATCGGTGCCTTGTTTACAGCTAGTCTCATCTATCTTTGTGCATATAGTAAAAGCCAAGGACTGCAGCCTGTAAAGCTTATCTTAACAGGCGTAGGTTTTTCGATGGCTCTTTCTGGAATGATGGTGGTGATTATGTCATCAGCTGATCGCGCTAAAGTTGATTTTATTGCTAAATGGATTGCAGGGAACATCTGGGGGACAGACTGGCCTTTTATATGCGCTCTTCTACCTTGGCTTCTTGTCTTGATTCCTTTTATATTGTACAAAGCAAACTCATTAAACATTTTTAATTTAAATGAAGCTGCAGCTATTGGAGTCGGCATTTCTATGGAGAAAGAACGTATAACATTGCTTTTAGCCGCGGTTGCATTAGCGGCAGCGGCAGTTTCAGTGACGGGCGGCGTTGCTTTTATTGGACTTCTTGCTCCTCATATTGCTAAAGGCTTAGTGGGACCGAGAAATCAGCTTTTTATTCCCGTCGCTATTTTACTTGGCGGTTGGCTTTTGCTGATTGCAGACACAATAGGACATAATATTGCCGATCCTAACGGTGTACCAGCAGGAATTGTCGCCGCCGTAATCGGTGCTCCTTATTTTGTTTATTTGCTTTTGAAAAAATAACAAACGAGGCTGAGAGATAACAACATTAATCCAATCTAAAAACGAACAACTAATCAAAATGTTTGATTAGTTGTTCGTTTTTCACTTGGGCCAAAATACTTTTATCCCAGCCTCAGTTATTATTTTTTTGTCTTTCATCTGCAGCGTTCGCTCTAGCCTGTGCTTCTAAATCGGCTTGGTCTGCTAATTCACGAGAAAACTCTTCGTCTACTCCATCTGCTTTAGATGCAGGATAATCCGCTACCTTTTTTAATTGTTTTTTCAACTCTTTTTCATTCATTATAAACACTCCTTTATTCTAGACTGTTATTAGTATGCGTTTGTCATTTCTGCACTATGTGGGGAAAGAAGGAATTTTACTAATAAGACCGAAAGCATACATAACGAGAAAAAGAAAGGATGGTTTAGATGATTGTCATTATTACGCTCTCTATTATCATTGTATTTGTTATTTTACTGCTATGCGTAATTACTACTTCGAAAGCTTATGATTACAAACATACCGTAGATCCTCTTACAAAAAAACAAGACGAAAAAAAGTAGGTGCGCTCGTTTCACACACCTACTTTTTGTATTAGCTCTGCAGTGTTTTTAAATCATGATCATTCAATTGAAATGCTTGTTTAATTTTGTCCTCCAAGTTTTTTGTTACTCTTCGCTTACCCACTTCAACCAGTGCAATTAAAGAAAAACTGCAGTTCACCGCTTGAGCAAAGCTGCGCTGATTCATATTGTAGTTTTTCCGAATGTTTTTTACCATCTCTTTATCCATTTACACTCACTCCGCTTAACTCAATATACTTTTGTCTATTCAAGTTCAAGTCACATGTTCATCTAGCTGCCGACAGAGCGTAAGAAAGTGCTGCTGTTCTTCTTCTTTATAGCATGCAAACAGTTTTTCAACTTCTTGCTGCATGTCTTTCTCAGCAGCTCGAATGACTTGTTTCCCCTTGTTTGTAAGTTCAATCATAACTTTACGCCGATCATCTTTTGAATGGTAGCGCTCCACAAGATTCAGTTCATACAAACGTGTAATCGATGCTGTGATAACGCTTGGACTCGCCTTCATTTCGTCTGCCACTTTGGTAACAGGTATTGTATGTGATCGTTCAACAATCAGTAAAATATGATATTGAAAAGGGGTAATTCCGTAATGCTGTAAAAGACTTTTTACATTTGTCATTACTTTTTTGTTTAAAGATATTGAAATTTTTTGAATTTCTTCACCAAATATCAGTGGATCCATCCACCTCACCGCCCCTTTCTCTCTAACATGTCTTATGATGAACGTTAGATTTCTATAGCTCCTTATGAATTTATACTTTTGGGAGCTGGAAGCATACGAATATCTTCCTCTTGAGCTTCTGATTTCTTTTCTTCGACTACTTTATCTTTACGTACGTCACGAAGGAAGAAGCTTAAAATCAAACCGATAACAGAAATCGCTGTTGCCCAGTAGAAGGCATCGTTAATACCTTGAATCGTACCTTGCTGCGTCATTTTTCCAGATAAAATCGTGAGCGCTTGCTGCTGAGCTTGATCTTGTGATAAATGCAAAGTAGCGGCCACTTTTTGGACGAATAAATGAAAGCTATTCATAAAGAATGGATCTGACGTATTCATGGAACTGCTGATTTCATTTACATGATACGTTGTACGGTTCGTAAAAATCGTCGTCATCAAACTAATACCAATTGAACCACTTACTTGACGAAGCGTATTAGACATTGATGTTCCGTGACTGCTTAGTCGCTGCGGAAGCTGATTTAAACCGGCTGTCATAATCGGCATCATTAAAAGTGACATACCAAACGAACGGATAATATAAATCCCTAAAATATGATTAAACGGTGTATCCATCGTCAGCTTCGTAAATTCAAACGTTGAAATAGATGTAATGAGCATACCAACGATTGCTAGCGGACGAGGTCCCACTTTATCAAACAATGTACCTGAAATTGGCGACATAACCAGCATAACAAGTGCTCCAGGAAGTAACAGGAGTCCTGAATCAAAAGCAGAATAGCCGCGGATGTTTTGCAAGTAAATTGGAAGTAAGAACATACCTGCGTACATACTGATTGTAATTGCAATACTAATAATATTCGATAATGAAAAGATATTATATTTAAATACCCGCATATCCAACAGCGGCTTTTCAGATTTAATTTGCTGAAGGACAAATATAATTAACAGCACTGCCCCGCCAATGATTGTAGAAAGAACAACTGGATCCGTCCAGCCGTCATTTCCAGCTTCACTGAATCCATAAAGCAATAACCCCATACCTGCAAGTGATGTCACAACAGAAGGCATGTGTACTTTTACATCTTTTGGAGGCTGAATATCTTTTAATTGAAAGAAAGCAATAATCAGTACAATGGCACCTAATGGCACCATGCCGTTAAAAAGGATGTGCCAATCATAGTTTTGAATAACCCATCCAGATAAAGTTGGACCAATAGCCGGTGCGAACATCATGGCCAATCCAAAAATCCCCATCCCTTTTCCTCGCATGTGAGGAGGGAAAATAAACACAATAATAGTCATGACAAGAGGCGATAAGACACCTCCGCCAATAGCTTGAATTAAACGGCCTGTAAGCATAATGGGAAACGTAGGTGCAATTCCGCAAATCAATGATCCTACTGTAAAACAAAACATTGCAAATAAGAACAAGCGACGTACACCAAATCGTTCAATTAAAAAAGCTGAAAGCGGAATTAACGCCCCGTTCACAAGCATATATCCAGTTAACAACCACTGAGCTGTATTTGCCGTTACGCCAAACTCAGTAATCAAATGCGGGATGGCTACGTTTAGTAACGTTTGGTTTAATATTGCAAGAAACAAACCAAGCATTAAAACAATTAATAGCGGAATATGCTTTTTGATGGATCCATCACTTGTGTTTTCTATACTGGCTGTCATCATATTTCCTCCCTTCTTGAACTGTTGTAGTAAGAATTAGTCTTTCGAAATTTTCACTTCGGCGTTCATACCTGGCAGAACATGCTCTGAATAATTAGAAATAGAAATTTTCACAGGAACCGTTTGAGACACTTTTGTGTAGTTTCCATCTGAGCTTGAGTTGGATGTTAAAGATGAAAGTGAATTGGTTGCATATCCAATTTCTTCGACTTTACCGTCGATTTTTGCACTGCTGTCTCCGTCTACCGTTACATCTACATCGTCGCCTTCTTTAATATCCTTAAGCTGATCTTCTTTAATATTTGCTACGATAAATAGGTCTTTCATATCTACTTCCGTTGCAATTTGCTGTCCAGCTTGAACCATTTGATTTTCTTTTACGTTTGTTTGAATAATTTTTCCATCTGCTGGTACTGTAGCAGCTACAGACCCTTTTTCAGCTTGAATTTTAGCAATTTCAGCATCTTTTGATACATCATTTCCTTCTTCTACTGTCCAGCTTGCTACTTTACCTGCTGCAGGTGCAACTACATTGTATACATCTCCGGATACTTTAGCGTTATCCGTTGTAATATAGTTCGATTTTTGAACGTAATAATATCCTCCTCCAATTAATAAAGCTAAAATAACGATGATTCCAATAAAATTTGTTACCATTAAGCGACTTCTAGACATTCATTACTCCTCCTTAATACTTCAATAATAAAATTACTTTTTTATATAGCTTTTTCATAAAGATATTATCCCCATCTATTATGAGATATGTTTCTTTATAATCATCTATTTGGTTAACCACCTAAATAACTTTATCATAAAGATATTTTTTCGTAAAGATATTAATTTAAAAATAATAATGGTGGTTAAAGATAATCATTGCCATCCTTTACAATTGTTTCATTTTATTTTAGAGTTAGTTTATATATGTCGGTAGTGTACAAGGAGATGGAAGCTAGCATGGCTAACAATTTAGAGTCAAAAATTGAACACCTTTATCAAATTAACACATCTTTTTTTCAATATATGCGACATTTAGTCGAAGAAACATTAAAAACACAGCCTTATCACTTAACACCCACTAAATTTTATATCTTAAACTACATTGCCAGCGGCACAAAGTATATGGTAGCAGATATTTCAAATAAACTTCACTTAACCTCGGGCGCTACAACTAGCTTATTAAATCAATTGGAAGAAGAATCTCTCATTAAGCGCGTGCGAGACGAAAAAGACCGGAGAGTCGTGTGGGTTTCATTGACCGATGAATCAAAGAAACTTGTTTCAATAATTACAGAGAAGCGAAATGGATTTTTAAAAGATATGCTGTCAGCTCTAACTGTAGAAGAACAGGAAGAATATTTTCGCTTATTAAATAAAATGGATGCCCTCTTAAGCGATAAATATGGATTTTCATATTAGGATCCTAAAAGAGCCCCGTTTCGAATAGAAACGGAGCTCTTTGTTATTTTAGAAAGCAGAGTTTATTAGTGCAGCTGCTTTGTCAGGAAAATCGATAAAAGGATTTCGGTTGCCTTGCAACTCAAAGATTGCTGCATTGCGATGTTTTTCATAAAGTGAAACAGTAAATTCTTCATGCCATTTTAGTAAAAGAGGAAGATCTACTCGCGAAGAGTCAATTTTATTATGATAGCGAATTAAAAAATAAAGAGTTGATCGAGCCACAATTCCTTTTCCATATTCGGGTTCAAACTTACCTTTTTCTGCTTTGCCACATCCTTCTTTCACATCTGATTGCTTTACTTCCGGCGTATAATCCGGGAAGTCAATATAAGAAGAATTACCTCTTCGACTGTTACAAGAAGGTTCACACGCAAATAAATGATGCAAATCGCCTCTCATAGGCTCTTGTTTCCCAAACCAAGATTGCGGGACAACGTGCTCACAGTTTAGCAGTATATCATTGCTTGAAAGAGAGGAGTTACTAAGCGACTGAAGTTGATCAATATCTTGCTGTATAGTTTCTAACGGATCCATCCCTTTCCCTGAGTATAGACTTTTCAGCTCCCCATTCTCCTGTAGATCCACCCATGGATATACATATTTATGCGGCGAATAACTTAGCAAATGCTGATGCGTTTCCTTTAACAAAGTTTGCATGGCTTCTCTTTCAAAGAGCGTATCTTGATAATAAAGATTTTTATTTTCTTCATCTGTCTTTTCATCATAATAACTTCGATTGTTTGCGTATTCGTGATAAAGAGCTTTTGCCTGCTGCTTTTCCATCATTAACATATCTAAACTGCTTCTCATCCGATCACCTCTGAAGTCATTTGACGTTGAATTTCACGCAACAGCTTTTCAACAACGGTCAAGTGCACAAATCCGTTTCCTACTTCTCTTGGTGATTCATTTAATGGAAGGGTTCTTCTGATTAACTGTGCATAAAGCTCTGGTTCTGTAAGTTCTCTTCCAAACATTTCATTTGAAAGAACTTTTATCAATCCTAAGGCCCCTGCTACGTGAGGTGTTGCCATAGAGGTTCCGCTCAGTGCAGCATACTTTCCATTCAAGTAAGTTGATACGATCTTCTCTCCCGGAGCCACTACATCTACTTCGTTGTTTGAGTTGGAAAACAACGAAGATCGTTTCTCTAAATCAACAGCTCCTACGCTAATCACTTCATTATATGACCCTGGGTACGCAAACTCATCTGTGGAGCCTTCTCCATCTCCTTCATTTCCCGCTGCGCAGACAACTAAAATATTCTGATCAACAGCATCTTGAATCGCTTCATGTAGCTCAGGCACATCCGACGGACCTCCAAGCGACATCGAAATGATATCTGCTTTTTGCTCGATGGCGTAGTTAATACCTTGAATAATCCACTCGTATTGACCTGAACCATTTCCATCAAGTACTTTTAGGATAAGTAAGCCCACTTCAGGAGCCACTCCTACAACACCCGTTCCATTATGCGCTGCTGCAATTGTGCCTGCTACGTGAGTGCCGTGACCATTATAATCTTGAAAAATATCTGGATTTTGTTGATCATCTTGTGTAAAGTTTTTTCCTCCAATAATTCGCTCCTGCAAATCTGGATGTGTAACATCACAGCCAGTATCCAAAACCGCTATGGTTATTCCCCGTCCCTTTGTTTGCTTCCATACTTGCTCTGCTCCAATTAGAGCGACTCCTTCTGGGACTTCATTAAATTGATTCAATTGTTCAACTACTTGAAATGGGATAATGCGCACTTTGCTCTTCATTCAGATTCCCCCTGCAGGATTAAATGGAAGCTGGTTCATGGTGGGATCACTTTTAATCGCTTATTTTTGGAGCTTACTCATCGAGGTTTGTTACTTCTAAACTTATTATAACACAAAAATAGAACGCATGTTTGTATTTTTGTAAATTTTTTTGCAAATAAATAAAAAGCAGAAGCGAAATTTCCGCCTCTGCTTTTTATTTATTGTTGGTTTTTAGAAGAATCAGGAACGGCACATTGACCATCTGCACAAAAGGCATCATCTGCGCCTTCTGGAGAAAGGCTCTTCAAAGCGGGAGTCGGATTTTCTTCTTCCCATACTTGTTGGAGAGCTCCTACAAATGTTTCGATTGGCTGTGCACCTGAAATCGCATATTTTTGATTAACAACAAAATATGGAACACCGCTAATACCATATTGCTGAGCCGTTGCTTCATCACTGCGCACTTCATTTGCGTATGCGTTTTTATCCGCGAGAATTTGACGTGCTTCTTCTCGGTCAAGACCTGCATCTTCTGCAATAGCAACCAGCGTCTCTTTTTCACCTAGATGTTTTGATTCAGTAAAGTATGCATATAAGAGTTTTTCTGTAATGGCTGCTTCTTTTCCTTGAGCTTTTGCAAATTTAGCTAAGCGGTGAGCATCAAATGTATTAGTTGGCTTCATATCGTCAAAATTAAAGGATAAGCCCACACTAGCTGCCTGCTGTCCGATTCCTTCATTTGCTTGCTTCGCTTGTTCAATCGTCATTCCATATTTAGCAGCAAGAGCTTCATTAATCGTTTTGCCAGTATCAACTGGGGCGTTTGGATCCAGCTCGAAGCTTTTAAATTCAACCTGCACATCATCTTTGTGTGCAAATTGCTGAAGCGCTTGCTCTAATCGGCGCTTTCCAATATAACAAAAAGGACAGACAAAATCTGACCATACTTCTATTTTCATCGTGACACCTCTTCAATTCAAGATAATTCTTATCGTAGCATACCTTTGAAGAAACTCCATCATAACTTGCTCACACAAAGCAAAAAACACGGTGTTGATTTACATACTAAGTGTATTAAATCAACACCGTGTTTTTATCTCACTTATTTTAAATTCATTGCTTTTAGAAGTGCATCATGTAAATACGTATTTTCGTATACTCCAGTAAATCTTTCTGAGCCGGCACCCATTGCATTTAAAGGAACGTCTGATGACGTATGCTCTTCAGTTGTCCAATCCGCAACGAACTGCTCTTTTGAATGAGCGATTGCAAATGGCCCATCTTCTTTTGATGCTTCATCTCCACCGTTATCTTTATTGTCTACTTTTTCAAGTGCTAAACCTCCGGTTGCATGGTCAGCTGTTACTAATACGAGAGTGTCTGGGTGTGTTTTAGCATAAGCTTTAGCCATCTTCACCGTATCATCAAGCTGCTTACCTGCTTTAATCATGAGTTCAGCATTATTATTATGAGCCATTTCATCAATGGCTTCCTCTTCTACTACAAGAAAGAACCCTTTTTTATTTTGTGATAGCGTATTGATTGCTTTTTTTGTCATGTCTTTTAGAGATACTTGAGGGTTGTACACATCACCTTGGCCTTCAGGAGCTTGTTGAAACATTTCTTCATTAGCAAACAGACCAAGCAATTTTGTTCCTTTAGCATATTTTAATTCATTTTCGTTATTAACGTACGTATACCCAAGTTTTTGTGCTTTGTTTACTAAGTTTCCTTGCGTTCCTTTGCTTCCTTCAGTTTTATCTTCTGGCGGGGCATCTGGATGTGCACCTTCATTTCCTTTTGTGTACCAATAATCTTCTCCGCCACCTAGAATCACATCTACTTTACTGTTTTCAAGATACTGCTTCGCGATGTCACTTTGAGCACTTCGATCTTTAACATGTGCGCCAAAAGCAGCTGGAGTTGCGTCTGTTACTTGACTTGTTGTCACAAGCCCCGTCGTTTTCCCAGCTAATTTTGCTTTTTCTAAAACTGTTTGAACAGGCTTTCCTTTCATATTTACGCCAATAGCGCCATTATAACTTTTAACTCCTGAAGCCATGGCTGTAGCAGCTGCAGCAGAATCCGTAACAAATGAATTTCCTGAAGATGTATGGACTCTCCCTACTGCCGGCATATCATCCATTGCTAACTTTCCATTTGCTCCTACGGCGGCCAGTCGGATCGCATCACGATGATCGGTACCCATACCGTCTCCAACAAAAAGAATAACATTTTTAGCTTTTTGGTTATTTACGCCTTTAGCTGCTTTAGCATCTGTTGGTGAATTTGTTCCAAATGCTAGCGCTGCTACAGTTACCGCTGATAATACTGCCGCTCCAATTGCACGTTTTTTCATTGTTTACACCCTTTACTGTTTATTATTGACATAACTTAACTGTACACGCAGTCTGTTAAATCAACTTGAATAAAAGGTTAAAGGTGTGTAAAAATATATAAACTTCCATTTACAATGCATGAAAGAGGCTTTCCTTTTAGCTAATCAATACTTGGCGGAACTTCAAGCCAGCCTTTTTTAATCATAATTTCTGTTGCTTCGCTTGCATATTGAAACGCATCTTCTCCTATCAGCATCATTTTAGCCACAATATCTCTTCGAAAACTAAATGCTGCTCCAAACGCCTGACTTCCGATACTGAAGTTACTTAGTAAAATATCGCATGTCAGCATCAAACGATCCGAAAAAGCAGGCGTTTCAGAAGTCGTTATGCTTCCTGTTGAGGCAACAGAAGGTGAAATATCGTCTTGTATAATTATTTCTTCAAGTCGTGTAATAATTTTTTTACTGAGCTCTTTTCCTTTCAAAAAATGCTTTTTCACTTCGGTATCTGTCGCCGTTTGAGAAAAAGCCTTCATTAACTTCATCCCGACAATGTTTGTTTCGACTCCATGATAAATCTGCGCTAGCTCCATCGTATTTAATACTCTTTTGTCCGCAAATACATTTAAGCCGCTCAGATATTTTCTATTCGAAACAAACTCAACGGTAGTTGGCATTGGAATATAGGGTGGGCGTGATAAAATTCCTTTTCTCAATAAGTACTGCGTACAGGAATCGTAGCACTCTTGCGTAATTTTTGTTAAATCTTGATAAAGTTTCACCACATCTTCTCTGTAGGCCTTGCCTAAACTTAATGTATACATCCCCATACTAATTTCTTTGATGACACGAAGAAACATAATATCAAATCCGTTAGTAAATAGTTTTGGAGCCTGTACATTTACGTCTTGAGATGAAAGCCCCGTTGGCACTACCGCTCCTTCTTTTTCAAATATTGTTTTTATTTTCCATATGTATATAATAAGCTGCTCACGCAAGTCCGTCATAATTGTTTTAGCATCTTCATCATCCGCATGTTCAATCATATAATCTAACAAGCAAATAATTAACGTTTTCTGCTGATATGTCATCCACAGCGTCCCAATTTCGCTTGAGGTAATACTAGGTTTGTCAGGCACTGTTACTTCCCTCCGCTTCTTCAGATTTGTTGAGTACGTCTGCTTCTTTGAAAAGAGAGCATACTCATTGTACATTTACTTATCATTATGCTATCCAACATTCTTTTTTTTATTTAAATCTCTAACAAACAGCTTTTCAGGCAACAAAAAACAGCTCCGATTACAGAGCTGTTTTTACGTTTAATTTGTATAGTTAAGATTCTAATTAATATGAAAAGGCTCGTTTTTTATTAAATCGTTGCTACAATAAAAGTTAATTGACCAGAGAGTTTGTATTCTCCAAATTGGGTGGGGACAGTGAAAATTGCTCTTTTAATATTGTCCATTTTCTTTTAGCTGTTCCTCCAATGAAATTGAGCTGTGTATCCTCATCTACTTCTATTCCCAGCTTTTTAAAGATGTCTTTATTACGGATGCGGTATACAGGTTCACTGTCGACAATTACGCCATCCATATCAAAAATAAAAGCTAATTGATTCATCTTTACCCCTTCTTTCGTTTAAAGATTGTCACGAAAAACTTTTACTTTGTCCATGAATTTTTTTACACGATCAACATCCACATGGTTTTCAAATTTGCCGTCGTATTTAAATGTTGTACCTACAACTGCCCCATCAGCAATAGATAACTGTTCTTTGAAATTAGTGAAATTAACTCCTGTATTAACAAGTAGAATTGTATTGGGAACAGCCTCCTTTACGCGCATTAATAACTGCACGTCCGTCTTGGCCCCTGCGGTTAATCCAGATACACATAGTGCATCTGGTCTATTATTAAATACCGTAGATGTAGCAATACTTTCAATTTCCCGCTCAGCCAAATACGCAGCAGATTCAGGAACAACATTATATAATAATTTAACGTTTTGTGCCCCAATTCGATGCTGATGTCTAATTGTTTCTCCAACGTTGGTATTCCAAGTACCAAAATCACTTGCATATACGCCTGTAAAAATTTCTCTAACAAATTTAGCCCCTGTAGCAGCCGCTAAATCCAAAGATTTCTTAGCATCCCACAATACATTTACCCCAAAGGGCACTTTAATTTCCGACATCAATTCACCTATAATTCGGGCCATCGCAGCTACAGTTTCCGTTTTAACATCCGTTAAATATGGCATGCTAAACTCATTTGAAAACATAATGGCATCCACTCCGCCTTCTTGAAGAGCATGCAAATCCTTTCTTGCCATTTCTACCACATAGTCCATGCCTTTTTCATTATTAAAATATGGATCTCCCGGCAACGGTAACAAGTGACACATAGCAATAATAGCTTTTTCCGTTCCGAGTATTTCTTTTAACCACGTCATATACATTGCCCCCTTATTCTACAAATACTATATTTCAAGTCAACTAGGAAACCTCCTTCCAAAATAATTAGAAGGAGGCAAATTTTAAATAAAAATATCAAATAATAAAACGCCTCCAAAAGCAATAAACGAGAGCAGTGTTTCTAGGACCGTCCAAGTTTTAAACGTCTCTTTTACTGTTAAACCAAGATATTCTTTTACTAGCCAAAAACCTGCATCATTTACATGAGAGAACATTAGTGATCCTGCTCCTGTCGCAATAACCAGCAGTTCCAGATTAACTCCAGACATATGCACAATGATTGGTGAAACAATGCCGGCGGCTGTTGTTAATGCAACGGTTGCTGATCCTGTAGCAATACGAATTAATCCTGCTACCATAAATGCTAAGACAATAGGAGAAAGCGATAATTGCTCAGACATTTGAGCAATTGATGTACCTACACCGCTATCAATTAAAATTTGTTTAAATCCCCCTCCAGCTCCAATAATTAAAATAATAGATCCGACCGGAAGTAAAGACTCTTCCACTAATTTTTTAATCACATTTTTCTTCATTCCCTGACGCATGCCCAAAAGATAAAATGCGGCAAAGCAAGAAATTAAAAGTGCGATGACAGGACTGCCGATAAACACAAAAAATTTAGTTAAAAAGCTAGAAAGCGGTATATACGGAGCCATAACAGATAACACCATTAATAACACAGGTAATAAGATAATGAAAAATGAAATACCTGTTTTAGGTAATTTTTTAGATGAAGTGCTGACACGAATTAATTCAGGTTCCCCTTCAGGAATCACACGTTTATGCACCCATTTTGCGAATACAGGACCTGCTACTATTGCTGCTGGAAGAGCAATAACCAATGAATAGAGCAAAACTCTTCCTAAGTCTGCATTATATATTCCAATGGCTGTCATCGCTCCCGGGTGGGGGGGAACAAGACCGTGTACAATCGACAGTCCTGCAATTACAGGTAGTGCAATTAATAGAATATTTTGTCTTGTTGTTTTATGAATAGAAATTACTAACGGCAGTAAAATAACAATTCCGACTTCAAAAAAAACCGGAATGCCTATTATAAAACCAGCAAAGAGCATCGCCCATGGCAACTTTTTGATTCCAAAAAACCTAATGAAAAACTCCGCGACCTGCATGCCAGCACCTGAGTCTGACATCATTTTTCCTAAAATCGTTCCAAGCGCCAAGATTCCAACAAGGTGACCTAAAACACTGCCCACTCCTGTTTCATAAGCTCCCACAATTTTGTCCATCGAAAGCCCTGACATAATAGCCAGAAATAAACTGGCAACGGTTAAGCTGATAAAAGCATGCCACTTCCACCAAGAGACTCCTAATACAACAATAACAATTGCTAGGCATGTCACAAGCAATAGATACATATCCATACTAAATTCCTCTTTTCCCCCATTTAGTAAACGCTCTCATTTTTCAGGCGAAAAGAATATGTATTCTTCTCGCACTTCTTAAATATCGTAATTCACAATGTATTGCTGCATCTCTGTATTATAATAGCCCTCACTGTATTCGATGATATTTCCTTCTTCATCATATGAATATCGTGATCTTTTTAATAGCGCTTCTCCGGCCTGCATATTTAGTCTTTCTCCTACATAAGAATCAGCTTTTGCAACAGCAAACTGATCTCGAAATTTCTCCAATGAAATATCCTGTTCTTCAATCAAATCGTATAACGATTGTGCATTTAAGTGTGTTAATTCTATCCCTTCCATGCGCTGCATGGTTAAATAATGCGTGTAATGAATATAAGGTTCATTATCTAAATAGTAAAGACGTTCTATTCGAATGCATTGCTCACCGAACAGCGTATATAAAGTTGTTTCTGGTGCATTTTCAATTGTCTCTGCCCCAAGCAGCCTTTTTTGAATGATATGCCCTTTTTCCACCAACACTTCGGTAAAGCGTTTTCCTTTTGACAGCCTTGAAATGGATGTATTTCGAATAACTTTTGTTCCTTTACCGCTTTTTGTTTCTAAATATCCATCTTTCACAAGTTCTTTGATAGCATTTCGAACCGTAATTTTACTTACTTGAAATTCCTCTTCCAGCTGCGGTTCAGAAGGAATATTTGTTTGAATGGGATACACGCCATGCAAAATTCGATCTTTTAAGATATTTTTTATTTGCAAATACAATGGTCCTTTTTTTCGAGATACGTTCACTATTACATCCTCTACCTTTCTACATCGCCTACTGATTCTGTCATCGCTTTTTGTATATCATACTGAGATGACATAGGAGTATCGCCTACGATTGTATGAGCAAGCACTCCCGCTGTTACAGCGAATGCAACAGTTTTTTCTGCTGAAAAGCTCTCCAACTCGCCATATAAAATGCCGCTTGTATAGGCATCTCCTGCGCCTATTCTATCATAGACAGAAAAAGTAATCGTATCAGAAAATGTAAATGTATGATTTTTATATATAAAACCGCATAAAGAGTGCTTATTGTCCTTATTAATAGATCGGTGCGTGCCGGCTACGACAGAAAGGCCGTATTTCTTTGCTACCTTTGGAATTAGTTTCATCAGCTGCTCTCTTCTGCTTGCTTCTTCTGTTTCCATCTTAAGAATGTGCATAGCATCTTGTTCATTCATCATTACGATATCTGCAAGGTACAGCATATCTTCATAATGAGGTTTTGCGTTTTCATATCCTCCATCTCCCCATAGAGACGGACGGTAGTTACAGTCAAATACGACCGTACCACCGTGTTCTTTTACCGCTTTGGCAAAGGATTTCATATGGGACCGGACGGAATCATTCATTGCCAGAGAGATTCCGCAAAAATGCACCACATCTACTTTCTCTGCAATATTCTCAAAATCATATATGCCTTCAGGAGCTCTGTTGAAGCTGCTTTCTAAACGGTTGGTATATGTAACCCGGCTAGACCGGGACCCAAATCCATTTTCTAAAAAATACATACCGACATGTTTTCCGCTGCGTTTAATAAATGACTGTGAAATACCTAACTTTTTAAGATAAGATAAAGCCGCATCTCCCAAAGCATTATCCGGTAAAGCAGAAATCAAATATCCCGTATATCCGAAGTTAGCTAATCCCGCCGCTACATTTACCCCTGTACCAGAAAACGAATAGCTTAATGTATTAGCTTGAGAAAGTAATTCATATCCTGGTACTTGTAAACGCATCATTACCTCGCCAAATGCTGCAAAATTCTTAGCCATGCTGATCAACTAACTTTTTCATCTTTTCAAGTAACTCACGTACATCATCTACTTTTGTCTTTTCTGTTTTTTGGTCAATAATTGACGAATAGACATGTGGAATAATCTTTGGGACGTCCGCTTCCAAAGCAATACGCAAAATTGTTTCAAAGTTTTCTTTATCAATTCCGCCAGTTGGCTCTAGAGCGAATCCTTCTTCGCCGCAAGCTTGTGCCACAGCTCGGAATTCTTCTTCATGGCTTAACCCTTTCATAGGAAAATACTTGAGCGCGTTGCCTCCCATGTCACGTACTAGGGCAATAGCCGTTTTTACCGGTACAATAGCTTGTTCATTATGCGCTGCACTAACTGGACCAGTCGAAATATTTACGTAGCCGACTTTTCCAGTTGGGGACACTAAACTATTAATCCAGCTATCCTTTTCACCTAGATTAGCACGTGTTGCTCCAACAGCGGGAAATACTTGATTAATATGACTGCCAGCATAGTTCTTTGCAATTTCTGCTACTACAGCTGCCTGACGATTGTCTCCAGCCCCTAAACCGATTGATACTGCTTCTTCAATTTCTTTTCCGTATTCTTTCATTGCTTTTACTGCTTCTTCGACAGTAGAATAATCCTTGGATAACACGCCTACTAAGACATGCCCTTCTGCAGCCTCAAATACTTCTTTGGCATTTTCGATACTGTTTGCTAATACGTTTAACGCTGCGCGCTCTTTATAAAAACGTTTTGTAATGTTTGACATGTCACTTTCCTCCCACAATTTCGCGTATTCTAGACTCAATTACATGTATATCGTCGCCCTTTAAAGGTCTGGGATCGATGTCAAAATATCCTTGTCTTATCCCATAATCGCGTGTATAAATAGCAATTTCACCTTTACACAACTCTTTTACAACCTCTTTCGCAGTTGTATTAGCCCGTTCTGGACTGATTTGAATTCGTGCACGGAATATAGCTCGACCTGCTTCATCTTGTACAATTGTCACATTCACGCCTTCTATATCTTTTAATGACATCAATGCTTGTAAACTTTCTTTTTCTTGTTCACTTTTATCTTTTTTCTCGCGATACTCATCAAGAGCTTGAAGTAATCCAAACGTTGTTTCCTTACCAACTTTCATACTTCTTCCAATGCAATGTAATTGAACTTTCAACCATTCAATGTAGTTACGTTTACCACCAACAATTCCAGACGTTGGACCTTCAATTGCCTTTGAACCACTATAAATCGCAAGGTCTGAGTATTTTACATACTTTTGAAGGTCTTCTTCTGCCGCGGCATCCACAATCAATGGAATATTATTCTTCTGTGCAACTTCCCACGCTTCTTCCACAGAAATCATATTTTTTTGAACAGTGTGATGAGACTTCACATAAAGGATAGCAGCTGTATTTTCGGAAATCGCTTCTTCAATATGAGTTGCTCTACCCTCATTAGCATAGCCAACTTCAATAAGCTTTCCGCCACCTAAATAAACCATGGTTTCAACTGGGGCCCCGTACTGTACGTTATGACCTTTCAGCATAATAATTTCATTTTTTGAGATGACTTCTTGATGAAGGCGCTCGCTTTTACGGCGGTTTCCTTGTGTAACAAGAGCAGCAATAGAGAGAGCAATTCCACTTGAAGCTGAGTTAACAACCACAGCTGCTTCTGATCCTAGAATGTCAGCAATATGGTCACCTGCTTTATCAACTAAATCAGCAATCTCAACGTAATTTTGTCCTCCTTGCTTCATTGCATCCATTACTGTATCAGTTGGTGCTGATACTCCTAAGATGCTCATTCGGCCGCTCGCATTAATTACTCGTTTCAAGCCATATTTAGCATTCAATGAACGTTCCATTTACAACTACTCCTTTTGCTTTAATTATTTGATTACCTTCTCTCTGCTCTCCTTCGGAATCAATAAACAGAACAGGCTCGTCTTCTATAGTAAAGAGAGTTAAATTGGCACGGTCTCCAACTTGTATCCTTCCTAACTCAGGTCTGTTAAGCCATTTTGCCGCATTAACAGTAACACCATTAACTACTTCTTCAAGGCTGTATCCTAAATAAAGAAATTTAGATAATACATGAGCTAAGCTATATACAGGCCCATTTAGTCGGTTCTTCCGATAAATATCTGTACTGATTGTATCGAATTTAACATTATGCTTTTTGGCAGCTTCTGCTACTTGAAACGAAAAGCTTGCATTTCCATGCCCTACATCCAAATGAACACCTCGTTGGATGGCCTCCATTAGGAGTGGAAGCGGCTTTCCTTCATTATCAAATAGATTATTAGCTTTTCCATTTAAATAGTGAGTAATAATGTCT
Organism: Priestia sp. MDV22-iso46; assembly: GCF_058629175.1. Classification (NCBI taxonomy): domain Bacteria; kingdom Bacillati; phylum Bacillota; class Bacilli; order Caryophanales; family Bacillaceae; genus Priestia; species Priestia sp. MDV22-iso46. The sequence goes on from NZ_JBZVWT010000001.1 coordinate 1,464,932, forward strand.
CCTTTTTCTAGAATCGAAACAACTTCCTCAATAGCAGGAGGGCCAGATCCGATATGAACCATTAATGGAAGTGAAATTTCACTAGACATTTTTCGAGCAAAATATAAAGGCTCAATACCCCTTTTACCTACTACACTTTTACTTATACGGGCTTTTAAACCTACAATAATGCTTCTATATGCTTTCATGGCTTCCGAAATTTTTTCCGCTTTTAGCCACTCCATATTTGAAAGCTCATCTGTGCGTTTTAGACCAATACGCGAAATATTTAAAAACGCTAACAAATTAGTTTTTGCTGCATATTGGCTTTGAACTAAATCTGCTATTTGATCAGCACCGCAGCTACCTGCATCTACAAGTGTTGTTACTCCTTGTTTCACTCCTATCTCGTCTATCTCATCTCCATACGGCTCGAAATCTGGAAATGCATGAACATGTAAATCAATCCATCCGCTTGATATGTAGGTTCCTGAGTAATCATAAACAAGCGGTGCTTTTCCTTCACCAGCTTTTGCTATCTCAGAGATTTTTCCATTTTCTATAACAATATCAAACTCTTTTTCAGTGACCGATTTGACATTCCGTAATAGAAACCGATTCTCCATTTCGTTCACTCCCCTTATGATGACGCTTACACTAATGTTAATTATTTTTCTGCTTTTACAAATGTAGAATAACATAAAGAATTAAATAAGTAAATATAACGTTATAATGTTTTAATTCAAAAAAAGATAAAAAGCGGCCAATAGCCGCTGGTTTTTACCTTTGCTTGAATATATATGTCACTTTTGTTAACTCTTCCGATGCGCTCCATAGTTTTTCCGCTACGTCCGCTTTAAATAAAACATCTCCCATCATATCTTTTACAGGATATCCTTTTTTAGCAGCTTTTCCGTCTGGCCCAATATACGTACCTCCTTCTATTGATTCAGTGGCTGCATAAAGAGTAGGCAGCGCTCCCATTTCTGCAGATTGACTAAATAGCTTGACTAAAAATTTCAACAAAGCGTTTGGCTCTTTGCCTGAACCGCGTGATAATAGGTTAGTATTCGAAATGCCTGGATGCACAGCGGCACTAATTGTCGTTGATCCAGCTACTTCTAAGCGGTTTTGCAATTCTTTTGCAAACAACAGGTTGGCGAGTTTACTTTGTCTATAGAACTTCATTGGACTGTAGCCTTTTTCCCCGTCTAGATTATCAAAATAGATTTCTCCAGAATTAGCAGCTATACTGCTTACCGTTACGACTCGTGAATGTGGAGTTTCCATTAGCAAAGGAAGAAGCAAACCCGTCAATGCAAAATGCCCTAAATGATTACAGCCAAACTGCAGTTCAAATCCATCTTTCGTTTTGCTGTGAGGCGGCACCATCACGCCTGCATTATTAATGAGAAGATTCAAAGACGAGTATTGTTGAAGAAATTGATTGGTGAAATGTCGAATAGAGCTCAAGTCACTGAGATCTAATGACATAATCGTCACTTTAGCATTCCCGTTAGCCGCTTTAATTCTCTTTTCAGCCTCTTTCCCTTTTGCTTCATTACGTACAGCAAGAATGATTTCTGCTCCGCGCGCAGCTAGAGCCTTTGCAGCTTCAAATCCAATACCGCTGTTTCCTCCCGTTATAAGGGCTGTTTTTCCCGTTACATCGCGCATTCGTTCAGCTGTCCATTTTGTTATCATATAAGTTCTCCCTTTCAGCTATAGCTGTTTTTCTAGAATTTAAGCGTCTAAGTCACACTAAATTAACGTTTTTTTTAAATTAAGGTATGTATAAAGTATAATGTCTTCAAAACAAAAGGAACAAGCTTTTTCAAAGCTCGTTCCTTTTATATGTTTATGTGGTCCGCGGCGAATCGTAGCGTCCAAACCAGTCGTATCGGTTTGTGGAGACCCATTTGTATAGCGGACTGAACGCTTTTTTCATCAATGGTAAATGCAGAAGTACGCCGATTGGAAATGTAAGAGGCAAAACAGTTAAAAGCCGTCTAACCGTCTCAAATCCTGCTAGCACTTCACCTTTTTTGGTTACCATATGAATTTGGTCATACAAATCCCTTCCTTCTTTTTTTAAATAACTATACTCTGTTCGTTCAATGTATTGAACTGGAATCCACTGGATTTGGTTCGTCCAGTCCAGCGCTTTAATTATTTTTTTTACGTTGTAACATAAAGGACATTCCGCATCAAAAAATACTTTGTGCTTCATTGTTTCCACCTTTCTTCCTTTGTTTATTTTTCCTTAGTTTATAAATACCCTTTTCCTCTTTTTAATAACCACCATTAGGAGGCATTTCTTGTATAGCCTGGCTTTAAAGCGAACATTTTTTGTGGGGTTTCTTTAGTGAAGCCGCGAAAGAAGACAGGATTTTTTTTATAAAATATCACTTTTTTGGTTTAAAGCGCTAAAAACATGTTAGAATAGATTCCATATTGATTTAAAGCACTAGATGCACGCATTTAGTCACATACTAAAAAGAACTGAATGAATCCAATGATAAAAGGTAAAGGTAATGTCTTCATAAACTTATCATGGAAGTAGGTTTATAAATGACGGAGAAAAAAGGAGAAACAGGTGATTACTTTTATCCATTTCATATAAGCTTTATTTACGTAAGGATGTGTAAACGATGAAAAATAAGTACATGCTGTCAGCTTCAGGTATGTATATTAACTACTTTCTACTTGGCATGGTAAATATCATGCTTGCATCAAATATGTCATTTTTGACAAAACAATTAAATACCGACGGCGCCGGAATCAGCTATATTATTTCTGCTATCGGAATTGGAAAGCTGCTTTCATATTCTCTATCAGGCATCTTGTCTGATAAATTCGGACGAAAGCCTTTGATTCTTGTTTCGTCTCTGACGATGGCTATTTTCTTAATTGGCATTCCATTATCGCCAAATTATCCAACAGCCTTTATCTTTGCCATTATTGCGGGTATTGCAAATTCTGCTATGGACGCTGGAACGTACCCTGCTTTGATTGAAGTTTTTCCTAAATCTTCAGGTTCAGCCAGTGTTCTTGTAAAAGCATTTATTTCAGCTGGAGCGGCACTTCTTCCGTTTATGATTGCCTTTTTTGCGGATCGTGATTTGTTTTATGGGTATGCTTTTTTCCTTCCGGCTCTTATTTATTTACTAAATATGATCTTTATGTTCAAACTGCCTTTTCCCAATCATAAACGCGAACAGAGTACAGTTCAACAACAAAATACAGCGGAGAATAAATTCATCTCTCCTCCTAAAATGAAACAAGAAGGAATTGCTCTTATTGTGATTGGATTTACTTCTACAGCGCTGTTTACAGTGGCTCAAATTTGGCTCCCTACTTATGGTCAACAAGTATTAGGTATGGCTGAAAGCAGCTCGGTTCGCCTTTTAAGCTACTACAGCATCGGAGCTTTAATCTCTGTTTTAGTATTAGCTGTATTATTAAGCAAAGTGCTTCGTCCTGTAACGGTTATTCTCGTTTACCCGATGATTACTCTTATAGCCGTACTTACGCTTCTGTTTGTTAAAGTACCTACTATTGCAATTGTAGCTGCTTTTTTCATGGGGTTTTCTACGGCTGGGGTCTTTCAATTAGCGATTACTGTTATGACCGAGCTTTTCTGGAACAAAAAAGGAACGGTTACTGGAATTGTAGCCACGGCTGCTGGATTAGCTGCTATTTTATTGCCTTTAGCAACAGGGCTCATGTCTAAAACTGGGCATATTTCAATTATCTTTATCTTTGATGCGATGCTTTCAGTAGTAGGTATGGCAGCGGCAGCTTTTGTTAATTACCGCTACCGCAAAATTTTAAATAAAAATCGCAGAGAACAAATTCAAGAAACAGCCTCATAAAAAAAGAGGCTGGACATACCGAAATGAATCCAACCCAAAGACGAACAATCTGGATACATGATCTGGACTGCTTGCTCGAACGCTGTTGCTTTCCGTGCAAGGCTTCGCTTTCCGCGGGCGGCCGATGAGCCTCCTCGTCGCTTGCGCTCCTGCGGGGTCTCATCTGTTCCGCTGTTTCCGCAGGAGTCTTCGCCTTGCCCTTCAACCAACAGCTAAAAGCACCTGTGTTCATCATAATTATAAAAAAACACGAACTATTTATCCATTTTTGATAGATAGTTCGTGTTTTAATTTAATGAAACTACTTTTTTTTCACCTTCTTCTTAACTTTTCAACTCATTTCCTCAGCTGATTTTTGCTTCATAAACAAGAACATCACACCTGAAATAACCGCGAAAACAGCTAAAATGTAAAAAGTAGAAGGCAGCGGAATCACGCTGACTAGCGACCCCATAGCTAAGCTGCTGACAACTGCTGAAGTTTGTATAGCCGTCATATATGCCGTTGTGGCTAGTCCAATTTGACGCGGAGCCAGTGACTGAGCATACACCATTCCCACTCCCATTGTAGCGGACAGAATAAAAGCATAAAATACTTGAAGCACAATTAACCCACTCAGCGGTAAATGAAGACTCGTTAAAATAAAATAAAGCACTTGGCAAGCAATTCCAATGATAAAGAATCGTTTAACTCCGATCTTATCAGAAAAATAGCCCCCTAACGGCATAAATACTAGCTCAAAAACAGATGTAACGGTAAAGAGAATCCCTACAATCGAAACGGATTGTTTTAACGTATCCGTTATGTAGAGCGGCAAATACATAGAACGCCCGGAATCACCCGCAAAAATGAAAAGAGCTGCTACGAATACAGCTATTAATACAGAAGGTATACCTGCTGGCGCTTTTGAAGATGCATGAGCTGAAGTTTGAGGCATACTGTCTTCTTTAAGCGCAAAAAGAACCCACCCTAAAGTTGCTAGCGATAACAACCCTGATAATAAAAATAAAAGAGTATACCCTCCGTGGTCAATAATTAAAGCGCCAAGCATAGGTCCAAAAATATAGCCTTGTGAAAAAGCCATTCGCACGGTACCAGTAATCGTACCTGCCTGCGATTTGCTTTCTTGCTTTTTAACAATAAAATCATTCAGCAGGGCAAAGAAAAAAGAAAACGCATTAAACCCTCCTATAGCAAGTAAAATGAGTGCTATTGTATAAGAATGCGTAAACGCTAACGGCACTCTTGAAATGGTTCCAATCAGTAACGCCCAAATAATAAATGGCTTTCGTTTCCCCCATTTGTCTGATAACGAAGCTAAATAAAACGATACGATTAAACCAATAATGCTCATTGGCACAAATAAAAATCCTGCTTGAAAAGAAGTGGCATGCAATGTATTTGTTGCCCAAACCGTTAAATAAGGCATAAAGCCGCCAACAGCTAATCCAATAATAAATAATGAAATAAAAATCGTTAGAAAATCCCGGTCTGTAAATACAATCTTTATGCCTGATACAAACGAATTTTCTGTTTTCGACATAAACTCATTTCAACCCTTTCTATCCAGCTGTCAAACGTTCAATTTCCGCAAAAAAATGCACCTTTCTTCCAGAAACAGTAGAAGAAAGGTGTGTAAATGAAGGTTATTTTCCAATTGGTACAGCAATTTTTTCTTTTTGTTCTTCCTTGTTGATCAGCTCTTTGAATTTAGTTAAAAGAGGTGCTTTTAATTCTTCATCCTTTAATGCAAAAGCAAGGGTCGTAAAAATAAAATCTAATTTTTCTCCTGCATCATAACGTTCGCCCTCGAATTCGTAAGCATAAATAGAACGGTCTATATTCATACGCTGAATAGCATCCGTTAGCTGAATTTCCCCACCTTTTCCAGCTTCCTGCGTTTCAAGATAATCAAAAATGTCAGGTGTAAATACATAGCGTCCAATAATTCCTAAATTAGACGGAGCTTCTTCGACTGATGGTTTTTCTACAAAACCATTCACTTCGTATAACCGGTTTTTATTTGCTTTTGGATCTATAATCCCGTAACGGTGAACGGATTCTTCCTCTACGCGCTGTACGCCGATAACCGACGATCCCGTTTGGTTATACTGGTCAATCAGCTGTTTTAAACAAGGCTGGTCTGGGTCTGTTAAGTCATCTCCAAGTAAAACTGCAAACGGTTCGTTTCCAATAAACTGTCGAGCACAGCCAATTGCATGGCCAAGGCCCTTCATTTCTTTTTGACGAACGTAATGAATATTCGCTAGTTCAGAGATATGCTCCATTTCTTCTAATAGTTCAGTTTTTCCCTTTTGATGAAGCAAGTGTTCCAGTTGAATATTGTGATCAAAATGATTTTCAATTGCTTGTTTCCCGTTTCCTGTAACAATTAAAATATCTTCGATTCCTGATTTTAAGGCTTCTTCTACAATAAATTGAATTACGGGCTTATTTACAATTGGAAGCATTTCTTTTGGGATAGATTTTGTAACGGGTAAAAAACGAGTACCTAACCCTGCTGCTGGTATAACTGCTTTTTTTATAGTCTGCATATTATATTTACTCCTCTCTGTTAGTTATCTAGCTGCCTTACATCTATTACGCTTTGACAGGCACCACATTGAAAATTTCTTTCACTCCTTGCTTGTATCCTCCCGCTGAGCGAAGTGATTCTCCAATTTGTTGTGCATGCTGTTTATATGTGTGAGTAGTTAAAACGTCGTTAACTGTATTTTTGATTAGCTCAGCAGATACATTATTTTTATCTAATTTTACACCTGCTCCTAACTCCTGCACGCGATCGCCAACCATAAATTGATCCACTGCCATTGGAATAACGACAAGGGGCGTATCGTAGTATAAACCTTCACTGCTGCTGTTCATTCCGCCGTGAGTAATGAATAAATCCGCACGTTTTAAAATTTCTAGCTGAGGTACGTATTGTTTCACAACGAAGTTTTCTGGAATGTGTGCTAATTCTTCAGGTTTTGTATTTTTACCAATAGATAAAATAACTTTACCCTCAAAATCTTTTAATGCTTCTACACATAAGTTATAGATTTCTAGCTGCTGATTAAAAATAGTTCCCATAGAAACAAAAATAATTTTTTTATTTTCATTTTGTAAGTAAGAAGGATCTTCAATGTCTAATCGTTTAACAATTGAAGGACCAATAAACTTGTACTCACTCGTAAATTCAGATACGTTTGGCTGAAAGAATTCTGACGTAAATACTAGCGTAATATCCCCTGGATTCGACATAATGTCAATGGAATCTTTTAACTGAGTATTATATTGGTTGTTGAACTTATTTAATGATTTTTCGAATTGAGGATAAAAGGAAGATTGGTCAGGTTCTGTTTGACCACTTGGCATCATACAAGTTGCTAACTCTTTATTTAACGCAAATGTTGTACAAAGAGAAACCTTCGGAAGCTGAAGAAGGTCGGCCACAGCGGAACCTGCTAAAAGGTGATAATCATAAAGTACATAATCATATGTTTCATGTTTCGTTTCACTCATAATTTTAGTAATAATATTTTCAGACTCATTTAAAAACAAATTCATTATTTCATAGCGGTCATAAGACTCTTCGTTTGTCATCCGGTTGCTCATATCAAGACTTGGACGAAAATCTTCGTATTCACGAAATTCCGCGCCTGATTTCCGAATTTTTTCAGCATAGTCTTCAATGCCGTAATAGACGACCTTTTCCCCTTGAGCCATCAACTCTTTTACAATTCCTAAAGAAGGATTCACATGCCCTTCACCTGGAAAGCCTATTACTAATACTTTTCCCATAACATTCATTCCTTTCACTTAGTTAATAATTAAATCATTTAATTATTCATTTAGTAAATTTATTGTATAGAAACTGAATTTACTATAAATTATCTTTATCGTAAAGTCATTAAGCGTTTTCAACTAAAAAAAGGTTAAATAGGCTCATTTTGGAATATAGTTATAAACTAACTCAAGAAAAACAAATATTGTAAAATTTATCTTGTTTGTAAATAGATGTATGCGCTTCATTATGATGCAAATAAAAAACACACCTCACTAAATCAAGCAAGAGGTGTGTTTTTTATTTAAAAGGTGTATAACTCCCATATATCTGAGGTTTCTGAACCAATATACCAAGCTGCCGCCCCACCTAAATGATAGTCATTAATTAATTTAACCCGACGCTGCATAGATGCTTTGTCTTCGAGCCATATTTGATGCTTCGTACCATTTTCCGTGTATTCTACATAGTACTGTGAGGCTTGGCTATCCCATTTTTTAGTTAACTTTTTAGAAGAGATAACAGCTTCGGCTTCTTTCATCGTTAAGTCTTTTGTGACAACTTTTTTGGTCGATAGGTCCGTTTTCCATTCTCGCGTATAAAAAGGAACTCCCAGAAGGATTTTGTGTGCAGGTACATCTTTCATAAGAAGTTGTGTGCCTTCTTTCACCCAAGGCAGTGAAGCAACAGATCCTGGAACCTGACTCCCTCCCCAGTGTTCTTCATATCCCATCATAATGACATAGTCTGCCACTTGACCAATCTGTTTTCTATCAAAGCTTCCCGACCAAAAAGGATCATTATTTTCTCTTGTTACGTCTACTGAAATAGTCATACCATGAGGTTTTAACGCTGCTTTTAATTCCTTAATAAATAAAACAAAATCTTGTTTGTTTTTGATATTAATGTTTTCAAAGTCAACATTGATCCCATCGCTGTTTGTTTTTACTAGCGAACTTTCTACTGATGATACAAGCTTTTTCCGCTTTGCTTTGTTGCTTAGCACATCACGTGTAAGTACATCATCAAAATTGTTACCAATAAGCGGCCAGACTTTTTTGCCGTTTTTATGAGCCGTTTGAACATATGATTCATTTATAGAAGATGAAACAACTTTGTCATTCGACGTTAGCGTAAACCAACGAGGTGAAACAACGTCTAAATTCTTTTGCTTCATCGATTCTGTATAGCCTGCTGTTTTTTCATTAAAGCTCCAACCCATAACTACAGGCTGATGCTTCTTTTGCGCTAAATCAGATTTTTTGATCCAGCCCTTTTTCCCTTCCAAAAGCTGTACTTGTACATAGTAGTCAGGAATAATAAGCATTTGTCCGGGCTTAATATTTGTTGAGGATAGCTGATTTAACTTTGTTAATTCATTCGCTTTTACACCGTACTTTACGGAGACTTTCCAAAGCGTATCTCCTGATACTACTTTATGTAACAAGCCTTTTGGTGGTATTTTCAGCGTTTGTCCTGGAATCAGCTCTGTCTTTTTTAGCTGATTTTGTTTTATTAGATCACTGACTGTTACACCGTATTGCTTAGCTAGTAGCCATAGTGTATCTCCCGGCACTACCGTATGAGTAGTAACCTGAGCTGCATCTCCAGCTTCAGATGAAATGACAGGAAATTCTTCTCCTTTTTTCACTGTCTGCATAACAGAAGAATGTAAGGAAGGAGAACGATATACGTTTACGTTGTCACCTTTGACAGTGCCCACTGAAGAAGCAGCGGCTCCTTTACTCATCGGGGCCAATCCTCCACTTAAAAGACAGAGAACGATCAGGCTCATACATATTTTCTTCATTTTATAATTTCGCCTCCCCACTTTTTGACATCACCTGTCTAGTTTACTACTCCTATAATATAGAATCCTAGAGGTACATTGTGGTAAAGCAACGTCTGGGTATACGTAAAATTCAAATAAAAAAGCTTACCGTCCGATGACGATAAGCTTTCGTTTCTTATGCATTTCCCACTACATTTTGATCCTTAATATCCATATCAATTGTATTAGCGGTACTGGAACTGCTTGTAATATTCATAAAATTCCCTGTGTTCCCGCTGCCAGAACCGACTGTTGTAAAAGCTGTACTTTTTGGCTTAATAGCCAGACAATCACCAAACTCCACTGAAGATGAAACCAATACATTCGAGATATTTACGGCTCCTACTACCGATGGCATCTGCCTCTCCTCCTGTTCATTATCTATCTGCTATATGATATGAGCAGAAGGCCAAAAAGTAGCTTTTTCATCTTTTTAATTTTATTAAGGATCAATTCGTTTATACCTTGATTCTGCAAACATATATACTCCGTATGCCATAAGCCCGATTGATACGATAGCCAGCAGTACAGACCCAAAAGGACGCTGTGCTACTTCAGCAAGGGCTCCATCTAACCCTTTCGTTTCGTCTGGATCCGCTTGAAGAGCCGTGCGAATAAGAAAGAAACCAATAATTCCAAAGACGATACTTCGAGCAATAATACCTACTTTTCCAATATGCCCGCTCCATCGCCACTCTTCTTTTGACATTTCGTTTTTCTTTAGTTTTTTTAGGAAGCGTCCTGAAAGAGCCCAATATACTTGTCCAATCCCAAAGATAATAACGCCGATACCTGTAAGCGCAATGATGGTTTGCCCAAAGGGATAAGATAACAACTTGGCCGATACCGTTTGATAATGCTTACCTGACGTATGAACGTGAGCATGAAGCAAAATTTTTACCGAACTCACACAAAGACTAATATAAAACGTGGCTACAACTAAATAGCCTAAACGAGTAAAAACGCCTTTTACCCCATGCCCAACGTGGTGAGGATCAAAAATAGCAGAAATGATTTGCCAAAACGCATATCCACTTAAACCTACTGCCAAAACAATTAAAATTAAAAATCCAAACGGCTGCTTTGCAATTGTGTGTAGGGCTCCTTGAGAAGTAACTAAATCGCCTTTTAATCCGAAAGCTGTCTGAATCGCTAATATACCGATGATAAAATAGACCACACCTTGAGCCACATGACCAAACCGTGAAAAACGCACGACAAATGGCTTAGTACGTTCTTTTAAGCGATGTAACTTTCGACCAAACGTATCTTTTTTAACAAATGGAGATTCACCCATACGTTTCCTCCTGCTTTTTGAAAACAAACTTTATTTTATAAAACACCTGAAAATAAGCGCGCAAATGACTCTTTCGAACGTTCTACTAAGCTTCGCTTGTAAAATGCTACTGGTTTGATCAAATGACTGTCTTCAATATCTTCTTCGTAATTTTTGATGAGCGTTTGAATCGTCTCTCCCTCAATTAAAAATGCATTAACTTCAAAGTTCAGATGAAAACTTCTCATATCCATATTTGCAGTACCGACCGAAGCCATATCTCCATCTATAATCACAATTTTTTGATGCAAAAACCCTTTTCTATACGAATATACTTCAATTCCACATCGAAGAAGTTCAGCAAAATATGACCTCGTTCCATATTGAGTCAGAAAGCCATCATTAATTTCTGGTACCATAATTCGTACCTCTACACCTTTTCTAGCCGCAATACGAAGGGCGGTTCTTATGGCTTCATTTGGAACAAAATAAGGGGTTGAAATCCAGATTGATTTCGTCGCGCTTGTAATCATAGTATAGTAATAATCACTCATATTTTCCTGCGTATCCGGCCCCGTCGCCACCACTTGCACAAAGCCTTCGCCTTCGACAGGATGAGGCTTTGTATATGCTTCATTGTTAATTAAGCATTCTCCAGAAACGTATTCCCAATCGAACATAAAGATTGAATGCAAGGTTTGAACAGATTCTCCTTTTAGCATCAGATGAGTATCTCTCCAAAAACCAATTTTTTTGTTTTTTCCTAGATACTCATCCCCAACATTCAATCCCCCTACAAAACCTACTTCCCCGTCAATTACGACTATTTTACGGTGGTTTCGAAAGTTAAATTTTTGATTAAAAAACCCATACTTAATAGGTAAGAAAGGATGCACTTTAATATTCGCTTTTTTCATTCGTTTAATATCTGAACCCGATAGTGTAAAGCTTCCCATTGTATCGAATGTAAAGCGCACTTCTATACCTTCGCTTGCTTTTTTTATTAAAATATCAATGATTTCTTTTCCTAGAGAATCTGAGTGAAACATATAGTATTCCATATGAATAAACTGTTTTGCTGATTGCAAATGCTTTTTGATTTCATTAAACGTTTCTTGCCCGTTCTTAAGGACGTAGGTTTTTGTATGAACATTCATCTTGGTCAAAGATACACATTGAAGATACTGAGCAAAGTAACGCTGATGAGATTGAAGCGGCGATAGATCAGGCGTCGTTTCTTTATCTGCCATCTTTCTAAGCATCTCTCGGTTATGCATACGCTTTTTTTTGAACATATGCCCCTTTAAATAGAGCTGTCCTGAATACAAATAAAAGAAAAAGCCTGCAACAGGGAAGAAAAAGAGGACATACATCCAAACCAACGTACTTTCAGGCGTTCGATTTTCAAGCATAAGTGAATACATACAAATGAAAATAATGACACCATATAATCCAACTAAGGCATACTTCCAATGAACATCAATAGAGGTAAAAAAGAAAGCATAAATGGAAAGTAAAATAATAAATAAAAAAATAAAGTCCAACCGGCGTTTTTTCATAAAAGCTCTCCTAAAAACAAACTGTATTGTATCACTTGTCTATCTTTCATATGAGGTAGTATATGGAATACACAGAATTCTTATCATGCATGCTACATAAAATGTACATATATTTGCACAAAAAGCAGTTTAGCCGCTTAAGCAACTAAACTGAACTACCTCAGACAAGCATCATTCATATACCTATACCCTGGATGGTAAAACAAAAACCTCCCTACGGGGAGGTTTTTTGTTTTACACGCATGACGATGTCTTTTTATGAGTTGGTATAACCGGACTCTTTTTCTTTTTTAGGCCAAACGAAATTAGAAAGAGATAATAAAAAATCAATTCCTACAATAACTGTCCAAAATTCCACTACATTTTGCAGCACGTTGGTTTTTCCATTTGGTACTATATGCATCATCGCCGCTAAAAGAGCTGCTCCAATAGCGTAAGCAACAAGATGCTGTATCCATGACTTAAAATAATGCTTTGCATATTCTTTTCCATAGCGCCTACGAGGTTTCTCCCCGCTTTTTATCACATAATATTGAAAACGTTCGTCTGCCCATTGAATCATACTTTTTCCAAAAGCGATCGAAATTCCAATATACACGGCTGCAATAGCGTGAGCATAGGTCGCTGTAGCACCTCGGTAAAGGTCTACACTCGTCACAATCAGAAGAAAAAAATCAACAACAGGTGTTAGAGCTAAAATAAAAAAACTGAGCTTTTGTTTTTTAAACATATACCTTGTTGCTAATCCTAAAATGATGACTATCCAAAAAGCGATTTCACATGCAATAATCATCCAGGCTATTAAATTCAAATAATCCCCTCTCTTCCTCTCGTTCAACGAATAGATAATTGGTTTTAAATAAAAAATTTTTATGCATAAGTTTATTTTTATGTATATACATCCTGCTTCATAACCTTACGGCTTATTCCATCCTCAGCTGAGTTCTAAGATTCGTTGAACCGTATTTGCTAGGCGGATCTTTTAAATCGATAGCTATAATACTCCCAGCTCATTCCTGCCGCGACTCCAATCGAATAGGCTAGTATATCTCTCCATAAGAAGCCATACCCCAGAATGAGCCCTCCTAGCGCATTTTTTCTTATGTCATCAATACACGGAGCGTGATACAGCTGTGTAAATTCAATGAAGTAACAAAACACTATAGCAAACATACCAATCGTTTTTGTCTTCCATGCAGGAAACAAAAAACCCGCACTGACAAAAATCATTAAGGCCCATAACGAATCTCCCGCATATATATTTACGATGTGAGGAAGATACGCGGTAAGTTTTCTTGATAAAAGGCCTGCTCCCATGATAACAATAGCTAGAAGCAGATATACCCATCTATTTCTTTTATTCATTTCAAACTCCTTTTTTCTTCTTAAATGCTCCGTAACAATAAGCCTTCACTGTATAATTTTATCAGAACCGAAGACTGTTAAATACCGCTTTTTTTCATTTTTTACAGCTTCCCCCTACGTATATATGACAAGTGTCATAGTTTCTATATGACACGTATGTCTTAAATAGTCAGAAAAATCCCTTTATACTGAGGGTAATATACGGTAATGAAAGGAATTTCATATGACTATACAAAAACAAAAGAATTTACGAAAACAAGTTGCACCTTTTGAAAAAGCAGTAATGAAAGACAGCATAAGACAATTGATCAATACTTTTTTACCTTTTTTCACACTGTGGTTTCTCGCTTATGAGAGCCTTTCAATTTCTTATTTTTTAGCATTTCCGCTAACTGTTATCGCAGCAGGGTTTTTAGTAAGAATATTCATTATTTTTCATGACTGTTGTCACTACTCTTTCTTTAAGAGTAGACAACACAATAAAATTCTCGGAACAATTACCGGTGTCTTAACGATGTTCCCTTACAGTCAATGGGGACATAGCCATGCAATTCACCATGCAACAAGCAGCAACTTAGATAAAAGAGGTACGGGTGACATTTGGGTGTTAACCGTAACAGAATATAAAGAAGCTTCTATTTGGAAAAAAATCGCTTACCGTATCTATCGCAACCCGTTCATTATGTTCGGCGTGGGACCTATATATGTATTTTTGATTACAAACCGATTCAATCAAAAAAATGCGAAGAAAAATGAAAGAATGAATACGTACCTTACAAATGTATTGATCGTTGCATTAGCGGCAGCGACCTGCTGGTTGGTAGGTTGGCAGGCGTTCCTATTAATTCAAGGACCGATTTTCTTCATTTCAGGTTCAATTGGAATTTGGCTGTTTTATGTACAGCACCAGTTTGAAGACTCTTATTTTGAAGAAGATGAGCACTGGGATTATGTAAAAGCAGCCGTTGAAGGAAGTTCATTTTACAAGCTTCCAAAACTATTGCAATGGCTAACAGGCAATATTGGGTTTCACCATGTACATCATTTAAGCCCAAGAGTGCCCAACTATAAGCTTGAAGCTGTTCATCAACACACACAGCCTCTTCAAAATGTACCAACCATTACACTCGCAACAAGTCTTCGCTCTCTTCGATTCCGTCTATGGGATGAAGAAAATAAAATGTTTGTGAGCTTTAAAGAAATAAAAACACGCTCAGCTGTACCAAAAGCAAGCAGAATGTCATCTCAAACAAAAGCAGAACTTTAATAAAACAAAACAGTCAAGCTTTCAAAAGCTTGACTGTTTTATCTATCCGTCTAAACTTATTTCATTCTACTTTGTGGTAAACTAATAGTGTATTTTAACAAGTAAACGAGGTTCTTTATGAAAAAATATACGTTTTTCCAAAAAATCACTGGGCTATCTCCTTACATATGGACGGTATTTGCCATTTTACCATTTTATTTTATCTTACAGTCTTCATCCATGAATCACATTATTGTTGGTTCGTTACTCACCATCTTATTTTTTATTTTCTATCGTTTTGCATTTGTTTCAACGGACAAGTCCGTTTACGTATGGACGGCTTTGTTAATCGTTATTTCCTTAGCCCTGACAACTATTTTCAATTATATTTACTTTGCCTTTTACTTTGCTTTTTTTATCGCTTATTTTATTGGAAATATCCAAAAACGGCTCGCTTTCTTTACTTTGTATGCTGTTCATTTAATTAGCACCGTTATTTCGGTAAACTTTAACGTTGTTATGCAAGAAGAGATCTTTTTAAAACAGCTGCCTTTCATTTTTGTAATTTCCATCAGTGTGATTGTACTGCCATTTAGCATTTATAATCGGAAGAAGCGAGACCGGCTGGAAGAACAGCTTGAAGATGCAAATAAACGTATTTCTGAGCTTGTAAAACAGGAAGAACGCCAGCGGATAGCTCGCGATCTGCACGATACGTTAGGACAAAAGCTGTCTCTTATCGGTCTAAAAAGTGATTTAGCAAGAAAACTTATTACAAAAGATCCTGAAAAAGCAAAATCAGAATTAAAAGATGTCCAGCAAACAGCGCGCACGGCTCTTAATGAAGTGAGAAACATGGTTTCTCAAATGCGTGGAATCCGCCTTAGTGAAGAACTAAAACGCGTTCAGGAGCTTTTAGAAGCTGCCGAAATTAAGTTTGTAGGAGAAGAGGCCATTTCATTAGAGAATGTGTCGTTGCTAATTGAAAATATTCTTAGCATGTGCTTAAAAGAAGCAGTAACCAATGTGGTCAAACATAGTCAAGCCACCGTTTGCACGATTACTTTACATCAGTCTGCAAAAGAAGTAGGCATAACGGTAGAAGACAATGGAGTTGGTATTAATACGAAGAAAACCTGCTGGAAAGGAAACGGTCTTTTAGGAATGAAAGAACGGCTGGAGTTTGTAAACGGCCATCTTGATATCTCCAGTCAAGGGGGGACGATTATTCATATTACAGTTCCAAACATCGTTAAACATATTAAGGAGGAACAATTATGATTCGAATTGTCATTGCCGAAGATCAGCAAATGATGTTAGGGGCTTTAGGCTCTTTGTTAAATTTAGAAGATGACATGGAAGTTGTCGGAAAAGCTTCAAATGGGGAACAAGCGGTATCACTTGCTAAGCAGCACCAGCCAGATATATGCGTAATGGATATCGAGATGCCTCTTAAAACTGGACTTGAAGCTGCAGAGGAACTGAAAGATTTAAACTGCAAAGTCATCATTTTGACAACGTTCGCTCGCTCCGGCTATTTTCAAAGAGCTTTGAAAGCAGGCGTAAGCGGATACTTACTAAAAGATAGTCCAAGTGAAGAACTCGCAAATTCCATTCGAAGCGTGATGGCAGGCAGGCGCCTCTATGCTCCAGAATTAGTGGATGACTTATATAGTGAATCTACCAGTCCTCTTACAGCTAGAGAGAAAGAAGTATTAGCTCTAGTAGCTGATGGAAAAAACACAAAAGAAATTGCTGACGAACTATCTATTAAGACTGGAACGGTGCGCAATTATATTTCTACCATTCTGGACAAACTCGAAGTAAAAAACCGCATTGAAGCCATTACTCGCTTTAAGGAAAAAGGCTGGTTCAAATGAAAAAAGCATGCATCAAACCGAGATGCATGCTTTTTAATCATTTGGCAATTTATCGTACCCTAATTTGTCGATGATCACAACATGCTCGGGGAATTCATCAAGCAGCTGCTGTTTTGTGAATAATTCAAAGTCACGGAAATCAAAACCTGGTGCGACCATGCATCCAACGAGAGAAAACGTATTCTCATTTGCCACAGAGGAACCAAAAATCGTATCTCTTGGAACTAAAAATTGAGGAACTTCTCCATTTTCTAAGTTTGTACCTAGTTTTACTTCTTGATAGGTTCCGTCGCGGTAAATAATATGAATGGTTAAAGGGCTTCCCCCATGATAGTACCATAGTTCATCTGATTGCAGCCGGTGGAAATGCGATACATCTTGAGACCTTAATAAAAAGTAAATACTCGTGTATAGAAATCGTTTATCATCAAACTGCGATGACACTTCTTTATCAGAAATTTCATCATTGGAGCGATAGGTTTGTTTATAAAACCCTCCTTCTGGATGAGGCTGAAGCTCGAGCTTTGAAATCCAATATTCCCACTTATGTAAATCCATTACGTTCCTTCCCTTCCTTTTTCTTTTATCATTAACTACATCATAGTAAATCATTCTTTCTAACACAACAAACGGCTTCATTATTCCATCAGGAAAAATGAAGCCGCTTACCACTGGTATCTTATCATTACATCCTACCCTTTCTGTTAGCACGGTTATATCTATACCTGCTAGAATGGCAGCGATGAAATAAATATGTCATATACAAATCTAACTGAAATCGATCTCCCTCAATGAAACATTGAAACGGCTGTTCTCTGCCTTGATCATTTTTTGCAGATGAACGCTGCTTAAACGGGACAATATTCATCTCTTTTCCCCCTCAGACAGATGTACTTTTTAGTGTAAATGCTGATGACAAACGTAATATTTTTTGATAAAAGTGAGGGCTGCCTGTGCATCTTGAATGCCAAGCTTTTTACAAACGCCAGCTAACATGAGCAGTTTGTACATAACCAGCTTTTGATTATTTGTTGCCAGTACGTAATAAACAATCGTATTAGCAACTGCCCGCGGTAATCTTATTTTTTTCAGCTCATATAGCGCAGCAGACGAAGACATGCCTGCTTCAGTTAAAATCTGCTCAGTTGTGTACGTCTCCAAATAGCGAGCAAGCTTTCTTTCTTTATCGTTAAATATACCTTTAGAATCGTTCATTTTCTCTCCCTCTGTTATTTTAATAATCCATTAAATGCTGCATTAATTAGCCATAATGCAATAGCTCCCCCTGATAAATAAGTGCTGAGATAGAATAATAATTCCATATACCTCCCTCCCATTTCTATCTTACCCCTTCATTTCTCTAGCTGCAGTGATATTCATCACAGGTAAAAAGTGTATTGTTGAGCTACTGAATAGCTCCGCAAAAGAGCTCGTGAGAAAGATCTCACGAGCTGCTTAGTTAGCATTTTTATTTTCGGATAAAGCGTTTAAAAATCATAATAATTAATAATACAACTACAATAACAAGCAAAAATTTCAACATGAGTTGTCCATCCCTTCAAATCAGTAAATCATCTTTCATTAGTAAGTAGTTACCCTGTTTCGTTTTTTATAAACTGCTTACCTACTTATTTCATGCCAAAAATTATATAATAGTAGAAAATCATCTAAAATAGCCCTACAAGTAAAACATAAATGGGAGTATAACCATGACTGACTATCTTCAAACATTTCTGCTTGAACATTTAGAAGCAGCTGGGTTTATCAGCATTCTCTTGAACATTCTTATTAGCATTACGGGCGTATTTCCAAGCGCACCCCTTACGTTCGTAAACGTAAAATTATTTGGTTTTTGGAACGGATTTTTACTTTCTTTTATTGGAGAAGTTTTAGGTGCAGCTCTCTCTTTTTGGCTGTATCGAAAAGGTTTCCGTACACTTGTTCATACAAAAACACCTTCTCACTCCAAGTCGCTAAAGCTGCTGCGCGTACAAGGGAAAGAGAGTTTTATATTGATTCTTTCTTTGCGTTTACTTCCCTTTGTTCCATCAGGCCTCATTACATTCTTCAGCGCTGTAGGAAAAGGCTCCTTTGCCGTATTCATTTCTGCTAGCGCACTTGGAAAAATTCCAGCGCTTTTTATTGAAGTTTATTCGGTTTATCATATTTCACAAGGATCTATGCAAGGCAAAATCATTTTAATGGTTTTATCCATTATTTTACTTTTTTATATAAGTAAAAAATGGAAGAAAAAAGCTTAACAGACTATAAAAAGGGAAGACTATCTAAAAATAAGCAAAAACATTATCGTATGTAACTGTAATAAGATAACGTATTGGAGATGGTCCATTGATTTTTCTGTTAGTTTCTGGAAGTATTATTATTCCTATTATCATGCTCTTTTTCTCACTCAAATGGAAAGGAGCAGAGCTAGTTTTTAATACGCTAGCCCTTCTTTCAGCGCTAGTATTTGGAAATATAGCTGCTGCTTCTATCTATCGTATTTTAAAAAACCATACTGTTTTTATGACGAGCATTCATGCAATCTTTTTAAATTCAGCTTTTTTATTAACCGGTGCATACCTTGGAATCTATGTATTGTATAAACTGTTAGTTCTGACCTTAAATGTAAAAAGCCGTTCTTTTAAATAAGAACGGCTTTTTACATTAATGAACAAATTCCATTTTCTCTTCGATTTTATGAAATTTCTCATAAAATTCCTCCGCTGAAATCGGTTTGGAGAAATAGTATCCCTGCACCTCATCACATTTTTCTTTATGAAGAAGTTCTACTTGTTCAACTTCTTCTACACCTTCTGCTACGACGGATAGCTGCAAACTTTTGGC
Organism: Priestia sp. MDV22-iso46; assembly: GCF_058629175.1. Lineage (NCBI taxonomy): Bacteria > Bacillati > Bacillota > Bacilli > Caryophanales > Bacillaceae > Priestia > Priestia sp. MDV22-iso46. The sequence goes on from NZ_JBZVWT010000001.1 coordinate 1,484,577, forward strand.
TAGTGTAATAATGGCTCTGACAATCGATACTTCCGTTGTATTAGGATCTAAATCTTTAATAAAAGACCGGTCAATTTTCAGCGTATGAATAGGTAGCTTCTGAATATAGCTGAACGAGGAGTATCCTGAGCCAAAATCATCAATCGAAATAAATACTCCTGCATCTTTTAAGATTTGTAGCTTTTCGATTGTTTGCTCAACATGCTTCATCGTTACACTTTCTGTAATTTCAAGTTCTAAATATCGTGATTCTAACTCTACTTCACGCAAGACACCTAACACATAATCAACAAAATCAGTTGTACCAAAATCAACGCTTGATATGTTCACACTCATTTTTAAGGGAGGAAGTCCTTGAAGCTGCCAATACTTATTTTGATGGCACGCTTTTTTTAATACCCATTTCGTCAGTGTAACAATAACGCCTGTTTCTTCAGCAATCGGAATAAATTCTGCGGGAGAAATGACGCCCATCTCGGCATGAGTCCACCGGATTAAAGCCTCCACTCCAACAATATGGCCACTTTGAATATTGACTTTCGGCTGATAGTGAAGCTCCATTTCGCCCAGCTCAAAAGCCTTGCGTAACCCATCTTCAATTCTCATTCTTCGCGTAGTATGAACCTGCATTTCTTTTTGATAAAACAGATAATGATTACGCCCTTGTTTTTTGACTTCGTACATCGCTAAATCAGCATGGCGAACTAGCACTTCAAGCAACTTTCCATCTTTAGGAAATAAACTAACTCCGATGCTTACCCCTAAATAAACATCTCTCGATAGCACTACAAAAGGAGTGGATAAGCAGTCATTTAATGATTGACAGATTTTTTTCACTTCTTCATCAGTCCTATCATGCAGCAAAACTAAAAACTCATCTCCTCCAAAACGCGAAAGCACATCTTGGTTTCTTAGGCAGCTCTTCATTCGATCAACAACCTGAAGCATAAGCTGATCTCCAGCATGATGACCAAGCGTGTCATTTACCTGTTTGAAACGATCTAGGTCTAAAAATAAGAAATGAAGCTTTTTTCCTGAAGTAGCTGCTGAATCAATGGATTTCTCTACAATGCTTGAAAACATACTTCGATTTGGTAAATCTGTTAGCATATCGTGAAAAGCCATGTATTGAAGCGATTCTTGAGCTTTTTTCTGTTCCGTTACATCTCTAGTTACTGTCTGAAAAAGCGTCTCTCCATTAATTTGAATGAGCGTAGATTTTACTTCTAAGAAGAGTTCCTTACCTAACGCATTAAACATTTTCAACTGAGCTAATGGAGATCTTGGCTCATCTTTTCTATCCTTTACTGCCTTCAATCCTTTTTTAATATCAGGAACTTGTTCAGATGAAAAGAAATCATATAACGATTTACCAACGAGCTGGTCTTCCGTTACTCCTAAAAGCTGAATCATAGCATCATTCACAGACACGACCTCTTCTTCTCGATGGACCATAATTGCCAATGGAGAGGAGTAAAACAAGTTTTCATAGCGATTTTTTGCTTCAATCAACGTTTTTTCCGCTTCGCGCTCTTGCGTCATATTGCGGATATACAGCATATACTCAACCGTCTCTTCAATTCCTACCGCCATCACCGTTATCTCAACCGTAACTTCTCTATTACTTATCAAAAGGGAGTGCTCAGTTCGTCCATCTTGTAGAGAAGAAAATTCATAGAAGGGCAGCAGCTTAACAACATTACTCCCGATTACATCTGATGCTTTAAGAGAGAAAAGCGTTTCCGCTGCATAATTGAGCGATAAAACATGTCTTTTTTCATCGATTACCAAAATAGCATCCAGGGCGGATTCAAAAAAAGCCCATTTTAAAACTTCTTGTTTTTGTACGCGTCGATCCATAAAAATGGTTAAAAACACAGCCGTAAATAGGCACACAATAAAAAAAACAATAACGACGGATAAATATATTGGATTTAAGGCAAAGCCGTTTGAGTGTTCAGACATTGACATTCCTGAAAAAGAAGCTGCCTGCATGCCCGTATAGTGCATACCTGCAATAGCAATGCCCATAATAGTAGAACAAATAACCTTAGCAAAAACGGTAAGCTTCCCTTCATTTAGCTTTGAATAAAAACCAAGCCACAAAGCTGTATTAGAAGCAGCAACAGCAATAAGAATAGAGAGAAAAACGATAAATGGATCATATGAAATCATAATTGGCTCCATAGCCATCATGCCCAAATAGTGCATAAAAACAATTCCAGCTCCCATAAAGCTCCCTGCAATGATAAGTGCTTTTATACTTTTCTTTTGTTTGTGAATGAGGTAGAGGCCTATATAACATCCCGTTATCGCTCCCAAGATTGAGAGAAGAACAAACCATAAATTATATGAAACATCTACGGGCAAGTGAAAAGCAAGCATGGCGATAAAATGCATTGACCAAATGCCTATTCCCAATGTAAATGCCCCGCTGATTAACCAAAACTGAATAAATTTTGCCCGGGAAATTTTCACACGATTAGCTAACCCAAAAGAAGCGTACGCCGCAGTAATAGCGATAAGGAAAGAGAGTGTAACGAGTAACTCATTGTACGTCCCTTCTAGTAAATGTGTATGATGATTCATTCATGACCTTCCTTCAATTCGTTCTTTTCTTTGTTATCGGTTAAGGCCTAAAAATATTTACTATTTCAAAAGAACTTATGCTTGATTTACTTCTTACCTTTTGAACGTCCTGACAATATCGCGCTCACTTTTTCCTTGTTGACGGTGTATAAACAAGTACAATCATCTGACTCATACGCCTCTTCTAGTTGAAACGAAAATTTTTTTAAAAGAGTAATTGAATCTTTATTATTAGGATCAACTTTTGCTTCAATTTCTTGTATATGAAACTCTTCAAAAGCTTTTTCTAGCAAAAGGCAGAGCGCTTCTGTCATGAGGCCTTTTTTCCAAAAAGGTTTGCCTAAATCATACCCAATCTCTGCTTGCTTTTTAACATAATCAATACGGTTTAGACCGCAGGTTCCAATGATCTCATCGGAAGTCTTTAATCGAATAGCATAGCGTGTTGCTTTCCCTTCTTTCGTCAAACTTTGGAGAAGTGCAATCATGCTTTCCGCTTGATAAAGCGTCGTAAAGGGCTCAATATTCATATATCTAGTAACCTCTTCATCCGACCAATATGCAAAAACTTTAGAAGCATCTTTTTTTTGAAGAGGAGATAAATATACCCTCATCTATGTTCTCCCTCCTTTTGGTGAATGATGGAGCAAGACATTTTCATCTGCGCCTCTTTCACATCTTAAAAAATCTCACATGGTGCACGGAACATGTGAGATTTGACATTTAACTATTCTTTGATTGTGCATCGCGCAGCTGCGTATATAAACGATTAATTGCTACAGTCATTGACTGTTCATAGGAATGATGATCATAATAAACCGCTATATTTTTTAACATTTCATACGTTTGATGATCAAGCTGCACCTCAAGCGTAATTTTTTCGTCAATTGTTGCTGTTTGCAAATGATGAGGCAAGTCCTCTTTTGTAGACACTTGCTCTGCAATATGAATTGCTTCTTCTACTGTTTCAATTCGGCCGTACTGATGCACCCATCTTCTGCCCATTTCAATCGTATCTTTTACAAACTGACGATTGGTAATGGTATCTTTAATATTAAATTGATGATCTGCCACATATACAGATTGATACAAGATTACACTGATCACTTCGTCTTTTAAATTTAATTTTCTCAGCTCATCAATTAAATCCGCTATATATTTAGGTAATGGACTAAATGTCCCTCGCACTTCCTTAATTAAATCCATGGCAATGGATTCAGTTGAATTGCGTTTAAATGCTTTTATAATATCTATCATTACATGTTCGTTTGCCATACATACACCACCATTTATGAATCGAATAATTTCATGATCCTTGCTGCTTTGCATAGACATTCACTATTCGTTTAAAATATATACTATTATTCTATTATATAAAAAATACGAATAAGTTGGTATAGGATGAATGATTTATCATTATTTTTTCATAAAATTTCATGAAAAAGAACATGTTTATCTATTACTAGCACAAATCCAGCACAGCAAACAACGGCCTCGCCAAAATCTGAGAAGACAAGCATTTATTATTAGTAAATGTGAGTTTTTCTTTGATAGAAGACATTAAATAAAAGGGAGCAAACCAATCTCGCTTATTGAAGTATATGGTTAAAAGATTTTTAGATGTTAGATGACAGAAGGTATCCAATATCAGCAATTAATCTCCTTCCCTGTTCATTGTCACTTAGTCCATCTATCAAAACAACGGCATAATACGTTTCGTTACCTCGCATGAGAATAGCACTATCATGTTCTGCTCCCTGTAGTTCTCCAGTCTTATTCGCAGCTTGAAACGCTGATCCTATACGTGCTGGAAGCTTATGCTGAAACTGCTGCATTTCTAACATTCTCATTATTTTTTCGCGACTAGATTTTTGCAAAAGGTTTCCTTCATATATTTCCCTTAAACACTTTACTACGTCAGAGGCACACGTATAATTATCAACCCCTTTTTCAACAGCGATTTCGTCCATCATATAGCGGTTTAAAACAGTTTTCTTTAATCCTAGATTTTTAGCACATTCGTTAATTTTTTCAAATCCTACTAAAGAAATGAGCTCATTTGTAGCTGTGTTGTCAGAAACAATTATCATAAGGGTAAGCAGCTCTTCCACTTTAATATGTGTTAACCGCGGAAGAGCTCTAAGTATACCTGCTCCACCAACCGTGTTTTTTTCCATTCTTTGAATGACAGATGTTAAAGCCAAGATGCCCTCATCAATTTGACGAAACGCTTCTATTGCAAGCAGCAGCTTGATTGTACTTGCTGCTCGTTGTTGGATAAAAGAATTAATCTGTATGGATTCTTTTCCTTCAATATGAATACGTATAAGTCCATTATTACTCCGCTTCCATGTAGTAACTGCATCTTCTATTTTCATTCTCGCTCTTTCCATCATTTTGTCGCAGCTGTTTCAATATAGTTGTTACTCATTATCTTTTGATTGTATAAGTGACAGGCTACAAAGTGATTGTCTTCAACTTCCTGCCACTCTGGCTTTTGAGTCTTACAGGCTGCTACTGCAAGAGGACAGCGTGTATTAAACACGCAGCCAGAGGGCGGGTTAATTGGACTCGGTAATTCTCCTTTAAGAACAATCCGCTTCCGATTATCCTCAACGTCAGGATCAGGGATAGGAATAGCTGACAGTAGAGCTTGAGTGTAAGGGTGAAGCGGTTTTTGATACAGCTCCGAACTTGTTGTTAATTCTACTAAATGCCCTAAATACATAACTCCAATACGATTGCTTATATGCTTTACCATCGACAAGTCATGTGCAATAAATAAATAAGTTAATCCTTTTTCTTTTTGGAGTTTTTTTAATAAATTAACTACTTGAGCCTGTACAGACACATCTAAAGCAGAAATAGGTTCGTCTGCAATAATGCATTCTGGATTTAGTGCTAAAGCTCTTGCAATCCCTATACGCTGGCGCTGCCCGCCGCTGAATTCATGAGGATAGCGATTGGCATGATCACGATTTAGCCCGACATCTTCTAGCAACTCATACACGCGGTTCAGCATCTCTTTTTTATTCGAATAAAGTCCGTGAACCTCCATTGGTTCTGAGATAATCTCCTTCACGGTAGAACGAGGGTTTAGTGAAGCATATGGATCTTGAAAAATCATTTGCATATTACGATGAAAAGCAAATTTTTCTTTCTCTGATAGCTCATGCACGTTTTTCCCTTTATAAAGCACCTCTCCTGATGTACGGTTATACAATCCAATGATTGTTCGCCCGGCAGTTGATTTTCCGCAGCCGGATTCACCAACAAGTCCAAAGGTTTCTCCTTTTGAAATATGAAAAGACACGCCGTCTACTGCTTTCAAAACCTGCTTATTCGTAATCGGAAAATATTTGCTCAGCTGCTTTACTTCTAACAAATGCTTCGTTGTCATAACTGCCACCTCCTAATAATAGCGCCGGGCTGCGCACAGCTCTTCTTCATAAAGCGTTCCTTTTAATTCAATCAGTTCAACGGTTTTACCTGTTTTAGGTGAATGAAGCATTTTTCCTTTACCATAATAAATACCAACATGGTGGATAGCCCCTTCACCTTTTTCATGAGCGAAAAACAGCAAATCTCCAGGTTGAATAGAGGCTAACCCTACTTCTTTTCCTTGCCTTGCTTGATCGGTTGCATCTCTTGGAATAAGATATCCGTTTGCTTTATGAGTAGCATAGGCAAACCCGGAACAATCATATCCCCAGGCACTCATGCCACCCCATAAATATGGAAGATTCAAAAACTGTTCTCCTGCTGCAATAATCATATCCCCAGTTCCTTTTACTTTACGGTTTCTATCCTCTATTACAACAGCATCTTGACGTTTTATTCTCCCACTGCCAACCGGCGTTTGAACTTGTAGCCATTCTTTATCTTCTTTTAAAAGAGGCAGCTGCGTTTGATAACTAATTTGCAAGGCTTCTTCCGCTAGGTGCAGGGTCGCAATCGTTGCTGATACCACTGCCGTTGGTTTATTCAATGGAAAATATTCAGCTTGAGAAATCAGTTGGTGGAAAGGAACCCACCCGGGATATCCTCTTTCATCTTTAGAAGAAAACTGAGAAGGAATAACGATTTTTGCCCATTTACCTTTCATTTCCGTTACATATACTTCTTCTCCTAGTAACAGCTGCGTTTGAACTAAATTTTTCTCACAAAGCTCCAACCGGCGTGTATACGTTAATTGTTCTAGCCATTTATCCAGTTTTACTGGGAAACTTATTGCATTGTCATCTATTTCTCTGCTAGAGTCATAGGAAGTCCAAACAGTCGCCACAGCTACACAAACGTAATACGCTTTTTTATCCATCACTTATTTATCCTCCCCGCAGGTTTAACCTTCAGCGTTCGACTTTATCTTTTGGTAATGTAATACCGGATTCAAATTCCACCATTCGTTCATAAGTCGACATCGTGGCATAGCTTCCAATCGCCACAGCTGTTTGAGGAGAGCAATGCCCGATGCGAAACCCTCTCATAACAGGCTTTTTTAAAGAAGTCAGGTAACTTGTTAATGCCTCTTCTAATGAAAGCGACTCCTTACGTTTTTTAGGATAGCAGTTATGAAAATCTCCGATAATAATTCCCGCTGCATCCTGCAGTTTATTGGCCATATACAGCTGTGTCATCATGCGGTCAATTTCATACGGCTCTTCATCAATATCTTCAATAAATAAAATTCGATTTTTTGTATCTAGTTCAAATGGAGTGCCAAGCGTGCTTACCAGCAAAGTAAGATTTCCTCCTATCAGCTGACCAGTTACTTCTCCTTCACAAATAGTGTCGAGCGGACTAATTTGATCCGTATAGCACAAAGAACGGTGAGAGAATAATTGATAAAAAGCTTGCTTCGTCTCTATATGAACATCTTCTTTTCCGAGATCCGACGAAAGCATTGGCCCGTGAAAGGTAACCAAACCTGTGCGCTGATGAATAGCCGTATGTAAAAACGTAATATCGCTATACCCCCAAAAAACCTTTGGGTTTCGCTTAATTAAATCGTAGTTTAATTGCGAGGCAAGCCTAGCAGTCCCGTACCCTCCGCATGCACAGATAATTGCCTTTACTTCCTTATTGGCAAACATCGCATGTATATCGGCTGCTCGCTGTTCATCAGTCCCTGCCAAGTACCCGTTTTTTTTATATAAATGCGCGCCTGTTACTACGTTTAATCCTATTTCCCTTAAATATTCTATTCCTTTTTTTAGATTGTGCTGATTAGGCGGACTAGCAGGTGCAATAACAGCTACTGTATCACCTTTTTGTAATGGTTTTGGTTTTATCATTTGTTACACTCCTTTTGTGTAAAGAAATGAAGAAAGTGAAACTTGGGTCAGAAGGGAATTGAAATCCCCTCTGACGAAAAGTTCCACTTTACTGTTTATCTGCCCACTTCAAATCTAAATAGCCAACAGGATGACGAACAATTCCAGATACGTTATCTTTGATTAAAAACACATAGTTGTAGAAATGGATAGGAATGATCGGCATCTCATCAAATAAAATACCTTCTGCTTTATACATAAGCTCAAAACGTTTTTTATTATCCGTTTCGTTCATAGCTTGTTTAATTAACTCATCATATTCTTTATTGCTCCAAGCTGTACGGTTCATTGAATGACCCCTCTGGAAGCTCTCTAAAAAGTTAATTGGATCTGCATAATCAGCTAAAAATGAACTTCGTGACAGCTGAAACTTTAACGCTTTTTGTTCTTCTTGGAAAACATTCCATTCCATATTGGCAAGCTTCACATCTACGCCTAGATTTTCTTTGAACATTTGCTGCAGTGCTTCTGCTATTTTTTTATGCGTATCGTCTGTACTGTATGTTAGCGTAATAGCTGGCAGCTTTTTATATCCTTCTTCTTTCATTCCTTTTTTCAGAAGTGCTTTTGCTTCTTTGCCATCTGTTTTTAATAAGTCGCCGCTCGTTTTGCGGAAATCCTTTCCATCTGCATCTTTAAATCCGTAAGATACGAACCCACGAGCTGGTTTTTCTTTATTCTTTGTAACAAAATTAACAATTTGATCTTGATCTACAGCCATTGCAAATGCTTTACGGATATTTTTGTTTTGAAAGGGCTCTTTATCTAAGTTAAAGCGATAGAAGTAAGTTCCCGCTTGGTCTTCGATATGAACATCTCCATCTTTCAGCAGCTTTTCACTTAAATCCGATGGAATTTCAGAAACATCTAGTTCTCCATTTTGATACATTTGATATTCTGTGTTTGTATTTTCAACAATTACCCATTTTACCTTGTCGAGCTTTACATTTTCAGCGTCCCAATACTGATCGTTTCTTTCCATGACTAGATTACTGTTATGCTTCCATTGAGTTAATTTGAAGGGACCATTAGCAACAAACGAATCTGCTTCTGCAAACCATTTCGGATTTTTTGTTGCTACTTTTTCATTAATTGGGAAGAACGCTGGATTGGAAACTACGCTTAAGAAATAGGCTTGAGGGCTTTTAAGCGTAACTTCAAAGGTTTTGTCATCTAGCGCTTTTACCCCTACTTGATCAGCACTACCTTTACCCGTATTAAATTCTTCTCCACCTTGGATGAAATAACCTAAAAATGCCGCTGGAGAACCCGTCTTAGGATCTAACAGCCTCTTCCAAGCAAATACGAAATCACTTGCTTTCACGTCATCTCCATTTGACCATTTAGCATCTTTTCGTAAATGAAACGTATAGACCTTTTTGTCCTCAGAGATATCCCATTTCTCGGCCATTGCTCCTTCAGGCTCATCGCTTTTTCCTAAACGAGTCAGCCCTTCCATTAAGTTATTAAGCATATTCCATGAATATGAATCAAATCCAATAGGTGGATCAAAAGACGTAGGTTCTGCGCCATTATTCATATAAAGGACCTTACCGTCTTCTTTTGCTGTACTGCTTTTCTTTTCTGGCTCCGCGCCTGAATCTTTTGTGGCCGTACAGGCAGCAAGTGCAAATATAAGTACACACATCATTAGTAAAGACCCTATTTTTTTCATCATTTCCCCCTCTTTCATAAGTTCTCTATTCATCTATAAATCTAGCTTATAGTTGTTACAAATTTTTGGGCTCTCTCATCTTGAAGCCAGCAGTGCACTTGGTGACTTTCTTTCAGCTTTGTCGACGCAGGATACATGCGGTCACACACTTCCATTACGTAAGGACAGCGAGGTGCGAACGAACATCCGGATGGAGGTGCAAATAAATCGGGAGGTGATCCTGCAATAGGCACAAGTTCACTTTCGTATAAATCTAACCGAGGAACTGAACGCAGCAATCCTTTTGTATACGGATGCTGCGGCGTATAAAAGATGTCTCTTCTTGTTCCAATTTCTACAATCTTTCCTGCATACATTACGGCAACACGGTCAGCTACCTGAGCAACTACACCTAAATCATGGGTAATTAAAACAATAGAGACATCCGTTTTCTGCTGAATATCCTTAAACAATTCTAAAATCTGCGCTTGTATCGTGACGTCAAGAGCTGTGGTAGGTTCATCAGCAATGAGCACTTCGGGATTGCATACAAGAGCCATTGCAATGACAATACGCTGTCTCATTCCCCCGCTAAATTCATGAGGATATTGCTTTAGGCGTTCTTTAGGATTTGGAATTCCGACTAGCTCCAGCATTTCAAATGCTTTTTCTTTGGCTTTTTCTTTTGAAATGTTTTCATGTTGCATAATATTTTCTGCAATTTGCTCACCTACGCGAAGAGTTGGGTTAAGCGCAGTCATAGGATCCTGAAAAATCATCGAAATATCAGCGCCTCGAATGTCTCGCATTTTCTTTTCTGATAGTTTCGTTAAATCCTGGCCTTTAAATAAAATAGATCCGCTTGTGATCCTGCCCGGAGGTGTCGGAATTAACCTCATAATACTTTGAGATGTTACGCTTTTTCCGCACCCTGACTCTCCGACAATCGCTAGTGTTTCTCCTTTATGTAAATCAAAACTAACGCCTCTTACAGCTTGAACTCGCCCTCCGTAAGTTGAAAACTGTACGTGTAAGTTTTTGATTTGGATCATTTTTTCCATTTGCTTACCTCCTTAATTTCGGATCAAGTGCATCTTGCAGTCCGTCTCCAAGGACATTAAAAGCAAACATGGTAAGAGAAATAAAAAAAGCGGGAAAAAACAAACGCCACCAATAGCCTGATAGAATCGTTGATAAACCATCGTTTGCCATTACTCCCCAGCTGGCATAAGGAGCCTGTACACCCAGCCCTAAAAAGCTTAAAAAAGCTTCAGCAAAAATGGCAGTTGGTACGGTTAGTGTCATTTGAACGATAATCGGCCCCATCGTATTTGGAAGCAGGTTTCGCTTAATGATACGACTAGTTTTTGTTCCAAACGTTTTGGATGCAAGCACGTATTCATAGTTTTTTATTTGCAATACTTGCCCCCGTACAATTCTCGCCATCCCGATCCAACCTGTAACGGAAAGTGCCACAATAATCGTAGAAAGCCCGGGGCCCATGACTACCATTAGTAAAATCACCACTAATAAATAAGGAAGACCGTATAAAATTTCAATTACGCGCATCATGACATTATCTGTTTTTCCGCCTTTGTAGCCTGAGAATCCCCCGTAAATGACACCGATGATAAAATCAATAAGCGCTGCCATCAGTCCTACAAATAAAGAGATTCTAGCTCCATACCATGTCCGAGTGTACATATCTCTGCCTAAGTCATCCGTTCCAAACCAATGACTAGCTGAAGGAGGAAGGTTTTGCTCTGTAAAAGAAGCTTTCGTTACACTGTAGGGTGAAAACATAGGACCGAATATAGCCATCACAACGAGAATGACTAAAAAAAAGAGACCCAGCATGGCCAACTTGTTTTTTACAAGCCTGCGCCAAGCATCATGCCAATAAGAAAGACTCGGCCTTACAACTGCTTCAGCTTCAGATTTCTTTTTTTTCTTTGTCACAAACCACTCATCAGGAATTTGCTTATACTCCTGTTTTTCCAGCACGTTATCCCTCCTTCTTATACAGTTTGATTCGTGGATCAAGTATTCCGTAAGCAATGTCTACTAAAAAAAGCATAATGATGAGAATCGAACTGTAAAAGACCGTCGTGCCCATAATTACCGGGTAGTCTCTCGTATTAATACTGTCCACAAAATATTTTCCCATGCCAGGAATAGCAAAGATTTGTTCAATAACAAATGTGCCGGTTAATACGCTGGCTGCAATCGTTCCAAGAACTGTTATAACGGGCATTAAAGCATTTCTAAGCGCATGCTTAAATACAATTTTTACTGGCGAAAGCCCTTTTGCACGCGCTGTTCGAATATAATCTTGAGTTAGTACTTCTATCATGCTTGAGCGAGTCAAACGTGCAATAATAGCCATAGGACCTGTGGCAAGAGCTAGAGTCGGAAGAATCATATGTAAAGGGCTTGTCCACGTAGCGGCAGGTAAAATTTTCAAATTGACAGAAAGCTGTTGAATTAACAACGTGGCCATAACAAAATTTGGAACCGACAATCCGATAACTGCTATGCTCATCGCCATGTAATCAATTATTCCATTCCTTCTAAGAGCAGCGATAATGCCTAGTGTAATACCGGAAATCACCGCAAGAATTAACGTCACCATTCCAAGTTCAAATGACACGGGAAACCCTCTTCCTAAAAGGTCGTTAACCGTTTGAGACGGCTGTTTAATGGAAGGACCAAAGTCAAAGGTAACAATGGATTTTAAATAAAGAATATATTGCACAGCTAGCGGCTCATCTAAGTGATAAAATGATTCCAGGTTTTTTTGAACTGCATCGCTTGTCGCTCGTTCTTCATTAAATGGAGATCCAGGAATCGAATGCATTAAAAAGAAGGTTAAGGTCATAATTACCCACAGCGTAACAAGCATGGATAAAAATCGTTTCAAAATATAACTTTTCACCTTTATCCCACCTTCTAACAGAATGTTGTGCGCGTAGCTAATTCAGTCATAACAAGCATGGCCTGATAAGCTTCTAAAATATCTTTTGCTTGAAACCGAACGGTCGTCGTTCCAGGCTCAATTTCTGTTCCCGGCATTAAATGCGCCCACTCTGCTTGACCATAATTTGCAAATTCTATTCGTAAGGTTGGATGTTTAGGTGGATTTAAAGGTTTAACAAGGTGTTTGTGTTGAATAGCTGCGGCTGTTTTTTCTTGAAGTAATTGTTCTGCTTTCTTAGGGGTTAATGTTTTGGCTGCAGAACGTGAAATGGCCTGTTTGACGATAGCGGTCGTCACGTTTGGAATAAGCTGCTGTGCTTCCAGCGCCGTTTGGTCATCACCGGCTACCATTAAAACTGGCACGCCGTAATAGCCTGCGACGTATGCGTTGAAGCCTAACTCTCCAATATTCGTATCGTCTATGTACATATTGCGAGCACCAAATATCATTGAATGAGACATGACACCAGGCATGGATGCTTTAGCATGATACCCTAGAAACATAGCACCATCAAAAGTCTGATCTAATCCCTGTACCATTGAATATGGTTTTACGCTCCCTGAAATAAGCTGAGTTTCTGGATGAAGCCGTTCAACAAGGAGATTATTCATACTCGAATGACTGTCATTTACCACAACTTCTGAGCACTTTTCTCTAAATCCTGCATAAATTACTGCATTTGCTTCATCCGTCATTATTTTGCGGCTTCTTTCATAATTTTCTTTCTGTCGCAGAACATTTGTGTGATCGACGAGTCCCGTAATTCCTTCCATATCAACCGACAGGTATAGTTTCATTTGTCTTATTCCTCCTCCTTCCTTGACTGTTAGTCAGTTCATTATAAATTATTCTTATGTTTATAATTTATAATTGTAAGAAAATTATAAATTATCTTTCTTCTTTTTACAACAATATATTGAATTTTTTGACACTTCATTCATCTTCCTTTTAACAAGATATCGCTTACAAATTGGAAATCCCATGGTAAAATAATAGAGCAGCCTGTTGGTTCATTCAGCCGCTCGTCGGCATTAATTGAGGTGTTAAGAATGTTTCGAGTTTCCATTGCTTCACTACAATGGTTTTTATTTATGATTTCTAATAGTATGATTGTTCCTATTGTAATTGCTTCTCAGTTTCATTTAAACGCAGCGGATTCTATTCAATTTTTACAGCGAACGTTATTTATTTTAGCTTTATCCGGGCTCTTGCAGGTATTTATAGGGCATAAATACCCAATCATGGAAGGGCCAGCTGGCGTTTGGTGGGGCGTCTTTTCTCTGTATGCGAGCCTTGGAACCGTTCTGTTTGGTTCTCACTCTGAAACGCTCCGCGTGCTGCAGTTCACCCTCCTTATAAGCGGGATAATTGCTATTTTGATGAGCCTGCTTGGTCTCATTGATAAACTAGCAAAATACTTTACCCCGACAGTTACCGGTACATATTTAATTTTATTAGTGACGCAGCTAAGCGGTTCCTTTTTAAAAGGAATGTTTGGCATTACAGAAATGAATTCAGCTATTAAACTTCCAATTGCGCTGGCTTCAGCTGCGATTTTGCTGCTGACTTTTTATTTATTATCGCACCGGACGTTAAATAAGCTTAGCATTATTATTAGTATTGGTGTAGGCTGGGGAGTATTTGCAATACTAGGGTTAGCTAAACCTATCGAGTTTCAGGCGCAGTTATTTTACATACCTAAAGTGTTCGTATTTGGAGCTCCTCGCGTTGAATGGAATATGGTTGTTACTGCTTTTTTTGTGACGCTCATTTTAATTACAAACATGCTCGCTTCTATTCGTGTTGTTGAGTCTGTTTATAAGCACAAAGGAGAAAAAATTGAAAAAGACAATATTAAGCGTTCCGGGATGGTTTCGGGTATAAGTCAGCTGCTTGGAGGATTGTTTTCAGGTGTCGGTGCCGTTCCTATTTCAGGTTCCGGTGGATTTATTTCAGCTACAAATCTTTATAGCCGAGTTCCTTTTATTGTAGCATCGTGTCTTTTGCTTTTTCTGAGTATCTTTACTCCTTTAACGTCCATTATGTCCGCTCTTCCTCCTGCCGTCGGATACGCGGCAATCTTTCCTGTTTTTACAGGTATGATGGCTCTTGGAATTGGAGAATTCAAGCATGCCAAACAGCCCGAAAAAGCAATGAAAAAAGCCGGTATTGCGTTGCTGTCGGGGATAGGGGTTATGTTTTTGCCTTCTCAAGCTTTTTCAACACTGCCTCCTTTAGTTACTACGTTTTTAAGCAACGGATTAGTTCTTGGCACCATTATCATTCTTACACTGGAAATTTCCGAATCCATTTCTTTGAAAAGACAAGGTGCAAAAGAGGGATAAAAAAAGAAGCTGAAACCCAGCTTCTTTTTTTTACCTTCTTACCGTTAATCCTTTTAGTTCATCGTCTTCCATAGCCATTTCATAAAATTCTCCCGTTTCATCGTGCGCTAAAACATAATCCAACTCTTCCTGAGCAGAAGCAGTTTTTCCAAGAACAGCTAGATAGCATGCCAAGTTATAGCGAATAAAAAGATCTTCGTCTCCACTTTCTACTCTGGTTATCATAAGCGAAGCTGCTGCTTCCGTTTCACCTTCTAAATGATACGCGATACCTAAATCGGTATACATCCCTTCATACTCTTGACGCTGTTCAATTGCTTTTTGAAGAAGCTGAACAGTTTCATGATAACGTTCCGTTTTATTATATAGTTTTGCTAATCCTGCATATATGTCAGGCTGATAAATCTCCTGCTGAAGTAATTCTTGAAAAGCTGCCTCCGATTTTTCTACCTCTTCAAGGCTACTCAAAATAAATGCTCGGTATATCTGCAAATCTATATGATATGGCTGCTGTTCAAGAAGTTTTTGAACTAAGTTTAGCGCTTCATGTGCAGCCTGTTCATTTTCATGGATATTAACGAGTATATTGGCTAAATGATAGGCAACATCAAAATCCCAGCTTTGATGCAGCGATTTTTTCAGCACGGTGATGCTATCTTCAATCAATCCTTTCTCTTCGTAAAAAGCCGCAAATGCATGCACAGCCTCTTTATTATTCCGATCCGTTTTTATAGCCAGTTCATACAGTTCAATCGTTAAGCCAAGTAGCGTAACCGTTTTTGCTTTTGCTTTGAACTTTGCTAAGCTTCGTTTGAAGATAGATCCTTGCTGCTCTTCTACGATCGAATCGGCATACTCATTTAAAGCCTCCGCTGCGTTTTTAAACAGCATGCTTTTGCTTCGTTTTTCCATTTTTATCTTTTTTAAATTTGCCGTAAGCCCGGACAGTTTTTTTCCATTTGGAAAGCTAGACATGAACGTTTGAAATAGAGCGTAATCTTCCGGATCCTCACTTAGTAGCTCTGTAAGAATTGTTCTAGCTTCTTCATATCTATGCTCCATGATGAGCCATTTTGCCTGATGATGGCGAATAACAAGATTCTGTGGATCTAGTTCAAGCGCCTTCTCTAAATACGTTTCAGCCTGTGAAATGTCTCCTTTTAGGCGATACACATGAGCTTGGCTGTCAGCGAGCCATTGGGGCAGCACAATTTCCTCTACGCTTTTTAATACCTCTAACAGCTCTTCATACTCTTTCCCTGTTTCACAAAGTGAAGCTGCGTGCTCAACGTTTACTTCCATAGGATTCAGCTGTATCCATTGAAGCAGCCAATTCCTTTCAGCCGTTCGATTTTGTTCTTCACAAGCCATTTCGGCAAGCTTCATACAAGCGGCTTCAAATGTTTTATCAAGAGTTAAGCATTTTTGGAAGGCCTCTTTTGCTTCAGTGATGCGATTCATTGATTGATATATTTCACCTAACCGATAATATGGCAAAGCATCTTGCTCGATACGAAGCGCTTGCTGATAAAGTTTCTCACTTTTTGTTAGCTGCTTGGCTTGTTCGTATAATATACCTAAATAGCACATGTACAAAATCTCATTAGGGTGCTCTTGATGTTCTGCAGTTAAGAACTTAATTCCACGAGTCAGTAAAGCCGTGTCTTCTAAATAACTCGTATATGCTTCTAACACTTCATCTAGCGCTGTTTGAGCAAAATGAATTCCTTCTTCATAAAGAGCAAATCCAAACTCTATCGTTTGGTTGTCTAGCTTCTTCTCTTTTGCTGCATCTAAAAGCATGCTGCCTGCATCCAACATGACGTCGCTGTTCGATGAAAACTTCTGCGCAATAAGCGTGAGCGTATCAACGGCCGTTAAATGTTCATCTGTTTCTAGATACGCATAAGATAAGCCCAAATACATAAGGGCATCTTCTTCTATTTTTAAGCCTTCTTTATACAGAGCAATAGCTTCTTCGTACCTTTGATTCGCGACGTATAAATCGCCTAGTCTTCCTCGAATTGTCATGTCGCTCGGGAGATGCTTCATGCCTTCTTTGAGATAGCTTTCAGCTTCGTCTGTTTTTTCTAGTTGATATTGTAGCAAATCAGCTATCGAAAGATATGGATAAGGGACAGTGGGCAAAAGCTGTTTAGCTACTTGAAATCCCCGGTAAGCTTTACGAAACTTTTTTAAATGTTCATCACAACGGGCTCTTTCAAACCAGCTGTGCGCATCTTTTGGGTTTTCTTTTAATAACGCGTCGAAAAGATTTCTGGCTTCTGCGTATCTTTCTTTCTCCATTAAAATAAGTCCGTGATTCATTTGTGTATAAGATTCATCGCCATACATATTTAAGGAAATAGTCGAGCATTCAAAAGCCTTTTCGAGGTTTCCTTTGTACATATATGCAAGTGCTAAATAGCTCCAGTTCAAGTGCTGCTCTACGTCTAATTGCAGCGAGCTGCGCAGTGCTTCAACAGCCTCATCATATTTCTCTTCATCCAGCGCAATTCTTCCTTTAAGATAGTGATAAAAAGAGCTATGCTTTTTGTTATCTACGTGGTGTAACAAGGAAGATGCTGCCTTACTGTCGTCAAGTTTAAAAAAGGCATATGCGGCGTGAAGCTTAAGATAATCGTGATTGCTATATTTCTCTAACACATGATTAATACACGTACGAATATAGGCTTCATGCTCTTTTCTGTACAAATGCTTCATACTGTAAATAGAGGCAAATGGAACATGCTCATTTGCTTTTAATAAAGAAACGAGATCGTTAATGTGTGCCTCTTCATCCGCTTCAACTAGTTCGATTAAGTCATACAGCTGACGAATAAACACATCTTGCTCTTTAGAAAGTGAAGCGAGATCCGCTGCCGCTTTAGAAGCAACAATTGATAAAAACCCCGAATTAGCGTAATGCTGATCAAAATTTTTATATTCTACATACGTTGGACTTAGAAAATTAGCATCCTGTACATGAAAAAGTTCAAGTTCATCATCATAGCCAAATACAACTTGAACGTGGGAAGCTTGTTCAAATTCCAGACTGACCAAAATAGGCAGCCCTTTGTCTAATAGTTCTTTAAACTGTTCAACTGTGCCTGTAAAAAACATCGCTGCAAAGCCAAGAGATTCAAAGTAGCTCACCGCAGTTGACAGTTTGGATCCTAAGCCTCCGTAAATACGCGTTCCAATCTCATCCTGTGTTTTTTCGGTATGTAAAAGCCTTAACATCATACTCATACTGGCTGGCACGCAATAATTATCTTTTTGAACAATTGGTACAATAGGAAGCTTGATTGTACTGATTCTATCGTCTGTATGCTTTCCGATTAATTTTTGGTAAGGTGAATCTTTTAAACATCGCTTAGTCGAGAGCAGATGCGTAAGCTGAGATTGCTGCTGCTGCTCAAAATAAATGTCGGCGCGCAGCAGCGTAAAAAAATCTTGATAATCGTGATAGGGTAACTTTGAGTTGATAAATTCAATGGTTTCAAGCAAGAGAGAATACTCTTTTAAATCTTTTAATCGCATCACTTTATCCATATATAAAGACGGAAGCTGTGGATAGCGGACAATAGCCTCGTTAATTGTTTCAAGCGATTGTTTATGCTTCCCTTCATACGCATATAAGTCTGCGAGCATTGCATAGCAAAAATCTCCATTCTCTTTATATGTCGTTCCTTCTTTTAAGCAGGATTCAGCTTTTATTCTGTCGTTGAGCTGCAAATAAAAATATCCCCATCTGTCAGCCATACCCTTTTGATTATGTGACGTTACTTGTTTCATCCACTTAGAAGCTTCATCCGCTTGTTTCATTTCTAAAAGAATTCTTACCTTTAAAAAATAGATTTTCTCAAGCTGTTCCTCTTTAACTGATTCCGTATCCAGCTGAGAAATTAATACAGAAAGTCTATCATCAGCGTCGAGTATCTTGCCTTCTCGCAGGAGATCATCACAATAAAGAGTCACCATTCGAATCGAGCCAAATCGACGATAGCCATATGTCGTTAACATTCGACTTAAACGATTTAATAAAGCTTCATCACAAAAGCGGATAAGCTCGTACAGCTCTTCTTCCGTTTGTAAGTTTGTTAACCATTCTTTCACAATCCCCGCAAGGCTCTTTGATTGAAGGCTTTGTACTTCTTCTGTTATATACGCTACAAGATCAAATATTTGATAATGATCCACCATGCTTTTTAATTTCTGATAATTTATACTCAATTCAAAACCACCTTATTCAATAAAATAAGAACTATTGCATCTGCTGTCTATAAATTGAAGTATAAGAAATTTCAAGGATTTTTTCTAGACACAATATAAATTTAAGCATATTGACGGGTCTTTAAATAGCAAAGAGCTGTCTTTTATCATAAGACAGCTCCATAAAATCACACTTCAGCTTTCTTCAGTTTTACGCCGCCTTCAGGTTTTGGTTTGATAGCTTTTAAAACTAAAATGGCACCTACTGCACTAATCCCTAGAGACGTTTGGAACACAGCCATGTCCGACCACTTCATAAGCAATGTATAAAGAGGAGGGCCAGCTGCTACTCCGACAAAGCGCATCGAACTGTAAAGAGACGTAATGGTTCCTCTCTCTTCCTTTTCAATTCCTTCTGTAATAAGCGCATCAAGACTAGGAAGAGCTGCTCCAATTCCAATTCCACCAAGCACTAAAGTGAGTAAAATACTAAAAAGAGACGTATTAAAAAATAAAATGATGAAAGAACACGTTAACAATAAAAAGCCAAAAAAAGCAGACCACTTCATAACGATTTTATTGTTTCCAACTTTTTTCCCCGCCACAAAAGAAGAAATAGATAAAGCGAGCAAAGGAATAGCCATCACTAAACCTTTTTTCGTATTCACAATATGATAACGCTCCTCTAGTATGGTCGATAGGTAAAATAAAACACCGAATAATACAAGCATAATAATGGCGCCTAAAATAAAAATAGCCATAAGCCATCCAATATTTTCTTTGAGCGTTTTCTTCAAATCCTTCAAAAACTGCGTAATACTTTTCTTTTTTTGTTCAGATTCAGAAGAACTATCATTTTTCGGAACTTTTACTAAAAAGATAACCAAAAGAATCGAAATAAGGCAAAGAATAGGAATGAACCAAAAAGGAAGAAACCAAATCATAGCCGCTAAAAAAGCTCCCAGTATTGGGCTTAGTACTTTCCCAAACGTATTAGCTGTTTCAATTAAACCTAGTCCTTTTGTAATTTCTTGCTCGTCTTTGAACATATCTCCTACACAAGGCATCACAACAGGCATAGCTCCTGCTGAACCTATTCCTTGAATCGCGCGGCCAATTAAAATAACCCAGAAAGGATTGGCCATTTGCCATGAAGCCCAGCCTGTTAAAGCCCCTCCTGCTGCAGCAAGCAGCAAACTGGGAATAATAATTTTCTTGCGGCCAAATCGATCTGATAAATAACCAGCAATCGGGATTAAAAAAATAGCGAAAATTGAGTAGACCGTGATAATCATGGATACCTGCAGCGAGCTTATCTGTAGACGTTTTTCAATCACCGGCAATACCGGAATTAACATTGAATTTCCGAGGGTCATGATAAGTGGCACAGAAGCAAGAGCAAGTAAATCCAATTTTTTTCTACTTTCCATAGCGTCCTCCAAACCTTACTTCTAATTAACGTCACAATCACACGTTTTTCAATTTAAGCTTTATAAAACCTCTCGTGTTCATTGATTTTAAAGCTTAACTATCTCATTACATAAGATGATGTGTATCTATATTTTTTAGCTAAAAAGGTGATTGCTATTCATGGTTTCACTGTTCTTCTTTAATTTATTGAACTTTGTTATTTATCCCTGTTAATACTTGTAAAATCGCATATTTTTAATCCTATATATGAAGAAGCGTACGAGTATCTCCGTACGCTTCTTCATATATAGGTGTCATCTTGTTACACTACTTCACCTCGATGACCATCTCCATCATACATAAACTGTTTATCAATGATATGTTCGATATATATGGTTGTCAAATCACTTTTTTTCACTTGAGCTACAATTAATCCTAACGGATCGCCAATGGTGAAGCTTGTTCCATTTTGAAACATTAGCAGCTGCTCATTTAAATGCAATACTCGCTTATAAATTTGCTCTTTCTCTAGGTTGCTGCGGCTCTTTGCTGCTTCGAGCGTTGAAAATAACAAAATGATTTCTTTTCCATTTACTTGTGTACGATACATACACGACCCACTCCTTATCACCGCTTTAAAATTATGCTGACTATACTTTTATTATAAACTAAATTTTCAGTTATTTTTCATCTCATAAGAAATTTTTTTAGTTATAATTGTACTACGTCCACGTTAAATAAAAATTAAATTTTCAGAAAAGTTAATTTTTAATGTTGAAATTTTATTTCTTCTTATTATATAATATAAACAATCATTTACCTCTATTGGAAATGATAATTCGAGTTTCAGCAGCATGAGGCTGCACAGTACTAGGGGGATTCAAGTTATGCAAAATGGTAAAGTAAAATGGTTCAACAATGAAAAAGGCTATGGCTTTATTGAAGTTGAAGGCGGCAGCGACGTGTTTGTACATTTTTCTGCCATCCAAAGCGAAGGTTATAAATCCTTGGAAGAAGGCCAAGAGGTATCTTTTGAAATTGTAGAAGGCAATAGAGGCCCGCAAGCCGCTAATGTCACTAAGCTATCATAAATAGATCTTTTTATTTTATAGTAAAAGAGACTCTTTTCCGAGTCTCTTTTTTGTTATACCTAGCGTTTGGCCTCAGTAAGCTGCTGTTCACATGTTTGAATAGACTGCATGCACTGCTGAAGAAATTGCTCGTCTACTCCTGTGCCATGAGCTTTGGCAGATTGAAGCTGTGCTTTTGCATCATTAAGCGCATTCGTTGCCTCTTCAAGCTGCTGGGGACTCATACTCATCGTAGCTGTCCCAATCATCTTTTGAGCAGATTGAATAGACACTTCTACTTGCTTTAAATCATTATATCCTGTTGTTACTTCTTCATTTGAAAACTTATCCATTGAAAGAACACCTCCATATGGATAGAATGAAGCTGCTGCCGGCAAATTATACACGCTTACTTTTTAGTCAGCAAATCTCCATACTGCTTAATTTTTTCTCCTACGGTACACTCTTTAATACAAAACGTCTGAGCGTATGTTTTGCCCTTTTCTTTATTAAACGTTTTTTTTACAAAACAATCACTACAGTAGTAATCCAATAACTCCGTTACTTCTTCTAATAATTGTTTACGTTCCACTCTCGTTCATCTCCATTTCGTTCTGTGTGTTACACTTGCTTCCTGCTAGCAATTGGTATCCCTTGAAGAGCTTGAGTAGCAAGCTGGTCAGCCTCTTCATTTTCCTTCCTTGAAATAGGCTCATATACGGGTCGGATACCAAGTTCCTGCATTTTATCTTCTATTCGATCTAAGTACCGATTAAACTCTTCTTCGAAACAGGGCCACTCCCCAGCCAGCTGATTTAATACAACCTGAGAGTCACCTCTAAACGTTACAGGTATATGATGAACACCAAGTTCCTCAAGCACTTGTATTAAATAATAAAAAGCAGCATACTCTGCCTCATTATTTGATTCAATCTCTTGCAACCTTGAGTTGCGTCGTATTCGGTAAGAGTTGTTGTTCTGTTTAAAATAAATCACAACCCCAAGCCCCGCTAAGAGCGTATCATGCTCATAGCCTCCGTCAAAATATGCCACAATATCGTGAGGCTCTGTCTGTACTTCCTGTAAGAGCTTTTTCGCTTCTTTTACAGTCCATTTTTGCTGTTGCTCATCAAGTAGAAAAATTTCCTTCGTTCGACCTGTTTTTTCTAAATCACCCACAATCATTAGCGCCTCATTCGCATCTGTGAAATCGGATGTGAAAATTAACTGTTTATGTTTCGAGGATTTATAATGCCATTCAATTTGGAAATTCATAACGAGCATTCCTTTCATCAGCAATTTTGAATTCAACACTTTTTCTGCTTTTTTGTATTTTATCTTCTATTATGTCTTTTCATGACAGTTTTCTTACCTAATAAGCGGATTTTAGCGTTTATACGTGCTAATATAAAATAGCTGAAGTACTTATGATACAATACTATTGATGAAAAAACATGGTTTAAGCTTATATTGTTTTAACAAGGAGGCTGTAGGATGATTGAAGTTTATATAGACGGAGCCACTGCTGGCAACCCTGGTCCTTCTGGAGCTGGTATTTTAATTAAAGGAAATGGTGAACATCATCGTTACGCTATTGCTCTTGGGATAATGACGAATCATGAAGCAGAGTACCATGCACTTCTTCATGCATTAAAAATTTGTTTAGAAAAAAAGTATACGAGCGTATCTTTTCGAACGGACTCTCAGCTAGTAGACCGCGCAATGAACCAAGAATACGTTAAAAATAAAGCGTTTGCTCCTTTACTGGAAGAAGCCCTCAAATTGTCCAGTCAATTTGAGTTATTTTTTATAAAGTGGGTCCCTAGCTCTCAAAATGCAGGTGCTGATCAGCTGGCCAGACAAGCCATTAATCAAAAAGAAGCAGGAATGTAATCCTGCTTAAATCATACCTGATGACTTTAAATATTGAATGGCTTGTTTTTGATTGCTAATACGATTTGATGTCAAATTCTCGAGGAGCGATACAAAAAAACTGCCGTCAAATTCTTTTTGTACTTTTAGTGTCCATTCAATTGTAAATATGACCATCTCGTCAGCTGCACGCGTATACTGCTGACCAAATGAAATAAATCCACGTGCATCTTCTGCTAAATGAAAGCCTTTTTCTTCAAGATAAAGAAGATACTCTTCAACGGTTTGAACTGTTTTTGTCACTTTTTCGTCCCATCCTTTTGCAAAGGTTCTTCTTTATCTTAGCTTACTTTTGGCTATTTGACTATGATTTCCCTTCTAAAAAATAGCCAATTGCTCCAAGTGCTACTCCTAAAATGGCTCCGCCAATCACTTCTTCGGGCTGATGCCCAAGCATTTCTTTCAAGCGCTGTTCCGTCAAATCGTGAAAGCCTCCGTCTGGAAGACCCGCAAGCTTTTCAATTTCTTCATCTAACGTATTCACTTTAATAGTAATTTCGCCAGTCTGCCTTCGAATTCCTTGTGCATCGTACATCACAATAATTCCAAAAACAGATGCTAACGCAAAGTCAATCGTAGAAACACCTCTTTTTAACGCTACATAGGTAGCCAAAGAAGATACGCCGGCTGAATGAGAGCTTGGCATTCCACCCGACGCAGCAATCATCCGCATATCCCATTTTCCTGTTTGATACTTTTTAATTGGGATTTTTAAGGCTTGGGCTAAACCGATTGATGAAAGAGCAATGACAATTCCTTTATTCATATTGCTTCACCTCATCTATAGTTTGCGATGGATTGACATCTCGTACCCAAGCAAATATTGCCCAACAAAAAACGCCGGGCTAATCTGCTGACAGAGCAGACTAATCCCGGCGCTTTTGGAAACAGTTCTGTTATTTTTTACGCTTTTTTTGTGCAGCATTATTCATTTTGGCAGATTCAACTTCAGCATAAGAGCCGAATTCTTGGCCATATTGATTATTTGCACTTTTATTAGCTTCTAACTTCTTGTTAACAGAATTGTTTTGGTTTTGTTGCACGTTGAACTCAGAAGCAAACTCCCCAGCATAAGTGTCATTTGCACTTTTTGCACGCTTTGCTTTTTGAGCCTGATTTGCTTTAAACTCAGAAGAGAACTCTTGGTTATAATTATGCTTTGCATTGTTATTCGCTTGCGCATTTTTATTACCTAATTTTTGACGACCCATCGCTATCTCCTCCTATTTGTACCTCGTTGGTACACTATTAGTATGGATCAAGCGGCACGTCATATCCTGTTCAAATTAAGGTAAAAACACCAGAGCTTAGCACGTTTATATTCTTGCTACGTACTCTTTAACCATTTCTTCTGTCACTACTTTACGGCCTGGAATGATGGTATATTTTTGAGACAGCTCATTAATTTCTGCTGTTACAGCATTAATACCGTCTACAGAAAAGGGTTTCCCTTCTTTGCAAAGAAGCACAGCTGCTTCAATAGCTTGCTCGCGTCGAGCTTCTAAACTGGCAAAAGTACGTACTAATTCGTGTTGTTTTTTAGAATGGGCTGAAATTTCTTTATGTACACTCATGTTCGTTCCTCCATTATATTATGCTGAGTTAGTAAAAATAAGTTAATGTCCTCATAACTGATTTGCTTTTCCGGTAATTCTTTTAAGCTTTTTTCTATCGCTGCAGCTTCTTTCTTAATGCTGTCCAAAAAGTTTTTCATCTTTTCATTAAAAGCAACTTTCCCGCTTATCTTGCACTGTACAAATTGCTCAATGATGGATTGCTGCCTATCGTCGAGATTTGCCTGCTTACATAAATCGGCAAATAAAATGACAGGGAAACTGCGCTGCTTTACTACTACTTTCAGTGATAAAAATGCACGAATCAGTTGAAGCATCACTTTTATATCCTCTATTGTAACAGAAGATGTCAGATTTCTTTTACTATTTATCGTTAAAATTTTAAAATAATGATACCCCAGTGCTTTTAAGGAATATGATTGAGCCATCATTTGCCGCAGTGGCTCAGCAAACGATGGCTTCTGATAATAAACAAAAGGCGACCATAGCCACTCATAAAGCGAAGGGTTTGATTTTGTAAACAAATAAACGGTTTTGTACAAATCCCACCCTTGCATATCATAATTGCCTTCTGCTACATTAATGACCTCTTGAGGTCTATTGAGATGAAGATAGCATGATGCTTTATACTTGTATATAAAGCGGACGTCAAAATCACTCGCTGACGTGTCGAGTCCATAAGCACGGCTGCCTGATTCACATGCAAACAAAATTTCCACATTATATTCTTTTTCAATTTCCTGTAAACGTTTATTTATGTGTGTAGACATAAAAATTAATGACCCTTTCTTTCCTCCAATACATGTTCTAGCACCGTCATTGTACTTACCAACTCTTGAATTGGAAATTCTTCAGACACGGCCGCTTGCAGCTGTTTGTAATAATCATACCATTCTTCAGATACAGACTGTTTATGCGCTAAAACGTACTGATTCACTAAATGGGTATAGTGTGAATGAAGAGCGGCTTCTTCTTTCGCAATGTAGTGATTAACATCCGGCTTAATACGTTCTAGTAAAGCAGCGTGAAGCTTTACTTTCTCATTTTTTTCAAAAAAGCTTTTATTGTTTTTATACAGTGAAAGCTCTTTTTGATACGATTCATTCTCATCAAATTGATGACTTGTCACAACTTCACTGCCATTTGGAGGCTCTAACGAGTTCAACGTTGGAGTAAACGTCGGTTCATAGCGCTGTAGCTTTGTAATGATCATTCGATGCCAGTCTTCGATTAATTTTACGATGTATTTTTCGATTCGCAAAGTGGTCGCACGCACTTCTTGCGTTGCGTCGAAGGAAATAGACGTTAACAGCTCCTGCAAACACAGGCGCAGCTGCTTTTGCTTTTCACCTCGATCATCCCTTAAGTTTGCCGGACTGAAGGCTTCTTTAAAGAAGTCATCGTACCTCACAAACAGACGTTTTTTTACATAAAATAAAAGCTCTTCTAATTCTCGGTCAAACTGCTGTTGTTCATATTCAAAATGAATTTCATGCAGTTTTGCTGCTACCTGCTCATTTTTTATGTGAAGAGATTGAATGTATCGCTTTTTATCCACTTCTGATTTTGTTTGCACCTGTTTCATTTCATTGGCAACTGCTAAAATTTGTTCGAAATCTGCATAAACACTTTGGATAGCCAGCTCTGGTAATTCATAATTTATGAAGCGGTAAAACGCATTTTTGAATGGCAGAAACATTTTATCCTCGTGGTTTTGCAAAGCCTGCAAGCTTGATACCGGGTATAAGCGCGGAAAGCGTATACCGTACTGTTCAAGCTGCTCTTTTACGTACGTCTGAACTAACTGCAGCTCTGTATCCGAACTGGCTAGGTCCGCTGCATTTACTAAGAAAAACATTTTATCAAGCGCAAATACATCTTTTACACGGCCAAGCTGAATAAGAAATTCGCGGTCAGCTTTTGAAAACGCATGATTATAATACGTTACAAATAAAATGGCATCTGCATTTTTGATATACTCAAACGCTACTCCCGTGTGTCTCGCATTGATTGAATCAGCTCCGGGTGTATCAACGAGCGTAATGCCTAAGCGAGTAAATTCACAGTCATAATACAGGTTAATAAATTGAACAAAACACGCTTTTTCTTCTTTGGCTACATAATCATGAAATCCTTCTGTATCCACTACTACTTCTGAACCGATATGCTGCTTGACTTCGCCGTAGCCTTTTTCTACTGCCTGTAAAAACGACAAATGCAGCTGCAGCTCTTCTGTTGCCTGCAGGGTTGGAATAATTGTTAGCGCTTCGTCAATTGATTCTACTTCATGATGAAACAGCTTAAGTGCACCATTTAAATCTTGGATCATCTGCTCGTTTGTTTTCATTTGCACAACAGCTGTTTTATGCGGCCGTTTTTCTGTTGGAGGCATAATTTTATTGATGGTTGCTGTTGTTGGATTCGGAGATACTGGAAGTAATCTTTCTCCAATCAACGCATTAGCAAAAGATGACTTACCGGCACTGAATGCTCCGAATAAAGCTACGGTAAACGTTTGATTTGATAGCTTTTTACGCTTTTCTTGAAGCCTGTTAATAAAGCGGTCTAGCTTTCCAAATGAACGGAGCTGTTCGAGAACAGCTGATACATCTTGAAGAACCTTTTCTGTTCCTGTTTTATGCACAGCTTCCTCAGACTGTGAAACTAACTGCTGCTCACTCACAGCTTCTTGCTTTTCTTCAGCTTTCATGATGCCCGTTTCATATTCTTCTTGTAACATATATGACAACTCGTTTGTATCTTCTGCCGTTAGGTCGTCATCAGTTTGCTGTAAAGATTGAAGCAAAGCTTTTGTACGTGCCAATTTTGCTTTCATTTCCTGAAGAGATGTATACGCTTCTTCAAATACTTCACATTCCTGCAAGTGTTGATAAATTTTTTCACGCATTACTTCATCTTGCTCGATTTTGCTCTGTTCGATTTGGGCATAAAGCTCGTATAATAATCGCGTCGCTTTTTTCTTAATATGATCGGCTACATCTTTTGCGTACGTTAAAACATAATCACCATTAATCGTAGCTCCTGCCTTTACCGTTTCAACTAAATCATGCGGCTCTAACGGGATTTCAAACTGCTGAACCTGGCGTATAAGATCCGGGTCGGTAAGATTTTGATTTTTCACCAGCTCTTGCACATATTGCTGCAAGTGCCACTGCAGCTGAGAAGCTGCTCGTTCTTTCATATCATCAAAAAATAACGTCAGCCGCTCTTTTTTTACTTCCTCGGTCTTTTTCTTAGCAAATAAAAGACCTACTTTAAAATCAGGCTTTGTCGTTTCTAAAAACAGCCTAGCTTTTTCTCTCATTTCATATGGTGTTAAATTGGCGTTGCTTAGTATCTTACCTGTTTCTTGTTGGTACGTTTCTGCTAGCTGCTTTTCAGCACGCCTCATTTCCGCTTCTTTTTCGAGAAGCTGCTCTTTTTGCTGCTTATTCATTTCATGGTTCTCAAGCGTCAGCTTATGGCGCAGCTCGTCATGAATCGTTAACTTTTCTTCTTCTTGGTCCTCAATAAAGGCAAGGTGATCGTCAATTAACATTTGCATCGCATGTTGAATATGCTGATGTCGGTTTTCTTTTTCCGTCATCATAGCAAGTAATAGAGATTTTACGTACGAAAGGTCATTATGACGGTTTGTTGGCTCTTTTAACGACGTATAGAAGATTCCTTCTGGTCTCACATTCCACTTTAAAAATGACGTTTCTACAGATTCTTTAAATGCTTGAAATGTTAGCTGATCTTCTTGGTGTTTATCGATTTGATTTACAATTAAATAAAGCGTTTTATTAGCTTCTTGCAGCTGTTTTGCAAATTGAAGATTTAATTCTGCCTGCACATGATTATAATCCATCACGTAGAAAATAACGTCCGCTAAGTGAAGAGCTGACTCGGTCGATACACGATGCGCATCATCTGTTGAATCAATTCCCGGTGTGTCCATCACCACAACACTTTTAGGAATAGCATCTGTATCTATCGATAAATGAATGGACTCTACTTCATCTCCATCCACAGCAAACTGCTTAATTTGCTCATACTCATAAGGCGCTTCATAACGCACCGGCCGCTGTTTGCGGTAATAAACGGTTGCATGCTCATCCCCAGCTTTTACTGATACTAAGTTTGCACTTGTTGGAATAGGACTTGCAGGCAAAATTGCTTGCCCCATTAATTCGTTAATCATGCTCGATTTTCCAGCCGAAAAATGTCCGCAAAATGCTACAACAAATTCGCCGTTCACCCACTTTTTTAACAGCTGTATTGCTTTTGCTGCCTGCTGTTCATCTCCAGCTGCTTGAAATTGCTTATGTAAATGAAAAAGAGATGCTTCCAATCGGAGATTTTCTTGATGTTTCACACTCACTTTACCCATTATTACTCTACCCCTTTTGCCTCATTCAAGACTGTATTTAAATGTTCTCTATCCATCTTCATTTCTGCTTATTCTTTCTCTATTTTACTTGATTCGCATGCGTTTTCCCATAAAAAACTGAATTTTTAGTTACAAAAACAATAAAAAAAGCTGTCAATAATTTGACAGCTTTGCATCGTACTTTTTATTCATCGCATGTATGTTACGCCTTTTGGGCTTTTTCAATATTTTTCATTACATACGTTGTGACGCCAACATATGTAGCAAGTGCTCCGATCACAAAAAGACTAACCATTACGTCCACCACCGTTTCTACTTGATGAAATTGATAATCTTTATCATTTGTTTTATCTTATCATGAAAGATAATCATTTTCAATTAGTTTTAAGATTTTTTTACAGGAAAGAAACGTCCCCTGTTTTGCATCACTTCGCCGTAATTTGTTTCATTCGTTAACGCTTGCTCTTCTAAGGGAATTCTGACGGCTAATATACACAAATTGAAAACAGAAAAAATAGCTAACGTCCAGTATGCCTGAAACATAAGCGGAACTAACACCAATTCTGCCGCTACTACTGCATAGTTAGGGTGCTTCATAAAACGATAAGGACCTCTTAGCACAACCTTCGCATTAGGCAAAACGATAATTTTTGTATTCCAATACTTTCCTAACGAAGAAATAGCCCATATTCTTGCAAGTTGCACAAGCACAAAAAAGCTAAACAACAAAAAAGAAAAGTGATACATTCCATCGTTTAACACATACACTTCCGTAAAAAGAGCAGCAAAAAAAGCGGCATGCATGCTTACCATCCATTTGTAGTGACTTTGACCAGCTTCGTATGCTCCCTGCTTCTTCATCCAAGCTTCATTTCTTTTGGCAATAACCAATTCACATAGACGCTGTAAGATAATAAATACAAAAAAGCTATAAAAAAACAATCGCTTTACCTCCACTCTAATAGAAGCATTTCAGAACTAAATCCAGGGCCAAGAGCTGTTAATAAACCGTATTCTTTACTCGAAATTTCTTTCTTCATAAAGCGGTCTAGCACATACAAAACGGTTGCCGAAGACATGTTTCCATGGTTTTTAAGTACATCTAGGGAATCAGCAATCATATTTTCGTTTAACGACAGCGTTGATACATATGCTTCAAGCACTTTTTTTCCTCCAGGATGAGCAACAAAATGCTTCAAATCGCGACTGGTCAAATGCTGTGTTTGTAAAAATGACTCAACTTCTCCGCCTAACCACGAATCGATAATCGTGGGAATATCTTTTGAAAAGACAACAAATAGTCCATCATTTTTAATCTCCCACCCCATTACATCTTCTGAATTGGGCATGAGCGTCGATTGTGTATGTAAAATGTAAGGATAGCTTTTTGCAAGGGCAAAAGTGGTGTCAGCTTCGTCACCTGCGACTAAAGCAGCCGCTACTCCATCAGCAAATAAAGATGTACCGATTAAGTTGCTTTTTGAACGATCATTTCGCTGAAAAGTTAAACTGCAAAGCTCAATGGATAAAACAAGGACTTTGGCACGCGGAAAGGCTTTGCAATACTCATAAGCTCTTGAAAGCCCAGACGCTCCTCCAGCACACCCTAATCCCCAAATAGGAATTCTTTTTGTATGGTCTGAGAACGCAAGCTTATTCATAATTCGCGCTTCAATGCTAGGCGTAGCTAAGCCGCTTGTTGAAACATAAAAAATAGCCTCAATTTCTCCACACGGCAAAGGGGTACTTACATAGTTCTTATTTGTTAAGCAGTCTTCAATTGCTTTTGTACCTAATTCAACAGCAGATTCTATAAAAGCATTATTTTTTTCTTCAAATGTATGATCTTCTTGAAACCAAGATAAGTCTTTGGCAAAATTACGTTTCTCAATTTGGCCATTTTGAAAAACGGTTAGCAGACGATTAATATCTTTAAACGATTCGGAAAAAAGTTCTTTTGCAAATAGCAGCGTGTCTTGCTGAGTTAATTCATAAGGGGGAACTCCAAATCCAACTGAGATAATCTTTGGCATACACTTCACCTCTTTGATTGCGTTACATTTAATATTTGTAATAGCTGGGGGTTTATTCAATTCTTTTTTAGTGGAATGGATGCGAAACACAAAAAAAACTTTCCTGTAACTCAGGAAAGTCTACGTTTTGAAGAAGTGTATGTTTGTTGTGCACTTTTATTATAGCGCAAATAATCTGAATGTACAGATACAATTTATGGATTGACGAAAATAAGTGCTTATTTTTTATGAAAAGAAAATGGACATATAGATTTCATCTACATATTCATTGTTGAAATAAGCTTGTTCTTTCATAACGCCTTCTTGTTCAAATCCTACCTTTTTATACAATTCGTATGCCACTTTATTCGAAGCAAACACAGTTAAAGAAAGTTTATGAAGATTATTTTCTTTGCACCAGTTTAGTGTATAATTCATAAATTGTTTTCCTATCCCCATTCCCTGTGCTTTTGAAATAAGCCATGTACGGAAGAGCCCCGTGTGGCGCTTCATTTTAATTTCGCCTCTAAGAACACGTGCAATTCCAAGCACTTCACCTTCGACTTCAGCTACAACGTACATGTGATTGTTCTTTTCTACTGATGCAATAAAATCTTGCTCTTCTTGGACTGTGCGCGGCTCATCTTTTTGAATAAATTCCCCAGCCTCAATAATTTCTCTTACCGCTGTTGTAATATGTTCCGCATCACTTGCCTGTGCGGGGCGAATAGTGACTTCACGTCCGTCTTTTGCTTTAAATTTCACTATGTTTTTCTCTGCTGTAATCATCTATATCAACTCCTATATTTTTCACTATTCAGTACTACTATTTTGGTTCTAGCTTGCGTAATTTATCAGTGGTAAAGTTCCGCTTTTCATTTCATCTAACAAGCAATCATGTGCATTTGTTGTATTACCCACGCTTTAAACAAAGCTAAACCATTTTTGAAATATTTATTCTTGCACAGACATCCTAGAAATGCAATTAATTGCGTTAAAGAACTATTATTCCAAATTTTCTTTACAAAAGTTCATAAAAAAAGGCTGGGACACAACGAAACACATGAAAGCTACGTCCATCTTAACAACAAAAAAATACGAACTAACAACCAATAATTTTGATTATTAGTTGCTAGTTCGTATTTCACTTCGAATAAAATATTTTTGTCCCAGCCTCTACTTTTTATTAAAGTCCCATTGAGATATATTTTACTTCTAAATAATCTTCAATGCCGTAATGACTTCCTTCACGTCCAAGACCACTTTCTTTAAAGCCGCCGAATGGAGCTTGAGCTGCAGATGGGGAGGCGTCATTTACTCCTACAATGCCGTATTCTAACTCTTCAGATACAAACGTTGCTTCTTTAATGTTTTCTGTAAATACGTAAGCGGCTAAACCATAAGGGCTATTGTTTGCTCGTTCTACGGCTTCTTCTACTGTTTTGAATGTTGCTACAGGTGCCAATGGTCCAAACGTTTCTTCAAACATGCAATTCATGTCATCAGTTACATTTGTAATAATTGTCGGTTCCATAAAGAAACCGTTTTTAGTTGTTATAGCTTGTCCGCCAACCACAACTTTAGCTCCTTTACTTTTTGCATCCGCAATTTGTGCTTTTACTTTCTCAACCGCTTTGTCGTTAATTAACGGTCCAACTTGTGTACCTTCTTCTAATCCATTTCCTACTGTTAATTCCGCCGCTTTTGCTGCAAATTTTTCAACAAAAGCATCTGCAATGGATTCTTGTACATATACGCGGTTTGTGCAGATGCACGTTTGACCTGCGTTGACAAACTTAGAAGCAATTACGCCGTTTACAGCAGCGTCTAAATCTGCATTTTCTGTTACGATAAACGGTGCGTGACCGCCTAATTCCAGCGATAATTTTTTCACAGTATCCGCAGCACCGCGCATTAAATGTTTACCAACCGCTGTTGAACCAGTAAATGTTAATTTTCGGATGCGTCCGTCTTTTTGCCATGTGTCGCCAATAGCTGCTGCATCTCCAGTAACAACATTGATCACACCTTTTGGAACTCCCGCTTCTTCTGCGAGCTCTACTAAACGAAATGCTGTAAATGGTGTTTCTTCAGATGGTTTGAGAACAATTGTACATCCTGCTGCAAGAGCTGGGGCCACTTTACGCGTAATCATTGCTGCAGGGAAGTTCCATGGTGTAATAGCTGCTACAACGCCGACAGGCTGTTTTTTAACCGTAATACGTTTATGCGTATGATGAGCTGGAATCGTTTCACCGTATACACGCTTTCCTTCTTCAGCAAACCAAGCAATATAATCATTCCCATACTGCACTTCACCTTTCGCTTCTGCAAATGGTTTGCCTTGTTCCGTTGTCATAATTTCTGCTAGTCCATCTTTATGATTTTCAATTAGTTGATGCCATCTCATTAAAATAGCACTGCGCTCTTGAGCGGTTCTTTTCGACCATGTTTTAAAAGCTGCAGCCGCTGCATCAGCGGCAAGTGCTGCTTCCTTTGCGCCTGCCTTTGGAATTTGTCCTATAACTTCTTTTGTTGCTGGATTAATCACATCAATTTTCTCTTCAGTTGTTGTCCATTCACCGTTAATATATAGTTTGTTTGGATACATCATTCATCCTCCTAGTTGTGTGAATTTCTTTGTGCTGTGTTAACTACACTATATACACTAGCATCTTCATTGATTTATGAGAACTTCCCTTCTATACTATGGGTATAACAAAAGGTTATAGGTGATAAATATGAAAACAGAATGGCTTAAGTCTTTTATTGAAACAGCCAAAACAAAAAGCTTAAGCAAAGCAAGCGAACAGCTGCATATGACGCAGCCTGCACTTAGTAAGCAAATGAGAAAACTAGAAGAAGATTTAGGAGTAACATTATTTATTCGCTCCGCTACAGGAGTAGAATTAACCTCAGCAGGTGAAATTCTTTTACAGGAAGGTGAATCCATACTATCAAGCGTTCATGCTCTTCAAAAAAAATTAGTGGCTACGCAAGAAGCTTGTGATTTAACTATCGGAACGTGGCAGAGTATGGCTGCTTTTTACTTACCTTATCAACTGGCTTCTGCTGAAGACCACAATCGCCATATTGATATAAAAACCTCGCATCACTATTATGATTTGTTAGAGCAGTTAGAAAGCAATAAAATTGACGGGGCTTTATTTGATGATCGAGAGATTCAACATACTTACTGGTCAAAACTATTGTTCAAAGAAGACTTTTATTTATTTGTGAATGATCAGCACCCGTTAGCCGAAAAAGAAAGCGTATCATTTGAAGATTTCAAAGAAGAACCCATTGTAGTTCTCCCCCCAGGGTGCGATGTTCGGACACTAGTAGAAAAAGCGTACAATCGTCATAACTTAAAGATTCCCATTGCCAATGAAATTGAATTTGCTCAAAGCATTATGGGATTTATTTCAGCTAATTTAGGTATTTCAATTCTACCTGAAATTTTTATGCGCCATTTACAAAGCTCAAACATTAAAGCTTTACCCATCACAGACTTCAAATTCAAAAGAGAAATTTCATTAGTGGCAAAAAACCCTGACGTGGGAAAAATGCTTTATACGCTGTTTTTCAAAACACGATCTTAATAGGAAAGACAAACAAATTAGATGAATGATCTACTATGGATCACTTGTTGCACCATGACAATGAAAAGATCCGAACGATTAATCGTTCGGATCTTTTCAACTAAAATACTTTTGTTCTAGCCTCTTTTTATTTCGATACTACTTCATTTGTTAACTTTGTTTCTGCAACTTGCGTACGTGGTGATTTCATCATATTAAAGACAATGTTTAAAAAGATTGCTGTAAAACTCCCCATTACAATACCGCTTCCAGTAAGAACTTGAAGACTCTCTGGTAAGTTTTTGAAGAGTTCAGGTACAACCGTCACCCCTAGACCCATGCCAACCGAACATGCAATCACAAGAAGGTTTTCTTGTTTTGCTAAATCAACTTGACTAAGGATTTTAATACCTGAAGAGATTACCATTCCAAACATAGCTACCATTGCTCCTCCAAGTACAGAGCTCGGGATAACTGTCGTCACGGCTGCGATTTTAGGTAGGAAACCCAAAATGATTAAAATTCCACTCGCTGCAAATACAACATTTCTTGTGCGAACACCTGACAACTGTAAAAGGCCTACATTTTGAGAATACGCTGTATAAGGAAATGCGTTAAAAAATCCGCCTAATAAAATCGCCAATCCTTCTGCACGATAGCCTTTAGATAAATCTTTTTCATCCACTTCTTTTTTACAAATATCACTAACGGCAAAATAAACGCCTGTTGACTCGACAATGCCAACAAGTAAAACAAGGAACATTGTCAGAATGGCCATAATATTAAAAGTTGGCATCCCAAAGTACAGCACATGTGGCATATGAACCCACGCTTCTTCTTTTACACCAGAAAAATCAACTTTCCCCATAAAAGACGCAGCAATTGTTCCAACAACTAATCCTAATAAGACAGAGACCGAGCGCATAAACCCTTTTGTAAATCGATACAGAACAATAATCAATAGTAAAACGCCAAAACCTAAACCTAAATTGCTCAAGCTCCCAAAATCTTTACTTCCTTCTCCTCCGGCTAAATCTTTTATCGCTACGGGAATTAACGTAATTCCAATAATCGTTACAACCGAACCTGTAACTAAAGGAGGGAAAAACTTAACCAATTTACCTAAAAAAGCAGAAAGAAGGACGATGAGTAAACCAGCGACGATAATAGAACCATATATGGAGGAAACGCCGTAAGAACCTCCAATTGAAATCATAGGTCCTACGGCAGTAAACGTACACCCTAATACAACTGGAAGACCAATTCCAAAAAAACGATTTTTCCATACTTGCAGTAGCGTTGCCACACCGCACATAAATAAGTCAATCGCCACTAAATACGTAAGCTGCTGCTGAGTCAAGCCAATGGCTCCTCCAACAATAAGCGGAACAACAATCGCACCTCCGTACATAGCTAAAACATGCTGTAAACCAAGTGAAAAGACTTTTCCTTTATTCATATTAAACCTCCACTGTTGGTTTATCTTCAACAAATGTCACTTTACCATTTGATAAAGACTGAATGCGTGCTAATGATTCTACTTTAACGCCTGATTGACGAATTTGTTTTCCTCCATCTTGGAACGCTTTTTCAATAACAATACCAATGCCGCCTACTTTAGCACCTGCTTTTTGCACGATATCCATCAAGCCGAATGCAGCTTGGCCGTTTGCTAAAAAGTCATCAATAATTAAAATCACGTCATCTTCTTGAATAAATTTATCAGCAACTGAAATTTCATTTTCTTCTTTTTTTGTAAATGAATATACTTTTGATGTAATGAGTCCGTCTTGAAGTGTTAAAGATTTTCTTTTTCTAGCAAACACCATCTCAACGTTTAGCTTCAATGCGGTCATAATCGCTGGAGCAATTCCTGATGATTCAATCGTTAAAATCTTCGTAATTCCTGCATCTTCAAAACGCGAAGCGAATTCTTCTCCAATTTCTTTCATTAATACAGGATCCATTTGGTGGTTTAAAAATGTGTCTACTTTTAAAACCGTGTCCGATAATACGATACCATCTGTTAAAATTTTGTTTTGCAAAGCTTTCATAGTTCGTTCCTCCAACGTTTGTATTAAAAAAGCTCAAAAACATAGCTGCACTCGTATATGAGTAGAGCAATGTCTTTGAGCTTTTACGCACAAAAGTGAAAAACAAACTTCATCGCTCACCCATAGTCAAACTATTTACGGTAGTTTGGTAGATACTTACGAGCCTTATTCTCGTCATTATATGAGTGCGTTATTGAGTTAATTGTATTATATCAGCAAATCTTTTATTTGAAAATATCTAAAAACGATATTTTCGAACATTTACTTGTGATACAAAACATAATATTCGTTTATAGCGCCTTTTATACGTGATAAATTTCTCCATATTTCTTTTCTAGATACTGAATTAAATAATCTACATTTAAGCCTTCTCCCGTTACATCGTTTAAAATTTCAAGAGGCTTTTTCATTTTTCCGTACTGATGAATATGTTCTGTTAGCCAATTTGTGATCGGCGAAATTTCTCCTTTTTCGAGGAGTTCATCATAATTGGGCAAGTCTTTTAACATGGTATGCTTAAACTGCGCTGCGTACATATAGCCAAGAGCGTAGGAAGGGAAGTACCCAAAGCTTCCTCCGGCCCAGTGTACATCCTGAAGCACGCCTTCTCCATCGTGACTTGGACGAACTCCTAAATATTCTTCGTATTTCTCATTCCAAATTTCCGGTAAATCTGCAACTTTATATTCTCCGTTTATTAATCCTTTTTCAATCTCATAGCGAATCATAATATGAAGAGGATACGTTAACTCATCTGCTTCAATACGAATAAGCGACGGTTTCGCCTCATTTACTCCTCGGTAAAAATCTTCTAAATCTACATCGTCAAATTGTCCCGGCGCATGCTTTTTTAGTACGTCGTAATGATGCTGCCAAAATGCTTTATTTTTCCCGACAAACTGCTCAAAAAACAGCGACTGTGATTCATGAATTCCCATTGAAGTACCTTCACATAGAACCGTACCCACAAGATCCTTTGAAATATTCTGCTCATATAAAGCATGGCCGCATTCGTGAATCGTTCCAAAAATAGCCGTTCGGAAATCGTTTTCAGCATACTTAGTCGTGATGCGCACATCTCCCGGGTTTAAGCCAGTAGCAAAAGGATGGACTGTTTCATCAAGTCGCCCCGCTTCAAAATCGTAGCCAAGCGTTTTTAACACGTCTAGACTAAATTGCTTTTGCGCTTCTTTTGGGAAAGTACGGAATAAAAATTCCGTATTTGGCTTTGTATTCGACCCGGCGATTCGCTGAACAAGAGGCACAATATGCTCCCGTAGCTTTCCAAATACCTCGTCTAAGATTTCAACCGTCATCCCCGGTTCAAAAAGGTCTAATAAACGGTTATATTTGTTTCCTTCATACCCCCAATACTCCACAAACTTCTGATTGAAAGCTACAATTTTTTCGAGGTACGGTTGAAATAAAGCAAAATCTGCTTTTTCTTTTGCGTCTTCCCAAACCGACTCAGCTTTTGAAGTTAATGTAACGTATTCTTTATATTCATGCGGAGGAATCTTTTTATTTAAGTCATATTCTTTTTTACATTCTTCCACTGCTTTTTTCGTAATATCGTTTATGTAAGTCTGTGACTCAGGGATCGTTAATTTCTCAATAAAACCTGCCATGTCATCAGAAACAGAAAGATTGAACGCTTCTGATGACATCATGCCAATAACTTCAGAACGCTGATCCGCCCCTTTTTTTGGAGCACCCGTCCTCAAATCCCAGTACATCACTCCGATTGCCTCGTGATAACTTTTGACTTTATTCATGTATTCATAAAACTGTTTCTCAATTTTCTGTATGTCTTCTCTCATTGTTTTTCCTCCTTACTTTCCTTATTTCACCATAAATTATTTTATCATAATAGTAACGGTGTGTATATAACTGAATATTCAATCTATTATGCATATAAAAAAGCGCGGCTACAACCGCGCTTTTTTATACGTTTTCTATTTTTGTTGGGACATTTTGTTCAATGATTGAACGCACTTTTGAATCTGTGCTTTTTGGCATAAAGATCGTGATTAGACCCTTATCGTTATGAGAGCGAATCAGTCTTCCAACTCCTTGCTTTAAGCGAAGAAGCATATACGGCATATCTGCATCCCAAAATGGATCGACTACTTGATTGCGCTTTGCTTCAAAGACCGGATCATTTGGCGGATATGGCAGAGACCAAATAATTACATTAGATAGCGAAGGTCCAGGAATATCCAATCCTTCCCACAAATGAACAGCGCATAAAATCGTTTCTTCTTCCCTTTGGAACTGAGATACTAATTTACTGATTTCTTGATCGCCTTCAAATAAAAATGTGTACTGATTTAACTCTTTGGAAACTTCTTTGAACATCTCTAGTTCTTCTTTGCTATTAAACAATAAAAGTGCTCGTCCGTTCGTTTTTTCGAGCTGAGCAACAGCAAAGGCGAATTTTTCAGCAAACGCTTCTTCTTGATCATCCGAAACATTTTTTACCGCAATTTTCATTTGCTCATCATAATCAAATGGCGATTCAACAGAAAAAGAAAGCGGCTTTGCAATTCCTAAGCTATATGCTAAATAATCGAACGATTGGTTATCTGAAAGAGTCGCAGAAGTGAAAATATATGGTATTTTCTTCGCAAATACTCGTTCTTTTAAGACGTCTTTTACTGCTTGCGGCATAATAACCAACGTCAGCTGCCAGTTATTTTCTTCTACCCAGTAGATGGCATTTTCGTTGTCCATAAATAAGCGCAGCGAATAATCAATTTGATCTAGGTACTCATCTACAATTCGCAGCGTATATTCGTCTACTGTATAGGTCTCACTCTCAAACACAAGCTCGTTTCCGATATGCTCAAGCAGCGATAAAAGTTCTTTTCCTACACTTTGTAATCCGTTTGTGCGGGCTACTTCTTTACGGCTAGAACCAACGATTTCTGTGCTTGCTTCACTTAAACGGTCAAAGAACATTGCATATACATCGATAGCGTGCTCTATCTTCACAGCAAATTCTTCTCGCACGTCATTTTCTAATAGACGCGTTAACAAGTTTTCTAACGTATCTTCTTGAATGCGATATGTTAAAGCCTTTTGTGCAGCAAATTCCAGCAGGTGACCTTCATCAAATACAACACAGCTGCTTTCAGGAAGAAGGGGAAGCTGTCCTTCACGCTTGCGGGCTTCATATGTCCAAATGTGCTCCATGTAAAAATCGTGAGAGCAAATAATTAAGTCATGTGCTTTTCTATAGTGCTCACGTGAAAGCGTTAAGCCGCATCTATGACGCTGCTCACAGGAAGAGCAGTCTTGAAACGTATCCCAGTTAATTTGATTCCATTCCTCATCCGTTAAATGAGGATATTCTTTACGGTCTCCGTAGTGATAGAACGACTGCATACCGCTATGATCATGAACAAAATCAGGAAGCGTATCGTAAATTTCTTCAATGTTTTCATTATCTGTTCGTGCTGTCACAGCATCTAATTTCTTTAAACACAGATACTGATCTTGAGATTTTGCTAGGCGAACATCCATGTTAATATCTAAAATACCAGAGAGCTTTGCAATGTCTCCTTCGGCTTTTA
This sequence comes from Priestia sp. MDV22-iso46, assembly GCF_058629175.1. Taxonomy (NCBI): domain Bacteria; kingdom Bacillati; phylum Bacillota; class Bacilli; order Caryophanales; family Bacillaceae; genus Priestia; species Priestia sp. MDV22-iso46. The sequence continues at coordinate 1,525,291 of NZ_JBZVWT010000001.1, forward strand.
CTAACTGTTCAATTAATGTTTCATCCGCACAGGCAATAATAGCTGGCTTGCCAATATACCTTGCATAACAAATAGCGTACAGCAAATACACAATGGTTTTCCCTGTTCCTACACCTGCTTCTGCAAATATTACATTTTTTTCTTTAAAAGCTCGTTCGATTTGAAAAGCCATAAAAATTTGTTCATCCCGAAGTTCTAACCCTGCGTCTGGAAGATGATCATAAAAAACATCACCTATCCATTCATTTAATTTGTCAAAAAAGTTTTCATCCCGCTCAATTGTAAAAGGCAACCGCTCTCTCATCATCGATATTGACTCCTTTATTTATGTAAATATCTATCAATAAAAATTAGCTTCACTTCTTTTTATCTAGTAAATTTCTCATGTAAGCAAAACTTAATTATTGACTACTTTATCTAAAATGTCAATAAAAAGAGCTGAACAAAAAAAAGTTCTGCCTGTAAGGACAGAACCTTTTTGTATAAAAGCTGAGTGTATAGAACGCAAACGGAATAAGTGCTATTAAAAAATTAATTACAGCGGAATTTTGAGTCCGTGGACTGAGACAATAAAAAGGCCGCTTCATACTCGGCTTTTGCTTGTTCCAGCTGAGTAAGCGTCTCTCCGCTCACTTCTATTCCCTGCTGCATTAAATGATAGCTGTTTTCCAACGCTTGACGAATCATAGTGAACTGCGTGTTTCTATCCATTTATAAACATCCTCTCTCTGTAATGCTTACTATAAAAGTGAATACTATCATTCTATACACCAGCTGTTTATTTTATTCTCAAAACCAGCATCTCTGGCTTAATAAATGGATTCTTTCATTTAAAAAAATAATCTAACTTATTAAAATATTTTAATTCTCACTTGACTTATAGGAATAATATATTTTAAAATTACTTACATATTCAATCACTCAAAACTACATAATACAGGCTTACCGGTCAACCGATAGCCTCTAATTGCCAGATACGCGTACAATCCGTCTGTGCAATTAGAGGCTTTTATTTTTTAAAAAGCCTGCTGAAAGGAGAAAAAATGGCAGAACTGCAGTTACAGCATGTGTATAAAAAATACGGAAAAGATAGTCTTGCAGTTGATAATTTCAATCTTCATATTCAAGACAAAGAATTTATTGTATTTGTAGGACCTTCAGGGTGCGGCAAATCCACTACCCTTCGAATGATCGCCGGCCTTGAATCGATAACAGAAGGAGAATTGCTTATTAATGGAGATCGTGCAAACGATTTGCCTTCTAAGGACCGAGATATTGCAATGGTGTTTCAAAACTACGCGCTTTACCCTCATTTAACAGTTTACGACAACATGGCATTTGGCTTGCAGCTCCGCAAAGTCCCAAAACAAGAAATTGATGAGCGCGTTCGTGAAGCGGCTCGTATTTTGGACTTAGAACCCTATTTAAAACGCAAGCCAAAAGCGTTATCAGGAGGGCAGCGTCAGCGGGTGGCTTTAGGAAGAGCCATTGTACGGAATGCCCAAATTTTTTTAATGGATGAGCCTTTATCTAATCTTGATGCGAAGCTTCGCGTACAAATGCGTGCTGAAATCAGTAAGCTTCATCAGAGGCTGCAGACGACCATTATTTATGTAACCCACGATCAAACAGAAGCGATGACGATGGCAAGCAGAATCGTAGTTATGAAAGACGGAAAAATTCAGCAAATAGGTTCACCTATGCAAGTGTATAATGCTCCAGAGAATACGTTTGTAGCCAGTTTTATAGGATCACCGGGAATGAACTTTTTCACAGGAAAAGTAGTGAACAGCAAACTGCACATCAGTGAACATGAGTTTCAACTGACAGAAAATCAAATGCATTCGTTACATGAAAAAGGCTACAACAATCAGTTTATTACTGTAGGAATTCGACCTGAGCATGTTACGCGCGCCTCTTCTGATGCTCCTCATATTTCATTACTGGTAGATGTGTCTGAGTTATTAGGAGCAGAGTACATACTATACAGTAGTTTAGGAGACCAGCTCTTTGTGGCTAAAATCCCTGGGGATGAACATATTCAAGTTCATCAGTACTTTCCATTTCATTTTCAAATGAATCATGCTCATTTCTTTGACCAAGCATCTACCAACCGTATCAAAATTGACCAATAACTATCTAAAAAGAATTCTATAAGTGGGGGAACTAAAATGAAAAAATTATTAATTCTGTTAGCAATGCTCACCGTGATCATCGCGGGCTGCGGCAAAAACAGTTCAACAAGCGGTGACAGCAGCGACTCTTCTAAAAAAGTAACCATTAACTTTACGCATTGGCGAGGAGAAGATTCGAAAGCTTTTGATTCTATCATTGAGCAATTTGAAAAGAAAAATCCAAATATTCATGTAGAAATGACCGTCTTTCCTTCTGATTCATATCAATCACAAATTCAAGGATCTCTACTATCTGGAGAAGGTATCGATGTATTTGCTAGTTTTCCAGGAAGTCAATTTGAAACGATTCGCAAAGCAAATGGTTTTGCAAAGCTGGACGACCAAAACTTACTCAGCAAATTTGACGAAAAGCTAATCCAAGCGGGTAAATCGGATAATACGCAATATGCTCTTCCTTATCAGCTAGTCTATAACATCCCTGTCTATAACAAAGGCATTTTTGAAAAACTAAATTTAGATATTCCTAAAGATTGGAGTAGCTTTTTAAAAACATCTGAAACATTAAAGAAAAATGGATACACGCCGATTTTATTTTCAGGAGACGTAAGTCCTTCTCAATTTATTAATCCAATGATTATGAATAACGAACCTACAAACAACGCCCTTCACGAGGTAGAAACGGGCAAGCGCAAGCTAACTGATGAATGGTTTATCAAAACCCTATCTCAAATTAAAGAATTAAATAACAAAGGTTACTTCCAAAAAGATGCTCTTGGTACGAAAAAAGAAAGTGCTGCAGCACTTTTTGCTCAGGAAAAAGGCGCAATGCTTGCTCAAGGTTCTTATATGATGGCTACAGTCAAACAGCAAAATACGAAGATTGATCAAGGTTTGCTTGCACCGATTACAGTGGATCAAGATAAAGCAAAATACGAAGGTGTTCATACCACGACATTCTTATTAGGTGTTGCTGAAAAATCAAAACACAAAGAAGCTGCTAAGAAATTTTTAACTTTCCTTGCAGATCCAAAGATTTCTTCTGAGTATGCGAATGCTACTGGCCAGTTATTAACGGTCAAAGACGTGAAATATGATTCACCTGAACTCAAAGAAAGCGCAAAATGGAAAGACAAAAAAACGGTCTTCCAACCTCGATTCACAATTTTAAATGAGCGCGTATCAAAAGCTGTTGAAACATCTGTACAGGACGTACTATCCGGTATGTCAGCGAAAAAAGCTGCTGAAAAAGCACAAGGAGAGGTAGAACGTGTCGCTAAGAACTAATACGTCTATTCAAGAAGAAGAAAAGAGAACCCCTTCGTTCTCTTTTCCTCTCTTTTCATTTAAAAGTATCTCTAAAAGCAGACATCTATGGTTGTTTTTACTTCCCGGTTTTGTCATATATACTGTTTTCTTTGCATTGCCAACGCTTTCTGCTTTATTTTTAAGCACAACTGATTGGAATGGATTATCTTCTCAGTTCTCATTTGTAGGGTTTCAAAACTTCAAAGAAATTTTAACAAACGATGCTATTTTTACACAGTCTCTTACAAACAACTTAAAGTTCACAATTGGCGTGCTGATCTTTCAAACGTTATTGAGCTTAGGCTTTGCACTCTTACTTTATAAAAATTCTGCATGGAATACATTTTATCGCTCACTCTTTTTTGTACCGACGATTATTTCGTCCGTGTCGATTGCTTTCACGTGGAACTTTATGTATGACCCCAACATTGGAGGAGTTAACCTATTTTTAAGTAAAATAGGCCTTGAGCATTGGACCCAGTCTTGGATTGGAAATGGGCATATCGCAATTTACAGCTTGGCTTTTGTACAATTTTGGGCACATACTGGTCAAATGCTTATTATTTTTGTAGCTGGAATTCAAGCTATTCCCAGTGAGTTATATGAAGCTGCTAGTATTGATGGAGCAACAAGATGGCAAAAATTCAAGCGCATTACGTGGCCTCTTTTAGCTCCAGCTACGACAATGGTTGTAGCTTATACGACCATACAAAGTTTTAAAGCATTTGATTTAATCATTGCAATGACAAATGGAGGTCCCTCCAATTCAACTGAAATTCTTTCGACGCTTCTTTATCACGAAGCTTTTATTAATTTTCGTTTCGGCTATGCCTCTGCCATTTCAGTTGTATTTATGATTGTGATTGCTCTTTTAACGTTTCTTCAATTTCGCGTACTTCGCTTGACCAAAATGTAAAAGGAGATTCTTTTATGAAACAAAACCCATTCAGACAACTGATTTTAGGGATATACGGTTTAATCATTCTGTTGCCCTTAAGCTTGGTTTTATTAACAACCTTTAAAACAACGCCTGAACTTTACAGCAACCCAATCGGATTACCAGCAGGCTGGAATATTGAAAATTATAAACAGCTGCTCGTCAATGAACCCATCTTTGGCTATATTAAAAACAGCGTGATTGTTACCGTCTTTAGCACGTTTTTTATTCTATGGTTTTCAAGCATGATTGCTTATGCTATTATTCAGCTACCTCAAAAGCTTGGATGGATTGTATACGGCTTTTTTGTTTGCGGAATGATTGTCCCTACTCAAGTCAATATGATTCCTGTCTTTTTGCTGATGAATAAGCTTGGGCTCGTCAATACGCTAACAGGCGTCATTATCGTCTCCATAAGCTTTTTGCTTCCCATCGGTGTGTTTATTATCACGGGGTTTATGAAAACTTTGCCAAGGGAACTATTCGAAGCTGCTCGCATGGACGGAGCGTCAGAATGGAAAATATATTCAAAAATCGCTCTTCGACTCTCAATACCATCAATGGCTACAGTGGGAATTTTTTCGTTTGTGATTGTGTGGAATGATCTGTTATTCCCTTTGCTATTGTTAAAATCTAAAGAAGTAAAAACGCTGCCTATTGCACTACTGGACTTTCAAGGGGAATTTCTGACTAATTACCCTATGCTGTTTTCAGCAGTCGTTCTTTCTTCTATCCCACTATTGATTGCGTACGTGTTTTTGCAAAAGCATTTCATTTCAGGAATGACATCTGGGGCATTAAAATAGCAGGCAAGAAAATCACGCTTCCCTGCCTGCCCCTTTATTCTATAGGATTATTTTTTAAAGCACGCTGAGGTTTCGGTTTCTCTACTACTAGATGTTGGTAAACGTACATTAAAGCAGCTTTCAACAGAAAGATACCTAGCAAATGGTACTCTTTAAATGTGCCTACGCTAAAAAGCTTTGCACGGCTCATAGCTCGTTGAAAAGGATAAACAAAAAATGTATCTACGATTGCATTTAATAACATATACCTTCCAAAATGGCCGTATGTGAACTTTTTAATCCATAAAGAACCTGCTAAAAATGGACCTAAAAGTAAAGCAGCTTCACCTGTTAGATATGGATGAGGAGGATTAGGGAATATCCACCACTTCTTTTTTTCAGCAATATAGCTTTCAACCATAATTAAAAAGGAAATAAACATAGTAGATGATAAATAGCGCTTAATATGCTGTCGTCCTATAAAAGGGATGGTTAACCATGAAAGAAGCATCATCCCCCCAAAAATCCGTGCTGATCGGTTTTTTCTCATTTTATCACCTCTTAGGTTTTAGTATGAGATTTCCCTTTCGTAAATATGTTAGAAATAAGCTAATCATTTCTCGTTTTAAGCCTGCTATTGAAAAGAAATGAATACATATATTGCCCTGCTACTCGCCCATACTATAAAAAACATAATGGGGTGAGTATATGCATGATTATTATGACGGACTATATAAATACCTGCTTAATGCTACATTTTGGTTTATTTTATTAATTGTCGTGCTCGGTATAGGCATGTTTGGAATGCTAGCTTATCGAGGTTTGAAAAAAAAATAACGTACAAAAGCCAAGCTGGTTTTTACACCGCTTGGCTTTTGTATTTATTGATCGTTGCGTGGAGGACGAGGTCCCCAGTATTGATAGTAGTCTGTTTTAATAAACCCGTTAAACAATTTGCGTTTTTTCGTTGCTTTTTTACCGTAGTATTGTTCAAATTGTTCATGAGATGTAAGCATATAAATCGACCACGTATCAAGCTTAGAAAACGCTTCGCCCATTTCAGCGTACATTTTTTCAACAGAAGGACGATCGCTTAAACGTTCGCCGTACGGAGGGTTACCAATAATGATTCCATATTCTTTCGGCGTCGTAAAATCGCGCACTTGCATTTGCTTAAATTGAATTAAATCTCCAAGTCCAGCTTCAAATGCATTTTGCTCCGCTACTTTTACCATACGATGATCAATATCATGACCAGCAATATCTAGCACTTGGTCGTAGTTCGCTAAGTCTTCTGCTTCTTCGCGCGCTTTGTCCCAAATGCTTGCTGACATCCATGGCCATTCTTCTGATAAGAAGTCACGGTTAAATCCTGGTGCAATATTTTGACCGATAAGCGCTGCTTCGATAGCAATTGTACCAGAGCCGCAAAAAACATCGACAAACGGACGATTCGCATTCCACGGCGTTAGCATAATTAGAGCCGCTGCCAGCGTTTCTTTTAAAGGAGCTTCTCCTTGTCCAACGCGGTAACCGCGCTTATGAAGTCCTGCACCGCTTGCGTCAATTGTTAATGTAGCAACATCTTTTAATAGCGCTACTTCAATTTTAAACGTTGACCCTGTTTCTTCGAGCCAGCCTGTTGTTTTGTTATAATGTTTTTTCATGCTGTCAACAATTGCTTTTTTCACAATGCTTTGACAATCTGATACGCTGAACAATTTAGATTTAACTGATTTTCCCGATACAGGAAACTGTGCATCTACGGGCAAATAATCTCCCCAATTTAATGCTTTTGTTTGTTCAAAAAGCTCATCAAACGTACGAGCTTTGAACTGTCCAACCTGCACTTTAATTCGATCTGCTGTACGAAGCCATAAATTGCAGCGAGCAATTGCGAGCTCGTCTCCTTCAAAGATAACCTTGCCATTATCTACTTCACAGTCATATCCTAAAGCACGCACTTCTTTAGCGACCAGTGCTTCAATTCCCATTGCTGCTGTTGCAATAATTTTATATTTCGCCATTTTTCAACCTCATTTTGTTTCTAATTATCTACACTAAGTGTAAAAGTACCATATACATGCGCCGTAGTCAAAGCTTTCTCCGTCTTTTTATTAAAATGCAAAAACTGCTCGCTCTTGATAGAGCCAGCAGTTTCTTCACCTATGTCGCATATAAATGTGTTTTTAAAAGCTTTCCACTTTAAAATTGCGCAATCGGTTGCTCAACTTGTTTATGAAAGTAAGTATACACGTGTTTCATACGGGTGCAGCGTACATTTTTCAAGCGTTTCGTTTTTATCCAACGGATAATTATGAATCAGCACTTCTCTGTTTACAAATGAGCTCTCTGAAGGAAACTCGAACGTTTGATTTTTCGGTGACATATTACAAATAACAACAGCGGTTTTACCTTCTAATGTTCGCGTATACGCGTAAATAGCGGAATCTTCTTCTGCCAATAGCTTATAAGTTCCATACACCAGCACATCATGCTGTTTTCTAATTTTAATGAGCTGTTTGTAAAAATTCAGTACCGAATTTTTATCACTTTTCTGCTCTTCTACGTTAATATCTACGTAATTTGGATTCACCTTCATCCAAGGGGTACCAGTAGAAAATCCTGCATTTCTTTCTGTATTCCACTGCATTGGCGTTCTTGAATTATCGCGGCCTGTTTCCCAAATCACTTTCATAATCTCGTCATGTGTATCGCCTTTTTCACGCTGAATACGGTAGTAGTTAATCATACCAACATCATCATAATCGTCAATAGAATCAAACTTAACATTGGTCATTCCAAGTTCTTGTCCTTGATAAATAAACGGTGTTCCTTTCATTAAAAAGTATAGTGCAGCTAAGCACTTTGCACTTTCCACTCGGTAAGCTACGCTGCCGAATTTATTTACAGAACGAATTTGGTCATGATTTTCTAAATATAAAGCATTCCAGCCGTTGATTTTTTCTAAACCATTTTGCCAATTAGTTAAAATCGTTTTTAACTCGATTAAATCAAGCGGTTTTTCTTCTCCTTTATCCCACAGTCCCATATGCTCGAACTGAAAAATCATATTGAAGTTTCCGCCATCTTCAGCTACCCACTCATCTGCGCTGTCCGATGTTACACCATTTGCCTCTCCAACCGTCATAATATCATATTTGGCAAACGTATTTTCTTTTAGCTCTTTTAAATGTTCTTGAATTCCCGGTCGATTCATATGCCCTTCAAACGATGGCACATAATCTAGCTTTTCAGGGTTCGGTAGATCTGGGAAGCCGGCCACTTTCTTAATATGCGAAATAGCATCTACACGAAAGCCGTCAATTCCTTTATCTAACCACCAGTTAACCATTTCATAAAGCTCATGACGTACTTTTTCGTTTTCCCAGTTTAAATCAGGCTGTTTTTTAGAAAATACGTGCATGTAATATTCTTTTGTCTTTTCGTCGAACTCCCAAGCTGCTCCGCTAAAAATAGATTCCCAATTGTTTGGCTCTTTTCCATCTTTACCTTCGTGCCAAATATAATAATCACGATATGGATTCTCTTTAGAAGACCTGGATTCTAAAAACCAAGGGTGTTCATCTGAAGTATGATTAATAACTAAATCCATAATCAGCTTCATTCCGCGATGGTGAACTTCATCTAGCAGCTCATCAAAGTCTTCCATTGTTCCGAAATCTTTCATAATATCTTTATAATCACTGATATCGTAGCCATTATCGTCGTTAGGAGACTGATAAATCGGGCAAATCCAAATGACATCAATTCCAAGATCAGATAAATAGTCTAATTTTGAAATAACCCCTTGAATGTCACCAATTCCGTCGCCGTTTGAATCCATAAAGCTTCGCGGGTAGATTTGATACGCAACAGCTTCTTTCCACCATTTCTTTTCCATGTGCTCAACCCCTCAAAATAGTGCTTTTACGTAAGCGTTCGCCTTTACGCATATCGCTATTTTATAATGAATACATGCAAAAAAATAGGTTTTTCACAAAAAAAATCGTTATTCTCTTTTGAATAACGATTCTCACTGCACTAATTTGTGTTTAAAGGCATAGATGACTGCTTGAGTCCGGTCCTGTACATCCAGCTTACTTAATAAATTGCTCACATGTGTTTTTACCGTCTTTAGCGCAATAAATAATTCGTCTGCAATCTCTTGATTTGTTTTGCCTTGCGTCATTAGCAATAAAATTTCCATTTCACGAGCTGTCAGTTCTTCATGAGGTAAAGACGGTTTTCTCATTTTAGACATCATTTTACCGGTTACTTCGGGCTCTAATACAGATTGCCCCTCATATGTACGGCGAATAGCAGCTGCAATTTCTCCTGCTTTAGACGTTTTTAATAAATAGCTTGTTGCCCCTGCCTCTAGAGCGGGATATACTTTTTCATCATCTAGAAAGCTAGTGACAATGATCACTTTCGCTTCTGGCCACTGCTTAATCAGTTGTTTCGTTGCTTCAATCCCGTCCATTTCTTCCATGACTAAATCCATTAAAATAATATCCGGGCGCAGCTGAAGCCCTAATTCAACGGCCTGTTGGCCATTTGCTGCTTCAGCTATCACATGAATGTCTGCTTGAGCCGACAAATACGCTCCTACGCCAATACGAACCATTTCATGATCATCTACTAACAGTACATTAATCATTTTGCTTCTCCTCTCTTTCTACTAACGGTACTTTCACTTCTAGCTTTGTTCCTTTGTCGGGCAAGCTAATAATTTTTAATAGGCCTCCAATTTCAACTGCGCGTTCGTACATATTTTGCAGGCCGTACGATCCGACTTTTTCCTTTTCTACATCAAAACCAACTCCGTTATCAACAATACGTAAAATAATGGAAAAGTCACGTTTAATCAGCAGCACATCTAAAGCTGTTGCATTGGCATGACGCAGCGTATTTGATACGGATTCTTGCAAAATTCTAAACAAGTGGTCTTCAATGCCTTTATCGAGTTCAAATCCTTCTATTTTCCAATTTAATTCAAGCGGTACTTTTTGAGCAAGCTCATTCATCAGTTCTTTCATTCCAGCCTGTAGCGATTTTCCTTTTAATGCTGCAGGACGAAGATGAAGAAGCAAAGCCCTCATTTCAAGCTGTGATTGATTAATCATTTTTTCAACCATCTTTAATTGCTTAGCTTCAGAGTCTTGTAGCGTAAGATTGGATTCCGTAATAGCAGACATAAGCATCGAAGCGGCAAATAGCTGCTGACTAACGGAGTCATGCAGTTCTCTAGCAAGCCGATTTCGTTCCTGAGAAACAATTTCTTGCACTTGCTTTTGCTGATTTTCCACTTTTTCCGTTGCCATCTTTTGAGATTGCTGTGCTTGAAGAATCATTTTATGATCTACTTTATTTAAACGGCTTATAATTCGAGACGTTTCTTGAATAAGCGGTTCATTTGCCGACATATGCCGGTGGCCATTTTCTATTTCATATAATCGGTTTTCAACATATGTCCACTGCTGTCTCCACATAAACCCCATGATTCCTCCAATCACGCTTCCAATCGTAAGGCTTAAACTGAAGGAAAACAGCACAAAAGGCATGCCAAATACGCTTGTTTTCCATAAGTCGCTAAGTTGAAAAACAGGATATGCAAAAAACACGGTAAGGAGCACGGATACAAATACAAAAAAACTTAAGAAAATCCCCCATAATAACTGCCGTTGAAGAATACTCATATCCTTTGCACCTCTAAATCTCCAATCACAACAGTTGTAACAATCTTCACCCTATGAGCAGATTGATCAAATTCCTCTGTTTTGATAGACAAATTTTCATTGAACGAAAAGCCGCGCTGATGTCCAAAAACCGTTACGTTTCCTGCTAGTTTAGAATGATTCACAGATACTTCCGTTTCGTAAGGAATGAGCACTTTAATATTTCCAAACGCTTGACGAATAAAAATAACCGCATCGCCTTTTGGCAGAACGGTATTGCTTAAATCAACCACAATGTCTCCCCATACGCTTTGAATATTAATATCATCCCATTCGTATACGGAGTCTTCGGTTCTTTGACTACCAAGAAGTTTATTCGTCAAAACCGGCCGGACCTGCACCAAACTTTGGTTTGGCTGCTGGGTAAATTCGTCAGTCGGTCTGAATTCAACGGGATGCTTTCTTGATTGAATAAATCTAAGTAAAAAATACAGAAAAAGAGCAATAACTAAAAACTTAAAGGCAACCGTATTAAATATATTCAACACAAGCCCAATAACGCCAATCCAAAATAAAATGCGCCCTAGTTTTCTTCTCATTTTTTTTCGCCCAATATACATGAACGCACCGGCAATTAATACAGAAAAGATCAAGCCGCTGTGAAAAAACATAATTTCAATAAACAGGACAAATAAACTGCAAATAAAAATGAACATAAGAGATTCTGTTTTGTTTACGCTTTGCACAGCTCTCTCTCCTTTCTCCTCGTAGATGACATAGCGTTCTTTGGATGCTGCAGGTATCTATTCTCTCACCTTAAAAAGACGCAGAAACCTACGCCTTTTTTAGAATACCATGTTTTATGCAGAAACACTGATTTTTTACGATGATTTTACTCTTTTTTCTAATTCAGCAATCTTGCTGTCTACCGTTTGTCTATAGTAATTTGTATTAATTTGATTTTCAAGCTGGTCAATATAGGTTTCCATTTCGTCAAACTGGCTGTAGGACGTATAAGATGCTTCTGTTTTCATTACTGAATTCATACGATGATGCGCACGAGCAATATTTTCGCGCCCCATTAGTTCCATACGGCGAATATGCATATCTTTTACCTTATGCTTCATTTCTTCATACTTTTGTTCAAGCTCTTCTAACTGCTTGGATGCATCTTCATAAGATTCTTTTACACGCTTTGCTCTCTCTTCGTAGTGAGCATGTTCTTTTAAAATAAATTCATGTAATTCCGCTTCTTCAGCTGCTTGTGCTACTTGTGCTTGCTCATGACGTTTTTTCATCATGTCAAGGGCCAGATGGTATTCGCGATTAAACTGTTCTTTTAACGTGTGCTGTCGCTCAACAAGCTGCCTTACCTTTTCGGTCTCCTGCTCGCATTGACGCAAATAGTGGTTTAGTGCAGCAATTGGATTTTTTTGTTCTTTGTGATCAAGCAATTGATGAAGGTCTGCAGAAATCGTTTCTTTCATTCGAGTAAATAAGTTTCTCATTTTGTTCATCTCCTTAGATAATAAAGTAAACTTTTATTATTTTTGATTTAAGTCAGCCCACTGACGTTCAAAATGCTTAAACGGATCTTCTTTTTCCGTTTTTATAGGGCTGCTGCTGTTCCACTTTTTATATACAATGTAAAGTACTACTGCTGCGATGATACCAGCAAGGGCCGGGAGGTTTGAAACAGTTGTTAAGAGTACAACAACACCAATAAACCCCCAGAGCCATTTTTTAAAGGGGGCCTCTGCTTTAACAAACCCTTTAAATGCTACGTACAAAATAACCAAGCCAAGTGCAAGTCCTACCATCGGACCAGCATTTGCAAGAAGAACGATAGCAGCTACCGCTCCAATCAAAAACAAACCAACTTTTTTCATTTTGTCTCCTCCTTTCGCTTATCTATATACTTAGTTTAAGGATTATGACGTTTTTTCAAAACGAGCTAGAGCTTTATTTTCTCCTAAGACCTGAGGCTGACAACAAGCTCAGTCTGATTGTACAAAAAAATGACAGCTTATGATAAGCTGTCATTTTGACATAAAAAAAGCTCTTCCGTTATACGAAGAGCTGGGTTGGATTAAAATATAGTGTATAACAACAAGTGTCGATTGCTTTTCAATAACGTTCTGTAAGCCATGTTTTGTACCATTGTACTGCAAGCGGCTAGCTACCTCGTACTCCGGTGGCAATTATCTATCTACAAAATGTAACCATTTTGTCCTTCCTTCCGTTCAGTTCCTTCCAGAAAGTTCCCCTACCATTATTTGGGTTTCTCGCTCGAGGGGTTTACCTCGTTCCACTCTTACCATTTCTGATAAGACTTCGTCACTGTGGCACTTTCAGAGTAGTCAAGCCATATCTTAAAAAGACTTAGGCTTTTTCCCCGCCGTTAGCTTTTAACAGCTACCCTAGCTTATGACTTCGCTAGGCACGAACACTACAGACATCGCAGCCTGTGCGAGCATGGACTTTCCTCTACATCCTCATATGTGATGCAGCAATTACCCGAACGTTATTGATAACGACTTTCCTTAGTATAATAAAAATAGGAGTTGAATGCAACTCCTATTTTTAGGTTATTCGTATAATTTACTTCCAAACACATGTTTTTCTAAGTTAGACAAACGTTTTAAAATATCAAAGTTTGTCGTACCCGCTTGCTGCTGCTGTTGAGCCGGCGGCGGGGTAAACGAAGGTTGTTGCGGCTTTTTAGATAATTCTTCTACTTGCTTTTTTAAGCGTAAATTTTCAGTTTGTAATGCTTCAATTTCTTCATGAAATGCTTCATAATCTTTAATAACAGAATCTAGATACTTATCTACTTCTTCTTGATTATAGCCTCTCATGCCTGTTTTAAATTCTTTTTCTAAAATTTCTTTGGCCGTTAAACGGATTTTATCAGCTAACATCTCTATCACCTCGAATACGATAAACCTTATCTTTATTATAATTCATTTTTTCAAAAATAGCTTCAAATGTCAATTTATCTTTTAAAATGTTTCGCCAAGTGGCGTTAAAAAGATGAAAATTTTTCTTCATCCACGATATCCTGTAAGTCGTGAGACGTCACCATTATAATAGGGTATTCTTCTCGTTCAGCACGTTTTTTAGCCGTTTCTAACATATATTTAGGACTTCCTTCGTGCTCTTCGTCGTAAACTAAACAAATACCTTCACTTTTTTCTACTAAAAATTGATTTTTTAACCGAAACTGTGCTGGACTTTCATATTTCTTTTTTGTAATGCTATCTACATAATCTGCTTGACTTAAGACGAATTCATACAATTCTTTATTGACTTCATTCCATTTTTCTTCTTGCTCCAAAAACGGTGTTAAAACAGCTAACTGAAGCTCGGGATAATCGAGCTGGAGATCAAATACCACTTCTGCTGCCCAAATCTCTACTCCTAGCTGGCCACTAATCAATACCCATTCTAATCCATCTTCTACTAATTCCTGTAATTTTTTATAGAGCGCTTTTTTTATGTATGTAATGCCTTGATGTTTTTCATTAAAAATCCCAAGTTCGAATGGCTTATAACCAGTAACCGTTAGCACCTTCATTATATAACTCCTTTGTAACAAAATAGAATAGGAACTGATGTAATCAGCTCCTATTAACGTACAGTACATTATCTAAAATACCCTGAATTAGGTCCTTGATGCGCGCCTTTTGTATGACAGCTTCCTTGGCCGCAACCTTTGTGTCCCGGATAACTAGCACCTGCTACTTGACCTGGGTAGCCTCCTTGACCTGGATAACCAGCACCTGCTACTTGACCTGGGTAACCTCCTTGACCTGGGTAACCAGCACCTGCTACTTGACCTGGGTAGCCTCCCATTTGACCTGGATAGCCTGCTCCCCCTACTTGAGTTGGATATTGCTGCGCACCGCCAAAAAACTGTTGATTTGAAGTTTCATTTACAACAGATTGCGTTTGCGGGAAGTAATGCACGTGCTTCACATTTGTATGATTCACCAATGTATTATGACTTGGATGAATGTGAGGTACAACTACCTCCTGAGAAGTAAACTGCGTGCAGCATTTTGTTGGATGCACAATTGGTGGCATACATTTTGTTGGTCTTGGATACATATCCTTTTTCCCCTTTCACTGTTTAGTTATTACACTATTACAATATGTGAAGGGCAGTGTACATGTACTAAGACAAACACCTATTTTTGGCCTACATAAAGGAGTTATACGAGTTTTTCAAACTGCTTAAGACAATTACTGTTAAACAAATTAATGCGAAAAATGATACTAAAATCACATTTTTCATGAGGCCTCTCTCCATCTCACCAAAGTTCTGTTTTTAAGCTGTAAGAATAAGTCTTACATTGACTAATTTTATCAATGACTGAAAAATAGAACAATATAAAACATCCACAAAAACAAAAGAATAATAATTCTGAATATTTTAAAATAAATCAGCTGAAGTCTATGCTTTAGCTGATTTATTTTTTAGTCTAACAAGTCTTTTTTCAAGCGCTTCCTTCGACGTTTTTTTAGTCATTTCTCTGAATTGATTCCACTTTTCCAAGGCCAGCTCAGTATATAGAAGTGCTTTATGAACATCTTTGAGACGATGCTCATAAATTTTAGCTAGCTCAACCAATGCTTCTATAGCGACGTCACCTTCACATGTTTGAACCAAGGGTTCAAACATGTCCACTGCCTCTTTCCAACTCTTCTCTTTTTTATAATGATAAGCCATCGCTAGCTGAGCTTTTTCATGCTCCTCTTTTTCTTTTTCCGCTACGCCCTGATAAAGAGAGAAAGCGTGCTTATTCTCCCCTAACTGCTCATACCACCTTGCTACTTCATATGTTTCTTTTTCTGTAAACTCCTCACTAGTAAGGAGATGTTTTGATAAATGAATGTATAAGGTGATAAGTGATAAAATATCATGTTCATTATGTTTCATAATGTCGAATAAGCCTCTTGGATTTTTCGTTTCAATAAAATCAAAATAAATCATGGGAGCTAAGAAACCTGGAATATCATCCACTCGTTCAATTCCAAGTATTTCATTTTCGACATTCGCAAGCTTAACCGAATTCATTTTATGTTTCCACAGCCTTCTTGATGCATGCAGTAAATCAAAGTGACCGAACTTAGGCAGCTTGGGCAAATGATCTCTCAATAGCGTATGACGAGTCTTCACATGAGGCCAATCGAAAGATTTCCCATTATAAGTCACAAGCGTCGTATAGTCTACTTCTTTTAAGAAACTTTCGTAAAATGCTACTTCTCCACTTGGCTCTGTTAATATATGCTGACGAAAAACGACGGAATCTTTTAGCACCCTTGCATATCCTAGCAAAAAGATAGTCGTTCCCGTACCTGTACTAAGCCCCGTCGTTTCCGTATCAAAGAAAAATAAATCTGAATATGTGCGGCCTTTTGATGAAAGCGGATGAGCAACTGTAGACCGATTCCATACTTCCACTACTTTTTTCAGCTCATTAAATTCATAATGTCCATGCTTATAGTCGAGCGGGTAAACCACTTCTCTGATCATACAGTAGCTGTCTTCGGCAAAGTAAGGAACAGCATGATTTCCCTTCCATTCCTGCTCATAGGGAATAGACGCGCTTTTAGGTCGCTGCGGGTTACTTTCAACCGGCGGCTTTGCTTCTGTAACATGAAGATGCTTTTTCATACGGTTTAATTTATTTTTAAAAGACACGAGTTCACCTACTTTGCAGTTGTTGTAGCAGCACGAGCGCATCGCTTTTTGCGTATTCTCCCTGTGCTTCCATACCGATACAAGACGGACAGCCGCTTTCGCAAGAACAATTTACAATTAATTGATTGGTTTGATTTAGCACATCATTCATTTGTTCGTATACTTTGTCACTTAGCCCAATGCCTCCCGGGTATCGATCATATAAGAAGATAGTCGGCTGTTCGTTGTGCACCGCTTTTATCTGAGGCACTACATGTAAATCAGACGGATCGCACATCACCATAAGCGGTGCAATTGACTGAAGGGCATTTGCCACGGAAATGAGCGCTTGTTCCAATCGTTGTTCAGATTCGTTAAACTGTTCTTTTTCAAAGCTTAGCCACACGGCATTTGTATGAAGCTCTTCTTCCGGAAGTGAAATGGGACCTGACCCTATGTTTTCATGCGTCTCAAACTTTATTTTTTTAAATATCGTAGCCATAGCGCTGACCATTACATCGCCATAACCGATTGAATATGTTCTCTCCATCCGTTCTTTATCAGCTTCTAGAACCTTTAAGTTAACCGCTAAGTTTGCATCGGTGAAATAGTCTACATCCACTTCACGAACATACGCTTTTTTCTCATCCCAGTCCAAGTATTCTACTTGATACTGAATGCCTTGATGCAAGTAAATCGCCTCATCATGAAGAAGCGTCATGGCACTAAAGCGATCCATTTCTCCAATTACTTTCACATTTGCAACGTCCGATTGATCAATGATGACAACATTTTCTTGGGATGCAGAGCGCAGACTGATATTATGAGCTGGGAACGAATCATTCATCCAGTACCATTTGTCTCCGCTAAAATGAATCACTCGCTCTTCTTGCAAAAACTCCAGGACGTCTTCAATTTCTACCCCATCAAATGTTTCTCCCTGCTTAAACGGCAGCTCATAGGACGCACATTTTAAATGATCGACTAAAATAACAAGATTATCAGGATTAATTCGAGCTGTTTCTGGATTTCTGCTAAAAAAGTAGTCCGGATGCTGAATCATATACTGATCAAGCGGACTTGAACTTGCGATCATCACAATGACGGCTTCTCCGTGACGTCTCCCTGCTCGTCCTGCTTGCTGCCAAGCGCTTGCAACCGTGCCTGGATAACCTGTCATCACACACACCTGCAGCTGCCCGATATCCACTCCTAGTTCTAAAGCATTCGTACTGACTACCCCGTAAATACTTCCCTCTCGAAGTCCTCTTTCTATTTCGCGTCGCTGCTTCGGCAAATATCCTCCGCGGTACCCTTGAATAGACTTATTTTGAAGCTGGTTTTTTACGAGCTCCTGCAGATACGTTAAAATAATTTCCACTCGTACTCGGCTTCGTGCAAATACAATCGTTTGAATTTTATTTTTCAAAAACTCTCCTGCAATATTTCGCACTTCAAGCGTAGCACTTCTTCTAATGTTTAACGGTTTATTAACAATAGGAGGGTTATAAAAAATAAAATGCTTGCGGCCGCTAGGCGCTCCGTTGTTATCTACTAACATAACATGAGCTCCCGTTAAATGTTCAGCGAGTTCTTTTGGGTTAGCGATGGTCGCTGATGTACAAATAAAGATAGGATTGCTTCCATAGTAGCGGCAAATTCGCTTTAATCGGCGTATAACGTTGGCTACATGGCTTCCAAAAACACCGCGGTACGTATGAAGTTCATCAATCACAATGTACTTCAAGTTTTCAAACAGTGATACCCATTTAGTATGATGAGGTAAAATAGCTGAATGAAGCATATCTGGATTCGTAATAACAATATGACCTGCTTTTCTCACCTTTTGACGGATGTTTGCCGGAGTATCTCCATCATACGTGTAGCTATTGATTGGTACTTCCATTTCTTCAATGATTTCATTTAACTCACTTTTTTGATCTTGAGCAAGCGCTTTTGTTGGAAACAAATAAAGAGCTCTAGCCTGATCATTCTCCATAATACTCTGGAGTACCGGCAAGTTGTAGCACAATGTTTTCCCTGATGCTGTCGGCGTCACAGCCACAACATTCTTCTTAGCTGTCGCCAAATCAAACGCTGTTTTTTGATGCGTATAAAGCGAACCAATTCCTCGATTCTCAAGTACTTGCCGCAGTTTCGTATGCAAAGAAGCTGGAAATGGCGCAGTTTTAGCTTCTTTCTCTTCGATTGTATGCCAATGAACGATATTTTGCTGATATGACGGATTCGTTTGCAAGATATCCATTACTTCTTGTAAGTTTTTTCGTATTCTCATTTTCATCACCTGCTTCTATTTTAACGAATGAACGTTCGATAGAAAACCATAAGTTTTTGTATGTTTTTGGTGGATTCGGACATGGTATTAATACAGTAAATTTTTCAAGGAGATGTTAAAAATGGGAAGCCCTTATCTTTGCCCTAGCTGCAAAACAAATCGAACGCGCTTTAATATCATTGAACAAAATGCAAAACCTGTAAAAATGGATCCAAGAAGCGGAGACGTCGTAGAAGAATACACAAACGATACACTCGATGCCTTTCATGCTGCTTATAACGGACCGCAAAAACGCATTCAGTGCGGAGCTTGCGGCTTAGTAGAAGATGAGACCATGTTTGTACGGCATGCTGAATCGAATAAACTTCAATAAAAAAGGTGAGGCTCTTTGTCCTCACCTTTAATCATATAAATCTTTATGCTTTTTCTTAATCAAAAAGCAGACATTTTCATCTAAAAAATTCATGTCTTTTCTTATACAAACATGCTAAAATACCTAAAAAAGATATGGAGATGATGGTCATGTCATTCCTTCTTTCTCTTTTACCTTTCTCCTTTTTGAAGAAATTTCGTTTTCCTTCTGGAAGAGAAGTTAATGAAGATAAAATGTTCGATAAAACGAATGTAGAAATGCTTCAACAAAGAGTCAAGCTAGTTTCACTTGCTCTTGTAGTTTCCTATCCTATTTATATTTATATAGGTTTTTCTTTACTTCAACATGCGGGAACATCTCAGTTTAGACATACACTAATTGGTATTCATTTCACTAGTTTTGCTCTCTCCTCTCTTTATTTATTTTTCTATTATGTTAGTAAGAGAAAAGAGCGGTTTGCTAACTGCTTAAGCACCATTGTATATGGCTATATATTTTATTACGTATTTGCTGCAGCACTTTCTACTATTAACAGTCAGCTTTTCACAGGTCGCGTAGACGTATATATGATGCTGTTGATTTCCACAGCTGTTTTGTGTCCTATGAAATTAAAACAGCTGTGCATCATTTTTATTCCTAACCATCTTTTTTTACTATACGGCTTATCACGATATGTACCGGATTCTTTTTCTCTTATTTCAAAGCAGATCAATACAACTGCAGCAGTTGCTATCGCTTTACTTATTTCATACATTCTTTATACATACCGTCACAAAGAATATATGAGTCATTTACAGCTAAAAAAAAGCGAACGTAATTTTTTTACGCTGTTCAAAATTAATCCCTATCCTTTACTATTAACAAGATTATCCGACCACAAAGTGCTGCTCATTAACAATAAAGCTATTCATTTTTACAATCTTGCTTCTCAAGATCTTGATCAAATAGACGGATTTATAATCTATCCCACCGATGAAGATCGAGAGGAGATTTTAAAACGTCTTCAACAAGAGAAATATGTAAAAAACTACATCCTAGAAGCACGGGAATATGGAGATTCTAAGTGGGTTATGATCAATTATGAATTACTAGAGTATCAAAGCGAAAGCTGCATACTCGCAGGTATTACCGATATAACCGATTTAAAAGCGGTTGAGCATGAATTGAGCTTGCATGCTTCAACTGATATGCTAACCGGAATTTTAAATCGAAGAAGTGGAATGGAAAAACTGCAGCTGGAGCTGCTGAGAGCAAAAACCAATGATACACCTTTTCTATTATGTTTTATCGATATTAATTCTTTAAAACTAGTAAATGATCAATACGGTCATAGAGAAGGCGACTGGCTTATTAAAACAATAGCAGAATCAATTAGTGGTTATATTAGCAAAGATGACACGCTCTTTCGCTACGGAGGCGATGAGTTTTTATTAATTGCTCCTGAACAAACGGAAGAATACGTACAAGAGCTGTGGCAAAATATTAATGAGCAGCTAGAAGGTAAAAAGAAAGAATTTAATAAGCCATATGCACTGTCTGCGAGTTACGGATTTATTATATGTGCGCCTTCAGACGACACCAACCTAGATACATTAATTCAAAAAGCAGATGCTGCCATGTATAAGCAAAAACATACGCGCGTTTCTTCCGCCTTTAAGTAAATCATCGAAGTCCTTGCGCCATCGATTCGCTAAATAGAATGATCAAGGAATAAATCCGTGCATGAATTACGCATGCACTTTCTTTCTTTGCAAAGAAAAACTATAATAGATGATGCAAGTATTTTACTGATATATGGAAAGGACGTACATATGTTTACAATTAAAGAATATACAGCTGAACAATTGCAGGATCCATTTGGTCTCCTTCTAGGTGAACGCTATGAATTTCATTTATACATTGAGGTAGAAGAAGATGATGAATTATATACGGGCAACGACCTAGCACTACGCTTAGTATATATTAAAGGCGAAGATAACACTTCTATTGCCCAAACTCATTTCTACGAAGTTTCAACAAATAAAGTATTAGACTTCGACCTTGAAGAAGAGGAAGAAGAAGCTGTAAAAGAGTTTTGCGGGAAGCATTTACCTTCAGAGGAAGGTACAAATAACGAGGAATAATCAAAAATAAGCTCTTTAAAAAGAGCTTATTTTTGATTTCGTTTTTCCATTAGTTTTTTAACTACTTCTTTTGGCTCCCAGCATGTAAACTGATAAGAAGGTCGGGTCTCATAGCCTAGTCTTTTGCAGAGATACTTCATTCCCTTATCCAATTTAATGCTTTGAAAATGTTGACATGTGGCACAGCAATGAAATGAACTCATGCCTTCCCTTCTCCCCTACTTTAATCTATTTTCTTAATCATACAAATAAAACAAATTTGTATAAAAAAAAGCTGCCTATCGGCAGCTTTCATATGTAGCGTTGAATTATAATTTTACAACATTCTCCGCTTGAGGTCCACGTTGACCTTCAACGATTTCAAATTCAACTTTTTGGCCTTCTTCTAATGTTTTGAAGCCTTCAGATTGGATAGCTGAAAAATGAACGAATACGTCATTTTCGCCTGGTACTTCGATAAAACCGAAGCCCTTTTCACTGTTAAACCATTTTACTGTACCTGTAGTAGCCATGTAAAAAAACCTCCAAAAAATGTAAAAATTTTAATATGTTACTCTATATTTACATTTATACCGTAAATAAAAAATTCACATATTATAAAAGAGACCTACGCGAAGTAGATCTCCTTTATAACAAGTGAATTTTCACTAAATCTAATTCGAGTATATGGTCAAACGTAGTATTCATTACATTTATTAAATTTGGTTGCGTTTACATTATACTATACCTATATGTAGAATGCAAATATTGGGCCATTCTTAACATATGGCTCATCCGTTTTGCAAAATATTTATCTTCCTTACGTCAGCATGTTATCAATATGGGCGTCGATAATTTCTTTTCGTTTATTTTGCAGGGTCTCAAATAATAGCTTAGCTTCTTCTGAAGTTAGTGCAAACGTTGTTGTTTCTTCATGGTTTTCTTCTTTTGTATGAAGCACAAATATGCTTTGTTGGATTCCACTCATACATATTCCTCCTTTTTCGATAGTATAGGCTTTTTTATATTTTTCATGTATGCTTCACACGTTTTTAACAAATTATAAGAAAGGTTAAAACTTATAAGGAGTGATACTATCATGAAGAAATCGTTTTTGTTTGTTGTAGGCTGCATGACGACCCTTTCTTTATTCGGCTGCAGCACAGCAGATCAAGGTAAAGATGGCGTCATTGATGATGACACAGTCCGCAACGTCACATATGAAAATGGGAACAATAAAACGAAAATGAATGACGTAAACGATACGCAAGACGTACAGCGTAACGAAAAAGAACAGTATAATCAGTCCGGCGGAATGAGAGTAGCCGATGTGGCGGCTGATCGTATCGTAGCGTTAAAAAATGTAAAAGATGCTAATGTAATTGTAACCGATCATACAGCTTATGTAGCAGCTGTATTAGACGATAACAAAGAAGGTAATCTCACAAAAGATATGGAGCATAAGATTGCACATGAAGTGAGAAAAGCCGACGGCAGTGTTCATCGAGTGTTTGTATCAACAAACCCTGATTTTGTAAACCGTATGAACGGATATGTAGACAAGCTTCAAACAGGCAAACCAGTTTCTGGACTGTTTAACGAGTTTTCCGAAGTTGTTCGACGCGTATTCCCGAATTCACGCTAATATACATGAATGTCAAAAGAGCATTTTATAAAATGCTCTTTTTATTTTACCTATTGCATAAAATATTGCATAAAAAATACGCTGATAAATTTCTGAATATTTTTATTTTACTTTATTTTGAAAACGATTTCATTTCTTTTGTATAAAGGTTTGGGGGATTTTAGACTTAGAAAATTTACGATTTTACGGGTTGATAGTATAGGAAAAGTTTGTTAGTTTTAAAAACCATAAGACGTTTTCATGGGATGTGTTGCTTATCCCATGCATAAAAAATGCATAAAGGGGAGATTTTGTGGATATTGGGGTTTATATTTCACTCGGCATTTATTTTGTAGGAATGCTCGGAATAGGATGGTATGCCTATACAAAAACCACTGAAGATGTAGCTGGCTATATGTTAGGAGGACGCGGGCTAGGTCCAGCCGTTACCGCCCTTTCAGCTGGCGCTTCGGATATGAGTGGGTGGATGTTAATGGGTCTTCCTGGCTCCATGTATGTAACGGGCCTTTCTAGCGTATGGCTAGCAGTAGGTTTGTCTATAGGTGCTTATTTAAACTATTTAATCCTTGCTCCGCGCCTTCGCACTTATACGGAAGTAGCGAACGACTCCATTACAATTCCAGACTTTTTTGAAAATCGCTTTGGCGACCATGCCAAGGTTCTTCGAACAGTATCAGCAATCGTTATCTTTATCTTCTTCACTCTTTACACTTCAGCTGGTATGGTATCAGGTGGACGATTATTTGAATCGGCATTTAGTTTAAATTATCAAATTGGCTTGTTCGTAACAGCATCTGTTGTTATTGCCTACACTCTTTTCGGCGGATTTTTAGCCGTTAGTTTAACAGATTTTGTTCAAGGTGTTATTATGTTTCTTGCCTTAGTTTTAGTACCCATTGTAGCTTTCACCAATGTTGGAGGCGTTAACACAACAATGGATATTGTACAGGACATTAATCCAGCATACCTTGACATTTTTAAAGGTACGACCGTTTTAGGTATTATATCTTTCTTAGCCTGGGGACTTGGCTATTTCGGACAGCCACATATTATCGTGCGCTTTATGGCTATCTCTTCTGTTAAGGAGTTAAAACCCGCACGTCGTATTGGAATGAGCTGGATGATTATTTCTATTATTGGTGCTATGCTGACAGGGCTTGTTGGAATTGCATATGTAGAAAAAACGGGTATGAAACTAGCAGATCCTGAAACTATTTTTATTAAATTTGCGGATATACTCTTCAATCCGTTAATTACTGGATTTTTATATGCAGCTTTACTAGCGGCAATTATGAGTACCATTTCTTCTCAGCTGCTTGTAACGGCAAGCTCTGTTACAGAAGACTTTTATAAAACATTTTTCCGACGCAAGGCCTCTGACAAAGAGCTTGTGACGGTTGGAAGAGCTGCGGTTTTAGGTGTTGCAATTATTGGCATTTTGCTTTCTTTAAAACCTAGTGATACGATTTTAGGGCTGGTTGGATATGCTTGGGCTGGATTTGGTTCAGCTTTTGGTCCTGCTATTTTACTAAGTCTTTACTGGAAGCGTATGACTCGATGGGGAGCACTTGCAGGGATGATTGTAGGTGCTGCTACAGTATTAATTTGGGTAAATACTCCATTGAAGGATGCCCTTTACGAAATGATTCCTGGGTTCTTTTTAAGCTTATTAGCTGTTATTATTGTAAGTTTACTAACAAAGAAACCGTCAAACGATGTTCAAAATCAATTCATTGAAATGAAAGAAATCTTAATAAAAGAATCGAAATAAACAAAAAGAAGCTGAAGAAAAGTATGTTAGTTGAAGGAAGATCCGAACGATGAATCTAGATTCTTGATGAAGAATCAAATTCGTTCGGATTTTTTTATTGGTATGGTGAATGTAGGTATCATGTATGTAGGTGCTTCTAGCGGTTGATTTAGTTATGTCTCAATCTCTTTTTGTTTTTAATCTCCTTTTCTTATCATATATATACTAAAGATCAATAAAGGAGGTTTTTGGTATGCAACATTCTTATTTCCCGTATGAACCTACACAGCAACTGCGCGTAGATACACAAAATAGAGAAATTAAAGTAATTGGTGAAGGAAGTGTTTCAGCAGTTCCAAATGAAATTTCCATGACGATTGGAACGCGCACGGAAAACCGAGACGTTCAAGAAGCCTTAAAAGAAAATTCAGCTGTTTCAAATACTCTGCTGCAAGAGATAAAAAACCTTGGAATTAATGACCAGCAAATTGAAACGGCTTCATTCACCATAAATCCTAAATATGATTATAGCGATGGAAAATCGACTCTTACAGGATACGAAGTACAGCACTTATTTAGAGTAAGAGTACAAGATGTAAAACAAGCGGGCGACGTCTATAACGCTACGTTTTCGAGCGGAGCCAACGTAGCGCAAGACCTTCAATTCCACGTTACAAATGATGATAAATATGAACAAGAAGCGATAAGTAAAGCTTTGCTTAACGCTAAGGAAAAGGCTTTTACCATTGCCAACACGCTGCAGCTTCCTATTAACCAAATCCCTATTTTAATCGAAGAAGGATCCGTCTATCAGTCATCTGGCTCCTCGCCTAAGTTATTAGCGGCCTCTCCCCCTATTCAAGCTCAGTCCTTGACTGTATCTGCTTCTGTAAAAGTTACGTACACGTATTAATACTTATGGTAAACTATAGATTATTATAATGAAGAAACTAATCTAAAGGAGCACTTTGCACAATGACTTCTGAACATTTACTAGCAGCTTATCAAACCCTATGGTTGAACCGTTCGTTCGCTTCTAAACAAGCCATGACAAGTGAAGATCAGCTTCACGAAGCCATTATGAAAGATTTAAAGGATGAAATGACTCATCCACGCGTCCGGCAAACACCGCATGTAAAATATCATCTTGGCATAAAAAGAATTCTAAACAGCAATCTCTCCTCTGATGAAAAAGTTGCGCTTACGTCCCTATACACAAACCTTTTAGATAGCTGTATATAACGATAAAAAGGACTTCCTTGATGGAAGTCCTTTTTTTATTTAATTAACGCTTTTTCTTCTAAGCTTTGAAAAACGGCGTCAAAGTCTTGCTTCAAATCCTCGAATTCCTCTAACCCTACTGAAAGGCGAAGAAGTGAATCAGTAATTCCTTTTTCTTCACGTACTTCTTTTGGGATACTTGCATGAGACATTGTTGCAGGATGCGTTAGAATGGATTCAACTGCACCTAGACTAACGCCAATTGAAGCCAATTTCACTCCTTGTAAAATATGTCGTGCTACTTTTTCATCCTGTACTTGGAAAGAAATCATAGCTCCGTATCCATTTGCTTGTTCTGAAATCAGCTTGTGGTCTGGATGACTTTCTAAGCCTGGATAGTATACACAGCTTACTAGAGATTGTTCTTCAAGCCACTTTGCAAACTGCAGCGCTGTTTTTAACTGCTGATCTAAACGAACTTTTAATGTCTTAATTCCTCGAAGCAGTAAAAAACAATCCTGTGGTCCTAAGATAGCACCAAAAGCATTTTGTACAAACTTTACTTCTTCTGCTAGCTTTTCATCGCTTACCACAACTAGACCGCCAATGACGTCACTGTGACCGCTGATATATTTTGTAGCACTATGAATCACAATATTTACACCAAGGTCAATCGGCTGCTGTAGATAAGGTGTTAAAAACGTGTTATCCACAATTGTAAGGAGATTGCGCTCCTTCGCCAAACTTGCTACTGCTTTAATATCCGTTACCTGTAAAAATGGATTTGAAGGGCTTTCGATATAAATAGCTCTCGTATCTTTTGTGATTGCTTCTTCTACTTTCTCAACCTTCGTTGTATCAACAAAAGTTGTTTTGATACCAAACTTTGAAAATAACCGTGTTAATACACGATATGTCCCGCCGTACGTATCGTGTGAAACTAAAATTTCATCCCCTGATTCAAAAATAGATAACACCGATGAGATAGCAGCCATACCTGATGAAAAAGCAAAACCAGCGTATCCATTTTCTAGCTGAGCAATGGTGTTTTCTAAAGCCTCACGAGTTGGATTTCCTGAACGAGAATAGTCATAGCGGCCGTTGTTCGTCTCATCTTCTTGGTTAAATGTAGATACCTGATAAATAGGTACGTTAACCGCTCCAAAATGACCGTCAATTCCTGTATTTGCATGAATTAAGTTCGTACCGAATCTATGTTTATTATTGTTGGTATGCATCAAATGCCTCCTTCAAATCTTTAATTAAATCATCTGCGTGCTCAATTCCAACTGATAATCGCAGTAAACAGTTTGTTACTCCAACACGATTTCGAATTTCCTCGGGAATATCAGCGTGTGTTTGACGAGCTGGGAATGTCATTAAACTTTCCACGCCTCCTAAGCTTTCTGCAAATGTAATAACTTTAACATTTTCCAAAAGCGTGGACACGATGTCAGGGTGTGAGACAGCAAAAGAAATCATGCCTCCAAATCCAGTCGCTTGTTTCTTCATGATTTCATAGCCTGGATGTGTTTCAAGACCAGGGTAATACACTTTTTCTACGAGATCATGAGCAGTAAGCCAATTTGCAATTTTCAGTGCGTTTTCGTTATGCTTTTCCATACGAAGCGCTAGCGTCTTAACACCGCGCAACAACAACCAGCTATCTTGTGGACCTAAGATTGCCCCAGCTGCATTTTGATAAAAACGAATTTTCTCTCCTAAGCTACTACATCGAGCGACTACAAGACCAGCAACTACATCATTATGCCCCCCAATGTATTTGCTCGCACTATGTATCACAATATCTGCTCCAAGCTCTAAAGGACGCTGATAGTAAGGGGACATGAATGTATTGTCAACGATAGTAAGCAAATCATGCTGTTTAGCTAACGCAATTGCTTCGGGCAAATCAGTCACGTGCATCATTGGATTTGTAGGTGTTTCAATAAATAAAGCTTTCGTGTTGGGACGAAGCGCATCTTTTACTTGCTCGAGATGGGCTGTGTTGACGTACGAAACAGTAATTCCTTGCTCTGAAAAGATTTCATTTAGTACTCGGTACGTTCCTCCGTATAAATCTTCTGATACAATTAAATGATCTCCGTTTTTAAATAGTGCTAAAACTGCCATTACGCCCGCCATTCCTGAAGCAAATGCTACTCCTACTTCTCCTTTTTCTAAAGCAGCAATTGCTTCTTCCAATGCTGTACGAGTAGGATTTGCCGTACGTGCATAGTCAAATCCTGTACTTTGCCCTAAAGCAGGATGAGCAAATGTTGATGCTTGATAAATGGGTGTTGTAATAGAACCTGTTGAAGGGTCGCGACCTACTCCTGAACGAACTAATAAAGTTTCAATTTTCATCTATTTCTCTCCTTAACTCAAAATAAAAAACACTCTTCACAGATGGAAGAGTGTTCGTTTATACACGATTTCTCTCATCTGTTAGAACAATACTGATGTTCCACAGGAATTAGCACCGTTCAAATGAATGTTTCATTTGATGGTTGCCGGGCATCGCAGGGCCAGTCCCTCCGCCACTCTTGATAAGAGTTCTATATAATTGTTGGTGGTTAACGTTTGTTGTTAATAACTTTAATAAAGATTTTCTTTATTGTCAACATAATTTTCTAAAAAATTCAAATCATCTCATTTGTTTATTCAATATACTTATCCTGATAAGCACATAAAAAAAAGAGACGACAGCCAGGTCTCTTTTTCTAAGGCAAGTGCACAGATTTTACGTGAGCTAACTTCCAATACATACTTTCTCCATT
This sequence comes from Priestia sp. MDV22-iso46, assembly GCF_058629175.1. Lineage (NCBI taxonomy): Bacteria > Bacillati > Bacillota > Bacilli > Caryophanales > Bacillaceae > Priestia > Priestia sp. MDV22-iso46. Next base: position 1,553,987 of record NZ_JBZVWT010000001.1, read on the forward strand.
TGCCGTAATTAGTTCAACAATATTATTAGAAACTTCTTTAAGTACGCCAATTTTTTCTGATTGATCCCCTAAATCTAATACGACCAGTTGATTTTCATATTTTTTAAGCTGCTCTTCAAAGTTTCTGACAAAAGGTGCAGAGGCGGGCCTTACCGGGAGCTCTTTGTCACTTAAAGAATAAGGGGTTAACTCATTACTGTAAGGGGTAAGCCATTTCAAATGATGTAGAGAAACAAAGACATTTTTATACACTGGAGAATAAAACACAAGATAATCATTCAGCACGCTTGTGATATAGCCATGCAATGATTTCCCTCCCGTTACATAAATTTCAATAAATTTCCCTTTTGCCTGCTGTAAAATATTACGATAAGAAATTCGCTGACTTTCTTCTATCAAGTTCTCTTCTATTTCACGTAAAACCGTATAGTCTTCTTCTGATACTTCTCGCAAACGATGCATGTGTAAAAGAGGAATATACAAATAATCATGTCCATTATACAAAATCATGACATCTAACCCTAAGTCAACAAGTCTGCCAATAAACTTAGTTTTCCCTGAAATATCTACTTCTACAATTTTATTAATATAACGATTTATACTCATTCTCCTCCCTCTTTCCTATATGACAGAAAAGGTGCTTTATAAGCACCTTTTTTGTTCTTATTCATTATGCTTTCCAACGATAATTTTTTGTTTGGATGACTTGCTCTCTTGACGCTGACGAGTGTGAATCTGTGCGGCGGCTTTTTCCTGACGAGTGTGAACCTGTGCGGCGGCTTCTTCCTGACGAGTGTGAACCTGTGCGGCGGCTTTTTCCTGTACGACCTTCTGGAACGCCTTCCGTTGATCCTCCGTCTTCAGCATTTGTATTTTCCTCTTTCTGCTCATCATCTTGATTATTATTTTGTTTAAAAGATCCTTTTGCTCCTACACAAATGGTTTTAACATGTCTTGGCTGTAAGCGTAATACTTGATTGTCCTGAACAAGGGTAAAAGTACCATTCCGACTTTGCACCAATACACCTTCTACAGCTTCTGGACCGCCGCCGTTGATCGATACCCATTTGTGTGATAGATGAGTAAATAAATTATTAAAGTTTTTTGATTTCATATAAGTTGGTTCCTGATTTGTAGCAAATTGATTATTCATTTGAATGTTATTATTGTTATTATTATTGTTATTATTGTTTTGATATTCACTTATACTTTTTACATGTTCAACATTGATATAGACGATACCATCATCTTCCGACAGTAATACAAGGTAAGCAGACTCTGACGAACCTAATACGTCAAGGAGCTGGCCTGCTTTTTTCTCAGGACCCCCTTGATTTATTTGAACATATTTACTTTTCAGTAATGATAAAGTACTAGCAAATGTCTTGCCTCTATACAACTCTAAAGTACCGTCATTATCAAACCCGGTAAACGTCTGTGCTGAATTTGACATAGCATCTTCCGTAATACTCTTAACATGGGATAAATGATAATATACAACAGTATATTCTTGTTGATTATTTTGATTATTTTGGTTACTTTGGTTGTTTTGGTTGTTTTGGTTGCTATTTCCCTCATTATTATTTTCATCATTGTTATTATTGTTATCGTTTTCTACTGCTAATATTAAATAATCAGACTGAACATCAAGTAAATAACCTGTTTTTGATTCAGGACCTCCTCGATAAACAGTCACCATTCTTCCTTTTAAAGGTTTAAACTGCGAAGAATAGCCTTTATCAGTTCGATTTGCATTTTTGCTGTGGCTGCGTTTTCGGTTTGGATTTGAATCTTGACCTTGATTTTGCCCATAATAATAATAATAGTTTTCCATTCTTTTTCCTCCTTGTTAGTCATCCATATTGGTCATTCATACTGTATATATACGTATCATGTACAGCTATTGATTTCGTACATTTGCCTATTATTAACAAATTCCACTTCTGCCTATCATTCTATGGTATCTAAAAAGCAAGAAGATTATTTTTAATATATGCTGTTCGGTCTTTTATAAAGGATAAAATAAATGCCGGCTCCTCATAAAATTGTTCTATATTGTTTTTTACATAAGGATCTTTCAAAATATAAGGCTTAAGCTCTTCGTGCATTTGATAGACGATGGGTTTCATATATTCCACTGTAAATTGATTATTTAGAACATTGTTCATCTTTTTAATATAACGTTTTTTAATGCTATCTACTGCCAATAAGCGAGCGGTAAGCGTGTTAAATCCTTGTGCACGGACGTAATCCCCTTCCATTACTTTTCCATTTACATCTCTTCCCCAAGTCGCATCATAATCCCATGGAATCAGTTCAAAGCGTCCACTTTCATGGTTTCGATAGAGGGCATAATTATGAACAAAACCGTCGTAATTCTGCATACAAATAATACCAACTAACCAAGATAAGTAGCGGTCGACGTGCAGATACTTCTCAATATTCTGTTCGAATTCTGTATTTGTCCACGTATTAAGATTAAATATAAACTGCTCTAATTTTTCCTCATCTCCTTGTTTCACTGCTTTATCTTCATACCCTGATAGCAGAGTTGTTTTCGGCTTTTTATCTAAGTCGCTCATTAAAGAAAAATTAGCATCTCCGTCTACTGCATAAAATATGGATCCATCCGCCAAATTTCTTTTTTTCAAAAATAGTTCATCTACCGATTCGAGCTGAAGATATATTCCTTCATTTTTACCGTTAATTGTGAGGTTTATAAACTGAGACTGAGGAGATAAAACGTCTAAGGAGGAGAAAAAATCGAGGGACAATTTGTTGCGCATAAGCGATGGATCTTTATATTCAGCGTTTAGGTGTATTTCTTTGGCACGCTGAAATATTTTCGGAGAATAGAATTCAATATAATATGACTTTTTCTTCATCTTCCGAATATGGGAGCCTCTTAGCAACAAATCAATATCGTAGCGTTTTTTGTTAAACTTCATCGTTGCCTGAACAGCTTCTTCTGACCAAATATCTCTTTGCATTTCCTTTAAATCTTTTACATTCACAAACAGAGCGTATTGAGGAATTTCTTTTTGCTTCATTACTCGACCACCTTTCTTCAATTATTAAAGTATATGAAGAGCAAATTCTCCATGATACCCCATCATATCAACTATTTCCTTAAACTCCACTTTTGACTTATATCAAAGACAAGCATCGTCGCGTATTCTATTAATGCAAGACCTAGTCCAATTGACAAGGAGGTTTTTGGATTGCATATTACAGCTGAAAAAATTAAAGAGGCTGCTGAAGCCCTAGAAAGTACAGAACTGAAATCTTTTATGTTTCAAGAGCCAACTGCCGGCCCACTAACAAGACGTCGTCGCTCTTCTCGTAGTACTGGCCGCTCTCGTCGTTCTACTCGCGGTACTCGCCGTTCTACTCGTCGTTCTACCCGTCGTTCTACCCGCGGTACTCGCCGTTCTACTCGTCGTTCTACCCGCGGTACTCGCCGTTCTACTCGTCGTTCTACCCGCGGTACTCGCCGTTCTACTCGCCGCTCTCGTCGTTCTACTCGCCGCTCTCGCCGTTCTACTCGTCGCTCTCGCCGTTCTCGTCGTTCTACTCGTCGCTCTCGCCGCTCTACTCGCCGTTCTTAATTTCTCTAAATACTCATCTTTATTCCAAAAAAAGCCGAAGAACCATGAGTGTCTTCGGCGTTTTTTTCCACTTATAGAAGGGGCACATTTGGAAATATACTAAGATGGGATGTTATTCATTTTACATAGAGAAGGAGAGGTTTTATGAAAAAAAACAAGCATCAAATTTCAACTTCATCAACAACAGATATCGAAGAAGTCAAACGTTTAAATGCTCAGTCTGGATTAACTTACAATGAAGTATTTACACTTTTTGGAGAAACCTATTTGAAAAATCAAAAGAAAAAATAATAAGCAGGGACTAGAAAACACCTTCTAGTCCTTATACTTTGAAAATCCCGGAAAACCCTTTTACTAGGGATGTTAATTGGTTCATGGCTCCCATCATCTGCCCCGCAGTATTCATCATCTTGTTCATATCGTAATTGCCATCACTCGATTTAAACTGAGACATTAATGACTGAAATTGAGAAGGCTGGGGCTTTTGTTGCTGAGCTTTAGGGTATGGATTAAAAGGCGCACCTGCATTATTGTACATAGGCTGCTGGTACATTCCGTTCATATAGGGAATTTGCTGAGGACCAAAAGGCATTTGTTGCTGAGCGTACGGATGTTGCGGCATATAAGCTTCCGTCCATGGCTGCTGATGATACTGCGGAAATGGATGTACCTGACTTAAATCAAAACGTTCTGGTTGATGTTGCTCATAATACGGATAATGCTTACTTGTATACATGCAAAATCAATACCTCCTTTTTAATATTACATAATATATAGTATGTATGCAGAAATAAGAGGTGACGTTCGTCTACTTGTACTTTTGGAAAACACATTCAAAAATATGTAGGTTTCTGTCGAAAGTTTAAATTTTTCAAAAAAACGAGATTATTTAAATATATGGTACGATAAGAACAAGTGATACTACGATACGTAGTGGCACAAATGGGGATTAGGAGGGAATTTACATGTATGTGAACGAACTTCAAGAAGCTTTTATTGCGGTGAAACAGTATGAGCCGCAGTCAAGTAATGAATTACTCGATTTTGCTCAGCAGCAGTATTTAAAAGGTTTTTTAACTCCTATGAATTACAAAGCCGCTGTACGTGAACTCGAACAAATTGGAGCTACTAAGCCCGATTTTAGTGCACAAGATGATTAATTTTTTTACTACCATCGAGAAATCGGTGGTTTCTTTGTTTCCTATAAAGTGGACACATACTTCTGTTTTGACTTGTTTATACTATAAAAGCTTTAACGTAGTATTCAATAAAGGAGGTCTATCTTATGAGTCGTGGAAAACATTTTGATCATAAAAAGCAAGGACAAAGTGCAGTAACTAAAACAAATAACGCCGTTGCTTCTAAACATACTGAAAAAGTTGATTATCATATCGATACAGTCGCTTCACAAGATCACCCAGCTGTTTCTATCCAATCTCAAAAAGATTTTGATTAACTTTTTATTGATAATGATAAAATGCCTAAAGAGTTTGCTCTTTAGGCATACATAGAAAATCCCCACCTTATAAGTCTCAACGGAAGGCCGGGATTAATTATTCAATATCGACTCGAGCACATACTTATTTGAGTGATACATCTTTTTAAATCGCTTTTCTCGCGTCTCAGGATAAAAGGACTGTAGTACAACGTTTTGTAAATTTTCTTTTAACGTCTCTACTTGATTCACATGAATATATTTTGGTCGCTCTTTCTTCAGCCATTCCGTTACGAGACTAGCCCATTCATCAAGTTCTTTGAAGAAAATATCTCCATAAGGCTTTACTTCTTCAAAAAATTTCACTTCATAATTTTCTTCCTGTTGAATAGACGCTAATCGTTCTACAGCTACTTCATTATATTGAAACATGATCTCCGTACTTTTTTTCACATCTTCATTCATCGTTATTCGTCACCTCTACGATGACTATTGTAACATAAACAGTCTTTATACTGTATGAAGAACCATTTCTCTTCGGCTTCTATTCCATTCTGTTTCGGAAGGCATGCTTTCATACACAGCTACTTCAATTTCTTGCAGTGATTGGTCAATGCGATGAACTTGTTCCATATATGTTTCTTCACAATGTGTAAATGCTTCATTTATAGATGTAGACATCGTTTTATCCACTAAATCTACTTGCTCTAGTAAGCTATCTAATAAAGTCATCATTTCGCTTGTTTTAACCATACTTTGTTTCATCGCCATCCCTCCAAATTTTCCTTTGCATAACGTATTCTCTCTTTTCTTCATTGTCCCTTCATACATGACAAAACTAGTTTCTATTCGTCAAAGAAAGATGTTTTCGACATTTTCATTTATGGTGAATCGAAAGTGAACATATTGAAAACACTAGTATAGACATTTCAGCTAAGCAGATACATTCCGCTGCTGAACGTTTATTACAACATGATAGGAGGTGCCTAGATATGGCCAACAAACAGCAAAAATCACAGCCTAAAAATAAGCCTGAAACAAAAACCTACGGTGATCCTAAAAAGTTAAACGGTCCTAACCAGCCTTCTACTTAAGAACAAAACGGTCACTTGTGACCGTTTTTATTTACATTAAATACTTGCGCTACTTTCATTAATATATATAGCTGCTTTTGCTTTTGAAGATACCACTTTGTAAAATGAACTTTCTTTGGAAAAGACGGCTTTTTCATGAGCTTTTGCTCCTCTTCTTTCGTTAAAAACCACTCTTCTCTCTTCTTTTCATGATGTCTAATAGCCGGATACACCTTTCGAAGAGCAGGTGTACGGCAAATGGTTTCATTCACAAAATACTGCTCATAATCGTATCTCGAACCCGTATGCTTTGTTTTCAAAGAAAATTCATAAAACAAGGGATAATACTTTTCATGAAATAATAAAGCCGCTAATTTCTTCCCCAAATCAATCCGATTATTTACTTTTGTAAAATCATGAACAGAACAACCGTATAGCTCCCCTTTTGTAGTAGGAAAAAGGACGGAACTAAAGTGGAATATATCTTGAAAAAAAAACAGGGTACTTTTAAACACTCTATCTTGATAAAAAGGCTGTTCAATAACGGGCTGTTGAATAACATGCTGCTCATTCACAATTAACGCATGAATAAGCTGCAGTTCACAAGGTCTCTGCATAAATTGTCTCCACTTCTCTTCGATAAAAGATGAAACATTTAAATAGGGAAGTAAATGAACGTAAGAGACATGTTTTTTACGCGAAACAGCATACAATAGTAATTGAGGGAAGGCATCTTTAAAAATAAGCCAATTTGCTCTTTCATACGTCAAAAATAATAAATCGCGCGTTTGCTTTGATAACGCTTTTTTCATGTTTTTCCCTTGCAAATCACACATATTCCATCCTGCGTTTCGTGATACCATACTTGCGAGAAATGCCCACTTTACTTCAGGATATCTATGATAAAAAGTTGCATAAGCCTGGGTTCTTGATATATTATCAATATTCAGCTTGTCTGTGGTTTTTTTAATCGCCGTCAACAGCGCTTGTTCCGAACTATTGAGTGACATCTCTTCATCTTCTTTCATCTATTTTTATTTGTAGGATTTGGTATAATAGAATTTGTTTGTTTAATAGATTTACACTAAAGGAGTGATGGTTATGATTCGCTATCCTAACGGAAAGGCCTATAAGCCATTGAATACCAGCAGTCCTTCCCCTAAAAAGCTAGAAGCTAGCTATAGCAATCGTGGTATGACGCTGGAGGACGATTTAAACGAAACAAACGAATACTATGTTTCAAAAGGAATAGCCATTGTTCACAAAAAACCAACCCCTGTTCAAATTGTAAAAGTAGACTATCCGAAGAGAAGTGCCGCTGTTATCAAAGAAGCTTATTTTAAACAGGCTTCTACTACAGACTACAATGGAGTCTATAAAGGAAAACACCTTGACTTTGAAGCAAAAGAAACGAGAAATAAAACCTCATTTCCGCTGCGTAATTTTCATGAACATCAAATTGAACATATGAAGCAAATTGTGAAACAAAACGGGATTTGTTTCGTTATGTTAATGTTCTCTACTTTACAAGAAATATACTTGTTCGAAGCACAGTTCCTTTTTCCTTATTGGGATGCCATGAAAAAAGATGGACGAAAATCAATCCCTAAGGCAGATATTGAAAAAAAAGGACATTTCATGGAACTTGGTTACCATCCGAGAATCGATTACATAAAAACTATAGATAAATTATACTTTTAAGAGTATGATATATATGTTTACGGAAATCATTCTCTTACAATGCGTTGAAAGGTAGGAGTTTTTATGTCAGATAATTATCGCTCTCGTGAAGAACGACGAAGAGCTATGAATGACAACAAACCAGAAGGTAAATCTCAAGGAAAACCGAAAAAGAAGAAAAAAGGAGGCCTATTTCGTAAAATTGTTGCCGCAGTTTTACTGATAGGAATCATCGGGCTCATTGCCGGAGTGGGAACTTTTTTTGCTATGATAAGTGATGCTCCAAAAGTTGATGACTCGGTATTAAAAAACTCTTTTTCATCTAAAGTATATGCAAACGATGGAAAGACAGTTGTAAAAGAAATTGGAGCTCAAAAACGTACATATGTGCAATACGATGAAATCCCTCAAGTCGTCAAAAACGCATTTATCGCTACGGAAGACGTTCGTTTTTATAAACATCACGGCGTCGACTTTTACCGTATTGGCGGAGCATTAATGGCGAACTTTAAAAACGGCTTCGGTGCTGAGGGCGGTAGTACGATTACTCAGCAAGTGGTAAAGAATTCGTTCTTATCACCAAAGAAGACGGTTAAACGTAAAGTACAAGAAATGTGGTTAGCTTACCAGCTTGAGCGTAAATATTCCAAGCAACAAATTCTTGAAATGTATTTAAACAAAATATATTTCGCATCAGGTGAAGTATACGGTATTGAACGAGCAGCTGAGAAATTTTATGGAGTTAAAAGCGTAAAAGATTTAACTCTTGATGAAGCTGCTATGTTGGCAGGCTTACCAAAAGCGCCAACTACTTATAACCCAGTTACAAACCCAGAGAATGCTACTAAACGCCGTAACACAGTATTAAACTTAATGGCTAAAAACGGCTTCATTACACAAGCCGAGGCCGACAAAGCAAAACAAGTAGATGTACAGGCTCACTTAGCTAAACAAACTGAATCAACATCTAAGTACGATGTATTTATTGATCAAGTAATCGAAGAAGTAAAAAAGAAAACAGACGCAGATCCATTTTCTGCGGGCTTAGAAATTTATACAACGCTTGACACTAATGCTCAGGACTATGTGGATGATGTGATGAATAACAAAGTAGTCAACTTCCCGAACGATAAATTCCAAGCAGGTCTTGTCGTTGTAGATAATGAAACAGGCGGTATTCAAGCAATTGGAGGCGGACGTAATCGTGTGTCAGGCGGCTTAAACTTTGCAACAAATATGAGACGCCAGCCCGGCTCAACCATTAAGCCGATCTTAGATTACGGCCCAGCGATTGAGAACTTAAAGTGGTCCACTGGACAACCGATAAAAGATGAAGAATATCATTATTCAAACGGCACGCCAATCCGAAATTTTGGACGCAATTATAAAGGGTGGGTTTCAGCGCGTGAAGCTTTAGGACGCTCACTGAACATCCCTGCTTTAAAAGCGTTTCAAGCAACCGGGGCAGACAAGGCAAAAGAGTTTGCTACGGGCCTTGGGCTAAAATTAGACGAAGAAGACGGCGAAGCTTATTCTGAATCTTATTCTATCGGAGGCTTCCGTACAGGTGTTACACCGCTACAAATGGCTGGAGCCTATAGCGCTTTTGCAAATGAAGGTATGTACAATGCACCTCATACAGTAACAAAGGTAAAATTCCCAGATGGAACAGAAATTGATTTAACGCCAAAATCGAAACGCGCAATGCAAGATTACACGGCATTTATGATGACGGACATGATGAAATCTGTTGTAAACGAATCATATGGTACAGCTCGTGCTGTTCGTACACCAGGATTAGAAATTGCAGGTAAAACGGGAACTTCGAACTTTAGTGCTGCAGAAAAACAACGATACAACATTCCAGACGCTGGTGAAAAAGACGTTTGGTTTAATGGGTTTACGCCAAACTATACGATTTCCGTATGGACAGGCTATGAAACTGCTAAAGACGGGTATATTTTAAGTGCTAATGAAACAGGCATGGCAAAAAATATCTTTAAGCATGTTATTACTCATATTTCTGAAGGCAAACCTAAAGGAAGTTTCAAGCAGCCGGACAGCGTAGTTGAACGTTCCGTGGAAAAACCAACAGGCAAAGACTTAAAACGCCCAAGCGGCTCTACTCCTTCGAGCTTAATTACTAAAGAATACTTTGTACGCGGTACTGCACCGACAAAAGTATCGCAAACGTTTGTGAAAAAAGAAAAAGAAAAAGAAGAAAAGAAAGAAGATAAAAAAGAGGACAAAAAAGAGAAAAAAGACAATAAAGATGTGAAGCCAAAAATTACTGCTTCGTATAGCGGAGGAGCAATTTCAGTTAACTGGTCAGCGGCAAACGCAGCCAGTGATACGACCTTTACAGTCACAATGTCATCTCCTAACGGTTCTGAACAACTCGCATCTGGCGCAGGAGCCGGTGGAAAAACAATTTCCAATCCAGCACCAGGCGCAACGTATAGTTTCACCGTAACAACAAATACGGGTGAAAGCGCTAGTTCTTCTGTAAAAGTCCCTGATTCATCAGATCAAGCTACCGAAGATGATTCTACTAAGCCTGAAGATGACGGAACAACGGACGATAATCAAAATGAAGACAATAGCAACACTGATCAAAACAACGGCTCTGATCAAGGTGACGATTCATCTACTCAGCCGGATGATAACCAAAACAGCAATAATGGCAGCAATAATGGCAGCAATAACGGCGGTAACAATAGCGGCAATACCGATAATAACAATAATGATAGCGGCAATGCTAACGATGGTAATAGCGGCAACAACAGTAATAACGGAGGCACAACAACTCCTCCAGCAGACAACGGTGGAAGTGACTCAGGAAGTCAAACACCACAAACCCCTGCTACACCATCGACGCCGGCAACTCCTGCTACACCGCAGCAAGAGCCAACAACTGAAAATTAACGTAGCAGTAAAAAGCCCCTACACGTGTAGGGGCTTTATTTCTTGTGAAGAATAAGCATTTTTGCATACTGCTTACGCAGCTCATTAAATAATTCTGTCAGCTGAATATACGCTTGATAAGAAGAAACTCGCTGCAGCGAAAACATAAGTCTCTCAGCACAGTTAATAGGCTTATAGGTTAGGTCCGCTATATCTTCTTGCAGCCGATTTAAACGCCGAACGGGCTGTCCGTTAATCCAAAACAGTAAACTAATATACATAGCAGCAGCTTGTTTCATACAAGGGGCTGCTTCTTTTGCTTTTCGCAGAGAAAAAAGCGTATACAGTTCTTCCCTTTGAGTTTCCCACTTTTCAAAAAATGGCCGTATGTTCTTTTGAACATCTCTCCAAGGTGTTTTCGTTTCTTTATGTACATCGTATAAAATATCATAAGCAAAATAATTTTTTCCACCCACTTCAAGAACCCGATCTTCTTTTGAATAGAATGGTTCGCATATGAAATGTGACGGCACTTCAATCGGTAACATCTGTCTTCTTCTCTTTTCCTTTCATTCGTTTCTTTCCTTCTCGGCAAAGATCAAGAAGCGGGCAGACATGACATTGAGGAGACTGTGCTTTACAGTGATAGCGTCCAAAAAAGATAAGTCGATGATGCGTAACTGACCATTCATCTTTCGGAACTTTTCTCATTAGCGTTTTTTCTACTTCCAAAACGGAATCTTTCCACCTGCAAATCCCGAGGCGTTTACTTACACGTTCTACATGCGTATCTACTGCTATTGACGGTACTCCAAAAGCTACGGATACAACAACATTAGCCGTCTTACGCCCTACTCCTGGAAGATTGGTCAGCTCATCACGATCTGTTGGAACTTCTCCTCCGTACTCATCAATGAGCATACGGCAGAGCTTTTGAATATTTTTAGCTTTGTTTCTATATAAGCCGATTGATCTAATATCTTGCTGCAGCTCTTCTAACGAAACGGCTAAATAGTCTTCAGGCGTTTGATATTTTTTGAATAAATCCGCTGTTACGCGGTTGACTAGAGCATCTGTGCACTGAGCAGATAGCGCCACAGCAATGACTAAATCAAAGGGATTCCGATGATTTAACTCACAGTGGGCGTCAGGAAACATTTCCGCCATAGCATCTAGGCACTGTCTGATTTGTTTTAACGTTAACATACTAGTTCTCCTTCTTCTTACAGGTAGTTCCCTCCTATTTTACAATAGGGTTCCTGTCAAATGCTACTTTTGTCCATATTCTTTTAAAAAAGCTGCTTCAAGATTCAATTACTTGGATCTTGAAGCAGCTTTTTATCCTGTCATTGCTCTAGCCAGTTAAAAAAAGGAATGGCTGATGTAGACTGAGAAGGGTTAACAGAAGATAGTTTTTTGGGCTGTTGATTTTGACGAAATTTTTGGCTATGCTTGCGGGCTTGATCAATGGTTTGAATACCATTTTTCTTCCATTCAAATAAAATACGATCAATATACCGGAAGTTTAATTTTCCAGACATCACCGACTCTCTTAGTGCCGCTTTAATAATAATGGGATCATGATGATCTTGATCAATCCACATCGCTAGCGTTTCGCATTCAAACGGAGACAATGCTCTGCCGAACTCTTTTTCAAACATTGTATATAAATTAAGCTCTTCTTGTTCTTCTTCGCTTTTTTCTACTTCTCTTGTTTCTTGCATCATATGATGAATAAGCTTTTCCCAAAGCGGTTTTAATGAATAACGTTCACAAATAAGGGCGTTTTGCTGTTGATCTTGCTCAATAGATAAAAAGCCGCGCTGAATTAATGCTCGCAGCGTATCCATACAGACAGCACTTGAAATACTCATTTTTGCCGCCAATTCGTTAGGTGTCGGGAAACCTTCACCGCCTTCAATGGAAACATAAATATGCATTAACGTCATGAATTCCGTTTCGTTCATTCCCAAATTGCTATAGTGATTAAACAGCAGCTTCGGAATTGAAACTGTGCCTTGTTCAAACCATTCAATTAACGTTTCTTTTTTCATATCCGAACACCTCAGTAGTTAGTATATCATGAAGTTTATAGTCAAAGTAATAATTATTCGAAGCTAAAAAAGCTTCTATGTAAAACTTTCCGCTGAAACCGTACCATTGCTCTGCACATATAAAATATATACGAACGATGACTTCCTTCCAAGAATATTACACTAACTTATTTTTTCGAGAATTGCAACTCCCTTTTAAGTTAGACTCTTTTCTATGTTTGCCTTTGTTTCCTTATGATATAAGTAAAAGCCTCGTTTTTCTTTTCTTTTTATGATTCATAAAAAAAGCTAAAAAAGTATCCTGACTACAAGAGTCAGAATACTTTTTTCACTTCCTTACGGGTATAGACGGTTTAATAAGCGTGGGAATGGAATCGTTTCACGAACGTGTTCTACGCCGCTAATCCATGCTACCGTACGCTCAAGGCCTAAACCAAATCCTGAATGTGGAACTGAGCCATACTTACGAAGCTCTAAATACCACTTATACGTTTCAGTATCTAATTTGTGCTCTTCTACACGCTGAGCTAAAAGCTCTTGATCATGAATACGTTCAGAGCCTCCAATGATTTCTCCGTAGCCTTCTGGTGCGATTAAGTCTGCGCATAATACTACGTCTTCATTTGTTGGATCTGGCTGCATATAAAATGGTTTTAATGACGTTGGATAGTGTGTAATGAATACCGGCTTGTCATAGCTTTCTGCGATAGCCGTTTCATGCGGTGCTCCAAAGTCATCTCCCCACTGGATGTCTGTAAATCCTTTTTCATGTAAAAATTTAAGAGCCTCATCGTACGAAATACGAGGGAATGGCGCTTTAATTTGTTCTAACTTAGATGTATCACGGCCTAGTACATTTAACTCTAACTTACAGTTTGTTAAAACAGACTGTACGACATGAGACACATACTCTTCCTGTACTTTCAAGTTATCTTCGAATTGGTAGAAAGCCATCTCTGGTTCAATCATCCAAAACTCAATTAAATGACGGCGTGTTTTAGATTTTTCAGCGCGGAACGTTGGACCGAATGAAAATACTTTTCCGAGCGCCATTGCCGCTGCTTCCATATAAAGCTGTCCACTTTGAGAAAGATATGCATCTTCCTCAAAATATTTCGTGTGGAATAATTCTGTTGTTCCTTCAGGAGCACTTCCTGTTAGGATTGGAGGATCTACTTTTGTAAACCCGTTTTCGTTAAAGAATTCGTACGTTGCACGAATAATTTCGTTACGAACCTTCATAACAGCATGTTGACGTTTAGAACGGAGCCATAAATGACGGTTATCCATTAAGAACTCTGTTCCATGTTCTTTTGGCGTAATTGGATAATCAACAGCTTCATGAATAACTTCAAGGCTTGTAACTGTTAACTCATAGCCAAACGGTGAGCGCTCATCTTCACGCACCACACCTGTTACATATAGTGATGATTCTTGCGTCATAGATTTAGCTAATTTAAAAGTTTCTTCTTCTACTTCAGCTTTTACAACTACCCCTTGCATGAATCCTGATCCATCGCGCAGCTGTAAAAAGGCAATTTTACCACTTGAACGTTTATTCGCTAACCAAGCACCAATTGTTACTTCTTTTCCTACATGCTTGCTTGCTTCTGAAATCGTAATTTTCACGATTAATATCCCTCCAAAAAACTTACATTTCGTAATTATGTATGCCATCCTATTATACATTTCGACAAACATAATAACAAGTAACAAACAAAAAGAGCCTTCTAACACGTGTGATTTGTGCTAAAAGGCTCCTTTGTTTTTAAATATAATCTTTTTTATTTCATATGACGAGTCATAAATGAATGGATGCGTTCCACTGCTTTTTCTAGCAGATCTAGTGATGTAGCATAAGAAAGACGTACATTTTCAGGTGAACCGAATCCTGAACCAGGCACTAGCGCTACCTTCTCTTCTTCTAAAATAGCTTCTACCCATGCATCAACTGTATCAAAACCAGTTAACTTTGCAGCTTCAATTGCATTAGGGAATAAGTAGAAAGCACCCTGTGGTTTTAAGCATGAGAACCCTGGAATGTTAATCAGCTTTTCATGAATTACGTTTAGACGCTCTTCAAAAGCTTGTCGCATCATTTCCACCGGCTCCTGAGTGCCGTTATAAGCAGCAATTGTTGCATATTGAGCAATAGATGTTGGATTTGACGTGCTGTGACTCGCTAGGTTTGTCATCGCTTTAATAACTGTAGCATCACCAGCTGCATATCCAATGCGCCAGCCCGTCATGGAATGTGACTTAGAAACACCGTTAATGATAATTGTTTTTTCTTTTAACGCTGGTGAAAGCTGTGCAATCGATACATGTTCATTTTGACCATACACAAGCTTTTCATAAATTTCATCTGATACGATAAAAATATCGTGCTTCAAGCAAACTTCTCCTAAAGCTTGTAGCTCTTCTCTTGTGTAAATCATACCTGTTGGGTTGCTTGGTGAATTGATAATAACAGCTTTGGTTTTAGCAGTAATAGCCGCTTCTAATTGTTCAGGTGTGATTTTAAATTCGTTATTTTCAGAACCTTCAACGAATACTGGTGTACCTTCTGCTAACTTTACTTGCTCAGGATAACTTACCCAGTAAGGAGTTGGGATAATCACTTCGTCACCTTCGTCTAACAGAACTTGAAATAACGTATACAGTGCGTGCTTAGCACCTGTACAAACAATAATTTCAGAAGGTGAATACGTCAGGCCTTGGTCGCGTTTGAATTTTTCAATTACCGCTTCTTTTAATGGTGCAAGGCCGCCTGCTGGCGTATATTTTGTCTGACCATCATTCATTGCTGTAACAGCCGCTTCTAAAATGTGCTGCGGCGTATTAAAATCAGGTTCCCCTGCTCCAAGTCCAATCACATCATGACCAGCCGCTTTCAATTCTTTCGCTTTTGCTGTAATCGCTAATGTTGATGATGGCGTTAATGCTGATACACGTTTTGCTAACTTCACTAAAATCTCCCCCTATGAACTAAAGCTATAATCAGCCCGCGGGCTGATTATAGATAAAAAATTGGCTTCATTTTCATAAAGCGCTGAAATCTTATATTATGACACATATGGTATTTCATATGGTATAAACGATTTATGATTGAGATAAGCTGTATCGTTTTATAAATTCACCGCTAGAGAAATCAAGATAATAGTATGTTAAATGTTTCTTATCTTTATCCACATATGTTACTTCCCACAGCGGCTTTTTATTTTCAATGCCTAGGCGCACCGACTTAATTTCCTGCGGATTTTTATCATTTTTCACAATGGAAATGGCTTTCTCTTTTGTGATCCCGCTGCTTGCTTTCTTTAAAACAGCTGTTTGTTTTTTGCTTTTAGGCATCCAAGCAATTACCTTTTGATTGCTTCGGTTTGTACCTTCTACTACATAAAATGCATGATTGCCGAAATATGGCTGGGTGCTTGTGACAGATTTCAAATTAAATTCTTTTTTTGCTTGGGATGCTGCTTTTTCCTCAGCAGACTGCACATCCTTCACGGACGAGTGATAAATGCTAAAAGAAATGCCCCCGATAATTAAAAGCACAGCAGCTACCGCTACAATAATTAACTTTTTCATAAAATCCCTACTTATGTACGATAAATTGTAAATACAGCTTTGCTTTGATCTTCTTCATCTAACGCTAATCCGAACATCAAATCTTGCTTTTTCAACGTGCGATTCAAACTATCAACAATTTTATATAAATCCGAGGAATTTTCCACGCGGACAGTTGATAATACTTCAATCCTACTTTCCATTGTAAACCTCCTAGCTCGTCTATCACGACGCAAAAATGACGATATCCGTATTATAACAGGTATCAAAAACCATCGTCATCTTTTTCACTCATCAATCCAATCTGTACGTTTTGCGTAAAAACCGAATAAATAAGTAAACATATATAATATTATAAGGAATTTACCTCTTTTTGCAAAAGGAAATTTATTTATTTTGCAGAAAATTTCATCACATCATAGGATTTTAGCGACATTTTAATAGAGTAAGCGCTCCCCTCTCTTACGTCATATAATTCAATCCATTCAGCTGTTAAATTTGAAAGCAGTCGAGGGGAATAGGAATGGCCTGGTTTCGTAAACGCAACCGCAAGCTGTGTATCTAATTGCTTCAAAAATGCATTCGAAAAAAACGTTCCCTCTCCAAAATTAGGAATTTTCAATACATCTACATGGGTAAGAGGAATGCGTAAAAACTTTTCTTCTACTTCATCTGAGCTGCTCATTGCATATAGAATCCGATGTTCTCCGATCGTAAATAATAGATCCATAGCCGCTGTTTTTTGCTTCGATGCATGCAAGACATCAACGTGTATATTATTTGTTAACTGAAATAAATCACTTTCTTTCCACTTCTCTGTTTGAAATTCCGCCTGGTACTGAGCCGGGACAATAATACGCTCTATATGATAATCATTCACAGCTCGCTGAACATTTGAATCATAGTACTTTTGCTGTTTCGTAATCACTAATTGGTTGATTTTTTTTACTTTATATCGCTTCAACCACTTCTTTAGCTCGGGATAGGAAGATGTATTCCCGGTATTTATCAAAATAGTCTCACCGCTTCCGTCTTGAATCAGACTCGCTTCTCCAGCTGAAAGAGGTAAAAAGGTGATCACTACTTCATCAGCTTGTAAACCAAAATCTACGTTTTTAATGACGGCTGCTGAAACCGAACAGTTCATAAAACTAAAAAACAGTACAGCACTTATTAATATTTTAATCATACACTGTCCTCATTTGCTTATCATAGTATATTACTATCGTCTCTCAAGTGAAGAAACAGTATGCATAAAAAAAAGACTTAAGCGTATGCTCAAGTCTTTTCATTCCACCATTCTTTGTAGTCCAGTAATATATTCGAAAACGTTTTTTGAACAACCTGGACTTTTGGAAGTGAGTGAAGGAAATGGTACCCATATGCTGTTCGCGTAATACGATTATCAAAAATAAATATAGCTCCTCGGTCACTTTTGGAACGAATCAACCGCCCAAATCCTTGTTTAAAACGGATAACGGCCTGGGGAAGTGAATAATTCATAAAAGGACTTTTTCCTTCTTTTTTCATCTGCTCAAATTTAGCTGTCAGCAGAGGTTGATTTGGAGATGAAAAAGGAAGTCTGACAATTACGAGACATGATAATAAATCTCCTGGCAGATCAATTCCTTCCCACAGACTGTTTGTACCTAATAGAATGGAATGCTCAAACTGGCTGAAGTCCTTTAGCAGTCTATTACGATTTCTAGTTGTGACTCCTTGACCGAGCAGTACAAACTCTTCAAGATCGTTTAACTCTTTTAAATAACCATACGTAGCTTTCAACATGTCATATGAAGTAAAAAGCACCAGCATACGACCATTTGTTACTTTAGCTACGTCAAGAATACTTTCTGCCATCATAGCGCTATACTCATATAATGATACTTCGTTAACAGCAGGCATATCTTGAGGAATATAGACTCTAGCTTGCTTCTCATAATCAAACTCGGAAGGGAGAATGAGTTGAGCAGGCTGAAAGTCATATAACCCTAGCTCTTGAATTAAATAATCAAATGTTCCATTCACCGTCAATGTAGCCGATGTTAAAATAACGCTTTGTTTCTTAGCGAAAAATTCATCAGCCAGCGTATCGGCAATGGAGGTAGGCTGACTATAGATATACGTAGCATTCGCTGCTCCTTTTGGTTCAATCTCAAACCACGTTACGTGATGACTCTGCTGTTTGAACAAAAGCTTTTCTATTTGCTGAGATATGTGTTCAAATCCTTTAACAGCCGTTTGAAATTCATGAAGAGACGACTGTTCATTTTTTGTGACTTTGTCATATAGTTCCTCTAAGGAATGTCTTGCCCCATCATTCCATGTAAAAAGATCGTGAATTAAAAAACGAATGCGCGACGCTGCTTCTTGAATAGCCGTCCAGTAATGCCCATGCTCTTTTTCCACTTTATATCGATAGCTGCTTCTTCCAATCTCGCCCTGCTGATTGCCAATTCTTTTTTGGACAAAAGAATGAATCAAACGAAATAAGTCATCGCACTCAGAATGAAGCTGCACAAACAGGTTTTGAAGAAGTTCAGTGTTAAGCTCGATACTATATTTCACAAACGTATGATGAACTTTTTTTAACAGCCCTTTGTCTTGAATGGTTCCGATTCGGTTTAATAGCGCATGAACCGCAAAATAATCTAAGCGCTCCCCCAGCTCTTCTCCAGCAATGTCTTCTAAGTGATGAGCCTCGTCAATAATAATCTGTTCATACTCAGGCAGCAGCTCATGATTACTCATCACATCCATCAACAGCAAGCGATGATTTGTCACTACTATATGGGCATTTTGCGCTCTGTTCTGCGCTCGTTCATAAAAAGAATAAAGTTTCCAAGGATGTTTAAAGTCACTTGGAGACGGATTGCTTTCGTTTAGCTGTTCCCAAAAAAGTTTGCCGCCAGAAGGCAGGTTTATTTCATCGCTATCGCCCGTTTCCGTTTCCGTCAGCCAAATAAGCAGCTTCGCTTTTGTGAGGATCGCATCGTAATTATTATTGCGCTCTTTTAAGAGCTGAATAAATTTTCTTATACTAATGTAGTGTTCTCTTCCTTTTAAAACAGCTGCCGTAACAGGAAACGGAACAATCTTTTCTAGAATGGGCACATCTTTTTCGATGATTTGCTGCTGAAGCGTTACCGTGTTAGTCGAGATAATGACTGGGTGATGATGAACAGAAGCATAAAACACGGCAGGAACTAAATAAGCGTAGGTTTTACCAATACCGGTCCCGGCTTCAATTAAAGCATGCTCATTACCTGCAAAGCACTCTTGTACAAAGTTCATCATCTCCCACTGCCCTTTTCGTTCTTCAAACAATGGCAGAGCCTGATGGAACAGCTTTTGCTTTTCAGTTTCAAATATTTCGTAAGTATGAGAGTGCTGCTTTTCATTAGCTGAATGCGGCTGATATTTGTTTAGCGCAATGCCATGTATAAATTCATAAGAACCATCCTCGGCATAACTTTTATCATCTATAACTTGTTGAATCAGTTCTCCAATTTCACTTTTAAAGTGCAAGCTTAGCGCATACAGCTGCTTTAAGGTTGTTAGAGGTAGCTTCTTTAATTTCTCAATTAGTAACAGTAAAATACGTGCCGTTACTTCTGCATCACTATCTGCTTGATGAGGGTTTTCATGTTCAATATGTAAATACTCAGCTAATTGGCTAAGTTTGTACCCATCAACTGTAGGCAGCAGAATCCGAGCCAGTTCGACGGTGTCTACGGTTGAATTATAAAGCGTCTCCTCTCCGCACTGATAGAGTTCTTCTTGTAAAAAAGTTAAATCAAATGCCACATTATGTGCAACAAAATAAGCATCATCTAGCAATTCTATAATTTTAGGTGAAATTTCTTCAAATAAAGGCGCATCTTTCACCATATCATTTTGAATGTTAGTTAGTTGTGTAATAAAAGGCGGAATATCCATACCAGGATTTAAAAAACTAGAAAAACGTTCAACAATTTTGCCGTCTTCTACTATGACAGCAGCAAATTGAATCATTTTATCTCCTTGTTTTGGAGAATGTCCCGTCGTTTCAAGATCTACCACAACAAAGCGTTTATTCACGGTCAACACCTCGCAAGTCTGTCTTTTTATAGTATAAAGTGAAAGCCTGCTCTATATGCTTTAAAAGCGCAACTCCTTCTCGTGAAAAACAGAGAGGCTTCCATACATAGAAGTTTTACTTTAGTGTGTATAGAGGTATATACCGTTCACTTACTAGCGTATGTATTCAAATAAAAATCCCCCTCATAAAGGGGGACTGTTCTTATAGAATTGTACCAGCTGGTTCTTGTTTAAGCAATTGTTGGATTTTATTCTGCTCATTCATAATCGCTACGGTTGGATGATGGTGAGCTACTTCTTCATTTGCTACAAGCGCATAAGAGATAATGATGATGATATCTCCAGGCTGCACAAGTCTTGCAGCAGCTCCATTTAAACAAACTACGCCGCTCCCGCGTTCGCCGGGAATAACGTACGTTTCCAAGCGAGCTCCGTTATTATTGTTTACAATTTGGACTTTTTCGTTTGCTGCGATTCCTACTGCGTCGATGATATCTTCATCAATGGTGATACTGCCAACATAATTTAAGTTGGCTTCAGTTACATGAGCTCTGTGTATTTTAGCATTCATCATCGTGCGAAACATTTAGTTATCCCCCTGTACGTCTACAATTACATTATCAATTAAACGAGCTTTAGAGAATTGAACAGCTAAAGCAATGATGATTTTGCCAGCGGCTTGTTTAATCGTTTTTAGCTCTGGATACGTATAAACCTCGATATAATCCACTTTACCGCTCGTATATTGCTCAATTTCTTTTCGAATGGCCTGTTTAATAATTTCTACGTGCTTCTCTCCGCTTTCAAGAAGCTGCAGAGCGCTTTGTAAACTCTTAAATAAAACAGGTGCCTCTTCTCTTTCTTTATCTGTTAAATATACGTTACGAGAACTTTTTGCTAAGCCATCTGCTTCTCTCACCGTATCTACTGCTCTAAGCTCCACTGGGAAATTAAAGTCTTCAATTAAGCCATCTACTACAGCAACTTGCTGTGCATCTTTTTTACCAAAGTATGCACGATCTGGTGTTACAATGTGAAAAAGCTTTGTTAGGACCGTGGCTACTCCGTCAAAATGGCCAGGTCGCTTCTGTCCACACAATACGTCTACACGATCTGTCACGGTTATAGCAACTGAACGGCTTGGCTTATACATTTCCTCTACTGAAGGATAAAATAAATAGTCGACGTTAGCTTCTTTTGCCACGCGCTCATCGCGCTCAAAATCTCTTGGATACGTATCAAAATCTTCATTTGGCCCAAATTGAGTCGGGTTCACAAAAATACTTAGCGCCACTACTTCATTTTCTGTGCGGGCTGCTCCAAGTAAAGTAGCATGGCCTTCATGCAAATAGCCCATCGTCGGGACAAATCCAATTGAACGTCCAAGCTGCTTTTCTTT
Source organism: Priestia sp. MDV22-iso46 (assembly GCF_058629175.1). Classification (NCBI taxonomy): domain Bacteria; kingdom Bacillati; phylum Bacillota; class Bacilli; order Caryophanales; family Bacillaceae; genus Priestia; species Priestia sp. MDV22-iso46. The sequence continues at coordinate 1,575,790 of NZ_JBZVWT010000001.1, forward strand.
TTTCATCTCCTGCTGCATGTCTTTAATTGTTGTAATGACTTTCATCTTATTTTCCTCCGTACAGCGCCGTTAACTGCTCTTCTTTCATTGAAAAAGTATGGGCTTCTTTCGGAAACTCTCTTTTTTTCACTTCACTTACATACTGTGAAAGCCCCTGTAAAATAGGCTCATTTATTTTCGCAAATGACTGAACGAATTTTGGCACACGCTCTACGCCGTACGTTAATACATCGTGGTATACAAGTACTTGACCATCCGTGTCAGCTCCTGCTCCAATTCCGATTGTGGGAATGCTTAAGCGTTCAGCTACTTGTTTTGCTACTTGTTTAGGAACACATTCTAATACAACAGCAATAGCTCCCGCCTGCTCACACTTAATCGCGTCTTGGATTAGCTGTTTGGCTTCTTTCGCTTCTTTCCCTTGCACTTTATAACCGCCCAGGACACCGACAGACTGAGGTGTTAACCCGAGATGTGCAACAACCGGAATACCAGCTTGCGTCAATTCTGAAATTGTATAAAGAACATCGTTTGCACCTTCTACTTTTAAAGCATGAGCTCCGCTTTCCTGCATAATGCGAGCAGCATTTTTCATCGTGTCTTCTTTCGACACGTGATAGGACATAAATGGCATGTCGGTGACGATAAATGTATCAGCAGCTCCTCTTTTAACCGCTTTTGTATGATGAATCATATCATCTACCGTTACAGGAATCGTAGAGTCATATCCTAAAACGACCATTCCTAGAGAATCGCCTACTAAAATCATGTCTACGCCTGCTTCCTCAGCGTACTTAGCTGACGGATAATCGTACGCAGTCAGCATCACAATTGGTTCATTGTTTTGTTTCATACGTAAAAAATCTAATTTTGTTTTCACTAACTTTCTCCTCCTTCTCAGAGGAGATGAGCGCACGTCTGCACACAAAAAGTCCTTCTACCTATAAAAGAAAGAAGGACTTTGACAGACTTCATCTATAAAAAGCACGCTTTACCTAATGTGCTTACCTACGCGTCATCCCTCTGTCCTAGTCCTTAATGGATCAAGGCAGATTTATTGTCGTATTAAAAATAAACAAACGAGTATCAAGTGAAGTTCTTGCGATACTACCTTGATACTCGTATTATAATAAAAATTTCTTTGTTTTTCTACTATTTTTTAGCAGAGAGCTCAATATCTGCTGAATGAATTCGGTGTATAACTCCTGCATCATCTTCAATCAATAAAACGCCTTCGTCTGTTATACCTTTTGCAAAGCCTTCAATGTTGGCTGTCATCGTGCGCGCTATAATTCGCTTGCCAATACTGATCGCATACGTTTCCCAAAGAACTTTAATTAAGCCAAAGCCATTTTTTAAGTATTCTTCATAAAGGGTTTCTAACTTTAAGAAAAACGCTTGCATCAAAGCTGCACGATTAATTTCTTCACCTTTTTCAATACGTAAAGATGTGGCAATGTGTTTGATTTGTTCATTAAAATCCGTTTCCTGCTGATTCACATTGATGCCGATTCCAATGATGACCGAATGAATCCGGTCAAAATCCGCCTGCATTTCTGTTAAAATCCCAACTAGCTTCTTCCCATTTAATAAAACATCATTAGGCCATTTAATGTCTGGAGAAAGGTTCGTCACTTCTTGAATGGCCTGTACCACAGCCACTGCTGATAGTAGAGTCAGCTGCGGAGCCTGCTGCGGAGGGATAGAAGGACGCAGTATAATACTCATCCAGGCACCAGTATATTTTGGAGAATACCACGCTCTATCAAGTCTTCCTCTCCCTGCCGTTTGCTCTTCAGCAACTACGACCGTTCCTTCTTTGGCTCCTTCTTGAGCAATTCGATGAGCAATTTTTTGAGTAGAATGCACGCTTTCCTCATAATGAATATACTGACCGATTTTTGTTGTTTGTAGCCCTAATAAAAGCTCGTTGCTGCTTACTTTGTTCGGCTTCCCAACAATGCGATAGCCTTTTTTACGAACAGCTTCAAGTTCATAGCCGTCTTTTCGCAGCTCTTCGATATGCTTCCATACAGCTGTTCTTGAACAGCCTAATAAATCGCTGATCTTTTGGCCGGACACATAGTCCCCATCTGCGTTCGTAAACATTTCAAGCAGCGTTCTTCTTATATCTGACTGCAAGACTGCACCCACTTTCTTATTGAAGATTTCGTGTTCATTAACTCATTGTATAGAACTTTCTCCTCAATTTCTTTTAACAGTTGAGACACCCATGGACCACCCTTTTTACCTGTCCACACTAAAAGATCTTGACCATTTATATCTAAATCTTTTAAAGAATGAATAGGCAGCTCGCTATAGATGTAAAGAAGCTCATGTTCATTCATATACTCATTGCTTCGAAGAAGTTGTAAAATACGATTCACGCTTACGCTGGCCTGCTCTCCAATTGTATACATGATGCGCTTTGACCATCCATTTTCCAAAACGTCTCGAAGACCAATAGACTGAAGCTGAATATCTTTAATTTGCTTATTAGATAATTTCCAGCTTTTAAAAAATGCCTGCTTGTCTTGAATGTCGAGTAGATGTACCAGAAGTGTCCATGACTCCGATACTCGCTGAAGCATCATCCAATCGTGTGCACAAACAGATCGGAATTTTTGCGGATCTACATTCAATTGGGGCAAGTAGCGATACAGCTCCGTATCTGCTACAAGTGCTAATGCTAAAGACGGACGCTTTCCGCTCAGCATTTTTTCGAATTCAACTGTAATGCGTTCAATAGAAACATGCCTCAGCAGTTCACCATATTGCTGAATGGCTCTTTTAGTTTGATCAGACAGCGAAAACGCCAGCTGACTGACAAAGCGAACGGCTCTCATCATACGAAGAGCATCTTCATGAAAGCGTTCCTTAGCATTTCCGACAGTGCGAATTAACTGGTTTCGCAAATCTTCTCTTCCATTAAATGGATCAACAATTTCTCCTTTTGCATTCATAGCCATTGCATTGATTGTAAAATCGCGACGCTGCAAATCTTCTATCAGAGACGAAATAAACGTAACGGACGAGGGACGACGAAAATCATCATATTCTCCCTCAGAGCGAAAAGTGGTTACCTCATAGGTCTCGTTCTCATGGACAACGACAACCGTACCATGCTCGATTCCTACATGAATCGTCTTAGGAAAGAGTTCCATCACTTGTTCAGGCCTAGCTGACGTAGCAATATCAATATCACCAATCGTCCGATTTAAAATGAGATCCCGGACCGCTCCTCCAACAAAATACGCTTCGTAACCGGCTGTCTCCAGTTTTTCAATAATATAAAGAGGATGAATGAACGGTTCTTTCATAACGTCCTCCATTCTTCAACCCTGTACCAATTTATAATAAAGTTTTTCATATTGACTCACAATCTCTGTTGAATGAAATTTATGATTAACTGCGCTTAGAGACGCTTCCCTCATTTGGTGATGCAGCTGTTCATTTTCAAGTAGCTGAATTGCTTTGCTCGCTGCCTCTTCGACGTCTCCCACTTCGCAAATATATCCTGTTTTTTCGTGTTCAATTACTTCAGGAATTCCGCCTATATTTGTTCCGATGCATGGAACACCACAAGCCATAGCTTCTAAAAGTACAAGCCCAAAGCTTTCTTTTTCAGATAATAACAATTTTAAATCGCTAATCGAATATAATTCTGCTACATTTTCTTGTTTCCCAAGAAATAACACAGAATCTTGAAGATTTAGCTCTCTTACTAATTGAGACACAACCGTCATTTCAGGGCCGTCTCCTACAAGCAGCAGCTTAGACTGAAGCTTTTTATTAATAATAGCAAATGTTTTGACTATATCTGTAACTCGTTTGACTTGACGAAAGTTTGAAATATGAATAACGACTTTTTCATTTTCTAATATGCCATACTCCGCTTTTAAATACTGCACTTCTTTTTTATGATAAACTCGTTCATCAATAAAATTATACATCGTTTCAATTTCTTTATCTGGACTAATTAAATGGTGAGTTTGATCAACAAGTGACTGAGATACAGCAGTCACTGCATCTGATTTCTCAATTCCAAATTTAATTAAATCTTTTAACGATGGATCCTCTCCTAGAACCGTAATATCTGTCCCATGAAGAGTCGTCACAATTTTCACTTCGTGCTCCACCATTTGTTTAGCTAAAATCCCGCAAACGGCATGGGGGATTGCATAGTGCGTATGAATAATGTCAAGCTTTTCTCTTTTAGCCACTTCAGCCATTTTACTGGATAAAGCGAGATCATACGGAGGGTATTTAAAGACGGAGTACTGATTTACATCTACTTCGTGAAAATAAATATTTGGATATACTTTCGTCAATCTAAAAGGCATGCTAGAGGAAATAAAATGAATTTCGTGCCCCTTTTCAGCCAGCAGCTTCCCTAGCTCCGTTGCTACCACTCCTGAACCTCCAACGGAAGCATAACATGTAATACCAATTTTTAACTTCATTTATTTTCCACCTACTAAATCGTCGTACATCAAAATCGGTTTTTTAGATAAAAAACCTTCACCGTATGCTACCCCGACTTCTTTGCCAAATAATCTCTCTCTGCTCTCTACCGTTTCAATATATCCGTTTACCAGCGGCGTATCAAACGTATCTGCTGTTTTTATAAATTGACTTTCATAAGCCTCTAGACTAGCTACTTTCTTTTGAAACGTGCTTGATACATCTACAATAAAATCTGGCTTATGAAATCCATTTATCATATAGAAATAAAGAGACTCAGCACGATGAGCTTTTTGCTTTTTATAATCGATATAATTTTTAACGCCAGCGGAAAACATGGCCTCTTCTACAAGCTTTGCACAATTTCCATGATCAGGATGACGATCTTCAAAGTAAGGAGCAAATATAATCCTTGGTTGATACGTGCGAATGACTGATGCAATTTCAGCTATATACTCTGCCTTTAAAACCAAACCTCTGTCTGGCAAATGCAGATGAATTCGCTCATGAACACCTAAGACATCAGCAGCTTTGGACGCTTCTCGTTTTCGAATTTCAACCGTTCCATTTGAAGAAAGTTCAGCTTGCGTCAAATCGCAAATAACTACCTTCAAACCTTGTTCACTCATTCTTGCAATGGTTCCACCCATACCGATTTCTACATCATCGGCATGAGCACCAAACGCAAGGATATCTATTGTTTCTTTCATTATCTTCACCCTATTTTTTTATAATTGAACGCCAATGCAAATCGCCTCGTTCAAGTCCATGAATTAAAATCTCTGCTGTTCCCATATTCGTTGCAAGAGGAACCGCATAGACGTCACATAGGCGCATCAGAGCTGAAATATCAGGTTCATGAGGCTGAGCTGTTAACGGATCGCGGAAAAAAATAACCATATCCATTTCATTTTGAGCAATTAAAGCTCCTATCTCCTGATCTCCTCCAAGCGGCCCTGATTGAAAGCGGTGAACCTTCAAACCTGTTGCTTCTGAAATACGCGTTCCTGTTGTTCCTGTTGCGAACAGCGAATGTTCCTGTAAAATCGCTTGATAGGCTGTTGTGAATTGTACCATATCATTTTTCTTTTTATCATGTGCAATTAAGGCGATTTTCATTTTTCTCGCTCCTTAGTCAATAATATTTTCTAATCCATATACAAGTGTGTCTACGTTCATAACTGTATCAACAGCTAGCTTCACACCTGACATAAAAGAAGCACGGTTGTATGAATCATGACGGATTTTTAATGTTTGTCCAAATCCTCCGAACATTACTTCTTGGTGAGCAATCAGCCCTGGCAGGCGTACGCTATGTAGGCGGATTCCTTCATAATCTGCGCCGCGCGCCCCTTCTAGCAATTCTTTTTCCTCAGGATGACCCTGTTTTTTTGCTTCACGAACTTCACTGATAAGCTCCGCTGTTTTTAAGCCTGTTCCTGATGGTGCATCTAACTTTTGATCGTGATGCATTTCAATAATTTCAACATCATCAAAGTATTTAGCTGCCATTTGTGAAAACTTCATCATTAAAATAGCGCCAATCGCAAAATTAGGTGCAATGATACAGCCAAGTTCCTTCTCTTCAGCAAGCTGCTTTAATTCTTTTAAATCTTCTTCTGAAAAGCCAGTGGTTCCTACAACAGGTCTTACTCCATATGTTAGGGCTGTTTTAGTATGAACGCGCCCAATTTCAGGTGTTGTCAAGTCAACTAAAACATCTGCCTTAACGTCTTGAAAACATTTTTCAATATCCGTGTAGATTGGCGCTTGTACATTTGGCATTCCTTCAATATCACTTATGTATTTTCCTTCATTGATACGATCTACCGCTGCTACTAATTCAAAATGCTCTGTTTCTTCTATTAATAATACAGCTTCTTTCCCCATACGACCTCTTGGTCCTGCAAGTACAATTCGAATTTTGTCCATTCTTTTTCTCTCCTTAGTCTTCTTTTTTCGTCCAGCGATCTTTGTCACGCGTATTAAATTTATTCATAACGCGATCATGCGCTTCTTGTAAATCAATATTTAATGAATTTGCAAAGCAAATTAATACAAATAAAATGTCGCCCATTTCTTCTTCGACCGTACGTTCTGCTTCAGTCGTTTTCTTCGGCTTTTCACCATAATAGTGGTTAATTTCGCGCGATAATTCGCCCACTTCTTCCGACATTCGCGCAAGCATAGCAAGAGGACTAAAATATCCTTCTTTAAATTGGCTAATATATGCATCAACTTCTTGCTGCATTTGCTCCATCGTTTTTTTTGACATCTTTTTATTTCACCTCTTTTAGAAGTACACTCAGCTTACTATTATAACATCTTTACTTCAAATTATTTAGTGTAATTACTTCTTCTTACCAAGCCTTTGTCAGATGCTCTTTCACAATATTCCTCGCGTTTCCCTTAATTCTCAAAAATCTGTCTATATTTTACGAATTGAGGATACTACTAATACATAGCACTCGAAGAAACATCATCACTTTTTACTATTTTCAAAAATCTTTTCGATAGTTATTTACGAAATGAAATATATTCCTTTATGATAAGGTAGTGCAAAAACGGTCATAGGAGGTTTGTAAGTATGAAAGGTCTCAGATTTAAAAATATTATTTTTATACTGCTTGGTGCTGCCATATTTGCGTTTGGACTTGTTAATTTTAACATGCAAAACAATTTAGCTGAAGGTGGATTCACAGGCATTACCCTGCTTTTATTTTTCTTATTTAACATTGATCCCTCTTATTCTAACTTAGTGTTAAATATTCCTTTGTTTTTTGTAGGGTGGAAACTATTAGGGAGAACAGCATTTATTTATACCATGCTCGGAGTCGTTAGCTTATCGCTATTTTTATGGATATTCCAGCGCTTCCCGGTGAATATGCCCCTGCGTCATGATATGACTCTAGCAGCTCTTTTTGCCGGTGTTTTTATTGGAGTGGGTCTTGGCATTATTTTCAGGTTTGGAGGAACAACAGGAGGAGTCGATATCATCGCACGTGTTGTTCAAAAATATATCGGGTGGAATATGGGAAAAACGATGTTTCTTTTTGACTTTATTGTGATTAGTGCGTCTCTCATTTATTTATCCTACCGAGAAGCTATGTACACACTTGTTGCAGTCTTTGTCGCTGCACGGGTTATTGACTTTATGCAAGACGGCGCGTATGCCGCGAAAGGAGCAACGATCATTTCAAATCATAACGAAGCCATATCGGATAAAATTATGAAAGAAATGGATCGAGGCGTGACGATTTTAAAAGGACAAGGTTCTTTTTCTAAGCAAGATACCAACGTGCTATACTGCGTGGTTAGTAAAAATGAAATTTTCCGTTTAAAGCAAGTTATTACTTCTGTAGATCCACACGCATTCGTTGCAGTTACGGATGTTCATGATGTCTTAGGCGAAGGATTTACCCTTGATGAAAATAAAAAACCGCTTGAAAGATAAAAAAAATACCGCTAATGCGGTATTTTTTTATTAGTCGTCGTTATTCATTCCTGTATAAATCATGATTAAACGAACCAACTCAAGAACTGCTACTGCTGCGGCTGCTACGTATGTTAAAGCCGCTGCGTTAAGCACTTTACGCGTCTCGCGCTCTTCGTCATTTCGAATCGCTCCGACTGAGACGATTTGCGTCATCGCTCGGCTTGAAGCGTTAAATTCAACAGGCAGTGTTACAACTTGGAATACGACCGCTGCTGCCATGAAAATAATACCTAACAATAGCAACGGCTTAATCGACGCGATAATTCCAATCATAATTAAAATCCAAGAAGCGTTTGATCCAAGGCTTGCCACCGGCACAAGGGAGTGGCGAAGACGTAAAAACGAATAGTTTTCTTTGTCTTGAATCGCGTGTCCCACTTCGTGAGCCGCAACGGCAGCGCCCGCAACAGACGTTCCGTAATAGTTGTCTTCTGATAAACGAATTACTTTTGAACGAGGATCGTAGTGATCCGATAAAAATCCGCCTACAGGCTCTACGTGAACGTTGTACAACCCGTTTTCATCCAAAATTTTTCTTGCCACTTCTGCGCCGGTCATTCCTGATGAGTTGCTTACTTGTGAATATTTTTTGTAAGCACTTCTCACCTTAAACTGTGCCCAAATTGGCACAAGGATAATAATGAGAAAATAAATCAAAAAGCTCATTTACCCACACCTTTCATTATGTGTTTGACTACTCTTTTATTTTAGACAATTCTGCGCTTTTACGTCAATCATTACGCCCTCTAGCTGACTTTCTTTTCTGGTCAGCAAAATATTTTCGCGCTCCTACATAAAAAAGTGTAGCAATAATAATACTTCCGGTGGTAATTGTAACCCAAATAAAAGACGGGTCTGTACGATTTTCTTTTACTTGTTCAAAAAAATCTTTTAAGTTTTGTTCCATTTGGTTAAACTGCTCATCGTTAATCTCACTTGGCGTTCCTTCAGTTTGTAAAAAGTGAACGTCCGCGCTCACACGCTGTACGTAGGGAGACGACACGTCTACCTGCGCGCTCGGTAAGATCATATCATATTCCTTCAAAAATTGCTTAAGCTGCGCTTCATAAGCCGCTTGTTCTCCTTTTACCGCTTCATTTCGCATCTCTTTAAATGTTGCTAGCATACTGCCTTCGAGCTCAGTCCACATAGGCTGATGCTTGCTGTGCAGCGCATCGACTAACAATCGAAATTGAGTAGCTTTTTGAAGACGTTCTTCATCACTGGAATCAGAAGATAAAAGAGACCTTTCTACCTGTTCATAACAAAGAGTTAAAATACGTATATCTTCGGCCGATACGCCCAAAGAAGCTGTATTGAGACTGGTAAATTCATTCGAAAAGTTTCTGAACAAATGTTGGGCTGCTTTATACTCCTTTTGCTCTACAAGCGATAGCGTTTGATCAGATAAGTTATCAAGCTTTTCCCACTGCCCTTCAGCTGCATGTACAGTAGTCGTATATGCAAAGAAAAGTACGAGCAATATTCCTACTATTCTTCCTTTCATTCTCGTCCCTCCTCTAACCTCTACTAAAACTTATGAGAAAGAGGACAAGAGTAGACCTATTTTCAAAAGGAAGTTTTAATCTTACTATTCATTCATCGGAGTGATAAAGTTTTGCGTGTAATATTTCTCATATACACCTACACCAAGACGCGTAAACTCTTTATTGAGTAAAGCCTTACGATGTCCCTCACTATTAAGCCACCCTTCAACCGCAGCGATTCCATCCTGATAATTCGAGGCAATATTTTCGCCCGCGATACGATATACTACATCACCTTTTTGCAGACGGTTGCCTAAATCACCTTGTGCTGGTGAAACGTGAGAGAAATAGTTTAAGTCGCTCATTTCTTTGCTGTGTAAATAAGCTACTCCAGCAGTGGCTTCGTCCCAAGCTAAAGGTGACAGCTGAAACCGGTCTCGAATTACATTTGTAATATCGATAATTTGCTGCTCTTCTCCTTCTTGGACACTTTTCCACTCCTCCGATGTCAATGACGGAGCTGTTGGAAGCTCGCCGCGATAAACAATTTCGTACGGGCGCTGTTTTAATAGCGTGTCCATGTCCATAATTCGAATACTTGAGATTGTATTAAGGAACTGATCAAAATATAGTTGGACGTATACATCTCCATATTTAATAATGGGACGCATTTTCATATCCTCTTCACTCAGACGAAATCGGTATTCATTTCCGTCTTTTTGAAGCGTGAGTTCGGATGAAAGTGAAACTCTTTTTTCTACTTCCTCTCGCTTCTCACCAATCTCAAAAGGATCTGTATTTGTTTTTGAGCCAATGACGTATACAGATACGACTTGATTATTTTCTACTCCTACCTGCGCATACGTTTGACGATTCTTTTTGTAAATCCACCAGTCATAGCCATATGCAGAAGAATCAATACGATCCGGCTCTCCAAGCATTCCAATTAACTGTTCTGAATGATCTCCAATGAGCCTCATCATATTTTCACTTTGTTTTTCATAAGAAGCCACTTCTTGTGTGGGCTGACTTTTGGAATCCGTTTGGTTTTGCTCAATATTTTGACCCGTTAGATATTTTTCTAGCTGAGGTAAATAATCCTCCGCGTATACAAATGCCACTATTAATACGAGAATAAAAATAACTTTTTTCAGCTTTTCTTCCTCTCCTTACACCTGTTTTCTTTACCTGTTTAACTTATTTTTATCTCTATTATACATGCATTCAAAAAAAAATAGCTATCGGTATGAAGGAAACAAAAGAAAAAGCCAACTATTTACGAATATACTGCAAACAGTTGGCTTTCGCTTTTTAATGCGTTTGTTGTGAAATGTCTGAGAGCGCTTCTCCTGCACGTTCATTTGCATAGCGAAACGTTGATAAATCACCTAGCGATACAATCCCTACTAGCTTTTGATTTTCCACAACGGGAAGACGACGGATTTGATGTTGAGCCATAAGCTTAGAAGCTTCTTCTACAGAGGCTTCCGCTGTAATAGTTATAAGCTCTTCACTCATAACATCCGTTACTTTACTTGAATTTGGCTTCTTTTCTGCAATGCCTTTTATAACTAAGTCTCGATCTGTAATCATTCCTACTAGCTGATCTCTATCGACAATTGGAATTGCTCCTACATTCCATTCCTTCATTTTCACTGCTACTTCATATACGTTATCAAGCGTGGTGCATGTTTCCGTATCAGCTGTCATTACCTCTTGTACAGTTTTCATTGTTTTATCCTCCTTTACATCGTGTGTTCGTTTTATAGTGTGACCAACTTTTCAGTAAACTTTCGTATTTAAAACGTTTAAATAAAAATAGATAACGTTTACATTTTTCCTTATTAGATATTGCAAGTTTTATCCATTCGGCTTATGATTTAATTGGGGTATATCTGTTTTGGGAGGGAGTTCATATGAAATTTGAATATGCAAAATTTGATTCATTAAAGGTTGATTTAGATTTATTAGATGAGATTATGCATCAATTTGGTCTGGTCCGCGCCGGACAATGGGATTATGAACGCGTCACGTACGATCGAAAATTCGAGTTTCAGCGAGATACCTTCTATTTGCGAGTACAAGGACATGCTATTTCAGGCGACGTAGGGGGCAGGCATGCTGTTATTCATCTTATGACACCTCTACTAGGCAAACATTATTATCCTCACGGTGTAGAATATGGAGACGGCGAATACTTTCCGCCATCCCTTGTAGAACAGTGTGAAAAGATATTAACACAAATCAAATCAAAGCTTGAAACCGTTCAGCTATAGAATTAGAAAAAGCGCAGTAATCACACTGCGCTTTTTTTAATTCAAAGGAGGAGTAGACGGAAATTCCTTTGGTTTTATATCTTGAGGCTCAGTAAAATCGGGCATGTACGTATCTTTCTCTCGTTCTTTTCGAGCCCACTGAAAAAAAATAAAGCCTAAAACCGTTCCATACACAATTTCTTGAATGATCTTCATAATAACGCCCCCTAGCTGCTGATCTTCCACGGGTGGCAGCGTATTAAACATCTCGGGAGCAAGCTGCCCTAAACTTGCAATCATAGAAGGCGGTACACAAAGGGAAAGAGCTTGTACCCAAGCGCTTGAGTCTGTATACGTCGCATATAAAGAATGATTTGCAAAAATAATCAGCGCGCATGCTGGAGTAAGGAGTACGCCATCTGCAAAAATGTATCCAAGTTTTTTTAAAGAACTTAGCGTTTGTTCTTCTTCTAGCTGATTAACGAGTGGCCACCACATGCAAAATGCAGCGATAAATAATACAACACTCACGATTCCGTGGAGCATCATATTCGTTTTAATAAAATCAAAAAGCAGCGGAATATGATACAAAGAGAATAACCCATTAAATAATAGCAGAGCAATTAAAGGCTTTGTAAAGAATTTAAAAACATGTTTAACCCCTTTTACATAAATAACAGAACGAGCTAGCCACGGCGGAATTCCTAAAATAAAAAGCGGAGGAATCACCAAGTAAACGATGGCCATTTGCGTCATGTGAGCACTAAACATAAAATGCCCTAGTAAATCTACGGGTCCTCCTTTACATATATATAAAAGAACCATGCTAATAATAAAATACGCTTTTGTTTTTCTGTTTACGGCCTCCGCTCCCATAAAATTCCCTCTCCATCTACCAACGATGAAAAAATATAAGACGGTCACCAGACAAATAGTTAGAAAATAATAAGGACTCCAAAGTGCTTCAAAACCAAACATCCGCAAATTGTTAATCAACGTCTATTCCTCCTTCTACAGATGATGAAAAGGACTGGCGCATGCCAGCCCTTTTCTTTACCACCAAATAATGGTTACAAAAGCTAAAATGGTTAAAAGAGCTACCAATACGCCTGAATACAAGAAAAATGCTGGTATGGTATGTCCTTTGTGGTTCATATGCATGAAATAATAAAGTTGAAAGATGACTTGAACAACTGCCAAGAGCACAATCACCGGCATAATGTACCATCCGCTAAACTCTTGATAAACCGCAAAAAAAGCAATTAGTGTTAAAAACAGCATCATCGCAAAAGAGACAACTTGCATTTTCATATCTTCTGCATTTCTTTTTTTGCGATACTCTAAATTGAGCCTTGGGTTATCTGAGTTTGATTGATTTGTCGTCATCAGCTTATCCCACCATTCCCATTAAATATACAACCGTGAAAATAAAGACCCACACAACATCGATAAAGTGCCAGTATAAACTTGCTACATAATATTTTGGGGCGTTATATAAGTTTAACCCCCGCTTCGCATTTCGAATCATTAAAGAACCAATCCAAAGCAACCCAAACGTTACGTGAGCTCCGTGAGTTCCAACTAGCGCATAGAAAGAAGAACCGAATGCGCTGCTTGTGAACGTATGCCCTTCATGAACATAATGCCTGAACTCATAAATTTCTAATCCTAAGAAAGCTAAACCTAAAAGCCACGTAACGCCTAACCATAGCTGCATCTTTTTAAATTCAAAATTTTTCATATGATACATAGCATATACGCTTGTTAGTGAACTTGTTAATAAAATCATCGTGGCTGCAAAAACAAGCTTAATATCAAACAATTCTTCCGGCTTAGGTCCTGACATCGTTGAGTTGCGCAAAGCTAAATAAGTAGCAAAAAGTGAAGCAAACAAAACCGTCTCTCCGCCTAAAAAGAGCCAAAAGCCAGTAAATTTATTTTTCCCTTCGAGCGTTGCTTTTTCAGGCGAAGCAGGGAAAGTTTCAGCAGTTAGCTTTTGTTCAGTCTCCATTACATCTTCGCCTCCTTGTCATCATCAACTAAGTCTTCTTTATGAATATGAAAGCCGTGATCATCAATCCATGAACGGAAGAACATCGATAAAAACATGACGATCATTCCGGTAATCCCTACAATATCTCCCCACGCATGGTCATTTCGATACAAAAATCCAATCCCTGCAATAAACATTCCAAGCGAGATCATAAATGGAATAAACGACGAGTTTGGCATATGAATATCACCAAGAGGTTCGGCTGGCGTCATTTCTTTATTTCCTGCCATTTTTTCAATCCAATATGCATCTAAACCGCGTACAAGCGGCGTTTGTTTAAAGTTATACTCTGGAGGCGGAGATGAAATAGCCCATTCTAATGTACGTCCGTCTCCCCAAGGGTCTCCTCCTACCTTTTGTCCTTTGGCAGTTGTTTTTATAATATTAAACAGTAAAATGAGCGTAGCAACCGCCATGAAAGCAGCTCCTGATGAACTGATTGCATTCCCAAGGTCGAGACCTTGATTAGGCAAGAACGTCCATACGCGGCGAGGCATCCCCATTAGACCTAAGAAATGCTGAATAAAGAACGTTAAGTGGAAACCAATCAAAAAGAGCCAGAACGTTGCTTTGCTTAACTTTTCATCTAACATCTTCCCAAACATTTTTGGCCACCAGTATGTGACACCCGCTAATATAGCGTATACGACACCGCCTACGATAACGTAATGGAAGTGGGCAACGATAAAATAAGAATCTTGAAATTGATAATCTGCAGGTGCTACAGCTGCCATAACTCCTGTTACTCCCCCGATAACAAATGATGGAATAAAGGCGACAGCATACAGCATTGGAGACGTAAACTCAATACTTCCTCCCCAAAGCGTAAACAGCCAGTTGAAAATTTTAATTCCAGTTGGAACGGCGATAGCCATCGTAGCGACAGCAAAAATGGCATTTGCAATCGGACCAAGTCCGGTTGTAAACATGTGGTGAGCCCACACCATGAACCCTAAAAATCCGATTAATACGGTAGCAAAAACCATCGACGAGTACCCGAATAATCTCTTTCTTGAAAAAGTAGGTAAAATTTCAGAGAAGACACCAAACGCTGGAAGAATTAAAATATATACTTCCGGATGACCGAATATCCAGAAAAGATGTTCCCAGATAATGGTGTTTCCACCCATTGTGGCGTCAAAAAAGTTTCCACCGAATAAGCGGTCAAAAATCATTAAAAACAATCCAACCGTTAGTGCTGGAAACGCAAACAAAATAAGAGCTGATGCAACAAACGTCGTCCACGTAAACAGCGGCATACGCATATAAGTCATACCTGGCGCCCTCATGTTAATGATTGTCACGAGAAAGTTGATACCTGAAATCAATGTCCCGGCTCCCGAAATCTGCAAACCTATCGCATAAAAATCAATTCCGTGACCAGGTGATGCAATAGACAGCGAAGCATATGATGTCCAACCTGCATCAGGTGCTCCTCCTAAAAACCAGCTTAGATTTAAAAAGAGTCCCCCAAAGGCAAACAGCCAAAAACCTAACAAGTTTAAAAATGGAAATGCTACATCTCGAGCTCCAATTTGCAGCGGAACAACTGCATTCATCATGGCAAAAAGAAGCGGCATTGCGGCTAAGAAAATCATCGTTGTTCCATGCATTGTTAAAATTTCATTATACGTTCCTGCACTGACAAAGTCATTGCTTGGTATAGCCAGCTGAATACGTATAAATAGCGCTTCCACTCCTCCGACTAGAAAAAAGATACCGCCGGCAATTAAATAAAGAATGGCAATTTTCTTATGGTCAACGGTTGTCATAAAGTCCCAAATTGTTCCACCTACACCCTTCTTTTGACTGAGTGTACTCATCGCTAAACCTCCCCTTTTAAAAACGACTGGACGTTTATTTTTCTTTTAAACTCATTAAATAGTCTGCTAGCTCATTCACTTGTTCATCTGTTAAGTCAGGATATGTACCACTCATCTTATTACCCGGCTTAACTTTTTCAGGGTCTTTTAACCATTTTTTGATATTTTCCTTGTTGTGAGGAAGCACCCCAGCTACACGCTCACGTTCAGAAAAACCGGCTAAGTTTGGTGCTTGACGAGCTTGCTCTGGACGATTGTCTTTGACGTCAACAGCATGACATCCGATACAGCTTTCATTAAAGACCTTTTGACCAGCTTTTGCGGATGCTGTTTCTACATCAGGCTTTGCCTTTTTCAAATCTTTTGCCCACGTATCAAATTCACCGCTTGATACAGCCCGTACTTTAAAGTCCATAAGAGAATGAGATGGACCGCAAAGCTCAGCACATTTTCCGTAGAATACCCCATTAGCTTCCTTCGATTTTTTAGAATCAAACACTAGCCAGAATTTATTATCATTTTCTGTGTTAGCATCGAGCTTTCCTCCAACTGAAGGAATCCAGAATGAGTGCTTGACGTCAGAAGCTTTAATGTTAAAGTAGACTTTTTTATCCGTTGGCACAACTAGATCTTGCGATGTAATAATTTTTTGATTAGGATACTCAAATTCCCACCAGTACAAGTTAGCGCGCACATTTACTACGACAGCATCTTTGTCCTTCATTCCTTTTACATCCGCTAGCTTAAATGTTGAGATGACCGTTGGAACAGTCAAAATAATCAGCAGCAAGATAGGAATCACTGTCCATATAATTTCTAACTTTCTGCTCCCCTCTACTTGCTTTGGAATCACATTTTCTTCGCCTTTGCGACGACGAAAGCGCAGAATAACAAATATAAAGATAATGGTGACAACAATAATAACTAAAACCATGATGGCTGTACTAAGCAGCATAAGCGAATATTGTTCTTCAGCTACCTCACCTGCAGGCTTAAGTGTTGACAAAAACGGTTTTCCACAGGCCGATAACACGAATGCAAGCAGCGTAAATAACGACAAAACACGAAAGTTCAATCGCCATTTTTTCATACCATTCCCCAACCTCTCTTTCATTGACGTGATTTCATCTATGCCCTCTTGAGCATAAAACTTATTCCTTCTATAATGAATTCTACATGTAGAAGAAATCCCCCTTGTGCAGTGTCGCATTCAGTGAAAGATTTTATCTAGGCAAAAAGCGTTGCGACAATCATTGAGACAAATAAAATAGTTAAATAGTTTAGTGAGTAGACAAACATCATGCTAGCCCACTTTGTGTCTTCTTGTTTATTGTATTGAGCAAATCCTAAAAATAGCCATCCTATGTTTAAAACAGTGGCCAAAATTAGAAATGGAGTGCCTAATTCGTATAAATAAAGAGGTAATGGCAACAAACAAGCAATCCAAACGAGAATCTGTCGTTTTGTAAGCTCAAAACCGTGTACAACAGGCAACATAGGGATTCCCGCTGCCCGGTATTCTTCACATCTTCGCATAGCAAGAGCTAGAAAATGAGGCGGCTGCCAAATAAACATGATTAAAAATAACACCCAAGCCACTACATGTAAATTGGGATCGATAGCGGCCCATCCAATTAAAGGCGGGACAGCGCCTGATATACTTCCGATTACTGTATTAATTGTGTATAGTCTTTTGGACCACATGGTGTAAAGAACTACATATGTAAGTATTCCTGCTAATCCAATGAGAGCGGCTACGGAAGAAACAACTAGTAGCATAAGCAAGCCGGTTAACGTAAAACCGATTCCAATCCCAAGGACCGTCAAAGGTGTAAAACTTCCTGTCACTGTAGGTCGTCCCTTTGTTCGTTCCATTAGAGGGTCAATGTCACGATCTATGTAATTGTTCAAACTGCATGAACCGGCGATGATAAGTGAAGAACCTATTAAAGTAAAAAATGCTTTATCCAGGTTTTCTAAGAAGTGTTGTTCGTTGAAGAAAAGAGCTAGCCAAAAACCAGTAAAGGTGGTGATGAAATTTGAATTGACTATTCCAATTTTAATCGCAGCTAAAAAATCTGACCAAATGGAGCTATTTTCGCTTACATGAGCTGTGTTAGGCGATGCAGAAAGCGTTGAATCTTCCACCATTTTTGAATCTTCCATGGCGCGTCCTCCTTTACTCATCCACAGACTTTTATCTAGTAAATAAAGAGTCTATAAATGAAGGCGTTTTCAACATATTTTTACAAAAATCTCCTCTTTGTTCACAAAGAAGTCATATTCCTCTCACCAAAGCTACTTAAAAGCTTCACATGTAAACGATAAAATAGTAGAGAAATATCTATTTCTCATGTTTATTAAACCATATTTTGCCGCTACTTTGTGAAGAATTCATGAAAAAAATATGGATTTTTTTTGACATGAGCTAAATGCATGTCCCTGTCACTTGTTAAAAGATATTTGTGCAAGTAAAATAGTTTTCTGTACGGTACCTTTTACATATCTGCAGAGTCAAACTCATGAATAAACCTTACACTTTCTACCATTATAACAAATTCAATCAAGTTTATGGAGAATAAATGAAATTTATGTTTAATATACAAAAAGATTAGGATAAATTGTTTAGCTCGTTATATTACTTACTTTGCTTTTAGGATGGTGATTATTGTGCGACTTGGATTAAAATTTTTATCCGTTGTGACGAGCATGGCCATGTTACTTATTCTACTTGGCGGTGCCCTTGTCACGAAAACTGGTTCAGCAGACGGGTGCGGAGATTCTTGGCCTCTGTGTAATGGACAGCTCATTCCTGACCCTTTAACATTTGAAACCGTTGTTGAACTAAGCCACCGTTTAGTTTCTGGCGTGTCGGGCTTTCTTGTGCTCGCTTTATGCGTATGGGCATGGATTTCACTAGGACATATAAAAGAAGTTAGACCTTTAGCATTTATCTCTTTTTTCTTCCTAGTACTGCAAGCATTAATTGGGGCTGCTGCCGTTATGTGGGGGCAATCAGATGCAGTTCTTGCTCTTCATTTTGGTATTTCCCTTATTTCGTTTGCTTCTGTGCTGCTGTTAACACTTATTATCTTTGAAGTGGATCAAAAGCTCGACGCAACTAATATACAGCTAGGCTCTAAAATGAAAAAACACATTTACGGGGTTATCTTGTACACATATGCTGTTGTGTACACGGGCGCGCTTGTTCGCCATAAAGAAGCTAGCTTGGCTTGTCCAGACGTTCCATTTTGTTCAAACGGAAACGGTTGGCTACCTGTTGATTTGAATCAGTGGATTCAAATGGGACATCGATTCGCTGCTGTTTTAACGTTTGTATGGATTTTAGTTGCCTTTATCCATGCAGTTAAATATTATCGCCATCAAAAAAATATTTTTTACGGATGGTTAACTGCTCTCATTCTAGTTATTTTTCAGGCGGTTTCCGGTATGCTTGTTGTTGTCACACGTTTGCAGCTAGAGCTCGCGCTTGCTCATTCTTTAATTATCTCTTTCCTATTCGGTGTATTAAGCTACTTAACCTTACTTGCAACGCGTCATACACATAATTGATCAAAAAAGGTACGAGCTCAGAGCTCGTACCTTTTTTAATTAGCTTTCTAATTCAATTAACAGATCTCCCGGCTGGATGCCATCTCCACTCGACACGTGTACTTGTTTAATCACGCCGTCAAATGGTGCTTGCACGGTTGTTTCCATTTTCATTGCTTCTGTGATCATTAAGTGATCACCTTTTGAGACTTTATCGCCTTTTTCTACTACTACTCGAATAACGGTTCCAGGCATTGAAGCGCCGATGTGGGCCGGATTTCCTTGGTCGGCTTTTTGTTTTGCCGTAACGGTTGTTTTGACACTTTCGTCTTTAATCACGACTTCACGAGGCTGACCGTTCAATTCAAAGTATACCGCTCGCGTACCGTCTGCCTGCGGTTCTCCAATGGATACAAGGCGGACAATTAAGGTTTTTCCTTTTTCAATCTCAATTTCAACCTCTTCTCCTAAACGCATGCCGTATAGGAAAGTCGGTGTATCAAGAACAGAAATGTCCCCGTATTGTTCGACTGCTTTGTGGTAATCCATAAATACTTTTGGATACAGCGCATAAGCAATGGCATCAAAACTCGTTACTTGACGATTTAAGTCTTTAAACAGCTTTTCTTTCACTGCATCGAAGTCCACATCTTCTAACAATTCTCCAGGACGAACTGTAATAGGTTTTCTGCCTTTTAGAATGATGCGCTGAAGCTCTTTAGGGAATCCCCCGTGAGGCTGCCCTAAATACCCTTCAAACAATTCAATAACTGAATCCGGGAAGTCAAGCGTTTCACCGCGCTCAAACAGCGTTTCTTCTGTCAAGTTGTTTTGAACCATAAACAATGCCATATCTCCAACTACTTTTGATGATGGCGTAACTTTTACAATATCACCAAATAACAAATTCACGCGTGAATACATATCTTTTACTTCATCCCAGCGGTTTCCTAAACCAACTGCTTTTGCTTGTTGCTGTAAGTTGCTATATTGACCCCCTGGCATTTCATGCTCGTACACTTCCGTATGAGGAGCGTTCATGCCGCTTTCGAAGTCTTGGTAATATTTTCGCACGTCTTCCCAATAGTAAGAAAGCTGTTCTAGATTTTTAATATCCAGATTTGGTCTGCGGTCCGCACCTTCTAATGCGTAATAAAGAGAGTTAGCACTTGGCTGAGACGTTAAGCCTGCCATTGAGCTTACGGCTACGTCTACAATGTCTACACCTGCTTCAATTGCTTTTGCATACGTGTATACACCGTTTCCGCTTGTATCATGCGTATGAAGGTGGATTGGAATATCAACCGTTTCTTTTAGAGCCGATACTAAATCATAAGCTGCCTGTGGTTTTAAAAGACCCGCCATATCTTTAATGCCCAGGATATGTGCTCCAGACTGCTCAAGCTCTTTTGCTAAGTTCTTGTAGTAATCCAAATCATACTTACGGCGCGTCGGATCTAAAATATCACCTGTATAACACATCGCTGCTTCTGCAATCTTTCCTGTTTGACGAACGGAGTCAATTGCAAGAGTCATTCCTTGCACCCAGTTTAAGCTGTCAAAGATACGGAAAACATCAATACCTGCATAAGCTGATTTTTCAACAAATTCTTTAATTACATTATCAGGATAGTTTTTATATCCAACCGCATTTGACGCGCGAAGAAGCATTTGGAAAAGAACGTTTGGCGCTTGTTGACGTAAAGTAAGCAAGCGATCCCACGGATCTTCTTTTAAGAATCGATAAGCGACATCAAACGTTGCTCCCCCCCACATTTCCATAGAAAATAAATCTGGAAGCAAGCGTGCAGTTGGGTTAGCTACTTGTTTTAAGTCGTTTGTACGGATACGCGTTGCTAAAAGAGACTGATGGCCATCACGGAAGGTTGTATCCGTTAATAGCACTTCCTTGCGTTCTTTCACCCAATTTACTAAACCTTCTGCACCTTTTTCATCTAAAATCTGCTTTGTTCCGTTTTGAATTGGTTTGCTTATATCCACACTAGGAACGCGCGGTTTCGTAAAGATCGGCTTTTTCTTTTCCGATACACCTGGGAATCCGTTTACCGTAACATTCCCAATGTATGTAAGCATTTTAGTTCCGCGGTCTTTTCGCTTCGGGAAAACAAAAAGTTCAGGCGTTGTGTCAATAAATGATGTATCATAAGCACCTGTTAAGAACTTATCATGCTTCACTACATTTTCAAGAAACGGAATATTTGTTTTAATTCCACGAATACGAAATTCTTTTAAGTTCCGTACCATTTTTGATGCGGCTTGATCGAATGTTAATGCCCATGTTGTTACTTTTACTAACAGTGAATCATAATAAGGCGTAATTACAGCACCTTGGAAGCTGTTTCCCGTATCTAAACGTACGCCAAAACCGCCACCAGAACGATAAGCCATAATCTTACCCGTATCCGGCATAAAATTGTTTAACGGATCTTCTGTCGTTACACGAGATTGAATCGCATATCCATGTACGTGAATTTGATCTTGTGCAGGAATGGACACTTCCTTGCTGTGAAGCGCGTAACCGTCTGCAATTAAAATTTGCGATTGAACGATATCAATACCTGTAATCATTTCAGTAATTGTGTGCTCTACTTGAACACGTGGATTTACTTCAATAAAATAAAAATCGTTTCCTGATACTAAAAATTCTACTGTACCAGCATTTATGTACTGCACTTTTTCCATCAGCTGCACAGCTGCTTCACAAATGCGGAGACGTAAGCCTTCATCTATAGAAACACTTGGTGCTACTTCTACTACTTTTTGGTGACGACGCTGCACAGAACAGTCGCGTTCATAAAGATGCACAACATTTCCTTGTTCATCACCTAAAATTTGCACTTCAATATGTTTTGGATTTTCAACTAATTTCTCGACATACACTTCATCATTACCAAAAGCCGCTTTTGCTTCTGATTTGGCACGGTCATAAGATTCATTCAGGCTGTCTGCATCGCGAACGATACGCATGCCTCGACCGCCTCCGCCTAAAGCCGCTTTGATCATTAGAGGATATCCATGCTGATTAGCAAATTCTTTTGCTTCGTCAATTGAATCAATAGGACCATCCGTACCAGGAATAACGGGAATATCTGCTTGAATAGCCTGATGACGTGCTTTTACTTTATCGCCAAACATATCAAGATGCTTGGATTTTGGGCCAATAAAAATAATGCCTTCTTCTTCGCAACGTTTCGCAAATTGGATATTTTCTGACAAAAAACCATAGCCAGGGTGAATAGCATCTACATCATGAGACTTAGCAATGTCGATGATGCCTTCTATATCTAAATAAGCATCAATCGGTTTTTTCTCCGCTCCTACTAAATAGGCTTCATCCGCTTTGTAACGGTGATAAGAGCCTGCATCTTCCTTAGAATAAATCGCAACAGTCCGAATATTCAGTTCAGTACATGCTCGAAATACACGAATTGCAATTTCTCCTCGGTTTGCTACTAATACTTTTTTGATTTTTTTAGTTACAAAACTCATGTTGCTAATCTCCTCTCAATTTCGTATAAACTTCAATATATAGCAAAATTAGATAAAAGAAAAGCAAAAATCAATGGAAAATGATAAAATCCCAATAAATTTTTGCTTTTTTTACACATTTTTTTCACGAAAATCAATCGCTTGTTGTTGATGTATTGTTCGGATGTAGCACAATATTTTCCGTATTTTTCTGTTTTTTATTTTGATAATTTACGAAAAACGAAATATTTACAATAATTCCCATAGATACCATCAGCGTTAGCAGCGAAGACCCTCCGTAACTGATAAACGGAAGCGTGACGCCGGTAATCGGAATGAGTCCCGTAAGCCCTCCAAGGTTAATGCCTGTCTGAATACCTATCATACTGGCTACTCCAATACAAATCATGCTAGCAAACGGATCCTGAGATTTTTTAGCCAACATTAAAATCCTGAAAATTAAGAAGCCTAAAAGGCCCAGCACGAGCATAACTCCAAAGAACCCTAATTCTTCTGCAATAATAGCCATAATGAAATCGGTATGGGGCTCCGGAAGATAACCATACTTTTGTACACTTTCTCCTAAACCAAGGCCTTTTAAGCCTCCTGTACCTATTGCTAAATATGAATTAACCAGCTGATAACCGGTTCCTTGAGCATTGGCAAACGGATCTGATGCACCGGTAAAACGGCCAATTCGATTGGTAGTAAACTGCCCTGTAAAAAAACCAATCGTAATAATTACCGTAAGTAAAATGATACCTAGTGCTAGCATGCGGAAAAAGGTTTTTTTAGAGATTCCCGAACATAGCATAATGGTAACGGCAATAGCAAAAATAATTGATCCCGTTCCAAGGTCAGGCTGAATCGCTACAAAGCCTAATATTAGAAATACAAGACCCATAGGTCCAAAAAAAGCTTTTTTGATGTTGTCAATATACTCTTGCCTTTTAGACAAAACATACGATAAGTATAAAATGACAACAAGCTTGGCATACTCAGCCGGCTGCATGTTTGCCCCGCCAAGCTGCAGCCAACTTTGCGCATTGTTACTCGTATGCCCCATTACAAACACAAGCAAAAGCAGTACAAAAATGCCCAGAATCGCATAAGGCAGTATTTTAGGATACAGCTTGTAAGGTGTTAGCATTGTTAAAATGAACAATACAAGCGTAAAAGCAAGCCACATTTTTTGTCTGTTGTAAAAGAAATCACTTGACGTATGATATCTTGTAATACTTACAATCATACTTGAACTGTAAACCATAACTAGTCCAACCGCACAAAGAAGCAGCACTGGAATTACAATTGAATAGTCAAAATGCCTAAATATTTTTTTTACCATAACCCTCTTCCTTTAAAAATGACGTGTTTCTGTTTCGTTTCATCTTTTATGTACAAATTTAAGTAAATTAGGAAATTCCAACCACCTGTAATAAAAAACTCAAACTACGTTTGTATATAGTTTGAGTTTCGATCGCGTGATTTTTATTTTTTTGTAAACGCTTCATGCAGTGCAGAAAGTTCACGCTCGAGGCGGTCTAGCAATGTTTTTCCAACACGTTCATCAATTAAACCAAGACGAACTGCAAAATCAATTTCTCTTGATAAACCAAACATTTGTGTATCTAAAACCTCTTCATAAAGAGGACATTGTGGCATTGTTAAGTTATCCATTTGAACTTGAATTAATTGCAAAATCTTATCTGCATCAGCTTTTAACAACGCATACGCTTTTTCACGATGATCTATCATTGTCTCAGGCGTCAAACTCAATCCCTCCGTTCGCGAGCGATTACCTAATCTATCTCTTAATTTTAAAGGCTATGCTCCAAAAAAGCAAGGATAAACATGTCCGTGAGGCTGGCCGTCTTTTTTATACTGTTACTTTCTCAAAACCGTTACCATAGATGTAGGAAATTTCGCACTTTCGTTGACCTTTACATTATATCATACGAGAATCACTCTCAACTAAATTTTTTCATCAAAGTGACAAATAAGTAGAAAGCGCTTATACTTTTAGCAAGGGGGCATTTATGATGAATTCAATTATTATGTTAAAAGGAAAAGTAAAATATACGCTGACACTCGACCCAAGCGTGTGGATTTTCGATGACCGCAAGCTCGATATGGACGTTTTCTTTGAACATCCACCGGAGCAAAAAGACGAGACAGAAGCGTACACAAAGGCTGTTTCGAAGCATTGGGACCGTGAAATTCAAGAGGGAGCCGTCTTTCCTCCTACGTTAAAAACCGAAAAAAAATTCAAAAAACAGGAGCTAGTAAATGGAACATTTGGTATTTTATTTGCACCTTTTCTAGCAAACGCTTCACCTACTGAAGAAGCTACCAACGTTTCATTTAAAACAAAAGACGCGCTGATTTCTTTTTCATTAGAAGAAGCTCAAAAACTAATCTTTGGTTTCAGCCAAGATGGAAAGCCTCTTAGAGAAGATGGGCCTATCTATGTCTATTTACCTGACGGATCTAACCGAAATAACCCTATTAAATATGTGGAAGAAATCATCGTTACATAATAAAAGAAGCGGGGTTCCAAAAGGAACCCCGCTTCTTTTAAAGAATATCAGCTGCTAATTGTGCTAGCCCGGAGCGCTCTCCTTTGATTAACCGAACGTGGCCCGATACTTTTTGCTCTTTAAACTTTTCAACTACGTACGTTAATCCGTTGTTATACTCATCTAAATAAGGATGATCAATTTGAGCCGGATCTCCCATAAGGACAATTTTACTCTTTTCCCCTACCCTTGTTAAAATTGTTTTAATTTCATGCTTCGTTAAATTTTGCGCTTCATCAATAATAATGAACTGTTCCGGAATGCTTCGGCCTCTTATATACGTCAAGGCTTCCACTTCTATTGAACTGAGCCCCGCTAGAATCGCATCCAGTTCTCCAGGCTTTTTAGTGTTGAATAAGTACTCTAGGTTATCATAAATTGGTTGCATCCATGGACGAAGCTTCTCCTGCTTTTCTCCTGGCAAGAATCCAATATCTTTCCCTAAAGGAACAATTGGACGAGCTACAAGTAGCTTTTTAAAACATCCTAGATCTTCCGTCTGCATAAGTCCTGAAGCTAAAGCAAGCAGCGTTTTACCCGTACCTGCCTTTCCAATTAACGTGACCAGTTGAACGTCGTCTCTAAGAAGAAGTTCTAAAGCCATAATTTGCTGAACATTTCGAGGTTTGATTCCCCAGATATGATCATATTCAAATAAAAGCTTTTTTACTTTCGTTGTTGTCTGATCGACAATGCCGATGGCTGATCCGGATCCCCCAAATGCATCTTTCATCACTAAGAATTGATTTGCAAAAAAGGAGTGGTTCGCAATTTGAGACGTTAGCAGCTCTCCTTTTTCGTAAAATTGACTCAGCAGTTCTTTTGCAATATAGACTTCCGAAAAGCCTGTATAAATACTATTGAATTCCACTACTCTATCACTTAAAAAATCTTCTGCTCTTAAGCCGATTGCGTCAGCCTTCACACGTACCAACACATCTTTACTCACTAGTATCACTTCACGTCCATCTTCTTTTGTTTCCTCTTCAAGAGATAGATTTTTAGCAACAGCTAAAATTCGATTATCATTTGTTTTTTCCACAAAGATTTCTTGAAGCTGTTGAAAAGAGCGATGATTGAGTTCAATTCGCAAATGGCCCCCATTTTCTAAAGGGATTTTCTCATATAACTTTCCATGTTGTCTCAAGTTATCAATAAGTTTGGATACCTGCCTTGCATTTCGTCCGACTTCATCCATATTTCTTTTTTTCGAATCAACTTCTTCTAGCACAACGGCCGGAATCACTACTTCGTTATCATCAAATGAAAAAATTGAATGCGGATCTTGTAATAAAACATTCGTATCTAATACATAAATTTTTCCCAATAATTCAGCCTCCTACTCCGATTGTTTTTCCTGTAAGGAGTGAAACAAGGCACCCATCCATTTATATACTATGTAACGCACATGTGTGAAGTGACCTTAAATGGACGGACCATTTTCTTTAAATATATGAACACGTGTATAAAGATAGAAGAACTATTAGAAACTAAATACAAATTACTACAAAAAATGAGTCATTCATAAGGAGGAGTCTCCCACATGAACAAATTTTTTCTATCCATTAGCTTATGTTTTATTACACTAACCGGCTGTAACAATAACCAAGCAGACGTTGAAGAAGGACAAAAAACAGATCGAATTGTACAGGTCAAAAATTCATCTCCTGAACGCTCTCACAAGCGTACTGCTAATGAAATATCAGCTCATTTAGTTGAACTGGCTTCAAGCGTTCCGAATGTAAATGATGCTACTGCCATTGTGCTTGGTAAGTATGCAATCGTAGGCATTGACGTCGGCAAAGATATTGATCGTTCAGAGGTAAGTTCAATCAAATATACAGTTGCCGAAGGTCTGAAAGCTGATCCGTACGGCGCAAATTCTGTTGTTATTGCAGATCCTGATACGGTCGCTCGGCTAAAACAAATTGGAAATGAAATTCGCAAAGGTCGGCCGGTTACAGGATTTTTAGATGAATTGGCAGCCATTGTAAACCGAGTGATGCCTGAATTTGCAGAAGAAATTCGCCGAAATCCTAGCTCAACAGATACAAACAATCAAAAATTAAATAATAAACAAGAGCAAAATTTAAAGAATGAGCAGGAAAAACAATCTAATAATCATCTTCAAAAAAATGAATAAGAAAGTCGCTTAGCGGCAGGCTGCTGCTAAGCTTTTTTTATCGCTTCAATTACTTGCTTATCGAGTTTAGCAGCTGCTACTGGATCATAGGTCTTTTCATATGAAGGGTTTACTGAAATCTTAGAACCATAGAACATGACATCCCTTACTTCATTAATATCTAGTTCAATTAGCGCCAGCTTTAAAGCTACTCCTTCTAACTTTTCTTGCGCTACCTCAGCTATTCCGCTGATTGAGTAGCATGATTCATTAGCAAGAATATTTACCACTGCTTTATTCGTATGTTTAATGTTTTCTACAATCCTCGATTTGACATCTACGGCAAATCGAATTTTTTGTTTAGTCGGAGCTACTAACCACGAAATGGCACTAACATTTGGACCGTTTGTTTCAAAATCAATAGTTGAAATGGTTGCAAATCTCTCTGTCTGTAGCTCATCGTATAATGCATCTACTAATTGAGTCTCGACTTCGTTGGCCATTTTCATCCCTCCTACTGTTTATGTACTTACTAGTTACTATCTTCGAGCTAACAAGCAAAATTACCTGCTTCTTTAGGAATGTTTTCCTATCGTTCCTTTTCTACTGAGAGATAGCACCGCAAAAAAACTTTATAAAACAAGAATTTTCGGCTAGAATGATGTATAGAGAAGTTGAGGTGATAGAAATGAGAGTACAATGTGTCATGTGCGATAAAATTGAAACAATTGAGGATGAAACGCTTGTGGCAAAACGACTGCGCAACCGTCCTATCCATACATATATGTGCAATGAATGTTCTGAACGGATTGAAAAACGAACAAAAGAACGCATAGCTACTGGTAACTTTAAACTATATGAGTCGAAAAAGACAGAGGAGGATTGGTAAGGTGCTCCGATTAGGAATAAGTATTGGCATGTTAAGCGGGATTATCCTTGGGTTATGTTTAAAATGGATAGAATGGCTAACCGGCAAACAAGTTTATACCCTTTTATTAAATGTTGATTTTATTCCTATCATTGGCCCTATTCAATGGCCTGAATGGGTAGAGTTTGTTTTTCATTTACTCATTGCCGTTGCAATTGGGATCGTTTTTGTTTACATAGTAGGTAAATTAAATAATATGTCTATTCGAAAAATCGTATTGTGTTCCTTTTTATTAACACTTCCAACCATTCCTTTGTATTTTCCGTTGACGCTGCTTGCGCTTAAGCCTACGCCTGCGGTGGATGACGCAGTAGCGATTTTTTATTGGACAGCTGGCCATTTAATTTTCGCAGCCGCTCTTGTCTTCGGCTATATCATACTAAAAAGACGCTTGTAGCTACAAGCGTCTTTTTATGTAGTCTTTTATGAACCCAACGTGGAGTTTTGCTTTTTAGCCTGATACAGCCGTATTTTATAAATAATTAATACAAGCGCTGCAACCACAAGCCCTTCAGCTACAGGTAAAAAAATGCCTAAAAACGTTAAGATCGTACATCCAAAAGCTAAAAATAGATAAATAACCACAGATTTTAAAAGCGGCAGCTTCTTTGCAAACCCGAGTTTGTACACGAGAACAGATAGCCCTAAAATGGTAAAGTATAACAGCCACATTCCTATTTTTGCATGTTCATCTACTTGATACAGAGCAGCAAAAAATGAAAGGTGTTCTTTTACATCCATACTTCTTCCCCCTATTCCTTACTTTACATTATTCGATATAAGCCACCTTTTTCCTTTCCAAATTCCTTATTTATAAAACGCTTTCAAAAATAGAAAATTCTGATATAATAGATAAAAAACAAGCCGCTAGCAGATAGAGCTAACGACTTACTTTTTTTATTATTTCGTGTCAGCGTACTTTTTCTTTTTCGCTGCTTTTTCACGTTCATTTTTATCAAGAATTTTTTTACGTAGACGAATAGATTCTGGTGTGATTTCACAATATTCATCTTCGTTTAAATATTCAAGTGATTGCTCTAAAGACATAATACGAGGTTTTTTCATACCTGTTGTTTGATCTTTATTAGCAGAACGCATATTCGTCATTTGCTTCATTTTACAGATGTTAACAACGATATCATTTTCACGAGTGTGTTCTCCTACGATCATACCTTCGTATACTTCTGTACCTGGCTCAACGAAAATTGTGCCGCGGTCTTCTACGCCTTGGATTCCATAAGTAGATGATTTACCGCTTTCCATAGAAACAAGCACACCTTGACGGCGACCTCCAACTTGACCTTGCTGCATTGGCTGGTAGCTATCAAATGAATGGTTAATGATACCGAATCCACGAGTTAACGATAAGAACTCAGTTGTATAACCGATTAAACCACGTGCAGGAACCATAAAGATCAGACGAACTTGACCGCTGCCGTTGTTAATCATATCAACCATTTCACCTTTACGAGCACCCATTGATTCCATAATAGAACCCGTATGTTCTTCAGGCACGTCGATTTGCACACGTTCAACTGGCTCACAGCGAACGCCATCAATTTCACGAACGATTACTTCAGGTTTTGATACTTGAATCTCATATCCTTCACGACGCATATTTTCAATTAAAATAGATAAATGAAGTTCTCCACGTCCTGAAACAACCCATACATCCGGTGAATCAGTATTTTCCACGCGTAAACTTACATCCGTCTCCAGTTCAGACATTAAGCGCTCTTCAATTTTACGAGATGTAACAAATTTACCTTCACGACCAGCAAACGGTGAATTGTTTACTAAGAACGTCATTTGTAAAGTAGGTTCATCAATACGTAAAATTGGCAGTGCATCTTGGTGGTCAAACGGACATACGGTTTCACCTACGTTGATGTCTTCCATTCCTGATACAGCGATCAGGTCTCCTGCTTTTGCTTCTTCGATTTCAACACGCTTTAAGCCTAGGAAACCGAATAATTTTGTTACACGGAATTGTTTTACCGTACCGTCAAGCTTCATTAATGCAACTTGCTGGCCTACTTTCATTGTTCCGCGGAATACGCGACCTACACCGATACGACCAAGATAGTCATTGTAGTCAAGCATTGCCACTTGGAATTGAAGTGGTTCGTCGCTGTTGTCTACTGGTGCTGGAATGTGCTCGATGATTGAGTCAAATAGAGATGACATGTTCTCATCTTGCTTTTCAGGGTTCGTGCTAGCCGTTCCGTTGATTGCTGAAGCATAAACAACAGGGAACTCAATTTGTTCCTCGCTTGCACCTAGTTCAATAAATAAGTCAATTACTTCATCAACTACTTCAGTTGGACGAGCAAAGTCACGGTCAATTTTGTTAACAACAACAATCGGCGTTAAGTTTTGCTCTAATGCTTTTTTCAATACAAAGCGAGTTTGAGGCATACATCCTTCATATGCATCTACTACAAGTAGAACACCGTCTACCATTTTCATAATACGCTCAACTTCTCCACCGAAGTCAGCATGTCCTGGCGTATCCATAATGTTGATACGCGTATCTTTATAATTAATAGCTGTGTTTTTCGCTAAAATTGTAATTCCACGCTCACGCTCAAGGTCATTTGAATCCATCGCACGTTCTTCAACATGCTCATTAGTACGGAATGTTCCGGACTGATGTAATAATTTATCTACTAACGTTGTTTTCCCATGGTCTACATGGGCAATAATGGCAATATTACGTAAATCTTTACGAATGTTCACGCATTTCACTCCTATGCTTGTAATAACTAAGCTATTATATCACACTAACTCTAGAATTGCAGAATGATTTTGTTGTACACTATAAATATCCGTTATAAATGGGAGGAATCAACATGAGAAACATTAAGTGGGTATTTGTTTTATATGCATTTATCGCAACTGCGGCAATTATGTCAATCGGCATATTTATCGGAGAAGGAAGCGCTCTCGGGGTCATTTTAGCTATCGCAGCTTTAATTGTTGTAATGGGCCTTGGCTTTACGACTAAGAAAAAAATGCGAGAAAAAGGGCAGCTGTAATTTTTTTGCGATGATTGAAAGCGTCATGGCCATTTGCAACATCAAAATGGTTCATGACGTTTTTTCATCACAAAATTCTTTGACTACACGTAAGTCTTCACTTCTATTTTATTTATTCCACTTTCCTTCAAGGTACGTACGAAAGATTTCGTCATGTAATGTTGGTTTGCTTACAAATACACTGCTTTTTTCAAGAATCTCTAACGGCTTTCCTTCTAAATCCGTCATAACTCCTCCGACTTCTTCAATCAATACTTTACCGGCAGCAAAGTCCCATGGAGCCAAGCGTAAAGTAATGTATCCATCCAAGCGTCCAGCCGCTACGTAAGCAAGCTCAATAGCTGCGGATCCATATGAACGGGTCCCTCTTACTTTACGCACAAGCGGACTTAATACGGAAGGATCAATACGGCGGTTCTCCGTCACCCAGGTTGCATTTAGGCTAATAATAGCTTGTTCAACTGGTACAGGTTCAAGTTTCGGCAATTGGATGTTATTCATAAACGCGCCCTGTCCTTTTAAAGCATGATACAGCTCATTATGAATAACATCGTAAATATAACCTGCTTGTCCTACACCATCTTCAAATATACCGATGGAAATAGCAAAATTTCGCTGCTGATGAACAAAGTTCATCGTACCGTCGATTGGATCGATAATCCAAATCGTTCCTTCGTCTGATTCAAGCTCTTCTCCATATCCTTCTTCTCCGAGAATATGATGTTCCGGAAAGGTTTCATTGATTTTTGAGATAAAAAACTGTTCAATTTCTTTATCCATATTTGTTACTAAATCATTTGGATTCGATTTTGTTTGAATGAGAAGTTCTTTACTAAACGACTGTTGAATTTTTTGTCCAGCTTCTTTTAGCCACTCTTTAACGTATGTATCAATTTCTTCCCAGCGTTGCGTCATCTCAATTCCCCCTCAAAAATACGTCTCTTATTTAAGCTTAA
Organism: Priestia sp. MDV22-iso46; assembly: GCF_058629175.1. Taxonomy (NCBI): domain Bacteria; kingdom Bacillati; phylum Bacillota; class Bacilli; order Caryophanales; family Bacillaceae; genus Priestia; species Priestia sp. MDV22-iso46. The sequence goes on from NZ_JBZVWT010000001.1 coordinate 1,608,029, forward strand.
AAAAACCTCTGCAAGATGTCAATTAACAGAGCACGTGGGAGAAGAACTGCCGCTTCTTCTCCCACGTGCTCTGTTACCACTTATGAATCTGCTCATTCAGTTTAATCCTTTTTTACAGTTTACCCTTATTTGTTCTATTTTATTCCCGTATCTGCTACTGAAGAGATATCATTTCTTCACGAAGTTTCTCGAGCTTTCGCTTACATTTTTGTTTTTGTTCCTCATTATTCTCCATCATGGCTTCATATAACGTTGCTAACTCGTAATCTAACTCCAAACGAATTACACCTAATCTTTTTTGTCCATCATTCTTCTTATACATATTCACCACTTGTTTCATGTTTCAAACACCCCTCTCAAATTATTGAACCCGCTTATAGAAAACTAAATTTTCAGATATTTTGATTGATATAGTCTATGTCGAAACCTAATCTCATGTAACTAAATTGTGTGATTACCTATAAAAAAATGATAGACACGTTTTGACAAGCATATGCGAATTAATTGGTGTTTATGCTTTTCATGTGGTAGAATCTTCGCGTAAATCATACTTACTTGCATAGATGCACAGCAGCTATACATATTCACTAAAAAACGGAGGTTTCACATGGCATTCTCAGGATTTTCACAAGATGACTTTAACGTATTCCGTATCGAGGGACTTGATGCACGTATGGAAGCCATCAAGACAACGATACGCCCAAAATTCGAACAATTGAGCAATCATTTTGCTCCTACTCTTTCTTCACTTTGTGGAGATGAAATGTTCGTACACATTGCCAAACATGCACGAAGAACAGTTAACCCGCCAGCAGATACGTGGGTAGCCTTTGCTAACAGTAAACGCGGGTATAAAAAGCTCCCTCATTTTCAAATTGGCCTTTGGGAAACACATGTCTTTGTGTGGTTCGCCGTCATTTACGAATCACCTATTAAAGAACAATTTGGAAAGCTGCTAAAACAAAACATTGAGGAGATTCGTCAAAATATCCCAGCCTCGTTTGTTTGGTCGAAAGATCATACAAAACCTGATAGTGACAAAATGGGCGACTTATCTTCTGAAGACTTAGAGAGTTTGTTTGAACGTCTAGAGACGGTTAAAAAAGCTGAGATCCTATGCGGCATTACAATCCCAAAAGAAGAAGCGATTGCAATGAACGGCGAAGAATGGATAGCTCGTATTGAACAAACATTTCATACGGTAACTCCATTATATGAACTAACTAAAAAAGCATATGCATAATTTTAACGAATTGATATAAAAAAAATGGAGCCAAGCTTGGCTCCATTTTTTACATTTTTATGATGTCTCCAGAAGAAGCAGCCTTTGCTTTTTGAATCGTTCGATAAGAAGAATATTTGCTTTGATCTTCAAAATCGTTACAGATTGTTTTTTCTTCTGCTTTACTTGGCACAATTTCTTTAAATCGGCGATAGACTGCCATTAGGTGATCACGCTCAATACCTTTTTCATAAGCTCGTTCAATGCTTTCAAAAAACTTCACTACATCAATAATTTCTTCTGTACTCCAATCAAGGGAGATAGGGTATTGATATTCCACTTCTCATCACTCCATTTATTTCTTCAATCTATGTATATCTATATTCTTAACTCTATCACAATCTATAATGTACACAAAATTTATTCTCTTTTCACACAAAAAAATTTCTCCTTTTTTTTCTTTTTATTTTCTCTTTAAAATATCTTTGCAAATGGGTTAATAAGTGCTATAATTCTTTTGTTTTATGGGGATTTTCAAAACATAAAGAACTATAAAATAATAAGTAATAAGCAGTTTACAATTACTTGTATTTTTTTAACTAAAAATTGTATTTATATTATCAAACAGTAGTAAACATACACGTTTCATTCATTTATATAATGGTTAAAATCAAGAAAACTGCCGAGTAGAATTTCTGTTGAATTTCTTTTATAGAAAAAAGATCTGATATTTTAATATGTAGAATTCAACAGCCACTAGTTTTTGGTATATAAAATTGAATGCTGTAATTTGATAAAAAACAATCAAAGTCCCTCTAAGCTTTGCTTAGAGGGACTGACAATTTATGATAAAAGAGGTGTATAGCAAAGTTGTCTTCTCAATTTTCAACTCCATTATTTACTGGATTGGTTAATCACGCTAAGAAAAACCCAACACAATTCCATATCCCTGGACATAAAAAAGGAAATGGAATGGATCCTGAATTCCGCTCATTTATTGGCGATGATGCTTTATCCATTGATTTAATTAATATCGGTCCTCTTGATGACCTTCACCAGCCAAAAGGCATTATCAAACAAGCGCAGGATTTAGCTGCAGAAGCATTTGGTGCTGACCATACTTTTTTCTCTGTTCAAGGAACGAGCGGAGCAATTATGGCAATGGTCATGGCGACATGTGGTCCTGGAGATAAAATTATCGTTCCTAGAAACGTGCATAAATCTGTTATGAGTGCGATTGTTTTTTCAGGAGCTACGCCTATTTTTATTCACCCTGAAATTGACGAAAATCTTGGCATTTCTCACGGTATTACATCGGACTCTGTAGAAAAAGCCTTAAAGCAGCACCCTGAAGCAAAAGCAGTGCTTGTTATCAATCCAACTTATTTTGGAATTTCTGGAGACCTTCGTAAAATCGTAGAAATTGCCCACTCGTATCAAGTGCCTGTACTTGTTGATGAAGCTCACGGCGTTCATATTCACTTCCATGATGATTTGCCTCTGTCTGCTATGCAGGCCGGTGCAGATATGGCAGCAACAAGCGTGCATAAATTAGGGGGCTCTATGACGCAAAGTTCAATTCTAAACATACGCGAAGGCTTAATTTCTCCAAAACGTGTACAGTCTATTTTAAGCATGCTCACAACAACATCAACATCTTATCTGCTGCTGGCTTCTTTAGATGTTGCACGAAAACGTTTAGCTACAGAAGGAAAAGAGCTGGCTGAACGTGCAATTTCTCTTGCTGAAAAAGCACGAAAAGAAATTAATACAATTGAGCATATCCGATGTATAGGCAGAGAAATTTTAGGGACAAAAGCTACGTATGATTTAGACCCTACTAAATTAATTATTTCTGTTTCAGATTTAGGAATTACGGGCTATGACGTAGAAAAATGGATGCGTGAAGCTCATAATATCGAAGTTGAAATGTCTGACCTTTATAATATTCTATGTATTATCACGCCTGGAGATACAGAAGAAGATCTGTTACGTCTGGTCACAGCTCTGCGTGAATTATCTGCAAAATTCCATAATCTTTCTGAAACAACGGCAAAACCGGCTATTTTATTGCCTGATATTCCTGTATTGGCTTTAACACCTCGCGATGCTTTTTACGCTGAAACAGAAGTGGTACCTTTTCATGAGTCGGCAGGTCGTATTATTGCGGAATTTGTGATGGTCTATCCTCCTGGTATTCCTATTTTTATTCCCGGGGAAATCATCACTGAGGAAAATTTAACCTACATTGAAACAAACTTAGAGGCAGGTTTACCAGTGCAGGGTCCGGAAGATTTTGAATTAAAAACATTTCGTGTCATTAAAGAACATAAAGCAATTCAATAAAAAAAAGGTGCGAATTTCCGCACCTTTTTTTTATTGAATTAATCTAAATCTTCATCTGCTTTTTGACATTCTCCGCTTTTACATGTTGAGTATAATCGCGTCACTTTCTCATCTTCGAAATGATCAATTGTGCAGTTACATGTTTGACATACGATTGTTCCCATTTTGTAAACTCCCCTTTAACCGTCTTTTTTTGTAAGCGTTTTACAACTCTTGATATTATATTATTATGTCACATTAAATATGTCAACAACTAATTAGTATGTCACATTAAAAATATTTTTCTCATAAATGTTATATTTGTTTTCAAAAAGCTGAACGCTTAGCATCATCTCTATTTATATGAAAAAACAATGTCTAATTTCACATCTATTTCAGCACTTTAAAATAATTACGAAAAATAAGAATTTGGGTTCTTGCCGTTTTTTCTTACTAATAGGGTAGACATTTCATACAAACTTTACTAGAATGTATAACCATGTGGTTTCATGTATAGCTAAAAAGGTTATATGAGAAAACATGTTATGTAAAATAGAATAGGAAAGAAGTGATAATCGATGAAAAAACTGACTCCTGTTTTTATCATTTCGGTTATTATTGCTGCAGTATTTATCGTATGGGGTGTTATTCCGGAATCTGTGCTAGGAAGCGCAGCGCTTACACCTGTCACATCGGCAATACATAGTTTTATCATCGAGAAATTTGGCTGGTATTACTTATTAGCAGCTACATTATTCTTAGTTTTTACGCTGTACTTAATTTTTTCAAAGTACGGAAATATTAAACTAGGTAAACCTGACGAAAAGCCTCAGTATGGTTATGTCTCATGGTTTGCCATGTTATTTAGTTCTGGTATGGGGATTTGACTTGTATTCTGGGGTGTTTCAGAACCAATCAATCATTTTCATACTCCACCTTGTGGTGAAGGCGGTACAGCAGAATCAGCTCGCGCAGCTCTACGTTATTCGTTTTTCCACTGGGGTTTACATCCTTGGGCTATTTATTCCGTTCTTGCACTGGCCCTTGCATATTTTCAATTTAGAAAAGGTTACCCGTTCATAATCAGTAATATTTTACGTCCACTATTAGGAAAACGTGTTGATGGACCTCTTGGAACGATCATAAACGTCATCGCCGTATTTGCAACTGTTTTTGGGGTGGCAACATCTCTAGGACTGGGCGCTATTCAAATTACCGGTGGAGCCTCTTACTTGTCGCCAAGTATTGATAATAATTTCACGACTCAATTAATTGTTATTATTATCGTGACGTTCTTGTTCATGCTGTCAGCACAGACGGGTTTGAACAAAGGTATTAAGTATTTGAGTAACATTAATATTGTTTTAGCTATTCTGTTAATGCTATTCTTGTTATTTGCAGGTCCAACCAACTTTATTATGGACTTATTCGTTACAACAATTGGCAGCTACATTCAAAACTTGCCGTCGATGAGTTTTCGATTGAGCCCGTTTGATAACAGTACCTGGGTTCAAGATTGGACAATTTTCTACTGGGCATGGTGGATCGCTTGGGCACCGTTTGTTGGTACGTTCATTGCTCGTATTTCACGAGGTAGAACCATTCGAGAATTTTTAATTGGTGTACTAGCTGTTCCGACCGTATTTGGTGGATTATGGTTTTCCGTATTCGGAGGTTCTGGGGTCTGCTTAGACTTTTTTAAGGATCTTCCTGTTATGGATGTTATCAACAATAAAGGAACAGAAGTTGCTTTATTCTATGTACTTGAACAGTTTCCATTTGGTACGTTCATGTCCATTGTCGCTATTTGCTTAATTGCTACATTCTTCATTACATCAGCTGACTCAGCTACATTTGTTTTAGGAATGCAGACAACAAATGGTGATCTAAATCCTTCAGGCTCTATTAAGCTTACGTGGGGCTTAATTCAATCGTTAACAGCAATCATACTGCTTTGGACAGGTGGTTTGGATGCGCTCCAAACAGCTGCGATTATAGCAGCACTTCCATTCTCAATTGTGCTGGTGCTAACGGTCTTCTCATTAATGAAAGCATTTAAAGAAGAAGGCGCATTGAAAAGAGAAAAGAAATCTGTGTAAGACAAAAAAGCGTTAGCTTATATAAGCTAACGCTTTTTTTATGCAATCTTACGCCGTGCAAAATAAAATTAGTTGATAACATGTCAAGCAGACAGCTGAAGTTGTACCCGTCATCATAAGCGCCAGTCTTTTAGATTTGACGTTCATTTCTGCTATGCCGTAAGCTAAATAAGCAAATACTAAAAATAAAATAATTTTAGATGTCAACTGATCACGTTTTGATAGCAATTCAACCAGTGAATAACCCATCCAAATAACAATGTGTAAGCTCCAAACGAAATACGTCTTCATAGCTCCTTCGCCGCCTTTTCATTCGTTATCCAAAAGAGCAATTTTTTATCTACCTATAAAAAAGCACGTCCCACTTCATATGTATGCATCTAGAGCTCATTTAAGACTGCCTCAGCGCTTTTTACACGTTTCCTCTAAAAGAGTATACTCATCAGCAACAAAAACTGTCTGACAAGCATCTGATACTTTATGAAAACCGTTTTCTTCAAAAAAAAAAGCCGATGCATACGCATCAGCTTTTTAAAAACATTATTTTACAATGTGAATTGGGCTTCCAATAGCTACTTCAGCAGCTTCCATTGTGATTTCACCTAATGTTGGGTGAGCGTGAATTGTCAATGCGATATCTTCAGCTGTTACGCCAGCTTCGATAGCAAGACCAAGCTCAGCAATCATGTCAGATGCGCTAGGTCCAGCGATTTGAGCACCAACAACTACTCCGTCTTCTTTACGAGTGATAAGCTTCAAGAAGCCTTCTGCAGCGTTAAGTGCAAGCGCACGTCCGTTAGCAGCAAATGGGAATTTAGAAGCTTTAACAGCTAATCCTTCTTCTTTCGCTTGTGCTTCAGTATAACCTACAGATGCAAGCTCAGGCTCAGAGAATACAACTGCTGGAATTCCTAAGTAGTCAATTTCAGCAGGTTCGCCAGCGATTACTTCAGCTGCGATTTTACCTTCGTAAGAAGCTTTGTGTGCAAGTGGAGGTCCAGTTACGATATCACCAATTGCAAAGATGTTGCTTACAGATGTACGAGTTTGGTTATCGATTTCGATAAGACCACGGTCAGTCATTTTAACGCCAACTTGCTCAAGACCAAGCTCATCAGTGTTAGGACGACGACCTACAGTAACTAATACGTAGTCAGCATCGATTACTTTTGACTCTCCGCCTACTTCAAACGTAACTTGTACGCCGTTAGCAGTTTCTTCAACACCTTTAGCCATTGCTTTTGTATAGATTTCAACGTTTCCTTTTTTCTTAAGGTTACGTTTAACAAGTGAACTCATTTGTTTTTCAAAACCAGCTAAGATTTCATCAGCAGCTTCTACAAATGTAACTTCTGTACCGAAGTTAGCAAAAGCAGTACCAAGCTCAGTACCGATGTAACCTCCGCCGATTACAACTAATTTTTTAGGAACTTCTTTAAGCGCTAATGCACCTGTAGAGTTGATTACACGCTCAGAGAATTTGAATCCAGGGATCTCGATTGGGCGAGAACCAGTTGCAAGGATAGCATTTTTGAATTTGTACGTTTGTGCAGAATTTTCATCCATTACACGTACAGTTTCGCTGTCAACGAAGTAAGCTTCACCTTTTACGATGTCAACTTTGTTACCTTTAAGAAGGCCTTCAACACCGCCAGTAAGTTTGTTTACAACGCCGTTTTTGAATTCTTGAACTTTAGAGAAATCAACTGTTACATTCTCAGCGATAATCCCCATGTCTTCAGAATGTTTAGCGTGTTCAAAACGGTGACCTGCAGCGATTAATGCTTTTGAAGGAATACAACCAACGTTTAAGCATACGCCTCCAAGGTTACCTTTTTCTACGATTGTAACTTTTTGACCTAATTGAGCTGCACGAATTGCTGCAACGTAGCCACCAGGGCCAGCACCAATGACAAGAGTATCAGTTTCGATTGGGAAATCTCCTACTACCATTTATTACGCCTCCATTAATAATAATTCTGGATCATTTAATAAACGCTTGATTTGGTTAAGAGCGTTTTGAGCTGTTGCGCCATCGATAATACGGTGGTCAAAGCTTAGTGATAATGCTAATACTGGAGCAATTACAATTTCACCGTCGCGTACAACTGGTTTTTCAGCGATACGTCCGATACCTAGAATTGCAACTTCTGGGTGGTTGATAACAGGAGTAAACCATTGTCCACCAGCAGAACCGATATTTGTGATTGTACAAGAAGCGCCTTTCATTTCAGCAGGAGCTAATTTACCATCACGTGCTTTTCCAGCAAGGTCGTTAATTTGATCAGAAATTTCGAACACAGATTTACGGTCAGCATTTTTCACAACTGGTACTAAAAGACCTTTTTCAGTGTCAGCAGCGATACCGATGTTGTAGTAATGTTTTTGAATTACTTCATCTGTAGAGTCATCGATTGAAGTGTTAAGAGCTGGGAACTTCTTAAGTGCTGAAGTTAACGCTTTTACCACGTAAGGTAAGAATGTTAATTTAATACCTTGATCTGCTGCAACTGTTTTGAATTTTTTACGATGAGCAACAAGAGCTGTTACATCGATTTCATCCATTAATGTTACGTGTGGAGCAGTGTGTTTAGAGTTAACCATAGCTTTTGCGATTGCACGACGGATACCGCTCATTTTCTCGCGAGTTTCTGGTAAGTCGCCTTCAGGAATAGCTTGTGCTGCTGCTGCTTTTGGTTCAGCTGAAGCAGTTTCCTCTTTAGCTGGAGCTTCAGCAGTTGCTGTAGCTGTAGAACCACCAGATAGGAAGCTATCGATGTCATCTTTAACAATACGTCCGTTTTTACCTGAACCAGGAACAGCTTTAATGTCTACACCTTTTTCACGAGCATATTTGCGCACTGAAGGCATAGCAATTACTTTACGGTTAGGATCAACATCAGCTTGTGCTGCAGGAGCTGTTGCTTCTTCAGTCACTTCTTCAGTTGAAGCTTCTTCTTTAGCTTCTTCTGCTGGTGCATCATCATGATCGTCACCTTTGAATTTTAAGTCTTCGTATCCAGGAGCATCAAAAGTAACGATAACTTGTCCTACAGTAGCTACTGTACCTTCGTCAACTTTTACTTCTAATACTTTACCTTTTACAGGAGATGGGATTTCAACAACAGCTTTGTCATTTTGTACTTCTGCTAGTACATCATCCTCATCAATTTCATCTCCAGCTTTTACGAACCATTTTACAATTTCACCTTCGTGGATACCTTCACCGATATCCGGCAGTTTAAATTCAAATGCCACGTGTCTTCACCCTCCTAGTTAGTTGCGTTCAATTTGTTAGTGTTTATTTTATCTAAGACAGAAATCAGCACAAAGCTGATTTCTATCACAGTAAAATGCTAATTAAAATTCAAGTACTTTCTTAGCTGTTTCAACGATATCTTTGTGGTCTGGTAACCATACGCCCTCAGCTTGAGAGAATGGGAACACAGTATCCGGTGCTGTTACACGTAATACTGGTGCTTCTAAGCTTAAGATTGCACGATCGTTAATTTCAGCTACAACGTTAGCTGCGATACCAGCTTGTTTTTGAGCTTCTTGAACTACTACTACGCGACCAGTTTTTTCAACTGATGCAAGAATTGTATCGATATCTAAAGGTTGAACTGTACGTAAGTCCACTACTTCAGCAGAGATACCTTCTTTTTCTAGTTCTTCAGCTGCTTTTAATGATGAGTGTACCATTGCACCGTAAGCGATAAGCGTTACGTCTGTACCTTCACGTTTCACATCAGCTGTACCTAAATCAATTGTGTATGATTCTTCAGGTACTTCTTGACGGAATGAACGGTAAAGCTTCATGTGCTCTAAGTATACAACCGGATCGTTATCACGAATTGATGAAATTAAAAGACCTTTTGCATCGTATGGAGTTGAAGGAATTACAACTTTTAAACCAGGTTGAGATGCTACGATACCTTCTAAGCTATCAGCGTGAAGTTCTGGTGTATGAACGCCTCCACCAAATGGTGAACGGAATGTGATTGGTGCATTCCAGCGACCGCCAGAACGGTAGCGCATACGTGCAGCTTGACCTGATACAGAATCAAGTACTTCGTATACGAAACCAAAGAATTGAATTTCAGGAACCGGACGGAAACCTTGAGTCGATAGACCCACAGCAAGACCACCGATACCAGATTCAGCTAATGGCGTATCGAATACGCGATCTTCGCCGAATTCTTGTTGAAGACCTTCAGTCGCACGGAATACTCCACCGTTTACGCCAACGTCTTCACCAAAAACTAATACGTTTTCGTCGTTTTTCATTTCTGTGCGTAACGCATCAGTAATCGCTTGAATCATTGTCATTTGCGCCATGGCTTACTTCGACTCCTTCTCTTTGTAGATTTCATATTGCTCTTGTAAGTTTGAAGGCATAGTTTCGTACATGATTTCCATTAAATCTGTAACTTTTTGTTTTGGATAATCATCAGCCTTCTTAATAGCTTGTTTGATATCTTCTTTAGCTTGCTCGATTACTTTGTTTTCCTCTTCTTCATTCCAGATGCCTTTAGCTTCTAAGAATTTACGGAAGCGAACAAGTGGATCTTTCTTTTCCCACTCAGTGTCAAGCTCAGCTGTACGATAACGAGTTGGATCGTCACCAGCCATTGTATGTGGACCATAACGGTAAGTTAATGTTTCAATTAAAGTTGGACCTTCACCGTTTACTGCACGCTCACGAGCTTCGCTTACTGCAACGTATACTGCTAGTGCATCCATACCGTCTACTTGAACGCCTGGGATACCAACAGCCGCTGCTTTTTGAGCGATTGTACGTGCTGCAGATTGCTTTTCAACTGGTGTTGAAATTGCAAAGCGGTTGTTTTGTACAACAAAGATTGCTGGAGCTTTGAATGCACCTGCGAAGTTCATACCTTCGTAGAAGTCACCTTGTGAAGCTCCGCCGTCACCTGTATAAGTGATCGCTACTGCTTTTTTACCGCGCTTTTTAAGACCTAGTGCCACACCAGCAGTTTGCACGATTTGTGCACCGATGATGATTTGTGGAGAAAGTACATCTACACCTTCTGGCGCTTGGTTACCGTGGAAATGACCACGAGAGAATAAGAACGCTTGATATAGTGGAAGACCATGCCAAATTAACTGAGGCACATCACGGTACCCAGGTAAAATGAAGTCTTCTTTTTCTAATGCGAAATGTGAAGCGATTTGAGAAGCTTCTTGCCCAGCAGTTGGTGCATAGAAACCTAAACGACCTTGACGGTTCAATGAAATTGAACGTTGATCAAGAATACGAGTGTATACCATGCGAGTCATTAACTCTTTTAATTTTTCGTCAGATAAATCTGGCAACGCTGATTTATTTACTACTTCGCCCTCTTCATTAAGAATTTGGAACGTTTGGTACTGCTCAGCGATTTTATCAAGTTGCTTTGATACATCAATAATAGCCTTTTTAGTTTTAGCAGCCATCTAAGTCACCTCTTCCTTTCATTTAAGCCGTATAAATTCATTTTACTAATCAAACAAACATACACGCTTTTAGAATGTCCCAAATGGACAAGTAAAAGTCATATTTTGTCGAGTAGCTTTTTGAATTCGCTAATCCTTAACATTTCTATGTATTCCCCAGCGAATTCTGTGCAAACATTTACGTAAAAGGAAAGTTTAAGCGAAACGAACGTTTCGTTAAACTGTATTAATTATTTTGCAAAAATGATTAATACAACACTTACTACGCTACCTAGTTTACAATACACTAAAACAGTTCGTCAATGCATTTACATCAAGAAATTACGCTTTTTTAGTTTGTGAAATAAAACACATAAAAAAGACATGCTGTACTATTACACAGATACAAACTGTATTATATGTTTTATAATAACCTTCTCTTTTTTTACGTCTGCACATCTCCTATCTTGCCACAAATAAACGATTTTTTAAAACAATAACCTTTTGTAATTTTTACTTGAATCATGTCGAAACTCTTTCTTTATTTCAGAAAACCTTCCTTTTCAGCCAAAAAAAAAGACCTGTAAACTTCACAGGCCTTCTTATTTATCCTCGCTATTTTTCACCTTTAACTTCGTTTTGTTATAAAAATCCTCTTTGGCTTTGTTATAGTCAGCTGTTAATGTGTTAAACGTTTCTTTTTTCTTTTCAACTTCTTTATAAGTAGCATTGATCGAAGCGATTTGTGTTTCAAGATTCTCTAATTTCACATTGTCTTTTTCAAAGAGCGTATATAGCTGACGATCTAATTCAATGGAATGAAGATAGGCATCATGTAAGGACTGGTAGGCATTATAACGCTTCTTCATTAACGAAGATAGTTCAAGCGCCTCTTCTTTTGCTTTGCCATCCTCTAGTTTTTGGATCTTTGGCTCTGTCGCTTCAAATTGTTTTTGCGAAGCGCTGATGCTTTTTTCTTCTTTTTGTAATTTACTTTCACGCTCATCTAATAACTGCTGCGCTTTTTGTGCTTTATTTTTTATTTTCTTTTTATCTTTAATCCCTAGCTCAATAATTTGGTCGTATATCGCATTTTCTTGCTGTTCTAAATCAGCTAACGGTTTTTGCTGATCAGCAAATTGTTTTTCTTGTGCTACCACTTTTTCTAATCCATTATATACCTCAAGTTCAGGCGATGAGCCTTCTGCGCAGCCTGCTAGTGACATAGCAGCAATGCCGATAATTATATATCTTCCGACGCATTTCATATCTGGTAAATCCTCCCTTATTCATGGGTCATTATACAATTTTTGTAGGAAATTAGCAATTTCTCTACACCCTTTTTCCACCTTTTAATATATTATACTAACCCAATCGTGAAAAAAAGGGAGTTTATGACTTTTTACCTTGGGATTGATAACTACGGGAGGTTATATTATGTTGGGTTACGGTGGATATGGCTACGGCGGTTCTAATAAAGGGTTTGTTTTATTAATCGTACTGTTCATTTTATTAGTTATTATTGGCTGCAGCTGTGGCGGCTGGTAATTATACAATAAAAGCGGCTAACGGTCGCTTTTATTTTTTCTTATACATGTTTTTCCATATGCGTGATACATATAATTAGTAGAAACATTTATGTGTTCAAGGTCGAGGTAATGACTTTTTTATACGGATTTGGTACACTTTATACCTATAAAATAGCCTAGGGAGATGTGAAAGTTGATTACAATGAACGATATTATTCAAGACGGACACCCAACGCTGCGAGAAGTAGCAAAAGAAGTACCGTTACCTGCTTCTGAAGAAGACAAAAAGATTTTACATAGCTTATTAGAATATGTAAAAAACAGCCAAGATCCTGAAATTGCTGCTAAATATGGACTGCGATCTGGTATCGGGCTTGCCGCTCCTCAAATTAATGTATCAAAACGAATGATTGGGGTACACGTTACGGATGAAAAAGGCAAGCTATACAGCTATGCATTATTTAACCCTAAGATCATTAGCCACTCAGTTGAAAAGACATACCTTACAGGCGGTGAAGGCTGCTTATCTGTCGATCAAGATATCCCAGGATTTGTTCCTCGATATGCACGTATCACAGTAAAAGGCACAACGCTGGAAGGCGAAGAAGTGAAAATTCGTTTGAAAGGTCTTCCTGCTGTTGTATTTCAGCACGAAATTGATCATTTAGACGGCATTATGTTTTATGATTACATTAATAAAGAAAATCCATTTCAAGAACCTGAAAATGCTTTTCCATATGAACGCTAAAAAACGCGAGCTAGAGCTCGCGTTTTTCTTACTTTAATAATCCTACTAGCTCTAATCCGTGGAGAATACCATCTTCTGCTACATCTTTTGTAACAAGATTAGCAACTTCTTTCACGACTTCTTCCGCATTTCCCATCGCTACGCCATTTCCGACAAATTCCAGCATTTCGATATCGTTTAAGCCGTCTCCGAATGCATATACATCTTTTTTGTCAAAGCCAAGCTTTTCAATCATGGTCTCAATTCCTCGCGCTTTTGATCCACCTTTTGGCAGAACATCAGTTGAAAATTCATGCCAGCGAATAAAGTCAAATTTCTTAAATTTTTCTTCATAAGGAGCTTCTTCTCCCGCTGTACAGAATAAGAGGGATTGATAAATTTCACGCCCTTTGAAATAAGTAGGGTCGTGGTGAGGGTGGGTAAATCCAATTTTCAGCGTGCTGATGCTGGATTCGATATAGTCATGAAATTCAATGTTTGATTTCATATCTTCATGATCCATGTATACGACAGGGTGATCATGCTCAACAGCAAAAGCTGTTAAATCTTGAAGCTCTTCTTTATTTAACGGGTTTTTGTAAAGAACTTCTCCATTTAAAACAATGTACTGACCATTAAAGCTAATATATGTTTGAATATCCAACTCTTCACGCAGATCTTTAAACATAAAAGGAGCCCTTCCAGTTGCAATTGCCACTTCATGCCCCTGCTCTTTTAACAGCCGGACAGCTTTTTTTGTAGAAGCAGGTAGTTTTTTATCATGATCCAATAACGTTCCATCAATATCAAAAAAAATAATCTTTCGTTCCACGTTTATCACCTTATTTTTTATAATTTTTTATCTCTTTGTTAAGCCTTTCCAATTATATCAAACAAGCGCTGGTTTCTCTATAAATGGACGGTCCAATTTACATTTTTTCCATATTTAACCACGAGAAACCTCTCCCTTTTCATCATATAATAAAAGTACAGAGAGAGACAGGCAGGTATCGCAAAAAAACAAAGGAGCTGAAAAATCATGTTAAAAGATTTTCGAAAAAGGCTGCTAAAACGCTGGAATGAATTATTGCGTAAAAAAACGATGGCATAATCGATTTTTTTAGGGCTTTCTGTTGTAAAATTTGCAGAGTGTGTGTCTGCATCGTACAATGGAATAGCCCTTATTTTTTATACGCCCGGAAAATATAGTCTTGTATCCGTTTCCTATTAATATTATTCTATAATTAATTGACTTGTTATATTTAGATGACTAAAATGTAGTGAAAGCAAGTTTCTTTAGAAAATACATGAAATACATACACATTTTATAATATAATAAAATAAGTTATTTGAATTTCGGAATTAAGGAGAGATTTTTGTTATGATTTTTAAAGTTTATTTTCAAGAAAAAATGAGTGAAGTAGCTGTACGTGAAAATACAAAAACAGTGTATGTGAACGCAGATTCTGAGCGTGACGTTCGTAAAAAGTTAAAAGCGCGTTCAATTAATATTGAGTTTGTTCAAGCAGTGACTGGAGACTATCTAGAATATGAACAACAGCATGAAGATTTTAAAGTATTGGAGATATGATGAAAATGAAATTTGTAAAAAATAATCAAACGGCAGTCTTCGCCCTGGGTGGACTAGGCGAAATCGGTAAAAATACGTATGCCGTACAGTTTCAAGATGAAATTATTCTTATTGATGCAGGAATTAAATTCCCTGAAGATGAGCTTTTAGGAATTGACTACGTTATTCCTGACTACAGTTATTTAGTAAAAAATGCAGATAAAATCCGTGGCCTTTTCGTTACACATGGTCATGAAGATCACATCGGCGGAATTCCTTACTTATTAAGAGAATTAAACATTCCTATTTATGCAGGGAAATTAGCCCTTGGGCTTCTTCGCAATAAATTAGACGAGCATGGGTTGCTTCGTACAGCTCAGCTTCATGAAATTACTGAAGATGACGTAATTAAATTCCGTAAAACATCGGTAACGTTCTTCCGCACAACTCACAGTATTCCTGATTCTTACGGAATTGTGGTAAAAACACCAAACGGACAAATCGTACATACAGGAGATTTCAAGTTTGATTTTACACCAGTGGGCGAACCGGCTAACTTAACAAAAATGGCTGAAATCGGTAAAGAAGGCGTTCTATGCTTGCTTTCAGACAGTACAAACAGTGAAATTCCTAACTTTACGATGTCTGAGCGCCGCGTAGGTGACAGCATTCATGACATTTTCCGTAAAGTAGACGGCCGTATTATTTTTGCAACGTTTGCTTCAAATATTCACCGCTTACAGCAAGTAGTGGAAGCAGCCGTATTGCATAACCGTAAAGTTGCTGTATTCGGACGCAGTATGGAAGCAGCTATTGAGATTGGCCAACAGCTTGGATATATTTCATGTCCAAAAGATACGTTCATTGAGCCTTCTCAAATTAACCGAATTCCAGCTAACCGCGTGACTATTTTATGTACAGGCAGCCAAGGTGAACCGATGGCAGCGCTATCTAGAATTGCAAACGGTACTCACCGCCAAATTCAAATTATCCCTGGAGATACGGTTGTATTCTCATCTTCACCTATTCCAGGAAATACAGTAAGTGTTAGCAAAACAATTGATATGCTATTCCGTGCAGGAGCAGAGGTTATTCACGGTGCTCTAAACGATATCCATACTTCTGGACACGGCGGACAGGAAGAGCAAAAATTAATGCTTCGTTTGATGAAACCAAAATACTTTATGCCAATTCACGGTGAGTATCGCATGCAGAAGATGCACATCAAACTTGCAACAGACTGTGGAGTTCCTGAAGAAAACTGCTTCATTATGGATAATGGAGAGGTGCTAGCTTTAAGCGACAGCGAAGCTTCAGTAGCCGGCAAAATCCCTTCAGGCTCTGTATATATTGACGGAAGCGGAATTGGTGACATTGGAAATATCGTACTTCGTGACCGCCGCATTTTATCTGAAGAAGGTCTTGTTATTGTGGTTGTAAGCATCAATATGAAAGACTTCAAGATCGCTGCTGGTCCAGACATTATCTCTCGTGGTTTTGTTTATATGCGCGAATCTGGCGACTTAATTAATGATGCACAGTCCCTCATTACAAAACACTTGAACAAAGTGATGGAACGTCGTACGTCACAATGGTCTGAGATTAAAAATGAAATCACAGACACATTGGCTCCATTCCTTTACGAAAAAACAAAGCGCCGTCCAATGATTTTACCAATCATTATGGAGGTTTAATAAAAGAAAAAGAGCGGATGCAATTGCATCTGCTCTTTTTTATTAAGCACTGGCAAATTTATTTTCGAAGCGGTTAATATCTGCATCTGCTCCAATAACAATCAAAACGTCCTCTTCTTGAATCGTTTCGGACGCCTGAGGAGAAACGATGATATCTCGATCACGCTTAATGGCTACAATGTTAATGCCATATTTTGCACGAATGTCTAACTCAATCAGCGTATTGCCAGCCATTCTTTTGCTCGCTACTAATTCGACAATGCTGTGTTCTTCAGATAGCTCTAAATAATCTAGAACGCTGTTTGAAATCATGTTATTAGCAATTCTTCGTCCCATATCTCGTTCGGGATGCACGATAAAATTAGCGCCAATTTTTGATAATACTTTGGCGTGATAATCATTTTGCGCTTTTACCGTTATTTTTTCAACGCCCAGCTCTTTTAAAATAAGGGTCGTCAAAATACTTGCCTGAATATTGTCACCAATAGCTACGATAACATGATCAAAATTACGAATTCCTAAACTTTTTAGAACCCCTTCATCCATTGAATCGCCTACTACTGCATGGGAAGCAACGTTAGCATACTCATTTACCTTTTCTTCATCAATATCAATCGCCAGAACTTCCATTCCTTGATCGCTTAATGTTTTACAAATACTTCCTCCAAATCTACCTAATCCGATGACTGCAAATTCTTTTTTCATTTGAATTCCTCCATTATGTACAGGAAAAAATCTGAACTACCGTTATTTTACCACAATTCTTTTGTATCAACCTCATTTTCCCGTTAACACTTATATCTCTTTACTATTTCTCACACTCATAGAAAAACAGAAGGATCAGCTCCCTCTGTTTTTAAGCTGTAGCATGGGTTTGAACAAGGTAATAATATACGCCTTTTTGCTGCATTAGTTCCCCGTGATTCCCTGTTTCAATAATGCTTCCGTGATCTAATACAATGATGTTATCTGCTTCTCGTATAGTAGATAACCGATGAGCAATCATGATGGCAGTTCTGTTTTTTAACAGCGTTTTAAGCGCCTGTTGAATCTTCACTTCTGTTTCTGTATCGATGCTTGCTGTCGCTTCATCTAAAATGATAATACGAGGATCAGCCAACAGCGTTCGAGCAAATGAAATCAATTGACGCTCTCCCACGGATAAGACGTTTCCTCGCTCTTCTACTTCCGTATCATAACCTTTTTTCAGATGCTTTATAAAATCTGCAGCCCCTACCGCTTCTGCGGCCTTAATCACTTCATCATCAGTAGCATCCGGTTTTCCAAACCGAATGTTTTCCATAATGGTTCCTGAAAAAATAAAGGTTTCTTGCAGCACAATACTAATTTGCGCTCGTAAACTCGCTAACGTAATATCTTGAATAGGCATATTATCAATTAAAATCTGCCCTTCGTTTACATCATAAAAACGTGTGATTAAATTAGCAATGGATGTTTTTCCAGATCCAGTATGCCCCACTAAAGCAACCGTCTGGCCTTCTTTTATGTCAATTGATACGTTGTTTAGAGCTTTCCGCTTCCCATCATAAGAAAATGAGACGTGCTTGAACTCAACTTTTCCTTTCATATCCTCTAAAGACGTAGCGGTTTCCAAATCTGCGACGAGAGGTTTTTCATCTAGAAATTCAAAAATACGCTCGGATGAAGCCATTCCCATTAATAATTGATTATACACTTGCCCTAAACGAGAAATCGGTTCCCAAAACATTCCAAGATAAAAAGCAAATGATACAAAAATACCAATTGTTAGCCGTTCATCTTGAATAAGTACAGCACCGAACCAAATTAAAATAGCCGTTCCGACAGCATTTGTGAGTTCTACAAACGGTCGAAACATGGCATTTTTTCGAGTAGCTTGCCTCCAGCTCTCGTAATTTTCACTGTTTATGCGCTCAAAAAACAGCATATTTTCTTGTTCTTGAGCAAATGATTGAGTGACGCGAATGCCTTGAATACTCTCATTTAAATGTGAATTTAATACTGACTGCTTCATACGAACAACTTGCCACGACCGACGAATTCTTCTTCTCAGCTTTGTGGAAATCAAGAACATAATCGGTAAAATGATTAAAACAGCACATGTCAAAGCAGGACTGAGAGAAAATAATATAACTACAATCCCAACTAACAATAAGAGGTCCATAAACAGGTTAACTACCCCGTTAGTAAATAAATCTTGAAGAGAGTTAATATCATTCATGATCCTTACAAGAATAGAGCCTCCTGAACGCGTATCAAAAAACCGGTGCGACAGCCCTTGAATATGCGTAAATAAATGTTTTCTTAAATCATATATAACGTGCTGCCCGAGTTGGTTCATCCATTTAATTCGAAAGATATTCGAAATATAAGATAGTACATACAAGCTAAAGATTATGAAAACTAACTGCATGAGCAGCGTGCTATTCTTATCTTTTACAGCATGATCAAGCGTATATACACCTATCAAAATAGGAATAGCGAGTCTAATGACCGTCGTGATAATGACCATAAGAAACGAGAAAGGAAGCAAGTTTTTTCGATATGGATGAAGATAACGAAACAAGCGGGCCATTTGCTTCCAGTTAAACATCTTATCAATGATTTGATCTGTTTGATAATAAAAGCGCTCTCGCACAACTTTATTTTTTTCGGCTTCCATTCTATTCCTCCCTTGTTATACGTTCATCACTGACGTATTGCTTTCATATTGAATGTCATAAATATTTTTATAAATCCCTTGCTTTTGAATGAGCGTTTCATGGCTTCCTCTCTCTTTTATTTGACCTTCATGCAAGACTAAGATTTCATCGGCATGTCGCAAAGAAGAAAGGCGGTGTGCGATAATAAACGTAGTACGATTTTTCATCACTTCTTTTAAAGCCAATTGAATTTCTCTTTCTGTTTTCATATCAACAGCACTCGTGGCATCATCTAATACTAAGATGCTAGGGTTTAAGATAAGCGCTCGTGCAATCGCAATGCGCTGCTTTTGTCCGCCTGATAACCCCAGGCCTCTCTCTCCCAGCATCGTGTCATACCCATCTGGAAGCTCCATAATAAAGTCATGCGCCTGCGCTCGTTTTGCAGCATCAATAATGTCTTCTCTAGAAATACCCGGCACGCCATAGGAGATGTTGGTTCCTATACTGCTTGAGAACAAAAACGTTTCTTGAAGTACAAAGCCAATTTCTTTCCGAAGAACAGGGAGCGGATACTCTTTAATCGGACGATGGTTAACTAAGATTTTTCCTGAAGTTGGTTCGTAAAACCTCGTGAGCAGCTGTGTTAAGCTTGTTTTGCCGGCTCCAGTTGCTCCGATTAAACCTACTACTTTTCCTTTAGAAGCAGAAAATGATATATTCTCAAGCGACTTTTTTTCTTCGTTTGGATAGGATAAGCTAACATGTTGAAACTCGACCGTTCCATTAATAGAGAAACTTCCGGCATGCTCATGGACTTTTTCTTCTTCTTCTAAAATTTCTAGCAGCCTTTCACCTGAAGCTTTAGACTGTGAAAACATATTGATAACAAACCCTAGATTCATAATAGGCCACATTAAATAAGAGGTTAAGCTAAAGAAAGCAACAAGCTCTCCCGGACGTACACTTCCGTTCATAACAAGTGCTCCTCCGTACGCAAGGAGACCAACAATAGATAAGTTTCCTATAAACTCCATTAACGGGAAATAAGTTGCCCACACATTCGCGGTTTCAATGTTTCGATTTTTATAAACTCCGTTGGAGTCGTTAAATTTAGAAGTTTGAAATTTTTCTCTTGATAATGACTTAACCGTTTGTATGCCGCTTATATTTTCTTGAACATTTGTATTAAGTTCCCCAAACGATTGGCGAATTAAGCGAAACGCTGGATGAACGCGTTTATCAAAACGATAAACAGCTACACCCAAAAAAGGCAGCAGGAAGATTGTGACAAAAGTGAGTGAAATAGAGTAATAGAACATAACGGAAAAGCTGGCAGTAAGTAAAATAACGAAGCGAATTAATTCTGAGAAGCCAAAAGATAGAAAAAAACGAAATCCTTCTACATCAGCTGTCAACCTGGACATCAAGTCCCCTGTTTTAGCATTGTCATAGTAAGAAAACGGTAAATACTGAAGTTTGCGGTAAAGTTTATTGCGAAGAGTATACACGGACTTAATTCCAAATAAGTCGCCGTAATATTGCTGAATATATGTAAAGATTCCTTTGACAATCATCAGCCCAATAAAAATAAATGCTACATTATCGACTAGCTGATATTGTTTCCCTAACACAATATGATCAATCGTATATTGCAGCACAATAGGGTAAATCACAGTGATGGAGGTTACAAACAACAAGCAAATAGCAGAATAAAAAAAGTACATTCGGTACGGCAAATAAAAATCTTTTAGTTTTTTAAACGTTTCCATATACCCCGTCCTTCCTTTGGCTAAAATGTGGCACACATATTTAAATATATCGGTTCCCGAAATAAATTACCATAATTTTTAGATATTTTTTCAAAAAAAGGTAAATAGTCATAAAAAAAGAGGTTGGGATATAACTAAATGAATTCAATCTAAAGACGAACAAATGGAATACATTAGTTGAACTGCTTGTAATACCACAGTTGATTTTCTTGCAAGACTTCGCTTTCCCCCCAGGAGCCTTCGCCTTGCCCTCCCATCAACTGCTAGAAAGATCTAAACAGACGAAACTATTCACCATAACAAAAAAACGAACCACTAATCAAACATGTTGATCCATGGTTCGTTTTTCAATTCGTCTAAAATACGTTTGTCCCAGCCTCTTTTTTTATTGTTTTTCTACTGCATGTCCGCCGAACTCATTGCGAAGAGCGGCAACTACTTTACCTGTAAACGTATCGTCTTCAAGTGAGCGATAGCGCATCATTAACGATAGAGCAATAACTGGCGTTGGCACTTGTAAATCTAAAGCTGATTCAACCGTCCATTTTCCTTCACCGGAAGAATGCATAACTCCTTTAATACTGTCAAGTTTTGCATCTTTTGAAAATGCACGTTCCATTAATTCGATTAACCATGAGCGAATAACAGAGCCATTATTCCATACGCGGGCTACAGCTTCATAGTCATAGTCAAATTCACTTTTCTCTAACACATCAAAACCTTCAGCAATTGCTTGCATCATACCGTACTCAATTCCGTTATGAACCATTTTCAAGAAGTGGCCGCTTCCTGCTGCACCTGAATAGAGATAGCCGTTTTCTACGTTGATGTCGCGGAAAATAGGTTCGATTGTAGCAAATGCTTCTTTATCTCCCCCAATCATCATACAAGCGCCGTTTCGGGCACCTTCCATTCCGCCGCTTGTTCCAACATCAAAGTAGTGAATTCCTTTTTCAGCAGAAGCTGCAGCACGTCGTACAGAATCTTTATACTTGGAATTACCGCCTTCAATAATCATATCTCCTTCTTCAAGTAGTTCTTGGAGCTCAGAAATTACTTTTTCTGTGAGCTCCCCAGCCGGAACCATTACCCAAGCAATGCGTGGTTTTTCTAATTTGCTCACTAATTCTTTAATGGAAGAAGCGCCTTCTGCTCCCTTTTCTGCTACTTTCTGTACGGCTTCGTTGTTCACATCGAATGCTACCACAGAATGGTTATGATCTAGTAAATTCAATACTAAGTTTGCTCCCATTTTCCCTAAGCCAATCATACCTAATTTCATATGTAAATTACCTCCAATAGTAAGTTTCGTATCATGTTGTTAGTGTTAGTATGGTGTAAACTCACAAGAAAAAATCCACATTTTTATATTTCCTTTATCAGTTACTTCCTACACACAAAAAAGAAAAACATTCGATGCAAGTTCTACTAAGCATCGAATGCTTTTCACCTGTTACAACTGCCTGTATTTATTCGTTCTCGCCTAATACACGATTCACGCGCTTTTCAAGCATTTTCATACCGCTCCCACCAGCTTGGAAGTGGCGTAGCTGACCTGTTTTGTCAAATACATAATATGCCGGTACATATTGATTTTCAAATGCATCCGTTAATTTATGCTCACTGTCTACAAAAATTGGCTGCGTAATATCATGTTCTGCTGCGACTTCTTTAATTTTTGATAAGTCTAAATCATCTTCAGAGCGCGGCATATGAACTGCTACCACATTTAATTGATCTTTGTATTGGTCGCGAAATTCATTTACTTGAGGCATTGCTTCTTTACATAAATGACAGCTTACTGACCAAAAATGAATAAGCGTTGGCTTTTCGCCGATTAGCTGCTCTTTTGTAACCTCTCCGTTTAACCATTCTGTAGCGCCCGTTAACTCAGGCATTGGCTGACGTAATTTCATGAATAAAAGCCTCCCTTATTTTCACTATTATTGACTATATGTTCTTTATTATCCGATGAAAAAAAGGCCTAACGTGGACGTTAGACCTTTTAAACGTTGTGCTTACGCGTTTAAAGTAGCTTGACCTGGTTTCCAGTTAGCTGGGCAAAGTCCGCCAGTTTGTAACGCTTGAAGAACACGTAAAGTTTCATCAACGTCACGGCCAATATTGTTGTGGTTTACAACTGAATATTGTAATTCGCCTTCTGGGCTGATGATGAATAAACCGCGAAGTGCTACACCTTCTTCTTCAATTAAAACGCCGTACTCACGAGAAACAACGTGATTTGTATCAGCTGCTAATGGATATTTAAGATCACCTAAACCATTATCTTTACGATCAGTGTTGATCCAAGCTAAGTGTGTATGGATTGTGTCTGTAGAAACACCGATTACTTCTGCGTCAAGATCTTCAAACTCATCATAACGGTCAGAAAGTGCAGTGATTTCTGTTGGACATACAAATGTAAAGTCCATTGGATAGAAGAATAATACTGTCCATTTGTCATTTTTAATATTTTCTTCTAAGCTAACTTTACCGAATTCTTTGTTTGATAATACAGCTTCCATTTCAAAGCGTGGAGCTTGTTTACCTACCATACGTTCTGGCATACATGATCCCTCCAAATAATTATTAAATGAGAAAATGTATAAAACATTCTCACTTATGTACTGTTATAACGGTTTTCATTATAATGGATATTGTTTTTTTAGTCAATATTAATTAAGAATGAATTTAAACAACATCTTATAATGGTAACATAGTTGTTATGCCCGCCTTTAGGGCAAATTAAACCCTGATTCCAGCAAAAAAATGCTATAAAAGGGTTGCATTTATTTACCTTCTCAGTTTAGCATGTCTAATATCGGGAATAAACAAATGTGCTCATACTCTTACAAAATCTTTTCCACAGAATAAATTCCCACTTATTAATATTGAAACAGAACATAGGAAGGATGAACAACTAATGTTTAAGATGCAAGACATCAACTGGGAACAGCTTCTTACCAATGCTGGAGTTATTGTGTTAAAACTCATTGCCATTACCATTGTATTTTTACTTGTACGGGCAATTGGTAAAAAAGTTATTGAACGTTCCTTTGAAAAAATGAGTGAGCGCGAAAACGCTACGCGCGGACGTATGCTCACACTCAAAAGTTTAACCGTTAATGTGTTTTCATATGTACTTATTTTTATTTTTGTCGTTATGCTGCTTGAAGCAGTAAATATCCATGCCACGGCTCTATTAGCTGGTGCCGGAGTTGTGGGTCTAGCAATCGGGTTCGGTGCTCAAGGACTGGTTAGCGACGTTGTAACAGGTTTCTTTTTACTTCTTGAGAAACAGCTTGATGTTGACGACTATGTAACAACCGGAAGTTTTTCAGGAATTGTCGAATCAGTAGGTCTTCGTACTACTCAAATTCGCGGGTTTGATGGAACTCTGCACTATGTGCCTAACCGTGAAATTACAAGCTTAAGCAATCATTCCCGAGGCAATATGCGCGCGTTAATTGATATTGGCATTTCGTATGATGATGATATTGACAAAGCTATTTCCGTACTAGAAAAAGTATGCGAGCGCGTTGCTGCAACAAATGAAAATATTGTAGAAGGACCAAACGTGATAGGAGTTCAAGGTCTAGGCGCATCGGACGTTGTGCTTCGTGTAGTTGGCAAAGCTAAAAACGGTGAACAGTGGGGGATTGAACGTCAGCTTCGCAAAGAATTTAAAGAAGCGTTTGACGCAAACGGTATTGATATTCCGTTCCCTCATCAAGTAAATATTGATAAAAAGCAGCCTGAAGATGTCAAGCAGCCTCAGCATGCATAAAAAATAGCCGAAGGATTTATTCCTTCGGCTTTCTTTTATCCTTGTACCTTGTTGCCTACTTGCTGACAAATTTCTTCTGCCGTTAATCCGCTAGCTGTAATAACTGAGCCTTGCGTTACTGCATCAGAAATCCCCATTACGTTTGAATCCTGTCCTGTTACAACACAGCAATCGCACCCTTGTGCATCACTTTCGTTGCGTAATTGTACCACTTCATGTCCGAGCTGCTGAAGTGCAGCCTGTACATCTGTTAAACCGTATTCTACACCAATTCGTGCCATCGTTGCCCACCTCCTCATGGTATTAATTTAGCCATAAGGAAAAATGATTATACGATTTATTGATTGCCTTTATGTTCAAAATATTTTGTAATAAGTGAAATCGCAATATCTATTGCGCCTTCATGAGGCTGCAGCTTTGCATGATGAAGCCCATATTCAGACTGAACGCCAAGCCAAAACATAAATCCAGGAATATCTTTTAGCATATAGCCAAAATCTTCGCCTGTCATTGCTTCTTTGCACTCAATGACATCCACGTCCGTTTGCTCTTTGGCAAATTCCATGAACTCTCGCGTGACTTCATGGTGATTATATACTTGATGATACATACAACCATAATCAATGGCTGTTTCACACTGGTACCCTACTTCTACTCCTTTAACAATCGCTTCAATTCGTTCTTTAACACGCGTCATTGATTCAGGAGATAGCGTGCGAATGGTTCCTTCTATGCGAGCTCGCTCCGCAATAATATTTTGAACCGTCCCGCCTTGAATTTTTCCTACTGTAATTACAGCGCTGTCTAGCGGATCAACGTTGCGAGCAACAATAGTTTGAAGCTGTGAAACGAGCTGGCATGCCGCAACTACCATATCATTTGTTGTATGTGGATAAGCAGCATGGCCGCCTTTTCCTTTTAAATCAATAAATAGCTCAGACGTGTTAGCAAATAGTAACCCTTCCTTCAGCGCAATCGACCCAACCGGATATTCAGGCGCTACGTGAAGGGCGAAGATGAAATCTGGAAGCCATTCTTTCATGATGTCGCTTTGGAGCATTGGCTGTGCTCCTCCTGGACCTTCTTCTGCAGGTTGAAAGATAAACAGTACATTATCTTTGATTTCATGCTGAGCAAAGTAAGTCAATACGCCTAACCCAATGGCCATATGCATATCATGTCCGCAGGCATGCATGAGTCCTTCATGCTGTGATTGAAAAGAATAATTCGTTTCTTCCGTGATAGGAAGACCGTCAATATCTGCTCGGTAGCCTATTGTTTTAGTTGGATTTGTACCATGTACTTTAACAAAGAGTCCTGTTTTCCACGTCTTTACTTCTAAGCGCTCTTGTGGAAGAGTGTTAATATAATCAAGCAAAAAACGCTGTGTTTTCACCTCTTGAAACCCTAATTCAGGAATTTTATGTAGCTCTCTTCTTATTTTCACAAATTCATTTTCAGCCATGTGTATGTCCTCCTCACGAAATAAAGAAGAAAGCGTGGTTGCCCACGCTTCCAACTTGTCCATATGATACGTTCAAGGATTCAGTATCCCAATCGCTAAAACCTATTAATTCAGCAAAGAAAAAGCGCAAACTGATCGTTTTTCTTATTCTTCGTTTAATTGACGCAATTCTTGCTTGATTTCTGTTTTAGACTTTGTTTTTTCGTCAATTTCTTTAATAACGCGAGCCGGCGTACCTGCTACTACTGTGTAAGGAGCTACATCTTCTACCACAATTGCACCTGCAGCAACTACGGCACCTTTACCTACTGTTACACCTTCAAGAACAACAGCATTAGCACCGATTACTACATCATCTTCTACTACAACTGGTTTTGCAGAAGGTGGCTCAATAACACCAGCTAATACAGAACCTGCGCCGATGTGACAGTTTTTACCTACTGTCGCACGACCACCAAGTACTACGTTCATGTCGATCATTGTTCCTTCACCGATCACAGAGCCGATGTTAATAGATGCACCCATCATAATAACAGCGTTGTCGCCGATTTCAACTTGATCGCGAATAATAGCGCCTGGCTCAATACGAGCTTTAATTCCTTTCATATCTAATAAAGGAATCGCAGAGTTGCGACGATCGTTTTCAATTACGTAGTCTTCAATTTTTCCTTCGTTTGCTTCAATAGCAGCTTTGATTTCTTTCCATTCACCAAATACTACACCTGTGTTGCCCGTTACGAATGTTTTAGAAGATGAACCAAAGTCAATTCCTTCTACTTCACCTTTTACGTAAACTTTTACCGGTGTTGATTTTGTGCTGTTTTGAATAAATGAGATAATCTCATTAGCATCCATCATTTTCATTATGTATTCCTCCTAAGTAAGCAATGTCTCATTTAATGTAACAAAATGCTTTCCCAATGACAAGCATCATTATCGTTTTAATAAAAAGATAACGATTGCAAATAAAAAAAGCGAGCATCTAGGCTCGCTTTAGACCGTTTCTCTTACATATTCACGTACAATATCAACAAATGCTCGAACTTGCTTCAGTTTAAACGCTGATTCATATCCAACTAAAGAAGTGTCTCGAGTAATTGGCTCTCCATTTGCTTTTAGAAGCGGCGTCCGGTGAATATGGCTTCCAGCTTCTTTAATAGCAATCGATGGTAAAATAGCGAAGCCAAGACCATTTAAAGCCATTTGCTTACACGTCTCAATCTGATCCACTACAATCGTACGCTTCGGTGTAGTATGAAACTCTCGATGCCACCATTCTAAAATTTCTTGATAATACGTTGAGTCACTTTTAAATTGAATAAATGGTCGATGAGTATTTACTACTTCCGCTGCCCTTTCAATTTCTGAATCAACTAGGTAAAGAGGATCTGTAAACAAATGTTCTTTGACACCTTTCCAATCCGGATTTCCGCGTATGATTCCAATATGTACCTCATCTTCGTACAGATAGCGAAGCATTTCACTGCTCCAGCCGGTTACAAGAGAGATTTTAGCATGTGGGTAACGATCCATATAGCGTTTTAAAACCGCCGGCAGCCAGTGCTGTCCAATAATCGAAGCCACCGCTAATTTGAGTGTACCATATACTTCATTATCTAAATGATGCAGGTCCTCACGAACCCGATCTTCTTTTTCTACCACTTCTTTTGCAAATTGAACAATCTTTTCTCCAGCAGGCGTTAATGACAGTCCTTTTTGCGAACGAATGAAGATTTGTGTATCCCATGCTTTTTCAATGGTTTGCAGCCTCTGTGATAAAGCTGGTTGCGATACAAATAATCTCTCTGCAGCTTTTCTCATATTTAATTCTTGAGCTAATACAACGAGCATTCGACATTCTATTAATTGCATTCAGTTATTCCTTTCAAGCCTCTTTTTACTTTCATTTTACCTTTATCATATAAGAAAAAAACGGAGAAAGATAGGCTGAAACACGATTTCTTAAAAAAATTATTGAAATGACTCTTTCGGGAGAATGATGGACTGCCTTCTTAATGACTTTAACAAATTTCTTCGTGTTAAAATCCCTTCAAAAATGCCATCTTCATTCTCTACGCACAAAAAAGGATGGTTAATCATGGCATTTATGACTTTTAATACGGATTTTTTCATGGAGACACGAGGAACATTTTGATTCATAACTTCTTCTACTTTCATGGTTTCTAATCGTTCAAATTCAATGCGCTTTAATCCTAAAATCGAATCTAAAATAAGCGTCATGCTCACGAACCCCTGCAGCTGAAACCTTGGATTTAATACGGGAATGGACGTATAGCCAGTCTTTGTTAACACAAGCAAAGCATGTTCTAAATTATTTCCCACTTGAACATGAGCAACTTTATCAGAAGTGACAAGCAAATCTCGAAGTTCAATTTGATTTAACTGATTGTGATCAATATCAATCATTTATACATTCTCCTTCCATTTCTCATAACTTCCACGTGTGTAAAGAGAAAAAGAACAAGCTACAAAATGAAAATAGCTTGCTTACGTAAATGCGAACTTTTAAGAGCGAATAGAAGCAGACACACTCGATGTTCTCCCTTATATGTTAAGTCTAGATTTTTTTAAAACAAGTGTCAACGAAAGTTCATAATTATCTGAATTTTTTATTTTGATTTTTTTACAGCATTCGACCCGTTCCTTCCATTTATCAGAAAATCCGCTATGACTTTGTCGATATTTCTCGGGAAAATAGGGCAGAAGCCACCGCAAAAACTTCATACGCAGTAACAAAAAAATACCGCAAAGTATAAAATCCTTTGCGGCATTCGTTTTGCTTTATCCCTTAATGAATAAGTTCAAAAATTTCAATTGCAATCATATCAACGTTATCAAATTGATAAACAGCTGGCTTTTCACCATCTTGATATACTTCAAGTTCGTATGTTTCAGTTTTTGCATGATATTTCACGCTGCAAATTCTTTTTCCCTCTACTTCGAAGAAGCGTTGTGGCGCTTCACTTCCACTTGCTTGCTCACGGAGATTCACAAGACGAGTTAAAATACCTTGTAATTGTGACATATAATCTCTCCTTTCACCTATTACATCATTACGCATTCGACTTTTCTACAATATCAATTCAAATAAATACTTTATCTAAACTAATACTTAAAAGACACCATTTCACTATATG
Source organism: Priestia sp. MDV22-iso46 (assembly GCF_058629175.1). Taxonomy (NCBI): domain Bacteria; kingdom Bacillati; phylum Bacillota; class Bacilli; order Caryophanales; family Bacillaceae; genus Priestia; species Priestia sp. MDV22-iso46. The sequence goes on from NZ_JBZVWT010000001.1 coordinate 1,637,455, forward strand.
CCACATACTAAAAAAACACAAGTACTTTACGTGATTTTTCATAAGAAAATGCCTTATTATAGCGATATATGTCGTTTTTTATTATAATAACATAGCGATATACTATGTATCATACAAAACTTCATTCTACTTTAACACCATTCATTTTAATATAGGGAGGTGCTTTCATTGAGATCTATAGAGTTGTACACACAACCAGCTTGCCCACCTTGCGAAATTGTTAAACAGTTTTTACAGCATCATCACGTTTCCTATAAAGAATTTGACGTATCTAAAGATGCTTCTGCTCGAAAACGAATGACTACTGAGTTAGAGTCTTATTCCACTCCGACCATTCGTGTTGACCAGGAAATTATCAGAGGATTTGACCTTCAAGCGCTTGAGAAGCTTCTTAACATCGGGTAACAGAAACACTCAAAATAAGCTTTCCTCGGCTATTTTGAGTGTTACTTACTATATATAAACTTTTGCACTTTCCATTTCCCCTGTTCTTTTACTAACGTGATCATTTCATAATGATCTTGGTATTTTACCCGTTCATTATGCACAGCTGGAAAAAATTGATAGACATAAGCTTTGTTTTGGTCGGAATGAAGAGCTACCTTCGTCTGTTCATCAAAAGAAAAGAAAGGGATGTAGTGTGTTAAATATTCAGGTCCCTCTCCAACATACCCTTGAGCTTTTTGTAAGAGAGCCTCATTAAAAAACACAGATGCATACTCATCATCTAAAAACAATTTCAGCTCACGAACAACAGCGTCTTGATTAGTATGGGCAGACGCAGCTCTTAGCTGAGCCTGATAAGCGTCCTGCAAATTTATAAAGATTTCATGCCTAATCTCTCCTGATACTTCTGCATGAACAGATTTTCCTGAGTACAAGACAATCAGCAAAAAGACAAGTAAGCATATTTTCTTCAAATTAAATCAGCTCCTTAACTTCTTTTTTATTAGAATTCCGAAATTTTCTCTGCCTATGCATATCTCTATAACCGACTGTCGTTCTCCTCTAAAAAAACATAAAAAACCGGCAACCACTTTTGCGGGTTGCCGGTTTAACTTCAACTTATTTATTCTCTACAAAACGTCTCTTTCGTATAAAAAAGAATATGAAATATCAAGGAATATATAGTGCATATTATCAATCGGATACGAAAAAGTTCGGATATTCTCACCTGTTTCAATATCATTATACAAATCTGATAATATGCCTTTTTTTTCATAGCTCATTCGAATAATATTCTCAAGAAAATATGGGCGCCAGCTCCAATTTTTCTTTACATATTCAGGTTCAAGAATCCAATCCTCGTTTTTCTTTACATAGTTAGAAGACTTTTGAAATCCATTTTCATCGCAGATGTAAAGGCGAAAACACACGTTGGATAGTTCTTCTGCAATAACAGGCAGCATATCGTCATACGTTTCTAGCTTTCTGCACTTTGTCATTACCTGCTGCATTTTATCTTGAAAGCGTTCTGTCAGCTGGTAAACAGCAAGCAGCTTTTTCTTTTCGTGAGCGATATACATTTCAAAACGTTCCTTTAGTTTATCCTTTAAGATGTTCGGATCGACAAGTTCAGCAGCCGGCTTATGTAAATAATAACCTTGAAAATATCTGCCTCCGTTTCTCCATGCATATTGCAGCTGATAGGAGGCTTCTATATCTTCGTATAGAAGCGTAGCACCCATTTTTCTTGCTAACAGAGATAAAGAATACAATACGTCTTGATACGACTGCGCCATGTCCGTTTGTCTCAGAATATGTAAATCTACTTTTAAGATATCTGGTGAAAGCAACCCAATCCTGTCTAGATTACTACTTTCTTTTCCTATATTATCAATTGCAATCTTAATACCATATGTTTGATAATACTTTAGTAAGTGTTGAAGTGATTCCAAATCTCCACTAAAATTGTGTTCTGTAATTTCGAGAACAATTCGATCAAGAGATAATCCTTTATTTTCGAAAAGTTGCAATAATTCTAGCAAGGATTCTCCATGATCGTTCATTAATAAATTAGGGTTCTGATTAATAAAAATTAAAAATTGTTCTTCCTGGGTCAACATATGCTCGAGCGCTTGTGTTAAAACAGCATAATCAACTTCTATGCGATATTCATCCGGAATCGCATCATCATGAAAGAATGGGCCGAGACTTTCAATTTCCCCTTCATTTTGAAACCTGGCCAACACTTCATAGCCAATTACTCTATGTCCATCTGCACTAAAAATTGCTTGATAATACGGAAGAGTTTTCTCTATGTTTGTTAATACATCTAACGGGTCCACTCAACTCTCCCCTCTCCTTGTTCACTTTACGTTAGTATAATACGAATAGCATAATTTTGCTAGTCCTTCTCAGTTTGCTTTGTACTTTTTAGTGCGTACCCACCTTTAAAAAGGATGCTGATTTAGCCACTGTCCCCCGTCCATTGTAATGCATTCCCCATTGATATAAGACGCTTCATCGGAGAATAAGAAACTGGCTAATCCTGCTATTTCCTCAGGAGTTCCAAGGCGTCCTAATGGTACAGAATCTAATGTACGCGCTTTCATTTTTTCTGACTCAAATAATTTATCAGCTCCTCCTGTTCGCTCGATCGGTCCTGGCGCAATCGCATTCACCCGTATACCATATTTCTTCCCCCACTCTACTGCAAGCGTGCGCGTCATGGTTAAAACTCCTGACTTGGCACAAGCTGAATGAATAACGCCTGCTCCTGCGTTCCAGGCGTATGTAGCCACAATGTTTGTAATGACCCCTTTTGTACCTTTATCGATCCAATATTTCCCTACTGCGGAACTGCAATAAAATGTACCATTTAATACGATATTAATTACGCTGTTCCATCCGTTAATGGATAAGTCTTCAGCTGCACATATAAAATTGCCTGCAGCATTATTAACTAAAAAATCAATTTGTCCAAATGCCTTGTCTGTTTCTTGAACCATACGTTCCACATCTTCTGGATTGCGTACATCCATTACCACTGAAAGTACCTGTCCATCAAACGTTTTAATTTCATTTTCTGTCTCTTGTAATCGATCGGCTGATCTACCTGTGATTACCACATGAGCACCTTGTTCTGCAAATCGCTTCGCCATATGTTTTCCCATTCCACTTGAACCGCCAGTAACAATTACGACCTTGTTCTTCAATTTATCTTCCTCCCCAAAATATAAGTGTTTTACAACTATCATTTTACTATTTTTTCTGAATAAAGTGAAACTTTTATCTATTTAACTTAAAAGCAGACTTCTCGTTGTGATGATAAAAAAAACAATGCTATAATGAAAACTTGAAAACTATAAGGAATAGGTTGATTTTGCATGAAAAAGACGTATACAAGACGATCTTTTTTGAAAGGACTAGCGTCTATTTCGTTAGGGTCTTTGCTCACCACGTCTTTTGGGTATACATATGCCAAATATATTGAGCCTAGACGTCTGCAAATTGTTCGTCATACAATTACTTCTAAAAACATTCCGAAAAGCTTTAACGGAATAAAAATTTTACAATTTAGTGATATTCACCTTGGACTCTCTTACGATTTATTACAACTAGAACAGCTTATGGTGACCATAAATAATTTGAAGCCTAATATTATATTATTTACCGGAGATTTAATGGATGTACCTAATGAATACCCGCATCCAGAAAGAATCCCCCCAATTTTACAGAGGCTTCAGGCTCCTCTTGGAAAATACGCAATATATGGAAACCATGATCATGGAGGGTATGGAACAAATATCTACAAACAAGCCATTGAAGACGCAGGATTTAGACTTCTAGTAAATGAAGTTGATACGGTTTCCATGCCTGATAAAAGCTACATTCATATTTGTGGACTCGATGATATTATGCTTGGGAATCCACAATATGAGGGAACGCTAGGGCAATTACAGCCGAATATCTTTTCTATTGCTATGATTCATGAACCTGATGTTGCTGTCAAAGCAGCTCCTTTTCCAGTAGATCTTCAGCTCTCCGGCCATAGTCATGGAGGCCAAATTCAAATTCCTTTTTACGGTCCTTTGATTACACCGCCCTTTGGGACGGTTTACCCTGAAGGAATGTACGAAGTTGGAGATTCTAAAATGAAGCTTTATGTGAACAGAGGCTTAGGAACCACTCGCATTCCTTTTCGTTTTTTAGCTACGCCTGAAATTACGCTTTTCACCTTGCAAAAAACATAAAAACGCCCTTACGGGGCGTTTTTATGTTTTTTGTCTTTTTTTAGCTGATCATGACCGCCTAATTCCAGTCTTAAAGAAATAAACCAGGCTCAAAAGCTTCCGTTCAGCCATACACTACAAAGACAACTGACAAGGAGGTTAAATTATGTACTATCAATATCCCTATACAGGATATCGTAATATTCCAAATGGTGACGAGCGCTTTTTTGGATTTCCTTTTGTTGCTGGCTTAGCTGGTGGGCTGCTTGGAGGACTAGCTGTTGGCGGTTTTGGAGGCAGACCTGGGTGCTGTCCACCACCTTATCCTTATCCAGTTCCGTTTTATGGCGGTGGATTTCCTGGAGGAGGCTACCCTGGTGCCGGCTATGGAGGCGTTGGATTTCCTGGAGGAGGCTACCCTGGTGCCGGTTATGGAGGCGGTGCTCCTGTTTATAACACATACTACGGACCTGGATACGGTCCTGGTGGTCCCATTCCTAGATAATAACATGACTAAAAAGCCGAGCACTCGGCTTTTTTTATGTTATTCTTGGTCGTCGCAAAGAGCATATTGACAAAAGATCTCTTGACTGTTAATAGAGAGCTCATGTTCTTTTTTTATGACGTAATGATAATTCCCTTCTTGATCTTGTTCTCGTGCTTTTACATTATCAGCAAGCATAACTTCAAGCCACTTCCACACTTTTTTTTTCAAATGTGTATCCAAGATAGGAAATAAAATTTCTACTCGTTTCACCATATTTCTTGTCATCATATCTGCAGATGACAAGAAAAACTTTTCCTGTTTATTATGATGAAAATAATAGATTCGGCTATGCTCTAAAAATCGTCCGACAATGCTTCTTACCCTTATATTCTCGCTAACGCCTTGAATTTGAGGGCGCAAGCAGCACGTTCCTCTAACAATGAGTTCGATTGTCACACCAGCTATAGAAGCTTCATATAGCTTCATAATTAAAATTTTATCCGTCAATGAGTTCATTTTCCCAATGATTCTTCCATTGCCATACCGTCTGTGATAATGGATTTCCTTATCAATGAGATGCAAAAAATCATTTCTTATATCAAATGGTGCAACGGATAAATGATGATATACTGGTTTTTGCGTATAGCCACTTAAGTAATTAAAAAAATTGGCCGCATCTATCCCGATGTTTCGATTGACAGTAAAAAGACTTATATCCGTATAGATCTTTGCCGTCGCATCGTTGTAATTCCCAGTACCAAGATGAACAAACCGTTTAATATGCTCTCCTTCTCTTCTCACCACGAGCGTAATTTTACCATGCGTTTTTAAATGAGTCATTCCATATATCACGTGGCACCCTGCCCGCTCTAGCTCTTTAGCCCATTGCACATTATTCTCTTCATCAAACCTCGCTTTTAGTTCAACTAGTACTGTCACTTGTTTACCTTTTGAAGCCGCTCGTTTTAATGCTTTAATAACGGGAGAATCTCCGCTTACCCTGTATAACGTTTGCTTAATAGCGAGCACATTTTCATCGTCTGCTGCACCGTTAACAAAATCAAGTACCGGCTTAAACGATTCATAAGGATGGTGAAGCAAAATATCTCTTTGAATCATTTGGTCGAAAACATTTTGATCCGGATGTAACTCTGTTGTAAGCTTAGGAATAAAGGCTTTGTCAGCCAACTCTTCATGCGTAGATTTAAGTAATCTATAAAACGAAAATAAACTGGTTAAATCCAGCTGTCCTTCGATCTCATACACATCTTCATCGTCAATTTCAAGTACTGACTTTAAATACGCTAGTACACCCTGATCATATGGACTCTTAATCTCAAGCCGAACAGCCGCTCCCCATTTTCGCTTCTGTAACTCTTCTTCAATTTCTTTTAGTAAATCTTGAGCGTCTTCTTCGTGAATAGTCATATCTGCGTTGCGGGTAATTCGAAATTGAGAAACGGATGAAACGCGGTATCCCTTAAACAACTTTTTAATAAAATAGGCAATTACATCCTCTAGCGATACAAATAGACGGGTAGAATCTGACGTGGCTATTTCAATGTAGCGCGTTAGCACCGAAGGTACTTGAACGATAGCTAGTCTTTCTTTTATCTCGGCAATTTGCTGCTCATCATTTAAATTTTCTGAAAGGACGACTACTAAGTTCAAGCTTTTATTCATCAACATAGGAAACGGCCGGTAGGTATCAATAGCCATAGGAGTTAATACGGGAAAGATTTGCTCGTCAAAATACTGTTCAAGCTTATCTAGATTTGATTTCTCCAGCTTTTCAACCGTAATGATTTCCACGCCGTATTTCTGTAATTCGGGAAGAAGTGTATGAATATACGTATTATCCTGCTGCTTGACTAGATCGTGGTTTTGTTTGGAGATAGAAAATAGCTGCTGTTTAGGAGTTAAGCCTGCTTTGTTTTCAGGTTTGCTAAATCCAGCTTTCACTTGATCTTTTAATCCGGCTACCCGAATCATAAAAAACTCATCCAGATTTGAACTGAAAATTCCTAGAAATTTAAACCGCTCAAGCAAAAGGTTTTTCGTATCTACTGCTTCTTCCAGCACCCGCTTGTTAAAAGCCAGCCAGCTCAATTCACGATTATTGTAATAAGCTGAATCAGCCACTTGTATGGTTTGCTTATAAGTGCGATTACTTTCTAACATTAGCCTCACCTTCCAGGATAAGGGATTTAATCTAGTTAGCTATACTGAATATTCTAACCGATCCAGCGTTATTCTAAAGCTTAGTAAATTCAAGAACAATATTTTTTTTCACTACTTTTTCTAGATGCTTTTTCTGTTTTTCAGCCTGATATTGTTCAGGACGAAAGGTTTTTGTACATAATAGTTTAATCGTAACTGTGTTTTCATCGCTTTTCATGTCAATATGTTGAACAACATTTCGCTTTGTTGCATGTAAACCGTCAGCTATTTTTAAAACCGCACCGAGCAGCTGGACTTTTTTTTGTTCTTCTTTTGTTAACCACTTTTTAAAAGGAGCAACATATTGCCTAAAAGAAGACTTCCCTTTATATGAAGAAACAAGTGCCAGCTTTAAACGTTCTCTATGTGAAATTCCATCGATTGTACGATTAGCAAGCACATAAAACGTATGCTGGCTGCTTGATTCCGCATCAATATACTTTCCTATATCATACACTTGCGCAGCTTTTATAAGAAGCGCTAAGTCATCCTCTTTTAAATCAACCGGTCCCTGCTCCCTAAGATGCTGAAACATCATAATAGCTATGCGCGTAAGCTGTTTGACATAATCTTTATTTACTTCAAACTCTTCCATTATTTCTTGAAAACTTTGCTGTATGACATCGGGGTACATTGGCTGGATATTAGCATCAGAAGCCTCCTTAAATAACACCCCTTCTCTTAAGCCTTTGCGGCTTAAGATGAAACGAGTCGCGTTGACTGTTTCATATAATGATTGAAATACTTCAATCGCTGGCAAAATTGTATCCGCACGATCTTTTGACAAGTGGTCTAGCTTTTGAAGATTGTGATAAGACAATGAGCCTATAGCAGATTTCACATGCAACATATCAGCTAAATTCATTTCATATTGATGCAGCCCCGCGAGAGGATAGTGGATAAAACCTTGATGCACTTGCACCATACTTCTTGCACTTCCTCCAATTGCTACAATCGGAACTTGGCGATTTAAAAGCCACGGGACAGTATGGAAATGCCGGATCACGAAATCGCGGATTTTTACTTTTTCTTCTGCAGTGGGAATATTGCCTTTGACGAACTGCAGACGCAGAGATAAGGCACCGAACGAAAAGCTGTGGTACTGCACTAACTCTCGATTGCGAAAATACGTAACTTCCGTACTTCCCCCACCAATGTCAATTGTAATGGCTTCTTCGATCGAAGTGGAATGAATAACGGCAACAAAGCCGTAATACGCTTCTTCATATTCAGACAATAGTTGAATAGAAAAGCCCGTTTCTTTTTTTACAAGCGCTAGAACTTCTTTTGCATTAGCTGCTTGACGGATGGTAGCTGTGGCCACACAGGTAACGTGCGGCAGCTGCTGATGCTTGGTAATAACTCCAAACGTTTCAAGCGTATCAAGCAAGGTACGTATTCCTTTAGCCGTTAACACTCCTTCTTTACTTAAATAATTTCGCAGCCGTGCAGCTACTTTCACGTTTTCAATTTGCTTAAACCCTCTGCCTTTTTTGTATTCATAAATAACAAGGCGTATCGTATTTGAACCTATATCAATCAGTCCATGTTTATAAGTCAATGTAATTTCAACACCTTTTTCAAAATAACTTTATGCTCACAAAAGTCACTTTTACTTTTTTCAATCGTATACTGTTACAACATAGTCATATATCAAAGGAGCGAAGTTAATGAGATATATAGTAAAGCGCGGTGAAACCTGGCAAAGCGTTTCAGGTGACTACCGGATTCCGGTTGAAGACCTGTGGATGGCTAATCCTTTTGTAAGCCATAGTACGCTGAAGCCTGGGCAAGTAATCATCATTCCAAACCTCCCTGATAAAGAGCTCATTCCTTACACGATCCACGTGTTTATTGCTGAAAAGCAGCTTGAATTACGAAGAAATAATATCATACAAAAAGTCTATCCCATTGCAGCAGGAAAAATGCTGAGCGCAACCCCTACTGGAGACTTTATTATCGTTAACCGGGAGCCAAACCCCGGGGGGCCTTTTGGCACAATGTGGCTAAGCTTGTCTAAAAAGTCATATGGCATTCACGGAACAAATGATCCAAGTTCTATTGGAAAAGCCGTATCCAAAGGATGCATTCGCATGTATAATGCCCAAGTAAATGAGCTAGCTAAAATTGTGCCAAATGGGACTGGTGTTTATATTCGACCTTCTCGACGAATGGCTCAATAGTTCGGGATTTACTAATCAATAATTGTTTAACTGTGGGAGCAGCATTTTTTTTAAAATAGAAAGTATGGCTTGCTGTTCCACTTTACTTGTATAAGGAAGCGCAACAAAACAAACCCTATACATAGGAAATTTCATTAATTACCAAAATACTTCTTCGTGTAATTATTTTCAAATGGGACAAGACACGCTATAATGAACGTATCAGCTTTCACCTTATAGGTTGAACAGCTGATATGATAGAAAGGGAGTGAACGTATGTCTCAAGCAAATGGACAAGGCTCTTTGACCCCGTCTGTATCTGAGATTGCACAAGCTATTTTCACTGTAAATCGTCACGCAAAAGCTGCTCCTGACCCTAAGCAGTTATATACGTTAAAGAAAATTGCATTAGATCAACTAATTTTAGAAGGAAAAGCAAAAAAAGAAGGACTTCACTTTTCGCCAAACCCTGGTAAAAGTCAACAAAAATCAGATGTACTTGTATCAGTTGGAGACTACTTTTTCCATATGCCTCCAAAGAAAGAAGACTTCAAAGAGTTATCACACCTCGGCCATTTAAACCATCAGTATCGAAATCCCAAAACGACTATGTCATTATCTTATGCGAAGCGCTTATTATCTAAATATACGGGTCATCTCGTACAGCCGGCTAAAAGCCCTGTTTCGACTCCAAGAAAACGGCAAGCACCTGTGTTTAAACCGCTGGGTAAAAGTTATTTTTAAAAAAAGTGCCTGAAGTGGAGCGATCTGCTTTCAGGCACTTTTTGTGATTCTACAAAATATAAAGATCGATCAACTCAACAAGCTCTCCGATTTCTGGCTTACTTACTTGTCCTTCCGCTCCTACCATCTTTCCCTTGTGACGTAAATCTTCTGTGATAAGAGAAGAGAAGATAATGACTGGAAGTACAGAAAGCTGAGGATTTTCTTTTACTTTTTTAGTTAAATGATGCCCATCCATTTGCGGCATTTCTATATCTGTAATAAGCAGCTGGACTTGATCACTGATTTCCACTCCTTCATCGATCACCGAGCTTAGATAGTTCCATGCTTCCTCACCGTTCTCAAAAAATTCCGTGTTCTCATAACCTGCTTGTGCAAGAGTATCTTCAATCATTCGGCGCAGCAGCGGCGAGTCTTCAGCCACGACAATCTTTTTATTAGAGCGTTCCCTAGCCCCTAGCTTTTTTATTTTCGACTGATTAATACCCGCATCAGGGTTCACGTCAGAAATCAACTTTTCAAAGTCTAACAGCAGAATCATTTGACCGTTTAATTTCACCACTCCAGTAATCTGTGTTTCCAAACCTTGATACAAATCTGAAGGCTTCTCAATTTCTTTCCAAGAAATACGGTGAATTTGCGTCACAGCATGGGTATGAAAGACAATTTTTTGCTGATTGAACTCTGTAACAATTAACTTATCTTTTTCCGGCGTATTTGAAGGTTCCATTTTTAACGCTTTTGCTATGTCAACAACAGGAAGTACTTCCCCTCTTAGCTCTGTAATACCTTCTATGTAAGAATGCGCATTTGGAACAGGTGTAATAGATACGGGATTAATAATCTCTCTAACTTTTACTACATTGATGCCAAACCAAACATTTCCTATTTCAAATTCGACAATTTCCAGTTCGTTTGTGCCACTTTCCAACAAAATTCCTTTATCTCGATTCATATACTTACTCCTCTCATCTCACCTGCTTATCTAATAGTCCATATTTCCTATTATAGTGACCGCCTCTTATATCCGTAAAGAAAAATTTTCTTATTTTGGTATCCTTTTTTCCTAAAACATATACATAAAATATTGTTTTACGAATTGACAGAATATTATATACTATATAAAAACATGAGCGTTGATCCCTTTCGTCTCATCCTCTGCTCAGTTTTTTACTTGCTCTACTTTACTTCTCTATACTAGCTTATGAACTTGAGTCAAACGACTACTCCTATTAAAACGAGGTGTAATTTATGAACAGAGGATTACAAAAAGAAGAAACAAAAAAACGCATCCAAAAGGCCGCTATTTCTTTATTCCAACAGCAGGGATATCAAAAAACGACTGTGTCTCAAATTACCCATGAAGCGGGTGTAGCAAAGGGTACATTTTTTAATTACTTCAAAACAAAAGAAGAAGTTCTTCACTACCTTGGAATTAATTTTACAAACCGTATCTCCTATAAATTAGAACAGCTCCTTCAAACAGAAGAATCAACTGCTTCTATTGTTAAACAACTGTTTTTATTACTAGCGCAATCAAACGAAGAAGCGAACCCTCACCTAATCCGTTCTTGGTTTCATATTGCTATTACCAACAGTTCCTTTCAACAATCTGAAATTCTTCAAATTGAAAAAATGCGCGCTCATTTTACAAAAGTTTTTCAAACAGGACAAGACCGAGGTGAACTTATAGTCGATATCCCTGCCGAAGAAATGGCTTCCATTGCTATACTTAATTTTTTTGGCACACTTCTCTACTGGTGTACCAACCACCCCGACTCTACTACCCTTCAAGAAAGAATAGACAAGTCGGTTACTCTTCTATTTAGAGGGTTTCTTATTCATTCCTAAAAGCCTGTTCACAAATTTTTAACAAGAAATCGAAGATAGCTGTGGACTCTACAGCCAAAACGGTTTATACTACACAAAGTGAATGAATAATCTTAAAAGAAGGTGTTCGTAATATGAAAGGCTCCGTCATTCTTTTTAATGACGATAATGAAATGACCATTATTGAAAACGTAGAAGAAGCTGTATATCAAGATATTAAAGAACAAGAAGGCTCTGATCACTGCGTTGTAACATTGGACGATCATGAAGTTGATTTTGGCTACGTTTCCCCCGTTTATTGGCGTGAAGGCCAAATACACACTGACTAATATACAAGACCTGCATATATATGCAGGTCTTTTTATGCGCTTATTATTTTGAATCTAGAATTGAACGTGAAGCGAGGAACCTCTGATTTCCTAACACATACCTTAGCACATTCGCAGCTAAAAAACAGGGTTAACAACTATATAGAAAGGGTACATTTCAAGTAATAGAAGCTGCGTTTTATTTTAAAAAAGGAGGTTTATGTTATGAGTTCTTATCGAAAAAATATGAATCACTATCCTCACTCATCTCAGTACACACCTTACCAACACTATTACGCGAAAGAAGCTGATCGTATTTTAACGACTATGAGTACAAACTTTAATAAACAGCATTTGAAATCTCTTATCGACGATGCGTTAGATAACAGAGATGAAGAACAATTTTATGAACTAACAACAGCTTATAATAAGCTGTATAATACCTAACTTAAAACCACTATTTGCAAAATGCGCAAATAGTGGTTTTTTACCTATTTTCATTGTGATAAAATGAGTTGAAAATACGCGGAAGGATTTGAAACTATGGAGCACTTAATCAATAAACGTGTCAAAGAAATTGAATTATCAGGAATACGTACATTTTATAATATGGTCTCACAATATCAAGATGTTTTATCCCTCACAATTGGACAACCTGACTTCTTAACACCACAGCATGTAAAAGAAGCGGCAAAATCTGCAATTGATGATAACCAAACTTCTTATACCCACAATGCTGGAACGATAGAACTGCGCGAGGCAGCAGCTCAATTTGTCAAAGAAAAATATGACTTGCACTATAACCCAGCTGATGAAGTGATTGTGACCATTGGAGCTAGTCAAGCAATTGATATTGCTCTTCGCACCATTTTAGAAGAAGACTCCGAAGTTATTTTACCTGGACCTGTTTACCCAGGATACGAACCGCTTATCCGGTTAAACGGCGCTAAACCTGTACATATTGATACAACCGAAACAGGATTTCGACTAACAGCGGATTTAATCCAACAACATTTGACGTCTAAAACAAGATGCGTCATCTTACCTTATCCGTCTAATCCTACAGGCGTGACGTTGTCACAGCAAGAATTAGAAGAAATTGCTGCTCTTTTAAGCAATAAAAATATTTTTGTACTATCTGATGAAATATACAGCGAGCTCGTTTTTGATAAAAAACATCAGTCCATTGCCTCCATTTCATCTATGAGAGAGAAAACAATTGTTATTAACGGAGTATCAAAGTCTCATTCCATGACAGGCTGGCGAATTGGCCTTTTATTTGCTCCTTCTTATTTAGCCAAACATATTTTAAAAGTTCATCAATACAACGTGAGCTGTGCTTCTTCTGTCTCTCAAGCAGCTGCACTCGAGGCACTGACAGCAGGCAAAAATGATGCGGTAGATATGAAAAAAGAATACGAACAAAGACTGAATTATGTTTATGACCGGCTAGTAAACATGGGATTTGACGTAGAAAAGCCGACGGGTGCTTTTTATATCTTCCCTTCTATTCAGAACTTCCACAGTAATTCATTTGATTTTGCCCTGGAGTTAGTAAAAGAAGCGGGTGTTGCACTAGTACCCGGCAGCGCTTTTTCTTACCACGGTGAAGGATATGTACGCCTGTCGTATGCGTATTCCATGAACACGCTGCGTGAAGCCTGTGATCGAATTGAAGCTTATCTTACCTCTCGTCAATCACGTTAAGTCGATGGTAAGAAGTGTATGCATTTTTTTGTGAGTGATAGCACATAAGAGCGGGTATACTAGAAGCATATAAATTGACTTCAATAGTGTATCATTATAAAATGTGCATCGATTCACTAAAGAAATACATACTTTTAACGGAGGTTTTTATTATGACAAAAGATTTTTTTGATGTGGTAAATGAACGTACATCGATTCGAGAATATGACTCTTCAGCTAAATTAAGCAAAGAAGAATTAACGGAACTTTTAGAGGCAACAGTGAAGTCACCATCAGCTTGGAACTTACAGCACTGGCATTTCGTTGTTATTACAGACCAAGATGCGAAAGAACGTCTACTTCCAATTGCTTACAACCAAAAACAAATTACAGAAGCAGGCGCTGTAGTAGCTGTCTTAGGTGATTTAGAAGCCAATAAAAATGTAGATGAGGTGTACAATCCACTAGTCGAAGCAGGTCACATGACAGAAGACGTAAAAAATATTTTGTCAGGACAAATTAACGGCGCTTATAAAAACGGTGCTTTTGCCCGGGATGCAGCGTTTACGAATGCTTCTCTTGCATCTATGACATTCATGCTTGCAGCAAAAGCAAAAGGATTAGACACTTGCTCAATGGGCGGATTTAACGCTCAAAAATTTGTAGAAGAATTCAAAATTGAGGATCGATACATTCCGGTTATGCTTATCTCAGTGGGAAAAGCGGCTAAAGAAGCTCACGCTAGCGATCGTTTACCATTAGATCAAGTTACAACTTGGATTTAACAAAAAACCCTGCAACTGCAGGGTTTTTCTATGTAACTAAATGGATTTCACCATGCCTCCGTCGATTAGAAACGACTGGCCTGTCATATATGAATTCGCTCCCGAAACAAAGAAAGCAACGGCTTTAGCAAACTCTTCAGGCTGACCGTAGCGTTTAAGAGGAATTTGGTTTCTCATCTCTTCTTCAATTTCTGAAACGTCTACTCCCAGTTTTTCAGCACGAATGGTATCTAGCTCTTTCACTCGGTCTGTTGCAATTCTTCCTGGCGCAACCGTGTTAATTAAGATACCGTCCTCTGCTAGTTCTGAAGCAAGTGTTTTGGTAAGTCCCACGATTCCTGTACGGAAGGTATTTGACAGAATAAGTCCAGCAATTGGCTCTTTAATGGAAGAAGAAGCAATATTGACGATACGTCCTCCGCTCTTTTTCATAACGGGCACTACCTCACGAATAATACGAATATAGCTGAGGAGATTTAACTCAAATGCATGCTTCCAATCATCATCTGTTAACGAAAGGAAGTTCCCAGCTTTAGGACCTCCTGTATTATTAATTAAAATATCAATGGTTCCAAACGTATCTACTGTATATTGAATAACATCTTGAATGTCTTGAGTTTTCGTGACATCTGCCGTTTTATGTAACACTTGTCCGCTTCCAAGATATGAAATCTCTTCCGCTACTTGGATTAGTTTCTCTTCTGAACGACTTGCAATCATAACGTTTGCGCCTTCTTCTGCGAGCCTGGCAGCAATCGCTTTACCGAGCCCTTGGCTGGCCGCAAATACAAGCGCTGTTTTTCCTTTTAATTCAACATCCATTTCTTTCACCTCGTCTAATAGTTTGAATCTTTTTAACTTTATCACGTTCTCGTCAAATTCTTCAATAAATATGAAATAATTTCTTTTTTCCATATGGTATACTTAATTATCTGAAAATTATTTCTTAAAGGAGGCAAAAAAGCAGTGTATAAAAAGCAATGCTTTGTCTTTCATCAAAATAAGCCTGTAACATGTACGGTACGATCATATACATCAAATGACTTCGATGAGCTGATTCGGATTCAAGAAGAAAGTTTCCCCCCTCCTTTCCCTTCTGAATTATTATGGAGCAAAGCTCAGTTAAATAACCATGTTTCCCTATTTCCGGATGGAGCGCTATGCGTGGAGATAGACGGGACAATATGCGGATCTATCACAAGCGCGATTGTTTCAGTGGAAGGAAATGAGGCTCACACATGGGATGAAGTAACAGGAAGCGGATATATTCATACGCACGACCCTTCTGGTAATACGCTTTATGTAGTGGACGTATGCGTCATTCCTTCGCATCGATCGATGGGGCTTGGGAAGCTGCTTTTGCAGTCTTTATATGAAGTGGTGATTCATTACAAGTTAGAAAGGCTGCTCGGCGGGTGCCGCATCCCTGGATACGCATCAGTGTCTTCCTTGTACACGCCCGTTGAATACATGAACCTTGTATCAGCCGGAACTCTCTACGACCCGGTTATGACCTTTTTAATGCGCTGTGGCAGAACGCCTATTGGTCTCGCAGCAAACTATATTGAAGATGAAGATTCACACAACTACGCCGTACTAATGGAATGGAAAAATCCATTTTATACGGCTATTCAAAAAGAGGCTGGAGCAAAGGTATTTTAGCCCAAGTGAAAAACGAACCGTTAATCAACAGGTTTGATTAACGGCTCGTTTTTTTGTAATTGTGAATATAGTTTTATCTGTTTCGTTCCTTCTAGCAGTTGATTAGAGAGCAAGGTGAAGACTCCTGCGGGAAGTGAGACCCTATAGGGGCGGAAGCGACGAGGCTCAGCGGCCGCCCGCGGAAAGCGACGCCTTGCATGGAAATCCACTGCGGTGTAATAAGCAGTCCAGCTCATGTATCTCATGTGTTCGTCTTTAGGTTGGATTCATTTAGTTATGTCTCAACCTCTTTTTAGATTATTGAACTTCTTCAATGCTCCACTCTAGCTCTTTATGAGTGAGAACAAGATGCGCCTGCAATTTACTCATCTCTTTGTGCTCAAACCGATCATTATACATTTCATTCATGTCGTCAAAGTCACCGATTGTATACAAAGGAATTTTAATATCTCTACGGGATTGCACCATGTGTTCAAAATCAATAAACAAACCGTCATTCGTTAAAGTAAGAAGCGTATTTGCTAACACTAGAGGCAATATTGGATATTCTAACTTTTTCCTTCTAAATACAAATCTTTTTTGCTTAATTTCTGACATTTTCAACGGAATGATTCGGCTTAAAATATGCTTCATATCATACACGTCTCGAAAATAGATTTTGTTGTAAAATCCATCATCATGAGCTAAATAAACAAATTGATTACCGAGTTTATTATTAAATGGCGAGTTGAGCGGTTTTTTTAAATGACCTAAATACAGCAGCGCTGCAATATCTTGAGGTTCTAACAAATCCAACGAAGATACATCCTCAAAATCAATCCAACAAAAATCACCATAATTATAAACATCATCTTCTGCTAAAAGATGAATTTGTTCTTCTTCTACGTAGTCCATATGGGTTTGGTAATGGTAATCACTGTCTTCAAAACCGTGCTTTAACAATAATATATTTGCAAGCGGCGTAGGAAGGGAATGATAAAACTCTTTAAATTCAATTCCATATGTAATAAAGCATTTTTTATTTACATGGCCATTAATATAAACGATATCTCTTATTTCATCTGCTTTACTCAACCGTTCTAACCACCTTATTGATTGATTCTGTGATCGATATGTAACCGTTCTACTGATTTATATATTATACTTCTAAAATAAACAATGTGTAAATATATATTGTTGGCAATTTCTTTCGTATTCACTCCTCTTCTACTGATCATTTTATTTGATAGGAAAGAAAGGTATAGAGCTGATTGTGAATGTGGTAGAATGTGTGTATCTTATTAATTAGCATGTATGAACACGGAGGTATACAAAATGGATGTTCGCCATTTGCATTACTTAACAGAAGTGGCTAAACATAAAAATTTCACAAGAGCTTCTGAAGCGCTGCATATTTCGCAACCTTCTCTCAGTAAAATGGTTAAATCATTAGAAGAAGAGCTCGGCACACCTTTGTTTGATCGCGCTGGCAAACAAGTTCAGCTTACCGATGCAGGAATAATTGTGTACGAGCAAGCAGAAAGCATTTTATCTTCTCTCCGAGATTTATCGGATTCCCTCTATGATTTAATGCATTTAAAAAGAGGAACCATCAAAATAGGCATTCCCCCTATTATTGGTACATTGTTTTTTCCTACTATTATTAAAGCATTTCGAGAGCAATACCCTGAGATTCATATTCAATTAGTGGAATATGGCGCTAAAAGAATGCAAAAATTTGTGGAACAAGGAGAAGTGGATGTGGGCGTAGTTTTACTTCCAGTTGATGAAAACATGTTTTTTACGACTCCTTTAGCCCGAGAAACACTGCAGCTTGTTGTTCATAAATCTCATCCGTTAGCTCAGCATTCTACGATTTCATTAAAAGAGTTAAAAGACGAAACGCTTATTTCCTTTCATGAAGACTTCACCATGCATGAAATGGTCTATAACGAATGTTTAAAAAATGGATTTACACCTAATATTGCTTTTAAAAGCTCTCAGTGGGACTTCATTGGAGAGTTGGTAGCTGCTAATCTCGGCATTGCTCTTTTCCCTTATTCATTATGTGAAAAGCTTGATTTGGAGCATGTGAAAGTAATTAATCTCGAGAATGCTATTCCATGGGAAATTGCTTTAATCGTTAAAAAAGATCGCTATATCTCTTATGCTACACAGGCTTTTATTGATTATATTAAAAGTACAGTTTAACAAAGCTGAGACAAAAGTAGTTTAATTAAAAATCCAAATGAGTTTGATTCTTAATAGAAAATCAAACTCGTTCGGATTTTTTTATGGTGGTGAACGTAGGTTCCATATATGTAGCGGCTTTTAGCTGTTGATTGGAGAGCATGGCGAAGACTCCTGCGGGAAAAGCGGAAGCGACGAGGAGGCTCAGGGGCCGCCCGCGGAAAACGAAGCCTTGCACGGAAATCAACAACGGTGTAATAATTCATTCATACTAAATCATTTTTCCCATTGGTTCGTCTTTAGATTGAATTGATTTAAGCATGTCTCCATCTCTTTTTTTTAATTGCCTTTTATTAAATAATTAGACCTTATATTTCACAAACTCTTTTTTTGAAAAGGTTACCAACGCATTTGTAAAGAGATTTCTTCCAACTATAACTAAAAAGAATAGTTATCATAGTTATTATATATTTCATATTATAGTCGTTTTTTTGTAAGATAAGTGTGTAGCATTCATTTACTTAAGTTGTATCCCCATTTGCAAAATCCAAATAGTTTCTCTTTTCCCATGATGGAGTCGTCTTTTCAGCATAGACGACTCCATTATTGTCTCAACAAACTAGGAATGAATGAATAAAAACATAAATAAAGGAGGCTAATCATGAAACTGATTATGGTGATTTTACAGATTTTATTACTAACGGCTCTGTTTTTAATAGGAGAAAGTATTTCACAGTGGTTTGACCTCCCAGTGCCAGGTAGTATCATCGGATTTTTCTTACTGTTTTTCTTACTGTACTTTAAAGTAATTAAATTAAGCTGGGTTGAACAAGGTGGAACACTGTTAGTGGGAGAACTATTACTATTTTTCATACCAGCCGTCGTTGGACTCATCAATTATGGAGATGTATTGATGCATTTTGGAATCCAGATTGTGATTATTATCACAATCAGTACGATTATTGTGATGTCTATAACGGGAATCATTGCAGAACATATTTCAAGAAGAAAGGAAGGTTCGCTAAAATGACGTTACTCACATGGATTGCTCTTCCGCTTACACTGCTCGTTTATGTCGGCACAAAAGTGCTCTATAAAAAATATAAGTCTATGCTAGTTTCCCCTATTTTACTAGCCCCCATTCTTTTAATTGGTATCTTATTAGTAACGAATGGCTCTTATGATCATTATAAGCAAGGTGCCAGTGCTATTAGCTTTATGCTTGGACCAGCAACGGTTGCTTTTGCTGTTCCTATGTTTAAGTATTTTGATTTACTCAAAAAACATCGTGTTGAAATCAGCTTAAGCGTAGGGCTCGGCACATTTGCTGCCATGATATCTTCCATGCTGTTAGCATTAGTGTTTCATTTACAATCAACGCTGGTTCATAGCTTGATTCCAAGATCGGTTACGATTCCTATTGCTGTTAATGTATCTCAGAAGCTAGGAGGAGATCCAAATATCACCATTATGTTTGTGATTATAACCGGTGTAGTAGGATGTATGGTCGCTCCAAAACTGATTAAGCTCCTCGCACTGCACTCTTCTCTAGCAAGAGGTCTTCTTTTAGGAGTAGCTTCTCATGGGACAGGTACAGCAAGAGCTTTTGAATTTGGAAAAATTGAAGGTACTTTTTCTAGCCTTGGCATGATCGTAGCAGCACTTCTTACAATGCTGTTTGCGAATATGCTTCTGCCTACTATTTTCGCTTAAAAGATAAAAAAGGTGTGATCATATATGATCACACCTTTTTATTATCCAATATGAAAAGTTGATTTTACGAACTCAATAACTTCTTCCGTAGAAGACATTGATAGAATTGTATCTAAATGAGGTTCGATATCAGCTTTTGATAATTGACGGATTTGAGAACGAGCTTTCAGAATAGATGTTGCACTCATTGAGAATTCATCTAAGCCTAAACCTAAAAGAATTGGAATTGCAATCTCATCTCCTGCCATCTCTCCGCACATGCCTACCCACTTACCTTCTTTGTGAGCCGCTTTGATTACCATATTCACCAAGCGAAGAATCGCTGGGTTATACGGTTGGTATAAATAAGACACGCGCTCATTCATGCGGTCAGCAGCAAGCGTGTATTGAATTAAATCGTTTGTTCCGATAGAGAAGAAATCTACTTCTTTAGCAAATAAATCTGCGATTACCGCTGAGGAAGGAATCTCTACCATCATCCCTACTTCGATGTCTTCCGAAACTTGTACGCCTTCTTGTTGAAGTTTAGCTTTTTCTTCTAAAAGAATAGCTTTTGCTTGACGGAACTCATCAACAGTAGCAATCATAGGAAACATAATTTTCAGATTACCGTATACGCTTGCACGTAGAAGCGCACGAAGCTGTGTACGGAACATGTCTTGCATCTCTAGACATAAGCGAATGGCACGGAATCCTAAGAATGGGTTCATTTCTTTTGGTAGATTTAAATAAGGAAGCTCTTTGTCTCCACCAATGTCAAGAGTACGAACAACCACTGGTTTGCCTTCCATACGTTCAAGAACTGTTTTATAAGAAGTAAACTGCTCTTCTTCCGTCGGAAGATCTTCGCGGCCCATATATAAGAATTCTGTACGATAAAGGCCAACGCCTTCGCCGCCGTTTTCTAATACGCCTTTTACATCTTCTGGTGTACCAATGTTAGCTGCAAGTTCAACGTGATGATCATCAGCTGAAACCGTTTTTTCATTCACAAGCTTAGCCCACTCAGCTTTTTGTTCTGCATACTCAGCGGCTTTTTTCTCGTAAGCTTTTACTGTTTCTTCGCTTGGATCAACGATAACTTCGCCATCTAAACCATCAACAATTACTAATACACCGTTTTGAATGTCTTCCATAACTGTTTTTGTACCTACAACAGCTGGGATCTCCATTGAACGCGCCATAATTGCTGAGTGAGAAGTACGTCCGCCAATATCTGTTGTAAATCCTTTTACGAACTTACGATTTAACTGTGCTGTATCAGACGGCGTTAAATCTTCTGCGATAATGACAACTTCTTCTGAGATTAAGCTTGGATTTGAAACGTTTACACCTAAAAGATGAGCTAATACACGTTTTGTTACGTCACGGATATCAGCAGCACGTTCTTTCATATATTCATTGTCCATTGACTCAAACATATTAATAAACATTGCCGCTACTTCATCAAGTGCATGTTCAGCGTTTACATTTTCATTTGTAATTTTATCTTTAATTGGATTAATAAGTTCAGGATCGCTTAGAACTAATAAGTGAGCTTCAAAGATTTCTGCTTTGTCATCTCCAAGTTCTTTACGAGCGTGCTCTCTAATAATTTCAAGTTCTGATTTTGACTTTTCTAGCGCAGCTTCTAGACGTGCTACTTCTGCTTCAACTTCAGTTACTGATTTTTTTTCAACGGTTAATTCTGGATTTTCTAGACGAAATGCTTTAGCAATAGCAATGCCGCTAGAAGCGGCAATGCCTTGAATTTCCTTTGTCATTATTCGCCTAATCCTTCTTTGCTCATTGTATCTTCAAGAGCAGCAAGTGCATCTGCTTCGTCAGAACCTTCTGCAGAGATAGTGATTGTAGCGCCTTTTTGAATACCTAAAGACATAACGCCCATGATTGATTTTAAGTTTACAGTTTTACCGTTGAATTCTAAGTTGATATCAGAATCAAATTTGCTTGCTGCTTGTACTAAAGTTGTTGCTGGACGTGCGTGAATTCCTGAGTCTGCTGTTACTGTAAATGTTTTTTGTGCCATGTTAAATCAATCTCCTTTTTACTTTGAAATGTTAATAATATTTGCTTCTTGTTGAGAAACTTGGCCCTGCTTTAAGATATCAATTTTTTCATCAGCTTGTAAATTCGTGAAAATGATCGGCGTAATCGTCGATGGCGCATTTTCTTTTACAAAGTCTAAATCAATTTTCAATAGAGGCTGTCCTTTTTTCACTTCATCGCCTTGGGCAACTAAAGCTTCAAAACCTTCGCCTTTTAAATTAACTGTATCAATACCAACGTGAATTAAAATTTCACGTCCAGTCGTTGATTCAATACCTAAAGCATGTTTCGTCGGGAATAAGTTTACTATTTTTCCGTCCACTGGTGCAACTACTGTGCCTGTTTTCGGAATAATCGCAAAACCGTCACCCATTAATTTTTGTGAAAATACCTGATCTGGTACTTCCGATAAAGGTACCAATTCTCCCTCAATCGGTGAAACAATATCATTACCATTATCGCTTCCTACTTCAGATGTTGCAACAGGTTTTTCAATTGTTTTTGTCTCTTCTTTTGTGACAACCGGTGTTTTGCCATTCATAATGTCTTGAATTTGACCTTTTAACGTGTCAGATTTCGGACCGAAAATAGCTTGAATATTGTTACCAACTTCAAGAACACCAGCTGCTCCAAGTTTTTTCAAGCGGTTTTTATCAACATTACCTACATCATCTACTGATACACGCAAACGCGTAATACAAGCATCTAAATGTGTAATGTTTTCTTTACCGCCAAGTGCAGCTAAAACATTTGTTGGAAGCTCTGCTGCTTCTACTTTTACATCTTCTTCTCCTTCTTCTTTATCTTCACGACCCGGTGTTTTTAAGTTAAATTTACGGATTGCAAAGCGGAAACCGAAGTAGTAAATAACTGCTAGAACTAAACCTACTGGAATAACTAGCCACCATGCTGTACGGTTTTGCATAACTCCAAATAGAACGTAATCGATAACCCCACCTGAGAACGTCATACCGATTTTAACATTTAATAATTGCATAACCATAAATGATAAACCAGCAAATACTGCGTGAATTGCAAATAGTACTGGTGCTACGAATAAGAACGAGAACTCAAGCGGCTCTGTAATACCCGTTAAGAAAGATGTTAAAGCAGCTGAACCCATGATACCAGCTACATATTTTTTGTTTTCAGGACGAGCTTCGTGATAAATCGCAAGAGCTGCTGCTGGCAATCCGAACATCATGAACGGGAATTTACCAACTTGGAATGTTCCTGCTGTTAAAGGCACGCCATCTGCTAATTGAGCAAAGAAAATCTTTTGGTCACCGTGAATATGTTGACCTGCTTTATTAACGTAATCACCAAACTCAAACCAGAATGGAGAGTAGAATATGTGATGAAGTCCAAATGGAATTAATGAACGTTCAATCAATCCAAATACAAAAGCTGATAAAGTTGGGTTTGCATCAATCATGTTAGTAGAAAAAGCATTTAATCCGCTTTGAATTGGCGGCCAAATGAAAATCATAATAACACCTAAAACAATTGAAAATACCCCAGTAATGATTGGTACAAATCGTTTTCCTGCAAAGAACCCTAAATAAGATGGTAATTCAATATTGAAATAACGATTATACATGGATGAAGCTAAAATACCTACTATGATACCCCCGAATACACCTGTAGCTAACGTAGGAATTCCTAAGATGCTAGTATAAGCTGGATTGGCACCCATTTTGTCAGGATCTAGTTGTCCTGTAGCAACTAAGATTGTGCTCATCGTTTTGTTCATAATTAAGTAGCCTACAATTGCAGCAATACCTGCTACACCGTCACCACCAGCTAAACCAACGGCAACACCAACGGCAAACAATAGCGATAAGTTGTCAAATACAATTTGACCCGCTTGCGACAAAACATTTGAAACCAATTGAACCCAGTCTGCACCAAGTGCCGGTACTGCATCCAACAATGTAGGGTTTTGAAGCGCTGTCCCTACTCCAAGTAAAATCCCTGCTGCCGGTAAAATCGCAACCGGCAACATAAGCGCTTTTCCGACTTTTTGTAATACTCCAAAAAGTTTTTTAAACATGGCGCTTACCTCCTTTTATATATTTAGTGTGCAACAAGCTATTTATTTGATACGTGAATCATTAACGCGCTTTCATAAAACGCTTTCTTTAACTAGAAAACTCATTACATCTCCTGGTGTCCTGAAGCCTAAGCTTTAAATGATTGCGCTTTCTTATAACAAAAAAAGGCATGAGGAAAAAGAAACGATAAATGGATACACTCATCCAATTACACATCGCTTCATTTCTCACTCATGCCTGATCGTATCAGTAACACGTATTGAAATGATTTTATAAATCCGTTTTTGTTATAAGTCGCTGCAGATGCATCGTTAAGTAAACTGCTTCTGCTTCATATACAGGTAAATGTAACGCTTGCTGCATTACTTTTATCACTTTCCAAGACACATTGTAACACAGGGGATATTCTTCTTTCAATAGCAAAGCAATTTTTTTTGGCTCTTCTATTTTTTCTCCTGTTTTTACTCGATCAATAGCAAAATGCAAATGACGAATCAATCTCATATAGTGCACAGATTCTTTGTCTACCTGCAGATGAAGCGATTCTTCAATCACATTAATAATCGTTTGAATAAGCTGCGAGTCTTGATTCACTTCCAGCAGGTTTTTTTCAGTCAGCGCACTGTGGATATGAAGCGCAATAAAACCAATCTCTCCTACTGGAAGCTGCACGCCTATTTTGCGACTAATAATTTCTACCACTTCAGATGCGATCGTATATTCCTCTGGATATAAAGCTTTTGTTTCAAGTAAAAATGGATTTTTAAGCCCCATTCCCTGCTGAAAACGTTTTATCGCAAACGCGATATGATCCGTCAATGAAATGTGTATATGCTCATTCAAAGGAATGTTAACACGCTTTTGAATGTGCGTTACAATATCATTCATCATTTCAATCACGTCTTCATCTACCTGAGCTAAAAGCTGCTTGTACTGTTCTTGCTCTTCTTCACTCTTTAACAAAAACATTTTCTCCACGGCTTTTGCATCGATTTCATCGCCTTTTTTCTTATTGAACCCTATTCCTTTCCCAATTAGCACAACTTCATCATAGGTAAGGTGTTTAGCAATTAATACATTATTATTAAGTACCTTTTCTACAAAAAAGGACTCTTTCACGAATCCTTCACTCCCCTGTTTCGGCTTTCTATTATTTGCTTTCCTATCTTACAAATAATACGCATAACCGTCAATTCATTTTTCTTTGTTTCAAATATTATTGAACTAAACTATTTGAGTTACGTATTATCTTAGTAGTTCTTCGCTGGAAACGCAACGTCTTTTTTGCTCGTCCCATAACAATTTTTCATAATAAAGTTTTGAAGCATAACGCTCAGAATGAATGCACCCGCTTGTAAAAGCGTAAAAAGAACAAGTGAAGTGGTAATAGATACCAGCAAAACCCCATAGTGAATCAGCAAAATATCTACTATACGCAGCCCCGCTATAATCATTCCAGCTCCAACAAAAAATTCTTTGGCTACACTCCAAACGAGGAGAATCGTAACAATACAAACGTAAATCATCGTGGCATTTACGGAATCATGAGTAGCCGACGCAAACCATCCCGTATAAAACCAATTATTATGAAAATATGCTAACAGCATAAACATAATAGTAGAAGTAATGGCGAGCATCCCGAGAAAAAATGTAGCGTAATGCACAAATGTCATATACCGTTCTGTTAGCCATACATACCAAATCTTTGAAATGCTAAAGCCTATGGTCATTAAAACGCCTGTATAAATTGTTTTCCACCAGTGATGTGTATAAATATCCCAGTGTAAAAATAATTCTTCAATCCCCATAAATATAGCTGAAATGAATAAAATATAGCGGAATTTTAATTGATAAGCAGCTACCACCATAGCCATGATTGGAAAAGCAAACGCTTGAGAAGTTAAGGAACCAAACAAATTATCAAAATATTCATTGGTCATAAAATCAGGATCGTAATCGTAACTTTCAAACAACACAAATACAACATACTCTAGTACATAAGCCATTCCAATGATAAAAAAAAGCAAAACGACTAGCTTTTTATCTTTTTTACGTATGAATACTGTAAGCAAAACGGCTGTGCTGATAATAATCAATGCAAAAAAAGCAGTATAATGAGGCATAGACGTCTCCCTTTTACGACCTAATTATTACTTAGAGTAAGACGTTTTAGCCAAATTATACATAGCTAGCTTCTATTCAAAAGAGCTTGAGACATAACTACATCAATCCAATCTAAAGGCGAACAAACGGGATACATGAGATAGTTTGGATCGCTTTCTACACTGCAGTTGAGTTCCGTGCAAGACTTCGCTTTCCGCGGGCGGCCGCTGAGCCTCCTCGTCGCTTCCGCTTCTGCGGGGTCACACTTCTTCCGCTTTTCCCGCAGAAGTCTTTGCCTTACCCTTTAGTTAGAAGCCACTACATACCTGAAACCTACGTTCACCATGCCAATGAAAAAAATCCGAACGATTCATCGTTCGGATCTTCTTTCAACTAACATACTTTTGTTTCAGCCTCTTTTAACTCTTCAGCTTATAAAAACTGGAATGGTATCTATTATCCTTCAATCATTTTTGAAAGGTTAGCCATTTCGATAGCTGATGCTGCAGCTTCCCATCCTTTATTTCCTGCTTTTGTTCCTGCACGTTCAATTGCTTGCTCAATTGTTTCAGTTGTTAATACACCAAAGATAATTGGCACGCCTGTTTGTAAGCTTTGAGATGCAACGCCTTTTGCTACTTCATTACATACAAAATCAAAGTGTGGAGTAGCTCCTCGAATAACGGTTCCTAGCGTAATCACTGCATCATATTTTTTAGATTCAGCTAATTTTTTGGCGATTAATGGGATTTCATAAGCGCCCGGCACCCAAGCCACGTCTACGTCTTCATCAGCTACGCCGTGACGTTTGAGCGCATCTTCTGCTCCACTAAGTAAACGGCCTGTAATAAATTCATTAAAACGCCCTACCACGATTCCGATTTTTAATCCTGTGCCTACTAAATTTCCTTCATATAAATGATTCATCTTTTGTTCCTCCTGCTAGTATTAATATATAGTTATTTACATTTCTTTTCATGAATTAGCTTCATTTGTTATAACGAAAAAAAGTGTAAAATTATAAATGTAATAAATGACCTAATTTTTTAGCTTTTGTATCTAAGTATTTTTTATTGGCATCCACTGCCGGCATTTGAAGAGGCACTCGCTCGATCACTTCAAGGTCGTAGCCTTTTAGCCCAGTAATTTTACGAGGGTTATTCGTTAAAAGCTTCATTTGTTTGACTCCAAGGTCTTTTAAGATTTGAGCACCGATTCCATACTCTCGCAGATCCGCCGCAAACCCGAGTTTTTCATTCGCTTCTACGGTATCGTATCCTTCTTCCTGCAGCTTATATGCTCTTAGCTTATTTAGTAAGCCAATACCTCTGCCCTCTTGACGCATATACAGCAGAATGCCGCGTCCTTCTGCTTCAATTTGCGTAAGAGCTGCGTGAAGCTGAGGACCGCAGTCGCAGCGTTCAGAACCAAACACATCTCCAGTCAAACACTCAGAGTGAACGCGAACGAGAACGGGGCTATTATGATCAATATCACCTTTGATAAGAGCCACATGTTCTTTATTATCAAGTTTATTTGTATATCCTACAGCTTTAAACTCACCAAATGCCGTAGGTAAGCTCACTTCTACTTCACGGCTAATAAGCTGGTCATGTTTGCGGCGGTAGGCAATCAAATCTTTTATTGTAATCATTTTTAAATCAAATTGTTCTGCAATTTTTGTTAAATCTGGTACACGTGCCATTGTTCCATCTTCATTCATAATTTCACAAATAACACCCGCAGGCTTTCCTCCTGCTAATACTGCTAAATCAACAGCAGCCTCTGTATGACCTGCACGCTGCAGAACGCCCCCATCTTTTGCAATCAATGGGAAAATATGTCCTGGGCGTTGAAAATCACTTGCTACCGTCGCTTCATTTACAAGAGCCATAACCGTAGCAGAGCGTTCGTATGCACTGATACCTGTTGTACTTGAAATATGATCAATACTTACTGTAAATGCTGTTCCATGTACATCCGTATTGTTCGCTACCATCGGGTGAAGATTCAATTTATGCGCAATTTCTTCATTAACAGGTGTACAAATTAATCCTCTTCCATGAGTAGCCATAAAGTTAATAACCTCAGGCGTCGTTTTTTCGGCTAATGCAATAAAATCTCCTTCGTTTTCTCGATCTTCATCATCGCATACAATAACCACTTTTCCCTTTTTTAACTCTTCAATGGCTTCTTCTACTTTATGAAACATCTCTTTCACCTCACTGTTAATTTGTAAAACCATGCTGCTGCAATAAATCCTTCATGTTACCTAAACGATTCGAGGCGCCAGGGGTTGACTTATTTGTCATCATCTGATGCATATATTTAGCTAACATATCGCATTCAATATTCACCTTGTCTCCTCGCTGTTTGTCTCCAACGACTGTGTGAAGCACCGTATGAGGAATAAGAGAAATAGTAAATGATTGGTTGCTGACATCAAAAATAGTAAGACTTGTTCCGTCTACGGAAACAGACCCTTTTAACATCATAAATTCACGAAGTTCGGGATCGACTTGAATTTCATAATAAAAGGCATTTCCTTTACGTGTTTTGCTTACAATGGTTCCAATTCCATCAACGTGTCCGCTAACGAAATGCCCTCCAAATCGGCCATTTGCAGCCATCGCCCGCTCTAAGTTAACACGTGATCCAACGGTTAGAAGCTGAAGGGTACTTGCTTTAATCGTCTCCGGCATGACATCGACCGTAAATTCATTTTGAGAGTAAGCCGTTACGGTTAAACAAACGCCGTTAACTGAAATACTGTCCCCTAAGTTCACATCTTCTAACACGGTCTTCGCATCAATCGTAAGAACAATTGCTTCTGTGGCCTTTTGAATACGTTTTATTTTTCCAATCTCTTCAATGATACCTGTGAACATTTTCTTCACCTGCTTTGGCGCTATTCCAACTTCTTATACCGTTTTGAAATAGCAGCTGCTTTTTTTTCATATTTATCTTTCCCCCAACCACTGAAAATAAAAAAGCCCCTTGAACAAATGTCCAAGGGGTCGGCTGAGCTGAATCAGTTTTATCTATGCAAAATTCCGCTAATTGTATACGAAATAAACAGTTATATTTTGTGTACAAAAACAAGGGTAGCTTTAAAAAAGGCAAACGTGTCCCTTATTAATTCAACACAAAAAAACAACTGTGCTTCCTGATCCTTCTCCCATCCAGACTTTTACTGTCGGCTCTAGATTTTAACTAGATCCACCGCTAACATACATCGTATGAAAACGGGTCACGGGCTTAAAAGCATACGCTTTATCACCGCCGGTTGGGACTTACACCCGACCCCGAAGGATAATATATTCGACTGCTATAGTCTTATTTGTTTTACATTATAGCAAAGTAAAATCGACTTGTCACATCATTTAACTTCGTTTTTTCACATCTATTCTTTAAAATCCAGCTTTTAGCTTATTTTTTCTTTTTTAATACATAGCATCCATACAAAAGCTAGTCCAATATAGCCAAATATCGGATACAAAAACTCAAGAAGCTGGGCATATCCGAATTGCCCAATAATAAAGCAGGCCAAGATAATAAACGCAAAAGCTTGTTTGTCATTCAGGGGAAGAAATGACTGAAGCTGCTTAGCGATTCCAAATACATTTCCAATCAATGTAGTAAAAATCTCGCCTAACACAACTACCGTAAATAAAACATTCACCCACGCTGAGATATTTTTAACAACGGCACTCATCGGAATATCAAGTTGAAATGAATAAGGCAAATTGGAAAGGGCAAGATGAGTAGAAACAAGCATAAACGTAAGTACACACCCTCCTATTACGGCCCCTTTTTTAATCACGCTCCTATCCTTCACGGAGCTTCCTAATGGAACCAAAACGGCCTGAGCCAAAGCTAGATTTAGGGAAATATATAAAAAGGGACTAACCGCCCACTTCCACTGCGTGACGAGCGTTAAATCCGGCTTCGTTTGAATCAGTGAGAAATAGCTGATATTTGGCACAAAGATGATAAAAGCAAATGAAAGCATCATCGGCACAACAAGAGAATTAACCATTAAAATACCGTTAATTCCTTTTGCGATAAATATATAAGTTAAAACAATTGTAAAAATCATCCCAACAGGAGGCCACAGTCCAAACTGTTCTTTTCCTATTGCCCCCGTACTCGCTAGCATGACTGAAGTTACTCCAAATAAAATGACAATCATTACACCGTTTACCGCTTTTCCAAGCACATCACCAAATAAATATGTATTAAGCTGCTGATAAGAAGAAGCCCCAATTGCGTGCGAAAGCAGCATCATTTTTGAACCTAGCCAAATAAAAAACAAGCCGCTGACCAAAATTCCGACCATTCCAAGTTCCCCGTACTGTGTAAAAAATTGAACGATTTCCTTGCCTGTTGCAAAACCGGCTCCTACAACGGTGCCTACATACGTAGCAGCAACCTGCAGCGTGAGTTTCCACCTTTTCATGCCCATCACCCTTCTACCCTTCATAGTTCACTATATGTAGAAACGATTAAAAAAAGACGAGCCTTTTTACGTGTAAATCTACGCATATCCCAGCGCTTGTGCCTTTTCGTTTATTTTTTATTTTTCATTTTCTTTTTGTATTTCTCACAAAAAACTCCTTAACCCCTAACATAACAGTCATTTTTAAACAAAATATACGGATATTTTCCCTTTAGCTTTTAAATTTCCCTCAATATTTGCTGGAAATTCACAATTTACTGTTGTATAATTTCTAAAAATCAGATAAATTATTAAATAAGTATTCTTTCTATTTAAAAAAATATGTTTCAATTATATACAATTGATTCTTATCATGAGAGGTGGAGGGACTGGCCCTTTGAAACCTCAGCAACCAGTCGTTAGAGACATGGTGCTAAATCCAGCAAGCAATTTATTGCTTGGAAGATAAGAAGGCGAAAAAAGTCTTCTTCTTAAGAAGACTTTTTCTATTTTATCGGCATATTGCATAAAACGAATCACTCGTGAAATAGAAGCGGAACAATTTAAGGAGGTTTTGACATGGGGTTACTTGAAGATTTAAAGTCTAAAATTTTAATTGGGGATGGTGCCACTGGTACCCTCCTTTACTCACACGGTATTGACAGCTGTTTTGAAGAACTAAACATCACCAAACCAGAAGAGGTTTCTCGTATTCACAGAGCCTATGTAGAAGCTGGTGCAAACGTTATTCAAACAAATACGTACGCTGCTAATTATCAAAAACTTGCCCGTTATGGATTAGAAGATTCAGTCAAAGACATCAATGTTGCTGGTGTAAAATTAGCGAAACAAGCTGCAAAAGATCAGGCTTACGTGGTTGGTACACTCGGCGGAATTCGTTCTTTCCAAAAAAACGCTATTAGTTTAGAAGAGGTTAAGCGAAGCATTCGTGAACAAATGTTTTGGCTTTTAAATGAAGGCGTGGATGGCCTTTTATTTGAAACATACTATGATTTCGAAGAATTAAAGACCGTTCTTACACTGGCAAGAAAAGAAACGGATAAGCCTATTATTACCCACGTTTCCCTGCATGATATTGGCGTGCTGCAAGATGGCCGTCCTTTAGCAGATGCATTAAAAGAATTAGAAGCGTTGGGAGCAGATGTTGTCGGGCTAAACTGCCGCTTAGGTCCTTATCATATGATTCAGTCTCTTGAAGAAGTACCGCTTCCTGATCGTGCTTTCTTATCTGCTTACCCTAATGCCAGCCTTCCGGCGTATGTGGAAGGAAAGCTGGAATATGAAACTAATGAAGACTACTTTGTAGAAAGCGCGCGTTTATTCCGCGAACAAGGGGTTCGCTTAATTGGAGGATGCTGCGGTACAACACCAGCTCACGTACGCGCAATGTCATCTGCCTTAAAAGACCTGCCTCCGATTACAAGCAAAGTCGTTAAAATGAGACCAGCCGTTACGGTTCAAGAGCGTGAGCAGCAGGATAAACCTCATATGCATGAAATTGTGAAGAAGCGCCGCTCGGTTATCGTCGAGCTAGATCCGCCTAAACAGCTTGGTCCGACGAAATTTTTAGAAGGCGCAAAAGCACTTGATAAAGTCGGCGTAGATGCTATTACATTAGCTGATAATTCTCTTGCCTCACCTCGCATCAGCAACTTGGCAATGGCAACACTGATGCAGCAAGAAACAAAAGCACGACCGCTTATTCATATTACCTGTCGCGACCGAAATTTAATTGGACTTCAATCTCATTTAATGGGACTTCATACGCTAGGAATGAATCAAGTGCTTGCAATTACCGGTGATCCGTCAAAAGTTGGCGATTTCCCTGGCGCCACTTCGGTCTACGATTTATCTTCATTTGACTTGATTAGTTTAATCGCTCAGTTTAATGAAGGACTATCTTATTCCGGTAAACCGCTTGGTCAAAAAACCAATTTTTCCATCGCAGCTGCCTTTAATCCAAACGTGCGTCACTTAGACCGAGCCGTTCAGCGTTTGGAAAAGAAAATCGACTGCGGGGCTCACTATTTCATTACTCAGCCTCTCTATTCAACTAAGCAAATTGAAGAGGTATATGAAGCAACCAAACATTTAACAACACCGGTATACATCGGGATCATGCCGTTAACAAGCGCAAGAAATGCTCGATTTATTCACCATGAAGTACCTGGAATTAAATTATCAGAAGATATTCTAGAACGCATGGATGCAACGGGAAATGACCGGATTCGCGGTGAAGTCGAAGGTCTTGCGATTGCAAAAAACTTAATTGATACAGCATATGAGTTATTTGACGGTATTTACTTAATTACGCCGTTTATGCGCTATGAAATGACCGAGATTCTAACACGCTATATTCATGACAAGCAACTTGTTACATCAGAAAGGAAGATATAAATGAGCTCACTTATCGAACAACAACTAAAGAAGCGAATACTCGTCATCGATGGAGCAATGGGAACGATGATTCAAGATGCTGATTTAACCGCTGAAGATTTTGGCGGCGAAGAATATGAAGGCTGTAACGAATATTTGACTCGAACAGCGCCTCATGTGATTCAGCGCATTCATGAAGAGTACTTTGCAGCAGGTGCCGACATCATTGAAACCAATACGTTTGGCTCAACATCTACCGTACTTGATGAATACGATTTAGGTCACTTGGCTTATGAATTGAATATCGAAGCTGTGAAGCTTGCTTGTGCAGCCCGCGATAAATATTCAACTCCCGAATGGCCTAGGTTCGTAGCTGGAGCTATCGGTCCTACCACTAAAACTCTCTCTGTTACCGGAGGCATTACATTCCCTGAGTTAGTAGAATCGTACGAAGAGCAAGTTCGGGGTTTGTTAGACGGCGGCGTTGACTTACTTTTAGTCGAAACCTGTCAAGACATGCTGAACGTAAAAGCCGCGTTTCTAGGGATTACAGCGGCGTTTGAAAAACTAAAAACCGAAGTTCCTATTATGATTTCAGGAACAATTGAGCCTATGGGAACAACTCTCGCTGGTCAAGATATCGAATCTTTTTACTTATCACTGGAACACATGAAGCCTCTTTCAGTCGGACTTAACTGCGCGACAGGCCCTGAATTTATGACGGATCATATTCGCTCTCTTTCAGACCTAGCCACTTCAGCAGTTAGCTGTTATCCAAACGCTGGACTTCCCGATGAAGAAGGCAATTATCATGAATCCCCTGAGCTGCTTGCTCAAAAAATTAAAGGGTTTGCTGATAAAGGCTGGCTGAACTTTGTAGGCGGATGCTGTGGTACAACGCCTGCTCATATTAAAGCACTGGCTGAAGCGGTAAAAGAGGTTGCGCCTCGTTCGCTCGATCGCTCCGAGCATAACCATGCTGTAACCGGTATTGAACCACTTGTATATGACGATTCTATGCGCCCTCTTTTTGTGGGAGAACGTACGAATGTAATCGGTTCTCGCAAGTTCAAGCGTCTGATTGCGGAAGGAAAAATTGAAGAAGCATCTGAAATTGCGCGTGCTCAAGTTAAAAATGGTGCTCACGTTATTGATATTTGCTTAGCAGATCCAGACCGTGAAGAAATGGAAGACATGGAGGAATTTATTCAAGAAGTTGTAAAAAAAGTGAAGGTTCCTCTTGTAATCGATTCAACGGACGAGAAAGTTATTGAAAAAGCTTTAACGTACTCACAAGGTAAGGTCATTATTAACTCCATTAACTTAGAAGATGGTGAAGAGCGTTTTGATGCAATCTTACCGCTAGTAAAAAAATTCGGTGCAGCTCTGGTTGTCGGTACAATCGATGAAACAGGCATGGCCGTTACTGCAGAACGAAAAGTAGAGATTGCTAAACGCTCACATGATTTGCTTGTTGAAAAACATGGCTTTAATCCAAAAGATATTATTTTTGACCCTCTTGTGTTTCCTGTAGGGACTGGTGATGAACAATATATTGGTTCTGCTGAAGAAACAGTTAAGGGAATTAAAATGATTAAAGAAGCCCTGCCTGATTGCCTGACCATTCTTGGCGTAAGTAACGTGTCATTCGGTCTTCCTCCAGTCGGACGTGAAGTACTAAATGCCGTTTACCTTTATCACTGTACGCAGGCTGGACTCGATTATGCCATTGTCAATACCGAAAAGTTAGAACGCTATGCTTCTATTCCAGAAGCTGAAATTGAGCTTGCTAATGCGTTATTATTTAACACAACTGATGAAACGTTAAGCACGTTTACCGACTTTTATCGTGATAAAAAGAAAGAAGCAAAAGTAGAAATTTCTACGTTAACACTCGAAGAACGATTGGCAATGTATATTGTCGAAGGTACAAAAGAAGGATTGCTTCCTGATTTAGAACAGGCTTTAGCTCAATATGATGATCCGTTAGATATTATTAACGGACCGCTTATGAAGGGCATGGCGGAAGTTGGACGTTTGTTTAATGACAACCAGCTGATTGTAGCAGAAGTGCTTCAAAGTGCGGAAGTGATGAAAGCATCCGTTGCCTTTTTAGAACCTCATATGGAAGCAACTGAAAATGATTCTGGAAAAGGCAAAGTTATTCTTGCAACGGTTAAAGGCGACGTGCATGATATCGGTAAAAACTTAGTAGACATCATTTTAAGCAACAATGGTTTTAAAGTAATTGATTTAGGGATTAAAGTAACGCCGCAGCAGCTGATTGAAGCAGTAAAAGAAGAAAAGCCAGACATCATTGGCCTGTCAGGTCTTCTAGTAAAATCAGCTCAGCAAATGGTTTTGACTGCCCAAGATTTAACACAATCAAGCATTGATGTTCCAATTATGGTAGGAGGCGCTGCCCTTTCCCGTAAATTTACTGACTTTAAAATTGCCCCGGAATATGAAGGTGCGGTCCTCTACGCCAAAGATGCGATGGACGGATTAGCGTTAGCAAATAAGCTGCAGAACAAAGAAGAAGTTATTCAGCTTTTAGCAGATTTAAAAACGCGGCAAGAAAAGAAAGTAACGGTTCGAGAACGCCAGCCTCAAACCGCTCAAGCAGCTACGGCTGTTTTAGAAAGATCCGCCATTTCAACGGACGCTCCTGTTTTTGTACCGGCTGATTTAAAGCGGCACGTTGTCAAACACTACGATTTGGCACAGGTTCTTCCGTATATTAACTGGCAGATGCTTTTAGGCCATCACTTAGGACTAAAAGGAAAAGTGAATAAGCTGCTTGCTGAAAAAGACGAGCGTGCTGTTCAATTAAAAGAAACCGTTGATGACCTGCTCGAACTGGCACTAAAAGAAAACTTAATTAAGCCAGCGGTTATTTATCAGTTCTTCCCTGCTCAAGCAGACGGAAATGATTTAATTATTTATGATCCTGCTGATGAAAAAACAGAAATTGAACGCTTTACCTTCCCTCGACAAGCAAAAGGACAGTTCCTGTGCTTATCTGATTTTGCAAAGCCTAAAGAAAAAGAGATGGACTATGTATGTTTCTTCTCTGTAACAGCAGGAACAGGCATTCGCGAACGCGCCGCGAAATTCAAAGAAAACGGCGAGTTTTTAAAGAGTCACGTGTTCCAAGCTCTTGCGCTTGAACTAGCTGAAGGATTAGCAGAACGTGTTCATCAGCAAATTCGTGACCGCTGGGGATTCCCCGATTCGCCTGACTTTACAATGGCGGAGCGTTTTTCAGCCAAATACCAAGGTCAGCGTTTTTCATTCGGATATCCTGCATGTCCAGACCTTGAGGACCAAGCAAAACTGTTTAAATTACTTAAACCTGAAGACATCGGCATTCAGTTAACAGACGGTTTCATGATGGAACCAGAAGCTTCTGTTACAGCCCTTGTTTTTGCACATCCTGAAGCGAAATATTTTAACGTATTATAAAATATGGCCGCGGTCTTTTAGACCGCGGCTGTTTTTTCACAGTGAACAAATCTGAAAAAAAGGCTGCGACAAATGTATTTTAGCTGAAGAAAGATCCGAACGGTGAATTCAGATTCTTGACTGAGAATCAACTCCATTCGGATTTTTTCATTATGATGGTGAACTAGATTTCATGTAGCTGTTTCTAGCTGTTTATTGAAGGGCAAGGCGAAGACTCCTGCGGGAAAAATTGATGTAGTTATGTCTCAATCTCTTTGAATTCACCGCAGGTTTGAGCTTTTTTTATGAGTTTCTTGGGAAACACTGATAGAATAAGGAATGTAATAAATTTGTAACACTCTTACCACAGCAAATTTTTCAGGGAAAGGAATTTTCAAGAAATGATCAAATTATTTGTAAGCGACTTAGATGGCACTCTTTTACACGAAGAAAAATACGTAGAACAGCATAATGCAGACGCACTTAGTGAACTTCAGCGCCAAGGAGTAGAGGTTTGTCTTGCTTCTGGACGAATGGATACGGAAATTTTAAAAATTTCTACTGATATTAACAATACATTTCATCGCATAAGCCAAAACGGAGGATTTGTGTGGACCAAAGAAAATCAAGAACTTCATGGAAAAGTGTTTGAAGATGATTTAGCGGTTCAACTTTATAAAAAAACGATAGATCCTAACCGTATTACGCTTGTCTGTTCAAACGACACCAATTATGTAGAGCAGCGAAATGAAATTATTGAAGCAATTGAAACTCACATGTTTTTCCCTATCGAAGAACAAATTGAAATGACAGATTCATTTGGTCACGCTCTTTCTCCATCTAAAATCACGGTTCTTGGAGATCATGATGAAATGGTAGCTCTGCAAAAAGAAGTGAACGAAGAGTTTGGTGATTATATTGATACATATATTTCTGCCAAGCAGTGTTTGGATATTATGCCTAAACATATCAGCAAAGGAAATGCCATTGAAATTTTATTAAATCATCTTCAGCTAAAACCAGAGGAAATTGCATGTGTGGGGGATTCATTTAATGATATTCCTATGTTCCAATTAACGCCGAACAGTTTCGCTATGGCTACAGCTCCTGAAGCTGTTCAGCGCCACGCCTCTGCTGTTGTGTCATCAGTTAGTGAAGCAGCGCGTATTGTTTTAGAAAAAAATAAGCAAACAACCTAAAAAAAGCGGTCAACGTTTAAATTGACCGCTTTTATCTATTTAATAAGAAAACGGTAGTTATTTTTTTCGTAAAGAACGAAAAAATTCACCTAAGCTTTTTTGCTTCCCATCTGCATGCTCTCCGTGATTAACCAAGCTGCTGATTCTTTCTCGTCGAACAACAACCATAATAAGAGTGGCAAAAAAGATAATGGAAACGGCAATGACAACCAGTGCAAGAACGGATGCTACAATAGCTTCAGAAGTCGTTAGTGACGATAGCATCTGCCTCGTACACCTCCATTTCGTTTGTGGCGAAAAGGAGCCTAGCAATTAGAAATGCAAATAATCTTTTTTCTCAGCTTGATGCATGTTATTATACACCATTTTCATTTTAGAAGCTGTAGCTTTTAAAGACGTAGACGAATCCACATCTTCGGCTAACATAATGTTTACTAAGTCAACCACAGAACGAGACAACAACTCTACATTATTTTGCAACTCTAATTCGTCATAAGTCGTACGGTCTTGAAGACGAAGTCGAATAATTTCATTTGCTAGCTCCCTAACACGCACTAATTGTTGATGTTCTCCCATAGTATCTCCGCCGCAAGAAACTTATAATCAGCCCTTTTATTGGCTTTTATAAGAGCTAGAAATCCCTGCAGCTTACCCCTCCTTATAAAGATGCCTAGCACATCTTTATGTAAATCACACTTTCACCTTGTTTACATGTATATTCGCTATAGCTGGTTCTTTTTCCTTTTGAAATTAGCAGCCATCGTCAACGACCTTCTTCGTTCATCGTTCAGATTTCAAATTTTTAAGGATGTGATATACGAAAATTAAAACGCCAATAGCCGTAAGTGTTGCTCCTGCTGCCACTACGGGTGTAAAAGCTTGGTTTTCTAGTACGATCATGAAAAATAAACCAATCATCATGACCGGTAATCCTATATTATGCAACCATACGTGCAGTTTGGCTAATTTACTTTCGCTAAACGCAGGAAACAAATAATAAATAATTCCCGCTAACGTAAGCGATGTCCATCCTAATAAATTGATGTGCACGTGAACAGGTGTCAAAGCGTAGCTGTGAACAATTGACATATAATACCCCAATATGATGCCAATTCCAAAATAAACGGCTGATATTTTAATTAATTTAATTCCCATCGTTTTCTCCCCCTTATATCCCCCTACGACTTCTGTACTACTTTACGCAGGAAACGTCATTTTAGAAGCGGCAGATTAGCCAAAGGACACGAAATACGGAGTATGATATCTAAAAAGAGGATTCTTTACCGCAAACACAAAAAACAGCTGAGCAAAAGTACTCAGCTGTCTATTTTAAGCAATATAATGCAGCACAAAATTCAAGAAAAACAACAGCGCGCTTACATACATAAACATCGATACTTCACGCATTTTACCAAGGAATAATTTAAGCAGTGGATACGCAATGAACCCAAATGCAATTCCATCAGCAATGCTGTACGTAAGAGGAATAAGCGCAATAATTAAAAATGCAGGGAAACCTTCTGTTAAGTCCTGTAAATTGATGTTTTTGATATTTTGAATCATCAATGCTCCAATAACAATAAGAATAGGTGCAATAGCACTATCTGGCACCAGCTTGATAAATGGAATAAACAGAAGTGAACTTAAAAATAAAACTCCTGTAATCAGCGATGTTAAACCCGTTCGCCCTCCAGCTGCAATACCAGATGCTCCTTCTACAGAAGACACCGTTGGACTTGTTCCAAACACGCCGCTTAGCAAAGCTGAGGCGGCTGTTGCTTGAAAGGCCCGCGGAAATTTGCTATCTTGATTCATCATACCTAGCTGACCATGCAGCAAACCGATATTTTCAAAAATCAATACCATTGTTAATGAAAAGACAGCTGCCCAAAACGCAACGTCTCCAATAGCTCCAAAAGACAATGTGCCAAAGCTGCTAAAGAAGTCGTTCACGCTCCCAGCCGACTGTCCTTTTTCTGCACCGCTTCTTACACCAAGTAAGAAGGCAAGGACTGATCCAGCAATCATGCTTAACAAAAAGTTACCTTTCACATTTCGGATAAACAGTACGATTGTGATAATTAACGTCAACAGCGTACTGATCACAAACGGATCTGACAAGTCTCCAAGTGCTACAAAAGTGTTTTCGCTTGGAACTACAAGCTTCCCTTTTTGCAAACCGATAAATGTTAAAAATAAGCCAACACCGACTGTTATCGCTTCTTTTAGCGAATGCGGAATCGAAGAGACAATTTTGGCAGACAGTCGTGAAAAAGCTAATGCTATAAAAAGAAAGCCGGATATCACTACTGCTAATAACCCTTCTTGCCAAGATAACCCCATTGATTGAACCATCGTATACGTAAACAATGCATTAATCCCCATACCTGGCACCAGGATGAGAGGCGCATTTGCCCAAAAAGCCATAATAACACAGCCTACAAAAGCCGAAGCTACTGTTGCGAATATTCCTGCTTCAAGCGGAATACCGGCATCAGACAAAATGGTTGAATTAACAGCAATAATATACACGATGGAAAGAAATGAAATGACCCCAGCTAAGCTTTCTTTTCCGACAGTTGTTTGGTGGTCGTTTAAACGAAACAACTTTTCAAATAATGCGTTCAATCTAATTTCCTTCTTTTCATCTATCCCTCGCCCACCCAGTGACCAAAAATGCCACCGAAGTTATTATAGCAAAATCAACAATTGTTGCAAGGAAAACTTGTCTCCTTTAGCTTAAGCGTTCATTCCTTATTTAAAACTGTTATCATTTTCTAAACGTAACGTCTTGCATTCATTCTATATATACCTTGGACTGGACATAATAAAAGAGCGCTTTATCAGCGCTCATTGTTTTAATAATAATAAGGATAATATGGTGGGTACGGCGGATAATATGGTGCTGGATAACCGTAATAACCTGGACCTCCTAGTGCACTTCCAAGAACTAATCCTCCAAGAAATGGAGCTCCAAAGCCCCAACCCCAAGGGCGACCAAAGCCAAAGCCGAACCCCGGACGGCCGAAGCCAAAACCAGGACGACCGAAACCAAAACCTGGGCGCCCGAAACCGAATCCTGGACGACCAAAGCCTCCAAATCCTCCAAAACCACCGAATGGTCTTCTTATGTCATTAATATCAAATTCTTGCATGATACATGCCTCCTCAAATTATATTTCATTCTCTTTATTACATATGTTATTCACCTACTTCTTGCATAGGCAATCGCCTCTTTTTTTGTGATTTCTTAAAAAATATTCCTTTTCTACCACCTCATTAGGATTAAACAAGCGTACAGACATATATTTTTTAAGGCTTTGAAACATACTACATGTAGCTTATGTAAAATAAGAGAAATGCAATGAGAAATAAACATAATATGAACGCATAAAAAGAACGCTCAACAAAAATGTTGACCGTTCTTCTTATGAAAATACATAGCGATTTTTTATTAATTTATCTGACCCTTTGCTTGACCGTATATGCCCTAAAGCTATATAATCCCCTTTTTATACAATGCGCTTTGAACATAAAATCATAGGAGCGTCTCCCCAAACGCTGCTATGTATGTATATCTGTAATCGCTTACAAACCTTTAATAAAAAACCGATATGATTTTCTATCTATTTACATTAAACAATATTTCAGGCTAAATTTCAACACATTTTTTGTTTTTCTTTGTACTCAGCAAAAAAACAGGTGATATAGCACAGTGATTTTCCTTTTTTCCTAAGCCTTTTACTTATAGCCATAATCGTTTATAGTTTATAACGAAAGGAAGTGACGCAATGTCTGATCAACTAGAAGAATACTTAGAACGAGGAATGTACGGAGCAAAGGAAACAAAAAGAGACGAAAGAAGATATTTCCTAACTGCTCTACGTGAAAATATTGAAATTGCGCTAAAAAAAGGGCAAGTCATGAAAAAGGATGCAGCAAAAATAAAGCCTCTTTTAAAAAAAGTGAAAGACGGTCATTTGTTTTTAAATGGCTCCTTGTCTTATTCATACCTCTCCCCCTATATTCAAGCGGCTAACCAACATAAAGTGCCTTTTACTATCGTTCAGAACTTAGAAGCTGATACGGATATTGGTCTGGTTTTAACAGGTTCTGAAGGCAGTTTGGAACGAGATATCTTTTTAGACTAAAAAAAAGAGCCAGAACGGCTCTTTTTTATTTGGCAAATACATGATGATCAATTGTTTTAATTACAGCACGTGAACGAATCCAGTTATCGGTAGCTGTTTTTGGATTATAAAAGTAAATGGAATCGTCTAAACGATCTTTTCTAGTCAATGCTTGCTCTACTGCTTTTTTCGAATCTTCTGAAGCAGGTTTGTTAATTGATCCGTTTTGGACCGGTGAAAAAGCGTATGCTTTTCCGACAACTTGTTTAATAACTCCTGTTACCGTATCTGGAAACTTCGGAGAATCTACACGGTTTAACACCACTGTTGCTACCCCTACTTTTCCTTCATATGATTCGCCTTTTGCTTCAGCTTCTACTAAGCGAGCTAATAAATCTTTTTCACTTGCAGAGATCGAAACTGCAGGTGTTTCCTGCTCTGCGGGTTTTGCTTCTGGCT
The DNA here is from genome assembly GCF_058629175.1 of Priestia sp. MDV22-iso46. Classification (NCBI taxonomy): domain Bacteria; kingdom Bacillati; phylum Bacillota; class Bacilli; order Caryophanales; family Bacillaceae; genus Priestia; species Priestia sp. MDV22-iso46. The sequence goes on from NZ_JBZVWT010000001.1 coordinate 1,679,669, forward strand.
TAACCGTATTAGCCGGTGCTGCCGTTGAAGGTTCCGTTGTTTCAGCAGCCAGCACTTTTGTCTCACTCGGAATCGCTAATGTTTCACCAATATAAATCATATCTCCTTGACGATTGTTTATTTTTTTAATATCGTCAATTGTTACACTATATCTTTTACCTAACTTCCAAAGACTATCGCCTTTGACTACTTTATAATTAGTTGCAGCCGTAGCTGTTGCATTAAAACCTATAAATGAAAGAGTAGCTAAACAAGCTACTACCATTGATTTCATATAACTATGTTTCATAGGTAATACCTCCTGAAATTTCGTATGGTATTACTCTATCATAGCTATATAGGGGTTTCACCGAACGATTCAGTTACATTTCTTTAAGTTTGATGAACAAAATTACGTTCGAAACACAATTATGACATTGTACCTTGTTTTTTGTCATAATCACGGTAATTTTTCTAAAATGCAGGTATATTTTCCCGCTTTATTTCAGTTTAATCAGAAATTTCTTCATTTGTTTTTCCCTTATAATTCTTATGATAAACATTTAAATTCATCTACTTTTACACAAAAAAGCTGAATGTTGTAATCAACATTCAGCTCTTTTTAATCTTCGATCTCAATTTCTACAACATCATAGAAATCAATCACTAGCTTAGCACCCGTATCATCCATAAACGTAAAGACGTCTTGATCATCTGATAAATGTATCACGTATCCGCTCAACTGCTGTTCACTGTTGTCGTAAACAGTAGTAATTAGAATTTTTTTATGATCTACATATGCTTCTTCTAATAACGAATGGAGGTCATAGTCCCCGTCATCTTCGGGCCGGTTCGTTAACAGCATCCCATAAGTCGTCATTCCATTTTTATCTTTCCATATATGATCTGCAAAATAAAAAGGTGCTGTACTTTTTCGAAACTCATCCATAATATCCCTCCTATAACTAAACACGTTTATTCGCTCTTACCGTACGTTACTAAATAAACGCACAAGCACTTGTAACAGTATATTCTCTACTGTACAGGCTCATACATCCATTATATAAGGCATAATCAAATAATGCCATCATTTCGTTTAGCTCCTAGGAATTTCTAGATACGTATAGGTGAAATCTCCACCGCGTCCAGCTATTCCACGAAAATGTTTGAAATCAGGGCGATTTACTAAAAAAGGGCGAAAAGCAAGAAAGTCTTCTTTTTTAACTTTAATTTCGGTTACTTTTCCTTCACTTAACTCATTCAACATGTTTATCGCTGTTTGTTCATCCATTCAGTTTCACCTCGCTTTTAACTGTTCAGCCAATTTTGCAGAGATGCAAATTGAGCTTCAGCTTCTTTATATCCTTGGTTGTAAAGAGCGTCGAGACGCTCACGATTCTTCTCAATTCGCCCTACTACAAGAGGGGTTTGCGGACGAATCACAAAGATATTCCCCTGTCTTTCCTGTTCTTCAATATATGACAATGTTTCATTATACAATTTATAGCGGTTCTCAAGCGCACGAGTCAGCCCATCATAATGACGGTATTTGCGCTTCAATAACCAAAGCATATTTGATTTCTTTTTTCGATATCCTTCGTTTCGCGTTAGCACAACAATATTTTTTCTATATCCATCCTGCACTGCTTTTTTGATTGGAATCGGATCACTGATTCCTCCGTCTAACAGCTCTTTTCCTTTATATGTAACGACAGGTGCTAAAAATGGAAGGGAACTAGAAGCGCGAACCGCTGTCAAAATGTCCCGGTCATACTCATCAAAATAAACAGGTTCTCCCGTCACGCAGTCCGTTGCTCCTACTACAAGCTTCTCTGTACGCTCAGCAAATGCCTCAAAGTCAAATGGAAGAAGCTGATTAGGAATTTCATCAAAAACGAAATCCATTCCAAATATCTCTTTTGTTTTAAAATAATTTTTCCACGACAAGTAGCGAGGATCCTCTAAAAAATCTAAATTAGCTTTGCGACTTCTTCCTATTTGTCTAGATAAATAAGAAGTGGCATGACAAGCGCCGGCTGAAACGCCAATTACATACGGAAGATACAGATTTCTTTCCATAAAGTAATCTAAAACTCCAGTTGTATAAAGGCCTCTCATACCGCCTCCTTCGAGCACGAGTCCAGTATCTTTCAATTTCTACACCTTCTAATTCTTATAATTTATGACAAGATTATACCTCGTTTATTATAACGAAAGATGAACAAAGATGGAACTGTCCTGCTTCTCTCTTTCGTTAAAGCTACCAATTCCTTTTATTTCTCAGCACATTTTACTTATTTTTTCAATTTTATTTTATATTTTTTCAAAAAACCCTTTACTAATTCCCAGTTTTAAGGCAAAATTGTAAAAAAGAAAACGCTAACTAGTTTTACTATTTTTAAAATTAAAATTATTGAAAAAATTTATAATGAACTAATTTAAAACAAAGGAGCGATGAATCATGAAAATAGCAGAGGTAGGAAACTTGATAGAATTTAAAAATGGCTTACAGGGCATTGTCGAAAAAGTAAATGAAAACTCCGTGATTGTAGATTTGACTTACATGACAAACTACCGCGATTTAGACTTAGAACAGCGAACTGTTGTCAACCACAAAAACTACACCATCATTAATCCAGCTATGTAAAGGAAAAAAGCAGCCGGAAAGCAAAAGCGGTTGCTTTTTTATTGATTTTGAAAGAATTGATTCTTTTGTTCTTCTGTAATAATCCCCAGCTTATACATGAGGTAAATATACTGTTGCACCTTAACATCCTTCGAACTTTTTTTCACTGTACTCCCTCTTTTCTAAAATGTTTCTTTATACAATAATATATGGCTGAGATAAAAAAAGTTTCCTTAAAGAAACAAAAACAGGCCCCATTTTTTCTTGAAAGGGGCTTATTTTCGTGTGACAATAAGAACAAGCTACTACTATCTTCTTACCGAAAGGAATTACTAGCATGTTTGATACTGTATTGTTTATCGTTGCTCTTATTGTCATTCTTTTTTTCATCGTGCAGTTCGTTTTTAAACGCAAACAAACTTCAAATAAAAAAACATCCGTTGAACCCATGAATTATGCCGAAGAAGATTCTAACTCCTACACAAGCTGGAGTGAATCTGCTTCTAACCACGATCACGATGGCGATGGAGATGGCGGTGGAGATGCGGATGGTGACGGAAGATAGAAAAAAAGCCCCTTCTTATGAAGAGGCTTTTCTTTATTTTGATAATACTCGCTTACCGTTGGTAAACGAATAATAGCATTCACCTGTATAAATGTCTTGGCTTTCATGTACATGAACGCCACATTTATCTTCAAGGGCAGCTTTCATCATCGATTTGGCTACGTTATACGCTTTAATTGGACGATACTTTCTCCACTTTCCTACAAGGCAAAATGAACACGACTTTAACGTGTATCCCCCAATCTTTTCAAATAGGCGAAACTCTTGGCGCTTTCCTAATAATAACGATGGGCGGAAAAAGTGAGTAGAACGGATATACAAGCTTGCGATATCTTCTTCTACTTGCCCCTTTACTTTACTGTAAAAGAATGGCGAACGAAGATCAGCACCAATTGCTGTAATCGTTAAAAAGTTTTTGCAGCGATATTTTTCTGCACATTTAGCCGCTTTTAAAGGAAATTCGTAGTCCACTTTAATGAATTTCGCTTTTGTTTTTGCTTTTTTCATTGTCGTGCCTAAACAGCAATATACATCATCAACTGCAAAGCATTCTTCGTGCTTATCAAGCTCTGAAAAATCAATTTCAAGCTGACGTAGCTTTGTGTGTTCGATTGGTAGCTTTTTTCGAACAAACACTGTCACATGGTTATATAAGCTGTTGCTTAATAACATTTTTAAAAGTTCTTGACCAACAAGTCCGCTTGCACCTAATACTAATGCTGATCTCTGTGACATTCTTTCACCTTCTCACCTGTTGTTTTTGCAATGGAAAACAGGTTGCATACACAACCTGTTTGTTCGAATTAACGATTATCAATTGTTTCTGGGTATAAATCATGATTCATCAGGCGATAATTAGCCATTTCTTCATACTTCGTACCGGGACGCCCATAGTTTGTATATGGATCAATTGAAATCCCGCCGCGTGGTGTGAATTTTCCCCATACTTCAATATATCTTGGATTCATCAGTTTAATTAAGTCATTCATAATAATGTTCATACAGTCTTCATGGAAATCTCCATGGTTACGGAAGCTGAACAAATAAAGCTTTAACGACTTGCTTTCAACCATTTTTTCATCTGGAATGTAACTAATATAAATGGTTGCGAAATCCGGCTGACCTGTTTTTGGACATAAGCTCGTAAATTCTGGACAGTTGAATTTCACAAAATAATCACGATTTGGATGTTTGTTATCAAATGCTTCTAGAATCTCTGGTGAATATTCAAACAAATAGTTTGTTCCTTGATTTCCAAGGAGTGATACACCTTCTAATTCTTCATCTTTTCGACCGCTCATTTGCATTTCCTCTCTTTCTACGATTGTCATTCTAACAGCGTTTTTTTATTTTGTATATATCTGTTTTTATTTTTCTTTGTAAATTTTTTGCTATGCGCTTACACGCCTCGTTTATTTCCCCAAACAAGGGCGTGAACCTGCGGCAGAACTCTTACATCGTTCATGTTTTTAGCTGCCACTGCCTTATCGATTAACCACTCATACTTTTTAAGCAATTCTTGTGTTAACGACGCATTATCGATTGTCGTTAAGTCCTCGTTGCCTACCTGAACAAAAAATGGAACCTCAGGATAACGTTCATGAACAGAGGCTGCATACTCAAAGTCATCATCATTAAATACAACGACTTTTATGCTTATATGCGCCATGCGTTTTTCCTTTATTAATGTCTCTATAATATCGTCTAATACGGAGAAATTTGTTTTCATTAATGAACTTGGAGGCTTAGGAGAAATCGTTAAATCATCGATTTTTAGGAACCAATCCTGATAACGGCTTCCCTGTGTTTCAAGAGCTGCTTTTACCCCATGACTGTGCAAAAGCTCTACAAGTGAACCAATCGCCTTGATAAGCGCAGGGTTTCCTCCAGAAATGGTGACGTGATCAAAGCACTCTCCTCCAATTTCTTTTAGCTCCGTCCAAATTTGTTCTGCTGTTAGCTGACGAATATCGTTTTTAGCAGATCCATCCCATGTAAAAGCTGAATCACACCAGCTGCAGGAATAATCACAGCCCGCGGTACGAACAAACATCGTCTTACGTCCTACAACCATTCCTTCCCCTTGAATCGTTGGTCCGAATATTTCAAGTACTGGAATTGTATTAGCCACGTTTTTTCACCTTCTTTGGGCGGTAAACTACGTAACTTGTCGGCGTTTCCCGCACGAATACTTGTACGCAAGAAGGCTTATTTGGTAGTGTGTCTAGATATTCTTGAACCAACTCATAAATTTTACGAGCAACAACTTCAGTTGTAGGAAAATCATTTGGATTTTCTTCATTAAAGATAGAATGATCGTTCAATAATGTATGATCAAATTGACCAGAAACAATTTTTTTCAATAGCGCAAAGTTTACTAAAAAGCCCGCTTCGTCTAATGTATCTCCGGCAACAGTTAGGTTTACAAAATACGTATGTCCATGGACTTGACGGCATTTTCCTGCTTCTGTGTGAGGAACAAAGTGTGCCGCAGCAAACTGCATATCTTTGTTCAGTTCATATTCATAGTCATGAAATACTTGAGGATACATTTGTTGCAGCATTATTCCTCTCCTCCTTCTTTTGTTTGCATGTATTGATCTAACCCGCGTTTTCGCAATTGACATGCGGGACATTCGCCGCATCCATCAGCAACAATACCGTTGTAGCATGTTAATGTTTTTTCACGCACATACTCAAGCGCCCCTAGCTCATCCGCTAACGCCCACGTTTCTGCTTTATCAATCCACATAAGCGGCGTATGAATCACAAATTCAAAGTCCATTGATAAATTAAGCGTGACGTTTAACGATTTTACAAATACATCTCGACAGTCTGGATATCCCGAAAAATCAGTTTCACAAACGCCTGTTACGATATGACGGCCTCCGCTGTTTTTAGCCAGTACGGCTGCAAATGATAAAAATAACAGATTGCGGCCGTCCACAAACGTTGTAGGCAACTCTCCTTCTTTTTGCTCGATCTCAATATCATCTCGCGTTAAGGCATTTGGTGCTAATTGATTTAAAAGTGACATATCTAGTACGGTATGCTTCACACCTAAATCAGCTGCGATAGCTTTTGCTACCTCTATCTCTTGACTATGACGCTGACCGTATTGAAAAGTAACCGTTTCTACTTCTTTAAAGTTTTTCAAAGCCCAAAATAGACATGTTGTACTATCTTGACCTCCGCTAAATACAACAATAGCTTTTTCATTTTTCATCATTATTGTTCGTCTCCTTTTTGATTGAAATCAAAAGAAGAAGAAACTTTATTGAACCGTTCGTTCCCTTTGTGACTAATTTTATAACACAAAAAAGAGACTGCTCTTTTCCAGCAATCTCCCTAAAAAGCAACTAAGATACACGTCCTCGCCAACATACACGTCAAAAAGACGCGTTGATAGAAAAGCACGTGAAAGAAGACACGCTAAAACCGTGTCTTTTGTCATCAACGATGATCTTAGTTTTTTATAGAGGGAGTTTTCGAACCTCTCCCGTACATATACAAACGTGCACGGAGTTTCTTCTTGAATTGTCCTCGTATTATACCACATGCGTATAAATAATGCTATGTTTGTTGGCTTCTATCGCCTTTAGCTGCCTTATTTTTCTTTATATAAGAAAGCGCAATAAATAACAACGGAAAACAGACGCTTAGTACAAATAAATAAAACGGCCAGTAATATTTTTCAAAATAATTGAAGTACGCTGTATTGGGAATAATGTAATACGCCACGCCTGTAATAATTAGACCTAAAGGAAAGCTTAAAAAATTGCGCACCCGTAAATTACACAGTTGGACGATACTTAACTGAATAGCATAGAACACAATGACAACTTTAAAAAAGATAGATAACATCCAAATAATAGCTACTAATACTTCAACATGCTGAATCGTTGCACCTAACGAAATCATTTTTCCTAATAAATAAACTGGGTAGCTGTGCATCGATGCAATATTCGCGCCAAGAGCTAATATACAAGCCGCAACTGCAATCGTAATCGTCAAGCCCGATGCGACAGTGCCGATAACAAACATTCTTTTTACCTTTTTTCCACCTTTTACATGAGGCGTAATCATTAGAATAAAAACCAATTCCATAAACGGGTTTCCTAAAAAATAAGTGGTCCCTAATACTAAATCACCCATGCTGAATTCAAAAAAAGGATAAAGACGATCAATTTTCATTTGAGGAATATTTAAAACAATTAACAATAAAAAGGGGACCACAATCCACGGCAAAAAGATTTCCGCGGTTCTCCCTACCACTTCAATACCTAGATACCCTCCGTATATAACAGCTAAAAGAACAAGCGCATGAATCCACGTAGGCAGCGTTTCAGGGACAATTTGAGTCGTCATAAATGTACTGATGTCTCGAAGCGAAAACGTAGATTGAATGAACATAAAGAAAATGTAAATAAGAGAAATACACGTTCCGGCATAACGACCTAGCGCCTTTTTAGCTATTTGAATGAATGTTTGCTGAGGGTAACGCTGAATCAGCCATAAAAGCACCGCAACGATTAAAAGTGCAAAGCCAATAGCAAGCACACCGCAAAACCACGCATTTTGTCTATTCGTCTCTAATAATGTAGCCGGAACTGCCAAGATGGCGCTTCCGATACAAAAAACATAAATTAGAAAAAGAAATTGTTTCGGACTAATAAATTCTTTTATTTGCATCATACACACCTTCTCTCCTACATGCTTGCTCACGTGAATAACAGATGATGAACGGTTCTAGTAAGAGGCTTAATTAGTGCCTCTAAAAAGTACAGAGGCGTAGGAACTTCTTTACGGAGTGTAATCGCTCCCCAAAAGAATAGACCCAAACCTATGAGACAAAGGTAGACGACTATTTCACGATAATACTTTTCCTTTCGGAAGTTGATCATTATTTTTTTAGTCAAATAAGCAAGCAGTACAAGTAAGGCGATAAATCCCTCCATTTTCTTTCTCCTTAATGCTTCATTTGCTTCATATATGAGTTATTTAACGTGCCTAAGCGACGGATTTGAACTTTTGCATCTAAATCGACGGTTAAATCCTCTGCGTAAATTCTGTTCCAGTCTCTTTTCATTTTGTACCATCTCTTTACATCTTGTCTGTAAAACGCTTCGCCAAAACCAAAGATATCGCTTTTATAGGTTTTTTGAGCTTTTTCTACTGCATCATTCATTTTTTCTTTTACGTCGGCTGCTGTTTTTCGTTCGAGCATATTGATTACAGCTGGGTCCTGTAAATTTACTTGACACTCTACATCAGCTACGTTAGCTTCTCCTTTTAAATCAACGTGAATATGAGGTTTATGATTTTTCATAGTAGCTGTCACCTTGACATTCGTTCGAAGCATTTCTACTCCGATAATATCATGCTTTTTTTCTTTTTTTTCGCATGGAATAACAATCAACGTACTTTTTACATTTCCTGTAATATAGTTATATCCTTTACTTTCGTCTTCATTGAACCAGCCGATAAGCTTATCATTTTGAAAGACACCTAATCCTTTGAAATTGAGCAGTGTGGAAAGATTGGTGCGAGAAATGCTCGACATATCTCCTGCATTTTTTACATTGCCTTTCACCAATACTCCTGATAATACCGCCTGCTTTCCCTCGCTGGTTAAGTTGCTGATCAGTTCATTTAACTTTACTCCTCTAGTAGGTGCCCAAATACGCTGTGACACGTCTAATGAAGCAAACATATGGTTAGCTGGTATTTTTTCGATTGTTGTTAATACGTTCAGAACGCTCGATGCTTTCGTATTTTTAGCAACAACAACAAAATAATCGGTACGCACTTCATGATCCCGAGCAAAGAAATCAAGCACTTCAGCAATACCCTCTTCCGCCATGCTTTCGCTAATGACTAGCATTCGTAAATGAGAAAGATAAATTTTCCGCGGGGATTTCGTCGTTATTTTTCTTAGCCCTTCCATTACAGACGAAGCCTTAATAGAAAATGTGGTAACAGAAGGCCCGTTTGTAGGGGTTTTGGCCTGAATATCACCAGGGTTAATCAGCTGAACTGTAACAATGATGCCATCTTCTGCTTTATCAATTCCGACAGCAACCGTAATGGCTAGCTCATTCAACTCTCTACTGCTCCAGCAGCCGCTTAATAGCAATGAACAGATACATAACATTAGAAATGCTTTCATAGTAAACGGCCACCTTTACACAGTTTAGTTTTTTTGCGTCTTTTGACGTGAAATATTCTTCTCGTTAATCAGCTTTGGCCTTGTTTTCATTTTTTTGATCGAACGTCTAATCAGAACATCCTTTTGATCACGCTTCACAAATGGAGCCATAGGTGTCATATAAGGGACTCCAAATGACCTTAAGCTGCATAAATGTAAAATCATTAAAATTAACCCCAGGATAATACCAAACAAGCCAAAAGTAGCTGCTAAAACCATTAAAATAAAGCGCAGCATCCTTACTGCAATAGCCATATCATACACAGGTGACACAAAGTTACTAATAGCGGTGATGGATACAACGATAACCATTGCAGGTGAAACTAATCCCGCTTGTACGGCGGCTTCTCCTAAAACGAGTGCTCCCACAATCGAAATAGCTGAACCTACTGCTCGAGGCAATCGGACTCCAGCTTCTCGCAAAATTTCAAACGTGATTTCCATAATAAATGCTTCAATAATAGCAGGAAAAGGAACACCTTCCCTTTGAGCTGCAATACTAATTAACAAAGCAAAAGGAAGCATCTCTTGATGAAAAGTAGTTAAAGCAATATAAGCAGAAGGTGTTAAAAGGGCTAAGAAAAATGCTATGTAGCGCATTAAGCGAATCAATGTACTAATATCTGCGCGCTGGTAATAATCTTCGGCCGCTTGAAAAAATTGAATAAATAGGGCAGGAACCATTAATACAAAAGGTGTACCGTCTACTAAAATGGCTATTCGTCCCTCTAAAAGACCTGCTGCCACGGAGTCTGGACGCTCCGTGTTATGCATAGTAGGAAAAGGTGTATAATCTTCATCTTGAATCAACTCTTCGATATATCCGCTCTCCAAAATACCGTCTATATCAATTTTAGAAAGACGCTCCTTTACCTCTTGAATGACCTGTTCATCCGCAATGCCGTCTATATAAACGAGCGCAATATCCGTTTTTGTAAACTCTCCTATTTGCTGAGATTCAATCCAAATTTTTGGAGATTTTATTCGGCGCCGAATCAATGCGGTATTCGTTCGAAGTGTTTCTGTAAAACTGTCTCGAGGCCCTCTTACAACGGTCTGAGATTGTGGTTCAGAAACAGCCCTGTCTCTCCACCCTCTTGTACTTGCCACAATACACGTTTGATACCCTTCTAAAAACAGTACGGTATCTCCTGATAAAACATGAAGAAGAGCATCATCCAATGTCTTTGCTTCCATAATTTCACCCGCTGCCAAACTATAGCTTTTAATCAATTCGTACATATTAACGATGCCATCATCATGTGTTAAATGTTCATCGTGATAGTGCATAATGGAGTCCAGCGCATAGTGTTCAACTTCGTCTTTATTTACTAATCCGTCGATGTAAGCAACACCTAAAGTGAATTTTTCTTCAATCGAAATTCGAAACTCTCGCACAACTAAATCCGTGCTCTGCCCCAGTGCTTTTTTCATGCGGGATAAATTATCTCCCACCCTCTCCGATAATTTCTGCTCTTCCTGTGTAGAAGAAGCACTAGTTTCCTTAGAGTCCTTCGATTCATCAGCTTTTTCTTTCCGCTGCTTGGATTTATTCGTTAACTCAGATAGTTTTTTTATACGCATTGTTCATCCTCCACTACATTGAACGAAAAGAAACCGAATTTCTTCTTTTTAGTCTCTATAGTTTTTGTATGAAAAGGAAATTTATACTTGAAGCCATTTTAATAATCTTTATTTTTGACATCATTTGTGCATTTCTATAGGATAGTAATGGATAATTCTTTGTTATTATGAAGAATGTTTATGCGGAACATTGAAAGGAGTCTATACATGGCACAATCACTTAAAGGCAAAGTAGCTCTTATTACAGGAGCAGGAAAAGGTATCGGTCGTTCAACTGCGATTGAATTAGCAAAAGAAGGCGTAAATATCGGTTTAATTGCTCGTACAGAGTCAGATTTAAAGGCTGTTGCTTCTGAACTAGAAGCATTTGATGTACAAGTTGCTTATGCAACAGCAGATGTTTCTTCTATGGAAGAAGTAAACGCAGCAGTTGAGCATCTACATACAAAATTAGGGGCAACGGATATCTTAATCAACAATGCAGGAATCGGTAAATTCGGAAGCTTTTTAGAGCTAGACCCAGCTGAGTGGAAACAAATCATTGATGTGAATTTAATGGGCGTTTACTACGTAACGCGCGCCGTTCTACCTCAATTAATCGAAAAAAATGGTGGAGACATCATCAATATTTCTTCCACTGCTGGTCAAAAAGGCGCTCCCGTTACAAGTGCTTACAGCGCTTCAAAATTTGGTGTGCTCGGCTTAACTGAATCTCTAGCGCTAGAAGTGCGCAAACACAATATTCGTGTAACAGCGCTAACACCTAGTACAGTAGCAACGGAATTAGCATATAAAGAAAACTTAACGGATGGCAATCCTGATAAAGTGATGCAGCCTGAAGACCTAGCAGAAATTATGGTAGCACAATTAAAACTGCATCCGCGTATTTTTATCAAATCTGCGGGCATGTGGTCCACAAATCCATAAACAAACATAGAAAAAGGAGAGCTTCAGCTCTCCTTTTTTGTGTCTTCCTTTATATGATGGTTACCTTATTTACGTTTAGGCGTGATTTCTTGTGATAGTTCTTCAAAAGATTTTACTTTTCCATGCGATGGGTTTTGTGATTGTTTTCGTACATTCCACTGACGCTCTTTTTGACTTTTAGACTGAGTCATTTTGCTTCATCCCCTTTTTATATGCTTACATGTAGTAGGATAAAACAAGGTGCTCTTTTCCATTCATCAAAACTGCTTCCAATTTCTTTACTGCTTAGCTAAATGTACTTTAAACCATTTATCAATTTCCGCGTTATATTGATCATAATAAGCAGTTAGCGGATGGTCTCCGTTTTTGTACAGTACGTATTTGTATTCTTTTCCCTGCTCATCTAGTTGTTTCACAAGCTTTTCAGCCTGAGTGTGGTGAACTTTACGATCATGATCACCCTGTAAAATTAAAAGAGGTGAATTTACTTTATCGCTCCAATAGACAACAGAACGACTTTTATACCTCTCTGGATACTGCGCCGGATCTCCTACAATTGTCCGCAGCACTTGTTTCATTTCAGGCCCTCTTTGATCATAGAATTGAAACATGTCGGTAATACCTGATTGTACGACAACTGCATCAAATTTAACGCCGTTTTTCATCGTTAAATACGTCATCATGCCGCCGCGTGAATATCCTAGCGCTACCTTTTGCTGGTGATTTACATAAGGAAGCTGTTCTCCCCATTTAATAAGATTTAATACGTCGTCAATATCTTTACCGCCGTACGTCTCTGTTCCTTCACTTCCGCCATTTCCCCTGTATTGAGTCGCAACAACGACGTAGCCCTTACTTGCCCAGTATGACAAATACTGAAGTGTTTTTGCGCGAATCATGCCATGTTCGCGATTTCCTCCGCGATTATATACTAAAAGCGGATAATGTTTGTCTGCAATGTCTTTAGGCTGTACTAAAAACCCTTTTATCTTTAAATTATCACTAGGATACGTAATGCTATATACATCTACTTTATTTGAATAAGGCGATAATAAATTCAATTTTTCTTTATTTACATCATCACTTTCAGCTCGGTTGAAAACCGCTGTCACACCGAGCACAGCTACAGTGATTAATGCAATGATGCCCCATTTTTTCAACAGAAACCCTCTCCTCAATAAATATCTTTTCTCTTTTATAATGAGTGTTTTCATTTTGCTTTACCCTTCTTAAATGTTTGCTAAAAAGGGCATTCATCCCATCGCCAATACAGCTTATTTATCATACCGCAAAACCCAAATTTCTTCATCTGTAAAGAAATAAGAATTCATACAAATAAATTAACAAGAAAGACGTATAGTAAATTGTATTATTAAATTATAGATTTGAAAAGTGGAATGATACTTTTTTTGTCGTTTTTTACCTGTCCTTTTTCAAAAAGAAAAAAGCCCAGTTAAGACTGAGCTTTTTTCTTGGCAATACCAATGCCTGTATATGCTAAAATAACTGAAAAGATCGGACAGAGAATGCTAAAGAATGTAAATGGAATATAGTCAGCCGCGGGAATATTTAATGCAGTTGAAATAAAAGCGCCGCTGACACCCCACGGAATAATAGCATTAATAACCGTTCCACCGTCTTCAAGCGTTCGTGATAAGTTTTTCGGGTCTAAGTTCCACTTTTCATACAGTGGCTTAAACGTCTGCCCAGGCAGAAGAATCGATAAATACTGTTCGCCTGTAATAACGTTCACTCCAATTGAAGATAGAAGCGTAGCAAAAATAACGTCTCCGCTGCGGCGGATTTGTTTTGCTAATCCTTCTAATAAAGCATCAATAATTCCAACCGCTCTCATCAAGCCACCTAGCGACAAGGCAATCATGATAAGAGAAATAGAAAACATCATGGACTGTAATCCGCCTTTGTTTACAATCGCATCGATTACTTTATTTCCTGACTCTACTGCCGGCCCGCTTTGAAGAACGCCTAGCAATTGACTCAGCGTAAATTCATGCTGTGTAATCATTCCTGTAATAATGGCCGTGACAATCCCTAAAACTAACGTTGGCAATACATCGACTCTTCTCATGGAAAAAATAAGAACTAAAAGTGGAGAAAGCAACGTTAACACGTGTAAATTAAACGTATGCTTTAATGCGTCTTGAATTCCTTGGATTTCCCCGTAATTGACGCTTTCATGATTTCCGTTCATCCCAATGACCAATGCAATAATTGCGGTAATAACAATACTTGGAACCGTCGTCCACGTAATGTGCTGAATATGTTTAGGAAGCGGCACTTCAACGATACCAGAAGCAAAATTTGTTGTATCAGACAAGGGAGACATCTTATCTCCAAACACAGCTCCTGAAACAATCATCCCCGCTGCTAGCCCTGGGTGTACACCAATAGCAGTTCCTACCCCAAATAAAGCGACCCCTACCGTACTGACGGTTGTTAATGAACTTCCCGTGAATGTTGAAACTAATACGGTAATAACCAAAGCACTAATTAAAAAGTACTGCGGTGAAATCCAGTGGAAGCCGTAGGATAAAATCGTCGGTATCGTTCCTCCTACCATCCAAATCGCAATAAGCATCCCGATCAGCATTAAAATAAGGATAGGCTTAATGCCCAGTCTAACACCGTCTAAAATCCCTTTCTCCATTTCTGTCCACTTATATTTCAACAAAAAGCCAATCACACTAATAAATGCTACACCAAATATCAGCGGAATATGAGGCGGCAGCTTTAACGTAAATAATGAAACAAAAATAATAGCTAATAGCACCAAAACCACCGCTATTGATTGTATAAATGAAATTTCTTTTTTCATGAGGTATTCCCTTTCTATCTTTCTTTTTCACTTAAACGCTTTTATGCTTTTACGCAGTTAAGTGCAAACCTTCTTGAGTATAATTTTTATCCTTCTTGCTGTCAATAACTTATTTTATCCAACGGTAAGCTCTGCACTCATTTTGTCCACTTTTCTTCTTATTAATATTTGTTCTCTATCTAAGCAAATCATTGTACAAAATGCTTCTAATGTTTTTACATATATAAAACGGGTACACACAAAACACACGTTTTTTTTAATGTACTACCTTTTGTACATAAGAGAGGAACTTCCCTCAAAAATTTTTTAAGCAAAAGACTTGAAAGTCAAAAAAGGTCAAAGTATAATGAGATTACGAAAGGTCAATAAAGGTCAAATACCTGCTGATCTTCGATTAAAATCATTTAGGGAGGCTAATTAAATGATTTGTCAAAACTGTAATAAACGTGAAGCATCTATTCAATTAAATGTACAAACAAATAATCAAAAATCTCAATATCGTTTATGTCATACATGTTATCAAGCACTAATGAACGAACATAAAATCCCATCAGGTTTTGGAGGTGGCGGCTTTATGAACATCGATGATTTATTCAAGCAAATGTCACAAGAACAAGCTGCACCGGAACAGCCACAGCAAGGAAATGGTGGCAGCGGATTTTTAGACCAGTTCGGTCGAAACTTAACTCAAATTGCGAAAACGGGATTGATTGACCCGGTTATTGGCCGCGAAGAAGAAGTAGAGCGCGTCATTGAAATTTTAAATAGACGAAACAAAAACAACCCTGTACTAATCGGAGAACCCGGTGTTGGTAAAACGGCTGTAGTCGAAGGGTTAGCTTTAAAAATCGCGGAAGGAAAAGTTCCTGCCAAGCTGTTAAATAAAGATGTATATCTATTAGATGTAGCATCTCTCGTAGCTAATACGGGCGTGCGCGGTCAATTTGAAGAGCGCATGAAGCAGTTAATTTCTGAGCTTCAACAGCGAAAAAACGTAATTTTATTTATCGATGAAATTCACCTTCTTGTAGGAGCTGGTTCAGCGGAAGGTTCAATGGACGCAAGCAATATTTTAAAACCAGCTCTTGCACGAGGCGAACTTCAAGTAGTCGGAGCTACAACTTTAAAAGAGTACCGTTCCATTGAAAAAGATGCGGCTCTTGAACGACGCTTCCAGCCGGTTATGGTTCACGAACCGTCTGTAGAAGAAGCCGTTGAAATTCTAAAAGGAATTCAAAGTAAATATGAAGATTATCACGGCGTTAGCTATACAGATGAAGCGATCCGCGCTTGTGTAAATTTATCACACCGCTACATTCAAGATCGCTTCTTGCCTGATAAAGCAATTGACTTGCTAGATGAAGCAGGCTCAAAAATGAATTTACAGGCAGGCATTACAAATAAAGACGACGCGGCCGCTCGCTTAAAAGAAATTACAAAAGAAAAAGAGCAGGCGTTAAAGAATGAAAAATATGAAGTAGCGGCAAAACTGCGCGATGAAGAAGCTGCTCTTGAAAAACAATTGAACGAAGAACAGCAAAAAATGAATGTGGATATTGCTGACATTCAAGCAATTATTGAAAAGAAAACGGGTATCCCTGTTGGTAAACTTCAAGAAAATGAATCAGCAAAAATGAAGCATTTAGCAGAGCACTTAGCTCAAAAAGTAATCGGACAGCAGGAAGCTGTAGAAAAAGTAGCAAAAGCGATTCGACGTTCTCGCGCTGGATTAAAAGCGAAGCATCGCCCAATTGGTTCATTCTTATTTGTCGGTCCAACAGGTGTCGGTAAAACAGAGTTAACCAAAACATTAGCTGAAGAACTATTTGGCTCAAAAGATGCTATGGTTCGTCTAGATATGAGTGAATACATGGAAAAACACGCGGTGTCTAAATTAATTGGTTCACCTCCTGGCTACGTAGGTCACGAAGAGGCAGGACAATTAACAGAGAAAGTACGTCGTAATCCTTATTCCATCATCTTACTAGATGAAATTGAAAAAGCTCATCCAGACGTTCAGCATATGTTTCTGCAAATTCTAGAAGACGGACGTCTAACAGATAGTCAAGGTCGCACAGTAAGCTTTAAAGACACAGTTATCATTATGACAAGTAACGCTGGTGTAGGTGAAAAGAAAATTACGGTTGGATTTGACGCAAAAAATGACGCACTTAAACAGGCATCCGTTTTAGATTCACTTTCATCTTATTTCAAACCAGAGTTTTTAAATCGATTTGATACAATCATTGAATTTAATCACCTTGAAAAAGATAACTTGATTAAAATCGTTGACCTTATGCTTGCTGAATTAAAAGAAACATTACAAGAACAAAACATCACGCTGAGCGTAGCAGCTGAGGTAAAAGAAAAACTGGCTGAACTTGGCTATCACCCTGCATTCGGTGCTAGACCGCTCCGCCGAGCAATTCAAGAACAGCTTGAAGATCGAATTACAGACTTACTGTTAGATGACGCAGACGTATCTACAGTGAACGTAACGTTAAATGAAGCAAGCGAAATCACCGTGCAAAACTAATAGAAAAAGCGACTCTACTTGAGTCGCTTTTTTTTATAGAAATACTTACGTTTATTTACTTTCATCTGTTTTTTCGTCAGCACTATCCGTTGATTCTTCTTGATCATCAGCTGCTTCATCCCCAGATGAATCATCTGCTTCGTCTTGCTTCATTGTTTCCTGTGAATCATCTGTAGTTGTATCCTCCGCTTGAGTATCATCCGACTGTTCTGTTTGCTGTTCTGTGGCATCTTTTTCATCCGTTTGTGAGTTGCATGCTGTGATTAACATAATTGCTAGAAGTGATCCAAATAACTTGACTAATAAACTTTTGTTCATTTTACCGTCTCCTTTCGAATCATCTGAGCCTCTATGTAGTTACCATTCATATGGCTCTACTGGCAGTATAGCCTATCCAATTAGAAAAAAGTTCACTTTTACAAGGTTATCACAAAAGCTTTACATCCTCTTCATTTCGTCCATATTCCCCTCATATTTCCTTAATAGTTTATGACCAGCTACATTCTAGATCTATCTTCCTTGGTCTAAGTGCTCAATTCGGCTATTCACACAGTTGTAACTATGCTAATATGAGTGATATATTACTATATCGTGCAACTAGCTGACTATAAAGTTATTCTCCTATAAAATTATTCACCATTTAAGAAAGGGATTTTTTATGGAATCACACAACCTCATAAAAAAACGGAATTTTATTCTTTTACTTATTTTTTGGCTGCTATATTTTGTCCACATTGTGTTATACCACTTCATTGCAGCTGACCCTCATTTGATTGTTTTTATAAGCGGAGGAAGTTTATTATTGGTAGTGACGGCTATGTATTACTTTCGTTTTCATCCTACCATCATTATGTATTCTTTTTTTATATGCTATTATGCCTATATTGCGTACATGACATCTATTGAACCTGCTGTTATTAATTATTTATTTTTGTTTCTTGGAATTATTGTTAGCTTTATTTATTATAGCTATATCGCTATTGTAATTTCTACATTGATGTCTATTGTGATTGTTTTGTACTTTTATGTAAGCAACACTCTTTTTACATCTGTGACCTTCGTAAAATTAGATATTGTTTATTTTATTTTGTTTACGCTGATCACAATGATTATTTTGTTGTACTGTGCTCATTTCTCTAAAAAGCTGATTGCTATTACCACGATCAAAATGAACAAAACCGAAGATGAACTGTACTCAGCTCAAGAGTATTTACAATCTTTTTTTACATACAATCACGACGCCATTGCCGTGTTCAGCCTAGATGGCAAAGTGATTAAAGTAAACGATGCTTTTGAGCAAATATACGGATGGAAAGCGGAAGAAATTGTCGGAAAAGCCATTCCATTTATTCCTGCTGGCTCAAAAGGCGGCGCTGAAAGCCGATTGGAAAGGGTTAAAAAAGGAGAAAAGCTGGTAGCCTTTGAAACCCAAGATAAGCGAAAAGACGGAAAAATAATTGATGTAGAAATCACTGTTTCACCTATTTTTAATCGTGATAAACAGGTCGTTGCGCTTTTTGGTATTTCACGGGACCTTACCGAAGAAAAGGAAACAGAAAAATTTCTTCGCCAAACCGATAAGTTATCTTTAGCCGGCGAAATGGCAGCGGGAATCGCTCATGAAATTCGAAACCCGCTTACTTCTCTGAATGGGTTTATTCAGCTTATTCATGAAGACAGCAGCCGCTATCATTCTTATACAACCATCATGCTGAGCGAACTGAATCGTATTAACTCAATCGTTGGAGAATTTTTATTGCTCGCTAAACCTCATGATACGGTTATGAAAAAGCAGGCATTCTCTACTATTTTAAATGACGTTATTCTTCTGTATGAATCAGAATGTATATTAAAAAATGTCGTAGTTAAAACGCAGGTGGAAGCCCCGCATACATACATCTGCTGTGATGCAAATCAAATTAAGCAAGTACTCATTAATTTATTAAAAAATGCGCTCGAAGCTATGCCTAGCGGAGGAGAAATCCATTTAAACGTTACTCAGCATACTAAAGATCTTACTATTTTCATTAAAGATACAGGAGTCGGCATTCCTTCACATTTGCTTACGCACATTCAAAAGCCTTTTTTTACCACGAAGCCCTCAGGTACCGGTCTTGGACTTGTTGTGATTAAAAACATTTTGTATCAGCATAAAGGAACATTTGAGATTAAAAGCACTGTTGGCAAAGGAACCAGCGTTACCCTTACGATTCCTCTATGGAAAGAAGGAACATGTCAATAAAAAAAGCCGCAAACGCGGCTTTTTTTATAGCTTTTTATCATCAATACTATTTAAATAGTTTTCAATTTCATCTACTACAGACTGCACGCAGCCCTCTTCGAATGGAGAGATCAAATTCGCTTCCTCTACTAATTCTAAAAACGGCTTACTTCCGCCAAGCTTACACAAATGAACGTAATCTTGCCACGCTTGTTCGTGATTTTCTCGATCTTTTTTCCAAAATTGAAATGCACAAATTTGAGCGAGCGTGTAATCAATATAATAAAACGGAGACGTGTAAATATGAAGCTGGCGCTGCCAGAAGCCCCCGCTTTCTAGATAGTGATGGCCGTCATAGTTTTTAGAAGGCATATATTTCTTTTCGATTTCTCGCCACGTTTGTTTTCGTTCCGAAGGCGTCATCTCAGGGCGTTCGTATACAGCATGCTGAAATTCATCTACCGCTACCCCGTAAGGCAAGAAAGTTAAGCCTGAGCTTAAATGAGAAAACTGGTATTTATCTTTGTCTTCTTTAAAGAACAACTCCATCCAAGGCCATGTAAAATACTCCATGCTCATCGAATGAATTTCAGCTCCTTCATGCGTAGGCCAGTGATACTCATTGGTTTCCATATCTCGGCTGGAATACACTTGAAAAGCATGCCCTGCTTCATGCGTTAACACATCAATATCGCCTGATGTTCCATTAAAATTTGAAAAAATAAACGGCGCTTTGTATTCTTCAATAAACGTACAGTAGCCTCCGCCTGCTTTGCCTTTTTTAGCGACTAAATCCATCAAATTATTTTCAAGCATAAATGAAAAAAATTCGTCCGTCTCTTTAGAAAGCTCCTTATACATTACCCGTCCATTTTCAATAATCCACTTTTCATCACCTTTTGGCACTGCGTTTCCTGTTTCAAACTGAAACGGTTCATCATAATAAGTTAAGCTCTCTACTTGAATTCTTTCCTGCTGACGCTTTTTTAGTTTTTCAGTAAGGGGAACAATATACTCTTTTACTTGTTTGCGAAAAGCGGCAACCATGTCAGCATCGTAGCCTATTCTAGACATACGAGCATAGCCCACTTCTACGAAATTTTTATAGCCTAATTTTTCAGCAAGCTTGGTCCGCACTTTTACAAGCTTGTCGTAAATATCATCAAATTCCTCTTGGTGATCGGTGAAAAATTGAAACTTCGCTTCTGCTGCTTTTTTTCTCATTTCTCGATCAGGGGACTCCATAAACGGATCGAGCTGAGCTAACGTTCTTTCATCTCCTTCAAATAAAATTTTGGCTGACGCCACTAGTTTCGTATATTGAGACGATAGCTTATTTTCTTCCTGCAGCTCTTTTACTATTTGAGGAGAGAACGTTTTTAACTGCATTTCAGCAAGAGAAAATAGCTGCTTGCCCCACTTTTCTTCTAGTTTCTCTTTAAAAGGCGAAGAGATTAACGCTTTGTAAAATTTCTCTACATATCCTTCTAAAAGCGGCTGTGTTTCATCAAAATAGTCTTGTTCTTCTTTATAAAATTCATTCGCTGTGTCGATAGAATGACGAATATAGCAGATGTTCCCCATTGTGCTGTACTGAGAATACGCATCGTTTGCTAGACGAATTGCCTCGTTTTGCTGACTGACTGACGCTGCTTCCGTAAAATGTGTAATGGCCTTTTCAAACTGCTTTTCAATTTCATTCATATCAGGTCGCGTATATGTATAATTCTCAAATTTCATCATTTGTTCCCCTTCCTCTATTGTCTGTATGTAACCTAATTCGTTTTTATCCAGCTGTATTCCTGTTAATTTCAATTTTTTGTAACTTTTTATTTTTTATGTCGATTGGTTATGAAAGAAGTCATAGAAAAAACTCGTTTGTTCAACAGAAACAAACGAGCTTTCCTTAGTTAATTAGTCGATTCCGGTAAAAATTCATCTGCATAGTGCCCCAGTTTCTTAAGCATCGAAATAGCAACTTCCTTTTCTTCGCTAGATAAAACGGATAGAATATCATGAATTCTTTTTTCATGACTCGGAAACATACTTTCAATCATTTCCTTGCCTTGCGGAGTGATCGCTGCGTAGGTTACGCGGCGATCGTTCGGACAAGCAACGCGCTCTAAGAAGCCTTTTTTCTCAAGTTTGTCTACTACATAAGTAATACTGCCGCTTGCGAGTAGAATTTTTCCGCCAATTTGCTGCAGAGGCTGTTGACCTTTGTGATACAATAACTCTAGGACAGCAAATTCGGTTGGATTCATTCCATGCTGTTGAATAAATTTATGCACATGATCATTAATTGAACGATTGGCACGAGATAGTACAATAAATAATTTAAGAGATTGGTCTAACTCTTCTCTAGTTACATCATTCGTCATTTTAATCAGTTCCTTTAATATTATCTTGATATCAAGATAATACTAAAATTTCCCTTCAAAGTCAATCAAAGCAGGCTTATTTCATCGGTTATTCTCTCCGCTTGTACAATTTTTTTGATAAAAAATGTATATAAGTGGATTTATACATATGCTTTTAATACAATAAACATATGACCATTACATAAAAAGGTGAATGATTATGAAACCAACCCATTTATTATTTAATTCCGCGATTGGTTCACAAAAGCCTGAAACAATCGTTAACCGGCAAAATCCCTGTCCATTTTGTGACGTTGAATCTCTCACAGGCATCATTGAAAAACAAGGACCTATCATTTGGCTAAAGAATAAATTTCCTGTTCTGCAAGATGCTTATCAGACGGTTATTATTGAGACCGATGAATGTTCCTCGGAACTATCTGTTTATCCAAAAGAACATCTGTACACCTTGCTGAGCTTCGCTACTGAACGATGGATATCTATGATGAACAGCGGTGAATATGCTTCTGTTCTTTTCTTCAAAAACCATGGACCTATGTCCGGAGGATCGTTACGGCATCCTCATATGCAAATTATTGGTTTAAATGAGATGGATGTAAATGAAAATGTGAAGCTAGAGCAGTTTGAAGGAGTCACAATTGCCAAAAATGAACACGTCACATTTAATTTATCTGTAAAACCTAGAATGGGCTTTTTTGAATTTAACGTGATAACGGATAAGCTTGACAAAGAGCTGCACACATTTGCAGATTATCTTCAAACGGCTGCTCACTATTTATTAAATCATTTTCATCGTAGCTGCACGAGCTACAACTTATTTTTTTATAATCTTAAAAACGGCAAAATTGCGGCGAAAATCATTCCTCGCTTTGCCACATCTCCTTTGTATGTAGGATATGGCATTCCTCAAGTTTCCAATAAGCTTGAGCACATTGCTAACCAAGTTCAGGAGCTGTACTTTACCTAAAAAGTTGAACCTTCACTGGTTCAACTTTTTTTGTAAGGTTATTGCATAAAGCTATTCATTTTTAAAATAGTCATGCTCATAGAAAACAAAAAAACATACACTAAAAGAACGATGTGAATTGAGGATAAAAAGAAGAATACGTAAAAGGAGGCGGTTTATGACTGAGGTACTAATTGGAAGCATTCTTTCTGCACTATCGACTGGAGTAGGCGCTTTGCCTATTCTGTTTTTGAATCAAGAACTCACTCATCGGTGGAAAGATATACTTCTTGCGCTCACTGCAGGTATTATGACAGCTGCTTCTACTATGAGCTTGATTCCTGAATCTCTTCAAAGCGGCGGATTTTTTCCCTTAGCCATTGGCTTACTGCTTGGAGTTGTAACATTAACACTCTTGGAGCAGAATATTCCTCACATTGACCTTGAGCATTCTAAAACCGGCATTCAGTTTGACGAAAAAGCACTTTTAATTGTTTCCGCTATTACTTTGCATAACCTTCCTGAAGGACTGTCTGTTGGTGTTAGCTATGCTTCAAATGTTGAAAATACAGGGAACTTAATCGCCCTTGCAATCGGTCTTCAAAATGCACCTGAAGGACTGTTGGTCGCGCTATTTTTAGCTCAGCAAAATATCAATAAAATAAAAGCATTTTTAATTGCTACCCTTACAGGCTCCGTTGAGATTGTAACGTCTTTACTCGGGTTTTATTTAACTAATTTTGTTGATTCTCTCGTTTCATATGGATTAGCTTTTGCTGCTGGAGCCATGCTTTTTATTATTTATAAAGAGTTGATTCCAGAAAGTCACGGCGATGGAAACGAAAGATTTGCTACTTATTCGTTTATTTTTGGTATTTTGTTTATGATCTTTTTAATTAACATTTTTTAAAGGTGAAGAGAGGCCACGGGCAGCATAATTGTTTTACTGCCCGATCCCGAATGCTTGTCCTGCATTACAGCTTTGAAAAAGATAAAAAGCGGCTAATCAGTGTGGCAAACGATGTCTTTTCTTCCTCTTCTTTTAAACGCTGCTTTTGATAAACGAGTAAGAGCTGATCAAGCTCTTGACTACAGGTAACGGTTTCTTCATTAGTCAAACCTTTTTCTTCTCCGATCTGCACCATCTTTTGTCTTTTTTGGACGATTTCTACTAATAATCTCTCTGATTTCGTTCTATTTCTCACTCCAAACACAAAATCCTCTCCTATGACAAAAAAATTAGCTTATAACGCATTATTACAAATTCTACTAAATATGTAAATAGAGTCGCAATAATAGACATTTTTTTTGCAAAAAAATTATTTTGTCGGATTTTAAAAACGCTTACATTATTATAGGAATACCATTTATCTTTTTTTTACAACTTGTTTTTCGACAAAAGATGCTGCTTGTCGAATAGAAAAAAGATTGAGACATAACGAAATCAATACAATCTAAAAACGAACAAATGGGATACATGAGCTGAACCGCTTGTCTCGCAGGAGTTTTCGCCTTGCCCTCCAATCAACAGCTAAAAGCAGCTAAATATATGAAGCCTGCGTTCACCATCACCACAAAAAAATCCGAACGAAGTTGATTCTTAATCAAGAATCAATTTGTTCGGATCTTCATACTTTTGTCCCTGCATCTTTTTCTATTCAGCTTTCTGAGCAGCAATTTGTACAGCATCCCATACCGTAGCAAAAGGAGGAGCATACGAAAGATCTAGCATGGTTATTTCATCTGTTGTGAGGCGGCAAGTAATAGCTGTCGCAAATACATCGATTCGTTTTGCTACTCCTTCTTTACCAATCATTTGAACCCCCAAAATCTCTTTTGTTTCAGGATGATAAACAAGTTTTATTACAATCTTTTCAACTCCTGGATAGTAAGACGCATGACTCGGAGCTTCGGCCGTGATGGCTTTGTATAAAAGAGAATTTTCTCTTGCTTCTCTTTCTGAAATGCCGGTTTTCCCAATTTCATAGTCCATCACTTTGACAATACTTGTACCTACAACACCCGGAAATTCTCTATTTTCTCCCCCTAATCGGTAACCAAGAACCCTTCCCTGCTTATTGGCAATGGTTCCAAGAGCAATATGAACATCTTTTTTTAATACGCGGTGATAGCTCGTTGCACAATCTCCTGCTGCGTAGATATGAGGCACGTTGGTTTCCAACTTCTCGTTTACTAAAATAGCTCCATTTTCAAGCATCCTTAGTCCGTTTCTTTCTAAGAATTGCGTATTCGGACGAACTCCTACATTTACAATCACTAAATCTGTTTGATACGTTTGACGGTTTGTTTGAACGTGAGTGACGGAACCATCTGAATGCAGCAATGCTTCCACTTCTTCTTCGAAATGAAATAAAATATCGTCATCTAACTGCTTTTGTAAATGTTCTGCCATTTCTTGATCTAAAATAGATAGAATCTGCTTTCCCTGTTCAATAACCCGTACTTCTTTTCCCAAAGCCTTCATTGCTTCAGCTACTTCCATTCCGACATATCCTCCGCCGATAATGGTGACTTTCTCTACGGAGTGAGCCTGTAGATATGTATAGATTCTTTCGCTGTCTTCTAATGACTTTAATGTGCATACATTCGGCATGTTATCACTCATAAAATTGAGTTTAACAGCCGTTGTTCCAGTTGCAATGATGAGTTCATCATATGTTATCTCTTTTTCCGCTTGCGTCTTTACATTTTGCACTACTATGTATTTTTTTGTATGATTTACTTCTTTAACTTCGTGAAAAAGATGGACGGAGATGTTTCGCTCTTCAAATTCTTGTTTCGTCCGAGCAATCAAATCGTCTTTTTCTTTTACAACACCTGACAGATAGTAAGGCATGCCGCATGCGCTGTAAGAGATATCTCCACCTTTTTCAAACACAAGGATTTCCACTTCTTCTTTTTCTTTCATCCGGCGAAGCTGTGAAGCTGCGCTCATTCCGGCGGCTACTCCTCCTATAATGACGACACGTTTCATCTATACTCCCTCTTTCTACATAAATAATAGGCTATACTATTGTTTTTCCTTATTCTTCCCGATTTCAAACGAAAAAAAACGGCTGTTCACACAGCCGTAGATGTTTGTTTCGAGCGGTAATACGTCAAAGCCAAGGCTCCTGCTAATACAGCTCCTTTAATAATGTCTTGCATATAATACGGAACATTTAGCATCGTTAACCCATTTAACAGCACACCAATTAAAATAGAGCCAATCAGCGTCCCGAATACATTTGGTTTCCCTGCTCCAAATACGGAAAAGCCAATGTATGTAGCAGCTACGGCATCCATTAAAAATGGTGAGCCGGCGTTCACTTCTCCTACTCCAATACGGGCAGCTAAAACGACTCCTCCAATTCCAGCAAGCAATCCTGAAAACATATAGGCATACATACGGTAACGGTTAACCGGTACACCCGAAAGTCTTGCAGCTTCTATGTTCCCTCCTGTTACGTAGAAAAAACGCCCAAACTTCGTATAGGAAAAAACGATATGAACAAGCAGCACAGTCAGCAGCATAATGATAACAGGAACAGGAATACCTAGAAAGTGACCTTGCCCTAGCGCAAGGAAAGATGGAATAAAAATTCCCGGAGCTCTGTCTCCGCTTGGTAAAGGCATATTGGTATAAATAGCTGAGCCTTTTGTATACGTTAATAAAATCCCCTGTACGATGAACATCATTGAAAGAGTAGCTAAAATATCAGGAATCTTTACTTTCACTACTAAAAAAGCATTTACTAACCCGATAAGAAGCGATGCAATAATCGGAACAATGATAGCGACTGCAATTTCTTGTCTGTGTAAAACAAGCATAGAGGCTGATAAAATAGTGGCTAATCCAGCCGTAGACCCTACAGATAAATCGAGTCCGTTGACGGTTAACGATATCGTTACACCAAGCGCGATTAAGGTAACAATGGAAATAGAGCGCAGGATATCACTAATGTTTTCTCCTGTTAAAAAGTTAGGTGTGGCAATGGAAAAAATAATCATAATAATAAAAATCATTAAGACTGTCCCATATTTATAAAAAAAATCGAAAACGCTTATTTTTCTCTTTGGTTTCGCTACAGGTTCTGTTACATACTCCGCACTCATCCTTTTACTCCTCCTGCTGTATAATAAAATAATTTTTCACTAGTTGCTTCTTCTTTGGATAATTCTTTCACGATTTTTCCGTTGTACATAACATAAATTCGATCCGCTACCCCTAGCAGCTCCTCGAATTCACAGGTTGCATAAACAACTCCTTTTTGCTGTGACACAAGATTTGTAATTAAATCAAATATCTCTCGCTTGGAGCCTACATCGACCCCTTTAGTTGGCTCATCGAACAACAGTACGTCAGAGTCCGTAACAAGCCATTTTCCGATTGCTACTTTCTGCTGATTTCCACCGCTTAACGTTCCAACTGACTGCTCGATAGAATGAGACTTTACTCCAACTTGCCCAGTCGTTTTCTGCGCTTTTTCTTTGATCTTTCCTCGCTTTAGAAACGAATAATTTGTAAAGCGGGACAGACTTGGCAAAACTAAGTTATCCGCAATCGATTCATGAACAAAAATCCCTTCTTTTCTTCGTTCTTCAGGAACAAGAGAAAGACCTTGTGCAATATAATAATACGGCTGCTTATTCAACTTTAGTTTCTTGTCTTTTAACCGAACGCTGCCGCTCACATATTGCTCTAGTCCAAATAGACTTCGGCAAAGCTCCGTTTTTCCTGCTCCCACAAGCCCTGCAATACCTACTACTTCTCCTTCTTTTACATAAAAAGAGATATTAGAAAGCCGCCCTGGAAGAGATAATGCTTCTACGTGTAAAAGTTGGTTTCCTACTTCTACTGATTTTTTGACCCACTGCTTTACAGAAGCCGTTCCTAACATAAGTGTAATCACGTCTTCGATCGAGGTATGTGAAGTTTCTTTTGTGGCTACATAGCGTCCGTCTTTTAAAACCGTTAAGCGGTCACAAATATCTACCACTTCTTGAAGACGATGTGAAATGTAAATAATACCTACTCCATTTTTCTTCAGCTCTCTCATCACAGAAAACAATTGTTTCGTCTCTTCCACACTAAGAGGTGCGGTTGGTTCATCCAAAATTAAATAGTCAACGTTCTGTACAATTGCACGTGCAATAAGCACCTGCTGCTTCTCTGATAGAGTTAAATCAACAACATTTTTTCTAACGGATAGAGAAGAACCAAGTAAAGCAAGAGCTTCTTCCGCTTTTTTATAAATAGATTTCCAGTTTACAAATGTCTTACTTTTCTTAGAAGCCTGCACATCTAGCACGATGTTTTCAGCTACTGATAGCGAAGGAATCAGCGCTACATCGACTTCTTGATGCACAATGCCAATGCCGTGGCGCTTAGCTTCTTTAGGAGAAGAAATGGAGATTTCACCTCCGTCTTTGTAGATCTTTCCTTCGTATTCGTCGTAAGCTCCGCACAATATTTTCATCAACGTACTTTTACCAGCACCATTGGCTCCCAATAAAGCATGAATTTCCCCTTTTTGAACAGTAAAATCAACTTTGTTCAGGGCTTGAAAAGAACCAAAGTTTTTTATAATGTTCTTCATTGAAAGCTCGTTCGTCATCTCTATCCCTCCACTTCTATTCTTTTTTACCCCATTCTTCTACGTACTGACTAAGCTGATCCATATTAATCGTTTGATTAGGCAAATCTGTTTGTTTTACTAAAACGGGATCAAAGGAATAATAGCGAGGGATCTCTTGACCGGAAATCTTTTTAAGAAGCAGATCAACTTGCTTTTCTCCTACTGAAGCTGGATTTACGGCAGCTGACGCTTTCCACGGGCTGTTTTTTGCCTGCATCATTTGCAAATCTTCATCAGATAAGTCTACTCCGTACACTTTAATCTCGTCTCGTCCTGCTTCTTTAATCGCTCTCGTTACTCCTTTTGCAAATTCGTCCCAAGGTGCCCAAACGGCCGCAATGTCTCCTTTATTTGGATACTGCTTCAACACAGCTGCCATTTTATTTTGTGTGTCTAATGAGGTATTGTCCGTTGCGCTTCCGAACGTGGCAATTTGTTTTACATCTGGATAGCGATTCATCATAATTTTATAAATGCTGTCACGCTTTTCCATCGGCGCAAAGCCTCCAACAAACGCATATACAATGTTTCCTTTTCCGTTAATGTCCTGCATCATTTGTTTCAAGCCCTGGAGCGCAAGCATATAATCGTCTTGATCGATGGTTGTAACGCCTTCTACTTTTAATTCTACGTCTGTTGCAATAACGGGAATTCCTTTTGCAATCGCGCGCTTCACACCAGGTTCAAGAGTTTCAGCCCGGCCGTGGTCAATCATAATACCGTCAACATTTTGGTTAATAGCCGTGTCTAAATAAGCAGCCATTTTGGATTGATCATTGTTTGAATCAGAAACGGATAGCTGTACTCCTGCTTTTTTAGCCGCTTTTGTCACACCTGTTATATATTGAGCAGCATGAGTGCCTGACGTAAATTCAGAAATAAGCGCAATTTTTGTATCTTTCGTAACCTTTTTTCCTTCTTGCTGTACAGGCTTAGCAGAAGCCGCTTGCTGCGCTGGAGCTGCCTGTGCTTTCTCGTTTAGACTTGGCTGTTCTTTCGTGCAGGCAGCCAGCGCAAAGACTAGAAGCACGAGCAAAGTAAGTGGCCACAGCATTTTTTTACTCTTTTTCATGGTGTTCCTCCCATTAAACTTATTATTCACATAAAAATAGTTAGTTTTATAATAATCCAAAGAATACCCCGCTTTTAGATGTAAAAGCGGGGTGATGATGACCTATGCTTTACAAGTAATTGTTATGCGTAAATAGGTACCCATCCTTCAGTTGTCACGAAAATTCGGACAGCGACTACTTTACGATCTTCCATTAGTGTAAAGTAATGAAGAATGTTTTCTGGTACTGAAATTAAATCGCCCGGCTCTAATTCAACATCAAAAAATTCGCCGTCTTTTCCTTGAATAACAAAAATTCCATGACCACTTACAATAAAGCGAACTTCGTCATCTGTATGAATATGCTTGCGCTGAAAGTTTTTTAACAATTCATCAATATTTGGTGTAGATTCCGATAGCGAGATAACATCTTGAGCTTTATAGCCGCGGCGTTCAGAAATATCTTTAATATCCTCACCAAAAGCGTTTAAAATTTCTGTTTTTTCTTCATCAGTTAAATCATATTTTTCACGAAGATTTTCTGGAAGTTTTGTAATATCCCAGTTTTCATAAATAACTTCATTGTTTGCCAGAAAAGCTGATACTTCCTCTTGAGTTTCAATTCTTTTATTGTTTACATGTAAGCGAATTTGCGCCATTGTTGCTTCCTCCTTTTATAAATGCACTTTTGGCTTAAGGCCTTTAAGTGACAGTAGTTTAATATGGTAGCTAAATAAAAATTCATAGGCTTCTAGCGCTTTTTTTGTTTCAAATGCATTTTTCCCCCATACTGTAATTCCGTGGTTACGAATCAAAATCGCGCCTTGGTCGCCTTTTATATGGTGAGAAAACTCTTCTGCTAGTGTCGGAATATCTGCGTAATTCGGAATAATCGGAACAGTAATTTCCGCATCTTCTTCCCAAATGCCTAGCGCCTTAATAATTTCTTGACCTTTGAATGAAATAACGCCTTCATCTCCGTACAGTTCAGAGATCACGTTGTTGTCGATTGTATGTACATGAAGACTGCACCCAGCATTCGTTAAATCGTAAATCTTAACGTGCAAAAGCGTTTCAGCAGAAGGCTTTAAATGCGTGTCTTCTGCAGGCTTTCCGTATTGATCAACTAATAAAAAATCTTCATTTGTACGTTTTCTTTTGTCTTTTCCACTTGCTGATACAAAGAAAGTTGTCGGATTTTGATCCACTTTAATTGCTAAGTTTCCGCTTGTACCGAAGAACCAATCGCGCTCTGCCAGCTCATCTTTTATATCCGCAAGCTCATGCAATCTTTGCTGAGCCATGATACTCATGCTTTCACCTCTTCTGTTAATTCTTGTAAATGATGAATCACATCATAAAAAGTAGAAAAAGGACGATACGGTAGAGATAGCTCTTCACATTTTTTGATTAAAAAGTCACGTGCAATGACCGTATCAGCTAATTTGGCAGCCTGCAAATCCGTAATGGAATCGCCAATAACAACCGTATGATCTCTTTCATCTGCAAGATGGCGAATAATCGTTGGCTTACAGCAGCCGCAGTTATTTGTACACTGTTTATCACATGTATGAGGCCACGTAATGGAAATGCGCTCACCGGAAAAATCAGATCCGTTGCAGTAGAGCATTTCCTCTGCAACTCGATTTCCCAAAAGTGGTTTTACAAAAAAGTCAATTCCTCCGCTTACAATATAAAGCGGAATATGGTGCTCTTTTGTATAGGCAATAAAATCATCAAATCCATCTCGAATAGCAGACGTCTCTAAAATATAAGAAATAATATCTTCCTTTAATTCCACGGGGAGCAAGGCAAACATTTGCCCTACTCCTTCTTGAATGGAGACGCGCTGTGCCAACACGTCGTCTTTAATACTTTCCCACTCCGGAGGAGCAAATTGCTTCATAATAGCAATAATGTTATCGCTATTTGTGATTGTTCCATCAAAGTCACAAAAGATTTTTAACGATGTCATGCTTTCACCTCTACTGTTCCCCATAGTTCTAAGGCTTTTTGCAACTCTTTTGATTCTTCCGCTTTTTCGGCTAGTGTTTGATGAGAGAGTACTGCATCTATCGCCGCACGGAATGCCTTTCCTCCTCCGATAGCTCCGTCTGGATGACCGTGAACTCCGCCTCCTGCATTAATAATGCTGTCGATTCCAAAGTCCTTCATAAGCTGCGGTACCATTCCAGGATGAATTCCTGCTGAAGGAACCGGGAAAGACTGCTTATATTTGTATACAGGACGCGTTAATTCGTAGGCAATGCCTGTCGTATCTTCAAGAGAAAGCGCTACGCTTCCGTATGGTGATGGAAACAGTGAAAAATCTGCTCCGGCTAAGCGCAATAGCTTTCCAAGCAGTAATGAATTTGAAAAACCGTAAAATTCTGATGGCGTAAGCGCTCCGCTAACAGCTGGGTGTGCCATAATCGGCAAGTTAATTTCATCATCTTCTCGAAGTTCCTGCAGTACGTCTAACCCGTAAGCAAATGCGTTGAATAAAAGAGCATCGGCTCCTAGCTCAGCTGCTTTTCTCGCTTTTTCTTTTAATTCAAACGTTCGTCCCGTTAAATTAACAGCATACAGCGTGCGGTGTCCCGTTTTTTCGTATACTTCATTCAGTACTTTTTTCCCTTCTGTAACACGAGCTTCAAAAGGTGTTCGTTCACTATCAAACAAAATCTCGTCGTCTTTAACCAAATCCACTCCGCCAAGCGCTTGCTCACGCAGCTGAGTTGTTAAGTACGTCATATCTCTTCCAATCACGCCTTTAAAAATACTCATCACAAGCGGACGGTCATAAACGCCTAATTTCTCTCGGATACCTTCTATTCCAAAGCGCGGTCCTGGGAATTCAGCTAATAATTCATCAGGAAAATCCAAGTCTAATAATTTCACTTTTCCATCAAGTGATAGTTTTCCGAAAACCGTAACTAAAATAGCCGGTAAATCTTTTGAAAAGTTGGCAGTTGGATAAGCAATTTTGACAATAGCCTGCTTAATTTCTCCGCCTAAATATCCGTTTACACGTTCGCAATCTTGAAGCTCAGTTACTGACACGACGCGCCCTTTATGCTTTTGAAGCTGCTGTTGATCTAAAAGCGGCAGATCTGTCCATGAGCCGACGGTTAGTCCTAAAGCGATTCCTTCCGCTTTTTTATGAAAATTCCCTTTATTATCATGTAGTAAGTAGCTTGCAACGATTTCGCTCATTATGCTAAAAACTCCCTTGCTGTTTAATATCGTTAATAAAAAAGCCTCTTCTGTGATTAAGAAGAGGCTTTCGTTGCTCTTCTTATCTCTCAGCTGCTGCTGCAAGAATTAGCACCGTGCTTAACATGCGTTAAGTCGGTTGCCGGGCTTCATCGGGCTAGTCCCTCCACCTACTCTTAATAAGAAAGTTGCTATTTATTTAAATTGAATTCGTAGATTATATACTAAATAAAAAATACCGCTAGGATTTATAGGTTATTAATCTCGTTAACTTCTTACATATTAAGCCAACTCAAAAAGAGTTGTCAATGCGTTTTTAAAATAAATTCAATTTTTTTATTCGAGATACAGCTTCTCTCATGCGCTCTTCATCCGTCAGCAGTCCTACGCGCACATAGCCTTCACCATATGTTCCAAAGCCTACACCAGGCGCAACTACAACGTGCGCTTTTTCAAGAAGTAAATCTGAAAACTGTTCGGAAGTATATCCTTTAGGAACTTTTAGCCATGCAAAAAAGGAGCCTGCTGGAGATGTAACATCCCAACCAATTTCTCGAAGCCCTTGAATAAAGGTATTGCGTCTAGATTCATAGCGCTTAACTAAATCATTCACACATTGTTGAGATTCCAACAGAGCTGCGGCTGCTGCCTCTTGAACCGCCCCAAAGAGACTGACATACATATGATCTTGAAGAAGATTAATAGCTTCTACTACACTTTCATTTCCTACAGCAAATCCAACTCGCCATCCCGCCATGTTATACGTTTTAGAAAGAGTATAAATTTCAATTCCCGTCTCTTTTGCACCGGAAGTCTGTAAAAAGCTGATTGGCTTTTTACCATCAAATCCAATTGCTCCGTAGGCAAAGTCGTGTACCACACAAATATCGTGCTTGGCAGCAAATGCCACGGTGTCTTCAAAAAATTCTGCCGTTGCCACTGCACCAGTAGGATTATTCGGATAGTTTAAAAACATGAGTTTTGCCTGTTCTTTAGCACTTTCACTTATCTCTTCGTATACGGGTAGAAAATGATTTTCAGCCGTGAGCGGCATCACTTCCATCTTTGCCTTTGCAAGCTCTACTCCAGACCAGTAATCAGGATATCCAGGATCCGGAACCAGCACCGTATCTCCAGGGTTTAACAAGCACTGCGGGATTTCAACAAGTCCACCCTTTCCGCCAAATAAAATCGCTACTTCTTTTTCAGGATCCACATCAACGCCATATTCTCGCTTATAAAAAGTCGCCACGGCCTCTTTTAAAAACTGGTGCCCCCGAAATGGAGAATATTTATGATGCATAGGATTAGCACTTGCTTTTTGCAGTGTTTCTACAATATGTGAAGGAGTAGGCTGATCAGGATTTCCCTGCCCTAAGTTAATAACGTCGTGCCCTTGGGCCATTACTTTTCCTACCTTGCCTACAAGTGATGCAAAAAATTGTTTTGGTAAACTTTTTAATAGTTCCGATTGCTCAAATTGTTTCATCATCGCACACCTTCTCAAAAAATTCTTGAAATTCTAGTCACAAATAATATATTGTAATACTCAACTTGTAAAGTCATTTTTTTCAACTACTAAAAAAAGGACGGATGATAAAGTGAGTGTAAAAATTACGTGTTTGCAGCTTGATATTGCGTTTGGAAATCCAACTAAAAACCGAAAATATATCGAACAAAAAATGACGGAAGCCTTGAAAGAAAACCCTGATATCCTTGTGCTTCCGGAGCTATGGGATACAGCTTATGATTTGACGCGGCTAGACGAAATTGCAGATGATGAAGGGCAGCAAGCCAAGCAATTAATCTCTCAGTTTGCTAAAACAAACGAAGTAAATATTGTGGCAGGTTCGATTGCAAAAAAAACAGAGCAAGGCGTCACGAATACGATGTATATTTTTGACCGAAAAGGTCGTGAAGTATCACAATACAGTAAACTGCACTTATTTAAATTAATGGATGAACACCTCTATCTCGAAGCAGGAACAGCAAAAAATCTTTTTACACTTGAACAGTCACTGTGCGCAGGAGTTATTTGTTACGATATTCGTTTTCCAGAGTGGATTCGGGTTCATACTAGCAGCGGAGCAGAAGTCTTGTTTGTTGTCGCTCAGTGGCCGGCTCCAAGACTTGCCCACTGGAAAGCCCTGCTCATTAGCCGTGCAATCGAAAATCAATGCTATGTAATCGCGTGTAATCGTGTAGGCCAAGATCCTAATAACACATTTGCCGGACATTCCTTAGTCATCGATCCGTGGGGAGAAATAATCGCTGAAGCTGGCGATAGCGAAGAACTTTTAAGTGCTGACGTTAACCTGGAACTTGTAAAAGAAATTCGTAAACAAATTCCTGTCTTTACAGATCGCCGCACAGAATTTTATTAATTATGTATTGACAGCCGTTTTTTTGCATGATACGATTTTCACCAGATATCATAAAATATTCAAACAAATCAAAATTGAATAAGTAATCGTACTCTTATCAAGAGTTGGCTGAGGGATTTGGCCCTGTGAAGCCCAGCAACCGACCGTCATTCCATCCTAAGATGGATCACACCCGTAAAACATGTTTTACAAAGGCACGGTGCTAATTCCAACAGAAAGTAATTCTTTCTGGCAGATAAGAGGTTTGAACACTACAATCAAGCCTCTTTCCAACGAAAGAGGCTTTTATATTTTCTAAAATTATAAAAGCCTCCATATATTCTTAAACCTATTAACTTAGTAAACAAATCAGTTTAATAAACTATGGAGGGATTCCGATGTCAACAACAAAAACAGAGAAGTATCAGCCTTTAACAGAAATTTCAGCAATCAAACTTGTGAAAAAGCTAGGTCTTTTTGATGCCACAGAAGCGCTGACTGCCCGTGAAATTGGTGACGGCAACTTAAATCTCGTCTTTCACATCATAAATGATCAAACGAATAAATCCATTATCGTCAAACAAGCACTTCCCTATGCAAAAGTTGTAGGCGAAAGCTGGCCTCTATCATTGAACCGTGCCACAATTGAAAGCAATGCGCTCAAGCAATTTGGTGCATTTACGCCAGAACTTGTGCCCGCTGTTTATTACCACGATGAAACGCTTGCTGTTACGGTCATGGAAGATCTGTCTCATTTAACGATTTCTCGCGCCGGACTTATTCAAGGTGAAAGTTATCCTCTGCTCTCACAGCATATCGGTTCTTTTTTAGGACATATTGCGTTCAAAACGTCTGATTTCGCCTTAAAGCCTCAGGATAAAAAAGAAGAAGTTGTTAAGTACAGCAACCCGGACTTATGCAATATTACGGAAGATTTAGTGTTTACAGATCCTTTTTTTGATATTGATACAAATGAATTTGAAAAAGCGCTGCGTCCTGATGTAGAAGAATTGTGGAATGATGGTGATGTAAAGCTACAAGCAGCAAAATTAAAATATAAATTTTTAACAAATGCGCAAACGCTAATCCACGGTGATTTACATACAGGCAGCATCTTTGCTAGCAGTCAAGAAACGAAAGTGATTGATCCAGAGTTTGCTTTTTACGGTCCGTTTGGATTCGATTTAGGGCAATTTGTTGCGAATTTATTTTTAAATGCTCTTTCTCGAGAAACAAATCGCGAACCGTTATTTGCACACATTACGAACACATGGAACGTATTCAAAGATACCTTTACTGCGCTTTGGCATTCTGAAAACACTGAACCTTTCGCTAAAGATGAGCGCTTATTACATGAAATTTTAACGCAAACGTGGCAAGATGCTGTTGGATATGCAGGATGTGAAATCATTCGACGTACGATTGGCTTAGCTCACGTGGCGGACTTAGACGAAATTTCTTCAGAGGAAAGAAAAATTAACGCTAAACGTACTGCGTTAAAAATTGGACGTTATTTGCTTCTGCACCAACAAGACGTTTCACCAAATGAATTTGAACATTTACTTCGATAACGAATAATGTACACAATGAAAGGATCGGTATCAGCATGACAAATACACTATCACTTCCGCGCTCAGTGGAATGGAATGAATCATATATTACTTTATTAGATCAGCAGCAGCTTCCTGGCAAAGTTGAATATATTAAGCTGCAAACCATTAAAGACGTATGGGATGCTATCACTACCTTGAAAGTACGCGGAGCCCCTGCAATTGGCATTACGGCGGCTTTTGGTCTTGCTCTTTCTGCGCTTAGCTATGACACAGATTCAGTCAAGGAATTTAACAAAAAGCTAGCTCTTGATCAACAGTATTTAGCTAGTTCACGCCCTACTGCCGTCAATTTATTTTGGGCATTGGAGCGCGTAGCGAAAAGCGCTGAATCCGCTTCTTCCGTTAATGAAGCTAAAACAAAAGTTGTTCATGAAGCTATTCAAATTCAAGTAGAAGATGAAGAAACGTGCTACCGAATTGGAGATCATGCTCTTTCTTTATTTAAAAAGAAAGATAAAATCATGACAATATGTAATGCTGGTTCAATTGCTACAGCTTATTATGGAACAGCATTAGCACCTTTTCACTTGTCTAAGCAGCGCGATATTCCGCTTGAAGTATTTGCCTGTGAAACAAGACCCGTTCTTCAAGGTTCTCGCTTAACAGCATGGGAACTTCAGCAGTCGGGAGTGGACGTGACGCTGATTACGGATAATATGGCTGCTCATACAATTAAAACAAAAGGAATTAATGGGATTATTGTAGGTGCTGACCGCATTGCAGCAAATGGCGATACGGCTAACAAAATTGGAACATATGGACTTGCTCTTTTAGCGAAAGCATTCGGTATTCCATTTTACGTAGCAGCGCCGCAGTCCACATTTGATTTATCTATTCAAGACGGCAGCAGCATCCCTATTGAAGAACGTTCACCTAAAGAAGTAACGCACATTGGAGATACACAAATTGCTCCAGACGGAATCTCTGTGTACAATCCAGCTTTTGATGTGACGCCAAGCGAACTGATTACGGCCATTATTACAGAGCATGGAATTATCCATTCTCCGTCTTTTGAATCCATTCAAAAAGTTTTGCTGCAATCTGCTCAATAAAAAAAGCCGCTGCTATGCGGCTTTTTTTGTTGAGCACTGGTTTTCAACTGCATTTGTAACACAATTGTAACAGTACTCTCTTCTTTTTCTACATATATTATAGGGGATTCTTTTTGAATAAGGGGGAGTAAATATGAGTTCAGAGCAAAAAACGGATAAAAACAAAGCGCTGAATCGTAAGCAGCAATATCAGCTATTCGATTTATCCAAAGATGAAGAACTAAATTCCCTCCCTTCTCCTCAACAAATTGACGGTGTTTTTGTGCAAGGAGAAGGCTGGAAATTAGACGGTGAATAGTTATTTCAACTCCAGAGCGCCTTTTGCTACATTTCTTTCAAGCATTAATAGTT
This sequence comes from Priestia sp. MDV22-iso46, assembly GCF_058629175.1. Classification (NCBI taxonomy): domain Bacteria; kingdom Bacillati; phylum Bacillota; class Bacilli; order Caryophanales; family Bacillaceae; genus Priestia; species Priestia sp. MDV22-iso46. Next base: position 1,717,763 of record NZ_JBZVWT010000001.1, read on the forward strand.
TCTCTTTTATATGAGTTTGGGAGCCTGCATAACCTGTTAATGCTCCATTTTTTCCAATCACACGGTGACAAGGTAAAATAATAGGCAGTGGATTTCGACGATTCGCTTGTCCCACAGCCCTTACGGCTTTAGAGCGATTAACAGACTCCGCTACCTCACTGTAAGACCACGTTTGTCCATAAGGTATACCTTTAAGCGTTAACCACACTTCTTTTTGGAAGTCTGTTCCTTTTACATCCAAAGGCAAATCAAATGTTAGCGTGCGCCCTGTAGCATAATCCTGCAGCTGTCTCTTTGCTTCTTTCACATGGTGATAATCCTCATCATGGACAAGTTTTTTAAGCTGCTCGTTATGATCATCGCTATCAAACCAAATATGTTGAACCCCTTTTTCCGAGGCTACAATATAAATTTTTAAATCAGAAAATAAATTCATTTCTCCGTAGTACATATTTTTTATCCTTTCTAATTAAGCTGGAAGAATAACATGAAAAGCTGTGCCTTCTCCTATTTTGCTTTCCACTTCAATTCGCCCTTTATGTTCTTCGATAATTTTATATGAGACCATCAAACCGAGTCCCGTTCCTTTTTCTTTTGTCGTATAAAATGGTTCTCCTAAGCGCTTGATGCGCTCTTCGGGCATTCCGTCTCCTTGATCTCGAATGGAGACCGTCACGTAGTGCGGCTCTGTAGAGTAAACTTCAACAATAATTCTTCCTCCGTTTGACGTGACTTCAATTGCATTTTTAATTACATTTATTAGTACTTGCTTAATCTGGTTCGGCTCGCAGTACACCATTGGCAGCTGAGGAGACACACTTAGTTCAAACTGAATATTTTCTAAAAGCGCTTGAGCATTTAATAAATCAATCGTTTCTTTAACAACCGCAGCTAGATTTTTCTTTTCAAACTTTACAGCCTGTGGCTTAGCGAGTACTAGAAACTCTGTAATAATGGTTTCAATTCTTTTTAATTCAGATTTAATAATATCAAAATAAAGAGAGTGATCTTCTTGAATGCTGCTTTCTAACAGCTGAACAAACCCTTTTAAAGCCGTCATCGGGTTGCGGATTTCATGCGCAATCCCAGCTGCTAACTGTCCGACTACTTGAAGCGTATCCGATTTCCGAATCTGCTCTTGCATTTGATTTCGTTCCGTTACGTCTCTTAAAAGCGTCATATATAGACCTGGCAAGATATCTTTTTTCGTAGAAAATTCGATATTTTTAACTTTTTCGTTCCCCGTAACGTACGTAATCTCTCCTTCAGCTTCCCCTTTTTGCTCAATCGTTTCTTTATGCTCAATGACCACATCTAAATTCGCTGAAGAAATAAAATCCTCCATGGAGTGCGCACAAATCTCCTCTTTGCTGAGTTCTAGAATATCACAAAGAGAAGAATTTACATCAATAATATTTCGCTTGCCGTCCCATAAAACTAACCCATCGATCGAACCATTAAAAATCTGTCTGAATTTCTCTTCGTTATTCCGAAGCTCCTGTTCGATTTTTGTACGTTCACTGATGTTTCGAAAAATCGTTAAATGGTCTCCTTCTATAATGCCTTTTTTCCCTGTGAATTCCAACTGTTTGATTTCTCCATTTGGCATGTAAAAAGGAAGCTGATTGCGAATTTCTCCTTTTGTTTGAAACGTTTGGAGCACCTTTAACGCACTAAAGCTTTTTGTATCGATAAACGTATACAAATTGCTTCCAATTAATTTGTTTAACGGCAGCTCAAATGTACGCGAAGAAGCAAGATTAGCGTTCAAGATTTCACCATCGTCTCTCCAAATCAAGATCGCTTCAATCGCATTTTCAAAAATAGCCCTGAAATTTTTTTCGCTTCTCAACAGCTGCTGCTCCATCAGCCGTTTTTCCGTCACGTCTCTCATAATGGACATATAGTATTGACTGTATATATTAGCCGTTGTGGTAAATTCAAAAAAAGTAACGTCTCCATTTTCGAGCCTGATCGGTAGCTCACCGCTTGTCTTTCCTTCTTGATGCAGAGTTCTCCATAATTTTTTCACCTTATAATGATAAGTAGGTTCTACAAGCTCTTCTAATGTTTTGGTTAGAAGCTGTGCTCTTGTATAATTTAATCGTTCGCAAAATGAAGGGTTCGCGTCGATAAGCTGACCCGTTCGATCAAAAATGACAATTCCGTCTACCGCTTCATTAAATACATCCATAAACATATGATGACTAATAAACCGTTCATTTTCCATCATTTTGTGCTGCGTAATATCTCGAAATGTACACACAATAATGCCCGACATGTGACTATGTTTGTGTGAAGTAAATTCAACATGTTTCATCATGCCGCTTCGAAGCGTCATCGCGCCTTCATATTTGAAATAGCTTTCTTCTAAGAGTGCAGGATAATACGCTTCAATCATGTCATACGGAAAATACATCAGAAAATCTTTCATTTGATGCGTTAATAGCTCATCCTTTGTTTTTTCAAACAGCCCGCAGGCTGATTCATTTGCATTTATAACTTGAAAATACTCATCAAATACGACAATGGCATCTAATACGTCATTAAAAATAGCTCGTAGCTGCTGTAATTCACCTTGCTGCTTTTGCGCAGCTTCAGATGTTAATTCTCTATGTGGTGACATGCTCATTGCTCCTTTCTTTTGCACTTCCCATTTCCCCACCTTTTATCTATAGACTTAGTATTCTACAAGATTTGCTTTTTACCTTTTTAAAATTAGGCACGTTTATTCAAAATGCGACATTTCTTCACATTATCCCGCTATTTAGAAAGAAAGTATGAATAAAAGAGGCTGGGACATAACTACACCAATCTAATTTAAAAACGAACAAATTGGATAAGCGCCCTAGTATAGATCAATTGTTACACCGCCGTTGATTTCTGTGCAAGGCTTCTCTTTCCGCGGGCGGCGGCTGAGCCTCCTCGTCGCTTGCCCTCCAATCAACTGCTAGAAGGAACGAAACAGATAAAACCTACGCTCAACATAACAAAGAAAACGAACCATTAATCAAACACGTTGATTAATGGTTCGTTTTTCACTTGGGCTAAAATACTTTTGTCCCGGCCTCATCGATCATTCACTACAATATAAGTTGCTTGAATAGGCCCATGCACACCAACTACTAAATTCATTTCAATATCAGCTGAATTACTCGGTCCCGTAATAAAGTTAATGCAAGAAGCAATCGTTTCTCCTCGCTCTACTTTTTCATGAATCATTTCAGCGGCTTGTGTCATGCGAGGGACAATTGAGCTTTGAGGTATGATTGCAATATAAGTGGCGGGCAGCAAGCTTACCGCTCGTCCCTTTGCAGCACTGCTGAACAAAACAACTGTTCCAGATTCCGCTAGCGTCAAATCACTGAACGTGATGCCGACGTTTGCTTGTTCAGCTAGTTTAACATTCTCATCGCCTTTTACTGAATTCCATACGTGAAGGTTACGGTTTGTTTCCCATTTCTCCATCAGCGGATTCAATCCATATTCGGAAAACCTGGGATCATTCCACGTGCAGACAAGACCATTTCCATAGTTCGCTACGGCTTCCTCAAGGGCATCTGGTAAGTGTTGTGATGAGGTTTCTACATAGCGAGTATGAATACGTTCGCAATGGTTTTCAAGCTCTTTCTTTAATTGATCCGGCGAATAGTTGCGGTAGACCTCATGCTGAGGAGCATGCTTCCATTGTGGCTTTACTACACCGCCTGTTCGCCTGCTTCGCTTAAGATTAGCAGCAACATTGTCTAAAAAACTGTCTCTATTTTGAATGCTTCCGTTCATCATCATCACTCCTTTTATCAAACCAATCTCGTAAGCGCTCTTTTGTAGGCGCTGGAAACTCTCTGCTTTCCGTCCACGCTTTTAATGGACCAGGCCCTTTGGAAATACTACTTCCTGACATAAAAGGAGTAAGAGCTGCCGGTGCTACTTTAGCGCCCACTGTATATAGAGAAGAAGAAGCTGCTCCCAAGCCAAATGCTTTCATCGCCAGCTTTTCCGAAATAGGTGCTTTTCCTTCTTTTTCAACAATTCGCTGACGATGCTTGTGCAATAGCTCATGCAGCGGAATTTTGACCGGACAGGCATCTGTACAGGCTGCGCATAGCGTTGAGGCATATGGAAGCTCTTTGTAGTCTTCATAGCCTCCAAGTAAAGGAGATAATACAGCTCCAATCGGCCCTGAATAAATAGATCCATATGAATGTCCTCCAATATGGCGATACACGGGACATACATTCACACATGCCGCACAGCGAATACACTGTAAAACAGATTGAAACTCAGTTCCTAAAATCGCAGATCGTCCGTTATCTACAATCACTAGGTGAAATTCTTCCGGTCCGTCTACTTCCCCTGGAAGTCTAGGTCCCGTAAGTGCCGTTACGTAGCTTGTAAGCCGCTGACCTACTGCACTTCTAGTTAACAGACTTACCAACACTTCAAACTCTTCAAATGTTGGCACAATTCGTTCCATTCCCATAACCGTAATTTGCGTTTTAGGAAGGGCGGTCGTTAGCCTTGCATTTCCTTCATTGGTAACAAGTGAAATAGATCCAGATTCTGCAATCGCAAAATTACATCCTGTAATGCCAATATCTGCTGATAAAAATTCTTTTCTCAGCATTTCCCGGGCATGAAGAGCTAGTTCTTCAGGTTTTTCTGTCTTTTTATAAGAAAGCTTTTCCTGAAATACATCTCTAATTTGTTCTTTATTTTTATGAAGCGCAGGAGCTACGATATGAGAAGGCGGATCGTGATCATCTACTTGCAGGATATATTCTCCTAAGTCCGTTTCAATAACTTCACAGCCTAGTTCTTCTAAAGCAGCGTTCATATGAATTTCTTCTGTAACCATTGACTTGGATTTAACCACTTTCTTTGCCTGTTTTTTCCTCGCTACATTTTTTATGTACTCATTCGCTTCTTCAGCTGTTTGAGCGAAAAAAACGTGGCCTCCGCGTTTAGCTACATTATCAGTGAGCTGCTCTAAATAGTAATCTAAATTTTCAAGCGTATGCTGACGAATTTCTTCGCCAAGCGCTCTCCATTCTTCCCAGTTTCCTAGCTCTTCTGCCGCATCTAATCTACGGCTTCTTAAGCGCTCTTGAGCACTTGAAACTGCAAAGCGCATAAACGCATTATTGACTCCATCATCGACGCGTTTTTTAAACTGATCATTTCCTATTTTCATAGACATTCGGTATTCTCCTTTCTTTACATTCTGCTATTTAATACTTCAGCGATATGCATCACTTTTACAGGCTGTCCTTTTCGTTCAATTCTTCCTCCAATATTCATAAGACAGCCGCAGTCAGCTCCAATTAAGTACTCTGCGTTTGTCTTAGCTATACAGCCTACTTTTTCATCGACCATTTGTTCAGAGATTTGCCCCATTTTAACCGAAAACGTCCCACCGAATCCGCAGCAGTTATGACTGTTTTCAAGGTTCTCCATTTCAAGACCCTTTACATTGTTTAATAGTGTAAAAGGTTCTTTTTTTACGTTTAGCAAACGCGTCATATGACAGGAAGAATGATAAGTGGCTTTCCCATTTAAGCTGGCTCCTACATCTTCCACTTTTAAAACGTTTACAATAAAATCTGTTAGCTCATACGTTTTATCAGCAAGCTTCACGGCAGGTTCATGCCATGCAGCATCACCTTCAAAAAGATGAGGATACTCTTTGAACATTGTCACACACGATCCAGACGGAGATACAACGTACTCTGCATGCTCAAACGCTTTTATCATGTTTTTCATCGCTTCTTTTGATTCTTTTACGTAACCGCTATTATACGCAGGCTGCCCGCAGCAAACTTGACTCTTTGGAAAATCCACTTCACAGCCTAATCGTTCTAACAATTCTACCGTCGCTTTTCCTACATTTGTTTGAAACATATCAATCAAACATGTGGCAAATAAAGATACTTTCATCATTTGCTCCCTCCAAGCTGATCATTTTACTTCTTTTTAGTTAACAGGTCATCAGATGACTTAATGCTATTATACTCCTATGTTTTTCTAATTTCACTAGTTTTTCAAAAATACCTTTCTTTGTTTGCTATCTTTTTTTCATAAAAACTAGGAAATTGAGGCATAACTAAATCATTTCAGTCTAAAGACGAACAAATTGGATAAATGATTTAATGTGAATTACTTGTTACACCGGGGTTGATTTCCGTGCAAGACTTCGCTTTCCTCGTCGCTCCCGCTCCTGCGGGGTCTCATCCCTTCCGCTTTTTCCGCAGGAGTCTTCGTCTTGCCCTCCAATCAACCGCTAGAAGAAACGAAACACGTGAAACCTACGTTTGCCATAACATTAAAAAAATCCGAACGGTGAAGATTCTCTATCAAGAATCTTCACCGTTCGGATCTTCCTTCAACTAAACTACTTTTGTCTTAGCTTCTTACTTATTTATTTCCAAAAATCATCAAATACTGTGATTGGCAATTGGCGTTTATGCTGCGTTTTTAAGAAGTGACCTTCAATGACGTTACTTGCATGTTCACCTACATCTTTACCTTCTAAATAATCGTCAATTTGCTCATACGTTACGCCAAGCGCTTCTTCATCCGGAAGCTGTGGACGATCTTCTTCCAAATCAGCCGTTGGTTTTTTCATATATAGATGCTCGGGACAGCCTAATTCTTTTAGCATTTGTTTTCCTTGTCGCTTGTTCAGACGGAAGATAGGGACTAAGTCAGCTCCTCCGTCACCGAATTTTGTATAAAATCCTGTAACAGCTTCAGCAGAGTGATCCGTTCCGAGTACGACTCCACTGTACATGCCCGCTACCGTATATTGCGCAATCATTCGTTCACGTGCTTTTACATTTCCTTTGTTGAAGTCGGAAACTTTATCATCTGCCGCTTCTTCAACAGCAGAAAGCATAGCATCTACTGCTGGTTTTACGTTAATAGAAATAGATTTTGTTGGTTGAATAAAAGCAAGTGCATCTTGACAGTCTGCTTCATCTGCCTGCACACCGTATGGAAGACGAACAGCAATAAACTGATAGCGCTCTTCTCCGGCCTCTTCATTCAACTCATTAACCGCTAGCTGCGCCAGCTTTCCAGTTAACGTAGAATCTTGGCCGCCGGAAATACCTAGTACAAACGAACGTAAAAAAGGATATTTGTTCATGTAGGATTTCAGAAAATCAACGCTGCGGCGAATTTCTTCCACGGGATTAATTTCTTTTTGTACGTTCATTTCTTCAATAATTTGCTTTTGTAGCTCTTTCATAAAAAAACTCTCCTCTCATTACTAGCTGATGGAATCTACACAAGCACTGTATCAGATAGTAACTTGCTTCTAGTCTCTTCGATATTTTGCATTTTGTTATCCCAGCAGCTCGTACTCAAGTCTACCGGATACTCTGTAGGACGAAATACATCTTCGTTCGACTTTGTAATAACTTTATAGTCATCCCATAGATGCTTTAAGTTTTGTAAGCAGTAGGCTCTCATTTCTTCAATGGTAGGCTGCTCATACACAAGCTTTCCCTGTGCAAAGATTGGCTGGTGAATTTTACGTGCGTTAAAGTTCGTTACAAACTTGCTGACGTGCGTATGAATCGGATGAAACATTTTTAAATGCTGCTCTTCGTTCGGCACTTCGTCCTGCATCGTAATATAATCGCCTTCCCATTTGTGGTTCACTTGATTTACAATTCGATATACTTCTTTTAGGCCGGGAGTTGAAATTTTCTCCGGATTTTCTGACAGCTTAATCGTATCCACCATGTTTCCATAATCATCTTCAATAGAAACCAGCTTGTACACAGCTCCTAGCGCAGGCTGATCAAAAGAGGTCATGAGCTTTGTTCCAACTCCCCATCCATCAATTTTGGCACCTTGCGCTTTCAAATCTAGAATGCTGTACTCATCAAGGTCATTCGAAGCAAAAATTTTCACATCATGATAGCCAGCTTCATCAAGCATTTTTCTTGCCTCTTGAGAAAGATATGGAAGTCTTCCGCTATCTAATCGAATACCGATAAAATTAATGCGATCTCCCATTTCTTTTGCTACTTTAATAGCATTGGGAATACCTGATTTTAACGTATTATATGTATCTACTAAAAAGATACAGTTACGGTGTGATTCCGCATACTTTTTAAACGCGCTGTATTCATCACGATAGACTTGAACAAGCGCGTGAGCATGAGTACCAGACACGGGAATTCCAAATACTTTCCCCGCTCTTACATTACTGGTTGCATCAAAGCCTCCAATATAAGCAGCTCTTGCCCCGTAAAATGCAGCATCCATCTCGTGTGCTCTTCTTGAACCAAATTCCATAAGCTGATTCGTACCCGTATGCTCATATAAATTATCTTCTCCCGCGGCTAGGCGAATACGCGATGCTTTTGTCGCAATCAGCGGGTGGAAATTTAAAATATTTAAAAGCGGTGTTTCAATAAGCTGCGCTTCCGCTAAAGGAGCGTCAATCTGCAGAATTGGTTCGTTAGCAAAAATCATTTCGCCTTCTACAACCGAACGAACATTACCGCTAAAGCGAACTTGCTTTAAATAGTCGATAAACTCCGCTTCATAATGCAATTCTTCATATAAATAATCTAAGTCCGTTTCGCTAAACCTAAAATTAGCAATAAAATCAATTACTCTTTCTAGCCCGGCAAACACAGCATAACCGCTTTCAAACGGCATCCGACGAAAGTAAGCTTCGAATACAGAACGGCGTTTATGAATATGGTCTTTAAAATACGTATGTGCCATATTCAGTTCATATAAATCTGTATGCAAAGCTAAACTATCATCTCTATATTGCTTTTTCATACTTTGTAACCCTCCATTTGACAATCCTAGTTTCTATTATGTAAATCTTTTCACAATAGAGCAAGCATAAATTATCAGAAGGTGCTTGAATTTTAGTTTTTCTGTTATTTGGTGCACACTTTTCTACCTGAAATGGTATTATTTCTCTTCGGGTATGTATTTCATTAACACATGTTCAACATTATCAAGATGACTCATCATAAAATGCTGAGCGTCTTCTGCATGCTGAGAAAGAATAGCTTCATAAATTTGCTGATGCTCTTTATAAATCCGTTCAGCCGTTTTCTCTTCTGCATAAAGCCAGATGCGTCTTGTCTCTTTCATCGTTTCAATCATCATTTCTGATACGTTATTCATAAGCTTCACTAAAAGAGGGTTTTGCGAGGCTTTAGCAATGGCTAAATGAAAAGCAAAATCTGCTTTCTCTCCCAGCTCTTCATTGCCAAACGCTCCTTTCATTTGTTCCAGACTATCGCACAGCTGCTTGAGGTCCGCATCTGTTCTCTTTTGAGCTGCAGCACGAACAGCCCCAATTTCTAATACCTTTCTCACTTCAAGCAAATGTTCAATATCATTTTTATTCATTAATACAGCGCTAGTTACAGGCAAAGACAGCATATCGGAGTTAAACTCTCGTACAAATGTGCCTTCCCCCTGCTTCATCTCGAGCAGCCCCATCGCCCGCAAAGCACTAAGAGCTTCACGAATAGCTGAGCGCCCTACCTGAAAGTTTTCCGCCAGCTGCTGCACTGAATCCAAACGGTCACCAGGCTTTAAACTGCCTTCTTTTATATTCTCAAGAAGCGTTTCGGCTACTTCTTCGTATATTTTTTTTGGCTTAATTCGCTTATATTCCACGTTTTCCACCTCATTTTTTTCGTTCACCAAGGTTTACATTAACCGAGACTTTTTCTTCTTTTACGTTTCTGTTACATTTTACCGAAATCCTTTCCCCTCCACAACAAAAGTGGCAAGGTATTTATACTTTATTTCTCAAATGTGCTAAAATAGTAAATTGATTTCATATTACGAGTTAAAAGGAGCTTTTTGAATGAACATTGTTGTCAGTACATTGAATGCGAAGTATATCCATACTTCTTTAGCCCTTCGATGTTTAAAAGCCTATGCCGAGCCTGACTATAAAGTGGATATGGCCGAATATACGATTAAAGATCCTGCTATGAACATTGTCACGGATTTATATAAACGCAACCCTGATATTATTGGTTTCAGCTGTTACATTTGGAACATTGAAGAAACAATTAAAGTCGCACAAATGCTTAAAAAAATTAACCCCGAGCTCATCATTATATTCGGTGGACCAGAAGTAACCTATGATGTGACTCACTGGCTAGAGCGCATTCCTGAAGCTGACTTTATCGCTATTGGTGAAGGAGAAGAAACATTCAAGCAGCTTTTAGATGAACTTCACGGAGACCGTCAGTTTGAAAATGTAAGCGGCGTGGCTTTCCGAAAAGACGGCAAACCAGTTGTTAACCCGCAGCGCAATAAAATTGACCTGCGCGAAATGCCTTCTCCTTTCCGTTTTGAAGAAGACCGCCAAGAACTTTCAAAACGCGTTGTGTATATTGAAACAAGCCGCGGCTGTCCGTTTAGCTGTCAGTTCTGTCTCTCTTCTATTGAAGTAGGCGTTCGTTATTTCGATAGAGAAAAAGTAAAAGAGGATATTCGCTATTTGATGGATAACGGAGCGCGCACCATTAAGTTCGTAGACCGCACGTTCAACATCAGCCGCAGCTACGCCATGGAAATGTTCCAATTTTTAATTGATGAACACCGTGAAGGTACGGTATTTCAGTTTGAAATTACGGCCGATATTATGCGCCCTGAAGTCATTCAGTTCTTAAACGACAATGCGCCAAAAGGATTATTCCGCTTTGAAATTGGCGTGCAGTCTACAAATGATGCCGTTAATGAATTAGTTAAACGCAAACAAAATTTCAAAAAATTAACCCGTACCGTAACGATGGTAAAAGAAGGCGGAAAGATCGACCAGCATTTAGATTTGATTGCGGGACTTCCAGATGAAGATTATAACTCATTTAAAAATACGTTTAATGATGTATTTGCACTTCGTCCTGAAGAGCTTCAGCTGGGCTTTTTAAAAATGCTTCGCGGCACCGGCTTACGCTTAAGTGCATCTCGCTATAATTATCAATACATGGATCAATCGCCTTATGAAATTTTAAGCAATAACGTCTTGCCATTTTCAGATGTCGTACGTATCAAACATGTAGAAGATATTTTAGAAAAGTTTTGGAATGACCATCGAATGGATGAAACAATAGAGTTTTTAGTAGAGCACTGCTACGATACACCTTTTGATTTCTTCCAAAACTTCGGGACGTATTGGGATGAAATGGGCTGGGTTCGAATCGGCCATCAGCTTGAAGATTTATTCAGACGCCTTAGACAGTATATTGAAACAGAGAATTTTTCAAATGAAGAAATGATTGAAGGGTTTATGAAAATTGATTATTTACAAAACCAAAAGCATAAGCCTCGTAAACCTTGGTGGGACGATAAAGTAGAAAAACAAGTCCGCTCTCATTACTATCAGCAAATGCTTGCTAATCCTTCTATTATGGGACAGGCTTTTGAAGCTGAACAGCTTGCTGAAAAAGAATTATACAAGCACACCGTTTTAGAAATTCTTCCATTTGACTATATGTATTATAAACAAACGGGAAAAATAAATGAACAACCATCTGTTCTTCTTGCTTATTATGATCAAAAAGCAAATGATACAAAACTTTATTCAGCACCTGTAGAGGCATTTGGCCTTCCAGTTGTAAGCTAAAACCTCGGATGCCCGAGGTTTTTTTCTTTAACATTCTTTTTTCTTTTTTTGCTCTTTATCAGACTTTGTCTTTCCTAAGGATTCATATATTTTAGCTGCGTTGGGATCGCCCATTTCCGCTCCGAACTCTTCTTGCAGTAACTGTTTTTGCTTTGCTTCAGTGCTTGCGATATGCTTATTATTTTGTTTATGTTTGCTCATCGTTATTTACCTTGCTTTCCTTTTTTCGAATTGCGATTCGCGCCTTTAGCCGGCTCCTCGCCGCCAGCATATTCAGCAGCAAATTCTGCATCTGAAAGGCTCTCTTTTGGTGTATTATTGTTAGTCAGTGCTGATTTGTACCCTACTTTACGCTTTGCCATCATATATCCCTCCTATGCTTGGAAGTCCATTGAACTTCCTTTTCTTAGAATGCACTTTCTGATGCGTAATATAAGCAGAAAAAGCTGTAAAAAAGCGGTTGAAACATAACGAAATCATTTTACTCTAAATACGAATAAATGAGATAAATGGATTGACCCTCTTGTGACCCAGCTACATGAAACCTGCGTTCACCATCATAATAAAAAAATCCGAACGAGTTTGATTCTTAATCAAGAAACAAACTTGTTCGGATCTTCCTTCAACTAAAGTATTTGTGTCCCAGCCTCTTTTATCCAATAATAATACGTTCTTTCGGATAGTGATAATCCGGTCCAGACGTTGGACGGCGAAGCATTAAAATAAATGAAAACATGCCGATTCGGCCAATGAACATTAAAATCATAATAACGCATTTACCGATATCAGAAAGCCCTCCTGTAATTCCCATTGATAAACCTGTTGTTCCAAAAGCTGAACACACTTCAAAAATAAGCTCAATGAGAGAAAAATGTTCTGTAATACTTAAAATAAGAAGCGAAATCGAGCAAATGATTACGGCTAACATCGATACAGCTACTGATTTAATAATGTCATCTTCATGAATTTCGCGGCGAAAGATTTTAATCGTCTTATTTCCTCTTACGTAATAAAACAGGAAAAGAATATTTAATGCAAACGTCGTCGTACGAATTCCTCCCCCTACTGAGCTCGGTGAAGCACCGATAAACATCATCGCACTCATCATAATTAACGTAGGAAGTGAAAACTCATTAATATTCATGGTCGCCACTCCTCCGCTCCTTGTGGCAGCAGATTGGAAAAACGCATAAAAAAACGATTCATCCCAAGACTTATCTGCTAGAAATCCTGAATGCTCTAGCACAAGAATCAAGATTGTTCCCCCTGCTAACAGCAGAAAAAACATGATGGTCGTTAGCTTCGTAAATAGCGAAAATTGAAATTTACGCTTATCTTTAAATGTTAAAAAATAGTGCTTAATTTCAATTAATACAGGGAATCCAATCGCTCCAAGCGTAATTAAAATAACGGTTACCACTTGTACAAAATAATCATGGGCATACGGAATAAATGAAGATCCTGTAATATCGAAGCCAGCATTTGTTGTAGCGCTGACAGAAGCAAAGAACCCATGCAGAAAAGCATCTGTCCAGCTTGAGTAATAACGGAGAAAATGTAATCCTAAAATAATGGCGCCAACTAGTTCAATGGCAAAAATAATAAATAAAATATTTCTCATCAAGTCAACTAATCCTGATAAACGGGATTGGTTATGGTCTGTCATAATGAGCTGACGTTCCTTTAAACCGATTTTTTTACCCAAAATCATCCAAATAAATGTACTGAGTGTCATTACACCAATACCACCGATTTGAAAAATAAAAGCGAGCAAAAAATAGCCCGTCGTACTAAATGTATCCGGAGTGGAGACAGGTGTCAGCCCTGTTACACTTACCGCACTGACGGCAATAAATAAGCGATCAATAAATGCTAACTTCACTCCCGGCTTTAAAGCTTCTGGGATACTAAGTAATAGAAATCCAAGCGTAACAGCCACTATGTAAAATGTAACAATAATTTGAGCTGAAGACATCTGCCTTACTCGTCGTTTCCATGGTTGCGGCATAATCTGACATTCCTTTTTTGTTATAATACTAATAGTTTTCTTCTTTCTTCCCAAAGCATACTCATTGTTACACGGATTGCAATATCCATGTAAAAAATCCCATGTTCAAGAAGGTGACTACATTAGTATAAAAGAAGTCACCTCACTTGTCATTAGATATCATAAATCCCAGCAGCCCGCATAAAGGATCGTCACTCAATATTATCGGTTTACACAAAAAAACGAGGTTGCGACATAATTAAATGAATCAATCTAAAGACGAACAAATGGGATACATGAGCTGAACCGCTTGTGACACCGCTGTTGATTTCCGTGGAAGACTTCGCTTTCCGCGGGCGGCCCGTGAGCCTCCTCGTCGCTGACGCTCCTGCCGGGTCTCACCTGTTCCGCTTTTCTCGCAGGAGTCTTCGCCTTGCCCTCCAATCAACAGCTAGAAGCAACGACATACTTGAAACCTACGTTCACCATAACAAAAAACGAACCACTGATATCAGTGGTTCGTTTTTCACTTCGGCTAAAATACTTTTGTACCAGCCGCGTCTTTATTTTATTTAGAGCGTTTTTCTAGCCAATCGCCGATTGAAGGATATGTTTCCTTCACTGCTTTTGGACCAAATACAACAGATACGTGACCTGTTTGCAACAATTTATACTCTTTATCTTCACTTGAAACAGCGTCCATTAAAGCTGCCACCTGATGCGGCATCGCAATATGATCACGGCTAGCAGCAATGTTTAAAATATTAGCTTTAATATTTTTCAAATCTACTTTACGTCCGCGAACTTCAAGTTCACCATTGATTAATTTATTTTGTTGATAGAAGTCACGAATCCACTGACGATAAGCTTCACCAGCAAATGGGATTCCGTCAGCAACCCACTTTTGCATTAGCTTCCAGCTTTCAACAAACCGCTGATTTTCGGAACGGTCCACCAACGTTACATATGGGCCGTAGAAATTCGTGATTGGCTTTAACATCTTGTTTCCAAAGTCAATCATCTCTGGAGGGATGTTTCCGAATGTATCTACTGCTTTATCTAAATTAAAGTAGCGATCGTCTAGGAATGCTCCGTATAAACCTGTATCGGAAAAATCAAATGGACTTGTCATAAAAATTAAGTTTTTAATCGGCAAGTCTTCATTTAATGCAGCAAAAATAGATGTCATAGTTCCGCCCATGCAGTAACCAAGAACAGACAAATCAGGAGATTTAGAAGTGCGCAGCACCTTTTTCGCCGCTTTTGGAATATAATCTACAATATAATCATCTAGCTTCATATTGCTGTCTTCAAGCCCAGGAGTTCCCCAATCAAGCAAATACACGTCAAAACCGCGGTTTAATAAGTATTCAACAAGGCTGTTTCCAGGTGTTAAATCCAAAATATACGGTTTATTGATCAATGCATATACGAGTAAGATTGGTGTTTTATGCAGGTTATCTTTTACTGGCGTATAGCGATATAATTTCGCTTTGTTCTTTTTCCAAATAACCTCTTTTGGTGTTAATCCAACTTCCGGTTCCGCTTCTGTTGTCATAATTTCATATGCACGCTTAAAACGTCTTGCAGAACTTTTATATTCACTTGGCATTGATTTGATTAATTTTTCCCACTCTTGCACGTAAGGAATTGCCACGAATATACACACCCTTTCATTCCATTAGTAGTTAGTTAACAAGCACAGCCCCGACAAAAGTCAGGGCCAGCATTTATTACATGTATAAGCCGCCGTTAATGTTTAACTGTTGTCCTGTAATGTACGCGCCGTCTTTTGCTAAGTAAACAACTCCACGTGCAATTTCTTCAGCATGGCCTAAGCGACGAGTTGGAATTTTCGCAACAATTTTTGCACGAACATCCTCAGGAATTGCCATCACCATTTCCGTTTCAATAAATCCTGGGCAAATTGCATTAACTGTTACGCCTGTCTTAGCTAGTTCAAGAGCTAATGATTTAGTGAATCCTAGCATACCTGCTTTAGCAGCTGAGTAGTTTGTTTGACCAAATCCGCCCGCTTGACCAATAATTGATGAAATATTGATAACACGACCACCTTCAGATTCTAAAAGGTGCGTTAGCGCAGCTGATGTTGTGTTGTATACGCTATGTAAGTTTACATCAATTACTTTTTTCCAATCTTCTTCACCTAACTTCTTGAATGAACGGTCGCGCGTAATTCCAGCATTGTTTACTAGAATGTCTAATTGACCAAACGCAGCTTTTGTTTCTTCGATTAGGTGTTTTGCTTGATCTACATAAGACACGTCAGCTTGAACCGCAATAGCTTCTCCGCCGTTGTCTTTAATTTCTTTTACGATTGCTTCTGCAGATTCTTTACTGCTGTTATAGTTTACTGCTACTTTTACTCCATTAGAAGCAAGCTCACGTGTAATTGCTGCCCCGATACCTTTAGATCCGCCTGTTACGATTGCTACTTTACCTTGTAATGTTGTCATGAAAAATTTCCCCCTTGCTTCTTCAGCGATGATTTTTACTGTAAATACAGCAGTTAATGTTGTTATAAAATCCCCTATACCTTACTTGCGAGCCGGCTGCTCAGTTTTTTGAGCATTTGATGGTTTTGCTTCAGATTTAGCTTCTGCCTTTGGCTTTTCAGCTAATTTTTCTTGTTTTTCTAACAGCTGAGCCTGAAGCTGCTCACCTTGAGTTTTAATTTGTTTTTGAATAGTTTCTTTTAACTCGTCTTGTGTTTTTTGCTGCCCTTCAAGAAGAGATAAAACTTTGTCGAGTTTTTTGTCTAACGATTTGACATCAGATTTCAGCTTAGTGACATCTTTTTTCAAAGCAGATGCACTTTCTTGCTGTGCTTCTAATTCATCAAAACGATCGTCAAATTGCTCTTCTAATAATTCTACTTTTTCTTCCACATTGATGACTAATGACGCAACGTTTGCTACATCTTCTTTTGTTGGTACATTTACTTGGTGCAGATAGCGCCCCGTTACTTCATTTACTGCTTGTTGATATTGAAGGTTCATATTTAGCACATTTCCCATGAGCTGGGAAAATTCTTCACGATTCATATTGTCCCCAATAACTTTACCCCAGTAAGATTCGGTTTTGTCATATACGTCTTTCCATGCTTGAAACGGATCAAATACTTTTTGCTGTTCCAAAACTCCATCTCCTTTCTTGTGTACGTTAAAAGTGATGGCTTTCAATATGGACACTTAATGTGACAAGCGACATATTAGAAGCTCTAAGTAAACGCAACCAATTTTGCGTTTATTTATTGGATAATGTAAATCTTTTCACAATTCACTTACCAACAAATTATAAATGTTATAAAAATTACCTACATGTACTATTATAAATTCGTTTTCCAAAATAAACAATTCTAAATCTTTGTTTATTTTTGAATTTTTTTGACGCTTTTTGTCGAAATCCAAAAAATCGTTCTTTTTTCCTGTATTTGAAAGACCTGTTTTAAAGTGTTGACAATTTTTTCATCTAGGTGTAAATTACACATATAGAAAACAAATTCTCTTTTTTCGAAGGGGTGATTACCTTGGGATCAAGTGAAAAAGATAACACCTCTAATTCAAACAACTTAGAAAAATCGATTAGCGGTGCACCAAAAAACTTGATGGTTCCTTTTCTTCTTTTAAGTTTAAGAGGTTGGAATCTACATGGTTACAAGCTCATTCAGCAACTAATGAGCTTTGGATTCACATCAGTTGATCAGGGAAATGTCTACCGCACGCTGAGACAGCTTGAAAAAGACAACTTGATTACATCGCAATGGGATACGTCAGCTGAAGGACCTGCACGCCGGATTTATTCATTAACAGATGCCGGCGAACAATATTTAAGCATGTGGGCTAATTCACTTGAACAGTATCAAAACATGTTAGATTCATTTTTTCACATGTATACCGACATGTTGTTCCCTTTTAGCTCTTCTTCTTCTAAAAAGTCAAAAGAATCAAAAGAGGAAGAAAACGATTAAAGGGATTCACGCAGTACATCTGCGTTTCCTAATATAATGTTAAATTTCACGGTCAACCAGCGAGCGCGGAATGTTAGGTTTATCACACAACTACGAATTTCTTCTTTAACGTTTTGTTCATTACGATAACTGTTCGCCAGACCAAATTATTCAAGGAGGAATTTGATTATGTCAACAGTAAAGTATGATACAGTAATTGATGCAATGTGGGAACAATGGACAAAGGGGTTACAAAACATTGCAGAAGGAAACAAACAAATTGAGCAATGGACGTTAAAAGCACTTGAGCAACAGCAAGAATTTGTAACAAAAGCAGTTGAACAACTTCAAGCAACAGACAAACAATGGAAAGCTGAATTAGAAGATCTTCAACAAAAAACAGTTGAAAACTTACGTAAAACAGCTGGAAACGCTGTTGCCGATTCTTATGAAGAATGGACAAACCGCACGCATGAAGCATTAAATAAATTACAAGAGCTTTCTCTTAACCAAAGCAAATCAAGCTATTCTTTAGTAAAGCAAGCTCAAGAACAATATCATCAAGTAGTAACACAATTAGTAGAAGAGCAAAAGAAAACACGCCAAGAATTCCAACACGTATCTGATGCATACGTAGAACAAGTAAAATCTCTTCAAAAGTCATTTGCTCAGTCTCTTGAGCAATATGCAGTTGTAAAATAATATATAAAAAAGCCCAGCTTCTTTGAAAGCTGGGCTTTTTTATACTTTCTTGCAAACCATTACCAGTATGCAAAATAGGAAACAACAAATAATACAGGTACAGCAGTAAACTGCTGTACCACTAAAAAAGGAGATGACTAATCATGGCTAGAACAAATAAACTATTAACACCAGGTGTAGAACAATTTTTAGATCAATATAAGTATGAAATCGCTCAAGAATTTGGGGTAACTCTAGGTTCTGACACTGCTGCACGCAGCAACGGTTCAGTAGGCGGAGAAATCACAAAACGCTTGGTGCAACAAGCTCAAGCTCACTTAAGCGGCAGCACACAAAAATAAAACATAATTTCATAACATGGCTAAAAAAGGCACCTGCGTGTGCCTTTTTCTTACATAATATAGTCTTTTAAATACACGTAGTCCCCCGCTAATATAATAACCATCGCGATAATATATTTACGGTTTCTTTCAATTGTTTTCCGGCTCACTTTCACATGTTTTTCAATCAAGCGAATAGGAAGCTGCCGCTTTAAAAACAGCTTATCTTTTAATTCTTTTTCCTTGACGATAAAGGATGCAACTTCCACTGCATTTCCCCTTGCATCCTTATGTTTAGGAGACGTGTTAATAATGTCTTCAAGAGTTAATTTAAACAATTTTAGCGTCTGACAAAAATAAGTCATTTCCTCTTGAATATATGAAGTTTCACTTTGCCTTTTATAGTTAGAAAGCGATATATCCCTTTCTACCTTACCTTGAATAAAACCTTCATTTTCAATTCGGTTATAGAGCAGCGTTTGATTTCTCTTTTCTTTTCGAATATAGTCAATTACTCTTCTTTTAATAATAAGTTCCGCAAATGCAAGAAGGGATCTGCCTTTTTGGATTGTGTAATTTTCAATGGCTTCATTAAATGCAATCAGACCAATGCTAAATTCATCGTCAGCTTCACTTATATAACGTTTACATACAGCTGAAACAACTTTAGCAATAAACGGTTTATATTGTTGAATCATTTCGTTATGTAATTGTTTATCCCCTTGCTGAATCGTCAGTACAATCGTTTCAAGCGATGGAGGCGTTTGAACTTTTGTGAGCATTGGCTTCACCTCTTTTACTATACTCAATTACTTTATACCATGTTAATATCCATTCTTTTGATGACGAACAGGGTTTAGAAGCGCTCTGCTCCTCTTAATTTCCCTTTATTATAACCCATAATAGCTCAATTTTACCAATTAACATACATTTGAAATATATGTTTATAAACTGAAATAAACTTCATTGAACTGAATTACTCACGGCTGCTTCTGTTCTCTACAGAATATGAACGAAAAAGCAAAACATTCGGATATAAAGTAATTAAACAGTAGTTAGTTCTTTTACCCTTTATCTAAACAATCTAAACTAGGCATTTTGTCTCAATAATAAAAAACGCGCCTTCAATTAGCATTGAAGGCGCGTTTTTTATTATTGATTTTCAATTTTTTTTAACGATTCTTTTTCTTTCTCTGAGCCTTCAAGATCAGTTTGTTCTTTATTTTTAGATAGAAACCAGCCTGAAGCTGCTATGGCAAGTAACACAATCCAAAACGTAATTTTCCACACTTTTGATTCAGGGAAATGTTCATTAATAATACCTAACTCCGGATGAGCAAGGGTATAAACGGCTAACTTAACCCCTACCCACCCTACAATAGCAAAAGCCGCCGTTTCTAGGCCTGGGCGCGTATTTAATAGCTTGACGAACCAAGTTGCAGCAAAACGCATAATAATTAATCCCATAATTCCTCCGGCGAAAATCACCAAGAATTGTCCCCCATCGAGTCCGCCAATTTGAGGAAGATCTGTTGTTGGCAATGTAACGGCGAGAGCCACAGCGGCCAAAATTGAATCAACGGCAAAAGCAATGTCTGCTATTTCTACTTTTAAAACCGTCATCCAGAAACTTGAGCCCTTTTTCTCGTCTGCTTCTTTCACTTTTTCATGATCGTCTTTTTTCACATATCGCTTCACAATATGATTAATGGAAATGAACAACAAGTAAATGGCTCCTATAGCTTGAAGCTGCCATACGTCGACTAAAAATGAAATCAAGAACAATGAACCAAATCTAAAAATAAAGGCACCGGCTAGTCCGTAAAATAATGCCTTCTTGCGTTTTTCTTCCGGTAAATGTTTGACCATAATGGCCATCACAAGAGCATTATCCGCCGCCAAAATTCCTTCTAATGCAACCAGAACTAGCAATACCCATCCATACTCTAACAAAAGCGATGCATCCATAAAAATCCCCTCTCGTTTCTTTATATAAGTTTATTTATCCTCATTACCGGAATAAAACACAAAAAGACCTTTGCCAAATATGGCAAAGGTCTTGCTAAGCATAATCATTATGCCAACAAAGCCGATGGAATACTCCATGTAATGACGACTTTGTTTCAGGTTTCCCTGACGCTACTCCCCTTTACTCCGTAAGAAGTAAATGTATTAAGTTGTTTTTATTTTATAAAAGGTTCACTAATAAGTCAATTAAAAGCCCTCTAAACTTTTGTTAAGCTTTTGTTAAGCGTTTTAATACATTCAAAAACGTTGAAATATGAATAGGCTTTGTTACGTATTCACTAAAGCCGACTAAAAAAGCTTGATCAATATCGCTTTGCATCGCGCTTGCACTCAGGGCGACTCGCGGAATATGCTTCAATTCTTTTTCTAGCTGCAGCTGTGTGCATACCTCAAAACCATTCATATCAGGCAGATCAATATCAATTAAGATCATATCCGGTGAAATGGACCTGATTAGCCCGATGCCGTTTTCTCCTGTTTTGGCAACTAAAAGCTTAACGTTTTTATATGGAGAAAGAATCGATTGCATAAGCTCAATATTTGTATCGTTATCCTCAATATATACAATTGATGTCGGCACGGAAAAACCTAAAAACGGCTCGGCTTCTCCTTCACTGGATAATCGTTTAGGAACAGGTGGATGTACTAAGGGAAAACGCACCCAAAATGTACTGCCTTTTCCTTCTTCACTTCGCACTCCGCACGTACCATTCATTAATACAACAAGCTGCTTTACAAGCGCCAATCCAATCCCTGTTCCGTCTTTTTCTAGTCTATTTACACGGTAGAAAGGCTCAAAAATCCGATTCAATTCTGAAGCTGGAATTCCAAAGCCCCTATCTTCAATCAATATGGTTACGTGATGCTGAGTGATCTCGGTATAGATAGTGATATCGCGATAAGCGGGCGAATATTTAATGGCGTTTGTAAGCAGATTTAATAAGATCTGCTGAAACCGAAGTTCATCTACTTCAACAAAGACTTCTTGGTATGCATGAAAGCGAGTATAAAGTATACTATGCTTATCTTTTGCTAATGGTTTCATAATTTTAAGCGCGTCTTCAATCGCCTCTTTTACCGACACCGGTTCAAGGTTAATCGCTAAGTGACCTGATTCAATTTTCGATAAATCAAGCGTTTCATTTATCAAATAAAGAAGATGATTACCTGCTTTTAAAATTTTTCGTATACGATTCAATTGTTTTTCTGTTAAATCTTTTTCCCCTTGCTCTTCCAATATCTGTGCATAACCTAAAATACTGTTTAAAGGCGTACGAAGCTCATGGCTTACTTTTGATAAAAATTCAGACTTGGCTTGATTTGCTTTTTCAGCTTCTTCTTTTGCTATAATCATTTGCTGATTAGAATGAAGCAAATCTTGTTCTTGTTCCTGCTGTTTTGTAATATCATAAAACGTGACAACTACGCCTTTATAATATTTGCTTTCTTGAAGAGGTTCAGCATTCACCGAAAGCCAAGTCAACTTTTTTTCATTTAAATAAATGCCCATAACTGTATTTCGCACAGGCTCTTTTGTACGAAGACATCGAACAGATGGAATGTCTTCCAGTGCAAAAGGTGTGCCGTCAGGATGAATGATTTCCCAGTCTAAACCAAACGGGTTAACCGATAATATTTGGTCATAAGGCACGTTTAAGATTTTAGCAGCGTACGCATTAGCAGCAATTAAGTTTCCTTCAAGATCATGAAACACAACCCCTTCTGACATCGTAGAAAGAACGGAGCGATACATGCTTTCACTTTTAGCCAGCTTTTCTCTTGCTTCGTGAAGATCGGTAACATCTACTATAGAACCAATAACTTCTTTTACTTCTCCTTTGTAAATATGAGGTATTAACTTCGTATAGTAAGCAAAATCGTTCAAAAGTACTTCATACGATACTTTCTCTCCCGCCCATGCTTTCTCATAGTACTCCTTATTTTCTTTTGCGTAGGATTCAGGTAAAAATTCTTCAAGTGTTTTACCGACAACATCTATTTCCTCATATCCCATTTCACGAATCATTTTGCCTTCGCACATGGTATGAATATACCCTTCATCGTTTTTCACAAATTTAAAAATAGCGCCATCTTGCTGTGAAAGCGTGCGTTTTAAATCTTCTTGTAAATCCAGAAGCTGCTGTTGCGCCTTTTTTCGGTCTGTCACATCTTTGGCAATGACGTAACTGCCTTTAATTTGACCATGAACAATAATAGGCATTTGCGTTACTTCAACATATACAGGCTGATTATCTTTGCGAATGAGCGTTGCCTCATAATAAACAGAGTCTCCGCTCAGGGATTTCCACATATATTCTTCAGCTTTTTCAGCTTCTCTAAACATATAGGGAAACGGAATTTTCTCCATTTGATGCAACGTGTATCCTGTTAGTTCTATTCCTTTTGGATTAATCGTTTGAATATTGCCGTACAAATCAACCGCACACACAATATTGGGATTGTAGTTAAAAAGAGATTGATAATACTCTTCTTTTAGTTGACTATCCCTCACTTCTTCCTGGCGCTTAAAAGCAGCAACGAGCAGAAAGACAATGAGTAGCGTAATCGTGATACTTGCAATCATATTGGAAAATGGCGCTTGATAAGGCAGCCACTGGCCCCATCTTCTGACAACTGAGTGTTCAATATGCAACTTCATTCCATACATACTGATGAAATGCATAGCTGAAATTCCAATGCCCAGCAAAATTGAGCTAACAAGTTTGAGAAACGGATTAGCTTTCACGCTTTTCGAACGAAAAAACAAGTGCATCGCATAAAATGCAACGACCAGGGCGATGATGATGGAAAGCAAAACAGATAGCACGGTATAATGGATGTGTGCTTCTGTTTCGATTGCTGCCATGGCGATATAATGTGTACCCAGAATACTGCTTCCCAAAATGAGCCCTGACCATACCGACGTGCCCCATTTCCAAAATGTCCAAAACGCACCTAGTGATCCGCTAATCGCTATTATTAAAGCAATGACAGAAAGTACAGCATTAAAATGAAAGCTAACAGGCACATAATAAGCAAGCATCGCAATATAGTGCATCGCCCCCACTCCAATTCCCATTGAAGCCGCTGACAGGGTAAGCCATAAATAATTGTTCCGCTGTTTTTTCATCATTTTACTCATAATATCAAGTGCTGTATAAGAGGCAAGAATTCCTACAATGACAGCAAGAAATACGGTAAATTCATTATAGTGACCAGTAATTGAAATCATTTTCTTTCCTTTCACTTCAACGTTACTTCTTCTATCTAACTCTCCTCATAAGAACTATATTACGATCATTTATTCCGAAAGCAGACACATGAAATAGACGAAACTTACATAAGCTTCGTCCTTTCATCAGCATAGCTATTTTAGAAGCAGCACCATCTCTTAATTCATCATTAACTGATGCAGCTGTTTTTGAACGTCTTGGATTTTTAATTTTGAGATATGAGCATATTCATCAATTTCTAAGAAATAAACAAGATATGTTTCGTTTTTTGGTGTGATGTGCGAAACTTTCTGTAAATTCACGATATAAGACCGGTGTGTTTGACTAAATACAGAAGGGTTCAAATACGTATAGATATCACTAATATTTTCATATGTCTCATAGACACGTGATTGAGTATAGATCAAGCATTTTTTTCCGGATTTTTCGATAAAAATAATTTGATCAATTGGAATGTAGTAAGTAGATCCATTAAATTTTACAGGCAGTCTTTTTAATTGCTCACCTGGCTTTTTTGACTGATTTCTATCAATTCCAATGGAGTTTTTTGCCCGCTCTAACGCCATATAAAGCCTTGTTTTTTCAATCGGTTTTACAATGTAATCCAATGCTGACAACTCAAATGCCTTCACCGCAAATTCATCATAACCAGTGATAAAAATGAAGTTTAAATTCGGCTTAATGCGCAGGCACTTTTTTATTGCATCTACACCGTTAATCGTAGGCATATTAATGTCGACGAGCAAAAGGTCTGGACTCTTAGCCATCACTTCCTGTACAAGCTGCTCTCCGTCTTTGCAGATGCTAATCACTTCAAATTCCGGAAGCTGTTCTATAAAATAATCTAAAATTTCAACCGAATCTTCGTTATCATCGGCAATAATTAAGTTAATTTTGTTCATCCTGACTCCCCCTAGGATACAATGTTAAAGTATAGTACGAACTATTGCCCATTCTGGTTTATGCATGTCTACACATAGTTATAGTGTTTTTATGTTGAGATGAATGATCTACACGGACGGTAATCGTTAATGGAACGCACAACGATTGTTCATGGGGAATATTGCAATAATTGTTGGTTTTCTAGAAGAAGACATAAAAACCGTTTATCTATTATCATTTATTTTCCTAACAATGATTTAATACCCTTTTTATAATCTGTAAATCAGCATGCCAAAATCTTTATTTAACATTTTCGATAAAGGCGGCACGCTCTTTCACCTATACTTTTATTAATTTCTTACTTTTTTTCAAGGTAATTTCTTACATAATGTCCTTAATAACCTTGACTTTGTGATTTCATCCAAAAGAATTTATGTATTTTTTATTCATTTTATTATAAAAATTTTAGCATACAAAGTTATGAACTTACATATGTATTCCGAACTAGTTCCCTTTAAAACTATGATTATTATACCATTTCATAGTATAAATCACATATAGTTAAACGTGAAGACTTTCCATTTCTTTAAGTGTTCAAAGCTATTTATTTGTAAAATAAATAGCTTCATTCCTCTATAACGGCTACATAACCTAATTAACCAGCTATTATTTGTAAAAAAACAGGCCTAAAGTTATAACCCGGCCTGTTTTGCATTCATTTCTTATTTTTCATTTTTTACAATTTGCTGTGCTTGTTTCGATACAAAGAAGCGATTCTTTTTATCCTGTACCACTACGCTGTCCATTTGAATTTCTCTTCCATTTACAATAGCAATATTTTTATTTACTGGGAAACGCACCGTTCGCTTATTGTTTGTAACAACCAGCACAGGGTTGTTTTTGTCTTTTGAGTCAACCGCTACCTTTGAGCCTTTAAAAGCTTTATTCGCTTCAATAAATAATTCATTTGTTAACTCATTTAAGTTAATATTCATTGATTTAGCCATATGTTTGGCAATATCCGTATTATCAAAGTGCCCCGTTGGTCGATTTACGCCGTATGAATACAGAAATACATCCTCACCCGTATGACCGCCTGTTGTGAATCCAAGGTTTGCTCGGTTGGCTAATAACTTCGATAGTGTAGCACTGATTTCTTTTTTATTTCTTGCTTTAGTCAGCTGCGCTTTTTCCTCTAAAGTTAGATTTGATAAACCATACAAAGCAGCTACTTCTTCTTTATTTGATAAATCTTCTTTTAATTTAGACGTAGCACCTTCTAACGTCATTTTTGCTTTTTTTAATGGATCAATATAAGCAGAAACAGGTGTGGTATCGTATCCTTTTGTTGTATTTGCATTACCAATTGAAAGACCGCTGTTTCCGTGATCGGCAATCGCAATAACCATCGTATTTCCATCTTTTTTAGCGAACTCTACTGCTTTGCCCACTGCTTCATCAAACGCTAGTACATCGCTAATCATTCCTATTGGATCATTTGCATGAGCTGCCCAATCGGTTTTGCTTCCTTCAACAAATAAGAAAAAACCGTCTTTATCTTTGGATAGTGTTGTTATTGCTTTATTTGTCATCTGGGACAACTTTGGCTGTTCTGCTTTTGTCTGCGGTCGGTCCATATCATAGGCTAAGTCTCGGTCGGCGAAGCTCCCCCAGATTTTTTTGGCACGTGACTGCTCTAATTCCTTTTTATTTTCTACAAAGTCATATCCTCTTTTATTCAATACATTGACTAAGTTTTCACCGTCTTTCCGGCTTTTTTCTTCTTTTCCTGGAAGAAGAGATTGCTTACCTCCTCCAAGCACTACATCAATGTTTTGATACACTTGCTGCTCCGCTAGCGTTTGAAAATCATCACGGCTATAGTTGTGGGCTGAAAAACCAGCTGGTGTGGCGTGCTGGATTTCAGAAGTAGCCACAATTCCTGTCGCGCGCCCTGAAAGCTTTGCTCCTTCTAGAACGTTTGCTACGGGACGAAATTGATCTTCTTTTTCTACGGATTTAACCCCAGGTGTATTCACTACTGAAGGAAGCACACCTACATAACCTGAATTTGATTTATTTCCTGTTGCTAAAGCAGTAGCTGCCGGAGCGGAATCTGTAATAGCAGATTCTGCCGAATACGCACGTACTCCCCCGGCCATCAGCTGATCCATATGTAACGGTTTTCCCTTGTACCATCTTGCGAGTGTAGTAGCATTTGAACTCGTCCCGTCCATTACCATCATAATGACATTTTGAGGTTTCTTAGCTGACTTATGCTCCACTTTTGCTTCCGTTTGAATAAGTGAGTTTCCTACACCAAACGAGGCCAATGCTACTGCTCCTGCCAGTGTAATACCTGCTAATTTTTTCTTCATATAAATATACCCGCTCCTTTATTTAATTGTCTTCGACATGTCTAAAGTTACCATTCAAACGTAAACCCACTGTTTATCTGCTGTAAAAGAGTGTAAAGTTTGTCTTTATATTCTTCCTTTCTTCTTAAGAAAAAATAGTCGAATAAAAAGGAAGTACATGAACAAACTACCAGTAATAGAAAGTCAAGCGAGGGGCACGGTTATGTTTAAACATTTATTTAAAAGAAAAAATGCAGACGATCAGCCCAAAAAATCATTGGATGAACTGATTAACCAATTTAAAAAATCAAGTGATTTTACAACATTAGCCATTGGCTCGCAGCACCGAAAATACATCATTACTTATTTTAAACAGCTCGTAAACATGCAAAGTGTTGAAGATAAAATACTTGAGCCTTTTCAAAAACTAGATTTCACGTTAAGCAGTATATATGAAGTTGAAAATGTTCTGCCAATTGAAGATATTTCAGTCACAAAAGATACAAAAGAAATTTTAGAAAAGATGCTGCGCGGCTATGTAATGTTTCAACTGCATAAAGACGATAAGCTAGTAGCTCTTATTAAAGTTCAAAGCTTTGATACGGGGTTTCGAAAAGAAAACGAAACAGAAAATGAGTTCAGCGTCGTTGGTCCTAAAATTGGTTTTGTAGAGGATTTAGATGTCAATCTCTATTTAATGAGAAAAACGGTCATTTCCGAAAACCTTATTTTTAAAGAACTCACCGTAGGAAATAAATCGAAAACGCGCGTGGTGCTTGTTTACTTAGAAGGCGTAACGAACCCTCAGCACGTAGACACCATGACCCAGCGCCTTGAAGATATAGATTTCGATGTCATTTTTGATAGTACAATGCTTGATCAATTAATTTCCGATAATTCTTCTACGGCGTTTCCGCTTTTTTTAACAACAGAGCGGATTGATCGAGTCTTGTTTAGCCTGTTAAACGGGCAAGTTGCCTTCTTTTCGAGTGGTTCACCCTACGCAGTTACGGGACCTTCAACATTGCTTGACTTCTTTATTTCACCTGAAGACTACTATTTACCGTGGGTTCTAGGGTCATTTTTCCGGGTTATTCGTATTTTGGGCGTCTTTTTCTCTATTTTTGCTACGCCTCTTTATGTAGCCATTGTTACGTATCATTATGAGATGCTTCCAAAAGATTTGCTGGGTCCTATTATTTTTTCAAGGACAAACGTTCCTTTTCCACCGGTCATCGAAGTACTTTTTTTAGAAATCACCATTGAACTGCTTCGAGAAGCTGGAGCCAGGCTTCCAACAAAAGTAGGTCAAACGCTGGGAATCGTAGGCGGGATTGTTATTGGGCAAGCAACAGTCGAAGCGGCGTTAACAAGCAATATTTTGCTTATTATTGTTTCACTGACAGCTTTAGCTTCTTTTACAACGCCTATTTTTAAAATGTCTAATACCATCCGGTTATTACGTTTTCCGTTTATTTTGTTTGCTACTGCGTTTGGTTTAGTCGGCATCACCTTTGGCTTTTGCTTCTTGCTGGTTCACTTGCTTCGTTTAAAATCTTTGGGCATGCCTTATCTTGTTCCGCTTTTTCCGTTTCGTCCAACAGAGTATAGGGATACCTTTTTGCGATTGCCCTATAGTCATACAGCAAAGCGTCCAAGTTACTTGCGTCCTTTAGAACGCTTTCGCTATAACCCTAATAAAGCGAATAAGACTAGACGAAAAAGTAATTTAGATAATGAGTAAAGCGGGGAAACGTCATGAAGAGAATACTTATTTTATGCACTTGCCTTACTTTCTTAACGAGCTGTGCAGACCGTGAAACGATTGACGAAATTCAAGTAGTTAACTCCATAGGATATGATTATATTCCTCAAAGCAATAAAGTCAGAGGAACCATTTTATACCCTATCTATAAATACGGCCCAACGGAAGAGCCAAGTATCATTGCGGCTACTGCTAATTCATCGTTTGATATTCCACTTCGCTTAAACAATAAATCATCTCTTCCGGTCGCTTTTGGGCAGTTAAGGAGCATCGTCATGGGAAAAGAATTTGCAACACATGGCGTGGAAGAATTAGTAAACACAATTGCTAGAAATCCAGACCTTGGACGTAATATTAAATTAAGCATTGTAGATGGCAACGCACATGAATTATTGAGTTCCGTTACCAAAAAGAAAATTAAGGACTATCAGTTTATTTCTAATTTAATCGAACAAAATATCCGCACAGAAAATTTACCTAACACCAATTTACAAATTTTTTTATTTAGTTTTTTTAGTGACGACCGCGACCCGTACCTTCCTGTTTTAGCTCAGGAAAAGGATGCCATTAAGTTAAAAGGCCTGGCGCTATTTAAAGAACAAAAAGTCGTTACAACTATCGGAATGAAAGAAACGTTTTTATTTAAGCTGCTAACAAGCGGAACAAAGCACGGCCGCTACTCAGTAAAAATTAAAGAGAGTGACCGTAAGGGCGAGATCATTCTTCAAAACTTGCGCACCAAAACAAAGTATGAAATTAAAGGAAATCATCAACATCCAAGTATTGTTGCACACTTAACTGTCGACGGCCTTGTAAAAGAGTTTCCCGGATGGATAGATTTAACAGACCCGGCTAGTATTAAAATGGTTGAAAAAATGCTTCAAAAAGATATTGAAAAAGATGGGGATGCCTTTATTAAGAAGCTTCAGCAGCACAAAATCGATCCCATTTGTTTTACAGATTATGTTCGAAGTAAAACACGCGGGTTTAACAGTGAAAAATTCAAATCGCAATATCCGGATATGAATATTGAAGTAAAAGCTCGCGTTCATCTTATTCAAACCGGTATTAGCAACTAGGAGGAAGAAAAGATGCACAATACAATTAAAGAAGAAAATCAAGTTTCCCCTTCTTTTCTTTTTTTCTTAGTTCACTCTACTCAGATTGGCGTTGGAATACTAGGATTTCAGCGTTATATTATTAAAGGTGCCGGATATGAAGCATGGATATCTATCATCCTTGCAGCGATCAGCACCTGTATTTTATTGGCAATGATTTTTAATATTTTAACCCGTGAAAACAGCGATATTATTGATATTCACCGGCTATATTTTGGAAAATACCTTGGAGGGGCTTTAACCCTTGCCGCTTCCATTTATTATTTTATCTTTGCATTAACGATTTACCGAACATATGTAGAGATTTTGCAAATATGGATGTTTCCACAGTTAGAAACATGGGTCGTATCACTTGTATACCTGCCTATTATTTACTACACAGTTTCCGGTGGGTTTCGTGTGATTACTGGAATTGCCTTTTTTGGAGTCATGCTTCCCTTGCCGCTCGTATTTGCCTTACTCTATCCGTTAAAGTATGGGCACCTTAATAATTTATTTCCTTTATTTGACCACACAATATGGGAATTTTTAATTTCAACTAAAATGATGACCTTTGAGAATTTGGGATTTGAATCCGTGCTTTTTTTCTATCCATTTATAAAAAATGGCGCTACTAGTCAGAAGTGGGGGCAATATGGCGTTTTGTTCAGTACTTTTTTATATTTGTGCACAGCATTAGTATCATTTGCTTACTTTAGTCAAGGACAGTTAGGCCATACCATCTGGCCAACTTTAACAATGGCTAAAATTATTGAAATCCCATTTTTACAGCGTTTTGAATATATTTTAATTTCTCTGTGGCTTTTAGTCGTTCTTCCTACTATTGCTGTCAGCGTATGGTGTACAATTCGTGGATTTAGTAAAACATTTAATAAGCCGCCTACGATTTTTCTCATATTAGTTCTTATTGCTCTTCTTGGCTTTTCTATTTTCTTTGATGATAGAGAAACCATCGATCAGCTTAATACACGATTATCCATGACCGGCTTTTACTTTATTTATGGCTACATTCCTTTCCTTTTTCTCTATAGCCTTATTCGAGCCAAAATAAAACAAAAGAAAGCACCAAAAGAAGAGCGTGAGCCAACTTTAAGTTGAATCACGCTCTTTCTTTCATATTATTTTATTTGTTAAATAAAACAGCGTATTCCCCGTATCCTTCTTTTTCTAAATCTTCCTGCGGAACAAAGCGAAGAGCCGCTGAGTTGATGCAGTAGCGCAAGCCGCCTGCATCTTGCGGACCATCATCAAATAAATGACCTAAATGAGAGTTCGCTGTTTTGCTTCGTACTTCTGTACGAACCATATTATGACTAACGTCCATGTTTTCTTTTACTTCATCTTTATTAATCGCTTTTGTGAAAGACGGCCATCCACATCCGGCATCATATTTATCAGTTGAACTAAACAACGGCTCTCCTGATACGATATCTACATAAATACCATCTTCTGTATGGTCCCAAAATTCATTGCGAAACGGAGGTTCCGTTGCGTCATTTTGAGTAACTTCATATTGAATAGGCGTTAATGTCGTTTTCAGCTGCTCGTCGTGTCCAAAGTCTTTCCAGTTTTCTTTAATAAAACGATCACGTCCAGACCCGCGTCGATACATAGCATAGCGGAATTTATTTTTCTTATAGTAACCTTGATGGTATTCTTCCGCTTCATAAAACGGTTTTGCCGGTAGAATTTGTGTAGCAATCGGCTCAGAAAAACGGCCGCTTGCTTCTAATTGTTGCTTAGATTCTTCAGCTAGTGTCTTTTGGTGTTCATTGTGATAAAAGATAGCTGTTCGATATGAATCTCCTCGATCGGCAAATTGTCCGCCTGCATCCGTTGGATCAATTTGAGGCCAGTATAGTTCTAAAAGCTTTTCATATGGAAAAACTTCTGGGTCAAATGTAATTTGGACCGCTTCATAATGGCCCGTTGTTTCTGAGCATACTTCTTTGTACGTCGGGTTCTCTTTGTGACCGCCTGTATAGCCAGATACAACTTTTATAATGCCTGGCTGTTCGTCAAATGGCTTCACCATACACCAAAAACAGCCGCCGGCAAAAGTTGCTACTTCATATTGTTCTGTCAAAAAGATGACCTCCTTCATGTGTTCTTTCTATTATTATACGCTGATTTTATGTTCTCACCAACTAACTTGCCTTTTATACTCTTTGCGTTTTAAAACAAAAAAATAATCAGTGAAGCTCATACTCACTGATTATTCTTCCGTATTTAAAGCGCTTTATTTTTGATCGCCTTTAATTTTGTGAAACAGTTTATTTACCGTTTCAATTTCTTTATCTGTAAAGTGCTCAAAACGCTCAAGGAAATAGGCTCGTTTCTTCTCTTGAATAGCATTAAAAATATCCTGTCCTTCCTCGGTCAGTTCAATATCAATAATACGCCGATCGTTTTCAGACCGTTTGCGTGCAATGTAGCCTTTTGATAAAAGCAAGTCGGTTACTGCCGTAATGTGGCTTGCTGACACTTGAAGATACTTTGATAAATCAGTTGATCGCTGCCTGCCGGAATCAACCAGCATACGAAGCACCATAAATTCATTTGTTGATAGCTCTGAATTGTATACTTCATTAATTTCTTGGCGAAGCTGTCTGAACACAAAGCGAAACAGCGTCTCCATTTCTTGAACGAGCTCTTCTCTTTTTTTCACTTGTCACTCCCCTTAACGCTATCGGATGATAACGAATATGTATTTACGAAAGTATTTCACTTTCTTAACTTAATTAGTTTTATCAAATTACTAAGCGTTTCGTCAACTATTATTGAGATTTTTTTCCACAAATCTGTACGAATTGATGTATTTTTCATAAAATTCCATAAAAAAAAGCGATTTACCGTTATGATAAATCGCTGCTAATAGCTAAAAATACCGGTTAAAAAGCTTCTCCATCTTGGAACAGGCTTTTTACCTTTTAAGCTATCTTCACTTTTCAACTGACTTTCAAGTTCCACTACTCGATTTTCTAATTTCGTAATAACTTTATTTAATCGATCGATTTCTGAACGATGCTCTAAAATTTGAAAGGTAACTACTTCTCCCGCTTTTTCTTCTGTACGCTTTTCATTTTCAATCAGCCTTAAAAAAAGCTGATCCAGCTGCTTTTGCATGTCTTGCGTACGTTCATCAGATATAACGACTTCCTCTTTTTCTACTACTTTTTCTACCACTTTGACGACGGCTTGACGATTGCGGTTTTTTTGGAAGTTTCTAAGTGCTTCAACATTTTCTTCTGTAAACTCACAGTGTCCTGATTCATTTCTCTCTAGCTCGATATCCGCCATTTTGACCCATTTTAATACCGTACTTGGATGTATTCCCAGCGACTTTGCCACATCTACCGTTTTCATCGTCATGTTCCATCCCTCCATTTTTTTCATTTACTAGCCATTTCGAGAGAAATCTTTAAATCCCTTCATACGTGACAAAACTAGTATGAATTCGTCAAAGAAAGTGGACGTTCAACAAATGAAGAAAATGATGTCATTATTCCTTAGAAAAACTCGTATAAACCTTCTGCAAAATAACAAAATTCGCCCTGTGAAATCCCCTTGCCGTATCCATTAAAAAAAGCCGCGCGTTCTTTACCTGTAAAGATTCCGTCTTCAAAGCGCACAGCAAGCGCCATATCATAACGAGCATCTCCGCAAGTTCCTCCGCTCCAGTCAATAACAGCTGTTTGAACGAATTTGTAAGCACTCGGGCTTTGAAAGTCCGCCAGTGCCTGTATATTTTTTAATACATAATATTCCTTATATAACCATTTTCTGTACTTTTCCCTTTTTGCCCGCTTTAAAACACATCTCCCTTTAGGGGTATGAAGGATCCCAACATCCGATGTACACCCTTGCTTTGGAAACGTTACTTTTTCGATTTGCTTTACATACTTCTTTATCGAATGAGGAATTTCTTCTACTATAATAGGATACAACTGTTTCACTCTCCTTTCTTTCTACATTCTCTTTTAAGCTCTATTTCCCTACAAAAAGGCTGAGACATAATTAAATCAATTCAATCTAGAGACCGATAAATGGGATATTATGAATCGCTTGTTACGCCGCTGTTGATTTCTGGGCAAGACTTCGCTTTCCGCGGGTGGCCGGTGAGCCTCCGTCTTTCCCTCCAATCAACAGCTAGAAGCATCTACATACATGATAATCATAACAATGAAAAAATCCGAACGAGTTGGATTCTTTATCAAGAACCTCGACTCATCGTTCGGATCTTCCTTCAACTAAACTACTTTTGTCCCAGCCTCTTACCCTTTACCAAGCACCCAGCGGCTTTTGCTAAACATCGTATAACCAATCGTAAATAAAACAACTGTACAAACCGACAAGCTTCCTATTGTATAGGCAAGACTCTGCATGTCATAGACACCGTAGAGAAGCTGTTTCATAAGTGCAAATACGTTATAAATAGGAATTAAGAATCCGCTTGGCTGCAGTTCGTGTACGGACTTTCCCATCAGTAAAAAGTATGGAAGTATCGCTACCATCATAATCTGGGATGTGTAGCTTTGCGCTTCTTTGACCGAACTTGCTAAAAGGCTAAGAATGCATAATACCATAGCTCCTAGAAGCGCTAGTAAAGTAAGACTAACTAAAAATGAGAAAATAAAGGTTGTAAAATGCCCCTTAAGCTGCAGTGCATTATTTAATACCTTTGTTAAATAACGCACAGACAAAACAAAGGCCAATGTCGACAAAAGGCCGCTTATGATACCGAATGTAGAGATAGTCAGCCATTTCCCAACCAATAATTGAGTTCTTTTGACAGGAGACATCAATAAAGCTTCCATCGTCTTTCGTTCTTTTTCACCTGCAAAGATATCATTTGCAGAAGGAAGAATACCACCTAAAACGCCCATAATGATAATCATTGGAGCAAACATCGCAATCATAGTTAAAGAGCCATCATCTTCCTTAGACACTCCTTTTTCAACCACATTAAACGGAGCAATCGTTTGACTATTGACATTTAATTGACCTAAACGTTCATTAACTATAGCTTCTCGATGTTTATTCAATATATTTTGTATATAATCCGCCGTAGCGCCTGAGTTCATACTGGATGAATCAATATAAACAGTAACTTCTGGCGATTTCATGTTACGCATTTCTGAAGAAAAATCACCTGGTATCTTTAACGCCGCTAACGCTTTCCCTTGTTCTACAGCGCTGAGTGGATTTTTACTTTCAATTACTTTAATGTTGTCATCGTTTTTTAACCAGTCGATCACACTGGCATCAGAATTCTTTGTAACAGCTACAGACATGGAATCTGTTTGATCCCTAGCCATCATTTTGTCGGCAAAAAAGATAATCCCTACATTTAATAAAATTGGAATCAACACGCTAAAGATAATCGTTTTGCGATCTCGCAAACAATCAATTAACTCTTTTTTATAAATATGCCAAATCATATTAAGCCCCCCTCACGATACGCGACATAAAGATGTAGTTTAAATCTGTGCTTTCCTCTTCTTTATAAAGCTGTTCATTTGTTCCTTGATAAATCATTTTCCCTTTATGAATCATGATGATAGACTGACACAGCATCTCCACTTCTTCCATAATGTGACTGGAAAAAATAATCGTTTTTCCTTCCCTTTGCAGACTTTTAATAAGCTCACGAAACATGTTTGCCGATGTAATATCTAATCCTGTAGTCGGCTCATCAAATAGGATAACGTCCGGGTTATGGAGAATAGTGCGTGCAATGGCTACTTTTTGACGCATTCCTTTTGAAAAGCCTCCGACGCGGCGATCCAAGTAGTCTTTCATTCCAAAACGTTTGGCCAGTTCCTCAACCCTTATCTTTGTTTCATGTTTGCTCATGCCATAAAACTTGGCAAAATAAGCTAAGTTTTCACGAGCGGTCAAACGGTCGTATAAGCCTGTTTCACCGCCAAAAAGCACGCCAATTCTTTGTTTTATTTTATCGGGCTGTTTATGAATGTTAATTCCGTGAATGAACATATTACCTTCCGATGGTTCAAGTACAGTCGACAGCATACGTAAAAGAGTTGTTTTCCCCGCTCCATTTTCACCTAATAGCCCTACAATTTCTCCTTGTGCGATGGTTACATGAATATCTTGAACAGCTGCAATTGTTTGCTTTTTCTCTTTAAAATATTTCGTAACACCTTTGATTTCAATCATATCCGCTCTCCCCTTTTACTGTGATTGACTATATCTTAGCTTATTTTTCATACAGCATCTTCCATCTTGTCATAAAGAGGGTTTTTTATGTCGCGAAACGTCCTTTCCATCTTGCAAATCATGGTAAAATAGTGTGGTAATATCCAATAGAATGAAACAAAGAGGGTTTTTATTTATGAAGGTAGGATTAGTGGACGATCATTCATATGATTTAGAGAAATTGAGGATTTCTTTAGAAAGAGAAGATGATATAGACATACTTTTTTCGACTAACAGCGCAGAGGAAGCTTATAACAAAATTAAAAAAAATGAAATTGATTTATTAATTACAGATATTGAAATGCCAAAGCTATCAGGTTATGAGCTTGCAGACTTTATCAATGCTTACGCACTTGATATTCAAGTCATCTTTGTCACTGGGCACAGCGGCTTTGCCGTTCATGCATTTGAACTCAACGTTTTAGACTACATTATGAAGCCTTATTCTAAAGAGCGTCTGTTAAAAGGCATTCAGCGTTTTCATCAAAAAAAACAATCAACTGACACAAGAGATAAGCTTATTTTAAAACAAAAAACCGAAATGCAGGTGCTGAACAAACAAGATATTATATTTGCAGAACGAACGGGTCGCTCTACCACAATCATAACGACAAATGGAGAGTTTAGTACCTATCAATCATTAAACGAAATTGAAAAAGAATTAACAGCGAGTCATTTTCTAAGGTCTCATCGAGCTTTTATCGTCAACATTTCCTATATTCAAAATTTCTCCCTGTATACTAAGCACTCCTACTCAGTGATGTTTCAAAGCACCGAAAAAACAGCTTTAATCACGAAAACAAATTTAGACATCTTGCAAAAAGAATACTTTTAAAGGAGGGACTATCTAAAATGAAACTATTTTACACACTAGTTTTACTAACTGTTTTCGTGCTCCTCTTTTTTAAAGACCTGCCTGTTAGTTTACATCTCCTACTTAGTTCTTTTATAATTGGTTCATTTTTTATATGGAGAAAGAAATATCAAACGGCTCCTTTAATAAATATAAAAAAAGCAATCGTAATCACGTCTTTTTTCCTGCTTTTATTTAGCCTATCTTCACCTTTTAGTATTGGCCTAACCGTTATCGCAATGATTGGTTACATGACCGACATGTTTTCTTCTTATCAACAATACATATTTGTAACCAACCGGGAAAGCAGTGCTTCGCGTGAAATTCAAAAGAACAATGAGCTTTTTCAAGCGTTAAGGGCTGAAAGACATGATTTTATCAAACATGTCAGTGCCGTATCCTATCTTCTAGAAACAAATCAAAGACAGCAGGCACAAGAGTACATTCAAGATTACGTTGAAGCTTTGAATGATACCCATTCATATATTCAAGGTGAACATTCGCACGTCGCTTCTGTTGTACATCAATGCAAGAATCAAGCACATACGTGGGGAATACATATGAATGTTCAATTAGATTCACCGTTATCACAGCTGCCTTTAAAGCACCTTGACCAAATGAATCTCATCATGAATTTACTGCATAATGCTTTAGAAGCCGCTCATTCTTCTGAGAAAAAAGAGATAACTGTTTCGAGTATGATTCGAAGTGGCATTTACATTTTAGAAGTCAGCAATTCTACCGCTCCTTTATCACGAGAGCGTCAAGATCACTTGTTTACTTCTTTTCATGTTACAGAAAAGAAAGAACGCCACGAAGGCCTTGGCACGTGGATCATTTCTGAACTTGTTTCCAACTATCACGGACGCTTGGAATATACGTATCACGATTTAACTCTTTCCATTAAAATAAAATTTCCGATAGTCGTTGCCTCAAAACAAGCAACATAGCCGCTGTAGCCCAAGCGGCTTTTTTTCGTATGAGCCTCTTCTATACGCACACACTATAAAAAGCACCGAAAATAAGAAATATTTCACACTTGTTTTAGCTCTTTTATCGTCACTTTTTTAGTTTTTGATTTTTTATATGCAAATCTATTGCATTTCAAGTAAAAAACGAATATTATATATCATGTTGCTTTTAATGTTCGTTATTTTTGGAGGTTACTTATGTTTAAGTTAAAAGAATATAACACGGATGCTAAAACGGAGATTTTAGCTGGTATTACAACGTTTTTAACCATGATTTATATCGTCATTGTGAACCCAGTTATTTTGTCCAGCGCCGGCGTTCCTTTTGATCAAGTATTTACAGCTACTATTATTTCAGCAGTCGTAGCTACGCTATGGATGGCTCTTGCAGCTAACTATCCAATCGCTATTGCTCCCGGTATGGGAATGAATGCATACTTTGCTGCTTTAGTTGTTGGTTCAAATGGAAGCATCGACTATGCTACTGCTTTTTCAGCTGTATTCGTAGCGGGTATTATCTTTATCATCCTATCGTTAACATCGTTTCGTGAAAAATTAATTGAAGCTATTCCAAACAATTTAAAGCACGCGATTAGTGCTGGTATCGGTTTATTTATTGCTTTTATCGGGCTTCGTTCAGCCGGTATTATTGTTGCAAATAAATCAAATTTAATTGGACTTGGTGATTTGCAGTCTGAAAAAGTAGTTTTAACACTGATTGGACTTGCGATTACAATCATTTTATATACGCTAAATGTAAACGGCGCTTTATTCTTCGGTATGATTATTACGGGATTAATTGCTTTCTTTAGAGGACAGCTTTCATTTGATAAAGGTTTGTTTGCTTCTCCTCACCTTCCAGACGGCTTAATGATTTCAAATCCTTTTGCTGCTTTTGGAGATGTTATTCATCATGATTTGTACACAGTTGTTTTTTCTTTCTTACTTGTTACAATTTTTGATACAACAGGTACAATGGTAGGAGTAGCTCAACAGGCCGGTCTTATGAAAGGTAATAAGATGCCTCGCGTACGTCAAGCATTGCTTGCTGACTCATTTGGTACAACGATTGGAGCTTTATTTGGTACAAGCCCAACAACGGCTTACGTTGAATCTTCATCTGGTGTAGCAGCAGGCGGACGTACAGGTCTAACGGGTGTGACGGTAGCCATTTTATTTATTGTTGCAGCGTTCTTTAGTCCGGTTGTAAGCTCGGTTTCTGGCGTAGCAGCTATTACTTCACCTGCATTAATTATTGTCGGAAGCTTGATGATGGGCGCTGTAGCTAAAATTAATTGGAATGACTTTGATGAAGCGTTCCCTGCCTTTTTAGTTGTTCTAGCGATGCCTCTTACATCAAGTATTGCCACAGGAATTGCGCTTGGTTTCATTTCTTATCCGTTAATGAAGCTGGTAAAAGGAAAAGGCAAACAAGTCCATCCGCTTGTGTATGTCTTTGCTGTTTTATTTCTCTATCAGCTCATCTTTTTACCGCATTAAAAAAGCTTGGAGATTCGTCTCCAAGCTTTTTTTATTGAAAGTGATTGTTATTTTCTTTTGTTTGATAAAGATAATTTTCCACATAGATTTGTTCTGCATCAGAAGCATTCTTTATTCCTTCTTCTGGATCTAACTCGATACTTCTCTTTTTAGCTATATAATCCACTAGCGCCCCAAACCCTAAAAGACCGCCTATGATCCCAGCAAATACAATCCATATTGGCAATCGCTTCACGTCCTTATTCTTTTAATTGTATCATCCTCAGCACAACAGGTAAATATTAACATAGTTATCCATTTGTAAATAAAACGCTTTTTACCAAATATACGTAAAAAACTTCTTTGTATTTGGTATACTAAACTCACGGCATGTTCTACAGAGAAAGGGGCTTAATTGCATATGAACAAACAGCTTGGAACGTTAATGTTTGTTATTTTTATGGTATTTGTCGGCTTTGGAGTGATCATCCCCATCGTACCTGAAGTTATTCGTGCCACGGGTGCAAGCACGGTCAATTTAGGAATACTAATGGCTAGCTATTCGATCGCATCTTTTATTACTGCACCTTTTTGGGGGAAGCTTTCCGATATAAAAGGCCGGCGTCCCATATTACTTTGGGGCTTACTCGGCTTCAGCGCAAGCTTTTTTCTTTTTTCGGTGGCAGAAAACTCTCTGACTTTAATGTATACGTCGCGCATCATCGGAGGTTTGTTCGCAGGAGCTGTTATTCCTTGTGCTTTTGCATATACTTCTGATAGTACAGATGAAGAAAACCGCACGAAAGCAATGGGACTGTTAGGAATGTCGATTGGCTTAGGCTTTATTTTTGGACCGGCATTAGGCGGCGTCCTTTCATCTTTCGGCTTGTTTGTTCCCTTCGTTATCTCTGGTATCTTGTCACTGATTATGACAGCGTTCTCATTCTTTACGTTAAAAGAATCTTTACGAAAAGAATCTGCTGCCAAAGTACAGACATCGAGATGGCATGACTTCACGTCAGATTTTCAAGGAGCTATGAAGTATTTATATGTTCTTTCATTTTTAGCGACTTTTACGCTCGCTGGTTTAGAAGCTACTTTTCAATTTTTTCAAATAGCGAAAATTAATGCTACTCCTACCACAATCGGATGGATGTTTATGGCGAGCGGTTTAACTCAAGCGCTGATTCAAGGCGGTGTGCTGCAGCGATTTAAAAAAGGAAATGAAAAAAAGCTGATGGCCATTGGCTTATTGGTTTCAGCAATAGGATTTACGTCTATTTTGTTATCTTCTAGTGCCGTTAATGCTACCTTATTTTTGTGCATATTTACAGCAGGAAATGCCCTTATTCGTCCTTGTGTCCTCTCATTAATTACGATGAGAACCAAAGTAGGATATGGCTCTGCTTCGGGGCTAACTGCCTCAATGGATAGCTTAGGGCGTATTTTTGGCCCTCTGCTTGGTGCATTTGCCTTTAAACTCAATATGACGCTGCCTTTTATTATCGGAGCAATTGTCACTTTAGCTGCTTTACTGCTGATTCAGCGCCATACAGCTCTAGATTATTCTGAGCAAACACTCTCATCGTAGAGGCTGGGAAAACATTATTTTAGTTGAAAGAAGATCCGAACGATGAATCGAGATTCTTGATGGAGAATCCAACGCGTTCGGATTTTTTTATTGTTATGAGTATACTAGCTGTGTTGATTGGAGAGCAAGGCGGAGACTCCTGCGGGATAAGCGGAAGCGACGAGGAGGCTCAGCGGCCGCCCGAGGAAAGCGAAGTCTTGCACGGAAATCAGCAGCCGATTCCTACTAGCGCATGTAGCTCATTTGTTGGTCTTTGGATTAATTTAGCGATGTCTCAATCTCTTTTCATCGTTACTAACACAAGATTATCAGCAGCTGCAGTACGTTTTATAATTGAAAACCGATGAGCTTCGTATAGCTTAATCGCAGGTGTATTTTTTTCGGCTGTAGACACGATACATTCACATTCAGAATATCTTTGAAGTACATGTGTTAAAAGACGGCTTCCGATTCCCTTTCGAAAGTCCCGAGGACGCACAACGAGGCGGCAAATCGTTAATCGCTCATTTTCTTTTTCAAACGACAGCACTCCTGCTAGCTTACCTTCAATCATTTCTCCGATAAACACTTCCTTGCTTTTCATAATATCTTCTTTGCTTTCTGTAAGCTGAGGAATATCTGAAAAACCAATGAGCCTTGCTTCTTCTTGATAAGCTTCTACTTGCACAGCTACTATTTGAAGAGCGATATCCACTCTTTGATGTTCGAGGATTTGAAGCATGAAAACCACTCCATTTCTTTCACAAATTTAGACAAATTCCATGTTTTCACTATATCCAAACGCCTTCCTTGTACATATTGTATTATGTACCGAATTAGCCAGGAGGTGTTTATATGCATATCAATGCTGAAAGAATTAGAGAAGCAACAGAAGCGATTGCTTCTACTGAGCTTGAAACATTTATGTACCAAGAGCCAACTGCTCGTCACAGACGCTCTCGTCGTCGTTCTACTCGCCGCACTACTCGCCGCACTACTCGCCGTTCTACTCGTCGTTCTACTCGCCGTTCTACCCGCCGTTCTACTCGCCGTTCTACTCGTCGTTCTACTCGTCGTTCTACTCGTCGTTCTAGCCGTCGCCGCTGTCGCTGCGGTTCACCTTGCTGCTCATATCCATGGTTTAATAAATCATTTGGCTGCTGCTTTAAAGGGCATAGCTGTCGTCGCTAAATAAATCTAAAGCAAGTCGAGTTTAAAACATACGCGGCTTGCTTTTTTTAAGATTTTTATTTTATATAATCATTCGTTTTACTCTTCTAAAAAAAGAAAACAACGTATAATAATGGGAAAGAATCTCTCTTAAAAGGAGGCCTATCCATGCACTTATCTTTTGATCATCTTGTTCATTTTTCACCTGATCCTATTAAAGCTCAGAAAGAACTAAACGAATACGGAATAAATGTCGTTAAAGGCGGCATCCATGAAAAATGGGGCACTTTTAACACGTTGGCTTATTTTAACCTCAGCTATATTGAATGGCTTGGACTTAGAGATATCGCGTTAGCTCAAACTGTTACAGATAATGACCTTATTCAGCAGCTTGTTAACGAACATACACCGGTTGGTCATTTTGGTCGATTTGCATTTCGTACAGATGATATGGATTTGCTAATAAAAGAGCTGGAAAGCAAGAATGTCACTGTAAAAGGTCCTGTAGCGGGTTCTCGTCAAACCAATGATGGAGAAAGACTTCAATGGAAAATGTGTTTTATTGAAGCTGACCACGATTCCCTGCCTCTTCCTTTTTTTATTGAATGGGGTGAAACAGAAGAAAAACGCAAGCCAAAGCTAGCGGCTCTTTCTTCTCACCAAGCTGGTCAGCTGCAGCTAAAAAATATTTACTGTGCTGTACATAACCTCGAAGAATCCATCAGCAAGTGGACGAAACTGCTTGACATTCAGTCTGCCCAAAGCTACAAAGACTCTTTACTTGATGCACGTTGTCAAAAACTATATGTCAATGGAGGAAACCTTATTTTTTGCAGCGGAACACAAGGTGTTGTCCATGATACATTAAAAAAAGTTGGAGAGCGTCCATTTTTGGTTGAATTAGATCACGCTCTAACACCGCAACAAATTACCGTACAAGGAGCTTCTTTTAAATTCAACAAATAAACATCCGCGGACGGATGTTTATTTATGTGCTTCCTTTATAGCTTGATAAATGAAATGAGGCAAAATTCCAAAGGAATACTGAACGTCTAATCTTTCGGTCCATTGATGCGCATCTCTTCCCAGCGGTCCAATGTTCAGCACCGGCACCTTCAGCTCCTCTAGCTCTTCTAGCGGGATATAATACCCTTTATTCCATAGCGGCATATTTGCTACCAACGTGTTAAATGTATGAAGCGGATGCTGCAGGCTGGCATAGCTTAAATCCGAAATTCCGCCAAAATAACTTTGTTCAACTAGCTCCACTTGGAATTGCTCTTTGGCAATTGCCTGTACGTTTGACAAAATCTCTTGTACAAACGGATCATCATGTGAACAAACGGCCGGATAAAGAGGCGGCGTAAAAAATAAGACCATCATCGGAGCTGCTTCTTTACATAAACCAGCTAAAGAGTTTACTAATTTAATGGTTTTATTTCTATCATCATCCTCTTGTGCCAAAAGTGCTGCTTCCATTTCTTGCACATATTTTTGACCGTGCTGTTTGACTGCATGAGTATAAAGTTCTTCATACGTCCATACGTTCACGTCAAGAGATGAACCCTCCATTCCCGCAGCATACTGCCTAGCGGCTTTATTATAGTGTTTTTTCACATTCAAAGCCGCTTTGTCAGCCGATTTCAACAGCAGATCTGTTACTTCTTTAAGAGAGCGGTTTAACATAAATAAATTAAATAATACAACGGCAGAGTGCGGAACTTGAACTGAATACTCTTCTTTTAAATCTTTTTGTATCAGCACCGTAGGAGGTGGACTCGTTTCTTCTCTTACTTTTTCGCAAAAATCAACGTTTAATTCTATTTCTTTTGTTAAATAAGAAGCTAGTAAATTAGCATTTAAACCAGCTAGCGGTTCCCCTACATGAGTTTCTTTTCCATAACACAAAAAGCTTGGCATGATCTTCCCAATCGATCCTGAGTACACATAGTTCGTTTGATCTCCAGGATAGCGGCTGAACACTGGTTCTGCATTTAGCATGAGAGAAAAATCCAGCTGATGTTTGCGGGCAAGTTCTAAAAGAACAGGCACTGCTTTTCTCATCCCAAGCGAATTTACTTCTTCATCCGGCACCGACAGCAGCAGGATGTTTCCGTCAAACTCTCCGTTGCATGCTCGTTCAACCATACTGATATGCAGGGCAATGCCTGCTTTCATGTCCATCGTTCCTCTGCCAAAAAGCCAGTCTCCTTTTATCATATCCTTTTGTACGTGCGCCGGAACTTGTTCCATATGGTTATAAAAAGTACTCGTTAATGTATCAGCGTGAAAAGCATCCTTTTTCCACTGTCCATAATCTTGTACATCCACTACATCGTAATGACTTACTAGTACAACTGTTTTATTCGTATTTTTCCCTTGAACAAAAGCTGTGACAATCGATCGCCCGTCTCCTGTTGAATGAAGCTCGACTTGCTCGTTTTTTTGAAAGTAAGGCAGCTTCAATAAATAAGACGCTATCGATTCAGCCATTTCCACTTCTGCCATCGTTCCTGTCACGCTAGGTATAGAAACCAATTCGCTTACAAGTTTTTTTAACTGTTCTTTTGTTTGATAC
The DNA here is from genome assembly GCF_058629175.1 of Priestia sp. MDV22-iso46. Classification (NCBI taxonomy): domain Bacteria; kingdom Bacillati; phylum Bacillota; class Bacilli; order Caryophanales; family Bacillaceae; genus Priestia; species Priestia sp. MDV22-iso46. The sequence goes on from NZ_JBZVWT010000001.1 coordinate 1,762,591, forward strand.
AAAGATGTTTTGTTCGACATACCCTTCATCTCTTTCCTTTTTCTAAATTTTCTATCAAACAAAACCATTCGTCAATCCCTTTGACAGAGACTCTTTCATTCTATCCCTATGTATCATAGTATGGCGCTGCCTTTACGCACATGATAAAAAAAGAGTGCGCGGCTAGGGATAGCACCGCACACTCTTTTTTTACTTTTCGTCATCTTCTAAAAAGTCTAGGATACGATCAATAAGCTGTTCGCTTCCTGCATCGTTTCCGTGTTCAAGAGACATTTCCATTTCAATGCTCCTTTCATAAAATATTCTTGTTTTATAACATACCACAATTCATTTCGAATGTAACCTTTAATTTGTGTAAAAATTTCGACAATTTATGATTAATTTTAAAACCTGGTGAGTATTGATTATACCCACCAGATTCTTTGCTTGTCAAAAACCATGCTTTCTATTTAAAAACACTTAAAAAATAGAGGCGCGAGCAGACTTCTTCTATAAAAGACAGCCTACTCGCTCAAGCTTGGAACAGCATGATGAATAAATTTCTAGTTCATTTGCTTTTTGTACATCTTTAATATCTATGCCTACAGCATATGTACGAACATGGTTTTCGACCACAATTTCATAAAATGTTTCTAATTCCCGATAAGCTACTTGATAATGCTTTCCTAATAATTTCACTGCTTCCTTTAATGCTTTCTCTCCTGTATGTGCTGCAACTGCTGTATGACTCATAAAACCCTCTCCTTTTAGAAAAATAAAAAAACTCATTTTGCTTTGATGCAAAATGAGTTTTTCACCCGTTTTATCACCCAAAGCACATGCTTTGCTGGTAGGAGCACCTTACATTCGTAGGTTGCTGTGGAGTCAAAGAGCCAGATCTCTCGTCCACTCGTGATAACTTTTTTAATTTAAAATTTATTTTATCAAACAATTCCATCCCCGTAAATAGAAAAATAAAAATATTTTAATTTTTTCGGTAATGGAATGAATTCAAAAAATGAAAGCTTAGATTAGCAAAATAAGAAGCTGCTACAAGTAATGCCTCTTCATTTAATGAAAAAGAAGGATGGTGCCATTCATATTCTCCAGCTGTACCCATCCATACAAAAAATCCTGGTACATGCTGCTGATATACGGCAAAATCTTCTCCTCCAGGCGATTGTTCAGCTTCTACGACTTGATAACTAAGATCCTCTGCCGCTTTAGTAACTAGTTTTTCCAGCGTATCATCATTGTTTACTACAGGAAGATATGGATACCATTTAACGTCTACTGAAGCCCCGAAAGCTGCGCCAATCCCTTCAGCAGTTCGTTTCATAAGAGCCGGTATTTTTTCTCTCGCTTCTTCTTGAAAGGTACGCACAGTTCCTTCAAGCGTTACTTTGTCAGGAATGACGTTCCACGAGCTCCCTCCATGGATTTGAGTTATGCTGACAACAACATTTTGAAAGGGGCTGAGATTACGGCTGACAATGGTTTGTAAACTAGTAACAATTTGACCAGCAGCAGCAATTGGGTCTATTGTTTTTTCAGGGATACCTGCGTGACCTCCTACTCCTTTGACGTCAATTTCAAAACGATCAACACTTGCCATTAAAGGTCCCGGTTTGATACCAATGGTCCCTACAGGAAGATCCGGTTTGTTATGCATCCCAAATATCGCTTCCACTCCTTCGAGCACACCTTTTTCAACTAGCATTTTTGCCCCAGAAGCCGTTTCTTCGGCTGGCTGAAAGATAAATCGAACCGTACCGCAAAGCTCCTGCTGACGCTCTTTAAGAAGGATAGCTGCTCCGATTATAGAAGCCGTATGAAAATCATGGCCGCATGCGTGCATAACACCGTTCACTTCAGAAGCAAATGGCAGATTGGTTTTTTCTTCAATTGGCAGCGCATCAATATCAGCTCGAATAGCGATAATAGGTCCCGGCTTTCCTCCCACAATTTCTGCTACTGCTCCTACGTCTAATTGGAATTCATCCGCTATAGAAATATCATAGTGTTTTAACCACTTTTTAATACGTTTAGTTGTTTCATATTCTTTCATTGAAAGTTCTGGAAACCGGTGCAGCTCACGGCGTATGTCTATTAGCTCGTTTAGTAGTAATTGATCGGTCATATTTATCACTCTTTCACATTTCTTAATTTGGATCACTTCTCTATCTTTTACGACAAATAGTGTACCTCATTGAATTTTTTATAAAGAAATACGGTCGTATAACCTTCTGCAAGGTGCTTTTCTTTAGCTTGAACATATCCTTTTCGTTCATACATCTCAACTAACCAAGGATGTTCTTTTGCTGTTCCTAAAGACACACCTGGTGATTTAAACGTATTTTTTATTACCTCTTCCTCTACTAGATGCAGCAGCTTAGAACCAACGCCTTTCCTGGCAAACGACGGGTCCACTGCAAACCACCAAAGATGCGGAACAGCAAACGGACCTGGATGTTCTCCCCAAGGCATTCGTATAGATACAGTTGCAGCGATTCTTTTATCTTCTTCATATACATAGCAAAGGTTTTGAGAAATATTTTTCTTAACAAGGGCAAGATCAGCAGTAGCTGCTAAGAAAGGAATGCCTCGCTCTCGAATAGGCTTATATGCTTGTAGAGTTAAGTTCAATAAGTTATCTGCGTCGTCATTTGTTGCCAAACGGAATTCATTCTTCATCTCTTCGTCTCCTTATGCAGTGTTTAAATATTTTATTTAACTTATAAGTTTACTAAGAATTAAAAAAGACAGACTGCCGCCTTGCGTACTCACTATACAACGGCTTTTATAACGTGTCAATTTTCATTATCTCTTTCTATGAAAGCTATCATAAAAACCAATACTTACAGTTTCTTATACTGAACAAATATCAATAAATCCCCTTACGAAACCCCTTTCATTACTTTCGTTAAATTTTCAACCGCAATTATAGAGCGACGTATGATAAAATAGAACACGGTAGTTGTAAGAAAAGCAAACAGAAATGTAATCACTAGCATAATCGAGGCTGCTTGCTCTTGTTTCATAATAAGATAATAATTTGTCACTTCAATTACAGTAAGTGTTATGACCATCATATATAGCATTTCACATGTAAACTTTGAAACGCTTTTTTTATTTTTCATTCCCTATACCATCTAAAGAAATAGAATGTCTAATCTATATTAGTAGTATCGGCATATTTTTATATGTTTTTGTAAAAACTAAAGAAGAATTGAAGCAATTATTATTGGCGCTTTTCCACTAAATATTGGAATACATATCATTCTGCAAGGCGCTGCAACAGCAGTTGATAACTGTCTGATTATTCTTTCATTTGACCAAACTCTACCTTTGCTTATAAAATGAAGATTTGTAGAAAGGAGTACGAAAAATTTTATGTATACGTATCAAACAGGCAATCAAACAATTGACTACAAAATTGAAGTCGTTCCAAATAGAACCGATATCACGGTGCAAATTTGTGACAAAGAAGGGGTAAAAGTTATTATCCCAAGAGGTCTTAATGAAAACAATGTGCGTTCAATCATCGCACGCAAAGCAACATGGATTTTAAAACAACTAAACGGTTCACAGCCAGCTGAGGAAAAGCCAGCTGCTCCAAAGAAAGAAGCAGTAAAAAAAGAAACAGCTAAAAAAGAGGCTCCTAAAGCAGCAGCTTCTGCAGCTAAAACTGGTTCTTTTGAAGAGGGAGACAAATTCCCTTACCTAGGACGTCAATACCGCTTAAACATCGTTCGTGGAGATGTAGCAAAGGCTGCAATGACATTCCGTGCAAAATTCATTGCTACAGTACCTCAAAGCTGGAACGAGCAGCAAACAAATGAAGGTATTGGACAACTATTAACAGAATGGTACCAAGGCCGCGCAGGTGAAAAATTCCAAGAAGCTTTGAAATCTGTTAAAAAAGCAGCAGACAATGCTCCTGAATCTGTTAAGTGGGACGAGTTAGGTGAAGAATACGCTACGACTCAAGATAATACAATCGTATTAAACTGGCGTTTGCTAACAGCTCCTCTTGCAACAATTGAATATGTCATTGCTTCTCAATTTACAAATGCAGATGAGTTATTCGAAGATGCAGCTGAACGCAAACAGTGGTTAAGCGATAACACCCTAAACGCATTTTAAGTTTATACATAAAAAAAGCACGCGGCGAACGCGTGCTTTTTTTATTTGGATAGAAGTACTCGAATAATCTCACTGCTCAAAAATTAGTTAACCTGATAGGTTCATTCAAGAGCAGTTTATAAACAAATATATAATATACATGTTTAAAGTTTTATTAATCTAATTTTAAAAGCAGTAAGTAAGACTAAACTGATTCTATAAAAAACTGCTTTCTATCCTTTTAATACTCTAAACGCTTCTCTTACTTTTCGTGCAAAATCTAACGGTGGCTCTACGGATTCAAAATGCATATACATTGCTCTCGGCTCTTCAAATAGCCAATGGTTGTGAACGGCCGTAACCTTAATATCTCTTTTTCTAAGCTCCGTTAATAATGGATTTACCTCTTCTTGCAAAAGCACGGTTTCACCTAGATTTAGCGCTCTTCCTTTGCTATCTAAATCTTCAAAAGTGAAAAATTGAGGAGTAACTAATGGAGAGCGTGTTGGACGCCCTAAAATTTTAAAACGAATCGTCCGAAACTTTTGTACCAAACAAACGCCATTTTCATCTAAACTGCCTTGTCCACCTAGAATTCTCGCAAACTCCTGATCCTGACATAGACTCTTTTTATTTTCCCAACTCATTATGCTGACTTCCTCTCTTATAATAACTTGTCCTTCCTTAATAAATATATGTGAAAGTTATCAAGTAGAAACGGCAAACACATAGGAAAACTACCCATTTTATAAATCCTGATTATCAAAAGTCATATTTATTTTTCTTTGTTCATATCAATAGCATGTATTTTTGAATTTAACTAAAAAGAGAAATTCAGATGCTCATTTAAAGAATTTACTTAAACAGTTTTTTTAAATTGAATTTGTAGGGGGAAGTAAAATGAAAAAAATAGGCAAAGATGATTTTATTTCAGGGTTTGTTCCTCATCATAATCATGGCTCAGTGGACTACACTTCTGTTGCGTCAGGACATGTCCATCAGTGCCTCGATGTAACGTCTCCTCCAATTCAAAGCGAGGATGGAAGCCACATTCACTATACAGAAGGCTATGTTGTTTTTGAAGACGGACATACACATCATTACAAAGCCTACTCTGGTCCCGCTATTCCCATTGGCAACGGTATGCACGTTCACTATTATGACTTTTATACCAGCGAAGACAACCAGCATCGACATCATGTCAAAGGTGTAGACCACCCTGCTCCGGGCGATAGATAATGAAATAATTTAATGCACTTAAGACAAAGTCTCAGCTTCTGTACTGATTTATATCTTGTGTTTATATACCCCTTTATTAAAAGTGAGACCTTTAATAGATAAAGGTCTCTTTGTACATATATGAGTTAAATGCAAGTCTCTCCCTCTGCTTAAGCAAAAAAGGATACGCGAGCTCTTTATTCCAAAAATTCGACATACCAGGTCTTTGCACATGTCAAAGTTTCTACACCAATCGATATATTGTGTTTTAAAAGAAAGATATATAATCAAGAAAATGTTTGATTTTGTTTAAATGTGGATACGTATACCTATAAGCAAGATAGCAAACACTTAAGATGAGTGGTTACGCTATAAAAGTTGTAATGACCATGTAAAGAAAGGAAGTGCAGCTTATGAAAGGACAGAGCTTTTTTATTTTAGGACTTATATTTGCTCTTATCATTGCTGTTTTAGCTGTAATTAACAACGATCCGGTACAATTTAACTATGTATTTGGTTCACAAAAATGGCCTCTTATTTTAATTATCTTAACAACGGCCGTGTTTGGAGGAGTTGTTGCTGCTTCATTGAGCTTTGTAAAAATTGTTCAACTAAGAGGACAAGTGAAGCAGAAAAACAAGCGAATTGCTGAACTTGAAGAAGACATCAAGCAGCATAAGCCTGTTGAGCCTGTTGTGGAAGAAGAACCAAATCAACCAGCTACTCGAACTGAGCGCGCTCAGTTATAATAAAGAAGAGCCGTTATTCTCTAGAATAACGGCTTTTTTCATTTTTTGTTCCCTCACGCATATTTTTGGCATACACGCATAAACAGATAGATATGGAAAACTTTAGTTCTGAGTGGTACAATCAACACTGTTATATCTCTATGAAAAACTTAAATTGACAGTCTTACCGTTAAGAAGGTGTTCATCCATTATGGTCAATAAAAAAATAAAGCGTGAAATTCTTACATACACAAGCGTCATCCTCGGCACCGTTTTGCTTTCTGTTGTTGTTCAGCACTATTGGTTTCAGCCCTACACTGTAAAAGGCGATTCGATGAAGCCTATTTTACACGAAGGCAATCGAATTATTATTAACAAACACAGCAAGCTGGAGCGCTTTGACATTGTCGTTTTACAAGCTCCCTATAGCAGTGATTTTCTAGTAAAGCGTATTGTGGGCTTACCAGGAGAAACGGTGGAATACAAAGATGATGTTCTGTATATAAATAACAAAGTCAAAAAAGAGCCGCATCTTCATAAATATTTATCCAAAGTACCCGCTTACGAGCGATTTACTGAAAACTTTTCAACTTACGAACTGTCTCCAGACGGCACGATACCGGATGGCTACGTATTAGTGCTAGGTGACAACAGACGCATTAGCCGAGATGGCAGGCATTTCGGCCTCACTCCGATTTCTTCGATCATGGGAGAAGTCAATATGAAATACTGGCCTTTAAAGGAAATGACTTTTATGCATTAACACAAAAAAAAGAAAGCTCGAAAGTGAGCTTTCTTTTTATTTTGGATTTTCCTTGTTTTCTACATGCTGTTCTTCAGCAAATTCTGTGTCATATGCTAGTTTTCGCTTAAAAGCGGGACGCGTTCTTGCTGTATGTTTCGTTTCAATATGGTTGAATAAGTAGCGGTGAACAAAAACCTCAGCGAATGTAATAATAGCTGCAGAAATAATACTTCCCCAAGCAATTTGAACGTAGCTTTCTAATAACAATGTGCCAAAAATCCATACGCTCATATAGGTTAGAACAAATTCAACAATAATGGCATCACGGTTGCCCACTCGAGGCAGTACAATTCGATCCACTACTAAATATGTCACAACTGTCGTTAGCAAGCTAAAGGAAATAATGTCTCCGATGGTTGCATCAAAAAACAAATCAAGGCCTATACCAAACGCAATAAGTGCCGCTGCAAATTTAATGAGCAATAATGTTGCATGATTCATATTTGAACCCTCCTTTTTCTATTTAATTTGAACAAAAATAGGGAAATTAATACCTTTTTTGCCAAGAAGGGTATAATATAAGCAAAGCCAGTACGTTTGAGACTGCTCTAGCGTACAAGAATAATTTAGGAGATGTTGTAATGATTGTACTAGAAAACAACGAAATGAAAGTCAGCATTCAAGAAAAAGGGGCGGAAGTTGTAGAAGTATTTCATAAAGAAAAAGACCTGCAGTTTATGTGGAGCGGCGACCCCGCTTATTGGGGACGAGTATCGCCCGTATTGTTTCCGATTGTAGGCCGATTAAAAAATGATCAGTATACCGTTGATCAGCGCGTATACTCTTTGCCTCAGCACGGTTTTTTACGTGATTCTACTTTCAGCGTGATCGAACAAACAAACGAAACAGCACGGCTGCAATTTGCTACAAATGGCCGCTTTAAAGACGTATATCCGTTTGAATGTTCAGTTGAAATCAGCTATCGTCTGGAAAACAACCGATTAACGTTTCAGTGGAAAGTAGTAAATGAAGATAAAGGCGATATGTATTTTTCAATTGGAGCCCACCCTGCTTTTCGTATTCCGTTACGTGAAAACGAGCAGATTTCTGATTACTTTTTAGAAATAGAGCCTTCTGAAACTACGCCAAAGGAATTTGTATTGAAAGACGCTCTTATTCATGAAAAAGGGGCTGCAGAAAATTTGCACCAGCTGCCGCTAAGCGCAGATTTATTTGCAAATGATGCGTTAATTTTTAGTGATATTGACGGAATTACGATTAAATCGACGGTTAATGAAAATCAAATTAACGTTCAGTTCAATGATTTCCCGTATGTCGGTATTTGGTCAAAGTATGATGCAGAAAATCATACAATCGCTCCTTTTCTTTGCATCGAACCTTGGTTTGGAATTGCAGATACGCATGATCACAACGGAAATTTCAAAGAAAAATTAGGCATCAACCGTTTATCAAAAGACGGTGTATTTCAAACAGAGTTCTCTGTTTCCTTTAGCTAATGTAACACATAACAAAATCAATCCAATCAACAGCTAGAAGCAGTTAAATAGATCTTCGTTCACCATAATAATGAAAAGCTCCAAACGATTACTCGTTCGGAGCTTTCTTCAACTAAACTACTTTTGTCTCTGCTTCTTTTTATATTAGTTATTTACAACATCACTATTTTTTAGCGCATGGACTTGTTCTATTAGCTTCTGAACGTATTCTTCGCTGAGTACACCTGTTGCTCCTCGAATAATTTCAGTCGAATAGTGATCCGGAGGTGCGACTTCTTTTTCTTTATTTAACACAAAAAAAGTAAGAACATGATCCACCATCTTACCTTCATGCTCGACAGAAATAATAGCAGGACGATAACCGTTATTATCTACGCCTTCTCTGCCATACAGGTACGTAATGGCTTCAGGCGGCACGCGGTATAGTTTGCCTTCAACGACTCCGCCTTCTTCAACCATGTCTGCACGTCCTCCGTCATGAATAACGTGGTTATATCGAAGCGTATAGCCTTTAAAAACAGCTCTGCCGAGACAGTCTTGGAAATGCTGATCCACCCCGTGCTTAATAAAACGATCGTTATCCATACATGAACCGTAAGCAAAATACAGCATACCTTCTAATAAATCTTCTTTCCACACGCGCCAGTTTCCGCTCGGGATAAATTCGTGCAGCAGCGAACGATCGCTTGCCACATAAACAACGGCTTCAAATTCACCTTGGTCCGTTTCAACCGTTTGCACAACTTTATCATATTCATTGTCTTTATGACCTTCATGAATGTATCCTTCCAATTCATCAAGAGCCTTCCACATAAGCTGATCGGTCACTTCATATACTTCTCCGTATACAATATGTTCACTGTCGATATCGAGCATAGGGTAGCCTTGCTTTGTGTCATATAATTTCCCTTTCGTTTTTGCCTGCTTGGCAATAGGGCGCGCATGATGCAGCAATCCGTGATTACCTTCTCCTTCAAGAAGCGTTCCGTATACAAATAAATAATTGCACATACTCCTTATTCCCCCTCTTTCTCTTCATAAAGCTCTAGCGGTAACCCGTCCGGATCAGCAAAAAAGGTGAATTTTTTTCCCGTTAGTTCATCTACCCTAATAGGTTCCACATCAATCCCTTGCTGCTCTAGTTCACGCTTGGAATTCTCTACGCTTTCAACCGCAAAAGCTAAATGGCGTAAGCCGCACGCTTCAGGTCTTGAAGGACGTTGTGGCGGATTTGGAAACGAGAACAACTCAATTTGATAGCCAGGAGCTACTTCTAAATCTAGCTTATATGAATCTCTTTCTTTTCTATATGTTTCTTCTATAATCTTGCATCCTAACACATTTACATAAAAAGCTTTTGAACGTTCATAATTACTTCCTATAATGGCTACGTGGTGCATTCGTTTTAAATTCATTTCATTCTCCCATAAAAACCCTTTTCTAATCATCCTACACAAAATGCCGGCAAACATCAAATAATTACATTATCACCTTTGACTAGAGTGATAAAAGTCACGGACATAGCGCCTCATAACAAGTAACATAACAACGAGGTGAATAACATGATTTCGTTAACATTTAAAGCAAGAGTTGACCGAACTCAAAATTTAGATTCGTTAAAAGAAGAAGCTGCTATTATGCACCGTATTGCTGATCAGCTATCTCCAATGAGCCCTGAGTTCATAGAATATACTGAACGTATTCAATATGTGTATGAACGCATGCACATTATCGTACGTCATCCTACTAAAAAACTCGCTTAATATAAGCGAGTTTTTTTATAAAATCTTTGTCAAACTACCTTATTTTAAGATATACTGAATGCTAATAAAAAAATGAAACTTTTTGATCTTACGCGCGTATACTTAATTACGATAGGATAAAAGATAAATAGTTACGTAGATGAAAACCATCACGTGATGGTTGACATAGTTAAAGGAGGTGGTATTCTGATGGGGTTGCGACATACAAAATTGGCGAACTTGCAGAGATGGCACATGTAACGAAACGCACGGTTGACTATTATACCAACATTGGGTTGTTAAAAGCAGAACGCTCTGCTTCTAACTATCGCTTTTATAACGAAGAAGCGCTGAAACGTCTTTACTTAATTGAAAAATTAAAAAGCGAAGGCCGTTCTCTTGAAGAGATTTCTTCTCTATTTTCTATAGAGCAATCCGAGAATAGCCACTCCAAAGACGAATTAGCATCCAAATTTTACGTACTAAACGACAGTTTAAAAGAAGTTGCACCGCTTATGGAAAAGCTTAATGAAGAAGATCGAAAAGTAATGATGAATCGGCTCTCACCAGAAAGCGTCACTCTTTTGCACTCTTTACTGCTGCTGCTGTCGTAAATTTATTATTTACAGGAGGTGTTTACTTACTTTATAGCACTATAAAGTAAGTATATTCATTGATAACCATTAACTTAATTATTTTTGCGATTTTAATTGTACTCACTGCTTTTTTCGTTGCTTCAGAGTTTGCAATTGTGAAGCTTCGTAGTTCACGGGTAGATCAACTTGTTGCTGAAGGAAAAAAAGGAGCGAATGCGGTTAAAACCGTGACGACACACTTAGATGAGTATTTATCTGCGTGTCAGCTTGGTATTACGATTACTGCTTTAGGACTCGGTTGGTTAGGAGAACCGACTGTTGCGAAGATTTTAGAACCCCTGTTTGACAAAATGGGTGTTGCTGCATCTTTAACACATATTCTTTCATTCATTATCGCATTTGCGCTTGTAACGTTTGTTCACGTAGTAGTTGGTGAATTAGCGCCAAAAACATTTGCGATTCAAAAAGCTGAAACAGTTACGTTATTGTTTGCTCGTCCGTTAATTTTATTCTATAAAATTATGTTCCCCTTCATTTGGTTACTAAATGGTTCTGCCCGTTTATTAACTGGAATGTTTGGATTAAAGCCAGCTTCAGAGCATGAACTTGCGCACAGTGAAGAAGAGCTGCGCATCATTTTATCAGAAAGTTTTAAAGGCGGGGAAATTAACCAGTCTGAATATAAGTACGTGAACAACATTTTCGAATTCGATAACCGTGTTGCCCGCGAAATCATGGTACCAAGAACAGAAATTTCAGCTGTTTCTGAAGACGACAGCATTGAAGATTTCTTAAAGCTTGCTGTAGAAGATCGCTACACCCGTTACCCTGTTACCGTTGACGGAGACAAAGATAACATTATTGGATTAGTCAACGTCAAAGAGATTCTAAACGATGTCGTAATTAACGATGCGTTAAAAAAGCAAAGCGTGAAGCTTTATATGAATCCTATTATTCAAGTAATTGAAACTGTAGCGATTCAAGACCTATTGCGCTCGATGCAAAAGAAACGTACGCATATGGCTGTGTTGATTGACGAGTACGGCGGTACGGCTGGTATCGTTACCGTTGAAGATATTTTAGAAGAAATCGTTGGAGAAATTCGAGATGAGTTTGATACAGATGAAAAGCCGCTTGTTCAAAAAATCAGCGATCAGCATTTTGTCTTTAACTCAAAAGTACTGCTTGAAGAAGTTAACGAAGTGCTTCATATCGAAATTGAAAACGACGATATCGATACAATCGGCGGCTGGATGCTAATGCAAAATATCGATATCCAGGAAAGCGAATCGTTCAAACTTTTTGGATACGAGTTTATTGCAAAAGAAATGGACGGTCACCAAATGAAAGAAGTAGAAGTACGTGCCCTTCCTGAAGAAGAACGCGTGCAGCCTGAAAGTCATTCACCAGAACAAGAAGTTACACAAGCATAATAGAAAGAGCCGCTTCTTTATGAAGCGGCTCTTTCTATTATTGCTTTATCTTAATCATGCAGCAGCTTATACACAACGTTCTCTTCTGCCTCTTCCCCAGTCTTTTCCTTCGCCTGGTCCATGGTGCCGACAAATTCCAGTTTTCCCTCCTTTAAGACCGCAAACCGATGACACACGTCTAAGATTTCATTCAAATCGTGGGTAATATAGATAATCGTCTTTCCTTTTGCCGCCAGCTGTTTAATATAACGAATGATCTCAAGCTTGGACTGCAAATCAATTCCGACTGTCGGCTCGTCCATTAACAAAACGGACGGTTCATGAATAAGTGAAACGGCTATGTTTAGCTTTCGCTTCATGCCTCCTGATAAATTTTTTACTTTTTCCTTCCATCTTCCTTCGAGCTGTACAGCTGAGCAAAGAGACTGAAGCTGTTCATTCGACAGAGGGCGTGAAGTCATTTTGCTCCACATTTTCATGTTTTCTTTTACGCTAAGCTCTTCCCACAGCGCTATGTCTTGTGGAACGTAGCCAATGACTTCTCGAATCGCTTTTTGATTTTTCTTAAGCGATAAGCCTCCAATCGTGACATTCCCGCTTGAAGGAGCCGTAATGGTAGACAAAATAGACAGAAGCGTCGACTTACCAGCGCCGTTTGGTCCTAAAAGACCAATGACTTCTCCACTTTCTACGGTCAGCGTAACATTTGCTAACGAACGTTTTTTTCCGTATGTTTTGCTAACATTGTTAATTTCAATCATTTGATGCTCCTCACATTCCACACTATTTTAAATGCGCACAAACATATACATGCAATGGAAACAGCTATCTCTTTCCAAATGAACGTAAGCGGCAGTGCATGCTGATACAGAAGCAGATGCTGCGGAAGCCACTGACTTATTCCTTCAATCGTTGCAGAAAGCTCTCCTACCGGGAAAAAGCTCCCTCCTATTATACTGAGTCCTGTGACCATGACAACGCTGATCATATAATAAGATCCAACTCGCTGACTTTCACTTGCAAGCCATGTGCTAAAAGCAACGCACACAATCACATAGATACACATATACAGCAGCACACCGTAAGACTCTACTCCATACAGCCATTTAAATAGAGCAAAGCTTATGAGAGCTTGAAGCACGTATAGCACAGCATAAGCAGCGCTGACGCTTCGAATATAACCGTAAAGTCCTTTTTGCATCGTTTTCATTCGTTTGAAAAGGTGCCTCCGCTCTTTAATCATCCAATCTGATGTAATGCAGCAAAGTAAAAGCGTAAAGAATCCCCATAGCGGCACGTATCCGGTCATTTGAACGTTCCCTTGCTTCGTATGCTTCGTTCCTTGCGCCTCGTAATCAATTGTCATCAGCGGCTTTGGCTTCCACTGGTTATCGGTATAACGATACGCTTCTTTCCATAAATCCGGTCCCGCATGAATGTTATAAACTTTATATAAAAAACGCACTTCATTTGCCGCTTTAACATTTGTCGTTAACCTTGTCACTTCACTCGCCACGACTTCTCGAACCGCTTCCGTGGCAACTGAAGAAGGCAGCGTGAGCAAATCAATGACTCCTTGATAATTCCCCTCTTCTACTTCTTGTTGAAAACCGTTAGGAAACATAAAAATGCTGTCAATTTTATTTTTAGCCAGCTCCTTTCTCGCTTTTTCTTCGTTCAGAGAAAGAAACTGAATTTCTGTTGTTTTCTGTAGTCGATCCATTACTTGTTTAGACATGTTGCTGTGATCTTGATCGACAAGAGCAACGGGTATTTTTGAATCACTTTGTACTTTTGCTAAAAATGAGCTGCTAATAATCGTTCCTATTAAAGGTAAAAAGAAAATCATGATAACAAGCATAGGGCGCTTCAGCAGCTGCTTTATTTTTTCACTAATCATTTTCTCCACCGCCTTTGCAAAGTCATCACGTAGCCAACAGCAAGAACAAAACTTCCTGTTGCCGTAATGAGAATAGGCTTAAGGTAAAGAAAAGCTTCGTTTGTGTTATATCCATTAAATTCATAAAATAACAATTCCAAGACTCTGGTGTTGAGTGACCATTTCTGAAAACCACTCGCCCAGTCCGGTAAATAGACGACCGGCACAACATGTCCACTTAAAATCGCACTCAGCAAAATAAACAGCAAACCGGTTATTTGATAAGCTTTTTGTGATAAAAAAAGAACCCGAAGCAGTAAAAACAAACATAAAAAAGCAAACAAACTTCCGCTTACCCCTAAAAAAAGCTCTCCGTACGTACCGGTTACAGGCAGTTTCAGTTCTTTAATGAGACTTCCAAACAAAACGACAGAGACCGGTAGCAAAAGAACATACAGAGCCGTCAGCTGTGCTAAATAAATGTGAACAAACGATACACCTCTTGTTTTCATTCGAGCCAGCACCGGAGAAGTCTGCGTTTCACTAGCAAGCAGCCATCCGCCGTAGCTCCAAATCATAAGCAGCAAAGCAGCAAAAGACAGGACATAATATTGCTTCATATCCTGCTGAAAGAAACTCGTTTCTATTTGTTCATCAAATAAACTTCCTCTATCTAGTACGTGAAGCCCAAACGTCACCAAGCTCTTCTTAAATTCTGCGCGTCTATTTTTATCGGAAACATTTTCTTTTTCTAAAAAGGCTTCAACCGTATTAATACCGCTTTGAGCAGCTGACGTGTAGTCAGCTGCACTTTCCATCACGTAGCGAAACAGCTGTGACTGAAGCGGCTTATTGCTATTTCCAATGACGTGTAAAGGCTGATTTTTTCCATGAGCAATATCGTGACTAAAACCTTTTGGCAGCGTCACAATGGCTGCCACTTTATTTTGCTGCAGCAGCTGTTTAGCTTTCTGTTCATTCGTGTAAAGAGGCTTCATGATCTTGCGAAGCTTACCTTCAGTCAGCTGTTCGATGACGTACTTCGTTTGTGCAGTATCATCTTTATCCACAATTGCCACGGGGAACCGATTTACTCTCTCCTCACCTTGCATGGTCTGACTAATAATGATCCCTGCTCCAAGTAAAAACAGAGCAGGGATCATTATTAGCAGTATGAAAGATTTTATATTTTTCAATAGAGCTTTACATGTAAAAAGAGTCAAAGAGAAATATATCTTCATCTGCTTTGCACCTTTTAGTAACCAGCGGTTCCCATATTCATCATGAGACCTTGAACATTTTTAGCGAAATTTTCTTGAATCGACAGCATATCTTCAGGCGTTACATCTTTTACGTTTGTTGCATTAGATGCGTCAAGCTCTGGAATAGTTGCTGATTTTTTTAATTGAGAAGCAGAGTCAATTTTTAACGTAACGTTTGCCGGATCTGCTTTTGGTCCTATCTTTGTACGAATATCAAACGAATAATCTGCTTTTCCTTTTGAAGCACTTATTGCTTGATTCTGCTTTACTTCCCCGTTTACTACTAGATCTTCTTGATCACCTAAGTCTAAAGAGAAAGTACGGTCAGCCGTTTGTTTCGCATCGGTTTTACCATTGATTACCGAATTCATTTTAAACGTCATATTCGTGTCTTCATCTTTTGAATCTTTTGTTAACAAATGAATAGACATGTTTTCTTTTCGTTTTTCACTTTCCGTTGTTACGTCATTTTTCATATCAAACGTAAACGCATCATCGGTAGTGCTATCCGCTAGAACTGCTTTAAACTGCTTAGCCATTTTGTTATCTTCATACGGAATATTTTTAGTCACCACGTTAAGTTTACCTTTATCGTTAGAAGCATTTTTTACGCCCATGTTCATATCGCGAGCTACCACAACATCATCTTGAACGTACACAGTTGATTTCACACCGCCAGGGTAAGTCGTATCTTTTGCTTCTTTTTGGAAGTCTTGAAGACTTTCTTTTACTGATTTTTTCAATTCTTTTGGAT
Source organism: Priestia sp. MDV22-iso46 (assembly GCF_058629175.1). Taxonomy (NCBI): domain Bacteria; kingdom Bacillati; phylum Bacillota; class Bacilli; order Caryophanales; family Bacillaceae; genus Priestia; species Priestia sp. MDV22-iso46. The sequence continues at coordinate 1,778,569 of NZ_JBZVWT010000001.1, forward strand.
CTGCCATATCTTTTAATTCTGGATTCGTTGCTGCCGAAGATTTAAACAGCTTAGATACGTGATTTGCATAGATGGTATGAAGCTTGTCATCTTTTGCTACTTTCGCAATAAGCTTATCCATAAATTGTTTTGTTTCTTTATCAGACATGTTAAGCGTCACGCTTGTTAACTGAAGCGTTTTGCCATTTGTTTTATAATCCACATTTTTTTCTTTTGTAAAATAATCGCTGTCTAACTCATCATAAATGAACGTTCCGTACTCTTTTGCAATGTAGGCCTTTTCTTTTTCCGTTAACTTTAAGTCTTCTAAACTCACATTGCTTGTGTTAATATCAAGCGTTTCAGGACCAGAATAAGAAGGATCGAACTTACGCGCTACCTGTCCATATTCGTCTAAGTTTAAATAGAAATATTCATTTGCTAGAATCGGGGCTTTAAAGCCTATTCTTTCTTTCGTTTGAAAACCTTCTAGGTCAAGCGCTTTTGAACCGCCGATATTAAGAGCCAGTGAACCGTATCCTTCACTTTTTTTCGGATCTTGTTCCACTTTAATTTTAATTTCAGCTTTACTGATAAGATCTTGAATCATTTTAAAGCTTGGATCATACGAAAGTGAATCCATGTTAAAGCCGCCTTTGATAGTAGCATTTGTAGCAGAAGGCTGCTTCATCGCTTTTTCCTGATAAGCCATCGTTTCACTGTACTTTGTTTCTAATTCATCAGCTGCTTTTTGATACGTATTTACTTCAGAAATTAAGTATAATTGCTTAGGAGATTTTTTAAATACCGTAGCAAATGTAATTGCCCCTCCAATAATAACAATTAAAGCTGCTAAAATGATAATCCATTTAGCCGGCGCTTTTTTGGGAGCGGGCGCTGTTTCTAGCGAAGCCGCTGTTTCGTCTGTTGTTCTGTTTTGATCTTTCTCACTCATCTACACCAGAACCTCCTATGTATTTTGTTAGTCACTTTGTACATGATAAGGAATGGTTTCCATAAATTCTACTATTTCGACAAAATAAGACAATAATTAGTCCGATAAACCGATGTCTTTCGGTGCAATATCGTGTGCAAAGTACTATACTTAAGTACCCAATATATTGAAAATAAAACCAATTATTCAAAACTATCTCAATAACTATTAAAATAGGTAAATGACTTAACTTCTTATTTTTTTACAACATATTCCTATTTTTAAGCATTTACACCTAAGAATTACGAATCGGCGTTTTTCTATAGTCGATCTCTTTTTCATTTAATCACATACAGGTGATATCTATGTACGTCTTTATGAAAAGATGATAAAAAAGCAGCGTTTTGTTCTAGTTCGAAAGGGAAATAATAAATATAAGAAAGCTTTTTTCTTGCCGGTGATATAAAAATCGAATAAAGTATTGTTAAATATATTTTACACAATTTAATTTGAGGATAGAAAAAGGAGGATATCATTATGAATATACGCGTCACTCCTTCTGCAAAAGAAGCGTTGCAGAACGTAGAACAAAATCAAATGATTCAGCTTTCTTTTGATCGAGGAAGCTGCGATATTGTTAATACAATTTATGAAATGAAGATCATCTCAAAGCGCAGCCTTCAACCCTACGAAAAAGTTGTAACGGTTGAAGACTTAGAATTTATTGTTGATGATGACATGGAAGAAGTATACGACAATGAGCTGGTGATTGATCACGCAGCAGGTGCTTTTGTCTTCAAAAATCACAACCAAATTTTTAATAACCGCGTAGGATTGCGCTATATCAATTCATAGAAAAAAAGCAGGGAACTCCCTGCTTTTTTCCTTGCATATATTAGGAAACTCGCTTCTATCGATTGACCTTTAACCGCTCTTGGATAAATAACAACACGTTCACAAGGCTATTTTCTTCATATACATTCACCTGCTGACGCTTAAATTCTCCTTGTTCATGGTAGTAAACAATATCTCCGGTCCCTTTATCTTCATTCATATGTAAATGAAAACTAAGCGGCGTTGCCAAAATAGATCCGTCTTCATCTCGCTGAAGAATTTGACAAAGCGTTTGATTCCCTTGTTTTTCAGATAAAAAGTCATAGCCAAATTGGCGTGCTAACTTCTCCACTTGTGCAGCAATAAGAGCTGTAATCTGTTGATTGTCTTTCATATCTCTAGTTTCTCCTTACTTATTTTCTTTTTTTATATTCCATGCTTCATAGCCGGAACGAGTTTTTGATAGTTTTTCCATAATATCGAACCACGCTTGTTCATGACCTTCACCAGCTTCAGAAAAAATAGCCGATAACTGCTCACGCTGTCGATTACTTAATTCTTTTTCTAATTCCCGTCCTTCATCCGTCAAAAACAGCTGCTTTACTCGACGATCATGCGCTGCTTCTTCACTAATCATTAATTCTTTTTCAACCAATTTTTTCATTGGACCGTGCAGCGCTTGTTTTGTGACTTCTAGCAATGCCAACAGCTCGTTCACACTAAGTCCCGGAAACCTCGCAATGAAAAATAAAATACGATGATGAACGCGCTGAATTCCATACTTTTGAATAATTTGATTCGGCTCCTCCGTAAACGTTTTATAGGCAAAATAAAATAAAGCCAGCACATCATTCATTTGCTGCTTCTTATTTTCGTCCATTTATGTCACCTGCTTTCTCTACGCTCTGAGTATCTTCTTATCAGTATACTATATTCTGAACTTATAGCACTAAAGGTCAATATACTTGACTAAAAAAACTTATTCTTCTACACTGTATTTAAGTCAACTATGTTGACATATTATTTTGAGGTGATGAAGTATGAGTAGCAACTATACGATCGGACATTATTTATTAGATCGTTTAGCCGAATTAGGTGTTCACCATATGTTTGGTGTACCTGGCGATTATAATTTATCTTTTTTAGATGAAGTCATTGATCATAAAGAAATAGAATGGATCGGAAATTGTAATGAGTTAAATGCAGCTTATGCTGCTGATGGCTATGCAAGAGTTAATGGAATGGCCGCGCTCATTACAACATTTGGTGTCGGTGAATTAAGTGCTGTTAACGGTATTGCAGGATCTTACGCTGAACGTGTACCCGTCGTTAAAATTACGGGAACTCCTACAACAAATGTAATGGATAATGGTTTGTACGTTCACCATACGCTTGGAAACGGAAAGTTCGATCATTTTTCAACTATGTATAAAGAAGTAACTGTAGCTCAAACGTTCCTTACACAGGAAAATGCAGCTCAAGAAATTGACCGCGTACTTCTTACATGCTGGACTGACAAAAGGCCTGTTCACATTAATTTGCCAACCGACGTATATGATAAGCCTATTAGCAAACCCTACAACTCATTATTAGACAGTGCCATTTTAAGTAACGAAGAAACATTGAAACAAATGATAGTAGACGTTCCCGAAAGAATCAATTCAGCCAAAAGGCCCGTTATACTGGCAGACTTTGAAGTAACTCGATACAGAGCACAGAAAGCTTTGCTGCAATTCGCTGAGAAAACCGGTTTTCCTGTTGCAACATTAAGTATGGGAAAGAGTGCTTTTAATGAAGCACACCCTCAGTTTATCGGTGTTTACAACGGAGATTTAAGTTCTTCTTATGTGCAAAAACGTATAGATCAATCAGATTGCATCATCAGCGTTGGAGTAAAATTAACGGATTCAATAACAGGCGGATTTTCTCACCAATTTTCAAAGGACAATGTTATTCATATTCACCCATTTTCCGTTCAGTTTAACAGCACAAAATATGCACCTGCTACAATGATTGATTCTTTACACGCATTAAGCAGTGCAATTACAAAAAGAAAAGCGGAAGATTTGGATATTCTTTCTCTCACTTCACAGATAGCTGCTAAATCATATACTGCAGCTGAAACCGAGATAACGCAAGAAAGGTTCTTTGAACGAATTGCTGCTTTCCTTCATGAAAATGATGTACTGTTGGCGGAACAAGGAACATCTTTTTTCGGAGCAGCAACCATGCCGCTGCCAAAAGACACAACATTTATCGGCCAGCCGCTTTGGGGATCTATCGGCTACACACTCCCTGCTCTTTTAGGATCACAGCTTGCCGACAAAAACCGACGCAACGTATTGCTTATCGGCGACGGTTCATTTCAATTGACAGCACAAGAGCTGTCAACTATGCTGCGTCAACATATTAAACCGGTAATTTTTCTAATTAATAATGACGGCTATACGGTAGAACGTGCGATTCACGGCGAAAATCAAGTATATAATGACATTCAAATGTGGAATTATCAAGAGCTTCCCGCTGTGTTAGGCCCTAAAGACCGGAGTATAACTTTTAAAGTTCGTACAGAAATAGAGCTGGAGGAAGCTTTAATATTGGCCGAACAGAATTATCAACATCTCGTATTTATTGAAGTTATGATGCACCGAGACGATAAACCTGCTCTGCTTGCCGAACTTTCAAAACGATTTGCAAATCAAAACGTATAAGCTAATAACTGTAACACAAAAAGCTTGTGAGTCATGCTCACAAGCTTTTTCCTCATAAAAAATATGTATGCTGTACAACTACAATCACAACCGCAATTAAAATCGAAGGCAATAAATTAGCAACTTTGATTTTAATAATTTCTAATAAATTAATCCCTATTGCTAAAATTAACACGCCGCCTACTCCTGTTACTTCGGCAATGATACTATTCATTAAATCTTGCGGCACGACCGCATTAATTTGCGTAGCAAATAACGAAATGATGCCTTCGTACAGAAACACGGGCACCGCTGAGAAAATAACGCCTATTCCAAGCGTAGTGGTTAATAATAATGAGATAAATCCATCCATCACCGCTTTCGTAAACAATACGCTGTGATCGCCTCGTATTCCGCTGTCTAATGCTCCTACAATCGCCATCGCTCCAATAACAAAAATTAAAGTTCCTGTCACAAAGCCCTGTGAAATACTGAATGCTTGCTTTTCGTTTTGCTGCGATTGAAATTTCCGTTCAATCATATTACCTAAAAGGTTTAGCTTTTCATCTAAATCGATGAACTCACCAATAACCGCTCCAATGGCTAAGCTCAAAATTACAATTAAAAACTGATGGCTTTTAAAGCCCATTTGCAGACCGAGCGTGATAACCGATAAACCCATCACTTGCATCACCGTCACGCTTACCTTTTCAGGAATGCGGTGAGCAAGCTTGCCCATTAATGTTCCTACAACAATCGCTAATCCATTCACTAATGCTCCTATAATAAACATGTTGTCACCTTTACTGCAAATAATACCGCTTCTTTTTTCATTTGCTCTACTTCCTCTCTGCTCCGCACTAGCTGTATCAAACACACTAAATTTTAACACAAAATTCTTTCAATTATGAAAAAAAGAAAAAAAGCATAAGCTCAGACGAGCTTATGCTTTTTTATTAAAATGTAATAACGTCTTTTGTGCCTTGCTTTTGGTAGCCTGTTTTTAACAGCTTCACTTCTTTATCTGCAGGCAAATTGGTAAATACAACTGGTGTCACAATCGACGGTGCATGCTTTTTAACATACTCTAAATCCACTTTTAAAAGAGGCGTTCCTTGTTGAACGCTGTCCCCTTCTTGAACAAGCGCTTCGAATCCTTCTCCTTTTAAATTCACCGTATCTAATCCAACGTGAATCAGGATTTCAATTCCTTCTGCTGTTTTTAATCCAATCGCATGTTTTGTTGGGAATACGGTCATCACTTTACCGTCAATCGGTGATACGAGCGTTCCTTCAATAGGTTCAATCGCAAAACCGTCGCCCATCATTTTTTGTGAAAACACTTGATCTTCTACTTCACTAAGCGGCTTTACAACGCCTTCAAACGGTAACACAAACTCTGTGTGTGCGTCTGCTTGGACAGCCTGTTGTTCAACAGGTGCAGCGGTTGACGCTGTGCCGTATTTAACTAATTGATTCATTGCGTCTGCAACAAACTCTACTTCTGTTCCGACAATTACTTGAACATTTGTTTTGCTGAGCTTCATGATTCCTCTCGCTCCGTGACGCTTTAAGGCAGCTTCGTTAATGTTGCCGGCATCAGCTACTTGTAAACGAAGACGAGTCGCACAGTTATCAATTACGGTTAAGTTTTCTTTTCCGCCTAAATCTTCAATAAAATAAGACGCCATATCCACATATTTATCGCCTGTTGCAACAATTGTTTCGTTTGATGTGTCTACTTCTTCATCATCTTCACGTCCCGGTGTTTTTAAATTTAATGCTTTGATCAGCGTGTAGAAAATGACAAAGTAAATGACTGCATACACAATTCCAATTCCTGCTAACAGCAGCGGTTTTTGTGAAATTCCGTAGTTTAAGAAGAAATCAATGGCCCCTGCTGAAAATCCAAATCCAGCGTGAATACCAAGTGCAACGGCTAAAGCCATCGAAATTCCCGTTAAAACGGCATGAATAACGTATAATAGCGGTGCTACGAACATAAATAGAAATTCAATTGGTTCCGTAATTCCCGTTAAAAAAGAAGTAACAGCAAGTCCGATTAACATACCGCTGACTTGTTTGCGTTTTTCTTTTTTAGCTGCTGCAACCATCGCAAGCGCAGCTGCCGGTAAACCAAACATCATAACCGGGAAGAATCCAGACATAAATGTTCCTGCCGTTGGATCGCCTTTAAAGAAGCGGTTCAAATCTCCCGTTACGCCGTGATAGTCTCCGAATACAAACCATACTAAGCTGTTTAACACGTGATGCAGTCCAATTGGAATCAACAGACGGTTTAAAAATCCGTATATACCTGCACCAAGCGCTCCTGCTCCTGTAATCCACGTTCCTAAGTTGTTAATTTGATCTTGAATCGGCGGCCAGATAACCCCAAAGATTCCTGCAAGCGCGAGCATAACGACTGACGTAATAATCGGTACAAACCGCTTTCCTGCAAAGAAGCCGAGCCACTCTGGCAGCTTAATGGCTGAGAAACGATTGTATAGTAAACCAGCCGTTACCCCCGAGACAATCCCGCCGAGTACACCCATGTTAATATCTTTATCAATAGCTACAGTCCCTTTTGTTAACACAAAATAACCGACCACTCCGGCAAGTGCTGCTGCACCGCTTCCATCTTTTGAAAGCCCTACAGCAATTCCGAGTGCAAACAGTAGTGCTAAATTCGCAAAAATCGCATCTCCGGCTTGAGCCATAAATGGAATATCCAATAAGTCCTTTTGACCCAAACGAAGAAGCAATGCCGCAGCAGGTAATACTGCGATTGGCAGCATAAGCGATTTACCAATACGTTGTAAAAAATTCAGCATGTTTCTATCCCCTTTGTATAACGTATTTAACCCGATGTTACGAGCAAGGATTTTCGTAACAATATTTATCGGATGACAAGTTACCGCATTCATCCCGGCCTATGATTACATCATCAGCTGACATAACGGCGGTTTTACTGCATGGACTCATACTAGCACATAAAATATATAGTTGTCTATACCAATTTTCTTTTTAAAAACCTTTCTATATCAATGTTAAAAGCCCTTACAAAACTTTCTAGTTCACAAAAAAAAATCAACTGGTCTAGACAACTATTCCAAAAAGCGTTACACTTAAATCAATACAACGAGCAAAGGAGTGTATGTATGGATACACATTCATCCATCATTATTTATAATGTAACCGTTTATAGTGAAAATCAGACATTAAAAAATGGGTATATTAAACTAACGAACAAAAAAATCACTGAAATCGGAGAGATACATCAATACGTACGTCAGCCAAAAGACCATGTAATTGAACTTTCTCCTTCCTATAAAGTGATTCCGGGTGCCATTGATGTGCATATTCATGGCGTTAACAATGCCGATGCGATGGACGGTACAGCAGAAGCATTAAAAACAATGGCGCGCACGCTCCCAAAAGAAGGTACAACAAGCTTTTTAGCAACCACTATGACGCAGTCGAATGAAGCGGTTGAAAAAGCGCTTCGCAATGCCGGCACTTATATCGAAGAGCAAACAGATGCGGATGCTGAAGTAGTTGGTATTCACTTAGAAGGTCCGTTTATTTCACCGAAACGTGCGGGCGCACAGCCGCCTACTCACATTCAAGATCCGAATGTGACACTGTTTCAAGAGTGGCAAAAAGCAGCCGGAGGACATATTAAACTTGTTACATTAGCTCCGGAGCAGCCAAACGGCTTAGCGCTTACTTCTTATTTAAAAGAAACAAACGTCGTCGCTTCTATTGGCCATTCCGACAGCACATACGATCAAGTTGGTGAAGCCATCGAAGCAGGAGCGTCTCATATTACGCACTTATATAACGGCATGCGCGGTCTTCACCATAGAGAGCCGGGCGTATTAGGGGCCGCGTATTTGAGAGATGAATTATTTGTAGAGCTGATTACAGACGGCATCCACTGCCGACCTGAAATGGTCAAGCTTGCGTACGATCAAATTACAAGTGAACGCATGATTCTTATCACGGATTCTCTTCGTGCCAAATGGCTAAAAAACGGTACGTATGATTTAGGAGGGCAGCCTGTTCACGTAAACGACACAACCGCTACACTTGCAGATGGAACATTAGCAGGAAGCATCTTAAAGATGAACGATGCGATTAAAAACACGATGAGCTTTACGAACTGTTCATTAGAAGACATCGTAAAAATGACTGCTGAAAACCCAGCAAAACAGCTTAATCTATTCGATACAAAAGGAAGCATCAAAATTGGAAAAGATGCGGATATCGTGGTGTTAAATGAAAACTTAGATGTTGAAATGACATTTTGCCGAGGCACATTGAGCTTTAAAAAGGAGGACTAACAATGAATATCATCCAAGTGAAAAATTACAGTGAAATGAGCGCAAAAGCAGCTGATATGCTGATTAGCAAACTTCATGAAAAACCAAATATGAATCTGGGACTTGCAACGGGAGGCACGCCGAAAGGATTATATGATCGTTTAATTCAAGATCATAAGGAGCACGGCACGTCTTACAAACACGTTACTTCATTTAACTTAGATGAATATGTCGGAATGAAGCCGCAAGATCCAAACAGCTATCACTACTATATGGCAGATGCGTTATTTAATCATATTGATATTGACGTAAGCAACACGCACGTTCCTAACGGCCTAGCTGATACGCCTGAAGAAGAATGCCGCCGCTACGATGAAATGATTCAAAATCACGGAGGCATTGACCTTCAGATTCTTGGAATCGGCCAAAACGGACATATTGGCTTTAACGAACCTGGTACGTCATTCAACTCTCCTACTCATATTGTGACGTTAGAAGAGTCAACGCGAAAAGCGAATGCGCGCTACTTTAATTCTCTTGACGAAGTGCCTACTCAGGCTATTACAATGGGAATTGAATCGATTATGAAAAGTAAAGAAATTTTACTGCTTATCTCCGGGGAAGCCAAAGCAGAAGCGATGTATCAGCTGCTTAACGGAGAAATCACAGAAGACTTTCCTGCTTCTATTTTAAAGAAGCATCACTGTGTTACAATTATTGCGGACCAAGAAGCTTTAGCTAAAGTGAGCCTTTGAAAGAATAGTCAAGTAGGCTGTCCCGACTATAATCAATCCGTCTTTATGAAAGAAAGGTGTCTGGCTATTAGTTAGAGTATATATAGATAACATACCTCCTCGTCTTTTTTAGATGAGGAGGTTTACATAAAGGAGAGAACTTAAGTGATTGATAAAAGCTCACCTCTTCCGATTTATTATCAAATTGAAGAACAGTTGAAAAAACAAATTGAAAACGGAGAGTTAAAACCAAATGATTCGCTTCCTTCTGAACGAGAGTTTGCAGAACGATTTGAAATCAGCAGAATGACCGTTCGCCAAGCGATTAACAATTTAGTAAACGACGGTTATTTATACCGTCAAAAAGGCCGGGGCACCTTTGTGTCTGAAAAAAAACTGGAGCAGCAGCTCGTTGGATTAACGAGTTTTACAGAAGATATGAAAGCGCGCGGAATGGTGCCAAGCAGTAAGCTGCTGAGCTTTGAAATTATTGCGGCTTCAGAAAAAATTGCCGAGCAGCTGCAAATTTCTCTTCATGCACCTGTTTATGAAATCAAGCGTATTCGTTTAGCTGACGACGTGCCAATGGCGCTTGAAAGCGTGTATGTATCCGCTAACTTAGTCAAAGGCTTAACAGAATCCATTGTTAATGACTCGCTCTATCGCTATATTGAAGAAGAGCTCGGGCTGAAAATTGGCGAAGCCAATCAAACGTTAGAATCCATTTTAGCTTCTGAAACCGAAGTGAAGCATCTTGGAATCAGCTCATATTCACCCGTTCTATTGATTCAAAGAAATACGTATTTGCAAGACGGCACGCCGCTTGAAGTGGTGAAGTCTTCGTACCGAGCAGACCGCTATAAGTTTACGATTAACATGACACGATCTTAACTAAGGAGTTTTTTTATGTCTAGTTTATATCTACAGGAACTAACAAAACTGCTTGCCAAAGTGGAGGCGCATGAACAGCAGGCAATAGAATCCGCAGCCGAGAAAATTTCACAGCAATTAGCTTCTCATCACCTCATTCATTTATTTGGGTGCGGTCATTCTCATATTTTAACGGAAGAAGTGTTTTACCGGTCCGGAGGGCTTGCACCGATTCATCCTATTTTTGCAGAAGAACTGATGCTTCATAAAGGAGCTTCGCGCTCTTCACAGCTAGAGCGTAAAAACGACTATGCCTCCACCTTTATGGAAAAAGAAGATATCGTACCAGGCGATATCATGATTGTGATTTCTACGTCGGGCGTAAATCCCGTTCCGATTGATGTGGCTTTAATTGCAAAAGAAAAAGGCGCCTTTGTTATCGGGCTTACCTCTCCTTCTTATGCCACGAGTCGGGCTTCGCGACATAAAAGCGGAAAATACCTTCATGATGTCGTGGATCTTGTAATCAATAATCACATTCCAAAAGGAGACGTTCTTCTTCATCAGCAAGACATTTCCTTCGCTTCTGGTTCTACTGTAATTGGAGGCGCTATCTTAAACGATATCCTATCTAGAACCATTCAAAAACTGCTCAGCCGCGGCATCACGCCTCCTGTCTTTTTAAGCGGAAACATGGAAGGTTCAGATGAACATAACCAGCGGTTGATTGATGCTTACAAAGGAAGAATTACTGCCCTATAACAGCCCCTGCGGCTGTTTTTTTGCAAAAAAAAAGATGCTTGAAAGCATCTCATCAAAGTCGGACTGTACGATTTGGACTAGATCTCCTCTTTATCAGTAGAAGTCTTGTTCACAGCACCATAACCTACTTATCCGACATAATTACTATGTTTAACACAAGTATACTCTTTTATACCTTAGGTGTCAAATAAGTTATAAGAAATTTTGTAATGCCTTCATTTGAGGATTTTCTTACGGTAATGTTCCAGCTGGCTTTTAGCTTCTTTCATAATTGTTGTATGTATGATTTCATCCGTGATGTTAAAATAATTGTCTCCGTACTGATAGTCATCTATCATATCACTAATTTCAAGCCAACCTACTAACTCAGTCGGACAGTCGAGCTGAATGAACATGGTGTATAAGTGGTTGGCTTCTGTTAGCGCCATTTCTTCATGCTGCACAATTGTTTGAAGCCGCATATAGATCAGGTAATCTGTACATTCCTGTTCACTCGGTTCCGATAAGGAAAGCTCTTTTAAAGTACGCTGAAAATAATCTTCTATTTCAAAGAGATTATAAGGTGGGCGGAGAGAAGCTAAAATAGAAAGAGACAAAGAATCCTGTTCATGTTCCAGCATAGAAAGTGCCCATGGCAAATAATGTTTTTCCGCTGTGACACTCTTTTGATAAATGTAATAAAAGAGCTCGCGTGTATCCATAGAACTCCTCCTTCCTTTTTCGTGCCGATACAATTTCAAATAGTTTATCATATCTATAAATTCTATCTATAAATTCCTTCCAAAATTTTGTATAAGATTTCCTGCCGCATCTCACAAAAAAGAACCTGCATCAAAACTGATGCAGGTTCTTCCCTTCATATCATGCTACTTATTTCATGTTCATTTGCCCTTGTGAGGCCCTTTCGCTACGTATATCGGTTCATAACGAGAGTGCCAATTGTCAGATCAGAATATCTGCTTTTCATGTGAGGTAATACGTTTGCTGAAGTTGCTGTTAAGTATTCCAAAACGAAACCAGTCCCTTCATGAAGCTAAGTATTTACCTTTCACAGTAGCCTTAGAAAAATTTCTATCGGCTCTGTACTATTTGTATACCACGTTTCAATTGAACTAAACTAAAAAATTCATTTTAATCAAAAAATTCTTACCACAGGGATACAACCATTAACAGCGAATTACAAATGAAGCTTTAATCCTTCGTGAGAAGCTGTGAATCCAAGCTTTTGATAAAAACGCAAAGCCTCTGACCGTTCCTTGTCAGTTGTTAATTGTACTAACTGACAGTTACGTTCTTTCGCTCGTTCAATCGCCCATGTAATCAGCTGATATCCAACCCCTTTTCCGCGCTGTGACGAAGCGGTTCGAACTCCTTCAATCGTTGCTCTCCACCCGCCTTGTCGTGCAATGTGGGGCGTAAAGGTTATTTGTTGAACACCTATTACTTCACTATCTTTACATGCGACAATCAGTTCATTGTTTGGGTCCGCATCAATTGCCTGAAATGCTTGAACATAACAGTCTGGAAGCGGTAATTCGTAGCGCTCTCGTTTGCTTCCAAGCATATCATCAGCGAGCATTCCAACAATTTGATCTAAATCTTCCCGCACTGCTTCTCTAAAGGTTATTTCTCCCATTTCAAACAGCACCTTTCCCGTGTCTATTTATGATATTAAAAAGAACACTGACGAACAAGCTCAGAACCGACGCCAAGAACAAAGCAGCCGCTAAAGCACCAAGACCCATTCCTTCAAAGCCGCCAACTCCAAATATGCTATATAGAAATAGAAATATGCTTATTAGCATGCTGCTAAGTGAAATTCCGTACTGCACGGGCGAGTTCCTTCTATAGAAGAAATACGACGCACCAGCAAGCAGCACAAAGAAAGCACCCATTAATCCAAATAAAGAAATCATTTACACCTTCCTCCCTCTTCAAAAAAGGAATTTATATCCATTATATACTATCATTTTTATTTATTCTATCTAGCCCTGCAGCCACAACTAAATAGACATGACCAAAACGGCCATGTCTATTTTTCTACTATATTAAAAAGAAAGTTCTTTGAACCAAAAAGAATAAGGGGCTAAGCAAGCTTCATCAATTTCATTCATACGTTTTTTGCATCGCTGCAGCACCTCAGCAGGAATGTGTCTCTCTAAGTATGCAGATTCTCCGTTAGCTTGAATCGTTTCTTCTACTAGCTCTTCAAACACATCTAAGCATGCTAAAAACTGCGGAAAAGTTGTATTAATAAAACGCTCACAGTCATCGTTGGACGTATCGAGCAGCACAACCGAACCGTTTTTTTGATGAAGACAAATTGGATCTCCAGCGCCTGTTGTTCCTAAAAACCAATAGTGCTGGTAGCGAGATGATAACTCAAATGTTTCGCATAGCGTTGTTAGCTTTCCTTTGGATGAAACGAACTCTAGAAATGGTGAAGCTTCTTTGGGCAATCCTTTTTCTGTTAGCAACTTCTTTGTCTCTTTATCAATATCAAGGGGTGCAAGCTGTTCGGCATCAAACTTCATTCGTTTTTCCTGTCGTTGCATCACATTTGACAACTTCTTTCACTCCTTTTCACCATTTGCTCTTTCTTTGCTTTTGTTTATTATAAAAGAAATCCAGCTCGTATTATATGCTACAAATGAACTTAATTAGACTGAAAATTCTTCCAATCTTTATTTATATAGCCCGATCTCCTCTTTATAAACACAGGTAAAAAGAAACCGATCAAATTTTCTCCGCTGAATGCTGTTTTTAAAAATAATCCTCATTCCCTTCTTTCCTTTTAAGCGTGCCCTCGCCTTTTATAGACAGGTCACTCTTTATTCTGCCAATTTTTTCTACCTTTTGCAACTAGGACTTATCTCACTATTTATTTTACGAGATTAATAACTTTACAGAATTTCAAAATAAGAAACAGTAATTATTTACATTTTTTCAAACTTTATGGTTTAATAGGTATGTAATTCCTATTTTTTACTATATTTTTTGGAGGTTTAACATGAAAAAAGGGTCAATTTATCGTTTTATTGCTTTTGCTTTAATGTTCACCTTGTGTTTTAGCCAATTAGGCTTACTGAAAACACAAGCAGCAGGCAATCCCCCTGCTAATGAAAAAACATTAAGCATTGGTAAAGCAGCAAAAGGAACATTTACAGAACCAGAACAAGCACATTGGTACAAGATTAATCCTTCTAAACAAGATGTAGCAAAGTTTTCACACTACCGAATTAAGCTGCAAAGTGATGATGAAGTAAACATCACGGTTTACTCTAGTCTTGAAGATGCCAAAAACAACGTGGCATTTGACCGTTATATGGGATACTCTTACAAAGATGAGCCTGCTCAGCTTGATTTCCCAATCGCTTGGACTGGCCCTTATTATGTGAAAGTTGAGTATTACGGAGATGGAGATCTTATTGTTGAAGATGATACCGAAGAAGGTGGACAAACTCCTTCTGAACCTCAGCCGGAATTAAAAACAGAAGTTCCTTACACAATCAGCTATGAAGGCGCTTCACTTCCTCCTTCTCAAATGATGGAAGAAGAATGCCCGGCTGAATTAAGTACAAGCCAAAAAGAAAACGGAAAAGGTATTTTAAAAGATTTGCGTACAATTCGCGACGCTGTGCTTTCAAAAACAGCAAGCGGAAAAGACCTTTCTTCTCTTTATTACAAAGCCGCTCCGTTTATCAGCTCTAAAATGATTATTGATAAATCGATGCGCGAACAAGTATACAAAGATTTAGTTCAGCTAAAAGGTTTATTTACAGATGTGGCAAAAAACGGCGCATCAAGCACATACATGATTACAAGTGCTGACCAAAAAGCAATCAATGATTTATATAACATCGCGTACAAATCTGTTCCAGCTGCTTTAAAGAAAGACTTAGAAAAAGTAGCAGCACAGACAAAATTAAAAGACGTAACGGACTTAAACGTATCGTCTGTATTAGTAAGAGCTAAATTAGTCAGCGCAAACAGCGTTTCAACAAAAGCTGAAACTCGCTATATTGTTAAATTAAAAGATGGTGCAAATGCTAAATCATTCAAAACAAAAGCACAGTCAAAATCAGCAGGCATTGAATCTATTAATCCATTAAAACAATCAGCTGCTTCTTTTGATAATATGTTTGTTATTCAATTAGATGACAGCAATGCAAAAAGCTTCAGCACGTCGTCTGCTCAAGGTAAAATGACGGCAAAACAAATTCAGGCACTTCCTGAAACTGAATTTATCGAGCCGGTTCAAGAGTACCACGCTCTTTCAATGGATTCACAATATCCGTATCAATGGTCATTAAACAATACGGGTAAAAATGACGGTACGCAACATGCCGATATTCAATACGAATCGCTTGAAAAATTACTGAACGGTCAAAAATTAAAAGATACGGTTATTGCCGTTGCGGATACGGGCGTCGATTCATCACTAGCTGATTTAAAAGGCGTGGTGGATACAAAAACAGGCTATAACTACGTGGATCGTTCGTCGAATGCAACAGAC
Organism: Priestia sp. MDV22-iso46; assembly: GCF_058629175.1. Taxonomy (NCBI): domain Bacteria; kingdom Bacillati; phylum Bacillota; class Bacilli; order Caryophanales; family Bacillaceae; genus Priestia; species Priestia sp. MDV22-iso46. The sequence continues at coordinate 1,794,213 of NZ_JBZVWT010000001.1, forward strand.
GACAACGGACACGGAACTCACGTAGCAGGTATTATCGCAGCCTCTGCAAACAATAACTATTCAATGGCTGGCATTAATTCTCATGCAAAAATTTTACCGGTTAAAATTCTAGACGCATCTGGAAGCGGAGATACAGAACAAATTGCGTACGGTATTAAATACGCGGTTGATCACGGTGCAAAAGTCATTAACTTAAGCCTTGGCGGATCTTACAGCCGCGTGCTTGAATATTCGTTAAAATACGCATACGATCATAACGTAACGGTTGTAGCTGCAAGTGGAAACGACGGTATGGAAGAGCTCTCTTACCCTGCTTCATCTGCCTATGCGATTTCAGTAGGCGCATCAAACCGTTTAGATATCGTATCTGACTACTCAAACTATGGAAAAGGATTAGATATTACAGCTCCTGGCTCTGATATTCCAAGTCTTGTTCCAGACGGGAACGTCACTTATTTAAGCGGAACATCAATGGCAACACCTCACGTGGCAGCCGTTGCGGGATTATTACTATCACAAAACCCAGGCTTAAAGCCAAAAGACGTTGAAAAACGCCTAACGGATACAGCTAAAGATATTAAATTCGATGAAAAAGATGCTCCTGTATACGATGATGAAGAAAGTCCGTTAGAGCCCCCTGCTCCAGGCTACGATTACGTATCAGGATGGGGACGTTTAAATGCGTACAGCGCGGTAAGTGCACAGCAGCTGCAAGCGCAGGTAAATACATTTGTCAGCACGCAAAAAATTGTTACAGGTAAAGCTCAAAGCGGTTCAACTGTTAAAGTAATGAACGGCTCAAAAACACTTGGCACAGTTAAAGCTGATGCAAAAAATACGTTCTCTGTGAACATTCCAGCTCAAAAAGCTGATACCGTTTTACAAGTGGTTGTCACAAATGGAAAAGCAAGTACGAGCATTCGTGCAGTTGTTCAAAAAGCACCTGCCAAACCAGCGGTAAAAGCCGTAACGAATAAAGATGAGTACGTAACAGGAACGTCTAAAGCGAATTTTACGGTAAATGTTAAAAACAGCGCTAAGAAAGTGATTGCTTCAGCAAAAGCTGATGCAAAAGGCGCGTTCAAAGTGAAAATTCCAAAACAAAAAGAAAACACAGTCTTGTACATCACGGCTACAAACAGCCAAAAACAAGAAAGTGAAGAAGTAAAAGTAACGGTGCGTGACGTTATTGCTCCAAATGCCCCTAAAGTAAATCCAGTCAGCGACGCGGATACAACTATTAAAGGAACAGCTGAAGCAAATGCATCTGTTGTAGCGAAAGTGAACAACAAAGAAATCGGCAAAGCAAAAGCCAATGCAAAAGGTCAGTACAGCATAACAATTAAAAAACAAAAAGCAGGTACAGCAATCAGCGTAACAGCAGCAGACGCAGCCAACAACACAAGTAAAGCTACGACTGTAAAAGTGAGCGATAAAACTCCCCCTGCCGCACCAAGCGTAAATGCTGTCACAACAAAAAGCACGGCTGTAACAGGTAAAGCAGAAGCAAATGCTACCGTAACGGTAACAGTAAACAAAAAAAGCATTGGCTCTGCTGCTGCTAACAGCAAAGGACAATACTCAGTAAAAATTAAAAAGCAAAAAGAAAAAACAGTCTTAAGCGTAACCGCAAAAGACAAAGCGAACAATACGAGTAAAGCAACAGCAAAAACGGTGACAAAATAAAGAAAAAAGGCGCTTGGCTTATGGCCAAGTGCCTTTTGGTTATAAAAGCTGTTTGTTTTTAAAGTATTTCCACATTCCCCACGTTAACACAATTAACATAACGATAATAACAGCAGTAGCCCAGTGGGAATTTTGATATGGAATCGGTACGTTCATCCCAAAAAATCCGGTTACGAACGTCAGCGGAAGCATAATCGTTGAAATCAGCGTTAAGACGTTCAGCTTTTCAGATGAAGTTGCATTGGTAATAGAATAATACGTATCAAGTGCACTGTTTACGAGGTCTCTAAATGTTTCAGCAGAGTCTACAATACGCTCTAAGTGGTCAAGCAAGTCAATGTAGAAAGGAACATTTTCTTCTCGTATGTCGAATTTCCACTTTCCATTAACCGTTAAGAAAATTCGGCGCTGAGGCAGAATAACGCGACGGATTAAGATAATCGTTCTTTTTAACGCCAAGAACTCTTCCGTCACTCCGCGCACTTCTTTGTTGTAGATTTCATCTTCTAATTCATCAATACGCATGTCAATTCGGTCTAAAATCGGAAAGTATTCGTCCGTGATGCCATCAATCAAAGCATACAGTAAAAAGTCGGCGCCGCGGTTCATAAACTTTGGATAGCGTGAGCACACAGCATCCATTTTGCGAAGCCAGCCCATTTTATGTTTATGAATCGTCACTACGTAATTTGATCCGACAAAGGCATTTAACTCAAGCGTCGTAATCTCGTCATCACTTTCTTCGTTATAGCGAAGCGCGTGAAAAACGAAAAATTTATAGTCTTCGTAATCATCCATTTTAGCGCGAGGACTGTCGTGTAAGCAGTCTTCAATTGCCAATGGGTGAAAATCGAATAATTTAGCAATTTGAGCAAGCTCTTGTCCGTGGACATCATACAAATCAATCCACAGCAAATTATCAGGATTGCGCAATTTTTCATGCACGTCTCCTAAATCAAGATTCGTTACCATTTCTTTTGTTTCATCATCATATAAGTATGTTTTAATCATTGATTTTTCACCTCACATCATTGAGGCATTAAGGAGTATTTTCCTTCGTTGAAATGAGAGGAACATATACACCTTTGTTGCCCCTATCTTGTTTTGCAGTAACCTTCATCGAAATGGGGTCATCAGTGCCCATTCATCTCACCTCCTAATTAGTTGAAGGAACGCTGACTTGTAATACAGCTACTTCACAAAGTTTAATTTTAACATACAATCTAACTCTAGCGTAGCGCTTTTTTCAAAACCTTTCCCTCTCTATTTAAAGTTTCAAACAAAACTTCCGATACTATAAAAGCAGTTATAAACGGCAATCGATAACTAAGACCGCTTGAATCCTCCCACAAAGGTTCACCTAATCGTAGGCGATCAACCCCGCAAGGGGGATCGCCTACGATTAGGTCTAGAAAATCTCACATGACCGGTCTGTGGTCATATGAGATTTTCTACACCAATAAACATTATATGGGTGATGTGGAAAAACGTGTAGGAATTTTTAGACTTTCATCGAATACTTACTTAACAAACTTAGATTACGAAAAGGACTGATAATACATGCATTTTAAACGTGAAGAACCGTTTCGCTTTTTATTTGAGACCCCCATTGTTGGAACGTTTTCCATTGCTAAATACGACAACAAAGAAATCGATTCTAAGCCAGGTCCTTTGTCTGTTATCGACCTTTCACCGAAAGGAATCAAAATAATTACGCCGCTTGATTTACCTATTTTCAACCATCAAATTCAGCTAAAAATCAGCTTTTATTTAAATGAAAAACCCATCCATATTACCGGACTTTGCGTGTGGAAAGAAAAACGGCACACCGAATACCTTTATGGCATCGAAGCGTTTAACGATGTGGAAGAACAAGCGATTTTAATTACAGAGCTCAAAACTTACGCCAAGAAAAAGCGAGATACGCAATAAAAATAGCGCTCATTTGTTTTACTACCCTTTTAAGATGGCAATACTACGAACGACTTCGATAGAAAAAGGTGATACGATGAGCAGCAAAGCAAAAAAAGAGTGGATTGGCGGTCTCGTACTATTTTTACTCGTCAGTTTTGTCAGCATCACATTTGTAGGCTATCATACGGTGAAAGCTGCCGTTGATCAAACATATGTACCGCTTGAGCATGGTAACAAAACACACGTCAATTTAAAAAAAGGGCAACCGTTTTCCCTGCTTTTAATTCAAGAAAACCATCAAAATACGTCATTTGTGTATATGACTGTTAATAAACAGCATGAATCAATAAAAATGACCCACTTGCCAGGGTCAACTCAGCTCGGCAATGAAACACTGCGAACCATTTATCACCGAGGAAATATGAATGCTGTCGTAAAGAACGTCGAAACGTGCGCAAAGCTTCCTGTTGATTATTATGTCAAAATGGATCAGCAGTCAGTCGTCGATGCTGTAAATAAATTAGGCGGCATTATCGTCACAAACAAACGTGCTTTTGAACATAGCAACATTGTTTTTCCAAAAGGATCGATTCGCCTTAACGGAGAAGAAGCGCTTGTTTTTTTAAAGGAGCGTAATGAGCAAGACATCTTTACTGCGCATGAAAGACAGCTGTCCGTCGCGAAAGCCATTTTCAGCCAAGCAGCTACGATTCCCAATGTTGCAAAGCTGCACTCTCTTGTATTTACGCTCGCTGATCACATTGAAACCAACGCAACCTTTAATGATATCAAACGGATTCAAAAAACCTACAAACCGGCCGTTTCTCACGTAGACAAGCAGCAGTTTCCGCAAAACGAATGGAACCAAAAACAAGTCACAACGCGGCTGTATAAGCATTTAGAACGCAACGAGCTGTTTTTATAAAAAAAGCCTCACGAAAAAACCATTGACCATAGGCTCAATGGTTTTTTATGCTACTTATCTTCAGCAGGCACTACTTTTTCATTTATTTTAATAACAACTTTTTCATCACGTTCATAGCCCTTCTTATAAGAAGAATGATCATTAGGCGGCCCAATCACAACCGTATCCGTAATTGGCGCTACGGCTTCTGCTACTTCGCCTGCGCTTACTCCGTATGCTTTTTGAAACACGATCGGAGGCGTTAAGCGCAGCACGTCGGATCCTTCTGTAGATTCGAATTGATCATTGTTAAAAAAGAGATGAAGATGCGCTTCTTCCGATAAGGGCTCAATCCAATGCCACCAGCCCATCGGTATAAACACAACTTCCCCTTGTTTTATCCGGTAATTGTGCATGCTGCTTGTATCAGGATCCAAGACAGACACCTGCACTTCACCTGAAACGACGACATCTAATTCCCACGCGTTTGGATGCCAGTGGGGTTCTCTCATATGCCCTTTCGTCATATATAAATCAACAAAAGCACCTCCAAGCATAGCAGGCAGCTGAGTTGAGGTTAGTTGATACGCTATATTTTGATCATTTCGTTTGAACAGGACGTTTTGCTTATAGTTCACTGACAGATTAGGCGTTCCTGAGCTTTTTTTAATATTTGAATTATCCGGCACAAATCCAGATTTACTCATAGTGTCATACCCTCTTTTCATCAAAAAGTTATATGCACTATCCTATTAAAACTCTTAGCTAAGGGTGTTTTAATTAGGAAAAATAAAAAACGAGCGTTTCCACTCGTTTTTTATCCGACAAGACGTTCAATTTTCTTTTTCTTCCATACAAATTGATAATAGCTGTACTGCAGGATTAAGCTGACAACAAACGCCGCTGGATATCCAATCCAAATCCCTTTGATTTCAAGAGGTGTAAACTGCGATAACACGTAGGCTACGGGTACTTCTACACACCAAATAGCCATAATACTAAATACCGTAGGCCAAAGCACCGTACCGCTTGCTCGCATTGTAGCGGTAATAATTTGCGCATGACCGAAAATCAAATAGCTCCAAAGTGTTATCACTAACAGCTCTTCGGCAATATGGAGCGTGTGCTGACTTGTTAAAAACAAAGCTAAAATTTGATTAGAAAAGAGATAAATAAGTAAAATTAATACGCTGCCAATAACGTAATTCAGCATAATTCCAGAGCGAATAACTTCTTTTAAACGCTCAAATTTATTAGCACCAATCGACTGCGCCGCAAAAATAGAAACCGCAATTCCTAAGCTGATTGCCGGCATTTGTACATAGCTTGCCACTTGGTTCACCGCTCCGTACGCCGCTGTAGCGTCTGAGCCAAATCCGTTTACAAACGTAATAACCGCAATTTCAGAAAGAGAAACTAAAATCATATTGATACTAGCTGGAATCCCTAAACGCATAAGCAGCTTTAAAAGCGTTCCGTCCATTTTTAATGAAATAGATGAGTCAAACTTTAACGGATGATTTTTCTTGCGTAAATAAACGATCATAATAATGAACGTTAATACGGTTGAAAACACCGTTGCGTACGCAGCGCCGTACACTCCAAGCTTCGGCACTCCTATCCATCCAAAAATTAAAATTGGAAGGAAAATGATGTTTAAGACCGTACTCACAACTAAAAAGTAAAAAGGCGTTTTAGAGTCTCCGGTTCCGCGCATAAACGTCGTATAAACAAAGTATAAAAACAAAACAGGAATTGCCACAAACAAAATGCGCGCATAGTGAACCGTTACATCAATAATATTAACCGGCGTTCCCATAATCCGAAGAATATCCGGAGCAAATATGCTTCCCAAAACAGCAAGCACAATTCCCACTAAAAATGTAAACGTGAGCGTGGTACCGATAATTTCTTTGACTCGTTTTTCATTTTGTGCCCCGTACGCTTGCCCGATTAAAATGGAACTTCCTGACCCAATTCCAATTGAAAACGACACAAGCAGAAAAAACAGAGGAAAAAACGCGGAAATAGCGGCTAACGCATCAACTCCAAGCGCTCTTCCGACAATAATACTTCCCGCCAGCTGCCCAACGGACTGCATGGCGTTACTTAACATGAGCGGAATCAAAAACACAAGCATCAGCTTACTGACGGACTTTTCTGATTCCACTACTTCACTTTTAGCATCTTGATTCTTCACACCTATTTCTCCTTTGTATCAGCTTTCGGCGAATGATAGCCTTTTTCGCCGTAAGGCTGCAGCTTCTCTAACCATTTCGCTTCCAGTTTCAGCAAATCCTTTTTTGAAAGTGCTTTTTCTTCTTCTCTTTTAATCGTTTCCAGCATCTCAATTAAAAAAGCATCCGCCCCGTACGTATTCCACTCGTTTTGAAGCTCTTTATTTTGATGAGTGTTCGTCTTTAACGTGAACTTTACGCCGTTTAACGTTTTGATGTTAGGCGTAGAGCCAATGTAAATCTTATCGTTGTGAAGGTTTTTAATTTGATATACGCCGCCTTCTGTTTTTACTTCTTTCGCTAGCTGCTTCATTTGCTTTTTATAGTCTTTTGAGTCCATACTCATCCCTGTCTCTCCTTTTCTCCAGTAGCTGCTTCCATCTGCGCTGCGCTCTAAAAAACCGTACTCAATTAAATAACGTCGCAGCACCGCATAGTCGTCATAAAAAGGTGCTAACCTATCATTTACTTCTTTTTCGGTATATGTGCTACCGAAATCAAAATGCCCGCTTAATTCTTCAAGAACAACAAGACGGTGTTTTTCTTGCAAATGAAAAGTACGAAGAGGTCCGTTTAAACCTTGCGGAAAATTCTTCGCTAAAATCTTTTCACGTTCTTCATCACTGACGCTGTAGCGCTGACTTCTTCTAGGCGCAGTATTTGTTACGGGTACCGCCTTCTCTTCTTCCCCGTCGTTTAACAGTTCCATCAGCGTTAAAAACACTTTTGCCTGACGCTCTTTTTTCTTTAACGTAAAACGGTGATTCCGAATGGTCGATGAACTGCCGATTCCCATTTCTTTTTGAATATCACTATCACTTTTTCCTTCTTTAAAAAACTTCACTAAATTTTTTTGATGATCAGAAAGACCGGTTACATCTTTATCTAGCTCTATTAAATGATGAAACACAGACCCGTGCTGCTGTTCAACATGAAGCTTCATATAACGTTTTGCTTCATAAAAAACACCTTCCAGTGGATAAATAATGCCTTTTTCAATACTTTCACCGCACAGTAAGCAGTGATAGTGCTCTTCGCTTTCCCCGTACCCTTTCTTCATATCTTCAAAAGATGATTCCCAAAACAAGTCATTTACCATTTAAATAGACACCTTTCTATTTTGTTTATTAATTTATAAACAAATATATTATATGTTTATTATTATGTCAAATTTTCGTTTATGATACACAAAACAGGTTGAGACATAACGAAATGAACCCAATCTAAAGACGAACAAATGGGATACATGAGCTCATATAGATCGCTTATGACACCGCAGTTGATTTCCGTGCAAGGCTTCGCTTTCCGCGGGCGGCCGGTGAGCCTCCTCGTCGCTTGCGCTCCTGCGGGGTCTCACCTGTTCCGCTTTTCCCGCAGGAGTCTTCGCCTTGCCCTCCAATCAACTGCTAGAAAGACCTACACACATGAAACCTATGTTAACCATAACAAAAAAAACGAACCACTAATCAAACACTTTGATCAATGGTTCGTTTTCACTTCGGCTAAAATAATCCCCTCCGGTTCTCTTTGTTCCATTCACTTAAATATGGAAAATCCTTAGATACAACGGGCTTATCATCCAAAAGCGTAATTAATTCCAAGCGGTTACCGTCAGGGTCATTAAAATACACGCACGCTGCCGGCATCCACGTATGAACAATCGGCTCTGTTTGCGGCTTTCCAAACGACGTTTCTTCAGGTTCAATGCCTTTTGAACGCAGCCACGTTAACGCTTCATGAATATCTACTGCTTCAATTCCAAAAGCAAAATGACTCCTTTTCAACTCTTTTTCATCTGTTTCCCAAAGCCCGAGCATCTGCTTTTGTTCCCCAACAAAGAAAAAAGCACAGCGCCTCTCTTCAATTTTATGAACAAACGTCAGCCCAAGACATCTATAAAATTCAATCGAATCCTCCAAATTCCGAACCTGCACATGCGCCTCATAAATACTCTTAATCATAGCCTTCCCTCCATTCTTTTCTACTACTATAAGCCTTTTCACACCAAACAGCTTCCTAACAAAGAACGAAAAACATTCAGCCTTAAGAATGAGAAACACTCAACAGGAACATACAGCTTTGAAATTCAGAAGAGCACTAAGGTTTTGATCTTGACTTTGACTATGGGTTTGAGGCTACCCCGCAAGGGGTGCCTCAAACCCTTAGGTCTAGAAAAACCCCCATGACTGCACTCTAGCCATGGGGGTTTTTCTACATCGATAAATTAAGCGTGGGCTTTTGCGAGGCCGATACAGATACCGCCTGAAATAATCAGTACACTCGCAAGAGATACATAAAATAATTGACGCTTTGTTTTCTTTTCTCCCAAGAAGACAATACCGCCAAAAATTGAAATAACGATACCCATTTGCGATAATGAAAAGCTTGTTGCTACGCCTAATCTTGATTGAGATAAGAATAAGAACATATTTCCAGATGCCCAGATTAGCCCTGGTAAGATATTACGAATCGTATATTTGTTAAATGGCTTATGTTTGTATGTAATGATTAAACCGCCAATTAACATACCGATTGCTTGCGGGAATAAAGCTGCCCATGCGTCTACGTTGAAGATACGTGCGATAACTACGTAAACTAAGAATCCAAGACTTGAAATGATAAGAGTGATAACTCCTTTTTTCGTTTGTCCCGGAGCACCTTGTGCCCCTTCTTTTTTACCGTCTAATGAAGAAAGCACAACGCCTGCTAGTATTAAAAGAATCGCAATAGACCCAAGTACAATCGTTTGAAGCGTTGACCATTCTTTAAATACAATAACACCAAAAAGAGCTGTTGATACTAATTGCATACCCGTTGAAATCGGCATTGACTTTGAAACGCCAAGGTATGGAACACTTTTAAACTGATTGCTTTGACCTACTGACCAGAACAAACCTGAAACAATTCCGACAATAACGAGCGTTGGCGTTAACACCGGCTGCACAATCATAAACTGAACAAATGAAAGAATCAAAGCTCCAATAATTGTTCCCAGCGTTTGACTGTAAGGTCCACCGCCCATCTTCATACTAACTAAAATCATGCTTCCCCACGCAACGGAAGGAAGAACACCTAGCAAAATATCCATCTTTCTCTTAACCTACTTTCCTATTTCTAATCTATGTACGTGATACGTAATAACCTGCTGCTTTTCTTTTATCAAGGGCTAAGGGCCAAGCACTTATACTCCCTTGAATATTCCCCAAAAGGTCTAGGTCTAGAAAATTTAATAGGATCGCTCTTTGATCCTATTAAATTTTCTACATCGATAAATATATAACGTTTTCATAAATAGTGGTAAAACTGCTATTTCTTGCTGCTCGTATTATACTAACACGAACATTTATTATTTAGCTAGAAATTTTTTTGATTATTTTTTTAAAAACAGAAAAAATTTTTTTCTTCTTACTCCACAGCTCGCTTCTCCCTCTTATGTGATCTGCAATCAGCAGAAACGGACGCCTCTGCTGATTGAAAATAAGAAGAGATAAAGCCTTTTCATTTTAGTTAGCTACAGGCTTACAAAATTGCTCTACTACTTCTTTGGCTGGAATTGAACTGATCGCACCTTTTCCAGTTGTCGTTAAGGCACCGCTTGCATTTGCAAAGCGCAAAATAGCATCGTGGTCGCGGTCAAGGATAGCCGTTAAGTTTTCTTGTGACACATCGCGGCTTAATAGCTGATAAAGAAATCCGCCAATAAACGCATCTCCTGCACCTGTTGTATCAACAACCGCTACTTTGTAACCGTTTGATTCATAGACAGCTTGTTTTGTATAAAGCGTTGCGCCTTCTGCTCCTTTTGTGAACACAACTACTTGAACGTCACCTGTAAATAGAGACTGAATCGCTTTCTGTTCATCTTCAATGCCGGTGATAAACGACAGCTCGTCGTCTGAAATTTTGACAATGTGCGCTTGAGGAATAAATTCTAAAATCGTTTGACGGCATAGCTCATGATCTTTCCACAGTGGAAGACGTACATTTGGATCAAAGCTGATAACCCCGCCTTTTTCTTTCATGCTTTTAATCGCTTTCATATGAGCGTATTTCATAGGGCTTTCAACTAAATCAACTGAACAGAAATGAAGAAGATCGTTACTTGCAAACCAATCAGGGTTAATTTCGTCTTCTGTTAGTAATAAATCTGCTGAAGGATTACGATAGAAGCTGAAATCTCTTTCTCCGTCTTCACGCAGGGAAACAAAAGCTAAAGCTGTGTTTGCTTCTTCTGTACGATAGACCATATCAGTACCTACTCCTACTTCACGAAGCGTATCTACTAGAAAGTCTCCAAACGCATCTTCTCCAACTTTTGTAATAAGCGCTGACTCATTACCGTATGTAGCAACAACTGCCGCAACGTTTGCCGGCGCTCCCCCTGGCACACGCGTAAACGATTCCACTTCTTTCAATTGAAGACCTTTTTGAGCTGGAATCATATCAATTAATACTTCACCGATACTAAATAACTTACCCATTCTATTCACCTTACTTTTCTTTTTTGTCATATTGTCATACTGTCATACTATGTTCCAAAAAATCCTTAAATCAAATTATACGTCCCAACCATCTTTTTCGTAAAGAGAAATTTCCAATTTATTTAAAAAAAATCGTAAATGATAGTTTTTTTCTGACAATCTTTTATTGTTAATCCCCTTCCATCCCTTGTAAAATATGGGATTAAAATGACCTTCTTACATAAAGATAGAGGGATAAAAAAAGCAATGTCCAGTTTTAACTGTTTATTTATTCATTTTTCGTTCGACATCTCTTTCCTTATTCCCTCTTTATTCGCCGCGAATATGCAAATAATGATAAAGATTCGTGTTTTTACCCCTATTTAAGAAGGAGTGCAGTAAAATGTGTCGAATAGACTTAGGTAGGTATATGACATTATGTATGTTACACTAAATACAAGGCAAGGAAGGGAGAATCAGTCATGAAAATCAATGTTTTTCTAGACGACTATCGCAAATGCCCTGACGGTCATGTTTTAGCCGAAACGATTGATGAATGTATTGATCTGCTAAGATCATTCGATGTTGAACATTTATCACTCGATCACGATTTACTGAGTAAGACACGGAATGGATTAATGCTCGTGCATTTTATGGTAAAGCATCATTTATATGCCGATCGAATTACGATTCACTCCGCTAATCATTCAGGCAGCAAAGCAATGTACAACTGCTTTAAGGACGCTCAAAAAGAGCATAAAATGCCAAACAACATTAAAATTCTAAGATGCCCTCTGCCTCTTCGATGATACCTGCACCCTCACACATTCATTTCAACAGAATCTGTCCGATTCAATTCTCACAGACATCCTGTTTCTATAAAATGAAGAACGATACTGCTTGTTCGATACGTATAGATGTGAATACGCTTTAAGCAGTTTATATTATATAGAAGAAACCGCTCTAAAATACCGTGATGATAGCTTTAAAAAGCAGACTATATGGTACAAAGAGCGGTTTTTTGCTATTTAGACAGTTTAGCAGAATCCAAGTCAGCTGAGAGAGCAGCCGGCTGTTTTTTAGCTTCTTTTAGCTGCCTAGCGTTCACGAACCAGTAGAGGCTTCCTACAAACAGTCCTCCCCCTGCGATGTTTCCGAGCGTAACAGGAATTAAATTATGAAATAGTCCAGCAGCCGAAATCGCATCAGAATGCGGAAGCAATAAAGCTAGACCAAGAAACGTCATATTTGCCACGCTGTGCTCGTATCCTGAAGCAACAAATGCAAACAGCATCCAAAAAATAAGCATGATCTTTGCCGCATCGCTTTTAGTACGCGCAGCCGTCCAAATTGCCAGGCAAACAAGCCAGTTGCAAAGGATGCCGCGAAAAAATAATTCACTGACCGGCAAATGCATTTTTTTAGCTGCCAGCGTCATAAGTAAATGATCCGGTTCAATTCCTTTAAACAAACCGGTTCCGGTAATTAACAAACAAAGCCCAAACGCACCTATCGCATTTCCGATAAAACACCACGTCCAGTTTTTAAACGTATCTTTCCATGTGGTGATTCCCGATAGCGTACTCACCGTATACACCATGTGATTTCCGGTAAACAATTCCGCTCCTGCAAATACGACAAGCAGTAAAGCAACAGTAAAAGATAACCCCATCACAAGAGAAACGACCGGTAAAGAAGCAGAGGCTAAAGGCGCTCCTACCGATAGAGCTAATATAACGCCAATTCCTACATAAGCACCCGCTAGCACAGCTAACAGCAAGTAACTCGGCAAATGATCATTCACAAGGTTCGTTTTTTCGCGGGCTAACTCATTCATTGACTGCAGTGAATTCTTAAACAAAAGTGTTTCCTCCTTTTATTTATCTTAGACGCATACTTTTTCTTCTGTTTTTTCCAAAAACCAAGAAAGAGCAGAAGCTTGCTTCACCACTTCACCAATCACAATCATCGCGGGATTGCTCACTTGCTGCTCGGCAGCCGTGTCTACGATAGCGCCAAGCGTACCTGTAACCGTGCGCTGATAAAGCGACGTGCCTTGTTCAATAAGAGCGACCGGCGTATCCGCGCTTTTTCCCGCGTCTAAAAGCTGACGGCAAATATACGGTAAGTTTTTAACGCCCATATAAATCGCAAGCGTATCAACTCCTTTTGCTAAATGCTCCCAGCGAATACTTTCCGGCTTGCCGCTCAAGCAGTGTCCCGTCACAACGGCAAACGACCGGCTCAGCTCACGATGCGTCACAGGAATTCCAGCATAGGCCGGCGCCGCAATTCCCGCTGTAATACCTGGAACGATTTCAAATGGAATTCTATGCTGAACAAGGACTTCTGCTTCTTCACCGCCTCTTCCGAAAATAAACGGATCTCCGCCTTTTAACCGGACGACGGTATTTCCTTTTCTTGCGTAGAATACAAGCAAATCATGAATATCATCTTGAGAAACGCAGTGATCACCAGGCTTTTTCCCGCAGTAGACGAGTTCGGCTCCTTCTTTTGCATACTGAAGAAGAACAGGGTTCACTAATCGGTCATATAAAATAACATCTGCTTTTTCTAAACATTTGGCTGCTTTTATCGTTAGTAAATCTGGATCTCCTGGTCCGGCTCCTACAATGTACACTTTTCCTGTTCTCATTTTTGCTTCGCTCCTTTTAGTGTGTCCCCTTGAATTTTTGTGGCGCGTTGAAAATCAACGCGCCACGGTACTTATTCTTCAATTAAAAGATACAGTAAATCTCCTTCAACAGACGCTTCGTACGTGTCTACACATCCGCTGTCAGGCTCTTGCACGTTGCCGTCATGCAAGCAAATCTTCCAGTCGTGCATCGGACAGAACACCGAGTCGCCGCTCACGATTCCTTCACTTAACACCCCGCCTTTATGCGGACAGCGATTTTCAATTGCCCGGATTTTTCCGCTTGATAGCTTAAACACCGCAATTTCTTTTCCGTTTACTTTCACTGTTTTACCTAGGCTTACCGGAAAATCATGAATCGATCCTACGCATACTTTTGTAATGTTTTTATTCACCATCTTTATTTCCCCCCAGCTTTATGATGTGACAACTGTTTCAAACAGCTCTTTTTTTGTCTTTTTACTTTCGACGATTTCTTTCCAAGGATCACGGTACGTAGATAACGCTTCGTCCATACGCATATTCAGCTCTCTTCTCGTTTCAGCGTCATCAAGCACTGACTGAATGTGCGAAAGTCCCATACGCTCAATCCATGCAGACGTACGCTCTAAATAATTAGCCGTTTCTCGGTAATACTGCAAATAAGCTCCTGTAATGTCCATCAATTCTTCATCTGTTTTTACTTTATACAACAAATCTCCTCCGCGAAGATGCGTACCTCCATTTCCGCCCACGTAAATTTCCCAGCCGCCGTCAATTCCAATAAAGCCAATATCTTTAATACCTGACTCAGCACAGCTTCTTGGACAAGCGGATACAGCCATTTTCACTTTATGAGGCGTCCATAATCCTTCAAATTTTTTCTCAAGCGCAATGCCAACGCCCATTGAATCCTGCGTACCAAAACGGCAAAACTGTTCGCCGACGCATGTTTTCACCGTCCGCAGCGACTTGCCGTAGGCGTAGCCAGAAGGCATATCTAACTCTTCCCATACGCTAGGCAAATCTTCTTTTTTAACACCAAACAAATCAAGACGCTGACCACCCGTCACTTTTACGAGCGGAATTTCATATTTATCAACAACATCTGCAATTTTTCGTAAATCTTCTGCATTTGTAACGCCTCCGTACATGCGAGGAACAACAGAATACGTGCCGTCTTTTTGAATATTTGCGTGCATGCGTTCATTCACAAATCTTGATTCGCGTTCATCAACGTATCCGGTTGGATTCACCATACCTAAATAATAGTTTAGCGCCGGACGGCATTTCGAACAGCCTTCTTCATTATTCCAGCCAAGTACATTCATCACTTCACGCGTATGCGAAAGTCCTTTTGCTTTGATTTCTTCGACAACTTCATCTCGTGACAGAGTCGTACAGCCGCAAATTGCTTCTTTTTGAGCCGCCGCGTCAAAGTCAGCACCAAGAGTATGCTGAAGCACTTCCGCTACAAGCGGCTTACATCCTCCGCAGGAGCGAGAGGCACTTGTACAAGCTTTGATTTCATCAACCGATGAGCATCCTTGCTTTTGAATAGCTTCCACAATCGTACCTTTTGTTACGCCGTTACAGCCGCAAATAATATCATCCGCGCTCATGCTTGCTACTAAGCTTTCACCGGCGTTACCGCCAGACGGCTGTAAAATCGAAACTTTCGCGACATCCGATACATCTTCTTGCTTTTGAATCATTGAAAACAGTCGATTTCCGTCGCTGCTGTCTCCAAAAAGAACGGCTCCTACAATTTGATTGCCTCGCAGAACAAGCTTTTTATAAATGCCGTCTTGTTCATCGAACACTTTGATCGCTTTTTTCTCTTCATCTTCCGTGAAGTCTCCTGCTGAGAACACTTCAACACCTGATACTTTTAGCTGGGTGGATAAAACCGATCCTTCATAAGGCACTTTTTCTGCCCCGCAAATCGCTTTTGCTAATGCTTTTCCTTGTTCATACAGAGGTGCCACTAGTCCGTATACCATTCCTCTATGCTCTGCACATTCTCCAACGGCGTAGATGTTTGGGATGTCCGTTTGCATATAGTCATTCACGACAATTCCTCGGTTTACGTTAAGTCCCGCTTCTTTTGCAAGCTGAACGTTTGGCTTAATTCCAACGGCCATCACGACTAAATCAGCTTCTAAAAACGTCCCGTCTTTAAAAGATAATCCTTCAACTCGCTCATCCCCAACGATTTCCGCCGTTTGTTTTTCAAGCAAAAACTTCATGCCTTGTTTTTCTAATTCGTTTTGAAGCAATTTGCCGGCTGTTGGATCAAGCTGACGTTCCATTAAATACGGAGCTAAATGAATCACAGATACGTCCATTCCCAGATTTAACAGTCCGCGCGCTGCTTCTAATCCAAGCAGTCCTCCTCCAATAACCGCTGCTTTTTTATACTGCTGAGATGCCTGCAGCATTTCGTCCGTGTCTTTTATATCTCGAAAAGCCGTAACTCCTTTTTTATCTGATCCCGGAATTGGAAGAATAAAAGGAAGAGAGCCCGTTGCTAAAATTAATTCATCATACGATTCTACTCTGCCGCTGTTTGTCGCTACTTCTTTTTTTATGGAATCGATACTAGTAACCGTTTCGCCCGTATATAATGTAATATTGTTTTCTTGATACCAGTTCCAATCGTTTAACGTAATGTCTTCAACATTCGTATCTCCTTGCAGCACTTTTGATAGTAAAATACGATTATAGTTCGGATGCGGCTCGCTTCCGAAAATCGTAATTTCAAACGCTTCGTTTGAAACCTTCAATACTTCTTCAATCGCTCGAACTCCAGCCATTCCATTTCCAATCAATACGAGTTTCTTTTTTTGCATCTTCCATTCCTCCCCTGGCGTATATACCTGCTTGTTTCAAAGATATATTTTCTATGCATCTTTAAAGATATATTTAAGATATATGAATTTTCTGAATCGTTCAACTTGTGTGTTAGATTATCTAACACAGTTATGGTATGTATGCGATTCCATTGCTTTAACAGCAAGCAAAAAAAATAAGTGGTCTAATTACGTTTTAATTTGGATCATCCTTTGCATTTTATTTTGTGATATTTTTCACAACATTAATTTAGCAAGAATAAATAACCTGAGCTATGATAAAAATCACTACTAAATGTTGATAAGCCAAAAATAAAAATCTCAAAAGTTCTTTATAAAGAATTTTTAAATTAAACCGTTCTTTATAGTATTTACTATTACTCTCATATTCTTTATAATGAATATATAGACCTTTATAAAGAACAGAACGGAGAATTAGAATGCCACTCGTAAACATTAAAAAACTTTGGACTCCTTTAGAGATCTTTGGCTTTAAGCTTTATAAGTGTAGAGATACAAAAAGCTACTACTATAAAACGAGGAAAAATCATAATCTAATAAAATTATAGAAAACAAGCCCTATTCCTTTTGAAATAGGGCTTGTCTTTTTATTTTCCTGTAAACCAATTCACAACGTACTCTCCCCACACTTCATTTCCTTTTTTCGTTAAATTACCGCTGTCTTTATTTATATACTCTCCTAAATGAAACGGCCAAATGAGTGAGTGGTTCATATAATACACCCAGTTTGCTTCAGAAACTCCCCTAATCGCTTCTACTCCTTCTTCATAGGACTCCGTTTGTGAAATATATGGCTGTGACGGCTGAATCATAAGCGTTTTTTTCAAGTCTTTGAGCTGATGAATCAGCTTGTCTGTATTTTCAAGCGTCTCATCTAGCGTAAGGTGCTGATAGTCATTTTTAAGAGGTGCTTCAAACAGAATAATGTTTGGTTGAAGTTGATCAATTTGATCTGCAATATGTGAGGATAAAAGCTCATCCGTTGTTTGACTGCCGTATGAAAGTGTTTTAACTGTAAATACATCACTTCCATATGTAGCTGCTAGCTCTTTTTTTAATTGCTGAGGCCACCCTGCTTCCTTCGCAGATGTGGCAATTACAAGAGTCAGAGGTTTTTTGTTTGCGATAGATGACTGGATTTGCTTTGTAATAAAGTCTGGAAGATTTTTTGTATAAGCAGATACATCAGAAAACTGTTTTTCTTTATGTACAACAGCAGTTTTTACTTCACTTGCCTGCGCTTCCGTTTGCTCCTGCCAGTGCTGTGTTCCCGCATACATCACCGCCCCGCACAAAACAGCCGCCGCCACATTTACCCCAACCATCGCCTTCATTCAATCTCCCCTTTACCCGTTTTAAAAAAACAACTATATTCTCTCCACCAAACTTACATTCAATAGAATAAACAAATGGACAATAAGAAAATACTTCACTGAATGTACCCTAGAAGGTTCACCTATGCGGCAGGCGCAAGTCCGCAAGGGAGGGTGACTGCCGCTTAGGTCTAGCAACTCTACCATCACCGCTCTTCCCTGATGGTAGAGTTGCTACATCGATAATAGATATATAAATAGTATAGATTAGTAGAATTTGGAATGGGTGACCTTTCGTACGTAAAATCTCTACAAATACATATATACTTCGCATATTTCCTAGCGAAACGTGAAGTTTCCGGGGAAATTACGTCACGTTTCTTAAAAAGAAAACATAATGTACGTTCATTCGCACATGTGATCTTCCCCTTGTACAGTAGAGATACCGGCGGAATACAGCAAAAACGCGTTTTTGAAAAAGGAATGCTGCATGCAAAAAAGCTCGTTTGATCAAATCGCTTCATCTTTTCATCCATTAATTGTGTCGATGATTAAAAAATTTCATATTTATAAAGACTACGACGAATATTATCAAATTGCGTTGATTGGTTTATGGAGAGCGTATCAAAAATTTGATGAAAGCAAAGGATCTTTTTCTGCTTATGCCTACACAACCGTGCGCGGTACGATCCTTTCTCATTTAAAAGGCACCATTTTATACGAAGAACGTGAAACACCGGCTGAGCAGAACCTGCTTTCACTAAACGAAGATCCCGCTCTACCCGTTCCTCTAGAAAGTGAAATCATCAAGCAGCATATCGAACACTTAACGGGAAGAGAAAAAATCTATGTAATCGAACATCTGCTAGAAGGCTACTCGTATAAAGACATTGCTTACAAATACGGAGTCTCCACGGGAGCCGTTAAAAACTGGGGAAAAGCAGCCCGCAAAAAGCTAAAGACCTCACTTCTTAGGGAGTAAGAAAAGGAGGAAGCTTATGATAAGCTTCCTCCTTCCGTTCATATGGGTAGTCCAAACGATTGTTCATATGTAAGACAAGTTTGTTCAATAAATCGAACGCATTATGCCAAGACAACCGGATTTTCTAAACAGTAATTGCGAATAACAGCCGCTCTGGCCAGCTTTTTTTCTAAACTATAATAAGAAAGCTTCACTGGAATGAACGTTCCGTCTTTGAAGTGAATCAGCATAGAGGGTGAATGAACTGAAGCAAGCGTGTGTGAAGTATGAACATGAGAGGCAAAAATCCAGGCGCAGCCATAGTCATTTGGCGAAGATGTCGGAAACGCAATGATCGCTTGTGAACGATTAATAACAAGCGGCGTAAGCTGTTTGTACGGAAACATTTTTCGAACGGCGGCAATGGACCCCTTAAACGTACTTAATTCCCGAATGCACGCTTCTTCTAATAATTGCTTACACGTCTTGCTTAGCATGTATTCTCCTGCTGCATCCAGTACCTTTGTGCGGTGAATAGGATCATTCACTGGAATTAATGCTTTTGTCGTCAAACCAATTTGATAATTTTCAACATTTGTCATACATCTACCCCCTTTTGCTACTTTATAACTATTCTATACTATCGAAAAGGGGAAAATCTAGTCTTTTTTTCTCATTATTTGAAATATTTTGAATTTATTTTATATCCAAAGAAAAAGGCGCTGAAACCAGCGCTTTTCTTTTAAATAAAAATGTCTAAAATAAGAACCATTGCAAACGCCGCAAACGATAGAATCGTTTCCATTACTGTCCACGTTTTTAGCGTTTGAGCCACTGACATATTGAAGAATTCTTTGATTAACCAGAAGCCAGAATCATTTACGTGTGATAGCATCACAGAACCTGCGCCTGTTGCTAGTACTAGCAGCTCCGGGCTTACGTTTGGCATTGTTGCTGCAATTGGTGCTACAATACCTGCTGCTGTTGTCATTGCTACTGTTGCTGAACCAACTGCTGCACGAATTAACCCTGCAATCACAAACGCTAGCACGATAGGAGAAAGATGCGCATCTTGAGCAAATCCTGCAATCGCGTCACCTACACCGCTTGCTGTTAAAATTTTATTAAAACCGCCGCCTGCACCAATGATTAGAATGATCGAAGCAACGGGTCCAAGACATTCGTTTGTGAATTTTAATAAATCATCTTTATTGTACCCTCTTGCAAAACCGAACGAATAAAAAGCAAACACTAGCGAAATTAACAGCGCAACGATTGGACTTCCGATAAAGTTTGTTACGTAGCGAATCGTACTTGTTTCTGGATAAACAAACCCAGTAATTGTTGCTAAAAGCATTAATAGGACCGGAAGTAAAATCGTAAATAACGTAATGCCGAAGCCAGGAAGATCTTTATGCTTCGACTCTGTGAACTGCTCCATAATTTCACCCGTTGGCTCGACGTGAACACGGCGTGAAATGAACGATCCGTAAATCGGACCTGCCACGGCTGCAGCTGGAAATGCCACAACTAATGAATACAAAATCGTTTTACCTAAATCTGCTTTAAAGATATCCACTGCTAGCATCGCTGCCGGATGCGGAGGTACTAAACTGTGAACAACGGCTAAACCCGCAATTAATGATAAACCAATTTTAATAAGTGACGTACCCGTATGCTTGGCAATTACAAACACAAGCGGAATTAATAACACAACACCAACTTGGAAAAAGACCGGGATACCGCAAATAACGGCTACAACCATCATTGCCCAGTGTACGTTCTTTTCACCGAATACTTTAATTAACGTGCGGGCAATACGCTCGGCTCCGCCTGACTCTGCCATCATTTTACCTAACATCGTTCCAAGACCAAGAACAATCGCAATAAATCCTAAGACGCTCGCTACTCCTTCTTGGAAAGCCGTTACGATATCAGGCAGCTTCATTCCTGAAATAAGACCCATAAACAAAGCCGCAACAATTAGCGCTACGAACGGATTTGTTTTAAATTTGGCAATTAAAAAGATAAGTCCGACAATCGATACAATCGCATACAGCAAAAGACTTGCTTCATGACTTAATCCGAATACTGAATTCATATGTTCATCCCCTTAGTGTGACCATTTTTCATGTACGTACATCCAAATAATGTATACGCTTTCAAATAATTTCTAAAGTGAACGCACCTCGTACGTTCACTTCTGCTTATTTACTTAATAACTCAACCGTTTCACGAAGCGTTGTTTTGGCTCCGACGTTTCCAGGGAAAATGATGTACGCAATGCCCGGAAACTTGCTTTCCTCTCCCGTTACCCATACCGGAATGCCCGGCTTGATTTGTCCAGCAACCGTCGCACGCTTTACGGATAAGCCGTTTACGCCAATATCACTTGACGTAATGCCGCCTTTTGCAACGATAAAGTTTGGACGAACATTTAAGCGGCGAACAATGCTTGTAACCGCATCTGAAATTTTTACCGATAATTTAAGCTCTTCTTCTTTTTTGCCTTCGCCAAGATCTAAGCGCTCGCGTCTTGTATACACAGCTACCGTTTGACCTTGTGAAATAAGCTGCTCTGCTTCATTGATAATACGATTCACTTCTTCTTCAAACTTTTCAGGTTCTAAGACAAGATGACAGTCAAATTCAATAAATTCAATGAAGCTGCATTTCTTCAATTCTTCTAACTGCTCTGTCGTTTTTTTAACATGCGAACCAACCATAATTAATCCGCCGTTTGACGACTTTTCTTTAATGAGCTCTTCTTTTGTTAAAAGGTCTTTGTCGCTCACGCCGCCCATCACTTTTGTTAGAGCCGCAGCGCTGCGATACATAAAGTGCTTTCCAAGCTTCATCGCGCGAAGAAGCGCAATTGTCACAACTTTCACGTCTACATAATCCACTGCGTTCACGATCACTTTGTTAAAGTCTTTCACTTCCATTAACTGATTTGTAATCGTCACTAAATCAAGTGAGCGAATGCTCCCGAGCGAAATATATGTCGTATGACTTGCTTTAAATTTCCCTTCTGACTTTTCTTCTACCCACTCGCCTAAATGAGACTTACTGTAGCCAAACGTACGGTCTTTTGCAAACTCCGTTTCTCCTGCCGGCACTAAGTAGTCTTCATCTTGCACGTAGTGAATGTTATCAACTGTGAATCGTCCGCCTTCTTTAAAGAAAGGAAAGATAACTTCGCCGTCAAGCACTTGATTGGAATGCTGTTCAACCGTTTTCTTTAACACTTCTGTTTCTAACGGATAGTGACCGCGAAGAGTCGAATCACCTCTGCTGATAATTAAAAATTCTTTATTCAGTTCACCTGCTACCTCTGTAATAACAGCGGCAATGTCCGCGTGGGCTTTTTCCGTTTCAGAAGCGGTGAATCCACGTGAATTTGTTAGAATAAAAAACATTGAATTTTCTTCTAAAAACCCTTGCTTGATGCTGTCTTTGCTCCAGTCTGTATAGACCGAAATGCCGTTAACGGTTTGAACACCCGTTGGATCATCATCCAGTACGATGATTTTTTGATTGAACGTCAGAAGCTCTTCGTCGAGCATTTTTTGCACAAGTGCTTCATCGACCGCTGGAATGTTTTTAAACACATCGCTTACAAGACGTTTTTCCTGCTGTTTAATCATGCTTCCACCTTCTTTTTCACTTCAACGTTTGCTAATTTTTCATAGTACTGCACAATTCCGCCGTGATCATCGCTTGCTTTTCCGTCTACTTTTAACGCATGGAAAATTTCAACAAGCTGACTTGAAAGCGGAAGCGGTACGCCAATGTCATGAGCCGTTTCCATCACGTTTGTCATATCTTTTAAGTTAATATCAATGCGTCCCCCTGCTACAAAGTTGCGGTCTAAAATAAGTGGTACCTTTGCATCTAATACAGCGCTTCCTGCTAATCCGCCGCGAATCGCTTGATACATTTTTTCAACGTCAATGCCTGCTTTGGCTGCTAATACAAGTGCTTCAGACATTGCTGCGATGTTTAAGTTTACAATCACTTGGTTTGCAAGCTTAGCCGTTACGCCGCTTCCGTTGTCTCCAACAAGCGTTACTTCTGCTCCCATCGCATGAAGAATAGGTGAAGCGCTTTCAAACACGTGCTCATTTCCCCCGACCATAATTGCAAGCGTGCCGTCAATTGCTTTTGGCTCTCCGCCGCTAACCGGAGCGTCTAGCATGTAAATTCCTCTTTGTGCAAGCTCAGCCGCAATTTCTTTTGATGCTACCGGAGAAATGGAGCTCATATCAATAACAACGCTTCCTTCTTTGGCGCTATGAATTAACCCTTCTTCTCCAAGTACCACGCTTTTTACATGATGTGAAGCCGGAAGCATCGTGATCATCACGTCGCTGTTCACTGCAACTTCAGCAAGGCTTTCTGCTCCAAATCCTCCTGCTGCTTTTACTTCTTCTACTGCTGCTTTATTAATATCGTAAACCGTTACCTCAAAACCTGCTTTTAATAAATTGAGTGTCATCGGTTTTCCCATAATTCCAAGTCCAATAAATCCAACGCGTTTTGTCATTTTCGTTTCCTCCCCTTGTTGTATACGTTTTCAAATACGTTTTAAAAAAGAATGTATACGTTGAAATATTTTCTGTATACATTTCTGATAATTTTGTATACACTCATCATATTCGCATTCTATTTATTTGTCTAGACTTTTTTTAAATGAAATTTATTTCCAAAACCGAAACTTTTCGCCCCAACTCTTCACAAGTTATAGTATGATTTGGGTATACGCGTACAAAATGATAAAAATAAAGAGAGAAAGAGACGAGATTTCCTCGTGTCGAATGCTAGAGGTGAAGTAAAGTATGTTAAGAAATCAAGGTTCTCGTTCGTCTCATCACCCTTCTTATGAGATGATTCGAGATAAAATTTTAAACGGTGAGCTTGAAGGCGGTACAAAAATCGTCGAAGAAAAATTAGCGAGCGAACTTGGATTCAGCCGAACGCCGATTCGTGATTCCATCAGACGCTTAGAATATGAAGGACTGATTGTTCGAAAAAAAGTAGTGTCCCCGACAGAAAAAGACTTACGCAACTTGTTTGAAGTGCGAATGCTGCTAGAAGGCTCAGCATCTAAAGCTGCCGCAACTTTTTTGTCTGATAACGAATTAGAAGAATTAAAGGAATGCGTAGACATCGGAAGAAACGGATCGTTTGAAGAAATTATGAGCGCAAATGAACGTTTCCACGCTATTATTGTGAACGCAAGCAACAATGACGTAATGATTAATATCATCGACCGCATGCAGTCGATCATTTACTTATTCCGTCATACGGTCGTATTTTACAACCGCCCGTTTTTAATTGACGAACACGAAGACATTTATAACGCTATTAAAGAACGCAATGCTGAAAAAGCACAAGCATTAATGCAAGAGCATCTTCAAAAAGATTTAGAGTTTTGCCTGCATTTGCTTCAGCGAAGACAATAGAAAAGCTGCCAATCGGCAGCTTTTTTATACGTACATCTTTTCCTTTGTAGAAATATCAGCTAACTGTCCGCTGCTGTTTTTGAACACCACGTGTTTCCTTGAAAACTTCGTTGGCGAATCAATACCGGCTGCTGCTGCTAAATTAAACAATCCTTCACGAAGCGACAGCACATAGTTACACACACGGTATGACTTTTCTTCAATGATAAGTGCTTTTTGCAGCTTTGGATCTGTTGTGGCTACACCGACTGGGCACCTATTGTTGTGGCAAACCTCCGCTTGAATACAGCCAACAGAAAACATAAAGCCTCTGGCAATATTGACGCAGTCGGCACCTAGTGCTAAAGCAGTCGCAATTTTATCAGCCGTTAACAACTTACCCGATGCAAAAAGCTTCACTTCATCGCGAACGCCATACTTTTTAAGCAGTTCATCCACAAACGGCAGTCCTGAAAACAGCGGTACGCCCGCTCCGTCTGCTAATTCTTGAAACGATGCCCCTGTTCCTCCTTCTGCTCCGTCAATCGTAATAAAGTCAGGACCACTTCCCGTCTCTTTCATATACGCCGCCATTTCTTCAAGATCATTTGTGTTTCCGACAACCATTTTAATGCCTACTGGCTTGCCGCCCACATCTCGAAGTTTTTCAATAAACTTAAACATTTCAGGATACGACGCGAACTCTTTAAAACGGTTTGGACTGTCTACAGATTCTCCTGGCTTCAAGTTACGGATTTCAGCGATTTCTTCCGTTACTTTTGAACCGTCCACGTGACCGCCTCGCGTTTTGGCTCCTTGGGCGAGCTTAATTTCAAACGCTTTGATTTGCTTCATTTCACTTTTCTTTTTAAATTCTTCCCATGAAAATTCGCCTTCTTTTGTCCGAACACCAAAAAGCCCTGGACCAATTTGAAAAATAATATCGACGTTTCCTTTTAAATGATACGGTGACAGTCCGCCTTCTCCCGTGTTCATCCACGTGCCGCCTGCTCGTCCTAATCCTAGTGATAAAGCGGTAATCGCATGGTCACCAAGTGCTCCAAAGCTCATGCCTGATTGACCGATTAATCCTTTTACAACAAACGGATCTTTGCATGAAGGACCTATCACAATCGCATCTTCATCCCGCAAATAAAACGGATCTGCTTCTTTTTCTTCTCGGTGCTCTCTTCGGCTGAATAAGTTATCGGCATCCATTTTATATACTTTCGTTTTAATTTTTTGCGTATTATCCGCTTTCATTTCGTCGCGCTGCTTTGGAAATACCGCGTTTCGAATATAATAGCCCGGTTCGTTAAAATCACGTTCTGAGCCAAACCCCATCATTCGGTTCAAGTATTTACCTGACTTAACGGTTTGTTCATATTGATTTCTAGAAAACGGCTTGCCTTCGTTATTATTTAAAAATAAATACTGACGCAGTTCAGGCCCCATTTTCTCAGAAATATAGCGCATTTTACCGAGCAGCGGATAGTTTCTCAAAACCGAATGCTCTTCTTGTTTTTCATCTTTTATCCAAAGAATAATAGCGATAATAACCGGGACTATAATCACAAGCATCATTACCCCGCCAAAAATAAGTAAAATAATTTCAAACACTCCCATGATATCCCTCCTAAAAAGACTCTCCTGTAAGGAGAGTCACTGATTAAAGCATTCTGCTTAGTCCTTTACGAAGCGGCGGCATTTCAAGCTCATGTTCTTTAAAGAATTTTTTCATGATATGCTTTGAATAATTGGCTGCTTGTCCGAACGAAATTTTGCCTGGAAGCGGCGGTTCATCCGCAACAACGACATCAATCACAACAGGAACAGTCGCAAGCGCAGCTTTTTCAAAAGCTGTTTCGAGCTCCTCGTATTTTTCAACGCGGTAGCCAATTCCTCCGCACGATTCAGCGAACTTCGCAAAATTCATTTCACCAAGCTGCGTTTGGTAATCCAGGTGACCTTGAAGCGCTTGTTCATATTTAATCATCCCGATTTCACTGTTATTAAGGACGACGACAACAATCGGCAGCTTATACTTCACAGCCGTCACAAAATCTTGCATGACCATCGTAAAGCCTCCGTCACCGCATACGGCCACCGATTGTTTTTCAGGATGCGCAAGCTTTCCTGCAATCGCAGCCGGAAGTCCGCAGCCCATTGTTGCCAGCCAGCTTGAAACCACAAATTTTTGATTCGTCATGCGGAAATGTCTCGCCATCCATACCGTAACGTTCCCAACATCAACAGATACAATCGCATCATCTTCAACGATTTTTTGCAGCTTAGAAATGACTTGCTGCGGCTTGATTGGCGTACTCACTTCATTTTCTTCTTTTTCTACGTGCTTCCACCAGTTTTCCATATTAACTTGACACTCTTCTAAGAACCGGCGGTTTTCTTGATAATCCAAATTATGCGTAAGCTGTGAAAGCGTCGTTTTAGAGTCTCCGACTAATCCAATCGATACAGGATAGCGTCTGCCGATTTGTGTGGCATCTGAGTCCAGCTGGATTGCTTCGGCTCCATCTGGTAAAAATTCACGGTATGGATACGAAGTCCCAACCATAATTAACAAATCGGTTTCTTCCATTGCTTCATACGCAGGCTTCGTCCCGAGCTGGCCGAGCTGTCCTAGATTATAAGGGTGACGGTCAGGCAGTATTCCTTTAGCGGGAAGCGTAAAAACAACCGGCGCTGCGATTTTCTCCGCAAACTGCGCTAGTTCGAGCTTCGCATGCTTTGCACCTGTTCCTGCTAAAATAACCGGTTTTTTTGCATATTTAATCGCTAGAAGCGCTTTAGCTACATCTTCTGGGTCACTGTGAGAAATGGATTTTGATACATTCGCAATTGGCGTTTTTTCGTCAATTTTAATTGTTGAAGACGGAATATCATCTGGAATAACTAAGACAGCGACACCTTTTTTAGCATAGGCTGTTCGAATCGCTTGCTGCAGCAAATGCGGAAACGATTCAGGCGAGTCTACTCGGTGATTAAACACCGACACATCATCAAAAACACGTTCTAAGTTCACTTCTTGAAACGACTCGTTGCCAAGCTTCGCACGGGGCACCTGTCCGGCTAGCACTAGCACCGGTGCACCGTCTGCTTTGGCATCATATAAGCCGTTTAGCAAATGAATCGCACCCGGTCCTCCAATCGACAGACACACACCGATTTTGCCCGTGATTTTTGCGTAAGAAGATGCCGCAAGTGCACCTACTTCCTCGTGACGGACTTGAATAAATTCAATTTCGTCTTTTTCACTGCGCAAGTTATCCATGAAATGATTGATGGAGTCTCCCGGCATACCGAAAATGTGATCAATATTCCATTCTTTTAATACCGACATAGCTGCTTTTCCAGCTGTAGTTTTTATCATATTCAGCCTTCCTTTCTTTAACGTTGTTTCTATTCCATACCACAATGAAAGAAAGACAAAACAAGGGACTTTCCCGTTTTTATGGAAAAGTCCCTTGTTTTCAGCTGAATAATTTAAATAAACTAAATTTTTTCATCGGCTCAGGCTCTAATTGATGAACCGGACGACCGTCGATAATCGCTTCTGCATTTTCAATAAAAAAATAAAGCTCTGAAGCACCGTACATATCGGAAATATAATCATACGCTTTTGAAAGTGAATAGTCGTGGTAATTGCGGGCATGAACGCCAGAGGCAATCACGTGGGCTAAGCGGTATTTAATAAGGGTAAGCGCCGCTTTTCTTTCTTTTTTTCCGTTTAAACCGAGAATACTAGCGGCGCTTAGCTGAACGAGTACGCCTTTTTTAACAAGCTCATACAAACGCTCAGGGTGATCTCGGAAAATCGGATGACATTCTGGTGAACGAAGAATAGGCACAATGCCTTTTGTTAGAAGATCAGACAGTATCTTTTCAAAATAAGGTGAGATATCGTATTCAGGCAGTGAAAGAAACAAATATTTATCGGTGTGATTAAGTGTAAGAAGCTGATTCCGCTCATAGTTTCGCAGAAGCTGAGGTGATAAAGGGACAAGCTGACCTGGTAATACTTGTAGAGGAATATATGAATTTGTAAGCCATTCATTAGCTGCATTCACATAGAGAAATAAATGGTGTTTCATAAACTCTTGATCGCTGTCATAAAGCGGCGTCGCCACAACGGACTGAACGCCTTGATCCGCTAAGGAGCGTGCCATCTTCAAAAAGCCGTCTACTTCCTCAGGTCCGCTATCGATATTAGGCAATATGTACGTATGAATATCAATCACTTTATTTCCCTCCCTGCGTTTTGTATAGCTCTATTCTACGACGATTTCTCGTGTGAAACTATGTATTCTTCTCGACATTTACCACCACGAACCCCGGAAAACCGCGTACTTTCCTGTTACCTACTTAACTAACAATATTTTACTATCACTCTATGTGAAAACGCAAACAATATTTGTAAAATAACTCCAAATAATAATGATAAAAGAAGGGATTTAAATAGGTCTTTGTATGCAAATACCCTGATTAAACAGAAGTTAATCAGGGTACAAAGGGAAAATTTAAAAGATTCCTAGGAATTTTGTTTTTTTGATGCGTTCAGGCTCTTGTTTATAAACAGCCTTCCCGCTCGCAATAGCCTCAGCATTTTCCATGAAATGATAAAGCTTGCTGTTGCCGTATTTTTTAGAAACAGCTGAATAGGCTTTTTGCAGGCCGTACTGCTGGTAATTTTCACGGTTTACACCTGATGCAATAACGTGTGCTAATCCGTGATCAATGAACTGATAAGCTGCTTTTTTAGCTTTACTGCCGTTGCCGCTCAGCACACTTTGTGCAGACAGCTGAACGACTGCTCCATTTTTTACAAGCTTGTACAAATGCGCGGGATTCTCTACAAATAATGAATGGCACTCAGGCTCATTTAAAACAGGCACGATTCCTTTTAACTGAAGCTCGTATGCAATATTTTCTAACACTTCAATTTCCACATCTTGTGGAATTTCTAAAAACATATATTTTTCATTTTCATTTATTGTCATCATATAATACTCTTCGTTTAATAAAATCATCTGGGTAGAGGCAACTATTTTCTGACCTGGTAAAACTCTTAACGAAATAGAAGATTTTCTTAACCATTCATTTGCAAGATCAACACTTTCTCTATAGCTGGAATCTTTTCCGTCATAAAGAGGTGCTGCTACGACTTCTGTTACTCCTTGTTTCACTAATACATTTGCCATTTCTAAAAACTCTTCTACACTTTTGGGACCACTGTTCACATTTGGCAAGATATTGGTATATATATCTATCATTTTTTTCTCCTCTTTCTATGCCTCAGATCATGGATAGTATTCCATGAATCATATTATATCATAGACCCCTACCGACTTTTCTATATAAAGGAAAATTGTTTCTTATGTATAAATTTTATGTCCTACAAGCTCCCATTTTGTCTTGAAATGCATTTTACAAGTATTTTTCTTTTAAAAGAACAAGCCTAACCGAATGGTTAGGCTTGTTCTTTACTGGCTAGACTTAGAATCTGTAAAATAGTGTTCTAAATACTGTGCCCATAGCTGTTCTCCCTTGTCATTAGGCTGACCAGGCGCTTGAGTTAAATACGCTGAAATCTTTTCTGACTGATAGTCTGGCCATGCTTTCCAGTGATTGATATATTCATAGCCATTTTCTTTTGCAAAATCTTCTAACGCCTTGGCATCAGATGGGTAATTATTTGCTTTATAAACAGGAGCTGACGGCTGAAGAATCGTAATCAGCTGTTCATTTTGGCGTTTCAAGTACGTCAGGATAATATCTATATTGTCTAGCGTATTCTCAATACCTACTACGCCGTTATCATTTAAAAGAAACGGTTCAAACAGCAAAACATCTGGACTTGCCTTGGCAATTTCTTTATATGTATCGCTTTTGATGAATTGTAAGGTTGTCATATTCTTATATTCACGGACTTCAACCTGGATTAAGGAAGAACCATATGTATCTTCAATTTTTTTCTTCAACAGCTCGGCCCAAGTAGCTTTTACTTCTTCTTGCGGTGCTGATCCAACAATAACTAGCTTCAACGGCGTTTTGGTTTGCATAGCTTTTTGAATTTTATTTTGAATAGATTCTGGAAGGTTCTGAGCGTTCTCTTTCCAATTAGTTTCTGCATTACTTGCATCACTAGAAGCTTCAACTTTGGTTGGTCTGGAAACAGATTGTTCTGATACCCTGTTGTTCCAATACACTTTTCCGGCTGAAATTGCGGCAATAAAAACGATGACTGCTAGAATATTAATCCAAATTTTCATATATTGTCTCCCTTACTATATCTTTCTTTTTTGTTCTTATTATAATATAATTTGTAAGTAAGTGCAGGAAAATGATTAAATTTGTCATTTTTTCAGTAATTTTGATGCAGAAATTTTTTTCAAGATAAGAATAATGACTTACATAGGTACTTCATTTATTTTATCAATATATTAAGCAAAGGAAGAGACAATGAATATGGAAGAATCTCAAACTCGCAAGCGTAAAAGGAAAAAGCCGAAGAAAAAAAGAGCATTTAAAATTATTATGGGTATTATTGTATTATTAATCCTTGGTGTAGGTGCTTACGCCTACAGTGTTTGGCATTCTGTCGAAAAAACGTTCACGCAAACTCATGAGCCTTTAAAACGTGATGTATCGGAGAAAAGATCTGAGAAAGTTTCATTCAGTGACAAAGATCCTATTTCAATATTACTTTTAGGAGTGGATCAGCGTGCAGGAGACCGCGGGCGTTCTGACTCATTAATTTTAATGACGGTGAACCCAAAAGATCAATCGATGAAGATGGTCAGCATTCCTCGTGATACGCGCACAGAGATTGTTGGAAAAGGAACGACTGACAAAATCAATCACGCCTATGCATTCGGCGGTGTCGATATGGCTGTCAATACAGTTGAAAAGTTCTTAGATGTACCGGTTGACTACTATGTACAAGTTAATATGGAAAGCTTTAAAGACATTGTTGACGCAGTTGGAGGCGTGACGGTGAATAACGACTTGGATTTTAATTATGATGGATACAACTTTAAAAAAGGAAAGCTTACGCTAGACGGAAAAGAAGCTCTTGCTTACTCTCGTATGCGTAAAGAAGATCCTCGCGGAGATTTTGGACGTCAACTGCGCCAGCGTCAAATTATTGAAGGTGTTATTGAAGAAGGAGCAAGCGTTCAATCACTAGCAAACTACGGCAATATCTTAGACGCCATTGGAACAAATGTTAGAACAAACCTTACATTCGACGATATGAAGCAAATTCAATCAAACTATAAAGCTGCTCGCCATAACGTAGAGCAGCTACAAGTAGACGGTCAAGGTGAAAAAATTAACGGCATTTACTACTATGCAGTTTCAGATGCAACGCGCCAAGAGTTGTCTACTAAGTTAAAAGATCATTTAAATGTAAAATAAAAATAAAGCCGTCTTTCTTAGGAAAGACGGCTTTATTTTATTTATCTTCTGCATTCTCTCGTGATACAAAAGATATAATCTTAATTTTGTTCGTTTTTAAATTTGTATATATCTTAATATAATAATTCTTGGATTGATAGAAATACAGACCTTCTTTGTCATTAATAAACAATGGCTTCTTCTTTATCAATGACAGAATTTCTTCTGTATCTTCATCCACGTTTCTTAACGATACTTCTGTAACCACATTATTTAGTGCTACATATTGAACAGATCCGTAATTCAATAACGTTCCATCATTTGATTCATACTGATTTGTTAAAGATAAAGCTTGATTTCCCATTAAGTTTTGCTGAGTTTCACTTAACGGACTTAGCAGCTTACTTATACTGATATTATATTTTGATCGTACAAGCGAGTCCAGCGAATCAATATTTTTATTTGTTAGCGTTGACTGCGGTTCAGTATACGGGGTTAAAAGAGCTGAACTAACCCAGCCTTCCTTGCCTTGTCCTGCATTCAATTTTACCCATTTTATATCTTCAGCAGGATCTTTTTTCTCTTGGAGAACTTGATATATTTCTCCAAACGACAGAACCGCTTTTTGGTTACTCTCTAAATCTGGATCTTCCCTGACAAAAGCAGTTTTTGTATTAATAACTACTTTCTCAGCTTGTTGTTTCGCTTGAGTAGTGCCGCTGGCAGAAGACTGTGTTTTACTCTCTGTCTGTTTCGCTGCGTGGCTGGCACTTTGTGCTGCATAAACAGCGTATCCCGCACTTCCTAATAGAATAACGGCTGCTGCTGGCAACAATACTTTTTTAGCAAAGCTTTTTTTGCCAGAGACACTCTTCCGCTTAGTTCCTATTCTTTTTGAACGCGATAGACTAAGTGATTCAGCAGCTTTTTCTTTCGAATGTTCACCTGTGTCTTCTGAAACCGAGGTGCCGTTGTTTAATAATCCGTGTGAAAATTCATTAAGCTGTTTTTCACGGAACTGTTCCCGCTCTTCTTTAGACATCTTATTATATTCTTTTAAAAACTGACCGTATTGGTCCGCTACTTCGTTAATGTCCCCATACTCTTTTACATGTCCGTAATGGATCCAAAGAGCCTTTGTACAAAAACTTTTCACCTGAGACAATGAGTGACTGATAAAGAAAATGGTTTTGCCGTTTTCCTTAAATTCATTCATTTTTTCTAAGCATTTATTTGTAAACGTTTGATCTCCAACAGACAGCGCTTCGTCAATAACAAGGATGTCCGGGTCAATATTAACCGATATAGCAAAGCCCAAACGAGATTTCATACCGCTTGAATAGGTTTTGACAGGCTGATTAATAAATTTCCCAATATCAGCAAACTCTATAACTTTTGGCGTAATCTCTTGAATTTGCTTTTTGGTTAGCCCCATCATTAATCCTTTAAGTTCAATGTTTTCTAGGCCTGTTAACTTATTGTTTAACCCTGCGCCAATAGCAATCAGCGATGCGCTCCCTTTAATATCAACCGTTCCTTCATTTGGCATTGTAACGCCTGCAATTAAATTAGATAAGGTACTTTTTCCGGATCCGTTTAATCCTATAACGCCTACGATTTCCCCTTCATCTACGGTAAAGGAGATATTATTTAGCGCATAGTGATACTCTCCTTTGCCGCGATTCCAAAACAAATCTTTTACTTTCTCTATTTGCTTATTATACATTTTGTACTTTTTTGTTACTTGCTGAAACTTTACTTTATAACTCATATACCTGATTCACCTTTTATAAATAGTCAACAAACTGCTTTCTGAATTTTACATGAATCGCCGAACCTAATATAAGCAACAACAGAATGACACTCCAAAATATAATCGTATACGGAGAGTGAATAAAATTCCAGCTGCCTTTTAACAGAGATTCACGATAACCATCTACAATATAATAAAAAGGGTTCATCGTAAAAATCTCTTTTAGCAACTGCGGCGTGTTGTCACTCGGCAACCATAAAATAGGAGTTACATAAAACAACATACGTGTAGCTGTCTGAATAAGCAAGTGAATATCCCTTACCATTGTAGATAAAGTAGATGTTACGAACGATAAAGAAAGCAAAAAGCAAAATGACGACAGCATAAAATACAATAGACTAATAATATTTATGTGGTGGATCCCTTGAGACGTAATCACAATAATCGTTAGCATAGCTACAAGTATTAAGTGCGTGTAAAGCTGTGCAACCACTACATATGTAGGTATGACACTCAGAGGAAAATTCATTTTCGAAACTGAATTTAACCTCGCATAGACTGAGTTAGAGCCTTGAAGAATAGCAGCACTAATAAAAAACCAAGGGATTAAGCCACAAATTAACCAAACAAAGAAAGGGATTCCGTCAACATCTTGACCTCCGCGTACTCCTAGACCGAACACAACCCAATAAACCCCAATTTGAAATAAAGGATTCAAAATAATCCAAAGTCCACCTAATAGGTTGTCCGCATACGATTTTTTTAACTCGTAAGCTGATAGTCTACCGATCATGTAGAGATTTTGAATTTGTTCTTGTATTACGATTTTAATTGATTTCATATCATAATTCCTTTTGTACAATTTATTGAGAAATACACTTTACTTCTCAATGATTAAGCCTGCTCTAAATCTTGATAAATTGTTGCAAAGACATTTTCTGCTTCAAGATAGTTCTTTACAACAATACGATGTAATTTCTTTAAAAACTGCTGATAATAGTTCATTTCAAAATGAACGTGGAAGACTCCCCAAGGGTGACCTTCATAAGACATATACTTCTCTTGTGTTAAATCGATTGCATCTACTTGATAATTTTCTTGAATATAACCATCCAGGAGGTCCCAATATTGATTTAATGCCTGAACATTGACAGAAGAAGCTATGGTTTTGACCTGGCCTTCATTGTCATAATAAGAATCTGTAAAGCGCGCTTTATGAAGAACTACTTTGCAAGTAGGCAATTCTGCTTGAAGAAAAGCAAATAGATCGTTAACCGCTTTTTTCCAAATTTCCATATATTCATTCTGGTTGTTTTGCAGGGTAATCGCATCATGATTTTTTAATTCCTTGAAATAACTAGTTTTAGCTAACTTCCAGTAATTATTAGTTAAAAAACTATCCGTCACACGAAGGCATCCAAAGAAGATGTCTCCAAACAAATCAATGATTAAATAATCAGGCTGCTGCTTTTTTAAATCCTCTAAAAACTGCTTCTGAAAATCAGTTTTAACATTCCATGTGTCCCAATCATTTAAGTTATCAATTTTGTCCTTCGGAAACGCTAAAGGAGGAGCCATTAAACTGATAATAGAAGATTGATTTTGCAAAGAAACACACTCGTAATTTTTTTTGTAGTCAGGATTAAATTTGCTGTTAAAATTATCACGTGTAACACATGAACCCAATACTGCTACTTTTACTGTGTCATTCTTTTTTCTTTCAATCCACATGGCTGCATAAGGTTCGCTGCTGTTTAGCTGAATAGTATATAATTCATTATTTAACTGCGCAGGGTTGTCCACATGTACATTCGTTACCACTACCGTACCGTTCATGATGTACTGCATAGAGACGTCTTCTTTAGATATAGTCTTATACAAGTGTACACTATTTTGAAGAGGTATACGAAATACAATTGTATTTAAATTCGGCCTGCTCTCAATGGCATATCTTTTTCCACTTATAGTCGCATAGCAATCCTGTGGAAGAACCGTTGCCTTCATTTCAACAGTAAGAATCAAATCTGATTTTTCTAAAGAGCGTTCAATGACTTTTGCCGCAAAGTCTGTTTTAGTGTAAATGGCAACTGTTTTTTTATTTGTGCTATACGGTTTGATCCAATGAGTTCCCCATACTTTTTCATTCATATATTTGATTTTAGTTACATTAAAATCAGCTAGACTCAACTCATAAACTTGCTCTTCTGCTTTAATAGCAACATCTACAATCTCTTCAACAGATACTGACTCACCTTTTAAGTGATATAAATCATTCAAGTTAATAGTGACTGAGTTATCCAACGAGATTTTTTGCGAATAAGTTATGCTTTTATTTCTATGTTTAGCACGTCTTGTTAACAATAACTCAGCTGGTTTTGACTTGAGTTCTTTCGGAATGTTCAAGGCTATTTCTATGATAGCACTATCTCTATATTTAATGTTTTCTACTAGTAAATTCATGACCCACCTATAATTAAGTATGACTTCTCTTCGTATAAAAAGAGCTTCTTATATGAAGAAAATGCAACATAACTATTGCATTTTCTTCATCATGATTAGGACTTTTTCTTTTATAAATCATTAAGATGTTTTTTGCTTAATAACGTTATAAATACGCTGACAATTATTTTGGTCTTTGTATTTAAAAATTCGCTGTGAATTTTTAAGATATTGCTTGTTTGCTTTAAAATCGTTGTTTACCACTGATCCAATAGCTGACATTAATTGATTTTCATTTGAAACAATCATTCCCAGATGGTTGTATTGGATTTCTTTTACTTGTGTATGGTGGTTATTGTGCGGATCAAACTGATACATAATAACCGGTTTATCCATATACAAGAAATCGCTTGATACCGAAGAATAATCCGTAATTAACAGCGAACTTTCTTTTAAGAGCTCTGAAACAGTAGCCGTACTTTTTACTAAAAACTCGATGTTCGGATGATCAATGACAAACTGATCCATAAATTTTTGCATTTGACTGTGAATATAAAACTTCACAGGAATGTTATGGCGCTCAATCATTTCTAAAAATTCTTGATTGGTAATGAGGTTTTTGTAAGCTTTATAATAATCCGATTTTAAGAAGCTATTTTTATTAATTTTGAATAAATGTCTTCTCCATGTTGGCATAATTAAAATTTGTTTTTTGACATCCAGTTCATGAAGATTATCAAAACGAGCTAAACCTGTTACAGCAACTTCATTCTCACTGTAGCCCAGCGTGTTTTGAATAATTTTCTTTTCATATTCAGAGCTCGAAATAATAAGGTTTTGATTGTATCGCTCTTTATGTAAATAAGGAGAGATATTATGAATAATAACACCATGCTGTAAGCAGATATTGTATTTTTTAGCCAGCTGCTTTTTAAATAACTTTTTAAATGTTTCTTTCGGCCTTGGATATGAACACTCCTCAAACGTCCATGCGCTAATGTAAGTGCTAGCCACCAGCATATATAGCTGATGCTTAAAAGAAGAATGATGAATGACATTTCCATGTTTCTTTACTTTGTCAAGATGAGGAGAATCCTCGTTAATAATATAATAGACTTTTTGATTTGGGTAATGTTCTCGGCAGTACTTAAAGAAAAAATAACCATTGTCTTCTGCTTGATCTTCACGTTCTCCTACAAGCCATACTTTACGGTTAAATAACGATGCCTTAACCAGACTAGCGGCAGCTAGTAAAACCCCTTTGTATAGAGATTGTTTTAAACTGCGAAGCATGCTGCTGGCTTTTCTAAAAGGCTTTGTTACTTTCCATGAAAGCGACTCTTCTAAGCTGTATGGGTTCTTTTTAAAATACTGCTTATATTTATTTGTTTGCTCATACCAATGACGCTTACTTCTTAGTAATTTAATATACTCAGTAGCTTCTTCGTCCAGGTTCTTATCGAGCATCTTAAAAATCGGGATATATCCGTCTATACCGCAGCTTTTGATCTCTTGAGAGCTAAATAAAGCTAACAGACTTCTTAGCTCATTATAAGCAATCGTTTGCTTTTCTTCTGTTAAGTTATTCGTAAACGTATTTTTATCAATTAAATAAAGCATATGCGTTAAAAGCTGAAATTTAATGGCTTCGTTTAATTCCTTAGGTGCCTGCATTTGCAACGCCCGGTTAACCTCGCCAATGTGTCCAATCGATGAGCTGATATAATCTTCATCAAAAGTAAACCCATTTTTATATTTTAATTTACTGTTGTAGTTAAAAGAAAGCTCTTTTGTATAGACAAGAAAATGAAAAGCTTCAACGGCTGGACTTGTGACAGATTTAGATACTAACTGAGGATGTTGAAGCAGCGTATCTTTTTTTATTAATTTTAAAGACGTTAACGCATTAAATCCTCTTTTTATAACATCAGCTGATGCATCCATAGTTGTTTTCACCGTTGAATCTGCATTAGCTGATACAAAATCCAGTCCTTTTTTTTCTGCTGTATTGTATAGCTCCTTGTACAAATGAGATGAAATACTATAATTAAAATCAAAGAAGCTGATATACTTTCCTTTTAAAGAAGCAAAGTTTACCTCGCTTTCTTTTTGTACATGTATATTGGCCTCCTGAGACAATTTAGAAAGCTCAATTACTTCCTGAGACGTTTTTTCAACGGCTTGATCAAGAATCATCAATTCAATGTTTTCAAACCCAATCGTTTGTTCTCTTAATCTATTAAGAGTATCAATAAAATTAGTAAGATTACTTTCCTGCAAGAGTGCTACTATGCTGACTTTCATTTACATATCTCCTCTTAATTAGTTGTTTCAATTTAAAGTTACGGCTGCGTAAGATTTTTGTCATTTTCCATGAATAGCTTTTTCTGATTTTAGCGTGTTTTTTGTATTCTGCCTGTAGCTCAATACCTTGCTTGTACCACCAGCGTCTCGAAACAAGCATTTTATTATACTCTAGCGCTTCATCTATATATCCTTTATCAATTAAGCTGATAAAAGGACCTTCAAGCTTTAAATATTTTTCAATTAACTTTTTATCATACCCTTTAATAACGTCTTTAACTAAGTTAATCAAATAAAGTTTTGTATCCATTTGCAGACGGTTAAAGTCTGGGTCACACAGCTTCCATAATAGAGATCTCAGCGCGTTAATTTGAAAATAGGTGTATTCTTCACTGCCAAGCATCGGTTTTACGAGCTTTGCTGCTTTCACATCATTTTCAACTGTACTCACGATATCTCGCTGCGTTAATGATAAGTTTTTTGCATCATTTCTTGCTCGGTACATATAAATAACCTTCGGGATATAGCTGAATTTAGCTGCTTTAGTGAAAAGCTGCATGTCATAGTATTTGTCTTCGCCGTTTTTCATGCCTTCTACAAATGAAATGTTATGCTTTTTAATAAATGCTGTTTTAACAAGCTTTAAATAAACGGCTGTTTTCACTTGCAAAAAGAAAGGCACGCTTTTTATATCTACATTCAAGTACTGCTTATGTAACAAATAGTTTTTAAATGTAATATGCTCATACTCTCTGCCATCTTCATCATCAAAGCTCACCATTTTCCCCATTACAAAGTCTGATTTATTTTCATTAGCGACCTTGTAAAGAGCTTCGTACGCATCATGTGGAATATAATCATCGGGATCTAAAAAGATTAAGTATTCACCAGTTGCTTTTTCAATACCAATATTTCTTGGCTTCCCAGGAGCGCCCGTATTTTCCTCTAAATGAATCGATTTAAAATGAGGGTATTTCTGAGAATATTGATTCATGATCTCAGCTGTGTTATCCGTAGAACAATCATTAACCATAAGGACTTCCAATTTTTCATGGCCAATTGTTTGATTCAACAAGGAGTTTAAGCACTCTTCGATATAACTTTCTACATTGTAGATAGGTAGAATAACTGTAATTAATGGTTTATTCATTCATAATTCCCTCCACTCAATTGTTTGAATAGTAAATTGCTATGAGAATGTTCTTTTACAACATAATTTTGAATTTTATTAGCTTTATGAATAGAAAAGTGAGGAAATTGCTTTAATAGCTGAATCACTTCTTTTTCCGTTTCTACTCTCTCTCCAAATAAATCTTTTTTATGATTAATAGGACCTTCATTATAATGTTTTGAATAAAAGTCATCATAATCGAACTGATAGAATAAAACTGGTTTATTCATATAAGCAAAATCGAACGATACAGTCGAATAATCAGTAAGCAGCATACTGTGACTTCTTAATAAATTTTGAACAGTTTCTTCTCCTTGCTTCACGACCATGATTCTAGGATGGAAAGCAGGAAATTTTCCAATTAACTTCTGCATTTGATAATGCGGAAAGAACGTAACTGTTAAATCTTTTTGTTCAAGAAAACGGTGAAATTCTTCGTTTTCAAGGAGAGACAAATAGCGTCTCCAGTAATCAGATGCAAACAGCTGCTGCTCTGTTTTAATCCAGCTTCTCCATGTTGGCATGATGAGAATTTCTTTGCCTGTACTTGTATCTTTGAGCGCATCCCAGCGTGCAAGCCCCGTCTCAATTACCTCGTTTTCGCTATAACCAAATTCTTTCATTACGTGTTTTTTTTCGAACGGTGAAGAAACAACAAACTGACTATAATTCATTCTATTTTTATGAAGAACATGATTAACCCGGCTAACACCGATTACGCCATGCTGAATAAAAATCTTTTCATTTTGCTGCCACTCTGGATAATACTTCATAATTTTTTTATACGATTCCGTATGCATGTTAGATGTTTCAACGTAGCTGTTAATGGTTTTATGGGATATGAGTAAATAAAACGTGTGCTTCAGACTATTAAAATGAATAATATTTCCTAAATGCTTGATAAATTGATAATCTGGAGATTTCTTATCAATTACATAATAAATATTAACGTTTGGATGATGCTTGCGAATATATTGATACAAATGATAAGAATTATCTTGAGCCGTATCTTTTCGCTCACCAATCAGCCAAATTTGTTTTTTTACATAAAATAAACGAAACATTCTATATAATAGAATCGCTAAAAACGTATGGTAATCCTTAGCCTTCAAAAAGCTTCCATCATATCGAATATCTCTTTTTACTTGAACAGCAAAAGACTTTAATTTCCCTAGCATATTTACTTTTTTTAAGCTAATCTTCATTTGTGAGCGTGTGTTAAATGCTGTTTTGATTTGAATATTGTTCACCACATGGGTTTTCGTACGATTTCGCAGCTGAGCTAGCATCACTTTTATTGGTTCTTCCACTGTTACATCATTTACAGTCAAACGAATATATACCTGCCACTCACCTTGCTCAAGAAAATCCACTACGTTGAGAGAAATCGTTTTAAAGCCAGCGTCTTGGTAATCAATTTGATTATGTGAAAATAAATAACTCACGTCTGTTCGTAAATCCTGCTGCAAAGAAACTGCTTTCTCTTTTCCTCCACGTTTAAACACCAAGTCTTTTTGCATTCCTTTAGCAGGCAAGCCTTTAATAAACACATAGCCGCCAAGCGTAAGCTGTCCGTCTTTTAATTCGATAAGCTCAATTCGCTGGTCAACTTCTACGTGCTTCACTTCTAAGTACTGCTTATATCTAGGAAATGTTTTGGCCAAAGAGCTGTAAAACAGACCTTCTTCCAAAAAAATCTCGTTTATAAATTCATCTTTACAAAAAGAAAACATTAAGTTCATAAACTCTTCATAATCTCTTTGTACAATCATTTGTGTGAGCAGCTGACTTTTGCTGTCTAAGCTGGACGTTACTTCACGATGAACAAGCGTACCTAAAAAGCTGCTGCTTATATCTAACAGCTCATTCAAATGATCATTCGGCAGCTTAGGGCCCTTTGTAAAAAGAGAGTTAAAGAAAAATTCTGCCTGTCTCTTTTCGATTTCGTGAAGCAGAGACCGTTCATTGAGAGTACCGTATAAACTCTTTAATTTTTGCTGTACCATTACTAGCTGTTTAAAAAACGAAAGAGTACTATTTTTTGATAGTGTCATTTCATTGTCATTAACTCGGTAATACAAAACGTCACTATTTTCTACTACCGTTTTACGCGAGCAGTAGAGACTTTTTTGAGTGAATAACAGATCTTCACCAACATGTAAATCTTCATCAAAAGAAATATTATGCTGAATAAGAAGATCTTTTTTAAATAATTTATTGCTTGCTGAAGGCGTGAGATGCAGTTCTTTGTGGGTAGAAATATGCCGTACGGCAGGAAGGCCTTTCGCAAAGACTTTCTTCATATAAGCCAAATGCCAAGTGCGATACTCGTTAAAACATTCAAAGTTTCCTATAGCGGTATCTGCATCTGATTGTACTGCGGCTTTATACAGCCTTTCATAGGCATCAGCGGGTACATAATCATCTGCATCTAAAAAGGCAACATACTCGCCTTGTGCGTAAGATAAGCCTTTGTTTCTGGCCGAGCTTACTCCATTATTTTCTTGAGTGAGATAACGAACATGAGGATGTGCTGCAGCATATCGGCTCGAAATGATGCCGCTGTTATCTGTTGACCCATCGTCTACAATGATGATTTCAATTGGCTGCAGAGACTGATTGATAACAGACTCAATACATTGAGAAATATAGGGTTCTTTATTATAGTTTACAATCACGACGGTGACTTTATATTTACTCAAGTTGCTCATTCCTATTCTTGTAAAAATTAGTGATCATGCTGCACACATTTAGAAGGTTAAAATTCTAGCTGACATACTATGCCAGCTTTTTGTAGATATCAATAAAAATTTCTTTTTCATTATTCCAGTTGTATTTCTCGCGAGCCTGGTAGCAATTAAGGCTCATTCGTTCACGTTCTTCAGGATGATCAAGCAAGTAGTTAACGCCATTGGCAATCGACACTGGATCATGCGAGTCAACGCATACTCCAACTTTCTCTGTTTCTACTAC
Source organism: Priestia sp. MDV22-iso46 (assembly GCF_058629175.1). Taxonomy (NCBI): domain Bacteria; kingdom Bacillati; phylum Bacillota; class Bacilli; order Caryophanales; family Bacillaceae; genus Priestia; species Priestia sp. MDV22-iso46. The sequence continues at coordinate 1,836,696 of NZ_JBZVWT010000001.1, forward strand.
TTTTTGAATTTCAGGGAAGCTGCAGGCGATAACGGGAACCGCACTCATCATATACTCAAATAATTTGTTTGAAGACGCAGAATAATGGTTAAAACAAATGTTATTTAATACTTGGAAACCAAGATACGCATTTTTCGTATAATGCATAAGATCTTCCACCGGTACTTTTGCTAAGAACTTAACACGATCTTCAAGTCCTTGCTCTTTCACCATTTTTTGAAGCTGAGGTTTAATACGACCGTCACCGATGAAGACAAGCACGCCTCGTTTGAACAGCGGTGCTGCTTCTACTAGCTTATCAAGTCCTCTTCCAACTTGAACACCGCCTTGATATAAAAGGATTGGTTCAGTAGAAGGAATATTCAGCTTCTCATGAAGATTAACAGATTGACTCAACTCTGGCTTCACAACAAACGGATAATTATGAACAACCTGCGGATACAGCTTGTACAAGTCTTCTGTATATTTAGCACGCGTATGATTTTCTGCAATCATCACATCCGTAAACTTAATATAAAGTTTTTCCATTATTCCGTAAATAGGACTGTTGTACCCAGTGCGGCTTGTTTGCACTTCGTGGGAATCATAGACTAGCTTTTTCCGGCGCAAAATTTTTGCACATGTAATGCCTTGAGGAAGCGTGTTTAAATCATTCGAATGATAAATATCATATTTCTTTTTTAATCCGTACTTTACCATTTGACTTGCAATATAGCCTCTAACCATAAATGTTCGAGCTTTTGGCGTCACAAACAGTCCAAGGAGAACAGCTACTAGTAACGTGATAACTGTCAGCTTCCATAATCCTAAGCCAAGTATAACTAAAGCAAGCAGTTGTAAAGGAATGCTTTTTTTCAAACGTCGAGCAGCTCCAAGAAGCATTTGTAATAACGGAAACTGGTTATTTACACGAATAACGGTAAACCCTTCCTTGCGCTCTTCTTTCTTTTTAAGCTGTGGATTTTTCCGGTCGTGAATCGCAATAAGATCCACATTATAGCCGGCTTCTACCAATGAAGAACATTCTCTTAAGACACGGGCATCATTGGTAAAATGATTCCACACAAACATACATACGTTCTTAGACATCTTTATCCTCCGTCGTTACTGTTAAGATATTCATAGTGAAGATTCTATGTAATTATAAAACTTCGGCTTTTTCTCTGGTTTCTACAGGAGCCATCTCTTCATATGTAGATACTCTGTTTTCAATTAAGTTGATTAACACATTGATATTTCGTTCCCACAGAAAATGTTGCTGAACATACTTTCGGCTGTTTACTGCCATTTCACTTCGAAGAGAAGGACGCTGATACAGATATAAAATGTGTGTTAACATTTCTTCTGCGTCATGAGAGTTGGCTACAATTCCAGCTTCTGTTGTTTCAATGATCGTTTTAGCATAACCTGATACGGCTCCAACAATAGGAAGACTGCACGTCATATAGTCGATAATTTTCCCAGGCAATACCGTTTCAAATACTTCCTTGCCGTTAAGAGTAACAATTCCAATATGATGAGTTGAAATCGTCTTTAAACATTCTTTACGCGTAGAAGGCTTCATAAAATTCACGTTAGAAAGATTATGTTCTTTCGCAAACTTAACGAATTCCCGCTTTTTAAATCCGTAACCCATCACCGTGAGCTGAATATCATACTCATTTAGTTCTTTCGCTAATTCCATTAAGATGGTGACATCTTGAGCCAAGCCGATGTTTCCTGCATACATGACTTTGAATGGCCCGTCACCTGATTCAATCGGAGAGATTTCTTCTTGTCGAGCGGCATTTGGCATAAAAGAGATTTTCTTTAGGGGAATATGATAATTACCGATGATAAAATCTTTGAAGCGCTGACTATTTACGATAATTTTATCGGCTTTTATATACAGAAGCTTTTCTAACCTGCTGAAAATATAAATAATAAACCGATAATTAAATACTCCGACTCCCTTTAGTGATTCCGGCCACAAATCTCTTATATCGAGAATCATTTTTGTTCGGTACCGATACTTCGCTACTAACCCGACAACCGCAATAAAAATAGGCGGCGACGTCACAAAAATAACATCGTATTTTTTACGATCAAATAAAATAAATAAAATCATTCGAAACGCAATTTCTAAGTAGTACCATAAGCGGTTAATAATGCTTCTAGAGTATTTGCGATTGGCTACTTTTACTCGTGTAACATCATTTTCTTCGTCTAATGAATCATCGTCCCAAAACTGTTCATCGCTATAGATTTTCTTATTTGGATACGTTGGTTCAGTTGTCAAAACATTTACATCATAATCATTTTCTTTTAAGAGCTTATATACGTTTTTCATCCGATTTCCGGCGCTTCCGATTTCCGGATAAAAATGTTGAGAAATCACAAGTACTTTTTTTGTCATTAAGCTTCACCCCAATACTACTTAACCGGTAACCTACTCAAATAAGCTACCGGCAGGTTTCTCTGTTTAAGCTTTGATTTGCTGCTCTTTTAACAGCTGCTCCATAAATACAAGAAGATCTTTACGCAAATCTTCGTGCTGAAGAGCAAACTCCAGTGATGTTTGGATAAAGCCTAATTTTTCTCCTACGTCATAACGTTTGCCTTCAAAATCATACGCAAACACGCGCTGAATTTCATTTAGCTTTTGAATCGCATCGGTTAATTGAATTTCCCCGCCCGCTCCAATTTCTTGCTCTTCTAAAAATTTAAAAATCTCAGGAGTGAATACGTAACGGCCCATAATCGCTAAATTTGAAGGTGCTGTACCTGCTGCTGGCTTTTCAACAAATGACTCTACTTGGTAACGGCGGCCTTTGTTTGAAGAAGGATCTACGATACCATAGCGATGCGTTTCATTTTCAGGAACAGTCTGAACACCAATAACCGAAGATAACGTTTGCTCATACTCATTCATTAATTGGCGCAGACAAGGTGTTTCTGCCTGTACAATATCGTCTCCTAAAAGAACAGCGAACGGCTCGTTGCCAATAAAGTTACGTGCACACCACACCGCATGCCCTAATCCTTTTGGTTCTTTTTGGCGAATATAGTGAATTTCAACATTTGAAGACTGGCGAACTTTCTCCAGCAGCTCAAATTTGCCTTTTTCAGCTAAGTTTTGTTCTAGCTCAGGAGCGTTGTCAAAGTGATCTTCAATCGCACGCTTGCCTTTACCCGTTACGATAATAATATCTTCAATGCCTGATTCAATTGCTTCTTCAATAATATATTGAATAGTAGGCTTGTCTACAATCGGAAGCATTTCCTTTGGCATTGCTTTTGTAGCAGGTAAAAAACGTGTGCCTAACCCTGCTGCTGGAATAATCGCTTTTCTTACTTTTTGCATGTTATGTTCTCCTTTATTATGTAGTTGTGTCTGTACGAGCTTTTTCGCTAAAAACTGCGTCCATTACCCGTGTTTTGACTTCATTAGATAAATTTTGCACTAAAAGAAAAAAAGAAGGATGGGCTGGTTTGCACTTATAATTCTGTCCAAACTAGCTATCTTTTCTTTTAAAAACGTTCTTTTTTCTACACATATAGTAATATATCTTTTTCCTCAGTACGCTATTACGTATATTAAAACGCAAAATAACACGTTTCACTATGTCAGACCTTCTGACATAGCTGTTTTAAGCGTAATTTCATCCATCTTATCAAGTAATAAGTCTGGATGCATATAGGAAAAAGGTGTCAAATTAAAATAGCAATGAAATTTTCATCTTTCTTTTGTATGCCTTAAGACCTAACAAAAGCAATATTCATATTAGCACATTACAGTAAGTATTTCTATGTCTTTTTTTGTCGAAATTTCTACCTCAGTAAATGTAACACTCTCTTTCCTTATATAAATTACTAAGGGAAAATTAGGAACAGAACACCTTTTAAGCCGAAAAAGAAGCTTTTCAAAACTTAAAAGGGGCCTGAAAAACAGCAAACAAAAATAAGGCGCCGAAACCGCTTTGGTTTCGACGCCTTATAAGAAAGCCTGCCTGTTATTTAAGAAAATAGGTTAATTACTTCCATAATAGTAGTAATAATTTCCTTCTTCCATTTTACGGTTATTCAGAACCGCTCCAAGCAATTTTGACTTTGCCTGCGTTAGCAACTCTTTTGCTTTTAACGCTGCATCTTTTTCCGTTTTCGAGCTGCTTACAATTAAAAGAGAAGCATCTACTTGATTCGCTAAAATTTGAGCATCCGCTACAGCTAAAATAGGCGGTGTATCAAAAATAACCATATCAAATCGCTCCTTCATTTCAGCAAGAACCTCTGTCATTTGCTTAGACGTAAGAAGTTCAGAAGGGTTCGGAGGGATTGGGCCGCTCGTTAACACATAAAGGTTCGGAACTTCCGTTTGTTGAACCGCTTGTCCAAGCGACGATTGTCTTGTTAATACATTGGTAAGACCCGTATGATTTTCAAGACGAAACGTATAGTGAGCCGTTGGCTTTCGTAAATCTCCATCAATGAGGAGCACGTTCAAACCTTGCTGTGCATAAACAGTGGCTAAATTAGCAGCCGTTGTAGACTTTCCTTCTGACGGTCCGCTAGAAGTTAGCACAAGAGATTTAATTTCTTCGTCCGCGCCTGAAAACTGAATGTTTGTACGAATCGTACGATACTGCTCGGCAACAGGATCTTTCGGACTGTTATGAGACAGCAGACGTCTTTTTAACGTCAGCATTTTATCATCTTTTTGATTTTTCTTGTTACGAGCCAAACGTCTCACCTCTTTGCGGTACGCGAGCAGTTAAATCCGGACGCTGTACGTTGGTTGCTTTTGGTACATCTTTAATTGTTGTCACAACTCCCATAACGGGCAATTCTAAAAGATTTTCAATATCTTGTTCTGTTTTTAGCGTATTGTCTAAGTATTCTAGTAAAAATGATAAACCGACACCTACCATTAATCCAACCACGATGGCAATTGCAATATTTATCAAAGGTTGAGGTTTAACTGGACTGGCACTTTGACCAAGCATTGCTTTTGCCAGCACTTTTACGTTATCCACGTTCATAATTTCAGGCACTTCTTTTTTGAAAACAGAAGCGGTTGTATTCGCAATATCAGTCGCACGCTTCGCACTTGTATCTTGTACGACAATCTGCGCTACCTGAGAATTTTGAGCACTGGTCACTTGAATTTGATCGCTTAAGTTTTGAGCAGATCCATCAAGTTTTAATTCTTTAATAACTTTGTCCAAAATAGCCGGACTTTTAATAATATCGTTATACGTGTTAATAAGCTGTACGTTCGTTTGAACAGTTTGTGTATTATATAACTGTTCATCGCTTTTTGCTTGATTGACTAAAATCTGCGTTTTCGCTTCATACACAGGCGTTAAAACAAAAAAGCTAATTACCGCACTTACAGTTGCTGCGATAATTGTAATCAGTATAATAAGCCAAAGACGCTTACTTAACACTTGAAACAAATTTCGTAAACTAATTGTCTCTTCCATGGTTAACCTCCGAACTTAATAACTCAATAGTATGATTTCCACCCTACTACTACCTAGCATATAACTTATTTATGCGTGAGTAAACTTAAGAAGTAGCAATCAATAGCCTACTTCCTCTACAAATTAATTAGATTTATTTAAAATTAATCATAGTAGTAAGAAAAGTGTACTTTAATTCATTAAACTTAAGTAAAAGGTTTACTATTTACTTGTTTTACTTCTAAGCTCATTATAAATTGATTCGTGACTTGGCTTAGGATTATATTCATTGTCAAAAAGAAGTGGAGCATCTTTATTACCTGTAAAGCCAGGGATCCACGAATATTTGTCTATTATGCCCCATGTAATAAACGCATTACAGTTTGAAGACGAAAGACATACATTTAAAGTTTTAGCATACATATTAGCTTGTTGTTCTAGCTTTTTATGATACGGTTCATGACTATGTTGAATTTTCACATCCATCTCTGTTACCTGAACTTCCACTCCAATTTTTTTATACCTATCAAAATTCTCTTTGATTTTCTCATAATTCTTGCTATAAGTAATGCTTGAATGCATTTGTAACCCTACCCCATTGATTGGTACCTTACGTTCTTTTAAATCTTTCACCATCTCGAAAATAGCATTAGATTTGGCATCAATTCCCTCGTTACTATAATCGTTATAGAAAAGTAGTGCATCAGGATCTGCTTCATGAGCCCATTTAAAAGCAAGTTCAATATATTTTGGTCCTATAGTTTGTAACCATATATTTTGCCTGAGGGTACCGTCATCATTGTAAGCTTCGTTAACTACGTCCCATGCGTATATTTTCCCTTTATAATGTTTAACAACTGTTTGGATATGATTTTTTAATATTATTGTAAGATCTTTTTTAGAAAATTTTTGATTCATAATCCAATCAGGTAATGTCGCATGCCAAACTAATGTATGCCCTCTAACCTTCATATCATTTTCAAGTGCAAACTCTACTATAAGGTCTGGAATAACAAAATTATAGGTATCTCTTTGCGGATGTATTTTAGCAAATTTCATATCATTTTCGATTGTTAATAAATTAAATTCATCTTTTAATAACTGTCTATATTTTTCATCCTTCAGGAAAGGAACTGAAGACACAGACGCTCCTATAAGAAAATCGTTTTCTTTTGCCGCGTCCCTTAAAGAATGCGTATTATAAAAACTTTCGTACACAAAAAATGATATAAACACTACTATAATTATTGGAATTAAAAAAAAGATTCTTTTTTTTTCAAAAAATCCCGTCCTCCTCAATTAATTAAAAAATACTATCTACTTGTTCACTTTTTAAAAATTGAAATTTTCACTCAATAATTAAACATCGGTTTTAATTATATAAAAACAAATATTTTACTTCTTCATCTAACTCTCTTTAAGTTTTATAAAACTAATTTTTTATTAGCCCACTATATATATTCGATAAATTATTCATCAATGACTGGATATCGAACCTTTCGAGGATAATATTTCTATTTTTCATACCCATTTCCGTTCTCAGATCTGCATTATTTATTAAGGATGTCAATGCCTTTGTCAACTCATCTATTTCACCAGGTGTTATTAGGTAACCATTATCACTGTTCGTTATGACTTCAGGGATACCGCCAACATAGGTTGAAATAATAGGAAGACCAAAGTTCATCGCTTCCAAAATGGCCATAGGAAGCCCTTCGTTATATGAAGGAAGAACAAGAAAGTCTACTTGTTTTAATAAATCATTAATCTGTTTGGAATTTACCCAGCCAAGAACTGTTACCATTTCTTCTATTTCATATTCTTTTATTAATTGTTTTACCTGCTCTATCTCTCCGTCGCCAGCAAAATAAAACTTCCCTGTAACTCCACTTTCTTTGAGTTTCTTTATAGAACTTAGTAAATCATAAGTACCTTTTCTCTCGCCTAACCGTCCAAGAAAAAGCCCTATTGGAATAGGATGTTCTCTTTTAAATTCTTTCTCCATTTTATAAACTCCGTTATACAAAACAGCAATTTTATTCTTAGGAACAATATTTGAATAATATTTCTCCCATTGTTTAGATAGAACGATAAGTTTATCAGCTTTGTTTAAAATAAATTTAATCACTTTCTTTTGAATTTCATTAGAATTGTAAAATTCATCAAAGCTTGCAGAATGGATATGCAAAATCACTGGCTTATTAAATAATTTCGAAATTAGCAAAATAATTGTCTTCCGATAAAAACTTCCTTTTTCAGACATATGTATATGGACTACATTTGGTCTAAAAAACATTAGCGAAGAAATTAATTTAAATAATGCTAACATAAAAATAAAGATTCTATTTAAAGTACTACCTGTTATATAGGTTTCAATACGTTTAATTTTATAGTGGTCATTAATAGAAGACTGTTCTATATTTTTAATAACAGTTACAATCCCTCCTTTATCTTTTAAGGAGGAACCTACAACTAATACCTTTGGTTTTTTCATTAAACTTCTCCTTTATAAAAAATACTATATATTAGCAATATAATCCTGAATTGAACTTAATATTGTAGAATTTGCCGGAGTATATTTCTGAAAATTTAACTTATTTATATTATTTAATAAATAAGTTAATTCTTCTTTATTCTGTGCTAACTGAATATACTCTTTTTGTCGATAAGCTTGAGCGATTTCAAGCTGATGATTATCTACATGTTCCCCATACTGACTTAACCTTGGAACAACAATTACTTTTTTTTGCAGCTGTAACGCAGTAGTAATAGTTCCAACTCCTGCATGCGTGACTATAATATCAGCACACTCTATTAGTCTAGTCATTTCTTTTTCAGGTTTAAAATCAAATCCTTCGTAGTAAATAGGCTGATAAGTAGAGTATCCTAGTTGGCCTAAGACATTATCAGTGATAACTTTATCTTCTATAAGTTCATCAACTATTTTTAATAACCTATTAAAAGAAAAATTCTGTGTCCCCACTGCTACTAATATCAATATAGAGACCCCCTATATTTAGCTTTTGGATAAAACGATTTAAGACTTTCCCATTGTATATAAAATTCATCCGCAAACTTGTATACTAATTTACCAGTCAAGCTCGGAGAATTCACTTTGGCAAAACTCTCAATGTAAATAATTTTCTTACCAAACATTTTCCCAAATAAGCAAAGTGGAAATACGGCTCCAGCGCCTGTCGAAATAATTACATCTGGTGCCTCCTTAAATAAGATATTAAATGATTTAAAAATATTGGCTAATAGATTTTTGATGATATGAATATTTTTCCTTTCTTGTTGCACAAGGTAATAAACTTTAAATTCATCTTTTAATTCATTGCTCATTTCACTTTTCTCCGTTACAAAAAAAAAGTCATAGTTTTTTATAGCTGGAACTATTTTTTTTAATTCTATTAAATGCCCCCCCGTAGAACTAACTAGACAAACTTTCATAAAACGAACCTCCCTTTATTCATCATTTTATTTAAAAAGTATTTTTCTTTTGATTTTTAATTAACTATATGCGACAGCCTGATTTATACTAGCTATATACTTCGCTGGAGTTTCCGCACTATTTAATACTTCAGGAATTTCCTTTTTTAACTTTTCTTTTAGATTTTCTCTATTTCTCCAACATTGTTCAGTTACTGAAATTAAGTCATCCGGGGTGATATGATTTATTTCTAAAACATAATCTTCTAGCTCAAGAAGTTCCATTATTCCTCTTGTTTTATGCTCATAATTAATTGCTACAGTAGGTACATAACTAGAGAGAGCAAAAATATTTGAATGCATTCTCGTACCAATAAACATATCTAATTTAGAATAAAAATATTTTAATTCTCTTGGGTTAAAGTCATAGTTTATTAACTGACTAGACTTACTATTAATACCATCTAATATTTCCCTACTGATAATTCGGTCATCATTAAAATCATTGGGTCCTAATACTTGTGGCATCAGTAATAATTTCGCATTATATTTTTCTTCAAAATGTAAAATTATTTTTTGCATACTCTCAATGTACCTTGCACGACGTTGATTTTTATCCTCCATCTCTGGAAAATTCCAATCTCTGGCCGTTAGCCCTAAAATTGGACCTTCATGATTACTTTTTAATTCTAAAAATAACTCGTCTACGTAATTAGATTGCTGCTCATTCATGCAAAATGCTGAATCGGAAACCACTACCACATTCTTATTATTACAACCAATTTTTTCTAACCACTGTTTTGAAATATTCTCTCTAATGAAGATTCTATTTACCCTGTCTAATATTCTCTTACTGACTTTCTGCATAATATTATTATAAAATGGGCCAATAGATTGAGCATAAATGACAACTGGTTTATCATAATCAAATGCAATCTTCAATTGTAGTAAATGTTGAAGTAAGGCTGGACTAAAACGATGAGATAATAAAAAACCACCTCCACAACTCACAACAACATCTGCCCATTTATAGTCATCATCAATATTCTGATTTTTGCTATAAAGGCGTCTTAGCATGGTTAAAGCTGAGATTATTTTAGTTACTTTTGATTCGTCGGGATCAACAGAGATATTACAAGCACATTCTTTTACAAGTACATCGTATGTATCTTTATCTATCTCAGGAAATCTTGTTTTAATCTTTATATTAGCGTTTGGCATATTCTTCTGTATAGAATCAATCATTGATAAAATAATACCTGCATCTCCTTTGTTTCTAGAAGAATGCGCATTAACAATAAGAATATTCAACTATAATCACCTATTCCTTAAGTTTTTAAATGTTTTTTCAATTAAATTGGATGTAGTTTTTTCTTTCAAAAACAGCAAAATAAATATATATATAATTATATAAAGAATAAAATAGCTAATTAAACGTATACAACTTAATTCAAAATCACTCAAGAAAGACAATGTAAACGTATGAAGACTCTCTCTCATGAAATAAATTAAACTACCAGCAGCTATAATGGAAAGAGTAATTTTTGCACTACCCCAAATAAATTTTTTCGACCATATATTCGGCAGTATAGAATTTAATTTTGTATTTAGTAATATAATACTTAATAAAATTCCTAATGTTGAAGAAAGACCCAAACCATTAAGTCCCATCATGTTAACTAGAACAAAGCTTAGAATTATATTAATAAACAAACTAGCTATAATAATGATTGTAGGTGACTTCGTATCTCCTAATGCATAAAAATTCCTCACTACCACGTCTCTTATACCAATAAATATTAGACCAAGTGAATAGTAAAAGAATACTCCGGATGTAGCAATTGTAGCCTCATGGCTAAACTCTCCTCTTTCAAATAACAATTTTATAATATCAGTGCTGAAGAGCATTAAATAAGCACTGATAGGACCAACTATTAATAAAATCATTTTCAAACTATCTTGTGTTAAGTTCACTAATTCTTCTTTGTTAAGCTTTAAGGCTAGTTTTGAGATTTTAGGAAATGTCACAGTTATAATAGCTGTCACAAATATTCCAGTTATCATGGATCTCAACCTAAAAGAATACATTAGTGCAGAAATACTTCCTTCAGAAAGGTTTGATGCAATAAATCGATCTACAATTGCATTGACTTGACTAAAAGCACTACTTATAATAACTGGAAAAACTAGTATTAAGAACTCTTTTGTTTTTATATCAAAAACCTTTTGTGATAATCTGAATTGATATTGTTCTTTTCTTAATAAAGAATATAGAATTATTAACTGTATTAGGAAGGCAGCAAGTGTAATATACGCCACCCCTCCTATACCGAAATCTTTTCCCACTATCACCAGATAAAAAATTATCAACAAGTTATTTGGTAAAAGGCTCATAGCAGACGCAGAGAATCTTTCATAACTATTTAGCATATCTGTATACATTTGAATAGCAATAGATACAAATACTAAGGGAAATAAAATCTTTAACATTTGAATTGACAATGTTTCTGCATAGTCTGGTAAGCCTGGAGCAATCAGGCTTATAAAAGCTTTGCCATTTAAGAATAAGCATAAATATAAACCAATACAGACTAGAAAGAATATGATTATAATATTATTAGCAAACCTATGGGCTTCTTGCCTATCATACATATTTTTCACAAATAAAGGTATGAAGACACTACTTACACTTAATGCAAACGTTATAGCCAGTGTCGAAGGAGTCAAAGCGACAAAATAAGCATCAGTTTCAAATGACGTACCAAATTGGTAAGCTAGGAAGGTTTCCCTTAAGAAACCTAATACTTTACTAAGCGCTGTAATTACAAAAACTATTATTCCTGATTTAACTAACTTAGACATTTTTTACTACCTTTCACTTTTCACGATTGTTTTATTCCTTATTATTCTTCAATAATTATGCAACTTTAAGGAATAAAAATTTAATAAAAACAAATATGTATTCCATTGAGCTATATATTACACATTCTCGTTATTAGATTCTGTCAATCTTAAAGAGATTAACAAGGCGGCTATAAACATTAATGGTAAGGAGCTATTTGCTACAATTGTAGTGTCTACTGGAGTATTTATCACTATATATAATATAGGCAAGAAAACTACAACTCCAAATATTCCCTTAGAGATATAATAAGAATTTACAAGTAACAATATCAGCGCAACCAGGTTTATAAAGGAGGCTATTAGACCATATTCGCCAATCATCATAGCCCAATAAGAATCAGTTAAAAAGACATCGTGCCATGGAGCCAGCCCCCAGATTTTCTCGAAGCCATACTCATAATACAATGCAGAATAATTAGTTCTTGACGCATTTGATCCAAATGTCCCTAGCCCACTACCAAAAGGAAAAAACCTTTTTGCTATATCTAAACTTGTAACCATTAAGATACCTCTAGGTTCCTGTACATTAATAAAAGTTTCCTTGAATTTATTAAAGGTAAATAGTATAGCACTTGTAAAGCTCACCACTACACCCATGAAAACATACCTTCTAAAATATCTAAAAAATAATATTAAAAGGATTATGGTTATATAGAAAGCTATAGCTGTGACTCTACCTGCTGTAAATAGTAATAATAAATTTAAAATGATGTATATATAATTGATTTTATGTTTAAATTTCAAACTAAAAAATAAATTAAGAGCTGTTAGCAAGATAATGCATAATGAAAATTCCGCGGGATGTCCAAATCCATAAGCTACATTTTTCAAACCAAAACGATTACTATATCCTTGCAAAAAATTAAAAATCAAATCTAAGAAAAATACACTTAGAGAAAGTAAAGAGAAAAGATAAGAAAGCTTCACTATAAACCTATATAGCTCTTGGCTATTAGGTAAATAGTATTTTAGAAGCACTCTAGCGCCAAAATATATTAAGATATACTTGACATCTGCAAACAGTGTATATATTTGTAAGAAAAATGTATTATCAACATTTGAAAATATGCTTGATATCACACCTAAAAAAGAAACTATGCTAATTAGAATAAATACTAATACCTCTAAATTGGTAAAAACCTTTTCATGCTTTTTAACAGTCACTAGCTTAACTAATCCTAGGATTGGTAAGACTAACGCTAAAATTTCATCGGAAAAAGTAAATAGAGGAATCCATTCTTCCAGCCAATTAGAAAACAAAACAATAATTAATAATAGCCGCAGAAACATTATAGATTTCCTCCATTTTTTTGTTAATATATATACATAATTCTAATCCTGTATATAAACTATATTCTTCATTCTGACAATAAATAGTTCAAATAAAACATCTTAAGCCTTCTATTTCAAAAATATTTTTAACATATCAGATGAATAATATTTCTATTCATTCTAAAACAAAATCAGTTTTACTAATTGCCTTACCTCTTTAAATTTGCGTAATGTCTTAAGTAGTGCTTATTTTAAAAGGCATTTTTTGAACCTAAAAATACTGTTATAGTTTTCAAAATAATTTTAAAATCTAAGAACAAACTTCGATTGCGAATATAATATAGATCCATTTCCACCATTTCTTCAAAACCCACACTACTTCTAGCACTTGCCTGCCAAATGCCTGTACATCCTGGTGTTACTAATAAGCGCTGCATTTGATAATTTGTATATTCTTTAACCTCTCTCGACAATGGAGGCCTTGGTCCCACTAGGCTCATTTCTCCCTTTAACACGTTCAATAGCTGAGGTAGCTCATCTATGCTTGTCTTCCGTATGAACCTACCTATTTTTGTAACCCTTGGATCATTCTTCATCTTAAACATTGCACCTGATACTTGATTTAAAGATAATAACTCAGCTAGTTTCTCCTCTGCATCAGTGACCATAGATCTAAATTTATACATATTAAATTCAGAACCATCTTTTCCAACCCTAACCTGCTTGAAAAATACCGGACCTTTTGGATCTTCAATTTTTATTAAAATTCCTACAATAAAAAAGATAGGTAAAAGTATAAGTAAACCTAATATTGCTCCAATAACATCTATTAACCTTTTTGTTTTTGAATACCCTAGCTTATTATTAACTTTGTTTTCTAATAATATGGAGTTAGAACCCACAGATTCTTGTTCAACTGAAGGAATTTTCAATTTAATTACTCCTTTACAATCCTTATTGTTTAATTAAGGAAACTTTATTGAAAAAATTTTAAATTTATTGTCTAGTTTAGAATATTGACTGTTGAATATAAGGCTAACCTAATACTCTTTCTGCTTTAAAATCTAATATAGATTCTTAGAACTTTATTGTTATTAAACTTTCTACTTATTTTATCTCTACTACTTTTTTAGCTTGGGCTTCTACTAAATTTTTCATTATATAAAATAAGTCTTCTTTTAGGTCACCATGTTGTAAGGCAAATTCAATCGTCGTTTCAATAAATCCTAACTTTTCTCCAACATCATAACGCTTACCTTCAAAATCATAAGCAAACACACGCTGAAATTCATTTAACTTTTGAATGGCATCCGTTAATTGAATTTCACCGCCAGCTCCTACTTCTTGCTCTTCTAAAAACTTAAAGATTTCAGGTGTAAATACGTAGCGGCCCATGATTGCTAGATTTGAAGGAGCCGTACCTGCTGCTGGCTTTTCAACAAATGTATTCACCTGATGACGACGACCTTCGTTTGAAATTGGATCAACGATTCCGTATCGATGCGTTTGATTATCAGGTACCGTTTGAACGCCTATTACTGAAGATAATGTTTGTTCGTATTCATTCATCAGCTGACGAAGACATGGTGTTTCCGCTTGTACAATGTCATCACCAAGCAGCACAGCAAAAGGTTCGTCACCAATAAATTTACGTGCACACCATACCGCGTGTCCTAATCCTTTTGGTTCTTTTTGGCGAATGTAATGAATTTCTACGTTCGATGATTGCTGTACTTTTTCTAAAATATCGAACTTCTCTTTTGAAACTAGATTATTTTCCAGCTCAGGCGCAAAATCGAAATGATCTTCAATTGCTCTTTTGCCTTTACCAGTTACGATAATAATATCTTCGATTCCTGAAGCAATCGCTTCTTCAACGATGTATTGAATCGTTGGCTTATCAACAATTGGAAGCATTTCTTTTGGCATCGCTTTTGTAGCTGGGAGGAAGCGTGTTCCTAGTCCTGCTGCTGGAATAATTGCTTTTTTTACTTTTTTCATCATTTTTCATCCCTCATTTTCTCTTTTTATTTACTCGTTTAGGTATGTACAAGATGTAAATACTTATGGAAAACCTGTACATATACAGCTCTTTCATAAGTATTTACCTAATTAAATTTTGCTATTTAACCTGCCCTCACACCATATGTTTGACAACAACCTCCCTCTAAGGTGCTTGATTACCCACAGTAAAGACTAGTATCTCCTTTGATAGCACTTAGGAGATATCATCATTTTTTTCATCTTTTTAACTTTTATTGAATATTAAACCATTAACATTCAATAAGAGAAGTAAGTTGTCAGGAATTCTGCCTATCAAAAAATTCCTAAAAACTTTTTTTTCTTCACTTGGTGAGGCGTATCTTGAAAACAAACGTAGCCTTTTATAACAGCTTCTGCATTTTCATGAAACATGTATAACGTGTCAATTCCATATTCAGATGAAATCAACTCGCTTGCTTCTTGCATGTAGAAGTTTCTTCCTGATAGATTGTGTGCATCAGAAGCAATCATATGAGTTAAGTTTGCTTGGATTAAATCCATAGAAAATTTCTTAATTTTTTTACCGAATCTTCCTGTTAAGCTGGATGCTGTAACTTGAGTGAGAACTCCTTTGTTCACCAGGCTGTATAAAATATCTGGATCTTCTATAAGACGGCTGTTTCGCTCAGGATGAACAATAATAGGTGTCAGTCCTTCCGACTGGATGTCGTAGACTAATTTTTCTGTGAATTTCGGCACTTGGCTGGACGGCAGTTCTAAAAATAGGTATTTATCTGTTTGATTTAAGGTGAGTATTTTACCATCTTGATAGTCTTTAATAATTTCTCCATATATACGAGACTCTTGACCCGGTAATATCGTAAGAGGGATATTTTCTTGATGCAGATGCGTGTTTAATCGTTCCACTCGCTGTATAATTTCATTTTTTTCATTTATGTATTGACCATTTTGGTGGTGAGGAGTTGCAACAATGGTATGGATCCCTTCACTTACTGCTTGCTTTGCCATTTGTAAGCTGTCTTCTATGGTTTTAGCACCGTCGTCAATACCGTGCAAAATATGACAGTGAAGATCAATCATTTTTTATAACCTCCTTCTCCTCCAAATAAGCTATATGAACTAGTTTATACTTATGAAATACTACCATAGGCATATTAACCCTTCAACGTCTTATTTTGTCGAAAATTATCAAATGGCTCAATTTATTCTTATTATGACGTTTTTTGTATCTGAAATAGTCTTTTCTTATCATGATAAACGTTATAACTGTATACTAATTTTTTATAATAATTAGATCTATTTTCATTTAAAAGAATTTTATTCCAATTAACTCTACAAAACCTATTTTATCAGTGAAACCCTTACATTTATTGAGCCTAGAGAATTATTTATTTTTAAATTTCTGATAAAAATAAGAATTTTTGTTTGTTATATTGAAAACGCAACCATTGCCTTCTTTATTGCTTTTTCATTGAAAAAAATCCCGACAAATAGTAAATTTTACCTAATTAAAATATAACCAATAAGACCCAATTGAGTTATATACTCTAACTAATTCCTTGCATTTTTCACCATCTTTTTTTATCATTAAGTGAAAATTTTGTAGAGAAAAGAGTTTTTTTATGATTCTAAAACGTGTGTTATTAGTTCTTTTACTATTATCTATTTCAAAGTTCTCCCACACTCCCCATTTAGAAGTAACGGATCCTTCCAGCTGGACAAATCCATCCGCTTGGGATCACAACGCTACGCTTTGGTCTGTACTGCACCCTGGCAGTGAATTTTTCACAGCCTACAGCTACGGTTTTAACGTTGAGTTCATTGTGCGAAAAATTGCCCACCTTTCTTTTTTCGGCATGCTAGGCTTACTTTTTTACTGGAATTTAAAAAAGCAGAGCTATCGTTACATAAAAGCATGGCTGTGTGTAGCTGCGTTTGCATTTATAGATGAAGTGCATCAGGCGTTTATTATCGGCCGAGATGGTCGGATTATAGATGTAGCTGTTGATTCACTAGGTGCAGCCATTGCTTTATATTTGTTATATCGGGCGAGAAGAACGAATGTAAGAGTACCAAAGTAAAAAAAAAGCATGCCGCTGGCATGCTTTTTTTATGCTGAAAATCTCGTATTCTTTTATTTTACCGTCACTTTCGTATACGTGCTGTAGCCTCCTTGCCCTTTCACTAACACGTGCAGAAGTGTCCCGGATTTTTGCTTTGGCACGGTGATAGAAAAGTTTCCTGCATTATTCGTTTTTCCCGTCGCAATGATATCTGGCCACACTTTTACATAGATGGTCGAGTTTGGCTCTGCACTTCCTGTAATTTTGGTATCCTGGCTTGAAATAGCATTAACTTTTGCTGCTGCCGGAGCCAGATCCGTTTGCACAAATAGTTTTGTATAAGTACTATAGCCGCCTTGGCCTTTCACTAATACGTGAAGCTGTTTGCCCGCCGGCTGCTTTGGAATCGTAATTGAAAAATTTCCTGCATTATCCGTTTTTCCCGTCGCAATCGTATCCGGCCATACTTTTACGTAAATAGTCGAATTTGGCTCCGCTGTTCCCGTTAGGTTTGTATCGCCTTCATTTAACTCATTTACTTTTGCTGCTTCAGGGGCTGTATCAGACTGCACATAAATTTTTGTGTACGTACTGTAGCCGCCTTGACCTTTGACTAGTACGTGAAGCATCGTTCCCGCTTGTTGTTCTGGCACGTCGAATGAAAAATTCCCTGCAGCGTCTGCTTTTCCTGTTGCAATTGTATTCGGCCATACTTTTACGTAGATAGTCGAATTAGGTTCAGCTGTTCCTGATAGTTTGCTATCGCCAGCCTTGATTGGATCTACTTGAGCTGGATCTGGAATAGTAACTCTAGGGTATTTGTCCGCGTAATGAGAGACTAGGCTTACACCTGGATAGTAAAAGTCTAGAATGTCGGTATATGATTTTCCTTGAGCAGCCATGGCATTTGCTCCGAATTGACTTAAACCGACTCCATGCCCGTTTCCTTTTCCTTCAATAGTAATTGTGTCCCCCAAAGGATCTTGCTTAGTAAGCATCAGGCTTTTAAACCGCGTTCCGTCCAGCATAAATCGAATGTTATCTGCTTTATCTCCAGTTCGACTCCATGTTTTAACTGCAAGCTTATTGTCTTGATCTACTTCGCCTTTCATCACGTAGGTTACGCTGATATCTCCTTTGCTCATACGCTGACCTGACGTTGGCTGATAAAGGCTAATTTTAGAAATGCCTACAATTTTAATGTCTTTTCCTTTAAATTGAGTCGCTGTTTGCATTTGTGCTTTAATTTTGCCTGCGATTTTTTCATCCGCTTCTTTTGTTTGACTCCACCACGCGTCTGGGTTTTTCAAATCTTTTGTAGATAGGTCAATTTGCTGTTTTTGAACTGTTAATGACCATTTTGTTTGAGGATCATACGGATCAGTTTTTACTTGAAAGTAAGGATGAGAAGCCTTTCCCCACGCATTATAATCAGATTCAATGATTCCGCCGTTGCTTGAAGAAAACACAGAGTTAATTAACGCACCGTTGTACTTTAATACTTTTCCAAACGTTTCATCAACTGCGCTGTTGGTACTGTTGTACCATTCATATCCTCCGTATACTTGAAAACTTGTTGTATCATCAATGATTTTACTTGCATAGCTTAATGCGTATGTTCTCGCAGCAACAGCCTGAGATTTTAATGCGTCAGCATGCCAAGACGTATACACTTCTTTTGGAACAACGCCTTTTAAATAATCTTCCATTGGAATTGTATTGATGGGTCTGACATATTTGCTGCTTTCGTTGGTAAACTGTACGTTTCCTAAGTAGTTTCGGTTATTAATAGAAAGGAAGGCTTCGTATGTAGATGGTTTAGCAGTGAAGCTATCGAATTCACCAAGGACTTCTTGGTTATGCAGGAGTTTGACTTTGCTCCCCGCTACTTTTACTTCGTACTCTGTATTAGCTTGAAGCGTTACTTTGCTGTCTGCAATCGTATAGGACTGCGATGGCTTAATTTTAATACTGGATTGATTGCCTAAATAATTTTTTAATTTTACGGATACCGTCGGCTCTGTTTCGGCTGCCTGTACAGGCTTAATTGCAGCACTATAGCTAAACGTAACCAGTAAACTTAGCATGAATAAAACGGGTAAAATCTTTCTCATTCTGTCTACTTGTCTCCTTGTCTATTTTTCTGTTTTCCTTCGTTATATCGGCAGACTTTCGACAATTTCCAACCTTTTTAGCTAAGTTTAATTAAAATATTTCTTTATTTGAGACTAGGCAACAAATAAACCAGATAACTTACGGTTTTGAGGCTTGTTCTATCCATAGTACGCTCGTGACTTTTTATCGACATAAAAAATAGCTTCTCATAAAAAGAAGCTGGTTTAAAAGTAATTTCTCTACTTAGATTTTTGTCCCGGAGACTTTCCCAGTGTTATCAACGCTTAGCTTCCAGCTTTGTCCGTCAGGAGATTTAAGAATCAGGCTGTTTCCTTGCTGAAACTCGAGGTTTCCATACATTTTGCTTCCGGACGTTGCCACCCAAGAAGAACCTGGCATCATAGAAGACGTACCGAATATACGGTTAATTCGAAAACGTTTGTGGTCTTTTGTATATTCGCTTAGTGTAAGTCTCATTTTATACAGCGTATTGGCTCGCACTTCTGCCGTTACGGTGTTTCCTAAGTTGTTTTTTACGTCTTTGGCTGTTGTCCACGCACCGTCTAGTGCTGTTAGATATTCAAATTTAATATTTTTAGGTGACTCACCCCATCCAAATGAAGCGCCGGCCATATTCAGCATTTTAATTGGATTTGCAGTAAAGTCCATTTCAATCACAACGGGAGCTGAAGCCGGCACGTCAAGGTAATTCATGCTTTGTTCATCAATTAAGCTGAAGCAGTTGCTGATGCTTCCTCCGTACGGGGCTTTTCCAGCGATTTGCTTGACGGTATATTTTTTATCAGCTTGTACGAAAATATCGTCTTGATTGCCGATTATATCAGGCTTTCCGGGAAGACCTGGAGCAAATATATTCCGGGTTTGTTCAAAAGGAGAAGTAATATCATTATACTGTCCGTTGTTTAAAATAACTGTGGATAAAAGATTAGAGGCAAGCTGATTTCGACGTGAGATACTCGTGAATTCTACGGGTGGTTGGCCGCCATTCATCAAATACGTATCCCAAATATGACCTTCAAAGGTGTTGTAAGCGCCTGAACATTTAATTGCTCGTTTCGTTTGGCTGCGGCACTGCATTTGAAAATGACTAAAGCTGTTTCCTGACGTTTCATACGGCACGTCGCTAATGCCAGCTACGTCAATTCCATACTGACAGCCGTCAATTGATAAATAGCTAAAGTTATTCGCGTTAATCCATGCAGGCGTATTGATGTTGGTGATTTTTTCGGTTTGCAGCAGCACGCCCCTTTCAAAGTTGCGAAGGTGTACAAATGATACGTTCACAAAGCTAATAAAATCCCATGCCTTTTGGCAGTAAAAATAAATGCCTTTTCCGTTATAAGCACCAGACGTATTAATCATACTGATGTTGCTTATCGTCGTTTTGTTTCCTGTTTCTAATTGCTGCGATCCGTGAAGGTAAATGACCGAAGAGGTAAATGATGGGTCGGTCACTTCAACTGTTCCACCTGAAATCGACGCATCTTTTTGCAGCGTAAAAACATGATAATTTCCCGTTACTTTAAGTTTGGTTCCGCTGTCCATTTCAAACGAAATAGACGGTTTAATCACAAGGGGTGATGCGATGGCATACGTATAGTTTCCTGTTAGTAGTACGCGTGATAAATTGTTGCTAGCTGCGTAATTAATTGCTTGCTGTATCGCAGGTGCATCATCCGTCACGCCGTCTCTTGTCACGCCAAAACAAGCGGCGTCGACTATTCTTTCTTCACTGCAGTTTTCCATTAAACTCATCTCGCTTTCTCAGCAGGTGTAAAGCATGTACTGCTTGTATTACTTTATGCGTTTTGGCTACCTGTGGTTCACTGTTTTCATAGAAAAAAAGCTTCCGGTTTAGAAGCTTTTTCCGCTCACGTTTACGTATTGATTAGCAGTCGATGCAATCATTTGACTCGACGTAAAGTGCTGTTCGACTTTTTTTCTAGCACCTTTGGCAAAACGCTGCTTTTGTTCTTGCTCGGCGTACAGTTCCGTTATTTTTTCGGCAAATGCTTGAGGTGAATAAGTCGGGATTAAATAGCCCGTATCTCCATCTGCTATCGCTTCTTTCACGCCTCCTACATCAATTGAAATCATCGGTGTACCGACAGCCATTGCTTCTAAAACAACCATTGGGAATACTTCACGGTGAGAAGTTAACAGAAGCATATCCATTTTCGTAATAAATGCTTCAGGGTCTTGTACTTCTCCCCATATCTTTATCTTTTCAGATAAGCCTTGCTGCTGGATAAGCTCTTGAATTCGCTGCAGCTCGGGCCCTCCTCCTCCGATATGAAACTTCATATGCTCATGATCTCGAAGCAGCGAGGCAATTTCGATAAACAGCTCGTGATTTTTTTCTTTTGAAGCTCTTGCTAACAGGCCAATATGACAGTCGAGTGAAGCAGCTTTTTCTTTAAACACAAACTGATCTAAATCCACCCCGTTATAAATCGTTGTCACTTTACCGCTATTCACGCCAAGGTGCATTAACTGCTCTTGTTCAAAGCGGCTCACGGTAATTACTTGATGCACAAAAGAGTTTACGAGTTTACAAAATAGACCCTTCGCTTTTTGTTCCAGCACCGTTACATTATGCTTTGTATAAAGTATTTTTACTTTTTTTCGCAGCAGCCGATTCACGCATACTGCATACATCACCATACGCAGGCTGTTGGCATGAATGATATCAATTTTACAAGTTCGCACTTTTTTCCAAAGCACATAAAGGTTGTGAAGATGATTTTTCCTGCTTAAAGGCGTGAACCGTTTTTTATATTGAATTTTATTGTACAGTTCTCCCATTGCAGCTGCTGTATATACGGTAATATCCGGATGATTCAATTGATTTTCGAGCTTGCAAAAATACGTTTCTGCTCCGCCTGTAATCAATTTATCCGTAATTAAAAGTACGTTTTTCAAGACTTCACATCCTTTACGATTTTGAGAGATTTTTACTTTTGGCATACGCATTCACGCTGTACTGCACAAAATAAGTCGTGCTTTTCCATAGAGGCAGCCGCTCTTGCTTACGAAGAAGGTTCCAATACCTCGTCGCTGCTTTAAGCTTGTTTCTAGAAACCGAGTGAGATACAAGACGGTAATAAGCAAGTGACTCTTGAAGACCGTACGCAGTATAGCCTTTTCTCAGCAGCGACAGCCACAGTGCCGTGTCTTCTGGCTGAATGCTTGGCATTGAAATTGCGGAAATTTGTTTTTTATCAAGCATCACCGTCAAACAGCCGATAATGGTGTTTCCCACAAGCGTCTTGTAATCAACGCTTTTAGGAACGTTCACTTCAACGCCTGTTTTTTCACCTTTTTCATTGATGATGCTGTAGCCTGTATAGGAAAAAGCGCAATTTTTTTCAAGCATAAATGCCACTTGTTTTGTAAGTTTTTCTGCGTGCCATACATCATCGCTGTCTAAAAAGGCAAGAAAACGTCCGTTTGCTGCATTTATACCTTCATTACGTGCCGCTGCGGCTCCTGAATTTTTTGTAAGCTGAAGCAGCTGAATACGTTGATCTTTTCTACTGAATTTCTTTACTACTTCAGCCGTTTCATCTGTTGAACAGTCGTCAATCACCAGCAGCTCCCAGTTGAGGTAGGTTTGCTGCTGCACGGATTTGATGGTGGATGAAATGAAGGCTGCGCAGTTATAGGCAGGTGTAACGATTGAAACGAGGGGCTGATTTTGTTGAAAGTTTAAAAGATTCATCTCGCACTCTCCTCACTTTGATGATTTCGTAAATAGCCTGACAGCAGCGCTAAGTATAAAAAGAACAGCTCATTTACAATTAACGAAAGTGACATCATTTGAAGCAAAAAACCAACAAACGTTAAAAATAAGTAAGGTTCTTGTTTATGAATTTTTTGTTTCAAAAGCTGAAGCAACACAAGAAGTAAAAAGCTGAAATATAAGCAAAAACCAATCATACCCGTCTCTGATAAAATCTCTAAAAACGTGTTATGAACGTACAGCGCCTCACCGTAGTAAAACAAGTTATACTCTAAAAAGTTAAAAGCGCCGATTCCGGCAAACGGATGCGATGAAAAAAACTCAAATGCCCGGTTCCACAGCGAAAACCTCCCGCTTCCTCCGTCATGTAAAAAATCATCGGCTCGTTCGGTTAGAATTGTAAACACGTTAAAATTCGTCATAAAATGGGCGATAAGAGCAAGCAAACCAAATAAAAACACAAACGAAAGAACTGTTTTGAGACTGTTAAGCGATCGAGTAATGAGCAAATACAGAATCAACACAGCGACCATGGCAATTAATCCGCCTCGCGAGAACGTTAAAACGCTTGCTAATGTGCTAAGTAAAAGTCCGACTTTATTTTTAGTACTACCGCTATTCGTTAAAAAATAAGTAAAAAACAGCGTATTATAAAATACATAAATATTAGGATCATCCAGCACGCCAATCAAACGCGGATAGCTGCGGTCAATCATCACGCCCCATTTGATAATTTCTACATCGGAGGCAAATTGAAAATGAACAGCTTGAAGACCCGCCATATAAAGCAGCAAACTCACGCCGTTAAAAAGAATGCCAGCTCCGGTTAACGCACGTTTGATGCTGCCGCTATGAAACTCTGCTATGACATATTTCATTAAAAAGTAGCAAACGAGAATAAGCAAAACTCCTAGCATAATACGAAGACTCGCTTCTGGATACAGAGAAAACGCTCCGGTCATACAGTAAAAAAGATAAAATAAAAGCAGCAGCACTTCATATGCTTGAAGCTTATAGACGTAAAAAGAAGCAAAGCTAAGCAGCAGAAGTGCAAATAAAAAAATCATGTACGGTTTTAATGCAAAACCAATATTGACGTTATATTTGCTTAGCGTGACAAGAACAAAAAGGCAAAACAAAACGGTCGATTTTCGATTCTGTACATATACACTATCCATTTTGTGCCTCCTTTCTGTTCTCTACGTTTACTGGTTTGTTTTTTTGCAGGTAGCCTAGCGCTTGATTTCTAATCTCTTTATCTAGCAGCGTCAGCAGTAACACAAGCAGTATGTTTACGCACAGCGCAATAAACGGGTGCTGTGAAAATAGCAGCGTGGTAATTGCAAGCGTGCTTCCAAATAAGCAAACAAAAATCGGAAAGGTTTTACGCATGATAATGACTCTTTCAGGGTTGCATAGCCAGCAGCCGAGAAACAGGATTCCTTCAATCAGCAACGCAGCATACACGGCTCCCATCACAGAATAAGCAGAGCTTAAAAAATAGTAAAAAGCAATTCCCGATACAACAGCAATGAGCTGAACGCCCGTTCTTCTTCCTTGAAGTCCTTTTGTTGTTAAACCGTCTGCTAGTGCTACGCTTAAGCCTTGAAAAATCAGCATCAGCGACAGCCACTTTAACGCATCTCCGGCCGCAGCCCATTTCTCTCCAAACAATAAAGACACGGCAAGATCGGATAAATGATAAAAAGGTAGCGTCGTTATCATTCCTACTAAGCTCATAAGCTTCACTTGAAGAATATTTAACTGTAAATGTTTGTCTGTCTTCTGATGATTATAATGGCGAAATAATACTGGATAAAACGCACCTGCTACAATTCCTGGAACTTGATACAGCGCCGATGGAATGCGGTACGCAACGGCAAACACACCAACGGCTGCAAGCGGAATTGTATTTTCTAATACGATTGGACCAAGCTGCGGCAGCAGCATAATCAGCAGTCCGCTTACAATAAAGGACCCGATATTCTTCAGCAGTCCCCGTTGAATTCGCTTTTTAAAATTAAACGATACTCTTTTCCCAACCATCCACAGACCGTACACTCCTGCTAAAAAGTAGGAAAAGCCAAACAAAAACGAAATAAAAAACGGGCTTGTATGCATCAGCATTCCAACCGTCAGCAGAACCACCAGCAACAGAGCTGAATAAATCCGAATGGCTCCTAAATGATGCATTTGTTCAGTAAGCTGAAAATACGTAATCCCGATGCTTTGCATCGCAAGTCCTGTCACCATCGGCACAATCAAGTAATACATCATCTTTACAAGTGATGCTTCGTGATAAAACAAGGAAATCACTATATACGCTCCTGCAAACGTCGCAAGCAAAAGCAGAATTCTCATTTTCACATACGATGACAAAAGATGATCCACGTCCGCCTGTTTTTTAGAGCCTTCGCGAAGAACCGTATTGCTTAAGCCAACGTCAGTAAAGTAGCCTAATATCATCGCAAAAGCTAGCGCTACGCTGAATCTCCCGTAACTAGCTGCGCTTAAATACTGTGCCAGTACGATAAGCGCAGCTGCATTTAACAAACGTGATACAACGGTACTAATAAATAAGTGAACAATGTTTTTCCAAATGGAATTTTTCTTCATACATCCCTCTTACTCCATCGTTTTAGCAAATCGCTGAGCTAGCGTTTCATGATAATAGTCATACGTTTTGGCCAAGCCTTTTTCAAGCGTAAAAGCAGGCGACCACTTCAGCGCTTTGATGCTTTCTTTATTGCACAGTCTGCTGTCTGCAATATCACCTTCACGCACGCTGTGATAAGCAGGTGTTAAGTGACTGCCGGATATGCTTTTCATCGTAAAAAAGAGTTCGTTGATGCTGATGCTGCTGTTATTGGAAATATTAAACGTGCCGCATCCTTCATACTGAATTGCTTGTAAACACGCCTGGCTCACGTCTTCTACGTAAATAAAATCTCTTGTTTGACGGCCGCTTCCGTAAATAATCGGCTGCTGGTTCGTAACAAACCGGTCAAAAAAGATTGAAATTACGCCGCCTTCCCCCTGTGAATTTTGCCGTGGACCGTATACGTTGCTGTAGCGAAGAATAACGTAGTCAATATCATACAGCTGTTTGGCAAGCTTCAAATATTCTTCAGACGTAAACTTTGACAGTCCGTAAGGTGAAGCTGGACTCGTTGGATGAGTAAGCGTAATTGGAGTAACGTTCGTATTTCCGTACACGGCAGCTGATGAAGCAAAAATGATTTTTTCAGCTCCGTGTTTTTTGCATGCATTAATAATGTTGATCGTTCCTTGAATATTAACATTGGCGTCATGATGAAAATTAGTAACGGAATGAGCCACGCTCACTTGAGCCGCTTGGTGAACAACATAATGAGGTTTAAACTCGGCAAATACTTTATCTAATTCTTCACTCACAATATCTCCGTAGTGAAAAGAAATGCCTCGATTTTCTAAGTTTGCTATTTTTCCCGTTGATAGATTGTCGATTACCTTTACTTCAAATCCGTTTTGATAAAGAAGCTCTGCCATATGTGACCCAATAAAACCGCATCCGCCTGTAACTAATACTCTTTTCATGTTATCCCTCTCCTATCTTGATCCGTCTCCTGTTACAATGACTCTTAGCGTTTTTATCATAATCTTCACGTCAAACCGTATATTCGTATGTTGAATATAGTAAAGATCGAGCTCCAGCTTTTCTGCTGGCGTTAACTCATATCCTCCGTTAATTTGCGCCCAGCCTGTTAGTCCAGGCTTAACAGCAAGCCGCTGACTAAACGAAGGAAGTGTTTTTTGAAATTCTTCTATAAATACTGCTCTTTCAGGTCTTGGACCGACAATCGACATATCGCCTTTTAATACATTCCACAGCTGAGGCAGTTCATCAATTCGCGTTTGGCGAATCAGCTTTCCTACTCTGGTAACGCGGCTGTCATTTTTAACGGCCCACTGCGCTCCGTTTTTTTCCGCGTCACTGTACATCGAACGCAGCTTCATGATGGTAAATGGCCTGCCGCTTTGACCCAGACGCTCTTGAAGAAAGAAAGGTGAACCCGGTGTTTCAATCATCACAATAAGCGCAAACAACAAAATAACAGGTAGCAAAACCACAAGAGCTATAAACGAAATCACAATATCAAACATGCGTTTACACAGTGAGTAAAAAAGTGTAAATTCTTTTTTTAGCACGTCGGAATCACTAATCGTTTTCGAGACAATTTGATTCATCGTTTCACTTCCTTCTATATAAACTGAGGAGCTAGTGAGATGGACTCCAAATAACGCCTAGTACATGAATCCGCGCTTTTTCCAGCATATTTTTTGTTTTGACAACGGCATCTGCTTTTGTTTTGCGTTCTTCCACAACAAGCATGGTGGCATCACATTTTGCTGCAAGAATATGAGAATCTGTCTCTTCTAAAAACTGAGGTGTTTCAAAAAGAATCAAATCGTATTCTTCTTTCCATCCTTTTATGAGCTCATCAAAATACTTGGAAACAAACAGTGTGGATGCGTTTCGAAAGTGAGATCCGGCCGGAAGCACGTCCAGTCCTTTGTATGATGTTTGTTTAATGGGTACATGTCGGCCTTTCCCATTTACTAACACATCCGTTAACCCTTCTGAACTTCCAAGGTCAAAGAGCTGATGAAGAGAAGGACAATGTACGTTTCCGTCAATAAGCAGAACGTTTTTCTCTTGTTCAGCAAATGAAATCCCTAGCTTTGCCGTCATAAGCGGCTTTTTATCGTTCACTTCCGCTGATGTGATTGTCAGGCATTTGGCTTCACTATTCAGCAGAACCTCAACATTTTTTCGAATCATATTTGTTTGGTTGATGGTTTTAGCATCTTGATACAGTGAAAATGGGTACTTTCTTCGTTTAAAACTCAAGGTTCTCCCTCCTAGTCTTTGCCTGATCACTGCCTTGCTTTTGGTTTCTCTTCATCTTTCGAGGTTGGAGTTCGATATGCCCAATGACAGGGAGACCGATAAGCTTCTCAATTTCATCTTCATTTCGAAGTGAGTCATCTGCGTATTCACGAAGAACAGCAATCGCTACTCCAAGCATGAAGCTTACGACAATTGCTATAGCTGCTACAGGAAGCGGTTTCGGAAAGATTTGTTCACTATCAGAAGGATCTGTCAGCACTTGAATATTGCTTCCTTTCATTAGCTTCTCAGCTTGATTTTTTGATAGAAAAGCGACTCTGTTTGCAATTTCACTTACTTGTTTAGAATCGTGATCTCTGACTGTAATATTAATAAACTGAGAGTTTTCATTGTGCTGAACGGTGATTTCATCACTTAAATCTTTTATTGAACTTTTTAAGCTCAATTCATCTTTTACTCCTTTTAATACAATAGGATTTTTAATAAAATCGATGTAAGAAGAAATCAATTGTGTGTTCAGCTGTGTAATATTTGCGATTTCATCTACATTTTTAGAAGTTGCTTGATTTACCAGCACTTGAGCTGACGCTTGATATGTTGGCTTTAACACATAGAAACTTACCGCAGCAATACTTGTGCTGGCTAACAGCATAGTGGCTAAAACAGTCAGCCACCTTTTTTTTAAGATGTAAAAGAAGTCCTTAAGCTGAAGCTTATCTTGCATAATAATGTCCCTCCAACTAATCATTTATGGCTCAAAATGCCTTAATAGCGGCTAATTGTACGTCTATTATTTTTTAAAGCTATATTCTTATTTTTAACTAACATCTTTCCAAATTTGCATGAAGGTTTCTCAACAAAACGGTTAACTCCAATAGCCAAACAAAATGATGCAAAGAAACAAAGACATAAAATTATTTCATACGGCAACCGTCCATGCAGAAGATAAATAAACGAAAATAAGACAATTAAATGGACTAAATATAAGCTATATGAAATTTCCCCCAACAAAGTAAACAGCTTTTTTTTCAACATTTTAGAAGCAGCTGGTGATGCTAATGCGAGAACGATTAGAATACAGCTTCCTGCCATTGCTAATACATTTCGGCATAAAAAGTTATTTGTAATATCATAGTTTGTTAGTACGCCTTCAGAAAGATAGAGTGCAAAGCCAATAGTGATAATCCCTATTTTTTGCATCCAGCTTCTTGCACGGTATACATGAATTAAAGTATCTCTGTACTTAGCTGTTATGGCACCAGCCATAAAAAGAAGCAAATAATGAAATGAAAGTAAATAACTCGTAGGTGTTAATGAAGATTGATTTACCAATAACAACAGAGATGACACTACAAAAATGAAAAAGAAAAGCCTCATTACTTTTTGACCAGATAGCTTGACTAATACCAACAAAATTAAAGGAAACAAAAGAGAAATTCTCATTTCATGAACAAGTGACCAAATCACATTGTTGTAGGCATCAGTATTGTATGTCCCGATTAAAAAGAAATGTTCAATTAGTAATCTTGGCGATTCTCTCATGTTCCAAGAATTGTTAAACCATAGACTTAATTCATTGATCCCTCCTTGAGCGAAAAGTAATTTACACCCAATCGCAAGACAAACGGAAAACAAATATGGAAGATAGATCCGGCACACTCGCCTAATTACATATTCTCCGTAACGAAAAGAACTGCTTTCATAAAACGGAAGAGCTAATACAAAACCGCTTAAAACAAAAAACAAAACAACCGACTCGTTGCCGCTGCTAAAAAATAACCGTAGCGGACTTTCTTTTAACACGTACATCAGGAAAGAAGAATGAATTTGATAGCTGTATTCACTGAAACTTGGGAAAATCATGAGGTAATGATTAATAACAACAAATAAAGCGGCCAATCCCCTTACAGAGTCAAGTTCTACGTAACGCTGTTTCATACAATCCCCTGTCTAAAATGTAGTAGCACAACGCGATTATTCTTTTAGATCACGTAATTCGGCTCGTTCATTCTCTTTCTGTACACTCGGCAAAACGTTCATTATAATGAATGAAAAATATGATAAATCGACAAATATTCTTAATAAAGAACAATTTGTAAGTGAAGTATAGCATGATATACCTGCATCAAGAATAGGTATTTTAACCTATTTATTCTTTATAAAGAACAAAATATTATTAGTTTTATATTTTTATGTACACAAGATGCACAAATATGCGTTATAATGAACAAAAACCTATAAGAAGAGGATGAACTGAATGTGATAGGGGAAAAGATTAAGAATTTGCGACTAAAAAAAGGCTATTCTATTACACGCTTGGCTGAAGAAGCCAATATTTCAAAATCGTATTTGTCTCATTTAGAAAAAGGGTTAAATAATAATCCTTCTCTTCAAATGCTTGATAAAATCGCGTCTTCTCTTCACACAACGATTGATGAATTAATTGAGGGAGATATCAGCTGTCCAGCTCTAACTTCAAAGCCAGCCCTTAATCTAGAGTGGCTTCAATTAATTGAACGAGCCGTTCAAGACGGCATGACCAAAGAAGAATTTATTGAATTTCAGTATTATTTAAAGTTCCGAAAAACAAACTGATACATCCATTTACTAACGTTTAATTTTTTTGTGATAATCGACCTATTTCGACATCTTTTACAAATATTATTTTGTAAAATAACTGTATACTAAGAATACTATTACAAATTATCCAGATAAGGGCAAAACTATTGAAAAATAGTGACGCAAAGCTTCAGGTCTAAGGCCATTTTTGGCTACGACAGCTGGGTTCCCTGGCAAAGGGTGGATGAATCGTAATGAAAAAAGAAAATGTACTGTCAATCGATCAAGAGTGGGTAAGTCTTATGGAAGCAGCTCGCACGCTGGGGCTGACTATCGAAGAAGTCCGGAGATTTTTATCGGATCTTAAGCGGAACTAAATTAAAAAAGCACGCTCAAATTAGAGCGTGCTTTTTACAGTTATTATTATTCTAGAAGAAAGTGAAACCCACTCCTGTTAAATACGAATTCCTTTTGGCTTGCGTTGATCAAATGTATAAATCTCCGTAAACCCGCACTCTCTCGCCATTTCAACCGCTTCTTTCATATGCGCTCCTACCGTTTCAGCAAAGTGTGAATCAGAGCCAATCGTTAAGATTTCTCCGCCCAAATCGCGGTAGAGCCCAACAACTTCAAGTGCCGGCAGCGCTTCGCCCAGCTTCCCTCTCATGCCTGAAGTATTAATTTCAATTCCGATATTGCGATCAATTGCTTTTTTCAAAATATCCGCAAGAATATCTTTGAATTGATGAAAGTCGTAAATGCCGTACTGTTCAAACGCATAGCGCTTCATTAAATCTAAATGAGCCAACACGTCAATATCCGCTTCGCTTACTAGCTTATACATTTCGTTAAAATAAGTGCGGTAAATTGCTTCTTTGTCATTCAGCTCCAAATGTTTACGAAGCTTGATGTTATTAATGTTATGAACCGATCCTAAAATAAAATCAAAGTTCTCCTGCTGCATGGTTTTTTGATACTTCTCTTTTAGATAGTGCGGCTCACAAATTTCAATTCCCTTTTTAATCACTAGCTGGCCTTGAAATTGATCTCTGCATTCCGCTAGTTCTCGTTCATATTTATCAAAATCCATATGACCGTATGTTGGCGCTAATGGATTTAATGAAAAGTGCTCGGTAAAACAAATTTCGTTTATGCCGTTTTTTACAGCTTGTTCGCACACTTCTTTCATGACTGCCTGTGAGTCAAATGAATTGTTCGTGTGATGATGGTAGTCTACTAGATACATAATTTAGTCACCTCTAGATTTATTATACATGTCTCCTTCCCTTCCTGCACATAGAGACCCTTTATGCCGCTTATCCTGCCTTTTTTCGTTCATAAAAAGAATTTCCATTAAAAAAAGACGTTTTTCCTCTTCCAGTAATCCTTGTTTTCTTATAAACTAACTTAATATAGCAGATGTTCTGACATACAACTTGACAAACAACTTTTACTTACAAAGGAGAAAGGAATAAGAAATGGAGATTGAAAAAAGCTTTCCTCAAACAAAAAGCCCCTTTCTGTCTTACTTAAGCTCTTATGCTAAAAAGATGAAAGGAGAACTAAAAGAAGAACCGAAAATCAATTATAGAGATGCGGTCGTTTCTTCTATCGGAGGTTTAATTGCGATTATCATCAGCAGTGCGATTGCACTCGCGCTTGGGTATCCAATGGCACTCGCTCCGATTGGCGCAAGCTGCGTACTTGTCTTCGGGGCACACAAAGGTCCTTTATCACAGCCGCGCCACGTGCTTGGAGGGCATTTGCTCGCAACGGTTTCCGCACTTATTATTTGGAGCTTATTTCATCGAAGTCTAATCACCATAGCGATTGTACTTGCGTTTGTTCTTATTTTAATGATTCTTACCAAAACCGTTCATCCTCCCGCTGCAGCTAGCGCGATTGTCGCAATTAATACTCAAGCAGGCTGGGGATACTTAGGTATTATTATGATTTGTGCTTGTGTGGTCGTATTGATTTCTACCGTGTATAATAATTTATTTCAAGATCGGCAGTATCCCAGGTATTGGGTTTGATATCGGGATTCATTCATAAAAAAAGACGTCTTTTCATAGAAGACGTCTTTTTTTATTTGTTTTCACCTACCATGTTATTTGCTGTTTCAGGGGTGATTTATTAGCTATTACTTTACTTCAGTTGAACTAATAAGCTGATAAACACCTAAACTTCCATCAGATAACTCTTTTACTTTATGAATACTGTTGAATTTTTTATATTTCACAGATCCGTCTCCATACGAAATATCATACTCTTCTGTTGTATATACTTTATACATAGAGTCATCGAGTTTTGTTACTCTATTTACGTTAAAGCTTAATAAATCCTCTGTTATGCCTTTTTTGATTAGGTAAGCTGTATAATCTTTTTGTTCCTTGTATTTTGGTCCGTTAGTATCGATATAAGGCTCTGCAATAGAAAAGTCTCCACTGTTAATTGATGAAATTGTAGCGTACATATATTGTTCGATAAAACTAGAAACTTCACTAGTAGATACTCCAGAATTAACTTCTGAACCTTTGTCCGTCGTCTCTTGATTCTTAGAAGGAGCCGATGCTTTTGCCATAGCTTCTGTCGTATTTTCTTCATCAAAATTAAGCGCAACATCTTCCATGCCTTTTTTAATTGATACTTCTTCCGTTTTCTTTTCTCCAGAATCAAATTTACGTTTTGCATATATTTTTATAGAACCATCCATTGGCAGTGGGCCTAAATAATCAATATCGCCAATTTCTGTTTTTGTGTCTTTACCATTAACGAACAGCGTCGCATCATCATAATCTGAAGAAATGTACACCGCATGATCTGACCAATCAAACTCAACGTCCACATCTTCTCCGTTAGTAGCTTCAATCTCTTGTTCGTTTTCAACTTTTCCATAATCGTTTTGCACTTCACCTTTTACAATATGCGTACCAGGTAAAAATGGACCAACCTTTTTAGAAGAGTCACTGCTTACCGTTCCAGCTTTTTGACCGTCAATATATACTACTGTCGCATCTTCTGTAGACTGAGCTTTTGCATATACAGGGTTTATTTGTACCGTGTAATGATCAAAGATTCCCCACTTCTTTCCGTCTTGTTCTAGCTTAGCGTATGAAGAGTGATCTTCGCTTGGAACTCCTGCTTCAAGCGCTCTGCTATCTGCCGCTAGTCCTTCAGAGATTGATTTCATTACATCCGGATTTTCGTGCAAATATGTAATAAATGATTTTGTTTGTTCATCGTTGGCTTCTAGTTGAATTTGACCATCATTTACATATTTTTTTACTTTGTCAACATCATTGCCCTTTACTGAAGCAATAAATTTTTCTGACACGGCTTTAGGCGCCATCATTGTTTTATCTATTCCGTAATAAGCACCGCCAAGTATAGCAGCTGCTGCTATAACTGAAATGGTTATAACCTTTGTTTTTTTGTTTGAAGGCTTTACCGATTGTCTTCCTTCCTCTACTGAAGATGATGCAGGTTCTGCGTAACGCTGTGATGCTGCTCCTTCACTAGAAGCCGCTTTCCTTTCGACGGGATGTCCACACTCCGGGCAAAATTCATGCTCATTTGTTAACTGATGGCCACACTCTCTGCAATATCCCAATTTCTACACTCCTTTTTTATAATGGTATGAAAAAGCACCGCTGTATACGATGCTTTCTGTCGACTTAAAATAGATCATTCAATTCACTGCTGTTTCCCATTCTCGTAATAATGGTTTTGGCTTCTTCTCCTAAACCATTCGCAATAAACGTCAGCACAATCGTAATTACTACATACACAATAAGAGTGCTATAGATACGATCAAGCCCATTTGTTCCGTTTTGCTTAAAGCTAGCAATCGTAAATGGAACGACAAGGAAAATACTCAATAAACCAAAATTCATAAAATAAGAGAAGTATTCCACATGAAGAAATGCAAGTACAAGTCCAATTAGAAGAAGCGCTGTTGGAATAATCATAAACGTGCCAAAGCGTGAGAAAAATTCTTTAAAGGAAACGTCTACTTTTCCAAACTTTGCTGCAACATATGTTGCTCCAATAATAACCGCGAGTCCGATAAAAATGAAAATCCCTTGCTTAAAGACAAAATCGGTAAAATTAAAATGAATAATGCTATTGATATCTGTGGCTTTTATTAAATCAGTGCCCGTATTAAAATCCTCCATGTCGGATGGAGCCAGCTCTTCACTGATAATAGGAAGTTTGAACATGCTTCGAACAAATTGAATCAATAATAGCTTCCAGCCTACATACAGCATAATAGGTATACTAAGAGCATAAAGAATGACCGTGATAAGAGCATTAACGAATTGACTTTCACCTGCTGCGTGCGCTGTAGCTGTTGGATTTTTAATTCCTTCTGTAAAATAACTAAAAAATGATTTTGACACTTTTTTCGCCTGACGAACACGCTGATTAGGTTGTTGAGGCACATACGCTGTTTGCGGCTGAGATTGAGACTGATATTCGGATGCTGCTGCCGTCTGGCTTACAGCTGCCTCTTCTTGTAATTTATGACCGCATTTCACGCAAAACTTCCCTCCATCATTAAGATGGCCGCAATTTGAACAATTCAAATGCTCCTTCCCCCTTCAATAAATTGTTTAAAACATAGTCATATAGATTCACCTATATGTAATCTATATAATTCTATATTCTTACCTTTTAGCATTATACACCATTTTTGGTATTTCAGGAGAGGTGTTTTCAGCAGATCAGCTTAAAAAGTTTCTGCCCAAACTTCTTGGCAAAATTCTCTCTTTTATTTCTACATGCATGTTGTGTATAAACCTTCTTTTTATGCTTTTAGTTCACCAATATAACTATTTTATGTCTTAACTATCTTGTTTTAATTTTCAGAATTGTTTATACTCAAAACATCTTTGTTTTTTTAGAAAAGCAATGGAGGTGAATTTACAGCACGATTTATACATACTCAGGGGGGATTTTTTTATGTTGAAATTAATTGGGGTTTTGTTAGTGGCAGTGGGATTTTTATTTCGTTTAAACACGCTGCTTGTGGTAACTGTTGCAGGCATCGTGACGGGCCTTGTATCAGGCTTGTCGCTGCATGAAGTAATCACGATGTTTGGACAGTTCTTTGTAGATAACCGCTATATGTCTATGGCTATTTTACTTACTCTTCCTATCTTCGGCGTGTTAGAAAAATACGGGTTAAAAGAACAAGCAGAAGTGCTGATCAAAAAAGCCAAAAACGCTTCTTCTGGAAATGTTTTACTTATATACCTTTTCATCCGTGAAATCTCAGCCGCAGTCGGCTTAAATATCGGCGGACACGCTCAATCCGTGCGTCCGTTAGTTGCACCTATGTCTGAAGGGGCAGCTCGTGCAAAATACGGAGAGCTTCCTCCTAAAGTAAAAGAAGATATTCGCGCCCACGCAGCGGCAGCTGAAAATACAGGCTGGTTTTTCGGAGAAGATATCTTTATTGCAACGGGTGGAATTCTCTTAATGAAAGGTTTCTTTGACTCAGTAGGCATTCACGTAGACGTCTGGGATATGGCGCTTTGGGGTATTCCCACTGCAATATCAGCTCTAGTAATCAGCGCTATTCGTTTCCGTCAATTAGACCGACGTATTCACAAAAAAATGACGAAGCACAAACCAACATCATCTTCAAAGACGGAGGCGAGTTAAATGAAAAGCATCCTGACACTTGATACGATTTACTACTTACTCGGTATTATTGTCGCTTTTATCGCGATTCGAATTGCGCGTGACCCTAACCATCCTAACCGTTTAGGATCTTCCCTATTCTGGGCGCTGTTTTCCATTACGTTTTTATTTGGCAACGTGATTCCGCCTTTTTATGTAGGGTGCTTAGTTATTATCATGGTGCTGCTTGCTTCATTTAACCGCGTGACTAAATCCAATGAAGCGGAAACACCTGCTGAAGAACGAGTGGCTCACGCACAAAGATTAAAGAATAAAATCTTTTTACCAGCTTTATTTATTCCTATTTTTACGATTATCGGTACCCTTCTTTTTGGCAAAATTAAATTTGGAAACTGGGCGTTAATTGATCCAGAAAAGGTCACGTTAATTTCACTGGCAATCGCTGCTGTCATTGCTTTTATCGCTTCAATGGGCGTCACAAAAGCGAAAATGGACGTGCCTGTTAAAGAAGGAAGCCGCTTGCTTCAAGCAGTCGGCTGGGCAGTTATTTTACCGCAAATGCTGGCAGCACTTGGCGGTATCTTTTCAAAATCAGGCGTTGGAACAGTAGTCTCGGATATTGTAAGTGATGTACTGCCGACTAACTATGCATTTGTTGCTGTACTTGCATACTGCTTGGGGATGCTGTTATTTACGATTGTAATGGGAAATGCATTTGCAGCGTTTGCCGTTATTACTGGAGGCATTGGACTTCCGCTGATTGTACATATGCACGGAGGGAACCCTGCTATTATGGCCGCGTTAGGGATGTTTGCGGGTTACTGCGGAACGCTTTTAACACCGATGGCAGCGAACTTTAACGTCGTGCCTGCCATGCTGCTTGAATTGAAAGACAAAAACGCAGTCATTAAAGCACAAGTACCAATTGCTCTTTCAGTTTTTGTGATTAATACGTTGCTGATGTACTACCTTGTATATCACTTTTAAAGGAGATTAATAGAATGACAACTGTATTATTAACCGGGTTTGAACCATTTGAAGGCGAAAGCATTAATCCATCGTTAGAAGCTGTAAAAACTTTAGACGGTGTTGCTGTTGAAGACTACCGAATTATTGCTAAGCCTCTCCCTACTGTTTTTGGTGAATCACTCTCAAAGCTTCATACTTATATAGAAGAAATAAGCCCCTCCATCGTCATTTGCGTTGGACAAGCAGGCGGCAGAGAAGGAATTACGGTCGAACGCGTTGCTATTAACGTAGACGACGCTCGAATCCCTGACAATATTGGCCAGCAGCCCATTGATCGCCCTATTATTGAAAACGGCCCTGCCGCATACTT
Source organism: Priestia sp. MDV22-iso46 (assembly GCF_058629175.1). Classification (NCBI taxonomy): domain Bacteria; kingdom Bacillati; phylum Bacillota; class Bacilli; order Caryophanales; family Bacillaceae; genus Priestia; species Priestia sp. MDV22-iso46. Next base: position 1,874,128 of record NZ_JBZVWT010000001.1, read on the forward strand.
TTCGACACTGCCCATCAAAGCAGCTGTCGAAAACCTGCGCCAAGCAGGCATTCCAAGCAGCGTCTCTCAAACTGCTGGAACCTTTGTCTGTAACCACGTGTTTTACGGACTCATGAACATGATTCAAAACTGTTGTATTAAAGGTGGATTTGTTCATATCCCTTACCTTCCTGAACAAGCCGTGAATCATCCAGGGAAAGCGAGTATGTCGTTGGATTTGATTGTGCAAGGGTTGCTTTCCATCGCAAAAACCACAATTGTAACGGAAGATGATATTTTAGTTTCAGGCGGAGCTACTCATTAATGCTAAAGACCAGTTCATATAGAGAACTGGTTTTTCTTTTTAGATACGCACAAATTTTTTATTTAATAAATTAATGGAAAGTATAAACAACCTCACCTCTCAGTCGATATATAGTATGAACATATTTTCCAAAGATGTTCGATTGCTTTTATCCCGGCTCAAAGCGGGACACTTCTTGCATACAAGGATGTAAACCAAGAAGTAAAACCATTATACGGAGGTAAGGAAAATGAGAATTAATCACAACATTACAGCTTTAAACACGTACCGTCAGTACAACACAGCTAACAATGCACAAGCAAAATCCATGGAGAAATTATCTTCTGGCCAGCGTATTAACAATGCCGCTGATGATGCAGCAGGTCTTGCAATTTCTGAGAAGATGCGCGGGCAGATTCGCGGATTGGATCAAGCTTCTCGTAATGCTCAAGATGGAGTATCAATGATCCAAACTGGGGAAGGTGCATTAAACGAAACGCATTCTATTTTGCAACGTGTTCGTGAATTGGCTGTTCAATCAAGTAGTGATACAAATACTACAGATGATAGAGCTGAAATTCAAAAAGAAGTGACTGACCTAATAAGTGAAGTAGATAGAATTGCTACCGACACAGAATTTAACACTCAGAAGTTATTAGACGGTACAGGTGGAAATGCTGGGAAGTTCACTTTTCAGATTGGGGCGAATAAAGATCAAAAAATTGATGTAACGTTTGCTAAAATGGACTCAACTAGTTTAGGAGTTAAAGATATTGATTTAAGTGTAGATGCTGCTACATCTACTGCTGCAATCGATACAATCGATACAGCAATTAAAAATGTTTCAGATGAGCGTTCTCAACTTGGTGCTAAACAAAATCGTTTAGAACACACGATTAACAACCTAAGCACATCATCTGAAAACCTAACAGCTGCGGAATCACGTATCCGTGACGTAGATTATGCTTTAGCTGCCTAAGCAGCAACAAGCACAGTCGTCCTAGCTGGTAACGGCTAGTGATTATAATTGGGTGAATTGCTGGAAACCCCTAAGAGCTTTTCTTACCACAGCGTAGTTGGAAACAACAGGCGCAACGGTTTAAAAAAAGAAAAGATTGGGCAATCAGCAGCTAAGCTCCTGTGAGGAAACTCTGGAGAAAGTTCAACGACTAAGATAGACCGTCTAAGGCAGCCTGCTATGACGATGAAATCTGTAGGATAAAAATCTGCTGTTCCGCTTATTTATATCCGAAGTGCCCAACCCCTACTTTTTTTGAGAGGGTGAAGATATAGTCTAGTCATTTGTAAAAGCAAATGTTCGCGCGATGGCGAAAGAAATGATGGAACAAACAAAGAATTCAATTTTATCTCAGGCTTCTCAAGCTATGTTAAGTCAAGCTAACCAGCAGCCGCAAAACGTACTTCAATTGTTACGTTAATTGGTATTTTAAAAGAGTCTCCGTTACGGAGACTCTTTTTTGTCATGTGATTTCATTTATTTGTTTCTAACATATCGACGCTATTAATTGCTTTAATAACCTTACCTCAACAAAAGCTTTCCTTCTCAGCAAACTTCCAAAACCTTTTCTGATAGTTTACAACGTTATCTACTGCTTGGAATAGAGCAGTCGGTGTTGTTCTGTGCGGCAAAACGTGCGGATCTTTCCAGTTCACATCTACCCCGGTAAGTCCTTCAATAACCCCCATGGTGGCGATAGGAAGATATGCTAGGTTATACCCTCCTTCTTGTGCTACAATGAGCCTTCCTTCGCAATATGATTCTGCTAATTCTCTTATTTGGTTTGCCATATATTTAAACCCTTCTCTTGTCACCATTAAACGAGAAATAGGATCCAATGCATTTGCATCTTGTCCGGCTGATATTATGATAAGCTCAGGCTGAAATTGTTTAATGACTGGTGCAATGATAGATTCAAATACATATTGATAGCCTTCATCTCCAGTCAGGGGAGGTACTGGTATATTTATATTGTATCCTTCACCTTTTCCTTGTCCGGCTTCATGTACCTGACCGGATTCTAATGGAAAATAGTCTTCTTCATGAACCGAAATAACAAGTACATCGTCACGTTCATAAAAAATGTCTTGTGTTCCATTTCCATGATGAACATCCCAATCCAAGATGACGATTCTTTTTAACCCGTAATGTTCAATTGCATAGGCAGCGCCTACAGCTACATTGTTATAAAAACAAAAGCCCATTGCTTGGTCTGAAGACGCATGATGCCCTGGCGGACGTATTTGAGCATAGACTTTACTTATTGTTTCACTTTCCATCACCGTATCTACTGCTTTCATAACGGCACCTGCAGATAGCCTCGCGATCCCTTCCGTTTCAGCAGATGCATAGGCCTCAGGTCCAACCTCCCTTGTTCCCGCTTCACATGCTTTTTGAACATGCCGGATATGGTTTTTAGTATGAACCCGAAGTAAATCTTCATCCGATGCTTCATAAGGTGATTGTCTAACTAAGTAATGTACTAAGCCGCTTTTTTCAATCATTTCTTTGATCACATTCATTCGATGCTTGTTTTCAAACTCGTCACAAGGCTCTAATGTTCCTCCACCTTCAAATACATACTGAATCTTGCCCGTGTCATGGCGTAAAAATCGTTCATCCCAAATCCAGCTTGTTTTATGTACCATTCTGTTTGGCTCCTTTCTTTTTATACTAGAAATTAAGCTTATACATTTGAAGGCGTGCGGAACGCTTCTTTTTTTAATAATAATTCGTACGTATCTGGTCTTCTGTCACGCATAAACTGAAGCAAATTACGCGTCGAATCGATTTCTTTTAAATCAACTTCTTGAATCAAAATTCCTTCTTCATCCGTTAAAGATTGTAGAATTTCTCCCATTGGATTGCTTACAAAGCTTCCTCCGTAAAAGGTCATCTCTTTTTCAGTTCCTACCCGGTTCACCGCAGCCACAAAAACGCCGTTTGAAATCCCATGTGCTGAAATAGCTTTTTCCCATGCGGGACGAGTTGAAAGCTCAGGATGATCAGGCTCTGAACCAATCGCAGAAGGATAGAATAGAATATCCGCTCCTTGCAGTGATAATATTCGTGCTACTTCTGGGAACCATTCATCCCAGCAAATTCCTACTCCGATTGTTCCATATTGCGTTTCATATACAGGATATCCCGTATTTCCTGGAACAAAATAATATTTTTCATGATAGTTCGGACCATCAGGAATGTGGTTCTTTCTTGTAATTCCTAAGCAAGTTCCGTCTGCGTCGAATACGGCTGCACTATTAAAATAAACGCCTCTAGCTGCTTTTTCATAAAAAGGAACAATTAATACAACTTTCAGCTCTTCTGCGAGGTCTGCCATTTCTTTTAATACGGAGCTCTCTGCTGGTATAGCCAGCTCATATCCTGCCGGTGAAACACTTTGAGGGAAGTATTGAGCATTAAATAGTTCTTGTAGACAAATAATTTGAGCTCCATTCGCTGCGGCGTCTTTAATTTTTGTGAACGTATAGTTAATATTAGCTTCAACGCTTTCTTCACACTCAACTTGAATAAGACCAACTTTTACTGTTTCTTTCATTTTAACCTCTCCTTTTGTGTTAGAAATTTCAGATAATTAATAATGTACTTTATCAAGATATATGTTCGGTTTTGAGCTGGTTAGGCTCTGTTTTTTCATCAAAGGCAAATTGCGGCGGTGCTTTTGTAAAAAACGACGTCTTGTATACTAGATAAATAAAGCCTATAACAACCCAAATGCTCCCTAACGAAATAGATTTTATATCTAAGCTTGTCCATAGCCAAACTGTAAAGACCGCTCCAATAATGGGGCTGATTAAATAACGGCATGTGCCTTTAAAATCTCTTTGTTTTCCACGGATATAATAGTGAAAGATAACAGAGATATTTACAAATGTGAATGCAATCAACGCGCCAAAATTGATAAAGGAAGCGGCTGTAACTACGTCCATTGCAAGTGCACTTAATGAGAGTACCCCAATAAAAATAACGTTTCGTGATGGTGTTTTATATTTGGGATGTATATAGGCAAATAATCTTTTAGGCAGCATTGATTCTCTGCCCATTGCATAAAGCAGCCGTGAAGCACTGGCGTGTGAAGAAATTCCTGATGCAATCGTTGAAGTGATAATTCCGGCAAGAAAGACGGATGAAAAGAGCGTTCCTCCAATATAGGCTGCTATTTCAAACGAAGCTGAATCTACAACTTTAAATGAATGATAGTTTGGATAAACAAGCTGGGTAATGTACGAAACGAGTATAAAGAGTATTCCTCCTATAAATGCTACAAGAAAAATAGCCTTTGGTACATTTTTCTTTGGATCAACTGTTTCTTCAGAAAGCGTAGTCACAGCATCAAAACCAAGGAAAGATAAGCAAAGAATTGAAGCTCCTGAAAGAACAAAAGAAAAAGAATCCTTTGAGTCAAAGAGCTGTAAAGAAGAAAAGAACAAAAGATCACTTTCTCCTTCTATCATTTTCTTAATCGATAAGATAACAAATAGAGCTGTTACAAAAAATTGAAAAAGAACAAGTATTCCATTCACTTTTGCTGTCATTTGAATACCAAACACGTTTATACAAGTAATAATAACAATAAAAAGTAAAATCCAAAGAGACGATGGAATAGACGGAAACGCAGCTGATAAAAAAGTTCCCGCTAACAAAAAATTAATCATTGGTAAAAAAAGATAATCTAAAAGCACAGACCAGCCGACAAGAAATCCTATGTGAGGACTTATAGATTTTTGCGTATACGTATAGGCCGAGCCTGATAAAGGATATTCTTTAGCCATATGCCCGTAGCTGTATGCGGTAAATAGCATCGCTGCAAGGGCAAGGACATATGCCATAGAAACCATGCCATGCGTAGTTTGAGCTACAACTCCATATGTAGTAAAAACCGTCATTGGAGCCATATATGCAAGACCTAAAATGACGAGTGATCGAAGCGTTAGCGTACGAACAAATGTAGCACTTGGCTTACCTTCCATCTTGTTTCCTCCATTCAACTAATATAATTCTCATACACACCCCCTTCTATTTTGATGCGCATAAATGAATGACTATCATTCATTTATGATTAATGTGATGGAAATTTATAAACAGCAAGAAGAATAATGAATGACTATCATTCATTATTCTTCTATTATAATCGATAACGTTTTCTTTGTCTTTGGTTTTGTCAGAATTTTTAACATATTTAAAGCAATTTACCTATAGTACTTCCATAAGATTCTGCTATAACTTACTTCATTTTCTTCTTCAGCTAGCTTAACAATCATTTCTGAACCTCCCTCTCTTGACCCCTCCCAGTTTACATGCCTTATCAGTAATCTACTCCGTATAGCAAGCCATTTATCCGTACTTAATGAACGGCTGGATCTTGCTGACGTATTTGACCATCTATCAGTCTCTTTATATGTTTTACCAAATTTGGACGCTTCGAAAACCTATTCAAGCGTAAAAAAAGTGATGTCTCCGTCGAGACATCACTTTTTTTATAGAAATGGTTTCTTTAAATATTCGGCGATTTTTTGAGGAGCAGCTGGCTGACTAACAATGTAGCCTTGAATAAAGGAACATTCATGCTTTTGTAAAAAGGCGAGCTGCTCTTTTGTTTCAACGCCTTCTGCGATTACTTTCATGTTAAGAGCATGAGCTAAGTATAAAATGCTTTTTGTGATCGCCTGCTGCTTTCCTTTATCGGTCGCGTGTTGAATAAATGTTTTATCGATTTTGAGCGTGTTAAATTCGAAGTCTTTTAAATGTGATAACGAAGAAAAACCGGTGCCAAAATCATCTAATGCAAACGTTACGCCAATTTTCTTTAATTCATCCATGACTTTTTTTACGTGTTCTTCATACTGAATAATGGAGCTTTCCGTCACTTCAAATTCAATGAATGAAGGATCGATGTTGTAATGAGCTAACGTTTGTTGAACGTGCTCTACAAATCCGCTTTTCAGCAAATGTTTAGACGAGACATTAATCGAAACGGGCACGATTTGTAATCCTTGATTCTTCCACTGCTGCAGCTGCTTGCACACATGCTGGATTACCCAGTCGCCGAGTTCAATAATTAAATGAGTTTCTTCTGCTAATGGAATAAAGTCTTCCGGTGATACGCGTCCCCATTCCGGATGATTCCAGCGAATTAATGCTTCGATACTATCAATCTCTCTGCTGTTTGTATGAACCTTTGGCTGATATTCAATAAAAAACTCATCTTGAAGAAGTGCGTTGCGCAATCCTTTTTCCAGGTGATAGCTTTTATACGTCTCGCTGTCCATTAACGGAGAGTACAGCTGCCAGTCGCTTCGTCCGACTTCTTTTGCACGCCTCATAGCAAGGTTGGCATTCGTTAGTAGCATCTTCGCATCTTCACCGTCATGCGGGTAGATGCTGATTCCTATACTGGCTGTAACGCACAGAGAAAAGTCGTCAATGGTAATTTCTTTTTCGATTTCTTGTAAAAGAGCAGCAGCTAGCTTTTGACATTCATGGATATGTGCAAGAGATAAAAAACAAATCGCAAGCTCGTCTTCTCCTGCTCTAGCTAGCATCACATCTAGCGTAACGCACTTTTTTAACCGATTGGCGATACGCCGCAGCAGGCGATCGCCTACGTCATGGCCTAATGTGTCATTAATATGCTTGAAGCGATTCAGTCCTAGATAAAAAACCGCTAATAAATCTCTTTCTTTTTTCATTTGTCGAATGAAATTTTTTAATTCTCTTTCAAACTTTCTTCGATTCGGTAAGTTTGTCACATGATCATGAGTTGCAAGATATTCAACATGATCCATGTACTTTTTTTCTGCGGTAATATCTTCAACAATGCCGTCTATGCGCATCAGCTTGCCGTTTTCGTCAAGCGTGGGAATGCATCGATCTTTTACCCATTTCATCTCACCTGTTTTTGTGTAGATTCGATACTGCTGACGAATCATTTTTCCTTTTTGTAATTGATGCTGCCCTTTTGCCACAGCTGGTTTATCTTCTGGATGAATAAAGCTTTCCCACAGATCTCTATTTCCTAAAAATTTAGCCGCATCTTCTCCGTAAATGTTACTAACACCACTAGAGCAGACAATCATTTCATTGCTCTGCACATCAACGGACCATATTCCAGCATCCAAATTGTTGTAAATCGTTTGAAACTGCTGTTCTTTTTGCTTTAATTCATTCGTAATTACTTTTGATTCGGTAATATCGTGCACAACGCCAATCAGCTGTACGATGTTTCCTTGCTCATCTACTAGTGCATCCGCTTGCTCAAACACCGTACGTTCTTCACCGCTCGGCCGCAGCAGTGTATATTCAATCGTGTAGCTTCCTCCCGTCGAAAGTGCCTCCATAACGGCTTTTTCTAATCTTTTTTGGCCACAGCGATTGACGAATTGAAGAACGTTCTTTAAAGAAGGAGTAAAGTGCTGATTAGGATTTAATCCGTAAATATTATACAGCTGAGGCGACCAATAGCTTTTATCTTCCCGCACATCGTAATACCAGCTTCCTACATTCGCAAGCTTTTGCTCCATTTTTAAATGCGTTTCTAATTTAGAAATGTGATTAGAGCGCTCTTGTTCTTTTGAATCATCTCGGCACACGGCGTAGACTCCTGCTACTTGCTCACTTACGATAATAGGAATGAGAGTAATATCCAAATGAAGTTCTTTTTTTGTGTTGTGATTAATCGTCGTCGAAAACTGAACTTTTTCCCCTTGTAAAGCACGTTGAAAGAAATCTTGTGCCTGCTGTTGTTTCGACGTATGTATAAGAGCTGTCAGCTGCTGGCTTTTTTCTTTGTGTTCATTTCCCGTTAGCTTGAAGGCTGCTTCGTTGCTAAACATGATATCGCCTTCACAGTTGATAAAAAAAATACCTTCACTGTATTCTTTTAAAAGCTGCGTATTCAAACGATCAAGACGTTTCATGATCATGATCGACTGCTCCTTCTCCGTGTTTTTATCCGGCAAGATCTCATGGCGCCTCCTTTTATCTATTTCTTTTATATTATTATAAGCTATATTTGACATATACTTTACCTTACTTTTCCCAATTGAGGAACATCTCAGGTAAAGATAGCTGAAAACGTTTTTAAAGTCTTTTTAGTTTGGTAAAATAAAACATATAAAGGAGGGATAGCGTGACTCAAAGTCCTAAAAAATATGACTTATTTTCTAGAGGTTCCTTTCAAACCGCTGCTTTTCTACTTCTTTTCTCGCCTCTTTTTACTCGTTTGTTTCAGCAGAACGTCTGGGCGTATATAACGGTCGCTTCTATCATTATTCTTTTTAATTTCATTACCGAGTGTATTCTAGTAAAAAGAATCAGCGCTGTGCCTAAAAACTACATTGCTTTTTTCCAAACGATTTGTCTGCCTGTGAATATACTTCTGCTATGTTTTTTCTACTACGTTACGTAAAAAAAGCATCTATCGATTCGATAGATGCTTTTGATCTCATGACTTTTTCAAAAGGCTCGATACATACTTGGCTACAATCGCTCCTTGACCGGCTGAAGAGCTGATACTAGAAAACAAAGGAGTCGTGCACGCGTCTCCAATTGCATAAATAGCTGGGTCGCTGCTTTGATGCACTTCATTGATGACGATGAGCCCGCTTTGTGTAGTGGTGACTTTTTCTTTAATAAGTTCAACATTGGGTGCTATGCCTAGCCTAATCAGCACTGCGTCTACCGATAGGTTCTTACATTCACTGTTTTTACTTTTTAAATCGATCGATGTGACGTGATGCTTTCCGTGGATAGCCGTCACTTCGGTATCTGTCATTACCTTAACACCGGGGTCGGAAAGAACTTTTTCAACGTATTGCTCTCTTGCTTTGAAATGCGTAGAACGATGAATCAAATATACTTGTTTTGCTTGTGATGCTAAAAGATGTGCTCCTTCAAAAGCCCGGTCTCCTCCGCCAATGAGAGCAACCCTTTTGCCTTTTAACCGTTCTCCGTCTGCTGAAGCTGAATATACTTCTCCTCGGTCAATCATTTGCTGCTCACCAGGCACTCCGAGCTTTCGCTGACTAGAGCCCGTTGCTAAAATAAGATACGTATAGCTAATTTCCTTTTCTGTTTCTTGCTGCTTTACTTTTACTGTTTTAGAACGTTCATCAATGGAATTTACTTTTGTATTCACTTCATATAGGCAGTCCATATCCATAAAATGCTGAACCATTTTACGCTGCATTTCGATTCCATTTTCCGCTTGTATTCCGGGATAATCAATAATCTCATTATAAATAGTAAACAGCTGTCCGCCTAACTGTGCCTGCTCTTCAAGAAGCAAGCACTCAACGCCTAGCCTTTTACACCACACGGCAGCAGAGATACCAGCGGGTCCTCCGCCAATAATCAGTACGTCAACATGTTGCATACAGCTCACCTCGCTTCTGCTTCTCAGCTTATATGGCTTTTTGTTTCTTTACATTTGTCGCTGTAAAAGAGATAAAAATTCTCCTCGAACCTCTGGTTTTTCCATAAATGTGCCTCGAACGGATGAAGTGGCTGTAGAAGCTGAAGACTTTTTAATTCCTCTTCCGCACATGCACATATGCTTTGCTTCAATAATCACCATGACTCCTTTCGGCTCTAACACTTCTTCGATTGCATCTGCAATTTCATTTGTTAGACGTTCTTGAACTTGGAATCTCTTTGCGTATCCTTCTACCGTACGAGCGATTTTAGATAAACCTGTAATTTTTTTATCCGGTATATACCCAACGTGAGCAACGCCAAAGAACGGTGCAAAGTGATGTTCACACATTGAGTGAAATTCAATGTCTCGTATTAACACCAATTCATTGTGATTCACATCAAATGTTTTTTCCAAATGAGCTTTCGGATCTTCTCGGTAGCCTTCCGTGTATTCTAAAAACGCCTTTAGCACGCGGTACGGCGTCTCTTCAAGGCCGTCTCTTTCCGGATTGTCTCCGCATAAATCAATCAGCTCTTTCACCGCATTCATAAATGTGTCAGCTTGACCTATTTTTTTATCTATTTCAGTTGAATTCGTGCCTAGTGTTTCTAAAAATTTTTGAGCAATTAAATTTTGTGTACTTAGTGCCATCTTTTTATGTCCTCTTCCCTTTTCTTAGTAAGTTTATTTTTAAATGATGGTTTTGCTTCAGCTATTTAAAAACGCTTCTTCAAAATCTTCTGCAGCAAGAGGCTTGCTAAACAAGTATCCCTGCATGTGATCACAGCCATTTTTCATTAAAAACGCTTTTTGATATTCTTCTTCTACACCTTCTGCGATTACCTCCAGCTTTAAGCTTTGAGATAAGCTGATAATCGCCTGGGCAATTTCACTGTTGCTGTAATCTTCTTGAATATCTTGGATAAAAGACCGGTCGATTTTCAAACAATCGATTGGTAATTTTTTTAAATAACTCAACGAAGAATATCCGGTTCCAAAATCATCGATAGAAATTGATATACCATATTTCTTTAACAGATGTAAAGCTTTAATCGTTTCTTCCGCGTTCATAAGCAGTGTACTTTCTGTAATTTCCATTTCAAACCAAGCGGGATCAAATCTATGCAGCGAAAGAAAGTGTTTAATTTCATTAACCAACACAATCGGATCTTGAAATTGCCGCGGGGAAAAATTGACCGCTAGCGTCATTTTTTCGTCTGAGACCTTATTCCATTCGCTGACTTGAGAACAAGCTTTCTTCATCACAACTTCCCATAAGTATTGAATCAAACCAGCTTCTTCTGCTATAGGGATAAACGCTTCTGGAGAAACAAATCCAAGCTCTGCGTCATTCCAGCGAACTAATGCTTCTACGCCGGTGATTACATTGCGCTTTGCTTCTATTTTCGGCTGATAGTAAACGTCAATGTCGCCTTTTTGAATTGCTTTTCGCAAGCGCGTTTCGATGTGAACTTTTTCAGCTTGTTTTTTATTTAACGAGTCATGATAGATACTTACTTTACTGCCGCCTTGTCTTTTTGAAGCATACATGGCAACATCTGCATACGTAATAAGCGTATCTAAATTCGTAGAATGCTCGGGATAAAAGCTTAATCCGCTGCTTATACTGACGAACACTTCATCGTTGTCAATGTAGCAGGGCTGTTGAACATACGCCATGATCTTCTCGGTGATACCTTTAACTTCTTCCGGTGTAAAATCACTGAATAAAATGACAAACTCGTCTCCTCCTTGCCTTGTAAGAAAGCTGTTAGCAGAAGGAAGACATTCTTTAATTCGGTTAGCTATCAGCTGTATAAGCTGATCTCCTTTTGAATGCCCTAGCGTATCATTAATATCTTTAAACCGGTCTATATCCATAAATAACACGGCTACGTGACGAATGGACTTTTCCTTCGACTCAATTAAGCGCCTGTTTAATTGTTCTTTAAAATATCTTCTGTTCGGCAATCCTGTCAAAAAATCGTGGTACGCATGATACTCACTTTCTTCCTGACTTTTCTTTAAATCATCTACATATGTTTTTAAAAAGTGAGAAAGGTGGTTGATGTTTGCTACAAGTCCTCCCAGCTCATCTTTTCTTCTTGTATTCAGCACCTTGCCGAAATTACCTTTAGCGATTTGGTTCACGTGCTCCATAATATGTTTAATCGGCCGCGTAATGGATGTAGAGAAGATAAAGCTTATAATAAGGACAATAAAGATAAACGGAAGAGACAATAATAAATGTTTAATTAATTCTTGCTGCAGTTCTTTTTCAATAAGTCCGTAGTCATACACTACGCCTATTACATAAGCTGGAGTATTTTTTTCTTTAATCGGTACCAATGTCTTTAATACTTTTTTATGGTTAATTTCAGCAAGATAGCTTTGTGATTTTCCCGTTTTTAAGACCTCTTGTATGGATTTTTTATCCCGTTCGGTATTTCGGTACGTGTATGTTCCGTACCAAATCGGCTGATCTTTTATTTTAATATATTTATTGCCGTTTAAGTATACGTTTTGATTTCTTTTCCCAAAATTTTTGGGGTTAAAAACGGTTAGTTCAAGAACGCCTTCCAGATTTTCTGTGAAGCGGTTCATCACGTTCGTAGGACCGAACCTTTTTTCAAAATCCAGTACGTGCCGATCACGGAAATAAGGATCAATAATATAATTAGTAGACCCGTCGTAATAATAGCCCCACTTGTCAATGTGATTAGGGTTGCTGGAGGCTACTTCAATCGGACCGCTCCAAAAGTGAGGTAGAGTCACTCCTTTTTTGGTAGTAATCGTCTGCTGAGAAAGCAGCTGCCGAAAAGATGTATACCAATAGCCCCACTCTTTTGTAGACATATTGATTTCCTTAGGATCAGAAGATTTTACGCCTATAATATCATCTCCCGCAGGAGCTAATAATGTAATGTGAGATATCATCAGTTTTTTAGCCAGTCGCTTTAACTGGTCATTGCTGACGTCATGGTAATCAGCAGGCAAAGAATCCTGAATCGCAACCGAAGCCGTTCTTAATTCTTGTGCCATTCGATTTTCCATATAGGAAGCACTATTTTTTGAGTTTTCGACTTCGTACGCAATTTCCTCTGTTACCAGCGTGATTTCTTTTTTGTTAAATTCTATTAATCTATTTTTTGATCGAATGTAGTGCAAGGTATTATTCGCTAGTAGAATACACAATACCAGCAAAGTAAAGAATACGGATAACTTTTTCTTTATCGACACTAGTTGGCTGCCTCCTGTTTAAAGAACGGATCCGACAGTTTTAACACTTGTTTATGTTCTCTAGATTTACATCGGATACTATTCTTTAATTTCCACAAAAAAAGAATGAACTCATACAAAAAACCAACCGATTTGGTTGGCTCTATTCATAGCTAGTATAAAACATATTAAATACATACTTTTATTTACACGGATAGAACAAATTTGTATTCCTATAATATTTTAACTCTTTTTTTCAAAATATCAATGCGTAAATTTTAACTTTCTTTATCTATGCTGCTTTTTAAACTTCTTCACTATTCGTTGATACCAGTAGATTCCGGCTCCCGTTAATAAAATAATCGTTCCCCACTGATGAGGTAAAAACTTCAGCAGCCATATGGACATTATAATAGTAGCTACCGTTAAGTTACTCAGCCACAGTTCTCGGCTTAGCTTTTTCTTATTCATCACCACCGCTACATAACCAATAGGCGGTGCAAAAAAGCATAGCAGCAGCAGAAATTTTTCTGAACGGTGCCAAGGCTGTTTATTCATTTTTTCTCACTTTTTCTATTTAAAATAAACTGATAGCCAAACGTCACAACGATCCCTGTCCAAAACATAGAAGATGACGACACTAACTCGGCACCTTTATAGGTATACATTATTATGTTCACAAACAGCAGCAATAAAAGTATATAAAAACCTGCCGACACAGCTTTATTCCAATTTTGATGCTCCCGTTTAGAAGCATCCTTAAAAAACTTCATCAAAAAACTTCATCGAAACTCTCCTTTTACATCTTATCCATCACTTGTCCATTTAGGGGTTCTATCTTTATGTTAGCATATTGGGTAGTTTTGGAAAATAGATAGAGGAAATTGTTAGAGTACAGAGTTGAGAAAAATTCTTTTGATAGTTCCTATTCATAACAGTAAAACGAAAAAACAATGTTTCTCTAGACGTATACCCTAGCCGTTATTTTCTTTTTCCAAATTGACCTATGGAATAACTTAACACACCCTTGCCCACACTATACTTATCTGTTTTTTATAAATACGTATCATTTTTATAGATAGGAGGAAAGCTCATTGAACGCAGAAAGCAAGCGTTTGACTTCAACTGAAATAACAAGTCTATGCGCGCAGTACCATCAGGATACGCTGGCGGTTTGTGTCGCGAAACACGTTCTTGCAACGGTGACGGATGCCGAGATTCGGTCGCTGTTTGGCTTTTCGCTAAAGTTATCTGAAAAGCATATTGAGCTGCTGACTGCCATTTTTCGGGCCGAACATTTTCCGCTGCCGAACGGATTTACAGATGAAGATGTGGACTTGCACGCACCTCCGCTTTTTACAGACTCGTTTTGGCTGAAATATCTTCACGACATGACGATTCACGGCTTGTCAGGGTACGGCATTTCGTTTAGCGTGTCGATTCGCCGAGATATTCGAGATTATTATCATCAATGTAATTTAGATGCGATGGAAATCTACAATCGGTCGCTCGATTTGCTTTTAGCAAAAAACCTTTATGTGCCGGCTCCTTATTTTTTAAATCCGAAAAAACAAGAGTCGATCACAGATTTGTCTTACGCTCTTGATTTTGTCGGAAAGCAGCGTCTTTTAAACGCAAATGAAGCCGGAAATATTTATTTTAATTTACGTAAAAGCATGGTAACCAAAGCTCTTTTAATTGCGTTTAAACAAGTAAGTAAACGAAAAGACGTGCGAAAAGTCATGGAGACGGGGCTTGATGTGGCCCACAAGCATATTGAACTTTATTCTTCCATCATGCACGAAGAAAACCTTCATACGCCTCCGCTTTTGGATAATGAAATCACAACGTCCACACACGCGCCTTTTTCAGAAAAGCTGATGACGTTTCACGCAGGCGCAATGTTCAAGGTAGCCATTACCTATTACGCAACGGCAATGACTACTAGCATGAGGCTTGATATTGTCGGTCACTGTGAAGCATGTATTTTACGAGACTTAAAAGTAGCGGGGCGCTGCAGCGAAGTGATGATTAAAAACGGGTGGATTGAAAAGCCGCCTGAAGCAAGCGATCGTAAACAAATGTAAGTTTTTTCATAGCAGCTCTTGACCTGAAACGCGTTTCATACTTTATGCTTTAGTTATTCCCATCAGCCGGCGTGACACGAACGGTGGCGTTACGGCTGATATGTTATCCATAAAAAAATCCGGTGTATTCACCGGATTTTTTGGTATGCTTACATATTCATTTCTTTTTTATACGCCAGGTACGAATACAGATAAGGAATCGCCACGCACAGAACGATACTCCCCCACATGATAACTGACTTGTATCCATCAGGTAAAAAAGCGCTAATAAGAATTAGCAGTCCGCCGATAAAAAAGAGCTTTCCAGATAAACGATGCGTCTTTTTCCATACGGTTTCATTGCTCAATGTCCACGGTGTACGAATCCCCATAAAATAGTTAGAGCGCACGCGCTGCAAGTAGTTTCCGATAATGATAAAAACGAGTCCAGCCATAATTGGAGCAATGTACGACATTGGCACGTTATAGCCAAGCCCCTGTAAAATAGTGCTCATATTTACAAAAAAGAATAATAGCAGTACGGCATTTAACAGGATGTTATACGTTTTTGAAAAGTACTTATAATTTTCTTTACGCGGGTCAATTCGTGGAACAAATGCAATGATAAAATAAATCAGTGCCATGATGCCTACTGTTAAGATCATTGCGTTTATCTTCGTTGCAAATCCGTCTGCTTCTCCATTTGCTCCCCAGTGAATGGGCATCGTAGCCGGAAGATGCGGCAGTGCAATCAGCCATGCAACCAGTGTTAAAAGGGTAATGCCTAAAGGAAATACGTGCTTTTTCATTTAACTCTCTCCTTTCTGAAAGCTGAAAAACCAGCCGATTAAATCTTGAAAAACGGTTGTATTTAGCGAATAAATCACAAACTGCCCTCTTTTTTCATCTTGAACGAGGTCCGCTTGCTTCAAGATTTTTAAATGATTTGAGATGCTTGGTTTGGTCATATTAAAATACTCGGAAATTTCTCCTGCGGTTAAATCCCGCTCTTTTAGCAGCTCTAAAATCTTTCTGCGAGTGGGATCCGCTAAGGCTTTAAATGTTTCATTCAATTGAAGTTCATCTCCATCATATTTAAGTATTTAGATAATTATCTAAATATTAAACTATAAAATATACTATGTCAATATTTTGAAAAGAGAACATCTGCATTTGACTCATTTTTTTGTTTTTTCAAAGCAGTCCATGCATACAAACTGCGCTTCTTGATGTAAAAAAGCTTTAATTTCAGTCATGCCTCTTTTACTTGGATACTTCATCCGTATCCATACTTCTTCACCAGGCTGAATTTCTTTTTGACAAACAGAGCACAGCTCTTTTATTCCAAACACACTATCCCTCCATTTCTTTATATAACTATACGTTTGACTAGCCAAAGGGTTTCATAAAAAAGAGCCTGAGACATATCCAAATCAATTCCACCTAAAGACAAACAAATGGGAGGAATGAATTGAACCGCTTGTGACACCGCTGGTGATTTCCATGCGAGACTTCGCTTTCCGCGGGCGGCCGGTGAGCCTCCTCGTCGCTTGCGCTCCTGCGGGGTCTCACCTGTTCCGCTTTTCCCGCAGGAGTCTTAGTCTTACCCTCCAATCACCAGCTAGAAGCAACTACAGACATGAAACCTACGTTCATTCTACCAATAAAAAAATCCGAACGATTTATCGTTCGGATCTTCCTTCACCTAACATACTTATGTCCTAACCTCTTTTAAACATTATAGTGGCGTTACGTCTTCCTGCTGTTTTTGCTGTATTCTTTGCTTTTTCGATTTTCTGAAATGAAGCAGTTCATATACAACGGGAATGACTACAAGTGTAAGCAGAGTCGCAACGGCCAATCCTCCGATTACAACGACTGCTAGACTTTGAGAAACAAGGCTTCCGCTTTCGCTTTGTTTGAATAACAGCGGCAGCATCGCACAAATCGTAGCGGCAGACGTCATGACAATTGGACGCATACGCGTAGCGGCTGCTTCAACAATCGCATCGCGCATAATCATTTTCTTTTCATTTTGCTTCACTCGGTCTAGAAGTACAATTGCATTGGTCACAACGATACCAATCAGCATTAGTGCTCCAAGTAGAGCCGTTACGTCTACTGGAATGCGGCTGATTAATAAACCTAACACAGCACCAATCGCTGCAAGCGGAAGCGAAAATAAAATCGCAAACGGCGTGCGGATTGTTTTAAACGTAATCACCATAATTAAGAACACAATACCAATCGACACAAGCATTGTAATGAACAAGTCAGAGAAGTCTTCTCCTTGCTGAGTGCTTGCTCCGCCGATTACAACGTCAACATCTTTTGAAATGGACAGTCCTTTATTCTTACCGTCTCCAAAAATTGTTGTTTGAATGTCTTTATTAATCTCTGAAAGCTTTTCTGGATTGACATCCGCTGTTACTTGAATATACGGGTCTCCATTTTTATGAAACTGATTTGTCGGCTTTTCAGCTTGCGTTAGTGAAGCCACTTTTGAAACAGGTGACGGTCCTGTCTCTGTCATAATAGAAATATCTTTTAACTCTTTTGATGATGTTGGATTTAATACAGATTCAAGAAGTACGTTTGCTTGCTTGCCTTCTAAATCTATCGCCCCAATCGGCGTTTTATTCAGCATAACGCCAAGCTGCTGCGCTACTTGCTGCGTATTCGCTTTTGTTGGATCTACGTCTAAAGAGTAAATTGTTTTCTTTTCGTCTTGGTTCGTAGAAACTTTGTCTACTCCTTTTATATCGCTAATTTCTTTCTTAATGCTGCTTGCCGTTTTTTCTAACTTGTTCATGTCGTTTCCAATCACATCAACGGTAATGGAAGTAGTGGAAGCTCCCATTAGTGAAGCAGCACTTACGCTAAGATCCCCTCCGTCATAGAGTTTCTTTTGATTTTGGATTCGTTTCATTAGCGAATCCGTGTTTCCACTGTCTTTTACGGTAATCGTATACGTAGCTTCAGTAGGCGAACCAACGTCTCCCCACTTGGCTCCTTCGTCCGTATTACCAAGCTGCATGTATACCTCTTTTACTTCTTTTTGAGCTAAAATATAGCGTTCAAGCTGCAGTGATTTTTCTTCTACGGTTTTAATTGGCGTGTTATTTGGATAGCTTAACGTTGTGCCTACAAAGTCAGATGAAGAGTTATCAACCGCTCCTTTAGGCATCATCGTGTACGCGCCAATAGATCCCACAAATAAAAGCAGCGAAAGCAGCAGCACAACCCATTTATGATTCAGCGACCACGTAATGACCTTTGTAAAACGAACCGGCTGCTTGTGCTTACGAAGTTTTTCATTTTTTAATAATCCTGCACTCATTAACGGCACAACGGTAAGCGCCACAATTAATGAAGACAGCAGCGAATACGTCAGCGTTAGAGCGAACGGAAGCATAAAGTCCTGGAGCCCTCCGTTTACAAGGCCGATTGGTAAAAAGACGGCTACTGTCGTTAACGTAGAAGCGGTAATAGCAGAGCCTACTTCTTTTGTTGCATCAATAATTAACCCAAGCGAAAATTCTTCTTTTTGCATTTTCCGGAAAATGTTTTCAATAACAACGATACTATCATCTACCAATCTCCCAATCGCTACCGCTACCCCTCCAAGCGTTAAAATATTGAGCGTAACGCCTGATTTGGATAATAGGAAAAGCGTAAAGCAAAGCGATAGCGGAATGGATACAATTGTAATAAACGTAGAGCGAACGCTGCGTAAAAACAGCATGATTACAACGGTCGCAAAAAGTGCGCCCAGCAACACTTCTTTCATCATGGAATGAACAGAGTTTTGTACGCTGTCCCCTGTTGCAAAAAATACAGAAGCATTTACAGTGTTATAGTCTTTGTTAATTTGCTGAGACAGTTTTTTTACTTCTTTTGTAATGCTAACGGCGTTTGAGTGACTGTCTTTTGTAACAATAAGTAAAAGTGCATCTTTTCCGTTAATATGCGTCACGACGCCTTCAGGCTTTTTCACCTCTACTTTTGCAAGGTCCCCTAGCGTTACATTGGGTGCAACCGGCAGCTTTTTCACTTTATCCAAGCTGTCAATTTTACCAGTTACGTTGATGTTGCTCGACTTGTTATTAATGACTTTTTCTCCAACTGCAAGCGACGTGTTTTTTCCTTCTAACACGCTGATGACTTTATCAATGGTCACGTTCTTTTGTGACAATTTTTTATTATCAACTTTAATAGACACGTAGGAATCCGCTGTTCCATACGTTTGAACACTCGCAATGCCTTTAACGTCTTTATATTTAGGGATCAGTTTTTTCTCTGCAAGATCCAGATTGTCTCTTGTTAATCCTTCTTTAAATGTGAGTGAAATATCTGCGATGGGAATCATTGAGGTATTTAATTGAATAACATTAGGCTTTGATACGCTGGCTGGAAGCTGCACCGAAGACAGCGCTTCTTGGACGTTTGTTTTTGCTTCTTTCATATCCGTTTTGGATTCAAATGAAATATCGATTTTGGAATAGCCGTCTCCCGTCGTCGAATACACGTTGTTTTTTCCTTTAACACCGGCTACCGCTTCTTCAATCGGTGACGTAACTTGTTTTTCCATAGAGTCCGCATCCGTTCCTTGCCCCATAACCACTACTGACACTTGAGGCTGATCAGCGGTCGGCAGGAATTCCATCGGAAGTGTAAAATAACTAATGACTCCTAAAGCTAAAATTAAAATAGACATAATGGTGATAGCCGCTTTATTTTTAAACGACCATTTGGTGAGCCAAGACATGAAATTTCCCCTTTCACTTTTTCGTACAAACTTAGCCAAACATTTCTAGAATATGCTAAATAACTACTAAATTATACCTAATCTATCTTACCATTTAAAGACTTATTTTTGTAAAAAGTCCCATTATTTGAACAAAACCCTTTATGTATATGCTTTTAGTTATGTAATCAGTCTCTTTACAGCACAAAAAAAAGACGCCGATGCCCGGCGTCCCACATGTAGTAAGTGAAAGAAGAAGAAGAATATGCCTACGATTTCTTAGGCAATTCCATGACCTTATTTGGTTTCTTCCCGTTTTTTTATGAAATAAACATATTTAGCACAAATTCCCTTAACTAGCAGCTCGATTGTGCTTTGATTCGGCCTCGTTTTGAATCTTTAATGACGTTAATAAAGCCACTATGCTTCCTGCAAAGCCAAATAAAAACAAGTGATGAATGCCTGCCATAAAGCTTCCGCCCGAAGTCAGCAAAGCACCCATAATGGTAACGCCGATTGCTGTTCCCATGTTTCTGCAAAACATAAAAAATGACGTAGAAATACCTCTTTCATGTCCTCCTACTAATTGCTGCACACCAATGACTCCAACCGTAGAGAGCAGTCCAAACGATAGTCCTTGGACAATCATGACGCAAAACACATAGAAGAAACCGTGACTTTCATTTAGCAGCAGCAGCAGCGTTCCTGATCCAACCAGCAGCACATTCCCAATTAACAAAAGCTTTCTGTAGCCGTGTTTTAAAATCCATTTACCTGCAGGAACGGACACAGACATCCAGCCGACCGCTGTTCCTAACAGCGCAACTCCGCTCATAAACAGTGACAAATGCGCCACTCGCTGTAAAAATAACGGAATGTAGCTCGACGTACCGAATAAAGCTACTGTCCCAATGAACGCATTGATATTAATCCATGACAGCGTTTTGTTTTGGAACATGGACAGCGGTACAATCGGAGAAGCATGTTTTCGTTCATGCAGATAAAAAATGACTAGTAAAATAAGTCCAACGACTGTATACACAACTCGGTTTTGTTCCACTACCGTAACGAGCAAGAGTGACGTAACACCCGCTCCAAATAAAATGGCACCGATGTAATCGACTTTTGCTCTTTTCGGCTCATAGCTTTCTTGGTACGGCATTAACGTAAGAAATGACACGATACATACCGGTAAATTAATAAAGAAAATCCACCTCCACGTTAAGTAATCCACAAAAAAAGCGCCTAAAAGCGGAGCTAACACAGCTGATAATCCCCACATTGTTGTAAACAGCGCCTGAATTTTCCCTCGCTTCTCTACAGGAAATAAATCTCCGGCAATAATAGCGGGAAACGCCACCATAAACCCGGCTCCTATTCCTTGAACCGCACGGAAAAGAACAAGCTGAATCATCGTATTTGCCACGCCGCAAAGCATCGAACCAATTAAAAAAGCAATAATTCCAAACCCAAATACTTTTTTGCGGCCAAATAAATCCGATAATCTCCCTGCTACTGGAGATAAAATCGTACTTGCAATCATGTACGAAGCAAACGACCACGCGTACAAATCAAACCTTCCCAGCTCTTTTGCAATAACGGGCATCGTCGTATTCATAATCGTTGAATCAAGCGAAGCCACTAGCATTGCCAGAACAATACTAAACATTACGGACGTTCTGCTTTTCATTTGACAATCTCCTTACCTCTATAATCTGAGCATTTAGTTTACTCCTGCTTGATAGATGTTGTCTAGATTTGTGCATAAAAAAACAGATAAAAAGCTGAACTATAGCTTTTCATCTGCTTTTTTGACAAGACCAGCTAACCCCCTGATTGTCAGCAATGTAAAACTAACACTTGCAAATGTATGAAAGATGGTCCACTTTTTCCATTTAAACAGATTGCTATTTCTCTCTAAATACCACTGACTGATACTCATCGGCACACTCCACACTAAGCTTTTTAGTAAGATTGCAGGAAGCTTGTCTTCATAAGATTGTCTAACCCAAATCATACTTAGCAAAGGGAAAAACAGCAGATCGTATAAAATATTAGTTGAAAAAATGCGAGGATACGGCCGAACAGGATATTTGATTCGATTCGTGTTTACAGCATAAGCATCAATAAGCGTGGCCAAAATCCCTTTTGCAAAAAAGACAATCAGCATTTCTTTAAATTTCGGTTTTTTTACAACAAAAGGAAAAAGAACTGCACACAACACAGTTAGCCCTTTTAGCATTGTTCGTTCCATTTGTAACACTCTTTTCTTTGGGAATATCCATTAGTATGTACGATTACTGGCTAAAATAATAAGCAGGAATATAAAAAGCTTCTCACCGTAAAGGAGAAGCCTTTCTTTTCTTATTTTACATCTTCGCTTACCGGCTCTTGGTCAGACAGTTCTTTGTTTCGAGCCATAACCGCAAATCCAGCCATTATAATAATGCTGCTTGAAATTCCGTATAGGATTGGCGTGGTAGAAGAAAGTCCTTCAATCAATAGACCTCCAAGTACTACTAGTGTACTGACAACAATCGCTGAAACTCCGGCTTTTGGATGAATGTCTTTCCAAAACAGCGACACAACAAACGGAACAAAAATCGCTCCTGATAAAATAGCATACGCAACATCTAAAGCGACAAGCACATCTTGAATCCAAAGAGCAAACACAATAGCAAGGACGCCGACAATAAGCGTATTAACACGCGTTAAAATTAAATAATTTTTCTCCGAAATATTTTTAAGCCACACTTTTTTAATAATATCATTACTAATCAGCGTAGAAGATGCAAGCAGCGTTCCTGAAGCCGTTGACATCAGCGCTGAACAAACGCCTGCCAGTACGAGACCTAATAATCCTTGAGGCAGGATTTGAACTGCAAGCGTCGCAAAAATGCTTTGACTGCTTTCTGCGTTTGGCAGCAGCAAATACGCACACATTCCAATTACACTTCCGGCAATCGCGTAGGCAATACTGTACACACCTGCAAAAATGGAGCCGTTTCGCGCAATTTTTTCTGTTCGCGCCGTGAATACTCGCTGCCAAATATCTTGAGATACTGCCATACCAAGCGTATATAGAAGGAAATACTGAAAGATTTGACCATATCCAATGGATGAAAAATCAAAATAAGATGATGGCAAATCTCCGGCAAGTGCTTTAAAACCTCCGGCTTCTGAGACACTCATTGGAAGCATAAATCCAAAAATCGCCACCGTCATCACAACAAATTGAATAATATCAGTAACCGTTACGCTCCACATTCCGCCTAGAATCGTATAGAACAGAACAATCGAACCGCCAATTAACATCGAGGCCGTCATGTTCCATCCAAGCAGCGCATGAATGATCGTTCCCATTCCAATCACTTGAGTGACTGATACCATGAGTGTATAAATAGCGGCAACAACGGCGCTGATAATTTGCGCTTGAGCGTTATATCTTTTTCCTAGCAGTTCGCTGATAGTCGTCACTTTCAACGACGAGATCCGCTTAATAAAAATCGTGCCAAGCGTAATGATTCCAAGTCCAATCATCGTCACAAACCAAATGCCAGACAGCCCGTGCTCATAGCCAAGCTGAGCCGTTCCAATCGTCGACGCTCCGCCTAAAATAACGGCAGACAAACACCCTAAATACATAAACATCCCTAAGTTTCGTCCGGCTAAAATAAAATCTTCTGATGACTTTGCTTTTAACGAGCCAATAATACCAGCTACAACCAATACGCCAAAATAGACAAACATAACCGTCATATCCAGTCCGTTCATAACAGATTCCTCCTTATTATGGGTCAATCTATCTTTCAGTGAAACAAAGAGCTTCCTAAAAGCTTTAGATCACGTGAAGACTTGTGATTTCTGTCAGTGCTTCGTCTAGCACGCGAAGCCCGGCGTCAATTTCTTCTTTTGTAATCGTTAAAGGAGGAATCATTCGAATCACTTCTCCGCTATTTCCGCAAAGGTAAAACAGCACGCCTTTTTCCAAACATTTGTCTAAAATCTCAAGAAGAAGACTTCCGTCACCTTGCTTTGTTTTCGGATTAATAATTTCAATTCCAATCATTAGTCCTACTGAACGAATGCTTCCGATAACTTCATGCTTCGCCTTTAAATGCTGAAGCTGATCCGCTGCATATTTCCCCATTGCTTTTGAATTTTCAATCAGCTTTTCTTCTTTTAATACGTCCAACGTCGCAAGCGCTGCTGAACAAGCAATGGGATTGCCTCCAAAAGTGGTTCCGTGTGTACCAATCGGCCACTTTTCCATTAGCTGTTTGGAAGCTACGGTAGCACTTAACGGAAGTCCTGATGCTATGCCTTTTGCGATTGCCATAATATCAGGCGTCACGTCAAACGTTTGAGCTGCAAACCACTCGCCGGTGCGTCCGAATCCTGTTTGCACTTCGTCAAAAATAAGCAGAATGCCGTGTCTGTCACACACTTCTCTTATTTTTTGCAGCCACGCTTTCGGAGGGATCACGTAGCCTCCTTCTCCAAGAACCGGCTCTACAATCATGCACGCTACTTCTTCCGGCGTGACTTGATGCTTAAACAAAGTGGCAAAATCTCTTTCCAGCTTTTCTACGCAGTAGATTTCCGGATCTTCTCCTTTTGGACACTGAGTCACATCTGCATAAGGCACTTGATACGTTAAGCCTGATGGCTGAAGAAATTTTCGGTATTTGCTTTTTGATGTTGTCACACTAAGCGCTCCGAGAGAACGGCCGTGAAAACAGCCCATAAACGAAACCGTATAAGGTCTTTGCGTAACGTACTTTGCCAGCTTTAACGCTCCTTCAATTGCTTCAGTTCCGCTGTTGGCAAAGAAAAAGCAGTCCAATCCTCTTGGCAATACTGTTTTTAATTCTTCAGCAAGCTGTAAAATAGATTCATACATAATCACACCCGACGGACCGTGCATAAGATGATCAACGCTATTTTTAATCGCTTGTACAACTTTAGGGTGACGATGACCTGTATTCGCTGTTGCAATACCTGATGTAAAATCTAAATACGTTTTTCCGTCAGCTCCGTAGTAGTAGCAGCCTTCTGCTTTTACCACGGGTAAATTAGGGTGATCTTTCGCCATGCTTGGTGCTAGTAAATCCGGTAGACTGTTCATTAACTGTGTAAGTGATGCCTGCGTCATCTGACTTCCTCCTCGCAATCTATCAAGTAATGTATTTGTACTTGTTTTACATGCAAAGAGCGTGCCAAATACGTTAAAAAACAGAATGTTTTTTTAATTTTCTAACAACTGAAGGCTGACTGATTCCAAGTGCTTCCCCTATTTCTGTTGTCGTTTTGTACTGTTTTTTTGCTTTTACTAATATCTCTTTTTCCAGCTCGTTTAATGCGTCATTAAGCTTCATTTCCCCATGTTCTTCAACGTGCTGAATCCGTTTTTTTCTATGCAGAGAATGCGGCAAATGCTCCATTGTAATCAGCGTTTGTGAAGACACAACCACGGCGTGTTCAATCACATTAATTAACTCTCGTACGTTTCCTTTCCACTCATGTGCAAGCAGTGCGTGAATAACCGCGTTATCAAACGTTCTTTTTCGGTTGTATTTCTTTTCAAACTGCTCGGCAAAATGTGTGAGCAGCGGAAAAATATCTTCGGGGCGCTCGTTCAAAGATGGAATGGTAATCGGTACGACGCTTAAACGAAAGTATAAATCTTCTCGAAACTCTTTTTCAGCAACGGCTTTTTCCAAATCTTTGTTCGTCGCTGCAATTAAGCGAAAGTCCACGGTTTTAGGCTTTCTTCCTCCAACGGAATAAAACTGTTTTTCTTGAATGAGCTTTAAGATTTTTACTTGATGCGCCGGTGACAGTTCTCCGACTTCATCTAAAAAAAGCGTACCTCCATCTGCTAATTCGACCAGTCCCACTTTTCCATTTTTAGATGCACCGGTAAAAGCACCCGCTTCGTAGCCAAACAGTTCAGCCTCAAATAAATGATCGGGAATCGCCCCGCAGTTCACTTCAATAAACGGCCCTTTGCTTCTTGTACTTTTGTAATGTATCAGCTTGGCTAAATGCGTTTTCCCTACTCCTGATTGCCCTAAAAGTAAAATATTTACGTCCACGTTCGAAACGTGAACGGCCGTACGAAGAACGTGCTGCATCTTTTCGCTGTTGCATACAATTCCTTCAGTTGATAGGTTTTGGTTTCTTAGCAGCATAAGCTCGCTCTTTACACGCTGCATTTCGCCTTCCATCGCATCAAGATATGTTTTCATTTCCATAAGCTCCGTCACATCATGAGAATAGCTGACGATTCTTTTAATCTCTCCTTTTTCATCTTTTACTGGAATGCCTGTAACGAGCACTTGCTTGCCTTGTTTAGTTGTTTGTACAAGCGTAATTTTCTTCTTTGTTTCAAGCACAATTGGCGTGACGATTGGTGTAAAAAGCCCTTGTTTTTCAAGTTCATAAACAGACTTTCCCAGCAGTTTTTCAGCTTTTACATCGTAAATGTTTCCCGTTCCTTCATGTATTCGGACAATGATGCCTTTTTCATCCGTCACAAGCAAATCATCTTTTAATGAATGAAGGATCCACTGATTTTCATTCCATTCTGAATTCATGTATGCTCCCTGCTTTCTATTCATTTTTGAATAAAATACAATTCGTTTTTGAATAACGGCATTTATTTTTGAATAATCAATTTATTATATCACGAGGACTTCTTTTTATTTTGAAACAGCAATTGAAATGAAGTTAAAAATGCATTAATATATTTTTATGAAGTTATAACTTCTTTTCTAGGAGGCTATATGAAGCAATCATTTCAAGAATTAATTAAACATAAATTCCCTAACCTTTCTCGCGGTCAAAAAAAAGTAGCTGAGTTTCTCGTTAATTTTACGGAAAAAGGCTCGCTGTACACGGCTGGGCAAATTGGCAAAGAAGCAGGTGTCAGTGAAACAACCGTTATTCGTCTAGCTTACGCACTGGGGTTAAATGGTTTTTCCGATTTGCAGGAGCTAATGCGAAAAGAATGGCTTTCTTCTGCCGAATCAAAAGAATCAGCTAGCAAGCCTGCAGCTGATTCTGCAGCGGAAGAAAAGAAACCTTTTAGTGAATGGCTTTCCCCTGTTGACGAAAAAGAATTATCTCAAGCTGTAGATGCGCTTATCAAAAGTGATCAAGTGTATATTGCAGGTTTCCGTGAATCTCATACGGCGGCTTACTGGCTGTATTATAAAATGAATCAGCTTCGCAATCATGTTCTTTTATCCTTTCCAACAGGATTTTTGCTTGAAACGCTATGCAATCTTACTAGTGAATCTGCTGTTGTTGTATTTTCACTGCCGCGCTATACAAAAGAAGCGCTCGAAGTAGCTCAGCAGGCTAAAAAACAAGGAGCGAAAGTAATTGCCATTACAGACCGCCGTTTGTCTCCGGTAGGCCAAATCGCTGATATCACGCTTTTAGCCGGAACAACCGAACATATTTTATCGCTTCTTGCCCTATCTCAAGTTGTAATTAGCAGCATGCAAAAAAGAGATGAAAAAACGGCTGGAAAACGACAAGAACACTTGGAAAAACTCTATGCCGAGCAAGGCATCTTTTTAGAATAGATAATAGAAAGGAAGTAGACAAATGACTGAAGCCTTAACGATTCGTTCACTTACAACAACCACTGAACTAGAAGAGGTACGCGCATTAGAAAGCCGCGTCTGGGGGAAAGAAGAAGCCACGCCTGTCCATCAAACCTTGACCGCTGTTAAAAATGGAGGTCTTGTTCTTGGTGCGTTTCTAAATGAAAAGCTGATTGGCTTTCAATATAGTTTTCCAGGGTTTGACGGAACGTGCGTCTATTTATGTTCTCATATATTAGCAGTTGACCCTGCCTATCGCAGCATGGGTATCGGTGCCAAGCTTAAGCATGCGCAGCGGCAAGAAAGTAAAAAAAAGGGTTATTCATATATTAGCTGGACGTATGATCCTCTAGAAAGCGCCAATGGGTATTTAAATATTGGAAAGCTTGGAGCCGTTTGTTCTACGTATATTGAAAACTGCTACGGAGACATGAACGATCCGTTAAATGCTGACTTGCCTTCTGATCGATTCGTTGTAGAATGGGCATCCGCAGAAGATACAAAACGAGCTCAGCCTCTTTATACGCCAGAACAAATAATGGACGCATCGCTCATTCAATGGACGTTAACGGATGAAGGATTTCCTTCTGTTAGAGATATTGACGAAAAACTGTTAAATGATGACGTTGTAGCTGTAGCTATTCCGTCTGCTTTTCAGCAAATGAAAGAAGCTTCTCCTTCTCTGGCATTGGACTGGCGTATGCGAACAAGACGCGTATTTCAAACGTGTTTTGCAAAAGGATTTGAAGTAACAGACTTCATGAAGCATCCAGAGAGCAGCGCACCCGTTCATTTTTATATTTTAACGAAAAAAGAGGTGCAAAAATGAACATAAAACACGTCATTTTACGGCATTTAAAAATGGATTTACTTCATCCGTTTACCACAAGTCTTGGAAAAGAAGTGGATCGAGATTTTATTTTAGTAGAAATTCAAGACGAAGACGGACGATCCGGCTGGGCTGAATCCGTAGCGTGCGCGGATCCTTTTTATAAAGAAGAAACGCTCAAAACAAACTGGCACATTATGGAGGATTTTTTAATTCCCTTGCTTCAAGAGAAAGAAATTCAGCACCCTGACGAAGTATCTCAACGCTTTGCTCATATTCGAGGCAATTACATGGCAAAAGCGGCGTTAGAAGGCGCTGTTTGGGATTTGTATGCGCGCAGGCAAATCCTCTCTCTATCTAAGGCGCTAGGAGGCAGTAAAAGTCAAATTGAAGTTGGTCTTAGCGTTGGCATTCAGCCTACGATTGACGAAACGCTTCGAAAAATTGAAGCCGGCTTGAATGAAGGATATAAGCGGATCAAAATTAAAATTAAGCCGGGCTGGGATCTTAACTTGACGCGCGCAGTTCGAAACGAGTTCCCTTCTATTCCCCTGATGGTTGATGCGAACTCTGCTTATACGCTTGCAGATGCTGATCACCTTGCTCAGCTTGATGAGTTTGATTTAATGATGATTGAACAGCCGTTGGCTCATGATGATTTAATTGATCACGCTGAACTGCAGGCCCGCATGCGCACGCCCATTTGCTTAGATGAAAGCATTCATTCAGCTGAAGACGTTCGAAAAGCTATTAAACTTGGAAGCACACAAATTATTAACATTAAAATTGGACGAGTAGGCGGACTAACAGAAGCCAAAAAAATTCATGACCTTTGTCAAACTCACGGTGTGCCCGTATGGTGCGGTGGCATGCTGGAATCGGGTATCGGACGAGCACATAATATTGCCATTACCACACTTGCTAATTTTACGCTTCCCGGAGATACGGCCGCATCATCTAAATACTGGCCGCGTGATATCGTTCATCCGGAAATCACGGTCGACAACGGTATTATTTC
Source organism: Priestia sp. MDV22-iso46 (assembly GCF_058629175.1). Taxonomy (NCBI): domain Bacteria; kingdom Bacillati; phylum Bacillota; class Bacilli; order Caryophanales; family Bacillaceae; genus Priestia; species Priestia sp. MDV22-iso46. The sequence continues at coordinate 1,903,361 of NZ_JBZVWT010000001.1, forward strand.
CGTTCCTGATACACCAGGCATCGGCTACGAACCTGATCACGATCAGATAAAAGCGCTAACTTTACACGAAAAAGTCTATACTTGCTAATCTTAAACAGACTGGAACAAAAGTATGTTAGCTGAAGGAAAATCCGAACGATGAATGGTTCGGATTTTTTTATTGATATGGTGAGCGTAGGTTTCATGTATATAGTGGCTTTTATCTGTGCAAGACGAAGACTCCTGCGGGACAAGCAGAAAGAAAAGGCTGGCATGGAAATCAACAGCAATATAAAAAGCAATGCCTACTAGCTCCTTTATCCAATTGATTTCTCTTTAGATTAGATGGGTTTAGTTATGTCCCAGCCTCTTTTTTATAGGCTCCTCTCCCGAGATGATACGTGCCTTGGCAAGATAAACAAACATATTAGCAAAAATGGTCTTATGCACAATCCTTCTAGTAATAAATGAATATAAATAGAGTGTAAGGGACATGCAAGGGTATATTCATTACAAATTTTAGAAGAAAGGAGCATACTGATGAATATTGAAATTGGAATTGCCATTTTCGTGTTTACAATGACAATGCTCGTCATTTTTTGGAGGCCAAACGGCATCAACGAAGCATGGCCGGCATCCATAGGAGCAGCCATTATCCTACTTACAGGGATTGTATCCAAATCAGACATTGTTGATATTTTCGGAAAGATAAGCGGCGCTTCTATCACCATTATTGCCACCATTGTTATGGCCGTCATATTAGAAAGTTTCGGATTCTTCCACTGGGCAGCTGCACGGCTAGTGAGTTTATCCAAAGGCTCAGGGTACCGATTATATTGGTACATTCAACTGCTTTGCTTTCTAATGACTTTACTATTTAATAATGACGGCAGTATTTTAATTACCACTCCAATTTTAATTCTACTTTTGAAAAACCTTCAGCTAAAACCCCACCAGCAGATCCCCTACCTTTTAAGTGGAGCGCTTATTGCTACCGCTTCCAGCGCGCCTATAGGTGTAAGTAATATTGTCAATTTGATTGCCTTAAAAATTGTTCATATGTCGCTTTATATGCACACGGCGATGATGTTCGTACCGGCGACACTTGGTTTATTATTTATGTCTTGGCTCATGTATACGGTCGTAAAACGCCATTTGCCAAAAAAACTGCCGCATGCTTCAAAAGATATAGAAGAGAGTTTCTTTACGAAACAGTTTCACCCCTTAAAAGGAAGCATTTCTGTTGAAACAAAACGTAAACGCACACAATTTATGCTGAAAGTTTTATTATTTGTGTTTGTTATGCGCTGTCTCCTATTTGTTGCCTCTTATTTCGGCATACCAATCGAATTGGTTGCTGTACTGGGCTCACTGATCTTACTTATTTGGAGATGGTATCACTTACGTACAAACCCAATTGATATTTTAAAGAAAACGCCGTGGCACATTTTTGTTTTTGCATTTTCGATGTACGTTATTATTTACGGACTGCATAACGTAGGCTTGACGGAGCTACTTGTAAAAGTTTGCGAACCAATTGTAAATCGAGGACTTTTTGAAGCAAGCTTTATCATGGGAGGACTTGTTTCCATTCTTTCTAACTTGTTTAATAATCACCCCGCCCTAATGGTCGGAACCATTACCTTGACTGAAATGGGGCTCGATCCTATTACTCTTAAAACCATTTATCTTGCTAATATTATTGGAAGTGATATGGGCTCGCTTTTATTGCCGATTGGAACACTGGCTTCTCTTATTTGGATGCATATTTTAAAAGAAAATCATATCAAGGTAAAATGGAAAGATTATTTAAAGGTATCACTTATCGTTATCCCGCTTACCACCATCGTTACTCTTTTCCTCCTGTTCTACTGGGTTCAGCTCATTTTTTCTTAATACTGATTTACAGGACGGATTGTACTCTTTTGAAGCTTACAGTCCGTCAGAAACAAACAAATGTCTCTCATAAAAACCAACTATATTTTTCTATTGTTTTTTTATAGATACACATTCACCCAATAAAAACATTTTTTTACATTCACTAATTATTTAGAACAATTTAAAAAGAAAATCAATAAATATATTGAATCGAATTTCCTTCATGTGATAAGATATGGTTATATTGTTACTTTAACAATACATAGAGCGAATGAATTAGAAAATATGCAGTTGCATAGAACTTTCTAAACCCCACACGCAACATTTAGAGAGTGACATTCATTTTCTCAGTAACACCCATACCTTTCTGAAAAGAGTGAGTACATTAGACTTGCTCTTTTTGTCTGTTCAGTGATAAGGTTCATTTCTTATGTGAGGCCTTCGTTTACAATAAGACAACAAAAAAACAGGTAACTAAGCATGCCGCTTCTTACCTGTTTTTATATGCTAAAATGATAAAATCAAATTCTATCGCGCGAACGCCCTCTACGAAATTGATTTTAATTCTTCAATTAATTGAAAAAATTTTTCTTTGTTTCTTTCTTCTAATGTTTGATCGACTTCACGTAAAATTTGATCTCTTCTAAAATCTCGGATAGCCTTATTTAATACCATTTTAGCAAATATAGAATCGAGGATATCCATACGGATGGGCTGCGAGTCTGTCGGGTGCTTTTCGATATAAATCAACTCCTATCCTTTCCTCTATTATAACAAATTCTAGCAATGTATCAAAATTTCATCGGGATATGCGCTGTTGTGAAATAGCTTCGTATTCTGTTTCTAGTTCTTGAAGCGTAAGCTCATATAGCTGCTTGTTTCCTTTTTTATAAACCCCTGCATCCAGCAATAAATCAATCATTGATGTTTTTTTACATTGTATGTGAGAGTAAGCTTGTTTTGTCATCGTTACACCGCCTATTTTACACTTAAAAATGAAATGATTTCTCTATCTTTCACGACCTTTCTTTATCATACGGCCCGTCCTTTAGCTTACTGTGAAGAAAATGTTAAATTTATGTAATAATGCATAAAAAGAGGCCGGGACATAACTAAATGAATCCAACCTAAAGACGAACAAATGAGATACATGAGCTGAACCGCTTATGACACCGCCGTTGATTTCCGTGCAAGGCTTCGCTTTCCGCGGGCGGGCGCTGAGCCTCCTCGTCGCTTGCGCTCCTGCTGCGGGGTCTCATCTGTCCCGCTTTTCCCGCAGGAGTCTTCGCCTTGCCCTTCAATCAACGGCTAGAAGGGACGAAACAGATGAAGCTGTATTCACCATAACAAAAAAACGAACTATTCATCAAACTTGTTGATGAATAGTTCGTTTTTCACTTGGGCTAAATTACTTTTCTCCCAGCCTCTTAGTTCTTCTATTAAAAATCAAAATTGTCCGGATCTGGACCTACCCGGTGATTTTGATTTAATCCATCAATTTTGCTTACGTCTTCAGCATCCAATTCAAAATCAAATAACGATGAATTTTCAACAATACGATGTTCTTTTGTCGATTTTGGAATCGTTACAACTCCGTTTTGCAGATCCCATCGCAGAATAATTTGAGCCACTGATTTACCGTGTTTTTCAGCAATTCCTTTTAACACATCGTTATCTAGCAATTCTCCTTGCATAAGCGGAGACCATGCTTCTAGCTGAATATCATGCTTTTGACAAAAAGCATGCAGCTCTTTTTGTGTCAAACGAGGATGATACTCCACTTGGTTAATAACAGGCTTAACATCTCCATCTTTCATTAAGTCTTCTAAATGATGAATTTGAAAATTACTTACGCCCACAGCTCTTACTTTTTCTTCTTTATAAAGCATTTCTAATGCTTTCCACGCTGCTTTATACTTACCTTCTACCGGCCAGTGAATTAAGTATAGATCTAAATATTCTAAGCCAAGCTTTTGTAAGCTTGTTTCGTAAGCAGCCAGCGTCTCTTCATAGCCTAAATCTGCGTTCCAAACTTTTGATGTAACAAAAATGTCTTCGCGTGAAAGACCTGCTTCTTTCAGACCTTGGCGAATTCCTTCTCCTACACCTTCTTCATTTCCATAAATAGCTGCCGTATCAATGCTGCGATAGCCTTTGACGATAGCTGTTTTCACCGCGTTCACTAATTCAGGCCCTTCTTCTACTTTAAATACACCTAGTCCAAGCCAAGGCATTTTGACTCCGTTGTGAAGTGTTACTGTATCTTGCAAATGATTACTCATTATAAAAAACCCCCTGCTAATTTCTTTACATTTGTTATTATGAAACAGAAAAAAAGAAAAAGATAGAACCCACTTTAAAGTAAGTTAGGCACTTCAAAGTTCTAAGGTAACTTTTTAGTAACCTTCTATCCCACTTAAAAATCACTAAAAAAAGAATCCTCCGCAGAGAATTCTTTTTTGTTTTTATTTAACGTTTATATTGACTGCTGAACTTGTATTTCCAGCGGCATCTTTTGCCGTCACAGCCAGCTTTACGCCTGATTTTTGTTTTGGGATAGTTACTTTAAACTGTCCTTTGCCATCTGCTTTGCCCGATGCGATCAGCTTTGTACCGCTTTTAATCGTAATCACGGCATTTGCTTCTGTTTTTCCAGAGATAAAGGTGGACAAAGACGTAACGGCATTCACTGCCGGAGGTGCCGGCGGGGTTGTGTCTTGCACTTTTACAATTTTATACGGGCTGTATCCTACTTTATTTTGCAGCACGGCCGTTACTTCTGTTCCTGCTTTTTGAGCAGGAATTTTTACGCTGAACTTGCCGTTTCCATCAATTTTTCCGCTCGCAATAATCTTTCCGCCTGCTTTAATATAAATAGAAGCATTTTTTTCTCCTGTTCCCGTTACGGCTGTACTTTTTTCAGTAAGCGTATTAACGGTTGGAAGCGCTGGTTTTGTCTGCGCGGCACTGACCGTTACAAACGTGTTGGAGCTGTAGTTATTGGCTGCATCTTTTGCAATAACAGCTAATTTTGTAGAAGCAGGCTGCTTTGGAATGGTGATGCTGAACGTTCCATCCGATTTTGCATTTCCTTTGCCAATTACTTTTTTGTCAATTTTCACATGCACTTCTGCGCCGGCTTCTGTGCTTCCCGTTACGACTGTATCTTGATTGCTTACAGCGTTTACTTTTGGTGTAACGGGTGCTGTTTTATCCTGCACGGTTACGGTTACAACTGGACTTACGCCCGCTGTGTTTCCAGCCGTTACAGACAGTTTGCTTCCTGCTTTTTGTTTTGCAATCGAGATGCTGTATGTTCCTTTGGCATCCGCTTTACCAGCTGCAAGCTGAAGACTTCCGTTTTTAATGATAACGGTCGCATTTGCTTCTGCTGTACCCGTAACGGCTGTACTTCGATCACTCACTTCATTAACTGTCGGTTTTACCGGAGCTTTTTGCTTTGCTGTAACGATTACAGTCGATGCAGAGCTGTTATTTCCTGCTGCATCTTTTGCTTGTACGCTTAGCTTTGTATTCGCTTTTTGCAGAGAAATGGCAACAGAAAACGCTCCGTTTGCACCTGCTTTAGCCGTTCCCACAGTTGTTGTTCCCACTTTTACAGTAACCGTCGCATTTGCTTCTGCTGTACCTGTAACTTTTGTATCTTGATCACTTACTGCGTTTACTTTTGGCGCAGCTGGTGCCGTTTTATCCTGTACGGTTACCGCAGTGGCTGAACTTGTTCCACCTGCATTTTGAGCTGTTACAGACAGCGTGCTTCCTGCTTCTTGTTTCGCAATTGAGATGCTGTAATTTCCTTTAGCATCTGCATTGCCTGCTGCAAGCTGAAGACTTCCGTTTTTAACGATGACCGTCGCATTTGCTTCAGCCGTTCCTTTAAGCATTGTGTCTTGATCACTTACTGCATTTACTTTTGGTGCAAGCGGTGCTTTTAACGTAGATTTAACCGCAAAAGAAGGAGCTTGACTTTCGTTTCCTGCTTTATCTTTTGCACTTACCGCTATTGTTGTTCCACCTATTTGTACTGGAATTGAAACAGTAAATGTACCGTTACCATCCGCTACTGCAGAGAACATTGCATCGCCCGCTTTTACCGTCACGGCGGCGTTTGCTTCTGTTACGCCTGTTACGGTCGTATCTTGTTCACTTACTTCATCTACAATTGGAACAGAAGGCGGCGTTTGATCCGTTACGGTCACTACTGTGGCCGTGCTTTCATTTTCAGCTGCATCTTTAGAGGTTACCGATACTTTTGTATCTGCTGGCTGCTTGACAATCGTAATTGCAAATTTTCCAGCTTCGTCAGCAAGACCCGTTCCAATTACTTCATTTTCCACTTTTGCAATAACAGAAGCATTTGGTTCTGTCACGCCCGTAAGTGATGTTTGGTTGTCTCCTAGTGTATTAACTGAAGGTGCATCAGGCGCAACCATATCTTTCGGTGCTTCTTGCTCCTGCTCTTTTCGCGGATATTTAGTTGTATAAAAACTTAAAAGAGTTGTTGTTGGATAATAAAAATCTAAAATTTCACGATAGTCTTTTCCTACGCTTGCCATTTTTTGAGCACCGTATTGACTCATCCCAACACCGTGTCCATTTCCTTTACCATTAAAAGTTGTTGATGTGCTTGTTTCATTTGTTTCCGTTACAAGCAGACTAAGCATCGCACGGCTGTTTAACATCGATTTTAGCTTCGTCGATGTTAAATCTGTTAATTCCAAATGATGAACCACTAGTTTTTGCGAACTGTCTACATCTCCTTTAACGAGGTAGTCCACTGTAATCGCACCTTTAGTCACACGGCCTCCTGATGAAGGAGCATAAAAACTCACCTTTGGAATAGACGTAATTTTAATGGTTTTACCAGGATGCTTATTGGCTACTAACCATGACTTCAAATTATCCGTAACGGTTTTATCTTTTTCAGAAACCGTATTCCACCAAGCGCTATAGTTAGCTAAATCTTTTCCTGTTAAATCAATTTGCGTTTTTTGAATAGCTAACGTCCACGGCGTCTGCTTATCGTATGGATCTTCTTTCACCGGGAAATAAGAAAGCTGAGTTCCTCCCCAAGCATTACTGTTTGATTCGGTTCTCCCACCGTTGCTTGATGAGAAAACGGCGTTGATTAATTTATTGTTGTATGTGACTACTTGTCCAAATGTCTCATCTACTGCTTTGTTTGTGCTGTCGTACCACGTATAGCCACCGTATACTTGATAGCTTACCGTGTCATTGATTACTTTTCCTGCATAGCTCATTGCGTATGTTCTCGCTGCTACTGCCTGAGTTTTTAAGGCTTGCAGGTTCCAAGATGTATAGACTTCATTTGGCACAACGCCTTTTAAATAGTCTTCAATCGGCAGCGTATTAACAGGTCTGACGTACGTTCCTTTTTCATTTGTAAACGCAACGTCTCCTAAGTACTGTCTGCCATTAATAGATATGGGATTTTTATAAAGAGACGGTGTAATTTCAAAGCTTGTAAAATCACCTAAGATAGTGCTTCCTTGTTTTAGAGTGACACCTTGAGTTGTTGCCGTTACCGTATACTCTGTATTTGCCTTTAAGACCAAATCCGAGTTTTTAATAGTGTATAAATAAGACGGCTTAATTGTAATTGCATGCTGATCTCCTAAATAGTTTACTAATTTTACAGACACAACTGGTTCTACCGTTTCAGCTTTCACGCTAGCAAGCGGCGTGAATTGAAACAGCAGTACGCTTAGTACTAAAGCAAATGCCGTTAACTTTCTCATCTTGTTCCCCCATTTTCATGTACTGTCTAACGCATTTTAATATCCTTCGTTATATCGACACAGTTCTATAAAAATTAAAGCATTTTACCTAGTTTTCTTTTCTGCTCGTCCGTTTTTTTGTCGAAAAAATGCTTTTTTATATCATATGAACGACAAAAAAAACGTGTGACATAAATCAATTGATTTAGTCACACGCTTTTATAGGTCTTTTCACCTTTTATTTTTTCATTTCTTCATATGCCGCTATACCATCTGCAATATGATTCATCAGCTTTGTAAGGTAAGACTGATCAGACAGGTTCCGGTCTTCTTCTGGATTCGTCATATACCCCAGTTCAACTAGCGTTACGGGTACAGTCGACCAGTTAAATCCTGAAAGATCACTGCGATAGCGAATGCCGTCTGCTTCGACAAACTGATCTTTTTTCACCTCTGTCAGAATAGCCTGAGATGCCTGCAGACTGCTTTGATAAATAGACTTTGTATACGAATTATCTTCTGCAGGAGTAAGCACAGAAAATCCTTTTACAGAAGCATTTCCAGAACCATCTGCATGTATACGTATGTGCAGATCAGCTTTTGAATTGTTCGCAAGCTCCGCTCGTTCCCGGTTGCTGATATCTACATTATCAGAACTACGAGTAAGCTTTACGGTGATGCCTTTTTCTTCGAGCAGCTGTTTTAATATCATAGAAGCTTCCAACGTTAGCTTGTATTCCGGCTTCTTGGTCACAACGCCTGATGTGCCTCCGGAAACTTTTATTTTCGTTTCTGCTGATCCCGGTCCGATTGGCTCCTTTTCTAGATTAGCCTGGGATTGATGACCAGGGTCAATGTAGACTAAAAAAGGAGGAGGATCCGCTTTTTCAGGCATGTTGTTTTTTACATTTTTCAATTCATTATCTGCTTCATGAGGCTGTACTCCTCGGAACTGTGAGATGGGCTGCTTCACTCTTTCTCCCTGCGCATGAGCTTTTGGTACAATCCCGCTAACGACGGCTTTCTCTGTTTGACCTTTCATCATAAAGAAAAATGAGAGTACTGCTACTATTGCAACAATACCTATTCCATAACTCCATACTAAGCGCTTCATCTTCGCTCACCAAACTTTCGAATAGAGTGGGATATTCCTTATGTTAAAGTACAAAATGTGTTAACGTTATTATCTCATAGAATATGGATTTTTTTGTATAAAACGTTAAAAAATAATATCGGCAATATGTTATGTATATGCAAACAAAAACAACACTACATAATGTAGTGTTGTTTTTCAAAAAAATGACGGATGGTTAAATCCGTTTTGCACCAATATAACGTGCTTTCCAGTAGCTGTTGCTAAGAGATGTAATCGTCACGCCTTTAGACGTAGAAGCTTGAAGAAACTGATTATTTCCTAAGTACACGCCTACATGTGAAGGACCTTTTTTATACGTTTGAAAGAAAACCAAATCTCCTTTTTGAAGCTTTGCTTTTGAAACGCTTGTCCCTACTCGATACATTTGTTCCGTTGTGCGCGGAAGTGTTTTTCCAGCCTTTTTGAAAATGTATTGAATAAATCCTGAGCAGTCAAAACCTTTTGTTGTTGTACCTCCCCATTTATAAGGAACACCAATTAATTTTTTACCAGTAGCAATAGCCGTGTCCTTGTATGAATATGACGCTGCTTCTACTGTTTGAGCAGGTGCAATAAACGGACTGGCTCCACTAAATAAGACTGCCGCTGCCGTTATAGACCCAATGATGGCTTTTTTCATTTTTTTCCTCCATTATGTAACCGAACGTTACGTTTCTATGAACTTATTTTTCAATATGTTCGGTTTAATTATAATGAAAAAAGCCTCAAAAACTATTACGCTATGATTAAATAATGTTACAAAATGGTTACTGAGGTATTTTTATCTTGCGGTATATATAGAAGAGATTGAGACATACCGAAATCAACCGCTAGAAGCAACTACATACCCGAAACCTACGTTTACCATCATCACAAAAAAATCCGAACGAGTTGGATTCTCCATCAAGAATCTCCATTCATCGTTCGGATTTCCCTTCAATTAAAACACTTTTGTCCAACCTCTTTTTCTCTTACTTTTCTTTTTGCTGTTTCAAAATTAAGTCCTGTTTCGCTTTAGCATCGTGATGCTGCGCTAACTCACGTGAAAATTCTTCATTTGCTTGATCCGGAGCAATTTTTAACTCTTTTGGTGTTTGAGGCAGTGACCCTTTGTTATTATGTGATGATTTGTGATTATTTGCTCTTCCCATGTTGAGACCTCCTTGTATCAATCATTTGTTTTTTATCTTTAGTTACTATTCCCAATTTTTCAAAGCAAATTCAAACGAAAAAAGATTGAGACATAACTAAATAAATTCCATCTAAAGCCGAATAAATTGGATAAATGAGCTGGTATGGATCACTTGTTGCACGGCCGTTGATTTCCATACAAGATTTCGCTTTCCGCAGGAGTCTTTGCCTTACTCTCCAATCAACAACTAGAAGCAACTGCACAGATAAAATCTACATCAACATGAAAAAAATCCGAACGAATAATCGTTCGGATCTTTCTTCAACTACAATGCTTTTGTCCCAGACTCTTTGTTGTTACGATACTTTTTTTGTTACTTCGTTAATATAAGCTTCCTTGTCTTTATCATTAAATTGACCTTCCCACTTCGAAATGACAATCGCACCAAGTGAGTTTCCAATTACGTTTACCGCTGTACGTCCCATATCTAACAAACGGTCGATTCCAGCGATAAAAGCAAGCCCTTCTACCGGAAGTCCTACAGATCCAAGCGTTGCAAGCAGTACAACAAACGATACGCCCGGAACTCCTGCAATTCCTTTAGATGTAACCATTAAAATTAATATCAGTGAAATTTGCTGTGTGATGCTCATATCAATACCGTACATTTGCGCGATAAAAATCGCAGCAAGCGCTTGATAAAGAGTAGATCCGTCTAAGTTAAACGAATATCCCGTCGGAATAACAAAAGATGTAATGGCTTTAGGACATCCAAACTTTTCCATTTTTGCAATAATACGCGGCAATACTGTTTCTGAACTTGCAGTTGAAAATGCCAGTAGCAGCTCATCTTTTAGCACTTTTAATAAGTGGAAGATGTTAACGCCTGCCCATTTAGCTACAAGTCCTAGTACAACTAATACAAAGAAAATCATTGTGCCGTAAGCAACAATTACAAGCTTACTAAGCGGAATCAGAGACGCTAGTCCAAATTTTGATACGGTTACACCGATTAATGCAAATACGCCAAACGGTGCAAACTTCATAACTAAATTCGTTACCCAAAACATCGCTTCTGCCGTGCCTTCAAAGAACCTTAAAACCGGCTTGCCTTTTTCGCCGATTGATGCAATTCCAAGTCCAAATAGGACCGAGAAGAAAATAATTGGCAGCATATCGCCTGCAGCAATTGACTCAAATACATTCGTTGGAACGATGTGAACAAATGTTTCTACAAATCCTTTTTGCTCTGTAGCTTCTGCCGTTGATGTGTAGCTGCTGATATCTGATTTTTCAAGACCGCTGCGGTCCACACCAGTACCAGGGTGAAGCAAGTTAGCTGCTAATAAGCCTACAACAATGGCAACCGTTGTAATGATTTCAAAGTAAAGAATTGTTTTTCCGCCTAATTTACCAAGCTTCTTAATATCACCAACACCCGCAACGCCCACAATGATACTAGATATAACAATCGGCACCACGATCATTTTAATTAAATGAATGAATACGTCTCCAATTGGCTGGAGCACCTCAACTGCTTTAGGATTTCCGTAAAAAATAGCCCCTACAATAATACCTGCAATCAAACCAATTAGAATTTGTCCTGCTAATCCAAGCTTTTTGAACATATCTTTGCACCTTCCTTCTTTTTTCTAACAGCTTGAAGCTGTTTATTTGCACTTAATGTATTCAACAGATACAATTCCATTAAGAACTGTTTATTAAGTAGTTCTTTTATTCATAAGATTACATTATCACAGGCATCACAAAATCTAACAAAAACCTACTGAAACTAACAAAAAAGTTTTTAGAAAATTACAAAATGAAAACGCTGTAGTTTTTTTACTACAGCGTTTGTTTGACTTCATAATAGAGCATTTGGATAAATTTTTTTACGTTTATACGACTCGGAGTACTGCTTTTTCCCGTACCTTTTTCTATATCTCTCATGCGCTGATGCACCATTGAAAAATCGAAAAACTTAGAAGCATAATTTTCAAATTTAGGATTAAAGAAGTCAACCATACCAAGAGAGGTCAAATGATTTAAAGACTGATAAATGGCTCTTCTTACTCGCTGCTCGGCTGCTTTCATTTCTTTTTGCAACACGTCTTCTGAAAAAGATGAACCAAGCTTTCTCACAGTAATTTTCTCAAATATTTCTTTGAGAGACGGAAAATGCTGTTCATACATCGTGCTTTTTTCCGTTTGATGCAAGTAATTGATGATTTCAATCAAATCTTTACTTCCGCTTTCTCCTAAAATACCAAGTTCTCTTAAAAGAAACCTGCACGCTTCTGCCGGATCGCTTTCTTTTTTACCAAAAGAAGGCGTTTTTTGCTGATTTCCTACATTAAGTACGGTATTTAACGATTCTTGAATTTTCTCCATTGATTGTTGAACATGAATTCGTTCAATTACTTTTTGAATGACCATGAGCACTTCCATACGATTGAGCGGTTTTGTAATATAGTATTCAATGCCAAGCGAGTAGGCTTTTCCAATCAAATCTTTCGTTTCTACTTGTGACATCATAATAATTTTCCCTTTAAAACTACCCTTTATTTTGCGCACGGTTTCGATTCCATCTTGAATGGGCATTAACAAATCGATAAATAAAATATCGATCTGTTGCAATAGAGAAAACTGATCGTTTAACACAATCCCGTCTTCTGCTTCTCCTATAACCTCCCCTAGATCATTATCTTCAATGATTTCAGCTAACATTGAACGAAAGACTTCGTCATCATCTATAATATAAAATCGCATATTAGTCCTTATCCCCCATTAACGTAGAAATAGGTAAATCTATAGCAAATTGAACACCGGGGCTTGGAGACAGATTAATAAACTGAATATTCCCTCCCAGCTGCTCGGTCATTTGCTTAACGTAGACAAGCCCAAGACCCGTAGAAGGTGTCCCGTCCTTTGCGTATTTGGATGTAAATCCCGCTTTAAAAATGAGATGTTCATGCCTTTTTTTCACGCCGGGACCGCTGTCTCTCACATACAGTAAGATTCGGTCTTCTTCTCGGCATACGTCGATAATAATCGTCCCTTCTTTTTCAATTGCTTCAACTGCATTCGTTACTAAGTTGTTAATTAATGACAAAAATAAGTACACGTGATAGCGAGAGTGTTCTCCTAGAATCGAATATGAAAAATGAATATCTTTTGCTAACATCGCCGCATATTTTTCATTGCTGCGCATGACGATTTGAAGCAGACTTTCGATTTCCATATACTCAGAAAATTCTTCTTTTGTAATGACCTTGGACAGTCCTGCTGATATCCGCTGATTGTCTTTTTTAATATCATGTACTTCTCCTGCAATTTGTAATGCTTTTTGGCTAAATTCGTGCAGCGAAGTAAGCTGCTCTATATTCGCTTCGTGTAATTCTTCATATAAATCATACGACTTTTTCGTAATTCTCTCAGCGTCCTGCAGCGTTTTTTTCAAATGAATGGATTCCTCATATAAATTTGAAAGCACAACAAGCAGCTGATCATTTTTTTGAGAGATTTGTCGTTCTCTCAGCTGCCCTTCGTAAAGTTTGATCATGCTAAACAGACATAAAACAAAGAAACTTCGAAAGACGCCTACAATAAAAATTTGCATGAACTCCGGAAACACAATATGATGATGAACCATTACATACATAAAAAACAATTCCATTCCGCCTGAAACCGTTTCGATGATGATGCTCCATATGCCAATAATCCACGGCTTTGAATGAAAATCGTTAATTTTAAACCAAGAAAAAGCAATTGCATAAACGAGATAATAGACCCCTGCTGAACACCTGATCTGCAACGAATGAATAAAATCAAATGATTCGTAGCTATACCAATCAAGCCACATCCGAAAACCCACTATAGCACCAGCAACTAAAATACCTGGTATAACAGGAGAAACTCTTCTTAAAAGCAGCAGTGAAAAGAAAAAAATGGGCACAGCAAAGCTAACTCTATACGTATCATGAAAAGGATAATATTTAAGCTCTCCTGCTAGCGGCACAACGACTATCATCACCAGAATGAGTAAAACATCTTTTTTTACTACCGTATCAACTTTCATCGTTCACTTCCTGCACTTTTTGAACATAAGTATATAGTTTAGCAATCTAAAAGACAATCGCTCTTCCCCATATTTTTTTGCATTCCTACTTCCATTTATAAATATAGCCCATATATAAACGGTTATTTATTCTCTTTCATTATTCTCTGTAGTTTTTTAGATTTTCTTGTTTTATTTTGTAATTTTTGTTGTATAGTAGAAGTACCTTTTAAAATGTGAGGCTGTATCACAACTATTCAATTATTATTACATCACCTGATAGCTACACTAAAAAGGAAAACTATTATTTTATAGGGGGAGCTTATTTTACAATGTGGATCATTACCGTTTACTCGAAAAACCAAAGTCCGACTATGTTTGAATTTGAATCAGAGGTAGAGGCGAAAAAGACATTTCAGGAGATTAAAGGGTGTAAGATCCTATCGGAAGTTATTTACTATAACGACCGAGTTCCCGCTTTAGCGTAAATCAGTTGATGTAGGACATTTTGCAAATTATCGGTTAAAAGCCACATAAAGAGCCAAAGGATAATTATATTCCTTTGGCTCTTTGCTGTTTGATCAAAAAAACAGCGCTTCTTATGCAGAAACGCTGTTTTTCTTCGTGAGCATACTGACTGCCCACATTACTATAAAGTTGACAAGCAGCGCAATAAATCCGACGTTGATATCTTTCATTTGCTGAGGCAGTGATGGAAATAACGTACCAATAGTAGATCCGCTGATTGTAATATAGGCTACTACAATAATTCCAGCAACAATCCCCCACGCTGCTCCTTGTTTCGTTACAAAGTTATTTTTCTTCAAGCTGAAAAGCAGAGATGGAAACAGCTGTGTCATTAGGCTATAGCCCATTAAAATAATTGTTGACAGCGTCGTTCCTCCGTTTAGCGTAAAGTAAACGGAAATGAGAGCCACAACCGGTACAAAACTTTTCGCTAAACGAGCAATACGCGCTTCGCTTGCTTGAGGCGCAAACGGTTTGTATATGTTTTTAGCCAGCAGCGTTGACGCACTCATTAACAGCATCGACCCCGGCACAAGCGCTGTCAGCAAACCCGCTCCTCCTATAATTCCAATAAACCAAGGATCAAAGGTTTGGATTGAGATCCGTAATAGCGCAAGATCCACGTCTCCTCCGCTTAAACCAGGAACTTTTAAAATAGCTGCAAATCCAACAAAAAATACAAAGAGCAGCATCAGCGTATAAAGAGGACTAATGATTGCATTTTTACGAAATACCTTTGCATTTTTCGCTGTATAGCTTGAACTAAACACCTGCGGCCACATATAAAAACCAAGTACTAGTAAAATAACGGTCGAAATAAACCACGTGACGCTTAATCCTTGCTCAGGAAACTTTAAAAACCCTGGCTTCGCTGTATTCACCGCTTCAAACATCGGACCGTATCCTCCGTAATAATGAAAAGGTAAATAAATGCCTAAAAATCCAATCACAGCAAGCATCATAATGTCTTTAATAACGGCCGTCCACGCAGAACCATGGATACCGGATATCATAACATACAGCGTTAAACTGATAGCTCCCATCCAAATGGCTGCCGGCATTGAAATGGCGCCGTATGATGCCTGTGATACAATAATCCCCAATCCTTTTAACTGCACAACAATAACAGGAATGACAGCAATCACTCCTACAGCAGCTACAAGCACACCAAGATAAGGGCTTTTATATTTGCTTACAAAAAAATCAGGCTGCGAAACGAGCTTATGATCTCTTGCATACTTCCAAATAACAGGAAGAAGCCAGTATGATAAGACATATGATAAGCTAATATAAATTAAGACATAAAGTGCAGGAGCTCCTTTTCCATAAGCCCATCCGCTTCCGCCTAGAAACGAAAACGTTGTATAGATTTCTCCGGCCATCAGCACAAACACTAAAACAGCCCCGAAACCGCGTCCGCCTACCGTCCACTGCTCCAAGTTCATATCCTTGCCTTTGGTTGATCGTATGCCAAGAAAAATAGCTGCCACTAAAAATAATAAAATAATAATAAGTGCACTATTCATTCTTCTTCCCCTTCCCGATTTCTGGGATCAAGCTTGTACATAACCCCTAAAATAATGGACGTAAGCACCACCCATATCACCATCCAAAACATATTGAACGGCATACCGAGAACAAATGGAGTCACTCGATTAACAAAAGGGAGAAAACCTAATATGCCTACGAACGGAAGGACAGACAAAATATAGATAAATTTCATGACTAAACTCCTCCGACTTTCTAAAACTAACTTCTTTATATTACCACATATTCTGTGTATTCAATGAAGGAATGCTTGCATTTAAACTGAAATAATCTCCAAAAGATAAAATATTCTGTACTATTTTACAAAAATACTGTTTTCATTTTTCTGAATAAATAGTATAATTTCTTCTTATAGTTCGCAGGAGGTATCGTACAGATGAAAACAATAGAGAAAATCAGTACATTTGCAGGAAAAACGTTTACGCTTTGGGTTATTTTAATTTCCGTTATTGCCTACTCATTCCCAGAGCACTTTGTATGGATTGGAAAGTACATCGTTCCGCTCTTAGGAATTGTCATGTTTGGAATGGGATTAACGCTGTCAGCGTCTGATTTCAGTGAAGTATTTCGAAGACCGAAAGAAGTAGCACTAGGCGTGGTGGGACATTTTATCATTATGCCGCTTCTTGCATTCGGTTTGGCGATTGGCTTAGATTTACCAAAAGAAATAGCAGTGGGCGTTATTTTAGTAGGCTGCTGTCCAAGCGGCACATCATCAAACGTAATGGTCTTTTTGGCTCGAGGAAACGTTGCGCTCGCAGTTGCTATCGCTTCTGTTTCAACCATTTTAGCACCGATTGTTACACCGCTTCTTATTTTATTATTTGCAAGCAAGTGGGTCGATATTGATATCATGTCTCTTATTATTTCCATTATACAAGTTGTCATCATTCCGCTTGCTCTTGGATTTACTATCAAAAAGTTTTTTGGAAAAGCTGCAGAAGCAAGTTCCAAAGCCCTTCCCCTTGTTTCAGTAGTCGCGATTGTCTTGATTGTATCCGCCGTTGTGGCAGGAAGCCAAGCACAGCTTGCTAAAACAGGCGGTATCATTTTTGCCGTAGTTGTTCTTCACAACATTCTTGGTTTCACAATCGGCTTCTTCTTTGCCCGCTTATGCGGAATGGATCTAGCCAAACAAAAAGCAGTGGCAATGGAAGTTGGCATGCAAAACTCAGGGCTCGGCGTCACTATCGCTTCCACTCACTTTTCGCCACTAGCCGCTGTCCCAAGCGCCATCTTCAGCGTCTGGCACAACATCTCAGGCTCAGTGCTAGCCTTTATCTTTAGCAAACTAAAAGACAAAAACCAGCCTTCTTCTAACAAAAAAATGGCTGGCTAATACAATAAAACTTATAAGGGAAGTACAAAAAGCTTTTAAAAGGTTTTACCTAGGAGAATTTCACCACCCCAGAAAGGGGGGGTGAAATTCTCTTAGGTATAGAAAAAAGACATGGCAATTTTGCCATGTCTCTTTTTTCTACATCGATTAAAAACTATTAGCCTCTTCCTGCTTGGAAAGAAGGATATTTTGTCATACCGCCATCCGCAAATAATGTAATACCTGTTACATAGCTTGCTTGTGATGATGCTAAGAATGCTGCAACTGCTGCTACTTCTTCTGGTTTACCGATGTAACCCATTGGAATCATGCTTTCTACGTCTGCACGTTGTACAGGATCTGCAAATTTCTCTGCGTTAATTGGTGTGTTCATCGCACCTGGTCCAATGTTATTTACGCGGATACCTTTTGGCGCATATTCAAGAGCTAATGTTTCCGTCATTAGTTTCATACCGCCTTTACTTGCTGCGTAGTGAACAAATAATGGCCAAGGAATCATTTCGTGAACGCTAGACATGTTAATAACGTTTCCTTTAATGTCGTTTTCAACGAAATATTTAATTGCTTCACGGCTTCCTAAGAATGCACCTGTTAAGTTTGTATCAATAACTTTGTTCCAGTTATCTAGAGATAGCTCATGAGAAGGAACTGGGTTTTCAACACCAGCATTATTAATCATAACGTCTAATGTACCAAATTCTTTAATAGCTGTTTGAACAAGATTTACAACGTCTTCTTCTTTTGTTACGTCGCCTTGAACGATGATTGCTTGTCCGCCTGCTTCTTCTACTTCTTTTTTCGCATCTAAAGCTTCTTCTTCATTGTTGTAATAGTTAATAACAACTTTTGCTTCTTCTTGACCGAAACGAACAGCCATTGCGCGTCCTAAACCTGTTGATCCACCTGTAATTACAACTACTTTATCTTTTAAATCTGTATACATAATAAAATCCTCCTAGTGTTTTCATTTATTCATACATACTATCATTAACTTTTACGTAAACGTTAACTTTTAGCCATTCCGAGGAATACGCCACCTAAAATGATGAGCACAATACCAATCGTAATCGAAATAAGCTGGCGCTTTGTTTTCTTTTCTCCTAATAAGAAGATACCGCCAAGCGTTGAAATAACAATTCCCATTTGTGATAATGAGAAGCTTGTTGCAACCCCTACTTTAGGTTGAGAAATAAATAAGAACATATTACCAGCTGCCCAAATCAGCCCTGGAATAATGTTGCGAATTGCGTATTTATTAAACGGTTTGTGTTTATAAGTAAGTATAAGTCCCCCAATTAACATACCAATAGCTTGTGGGAATAGCGCCGACCATCCGTCTACATTAAATAAACGAGCGACAACTACATACACTAAGTATCCAATTGTTGAAATAACAAGGGTAATAATCCCTTTTTTGAATTGTCCAGATTGCTCTGGGTTTTTTTCGCTTTCTAGTGATGTTAACACAATACCAATAACAATAAAGATAAGAGCTAACACGCCTAAAATAACGGTTGTTGTTGTTGACCACTCGTGAAATACGATAACACCAAACAATGATGTCGTCACAAGCTGCATACCAGTTGAAATTGGCATGGTTTTTGAAACACCAATATAATCAATCGTTTTCAACTGATTACTTTGCCCAACTGCCCAAAATAATCCTGAAACGATTCCGACAATAAAAATAAGCGGCGTCAACACTGGATGAACTACGAAGTAAATAACGGCTGAAAAGATCAGCGCACCAATTGTAGTCCCAAGCGTTTGACTGTAAGGACCTCCGCCCAATTTAACGTTGAACAGGACAATACTTCCCCAGAAAATCGCAGGAAGAATAGCCAAAAGGATATCCATTTGATACTAACCTTCTTTCTCAAACTCTTGATGTAATTGTAAATTTAAAGTACCTTTTATTTAACTAGGTAACTTTATGTAACCAATCTTAGACCTTTTTTCTTGATACGTCAATAATAATATGTCGATTCTGTGACTTTTTTTAAAAACTTTACAATACAGCGTTTCCAAGCTACTGAAAGTTTTGAAAATAAAAAAAGATAGCCTTTTCATTATCCAAATGCTAGTATATAATAACATTATAAGAGTTACTTTTAATATCCTATATACGATAAAGTAGGTGACATCAATGAATGAATTTGATGAGTTATGTCCAAAAGTGTGGAAAACGTTTGATATAATAGGAAAAAGATGGAATGGGTTAATTATTTATGTCCTGATGAGCGGTCCTAAACGCTTTAGTGAAATTCACAGCAGCATTCCCTCTTTAAGTAAACGAATGTTAACCGAACGAATGAAAGAGTTAGAAGAAGAAGGAATTGTGATCCGGCACGTTATTCCTGAACGTCCCGTTCGCATTGAATATATCTTAACCAAAAAAGGATCAGAGCTTGGTATGATCTTAGGGCCCGTCAGTAAGTGGGCAAAAACATGGATAAAATAAAAAAGCCTCCAGTGAGGCTTTTTTACGTTTGATAGAGGATATAATTATTTTTCCCTTCTCTTTTCCCTTTGTATAACGCATCATCTGCATTTTTTAATAATAAAGCAGCCGATTCCCCGTCCTCTGGATAAATAGATACGCCGATGGTAGTTGTTGTGCGCAAACAATAGCCCCGTACATTCCAGCTTTGCTGAAGAGATACATGAAGCCGCCTAGCAATTTGTTCAATTTCCCTTCCATTTGTTACGTTTAAAATAATGATAAACTCGTCGCCGCCCAAACGATAAATACGATCGCCTTTCCGTACACAGCTTTTTAATCTCTTCGTGTATGCTTTTAGAAATTCGTCGCCTATATGATGGCCATATTCATCGTTAATCTGTTTAAAATTATCACAGTCGAGAAACAAAAGCGCAAAAAACTCATCGCTTTTCCGCTGCCCTTTTTCAATTACTTTGTTTAACTCTTTTAACAGCATCGCCCGATTGGGAAGACCTGTTAAACTATCGTGAGTGGCTTCAAAATGAAGTTTATTTTCTAGCGCTTTTTGTTCAGTAATATCATTATGAATAGATACATAATGAGTAATATTTCCGTCTATATCTTTTAGGGGCACAATTGTTTTCGATACCCAGTATGACTGATGATGCTTCGTCCCCATTTCAAGCTGCCCTCGCCATACCTTTCCGCTTTTTATTGTTTCAAGCAGCTCATCGTGGTTATGATGAAGCCCTGCATCTCGATAATACTTCCCCAATAAATCTTCTTTTTCATAACCTGAATACTGTACATACATATCATTTACATAGGTAATAGTTCCACTTGCATTTATAATCATAACGCTAGCTGATTCATCGAGCGCATATTTTATATTTTCAAGTTCTTTCAGCGTATAAGCCAGCTGTTCTTCTGCTTCTTTTTGAGGCGTAATATCGTGTAAAATTGCGTAAGCACCAACCGTTTGATTATTTACTTTGACAGGAATGGTTGTAATGTACACGTGCTGTGCGGAATGTTGACTTCTACGAAATGTTAGCTCTGTGCTGTAGCTGATTTCTTCATATACATTCCAGCGTTTGTAATTACAGGCTCCCAGTCTTTTAGCAATATCTCGGTAATTTTGATGGAGCACATCGCTTGCAGAAAGCTGCAGCGTTTTTAAGAATGCACTGTTGACATTTAAAATCGTGCCTTCCAAATTCAGCATACAAACCGCGTGGTGGTGGTTTGTAAATAACGATTTGTACCACTGTTTGCTTTTTATGAGCTCCCATTCCAATTTTTTAATAGCTGCAATATCTCGGTAAATCACCGAATAGGCGACCAGTTGATTTTGATAGTCATAAATCGGTGAACAGCTGACAGATACACACACGCTTTCGCCGCTTTTTGTGTACCTGACTGTTTCATAAGGAGGCAGCGTCTTACCACTTTTTAATTCTTCTATTAATTTAAGGTTTTCTTTTTCCTCTTTCTTTGACACGATGTTCATCTCTTGACGGCTTTTTCCTATAACTTCTTCTTTTCTCCACTGAAATAGCTTTTCAAATGCTCCATTGACTGTTAAGACCTTCTCATCACAATCAGCAATTAGAATGGCATCTACCGTGTTTTCTAGAAACGCATCGAGTAAACGCGTGCTCTCTTCCTGCGTTTTTTTACAATGAATTTCTTGAGCCATGACAAGGACATGTGAAGGGGTTGTCGCTTGATTAAAAAGAGGGGTAAATGTTACTTCATATGCATGCCGGTCGGGCTGGAAAAGCTGTATGTATTGATATTGAATTGGTTCTTTCGTGGCAATAGCTTTTTCACAAAGTGTGTAAAAAAGCAGATTTTCTTCTTTATTGATTATCTTGTCTTCCATTTTGTCAAAGAATTGCTGAGCTGCTTTGTTACTTTCTTTATAATATAGCTGATGTTTTTCTTGCTGGATTAAAATCACAGGCTGCGGCATATTCATAAAATAAAATTGGAATACCCCTTCACTATACATACTAAATATCCTCCATCTGCCTTTGGAATTTCACTAAACGTCTTGTTTTGATATGCAATTCACTCATTACTCCAAACCAACACGTCTTCTTTATCCCTTAAAATATTTTAACAATCGCACAAAATCACATAATTTTATAAAAATTCAAGACATCTGCGTTGCATATAGGTCTAATTACTTATTCCTATATTACGATAAATTATCTATTTAGTGAAGTGTATGGTTTAAGAGTTCAGCAGCCTTTCTCGTCTGAATAAACTGCGGTACTTATTATAAGTTAAGTAGGAAGAGATCGACTGCGGCATGCCCAGCAAATAGCCCTGAGCAGCATGTAGGTTTAACGAAATCGCTGCGGCTAAATCTTTATCTCGTTCAACGCCTTCTAAAATGAGATTCGTATGCGGATAATAGTTAACAAGCAAATCAATCAGATCTTTCTTTTGCTTGCAGTCGGCTAGCCCTTCAGCATAGCTTCGGTCCAATTTCATATAGTGAGGCTCATACATGCTTACCTGTCTCATCGCTGCGGCTCCTGCTCCAAAATCATCAATCGCAATTTTGAAACCCGCCTCTTTCAAACTCATTACTCGGGCAAAAAGAGCAGACGATTCCCATAAAATCTTTTCATGAAGCGTTTCATTTAACTCCCATACAATACGATGTTTCGCATTTTTATAGGTGTTCAACAGATATGTTAAAAACAGTTGGAAATGCGGGTGGAGAAGAGTAGATGGAAACACATTGATAAATAAATCTTCAGATTTCAATACCTCAAACGGAAAGTTCTTTATAGCCCCTTCAATTGCCATCGTATCAAGCTTGTACAAATAATTATGGCGTCTTGCCAGTGAAAACAACTCTTCAATCTGCCCTTTTGCGAAAGCCGTGCGCAACAAAGCCTCAAAACCCAGCGTGTTCCACGAATTCAACGCATAAATAGGCTGATATACAAACTGAAAGTCTTCATACGTCAGTTCCTTTAAAACATGAGCATCCATTCTTTCGTTTAATCACCTTTCGTCTTCAATATACTATTTCTTCCATAACCTAAACTTATAAAAATATATCCTAAAAACAGATAATTGTCCATTAAAAGTAAGATATTCCATTAGACGATTTAGGTATTTTGAGACTTTCTGGGGACTTATGATAGCAACAAAGAAGTGTTTTAGAGACTTTTATGCTTTTGATAGACAGGCTGTAAAGGATGTTTCAAAAAAGAGCGGACTCAATCTCATCTAAAACAAACAAATTGGATAAAGGAGCTGGACTGCTTGTTACACCGCGGTTGATTTCCGTGCATGGCTTCGCTTTCCGCGGGCGGCCGCTGAGCCTCCTCGTCGCTTACGCTCCTGCGGGGTCTCACCACTTCCGCTTTTCCCGCAGGAGTCTTCGCCTTGCCCTCCAATCAACCCCTAGAAGCACCTAATATGTGAAATTTACGTTTACCATATACTTAGCACAATAACCTCTTATCGTTAGTTTGTAATCATAGACAAATTGCTCGTACTGATAAATAGACGCTCGTTGGAAAATTAACGATAATAGCCCCTATAAAGCATTACAAAAAAAACATTATACCTACAGCTAATATACTAACAGCTAAAGCAAATCTTATAACTTTCTTCATTTAACTCGCTATCTCTTCTTCTCTATAAATCCCCTACTATTTCCCCTCGTTAAAATGAATATTTTTTAGCATTTTCAAAAACCATTTCTTTCTATCCATTTGATTTGTTTCTGTATTTTCTCCTACACTATCGTATATTAATTTGATTACCTTATCAGAGCTTTTATCTGCTACATATGCGACATAAAGGTTGGGTGGATTTCCTTTACTGTCATGTACTATATGTTGGTTAGTACCACGAAAATATGTATAGGCAGAATCATAATAAATTCTTGTATTAGAGGTTTCTAACTGTTTAGGTTTTTTACTGCCTAATTGTTCTTTAAATAAACTCTCTACATAAATTAATTCTGATTTTGTGTCGTTCTCCGAAAATTTAACATTGATAGCGTACGTTTGTTGATCATTTTCGTAGGGTTTAATATAAGCAGCTGACCAATTTTCATATGATTCGCCATTTCTAGTGTAATCCTCGCGGTATTTATGTAGAACTTGATACTCCTCTGGAAACCACATCGTATACTGTCCTGTCTTTGACTTAAACTCATAAAAACCATCAGCTGCTTTTTTATCTTTGTTTAAGAACTTGCGCGTAAAGTGATCATCAAAAGCTGGAACGTTAGGATAACGGCTTTCGTTTACGCCCCATATGCCGCCTATTAAAATTGCGGCTCCTACAATGACTAGAATAATAGTCTTCGTATGTTTTTTCATCCTCTTACATCTCCGTTGTTTGGCTTATTAAAATGGATGCTTTTACAAAGTTTTATAAACCACTCTTCTGTTATAGGCTCAGAGTTATCTGAACGCTCACCAATACTATCAAAAGATAGCTGAATAACTTTTTTAGAGTTTTTATCAGCTACATATGCTACATATGTATTAGGAGCATGCTTACTTTTATCATCTATAACGTATTTATCTGTCCCTCTAAAATAGATATAAGCTGATTGATAGTAGATTCGAACTTCATCTGTTTCTAGCTTTTCCGGTTTACTGACATTGAAGCGTCTCTTTAATAAACTTGATACGCTAAATTCTTCGTTTTCTTGTTTTCTCGCTTCTGAAAATGTAGCTTGTATATTGTTTATTTGGTTTTCACCTTCATACTTTTTAATAGACGAAGCCCTCCATCTTTCATAGAAATTACCGTCTCTTACATACTGTTGATTATTTTCATGCAACAGCTGGTCCTCCTCTGGAAACCACATCGTATACTGCCCTGTCTTGGACTTAAACTCATAAAACCCATCGTCCACTTTTTTATCTTTGTTCAAGAACTTACGTGTAAAGTGATCATCAAAAGCTGGGACATTTGGATAGCGGCTTTCGTTTATCATCCATATTCCACCTATTAAAATAGCTGCCCCTGTAATGATTGCGGGAAGGGTCTTCGTACGTTTTTTCATGGTCATACACTCCCTTTATTATTCTTTTGAAATAAACGGGACTTAATGTAAATTGTTCAACATATAAAAATCCCTCAGACCACTGTCTGAGGAATAGCAGTATCCCTTATGTTAATTCACTTTCATCCATTGATTCTTTATATCGAATTTCGTACTCTCTCTTATGCATATCTTTAACAGAATGCATAAAACTCATAATATGCTGAAATGCTCCAGTATCATACTGCTGAGCCCTTAGCGTATATCCCCGCTCAGCTGCTTCTAATTTACTTTTAACAGCATCAGCAAACTCACCCGTTTGGTTTTCTAAATAGCTTTTAGCATGCCAAAGCTTTTCATTTACTTCTTGATCCTTTTTGATTAACTCTTTAATCCTTTTTGCCTGCTCGTCCTTAAAGTCATCACTATCAAATTGGAACGTATATTTACCGCTCGTTGTTCCTGTGTGTGTAAAATCAAAATCAAACAATTAAATCCCCCCTACTACTTCTTTCATGCTTTTAATATCTGAAGCTACCGATTCGTCTGCTTCCATCATCTTCTCGAAATTTTGGAAGAACGCTTCAAGAAACTTTTGATAGTATGTAACTTCCTCTTGAATAGAAGAAATAATCTCTTCAACAGGGGTAAATACACTATCGTCTAGCGAATCAAACGTTTTGTCAAACGTCACTTTTTCAGCCACACGCTTTTGTCCAAACCAAGCGAGAGTAGCTTCGTCTTTATCTGCCTTTTCCATAAATGACTGGGGAGAAGCTTCTTCTCTGGATATTTTCATTTTTAATTTTTTCTTCTTAGCTTCGAAGACTTCGTTAATTTCACTATGTAAATACTGCTTTAGTGCATTTAAGTTTGCCTCTTTGTCTTTAATGGCATTAGCACAGTAATAAACAAACTTCTTCATTTGTTCATAATCTAGCAAGATTTCTTCCTGAGATCCTGAATCAAAAACCTGATAATACGTCTTCATAGCATTAGCTTCTGTGTATTTGACAACATAATTAATTCCGTGGAGTTTTGCTTGATCTCTTTGAGATATTCCTTTATAAACCTGTGAGAACCCCCCGGGACTAGTTAGTAAATTAACTCCACCTGCTGCACCTAGAGCAACTCCAGCTTTTATCTCACCTAAATGGAGAAAAGGATACTTTTTTATATGCTCAAGGTATTGCTCACTCTTATTAGGAAGGTCGAGTAACGTTTCCTGTTTTACATGATCATTTGCAAAGCCTAAGCCACCTAGTATCGTTTTCACTCCAAGATTATAGCGAAATTGGTCTATCATATACACTGGGTTCCATTTTGCTTCTTTCTGAAAAGGATATTTTCCAATGTTAATCATTTCTTCTGTATCTAAATCTCCAAGCATGGTTACTTTATTGCCTGCATACCAGCTGCCAGGAAACGATTGTGCATGCATTGGTTCACCTTTCACCCAAGTATGGCTGATAGCAGCTTTTTGTCTCTCATAGTAGATGTTGGCTAGTTCTGTTAGCCTTTTAGCAGATATTTTATTTTCTCTGCCTACTTGATGCTCCACGTACCTTGCAAAGGTCTGATCAAGCTCCACTAGTTGCTTTACATTAACAGGTGCATCATTTAGGCCCCTTACACCTGTAAAATTCTTCGTTATCAAGCTCAATGTTACTATAAGGTGGCCTCCCAAAGAATGCCCATCGCCATATCTTTTTACTTTCACATTAGAGCCTTTTAAATTTGCCTCTACTTTTTTATACATCTTTACTGCATCGTTAATCTGTGCATTATTTTTTCCAGCCCCAACACCTAAAGCATCATAAACAACATCTCCAAAGTCCTTAGACGGCTCAGTGCCTCTAAAAATATAATAGACTTCGTTAATATTTCTTTGTTTATCATAAAAATGAATAGCAGCTCCGTCAAATCCAGACTTTTTTCCAATCCCCATCTCTGAGCTACTATAAATTTCAAAATTAGGAATTTCTCTCCCTGTATGTTTTTTGTATATCTCTTTAATTTCTTTTTCTTTATTAGATAAGTTTTTATATTCAAGTTGAGTTATTTTATTTCTTAAACTATCATCTAAAATGCATTTATCATTCATGCTTCTTTCCCTCTTTAAAATGAATACTATTCAGTACTTTTACAAACCAATCTTTTTTGTCAGATTCCCTACCAACTTGATTATTTAGACTGTCATCGAACCATAATTCTATTACTTTACTAGAATTCTTATCTGCTACGTATGCTATATATGTATTGGGAGCATGTTTATTTTTATCATAGATAACATGTTCTTCTGTTCCCTTAAAATAAAGATATCCTGTATCAAAGTATATACGTGTATTAGCTGTTTCCCACTTTTGAGGATTATTTACTCCAAACTCATCTTTAAATAAACTCTCCACGTAAATAGATTCATCATCAGGATTGCTCTCTGATAACTTTACTTGTAAATAGTTCAACTGATTTTCTTCTTTATTCTTAACTGATGAAGCTTTCCATCTTTCATAAAAATCTCCATCCCTTACATACTGTTGCTCATTTTCATGTAACAACTGATACTCCTCCGGAAACCACATCGTATACTGCCCGGTCTTCGACTTAAATTCATAAAACCCATCGTCCACTTTTTTATCTTTGTTTAAGAATTCACGCGTAAAGTGATCATCAAAAGCAGGGACGTTTGGGTATCGGCTTTCGTTTATCATCCATATTCCTCCTATTAAAATAGCAGCTCCTGCAATGACTGCAATAATGGTCTTCGTACGTTTTTTCATTGTCGCACACCCTTTTAGTTATGTTATAACCTATGTTTTATACATGTTCGATACTATCATACTTATAATGGGAGAGTCATAAGCAGAACGAATCAAAGAACCATAATTAGGAAGTGGTTATTTTTTACTATCACTTACCCTTTCTTTTAGATAAGTAATCGTTTCTTTTTTATTATTTGTTACCTTTGCTACAGGTTTCTCCAAATAAAGAAAACCCCACTTTCAACAAAGTGAGGTTGATTACATAATATAAGACGTTTACTGAACGTTTCGCTCTTCTTGCGCCAGCACATCAATTTCAGCGTCAATCTTCACGCTGTGGGTTTTTCCATCAAGTCCAAGAATCACAATTTCATATTGCTTGTTAGCAAGAACAACCGATTCAATAATGCCTTTATGCTGTCTTAACGCGTATGCTTTTGCACGGCTTTTGGTTAAAGGAATCGTTTTTTCTTTCAAAATACTGCCGGTTTGGGCGTTAATTTTTACTTTATGCTCTTCTCCGTTTAACGTAAGGATGTCTACTATATAAATAGGAAGAGTGAGTATTTTACTCAGCGATATGGATTTGACAATGCCTTTATATTCTTTTAATGCGAGAAGCTTTGCTTGTTCTTTCAACAAAAGTGATCGTTTTTCAGAAATCATTTGACGCCATCCTTTCTAGTTTATAAAACGGACTGCTGTTTCAATTTCTTAACGTACCATATCCTATGTATACGTCTACTAACTAGTATAGCGGGCTTGTCTTAAATTTCTCTTAATATTACATGAAAGATAGCTGAAGAAAGCTGTTATTCACTGAAAAAACTAGACCTGGTTAGATCTAGCTTCTTATTTGTGAATGTGAATTCTACATTTTTTTCGTTTCGAATCGTTCTACGGCTCTCATTTGTTTGATTGACGGGGATTTGTGTACGCACATGCCCAGATGAACTTTTTGAAGCAAATAGGGATCAATGTAAAAACCATTTTGAAAGATGTTTTCTTTTTCCTGTTCGTCATGAAATTTGGAGCATCTTACACAGTAATACATATCATAACCTCCTTGCGGACTATTTTATAAACGGGATAGTTGTGAATGGTATATTTACCTACATCATATGGAAAAGAACAAAAGTCGTGCTTGTTTAGGGAAAATGTCCGAAAAGGAGAAGGCTTGTCCATGGGCTAAACCACTGGCTTTTCAAAATGATTATTTAGAACATAAATCAGTTTGATTGTAACAAAAAAGCCTCTTTCAAAAAGAAAAGAGGCACTTTTTATTAATTTGTTACTTTTGCGCTGTTTTGATGCCAGTTCCAAGCTGATGCGATGATTTTTTCTAATGAAATTTGCGCTTTCCAGCCTAATTCTGCGTGGATTTTATCAGAAGATGCAACTAGGCGTGCCGGATCTCCAGCGCGGCGGTCTGCCATAACGACATTCGCTTTTTTACCGGTTACTTTTTCACACGTTTCGATCACTTCTTTTACAGAGTAGCCAAGGCCGTTTCCAAGATTGTACGTTGCTGTTTTCTTCGTGCCGTCTAACAGGGCTTGAAGCGCTGAGATATGAGCATTCGCTAGGTCCGTTACGTGAATGTAGTCACGGATGCACGTTCCGTCTTCAGTATCGTAGTCTGAACCGAATACAGAGATGTTTTCACGTTCACCAAGCAGGTGCTGAAGAATGATTGGAATTAAGTGCGTTTCAGGATCATGGCACTCACCAATTTCTGCTGTTTCGTAAGCACCCGCTGCGTTGAAGTAACGAAGCACCACATATTCCATATCGTAAGCACTTGCAAAGTCAGCTAAAATCTGTTCAATCATTAACTTTGAACGTCCGTACGGATTAATTGGGTTTGTTGCCGTATCTTCTGTAATGATATCTACAGAAGGAATCCCATATGTAGCAGCAGTAGATGAAAAAATAAACTTTTTCACATTGTGCTTCATCATCGTTTGTAAAAGGGTTAACGTCGCAGCTACGTTGTTTTGATAATATTTAAGAGGATCTGTTACTGACTCCCCTACTAAACTATTAGCAGCAAAATGCATGACAGCATCAATTTTATGATTTGTGAATACGCTTTCTAAATCTTTCTCATTACCTAGATTTCCTTCTACGAATACCGCTTTCTCATCGATTGCCCAGCGATGACCCGTTGATAGATTATCAAGTACCACAACTTCATTTGTTTTCACTAATTCTTTTACTAGGTGGCTTCCGATATAGCCTGCTCCTCCGATGACTAAAATCATACTGTCAGTCAGCTCCTTTTTATTAAGTGTCGCTACAGATATCGTACCCGTTTCTTTTCCATTTGTAAATATTTCATTTTTCAGTATATGATAACGCAAATGCTATCTTTTAATTAGTATATCTACTAATTGTGAACTGAGTGTGAAGATATTCGTTTCTACTTAAAAACCCGCGCGTGTAAGCAACGGGTTTTCTTCTTAGATTTGCTGAGGCACTTTCTTCATATCTTTTACTTTATTTTTTAATGGAAGCATCCCTTCAATCTGACATTCAATACAGTCCCCGTCTTCAATAACAGCCGGTCCCGGCGTTCCGGTGAGGATGATATCACCTGGATGCAGCGTCATGACTTTTGAGAAAAATGAAACACAGTATGCGATGTCGTAAATCATATTAGACACTGTATTTTCATGCTGTACGTTTCCGTTTAGCAATGTGCGCACTTGAAGTGATTTCACGTTTGATATACTTTCTTTTGTGATAAATTCTGAGCCTATACTGCAAAATGTATCAAAGCTTTTCGCTCGCATTAAGTAGCGATGATTCGCCGCATGAATATCAGCTGCGGTTACGTCAATTGCTGACGTATAACCAGCAATTACGTTTATGGCTTCATCTGGCTCTATATCCTTACACGTTTCGCCGATTACCACCGCTAGTTCTGCTTCAGCCGTTGTTTTGTAGGACTGCTTTGGAATACGAATGCTGTCATCTGGTCCAATAATGGTGGTCGCGGGTTTTAAAAAACTAACTGGATCAATGGCACGGTCGTAGGCTTTTAGTTTTTCTTCAGAAGCCGCATAATTAAACCCAATGCCTAATAATTTCAACGGATTACTAATGATAGGAGCTGTTTTTCTGCCCTGCAAGTGCAGTAAGGGAAAAGAGCTGTTCATACCAAATTTATTATGGGCATACCATGTTTCAAGGTGGCGAAGTTCTTTATATTGAATAAGATCCCAAATTGTTGTAGACCAGTTTGTTAAATATTTAGTATTGATATCTTCTATAAGCAGAATGCTGTCATTGTCTAAAATGGCTGCTTGTTCTTTCCCTTGCTCTATTATATTTACTAACTTCATGATACGCTCCTTACCGATGCTTGAATGATACGATCGCTGTTTTCTTTTACCCAATTTAATAATTTTTCATCTTGGTTGTATCCTGCAATAAAAGATAAACCGATTGGCAAACCGTCTAGTTCTCCTGCAGGTATCGTAACTTGAGGAAGACCGCTTAGGCCGGCAATACACGTCATTTGAAGTGTTCGCAATCTTCTGTTTTCTAACTCCAGCCCTTTTGCATCTTTTACAGGTGCTGGTCCTGGAGCTGTAGGAAGTACTAATATTCCTTCTTCCCCAAGCTGTGAGTACATAAAATAGCGAAGTTCACGACGCTTTTCTTCTATATAATTCATATTTAATAATGTAAGAGTGCTGGCCCATTGAAAGCGGCTTCCGATGTCTTCTCCAAACGTTGGATTTTCTTTTTGAATCCACTCTCCGTGCGTTTGCCAGATTTCTTTTCCTTGCAGCAGACGGAAGGTTTCCATATATGTAGAAAAACCCTGAGGAGCAATCGCTATCTCTTCTATAGTAGAGAAAGACTCCATTACGTGGTTGATAGACGGCGCAAGAGCTCGCATGCTTTGTTCATCCACAAGTTCCATCACATCTGTTGGTACATACAGCCGTGTAAATCCACTAGCACGCGACGTTGAATTCAATAAAACCGCTCCTACTTTTTGCAGAGTGTGGCCGTCTCTAGCCATTACACCAACTGTATCAAAGCTTGGAGCAAGTGGAATCAGACCGTTTGTAGAAATGCGTCCGTGAGAAGGACGATACCCAAAAATACCGCAGTAGCTTGAAGGAATTCGAACCGATCCTCCCGTATCTGTTCCAATTGCAAAATCAGTTATTCCCGCTGCCACAGCAACCGCTGATCCGCTCGAAGATCCTCCCGGAATTCGATCTGCGCTTTTTGGATTTATAGGTGTTCCGTAATGTGCATTTTCACCATTTAGTCCGTACATAAGCTCGTCGGTGTGCGTAACTCCCTTCAGTACAGCTCCTTCTTTTAAAAGAGCAGCTACTACGTCTGCATGTTCGCTTGCAGGCTGATGCGTGGCGAGCCAATCCGGATTTCCTGCACTTGATATATGTCCTTGTACATCAAATACGTCTTTTAACGCAAAACTCAAGTTATTTAACATTCCCGTTCCCGTTGGAGGTACGTAAAGATCACTGTCTACAAATGCGTTCCACGTATCTTTCATTCAACCATCTCCTCATTTCTTATATCTGTTTAGAATATAAAATTTGGAATAAGCTGGTCAATGAATGTGTCAGGTCTGTTAACATTAATATTATGTAGATCTCCCAGCTTCCCTTTCCCTAGAGAAACTAGCCGTTTTATTTCCCTTTTAGCACGTTTGCGAGTAAAGTAGAAACATATCATTTTACGAAAAGGACTATCGCGATGGAACAATCTACTACGCTTTTTTTATTTATTTTATTAGCTTTTGTGCTAACAAGAGGTATTCCATTTATAGGTTCACTTGCTCCTAGCATTAATACACTGCTTCGGCATATTGGACGTTATTTTTCAAATTTAAATACGATGTTTCATGAAGATGGCCACGCGTTAATGGGGCTTATTGTCGGAAAAGGCGTCAATCGCATTGAGCTTTATACCAATAATGAAGGTGTAGCTGTGACTGCCACCTACGCGGGATCCCGTGGATGGTTGCCGCGCGTCATTATTGCTTTAGCCGGCTACCCGTTCAGCTCAGCAATGGCTTATTTGTTTTTCTACCTGCTCGTTCACCATCACTACGACTGGCTTTTTTACGGGTTAGGAAGTGTTGTTGTTATTAATTTACTGCTTTGGGTACGTAACGGATACGGAATTGTGTGGCTTTTTTCTATCGGTTTGATCCTCGGAGGCATCTATTATCTGCAAGATCCACAGCTTATGCGCTACAGTATGATGTTTGTTGGTGCGCTGTTGCTTGTAGAATCTCTATTTTCTGCATTTATTATCTTTGTATTAAGTATTAAATATCCAAACGATGCAGGTGACGCTACGAGTTTAAAGCAGCTGACCCATCTTTCAGCACGCTTTTGGGGTTTGTTATTCTTCGCACAGGCCGTGTATGTGGCTTATTTGATTTTTCACCTGATTTATTAAAGACAAAATACTATGCTCTCCTAAGAAAACTTTGGGAATTTTATAATTTAAAGGAATAATTTACTTTCATGCACTAAATAATGGTTTACGAGTTCCCTTAATGAGGTATATATTGGGTACTATGAAGTCGTAAAGAGGTGTGGGATACTTGTCATTATTTTTAAAGTGGAAGCAAAAGAAGCAGGAAAAAGAAGCAGAGCGTGTTCTTGAGGAATCAATCTCAAAAAGAAAAGACTACTGGAACACAATTGGACATGTAGACGGAGACGTATTAACTCATTTGTTAAATCCCATGTTTTTTGGCGGACCTGCTTGGCCATCTGGACGTCAAACATTTATTCGTGTTCAAAAAACAGAGACGGTTATTCTCGCAAGCGACGGCTTGTCCGATCCGTTTCAATCCCCCGAAGAAAAGAGCCGAAAGCAAGGAAAAGGATTAGAATTCTATATCGAATGCGATGATGAATCTCTGCGCGGACCTTTATCTGATATCCAGGATCACTGGGCATTTGACCTTCTTTATCAAATGAGTCAAAATGCTGCCGCTCATCCTAATATGCTAGAACTATTCATGAAGCACGATATTCTTTCAATTGAATTTACTGATTTGGACGTACCGTCTCATTTTGTAAATGAAAATGGAGAAATTGGTGTATTGCTAGGCGTTCAGTCTCCTTCTGTTTCAGCTAGCCTCTCTTTACCTTACGAATCTATTAAACTGATTAGCATGAAGCTTCTTACACCAAACGAATTAGAGTATGTACGCGAACAAGGAGCGCAAGGACGCAGGCAGCTCGCTGAAACATTTCAGCTGTCAAAAAGTTATCATATTACCCTGACCAAAAGAGAGTCTCTTATTTAAAAGAGGTTCTTTTTTTATTTTTGCCGCTGAAGACGAAGCCCTATAGAATATAAGCGTCATTTATATGAAGCTCTAGTTCCAATACTTTTTTAAGGCTGCTTTTGATATGAGCGTACTATTTTTGATTCATGGTATATTTTGCTATAGTAAAAAAGAAGATATAAAAAAGGAGATGGACGTTAGACATGGCAGAAAAAGTACAGATTGGAAAATCCGAATTATATGTTAATCCTATTGGACTTGGAACAAACGCTGTAGGAGGACATAACTTATATCCTAACCTAAACGAAGAAGTCGGCAAGGACCTTGTTCATAAGGCGCTAGATAATGGCATAAACCTCCTTGATACAGCGTTCATTTATGGTCCAAAACGCTCTGAAGAACTAATTGGTGAAGTGCTAAAAGAACGTGGAAATCGTGAAGAAGCGGTTATCGCCACAAAAGGAGCACATAAAATTGTTGGAGATGAGGTACTGCTAGACAACTCTCCTGCGTTTTTAAAACAGTCGGTTGAAGATAGCTTAAAACGCCTTCAAACAGATTATATCGATTTATATTATATTCATTTCCCTGATAAAAACACACCAAAAGACGAAGCGGTCGGTGCGTTAAAAGAATTAAAAGATGAAGGAAAAATCCGTTCTATTGGCGTATCAAACTTCTCGTTAGATCAGTTAAAAGAAGCAAATAAAGATGGTTATGTAGACGTGGTGCAAGGGCAATATAACTTAATTCAAAGAGAAGCAGAAAACGATATTTTACCTTATACGGCTGCAAACCGCATTTCATTTATTCCGTACTTCCCGCTAGCTGCTGGTTTACTTGCTGGGAAATACGATAAAAACACAAAGTTTAATGACTTGCGCGAAGATATGCCTCATTTTATCGGGGAAGCATTTCAGCAAAATCTAGAAAAAGTAGAGCGTCTTCGTCAAATCTCTAGCGCAAAAGGCGTAGAAGTAGCTCATCTTGTTCTGGCTTGGTACTTAACGCGCGATTCAATTGATGTATTAATTCCGGGGGCAAAACGCGCTGATCAAGTACTTGATAACTTAAAAACATTAGATGTTCAGCTCACTTCTTCGGAAATTAAAGACATTGATCATATTTTTAAATAATATAAAAAGAGCTTTGCCATAGGTAAAGCTCTTTTTTCTATACAATTCCGCTGGTTAATAGAACAAAAGCCGTAAGGAAGAATCCCATCTGTACAAAGCTTGTTATGTACTCTTTGGTTTCTTGTTTATATTTCCATTCATCTATACCTTTCAGCAAAATAGCCGCAACTAAAAATAGGCAAGACACGATATAAGGCTCGACAAACATAAAGATCATATCGAGTACTAGAAAAAGAACAAAAGCTATCGTCACATATTTATCCCATCGTCCTAAAGCTAGACTTTCATACTCATATTCACCCCAAAATTTGCTGCGAGGTATATCAAGCACTTTTCTTAAAATAAAATCTACTAAGACTGCTGCTGCTACTAGCATGATCAATATATACATCGTCATCTCTCCTTCCTTTTTATGGTATCATTTCAGCTCGTTTCTGTTAAGGTCTCAGCCACAAAGTGCTTAAACTGCTTTGTTTCTTCTGTTTCGCCTTTTGTTACGATATACGTATGTGAAGAAGGCCGGATAATTTTTTGCTGTGAAATTACGCTTAACGTTTGATTTTCAACTTCCTTTTTCACCATAGAAAATGGCAAATAAGATACGCCTAGGCCTTCTTCAATAAAGCGCTTTGTAATTTCTACTTGCGTCACAGGAAGCAGCTGAATGTGAGGATAACAAGCCTTGATTTGAAGGAGTAAATCTTCCCAATAAACAGGATGATTATTCGTAAGGAGCCGGTAGGAAGATAACAGCTCCTGTTCCGTACGTGCCCCTGCAGAAAACGGGGCAACTAAGACTGCTTTTTCTTTATGAATTAACTCACAAAAAACGTCTGCCTGACCCGGAAGCATCCTTGTTAATCCAATATCTGACCTTCTGTCGCTGATGTCTTTTCCCACTTGAAACGAATTTGTGATATTAACCGTTACTTCAATATGGGGATATCTCTCTACAAATTGTTTGATTAGACTCGGCAAAACAGATGCTGCTATTTGAGGAGCAGCGGATATAGTCAGTTTTCGGTTATATCCTTGCTTCCATAACCTAAAATTCCCTACTCCTTCTTCATATGCTCTCACCATTTTTTGAGCATGAGGCAAAAAAAAGCGTCCTGCCTCAGTCAGCACGATATATTTACCTTTTTTTTCAAAAAGCTCATCTCCTAATTCTTGCTGCAGTCGCTGAATATGCTTTGATACAGCAGGCTGTGTTAAAAATAAATCTTCAGACGCTTGCCTGAAATTTTCATAAGAAGCCGCTATGATGAATGTTTTTAACCATTTGATCTCCATTCTCTTCTCTCCATCTCTTTCTATTCATAACAAACTGGAATCAATACTGCTTATTTTTGTTTATTTTCTTTTCTATTAAACTTCTATACGATATATGTATCTCAATATTACCAAATAAAGGAGCTGTAAAAATGAAAAATAACGTGAAAGAAAAATTTAATGCTCATGCTTCTCAGTATGATGAGCAGCGCCGCAAACTCATTCCTTGTTTTTTTGATTTTTATTCTATTCCCGTTTCGCTTCTTCACTTTTCAAAAAAGCCGCTTCGCATACTTGATATGGGAGCAGGTACAGGCTTGTTTTCTTCTTTTGTTAAAGAAAAATACCCAGATGCGCATTTCACGTTGATTGACGTCTCAGATCAAATGCTTGAAAAAGCAAAGGAACGCTTTAAAAATGAACAGCATATAGAATTTATCGTATCAGATATAACAAGCTACAAATTTGAGCACTCATTTGACATTGTGATTTCCTCACTTGCTATTCATCATTTAGAAGACGAACAAAAACAAAAGCTGTATGAACAAATTTATGATTTGCTGCATACAGGAGGAATATTTATTAATGCCGATCAAGTATTAGGCCCTTCTTCTATTATTGAAGAGTTATATAAAAAAGACTGGAGCGAAAGAATTGCCGCAAGCGGATTAACTCATGAGCAAATTGAGGCTGCTCATGAACGTACGAAGTTAGATAAAATGGCAACTTTGCACGATCAGTTAAATTGGTTAACAGCAAGCGGGTTCAGCACGGTGGATTGCATCTATAAATTTTTTAATTTTGTTGTAATGTATGCTCAAAAATAACGGTTTAAAAACTACTTGTCTCTTTGCAAGTAGTTTTTTTACTCTTTCCCTCCCTATATTCGAATAAGAATATTTATCTATTTCCGCAAAACTACGCATACTTCTTTTCCAGTTTCGTATATCTAATAATAGCTTCGTTCTCCTGAACTTTTGATTTTTTTGTACATAAAACCCATATAAAGTATTTTTATACTATTTTATGTCTTTTTATGGTACAAAAAATACAACTATGTTACAATATGATTACAAAACAATCTATATAACGCTTTCATTTCTTTACACAAAAATGAAGAACTGGAAAGGATGTGATGCTTATGTAAATGTGAATCCGCTAGATTAGTAAACTTATATTCCTAAAGTTGTACAAAGAATTAAGAAAAACTTAGTTATTCTTATTATTATAAATTCCCGCTAGTAAAGTCTTTCTACTTAATGATTTCCTTATTAAGCGCATACATACAGGGATAGAAAATGCAGCTATTCGTCTTTTATTTTATTAGTGAAGAATTTATAGCACAGCCCAAAGCATCATACGTTTTTCATTAATGCAGCCTAAGGAGGCGCAGCACATGGCAAATAGAATATCAAGAACAGCAATCGTACTCATAGCAGCTATTTTAGCTCTAGCCTGCTTGTTTGTAGGAGTTCCAAAAACAGAAGCTGCTTCAACACCATCTCATTTAATTATCATTAACAAAGCGACGAATAAACTCGCTTATTACCAAAATGGTTCACTTGTCCGAACGTTTTCAGTAGGAACAGGACGCACGCAGTCTCTTACACCAGAAGGCCATTTCAAAGTAGTAAATAAAATCGTCAATCGCCCTTATTACAAAGGGAACATTCCTGGTGGAGATCCTAGAAATCCCCTTGGCAATCGCTGGCTAGGCCTAAATGCGAGAGGTACATACGGCACGACGTATGCTATTCACGGAAATAATAATCCTGCTTCCATCGGCAAATATGTAAGCAGCGGATGCGTTCGTATGTACGATGAAGAAGTAGAATGGTTATTTAGTAAAGTGACCGTCGGTACACCGGTTGTGATTACAACTTCTTCTAAATCATTTAACGACATTGCAGCAGCAAACGGATACAACGTTTCTGGAAACTCAGGTTCTACTCCAGCTCCTTCTACAGGAACTGTTTTAAAGAAAGGCAGCAAAGGAAATGCAGTTAAAGAGCTTCAGCAGAAACTAACTTCACTTGGCTATAATACACAAGGTACGGACGGTGTGTTCGGTGCCAATACAGATTCAGCTGTTCGTAAGTTCCAAAAAGACCACGGCTTAACGGCTGACGGCATTGTTGGCCCATCAACATATAAAGCTTTAGGAAGTTCAGGAACGAACCCGAACCCGACGACACCAACAAACCCAACAAATCCAAAGCCAACAAATCCACCAGCAGATACAACAATTAACACAAAACAAACGCTTAAAAAAGGAAGCAAAGGCAGCAATGTTCAAGCTCTTCAAAAGAAATTAACAGCGATTGGCTATAATACAAAAGGTACGGACGGTATCTTCGGTGCCAATACAGAAGCTGCTGTACGTAATTTTCAAAAAGACAATAAGCTAGCAGCTGACGGCATTGCCGGACCTAATACTTTAACTGCTATTTCCAAACGCTAATAGAGCCTGATTTCAGGCTCTGTTTTTTTATTGATAAACCTCTTTTTTACATCGCGCCTTGCCCCCTTAATGAACCAGTACGCCGTCTTTCTTTTCTACGACATACTTAATCAGATGATAAACCGTTCTCATAAGAATTTGCTGCTGATAGATATCATTTTTGGCAGGAATTACGTTTTCTATCAGTCTGCTATATTTGTAGGCTTGATCGTCTTCTTTTTGTTTATAAAGAGCGAGCCAGTCATTACGGGATTTTTCAAGCAACTGTTCGTTGAAATAGGAATAAACGACGGTTGCAAACTCACCTGCCAATTCTTGAATAACCTGCTGTCGGTCGGTGACCGAATGATAGGTACTTGACCACCCAGACGGCTGGCTTAGAAAATGCTCGTAGACAGATGAAATAAAAGCGGACGTAATGACTGGCACCGGCCCTTCATGCTCTCCTAAGGAAATGTTCAAACACGTTTCTCTGTCCATATAAGGAATGTTCAGCGACTCCATCGCTTCATAAAAAGCCTGAGAGACAGTCAAGTTTAAATAAATAGGATGCAGCTCTTGCTGCTTTTTTCTCGTTTCTGATACTAAAGCTTCCTTTAAGTCTTTATACAGAAGGTGACTCTCTTTGAATTCCTCGTGTACACATTCTAAAATAGTCGTATTCCCTACTGTTAAATAGTAGTGAAGCTGCTTTTTCATAAGAGGTGAAACGCTTTTAAGCGCACCATCTATCATTTTAGCCATGGCATGTTTTTTAGCATAATCCGTACGGCAGCTTGGAGAGGTAAGCAAATCTCCGTGTGTAACACAAACGTTTATTTTAGCGCCATGACCATGTACGATGAGCTGTTGAAGAAATTGAATATCTAATTCTTTAAGCCCATGATGTACGTATAAAATAGAAGCTGCTTTTTTAAAAGAATCGTGGATGGTGCTCGTATATTCAAAAGACGGATGCTCGCAAATCGCTACCCCTTTTTTAAAAGAAAAAGGGCCGCAAACTTCAATTCTACGAAACAATGGATAAATAAGACGTCCGTTATTTTCTTCTTCTTCATTTGTTAGCGGACCAAGGGAAGACAGCTCTTTTGCTGTGAGACGGCAGGATATTGGCCAGTCGTCTTCTCCTATTTCCCATGTTCCTTCCTTGTATTCTTTCAACCGGGATTCAATGGCCAGAAGCATTTGCTCGGTGATTTTCCTACATTCAAGCCGCTTGTGCCATCCCTCTGCAAAATCTCTTCCTTCTTGATCAACAGCGTCTTTTACTATTTCACTTTCTCGTTTAATTGCATCTACAAATTGTTTGAATGAACTATTTTCGTCGTTCATTCTTAAAGGAACATCGTCATTAAAATAACGGGCTTTGTATGGGATATCTCCCAAAAGAGCGCGCAGATTGAAAGAGGAATCTCCGTGTAACAACTCAAAGACCAAGTCATAATCCGTGCCTCCTTCAGCATACACTTCAGCGCTTCTTAGTAGGATATTCTCCAATTTCCTTTGTACTTCACTTCGC
This sequence comes from Priestia sp. MDV22-iso46, assembly GCF_058629175.1. NCBI lineage: Bacteria > Bacillati > Bacillota > Bacilli > Caryophanales > Bacillaceae > Priestia > Priestia sp. MDV22-iso46. The sequence continues at coordinate 1,943,642 of NZ_JBZVWT010000001.1, forward strand.
GTAAAAAAAGAGACAGCAGCTTCATAGTGTTGGGAATCCTTCACCTTATACGTAGCAGAATAAGCGCCTTTACTGCCTATTCCTAGAAAGCCACATTCCTTTTTTATACCAAGAAGCTGGCGGATTAAGGCTGTTTTTCCGCTTCCTTGTTCTCCGATTACATGAATGTACTCATACTTGCTGTCAATTTGTTCGCTCGTCCTTTTTTCAATATCGTTATAAAAAGCATTCACTACTCGTTCATCATATCTTGCTTTTGCTCTTCCTTTTGCAGTACTTGTCCAAAAATCCTGCACTCTCAGCAGTTCATTCATCTCTTCAACCAGAATGTCAATTTCATCGTGTTGCTCTGTATACATAAACCGTTTAACAAACGGGTTCGATCTTCCTCTTTCATCTTTTTTAAACGGATGCTGAAACATAATTGACCAGCCTTTTCGCATAGGAGATTGACAGGCTTTTGCACGAAAAACTTTCATTCATTTCCCCTTCTTTCCCTAACATTGTCCTATTTGAAATGTATGGCTTTTAAAGGGGGGATATGTCTATGATTTTCCTCTTTTTAGAAGGATTTTTCCTTCATTTATCGAAGTAATTAATTGAGGTGATGGGAGAATGTTGACAAAAATTGTGAAATGCAGCATACCGACTGATAAAAAAGCATCTTTTTCATATACGCAACAGCATTGGGCTGCTCTTGCACACGTGAATGGTTTCATTGGCCAATTAGGGGGTTGGAACGTGGAAGATGAAACAGATGCTTGTATTCTAGCTCTGTGGGAAGATGGAACAACTTATCAAGAATTCATGAAGCATACTCATGATTCTATTTTTTATAAAAGCAAGCAGGATCAAACATATACGAATTTGGACGTTTCAACATCAGATCCGTCCTACTTCATAGGAGCACGCTACAATTATTATCGAAGCAGCGCCATTGAAAGCCGTTATTTAGTAAAGACGGAAATTGAAGTCGATTTTTACGACAAAGAAGATATCCATGAGATGGTAAAAAGCTTGATAAATCCTTCTTATCGCTGTTTATCTCACGTTGTATCACCAATCGAGCATAGCAAGCTTGTCATTTTTTCATTATACGGATCTGCTTGTCCGCAAAAAACAATTGATACTTTCGTTCATCCAAATGTACTGAACGCGTCTCAATACATATATCAATTAGAGAAAAATTGGAACGTTCTTTCCAATTAAAAAATAGAAGCCTAGGCCCGACGCCAAAGCTTCTATTTTTTTATGATATGAACATCTTGGTTTTGTACGGTAATGACTTCCTCCGTCATTCCTACAAACAAACCGCTCTCTACTACGCCCGGGATCCTTATCAGCTGTTTTTCCAACTCAGCAGGATTTTCAATTTCCGAAAAATGGCAGTCTAGAATGTAATTTCCGTTATCGGTGATAAACGGCGTATGATCATCTAAAAGCCTAAGCTGCGGTACACAACCTGCACTGCGAATGTGCTTCGCCGTCATTTCCCAGCCAAAACGTATAACTTCAACAGGAAGAGGAAAAGCTCCTAGCGTCTTCACTATTTTCTTAGAATCCGCAATTACGATAAACCGCTTTGCTGCGTACGCAATCATTTTTTCTCGAAGCAGCGCGCCTCCCCCTCCTTTAATTAAAGAAAGTTCGCTATCCACTTCATCCGCTCCGTCAATTGCTATATCAATATATTCAACATCCGCTAAGGTAACAATGGGAATACCTAGTTTCCTTGCCAGCTCTTCTGTTTTTTGAGAAGTAGGAACCGCTTTGATGTTTAATCCATTTTTTACTCGTTCACCTAGTTTTACAATTGTATAATAAGCTGTTGAACCTGTCCCTAGCCCTACAATCATTCCATCTTCCACAAATTGTGCTGCTTTTTCACCAACTGCTTGTTTTTCAATCATACAAAGGCCTCCTTACTCATATTGTACCCGTTTACATAAAAAAGCAAAAGTATTATGAACCCTTACGAAAAAACTCAGCTGACTATTGAGCTGAGTTTTTTTGAAACTGTGTATTTAGAAGAATTTTTTCTACCCAATACTGCTGTTTTGTACTGTTTGTCTGTTCGCTGCTTTTTAGTTCAAACGTATAGTAAATATACTTGTCTGAATAATCATCATTCACATAAGCATGATAAATGCTATACTTTCCATCTCTTGTTTGTTTTTTCACATAAATCGTTGCATTTTTACCTTTTAACATGTAATCAGGCTGAAATGCATCCAATTTATTTTGAGCTGCTTTGCTTTTTTTCTTAGAAAATAAAGCCGTTATTTTCCCAGCATTGTATGAATCATTTTCCTTCGTTGATGCTGTCCATACTTCACTTTCATCTTCACTGCTTTTATAAGAAGATTTATGAATAACATACTGAAGCGGAAACCACATCCTATATTGATTGGTATCCGAAGTAAATAATTCAAATCCATTGTCTGTTTGTTCATGATCGACCAAAAATGTACTCGTAAACTTATCTGCCTGCGCTTCACTTTTAAATTTCCCGCTTTGAAACAGCCAAATTCCTACGGCAATGACCAATGCTCCAGCTACTGATGCGGCTTTTTTTCGATCCATTGTTTCCACACACCTTTTAATACCCCTTTAACTTTCGATAATACCATATTGATGTTTATATCGTCATAAGGAGAAATAACCAAAGGATTATCAGAGCGCACATGCTAATTTAACTAGAAAAATAAACTTTTTTACAATAGTAAATTTGATAACAGACGCTGAGCTAACAGGCGGTTAGCCTCACCGGGCTCTATCGTATACGTTAGCAGTTCTTGCTTTTCAGCTTTCGCTTTTATCAAACATTCACCCTTTGGAGAAAGAAGAGAAGTCGTGCTTTTTTGGTTCTCTAAGGCATAATTCACGCTTGCAAAGTAAATACCATTCTCCGTACTTCTTGCAATCATTGCATAATCATAAAATTGCGGATCTGGTACTTCACCAGTAAACTGTGGATGAAACACAATGCTTGCTCCTCTTACAGCAGCCCATCGGACAGTTTCAGGATAGCGCCATCCCTCATGGCAAATAACAATACCGAATTTCACGCCGTTTATTTCAAACAACTGGCGGCCATTTCCAGGCTTGTAACCAAATTGATCTTCTGCTGGATCAATTTGATTTTTAGTTTGATACCCTAATTCTTTTCCATTTTCATCAATTACAAAAGCAGTTAAATGCATACCAAGTTCGTCGCGCCACTCCAGTGGTAAAATTACGTTGAGCTTTAACTGTTTGGCAAACAACTTAACTTTATAAAGCGTATTTTGTTGAATTTCGTGATTGTATGTCTCAACTTCAAAACCAACTCCTCTAAGTCCCGGCACAATTGATTCTGGAAAACATACAAGGTTACATCCTTCTTCTGCTGCTTGTTTCATACAATTTTCTACCGTTTCTACACCCTCTGCGGCTGACTTTGGAAATCTCACTTGCGCTAATCCAATTTTCATTCATTGCTCCTCCACTTCCAATATCATAAAAAAACTCATGCTACTAGCGTAACATGAGTTTTTTATCTTTACGTAAATAATTTAATTAGCATGCTAAGAAGAATACCTACCGCACTAAAGTCCGAATCTCCAAATGTTGTGCCTTTAAAACCTAACGACGCGAGAACAGGCAGTAAAATAGCCGGTAAAAAACTAATTAAGATTCCATTGGCAAATGACCCGACCACTGCTCCTCTTCTTCCCCCCGTCGCATTTCCAAATACTCCAGCAGCTGCTCCCGTAAAAAAGTGCGGAACGAGGCCTGGCACGATAATACTTAGACCAAATAGAGGCAAAAAGAACATTGAAATGAGACCTGCGATAAAGCTTGAAAAGAATCCAATGACCACTGCGTTAGGAGCAAACGGAAACACCGTTGGACAATCTAGAGCTGGAATGGCATTTGGTACCGCTTTGTCAGCAATTCCTTTAAATGCTGGTACAATTTCTGCTAAAAGCATACGAACACCCGCCAGCACGACATATACTCCTGCTGCAAAGGTGATTGCTTGAATTAGCGAGTACACAATAAAGTTTTGACCCCCGCTTAATTTTGTTTCGATAAATGCAGGACCTGCAAAAAGTGCAACAACAATAAATAAAACGGTCATGGTCAGTGAGACAGAAACAGATGTATCCCGAAGAAATCCTAAGGATTGAGGAACTTTAATTTCTTCTGTTGTTTTTTCGCGATTTCCTACTCGCTTGCCGATAAACCCTGCTACTAAATAGCCTAAGGAACCAAAATGACCAACGGCAATATCGTTTGACCCTGTAATTTCACGCACATACGGCTGAAGCAGTGCAGGAAATAAAACCATTAAAATACCTAATAATAGTGCACCGATCAAAACCAAAGGTGCTCCCGTTAACCCGCCGGTAGATAAAATTGCTGCAATCAAACAAGCCATAAACATGGTGTGATGCCCAGTTAAAAAGATATATTTAAATTTCGTGATGCGCGCGATAATGATATTTACAATCATACCTAAAAGCATAATCATCGCTGTTTCTGTACCAAACGTTTGTTGAGCTACAGCTACAATTGCTTCATTATTAGGAATGATCCCTTCAACGGAAAACGCTTTATTAAACATTTTCCCAAACGCTTCAAGTGAAGCAATTAATATGTTAGCTCCTGCTCCTAATATAAGAAAACCCATAATTGTTTTTAACGTGCCTGATACAATATCTGCACTTTTTTTCTTTTGAAGCAACAAACCGATGAGCGCAAACAACCCTACTAGAATAGCCGGTGTTCCTAATATATCTTTCATAATTAAATCAAACATGGCTTACGCCTCCACGAAGTATTTTTGCAGTGCTCCTTTAATTTCCGCTTGATTTAAAATGTTTTGCAGTGCCACGACCGTGCGAGTGCCATCATCCAATTGATTTACAATATCTGCAGATCCTAAATAGATATCTGCCTGCTCCGTTTTACTAGTTGTTAAATCCGTATGAGATACCTGTGCTTCAACACCAAGCTCTACTAAAATTTTCTTTACATTCATTTCCACAATAAAACTGCTTCCTAAACCGTTTCCGCATACAACTAAAATCTTTTTCATTTTTTATCTCTCCTTTTAATTTGAGTAAACTTCAATTAACGCAAGCATTTCTTGTTTTGTATTCATAGCAATAAGCTTGTCAATATTATCGTTTTCAGATAGCATCATTGAAAGCTGTGACAGTGCTTTTAAGTGGGTTTCATTATCAGTAGCAGCAAGTACGATAATAAGCTGCGCTCCGTGCTGTTTTTCAGTAGAAAAATAGACCGGCTCCTTTAAACGAAGCATGCTCATGCCCACACGATTTACACCTTGTTCCGGCCTTGCGTGAGGGAGCGCAACTTTTGGCGCAATAACAATATAAGGGCCTAACTGTTCTACACTTTTGATCATTGCTTCTACATAAGAAGGTTCAATATATTCATAGTTCAACAAAGGCTTGGCAGCCAGCCTAACAGCTGATTTCCAATCATCTGCTGAATCTGTAAGCTGCAAGAATGGCTCTTGCAATACTTCATGCAACATTGGCTTTTTATCCTCTCTTACCATTTTTTTAGATTGCTGTATCACTAGTTTTAAATTAGCTAATAGAGCTGGTTCATCTTGAATATTTGCATGCTGCTTAATAATACCCATGATGGCTTGAGTGGTTAGCTGAGAAGAAGCTGGTTCAACTAAGTCGATTAACCGCTGCTTTTCATCATCCGTTAAAATAGGATTCACAAGCATCACGTTCATTCGCTTTTTTAATGGCGTAGTTGTAATAACTAAATCATAGGTTTCTTTAAACTGCTCATAATCTCTTACCGTCATTGGCCCTATCAATTCAGCATCTGTTAACAGTTGTTCAAGCTGATACTGAAGCATACGGGACGTTCCAATTCCATTGGCACAAACAATAACAATACGCTTTTGTTTTTGCCTTCCCTCTTGTTTTTTCATCCACCCTCCGAAATGAAGAGCAAAATAAGAAATTTCGTCTTCATTAATACGTGTTTGAAGGCTGTTTTCCAAAGGAAGCAACGCTTTTTTTGTCAGTTCCACTATATCCTGATACTTTGTTTGAATAGCCGAAAGCATAGGGTTAGGGAGGTGAATATTATAGAGAAGCCTGTAATAAGCCGTCTTCAAATGAATATATAAATTTTGTTCAAGACGATTTCGATCTTCAAATACCACACAAGCATATGCTTGAAACCGTGATACCATTTCTTTTACAATGGTTCTCATCCAATCATCACTATCTGCTTGATTTACTACATTTACTTTTGCACTTAGTAAAACCGTGGCCAGATAATGTTTTTCATGAGGTGGAAAATCAAATCCTAAAACGCTTTCAATTTCTTGCAGCGCTTTGTACTGCCTGGTTTTTTCTAATTCTTCTTTTCTAGTAATCAAGGCGTCTACATAGCGCTTGCCTCCAATACGCTGAATACAGCACGTGAGCATATAGGCTAATTGCGTCAGCATCTTGTCTGTAAACGCCATTCCCAGTTTATCTTCACACTCTACAAGCCAGTTATAAATCAGTGAATATTCGTAATCTGCTTTCATAACCCTTTTCAACAACTCTTCTTGATGTTGACTTAATAATTCTGTAATGTGTATATAAAGCAAATTTCGAATGTCGCTTTCAGATCCTTTTACTTCGTACCCATCTTTATAGCTGTATGTCAAAGATATGCCTTTCTTTGCCCACTTGTTTTTTAAGTCTTTAATATCTTGTAATACAGTGTTGCGACTAACTTCTGTTTCATCCATGAGCTGCTGAGTTCCAATTTTTCCGCCTCGAAGTATACACATCAAAGCAACGTATATTTGACGGTCCTCAACTGATAAGTAAGCAGATGGCATAACATGAGAAAATTGTTTAGCAACTTGGTCCTTTGCTTGATCGTTTAGAAAAAAGCCTTTTCCATATGTGTACTGAACAAACTCTAATTCTTGCTGACACAGCCAATCGTTAATTTTCTCAATATCATAATAGATGGTACGTCTTGACACTTGAAACTGCTTCATTAACTCTTGTACTGATATAAATGTTGCGGCTTGAAGCAAAACTTGCAATACGGCCGTACTGCGTTTGTCTAACAAATGAATCACCTTCAGTCCAATTCGTGCACAAATTGAAATACTTACTATGTTTTATGCTTTTACTATACTACGGGTCTTGCAAAATGATTAGACCGAATTCACCCACATACATTGTGCAAAAAATGTGCTCAACAAAAAAGAAGTGCTGTATGCACTTCTTTTAAGGGTTAATCTTTAATCTGCTGTTCCATTGCTTCTCCAATGGCTTTTTTTAAATGTCCGTCATGTTTATCAAGCAGCCGATGCACCTCATCACCTTCTATAGAAGTAAGAAGCGCAAGAATGGCGGCTTTTGGCGTTTTGTATGTTTGTAAACTTTCCGCTGCCTCCTCTGGTGAGACGCCTGTTAGTTCCGCAATAATATTTTTAGCACGCTGTACGAGTTTATCGTTAGTCGGCTGTACGTCTACCATTAGATTGCTGTAGACTTTACCGATTTGAATCATAGAAGCGGTCGTCAGCATATTAAGAACAAGCTTTTGAGCAGTTCCGGCTTTCATTCTTGTTGAACCTGTTACAACTTCCGGCCCTGATTCTGCTACTATTGCATATTTTGCTTCTTGTTCCATAGGTGATTGAGGAGAATTTACAACACAGCCCGTTACTGTCCCCAGGCTGTTTGCATACGCAAGCGCTGAGAGTGTATAAGGAGTTCTTCCACTTGCAGCTATACCTACAAGAATATCTTTATTTGATAAATTAATCGCTTTCAAATCTTCTATCGCTTGTTTCTTGTTATCTTCTGCTCCTTCTAACGCATGACGGAGCGCCTTGTCACCCCCGGCTATAATCCCAATTACTTGTTCGGCAGGTGTACCGAATGTTGGTACACATTCAGATGCATCTAACACACCTAGCCGCCCGCTTGTACCTGCTCCGATATAAATAAGACGTCCGCCTTGTTTAAAAGCACTGACAATTTCATCTACTAACAGAGCAATAACAGGCAGCACCTTATTGATTGCCTGAGGCACTTGGTAATCTTCTTCATTAATTTTTTTTACAATTTCCAGGCTTGATAATTCATCAATGTTTAAGGTTTGCGGATTGCGTTTTTCTGTTAAGATATGATTTAAGTTCACTGTGATCCCCTGCCTTTTCCACCATCATTTTTTCTCTATTTATAATCATTCATGAACAGCTGATAAGCTCCTTTAGCAGATGATACTCGCTGTGTTGCCCACTGGATATGCTTTATTTCTTTCTCACATGCTTTTTTATAAACATCAAACACTTCTGGAACTTCCGTTAAAATGCTGCCTTTGCATGCCAGCAAGCAGCTCCCTTCAAACCGCTGTTTCTTATATAAATGAAGAGTCATGTTTGCAAGGTGCTTTCCAGCTTGTTGAAGAATGTCACTTGCTTCTTGTTTATGATTTCTTGCTTGATTTACAACAAGCGGAGTGAGTAAAGCAACTTCTGATTTAGGAGATGAATAGACAAACTTTTTTATATCGTGTATGGTATCTGCTTTTACATGTTGCAAGATTGTCTGACTAAGGCTGCTGTAAGGACGGCTTTGATCATGCTCCTTCGTCAGCAATATAAGTGCTTGAAGACCAATCCAATATCCGCTTCCTTCATCTCCAAGAAGGTGTCCCCACCCTCCTCCGTATTCGTACACCCCGTCTTTTTTCCCAATGCCGACGGCTCCAGTTCCTGCAATGGTTAAAATCCCGTCTTTTCCATGCAGTAGTGCTTCGTGTGCAATCATGGCGTCATCATATAAACCTACTTCTACCTGATAACGATCATAAAAATATCTTTTTATTTCTTCCTTAGATAATGCTTTACTTCCAGCAAGTCCTAGTGAAATGCCTTTACATGTATAACCAGTAAGCGCAGTTTTGCACGCCGTAATACATTCATCAATATGAGTAATAGCCGTATTGTAATTAATGAGTAAATTTCCATAGCCGCTTTTTGAAGCAGCGAGCTCTTGACCGTTTAAGCTGTAAGCAACGGCTTCTGTTTTTGTTCCGCCCCCGTCGATACCAATAATATAGTCCATTTTATCACCGTTCACAAAAAGCAAATTTGTCCCATGGCTGCAGTTCATTTAGTAAGAATATTTCCTCTTCTGCAATGCGTCCTACTACGTTTGTTTTACCTGAGTTTTCCATGTCTAACAGCGCAATTTGCAGCTCTCCTTTGTACTGTCCGTAGAGTTCATTTTCTATTAAAATATCGCCTCTTCGAATGGAAGGAGTATGCGTAGGCTTGAATTCTTCTTTTTTATATTTTACTCGGCTTTGCGTAGAGCGAATTAAATAATCGGATACGTCTCCGCGGTAAAAATGAAACTCTTCCAGCACAATTTTTTTCTCAAGTTCAGTAATCGTATCATACAGCGTCACATTAAAAGTAAAGCGCTCTTGCTGAACAACATCACGCAGCGCCTTCATTTCTTCTTCTGATGCATAAGCATTGGCAATAATTGCACAATCAATCAACTCCGTTTTAAAAAGATGCTTAGCCTGCACGTCGACCGGAAGCGTGCGATGCATTTCAAGCGTACAAAGCCCTTCAGTAACAGGCCACGGTCCAAACGTAGCGCTTGGTGAATTAATAAAGGCTGCTGTTTCAAGGTTATGTTCTTTAAACAATGCTGAACACTTTACAAAGTGATCATACGACAATCCTGCGTATCGATGAGGATAAAAATTATGCGACCCCAATAGCTGTTTTCGGTTTGGCTGGTAACTTAAAATATTATCCACATACTTCGTCGCATTGCTCATATTAATTTCAATTTTTAAGCCGTATGGATTAAAAGTCATAATAGACTCTTCATTTCCCGTATACCCTAGATCAAGGCGAATAGCATAAGCCCCTAATTCGTGAAAAAAAGATAAGTCATCATAAGAAATGCCAAGCGCTCCAAATACGCGAGGAGCAATATCCACTACTACTTCCATCTTTAGCTCATTGGCAAACTCAATAATTTCTTTAAAATTTGCCATTACTTTTTTCTGATCGCCTTCAACAGAAAGCAAGCATGTAAAAATGCGGGTAAATCCGTATTGATGCGCAAGTGCTATATACGCTTTATCTTTTTCGACAGTCGAATGTTCCGGGTAAATCGCAATACCTAGCTTTTTCATTGATTTTCGCCTTCTTTTTTAAATTTTTTAATAAGCTTAATCATATGTTCAATTAATTTTTGCTCTGAAATAGCCGTCATTAAATGATCTTGTGCGTGAATTAAAAGCAGTGACTTTTCAATTGTTTTTCCGTTCAATTCACGTTGAATAAGCGCAGTTTGCGTTTTATGAGCATGACTGAGCTCTTCTTGAGACTGCTTTAAAAGCTCGTCAGCTTTATTAAAATCATAGTCTTCAGCTGCTTCTAACGCTTCATATGCAAGTGACCTAGCATTTCCTCCATATGCAATAAGTTCAAAAATTTCATTTTCCATATTTGCTGCTTCTGTCATTTCTTCCATCCCCTTTTTTATAGTGGTGCAGGCGTAATGTTTCCTAGTATTACAGGAGACAAGGCGCCGGTTGCGCTTGGTACATTGCTTGGATAACCTGAAAGTGTTTCATTTGCGAGCACCGCAAATGCTACGGCTTCTTTTGCTTCTGAAGACATTCCTATTTCTTCTTGTGTATACACCCTGCAGCGCTTCCCGAGCTGCGCTTTAATCATATTCATCAGCGTATTATTATAACTTCCGCCTCCTCCAATAATCACTTCGTCAATAGAATAGGCAGGAAAAATAAATGTTTCATAGTGATGTACAATGGATGATGCCGTGAACATAGTAATCGTAGCTAGCAGATCTTTCTTTTTATGTTTGCTATATTTCTCTAGCAGTCTCTTTGTGTACTGTGTACCGAACAGCTCTCTTCCCGTCGATTTAGGAGGAGAAAGCTTCATGTAATCATGATTCATACAGTCTTCTAAAAGCTCTGAAATAATCTTTCCTCCAGCTGCTAAACGCCCATTTTCATCAAATGAAACATTAAAAAGCTGCTGACACGCTTCATCTATCATCATATTTCCCGGCCCCGTATCAAAAGCTACTACCGGTATAGGAGAGTGTTTTGGAGGAATCAACGTTACATTTCCAATACCTCCAATGTTTTGAAGCAGCCTTGTATAATTATTGTGGCTGTACAAAATCCGTTCCGTGTGAGGAACTAACGGAGCACCTTGCCCGCCTGCTGCCATGTCCATCACTCTGAAGTTTGCTACTACCTTCGTTTTGGTTTCATAAGCAATAACAGCCGGCTCTCCAATTTGGAGTGTAGACATCGCTGTACTTCCCGAAGCATAAGGCTGATGGTAAATGGTTTGCCCATGCGATCCAATAACATCTATTTGTTCAAGAGAAAAGCGGGCTTCTTGGCACACTTTTTTCACTGCATCTGCAAACGCATAGCCAAGTTTAAAATTCAAGCTGCAGATCAGCTGTACATTTGAATGTTCAAAAGAAAGCGCCTGCTCAATTTCCTTTTTTAACTGAGGTGAAAAAGGCATGGTAATGAAATGAAGAAGCTTAACTTTACTTTCATAGCCGCTTCCTTCAATTTGAACAAGAGCTGCATCAATTCCATCAAGCGACGTTCCTGACATAAGTCCAACAGCATACATACTATGCGTTCACTTCCTTAAAAAAAGCAGGTAAATACTCGCGATGAGCTTGAAGCAGTTCGTCTAAGACCGACTTAGCCAGCTCGTCACTTGGAACAAGCGGATTAATACTCAGCGCAACCAGTGCTTTTTCATAAGATCCTGTAACCGCAGCTTCTGCCCCTACTCGTTCAAACGATTTAATTTGCTGCACAAGTCCATTCACTTCTACCGGAAGTTCACCGACAGCGAGTGGTACCGGCCCTTGCTTTGTTACTACACAGTTTACTTCAACCGCAGATTCGTTTGGGAGTGAGGAAATAGCGCCATTGTTTTTTACATTTAATGTTTGAATATCGCCTTTATCGTTATGAATGGATGAAATTAAATTGCATGCGGCATCGCTGTAATAAGCGCCTCCTCGTTTTTCCAGCTGCGGAGGCTTACTTTCTAGATTTGGATTTTTATAGAGTTCAAAAAGCTCGGCTTCTAATGCTTTGACCACTTCAGCGCGTGTGGTACCTGACTGAAAGGCCAGAAGCTCTTCTGCTAATATTTCGTTTGTTTTGTAGTAGTAGCGGTGATAAGGACATAAAATCACGCCAAGAGCTTCCAAAAAGTCCGGTTGCCACGGAATAGGAGCTATGTTTCTCATTGTTACTTGGGACTTTGGATCACTTAATCGCCGAATGACTTCTTGCGTTACTTCCTTTCCTTTTGCATACACATGCAGTCCATATACCAAGTGATTTAACCCTGCAAATTCAATGTGAACATCTTCTTTTTCTATTTGAAGCAAGCTGGCGATGGAGTTTGTCATATGTACAGGCAGGTTACAGACTCCTACTACTTTAGAATGCTTTCCGTAGCGAAGCAGTGCCTCCGTTACCATACCTGCAGGATTTGTAAAATTAATAAGCCAGGCGTTTGGACAAACTTCGTGTATTTCCTCGGCAATTTTCAACAAAACGGGTATCGTTCGCAAGCCCTTAAATAATCCTCCCGCCCCGTTTGTCTCTTGACCAATCATTCCGTACTTAAGAGGGATGCGTTCATCTTGAATACGCGCATCAAGCTGACCTACTCTAAGCTGTGTCGTTACAAAATCAGCATTTATCAACGCTTTTTGTCGATCAAGCGTTAAATGAATTTCCATATCAACACCTGCTTTTTTGACCATTCTTCTCGCAAGTGCTCCTACAATTTCAAGCTTCTCTTTTCCTTCTTCAATATCTACAAGCCATAGCTCTCGAATTGGAAGCTCATCATATCGTTTAATAAACCCTTCGACCAATTCCGGTGTGTAGCTTGATCCTCCCCCTATTGTCACTACTTTCATTTTTTGTCCCTCCTTGTTAAAAAACGGCTAAATATGTAACGGCTGTGCACCCTATTCCAAGCAAAACAAAGCGTATACAAACGGCGGTTTTAGATAAAGCTGCGTTTGAAAGCCGAATGGAAATAAATGTTGTAAGCAGCGCTGCTGATAGACTTGTAATGGCAAATAAACTATGCTGCGCTGATAAACCAGCATACTGCAGCAGAGGTGTAAAAATAACGTTGCAAAGAACCATGGTTAGCAGAAATAAAAACACAGTTTTATATCGAAACCGAACAAACATTGACCCTCACTCCTACTAAAGAGATAGAAGCCAAACAAGTTGGCTTCTCTTTCTTTACATTTGAACTGAACTATCGGATGGTGCAACCGTTGCTTCATCGCTTTTTTCCATTTCGACCATCTTTCGGTCGTACATTTTAAAGAACGGAAGATAAATGACAACAGAAATAGCAATATTGATAATGACTAGCACAACCGCCCGCCAGTCTCCTCCGGTTGATAGATAAGCTCCGATCGGCGCCGGGAGCGTCCATGGAACCATTACGTAGGTTGGCGTAATAAGACCTGTCGCCGTTGCTGCGTATGAAATGATCGTTGTAATAATCGGGATAATGATAAATGGAATAATTAAAATAGGATTTAAGACAATTGGCAAACCGAAAATAATTGGTTCGTTAATATTAAAAACCGCTGGAATAAAAGATGTCCTAGAAAGCGCTTTCGAATATTTAGATTTTGAGAAAAACAGCATCGCTAAGGCAAGACCTAGCGTCGCTCCAGATCCTCCAATCCAAACAAACCACTGAAAGAACGTTTCAGGTGCAATATACGGAAGTGTGGAAGCTCCGTCCGCTACTGCTTCAGCATTTTTTGCTAAGTACACTTCCCATACAGGCCGTGCCACTGTTCCAACAACAGAGACGCCGTGGATTCCGAATGACCAGAAAAACGTGATTAAGAAAACCGGTATTAACACTCCTGCTAAACTATCTCCAGCTTCCACAAGCGGAGCAACTAGTTTATCAACTAAATGATGAAGGTCGATACCTAAAACAATCGTAATAATTGTCATAAGTACAACAACAATAGCCACTGGAATCAGCGCTTCAAAAGACCGTGATACTGAAGGAGGCACTTGTTCCGGCATTTTAATGGTGACATTTTTTGCTTTACAAAACCTGAGAATCTCGACCGATAAAATCGATACAATCATCGTCACAAATAAACCGTGACCTCCAAGGTTTGTCATTGGCAGCATAAAGCCTTCTTCTTCAATCAGCTTTGGAGTCACCGTAAGAAGTAGTGCAGCTACTGCAATTTGCGCTCCTGACAGCGGATCGAGATTATAGCTTTTAGACAAGTTGTATCCTATCCCAAAGGCTATATATAAAGACATAATAAACATCGTTACGCGATACGGTATTAAAATATTCGCGCTGTTATCAGCTGCCCATTTCGCGATTGTGCTATCTTGCGGCACAGGTGGAAATGCTAGAATCAAGAAAAAACTTCCGATAATGATAAACGGTAAAGCGGAAATTACACCATCGCGAATGGCTTGAAGATGCCGCTGTTCTGATAACCTGGCCATGGGTCCCGATAAATTGTTCTCTAAAAACGACACAAATTTGCTCATATACCCTTTCCCCCTCTATATTCTCCCCTTGTGTAAATAAAACCCCTTATCTATTTAAAAAGCAGGAATACACCTGCTTTTCTTAGCTAACGAGCTGTTGAACCGTTTTAAAAAGCGTTGGACCTCCAAGCGGCGTATAAGCCTGCGGCGGAATAGGTCCGCATGGAACGGAAGCTTTATCCGCTTCTGCTTTAACTGCGTTAAACCGGTGACGAATCTGAGGTGCAACCATTACAACGTCCCAGCCCTTTTGAATTTCCTCTGCCACTTCATTTGTTCCAATTGCCAGCACTTCCATATCCGTTCCGTGCTTCTGTGCTTCCGTTTTTAATGCTTTTACCACAATCGCACTTGACATTCCTCCAGAACATACAAACAATACCTTCATTTTCTCGTTTCCCCCTACCTCTTTATTTTTTGAATTACATTATGTGTATCGATTATGCGTTCAAACACTTGATTGCCTTTTTGAATACATAATCGTATAAACATCGCATCTACAATGGCTAACTGAGCAATACGAGCGCTCATCGTTCCAATTCGAATATGCTGTTCTTCTACCGAAATAGTCAGCAGAATATCAGCTAATCTAGAAGCTGGCGATGATCCGTGCTGCGTTAGCAAAATGACGGCTGCTCCTTTGTCTTTGGCTATTTGCATCAGCTCTACCACTTCTTTTGTTTGACCCGAAGTGGATACCACAAACAGCACATCATCTTTTGTCATATTTGTAGCCATCACCATTTGAACATGACTATCTAATGAAAACAGAGCCGAAATATCAATTCGAAGCAGTTTATACTGAGCATCTAGTGCAACTACAGATGATCCTCCTGCTCCGTATAAAAACACTCGTTTCGCTCCATGAATAGCTTCCGCAGCCGCATCAATTGCAGAAGTGCTCACTAATCGACTTGTATTCATCAGTGCGCTCATACTTTTGCTTATGACTTTTTCAAGCACAGCATCGGTCTCATCTTCAAAATTAACTGGAAGATTCGGCAGCTGTTCGGTATTCACCTTATGAGCATCTTTTGCTAATTCAATCTTTAATTCTTTAAAACTATTAATGCCTACACGCTGACAAAAGCGAATAATCGTAGCTTCGCTGCACTGACACTGCTTAGCTAGCTGTTTGGTCGTTAAGTTCAACGTGGTCGTGGGATTTTCTAGAACGTAATCGGCTACTCTTCCTTCAGCGGGACTGTAATGATTCATTTGTGCATCGATTAAAGTAAGTACGGAAAATTGGCGCATGAATTCCTCCATCGTTAAGTAACGTATTTCTAAAACATTCTTTAAATTACCATTATTATATTTTTTCTGAAGTTTAATTTCAATATTTTTCTGATATTTTTAAAACTTTATTTTATTTTTCAGAATATTTCATTAAAATCTATTGTGAATATAACGACCGCATGCTATATTATGAAAGAAATTTTATCTCAACCAAAAAAGAAGGAGGAACGAACATGCATATTAAAAAATGGGTTGGAGGCATCTTGTTTTTGCTGCTGTTTTGTTCGAGCACATTGCCTGCTAAAGCAGACGTACCTACCACATATCAAAAACGGGAGCTCCGAGCCGCTTGGATTGCAAGCGTATACAATATTGACTGGCCTTCTCAGCCTGGTCTTCCGGTTGAACAGCAGAAAAAAGAGTTTACCTATTTGCTAGATGAAGTCAAAAAGATGGGGATGAATGCTGTTGTCGTTCAAATTAAACCGACCGCCGATTCCTTTTATCCGTCAAAATATGGCCCGTGGTCAGAATATTTAACCGGTACACAAGGAAAAGATCCCGGCTATGATCCTCTGGCCTTTATGGTAGACGAAGCACACAAGCGCAACTTAGAATTCCACGCATGGTTTAACCCTTACCGCATTACAATGAATCATACTGATTTAAACAAACTAGCCGATAATCATCCTGCCAAACAACATCCTGATTGGGTCGTCTCCTACGGAAAACAACTCTACTACAACCCAGGTATTCCAGAAGTAAAAAACTTTATTATTGAAGAAGTGCTCGAAGTCGTAAGAAACTATGATATTGATGCTGTTCATATGGACGACTATTTTTATCCTTACAAAATTGCAGGTCAAACGTTCCCAGATCAAAAAACATATGAAACCTACGGTGTTCAAACGTTTCCCAATATTGAAGACTGGCGGCGTGACAATGTGAATCAGCTTGTTCAGGATTTAAATAAGTCTATTAAAAAAACAAAATCATACGTGAAGTTTGGCATCAGTCCGTTCGGCGTATGGCGAAACATCGCTAATGATCCAACCGGCTCTGAGACGACTGCCGGACAAACAAACTATGATGATTTGTATGCCGATACGCGTACGTGGATTCAAAATGGATACATTGATTACATCACTCCGCAAATTTATTGGAATATCGGATTTGAACCCGCTGCTTACGATACGCTGCTCACCTGGTGGAGAGATGAAGTGCGCGGAAAGCCAGTCCACCTTTATATTGGACAAGCTGCTTACAAAATTAATAACAACGCGGTGGAAGCTTGGTCTGATCCCGATGAGTATCCAAGGCAAATTGCTCTAAATCACCAGTTTCCAGAAGTACAGGGAAGCATGCATTTTAGCCTGAAAGATTTGAACCGAAACCCGCTAGGAATAAAAGACAAGCTGCAAAACGATATTTATAAACACCCTGCGCTTATTCCAGCAATGCCTTGGCTTGATAATACGGCACCAAAAGCACCAAAATTAAAAAATGCGGGCCCTCATACAAAAGAAGCAGCATTTGAAATTCGAGATCACCAGCAGAATGATTCCGCTTATTATGCCATTTATCGCTTTCAAGGTAATAAAAAAGGCGACATTAACGACGCAGAAAACCTGCTGACAACCGTTCGAAAAACAGGAGAAAAACAATTGTTTGTAGATCCAAATGCACTCAAAAATCAAACATACACATATGTTGTAACCTCTGTTGACCGTTTGCATAACGAAAGTGCCGTTTCCCGCACGCTTACTGTAAAAGCATCTCATTAAAAAAGGTTCTATAGCAAAATGTATGGTAGGATAAAGAAATCAAACTATGCTTTATCAAGCCATTCTGTTATAGAAAGTAGTGAAAAAAAAGATGGAACCAAACTATGATCGCGCCTTTGGCGTATATGGAATTTGTATGCGAGATAACAAGATGCTTGTTATTCGAAAAAATAGAGGTCCGTATATTCATCGTTTTGATTTGCCAGGCGGACAGCTAGAGCACGGTGAAACATTAACGGCAGCGATGAAAAGAGAATTTGTGGAAGAAACAGGCTTTGAGATTAACATTGTTTCTCAAGCGGGTACAACAGATTTTCAGTATCCCTGTAAGTGGAAAGAATTTACTCACGTGCATCACATTGCCGTATTTTATTACGTAGACATTGCCGGCGGTGAGCTTCTTTCCAACCCCGTACAGTTTGAAGGACAGGATTCTTTGGAAGCATTGTGGATTGCACCGCAAGATCTCAACATCAATAATGCTTCACCTCTTGTTCTAAAAGCAGTGGAATCTTTGAGCTTATTATCATGGCCTTATGAATCTCAGATTTATGATGATTGGGAGCTTAAAACCTCCGAACAATAGTAATGATAGTGCCTAAACATTACTCCTGAATATCGTACGCTTAGCTTCTGTTTAAGTTAAAATCAGAAAATATGTTTAATTTCTTTCTAATGGTGGAACAGACAAGTAACACTACTTAATTACTAATAGAAAGGAAGATTAAAATGAGTAAAGGTTTAGGAGATAAAATTAAAGGAAATGTATCAAAAGCTAAAGGTGAAGTAAAAGATCAAGTGGGAAATGCAACGAATAACCGCGACCTTCAGCGTGAAGGAAAAGCTGAGAAAACAAAAGGAAATGCTCAAAAAGCAGTAGGCGAAACAAAAGATACATTTAGCAATAAATAAAAAAGGACGAGCTTAATGCTCGTTCTTTTTTTATTTAGTAAGCTGATTTAAGCTCTTAATGATTACGTTTGGCTGCAATTCTTTATGTTCAGCTACATTTCCTTTTCGGTTGACCCAAGCCGTTGCGAACCCGTAGTTTTTAGCACCGGCAATGTCCCATGTATTCGATGACAAAAATAATACTTCTTCTCTTTTTGCGTTCATTTTATTTTTTGCATAGTGATAGCTTGCCATCGTAGGCTTGTACTGTTTGATTTCGTCTACGGAAATAACGTCTTCAAATAAATGATTCATGTTGTGATAAGAAACAAGCGGATCAATCATGTGCTTAGGACCATTCGTAAAAATAGCCAGACGATATCCTTTTTCTTTTAAATAGGCGAGCACCTCTTTGACCTCATCGTAGACATTCAGCTTCATGTAAGCACTCATCAGCATTTTTTCTTCGTGTTCCGTTAAATCAATATCATTTGCTTCTGCTGCATATTTCAGGGATTGATTTGTTAATGTATAAAAGTCAACGTATCGTCCCATCAGCTGATATTGCATTGCATATTCAATTTGCTTCAAACGCCATAAATGGCTAATACTTTCTCCTCGTTCCGGATACAGCTTATCACACGTTTCAATAACGGTATGTACATCAAACAGTGTTCCATATGCATCAAATAAAATCGTTTTAAATTTCATCTGTGTTCGCCTCCTTCTTTCATTTTACCCACTCGCAAAAAAACATAACGTTTTTTCTGTTAAAAAAGAGGCCTATTAACAGCTGAGGTATGCTCATTTCTTATGAAGATAAAAAAACAGCAGGCTCTCCTACTGTTTATAATCCCACACGACTTTCCATTCTCCTTTTTCACGAACAGCATACACTTTTTGCACCAAATCAAAGTTTCCATATTTCCCTTTATACGTTTGGATAACGGTCATTTCGTAAACCACAGGAAACGCTTTACGATCATTTTCCATCTTCCAGTTCTTTCTTTTTTCAGCATCTTCAATGGAATACGTAAAAGTGTCTACCCCGAAATGATTGAGAAATACGTGTGCTCGATCTTGTATGTATGCACCTTTTGTCCACTTCTTTTTCATGGATGAATGAAAAAGATCCCATGATTCCGAAAAGTTCCCTTCCTGTTCTAGCGTATAAAATTCTTTTACAGCAGATTTGGCTTGATGACTCGGAGAAAAAAATGTAAATTGAAACATCCAAACTCCCAGCGCAATAACAGAAAGAAACACAGCTACTCCTAAACTTCGCTTCAAAAGCAGTGTTTTTTTTCGATACAAGTAAAAAGCCCCTTTATCAAAAATGCAGTATACAACAGCTTATTCGATATCGGGGCTTTTTAGTATTGCCGGACTAAACTTATCCGGCAAATCTTTAAAAAAGAGATTGAGACATAACGAAATCAATGGAATCTACGTTCACCCTAACCATAAAAGATCCGAACAATTCATTGTTCGGATCTTCCTTCAACTAAACTACGTTTGTCCCAGCCTCTTTCGTCGCTATACAATGTGAAAAGCCATTTGCATGGCTGCTAAAAAGCCCACGAACACAAGGCCCGTCACGAAACCCTCTTTCCAATCTGGCCGGTCCCCTCGAACAAATTTAGCAATATCATACGATAGCATCGCTGCTAAAAAAATTGATAAGACAATATACAGCGGCTCCATCTTTTATCACCCACTATTTCTTTTCTTCAGTGTAACAACTTTTTCATAAGTATGCATGTAAGAAAAACAGCTTAAAATTCTTGACGAATGTGTGAAATTTCTCTTTTTTATGCATAAACTACTTAAAAGCGTGAAAGGAAGATGCCCTTTGTCTGCTTTTAATCCTCAGCAATTTAGCGTCACATACCGGCAAGGAAGCACGCCTACCTTTCCTTTTATTGGGCGACGCTATACGCTCACACATTCTGAACAAACAGACGATTTATTTCTTTGGATCGACGAAAAGTTTGCTGTTGATCAATTAAATGAGCAGCGAAATGAGCTTTTTGCCGAATGGCTCCACAAAGACGGTGTTGATACGCTGTATGTATACGTATTTATTGGAAATGAACAAACGGAAAAATCCGTTCAAGCCATACGATATGCTATTTTCAAACAAGAAATGCCTTACTTGCTAAAAGCTTTGCGCTACGGTGATGCCACGTTTTTCAACGCTCACCCTGCTTTAGATCGTTCCCCTATTTACGTACATTTTCATTCCAGCGACAAAGATTTTCATTGCATTCGATATTTTCAAACGCCTTCTCACTATGCCTAAGCATATGAGAAGGAATCTTTACTTCGTTAATCTCCTGTTTTCCAAACTCCATTTCTTCTAGGGTCTCCGGCTCCTTCCATTTGTTTATCTTGAAAATTAATGGTTAACGCTTGGATACCTCCATAAAAGACGTCGCTTTCCTTTGTTTCTATTCGAAACGCAGAAGGAATATTTTTTGTATTTAAATCGGGCTCTACATAAATAATCGAATCGTCAAAAATAAATCGCGGTTCGTTTACAGCTTCTTGAAGCGGTTCATTTCCTTCAAGGTTTTTAGAAAGTACCTGAGTTAAAATTTGAGGAATCCGCGTTCCGCCCGGAGAACCTATTCCCATCGCCCACTCACCTTTTTCTCTTATAATAGTTGGAGCCGTAAAAGTTCTTGCTCTTTTTCCCGGCTCGCGATTATTCGGTTCTTTGCTTCCAAAGGTATCAGCATTGTTATTAAGAAAAAAGCCGTCAACTTGTTCGCCTGTACCAAAGAAGTTACTCAACGTATTGGTTGTAGATACGACGGTTCCTTCTGAATCAATAACCACAAAATGTGTTGTACTTTCGTGTTCTTCATCGCCTTCACCTGAAGAACGTGTCGGGTGATTGACCAAGTTTGTTATATAATCATCACTAACTAATTCACTTGAGTTTTGATTATGAAAATCTGGATCGCCGATTTGTTTTAACCGGTCGGAGTAAGCTGCTTTTTTAATTCTGTTCATCGTTTCGTAATATTCTTTGTCAGGCATTGTTTCAAGATTTTCTTTCTCTGCCATTTTTAACATTTGAATCAGCGTAATTCCGGAAAAAGGCGGAGGCGCTGAAATCACTTCCGTTCCATTGTAAGCAGAAACGACAGGCTTGGTTTCTGTCACTTGATAGGAAGATAAGTCTTTTTTAGAAATAGGCGTTGCATCAGCAAGATCTTGTGCCACGTCTCCTTTATAAAATGCAGATGCACCTTCCCGCTGAATCTTGATTAGCGTTTTAGCTAACACGGGCTGCGACAGCGTTTCCCCTTCTTCGATTGCTTCTCCCTTCGGATAAAAAGCGGATAGATCGTCTACATCCATCCTTCCTCTAGAGTAATACAATCGAGAAGATAAAAGAGAGTCTACTTCAAACCCTTTTTCAGCGTATTCAACAGCCGGCTGAATTAAATCATTCATTGATTTTGTACCATACTTCTGCTGAATATATTCCATACCAGCGACAAATCCCGGCACGCCGTTTTTACCGTTCATAGAAGCTGGAGCGGTTTCCCGGTAATCGATAAAGGTAGCAGGCTGATCTTTTTTGGCAATCAGCATACCTCCACCTCCACCAATTCCGGATCCAAAAGGTTCGACTACATTGAGGGCATACGAAATAGCAATGGCCGCATCTACTGCATTCCCCCCTTCTTTTAATACGTCCATCCCTACATTTGCTGCCAGAGAATTAGAAGAGCTCACACCATAAGAATGATCATTATTTTTTTTTAGGAGCTTTTTAGGATTAAATTCTGTACTTGATTGAGTCATAAAGAAAACGGCTATAACGCCGATTAACAACAAAACAGCAACAATATTAAATAACAGTAATTTTTTATTCACACATTCCCCTCCATTTTTACTCATATGTATATTTTGTTAAGCGCTTTCATTTTTATCCATAAAATACATTGGACACAAAAAAGACATCGCCCCGGACGATGCCTTTTTATCACTATATATGTTTTATTTCCCAGACACTGCTGCAGCATCATTTACTGCATCTGCAGCAGCAGATTTTGTTTGTTCAATCATTTTTACGTTATTTTCAATTTTTTGCTGTTCATCTGTTGAAAGAGTAGCCGGATGTTTTAAAGCTCCAAGTCCTGCTACTACTCCTGCTACAATAGCAATTGGTCCTACAATCCCTACGATTCGTTTTGCGATCATTTTCTATTCCTCCAATTAAGTTAGTCTGTACTTTTTTCCCATAAACCGTGGCGGCGCGGATCAGCGTCACCTTGAATCTTATTTTTCTTTAAGTCTTTCACAAGTGCTTGAACGCCTCCGTAAAACATCGCGTTATCATTGTTTTTTAAGTCATAGCCGTACGTTTTTAAACCATCTTTAGTTGACTGTTTAAGCTTAGCTTCTGAATAAAACTTATGAGAATCAAAAATGACACGCTTGTTTTCTACTGCGTTTTTAATGGAATCTTTGTCTTCAAAATAATCCCCAATTACTTGCGTTAACACTTGAGGAATGCGATTTCCTCCCGGTGTGCCAATGGACATTACCCATTCATCACCTTCACGAATAATGGTAGGGGCTGTAAATGTTCTTGGACGCTTACCAGGTTGACGCTTATTAATTCCTTCCCCAAACGTATTGAGCGTATTATTTAAAAAGAATCCATCTACATATTCACCGCTGCCGAAGAAATTACTCAGCGTATTCGTTGTTGATACAACGGTTCCTTCACCGTCCATGACAACAAAATGAGTGGTACTTTCATGTTCTTCGACATCGCTTACTTTGGTATGATCTGTTTCAGTATTATTTAATTTATTACGAAGTAAATGCACGTAATGATCGTCGATCCAATCATTTGGCGTTTCTTTTATAAAAGCCGGATCAGCAATTTTTTTCAAGCGGTCTTGATAAGCTACTTTTGAAATTTGACCAAGAAAATGATAATAAAGACTAGGATGCGATTCCTTCAGCTTCCAAATATCTTCTTGATCCGTCATTTTTAACATTTGAATAAGCGTAGCACCAGCAAAAGGCGGAGGTGCTGAAATAATTTGATGACCTTTATAATTCGTCGATAGAGGTTTGCGTTCAACAGGCGCATACTTTCGCAAGTCTTTGTGACTTACTTTTGTTTCTTCTGTAATATCGTCTGCAATTTTTCCTCTATAAAAAGCATTTGGCCCTTCTTCCTTAATCTTTTGCAGCGTGTTCGCTAATTCATGCTGTTTGACAATTTCACCTGTGTTAATGGCGTCCTTATCTGGATAAAAGCTAGGGATTTCATCTTCATTCACATTACTTTTGTATGAAACCAGCCTATCGTGCAAATCTTTGTCCACTTTGTACCCATTCTCGGCATAGTTAATGGCCGGGTCGATTAGTTTGCTCATCGACATAGATCCGTAGTGGTGCTGAATATAATCCATACCAGCGACGAAACCTGGTACGCCAATCTCATCTTCTTTATCATTCTTAGGTGCAATTTCTCGGTAGTCAATAAATGTTGGAGAGGCATCTGCTGGATCAATCAGCATTCCGCCGCCTCCCCCAAGTCCTGATCCGTACGGTTCCACAACACCAAGCGTGTAGGAAATGGCAATAGCTGCATCAACTGCTGTACCGCCTTGTTTAAGAATTTCCATACCTACTTTTGTGGCGCGAGGATCTGAAGTACTTACTGCATATTCTTGTTTTGGAAACATAAATTGATAAACACATACACCTACTATGAGTGAAAAGATGACAATGGAAACAATAATTGTATTACGTTTATTTATCATCTTTTACCTCCTCTGTGTATGACGGGCTATTAGTTAGCTTGCGCTTCGTTCTTTTTGCGCTCCTCTGCATGTTTTATAATGCGAGAATGATCTAAGTTTAATTCAAACTTGTTTCGTTCTTTTTCTAACAGTTCAGGGTTTGAAGAAAACTTGTTTAAATCGTTATAAATACGCTTCATACGCCAAGGGTTATCTGTTGGAGTTGGTGTACCTGCTTTAATAACCATTGGAATAACATCAATTTTAGCTTGTCCCTGCTTGTTTAAATGATATTGAACCATTGCTGTATTTTTTGTACTTGACCACCCTTGGTCAAAAATAAAGTTTCCTAAGCTATAGAAAATAACCGAACCTTTATATACGTCATATGACTGTAAAACATGCGGATGGTGACCAATGATAATGTCCGCACCAGCGTCTACCATCGCTTTTGCTAGTCCTTCTTGACGAGGACTTGGCTGTGCATCGTATTCTTCACCCCAGTGGGCATTTACTACAACTAAATCAGCATTTGCTTTCGCTTTCTGAATCGTGCTGAAAATAAGATCCGGATCTGCTTTTAAAATACCTGGGTTGTTTTTTCCAGCCGACATTCCGTCTGAATGTACATCTGTAAAACCTACTGTTGCAATGCGGATACCGTCAGCATCTTTATAGGAAATATGCTTTGCTTCTTCAGAGTTACGGCCAGCACCAACAAAATCTAATTTGTTTGCTTCAAAAGTAGAGATCGTATCTTCTAACCCTTTTGCACTGTAGTCCATTGAATGGTTGTTCGCTAAGTTTAATACGTCGAAACCTGCATTTTTAACAGTCGCTAGATCAGCAGGCTTACTATATAAATGAATACCTTTTTCCATTGCTTTATATGAATCTACGTCATTTGTTAAAATCGGCGTTTCGTAGTTCCCGCTTACGTAATCCGAATTTTTAAAGAACGGCTCCACGTTGCGGAATACAAAATCTTCTCCGTAGCGTTCAGTTACTTCTCTTACATGGCGACCCATCATAATGTCTCCGACCATAGTCATCGTTAAATCATTATTGGCCTCTGGATTAGCCGTCTCAGGGTTTTCAAGAGCATCCGAACGCTCCATCCATCCTGAAAGAGCTAAAATTACGATTAAAATTGGCGTTAAGATAAGAGCTTGCTTGCCCGTTGTAGGCTTTGTTTTCTTTATAAACATCAATACTTTTTCTTGAAAGTTTAATTTTTTCTCTTTCAACGCTTTCACCTTCCTTTACCAGCTGCGGTTTGTTTGTGTATTAAAATAAATAATAAACTTGCATAATTCCAAATGTTACACCACTTAATAAAACCGTTGTTCCAACTGTTAAAGGAAGACCTTGCTTTTGCATTGTATTTGCAATTAAGCCCGGTACAATGATACCAATTCCGCGTAATTCAAACACTTCAAACGGCAAGATCGGGAAGAAATAATCAAATGCAACTTTAATCACAATACCCGTAATTAACATCGCTGTAAATTTGCGACGTCCATATAAAATAACTACTTTTGAGATTCCGTACACGACGATAACATACGTTAAAATACTAATTAAGAAAATCATTAAAATGGTAATTGGCTGATCAAATACAAGAGCTAAATACCCCGGTACGATAAGACCGGCTGGCAATACGCCCGTTTTTTCTGTAAAAATTAAGCTTAGTGTAACCCCTAACACAAGGGCGATATATAAATCTGATCCGAACATGAAATGGCCTCCTAGATTAAACTGCTTTTCTCATCTTTTTCATTTCAATAATAGCTTCAACAAGCGGCTCGGCTGAACCGTGGATATTTCCGACACCGTATACGATACGATCTTTTAAATAAGGCTTCATGCGCTCTAAAATTTCTTCTGTAGAAGCGCCTTCCATATCCCAGAATTCTTTTGTTGGCAATTCGCCTCTTTGATATGCTGCAGCGATTGGTGAGGTCGTCTGACCAATTGCAATCATTACGTCCGCTTCAATGTATGGCATTACATCTTCAGCAAATTGCTCCGTGCGATCTACACGGTCCGGACGGCAGTTCATAATGACAATAGGAAGCTTTTCACTATAGTTCATTGAATCTACACGTTCCCAAATACGAAGCGTGGAAGAAGCGTCGTTGGCAGCAAATCCATTTACTAAAAATGCTGGATTTTTTTCATCGCCAAACGTTGTAATTCTCATAGCTCCTGGGTCAGGCTGAGCATTTAACATTCCTCTCATCGCTGTTTCAGCATCGATACCAAGTGCTTCTGCTACTGCTAAACCGATGGAAGCATTATCAGGGAAAACCATATAATCAAATTCACGTAAATACTCTTCAGATACTTTATCATTGTCAGCTACAATAACTTTTGTGTTGCGCTCTGCGGCTATTTTTTTATAGTATTCCAAATATGGACCTTCAATTGTAACAAGGTGGCCATCGTAAGGAATAGTAGCAGTGAACGCTTGAGCAACTTCATCTAGAGTTGGACCCATTACATCCATGTGATCTTCTAGTACGTTTACAATTACGCCTACCTTAGCTTGAATCAGCTGATTTTGGAATGTGATTTGATAATCAGGCTGTACCGCCATACATTCACAAATAAGAGCTTCCGCGCCAATATCGGCAACTTCATTTACCACTCGTCGCTGTTCTCCAATGTTCGGACCTTCTTTACGACGAATAATTGGCTCTTCTTCACTTGTATGCCAGTAGATCATACGCGCTTGTGTTCCTGTCGTTTTCCCTACTGTTTTGTAACCTGCTTCTTTTACAATACCTGTAATCAATCGTGTAACGGTGGATTTTCCGCGAATACCATTAACATTCACTCGTACAGGAATTGAATGCAGCTTGCGTAAATGTCTGCGATACTCCCAAACGCCATACCCTACTAAAAATAGGCAGCATAGGATAATTAAGATCATGTTTCATTCTTCTCCTTCCAAACTTCTCCTGTTGGATACGTTATGAATGCTTTTGATTCATAATGATAGATATACGATTTCATAGTTTCACTCCCTATATATATGTATGGGAGCTAAATCAATTAACAGCGCTAGCATGCTGCTAAAACACCTGCTTTGAAAAATGGACTCGAGTACCAATTTCAACAGCTCTAAAACTATCATCTGCGCTCATTAGTGGTCAATAGCTCAAATGTTATATATTCTTACAATTCCGATTGTCTATTCACCGAATTAAAAACTCATCGTTTTATTTGAAATTTACAGAATAGGTCTAAAGTTTATTTACCTAGAAAAATTCCATCGATACCTTTTTTTACCATAATAACAGGAATATTTTATACACCACTCTTACAATTAACACACGGAATTATTACGTAATTAAAAATTTCTTAACTTTAGAAAACGTTTTGTAATATAAAGGTGGGATAAAAAATATTTTATCCCATTAATTCCTTTTTATGGATATACCAATTGGATTTGTCTAACAACCGTACCTGTAAGGATTATAGATAGATATAAAAGTAAGAAAAATACATTTTTTTATCATTTTATGCTTACATTTAACTTACTTAAATAGAAAGGATATTAAATATTTTTTTCTAATTATATAAGCATTTAGACACAATGTGTTCCTAGTTCTTTTGTTGTTATTTTATAGATTTCCTTTATTTAATAATCAATTCAGTAAATCTAAATCTCTTGACTATGGCCTCTTTTCCTATTTTTATTTCAATATTTTCTGAATCTTTCTACCGATAAAGGCGTCTTTCGTCCGTTAAGATTTCCTAGAAAAATGCATGATTTCTCACTTTTTTGGCATATGATGCTATCATAAAAAGAAGAAGTATCATCAAAAGGAGGAAAACAATGGTTGATACAATCCTTTATTTTCTATTTTCTTTTTGCTATATTGTCCTGTTTTTCTTTAGCATATATGTAGTGCGAAAAAACACTTCGCCGTTTTACATGCTTTTTCTTCCTTTAGTAATAGCTGGACTAATTTACGATAATATAATGATTGGGATTGGTTCATTTATCGGTGAAGGCGATACTTTACATTCACTTAGCATGCTTCGCTTTTGGTTTCACGCTTTATTTACCCCTACTTTGGTGCTCTTTGCTTATGGCGTAGCGAAATATTCGACGATTACATGGGCTAAAAAACCTGTTGCCGGCATTCTTTTTTTGCTAACTACGTTTGCCTTAATTAGCTATGAAACACTCGAGACGATTAGTCAGCGTATGGAAGTTGTACGTGAATATGGCATTGTTCGCTATACATTAGTGGGATCATCCGGTCCACCCCTTATGGTTCTCATTGTGGCGATTATTTTGCTTTTTGTTGGAATTTCCTTATTTCGCAAGACGCGCTGGAGCAGTATGATGATTGGAGTAGCCGTGATGATTGTAGGAAGTGCCGTGTCAATTCCTATACCAAGCACAGCTGTAACAAATACGTTTGAGCTTATTTTTATCTTCTCTTTATTTTTAACTCAGCGTCATTTAATGAAAATACATTAAAAAGAAGCGATTCCCTTGCTTCTTTTTTTTATATTTGATATCTTTTACCTAACGACCGTTAGTTAGATTGAGGAGGAGCTTTTCTTGAGTGAATTATCAACTGTAGAAAAAATTAGAGCTGCAGCAATGGAGCTCTTTGGAGAAAAAGGCTATACAGAAACATCGCTTGCTGATATCTCATCAAAAGTAGGCATAAAAAAACCTTCCCTGTACGCTCATTTTAAGAACAAAGACGACTTATTTTTACTAACCGTGCATGATTTAATGAATTTATTTTTAACAAAGTTATCTGTTATATACGAACAGCATAAAACAAAGTCTGCTAAAGAACAGCTTTACTGCTTTGTTGTAGATTTCTGCACGATGATTGAAAAAGATTCTTTTGGCCAGATGTACCGTCGTCTTATTTTGTTTCCACCTGAACATTTACAGTCGGAAGTAAAAGCTATTTTCTTAAGAAGCGAACGATTGTCTGATCAAATTCTGCATGCTATTTTTACACAGGGAATGGCTGAAGGCGAAATAATTGAACGTCCGATTGATTTGTATATCAATAGCTTTTATTGTTTAACCGACGGACTGTTCATTCAGCGCTTTTATTATGAACCAGAGTATTATGACCAAAAAATCCACGATGCTTGGACAATATTTTGGGAAGGCATACGTGCTAAATAGGCCCTGTAAAAAGGGCTTATTATTATGTAAGGAGGAATTAAAATGGCTTGGATTTACCTTATTATCGCTGGTTTACTCGAGATTGTATGGGCAATTGGCTTAAAATATTCACACGGATTCACTGAATTAACTCCAACAATTATTACGATCGTCACAATTGTCATCAGCTTTTATTTCTTTTCAAATGCCTTAAAAAAAATTGCTGTCGGAACAGCTTATGCAGTATTCACTGGTATAGGAGCTGCTGGCACAGCGATCCTTGGAATGACCGTTTTAGACGAAGGAGCAAATATTGGAAAGATTTTATTTTTAGGATTAATGATCTTTGGAATCGTTGGTTTAAAGTTAATTTCTACCGAAGAAACAGAAAGAGAGGAATCGTAACATGGCTTGGATTGCATTAATAGCTGCCGGTTTTTGCGAAGTGGGATTTGTGATTTTCTTAAAACTTTCAGATGGATTTAAGCGATTGTTTCCTTCGATTGGATTTATCCTTTTCGGTGCAGGAAGTTTTTATTTTCTCTCCTTAGCATTAAAGGAAATACCTCTTGGAACAGCTTACGGTATATGGACGGGAGTAGGGGCTGCCGGAAGCGTACTTCTTGGCATGCTTTTCTTTCGCGAAGCAAAAGATATGCGTCGAATTTTATTTATTTTTTGTATTGTAGCAGGTGTAATCGGCCTTAAAATCACTGGATAAGGGTGTACTACTTCCCCTCTTTTCATGCTATACTAAACTTGTAAACACTTTCAAAAAATAGGAGACGATGACAATGAACCTTGGGTTTGGAGAAATTGCCTTAATTGTATTTGTCGCTCTATTGCTTTTTGGTCCAAAGAAATTGCCGGAATTAGGCAAAGCTGCCGGAAAAACGTTAAAAGAGTTTAAAAACGCTACAAAAGGAATTATGGAAGAAGACGAAAAAGAAAAAGCTCCTCCTAAATAAGAGGCTTATATCTGTTTTAAAAGCTGACTCACACGTTTGAGTCAGCTTCTTTGTGGTGAAAATATACTGAAATTCGATTTCGACCCGTACGCTTTGCTTCATATAAAGCCTGATCTGCTTGATGGACAATTGAAATCGGGGGTATGTTTTCGGATGGGACGACTGTCATTATTCCAACACTGATTGTGACACACTTAAACACGTCAGAAGCTTGATGGATAATTCCACGCTGCTCCACTTGCTGTCTAATAGCTTCTGCCATTTTTATCGCTTCATATTGATTAGCTCTAGGAAGCAATATACCAAACTCTTCTCCTCCGTATCTTGCGACAAAAGCCGGTTCATCAAAAACAACGCTTTTAGCAATATTCGCTACTTCTTTTAAACATTCGTCTCCTTGAATATGGCCATAGGTATCGTTATACGCTTTAAAATAATCAATATCAAATAAGAGAAAAGAAAGCGGCTCTTTTTCTTTCTGTGCGTATTCCCACTCAATTTCCAGCTGTTTATCAAGAGATCGGCGGTTGTTCAGACCTGTTAAGCCATCTTTCATAGACAGCATTTCAAGCTTTTTATTGGCTTTGCGAAGATCACACTCAGCCTTCTTTTTCTCCGTAATATCTCGATATTCCCAATAGTGACCAATATACACATGACCTTCATAGATTGGAATGTAGTCCCGCGCATAAATTTTACCGTTAATAAACGTAATTTCTTCATCTACTATTGACTCTTTTGAATAAACGGTGCTTTCTACCGTTTTTGAAAACCTAGCAGGATCTTTCAACATAGGAGCGTGAGATAAAAACAGCTGATTACTTTTCAATCCAACGTATTGATTAGGAGGTCCGGGTATATCAAACATGTCACAAAAAGTTTGATTAATAACGGCTACTTCGCGCTCTGGCGTTTCAATCATGGTACCTGTCTTTGCATTTTGAACCATAACCGAAAACATTTTAGACAGCTTTTTATGCTGACTTGTCGTTACTCGAGATACATATATATATCTACCTACCAGATACACCAAACACCCACCTATAAAAGAAGCAGGCAGTAAATAAATGATAATTGTAGCAGCGTGCTTGATATCTTTAAAAAGAAAGGACAATGAGAAGAATACGCAAAGCAAGCTAATAGAATTCATTAATTGAAAACGAATAAATGGACGATAAGGTAAGCGAACCGTCCACCCAGACAGTAAAGCCATTACGATAATTGTAGCAGCGCCTATTATTCCGCTTGCCGTAATTCCAAACAAAAGCAGACGCATTACCCCTATAATACAAGCCGCAATGATAGCCGGTACCATTCCTGCATAAAGACAAACAATTGTCACCGCTAAAAAGCGAAGGTCAAGAATAATAGTAGAATCTATTTTAATTGTATATATCATTAAAATGCTGCCTAATAGGCCGTAAGAACATCCGTAATAAATTAAGCGATACATTTTGTACCGGTTTATTCCTTCTACTCTATAAATGATTTGCTCTCGAACTATACTCGCAGCAAACATGAAAGAAATAATTAACGTGATATTAAAGAGAAGTTGACTCACTTTATTCTTCACCTCTTTCCAAAAGCTAAAACAAAAAACAATAGGCTTCTTAGCTTACATATTATTTACTGCCGCTTTTTTATAAATCGTGCTGTTTGATTTATCGAACAGCACGATTTTTTCCTTCATTAAATAAAACTCTTCTATCCTCTATTCGTTGCCGACAATCCTCTCTATATGAAGAGTGATTATCTTCCTTTTATACAAGAAATTCTACTTGTTAGTATACTACTAAACTCTATTTGCACACATCACTTTTTACCTTTTTTCAATATTTATCCATTTTATATTTTTTGGATTTTTCACTGTAAGGTAAGTAGTGAAACTGCAGCAAAAATAAAAAAAGAGCGTCGATACAACGAGCGCTCTTTTTTATTTATGGCGTAAAAATTCCCAAAGTCCTGGCGTTTTGGAAAAATCAAACGTCTTAACAGCGGAAAGAATTTTAATCTTTAAATCTTGCTTTACGTCTTCTCTCTCATGCAGCGAAAAGCTTTGAACAGCTTTATTTAGTTTTGGTTCCAGCTTTTTTAATAAACGCCTTGACGCCTCTTCATCTCCAGCTTTCACTTTATTTACAAGCTCATATAGAGTTTCCATTTCTTCACTTCTTTCTTAAGTCAGTTGTTAATTCTTCCACTTTTTCTTCAAGTCGCTTTATATTGTTTTCTACACGCAGTAATAAATAAAAAGAAAGGACAGCGGGAAATCCTACGTTTCCAACAAGTTGAAGCCACTGAGGATCAAACATATCTATCACTCACCTTCATAATTTTTTTTAACTTGCTTAGCGCACGTTGATAATGACTAGAAACCGCTTGCTGAGAAATAGAAAAATAAGCAGCGATTTCTTTATGAGTCCAGCGTTCGACAATAATCAAGTGCAGCATACACTGCTGCTTGGCCGTTAATTGGCGAAATGCATGATGAAGAATACGATTTTCGAGTTGATTTCCTAAAAGTTCATGCTCCCATACAGCCCCGTCCTGTACTCCTAGCATATCTTCCACTGTTCGATTTCCATCTAGCGCAGCCGGCTGCTGCAGGCGAAGAGGAATATAAGAACGCTCTTTTTCTTTGACACGCATAACATCTCTGGAATAATGTCTGCAAAGCTTGTTAATATAATGAAGCAATCTAACTTCGCTATAAAACTGATGAAATTCTTTGTTTAGAAGTATTTGTTCTTTTGTATCATTTTTAACAACCGCTTTTTGTAATCGCTCATAGCGTTCTGGTGTCAAAAATGTATTCATTATATGAGTCTGAAGAGTTGCGCTGTGGTTTGTAAGAAATGTATGAAAGGTACATTCTTTGTCGTGCCGCTTTTCTTGCTGCGAATAGAGCTGAGTCATTGTGCAAATCTCCTCCTTTTTTTCTTATACTTATTAAAAAGGGAGAAAAGAGTAAAATAACAACACCAAAAACGAACATTTGTTCTTATATAAATTTAACTATATTAGGTTTTTTATGTCAATATGATGAAAGGCTTATTAATGATTGAAATGACTCAGTAAAAAATAAAAAAGAGATTGAGACATAATGAAATGAATCTAATTTAAAGACGAACAAATAGGATACATGAGCTGATCCGCTTGTGACACGGCCGTTGATTTCCGTGCAAGACTTCGCTTTCCGCGGGCGGCCGGTGAGCCTCCTCGTCGCATGCGCTCCTGTGGGGTCTCACCTGTTCCGCTTTTCCCGCAGGAGTCTTCGCTTTGCCCTCCAATCAACTGCTATAGGAACGAAACAGATGAAATCTACGTTCAGCATAGCAAAAAAAAACGAACCGCTAATCAAACATGTTGATCAGTGGTTCGTTTTTAACTTCGTCTAAAATATTTTTATCCCGGCCCTTTTTATTTCTTCTTCATGTAGAGATTATTCTTCTCCTAAGACGCGGTTAATACGTTTGCGAAGCATCGGCATTCCATTTCCACCCGCTTGGAAATGACGAAGCTGACCTTCTTTATCAAATACATAATATGCTGGTACATATTTATTTTCAAAAGCGTCTGTTAACTTATGCTCACTGTCTACGTAAATTGGCTGAGTAATATCGTGTCCCATGGCCATTGCCTCAATAACACCCATATCTAAGTCATCTTCCGAACGAGGCATATGAACCGCTACAACATTCAATTGATCATCATACTCATCACGAAGATCATTAACTTCAGGCATTGCTTCTTTACATAAATGGCAGCTTACTGACCAAAAGTGGATAAGCGTTGCTTTATCACCTACTAAGTCTTCCTTTGTTACTTCGTCGTTAATCCAAGATGTTGCTCCAGTTAATTCAGGCATTTGTTCACGTAATTTCATTTTAAAATCCTCCTTATTAATAAAAACTGAATATTCTGTCTTTTATAGTTAGAAAACTATCTTTTCTATTTTAATGGCAGCAGTAGAGGAATTTCTCCTCTACTCCACCGCTATTTATTAAAGTGTTTTTTGACCTGGTTTCCAGTTAGCTGGGCAAAGTCCGCCAGTTTGAAGGGCTTGAAGTACACGTAATGTTTCTTCTACGCTGCGGCCGATGTTGTTATGGTTTACAACTGCGTATTGCAATTCACCTTCTGGATTAATAATAAATAATCCGCGAAGCGCTACGCCTTCTTCTTCAATTAATACGCCGTAATCACGTGCTACTGCATGAGTTGGATCTGCAGCTAATGGATAATTCAAATCTCCAAGTCCATTATCTTTACGATCTGTGTTAATCCAAGCTAAGTGAGTATGAATTGTATCTGTAGAAACGCCTACAACTTCAGCATCTAGATCTTCAAACTCTTCGTAGTGATCTGATAGAGCTGTAATTTCTGTTGGACATACGAATGTAAAGTCCATTGGATAGAAGAACAATACTGTCCATTTACCGTTTTTCATATTTTCTTCTAAAC
The DNA here is from genome assembly GCF_058629175.1 of Priestia sp. MDV22-iso46. Lineage (NCBI taxonomy): Bacteria > Bacillati > Bacillota > Bacilli > Caryophanales > Bacillaceae > Priestia > Priestia sp. MDV22-iso46. The sequence goes on from NZ_JBZVWT010000001.1 coordinate 1,978,593, forward strand.
TTACTTTTCCAAATTCCTTATTTGCAAGTACTGCTTCCATTTCGAAGCGTGGTGCTTGTTTTCCTACCATACGTTCTGCCATGTCAAAACCTCTCCTTGTACAATGTATTTCACAAGCTTATGCTTGTATGTATTATTTTTAATGCAATCAATGACAGTTTCTATTTGATAACGATTATTAGTATCATTATAAACTAGTAATAACTATTGATTACATTCTTTATTATACACGAGCTATTATTATAGTCAATACTTTTTTATAATCATTTTAATCTAGGATTAATTATCGAATGTTTTGCACTCTTTTTATTCTTTACTTTGATTAATCCTATGTATGCAGGGATGAATAAAGATAGAAGATACTAAAAAACTTCCCTTGTTTCAACATATTTGCTTTTAAAATGTGCTGCAGCAAGATTTCGAATCTCAATTATGCTCTTTATAACCACAATAAAAGAGAATGAGACATAACTATCTCAAACCAATTTAGAGACGAACAAATTGGAAAATGATCTAGTATGGATGACTGGTTACACCGCTGTTGATTTCCGTGCAACAGCTAGAAGCAACTTCATACATGAAACCTACTTTTACCCTACCCATGAAAAAATCCGAACGAGGTTGATTCTCCATCAAGAATCAACCTCGTTCGGATCTTTTTTCGACTAAACTACTTTTGTCCAGCCTCTGTTATTTATTTCTCATCATTTGGATATACAAGACCGATTTGTTCTCGCACTTTATCCATCACGTGCATTGTTAAATATGAATTCTCATAAGAATTTGTGTCTGATTCCATCTTTCCTTGCTTTAACAGCTCTACGAATTCATTTAGTTCATAGTACATAGCAGGATAAGGCTGATCGACCGTTAACTCTTCTACCCGTCCGTCATTGTATCGAATTTCTACCTTTTCAGCGGTATGTATTTTGTCAATAATCATACTGCCTTTTTCTCCTTGAATTTCACTTGGCAAATGCGAATTTGTAATCTTAGAATACATGATGACCGCGTCGCGATCTTCGTACTCTAACGCAACTGACCCTTCTCCATCTACTCCAGATTCTAGCATAAACGCCGTTGCCTTTATTTTATGAGGCCCTCCAAACAACGTAATCAGAGGATAAAGACAATATACACCTAAATCCATCAGTGAACCATTGGCAAGCTCTGGCTTAAAGGCATTAAGCACGATACCTTCTTTGTATTTATCGTAACGAGAAGAATACTGACAGTAAGATGCAACGTATTTCCGAATTGGCCCAATTTTATGTAAGTTCTCTTGAATCACTTTGAAGTTAGGAAGAAGGGTTGATTTCATCGCTTCCATTAGTAACACCTTGTGATTTTTGGCTGTTTGAATCATGCGGGTTACTTCTGCTGCATTGGCTGCGAGCGGTTTTTCACACAGTACATGCTTGTTATTTTTCAAAAATAAGATAGCTTGTTCCGCATGATAAGCATTTGGAGTAGCAATATACACTGCATCAATTTCAGCACTCGCTGCCATTTCCTCTAAATCAGTAAATATATGAGGAATATCATATTTACCTGCAAATTCTTCTGCTTTTTCAATGGTTCGAGAATAAACAGCTGCAAGCTGAAAGTCGTCTACATACTGAGCTGATTCTAACAGTCGATCTGTTATCCAGTTTGTTCCTATTATGCCAAAACGAATCATCTTTTCATCTCCTTTTTATCATCTATGTTGTATTGTATCGTTTTTAAAAAGAAAAACGAAGAAATAATAAAAATTCTATACCATTTTCCATTGCTTTATATCTATTTTGTTTTATATAAAAAACAGCTCACAACAAATGTAAGCTGTTTTTCAATATGACTCAAACGTAAGCTTATGCTTTCTCACCCACTACAGCAAAACGTTCATTCACATGGTTTTTATTTTCTAACTCATCTATTAAAGCAATCGCATAATCAGCATAGCTAATATAACTTTCATTTTGACTATTTGTGATCACATGATCTTTTCCTAATTGATAGGCTCCCGTGCGAGCACCTTCTGCATCAAAAAAGGCTGCTGGGCTTAAATAAGTCCAATTTACAGTCGACTTTTCAAGTTCTTTTAAACCTTTCCCCATGTTTGAAGCCGTTGGATAATAAGCTGCTGGAAAACCTTCTGTGCTCATTAAAGGCGTTGTTTTTTCTGCATCTACAAATAAACTTCCCGCTCCGCCCACTACTGCGAGTCGCGTTTGAACACCTTGAAATACTTTAATAAGTGATTGTATAGACTCAACGTGGAGCTGTTCGCTTCCAGGAGGTGCATTAAATGCATCTACCACAGCATCGAACTGTTCAATATCTTTTGAAGTAATGGCAAAAATATCTTTTTCCATTACGTTTGTTTGATTTTTTAGTTTAGAAGCATTTCGAACAATGGCTGTTACTTCATGTCCTCTCTGTTTTGCTTCTTCCATAATTAATTGACCTGCTTTTCCTGTTGCTCCAATAACACCAATTTTCATTTTTATTCTCTCCTTTTATTTTCGTTGTAACCATTATAGTTACATAAAACACAAAAAATTTGAGCCTTTTATAGCACTGCTAATTCTTCTCAGCTCGTTGTAACCATTATAGTTACACGTTATTCAATTTGTCAACCTCGCTATTCATTTTTTTTACGAGATAAAAGATTTTAGTGATTGCTAAAGATCCACAAAACAATAGCTTATTTGCCATTTCAAAATATATCCATATTTTCAACTTATTTTTATCTCAGAGTACTTTTTTATGAAAAAAGGTTTCTTTTTTATAAAAAAGTGTTATACTAGGTATATTATTTCTTGTTCGGTGTTAACAAATAGAAAGACTTTCTTTAAAGTGATTCTTATTGAAATTGAGCAGAGATAGTAATATATTCGTGGATTTTCCACACAGGAGGTACTACAATGGTACAAGGTAAAGTAAAATGGTTTAATGCAGAAAAAGGTTTTGGATTCATCGAAGTAGAAGGACAAGACGACGTATTCGTACACTTCTCAGCTATCCAAGGCGAAGGTTTCAAATCACTTGAAGAAGGTCAAGAAGTTACATTTGAAATCGAAGATGGAGCTCGTGGACCACAAGCTGCTAACGTTCAAAAGTAATTGATTAAGAAGCTGTCACTAATGTGACAGCTTCTTTTTATGTCTATTTAACCAATTAAAATTTGATTTTCCTGCCAAAGGTTAGTTAAGTTCGTATCAGCGAGCCGCTGATGCGTCTCCTTTACGCTAAGCCAGCGATGCTTGTTGAAAACAAAGCGAGTTTCGGGAAGTTCAGTCCATATTTCCTGTACAGACTGGACATTTAATAGAACAAAGTTTGCTTCGTTTCCTTCTTCCACTCCATACTTTTCTTTTCCAATCAGCCGGGCTGGTATACTTGTAATCATTCGGAGCAACTGCCGCTGATCATCCGGACTTCCCATATGTGCAGCATAGGCAGTTAGTAACCCTACTTGCAGCAAGTCTGCTTTTCCAAACGGATGAAAGGGGTCGTTCACGTTATCAGATGCAGTAGCAATTGGAATCGCTGCTTTTTGTATGTCGCGAATACGCGTTACGCCTCGTCTTACAATTCCTTTATCTTCTCTTCCCTGTAAATATAAATTAGAAGCAGGTAATGTGACAACTCCAATTTTCGCCTGTTTCAAAAGGTTTAAGATTTCTTTCACTTTTGCATCAGTCATTCCTGCAAGCGAGCAAAGATGCCCCACTACCACTTTTCCTTCCATATTCAGTTCAATTGTTCTATGAGCAATATTAATTATTGTATCAACAGACGGATCATCGCTTTCATCCACATGTAAATCAAGAGGTTTATTGTAGGCTTGAGCCAGCGAAAATAGAGCATCAATCTCTTTTTCTGGATTTCTAGCTAAATGAGGACAGCCTCCAATTGCATCAATTTCAAGATCGAATGCTCGTTCAATTTTATTCATCTTATGCATATCATCAATGTCTAGGTTAGAGAATAGCGGAACAACCTGCATGTCCATATATGGGCTTAATTCATCTCTCACTTCGACAGCCGCTTGTAAACTTCGAAATAAACTATCTTCTTCCATGCTGCAGTCAAAATCAATATGCGTTCGAATCGTAGTCGTACCGTTAGCTAATGCCTGCAAAGCAGTTTTAAACATTCGCTGCTTAATTTCTTCTTCTGGAAATGCCGGCAGGCTGCTGCTGTAATTTTTAATGGCTTCTTGAAGAGTTCCAGATATATTGGGCACTTGAGGAAGCGAATGAGCTTTGTCTAAATGCATATGCATATCTACAAATCCTGGTAGTAGCACACGACCCTGTGCATCAAGTGACGTTTCTTTTCCTAACACGGCCGCGTGCAGCGGAAAAAACTCGTCACCTTCAAGATAACCGTTTTGTAAAACGATAGAAGTATACATTCCATTTGAAATTTTCACTTCAAAAAGAGCGTGGTCGTGCATAATTGGCAAACGAACATTAATTAAGTGAAGCAACATAATTCCCTCCTCAATTTTTCAACTTCTTCATTTTTCATAGACCGCTTTACCTTCTCTATCATTTATTGTTTAAAGCATTAATTCGCCAAATTTCGCAAATCACCTTCTCTTTAAAGACCTTTATTTACAGAGAAAAAAGCGAGAACAAAAAAAGGAGCAGCGTCCCCACGCTGCTCATCAAAGAAAAAATGCTAGAAAATAGATAGAATGTACTTCCCATGGTTAAATGAGGGCTTACAGATAAAGCTTCAGTGAGTGATTTCATGCTTTGCATCGCTATTCTCCCCAGAAAGCAATGCAGATACAAACAAGAAATTTCCATCACTCGCTCATACTGCAAATAGACACATAAGAAAAAGCCCAAACAAAGGCAGGTCTCTCAAATACAATGAGCAAAAACCTACCCGCCTGGGCTTTTATCCCTTCGGTGTCATATCCACTTCAAAAATGAATATGTGAATCGCTTGGACCAAACTTTCTACTAACGTAAAAATGGGAACCTAGATTCACTTTTTACTCATAGTCCTATCATTTACGGTGATAAGGTAGAAACGTCTGAGCCATATTCTCAAACATATATGAGTGAACCGTATTTAGCTTTTTCTTGTCTACAAATATACTATAGGTCTTTCTATAAGTCAACTATAAACGAATAATCTTTTTAATAAAATTATATATAGTTCGCCTTTTACAAAAGTTTACTTTTTTAAAAAGTTTGTTAAACTATCTAACATCAGTTAGACTTAAAAGGGTATACAAGAACCTATCGTGTAGAATGAAAACGCAGCTGATCTTGTCCCACAGCATCATGAGAAACATACTTCTTGCGCGGATGCTTATCTAAGTATTGTTTAGCAGTTTGTAAACATTGGCGCGCAAACTCTTCATATCCTAGTTCGTTGGCACGTTTTACATTTGGCAACTCTATGGAATAAGGAACCTGCGGGATACGATTAATAATACTTGCAACATCAATGCCTTCTTCATTTAAATACAATCGTTCTTCTCTAAGAACTCGAGTCATCTCCTCCTTTGAACTCGGAATTTCCGCAGAAGCATTGCAAAGATGAAGATAGCGAAACCACTCACGAGGCACGTCTTCCAAATCTTCCACCTTATCTCCTGATCGATGAAAATGGTGGATATCAATCATAAGACCTGCATTTTCACGATTAGCCGTATGAAGAACATCCATTGCGCCTTTAAGGTTGTATACGCTCGCAATAGGAACATATTCTAATTCAATGGTTAACCCAAAAGGCTTAGCTAGATCACAGAGTTCAGCAAAGCATTCGATACCAAAATTGCGATCGTCCGTCCAAATGCTGCTAAGGACGTGGCGTCCTCCAAGTTCAGCAGCTGCTTCCATTGCAGGTAAGTAACGTTTTGGATCAACTCCCTCATAGATACGTGCTAACTCTATATCAAGAAGCTTCACTCCTGTTTCTGACATAGCAGATTTTGTTTCTCGCATCAGCTGCTTATTTTCAGCTAACGCATAGTTAGGCTCTCCAGGCAACCCCATGTAAATAGGCCTTAAACTAACAAAATCATATCCTGCCTTCGCAGCCATATACGTCATTTCAGGTGGCGAACATCCAAGAACAGTAAGATACGCAAGGGAAAATTGATTAGGCATTTTATAAATTCCTCCTTTATTGAAACGAATTAGATCGATCTAATTAAAATGACGATATATACTTATAAACGTCCTATTGATTTGATTTTAATTCTCTGTAGGCAGTCTTAATACAATCATCTTCGTTTCAGTCATTTCTTCAACAGCGTAACGTGGACCTTCTCTGCCAATACCGCTGTTTTTCACTCCGCCATATGGCCAATGATCTAATCTAAAGTTAGATGTTCCATTAATAACTACACCGCCCATTTCAAGAGAATGAGCCACTTTATAAGCCAAATCCATTTTGTTCGTAAAAATGCCTGCTTGAAGACCAAAAGCAGAATCATTTGTCTCTTCAATAGCTTCTTCAATCGTAGCGTACGGGACAATACTAATAATAGGACCAAATACTTCTTCACAAATAACTTTACTTTCTTTAGAAGGATTTAGTAGAACGGTAGGTTCCACCGTAGCTCCGCGGCGCTTTCCTCCGCATATCACTTGTGCCCCTGACTGTACGGCCTCATCAATCCAGCTCGTCACTCGTGCAGCTGCATGGACATCTACTACACACCCTACATCCGTATCAGGCAATAAGGGATCTCCGATTTTAAGTGTTAGCACCTCGTCTTTTAAAAGATTGGTAAACTCAGAGACCACGGATTGATGTACATAAATTCTCTGAACAGAGATACAGCTCTGCCCGGAATTGCTAAATCCGGTTTTAGCACACATAGCTGCAGCACGGTTTAAATCTGCGTCGTTATGGACGATCGTTGCAGCATTTCCTCCTAGTTCGAGCAATACTTTTTTCATTCCAGCTAGCTCACAGATGTTTTTGCTAGCTACTGTTCCACCTGTAAATGAAATAATATTCACACGATCATCTTTTACAATTTGCTGTGCAACCTGTCTTCGACCAAGCACCATATTTACAGCATTTTTAGGGAATCCCGCCCGCAGCAGCAGCTTTAAGAGTTCTGTTGCGATTAAAGTTGTTTGGGAAGATGGCTTTAAAATCACGCTATTCCCAGCAGCAAAAGCCGGCCCAATTTTATGGCATACAAGATTTAAAGGGGCGTTAAACGGTGTGATAGCCGCTACAACACCAACGGGCACTCGGAAAGTAGATGCAATAGCTTGTGCACCTCGTTCTGAAACGTCGCCAGGCAATGTTTCACCAATCAATCTTTTTGCCTCTTCCCCTGACAGTTCCAATGTTTCGATTGAACGGGCCACTTCGTCCAGCGTGTTTTTCAAAGGCTTTCCTAATTCTAAAGAAATAAGTCGAGCAAATTTTTCTTTCTCTTGTTCTAGTAATAGAGCCGCTTTCTTTAAAATTTTAGAACGCTGGTAAGAAGAAAGGGCGGCGACATGTTTTTTTGCTTCATAGGCTGATGCCAATGCTTTTTCAACATCTTCTTCATTTGCTAATAGCTGCTCACCTATGACTTCTCCAGAATAGGGGTTTTTTATTAAAGCAACTTCTCGATTTTCAATAATCCATCCACCGTTAATATAAGGCTGTGATTTCTTTTCAATAGTTTCTATCATATTTAGCACCAACTTTTCATTTTTATTAAACAAACTTTTATATAAAACAAGACCTGAACGTTTTTACATGAGATGAAAATAGATCGATCTAATTTATTTTGATTTAAACGCTCTCATCACCTCCTAAAAGGCTATCATGTTCACGGCTTAGTTATACTAATTTCTCTTGAACCTTTGGCTTGGCATGAAGTTGTGAACAAGGACCTGCTTGCAGCATATAGCTTCCACCGTCATGACCAATTACTTGCTTCACCTCTTTTGCTGCTTCAATAAGCTTGTTAAGATCAATGCCCGTATGAATTCCCATTTCACTTAATCCATGAACCAGATCTTCTGTAGCTATATTTCCAGTGGCGCCTGGAGCGTAGGGACACCCTCCTAAACCGATAATAGAACTATCAAAATGAATAACACCCTGCTGCAAAGCAGCCACTACATTAGAAAATGCCATTCCTCTCGTATTGTGCAAATGCATGGAGAAAATGATGGCGGGATAATTTTGTTTAAGAAACCCTAGCATACGATACACTTGCTGAGGATTTGCCATCCCCGTTGTATCCGCTAAAGAAATTTCTTCGACACCCATCATTTTGTATCGTTCTACAATAGAAGAAATGCGTTCTATAGCAACTGTTCCTTCATAAGGACATCCAAACGCTACCGAAATTGAACCTCCCACTTTAACGTTATGCTTTTCCGCTAATTCGATAATAGGATAAAAACCTTTTTGGGCCTCTTCTACAGAACAATTTGCGTTAGATAAGCTGTGAGAATCTGTAGCTGAAAGCATAAGCTTTAACTTTTTCACTCCGGCATCAATGGCTCTCTGTGCACCTTTTACATTCGGCACTAACGCGCGAAATTTGATATTTGTTAAATCTTGAACACTTTCTACGACCTGCTCGGCATCCTTTAACTGAGGAATCGCTCTCGGATGTACAAAAGATGTAATTTCCATTGATTGAATGCCTGTCTTGGCTAGCTGACGGATAATAGATATTTTTTCTTCTGTAGGAATCCACTCATGTTCAGCTTGAAACCCATCCCTTGGGGCTACTTCACAGATTATGACTTTTTCCGGTAATTCTATTTTTTGAATAGTATTCATTAAATAACCCCCTTTTCTTTTAACACCGCTAAGTCTTCACTTGATAACCCCAGTTTTCCGCCTAGAATTTCTTCATTATGTTCTCCCAATTCAGGGGCACGATGACGAATTGCTCCCGGTGTATGTGAAAACTTTGGTACTACTCCCGGAACCTTAATTTTTCCTAGGCGGGGGTGCTCTACTTCTACAATGTTTTCTCGTTCTCTATACTGAGGATCGTTAAATATATCTTCAATGCTGTAGATAGGACTAACTGGCACACCAAATGAATCTAACTTTGCCTGCAGCTCGTCTTGAGTGAAGGACTTAATCCAATTTGACACAATTTCCTGAACTTCATGATCATGTTTTAGACGCTCTACGTTGGTATAGTATCGCGGATCCTTTAACATATCTTTTCTTTCCATTGCCTCTGCAAGACGATCAAAGGTAGAGTCTGTACTGCATACTAAAACAACAAACTTTCCGTCTTTTGTTTCATATGTGCCTGCAGGGCTTGAGTGACCTGCAAGTCCAGGGCTTCTTTCTCTTACTTTTCCGTTTTGATCATATTCAGCGATTAAAAACTCCATCATTCGAAAAATAGATTCATATAATCCCATTTCTACTACTTGACCTTCCGGCTGTTCGTGTACATCTCTATGATAGATAGCGCTTACACAAGCGAACGCAGTGTATATGCCCGTTACATAATCTAGTAAAGAATAAGAAGGACTGACGGGCGGACGATCTGAATATCCTTGTAAATAAGTATGTCCGCTAAATGCTGTCCCCGGTGTACCGAATCCAGCTTTTTCTCGATAAGGACCTGTTTGTCCATAACCTGATACGCGCACCATTACTAGCTTAGGGTTAACTTTTTTAAGCTCTTCATATCCTAAGTTCCATTTTTCCAGTGTACCCGGGCGAAAATTTTCAATTAAAATGTCTACTCCACTAATTAGCTTTTTGAAAATTTCTGCTCCTTCTTCTGACCGAATGTCCAGCGTAACAGACTTTTTATTGCGAGCAAGTCCCGGCCACCTTAAGGGTTCAGTCCCTTTCCAAGGCCCTACAGTCCGAAGTGTATCTCCTTTTCCCGGAAGTTCAATTTTGGTTACTTCCGCCCCCAAGTCCGCTAGTAAAGTAGCTCCAAAGGGAGCAGCAATCATAGTAGAAATATCTAGTATTTGAACTCCTGTTAAAGGTCCATAATTTTTGGTCAACACGTTGAATCCCCTCCGGTAATAACTGTTTGCATAGTTAATTAAGATAATTAATTTGTAGATTTCCTTTTGTATGTTAAAAACCAATGATAGTAGTCAAAATATTAAGATTATTTATTTTTCTAAAGTTAACTCTTTTTCTTCTAATAGGATAGACTCTTTGCTTTCAATCGGGTCTAAATCTGTTAGCAGAAACGTATAGCTTAAAATTCCAATCACTAAAAAAGCAGCTGCTAAAAGGAAAGCATACATAAATGAACCCGTGGCCTGAACAATAAACCCAGTCGTAATAGGTGCAACAATAGCCATCGAGTTATTCCCAAATGTTAAAAGTCCCGTTAATGTTCCTACCGTTCCTTTGGGTGCAATAAATGTAGGAATACTGTAGGCAACAGCAGATGTGACAACAAGACCTCCAAGTGCTGTTGAAATCCAAAATACAGCTACGTTCGCACTGTGAGTAAACGCTGCTCCAATAATTGACAAACCAAATACCATACCTATTACTAGAAAAAACTTGCTGACACGCGTCCGGTTATACCCTTTGTTAATAAGACGATCAACAAGCCAGCCCCCGATTACTATTTCAGTAATGGTACCTACAATCCAAGGTATAGCCGAGTACCAGCCTGATTTTAAAATAGACATGTTCATTTCTGTTGCTAAATATCCAGGAAGCCAAGTCAAGAACAAAAACCATGAATAGCCGTATGCCGCAAACCCAATGAATACTGCCCAGACTTTTCTTTTAGTTAGCAAATATCGAATGTTCTCCATTGCACTGCCTTTCGCTTCTTCTGAACTTTGAGAACCGCCTTGAACAATGTAGTCATATTCTTCTTTCGTCAAACGCTCATCTTCATGAGGTTCACGATACCAGATCCAATAAACAATAGCATATATGAAACTAAGAATAGCAGTTGCTAAGAAACCGCCTCGCCAGCCCCACTCTGTTACAATTAGTGCTAATATAGGCGCCCCGATGGCGTTGGAAAGTTTGGATTGAGAATCATAAGCTGCGATAGCTTTTCCGCGTTCCTGACGCGGAACCCAATGGCTAACTGCTTTGGCAGCAGATGGAAAGAATGGTGCTTCTCCAACTCCTAACAGCACCCGAGATAAAATAATTAACCCCCATCCATTTGCTACTGCAGTTAAAAGACAAGCTACTGTCCATATCACGGTCGCTACACGCGTTACCCATTTTACGCCTATTTTATCTAGCAAAGGCCCTATAGGAAGTTGAAGTAAAGCGTAAGACCATGCAAATGCTGATAGGAAAATCCCCATCTGACCTGCTGTCAAGTTAAATTCTTTTTGTAACAATGGCATAGCAATGGACATATTAATTCGATCAAAATAGTTTACAACTACACCAACCGCAATCAAGAATACAATCGACCAACGATGTTTTTTCATTATCTTCCCTCACTCATAAGATTTTAAGTATGCGCTTTCATTTTCACAAAATATTTCTTTGCTCAGATCCCATTTATAATTGCTTGCTTACATAAAGTCTGTCTGAACTAAAGTTGAAAGATGGCAATGCTGAAAACCTAATCCTCTAGCTATTTACTTGTTCTTTTATCCTTTCGTAAAAACATTTTATTAGTGGAATTAAAAAGATTAATAGAAAGTTCTAATTAGAACGATCTAATAAATTTTTATTAGAACGATCTAATTCCAGCGGGAATCTCTTCACATATTGCGGAACGGTGCTGTATATTTTATGATCTACTCAAATATCCGAACATGATGATCAACGTCTGCTTTTTTAATTTCTCATTGTAACACCTGCCTTTTTTACTAAGCGTCGTCGTTTGACACAGCCTAATATAAAATCAATTCAAACTTGAGTTTTAGTATACTGAATTACATTTCTCTCCGCAATATATATTTTTAATTTTTAGAAAATTAAAATATACACTTTTTTAATATAACAAAACCTTTTATATATTAATCATCTGGACTTAGAATCATTTTTTTATTTTGCTAGAGAAAAAGAAGATATAGCCACTTCATTCATACAACTTTCTAGCAAAGTTAAAAAATACGCGTTTTTAATACTGTAAGCTCGGTTCAAACATTTGTTCCTTAATATACTCCACAGGCATCTCTTTTCCTGTCCACAATTCAAATGCCATGGCCCCTTGCCAGATCATCATTCCTATTCCATTAATGGTGTGACATCCAATTGATTCAGCTTGTTCTAACAGTTTTGATCTCATAGGCATATACACGACATCGGTTACAATTAAATCAGGACGCAGCATTGATATATCTTCAATAATGCTGAATTCTTCTAACGGTTTCATTCCCACTCCTGTTCCATTTGTCAAAATATCGCTCGTTCTAATTTCTTCTCTTAACATGTCTGTATCCTCAAGAGAATACAGCTTCGCTTTACATGAAACATGTTTCATCTCTTCATTAATAATTTTTACGTTTTCTACAGCTTTTGAATAAAATTCATCGTGACGAGCAAAAATTGTTAATTCTTCAAGTCCTTCTAAAGCCGCTTGAATAGCAATAGGCGTCGCTGCTCCACCCGAACCGATCAACGTCATTTTTTTCCCTGTGATATCTACGCCGTGCTCTTTTAAATTTCGAATGTAGCCCATGCCGTCTGTGCTATGCCCAACTAGTACGCCATTATCGTTTACGACGGTATTGACAGCTCCTGAAAATTTGGCGCTGTCTGCTAATTCATCAAGAAACGGGAGAATTTTTGTCTTATTGGGCATGGATACATTAAAACCTTTAACATTTAACGCTCTCAGCCCTTTAATCGCATCTTCTAACGAGTCATTTCCTACCTCAAAAGCTAAATAAGCATAATTTAATCCCAGTTTCTTAAAGGCCATATTATGCATAGATGGTGATAATGAATGTCCAATTGGAGTTGCTAAAAGGCCGATGAGCTGAGTTTTGCCATTAATACGCCCTACGCTTTTCATGATTTTACCTCCTGTTTTATTAAAATTTCAGAAATACTTGTGGTACCTAGCCTGTACTTTTTAAGCTTATTTTCATTTACGATCAAACACATTTCACATTCATATAATACAGGTAATTAGATCGATCTAATTTTAACTTATACTCATTATTCACCAACCTTTGACAAGCCGCATTCAAAACCAAAACTGCTCTACTCACATGTAAAAAACAAGAAACCGCTTACAAGTTTACGGTTTTAATAACATACGTTTGACACGTACTGTACGTCTTACCTCCCTTCACAAGGCAGCATTTCTCAACATTACTAGAAACAAAGCTTTCACCTATACCTAGATTCTTTTATTAAATGACTGCATTAAACACCCGGTGAACCAAGACAACTCTTAGCGACCTTATGTATCATAGTATCACATTTTTTTAAAAGGAAAAATGTTTTTTTGTTACTTTTCAGAAAAATCTTTTTATTTAAAGAATTTCTTTATATTAAAATAAAGCTATAACCATAATTATAGCTTTATTCTTGAGCGTGGCTTTCTCTTCTCTTTTTCATCCACCAGCCTGCACCAACTGTCACTCCGATTATAAGAATAACAATTATTAAACGATCTACATCATGCAAATATTTTTGGATTTTTTCAATATCTCCAAGTCCTCCTACATAGAGCAAAAAAACAAACCACGGAAAAATGCCTAAGGTGCTGTATAAAACAAAGTCCTTAGATTTGATTTTACTAAGGCCTGCCAAATAGGTTATATAGTTTGCGATACTGATGGGACGAGAAATCGTAATACTCCATTTTCCATATTTATGAAACCATTTTTGGGCACGCTTTATATTTTTTTCACCAAACCAGCGCTTGGTAATAGATTCAAACCTGTATCCCATAACGAACGGAATATAGTTGAATGCGATATAAATAACGGTATTGACAGCTGAAACAATAAGGATTTTCCATATTGAGAGCTGCAGCACCGAGCCAATGAGCAAAATCGATAACGTACACGGAAAAGGAATTGCCGCAGCTTCGATTGCTGTAGCAATAAAGATGCCCACTATGCCTAAATTTTGTACAAAATCAATAAACCCCTGCACCTTTATTCTCCTTTCAATCATACAAATTTCACGTTCTTTCATCATAACTCAAACTATTCAAAATTTCACGATTTCAAAGCAATTTTACTAGTAAAAAAAGCTCATACGCACCCGTTTGCTATATTTGATTATCTTCTATCATATGCAGTTCATAAGTGAAGTAACGCAAAAAAAGAAAATAGCAGAAAAAAACTCTTTTATTAGTTGTAATAAAAGAGTCTTTTCTGTCCTGCTATTATTTAACTTTAGTAATAATTTTCCCTTTCACATGGCGTTTTGAAAGCTCTTCTAATGCACTTGGCACTTCTTTTAACGAGATGATGCGCTCAATCATCGGAGCTACTTTCTTCTCTGCTACTAATGCTAAAAGCTCATCGCCCATTTTTGCTAAATCCGCTTGCGCAATCATGTCATCAATGTGGTGTGCAGCATTTAAAGCTACTTCATGATAAGAAATCACCTTTGTAAAAGGCTTTACTTTTGTATAATCAGGTGCACCAGCAATATGTGCTAAATGTCCTCTATAGGCAATCATATCTAAAGAATCCGTTGCGTTCTTTGCGCTCACCGTGTCAAGCACAGCATCTACGCCGCGGCCATTTGTCAGCTCCAATACTTTTTCCACGACATTTTCCTCGCGATAATCAATTACATAATCAGCTCCTAACGACTTCACATACTCATGATTATGTGCTGAAGCTGTTGAGAAAACGGTTTTTCCAGCGTTTTTAGCAAGCTGCACGCCAAAGCCCCCTACACCTCCAGCTCCTCCGTGAATTAAGATGGTTTGAATATGGTTCATTGGAAGTTTACGAAATAGTGCTTCATACGCCGTGTAACCTGCAGTAGGCAAAGCAGCAGCTTCTTCAAATGTAACAGCATCAGGAATGCGCGAAATTGAATGAGCAGTTGTAACCGCATATTCAGCATATCCGCCTTTTTTCATAAAGTCCCCGTGATAGACAACGCGGTCTCCTTTTTTCCAGTCAACTACTCCTTCTCCAACTGCATCAATTGTCCCAGCTACGTCTAAACCCAGAATGTGAGGATATGTCCAATGAGGGTTTCCGTTAGTAGCCGTTTTATAATCTACGGGATTAAGTCCCACTGCGTGAACTTCAACTACTACTTCCCCTTTATTTGGAAGAGGTTTTTCTATTTCTTCTACTTTCATTTCTGTCCATTTATTTTTATCTTGCAATAATAATGCTTTCACAGTCTAACTCTCCTTTTTAAATCATTTTCCTAGCGTTGCTTTTATTATTTTATCTAAAAATGATTTGCTTACTATTTTTATTTTAAAGAGAGCTTGTCTATAATACAAATTAGAAAATAAATAGATATCCATAAATAAAATTATAAGAAAGGATAGCATAAATGATTGATTTTGAATGGTATCGTAGCTTTATAAGCATTTACAAATATAGATCCGTTTCTGAAGCAGCCAGAGCGAGGATCTTAACTCAGCCGGCCATGAGTCAGCACTTAGCTGCTTTAGAAGCTGAAATAGGCGAAGGTTTATTTATCCGTGCACCAAGAAAGATGATTCCAACAGAAAAAGGTAAAGAACTGTACACGCGTATTGTCCCGTTAATTGAAAGTCTAGAAGCTGCTTCAATTGAATTAAAAATGACCGCTTCATCTCCCGACGCGCTGCCGGTCGTAAAGATTGGTTCTCCCGTAGAGTATTTTACCGAACAAGCTTTAGAAAGAATAAAAGATGCAGGTATCCGCTGCTACAGCCAGTTTGGTATTGCTTCTGTTTTACTTGAAAAGATACAAAACGACGAAATTGATATTGCTATTACAACCCAAAGATTGCAAATACCAGGAGTCGAATATACGGTCATTGAAGAAGAAGAGTTTGTCTTAACCGTCCCTCCTTCTTTTGAAATGACAGCTAGTAAAGACGTAGAAGATTTTTTATATAATCAGCGGTGGATTAGCTATGGTCTTGAACTTCCTATTATCAGGAGATTTTGGCGGCAACATTTTAAAAAACGACCTGAAATTCAGCCTCATCATGTAATTCCAAATCTTCAAACGGTGTTAAAAGCCATTCAGCATCACATGGGAATCAGCCTGCTTCCCCGCTATTTAATTCAAGAAGCGATTCGAGAAAAAAAAGTGAAAATCGAACTTGAACATTTAGCAGTAAAAAATCAGATCTTTCTTGCTTATAAACTTAAGCATCGCGATCATCCTACTATTCAAAAAACGATACGCTCGCTAAAAAAGAAGAGGTTGAGACATAACGACATGAATCCATTCTAAAGACGAACAAATAGGATATATGAACCGAACCGCTTGTGACACCGCAGTTGATTTCCATGCAAGAATTCGCTTTCCGAGGGCGAGGGCTGAGCTCCTCGTCGCTTATGCTCCTGCGGGGTCTCATCTGTTCCGCTTTTCCCGCAGGAGTCTTCGCCTTGCCCTCCAGTCAACTGCTAGAAGGAACGAAGACAGATGAAACCTACGTTCACCATAACAAAAAAAACGAACCACTAATCAAACATCTTGATTAATGGTTCGTTTTTCACCTCGTCTAAAATCATTTTGTTCCAGCCTCTTCTTTTTTTGACAGTTGCTGTGCTGAATCTACTCCTACTAAATCTAAAAAGAAAATAAAAATAGGAATGCCAAGAATTAGCCCCCATACGCCCAAGAAGTGTTCACCAAACACTAAAATGATAAACGTAATGAACGTTGGCAAGTTTGTTTTAGATGACATGAGCTTTGGATTTAATACATAGCTTTCAAGTGCGTGAAGTACTACCACCATAATTAACACAGATAGTACTTTTACACCGCCTCCTAAACTGTAAGCGATTGTACAAAGTGGAATGAGTGAAACAAATACCCCAAGAACCGGCACTAGCCCTAGTAGAAAGACCATAACGCCAAGTGCAAGCAAATTAGGAAACCCTAACACCCACAGCGCAATAACGGATAAAATGCTGTTCACAAAAGCGATAATAAACTGAACTTCTATTACCTTGCCGAAGGAATTAACAAATTTTCTCCCCAAGTAGCCAGCTTCTTTGAAAAACCAGCCCAGCCTAGATTGTTCCAGTTGGACAAATAATCGGTGAATCCGCGACTTTTCAAGTAAAAAGAATAGGCTTAACAGGAGTGCTAAGAAAACTTGTGCACTTACTTTTCCAATATTAGATAAATAGCTGTATACTAAATCAATATTCTGCTGAATATTTTCTGGTGATTTGAATCTCTTTAGATTATCGATAATATAGGTGACGAATGTATTATCAGGGGGATGCTTGTAAAAATACATCAGCTTCTGTACAAGCTCGGTAACTTGCGTCATAATAACCGGGATATATACATACCCTACAATACCGAGGGCCCCAATCAGTGCGATATAGATGACGATGAGTATAAGCGTTGAATTAAGCGGAAGCTTTCTTCTTAACGTTTGTTGAAGACGACCAATTAAAAAGGTAAAAATAAACGTAAATAACAGCAGCTGAAGCATACTTCTAATGCTGACAAGTAAAACTGTAATGATAATAAGCGTAATGATGCGAACAGTAAGTTTGTTGTGAAGCCAACTTCTTGCAATATTCATGAAACCTTCAATTCTCCTATCTCTCTTTTTCCCAAGTCATTTGTATACATATAAATAAAACGGATACGCTAGACGCTCATATCCGCTTTCGCTATATATAGTGTATCATTTAATATTCAAATTTTACTATATTTCGGCGCTTTTTAGTATGTCTTTATTTTCTCTCCGCTATTCTTTTTCATTTTCCCATACATTATGATAAATTAGCTTGTCTAAATCCCTTCTTTTTTCCCAGTTTGCTTGTTCTAAGATTGGTTTCTCAGGATATTTATCTGTATAGCCAATTGACATGAGCGCTACAGGATCAATATGAGGAGGAATATGTAAAATGTCACGTACATCATTTTTCTTATAAAAACTTACCCACCCCATTGCCAGTCCTTCTGCATATGAAGCAAGCCACATATTTTGAATCGCACACGCAGTTGACATCATATCGGTTTCTGGAATTGAGTTTCTTCCGAGAACATGAGAGCCCCCTCTTGTTGGATCACACGTTACGCAAATAGTTAACGGCGCTTCTTTTAATCCTTGAATCTTTAGCTCTAAAAAATCTTCTTTCTTTTCACCTTCATAATGAATAGCCAGTGCTCTTCTCTCTTTATCTGCTGCCCAGGCAAGTTTATTTTTCACTTCTGTATCAGATACTAATATAAAATTCCAAGGCTGCATAAACCCGACGGAAGGTCCGCTGTGAGCAGCCTGTAGAATGTTATAAACCGTTTCATTCGGAATCTCATCAGACAAAAATGTTCGTACATCTCTTCTTCCGTAAATCGCTTTGTATACCGCTTGCTTTTCGTCGTTTGTAAACGAGTTCATCTTCTTCAACCTCCATTAAACTCTCTTTTTAACTATTTTTCTAAAAAAACATTAAAAAAATGTGATCCAAACTTTATGTTTTCTCGTATTACTATATAAATCTATCATAAAGGAGGTTGCAAACATGTTCAACGACGTTTTAATGAACTTATTTAACGCGGTAAGCAGCATCATTAACACTATTGGATAATTTGATTGTACATATTTAGTAAGAGAGGAGGCATATTACATTGCTAAACGAGGTACTTATGAACTTTTTTAACGCAGTAAGCAGTATCATCAACACAATCGGATAAAAAAAGCACAAAGAAAAGGGTAACTGCCATTACCACCGTCTTTATGCTTTGCTTTACTAGTTCAAAATCATATATTTTACAATAAAAAGAACTCTTTGATTAGGAGTTCTTTTTACTTATCCTAACATGTTCCCTTTTATTTGTATATATGCCTTGCCAGTTCAACAGATTCACTTATATGTTGCAAGCATACACATAGGTCTGTAGCTCGTAGTGCAGTTCTTTTAAGTCTTCAGCTGCTTGAGTCAATAACTTCTTTCGCTGAGCTGTATACACATCTAGAATAGCTCTTTCTACTTTTACCTTTTCTTCATATAAAATATCTAACTTATCTTCATTTCCTTCAAGGGAAATAGGCTTTAACATAGCAAATTGATAAATGGGTTGTCCATAATCCAATTTTGTTAAAATAGAACTTACTAATACATCCTGCGAGCATTCATATACGAAGTTTAACAGCGTACTTAATTCTTCTAGACGAGAAATATCCAGCTCTGCATTTTCGTTGATCACAGCCCCTATATATTGAAAGCACTCTTCTTCTAACTCATTATAAATAGTTGTGATGCGGTGCAACACTTCATTCAACTTCATAAAGTTCCCCCTTCACACACGCTTCTTGATACAACCATATGACAAAACTTGATGTTTTATACTAACGAAAAAGCGAGGAATATAAACCTCGCTTCTTCTTTTCACCGATACATACTGGCAATATCTTCAATAAACATAAGCGGTTCTTCTTCTGTTAGTTGTTTAATTGGAGAATAATCCTCTCCACCAAAACTTTGATCTATGTCTTCAATAAATGAAGAAACTTCTTCTGACTCTTCACGATTAGCTGGCATTTCGTATTTTTGTAATTCTGTACGGTGCACGACGGATAAAATATGGCGAGGAAATTGCTGCTTTGTTTTTCCAAAACAGTATACCGGCTTGTGTTTCAAAAAGCGTTCTACTTCCTCTTGCCGGTTATAAATGCTTCCATGATCACCCCAAGCTACCACAACCAGTTCAGCATCTTCCACTGCTTTTTGAATATATTCACCTGTTCTTGTTCCAACAGCTTCTTCTTTTGAAAGCATGCGTAAAAACGAAACATGGTCGGTTTGATAGCTGAATAAATAAACGATTTCTAAGACTCCAAATCCCCACTTTTGCGCCAGTTCTATGCATTTGGATACAGCTGTATCATCGCTGTATTCATACGTATTTTCTGGAAATGACAAGATAAACGTAAGTTTACGTTCGTTTACTTCACTCCATTTGCATAATAGAGAGTATTTGTATGTGCCTGTTTCATCAAAAATAACTTCTTTTTTCACTGCTTCCATCCCCCTGCCTTCTTACAATCTTGTTACTTATCTATTGCAAATGAGCTAAGCAGTAATCGTAACCTTGACTGTTAAAAGTTTTATTTTATATGTATTTCAAAATCATGCCTTCATGACAACTTTTCTTCTATTTTTTCAAAAAGCAATTTTTTCTTCTATACATGCTTTTTACAGCTATTGAACATTCACATATACATCTTTCCTCTTTTCGGACCTCCAGTCAAAATAGATAAAATCAAAAGAATGGTCTATAATAAAGAAATAACCAATGACCTTTTCACTCATGTTTTTGACAGTTACGGATTTTTTCTCAGCAGGTATGTTCAAAACTGATCCTCTGAGAACATAGAAGATAAATTTGTGTAAAGAAAGGATTTTGTAAATGGCTACTACACACACATTTACAAGAGGAGAAGAAATTGCAAATGCAATTACACACGGCGTTGGAGCCGTACTCAGCATTGTTGGATTAACGCTTTTAATCGTACTTTCTTCGTTAGAAGGAACGCCTTGGCATGTTATCAGTTTTACTATTTACGGAGTAACTATGCTGCTTCTCTATGTCTCCTCTACGCTTGTCCATAGCTTTCCGGAAGGTAAGGTAAAAGATCTTTTTGAGATATTTGACCACTCTTCTATTTATTTGTTTATTG
This sequence comes from Priestia sp. MDV22-iso46, assembly GCF_058629175.1. NCBI lineage: Bacteria > Bacillati > Bacillota > Bacilli > Caryophanales > Bacillaceae > Priestia > Priestia sp. MDV22-iso46. Next base: position 1,999,306 of record NZ_JBZVWT010000001.1, read on the forward strand.
CCGGTACGTACACTCCATTTTTATTTATCGCAGTAAAAGGAACCACCGGCTGGACACTGTTTGGAATTGTATGGGGCATCGCTCTTGCAGGAATTGTATTCAAAGCTTTTTTTGTAAAGAAATTCCTTTTTATTTCCACCATTCTTTACGTATTTATGGGATGGATGATTGTGTTTGCTTGGGATTCGTTAACTCAAAACATTGCCCATCAAGGAATTGTCCTTCTCGTAGTTGGAGGCGTGTTGTATACAATCGGGGCCGTTTTTTACGTATGGCGAGGATTTCGTTTTCATCATATGATTTGGCATATGTTTGTTCTTGGCGGAACCGTACTCCACTTTTTAGCAATCATTTTATATGTATTGCCTATAACCAATTAAAAAAGGGCCCGAAGGCCCCTTTTTTAATTGGTTATAGAATTCCTTACCACAGTTTTGCCATTTGAGTCACAAGCGTATAGACTCCTAGCACAGCCATAATAACGACCACAAAACCGCCAAAAACGGTAAGCCAAGTCGGATGCTTGTAATCGCCTACTATCTTCTTTTTATACGCCGCTATAAGCATTGTTCCGAGTGTAATAGGTAAGATTAACCCATTTAATGCTCCAGCTAAAATAAGCAGAGTGACCGGCTGACCAATCGTTAAGAAAACCAGGGTTGAAATCGTAATAAATGCAATGATAATCCAGTTTTCATATTTCTCAATCCTTTTGCTGAAGGATTTAATAAAGGAAACCGATGTATATGCCGAACCAATAACTGAAGTGATAGCCGCCGCTGCCATGACGACACCGAATAATTTATAGCCAATATCCCCTGCGGCTAACTGAAAAACAGAGGCAGGTGGATTATCAGGATTCAGTTTTAACCCTTGACTCAACACACCTAATGTCGCTAAAAATAGAAAAATTCGAATGATCGAAGCAATCGTAATACCTGATACTGCTCCTCTTGTTACTTCAGGAATCGCGGCTTTTCCTTTAATTCCTGCATCTAATAAACGGTGACCTCCTGCAAATGTAATATATCCTCCTACTGTTCCTCCTACAAGAGTAACAATCGCCATTACGTCAATGTGATCCGGCCAAAATGTTTTAGAGACTGCTTCTCCTAATGGCGGAGCGGAAGAAACTGCAACATAAACCATTAAAACAATTAATATTCCGCCCATTAATTGAGCAAAACGATCCATTAATTTTCCGGCTTCTTTGACTAAAAAGATTGCGATAGAAATGATGGCTGTAATGACTGCACCCGCTTTAGGAGAAATACCAAATAGCGCATTGAAGCCAAGACCCGCTCCTCCTACGTTTCCAATATTAAATGCTAAGCCTCCGATTACAATTAAAATAGCAATAAATAAGCCGAGACCTGGCAAAACACTGTTAGCGATATCCTGTGCTCTTTTTTCTGAAACGGCAATAATACGCCATACGTTTAGCTGAACGCCAATGTCTAATAAAATCGACAGTAAAATGACAAAACCAAAACTTGCGGCGAGAGCTTGTGTAAAGACCGTTGTTTGAGTTAAAAAACCTGGACCCACTGCTGAAGTAGCCATTAAAAATGCTGCTCCAAGCAGCACGCTCCAGTTGCGTTCTTTTTTCATGATGTCACCTCATTGTGGTTGAATAATGATTTGTTCTTCTTTTAGCTTGTCACAAATAGCTTTGGCAAATTCAACAGCATGTGCACCGTCTCCATGAATACAAACGGTATCTGCTTGAATGGGAATCTCTTCATTTTGCACAGTGAATACTTTCTTTTCTTTGACCATTTTAATTACTTGAGAAATAGCCGCTTCTTCATCTTGAATCACAGCGTTTTCAACGTTTCTCGGCGTCAGCATGCCGTTCTGTTGATAGGTTCGATCTGCAAATACTTCCTGAGACGTACGCAAGCCTATTTCGTTTCCGGCTTTAATCGATTCACTTCCAGCCAAACCATATAGAATAGCTTCCTCACTAACATTATAAACGGCTTCAGCAATAGCTTTAGCTATGTCTCGATCCCCTGCAGCCATATTATATAAAGCGCCATGAGGTTTCACATGATGAAGGGTCCCTCCTTCTGCACGTATAAAAGCTGAAAGAGCCCCCATTTGATACACCATTAAATCATAAGCTTCTCGAGGCGTAATTTTCATATATCTACGTCCAAATCCAGCTAAATCTTGCAATCCGGGGTGCGCGCCAATCGCCACATTTTCACTCAAAGCCAGCTTTACTGTTTCTCTCATAACCGAAGGATCTCCGGCATGAAAGCCACAAGCAATGTTTGCTGACGTTACATAGCGTAAAATTTCTTTATCATTTCCTAATCTATAGTTCCCAAAGCTCTCTCCTAAGTCACAGTTCAAATCAACGGTAGCCATCTTCTTCCCCCTTATATTTTCATTCGAAGTGCTCTTTTAATATGATTTATTTTCTTTTCCTGCTCCATATATAAATGCTGCGCTTCACCCAGTGAAATTGCTTGAAAAGAAACCTTTTTCCCTGGGGAAATTTGCGCCAGCGCTGAAAAATCTGCAGTTGCTACCTGTCCGATTCTAGGATATCCTCCTGTCGTTTGATGATCTGCTAATAAAACAATGGGCTGCCCTTCTTTTGGTACTTGAATCGTACCGAACGTCACAGCGCTAGAGAGCAGCTCTTTTTCTTGACCAAGGACTAATTTCTTCCCTTTTAGCCTATAGCCCATGCGGTCAGATTGAGGGGTAACGGCAAATTCTTGATTAAAGAAATGTTGTTGACTTTCTTTTGTAAACCAATCAAATTCCGCACCTTTCATCGTGCGGATAATAGACGTCTCGTATGAAGGAAGAAGTTTAGGATGAATCGTCCAAAAAGCCTGCTGAAAAGAGCGGTCCGTTTGCTTTTTCACCAGTTTCTTTATAATTGCTTCCCCTGTTTCTGTAGGAGGGTGGCTTAATACTTCGTCACCTGACTGTAATGCTTTACCGTGCAGCCCGCCTATCCGAGCGCGAAGTGAAGTAGATGTACTTCCCATAACTGCAGGAACATTAAAAGCACCGGAAACCGATAAATAAGAACGGCACCCTAAAGTCGGAACACCAAACTGTAGCACGCTCCCTTTTTTCACATATAAAGGCCGCCACATCTTTACGGCTTCATCATTAACAGTTGGCGATAAATCCCCTCCTGTCAGGGCAATCAAAGCATCTTGCTGAAATTCAATTTTTGGTCCCATTAACGTAATTTCAATAACCGGCTGGTTTTCTTGATTTCCTACTAATAAGTTGGCAATCCTTAAAGCAACTTTGTCCATTGCCCCGCTGACAATCATGCCGTCCTTTTGATATCCATGTCTGCCGATATCTTGAATCGTTGTTAATAAACCGGGACGTATCACTTTAATACTCATCTTCATCCACCTCCTTTTGGGCTTCATATTCCGTTTCAGAAATGGAAACAAATCGGATACGATCACCTGCTTGAAGCAAGCTTGGCGAATCTTTTTCTGGGTTAAATAGTGTAAGAGGAGTACGCCCGATTAACTGCCATCCTCCAGGTGTCTCAATTGGGTACACGCCGGTTTGCATTCCTGCGATGCCAACTGACCCTTTTGGGATGCTGTTTCTCGGTGATTCTTTTCTTGGAGTCGCAATTTCTTCGCTCATCCCTCCCAAGTAAGGAAAACCAGGAGCAAAGCCTATCATATACACCAAATATTCTCCATTTGTATGAATGGAGATAACTTCATCAGGCGTTAATGAATGAAAAGCGGCTACTCTCTCTAAGTCCGGGCCGTACTTTCCTCCGTAACACACCGGAATTTCAATTTGTCTAGCGACCGCTTCAGATTTTTCTTCCTGGCGGAAAAGCAGTTCTTCAATATATGTAGATATTGCTGTGTAAGGATTTCTTCTTCCTTTTTCACTCATTATCCAAGGATCATAATATATTGTAACTGTTGCAAAAGCCGGCACATATTCAATCATTCCCTTACATAATGATTGCTCTAGCACCTCAGTAAATTGCTGAATACGTTTGTGTATGCCGAAATTAATTTCGTCTCCAAATGAAACGACAATGCCGCTGTCACCAAGAGGATAAAGTCGATAATCGTGACTCATTCCGTCTCCTCCTTTTTACTTAGTATTGTTTGAGCAGCTCCCTTTAATGCTGTAGTTAGATACATTCATTAGAATTACTAATGGAATTGTTGTTTTTAAATAACATTTTCTTATATATCTAATAAAAAAAAGAACAATAAATCCCTATCCTGTATGGATAACATTATACAAATATAAAATAATCTTATGTTCTACTAAAACAAACTCCAAAGAAAAATTCAACCTTTTTAAAGTTTTATCGTCAAAAGGATCACGTTTTTTCAATTTCCCCCATAAAAAAACTGCTTTGTTTTTTATACTAAAGCAGTTTTTTGTAAACATGTACAAAAAGGAAAAACTCATGGGCAGTAAAACATTATATACCTCTTCGAGCAAAATCTACAAAACGAAACTTATCAAGACGATGACGTGATTCCGTATATTGAAAAAGGCTTGCATCTTCTAAATACACATAGTTTCTTACTACCACAATATGTTCATAGTCTTTTAAATCTAAGTAACACTTATCTTCGTCCGTCAGCTCGTCAACGGAAATTTCTTTTTTGGCAAAGCTTATTTTCAGCCCAAGATCTTTTTCTAAGTATTCATAAATAGAGCCTTTGCATATGTCTTTTGTGAGGTGAGGAACATACTTTTTATGAAAAAAATCTTTATCTAAAATAATTTTCTCTCCATCGATTTCCCGCGCTCGAACCACTTTCCATATAAGATCTTTTTTCGTCGCCCCAAGCTGTGTGCACAGATCTTGATCGGCCTTAACTAATTCAAATTCTTTTACAATAGTAGTCGATGTATGCCCTAGCTTTTCCGCCACTTCTTTGAAGCTAACAAGTCCTGATACTGGAAAATCAAAGCGTGATACGTCCAATACAAATGAGCCTTTTCCTTTCATTTTTTGAATGTACCCATTTTGTGAAAGTAAATTTAACGCTTTCCGTATCGTTTCACGAGACGTTTGATACTGTTCAACAAGCTCATTTTCAGAAGGAAGTTTTGTATTAGGACGCCAGTCACCACGTTTAATTTTATCGACTAACTGTTCGTAAATACTGATAAATTTATTTTCTTTCAATTGCCATCACCTATTTTACTTTCTATATATACCCAATTGTATAAAAAGAACGATAGATTGTCACCCATCGTTCTTTTTACTTTTTTCTCTATTTTTTTAAATGATACACGATTGATTCATACGGCCGAAGTAAGACTTGCTTGAATTCCTTTGATGAATCTTTGTAGTTAGACAGCAATATTTCACTATGATATCCTTCAAAAGTTATATCTTCTGGCAGTTCAAAGGCTGTTTCGCTGCCGTAGAAATTATTTATCACCAACAGCTTTTCATCTGCTCCATTTCGGATATAAGCGAAAATCTGCTCGTCTTCTCCAAGAATCAATTCATAGTTTCCATAGGTGATAATGTCGTACTGCTTGCGTAATGCAATAAGTTTTTGATAAAAATAAAAAATTGAATCTTCATCATCTAACGCTTTTTCTACATTAATTTCACGGTAGTTATCGGCCGGATTGATCCATGGAGTTCCTTTTGTAAAACCTGCATTTGGCTCATCGCTCCATTGCACCGGTGTACGGGAATTATCTCTTGATTTATGTTTTAAAATCTCCAAAATTTCATTTTCGTTCATTCCTTGTGCACGTTTTATCTCATACACATTTAATGACTCCACATCTCTATATTCATCAATAGAGGAAAACTTCGGGTTTGTCATACCTATTTCTTCCCCTTGATAAATATAAGGTGTTCCCTGCATCAGATGAATCGTTGCAGCGAGCATTTTGGCAGATTTATTATGATAGAGTTCATCGTTTCCATAGCGGGAAACAACGCGAGGCTGATCATGGTTGCACCAAAATAGTGCATTCCATCCCCCTCCTTTATTCATCTCCGTTTGCCAAGTTGATAAAATCTCTTTTAATTTAATGAAATCAAAATCTGCTAGCGCCCACTTTTCTCCGTTTGGGTAATCGACTTTCAAATGATGAAAATTAAACGTCATGCTAAGCTCGCCCCGGTCCGGATGAGAATATTGAATACAGTGGTCAACAGTTGTCGACGACATTTCCCCAACGGTCATGCTATCGTATTTTGAAAAAACTTCTTGATTCATTTCTCGCATATATTCGTGAACGCGAGGACCGTCGGTATAAAATTTCCGTCCATCTCCTGGCGCGATAGAACCATCATCATCTAAAAAGCGCTGATCTTTTGAAATTAAGTTAATAACGTCCAGACGAAATCCATCTACTCCTTTTTCAAACCAAAACGTCATCATATCGTACACGCTGCGGCGCACACGCTCATTTTCCCAGTTCAAATCCGCTTGCGTGACATCAAACAAATGCAGATAAGATTGTTCTGTCAACTTATCATGCTCCCACGCCGAACCTCCAAATTTTGAAACCCAATTCGTCGGAGCACTTCCATCTTCTTTTTGATCTTTCCAAATATAAAAATCTCTGTACGGGTTATCTTTCGATTTTTTAGCTTCTTGAAACCATTCATGTTCAGTTGACGTATGATTAACGACAATATCCATGATGATTTTAAGATCCCGCTTATGCGCTTCTGTTATTAAACGATCGAAGTCCTCCATTGTTCCGTATTCTTCTTGAATAACAAAATAATCACTTATATCATATCCATTATCCCGCTGCGGCGATTTATAAATTGGCGTTAGCCACACAACGTCTACACCAAGCTTTTTCAAATAATCTAGCTTTTCAATAATACCAGCTATATCACCCACGCCGTTGCCAGTCGTATCGTAAAAGCTTTTAGGATAAATTTGATAGACAACCGATTTTTTCCACCAAGGTTCTTGCATTTTTAACACCACCATTTAATTCTTTGGATTATGTTGAAACGATTCTGTAGCCGCGACAGTTGATGTAACGGTTGATTTTTTCTGAAGCTTTCCAAGTGTTAACGTTAAAAGAAACGGCACCACAATTACGATTACCATTCCAATAATGAAAGCTGACCAGCTCTGTGGAACAATCGATAACGGAGCTGGGATACCACCAATTCCCACCGATGCTGCTTTCACTCCCGCTACGGATATGACGACACCTGCAATAGCTGAACCAATCACTGCAGAAATAAAAGCAAATCTAAAGCGTAAATTCACGCCAAACATTGCAGGCTCCGTAATGCCAAGCCACGCTGAAATCCCTGACGTTAAAGACAGTCCTTTTAATTTCTCATCGTCTTTTGAAAGAACCATTATCGCGAAAGCCGCAGAGCCTTGTGCAATATTAGATAATGCTACCATCGGCCATAAGAACGTACTTCCTACGCTTCCAATCAGCTGTAAATCTACGGCCAAAAATGTATGATGCATGCCTGTAATAACAAGGGGAGCATATAAGCCTCCGTATACAAGCCCTCCAATAAATGGAGCCGTTTTAAACAGCCATACAACTGCACCTGTAATCACATTTCCTATTGCAAATGTAATCGGACCAATCACAATAAAAGCGAGAAACCCTGTTACTAAAAGAGCTACAGGCGCTACAATTAAAAGCTGAAAACCATCCGGTATTCGTTTTCGTAAAAACAATTCGATTTTAGCTAACACAAACGAAGCAGCTAGCACAGGTAAAACCTGCCCCTGATAGCCAACTTTCTCAACGTGCAGACCGAATAAATTCCACGTATCGATGCTTCCTTTTTTTAATGCTTCTCCATAAGACCAGGCATTTAGCAAATCAGGATGGACCAGCATGAGCCCAAGGACAATTCCAAATAAAGGACTTCCTCCAAAACGCGTAACAGCTGACCATCCTATAAGAGCCGGCAAAAAGGCAAAAGCCGTATTAGCAATTAAATTAATCATGCTCGCGAAGTCTTTCCACTGTGTATGAACATCTACGATAGATTTATCATCGTAAAAAATTCCGGCGCCTGTTAATACATTATTGATTCCCATTAATAAACCCGCGGTTACGATAGCCGGTAAAATGGGAATAAAAATGTCAGCTAATGTTTTTATTGCGCGCTGCAGAGGATTTAAGTTTTTAGCCGCTTCGTTTTTCACTTCCTCTTTTGACAGTTCACCTATTCCTGTAAGCGCCACCATTTCTTTATATACTTTATCAACCGTGCCTTGACCAATAACAACTTGAAACTGGCCGTTTGTAGAAAAAGATCCTTTTACTAATTCGTGCTCATCTAGCATACGTTGATTGACTTTACCTTCATCTTTTAAAACAAGTCGAAGACGCGTTACACAATGCGTTGCAGCAGAGATATTTTCTTTTCCGCCAACGGCTTCTACAATGCGTTCAACAGATTCTCGATTCATGTCTTTTCCCCCTTGTTTCCGTTTTCATTTTACTCCTGTATTTCCTATCCCCCATATAAATCTCACCGCAAACCTGTATATACAAGTTTTATGTTTTTATTCTAACCTGTATATACAAGATCGTCAACAAAAATAAAATTACTTCTTTTTCATTTCATGATATAGTCAAAAAGCAAAGTATATGGAAGGAGACGTTACAATGCTGCAAGTAAGATTAATGGGAAAACAAGAAGAAATTAATGAAGCGATCAAACAGTTTGCACAGAACTACCATATAGAACATCAGTCAAAAGAATATACGCGAAGCGCTAATCCAAAGTACGAGCGCAAAAAAGATACTCGGGTGTATCTTTCCATGCATTTAAAGGATAAATAAAAAGCACAAGAGCATAGCATGCTCTTGTGCTTTTTATTTTACATTGAAACAATTTGATGGGAATGATAGTTCTCAGGATCCGTAACTTTTTTTGTTAACTGAATTATTTTTCGTAATTCATCAATTGGAACTTGCCCAGGAGCTGAGCTGCTTTTCCCTACAGCGAAAGTAACAGAAGAGCCATACATCCACCCGACGATTCGGGTAATAGCTCCTAACCCTCCCATCGACATGGTAATGAGAGGAATGCTGAGCTCTTTTTCAGCCTCTCTTGTAGCTTCTAATAAAGTTAAAACATCTTGATTGTTCTGAGGCATGACAGCTGCTTTCGCTGCATCTGCTCCGTAAAATTCAGCTAGAAATAAGCTTTTAAAAATTTCCGCTTTAGGAGGAGTAAAAGAAAAATTATGATAAGAAAGCACAAGTTTCTTATTATTTTCCTTGGAAACTTCACGTAAATAGCGGATATGCTCTGGCTGATTTGATACTTCAAAATCAATAATTGCTACATATGGATGCTTACATACCTCTGCAAGTATCGCTACTACTTCCTTTTCTGATAAGGAAATAGGCTGCCCCCCTTCTTTTTGAGAACGTACAGTAAGCAAAATAGGCGTGCGCTCGCCATTTTCATATATATCTTTAGCTGCAGAAAGGACGCTGTTTATATCTTGAATTTCTTCGTAAAAATCTAAGCGCCATTCAATTATATCCGGTTTTTTTAATAGAATTTCCGCTAGTTCTGTTAAAAGCTCTTTGCGATCTTTGCCCACTAAAGGCGTACAAATAGATGGAGAATGAGTTCCTTCTCCTCGTCCTAACATAGGAACAGCTCCTTTTTATCAAAGTTAAATGTTTCCGTTTTTATTTCAGCATTTGTTCCATACTTGTTAAACAGATACATGGTGTACTTTCTTATCCGGTGAGTAAATATCCATGATGTTCCAATGTCCTGACGTTGGTACAGGATTGTTTAACATCGCTACATCAATTACAACTGGTTTATTAGAAGCAACAGCTCTTTGAAGTGCCGGTTTAAACTCTTCGGCTGATTGAATTTTTATGCCTTCTACTCCATAAGCTTTAGCGATACTTGCAAAGTCAGGAGAATATACCTCTCCATCTTTTTCAAATATCGTGCCTAGAGTGGTTCCAAAATGTGCTTTTTGCAGTCCCGCGATCGTACCAAACGCAAAGTTGTTCATAATGATCCAAACCACAGGAATATTCTCTTCGGCTGCCGTAGCAAGCACAGCTGGATTTTGGCCGAATCCCCCGTCTCCTACTAGAGAAACAACTACTTTATCAGGCTGAGCTACCTTTGCTCCTAAAGCTGCCGGCGCTCCAAATCCCATTGTGGCAAAGCCTCCTGGAGTTAATATACTTCCAGCTTCATAGATTGGAAACTGCTGTCCTACCCCATTCTTATTCCAGCCTACATCAGTAGTAATATAGGCATCTTTCGGCAGGACTTCGCGAACTTCATTTAAAATTCGCTGCGGCTGCATTGGGAATGAATTGTCGTGAATATATTCTTCATTGCTAGCTTTAAACTCTTCACGATAAGAAGCAATCTCTTTGATTAATGCTTCATTTTTTACTCCTTCCGGAATAAGCTGTTTAGCTACGCGATTTAAGACTTTAAGGGCTTGTTTTAAATCAGCCACTGCACCGATTTCGGCAGGGTAATTACGCCCTATCTCGCTAGGATCAATATCAATATGAAGCAATTTTGTTTGTGAAAAATCAAACGTATATTCCGGCTCCCAGGAGCTAGAATCTGCTTCTGCAAATCGTGTTCCTAATGCTAAAATATAATCAGCAGTCCGACACTTTTCATTAATAAACTTCGTGCCCCAAAAACCAGTCATCCCTAGAGTCAAGTCATGATCATCTGGAAGTGCTCCTTTGCCCATTAAGGAGTGGGCTACCGGAATGTTCAAGTGGTCCACAAGCTCTTTTAATTCATTTGCTGCATCTGCTAATAGGATGCCTCCGCCTACATATAACACTGGATTTTTAGCATTAATTAATTTTTGTACAATACTCTTTGCCGTTTCATCATCGATAGAAGGTTTTTGCAAAGATTTCGTTTGGCGATGCAATCGGTCAAATAAAGAAACATCGATCTTTTTTGAAAAGATATCCATAGGTACAGATACTAATACGGGGCCAGGATTTCCACTTTCCGCTAGTAGAAATGCTTTCTCTAATATTTCTGGAAATAAATCTGGACGGTCAACTCTCCATGCACGCTTAACGAATGGACGATAAATTTCATATTGCGAAGCATCAGCATGTAAATTTACCTCTTGATGCGGATGCTTTCCATAATAATGAGTAGGAACATCACCAGCGATGACAACCATTGGAATTGAATCTAACGCTGCATTGGCTACACCTGTAGCAGCATTTGTTAAGCCAGGACCTAAGTGACTTAATACTACTGCTGCTTTTTTCGTCACACGTGCATAGCCATCAGCTGCATGCGCTGCAATTTGTTCGTGTCGAACGTTGATAAATTTAATTTTGCTTTCTTCTAAGGCTGTTAGTACCGCTATGTTTGTATGACCACACAAACCAAAAATATGCTCGATGCCTCGTTCCTCAAGATAATTTACTAATTGATGTGATATTAATTTTTCCATTGTATATCCTCCTTTAAATTCACTATATATTTTTTCAGGTAATAAACTCAGCTACGATAGCTGCAGGACAATCATTTTTGTTTCTGTCATATCTTCAATCGCAAATCGAGGTCCTTCTCTACCAACGCCGCTGTCTTTTATCCCGCCGTACGGCCAATGGTCGAGTCGAAAATTAGAGGTCCCATTAATCACAACTCCTCCTACTTCTAAAGATTCAGCAACACGGTAAGCTAAATCCATTTGATTTGTAAACAGCCCTGCTTGCAAACCGAATGATGAATCATTTGTTTCCCGAATAGCCTCTTCAATATCTTGATAAGGAATAATGCTTACCACAGGCCCAAACACTTCTTGACACACTACTTTGCTTTGTTTAGGAGGATTTAATAGAACAGTAGGTTCTATAGAAGCCCCTGTCTTTTTGCCGCCGCATATCAGCTCTGCACCTAGAGCGACTGCTTCTTCAATCCAAGCCAAAACTCGGTTTGCTGCTTTTTCATCTACTAAACATCCAACATCCGTCTGCGGCAGCAGAGGATCACCAACTTTTAAAGACGTTACCTCATTCTTCAGAAGCTCTGTAAATTCAGAAACAACTGAGTCATGTACATAAATACGCTGAACTGAAATACAGCTTTGACCGGAGTTGCTAAACCCTGTTCTCCCGCACATTTCAGCAGCTTTCTTAATGTCGGCATCTTCATGAACAATTGTTGAAGCATTTCCTCCTAATTCTAGAAGCACTTTTTTCATTCCAGCCAGTTCACATATATTTCTGCTTGCCACTGTTCCACCGGTAAAAGAAATTATATTTACACGGTCATCTTTTACGATTTGCTGTCCTGTTTCTACTCCCCCTAAAACCATATTAATAGCGCATTCAGGCATTCCAGCTTCTAATAATAGAGCTATAAATTCTGAAGCAACTAAGGTTGTTTGCGGAGCCGGTTTTAAAATAACACTGTTGCCAGCAGCAAAAGCTGGTCCAATTTTGTGGCATACTAAATTCAAAGGTGCATTAAAAGGAGTAATAGCAGCAACAACCCCGACAGGCACACGGAATGTCGAAGCTATCGCTTTTCCCCCTCGTTCGGAAGCATCTCCTGGTATCGTTTCACCGATAAGCCTTTTTGCTTCTTCCGCAGATTGTTCTAATGTTTCTACAGATCGAGATACTTCATCCAACGTATTCTTCAACGGTTTTCCTAACTCATTTGAGATGAGAGAAGCAAACTTTTCTTTTTGCTTTTCCAAAAGCCGTGCTGCTTCTTTTAAAATTTTGGCCCTTTCATAAGAAGACAGACTCGCAATTGTTTTTTTAGCTTCATAGGCGGCTGATAGCGCTCGTTCAACATCTTCTGGCGTTGCTATAATTTGCTCACCAATTACTTCCTGCGAATACGGACTTTTAATACTTACTGCTGATCGATTACCTTCAAGCCATTCTTTATTTACATAAGGCCTTGCTCGTCTAAAGCTCATTGTTATCTCTCCTTTTAACAATTGACTGACTGCTATTTTTAGATCGATCTATTTTTATATTTAGATCGATCTAAAATTTAATGCAGTTTTCTATAAATCCTATTGATTTAAAGTAACAACTCGTTTTGTAAACGTTATCATAATCCTACAACAGAAATTTTAATCTAGCAATAGAAAATTAAAGAATTTTCTAAAAATATTCATTGATCCTGAGTTCAGTTTGCCTATACTCGCTTACGTAGTCTCACATTCACTTCCTTTTTTTTCTTACATACACTGTAGGAGTATGTAAGATAGCAGCACTGTCAATATGACAAAGATTTATGATTGTGATCGAGCTTAACTATTACTTATTTATTTTCGTTACAGCGTATCACCATCTGTTGACTAACAAAAATTTTATAAACGTCAGCTGATACTTGCTTCTTAGGACATAATATACCTTTCACTGTTTTTACAAACAGTAAAATTTGTATTATAATTCTAATAACTAAAATACAAAATAATAAGTTTTTTATTGTTAAAAACAGAAAGAGGCTTTGAAAAATGACTTACAGCGAGATGTCTCTTAGAGAAAAAAGCATTGTATTTATTGGCTTTATGGGCGTAGGTAAAACAACAATCGGCGAACTAGTCGCTAAGAAATTATACAGAGATTTTGTCGATATAGACCAAGAAATTGAAAAAATGTTTCAAATGCCTACATCACAAATTTTTAAAGAGTTTGGTGAAGAGTTTTTCCGAAATAAAGAAAAAGAAGTAATTAGCCAGTTATCTCAGCAGCGTTTAAAAATTATATCCGTTGGCGGAGGCGCATTTCTTCAAGAAGAAATTCAAAAAATATGCTTATCAAATTGTATTGTATTCTTTTTAGACCTTTCATGGGATTCGTGGAAAGAGCGCATCAGCCTTATTATTGACAGTCGCCCTGTTTTACAAGGAAGAAGTCTAGAGGATATTGAAGAATTATTCTATACGCGACAAGCAATTTATTCCAACCACCACTCCAAAGTAGAAACTGACAATTTGGATATTGAAGAAGTAGCAAATTATATTGTTGATTCCCTGAAAATGGCTTGGGATATTTATGAACCGTCTAAATAATTCACAAGGAAAAGAAGCAGTTCATTAACTGCTTCTTTTTTTTGATGACGATTCTCGAACAACTAACTGAGGCGTTAAAATAATGCGATGATGATGTTCTTTTTTATCAACAATTTGGTTATGAAGACACCGTGCAGCATCTTTTCCTATTTGTCTTGCAAAAGAAGAGACGGTTGTTAGAGTAGGGTGACATACGGATGATTCCATGACATTATCAAATCCCACTACCGCTATATCTTCTCCCGGAACAATCCCTTTCTCTTTTAAACCTTGCATAACACCAAATGCAACTAAGTCGCTAAAACAAAAAACTGCTGTTGGAGGTTCAGAAATGTTCAATACTTGATGAGCAGCTTCTACACCGCCGCTTCTTGTCGGACCGCTCGGAATAACAAGCTCTTCATCAATAGAAATCCCTGCGTTCTCCAGAGCCAACCGGTAACCTTCCATTCGTTCCTTCCACGTTGTAGAACCCGTTGTTCCTCCTAAAAATGCAATTCTTTTGTGTCCCTGTTGAAGTAGATGTTGAACCGCTTTTTGAACGCCTAAGCTATAATCTACCCCTACATAATCTGACTCCACCTCAGGCAATTCCCTTACTGCTAGTACTGAAGGAACATCTAAATGCTGAATTTTTCTTATCGTATCTTCCGATGTACCCGCAACAGGACATAAAATAATGCCTCCTACCCGATGCTCTAGCATCGTAGAAAGCAGCTGATCCTGTCGATTATCCGAATCAAACGTCGTACCTAAAAATACCGTATACCCGTCTTTCTCGAGCTCCTCATGTACTCCAATTAACAATTCTGTAAAAAACGTATTAGATATATCCGTAATAATAACTCCGATTGTTGATGAAGTTTGAGATCTTAAATTTGCTGCAATTCGGTCATATACGTATCCTAACTCTTTCATCGAAGCTAGAACTTTTTTCCTTGTTTTTTCAGAAACACTTGGACTATTTCGCACAATAAGCGAAGCGGTAGCTCGAGATACTCCCGCGTGTTCTGCCACTTGTTGTAAGGTTACACGTTTGCGTTTACTTTGTTTCAATTTATTCCACCAACCCTTTATAACGCACCTTTTATAATTATTTTACAATTATCTAAAATAAAAGAAAAGCTTCATTCTTTCACGATGTTCCCTGACAAGGACTCAGTAACAAAAAAAGACGTAGCTTAATGCTACGTCTTTTTTCATTCCTAATGGGAACTCATATAAAAATTGATAAAAAAGGCAATGGTGATTACATACATCATCCAATGAATTTCGCGATGGCGTCCTGTAAACAGTTTAATCGCTGTGTATGAAATGAAGCCGAATGCTAACCCTTCTGCAATGCTGTAGGTTAACGGCATCATGACAATTGTTAAGAAAGCGGGAACAACCTCAGTAAAATCGTCGAAGTTAACGTTTCGAATGTCACTTAGCATAAGCGAACCAATAATAATGAGTGCTGGAGCAGTAGCAACGCTTGGGATAAATTGAATGAGCGGTGCAAAAAACAAGGTAAATATAAATAAGATGGCAACCGTTAATGCCTTTAAGCCGGTACGTCCTCCTTCTGCAATACCTGTTGCATTTTCAATATACGTATTTAACGCTGTGCTTCCAAAAATAGCACTCGCCATTGTACCGATTGAATCCGCTGCAAGCGCACGGTTTAATCCTGGAATTTTACCGTTTTTATCTACTAAGTTTGCTTTTTTAGATAGTCCAATCAATGTCGCTAGCGTATCAAATAATTCTACGATGGTGAAAGAAAATACAACTGAAAAAATACCGTAGGCAACTGCACCTTTTAAATCCATTTGAAAGAATGTTTCTCCGACGCTTGGCGGCGTAGCTGAAAAGACGTCTTTCACCGAATGAGGAACTGCTTGTACTCCTACAATCATCGCTAATATTGTCGTAGCAAAAATACTTATAATGAGAGCGCCTTTTACATTTTTAGCCATCAGCACAGCTGCTAATATCAGCCCAAAAATAGCCAGTAAGGGGCCTTTATCCATGACATTTCCAAGCCCTACAAAAGTAGACTCGTTTGCCACAACTAATCCAGCGTTTTTCAAACCGATAAACGCAACAAAAAGACCAATTCCAACTGCTATTGAAGACTTTAATACGTTCGGAATGGCATCAATAATCTTTCCACGTATTCCTGTTACCGTTAAAACAAAAAATAAGACCCCGGATATAAAAACTGCTCCAAGTGCCGTTTGCCATGACAATCCTTGTCCTAATACTACTGAATACGTAAAAAACGCATTTAAACCCATCCCTGGACCGGTTACAATCGGGAAGTTTGCCCACAGGGCCATCAGTAACGTACTAAATACAATGGCGTAAATGGTAGCTGCAAGAGCCGCTTCACGGGGGATACCCGCGTCAGACATGATAATGGGGTTGACGATTACCATATAACTGACCGTCATAAAAGTTGTAAGTCCTGCTAGTATTTCTTGTTTTGGTGTTGTGTTGCGCTCTGATAGTTTAAACAAGCGCTCTAATATTCCGTTACGCTCCAACACGCGCGCCTCCCTACTTCTAAAAAAAATAAAAAACCCTACCTATTCAAATGTCCTAAAAAGGACACGATTTAGGAGGATTTTACGTTACAAAGTAAAATCTTTTGTCCTATTATAGTCTTAATTTGTAGATATGCAAAGGTAGAAAACGCTATCATTATAAAAATTTTTATCTTCCGTTAGTTTGGAATTTTGAAAATTTATTTCTTCTATCCCTTTAGTCTGTGGCAAGAGTGCTCTTTTTAATCATTTATACAAAAAAAGAGATTGAGACATAACTAAATCAATCCCATCTAAAGACGATCAAATTGGATAAATGATCTGGACTGCTTGTGACACCGCTGTTGATTTCCGTACAAGGCTTCGCTTTCCGCGGGCGGCCGATGAGCCTTCTCGTTGCTTGCGCTCCTGCGGGAGTCTCATCCCTTCCGCTTTTCCCGCAGGATTCTACGCCTTGTCTCCCATCAACAGCTAGAAGCAACTAAACAGATTAAACCCACGTTCACCATGACAACAAAAAACTCGAATTATTAATCAATAATTCGAGTTTTACTTCAACTAAAATACTTTTATCCCGGCCTCTTCTTTGTTTTACATCTTATGATTATGAAATTAAAAGCGGGATTCTTTTTAAAAGACGATCAATCGAATGATTTGCTTCTTTCAATACAATTCCTTGGTCAATTGTTTTCAGCACGCGATTTTCCATCACAATTTCTCCATCAACCATCGTTAGTTCTACATCTCCTCGCGTTGCTGAATACACAACTCTGGAAATAGGGTCTACGCCGTAAGATGGAAAGGTATGAAGCTGATTTAAATTTAAAATAGCAAGATCCGCTTTTTTCCCGACCTCTAAACTTCCAATTTCTTTTTCAAGCCCAACTGCTTTCGCTCCGCCGATTGTAGCCATTTCTAGCACGTGCTTTGCATTCATGGCCGTTGGTCCGTACGAGGGTTTATGAATCGTAGCCGCCAGCCTCATTTCGTTGAACATATCCAAATTATTATTACAAGGAGCACCATCAGCGCCAAGACTTAAAAATACACCTTGCTCTAATAAACCGGGCACATCTGCGATTCCGGATGCAAGTTTTAAGTTTGATCCTGGGCAATGACTGACTTTTACTCCTTGATTCTTAATAATTTGCTTTTCTTGATCATTTAGCCACACACAGTGCGCTAAAATAAGGCGCTCGTTGGCTAATCCTAAATGGTCTAAATACATAATATTTCTCATACCCGTTTCAGCTTCTACGATGCGAATTTCTTCTTGATTCTCAGAAGCATGAGTATGGACATGAACATTATAGGCAGCTGATAAATGGCTCACTTCACGCAGCAAATCTTCCGTACACGACAGCACAAATCTTGGGGAGAATGCGTATCGAATACGACCGTTATTTGAATTATGCCATTTTTCAAGCAGCTCTACACTTTCTTTGATCGAGTCAGCCGTTGTCTCCTGCAGAGCTTTTGGCAGATCATCGCCTTTTTTATCCATCATTACTTTTCCTGCAAGAGCTCGGATTCCACTTTGAGATATAGCTTGAAAAGCAGAGTCCGTATGATGAACAGTTTCCATATCTACAATTGTTGTAGTCCCGCTTTGAATGAGTTCGCCGATCCCTAACAGTGCTGAATAATAGATAGATTCTTCATCATGTGAAGCTTCAAGCGGCCATATTTTCTTCTTTAGCCAGTCTAGCAGCTCTAAATCATCTGCTTGCCCTCTAAAAAGCGTTTGACATAAATGAATATGAGTATGTATAAAGCCCGGCACAATTGTTTTATTTGCTGCGTCAATGACTTTATCTACCTTTTCCGGATGCAGGTTTTTCCCGATGGCTGCAATACGATTTCCAACAATATAAAGGTCACCGTAAATAATATCATTCTTCTCATTCATCGTAATAATCTCTGCATTTTTAATTAATGTGTGCGTCATACCTTCTTTCCCCTCTTTCGTAACATCTATCTATTTCTAGCTCAAGCCGAACACTAACATCTTCAAGCAATCTTTCTTACACTGGTCTTAAATATATATGGTGTATGCTCTGAGTTGAATAAGTGTAGGTAACCTCATGCGCGATAGAGAGTTTGGGTAAAAAAAATTCCTAGCTGATTATACAGCTAGGAGGTTGGATTTATGATAAAATCCCAAGTCCCTTTTTCAAGAGGTTATACGAAATCGCAGGAGAATAATGTGATCTTGTATTTATAATATGGTGTTTTCAGTCTATATACCAGCTTTTTGTCAGAGGTTCTAACATTGTTTTTTTATTCTTTTTTATTATGTGACTTTTCTTAACACCCTTATTTTTCATGTTATGCAATTTATTTTCGTTTCTTCTATGTAATATTTCCTAAAAATAAAGAATCTATCTTCTGTTTCTATACAAAACAGAAAAGTTATTTTATGATTTGTATGATTAAAAAACTACAAATCTATATTTTAGGGGTGATTAACTTGGAAAAAATAAATGTTGGCTGCCGTTTTACGCTTTCCGTTATGAGTGATAACTTTATCGATATTATTTTAGGCGCACTAAACGAAGTGGATATGTCTAAAGTTCAGCGAAAAACAGACCGTGTTAGTACGTTTATTGAAGGAACTGCCAAAGACGTATTTGAAGTTGTTCAAGCCGTTTATAAAAGTGCTGGAAAATCAGGAAAGCATATTGTGCTGAATGCCACGTTTTCAACAGGGCAGCACGAAGAATATTTCGAAGAAAGAAAAATAAAACCAAAAGAAAACATGTCTTCAAACCAACAGCTTTGTGCTTCGTTCCCTGTATCCACTCAATTTTCTTTGTATCCATTAGATACGCCGCATTATGTAGACATCATCAAAAGCGGAATTGGCGCAGTTAAACAACAGGGAGTATTTGCCGAAACCGTGCCTTTTGCAACAGCTTTAGAAGGAGATGTGGATAAAGTATTCGCTTCTCTATACGAATGTTTTATGAAATCTGTACAGCAAGCTCGTGTCGTGATGACAGTTAATATGTCAGCACACAGTCCTTCTTCAAAACGATAAATTACTTCTTATCTATTTATAAAGATAGAATACTAGAAAGGATTTATATAAATATGGCTACAAAAAGAACGTTTTTTTCTTTTTTCCTGATAAGTGCGTTATTATGTCTATTAGTCGTACCAAACTCTGTTATGGCTAGTGAAAAACCTGCACATTTAACGCTTGCTTCTTACACGCAGTTCTTGAAAGCGCAAAGTGATAAAAGTTCACTGTATGAATTTTCAAAACTGTCGCGTCAACAAAAACAAAAAGTTGTACAATCACTAAAGGATCCATCTCTGTTAAAAATGGATATTGAAGAGACTAGCGGCACAGTCGAAGCTGCAAGTACAGCAGCATACGGAGCAAGAACGGCTTCACCTTTATTCAAAACAGCAGCTTATACGGCTTCTTATAAAGCGGCTGGATTTACAACAACAAAACTAACGGTGTATGTAGACTATTACACGAAAAACTCATCGGTGACTTCAGTCAAAAGTGTACGAGGCGTCGTCACGAAAAATGTAAACCCCCTTGTGTCTATTTCAAAAAAGAGCTCAAAATCTTGGGTGCAAAATAATCGAGCCTACGGGCGAATTGACTGGCAGTGGAAAATTGCAGCTAAAAATGCCGGAATCAAAAGACAAACTGCTTACGGTACAGCTTCCGGCGCTTCAGGCGGATCAACAGCTACAGTTAATTGATAAAGAGGAATAAATAATGAAAAAAATGATGTGGTGGATTGTTGGTATTACGATTGGAGTACTTTTACTAGGAATTCTGGTAGGTTATTTATCATTTTACAGCATATAAAAACAGCAGGTAATTTCGCCTGCTGTTTTTTATCTAAATGTCATATTCTTGTCATAAAATTAAAACCTCCACTTACAGTGTCTAAGTGCCTGTAAGAAGAGGTTGGGATCACAATTGTTAGTAAGCCTGGTCTCTTCTTATCTTTCAAGCACTGCTTGTGGGAGTTGGCACGGTTCTATAAAGTCCGTTGCCGAGGTTTCAAAGGGCCTATCCCTCCACCTCTCTTGATAAGAAGTTTGTCGAATTTTGTTGATAATTGTTGATAAGATAAATATTATGTTACATGCTGCACAAACAGATGTCAACTACTTTTCAGAAAATTCTTTTCCCTCTAAAACTATGATATCGCTACCATTACTATGACAACTAGGTTACAAATATATAATTTTTTCATCACGCTTTTACAGCTGACTTTTTCTCAAAAGAAGTGATAGCCTCATCTAGCATGCGAATGCCGTCATCTATCTGTTCTTTTGTTACAGTAAGCGGAGGTACCATGCGAATAACTTCACTTGCATTTCCGCAAAAATAAAATAACACGCCTTTTTCTAAAGCTAAGTCCAAAATCTCGAATAAGGCGTCTCCATCGCCTTCTCCCGTATCCGGATTAACAATTTCAATTCCAATCATAAGTCCTAAACCACGGATATCCCCAATAATTGAATGTTTTTCTTTTAAAAGATGCAGCTTTTCTAACGCATAAGCGCCCATTTTTTTCGTGTTATCCAGCAGTTGTTCTTCTTTCATCACTTCAAGAGTTGCAAGGGCTGCTGAACATCCAATAGGATTTCCTCCAAATGTTGTACTATGTGTGCCAAGGGGCCACTGCTTCATTAATTCTTGAGAAGCTACCGTTGCACTAAGCGGAATTCCAGAAGCAATTCCTTTTGCTATAGCCATAATATCTGGCACGACATCAAACGTTTGTCCAGCAAACCATTCGCCGGTACGGCCAAACCCTGTTTGCACTTCATCGAAAATAAGTAATATTCCGTGACGATCACAAATCTCTCTTAACTTCTTCATCCAACTTTTCGGAGGAATAATATAGCCGCCTTCTCCTAATACTGGTTCCAAAATAACGGCAGCCACTTCTTCAGGCGTGACTTGGTGCTTAAAGAGTATTTCAAAATCTTTTTCAAGCTTTTCAGTAAAGTACACATCGCTGTCTAGCTCCGCAGGGCACTCTTTTGGATTGGCATATGGAATCTGATACGTCAGTCCCGAAGGCTGCTGAAATTGTCTATATTTGCTTTTCGAGGTTGTAACACTTAAAGCTCCCATCGAGCGGCCATGAAAACACCCTAAAAAAGAAATAACATACGGACGCTTTGTGACATGTCTCGCTAATTTCAAGGCTCCTTCAATTGCTTCGGTGCCACTATTTCCAAAGAAAAAGCAGTCTAAATTGCCCGGCGTTACTTTTCCTAACTCATCGGCTAACTTTAATATCGATTCGTACATAATAACACCTGAAGGACCGTGCAATAATTGATCTGCTCCGTCTTTGATTGCTTTTACTACTTTCGGATGTCTGTGTCCTACATTTGTCGTAGCGATTCCGGAAGTAAAATCGAGATATTCTTTACCATCCAATCCATAATAATAGCATCCTTCTTCCTTCACAACGGGCAAATTCGGATGGTCTTTAGCCATCGTCGGTGCTAGCAATTCAGGCATTCTTTCAAATAAGTGACTCCAATCTTTTGACATACTACATCCTCCTTGAAATTATACAAATCAATTAATCTTATTCCGGAATATAGTTACTTATTAAACAATATTAGGAAATTCAGTTATACTAAACGCTTTAATAGAATAGTAATAAAACTTATTTTACTATGCATTTTTATTAAAATCAATTGTATAAATATTTATATATAAAATTAATATGCGGGGTCTCATCCCTTCCTCTTTTCCCGCAGGAGTCTTCGCCTTTCCCTCCAATCAACTGCTAGAAGTACTTACATATATGAAACCTAGGTTCACCATCACCATAAAAAAATCCGAACGATTAATCGTTCGGATCTTCCCTCAACTAAAATACTACAGTCACAGCCTCTTTAAGTATATTTATTCAAGATGTTTGGCATCATTGATCGTTTCAAGGCGCCATTTTCCACTTTCATAAGCAAAAGTTGTAATCGATGTATTTTGTAAAATAGTAGTCCCTGTTCCTTGTTCTCCGCTTGTTACATGATGAATGAATGTATTAATTGCCGCCCCGTGACTAACAACTGCTACTTTCTTTCCGATAGACTTCTTCATAATTTCCGTTAACCGCCGAACCATCCGTTCTTGAGCGGCTTCGAGTGTTTCGATATTATATAAAGGTTCTTCTCCCCAATTTGTCGCATAGTTTGGCACAAGCTCATGCAGAACTTCTACGTTCTTTGATTCTAGTTCTCCAAAAGAGCGCTCACGCAGCTGCTCACAAACCTCGACTTTCTCTACTTTAGCAGCTGCTGCAATTTCCCTAGCCGTCTCCTGCGCACGAAGCAAATCGCTTGTATAGATTACATCAATATGGATATCTCGAAAACGTTCCGCTACGCGTTTAGCTTGTTGCTTTCCCGCTTCGTTGAGCGGAATATCAGCATGCCCTTGAATAAGTTTGTTTTTATTCCAATCTGTTTGGCCGTGTCTAATTAAGTAAAGCATCGTAATCCCCCTTTAATCCCGTTTTAAAAATTGATAGACAGCTTTATCAACCTCTGAGCTTTCATGTAAATCTGAATGTGCTTCATGAAACGTTTGGAGATGAATGTGTTCGGTGAACTCTTGCAGCCCGTACGCACTTTCTACTGTTACCACTCCATCTGTCTTATCTCCCACATCTCCTGCTCCTGAAAAAACGTCGATTTCTTTTGAGAAATCTTGACGACTTTCGTACAGCTTGTTTAACGCTATAGAGTGAAAAGCTAAATCACGAGCACCCATAGATTCAATATGATTGCGTGCATGAGGATACATCTCCATTAATTCCTGATAATCTAATCCTTGAATTGGCGATCCTAACGTAACTAACTTTTGAATATACTGAGGGTTAGACAAACTAACAGCTGCTGCTGTTACTCCTCCCATACTATGTCCAACTAAATCAACAGAAGATGCTTTATATGTATCACGTACATCTTGCATAATAGCTTCAATCCATTTTTGCTGCTGTGCAATACTGGCATCTGGCTTTTTAAAAACGATATGAATAAGCGGAAGTTTTCCCTCTTTTGCTTTCATAATATGCTTCCACTGAATAGCTCCATCTTTTTGAACAACGCAGTAACCTACTTTAGTTCCCCATCCGTTTTGTTCAAATCGTTTAATCATTTTCCCTAAGCTTTTTTGACTGCCTAAATAGCCATGAATAAATAAAACCGGCACATTTTTCGATTGGGCACCTCGTTTTATTTGTGGGGCAAAAATATAAAAACAAAGCGAAATAAATAGTATGATACTGATCAATAAAATTAACAGCCGCAAGTTCTCACCCTCCGATCGTCTCGTTCATTACACTCATTAATAAAAAAATTTGGAGTAAATTTTATTCTGATACGTCCTGTAAGCTGCAGAACTTGTCATCTTTTTCTTGCCAACGAGCTGCTCAAAGCGCAAACGCTTTTCCGTAAGCATCTCTGTTAGCCTTTGTTCTTCATTAGCATCCGTGCATATAGAAATCAAGTCTTCTATTGTAGCCATATCTCGTTTTAGCTCTTGTTCATCCGTTATCATGTTTGCATTTTTTAATATCCTATACGCTTGGCGCAGTTCTTCAGGTATGTGTGACAAATCTTCTAACTTTAATGGTTTTCCTTCCCCAGGCAGCTTATCAAAGTCACCGTCTTTTATTGCTTGTCTAATTCTTTCTTCAGCAATTATATACGCAATATCCAAGGAAAGACCTCCTTTAAGCAAATATAAAATTCAATCTTACCTTCTATATAAAAGATGTATAACAAACACAACTTTTATAACCGTATTTTTTATTATACTATGATTATAAAAATTGAACTACCTTCACTTCTAGGATAGACTATCCTCCCTTTGTGAAATGATTTCCAGAGCTTCACTCCTTTCACTATCAAACTTTCTTGAGCAGTTTCTTAACTAGCTGAAATTCAATAAACGATTCTGCATCAGGTTTTGTTATCTTATCTTACTATATTTATACAAAAAAGCCTCCTTACGCATGTAAGGAGGTGGAAAAAGGTAATTCTAAGGTCATCATGTTATGCCTACTTTCTATAAAACCACATTTTGATAGCGTTTTCAATATTTTTTTATATTACTTTGCTAATTTTCTTTTCGTTTAATGAGACTCCGCAAATATAACGAAGCCTCACCAAATTTCTACTCTTCTTTATCTGATGGAATCATAATTTCTCCTTCGTGCTCTTGTTTTTTCAAAAGCAGCTGGAGAATCGTTTTGGATAATTTACTAGGCTGATAGGGTTTAATCAGAAACTCACACACTCCAAGCTCTAACCCTTTGCTTCTTTCGTCTAAAGCAGATGAGATTAAAATAGGAATTTTTTCTGTCTCTGTATTTTCTTTGAGCTGTCTTAAAACATCCCAGCCGTCTAACTTATTTTCTCCCAACATAATATCTAGAACAACCACTTCAGGCTTTTGCTGATGAATAGAGTTTAATGCGTCTTCTCCGTTGTTAAAATACCGAACGTGAAAACCGCTTTCTTTTAATTCTACCTGTAAAAGCGTCGCTAAACTTTTATCATCTTCTACAATCACTACGCTTTTACGGTTATCATTCGTACTTATCATCTCTTCATCGTACTGAACTTCATATAGAAGCGGGAGAACAACCGTGAATGTTGTTCCTTTTTTCCATTCCGATTGTACAGTAATGTCTCCACCATGAGCTTTTACAATTTCCTTTACAATTGCTAATCCTAGACCTGTTCCGCCAATTTTGCGCATATCGGAGTTATCTACTCTGTAGAATTTGGTAAACAATTGACCTAGCGCTTCACTTGGTATACCAATTCCTTCATCTTGAATATCAATATAAACAGCGTGTTCCTTTTGATACACTTTAACTGTAACGTTCCCTCCATCGGGGGAATATTTCACTGCATTGCTAATTACATTATTAAACAATTGCAGCAGCTTATCTTTATCTCCCATTACTGTAAAATGCTCTTGATCGGAAATCATATCAAATTCATGCTTACTTGTTTGTATTTTCTGGACCTCAATCACCTGCTTAATAAGCGGCAGAATGTCTTGATACTTTTTGTCGTAGGTTTGTTTCCCCGCTTCCATTCTTTGGACGTCCAGAAAATCGTTGATTAAAGACGTTAACCGCTGTGCTTCCTGATAAATAGTAGTTAAGTACTTCTTCTGTCTTTCTTCTTTTAATGTTTTGTTTAGCATAAGCTCAGTGAACCCTAATACACTTGCTAAAGGTGTGCGCAGCTCGTGACTCACAGTACTTACAAATTCCGACTTCATCTGATCAACTTCAAATTCTTTCGTAATATCCCGATGAACGAACAATACGCCAAACATCTGACGGTTTCGATATACGTATTCACTATAAACTTTTATAACTTTTCGCTTACCTTCCGTGTACAGGTAATAAACAAAAGACTTTTCTACTTGCTCTCCCTTACAAATGGCTTCAACGTATTGTCTCAGCTGCTGTATATTTTCGACTTTTTGAGAGAGAGCATCTAGCCATTGATCACGAGAGAGCTGAAGAAGCCCGCTTTGATGCTCATATTGAAACAATTCGCTAATCTTCGTATTCACTTGTAGAATCGTACCGCTTGTATCTACAAGCTGCATTCCTTCTTGAATCGAATTTAAAATATCTTGAGATAGCAATCGGTCATGCTCAGACTCTTCGTAAATATAAATTTTTTCAAGAGCAATCGTGATTTGTTTGGCCAGTATTTCAAATGTCTGTAATTCATGGTCTGTGTATTCATCAGCGTAGCGGCTGTAAAACATATAGGCTAGCATATCTCCCTGTGAAGACAACACCGGTACGATAACATCATACAAATAAAACGTTTGCTGATGATATAGGCGCTCATGTTCTATACACTCTCTTTTTACTACCATACATTTTTTCGTCTTCTGCACATGATCAACGTAATTATTATGAAGATTTGCCACCATCTGTTGAACACTTGATGAAGATAGACCAAATGAAGCATGTGTCTTTTCATCGGCTAGCATAATAAACCCGTGATCAGCTTTCATCACCCGGCTCATGTTTGTGACAGCACTCGTGAGAACCTCTTGCTTGTGAAGAGAATTTGTTAGTCCATGCACAAATAAATTGCGCAATTCTAACTCCCCTTCTCGTTCCTTTGTCAATTCTAATGCGTGCTGAAGTTCATCTTGCTGACTGTGCAATTCATCTTGCTGTGCAATCAGCTCCTCATTTTGAGCCGTTAACTCCTGTTCATTATTTTGCAAAGTCGATACCATTTTGTAAAAGGCTTGCGATAGCATACCAATTTCATCTCTTCTATGTTCATCAAATGTCATAGGCATTTCTTTTCCGGCAGCAATTTCGCTTGCCGTATATGCTAGCTGACTCAGTGGCTTTACAAACTTATTTAGCAGTACCCGTGTAAGCAACAATAAAATGACCACTGTAAACGCTAAAAATAAAATAAAGAATGTTTGACTTTTCTGCATGTCACTCGACGTATCATCGTACTGTGTATTTAAGTCTTTAGTTAATTCATTTTGGTAGTCATCAAGTTCTTTTTGCATTTGTTCTATTGATTTAGAAGCAGCCTTCCGCTCAGGACTAGAGCGGACTCCTTCAATACCTTTTTTGTCGTAAATATCTTTAAAATAAGGAAGCGTTTGATTAAAATACGTGTTTAGCATCACCGTCGCTTCATTTACAAGCGTACGCTCACGTCTATCTGCGGCTAGACCTGAAAGTCGGTCAAGATTTTCTTCGATAATTTTTTGCTGACTTGCAGCCTCGTTATACATATCCTCTGAATCAAACGCAATAAACCCACGAGCCTGCAAAAAAGCCTTGTTCATTGATTTATCAATTGTAGATAGCAGCTGTGCCTTTTCCCGTACTTGTGCCCTGTACTGGGCATAATCAGCTGTAATTTCTTTTTGCCGTACAACAAGTACAGTTGAACCCGCCGCAAAAGCAAGTAAAAGGATACTTGCTAAGAGGATGAACTGGGTTGAGATACTTTTTCGTTTTAGTTTATTGTTCATCTAAAATTTCCTCGACACGTTCAGCTAGTAATAGGGGACTAAACGGCTTAGACATAAAATACGCAGCCCCTGCTTCTAACACTCGGCTTTGATCAGCAGCTTGACTCTTAGCTGAAAGCATCAATACTTTTGTATGGCGCTTATCTTTCATTTCTTTCAGCTGCTGAATGACTTCAAGCCCGGTGAACACGGGCATCATATAATCCAAAATAATTAAGTCAAAATCACGTTCTTTAATAAATTCCAAAGCTTCTTCGCCATTTTCTGCTTCCGTCACATCATGTCCTTCATCTTCAAGCGTATCTACCACTAACATACGAAGCACTTCTTCATCTTCCGCTAATAAAATTTTTGCCATTGTTATTCCTCCGCTTGTAGTCGTCCATACGTTTTTTGCAATATGAAGTAGGACGGCTTTATTCGTTCGTGAAAAGTTGGATACTCCCAATTTTTCCACTTGTATAAGTAAAAATCTTTTAATAAAAGTTCGCCTTTTTTCTGAGTCGGAAACGTATCTTCTACGTCATTGCTCTTCTTATTAACAGCTACGACTCCCACTTGAATTCCTTTTATTTTCTCGCTGGATTCTAATCCTTTTTTGGACCAAATATCTCCCATTATTTCTTTTTGACTCGGGTCTTTTACATTTAAAAGCGCCCAGGGAATGCGAAGTTCAGCAATTCCATTTGATTCATTCACTTTAAAATCTGCTAGCGAATCAAATGAAGAAGAGTTAGGATCGCTGTTTCCTTCTTGGAGCTTCCCTGTTTCATAGGCGTCAAAAGGAATGGTTCTCTTGTTTTTCCCCTCTCCAATCGCTAACTCTTTGTTAAGGGCGAGCCTGATTGGATTAAACATGCCGTTGTCTTTTGTATCGGTTCCTTTTACCACGGGAATCATTTGGAGCTGATGAGCATATGAAAAATAATACGTATCGTAATAGCTGTCTATCCATAAATGACTGTCTTCTTTTCCGTTTAATTCTGCTACAAAATCAATTCCTTTTGTTTTTAAGGAAGGGATTTGAGGAATCTTTGACTGTCCCTGATTGTTAATCGTGTTAAACAAGAAATAAAGCTTTTGATTTTCCAGTTCTTTTGCACTCACGTGTAGATATAGATAACCTTCATCACTTGTAATGTTCAATGCTTTTAACTTCTTAGACGGCTTATATACCGACTTGCTGTTCAGCTTTTTCCAATCATCTGATTTACCGTCTACTTTGACTTTCAGCTTCGTTCCTGGATCAAAACTCAGCAATCCAAAATGCTGCTCTCCCGTTTGCAAATTCGTCCAAAATGGCCTGCGGTTCGGATTGTCGTACTCCATCGTATTCCACGTTCGCTTAAACCATTCATCTTGCCATGTAAAGACCATACCGCCAGCCATTTTTTCTTCAACAATGTCTTCGTATAAGCGTGACAGAATCTTTCCTTGTTCTTGTTCCGTATGAAAGCCTTGATCCCACCCGTATACGTTTCTATGGGTGAGTCCTCGCGAAGCCGGAATGCCAAATTCAGCAACAAGAACGAGCATATGATGAACTTCTTTCATATTTTGCAAATAGCCTGCGTAGTTATTTTTCTCTCCTCGATGATCTCGATAAGCGAGATAACGAGATTCATAGTTTAAGAAATCAGGATAGTACGGATAAATATGATAAGAGGCAAATAAGCCCGGCTCAAATTTTTTAGTTATGTGAATTAAATTAGGATTAACAGACACTTTATCTTCGTCTTCAGAAGGCTCATATGGATGAGTAAGCAAATCCGTCGTCACCCAGTTCGTAAAGCTCATAGGCCGCTGCCAATCATATTTATCCTGCTCATAGGAAATTGTTTTTTCCATAAGCTGAGCAAGCCAAATTTCAAAGGGATTGCCTTTTTCGGTATAGATGTACTGCCCTTTAAAATCTTTCATTCCTTTATGTTTTTCATTTGTCGAAAGGGCTACCGTGGGATCCCATTCAACTCCTATAATCCAGCCTAAAACATAAGGAGACACGTCTGCTGTATACGTTCCGCTTGCATGTCCTGTCCGTTTTGGCAGTGTTGCATTTCCGTGAATAACGTTTACAATCCTTTTCATTTCAGCTTCAAATTCTTTTGTATTTTCCTTTGCAAAAGCATCTTGTGAATCATAGAAAACTTCTTCATTCACCCATACCCCATGAAAAAGATAAATGGGTTCTTTGGCTTTTTGGTTATACTCAGCAAGCGCTTCATAAAAGGCGGGAGGATGAATGGTGTATACGCGGATTGAGTTTGCATTCATCTTTCCAATTTCTTTAAACCAGCGCAAATATTCTTCTTTCGAAATAGCAGTCTCACCAGGGAAATGGCCTGGCTTACTAATGCCCATATTTACTCCTTTAATCAGCACATCTTGCCACTTGCCGTTTTGATAAATTTGCAAATAATCTTTTCCTACTTTCCCTGCTACTTTAAGGTCAGCATCTTCATAGATTTCCATATTTTTATTAAAAGTAACAGAAGCAGGCTGCGATTCATTTTGCTGTTGATCTATGATCTTATTCATAAGAGGCAGGTAAACAGTCCAGTAAAAAGAAGACTCATCTTCTTTTCCGATTTTCTCTGTCCATTTCTTCCACAGCGGGTAAAAAGAGGTTTGATAAATGGAAGGTACTTCTCCTTGATCTGCAAAATCTCCTGCAAAGTAATAGGTATCATATCGCTCTTTATTATGATGAACGACTGCTGGTATGGACAAAGGAATACCATTTTCCTTTAGCTTGTTTTTCCCTTCAGAATCCAAGTGAAAGACAAACTGAGCCTGCACATCACTTTTTTGCTGCGGTGCAATTACGTCAAACCAATATTGATAAGCAGATTCATCCTGTAAATTCAATGTTTTCTTTCCTTGTTTTGTGTATTGAAACCATACTGGATTTTCTTTTAATTCTTTTTCCGTTATAATAACGAGCTTATTGGATTCATTAACGAATAATAAGCCTTTTCCTGTAAGGCTCCACTCTTTGTTGTACTGCTTTTTGTAAGCACTTTTCACCCAAGCAGGAACTTCTTCACTGCCGAATTCCTCAAAATAGCGTCCAATCCAGCCGGACCACGTAACATTGTACAATTCATACAGTTCTTTGCGAACGTCTAAAGAAGTAGGACTCCCAAATGTATTAAACTCTCCAATCAGCGTTTTTGTACGTCCATTTAGAGCTTTCTTAACGTAGCTCACGTCTTCAGAAGTCATGCCACCATACACCAATTGAGAGCGATCTCCTCTTTTAGCTTTTACGCCTAAATCTTCTTTGTATACGCCATACGTGTCCGTGATATAAATCATATCTGCAGAGTTTGTTTTTGGCAGAGATTTAATGCTGTATGTTTTATCTCCTTTTGGGTAAAACCCTGCATAATCTTTTGAGATTTTATAAGGCTTCCCGTCTTTGCGTACTTTCGCTTGATTCAGCATCCACATTAAACCTTGATGCTCTCGAAACGTTTGATCCGGCACTGTTTTATCAATGACAAGCATATTCAAATCAGTTGGTTTCTTTAGCTGCCAAATAAGAAATGGAGAAGCCGTTACTGCCATAACCAAAATAATGCCGCCAATTAACAACCATTTTTTCATTGTGAAACTCCTTTTCGCTGCATGTCTCCCCAGCCTTTTTTATTGCGAATAACATCCAACAATCCATGACAGCGCCATATAACAGTTAGAGGGCGATACCAAAAGGATTCAGTCAGGGAAAAGACAAATAGCTTAGCAATATCGGATACTCTTGGATATTTGCGAAGGCTCCACTCTTCTAGCAAAACGGCCGCCATCGAATAAAGAGAACCATATACAACCATCAAGAGAAAAAGCAAATAAGCAAATTCTACATAAATCCCGCCTACAACTAGAGAAATAACAATAAACAAATAGCCTAACATTTCCATGACCGGACCGATTAGTTCAATAAACACAAAATAAGGCATAGAAATCATTCCGATACTTCCGTATCTCGGATTAAACAGCATCTCTTTATGCTTCCAAAGACTATCAAATAAACCGCGGTGCCAGCGGTTCCGCTGTCTTCGCAAATATTTGATTTCATCGGGTGCCTCTGTCCAGCATACGGGATCTGGAATATAAACAATTTGATTGTTGGTTTTTTTCTGTTTAATCAGTCGGTGCAGGCGAACAACAAGTTCCATGTCTTCGCCGACTGTATGAGAATAACCCCCAGCCTCAATCACCCAGCGTTTAGAAAATACGCCAAATGCTCCTGACACAATAAGTAATAAATTATGGCGACTGAGACCAATGCGCCCCATAAGAAAGGCACGTAAATATTCAATAATCTGCATCACAACAAGCGGCTGCGTATCAAGTCCAATCGATACGACCGCACCGTTTTCGATTTTACATCCGTTTGCAATTCGAATACTTCCCCCTGAAGCAATTACTTCTCCGTCTGAATCAATAATTGGCTTCATAACTTTTAAAAAAGCATCTCTTTCTAACACTGAATCGCCATCGATCGAACAAAAATAAGGATAGTTGGATAAATTAATTCCTGCATTTAATGCATCTGACTTTCCCCCATTTTGTTTATCGACTACATATAAATAATCGTATAATTTAGAACGATATACAGCTTTTACTTCTTTCGTCTCTACTTGCTTTCTCACAACTCGATTCATTTTCACAAGAGAAAACTCCTCGATTAGCTTTTCTAACGTATCATCTGAAGATCCGTCGTTTACTACAATTACTTCATATTCCGGATATTCAATTCCAAGCAGCGAACGCACGCTTCCAATAATCCCGACAGATTCGTTATAAGCGGGAACTAATATAGATAACGGTGTTGTATAGCTAACCGCAAGCAAATCTTCATAAGGTTCTTCATCATTTAATTGATATTGCTTTCGCAGTTGAAAAGCAGAGATGATAAACATCATAAAATAAAAACAAAGCACAAAAATCATATAAGCAAATACAGCCCATCCGCAAATAGACAATAAAAGATGCCAAACACTATTCCACAACCGTAACTCCTCCTTTTTCAAGCCATTCTGCTGCCATATCTTTCGAAAACTTGTCATCAGTCGTTTTGTATACATGAACTAAATATTCTTTACCTGTTGGGATTTTCATCATTGACTGAGCAGCATTCGAACGCACAAGAAAATGAGAATCTTTTAGCGACTGCTCAAGAAGTGACAATCCCTTCTCATCTCTCGTTTTGCCTATTAGTTTTGTAGCCATCATTCTTTCTTGCCAAATAACTGACTGAAGATGTTTCGTGAGCTCCTCTATTCTTAATGGAAAAGATAAAGCATTAAGTGATTTCAACGAACGAATTCGCAGTTCTTCTGATGAACTTTTCATGTGCATTTTTAAGAAATCTATATACTCTAACTTATGATTGATACCTATCATATCGATAAGAGGCAGCTGAATTTCTTCTTGTAGATGTTCAAATTTATTAATAAATTGCTGAAACTGCTCACTGTTCATAGTTCCAAACAAAGAGCGGTACATAAATTCAGACAGCGGTCTAGAAGCGTTCGTCATGTACACAACAAACTCAGGGCGGTTCAGCTTAACTAAAATTTTTAAAATTTGATTTTTTTCAGCCGCTGTACTATTTTTTTTCTCATACATTTCTACTAATTGGTGTGTTAGCGTAGTTAGACCAAAGTCTTCGATCGCATAAAGGGCATTCATTCTGACACTCCATCTAGAATGATGCAGCTCTTTTTTATATTTGGGTGTAAAAACCTTCTCCGCATAGAGCGTGATGTTATTTAGAATTTCATCGCCTTGCACAGCTGCAGAAAAACTGCTCAATAGTTCCTCTACACCCGCCAGCTCTATTTTATTTTTAGGCTCTACCCGATGTTCTTCATCTTTTCTGTATAAATAAATAAAAAGAGATTCTTTCATACTATCTTTATAGGATTCTACTTTTGCTCGAAAAGCGTTTAAACGCGCTTTTTGAATAAGTAAATAACTCAGAAAACAGACTAAAAGCAATAGCAATCCGCCAAATAAGACATATACCACTTGAATTGACATCGCCATTTATTTCACCTTCTTCATTAAATGACGCACGCGCGCTTCAAGCTCCATTAACTTAAATGGCTTTGTCATGTAATCGTCTGCCCCAAGTTCTAATGCTCTTTGAATATCTTGTTCGCTGTTTCTTGATGTAAGCATAATAACCGTGTACTGATCGTGACGTTTATGCTGTCTTAATTTTTGCAGCACTTCTAAGCCATCCATCTTAGGCATCATTCCGTCTAAAATAACAAAGTACTGATCGCTAGAATGAATCCATTGGGACTCAAAAAATTCGATGCCATCTTTAAACACTTCTATTTTCACTTCATAGCGATCTCCTACATCAATCTTACTTAAAAGCTCTTTCAGCATCGTTCGAATGATAGAATCATCATCAATAATAGCCATACGAAGCGTTCGCTTTTTGACCAGCTTGCTTTGAGAAGAAGCTACAATTTTTTGACGTCCTGATTCCTTCGCTATATATAATGCCTCATCAGCTTGATGAAGAGCTTTTTCTAACGGCCATTCAGTGTTATGAACTTCTACAACTCCGCCGGAAAAACTGCAATAAAACGAATTGCTTTGATGTGTGAACACTTTTTCCACAAACAAATCCAACAGTCTATTTAATACTGTTTCTGCCTCTTTTATATTGGTTTTTGGCAGTAAAAGAATAAATTCTTCGCCTCCATATCTAAAAATGTGATCTGTTGGACGAATTTCATGCTTCATATACTCTACAAATGCTTGCAGCACACGGTCTCCCATAAGATGTCCATATTGATCGTTTATTCTC
Organism: Priestia sp. MDV22-iso46; assembly: GCF_058629175.1. Lineage (NCBI taxonomy): Bacteria > Bacillati > Bacillota > Bacilli > Caryophanales > Bacillaceae > Priestia > Priestia sp. MDV22-iso46. Next base: position 2,033,755 of record NZ_JBZVWT010000001.1, read on the forward strand.
TTAAAGAAATCTAAATCTAAAATCGCTAAACAAAAAGGATCTTTTAAGCGGTCGTAGCTGGATAGCTGCTGACTGTAGATTTCTTTTAAATACGTTCGGTTATAGGCTCCTGTTAATTCATCAAACATTAAATAGGAGTTAAACATCTGCTTTCGTTCAATATGGTGACCAATTCGAAGTAGACTTTCTTCCATATCGAGAGGTTTAACAAAAAAATCATCGGCCCCTAATTTAAAAGCCTTCAAACGCGTCTCTCTTTGATTATCAACGCTCATCATGACAATGGGGACGAACAGTTGCTTTGTTTTATCACGTAAAAATGAAAGAATGTCAAAGCCTGTACAGTCTTTCATATGTACATCAACAACAAAACAATCCGGCTTTAATTCGTAAAAAGCCGTAATGGCTTTTTCTTTAGAGGCAGTTGCTAATACGTACCACCCTTGTTTTTCAAACTGTTCTTTTAAATACATCAGCATTGAAAGATCATCATCCACAAGTAAAACATTAGCTGTTTGTTCACTAATTTCTATCGGTTTATTTATATCTTCTACGGATTGAATTTCATCTTGATAACAAATTTTAATAATATCTAATAAAAATGTATTCAACTCCGCGTAATTCCAGGTTTTTTTCTGATTTTTTTCAACAGCTTCCATTAACTCGCGGGAACGATCTCCTAAATAATTCAGTCCAATGGTTGCAGACGTTCCAGAAATTGAATGCAAAAAGCGGTACACTTCTTCATGAGGTATTTCTTCATTTTGATCGGTCCACTCTTGCAGCTGCTTACGCACATTAGCTAATAATGCAATTTGATATTTATCCATCTTATACACCCTTTGTTCGATATAGTTAACACTTACCCCATATTACTCCATCCATTTTTTATAATATTTTGTAAGTAAATGAAATATTTTCTTACTTTTATTTTAAGTATGTTTTTTAAATGAAAAGCAATTCCTTTTTAACCATACTTTTCCTCCAACGATTTTACTTTAAAATGATTCTTTTTTCACTCATTATTTTTTCTTCCCAATAAGCAAAATGTCCTGTTATCTTCTTTATAAATAGACTTACAACCTTATTGACAAAATTAATGAGTCTTTGTTACCCTTATACACGTTGTGAAAAATTTAAAAGTGAATGTTAAGGAAAGCAGCCGTTTTGATGAATAATCAATCAAATCAGGTTCTTTCCTTTTTATATTTTTACTAAGGTAGATACTTTGCTAAATAAAGTTTCGCTTTATACACCGTGTCCTCTTTGTCATAGGCGCACTTAGACCGAAAACAGACGGAAAGGAGTATAAAATGTTTACTCAGCTTACAGAAAAAAACCAGAATGCAGAAGAACTAAAAGAAACACTTGATGATTTAGAGTTTCAGCTATTTCGCATGCAGGATAATTTAAAAGAAATTGCTAAAAAGTATGAAGTTATTGGTGTCGATCAGCCTGAAGATAATCAGTTAGTTATTGTATCGGCACAAAATGACGGAAACGCATGTAAAATTATGCTAAATGAATGTACAAAAGCCTATAGAGGGGCTTGGGATTTTGCCATCGATGGCGTATATGAAGATAATCACACGATTTTTATTGGTGACATTAAAGGGCCCGCTAATAAGGGATATGGCTCTGTATGTATGAATTATTTAAAAGAAGTAGCGGTTGATCAAAATGTTCATGTCATTAAAGGCGATATCGCTGAGCGCGATTGGGATCATCTCGAAAGATTGATTCATTTTTATGAAAAACATAACTTTGAGGTAAATATTGATTATACGAATAAGTGCGGAGAAATTGAGTGGACTCCAGCTTATCAATAAAAAAACGAACAGACGCTGTCTGTTCGTTTTTTATTTGATATATGCTAAGCTTTTTTTAATACTGCTAAGAGGACTTTCTTTGCATTGATCTTGTTCAACGATCCACCATTTTACGCCTGCTCTATATCCTTCTTGCATTACAGCCTTCACATCTACTCCTCCGGTACCAAGAGGAGCAAAAAATTGCTCGCCGTCTGTTGTCATATCTTTTAAATGGATGAAAGGCGTCCGATTTTGATAATGCTTCATCCATTCCACTGGATCTTCGCCTGCTTTAGTCAGCCAATAAATGTCCAGCTCTACGTTTACCTCAGTTTCTTCTAAGATTGTTTGGAGAGCTGACTTTCCAGTTGACAATTTCTTCAGCTCAAAATCATGATGATGATAGCTAAACGACATGCCTTCTTTTTTACAATACGTATCAATATCATTTAAAGAATCAATAAGTTCGTAATACCCTTTTTCCGTTTGACGTTCAGGCATTAAATAAGGACAAACAATATGTGAATTGCCAACTTGCTGTTCAAAGTGAATCACTTGCGCTAAATTAGATTCTAATTGTTCAAGCGGCACATGACTAGAAGCTGGCTTCAGCTGTAAATCCGTTAACCATGCTTTTACTTCTTGCGCTGTATGTCCTTCATACCCTGCAAATTCTACTCCTTGATATCCTAATGCAGCTACTTTTTGAAGAGTTTCTTTAAAATCTTTTTTCGTTTCTTCACGCAGCGTATAAAGCTGAACTCCTACAGGTATTTCTCCCATCTTCTCTCCCCCTGTTCATTGAGAAAGCTCCTATAGTAGGAGCTTCTGCTTTTATTTTACTGCACTTCCAAGCATTCCTGAAATAAAATGACGCTGAAGTGCCAGGAAGAATACAATGATTGGAATGGTTGCAATCGTTACCCCCATCATTACTTGACCGTAATCAATAATCGATAAGCCAATTAAGCTTGAAAGAGCAACTGGCAATGTAGCCATTTCGTTAGATGTAGTCGCAACTAGAGGCCACATAAAGTTATTCCACTGTGTCATAAATAAGAAAATAGCTGCTGCAGCCATAGCAGGCTTCATAGAAGGAAGCACAATAGTTAAAAAGATTCTCATCTCTCCAGCTCCGTCCAAACGAGCTGCTTCAATAAGTTCTGTTGGAAAAGCTAAAAAGTTCTGACGTAATAAAAAGATAGCAAACGGAAAGCACAGCTGCGGAACAATAAGTGCAAAATACGTATCAAGCAAATTAAAATTCGACATCAGCTGAAAAAGCGGAATGAGCGTTGCTTGATATGGAATCATCATAGACAATAAAAGCGTAGTGAAAATTGCGTTTCGGCCTTTGAATTCAAATTTAGATAGCGCATATGCAGCTGTGGAGCAGACCATTAAAGCTACAATCACATACACGACTGAAACAAATACTGAGTTAAAAAAGATGCGCCCTAAATCAATTGAAGCATTTAAATTTTGTAGATTTGTCATAAATTGATCGCCAGGCTTCAGCGTTGGAGGGTTTGTAAACATTTTTCCTGATTCATTCGTAGCGCCGATAATCATCCAGTAAAAAGGAAAAATAGAAATAATCGTGAACAGCCCAAGCATGCTGTATAATCCTATTTTGCGCATAATGTTACTTTTCTTTTTAACCTTAGGCACGGTAGCTACTGCGGTTGCTTCTACTCTCTCTAATACACTCATGATTTATCACCCGTAAATTTAAATTGGAAGAACGTTAAAATACCAACTAATAATACAACAACGTACGCAATGGCTGAAGCATATCCAAAATCAAAGTATTTAAAGCCATTTTGATAAATATATAAGCCTAGCGTCATCGTTGAATCAGCAGGGCCGCCTTTTGTTAAATTAAAAGGTTCGTCAAACAATTGAAGCGTGCCAATTGTCGATAAAATAGTAGCGAACAAGATAACGGGTTTTAATTGTGGAACCGTTACGTGGAAAAACTTTTGAATACGATTTGCTCCATCTAAATCAGCTGCTTCGTAAACTTCATGAGATAAACTTTGAAGAGCTGCTAGAAAAATAACCATGTTATAACCTGTCCATCTCCAAGTCATCGCAACGATGATTGAGACTTTAGCCCAAAATGGATCTCCCAGCCACTGAATGGCATCAATACCGAAAAATCCTAAAATAGTATTCATAATTCCTTCATCTTGAAGAATGATTGAAAACAAAATAGAGTAGGCAACTAGTGACGTTACCGCCGGCAAGAAAAAAGAAACTCGGAAAAAACCTTTTAGTCTTAAAAGCTGACTGTTTAAAGCGTTAGCTAGTACAAGCGCTAATAAAATCATAACGGGTACTTGAACGATTAAAATAATACCCGTATTTCCAAGCGCTTTCCAGAAAATATCATCTCCGAGCAAACGTGTATAGTTTGATAACCCGGTAAATACATACTTTCCGCCTTCCATACTCTGAAAGCTTAAAACAAACGATGAAAAAATAGGGTAGATTGTAAACAGCGCGAACAGCAAAAGTGCTGGAGCAATAAATAAGTAAGGCAACGATTTATTTGTCTTCATGATGACCTCCTAGTACCGCAAGAAGAAGAGATAGAAGGCAATTTTCTAGAAATCACCTTCTATGCTTCTTGATTATTTTTGAATTCGGTTTTCTAAGCGTTTTTGAGCTGCTTCAAGCGAGTCTGTAACGCCCTTACCATTTGTTACTTCTGACACAGCTTTGACTGCTTCACTGTTTGCAACTGAGTAATTGCCCGTAAAGTTAACCGGCTTAATATCTTTCATTTCATCTGCGAATGTTTTCCAAATCGTTTGATTGTTAAAGTACTCATCTTGTGCAGTGAATAATTTTGAAGAATATACGGTATTTAATGACGGGAATAATCCGCCCTTCATCGCTTCTTCTTGAACTTTATCCGTTGTTGAGAAATACTCCATAAATTTGTACGCTTCATCTGCTTTTTGACTAGTTGCTGAAATCACATAGTTGCTTCCGCCTAAGTTAGAAGCACGGTTGCCTCCTTCTTCAAACGAAGGTAATAAAAACACTCCCCATTTTCCTTTTAAATCCGGAGCCTGCTGCGTAATAGAACCGGATAGCCAAGCACCAGATGGTGAACTTGCTACTTTACCTTCTGCTAAAGCACTGATTGAAGCATCCCAGCCCACTGTATTTTTAACAATGCCTGCTTCTTTTAACTTCTTATTTAACTCCATTGCTTTTTTCGCTTCTTTAGAAGTTAAATTCAACTTTCCTTTGTTATTAAAATAGAACGTACCTTGCTGCGTCAGCGCCATTCGGAATAAGCCATCGTCATTATTAAAATCTAAACCTAGTAAATCAACGCCAACTTTTTCTTTAATTTTCTTACCAGCCGCAATGTAATCATCCCATGTTTTGATACTGTTTGGATCTACGCCTGCTTTTTCAAAGTAATCTGTGCGGTAGAAAACGCCTGTTGGACCTGCATCAAACGGGAAGCCGTACATGTCCCCATCCTTTGATAAAAGAGCTTTCTTAAACTCTGGAAACTTATCTTCTTGCTTATCAAATCCTTTTTTAGATAGGTTTAAAAATGCTTTTGGAAATGCATCCAAGTATCCTTGGAAACGATCGTCTTCTACTAATACAATATCAGGAAGGCCTTTTCCGCCAGCTTGCAATCCTGTTGTTAATTTTGAATAAACGTCTTCACGTCCCATATCCACTACTTTTAATTTAAACCCTGGATTCTCTTTTTGGTATTCTGCTGCTGCTTTCTTTAATACCGGTACGTTAATATTCCAAGCCCATGCAACAACTTCTTTTCCACCGCTACCACTTGTTTCATTAGCGGACTTTCCTCCGCATCCTGCAAGTACTAGGGTTAAAATGAGTGCAAAACTGATTAAACTAAACCAACGTTTCAATGAATACCCCTCCTATAATCTCGTCTCCTAGCGTGGCAAGTTTTTTTGTAAACGCTCATGATTCTTTCTCGAGAGAATTATTGAAAAATAATTCTGTATATTGAAAGCGTATACAATTTACTTAATCTAAATTATATGAATGAATACCCTTTTCCTCAATGGTAAATATAAAAGGCAAAAACCTTACATTTTTGCCTTTTTCTAAATTGATTTTGTTATTATGGTTTCTATTAACTTTTTCGTTCATGAAAAAAAGCGAATGTACTGTCGTTGTTGAAACAGAACACAATCGCTTATTTAAAAAAATCCAATGTATACTATTTTTTTGCTACATAAGTAACACTTTCTTGCTTATTTGGGACGTTCTAAGGAAAATAATTGCCCCAATTTACTATAGTTAGAACCCGCAAGTCGGCTGACTGGCTTCACACGTTCTGCAGAAACGCGATCGTTTTCTATCACTTTTTCACTAATATGAAACATCACAACTTCACCGATAAACAAATCTGAGCTGTATGCCTCATCCGTTCCTAATGGAACAATTTGGTGAAGCTTACATTCCATCCGAATGCTGGCTTCTTGAATTCCAGGAACCTGCACTTTTTTGCTCGGTGCTAGTGTTAATCCTGTTTCTTCGACTTCACTGACGGAAGAAGGATAAGAAGATGCCGCTTGATTCACCTGTTCCACTAAGTTTTCGTCTACAAGATGAACTACAAATTCTTTAGATACACTAATATTTTTGGCCGTATCTTTCGTCATTTGACCTTCACTTCTCGAAACCGAAACAGCAATCAGCGGAGGCTCTGCCGCAACTACATTAAAGAAACTAAACGGCGCGGCATTCACTACACCGTCATCGTTTTGACTTGTAACAAACGCAATCGGCCGGGGAATGACGACACCTGTTAACAAATGATAATTGTCTTTTGCACTTTGTACCGCTGGATCGACTATCTTCATTTTACCCACTCCTTTTCTTCCATCTACTTTATTGTATAGTAACGAAAAGAGTATAGATTAGCTAGCAACTTGCTCACCAAACATGCAAAAAAGTGATTGAGACATAACTCCATCCACCTAATCCGAAGACGAACAAATGGAAGTAATGAGCTGGTATAGATCACTTGTGACACCACTGTTGATTTCCATGCAAGGCTTCGCTTTCCGCGGGCGACCGATGAGCATCCTCGTCGCGTACACTCCTGCGGGGTCTCATCACTTCCTCTTTTCCCTCGGGAGTCTTCACCTTCCTCTCCAATCAACAGCTAGAAGCAACTAACTAGATGAAACCTACGTTCACTACAACAATGAAAAAATCCGAACGATTCATCGTTCGGATTTTCCTGCAACTAAAATATTTTTGTTCCAGTCTATTTCTTTAATTTAACACCGTAATTTTCACTGTACGACGTCCAAATGCTTTTGCAGCTGACTCGGAAGGTACTAATACGTCAATTCGATATCCTTTAATCGCACCGCCCGTATCACCTGCTGTTGCCACTCCGTATCCTTCTACATATACTTTCGAACCTAATGGAATAACGGATGGATCTACCGCAATAATTTTATGAGTGCCTGAACTTACATTTTGTCCAGTGGCTGTTACTCCGCTACAGCCTGCACAATTAGCTGTATAAGCTGTTGCTTCTACATACATTTCTTTTCCAGAATGCTTTTGTGTGCTTTCTTCTTTTTTCATTTCTTTTGCTTCTGAAGAAACGGATGCTTTCTTCTCTGTAGCCGCAGCTGTTTTTACTTCTTGTTTTGGCTCTGTTTTTACTTCTTTTTTAGCTGTTGCCAGTTCAGCTTGACGCTTTGCTTCTGCATCAGCCTCAGCCTTTTCAGCTGCCTGCTGTTTTGCCACTTGCTCAGCTTGCTTTTGAGCTGCTTCTTTTTCTTTTGCAATCTTATCTTGAATGCCTGTTAATTCAGACTGAAGGTTTGCTTTTTCTGAAGAAGCTGCATCGATTTCATTTACGACGGTGCTGTATTTTTCTTGCATAGTTGTTAACGTTGCTGTTTGTTTGGCAACGTTTTTATCTAATTCAGCTTGTTTAGCCGCTAAGCTACCTTTTGCTGCTTCTAATACTTTTTCTTGCTTATCAATTTCTTTTTTATCTTTTTCAATTTGATCTAAATCATTTTGATGCTGCTTTAAAATATCATTATCTGCTGACAATAAAGTTGTGACAGCACCCATACGTGCAACAAAATCTCCAAAGTTATCAGCATTCATTAATGTATCAATAACAACGCTTGTTTTATCGTCTTGCTGTAAAGCAACTAATCGATTTTCAATAATATCTTTACGACTTAACACTTTTTCCTGAAGCAAAACGATTTCTTTTTTCTTTTTCTCAATCATTTTGTTCGCTTCTGAAATCTGCTTTTCAGTCGATGCTAACTCTTTTTTATTGCTAGAGATTACTGTATGTAATGAATTTAATTGTGATTGAATGTTTTGAACATCTGAATTGATAGACTGTTTCTCTTTCTCTTTTTGTTGAACAGCCTTTTCTGTTTCTTTAATTTTATTTTCAGTACTCTGGAGCGCTTCTTCATTCGATTGGGCGTGAGTCTCTGTGATGCCGGTCATGAAGAAAATTCCTGTGACTGCTGCAAGAGTCATACGCTTAAAAATTTTCATAAAGTAATAGTCCCCTTTCCTCATAGACATAGTTATACCATAAAAAACTATCTGTTTATGTTACAATACAGTTAAAAGTTTCCCATAATCTGTATAACCAAGAATCTCTTTCTGGGAATTCATCCCCAGAATCCCTTGATAGAGAGGTTTACTGTTTATTAAAAAAGATATATTTTTGTCATAAACAGGGCAAAATTGCTCTTTGAAAATAGAAATAAACGCTTATTATTACAGGTATATTACAAATTTTTCACAGAAAATTATGTGTTTTACCGTCTTTTTTCGGTGTTTTTTACTTTTTATTACATAAATTCCACCTACATAATTCCTACACTATTTATAAAGTTGTGACTTTTTCACTTCTTTTTTACACTTTATATACATAAAAAGACGCCCATGAATCAAATGAGCGTCTTTTTTCTACACACGTATAAAACTATTATTTGTCAGAGGTTACTAGTTTTAAAGGCACTGGAATTTGCTTATCTACCTTTTTGCCTTGAAGAACATTTTTAGCAGACTTTACAGCAAGTTTACCAATTAAAACAGGCTGCTGGGCTACAGTTGCTCCTAGCTTCCCTTCTTTTACCGCTTTAATTGCATCGTCGTTTCCATCAAACCCTACTACTAGCACATCTTTTCCTGAGCTGTTAATCGCTTGAATAGCTCCTAATGCCATTTCATCATTATGAGCAAATACGGCTTTGATACCAGGATTTCCTTGAAGAACATTCTCCATAACGTTTAAGCCTTTTGTACGGTCAAAATCAGCCGACTGTTTAGCCGTAATATCTAGCTTTTGATCTGCAACGTTGTGGAACCCTTTTCCTCGTTCACGAGTTGCTGAAGCTCCCGGCACGCCTTCAAGTTCTGCTACTTGAGCTTTTTCCCCTACTTTTTTCACAATGTAATCAGCAGCCATTTGACCACCTTTTACATTATCTGAAGCTACCAGTGTTTCTACTTTTCCTTTTTCTGCTGAACGATCTAGCGTAATAACTGGAATGCCTACATTATTAGCCGATTGTACAGCTGTTGAAATAGCAGCTGAATCCGTTGGGTTAATAAGCAGAATGTTAACACCTTGCTGCATTAAATCTTCTACATCGTTAATTTGTTTGGCTGAATCATTTTGAGCATCTACTACAACTACTTCCATGCCCAGTTTTTTTGCTTCTTTTTGTACCCCTTCTTTTAGCGAAACAAAGAACGGATTGTTTAATGTAGAAACGGATAAACCAATTTTAATATCTTTTAAATTTTTACTTTCAGATGGTTTCGCCCACTCAGGAGGCTGAAGTGAACAAGCCCCTAACAGTAATAATGAAAATGATAATAGCACGAGCCAAATTTTCTTCATGTTTTTCCCTCCTAAGCTGACTTTTTGCGATCAATTAATACCGCGATTAAAATAACAATTCCTTTTACGACCATTTGGTAAAATGACGAAACGCCGAGTAAGTTCAAACCGTTGTTTAACGTTCCGATAATCAGCGCACCAATTAACGTTCCAACAATGCGTCCACGTCCTCCAGAAAGGCTTGTTCCACCCAGTACTACTGCAGCGATAGCATCTAACTCGTAAGACGTACCTGCCGTTGGCTGAGCAGAGTTCAAACGAGAAGTCAAAATCGCTCCTGATAACGCTGCCAATAATCCTGCTAGTGAGTAGATCATAACCTTAACTTTTGGTACTTTAATTCCTGAAATAAATGCTGCTTTTTCATTTCCCCCGATTGCATATGTTCTGCGGCCAAACGGCGTTTTATGCAAAATCACCCATAGGACAGCAAATGCTAGTATCATCGTAATCGCCGGAACAGGAATACCTAGAAAATAGCCGCGACCAAATAACTGGAAGTAATAGTTTTCGCCTAAGCCCGTAATCGGATTTCCATCTGTATAAACAAGCGTTAACCCTCTAAAAATTGTCATCGTCGCTAGCGTCGCAATAAACGGCGCCATTTTTCCTTTTGTAATAAGCAAGCCGTTAATCATACCCATTACAGCTCCTAACACACATCCTATTAAAATAGCTAAAATAGGATCTACGCCTGACACTATCATACCAGCCATTAACGCACTTGACAGAGCAAGTATAGAGCCAACCGATAAATCAATTCCGCCCGTTAAAATGACAAACGTCATACCGAATGCAATTAAAGCATTAATGGCTACTTGACGCAGCAAGTTTAAAATATTTAAAGGTTCTAAAAAGCTTGGATTTAAAATTGATACAATGACAATAAGAATAAATAGACCTAGTAACGGACCTAGCTTTTGCATCACGTTATCAACGCGATTTTCTTTTATCGCTGTGTTTGCTTTCATTTTACTGACCCCCTGTTGCAAATGTCATAATTTTTTCTTGAGTTGCTTCTTCACTTGTCAGTTCACCCGTTATTTTTCCTTCATGCACAACAAGAATGCGATCGCTCATGCCGAGTACCTCGGGAAGCTCTGAAGACACCATAATAATGGCCACGCCTCTGTCTGTCAGTTCATTCATAAGCTGATAAATTTCACGTTTTGCCCCGACGTCAACTCCTCGAGTTGGTTCATCTAAAATCAGCACTTTTGGTCCAATGCCAATCCACTTGGCAATAACTACTTTTTGCTGATTTCCTCCCGATAAGTTACCCGCACTCGTCTCAGACGACTCGGTTTTGATCGTTAAACGTTTAATAAGTAAATCTACAAATTGCTGCTCGCTTTTTTGTTCAATAAATCCTTTTGGCGAAAAGCTGAATAGACTTGGAAGCGCAATATTTTCTCGAATAGAAAAATCCAGGACGAGCCCTTCTGTCTTACGGTCTTCTGTAATAAAGCCGAGACCCAATTTGATGGCTTGATCGGGCTTTGTGATGTTGACACGCTTTCCATTTAAGATAATTTCGCCTTTTTCTAACGGATCAAGCCCGAAGATAGCGCGCATAATCTCGGTCCTGCCAGCTCCCATTAGCCCCGCAACGCCAACAATTTCTCCTGATCGCACTGAAAAATGAACGTCTTGAAAGACACCTTTTCTCTCTAAGCCTTTTGCTTCAAATACAACGTCTCCTTTAGGAGAAGTTCTAGCAGGAAATCGATCTGTTAGTTCTCTTCCTACCATTTTGCGAACAACATCATCGAAGCTAGTTTCTGGAATCGGCTTTTTGTCTACCGTCTGTCCGTCACGCATGACCGTAATGGAATCACAAATAGCGAAAATCTCTTCCATACGATGTGAAATATAGACAATCGATACACCTTGTTTTCGCAGCGCATTAATTACGTCAAATAACTTTTGAATTTCTCTTTCAGTAAGCGCTGCGGTTGGCTCATCCATAATAATGACTTTTGCATTCGTCATCAGCGCTTTGGCTATCTCAATCATTTGCTGCTGTCCTACAGAACAAAGTCCCGCTTCTTGGTCAAGAGGAATGGTCACAGCTAATTTTTCAAACTGCTTCTTTGCTAACGCTTTCATTTCTTTTGTTTTTAAAAAACCTAAAGGCGTTTTTAATTCTTTGCCGATAAATAAGTTCTCAAGCACCGTCATTTCAGGCCAAACGTTCAGCTCTTGATGAATAAAGGTAATTCCGTTTTGTTCTGCTTCTTTTGGATTTTGAAAATACGTCTCTTTGCCATCAATCAGAATCTGCCCTTGATCTTTTTTATGAAGGCCGGTTAAAATATTCATCAGCGTAGATTTCCCCGCTCCATTTTCCCCCATTAGTGCGTGAACTTCACCTTCATGTAATTCAAAATCCACGCCCCTTAGTACACGGTTTGCTCCAAAGGCTTTATGAATCCCTCTCATTGCAATATGCATGCTGTTCACCTCTTTTAAAAAATAACTCCCGCTTGTAAAATGCAGTTTGCATAAGGAGTTGCTTCTCCTGTACGAATCACAACTTTCGCTTTGCTTGTCAGCATTTTTAATTGTTCATGCGATACTTCTTCTACTAAGATGTTTTGCTTCTCCATCAGCTCGTAAGCCTTTTGATTTCTTTCTTTCATTTCAGAAGCAATCACTATTTTTTCTGTAGCCATATCTTCTAACACAGCTACTACTACATCTTCAAAGCTAGGCACCCCTAGCTTTAAAGATAAATCAATTTTAGGCACGTCACTCGGAACAGGTAACCCTGCATCTGCAATGACAATAGTGTCTGTATGACCTAGATCTGTTAGTATTTTCGTAATATGACTGTTAATCATTCCGTGACGTTTCATTTACAGACTCTCCTCCACTTCTTTTCGAGTCGGCATACCGCCTTGCGCACCAAATTTAGTGACGGATAGCGAAGCTGCGCGATTAGCAAACTGAATTCCTTTTTCAAAACCCATTCCTTCGGCAAGTGCCACAGCAAGCGCTGCGTTAAATGTATCTCCTGCTCCTGTTGTATCAATCGTTTCTACTTGATAAGAAGGAACCAATACTTCTTTCTCGCCGTTAAAATAGCGTACACCTTGTTTTCCTTCTGTAATAAACAATTTATTTGGATACTGTTTTAATACTTCTTCTTTTTCTTTTCCTTCAAATAAAAGCTCTGCTTCATGTTCATTTGGAGTGATGTAAGAAACTTGTTCAATCACTTCTGCTTTTAATGGTCTTGCAGGCGCTGGATTTAACAAAAGCGGTACTTTAAGTTCCTGACAAAGCTGAGCAACATATTCAACCGTTTCTTCTGGAATCTCTTGCTGAATAAGTACGATATCAGCTTCTTTAATTTTTTCTTTTGCTTTTTCTACGTAGTCTGGAGTAATATAATCGTTTGCTCCTTTGACAACTACAATGCTGTTATCTCCTTCAGCGAGTATAATGTGAGCTGTTCCGCTATCTGAATCTGTAACCGGTTTCACATTTTCCACGGATACACCGTTTGATTTGAAATTCTCCAGAATTGCTTTTCCGTAATGATCTTCGCCCACACACCCAATCATACTCACATCAGCTCCAAGACGGGCTGCTGCAACAGCTTGGTTCGCTCCTTTTCCTCCAGGAACGGTTTTGAATGATTCTCCTAACACTGTTTCTCCAGCTCCAGGACGAATATTTGATGTTACTACTAAATCCATTGATGAACTTCCAATCACAGTTACTTTAGCCATGTTCCTCAACCTTTCGTGTCGTATTTCGTTCAATAAACGTAACGGGTAGTTGTACTTGCTTTTGAATTAAAGGTTCTTTCTTAATGCATTTCATTAACAGACATGCTGCTTGCTTGCCCATTTCATAAGCAGGCTGACGAATTGTAGACAGCGCTGGAAACGAAAAGCGGCTTTGCGGAATATCATCAAAACCAATTACTTGCAGATCATCAGGCACGCTTTTTTCTAATCGAAACGCCTCATGTAAAACGGCTGCGGCTACAATGTCATTACTTGCAATAATCCCGTCTGTTTCCGGGTACTTTTGAAAGATTTCCTTTGCCCATTTCTGCGCATCGTCAAACGCTAGAGAATTTGTATTTAATACGTAAAAGTCTGCATCAGACTGACTCAAAACAGACAGAGAGCCTTGAAAACGTTCCTGGGCAGGCTTTACATTTACTGGACCTTTGATAAGTGTAATTCTTTTACTTCCTCTTTTAATTATTTCTTCTGCAGCAAGTTTTCCACCTTCAAAACCATCAGCATAAACGGATGGATACTGATCAGAACTTCTATCTAAAAACACAACGGGAAATGTAAGACCTTCATATAGTTTCTGAGCTAGACTTGTTGTTGCCGTGATCATCCCTACTACATGGTTTTGCGTAAACGTTTGGAGATAGGTTAATTCTTTCTCTAACTGCTCATCACTATTGCCAAGAATTAAACGAAATCCATGGCTATGTACTTCATCTTCTATTCCTCGTGCAAGCTGAGGGAAAAAAGGGTTTGTAATGTCTGGAAGCAATAGACCAATCAAACGCGATTCACGTGTATAAAGCGAACGGGCTACCTCGTTAGGGCTGTAGTTTAATTTTTGAATTGTATTCATTACTCGCACACGCGTGTCTTCTTTTACATATCCTGTACTGTTTAAAACGCGCGAAACGGTCGCAACGGACACGCCTGCTTCTTTTGCTACATCGCGAATTGTTACCACCTTATTTCCCTCCCTTCATATATGTAACCGTTTACACAAATGATAACATGGAAAAGTGAAGTTGACAATCTTTTTATTAAAAAAAATCACTTCATTAAGAAGTGATTTTTCTTTCATTAGATATTAGCGTCTAGTTTCTTAAATAATTTCAAAAATTGCTCTTGATCTTTCGGTTCATAGCAAGAAAAGAAATGAGCAATCATCTTTTGCACAATTTCATTTGCTTCTTCAATCACTTGTTCACCTTTAGCTGTTAACTCAATGTTTACTTTACGGCGATCCTCTTTAGAGTGATAGCGTGAAACTAACTCTAAGTCTATTAAACGATTAATAACAGGAGTAATCGCACTAGGCTTGACGCGCATCTCTTCTGCCAGCTTGGTTACCCCAATGTGACTGCACTTACCGATAATTAATAAGATATGATATTGAAAAGGTGTAATCCCTTGTGAAAGTAACCTTTCTTTTATCTCTGTCATTACCTTTTTGTTAAGGGATATCGAAATTCTCTGGACCTCTTCAATAAATGTGAGCTGTTCCATGTTTTGACGTCCCCTTTCTTATAATCAGGGAGTCGATGTTAACATGTCAGCCCCCTGCTGCACTCCAAGCGAAACCTAGCCTGGGGAGAGCGGCTGGTTTCGCGGAATGCTTATAACCTATTTTCTATCTATTTTATTCCGTACTATTATAATAGAAGAAACTCATTCACTATCGTTTTTCTTAAACGATCTTAAAGCCTTACGAAAAGCGTCATCATTCATAACGTCACGTTCCTCTTTTGTAAAAACCGTGTCGTCTTTTTCGCCTTCTCTAAACTTTTGCAGCACTTGACGATACATATCATCGTTCATGACATCTTTTTCTTTCTTATGTCTAGATGTTCTTGTTTCCGTCTTCGTCTGCGGCTCTTTTGGCTCTTCTTTTGGTGCTGCAGGTTTTTCTTCTGCTACTTTTTTCTCTTCTACTTTCGGCTCTTTAGGAGCATTTGAAGCAGCCGCTTCTTTTTTAGGTGGAACTGTACGCTGGCGCTTAGAAGATGATGCTTTGGCATTCATTGTAATAATTAGTACAACCAGAATCACAGCTACAACGATCAGTAAAATACCTAACATACCGTCACCTACTGTCCTTGTGTCATTCGTTTAGTCACTTGAACAACACGTTCTCCTAATGCTTTACCTAGCGCTTGGTCGTTCTCTGTTAATAATTCGTCACCTTCGATTGGACAAGTAATTCCAACACCGTAATAAGTACCGTAAAGCGCATTTTCTGGGATGTTACCTGGTAACCCAGCAATAATCATACCTTGATGAAGCATAGGTGTAATTAAATTTAAAAGCGTCGCTTCTAAGCCACCATGCGTTGTAGCTGTTGTACAGAACACCGCACCTACTTTATTAATTAATTTACCTTCTGCCCATAGATAACCTAATTTATCGATCCACGTTTTTAACCCTGAACTAATTGTTCCAAAATGCCCTGGGCAGCCCCAAATAATAGCATCCATTTCAGGCAGTTCACGTACATCTGCATCTTCGACATGCTTTACATATACGGTTGCTTCTCCAGACAGCTCGGCGCCAGAAGCAATCGCTTTTGCTAATGCCTCTGTATGTCCGCCTTCACTATCATATACGATACAAATTTTCATCCTTTATCCCTCCGTTGCTTATGAGTTCATATCTTTTGGTGCCGGTAACATACGAATATCGTCTGTTGTTTCTTTTTCTGTCTCTTCTACTTCTACTACTGCATCTTTACGAACATCACGTAGGAAGAAACTTAAAATCAATCCAATAATGGCAATAATAACTGTCCAGTAAAACGCGTCGTTAATTCCTTGTACAGTTGCTTGCGCTTGAACTTTTCCAGCTAATGTTGTTAAAGCTTGTTTTTGCGCCTCTGATTGAGAAAGGTGAAGCGTTTGAGCAATCTTTTGAACAAATACCTGGAAGTTATTCATAAAGAATGGATCGGATGTAGTCATTGAACTGCTCATTTCATTCACATGATATGTTGTGCGATTTGTAAAGATTGTAGTCATTAAACTGATACCGATTGAACCACTCACCTGACGAAGCGTGTTCGCCATTGATGTACCATGGCTGCTTAATTTTGCCGGCAGCTGATTTAAACCAGCGGTCATAATTGGCATCATCAATAATGACATACCGAATGCACGGATCATATAAATAATAACAATATGACTAAACGGTGTTTCAAGCGTTAATTTTGTAAATTCAAATGTTGTCACAACCGTAATCAACATCCCGACAATCCCTAGTGGACGCGGTCCTAATTTATCAAACAGTGTACCAGAAATTGGTGACATAACTAACATAACAAGTGCACCAGGCAAGATTAATAAACCTGAATCAAATGCTGAATAGCCACGAATATTTTGCAAGTAAATTGGCAATAAGAACATACCAGCATACATGCTAATTGTGATGGCAATACTAATGATATTAGATAATGAGAAAATACTGTATTTAAATACTCTCACATCAAGTAATGGACTCTTAAGTCGAAGCTGCTGCACGACAAAGATGATTAATAAGACAATACCGCCAATCATCGTTGACAATACAACTGAATCCGTCCAGCCATCGTTTCCAGCTTCACTGAAGCCGTATAGAAGTAAAGCCATACCTGCAAGAGATGTAAACACAGAAATTAGATCTACTTTTACATTTTGAGGTGGTTTAATATCTTTTAATTTAAAAGCTGCAATAATAAGTACGATTGCACCTAGTGGCACCATTCCCGTAAATAAAATGTGCCAGTCATAGTTCTGAATAACCCATCCTGAAAGCGTCGGTCCAATTGCCGGAGCGAACATCATGGCTAAACCAAAGATACCCATTCCTTTTCCGCGCATATGAGGAGGGAAAATAAATACGATAATGGTCATAACTAGAGGTGCTAGCACTCCGCCTCCGACTGCTTGAACCAGACGTCCGATTAGCATAATCGAGAAAGTAGGCGCAATTCCGCAGACAAGTGCCCCTATTGTAAAGCAGGCCATTGCAAATAAGAATAAGCGACGAACGCCAAAACGTTCAATTAAATAGGCTGATAATGGAATAAGCGCACCATTTACAAGCATATATCCTGTAAGCAACCACTGTGCCGTATTAGCCGTAACGCCAAACTCTGTAATCAGATGCGGAATCGCAACATTTAGCAGCGTTTGGTTTAAAATTGCTAAGAACAATCCAAGCATAAGTACGACTAGCAGCGGAATATGCTTTTTAACTGAGCTTTCCTCTGGTTGTATCGTGTTTGCTGACATCAGTTCCTTCCTCCTTTCTTCTCTTCTTAATCATGTACGTTCTTAGTTTTTAGAGATTTTAACTTCTGCGTTCATACCTGGTAGTACGTTTTCAGAGTAGTTAGAAATAGAGATTTTAACAGGAACTGTTTGCGATACTTTCGTATAGTTGCCGTCTGAATTAGAACTTGGCATTAATGAGAAAATTGAGTTTGTTGCATAACCGATTTCTTCTACTTTTCCATCGATTGTTGTTTTAGTATCTCCGTCAACTGTTACATCAACGTCATCGCCAGCTTCAATATCTTTTAATTTGTCTTCTTTAATGTTTGCAATGATGAATAAGTTATTCATATCTACTTCGCTAGCAATTTGTTGACCAGCTTGAACCATTTGATTTTCTTTTACCTGTGTTTTGATGATTTTACCGTCTTCTGGTACTGTAACTGTTTTTTCTCCATCTTCTGATTGGATTTTAGCTACCTCATCATCTTTTGAAACATCTTTACCTTCTTCAACGTTCCAGCTTGCTACTTTACCTGCCGCTGGCGCTACTACTGTATAAAGGTCGCCGGACACTTTTGCATTGTCTGTGGATACATAATTAGATTTTTGAATATAATAGTATCCCCCACCAATAATTAAAGCTAATACTACAATAATTCCGATAAAGTTCATTAAAATTAAACGCCCTCTTGACATTTATTTTACCTCCTTAATATTTCATTCAGTTAAGTATTACGCTAGATAACTTTATCACAAAGATATTTAGTTGTAAATAACTTTGATTTTAATTTATTTTTAAAACTAAACATTTATGTTTCATAAAGTTTTCCCGACTGAATACTTTACTACATCTTTAACTGAAATACAACTTAAAAGTTTTGGTTTCTTTACAAGTACTTTACTTTACTTTAAAGTTAGATATATAAGCATAGGATTATACACAAAAACAGCTCCTTTTTTTGGAACAAACTCCCTATATACATAAACCACAATAGGTAACTAGCAGCAATTGTTTAACACCTATAATAATAAAGAAAAGGTGATTATAATGGATCAGCAGTTAATAGATAAACTAGAAAAACTTGACCAAGTTAAAACCTCATTATTTGAACTCAAGCGAAAGCTCTTGGAAGATAAAATCAGTGAGCAGCCCTATAATTTGACCATTACGAAATTTTTAATTCTAAAATTCATTGGAGCCAGCTCTAAACGTATGGTAGCCGAAATTTCTTCAAATCTAAAGCTAACCTCCGGGGCTACTACCATTTTATTAAATCAATTAGAAGATGATGCACTCATTAAGCGCGTACGTGACCAAAAAGACCGCCGGATTGTATGGATATCCTTAACAGAGGCTGGCGAAACATTAGTGAACTATGTAATTGAGCAGCGAAATTTATTTTGGCAAGACATGCTTTTTGCTCTAACTCCTGAAGAACAGGATGAGTACCTCCGCATGCTTGAAAAAATGGAAAAACGAATTAGACAAACTGTGGATCGTTAATGCCAAAAAGCGTGTGTTCATTTATTTTATGGACACACGCTTTTTATGACCCTCTACTCTTGACGAGTTTAGGAAGCTTTTTATTTGCTGCCTTTAAAATTCAGGATTATTTTTCAAAAATCCATTCCAAGCCTGTGCTGTAGCTTTCTCAATTTCTTCTTTGGAAGCTTGAAGCCTCTTAGCGCTATCTCCATAGCCAATTTCGATTTTACCTTTTTTCAATTCTTCAAATATCGAATCAGCAAAGTCATCAAGCGGTGCTCCAAATGTATGAAGTCCCGGTCCTCCTAAATCCGTGTTCACGGCTGGAGGAAGAATTTCTATCACTTCGGTATTTGTTTCTTCTAATTGATGTCTTAAACTAATCGTAAACGACCTTAACGCTGCTTTTGTTGCGCTGTAGATTGGCACCCATGCTCCAGGTGTTAAAGACAGCCCGGACGTTACGTTAATAACCGCAGCACGTTCTTGCTGAACGAAATGAGGAATCAATAACGACGTTAAATGAATAGGAGCACTTACATTACTCATTAGTTCTTTTTCGTAATACTGCCACTCTTCGTGCATATGTAAAAGATTTACGCGCTGCTGAATGCCGGCATTATTCACAATAACATTTAATTTTGGGAACCTTTCAGTCACCCATTTTACTAGCTCTACTCTGCTTTCTTCCATTGATACGTCGCACACTTTTGTATGTAATGAAGGGAATCTTTCTTTTGCTTCTTGCAGCTTTGATTCCCTTCTTCCACAAATAATGACTTCATTTCCTTCATTTAAAAAACGTTCTGCAAGCGCCAACCCAATTCCGGATGCTCCGCCCGTAATTAAAAGAGTGTTTCCTGACATTTTCATTACTTTTCCTCCTCGTTCAACCGTCACATTTACTTTTTAATAAACAAAGCGCTACTGCATGAATGACAATAGCGCTTTGTTTATTATTTATCTTACAAGACGTTTTAGTCTTGCTTTAAAATTAAAAGTCAAAGTTATCCGGATCTGGACCTACGCGATGATTTTGATTTAATGCGTTAATTTTTTCAACTTCTTCTGCATTTAATTCAAAATCAAATACGTCTGCATTTTGGATAATACGATGTTCTTTTGTTGACTTAGGAATAGTTACTACTTCGTTTTGTAAGTCCCAACGTAAGATAACTTGAGCAGTTGATTTTCCGTGCTTTTCAGCAATTTGAGTTAACACTTCGTTATCAAGCAGCTCACCTTGTGCAAGCGGTGACCATGCTTCCACTTGGATTCCTTGTTTTTTGCAGTATTCACGCACTTCTGTTTGTGTTAAAAGTGGATGAAATTCGATTTGGTTTACCATCGGCTTGACTTCTGCATCTGCAATCAAGTCTTCTAAATGATGTACTTGGAAATTCGATACGCCGATTGCACGAATTTTCCCGTCTTTATAAAGCTTTTCAAGTGCTTTCCACGTATCTTTATACTTACCTTCAACTGGCCAGTGAATTAAGTATAAATCTAAATATTCAAGACCCAGCTTGCTTAAGCTTGTTTCAAACGCTTGAATAGTTGTGTCATATCCTTGATCTGCATTCCACACTTTTGATGTAACAAACAGTTCTTCGCGAGAAACACCTGATTCTTTGATCGCTTGTCCCACGCCTTCTTCATTTTCATAAATTTTAGCCGTATCAATGCTTTTATATCCAGCTTTGATTGCATATTTAACTGAATCTACAACTTCTTGACCATCTTCTACTTTATAAACACCTAAACCTAACCAAGGCATTTTAACGCCGTTTGCTAAGGTCGTCGTTGACTGTAAGTTTTCCATGTTGCTGTTCATCCCCTTTTTTACTATTGAATTACTCGTAAAGAGTAATTGCTTGTGAAATTTGTTCTGCGCACTGTTTAACAAGTGCAGCATGTTCTTCGTCTTTCTCTTGTGAAATACGAAAGGATGGACCTGATAAAGCAATAGCCGCCATTATTTTTCCTTTTCTGAAAATAGGGGCTGCAATACAGCGAACGCCCGGCTCCCGTTCTTCATCATCGACAGCATATCCTCTTTCCTTACTTAAAGCCAAATCAGCTTCAAGCTCGTCCAGCTCGGTGATCGTTCGATCTGTATAAGCTTCAAGCGAAAGTTCATGAAGAATAGATTTTTGTACGCTGTCCTCTTGATAAGCAAGAATACACTTTCCAATAGCATTTGCATGAAGCGGCTTTTTATTTCCTACTTCGGAATGCGTACGAGTGCTATATTGCCCGTTGACCACCTGAGTTGTAACCATTTGTTTATGATGGAGAATTCCCGCATAAATGGTCTCTTTGGTCTCTTCACTCAGCTTCTGCATAGCAGGAACAGAGAGCCAATTCATTTCATAGTTCGTATGCATCGTATTTTGCACGAGTGCCAGCACCAGTTGTGGTGAAACCGTATAGCGGTTAGACGGGTTTCTTACAATAAATCCGTTTTGTTCAAGCGTGCTCACAAGACGATACATCGTACTCTTATTAAAACCGAGCGCTTCCATCATTTCTGGAATAGTCATATTCGGACGGTTTAAAAGCAAAGAGAAGATATCTAATCCTTTTTTTAAAGTTCCAACCTCGGACATGCCCTTCTTCCTCCTTTTATCCGAACAACAATTTTATTATAAAGCAAAGCTCTTTATCGTATCAAATAAGGAAACTCGCCTAAGGTTTTTTCCCTATAAGAGAGAATATATGACGTAATTGTTCTTCTTAATCTATTCCACTGTTTTTTCTATTTAAACATAAAAAAAGCCTTAACAATAGAATTTTTTTACAGTTTTTGAAATTAGTTTTGCTTTTCACTCGTTAACTTCTTCAAATCGCTTCAGCTGCTCCAGCTGATTTTCCTTTTTCATAATTTCTTTCTGACGCTCGCCTAGTAAATCGAAATGAGGATAGCCGGATCGATTATCAATATACTTAGCGGGAATACCATACTTTTTTCCCCACTTAATCAGCTTATTTAAGTCACTGCAACCTACTTTTGTTACGGTAGTTGCATGTGGAAAACGCTCATCAAGCCAATAATGAGTTAAAAATGCGATCTCTCCTCGCTTAACAGCTGCTTTCCATGCGTTTAGTTCCGGGCGTTTAATTCCAAATGCCATTCTTTCACCTTTTCTCTTTTATATAAGTAGTCACATTATTTGTTTACTATAAAGAAAAATTATCATTCATATAGAAATCTTTCATAATATCTTGTCTATTTATAACCATCTCTAAATAATAGCTTATTTTCTCAACCTGTTTCCTCTCTAAGCATTATTGTGTGCTTATGATTTTATCATCATCTTCTCTTCTTTTTCAAAAGATCAAACAACCAAATAACGTTTAAATAATAAAGAAAAGCCTTATATATAAAAGAAACTAAGGATGAATTTCAACATTTCTTTTGCGAATGATTTTTCCTTTGTATTGAATGTTGTTCTTTTTTTATTATGGCAGTATGCATTTATTGTGAACCTTTAGTATATTAAAAAACTTAAACAGTTACCATTCTCGCAAAAAGACAGAATTTACTTTTTATTCCGAAAATAATATAATTCAAGTGATATGAAGCTTTTCGCTTCATCTATTTATTATCAAAGGGGGAATTCCGCTTGGCGATGAATGAAAATTCTTTAAAGAAGGTAAACAATGCTTCTTCCTCTCCTGATTACACAGAAATTGTACAGTCTGCTTCATTTCAAAAGCTTTTGAAACAAAAACGCAATTTTATTTTACCGCTCTCTCTGTTTTTTCTTGCTTTTTATTTTACCTTGCCTATCTTAACGGCTTACACAACCGTCTTAAACAAACCAGCCTTTGCTTCTATGACCTGGGCGTGGGTATTTGCTTTTGCACAGTTTGTGATGACCTGGACCCTATGCATTCTATACACAAAAAGAGCCTCGAAATTTGATGAACTTGTTGACACGATAAAAAAAGAAGCTGCAAATTGAATAGGGGGTTAAATGAATGAACGTACTAGCTTTTTCACTTTTTTTAGCCATTGTAGGTCTTACGCTAATCATTACGTATGCGGCATCCAAGCGGACAAAAACGACCAGTGACTTTTATACAGCAGATGGAAGTTTAACCGGCTGGCAAAACGGCATGGCGATTGCCGGAGATTATATGTCTGCTGCGTCATTTTTAGGCATAGCTGGAATGGTAGCGCTTTCTGGATTTGACGGTTTTTTTTACAGCATCGGCTTTTTAGTTGCCTATCTCGTCGTGTTATACATTGTAGCTGAACCACTTCGCAACTTAGGAAAGTACACGATGGCAGATATGATAGCAGCTCGTTTTAACGAAAAGAAAGTGCGGGGAGTTGCTGCGTTAAACACGATCACCATTTCCATTTTTTATATGATTGCACAGCTTGTTGGAGCAGGAGCATTAATTCATTTATTACTTGGTCTAGATTACGTGTATTCTGTCTTGATTGTCGGCGTCTTGATGACGGTTTACGTTGTATTTGGAGGGATGACGGCGACCAGCTGGGTGCAGATTGTCAAAGCCTTGCTTCTGATGATTGGTACGTTCATTATTTCCATTATTGTATTTTCAAAATTTGATTTTAGCTTAGCTAAAATGTTTTCTGAGATGAAAACCGCAACTCCTCTTGGTGACGGCTTTTTAAATCCTGGAAATAAATTCAAAAATCCGCTGGACATGATTTCGTTGAATTTAGCTCTTGTTCTTGGTACAGCAGGCCTTCCTCATATCCTTATTCGTTTCTTTACAGTAAAAGATGCCATCACCGCACGAAAGTCTGTTATTTATGCAACGTGGATCATTGGCGTTTTTTACATTATGACAATCTTTTTAGGGTTCGGTGCTGCTGCATTTGTAGGGTACGATGATATTATCAAAGCAAATGCAGCAGGAAACATGGCAGCTCCCCTGCTCGCTCAAGTTCTTGGCGGAGACTTTCTCTTTGCGTTTGTCTCAGCTGTAGCTTTTGCTACGATTTTAGCTGTTGTAGCTGGGCTGGTGCTCTCAGCAGCTTCAGCATTCGCGCACGACTTCTATAGTCATATTCTCCGTAAAGGAGCTGCTACTGAAAAAGAACAGGTAGTGGCTGCACGATGGGCTTCTATTGGGGTATCCATTTTATCTATTATTCTTGCATTATTTGCTCAAAACATGAACGTGGCATTTTTAGTGGCACTTGCGTTTGCGGTAGCAGCGAGCGCTAACTTGCCAATTATTCTTCTCACTATTTTTTGGAAACGTTTTAATACAGCAGGAGCAGTCACTGGTATGCTGGTTGGACTATTCAGCTCCCTGTTTTTAGTTGCCATTAGTCCAAACGTGTGGGCACCTGAGCCGGGAGCTGCTATCTTTGTAGGTGAACCGCTCATTACGCTAACAAACCCTGGTATTATCTCTATTCCTCTAGGCTTCTTAGCTGCTTTTATAGGAACACTTCTTTCGTCTAAAAAAGCAGACGAAAAGAAATTTGATGAGATTTTAGTAAAAGCAAATACAGGTTTGGGAATCGAAGAGCCTGTCAAACATTAATGCCAAAAAGCCTTGAAGCACTTTGCTTCAAGGCTTTTTACTAGAATAAATCTTCTTGTAAACCAATAGCGGAAATTTGTTCATTTCTAAACTTTACAGCTAACATATGCTCTTCTTCCCACGTACATTCAAAAAACAAACCAAGTTCTCTTGTATCATGAGGTGCTTCAGGAACAAAGATTTGAATACACTCAACTAAAAACCCGATGTCTTTTCGCTTTTTTACATTCGGAACTAATAAGTCTACCACGTCTTTTTCAACTTGAGTTCTGTATTCATCTCGCACCTGTTGATAATAATCAAAAAGAGCTTTTTCCGTCCTCTTTAACAACAATTCACCTTGAAGCCAAAATGCTTGAAAGGCCTCTTCTTGTCGTTTTTGAAATGGCTTCTCTTTATCTCCATCAATTGTCAGCAACACCTGTTGTTTTTGTCCAAAGAAAGTGACCTGTTTTTCTCCAACCCAGGCCGAGTCATATAACAAAGATCCAAAAAGCGGATGATGTACTCGTAATGTTTGATTCATTGCATACCTGACCCTCTCAAAAAGTGGATTTCTGCTTGCATTGGCGTATAATAAATGTTGCTTGAAACAAACTTCTAAACTTATTCTATGTTACCATATTTTTTACAGAAAGGAGTGCCACAATGTGTGAATACAATTAAATCTTTGTACCCTTACTTAAAACCTTACAAATGGCTCGCGCTGTTTGCCCCGCTATTGATGGTAATTGAAGTGTTAGCTGACCTTCTTCAGCCTACTATTATGCAGCATATCATTGATTATGGCATTGCAAACAACGATCAAACATATGTTATCACTCGAAGTATCCTTATGCTCATGTTAGCAGTCATTGGCTTAGCTGCCGGTATCGTCTGCGCCATCCTTAGCACAAAAGCGGCAGTAAATTTTTCTACCGATATTCGGAAATCGCTTTTTGAAAAAATTGAAAACCTCTCAAACAGCAACAGAGACAAACTAGGGACTGGTCACTTAATTACCGTCATGACAAATGATGTAACGAGTGTTCAAAACGCATTGAATATGACGCTAAAAGTATTAGTTAGAGGTCCTTTACTTTTTGCAGGAAGTATTGTGATCGTGTTATTAACCGCTCGTTCTTTGTTTCCTGTTATCGTCGTGGTCGTCCCTATTTTATTTTTATGCATTTGGTTTGTGATCACGAAAGCTGGAAAACTTTTTAAAAAAGTTCAGCAAAGCGTTGATCGTGTAAATACAAAAGTCCAAGAAAATTTATCAGGGATGCGTGTAGTAAAGGCGTATGTAAGAGAATCGTATGAAATCAATCAGTTTAAAGAAGCAAACAGTTCCTTGACGCGAGCTAATATGAGTGCTGTTCAGCTTATTTCGCTTTTAATGCCCGTTATTTTATTTGTAGTAAATATCGGAATGGTAGCTACTCTATGGCTGGGAGGACTTCAAGTCGAAGCAGGAAAAATTGAAGCAGGTGTGATTTTAGCTTTTATTAATTACTTAACGATTATTTTAAACGGACTTATGTCAAGCAGCATGGTGCTGATGCAAATTACACGCGCATTCCCTTCAGCTGAACGAATCGATTCTGTTTTAAAAACAAAAATAGACATCCCTCCAGCAAACTCTGCTGCTCAAATCAACAGACTTAAAGGTGATCTATCGTTTCAAAACGTTACATACAGCTATAGTAAAAATGGCGAAAACGTATTAAAAGATATTTCGTTTACTGCTAGACACGGGGAAACCATTGGCATTATTGGCTCTACTGGAAGCGGAAAGTCGACGCTTGCAAAACTTATTTCCCGCTTATATGATCCCGATGGCGGCGAAATTTTTGTAGATGGAAAAAATCTTACGGACTATGACGTAAAAGAGCTTCGCTCATCCATTGGGTTTATTCCTCAAAAAGCTACGCTGTTTACCGGTACGATTGATATGAATATTCGAATGGGAAAAGATCATGCTTCTTCCTCAGAAATTGAAGATGCTGCGGATTTTGCATGCGCAACGGAGTTTATTGAAAAACTCCCAGAAAGATATGAGTATCCTTTAACGCGAGGGGCGACCAATTTATCAGGAGGGCAAAAGCAGCGTCTTTCAATCGCGCGTGCATTTGTTAGAAAGCCCGCTATCCTGGTCATCGATGATGCAACTTCGGCATTAGACGCTGTCTCAGAAGCACAGGTACTAAAACATTTAAAAGAAGAGTTTGCTGATGCGACCGTTATCATCATTGCTTCTAAAATTTCGTCTCTTCTCCACGCTGATCATATTATCGTCATGGATGAAGGCAAAATTGCTGAACAAGGGACTCATGAAGAATTGCTTCGTTATCGCTCTCTTTATTACGACATTTATCTTGCACAAGGCGGAAAAGAGGTGTTGCCTAGTGAATAATCAAGGTAAAAATCAAATGAGCTCTATTCGCGGCCCTAGAGGAATGATGAAAGGCCCTGTAGTTAAGCCAAAGAATGCGAAAAAAACACTGTACAGAATCTGGTCATATATGGGGAAACGAAAACCTCCGCTTGCGGCTGCGATAATCTTAGTTATTGTGACTTCCCTGCTTAATTTATTAGGCCCTTATTTAATTGGGGTTATTATTGATGAGCATATTATTCCTAAAGATATCAGCGGGACGATACGAATGTCCCTTATTCTTGCAGGAATTTATATCACGACATCTTTATTAACATGGCTGCAAACCTATTTAATGGTGAACGTTTCGTTTACGACTATTGGAATGCTCCGCCAAGATTTATTTGCAAAGCTTCAGACTCTCTCCCTTCGCTTTTTTGACAAACGAGCTCACGGAGAGTTAATGAGCAGAGTCACAAATGATATTGATAATCTAAACAACGCTCTGAGTCAAAGCGTTATTCAGGCTCTGTCCTCTATTTTGTCTTTAGTGGGCATTACCATTGCGATGTTCTCGCTCAACTGGATTCTTGCCATTATCACGCTGATTGTTATTCCATTGATGGTTATAATCGTTCGACAAATATTAAAACGAAGCAGTGAAAATTTTGTCAAACGCCAAAAAGATTTAGGTGAGCTAAACGGCTTTGTAGAAGAAGCAATCTCTGGAGGAGAAGTTGTTACGCTTTTTAGTAAGGAAAAAGACTTTTTAACTGTTTTTAATGAACGAAATGAACAGCTGAGAAGTTCAGCAACAAAAGCGGAAACATTTTCAGGCTTTTTAGGTCCTGTCACAAACTTTATTAACAACTTAGGCTTAGCACTAGTGATTGGAGCGGGAGCATTTATGGCTGTTCAAGGTAGCGTTACAGTTGGGATGATCGCTTCATTTGTTAACTACTCACGTCAGTTCTCTCGCCCAATCAGTCAAATGGCAAACTTAGTAAACACCATTCTTTCGGCTATTGCCGGCGCAGAGCGCGTGTTTGCGATTATGGATGAGCAGCCGGACGTCACAAACAAACCAAACGCTCTTTCTGTTACAAAATTTGCAGGAGACGTTGCTTTTGAGAACGTATCATTTGGCTATAACGATGAAAAAATGATTTTAAAAGATGTTACACTGACAGCAAAAAAAGGTGAAATGGTTGCTTTGGTCGGTCCGACAGGTTCTGGTAAAACAACAATCATTAACTTGCTCACACGATTTTATGACATCTCAAACGGAGACATTAAAATTGACGGACGTTCCATCAGTGACTATAACATCCATGATTTACGAAACCGAATCGGCATTGTTCTTCAAGATACCTATTTATTTTCCGGTACGATTGCGGATAATATTCGATTTGGCCGGTTAGATGCCAGCGACGAAGAAGTTAAAAGCGCCGCAAAGATGGCCAATGCTCATTCGTTTATCAAGCATCTGCCGCAGCAATACAATACCGTGATTTCAGCTGGCGGAGGAAATTTAAGTGAAGGTCAAAAGCAGCTTTTATCGATTGCTCGAGCCATGCTTTCTGACTGTGATATTTTAATTTTAGACGAAGCTACTTCCAACATTGATACAAAAACAGAAATTGATATTCAAAGAGGAATGAGTAATCTATTAAAAGGAAAAACAAGCTTTGTGATTGCCCACCGCCTTAAAACGATTGAAAATGCAAATCAAATCCTTGTCTTAAAAGACGGACAAATTATTGAAGAAGGAAATCATCGCGAGCTGCTAGAAAAACAAGGGTTTTATCACAAGCTCTATACGCAGCAGTTTACGATTTAAAAGAGGTAAAATAAAAAGTATGTTAGTTTAAGGAAGGTCCGAACGAGTAATTGTTCGGACCTTTTCATTGTGTTGGTAAACGTAGGGTTCATCCAGTTAGTTGCTTCTAGCTGTTGATTGGAGAGCAAGGCGAAGACTCCTGCGGGAACAGCGGAACAGATGAGACCCCGCTACAACGCGGTCTCCGACTTTGACAGTTGTGACTTCTTCTCCCACTTCCTCGACAACGCCAGCTGAATCAAGTCCTAATACGTGAGGATATGTCCAACTAGGATTGCCACCGTTTCCTGTTTTATAATCTACAGGGTTCAGGGCAGTAGCTTTAATTTTAACTAAAATTTCACCTTTAGCTGGATGCGGCTTTTGGATATTTCCGACTTTCATCTCACTTACTTTCCCTTTGCCTTCTAGCAGTAAAGCTTTCATCAAGATCTCCCCTTTTACATTTCTTCCTTCAATTAAAAGTTCTTTTTCAGTATAATAAATACATGTTGTTTACAAAAGACGGCACTTTCATGTAACCAGGTACCTTCCCGGTAACCTAGGTCTATGGATATTAAATTATTATATCCATATTTCATATCTGTTTATGAATGGAGGATTAACGGTGAAAGCACCCCACTATAATGTACCTGTTGAAGCAACACTTGAAGTAATCGGCGGGAAATGGAAAGTCGTTATTTTATGCCTATTAAAAGAAGGCGAAAAACGTTTTAGTGAACTTCAGCGAGCTATGCCTGCTATTACCAAAAAAATGCTGTCCCAACAGCTAAAAGAATTAGAAAAAGACGGTGTGGTTAATAGAAAAGTATACAATGAAGTTCCTCCTAAAGTAGAGTACTCACTCAGTGAAGAGGGCGAAACCTTACGAGAAATTTTAAATATGATGTGCGCATGGGGAGATAGAAGAATGGGAAACACCCCAAATTGCAGCTAAGTTCTCCTAGCGGCTCTGTTAAAACAAGCGAATAGCTATTGCCAGGAGCTATTCGTTTTTGTTTTATCTATTCTCCTACTCTTTCTTGCGATTCGTCCCTGTGTAAGAACATCTGACAACACTATAGAATTCTTTCGCATTTTCAGCTATGATGATGTCGAACGATGCAGCCAGAATTGTCGAAATAAAACTCAAGAATGATAGGTGATTCAATGATGCAATTAGGTTTAGATTTATCCCAAAAACAACTATTAAAATTGGCCATGACACCTGAATTACGTCAGTCTATCAACATTTTAAATTATTCTACGGCCGATTTAGTTCATTATCTTCATCAGCAAGTCAATGAAAATCCTGTAATTAAACTGTCTGCTGGCGACTCTCAGCAAAAAGATTCATTTGATACTCGAGAACAGCGTTCATATTCAAAAGGTTATACCGACGACGAGTATAATCCGTTTAATTATATATCTGATCAAACTGTGACATTAGAGAGTCATTTATTAGAGCAGCTGTCTATGCTAAATCATTTACACTCACATCAAAAACACATCGTTCAATTTCTAATTGGAAACTTAAATAAAAACGGCTTTTTAGCAATTGAGCCAAAACTGGCAGCCGAACTGTTGAATGTTTCAATTAACGAAGTCAACGATATGATTCACGTTTTACAAAGCTTTGATCCGATTGGCGTGGGCGCTCAAAATTTTGTCGATTCACTGCTTATTCAAATTAAGGCCAAAACGTCAAAGCCTCCTCTTTTATACGACGTGGTAAAACACGATATTGAAGATATTGCTAACAAAAAATATCGGAACATTTCAAAAAAATACTCTATTTCGATGCGTGAAGTACAAGAAATTGTTGACTGCTTGCGGACATTAAATCCTCGTCCAGCAGGAGATTTCCACGTCCCGCTTACGAAGTACATCTCGCCTGATGTAACGGTACAAAAAGTTGACGGCCGCTATCATGTTATTCTTCATAGCGAGCTGCTTCCGCCCATCGAAATTAACGGTACCTATCAAAAGCTGGTTCATCGCTCTGCATGCGTAACAACCGATCGATACGTACAGGAAAAAATTCATGAAGCTACTTGGCTAATCAATAGTATTGAGCAGCGTAATGCGACGATTTACAACGTGTCCAAAGCCATTGTGGAACATCAGCAAGATTTTTTTGAAATGGGTATTTCGGGGCTAAAGCCGCTTACCTTAAAAGATATTGCTCAAAAAGTAGACTGTCACGAATCAACGGTAAGCCGTGCGACTAACGGAAAGTATATTCAAACGCCACGCGGGCTGTTTGAGTTAAAATACTTTTTCACCAATTCTTTAGAGCGAACTGATGGCGAACAAAGCAATTCTACTGCCTTTATAAAAGAAAAAATTAAAACATTAATTGCCGAAGAAAATAAATTAAAACCTCTTTCAGATCAAAAGCTCATGTCTCTTCTTTCCAGCGAAGGAATTCAAATTTCAAGAAGAACAGTAGCTAAATACCGTGAAGAAGCAGGAATTGAAAGTTCTTCTAAGCGGCGACGATTTTAATATTGCTTATTCTAAATTACAGCTTTATCACTACTAAAAAGAACCCGTTGATTTTACTCAACAGGTTCTTTTTATCGGTTTCCAATAAATAAAAGCCATATGATATTGATACGTATATTCATATCTGCCATTTATTTTCTTTACATGCTGTAAAATAATCTTCTCAGTTTCTAACTTGTCAATATCTTTAGAAAGCACCTTTGTCGAGTTCTTCCTGATGAGATCTTCGTACGTCTCATAGGTTACCGTTTTGGTTATAGGAACCAGCTTACAATCTGCGTAAATACCCAGTTCATATAAAATATTTAGTAAGTCAATATATTCCTTACGGCGCCATTTAATCTCGTACCCAAGTTTTCTATGTAACTCTACGTAATGAGGCTTTTCTGGACCCGTTGACATGCCGATAACCGCCAAACGATTAGCCGAATCATTCATATTTAAGAGACCATCGACAATATTATGCATACGGTAAAAACAGTTTATTCCTACTACGGCATCATAGTTATCTGTTAGACGCTCATACTCCCATTTACCTTCTATAAACTTTAGATTAGAGCGGGCATCTGATTGCGTTTGTAAGTAGCGAATAATGCTTGGCGAACAATCCATACACGTAAGTTCTTTTACATAATCAGCAATCGAAAACGTATAATTCCCCCAGCCAGGGCCAATTTCCATAACAGAGTCATTTGGATTCAAAAAAGCAAGAAGTTCTTGTTGAAGCTGTTTTACTACAGGGTCATTTACTGAATTAAAAGACATTTTCTCTAAATACTGCTGCCAAAATTCATCTTCAGCTCGGTCGTTTATCATCCGCTCCGATATTGAACCGTCCCATTCCTTCAGCCCTTCCTGCCACTTTTTTACACGATCACTTTCATATACCGAAAATTTTGTAAGCTGCATGCATTCACGTTCCCCTCTTTATATACGTAAACCTATACTATCATAAAGAAAAAGAGAGTTCCTTTTTAAACTGGAACTCTCTTTTTGTATTAGTTAAATTATGCTGCTGCCTCTTCTTCTGTGTGATGCTTCTCTTTTCTGGCATTGATATAAAACATTATCAATGAAAGAGTGATGAAGATTGCTGCAAAGATTCCAAGTACGCCAGCCTGATGCCATACATAGCCGAAATCATCACCAATTGAAATGATTTCACGGAAACCGCGAATTGCATAGGTCATAGGCAAGTACGGATTAATTGCCTGGAAGAATTCCGGCACAAGTGCTTTAGGGAATGTACCTGCACTGCCGCCAATTTGAAGCAGCAGAATAATGAAGGCTAAATACTGCCCTACTTTTCCTAACCCTGTTGTTAAGAACAAGATAAGTGTAAAGAACGTCACACCTGTAATCATGGTAAAGATATAGAAGTGCCAAATGCTTGTTACGTTTAAATGCAAGCCCCATAGAAGAGCTGTAACAGCAATCGCTGCCTGCAGCATACCTACAATAGTGATGACACTAAACTTACTTAAGAACCACGAAATGCCTGATGTCGGTCGAATTGATGGCTCTTTCATTGGATATACCGCTGAAAACATTAATGTTCCCGCAAACAAGCCAATACATAAGATGTATGGAGCTAATCCGACACCGTACTTATCTACATTGTTTTGTTTATCTGATTTTAAATCCGTTGGATTTGAAAACATACTATATGTTTTATCATCCGCTTTAACATCTTTTGCATCTTTTGCACCATCTGCTAAAGATGAATGAAGCTCGCTCGTTCCATCTGATAATTTAGATGAACCATCATATAGTTTGGACGAACCATTTGTTAACTCTTTAGAACCATTTGCTAACTTGGTTGCCCCGTTTTCTAGCTGTGTTAAACCATTTGCTAGCGCTGCGCTTCCTTGTTCAGACTTCTTAAGCCCATCCACAATTTGCTGCTGCCCGTCAGCAAGCTTTCCAGCTCCTGTATGAGCGTCAGCAATACCGCTGTTTAGCTCTGCAAATTTGCTGTTGAACTGCTTTTCTCCGTCTGCTAGTTTAACAGCACCGTTGTATAATTGAGTTTGACCATTATATAACTGAGTTTGTGCGTTGTATAACTGAGTTTGGCCATTATACAGCTGACTTTGTCCATCAGCAATTTTATTAATAGCGCTTTGAATATCTTCTCCGCCTTTAGACAGCTTTTGCAGCGCCGCAGATAACTCTTGCACTTTATCTACTTTTGCTTTTAGCTGCTCTGCTTTTTGCTGCTGTTCATCCATAAACTGCTGCGACGTGAGTTTTTTAATTCCTGCAATCAGCGTTTGTTTTTGCTCATCAGGAATGGACTCGTTGCTGTTAATGCTGTCAATGAGGGCTTGCTGCTGCTGTTCAAACTCTGCTTTTTTTGAATCGACCTGCTGTTTAATCTGCGTAATTTCCTGTTCCGCTTGATTAATTTGCTGCGTAACGCTGCTCACTTCAGCGTCCACTTGGTTTAAGCCGCTCGTGAACTGCGGTAGTTTCCCTTGAAGTGTTTTTGTTCCTTCATTAAGTTGCTTTGTAGCATCCTGGAGTTTTTTGGTCCCACCTTGCAGTTTTTCAGTTCCGTCTTGTAGCTTTCCTAATCCAGTGCTAAGCTTTCCTGCACCTGTTTCAAGTTCTTTAGAAGCCGCATAAAGCTGTCCGCTCCCACTTTCTAACTTTCCTAAACCGCTGTTTAGGCTGCCTAAGTTTTCATTAATTGTGTCCGCACCGTTTAGTAGCTTAGCTGCACCAGCATTTAAATCTGTTGCTCCTTTTCGTGCATCCGTTAACCCGTTTGCTAATTTAGCTGTACCGTCTTCGAATGTAACCGTGCTGTCTGCTAATTTCTTCATGTTATCTCGCAGCGTTTTTGAGCCGTTTTCGAGCTCTCCTGCACCGTCACTTGCTTTTTGAAGACCGTCCGCTACTTGCTTAAAGCTGTCAAATACCGTTTCAGCATACTGCTTTGTGACCGCTTCTTTAATCTGATCATTGATTTTAGCCACTGCATTTGAGCTAATTTGAGCGCCTGAATAGTTCTTTCCGGCATTTGTATGATAGATAAATTTCATTTTTTTAGGATCTTTATCCATTAATGTTGTTGCATTTTTGGAGAAATTCTTTGGAATTTCTAAAACTAAATAGTAGTCCTCATTTTTTAAGCCTTCTAACGCTTTTTCTTTGTTCGTAAATTTCCAGTCAAATTTATCGTTTTTCTTTAAATCATCAACAAAATCACGACCGACATTCAATTTCTTTCCATCTAACGTAGCACCTTTATCTTCATTTACCACTGCAACTGGAATTTGATCTGTTTTTCCATACGGATCCCAGTAAGCAGATAAAAAGATGACATTATAAAGTAATGGAACAAATAACAATCCGCAAATCACAACAATAGTCATTGGTTTGGAAAAGATTTTTTTCCATTCTCCTTTAATCATATTCATGTTTTTTAGCCTCCAATAATCCTTACTTCCGCCTGACTGTTTGACCGAAAAACATTTTCGGTCATTAAGTTCTGATTAATGTTACCATATTCACAAGAATAAGGTCAATCGTTATTCTGTAATTAAAAGCTGATTTTAGCAGAAAGTTTAAAATCAGCTTTTTTAAGATAACGTTCATGCTATAGGCTTAAATCATTAACTTCATCCGCATCGTTTTTAACAAATGCCCTTCAAATTCATCATCAAATTCACCCACGAGCTGGAAACCTTTTGATTGATAAAAAGCACGGCCTATTCCGTTTTCCCTTTCTACGTTAATGTAAACGATTTTTAATTCCTTCGAGCGCTTCATTCCTTTTTCTAACAATTGCGAACCGATTCCTTTTCCTTGATAAGCAGGCAGTATATAGATAGATCCTAGTTCTATTTCCCCTCTGTTTTGTAGTCGGAAAAAGTTAGCGTACCCTACGATTTTCTCATCAATAGTTGCTACATAAATGAACGAATTGCGCAGGCGCCACAGCAGCCTTTTATTGGAGTATGCTTCTGAAAGAAACCGATTCTGAACGCTTCTAGGAATAATTCCTTCATATGTATCATACCAGCTCATCTTTGCGACGTATTGAACAGACGTAATATCTTCTTTTCTCATTTTGCGAATGATTACCTCCACTCACATCCCTCCTTACAATTTGCTGCTAAAATCGTACATAATTTCACCTGAAAAATATAGTTATAAATATATATTTTTAATTGTAACGCTCTAGAAGCATTGATTGATTTTAGAACCTTATGTATAATCGAGATAGATACAAATTGAAAATGATTATCATTAACAGGAGTGCTGAATGATGAATTTAACTACCGTGAGTATTGGCGACAAAGTAAAAGTTAAAAACATTGAATTTTTAGATAGATCATTAGAACGCCGCCTTCTTTCTTTTGGAGTAAAAAAAGGCTGCGAACTATGCATGAAGCAAAAAACCATCTTAGGAGGACCTTGTATTATTGAATGTCAAGGTCAAATGATTAGCATCCGAAAACGCGATGCGGCTAAAATTGAGGTTGAGACAGCATGAGTACAATTGCACTTTTAGGAAATCCAAACACAGGAAAAACTTCTTTATTCAATATATTAACAGATTCCTATGAATACGTAGGAAACTGGAGCGGTGTAACCGTTGAAAAGAAAGTTGGGTCTATTAAAAAGCAAAACAGCCAGCTGGTTGATTTGCCGGGTGTGTATGATTTTACTCCTCTTTCTTCAGATGAAGCAGTGGTAACTAACTTTTTGTTAACCGGAGAATTTAACAGTATGCTGAATATTGTAGACGCTTCTCAGTTTGAAAGAAGCATGCATCTCACTATTCAAGCATTGGAATATGGAAAGCCATTAGTAATCGGCTTAAATATGATTGATGTAGCGGAAAAACGCGGATTGACTTTTCATTTGGAGAAGCTTAGCAAATCATTACATATTCCGGTTTCTGCAATTATTGCCCGCAATGGAAAAGGAATTAATGAGCTTCTCTCCACTTTGAAGCAAGATTTAAAAGCCCCGTTATTTCAACTAAATTACGGGGAAACCGCTGAACACGCAATTCATATGATTCAAACAAAAGCGGATGTCAGCAGATGGATTGCCATTCAATTTTTAGCTGAAAATAGCGTAATTGAATCAACATTAAAAGAAAAAACGAGTTACTCAGAGCTGCTTGAGCTTCGAAAAGCAGCTGCACAAAAATTAACCAAGCCGCTTAGCGAGCATTTCTTCGACGTGCGTACAGCATTTATCGAGCGCATTTCCAGCGAGTGTATCGTAAAGGGCAGTGAAACACCTCTAACCTTCACAGATCGAATCGATCGAATTGTGACGCATAAGTGGCTTGGTCTCCCTATTTTTCTTGGCTTAATGTATTTGATTTTTAATATTACGTTTACTTGGATTGGCGTTCCTCTTTCTGATAAACTGGACGGTTTTTTTGGCGGAACGCTTAGTAAAGGCGCTGATTCTCTTCTAAATGCAGCTGGTGCTGCTCCATTTATTCATGATTTAATTGTGGACGGCATCATCGCAGGCGTAGGCGGCGTACTAGTATTTGTACCACAAATCTTTGTCCTGTTCTTTTTCATTTCACTGCTTGAAGATTCAGGATACATGGCTCGAATTGCTGTAGTAATGGATCGTATCATGGAATTTTTCGGTTTGAACGGAAAAGCATTTATTCCGATGATTATTAGCTTTGGATGTAACGTACCGGGGATCATGGCCGCGCGTACAATTGAACAGCGAAAAGAGCGCCTTATGACCATTTTAGTAAATCCATTTATGAGCTGCTCAGCACGCCTTCCTGTATACGCTTTGTTTGTAGGTGCGTTTTTTGTGCAAAACGGAGCAGCTGTGGTGTTTTCTATGTACTTGCTTGGCATTATTTTAGCACTTGTTGTAACGAAAATTTTATCAGTAACGCTTCTTAAAGACGAACAATCAACTTTTATTGTCGAACTTCCTCCTTACCGCGTACCTCAAGCCAAGACTCTTTGGAGAAGCACGTGGGAAAAAGGCCGAAATTTCGTCCGAAAAGCAGGTACGGTTATTTTAGCTGGCTCTGTATTTATCTGGCTATCATCTTACGCTGGCCCTGGCGGTTTTGGAGTAGATATGGAAAATAGCTTTATGGCTATTATTGGAGGTGCTATCGCTCCTCTATTTATCCCTTTAGGTTTTGCGACATGGCAAGCTGTAGCATCACTGATTACAGGCTTCCTAGCAAAAGAAGTGGTTGTTTCAACTATGAGCATCATTTATAAAGTACAAGAAGGACAGCTTGGCGACACAATGAAGACATTCTTTACACCGCTAACAGCCTATACGTTTATGGTGTTTGTTCTTCTTTATGTTCCGTGTCTAGCAACCGTCGCTGTTATTCGACGAGAAACCGGCTCATTGAAATGGACAGCATTTGCTGTGGCCTACCCTTTGGTTGTCGCTTATCTCGTAGCTTTGCTTGTACACACTATTGGAAAAGTACTTGGTTTTTCTTAAAAGGAGTGAATAATATTGATTATTAACATTTTAATTGGGGTTTTGATATTTGGATATGCCCTTTATCATATGACAAAATTCTTCCGCAAGAGTACTCAGGGAAAATGTGCAAGCTGCGCACAGCAATCTTCTTGTACAACGGATGATTGCGGTATTGACTGGGATAAAACGATTCAAGAGGCTCAAAATCAATCATCTTAATACATTAAAAAAGCATCCTGATAGATGGGATGCTTTTTTAATGTTACGCAACTAGTTTTAAAATGAGATGAGAAAGGACTTCCTTTTCCTCTTCACTGCTGACTTTCCATAACTCATGAAGGACTTTTTCTTCTCGGTTTCGAGGCTCCTCATTTTTGGCTAAATAGCTAGCCACTTTTTTTGTAGCGGCCGTTAATTGTTCCTCGCTTAACCCGAGCTTTTTACCGACATGAACTTTTTGACTCAAATAATCAGTAAACGTATCAAAGTTCTGCAAAATTGCTTCTTTTTTCTCCGTCCCTAAATTATCTGCCGTTTCTTCAATTTTATTCATGTCTTTTGTAGTTCCTTCATTCATTTGACTCACAGTTAACATCTCCTTTTTAGTGAATAGACTGGTATGTTCTTTCACGCTCAGCTTCTGGTTTTTCGTCTGGTGTCATTTTTTCTTTACTTATTTCAGAAGTTGCATCTTTCACTTTTTCACCAATTTGCTGTAAATCACTTTTAGCATCTTCTACCGTCGATTTTGCATCATGCGTAACGCTTTTCACATCTTCTGCTTGCTTAAAGAAATCTTCATTTACACGCTCGTACAAATGTTTAGCATCATTAATTGCATCTTTTAAAAGATTCGATGCGTTTTTCATTTGTTGCACCATTTTTTCTTTTGTTTCTTGAGGGTTCTCTTTTACTTGATTAATCATGTTTGCAGAAGAGTCCTTTAATGTAACGGCTCTTCTTTTAACAGATGAGCGAGTTTTATTATCAAGCAATGTTATACATCCACCCACAACTGCCCCAACAACAACACCTTTTACTAGCTTGCTGCTGCAGCTTTTTCCAGCGCTAACAGCAGTAGTGCTATTAGCTGTCTGTGGATTGTTATTGATTCCTACGTCGTTATTAATGCCTGCGCTGTTGCTTAAAGCAGGGTTTTGTAATTCAGATCGGCTTCTTTCCATTTTTACTGCCTCCTTTAGCATTGTTATTGAGTGATTTCCCATCTTTTTTTATATTTAAACAATTGAATTCCTTAAAAATAAAAAACATGACTAAAGGCCACCTTTTACACCTCACTAGTCAAGAATAACTATATAGTAAGAAAAGCTGAGCTTTTTAATGGGAAGATACAAGCCGGATTTTTGTAAAAGGATTGTCAGCACCGGTATAATAAGTAGTACTTTAAATTTTATACTATTGGTCATAGGGGTGAAGCAATTGAGCCAGCTTAATAAGGAATTTAACTGTGAAAAAGAATTAACGCTTGCTATTATCGGTGGAAAATGGAAGATGCTGATACTATGGCACTTAGGACGTGAAGGAACAAAACGGTTCGGGGAACTAAAATCGCTTATTCCTGATATTACGCCGCGCATGCTGGTTAACCAGCTGCGGGAACTGGAAGAAGATCTAATTGTTAACCGTAAAGTTTATCCTGTCGTACCACCTAAAGTCGAATACTCACTTACAAAAGAAGGAGAAAGTTTAATGCCCATTTTGACAGCCATGTATGATTGGGGTAAAAATTACCGGGATACAGTGCTGATCAATCAAGAACAAAAGGCGGAAACGTTAATTAAATGATGGAAACTACTCCTTCTATTCCATAGTTTTTATTTTTTTATGCGGATGATGTTACTCAATGTCATCCGTATTTTTAATGAAAATTAAGCGGTTACAAGACTGATATGTCCATTAGTATACTTCTGTATACT
Source organism: Priestia sp. MDV22-iso46 (assembly GCF_058629175.1). Lineage (NCBI taxonomy): Bacteria > Bacillati > Bacillota > Bacilli > Caryophanales > Bacillaceae > Priestia > Priestia sp. MDV22-iso46. Next base: position 2,073,586 of record NZ_JBZVWT010000001.1, read on the forward strand.
ATCATTTCCCACACTATTTGTGGGAAAAGTGCGTACTTTTAAGAACCTCAAACTGCGGGTACAATAACTACACCAGCTGCTTTTTATGTAAAAAAGCACAAAAGGTATTTATAGATTTCTGTAAGGAGTGGAGTAGAATGGAATTACAATTAGCATTAGATCTTGTTAATATCTCTCAAGCAAAAGAGGTAGTAAAAGAAGTTGAAGAACATATTGATATCGTGGAAATCGGTACGCCCGTTGTAATCAATGAAGGGCTTCGCGCCGTTAAAGAAATTAAAGAAGCATTTCCTAATTTAAAAGTATTAGCTGACCTAAAAATTATGGATGCAGCTGGCTATGAAGTACAGCAAGCTTCTCAAGCTGGGGCAGACATCATTACCATCTTAGGTGTTGCTGAAGATATGTCAATCAAAGGTGCAGTTGAAGAAGCCAAAAAACAAGGTAAAAAAATTCTAGTCGATATGATTGGTGTAAAAGATATTAAAGGACGCGCAAAAGAGCTAGACGAATTTGGCGTTGACTATATCTGTGTACACACAGGATACGATCTTCAAGCAGTTGGCCAAAACTCTTTTGAAGATTTAGTAACAATCAAAAGCGTTGTAAAAAATGCAAAAACAGCCGTTGCTGGCGGCATTAAATTAGAATCTTTACCTGAAGTAGTAAAAGCACAGCCTGATCTTGTTATCGTTGGCGGAGGAATCACGAGCCAAGACGATAAAAAATCAGTTGCTTCTCAAATGAAAGAGCTTATTACAAATTAAGGAGCTTTCTATGCAGACGAGCGAACATTTAAAAACGGTTATGAATGAGCTTTTACAAACAACAGCTCTAATCGCTGACGATGAAGCTGAACAGCTTGTAAATGGCATCATCTCATCTAAAAAAGTGTTTGTCACAGGAGCAGGCCGTTCAGGCCTTATGGGCAAGTCGTTTGCTATGCGTATGATGCATATGGGCATTGATGCTTATGTCATTGGAGAAACCGTGACGTCCACTTTCACGCAGGATGATTTATTAATCATCGGATCAGGTTCTGGCGAGACGAAGAGCTTGATTCCTATCGCTCAAAAAGCAAAAGAACTTGGGGGAAAAGTTGGAGTAGTCACAATTTCTCCCGACTCCACGCTTGGCAAGCTGGCTGACTTTATCGTGAAGCTGCCCGGTGCTCCGAAGGATCAAGAACAAAGCAGTTATCAAACAGTGCAGCCTATGGCGTCACTGTTTGAACAAACGCTTCTTCTCTTTTACGATGCGCTGATTCTTCGCTTCATGGAGAAGAAAGAACTTGATACCCATACAATGTACGGAAAGCATGCAAATTTAGAATAAAAAAAGGTCTTGCCTAGGCAAGACCTTTTTGTTTTGAAACCTTATACTGAACATGCCGAAATGTTAACTTATCTCACATAGAAACTAAATGTACTTTATCATTATTTACTTTTTTCAAAAGCCCTATTCGAATTTTTGTGCATCTCCATAAAAGGGCTGCTCTGCAACTTTAATCGATTCTGTGGGGCATCCTTCGCACGCTTCCATCATCTCATCTTGCTGATGTTCAGGAACTTCTTTTGTTCCTTCGTTGTTATCTAACACGGCATAAGCAAGACCTTCTGAATCATAATCATAAAGATCTGGTGCGCTTCCTCCACATGCTCCGCAAGCAATACATGTTTCCTTATCTACTATCGTAAAAGCCATAAAAAAACCTCCTTTACCTTTTCACTTTCTCGTTCAGAAAGTTACGTTCAGTATAAGAAGGTTTTTTTAAATTTGTCCTAAATTATTTACTTGGATTCTCCGATATTCTCAAACATTTCATCTACATTTGGCTTTTTCTTAATTAATCCCGACTCTTTTAACCAGTCCACATTTGACTGCCATGATTCTTTCGTTTGACTGCCAAATCCGTGTTCAGACTTCATTTTCGGAAGTAAAATATTCAAACTTTTTGTTTCCACGTCTTTTTCAAGAGGAAAGTTTGACTTATCTTGGTTATCTAACAAAATTTGAAGTGAGTCTTTTGGATGCTTCTCTGTGTACTCATACCCTTTTGTCGCAGCACGCCAAAACGCTTTAATCGTATCAGAATCTTTTGCCCACGTTTGATCCCCAGTAACTGCCACTAGCTCATAATAAGATGGTACACCGTAATCTGAAGGATCAATGTCAACCGTTTTGTATCCTTTTTTATGAAGCAATGGTACTTCGTGGTTAATATACGCACCTATTACGGCATCTACTTTTTTACTAATCAGCGATGAATTCAACTCAAATCCTACGTCTACTAGTTTTACTTTATTAGGATCTCCTCCATCGCTTTTTACCATTTTCTTTAGAACAGACTCGCTTAATGGTGTTCCGCTGTAGCCTACTACTTTTCCTTCTAAATCTTTAGGACGCGTAATACCGCTATCCTTCAGCGCCACAACTCGGTTTAACGGAGACCTTACAATCGCTCCTACCGACTTTACCGGCACATCTTCATTTGCTCGTGCCATTGCTACATCAGGCTGATAGTAAAGGCCGAGCGTAACTTTCCCCGCAGCTGCTAAATTAAGCGAGTCTGTTGGATTAGCAGGAAACTGTACTTTTACATTCAGCCCTTCTTTTTTAAAATATCCTTTTTCTTGTGCAGCGTAAATGAAGCTGTGCACTGCATTTGGGTACCAATCAAGCATAATTGTAACGTCTTTTAATTTTTTACTGTCACCAGCTTTATTTTCCTTGTCTTGGCCGCAAGCAGCGAGCATCAAAACAAGCATCAGGCTTAACCCAATCGCAAACCATTTTTTCATTCTGTTTTCCTCCACTTTAATGAACGTTTTTCGAAACCTACTACAATAATAAAGAATAAAATACCAAGCGCGGATAAAATCACAATTGGTGCAAATACACCAGCTGCATCAAACTGTGTCATCATGCGACGACTGAAATATCCTAAGCCTGCTTGTGCACCTAACCATTCCCCAATGGCAGCACCTATTATACTAAAGGTAACCGCTACTTTGAGCCCTGAATAAAAATGAGGCAGTGCAGAAGGAATGTTCAACTTAAAGAAAATATCTTTTTTTGTTGCTCCCATCGTTAACATGAGTTCTTTTAACTCTTTGTTTGTGGAACGAAGCCCGTCGAATGTGCTAACCGTAATAGGAAAAAAAGTAATTAATACGGTCACAATCACTTTGCTCCAAATGGAGTAGCCAAACCAGAGAACAAATACAGGAGCAATGGCAATGGTCGGGATCATTTGCGACGCAATAATAAGCGGATAGAAAGCACGCTCAATAAGCGGACTCCAATTCATCCACACGGCCAGCAGAACCCCTAGCACAACGGATATAAGCAGCCCAATTACGACAATAGATAACGTAGCTGGCAAATGCTTAAACAATAAATCCATTCGCAAATCCCAAAGCTTTGTTAAAATACCGGTGGGCGTTGGTAAAATGAACGGATAGTTTACAATGCGTGCTCCAATTTCCCAAGCAGCCAGTAAAATGACTACTAATATCACTGAAGCTCCGTACTTTTTCATGTGTTCACCTTCGATCTAAGCTGTTCAATTAAATAATCTTTCACGTCAAGCACACGCTGTTGATTCAAATCTTTTTGCGTTCGAGGTCTGCTAAGCGGCACTTGAATCTCTTCAAGATGACTTACCGGCTTGTCTGAAAAGATAAAAATACGATCTGATAAAAAAAGCGCTTCGTTTACGTCATGAGTGATAAATAAGATGGTGTGTTTACGCTTTTGCCATTGTTCAAGCAGCCATTCCTGCATCGATAGACGCGTAATGGCATCAAGCGCACTGAAAGGCTCATCCAAAAGCAGCACGTTAGAACCGCTTAATACCGTTCGCAGAAAAGAAACACGCTGCTTCATCCCTCCGGATAAATCACTTGGAAAACGGTTTTCATACCCTTTTAACCCAAACTCTTCGAGCAGCTGAGATACTTGCCTATGAGCACTTGCCTTTGACACATTGTGAAGCTCAAGAGGCAGTGCTGCATTGTCTAGAATCGTGCGCCACGGAAGAAGCAAATCTTGCTGCGGCATGTAGCCTACTTTTCCAAGACGTTTTTCGTAAGACTGTCCGTTAATCATGATATCGCCTTCACTCTGCTGTTCAAGACCTGTAATGAGACGAAACAACGTACTTTTTCCAGATCCGCTTGCTCCAACGATACTTACAAACTCGCCTTCTTTCACGTCTAAATTTAATGATTTTAAAATCGCTTGATCACCGTTTTTGTACGTAAAACTTACGTTTTGAAAAGATAACACAGACTTATTCATAAATTGGCCACATCGCTTCGTTATAAGCCATATCCCAGAACATATACTCAAAACGCGTTGTGTTTAAGAAAATTTCTTCGAGCTTTTCTAACTCCGCTTCTGATTTGTCTTCAGTAAGTGAGTCAAATAAGTTGATACACCACGTCGCTAGTTCTCCAAATTCTTCTGAGCTGTACATTTCAATCCACTCACGATAAAACTCATTGTTAGCTCCAGGCTTTTCACTGAGTTCTTTTCCTATTTCCCAGTAGCTCCACATACAAGGCAAAAGAGCCGCCACTAATTCAGCCAATGTTCCGCTTTGACCAACGTGCAGCATATAGTGTGTGTATGCAAGCGTTGTAGGAGATGGCTGCGCTTTTTCTAATTCTTTTTCGCTGATTTCAAATTTCTTGGCATACTCACGGTGCAGGCTCATTTCTTCGTTTAATGTAGAATCTAAAAGTGCAGCAAATTTCCCCATCGTTTGAACATCGGTAGCTTTCATGGCTCCAATCGCAAATAATTTAGCATAATCAATTAAGTAAAGATAATCTTGAATCATATAAAAGCGAAACTTCTCCTTTTCAAGCGTTCCGTCTCCCATCCCCTCTACAAAGGGATGATTATGATTTTGGCGCCAAATCGGCTGCAGCTTTTCATATAATCGTTCACTAAATTTCATGATGATCACTCCTTATGCGTATGCAGCCACGTATAAATGAACTGCACCATCACTTTTGTATATTGAATAAGCTGATTGATATCTAATTGTTCGTTCACAGCATGTGCATTTGCTAAATTCCCAGGACCGTAAATAGCTGCTGGAATACCCGCATCAGCTAGCCAACCGCCATCTGTTACGCTAGTTGACACATCAATTGGAGGCTTTTTCCCTTCAATTTGTTCGTGAGTATGTGCAAGCAGCTGCACTCCTGCATGACCTTCATCAATTTCTAATGACGGAAAGATTTCTCCTCTGTCTTCAATCATTGATGTGCCTCCCCATTCAAAGGTTGGCAGATTATCTTTTAACCATGGATCTGCTTTTGCAATAGCTAAAATGTATTCTTCCACTTCTTTTGATACTTGGTCGTATGATTCATTAGGATAATAGTGAACGGTGATCCACAGCCTGCATTCATCTGCAATAAACGCAGCATGCCTTCCGCCTTCGATTACTGCTGGGTTAATCGTGTTTGTTCCTGGCAAAAATCCTGGATAGCTCTTTGTAACAGCCCAGTGGCGCTCCAATTCTTGTAGCCCTCCGATCACTTTTGCCATCTTTTCGATAGCGCTCGCAGCTAACAGCCCTCCTCCAGCATGAATCATGCTTCGGCGTGTACCGTCATGATAGGTTTTGCTGCTTTTTATCGTAATCCATCCTGTGATTACTCCGCCTTGACCTTGAATATGTAAATCACTCGTATCGGCTACAAGCGCAAAGTCAGCTGTATATCCTTTCTGACAGCATTGCAGCGTACCTGCTTCTCCCACTTCTTCTCCTACAACGGATTCAAAAATCAAGTCTCCCGGCAGTTCAATTTCTGCTTCCGTTAAAAGCTGCACTGCAAATAATGCTCCTGCCAAGCCGCCTTTCATATCAGCAACTCCGCGTCCGATTATCATATTGTCTTTTACCACAGCTTCAAACGGATTTGTCTCCCACTTTTCATTTTCTTGTACCTCAGCAACATCCATATGCCCGTTAATAATCAAGCTTTGATAGTCAGCTGATTTTTGTCCTTTTAACGTACCTACTACGATGGGATCGTTGGAATATAAGTCCCACATATCGATGGAAAAACCGCAGTTTTTAAGGAAATCCGCTACGTATAGCTGCGCTTCATGAGAATTTCGTGCAGGAGGCGCCGGCGTTTTATATGAAACAAGCGTTGTTAATAACTGGATTAGCTCCCCTTTGCGCTCCTCTACCTGTTTGACAAGCAAATCAATTGTTTCTTCCATGTATGACACCTTCCTTTATGCATAAAAAAACACTTCTTTCGCAGGAAAGAAGTGTTTTTGTTTATATACACAAAATTATTATAACGAGTTCGTAAGGAAATCCCATACAAAACATCCATTACAATACCTCTTTCCTACGCTAGTATTACCTAGTTCAGGTTATAAGGGTTAAGACTTCTCGTCTCTCTCAGCTTCGAAAGCACCCCTAGTGGTGTTGTATCTCTATGAAATTAAACTATTATCATATGTTTACCTTTAATAGTTTTATCATAGTAAAGCGGTTTATTCAATAGAAAGGTTCATGATTCAGCAATGAAAATAGTTTCCTTTTTAGTAAAATAAAAAGCACACACCTTTTTTAAGCAGTGTGTGCTCTTTACTTTTATAAGCTTACTAGTTAGCTATCGGCTTTTTTAAAAATACACGATTTTTCCATTTAGACAGTGACAAGCTCAAGTTTTCGCCCCGGTCTCACTAATGAAAGTAGCTCATGATCTTCCTCTATCACATACCCAATCACGTTAACATTAGCACTTGCAGGCAAATTCGTTTTAGCTATTTGAACCTCTCCTCTGTAGCGTCCGTAGCCATCATTGTCCATTGTAATTGCTCCGATTCTGCGTTCTACTGTACGAAATGGCGGCACTGGTTTTACAGATCGAGTATCAACCAACCGCAGAACGTCTCTTGATACATCCGGACGCACGCTGTACGTTCCCTCTATATGAAGTGAACGAATGCGCAGCGGAATAATGCGGTTTTCTTGATATCGAACTAAACGCTTTAATAAACTTGAACCGGCGTATGGATCTCCAATATAAACCTCCGTTACTCCGCATCCGTATAAATCTACTGCAGAGGTAAAAGGACATCTATTACGGTCTTTTTCTCTAGTAGGAAGACCTTGATAAACAGGGCCTCTTTTTTCACCTTCTCCAGGAATATAAGCGCAGACTGGGATACGAAGTTCATTAAATAAATCTGTCTGCTGGTGAAAAAACGTTTCTTCAAGTCCTGTTTCAGGCCGCGGATAAAAATTATGCCATGCAAGCAGCTGATGATGATGAAGGCCTGCAGATAACAGCGATTCTATTTCTTGTTTGGATAACGTACTTGCATTAACAGCAATATAAAATTCATTCGCAAGCGAAAGAGTTTCTTTTACACTAAAGCCATCGTCTAGTCTAATACCCGATACGCCAAGTGAAGATAGCGTCATAAGGCTTTCAATATCTAAATGAACCGGCGTATGCTTGGATACGTCTGCATACACGCTTATTCCACAATCTCTAGCCACATGAAGCAATTCTTTTGCCCGTTCAGCCAAATCTCCTTTTTCTTCTGGAATGTGAAGCGAAGTGAATGCGCGTGTAACTCCGCATTCACTCGCTTCTATTAATCTTTTTTTGGCATCACTATCATTTAAATAAAACGAAATACCGATCATTCAAACTCCCTCGCCATTTCATCGTTAAATCCAAAGAAATAGGTACAAATAAACCCTGCTGCATAAGCAATAACTAATCCAAGTAAATAAAGAAGAATTTGATGCACATGAACTAAAAACGTAAGCGGCAAACCGGATACCCCCACTGCTACAGTTGCAATATGGAAGTGCGCCTGAAACGCTCCTCCGATTCCGGCTCCAAGACAAGCGGTTAAAAATGGGCGCCCTAAAGGAAGCGTGACTCCAAAAATAAGCGGCTCTCCGATTCCCAGCAGACCTGAAGGAAGTGCCCCTCCAATTGCTCGCTTTAAACGTTTTTTCTTTGTTTTGATATAAATAGCAAAAGCTGCACCTACCTGACCGGCTCCGCCCATTGCTAGTATAGGAAGAAGCGGATCATCTCCAATTGAATTAATAAGCTCTAAATGAACAGGAGTAAGACCTTGATGCAGTCCTGTAATAACGAGCGGCAAAAACGTTGCTCCTAAAACAAAGCCTGCTACAACTCCTCCAACCTCTAGAACTCCTAAAAGACCTTTTGTGATTCCATCTGAAATTAAGCCTCCGATTGGCATGAATACTACATACGTAATAATGCCTGTAATTAACACCGTAACGGTTGGTGTAATAATAATATCCAGTGACTGAGGGACAAATTTACGTACTCGTTTTTCTACCACGGCCATAAAGATTGCTGCAAGCAACACGCCTATTAAGCCGCCACGCCCCGGCAAAAGAGCTTCACCAAAAAGTTTAATATCAGCTACGGCAGGATTAATGACTAAAATGCCTGCTAAGCCTCCTAGAGCCGGCGAACCACCAAATTCTTTTGCGGCATTAATACCTACTAAAATACCAAGATAGGCAAATAAACCGCTCCCGATAACGGTTAAAAGAATAGCAATCTGTGAATCTGCCGGAAGCCACTTCGCTTGAACAGCTGCTTTTGTCACTCCGGTGATAAGTCCGGATGCTACAAGAGCAGGTATTAACGGAATAAAAATACTCGCAATTCGGCGAAGCAAGAGCTTAAACGGAGTTGCATTTTTTTCTTTCAGCTCCGATTTCCGCTGAGCCGCACGATTTTCTAAATTAATACCGCCGGATTCATCAATTAACTTTCCAAATTCCTCTGTTACTTTGTTTACTTTTCCAGGACCAATAATGATTTGCAGCGTTTCTTCTTCAACTAATCCGAGCACGCCTTCAAGCTTTCGTATATCTGCTTTTTTTACAATTGAATCATCTTTTACAGTCACCCGCAGCCGAGTCATACAATGCGTATACGCTTCAATATTCGATGCTCCCCCAAGCATCTCCAAAATAACCTTTGCTAATTGATGATTATCTAAAGACATGTTAATCCCCCTTTGTATTTTCCTCTTAGATGGATACGGTACTGAGGAAACAGACCACAAAATCCCCTTTTTGTAATCGCTTTCTTTTTTTATTTCTTAGTTTTCAAAAACTGAATGGCATCTCTTGTTTTATCAATATACTCAATCGTCTGGTCATACTGCTGCGCTGCAATACTTAAAAATAACACATCAATCACATAAAGCTGGGCTAAACGAGACGATGTAGCCGCGCTTCGAAACGGCGCTTCTTGAGAACAAGACGTATACAAACAAATATCAGCTAAAGACGAAACGGTAGACTGTCCATACTTGGTTAAGCTAATCGTCTTTACTCCGCGATTTTTAGCTAAAGATAAGACGTTGCTTACTTCAGGAGTCTCCCCTGAAAAAGAAATACCCACAACTACATCGTCTTTACTTGCATTTGCGATGAGTGTAGCTGCTAGATGGCTATCTGCAAAAGCCGTAGCATTTTTATTAATTCGAAGAAATTTTTGCTGCGCATCTATAGCAATAATATGTGAAGCACCGATTCCAAAAAAATGAATATTTTTGGCTTCAATCAGTGCCAAAACAGCCCGCTCTGCTTCTTTATAATTCACAAGCTCGGCCGTATCACTTAGACTTTGAATGCTGTTGCTTGCCGTTTTTTTGACAATAGATTGAATCGTTTCATTTGTTTCAATATCGCGGTATCCTTGCTCCGTATCTCTAGCTAAATCTCCGGCTACTCTTACCTTTAATTCTTGAAACCCGCTAACCCCGATAGATTTACACAAACGAATAACAGCAGCACTGCTAGCATTCGCTAGTCTACCTAATTCCCCAGCCGTACTGTTTACCACAGTATGCGGATTATTTAAAATATATTCAGCAATTTTCCTCTCCGAATCAGGAAGCTTTGCCACCGTGTTTTTAATCATTGTTAATCCACCTGTTGACATCGTTTCTCTCCTTTATACGTAATGTTCAATCGCTTTTCTCACATAACCGCCCGCATCATTCAGTAACATTTTCGCGGTGTCGTAATTTTCATTTGTTTTGATCATAACCACTGCTGTTTTCACCTCATTATTTGCTTCTTCAAGCGTTTGATTTGCTTGTTCATAAGAAACACCTGTAATTTTACAAATAATACCTATCGCTCGTTCTTTAAGCTTTTCATTACTCACATGAACATCTATCATTAAGTTTTCATACGCTTTTCCTACTTTAATCATAGCCGCTGTAGAAATCATGTTGAGAATCATTTTATGAGCGCTTGCTGCTTTTAACCTTGTGGAACCTGTTAGCACTTCCGGACCTACTACTACCTCAATACTATGGTCCGCTTCTTTTCCAATAAGAGAATTACCATTTATTCATTACGTTTAAAATTTCTTTTTTACTAGTCGCATCTACCTTCATTGCCTACTCTTTTTGAGACTCTGTGGTTAACAATGTAAGCTGTTCATTCATCTTTTTAGCTCCTTTTTAATCTTGTAGTAAAGTTATGGTTATTATAATCTCTTTAAAATATAATTTCGATAATTTTCTTTCTTTTTAAAATTTCGTTTTAAAAAACAACATAAAAAAGTCACGAACCCGTGACTTTTCTAACAACATTCATAACTTATTTCTTGTTAGCGTTTTCATTTTAATCTCTAATAATTCCATTACTTGTTCCTATCAGTACTTCTTTACCTTGTTGATTTCGATACACTGATTTGATTTTCACTTTTTGAAAACCATCTGCTTTTTCTACTTCAGTTAATATGCATTCACAGGTAACTGTATCTCCCGCAAAAACTGGACGAAGAAATTCACTCACCATTTCTCTTGCAATGTAGTTTAAGTCTCCTCCTATTTTTGTCCCAATACTAGCAGTCATAAGTCCATGCACCATTAGCCGCCCTTTTTCGTCACGTTCTATATGATGTTTGCCCCGGTCTCCAGTCATCTCCGCAAACTGCATGATTTCTTCCTCTTGAAACGTTCTTTGCCACGTAAATGTATCTCCTGCTTTACATTCCATCTTATCCCTCCCCTTAAGATTATGACTTTACTTTTTAACTATATCACAAAAATGAACAGTCATTCATTTACACATCAAAAAAATAGCAGAATAAATATATCCTGCTATTTTTGACAAGTAGGACAGTAATAAAGCCTTCTAGAAGCAGCTTGCACTTTTAAGATAGGCGTGCCGTCAATTCGGCAAGCTTCTCCTTCACGGTTAAAAACCCAGTGGCGGTATTGAGAGCGCTTTTGGCCTTTCTTTTTTAACGTTTCAGCAAGCTTTACATCATTTGTAATGCCACCTGTTTCATAGGACTGTTTTACAAGAGAAATGGTTGCTTCAGCTGCCTTTTTAAGCTGTTCTTCCGTGCAGTCTACTGGACGAGCAGCAGGATTAATTCCCGCTACAAATAGGATTTCACTGCGCAAATAATTTCCAATCCCCGCTATAAAGCTTTGGTCTAGCAGCAGCGACGCCCATTTTCTGCGGTAAAATGGCTTAGAGTAAAAGCGATCTAAAAGCTCATCTGCCGTTACTTCTTCACTTAAAGTATCCGGACCTACTCTTGATACAAAAGGATGAGCAGAAACTTCTTCATCACGTAATACTTCAATATCAGAAGCGCTATAGAGCAGCGCTGATTTCTTTTCATTATGAATAGCAAGACGCAGCTGTCTGTTTGTAGATGGATAATTGTAAGACGAACGTACATACCATTTTCCATAAAGCTGATTATGTGAATAAATGGTATAGCCGTTGTCAAAACGAATAAGCATAGCCTTCCCTTTTGTATCTACCCTTTTAATACGAGCACCCGTTAATACTTCTTCATAATGCTGTAAAGATGGAAAAGCAAACCATATCTCTCTAACGGGAAGACTGATAATCGCTTTTTCCACTTCATCAGCTGCTCGTCTAATTTCTGGACCTTCTGGCATATAATGAAACTCCTTTCTTGCCTGACTTTCTTCATTTATTATTCCGGTTTTATTTCTGCTTTGCAAGAAAGAAGCGGTTGAACTCTTTTTTTCCTAAAAGAACCTTTAAATTATGCATGACGGTTACTCTTATAGTAAAATGTTGATACCTTTTTTTACTTTCTATAGTGCTTATCTTACTTCCTTTGACTTATACTAGTTGATAACCTTTTAGAAACTTGTTAATTATCTATATATGAGGAGTTTATTATGAACAATCAATCATTTTCTCCACTATCAGCCGCCGAGATGGCTGTTATTTGGAAGCAATATATGAACGATAAAGCAATTTCTTGTATGCTTAAACATTTTCTGTGGCATGTAGACGATTTAGATATTCAAAAAGCGATTCAAGGTACACTGCACATCACAACAAAAAACAGTGATGCGCTCACTGCTATCTTTTTAAAAGAAAATATGCCAATCCCGCTCGGTTTCGGCGAAGAAGACCTTGATGTTGAAGCTCCAAAATTATTTTCGGATTCTTTTTATTTGCTTTATTTGAAGCATATTTCAAATGTCCTTCTGCTATCAGCAACTACGGGTGTCGATGTTGCCGCAAGAAATGATGTACGATCTTTTTTTCGCAGCTTGCTATTAAAAGCAGAAAAGCTTAACCAAACGATTACAGATTTGCTGTTAGAAAAACAAATTTTTATAGAGCTTCCTCCTATTCCTATTGCAGATGCGTCTGATATGAACGATAAAGAACTCTTCTTGGGAAGCTATTTTGATGAAAAGCGGCCGTTAACCGTCATTGAAATTTCTCATATCGTGTCAAGCATACAGACGAACTTAATTGCAAAGGATTTAATTTTAGGGTTTGCTCAAACAGCTCCTTCTCAGGAAATTCAAGCTTTTTTGTTAAAAGGTAGAGAGCAGGTACAGCAGCACATTGAATCCCTGTTACAACCGCTAATGGTAGAAAACATACCGGTCACAATGAAGTGGGATTACGGAGTAGAAAAGTCTTCCGTTCCTCCATTTTCAGAAAAACTCATGATGTTTCACCTAGCCGCGATGATTACTGAAAATGTACGTGGATACGGGCTTGCGATGTCAACGAGCCCGCGTTTAGATCTCGCTTTAAACTATACAAACTTCACGAATGAAATTTTGGAATACGCCAAAGAAGTATCAAGAATAAGTATTGAACAAGGATGGCTAGAAGAGCCTCCTCATATTCCATTCCCAAAAATTCATTTGGAATAAAAATGAGATTGGGACATAACGAAATGAACCCAATCTAAAAACGAGCAATAGGAATATATGAGTTGGACTGCTTGTGAAACCTACGTTCACCATGATTACAAAACAACACGAACTATTCATCCATTTTTGATGGATAGTTCGTGTTTAACTTTAACTACACTACTTTTGTCACAGCCTCATTTTTTAGATTCTCTCCACAGTAAATAAAGAAAATACGGAGCGCCGATAATGCCAATGATTAATCCGGCCGGAATTTCAATCGGAGGAGCAATTCCTCTCCCAATTAAATCTGCTCCTAGTACAAACAAAGCGCCAAGCAAAGCAGCTATAGGAATCAATTTTTTGTGTCTCGGTCCCACTAACCGTTTGGCCACATGAGGAATAATAAGCCCTACAAAGCCAATGGTGCCAACAACCGATACAACCGCAGCCGTCATTGCCACCGCGCTTGCTAGCAATACTAAACGAATTAACTCTACTCTAGCCCCTAGTCCTCGAGCCACTTCATCACCTAAATGAATTAAATCTAATCGGGCAGCTAACAGCCAAATCAGCGGTACTAATATAACGACCCAGGGAAGTAAACCAATTAATTGATCCCATGTCCTTCCCCATAAGCTGCCGCTCAGCCAAATCAGTGCCGCATTTACGTTTGGATTTGCTTTTGAAATTAACAAGTGAATACCGGATGAACAAAAAGCGCTGACTGCTACACCTATTAATGCAAATCGAATAGGTTCTACTCCTTTTTTATAAGCAAGCAAATAGACGATGACAAAGACAAGCGATCCTCCTGCAAACGCAGCGGCGGATAAAACAGATGGGCTTGCTAAAGGCAGTAAAATAGTGACTGCAACAGCTGCTAATCCTGATCCGCTTGATAGACCTAATGTATCTGGACTAGCGAGCGGATTTCTCATAATGGACTGTACGACGACTCCGGACACAGCTAGGCCGACTCCTGTTAAAATAGCCAGCAAAATACGAGGTAGACGAAATTCTACTAAAATGGACGTCAAGTCAGGATCGCCAATACCAATAAAAGACGTAATAATGTCTAGAGGAGGTATGTTAATGTCTCCTAAGCTAAGGCTTATGACACTCAGCGCTATAATTAAGACAGAAAGAATGATAAACAGGCCGACAGACTTGAATCGAGATGGCTGCTTTTTTGTTTTATTGACAGTCTGCATATAACTCATGCCTTCCTTTCTGTTTTTTTGCGTCTCGCTAAGTAAATAAAGTACGGCGTTCCGAGCAATGCTGTTACTGCACCTACAGGAGTCTCATACGGGTATGTAATAAATCGTGATAATACGTCTGCTAATAGCAATAAAGATGCACCAAGCAGCGCGCTCATTGGCAAAACGACCCGGTAATCTACACCTATTAAATAGCGTACCATATGAGGAACAACAAGCCCTACAAAGCCAATGGGACCCGCAATTGCCACCGAAACACCTGCTAATACAATCACAACAACTGCAGTGAACGCTCTAATGGCAAAGACTCGCTGCCCGAGTCCTCTAGCTACGTCATCTCCTAAAGACAATAAAGAAGACGCTCTTCCCAGACCAAACGCAATAAGCAGGCCCGCGATGCTAAAAGGAACCAATACATGAACATGTCCCCAATCTCGCCCAATAACTGAACCGGTGAGCCAGAACATAACGCCTTCTGTTTTGCTTTCATTAAAAATCAGCAGTGTTTGCGTGAGAGACATAAGCATACCTTGTATAGCAACACCTGTTAAAGCAAGCTTTACATCACTGTCGCCTCCTTTAATCAACGAACTCATGACATAAACAATAACAGCAGCAAATGCGCCTCCTAAAAATGCACCGAATACCCCGCCAATCATGCTTACACTAGGCACTAAAACCGTTAAAAATACCATTGCCGCTGATGCGCCGGCATTAATACCAAAAATACCAGGAGAAGCTAATGGATTTCTAGTTAATGCTTGCATCAACGCTCCAGCGACAGCCAAATTAGCGCCAACAAATGTGGTTACCAGTAAGCGAGGCAGACGGACACTTTGAATAATAGACTGTTCTTTTGATCCGTCAAAATTTAGTATAGCTTGCTTAATCGTTCCAAAAGAAATATGTATAGAACCGATGGAAATAGATAAAAACATTGAAATCAGTAAAAGAATAATAACCGCAAGAAAAATAGCTATTATACGAAGCGGAGATTTGTTTCTTTTGGATAAGCCGTGAACAGCTTTCATAGTAGACTGCGCCTCCTTTCATTTGAAAGTTCAATAAAAAGAAAAGAACAATCCCGCTGGATTGTTCTTTTCTTCGTTATTATTTGCCTTCAAATAATAACTTTTCTGCTTCATCTGCAATACCATTTGCACCTTGTACACTTCGGCGAAGAGACCATTTAAATACATCAACTTCATACACTTGATTATTTTTAACCGCTTTTAGCTCTTTCCATAATGGCTGTTTTGCTAAAGGCGTATGACCTTTTTCATTTCGCATAACAATGAGTTTGTCCGGATCTGCTTTTACGAGCTGTTCCATTGTCATTTTTACACTGTACTCTTTTGTAGGATCTGTTAATGCATTTTTGAAGCCTAATTGCTCAAGAACACCCGTTGTAAAGAAATTTGAAGTTCTAGCATTAATATTACCATTTGCATCAGCGATAACAAGTACATTGCCCGGATTTTTTGGTGCTTTTGCTTTTAAATCCTTCATTTTTTGCTTATGCTCTTCTACCACTTTTTCAACTTTTGCTTTCTTGCCAACCGCTTCTCCTACTTTTAACTCTGTATTTAGTAAATCATCGTAATTAGCATTTAAGTTTTTTAACTCAATCGTTGGCGCAATTTTCGATAATTCTTTGTATACATTTTTATGACGTTCTGAATCGGCGATAATCAAATCGGGCTTCAGCAGTTTAATCGATTCCAAGCTTGGCTGCGCTCGCGTGCCAACTGATTTGTATCCTTTGATTTCTTTTAGTACATCTTTATCAATAAGCTGTTCTGCTTTATCATCATCAGCTACTCCTACAGGTTTGATACCAGCATCTAACAATGCATCAATAAAGCCTAACTCTAATACGACTACTCGCTTTGGATTCTCTTTTACCTTTGTCTCTCCAAGCTCATGCTTGACCACTCTTGTTTTTTCACTTTTTTCATCAGCTGAATTTTCCTTATTCGTGCTGCTGCAGCCGATAAGCATTCCGATTGCCAGCATTGTAATAAAAGCCAGCAGTCCTATTTTTTTCTTATTCAAATGTCATTCCTCCTGCTTGTATCTTTATGTAGATAATCGACTCTTGAAACTGATAATCGTTATCATTATATCAGTTTTATCTATTTAAACAAGCTGATTCGTTATTTTTTAATTAAAAAAATTATATCTATTCTACAAAAAAAGAGATTGAGACATAGCTACATCATTCCAATCTAAAGACGAACAAATGGGATATATGAGCTGAACTGCTTGAGACACCGCTAGAAGCAACTCAATATATGAAACCTACGTTCACCCTACCCATGAAAAAAACCGAACGATTCATCGTTCGGATCTTCCTTCAACTAAACTATTTTTCTCCCAGCCTCTTTTTAGCAGACTTTCTATGAATATGGTGTAATAGGCGGCAGTTCACTGCTAAGACACCATTTACCTATGTCACGCAGCTTATAAGCAATAGGATCGTGTAAGCTAATTGTCCGGGCGTTGCGCCAGTATCGATCAAATTTATACTGATCAGACGTGGCTCTCGCTCCCATCCCATCAAATATAGTAGAAGTAATATGTAAGACCGTTTTGACAGTAAATGTTTTGGCCAACGCAATCGCAACTCCGGACTCGCCCCGCTGCTGTTTCGTTAGTGCATCTTCTTTTTTCCATGCATGATCAAATTCTGCAACAGCTTTTTCTATAAGTGCTGAACAAGCATGAAGATTTAAACTCATTTCACCGTATTGCTGAATAATGTAAGGATCTTGCTCCGCTGCTTCAACATCCGAACTTATCCACGGCTTTGTATGAGCCTTCACATAAGCTTTTGATTCCTCCAAAGCTCCTTGAGCAATACCGTACAATAAGTGAGTGAGCATAAGCTGAGCCAAATGCGTTCGTACCGTAGGAAAAACCTTTTGCTCTTCGGCTGCTTTATACAATATTTCTTCTTCATAAACGATAACATCTTCAAACTTTACACTTCCGCTATCCGTTTGGCGCTGTCCAAATCCGTCCCAATTATCTTCAGTAACGATTCCGGCTCTATGAGTAGGAAGTACACATAGCAATACCTCATCGCTTCCTTCTTCTTGAGCCGACACTAACAAACGGTCTGAATCCGTTGCCCCGGAACAAAAACTCTTGCTTCCGCTGAGCATTAATCGTCCATTTTCTCGAACTGCTTTTAGTCCTGAATCTCTAGGATTAAAGGCATTGCCCCAAAATAGCTGCTGAGAGGCTGTTTCTTTGTAAAAAGTTTTGTACTGCTTAGTACTTCCAAACAGAAACGTTGAACAAACCGTCAAATAATGATACCCCAACAAGTGTGCAAGTGAACTATCTGCTTTCGCAATGATATTCACGACTTTAAAAACAATCGGCCAGCCGGCTCCATAACCTCCGTATTCCTTAGGAATTGGGAGGGCTAAAAGACCGCTTTTTCTAAGCAGATTACGCTCATGTAGAGGCGTTCCACCTTCTCTATCTCTTTTTACAGCAGTTTTGGAAAACTCTTTAGCCAACTGGTTAGCCAATTCAAGGATCTTCTCTTGAGACGCTGCAATCGTTTGGGTGTTGTTCATGATTACCCTCCTTTCTCACCTTTTAGCGGGTGCTTTATCATTCACTTTCACTTCACCAAATGGACTGATAAATGTGCGCTCGTTCTCATCGTGCTTACACTTAACTGGAAGCCTTGGAAACAAAAGCTCTGCTGTTCGATATGCTTCTTCTAAATGAGGATATCCAGATAAAATAAATGTTTCGATACCTAACTCTGCATATTCTTTGATTCGTTGTGCCACCGTATCAGCATCTCCTACTAAAGCAGTCCCTGCTCCTCCTCGAACTAACCCTACACCAGCCCATAGGTTAGGACTTACCTCTAAGTTTGAACGGTCACCTTGATGCAAGGCGCTCATACGTTTTTGACCTTCTGAATCCATTCGAGAAAATACTTTTTGGGCTGATTTAACAGCTTCTTCATCTACATGTTGAATCAGTTCATCTGCAGCTTTCCAGGCTTCTTCTTCAGTTTCACGAACAATGACATGAAGCCTGATGCCAAATCGAATTTCTCTTCCTGTCTGCTTTGCTTTTTCTTTCATTCGTTCAATTTTTTCTTTGACTTGTGCAGGAGGCTCTCCCCAAGTCAAATAGACGTCTATATGCCTTGAAGCAACGTCCATCGCTACAGGAGAAGAACCTCCAAAATAAAGGGGAGGATACGGTTTTTGGATCGGCGGATAAAGCACGTCGCCACCTTTAACACTCAAGTAGTCTCCGTCGAAGTGAACATCGGATTCATTTAATACCCTTCTCCATATTGTCAAAAATTCATCTGTCAGCTCATAGCGATCGTGATGGTTTAAAAACACTCCGTCTCCTTCTAACTCAACGGGATCTCCTCCTGCTACGACATTAATAAGGAGCCTTCCTTTAGAAAAGCGGTCAAACGTTGCAGCCATTCTTGCGGCTTGTGTAGGCGACATTAAACCCGGGCGTACCGCTACTAAAAACTTCAGATTTTCAGTGACTGGCACTAAAGTAGAGGCAGCAATCCATGCATCTTCACATGATTTTCCCGTCGGAAGCAAAACTCCGCTATAGCCTAGCTCATCCGCAGCTTGTGCAACTTGTTTGCAATAAGAATAGCTTGCAGCCCTGGCTCCCTCATGGCTTCCTAAATAACGTCCATCTCCATACGTTGGAATAAACCAAAATAACTCCACTTGTATTCGCCCCTTTTTAAAGCTACATAAAAAAACTCCGTTATTACAAATAAACTGCAATAAGGAGCCTCAGTTGTCTGATAGCTTCATTTTTTACTATTTTTAAATCAAGCATATGGATTAGGTATAGGGTACTGCTGATTCAACACCCAGTTCCCAACCGTTCGAAGCTTGTATTCAGCTGGATTATGAAGAGTATGAGTTCTTACATTACGCCAGAATCGGTCGTATCCGTATTCAGCATGAACCGAACGCGCTCCCATAACTTCAAATATCTTACTTGTGATATCCAGTGCAGCATTACCAGCAAAAACATTGGCAGCCGCTACGTGAACTGCTAGGTTTCCACGTTCTTCTTCCGTTAATTTTTTGCCTTTTTCCCACGCTTCATCCAATATGAGAGCTGCTTCATCTGCAAGTGCACTGGCTGCTTTTGCTTGAATCCAGAGTTCACCGTATTTTCGCAGTATACCTGGATCATCAGAAGCTTTTTCTACTCCTGATGTTAACCAAGGCCTTGTTTTAGAAGCCGTGTAGTTTTGTGCTTCTTCAATTGCTCCAAAAGCGCTTCCTATAAAGACATTCGTTAAAATAATTTGCGACAGCGAGGCTCCAATAGTTGAAAAAGGAGTAGGATTTTCAACAAAATCTCGAATCACTTCATGTTCTTCTATTCGTACATTTTTAAAATCTACATTTCCACTTCCCGTCTGTCTTTGTCCCATCGCATTCCAATCATCTTTGACGGTAATGCCTGTTCTGTCAGTAGGCACGACGCCGTTTAAATATTGCCCTGTTTCTCTGTCATTAAATGATAGCCATAAGTACTGAGAATCAGGTGAACCAGAACCGAACGCTTTCGTTCCATTTAACAGATAACCTTGTAATTGCTTGTCACCTTTTAGGCTTTCTACTAAAGGATTAGAGGCATTTCCCCAAAAAGCTTGCTGCTGAACAGATAAAGGATAAAAATAGGCCTGCTGTTCTTCTGTGCCTTTGATTCGAATATCTGAGACAAACAAGGAGTGATAGCCGTATAGATGACCCAATGCTGCATCGCCTTTCGCCAACTCTCGAACAATAGCTAAAGCCGTTGACCATCTCCCGCCTTCTCCGCCATATTTTTGAGGAATTAATAAATTTAACAGCCCACTTTGGCGAATAGCATCTTTTTGCTGTTTAGGTGTTCCGCCTTCTTTATCTCTCTGTGCTGCATCCTTTGCAAAAAAAACGGACAGCTTTTTTGCTTGATCAAGATAAATTTCTTCCTTTACAGTTGTTGCAGTCATGTTAAACTCTCCTTTTGGCTCGTCTTTCGATACTGAGCGCCATAGTGTTCATCAGGCAAGAAATGTGATTTTTTAAATAGCTTTTCTCTATAAGTTCCTTCACTGTAATCTGTTTTGAATAAATCTCTTTCCTGCAAAACAGGAATCACTAAATCAATAAAATCAGCAAACGTTCCCGGCGTGGTCACATAAGCCATATTAAATCCATCCATGCCTGTATCGTCTATCCACTCTTCCATAAAATCAGCTACTTGTTCCGGACTTCCCACAGTAACCGGTCCCATTCCTCCGATACTGACAAATTTCACTACTTCTTCTACCGTCCACTTTCTATCGGGATCACTTATTGTAAATTTCTCTAAAGCGGAACGAACTGAATTCGTCGCAATAAATTCAATAGGCTGTTCTGGTTCATAGGCAGAAACATCGATTCCCGTCCAGCCGCTAAACAGCGTAGCTGCTCCTTCGAAATTGACATAGCTCTCAAACTGAGCAAGCTTCTCCTCAGCCTCTTTTTCAGTTCGTCCAACAATTGGTGTAAATAAATTAAAAATTAATATGCTCTGTGGGTCTCTGCCTTCTGCAGCGATTTGAGCGCGCATTTTTTTCACATAATCTGCGGCTACTTTTTTAGTAGGAAAACTTGTAAAGATACACTCAGCATGTTTGGCGGCAAATGCTCTTCCTGGGGCAGAAGCCCCTGCTTGAAATAAAACTGGAGTTCGCTGCGGGGAAGGTTCTGATAAATGTACACCAGGAACACTAAACCACTTTCCTTTATGATTAATCGGATGAACCCGGTCTGGAAGTGTAAAGATCCCTTTTTCTTTATCTTTTACAACAGCTCCTTCCTCCCAACTTCCTTCCCATAATTTATAGCAAACTTCTAAAAATTCATCGGCAATATCATAGCGGGTTGCATGCGTAAAATGTTCTTCTAATCCTAGATTAATTGACCCGCTTTCAAGATATGAAGTCACAATATTCCATGCAATACGTCCATTTGTTAAATGGTCCAACGTCGAAAATTTTCGCGCAAACGCATAAGGCTTCTCATAAGTAGTAGACACCGTTACCCCAAACCCTAAATGCTTTGTGGCATAGGCCATAGCGGAAATAAGCGCAGTTGGTTCATTCACTGGAAGCTGAGCAGCTTGCTTAAGAGCTCCTTCGTTACTTTTCCTGTAAACGTCATAAACACCTAATACATCGGCTAAAAACAAACCGTCAAACTTTCCTTTTTCCAATAGCTTAGCTAACTTCACCCAGTAATCTAACGTTTTATATTCGGCCGCCTGATCACTTGGGTACGTCCACAAACCAGGTGTCTGATGTACAACACAATTCATATCAAACGCATTTAAATAAATATGTTTCCCCATAGAAACCTCCAAAACTAATTAAATACATAAATTAACTAAGAATTAAATCTGTTTGGAAGTAATCTTAAAACATATTCTTCCAGAGTGTCAATGAAACTTCTCTCTTTATAATGAAAAATAAATGAAGCCATTACTAATGCTGAATTAGGATTTCTTCAAAGGTTATTGACTTATGATTCTAATAACTGTAAATTAACTAACTATACCAATAAATTTAGTTGGTTTATACAATAATTAAAGGAGTTGATAACATGATTGAACTCAAAAATGTAAATAAGGATTTTTTTATAAAAAACAAACCTGTTCAAGCTTTAAACGAGATTAATTTAAAGGTGGATAAAGGAGAAATTTACGGGATTATTGGGTTAAGCGGAGCTGGTAAAAGTACCTTGTTAAGAACAATAAATTTACTAGAACGTCCGGATAATGGACATGTTTTTGTTAATAACCTTGACTTAACTACCTTAACTGAAAAGCAATTATTAAAGGCCAGAAAGAAAATAGGAATTATCTTTCAAAACTTCAACTTATTATCTTCACTTAATGTTTACGGGAATATCGCAGAACTGCTAAAAATTCATCACTACCCTAAAAAAGAAATCAACTCACGCGTAATGGAACTCCTCAAGCTTGTTGGCTTAGAAGATAAGGTTTACGCCTATCCGGCAAATCTTTCTGGGGGACAGAAACAACGTGTTGGTATTGCACGAGCGCTTGCTATTAATTCGGAGATACTTTTGTGTGATGAAGCAACTTCAGCATTAGATCCTCAAACAACAGAATCTATTCTACAACTTTTAGTAGATATCAATAAAAAGTTCAACTTAACCATAGTACTTATTACGCATGAAATGGAAGTAATAAAGAGAGTTTGCGACAAGGTTGCTGTTATGGATAAAGGAAAAATTGTAGAATCAGGAAACATCATTAACGTATTTAGTAATCCTCAACACTCTATTACGAAAAGTTTTGTAAAGACCATTTTTAATGAGGAACTTTCTTTTTCAACTGTTAATAAAAGCTTTAAAGATTCGCTAATAATAAAAATTATCATGAGAGAAGAACATAATACCGCTACATTGTTAGAAGAATTAAAACAACAGTTTAATGTATCTACGTTTATTTTATCTGGTACCATCACTGCCGTTAAAGGCAATCCATTAAGCATTTTACTTCTTCGAATCAACGGCCCACACCTAGATATAGCGAATGCTAAGAACTATATACAAAATCATGTTTTTTACACAGAAATAATTTCAAAACCTCAACTAAAAAACCAAGGAATGTCTATTACTTCATAATCATTTAAAGGAGAATATCTAATGCAAGAATTATACTCATTATTTTCTCAAGGTATCATTGATACCATTGTTATGGTTTTGATTTCACTCATTCTTTCTACTCTTATAGGAATACCCTTAGGAATTCTTCTGGTTATCACTAGACAAAACCACTTATTATCTAATACATATATCTTCACAATACTCAACACGATTATAAATATTTTAAGATCGGTACCTTTTATCGTTTTACTCGTAGCTATTATTCCATTTACCACTTTTATAGTTGGTACTCCTATTGGTATAAGAGGAGCTGTTGTACCGCTAATTGTATATACTGCCCCCTATATTGCACGTTTGATGGAAACTACTTTATTAGAGGTAGATTGGGGAGTCATCGAAGCTTATAGAGGAATGGGAGCTTCTAAAGTACAAATTGTTTTTCGAATCATGTTACGCGAATCTAGATCAGGTATTATCTTATGTCTTACTATTGCAACTATTGGTTTAATTGGGGCTTCTGCTATGGCAGGTGCGGTTGGAGCCGGGGGACTTGGTGATTTGGCGTTAAGATATGGATATCAACAGTGGGATTTAAAGATAATGTTTATTACTGTCATTATCTTAATCGCAATTGTTCAACTCGTTCAATCTAGCGGTAATTATTTATCTAAAAAATTGCAGCGAAAATAAAGCTAATTATTACCAATAAGGAGGAAAATCAAAGTGAATAACAAACTAGTAAGGTTATTAATTGTTATTTTAATCATTTTTGCAGTTGCAGGATGTAGCAAACCGGATTCTGTTGCGACTTCTGAGAAAACGCAAATCATTAATATTGGAGTTACATCTGGTCCGTTTGAAAAAATTGCAAATAAACTAAAAGAAGTAGCAAAAAATAGAGGTATTACTGTTAAAGTCACTACGTTTAATGATTATATTTTACCTAATCAAGCTCTAGTACAAGGTAAAATCGACGTAAATGTTTATCAAACAAGTCAATTTTTAGAACAATATAACAAGGATCACAAAACAAATATCACCGCAATCGCTAAAGCATATACTAGCTCTCAAGCTATTTATTCTGAGAAATACAATGATATTAAAGATATTCCAAAAAACGCCACAGTAGGCATCCCAAATGACCCAATTAATCTTTGGAGAGGCTTACTTATCTATCAAAGCGCCGGTCTTATTACATTAAAACCCGCTACAAACAGCAAAGCAACCATAAAAGACATTGAAGAAAATCCTAAAAACCTAAAGTTTAAAGAACTCGAAGCAGGAATGTTAGCACCTACTTTAAAAAACTTGGATGCTGCTATCATACCTAGCAACTATGCATTGCAAAATGGATATAATCCTAAAAAAGACGCATTGTTCCTAGAAGACAGTGATAAGTTTGCAACATTTGCGGCAGTCACTCCCAAAAACAAAGACAATAAACAGATTAAAAAACTAGTTGAATTATATGGCTCAAAAGAAATGAAAGCATATATTAAAAAGCATTACGACGGCGTCTATAACCCTGTAGATAATCCTTTTGATTTGACTGAAGAAGCAGTAAAACAATAAAAAAAGCGCCACATTTTCTTTTGAAAAATGTGGCGCTTTTAGCGTTAGTCTTCAATACAAAGATACTGAATTACTTCTTTTAAAGTTTTCTCTTTCATCGATTCAATGTGTAAGTGATATCTCTCGAATGACAGATGTTTAGTTAACGGATTTGGTACAATCACACAGCGTAAGCCTGCTGCCATAGCAGCTTTCGCACCATTAGAAGAATCTTCAAATGCTAAAGCTTCAGAGGGCTCTACTCCTAGCTTTTCAATTGCATTTCGGTAAAGAGCCGGATCTGGCTTCACTTTTTCTACATCATCGCGCGTTTGAATGACTTCAAAATAGTGCAGCAAATCTAGCTCTTTTAAAAATGCTGTTACCCAGTCTCGATATGAGCTGCTTGCTAAACCAATTTTTAATCCAAGTTCTTTTGCTTCTGCCAAGTACTCCGCTACACCTTCTCGGGCTACTAATGATTTCATTTTTTCTTGATGACGTCTTAACGATTCTTGAGCTAGTTCCTCTTTTGTGAACTCATTGTTAAACTGCTGAAGCAAGTAATCGTAAAGTGCTGTAGCATCCGTTCCTACATAAGAAGCAAACGTTGCAATCGGTAGATCTACTCCCCTGTCTTCTAACATTTCGCGGTATACCTCATACCACACTGATTCTGTATCAATAATTAATCCATCAAAATCAAACACAACTGCTTTAATCATAATTTACCTACCTTTTTCTATCTTATCGTTCTTACATAGTAACACGTTCAAAATACGTAATCCATAAATGTGGCTTCCTTAATAAGATAGACTTAAACAGGTAGTTTCTATCCTTACTTTTCTCCGACTTTCATCAAAGGTGACATTTCTTCTGTTTCCTTAAACTCAATGGAAGACAGCTGCCTTCTAAAACCTTTCGTTGCATACGCTAAATAAACTAAACCAGCAATCGCCCAGCCAATACCAAGTAAAAATGAATTGCGCTCCAAGTTAAGCCATAAAACGCCAATCGCCGCTGCTCCTAATAGTGGCATAATAATGTATGACCAAAAACCCTTAGCCGACCGGTGCTGCTTTTGATGAACAGCATAGTGCGCAATAACCGAAATATTAACAAAAGAAAACGCAATGAGTGCTCCGAAATTAATAAATGACGTAGCCGTTGCCAGACTGAAGAAAATGGCAGTTGCTGATACAAATCCGACTAATACAATATTTCGAGAGGGAGTGCGCAGCTTAGGATGAACATAACCAAAAAATGACTGAGGTAAAATTCGATCGCGTCCCATTACGTATAATAAACGCGAAACGCTTGCATGCGATGACATGCCTGATGATAATGTTCCTGCAATTCCTCCAGCTAAAAAGACAATTTGAAACAGCGTACCGCTCACATACATAGCAATTTCAGGAGCCGCAGAGTCTGGATGCTTAAATCCTTCTAACGTTGGAAAAACCGCTTGAATAAAATAAGATGTCACGGTAAACATGACTCCTCCGATTAATGCAACTAAAAAAATAGCCTGCGGAATCGTTTTTTTAGGATTGGGCGTTTCTTCTGATAACATAGCCACTGCATCAAACCCTAAATAGGAAAAACACATAAGTGTGGCTCCCGCTATTAGCCCTGATGACGTCATGTTCTGATTAAAGAAAGGCTTCATAGAAAAAAGAGTACCTTCTCCCATTCCTCCTAGCAAGGCTTTGATTGAAACAGCAACAAACAATACTAAAATCGTCATTTGAAATATAACAAGAAACGTATTGAAATTGGCGGTGAAATTAACGCTTCGTAAATTTAGCAGCGTAACGATAATGACGAAGCTGACAACCCAAATCCACGATGGTACCGAAGGAAAAATAGATGATAAATAAATTTGAAAAATAAGTGCGTTAACCATCGGTAAAAAGAGATAATCCATTAGTGCAGACCAGCCAACTAAGAACCCTAAATGCGGATTGATTGTCTTTTGCGTATATGTATAAGCTGACCCTGCATTTGGAAACACTTGAATCATCTTTTTGTAGCTTACTGCCGTGAGAAGCATCCCGACAAGGGCTATTATATAAGACGTGGGAACGTGTCCATTCGTCATATCAGACGCAATCCCAAACGTATCAAACACTACCATCGGAGTCATATATCCGATCCCCATTAATACAATCTGCCATAATTTCAACGACCTTTTTAATGTTACTGTTTCATGTTTCATTTATCTTCCCCCTTCTATTTATTAAGAACATTCTGACAATTAAATCCATAAATGCCTGTATTTAATTTCTTTATATAAAAATGAATGACTTTCATTCATTTTTATATAAAGAGTAGTTACATTTACTATAACAAATATATGATTTATTTCTTTAAGTTGGTAAGGGTTGCTAACAAACTATCTTTTTCTTTTATCATATTATGAAAGCGTTTTATTTTAAATAGCTATATGTTCCTAATCTCCTGCTATATCAACGCAGAAATACCCTCTGAATAAGAGGGATTTCTGCTTACAAGCCGTTATTCAATCATTGTATCCAATGACTCTCTTTTCGTTTTCACTGCAACTAAACTAGCAAAATCATGAATGATTGTAGCTGCAAGCAACGAGGTTATCTGAGTTGGATCATAAGAAGGCAGCACTTCCACCAGGTCAAATCCAACATAGTTAAATTCCGTCAGAGAACGGATCATTTTTAGCGTTTCTCTGCTGCTGAATCCGCCTACTTCAAGCGTTCCTGTTCCTGGTGCACAAGAAGGATCAACAAAATCAATATCAAACGTTAAAAAGCACGGCGTATCTCCAATCGCTGTCTTCATTTGCTCTAAAATCACTGAAAATCCTTGATGTTCAAGCTCCCCTGCCGTTACTACATGATAACCAAGGTCTTTGCTTTCTTGAACATCTCCCGGATGATTTAATGTTCCTCTGATACCAATTTGAAAGACCTTCTTTGGATCTACTAGCCCTTCTTCATATGCGCGTATAAAAGGAGATCCGTGCCAATATTTTTCATCGTAATACGTATCCCACGTGTCTGTATGAGAATCAAAATGAATCATAGCCACTGGACCATATCTTTTAGCAGCAGCACGAAGGCTTGCTAAGGTAATCGAATGATCTCCTCCAATTCCAATTGGAACAATTCCTCTATCCATAAGAGTGCCTACTGCTTCCTCCATTAATTCATAGCTTCTGTGAATATTATGCGGAATAACGGGCACATCACCAATATCGATAGCATTTGTATCATCGAATGGATATACGTCGTGTACCGGGTGATAAGGAAACAGCGTCATGGAAGCTTGCCGAATTGCCTGAGGTGCAAAGCGCGCACCTACTCTAAAAGATGCTGCCGTATCAAACGGCATCCCTACTAGCCCTACTTTTGCATTTTCTCTTTCCGCTGGCAGCCTCATAAATGAGCCCGTTGTACAAAATTCTGGTTTGACATCTGGGGACAATGGATATTTCATAATTTACTCCTCCGTTTCAATGATTTCAGTTAGTCGCTAGGCATTTCCACTACTAAAATCATTGAAAGCAATACGGGAATAAGAAACGTTTGCCGACTCATATTCATTGCTCCTTGTTACATTTATTGGTGGTTCAGCTCATTTAATACTTTTTCAAATGTAGAAATGACTTGATCTACTTCTTCCGCTGAAATAGTCAACGGCGGCTCAATACGAATTGTTTTAGAGTTTACAAGCGTCCCGGCTACAAGAATCCCTTCATCAAACATACCTTTAGAAAGCGCGTAGCCAATTTCATCTTGGTGAAACTCAATTCCAATCATTAAACCTTGCCCTCTGATTTCAAGTACTTTATCTCCATGTTTTTCAGCGGCTTTCTTTAAACCAGCAAGGAAATATTCTCCCAGCTCTTTTGCACGGTTTGGCAGCTGTTCTTCAATCAACACGTTAATGGTTGCAATAGCGGCTGCGCAGGCAAGCGGGTTGCCTCCAAACGTTGTTGTGTGCATAAAAGGATTATCAAAGAAGCTTGAAAACACTTTTTCTTTTGCTACGACTGCCCCAGCAGGCATAACTCCTCCTCCAAACGCTTTAGCAAGACATAAAATATCGGGTACAACATCATATAGTTCTGATGCAAACATTTCACCGGTACGTCCCATACCTGTTTGAACTTCATCAAAAATTAAGATAGCGTCGTACTCATCACATAGTGCACGCACTTCTTTTAAATAATTTTCAGGAGGAAGAATAATGCCACCTTCTCCTTGAATCGGTTCTAATAAAACAGCTGCCACATCTTCCCCTACAAGCGCGCACGTTTCAAATGTTTTACGCATCATGTCAATATCACCAAACGGCACGTGACGGAAACCTGGAATTAACGGCAGAAATGGTTTACGGAACATTCCTTTTGCCGTACCTGATAAAGAACCTAGACTTTTTCCGTGAAAAGAACGTGTTGTGGAAATAAACGTTGTTCGATCACTATACATTTTCGCTAATTTTAAAGCGGCTTCTACACTTTCTGTTCCGCTGTTTGTGAAAAAGGAATACTTCAAATCACCCGGTGTAATATCCGCTAAAATTTTCGCAAGCATCGCACGAAGTGGATCTAATAAGTCTTGGCTATGGAGCGCTTGACGCTGAAGCTGATCTTGAACAGCTTTGACTACTTTAGGATGGCGGTGCCCCACGTTATAAATTCCAAATCCGCCCAAACAATCAATGTATTTTTTACCGTTTACATCCGTAAAACAAGAGCCTTCATCTGACCATTCAACAGCTGCAAACTGCGTATCCACCGTTACTGTTTTGCGATATTCTAAAAAGCCTGGGTTGACATGCTCACGAAATCCGTCTACTGTTTCTTTCGTAATCCACTGTGCTTCTTCAGCTGACACTTGGCTTTTTTCAATAAGCCCCAATACTTTGTTGATATATTCGTTTACTTCACCATATGCTTTGTTTACCTCTTGATTTTTCGTCACTGTATTCATTTTTATATCGCTCCTTCTCTACTTTTTAATTTTTAAACCAGCCGATTGGCTCTACTTGTAAATTAATATTAATTTGTTTTACTTCTTGAAATTCTTCCAATCCAAACGTGCCCAGTCCTCGACCAATTCCGCTCTGCTTATATCCGCCCCAAGGCGCTTCGTTAAATGTAAAATGATATGTGTTTACCCAAGTGATGCCCGCACGCAGCTTTTTAATCACCCGAAGAGCTTTTGCGCCGTCGTTTGTAAACACACTGCCTGCCAAACCATATTCCGTATCATTTGCAAGCTTAATAGCTTCTTTTTCGTCTTTAAACGTTTGAATAACGACAACGGGTCCAAAGATTTCATCTTGCACAATTTTCATATTTGACGTAACGTTACTAAAAACCGTAGGTTCTACAAAGAATCCTTTTTCCAATCCACTGCTAGTGATTCGATTGCCTCCGCATACAAGGCGGGCGCCTTCTTGCTTTCCGATTTCGATGTACTTTAATACTTTTTTCATATGTTCTTCACTTACAAGAGGGCCCATTTCAATCTCTTGATCCATTCCATTTCCTACTTTAATTTTTTGAGCACGCTCTGCAAAACGTTCGATAAATCTCTCAGCGATGCTTTCTTCTACTAAAATACGAGAACCTGCAGCGCAAATTTGGCCGCTCCCTGCAAAAATTCCAAATAAGGCATAATCTACAGCTGTTTCAAAATCAGCGTCAGCAAATATAATGTTCGGTGACTTTCCTCCAAGTTCTAAAGAGACTTTCGTTACATTCTCTGCTGCTTGACGCATAATGTGTTTTCCAGTTACCGTTCCTCCTGTAAAGGAAATCTTATCAACACGCTTATCTTGAATAAGCGTATTTCCCACAGTATCTCCGGCTCCCATAACAAGGTTTGCTACTCCTTTTGGCAATCCTACGCTTTCTAAAATCTCAAAAAGTTTTGTAGGAGTAACCGGTGTCACTTCAGAAGGTTTAAATACAATCGTATTTCCTGCAGCTAAAGCAGGTGCAATTTTCCACACGCTCATCAACAGCGGATAATTCCAAGGTACAATCAGTCCGCACACCCCAATTGGTTCTTTTATAACCATTGCTTGCATAGGTGCCGGAACACTGTACGTTTGACCGTCTGGCTTTGTAATTAATCCAGCGTAATACCTAAAACAAGCAGCTGCATCTTCCACATCAGCCTCAGCTTCGCGATAGGGCTTTCCGTTATCCATTGTTTCTAGCGCTGCTAATTCTTCTTTCGCTTCTTCAAGCTTATCGGCAATTTTAAATAAGATAGCTGCTCTTTCAGATGCAGAAGTCTCAGACCAAATTCCGCTGTCAAAAGCTTCTCGTGCTGCTCCAATCGCTGTTTTCATATCTTCTATGCTGCCTTCTGCAGCATATCCAATCACTTCACCTGTAGCTGGATTAACAGTAGGACGCTGCTTCTCTGCTTTTTTCCACTCTCCGTTTATGTACATATTCAAAGTTAACGTTTTAACGGCTGTACGATCCATAAGATACCTCCTTATTAAATAACGACTGATTGTCAGTCATTTTAAACTTTTAAAAACTTATAATTCTGATAATTGATTATATATTTTGAATGAATGTCAGTCATTTTGATAGGTGTAATACCAGCAGCGCTAATATTACACGGATGGCACAAGAGAACGCTTTAAGAATTGAAAAAGTTCTTCCTTCGATTGCTCAAGTGTGACATCTTGCTCTCGCCCGATATAAAAAAGTTCAGCAGCATTTTCAATCAAATTGATCATCGTTTTAGCTGTCCATTTAACGTTAAGCTGCTTGATGACTTCTTCTTTTTTTACAGCCTCATTTAATACCTCTTCAAACCAGTTGTAATAAGGTAAATAAATAGCTTCCCATGTTTCTAATGAATAGTCAAAAGCAAGCCCCGAATAGCATAAAACAAGAACATCTCTATATTCATCTGTTGTTTTATACGTTTCGTCAATCATTACCTCTAATATACTTAAAAAATTTGTTGCTGCTTTAGCTCTTTCTTTAATTTTTTCAAGCGACAAAGAAAGTAAGTTTTCTGCAATAGCAGGAACAAGGGCATTTTTGGATCTAAAATAAAGATAAAAAGTTCCTTGAGCTACGCCTGCACGCTTTACAATGTCTGAAATTGACGTTTTATCAAGCCCCTTTTCAGTTATAACTTCAATCGCTGCCTGTAAGATTTTATCGTATTTTTCACTTGTGCTTGTAACCAACTCTTTCCCTCCACCTATAAAATGAATGACTTTCATTCATTTTACTATAAGCAACCAGAATTACGCAAGATAAAATTTTCTGAATCTTTAAATTCAATTAAAAAATTGGTCGTATGCCGGCTTTCAAAATATTTTTTATTTTATCAATTTCCCTTCAGGGTTCTTATATATCTCACTGTTATTTCCCTTCCTTTTATAATTCAAGGCAAAAGCTGATACAACGCTCTTTAAGCACCTACTCTTCCGAAAAAATAACTTTATTAGAAAGATACTTTTTCGCGTTTATTTATACAGCTTGATCGTCTAATTACTCTTGACTTGAAGTTGACGGAGTAAAAAAAAGAGTGGTAACATGTAAAACTGATTCAACAGTCACTTATTCCATCCATTTATTTCCCATAATTTCTCTTAACTACAATGTACATTTTTAGTTAAAAATAACTTTACATCATCTAAAATCATCCACTATGTTTATTTCACATTTTAAATTTTCTAGGTTTATCATTTGAAAAAGCGGGTATACATTTCGTTGTGTTTAGTAGCCGTTTTACATATTAATCAGTTTGATTTAAAACTTTATAAAGGAGTTACATTGCATGAAGAAACTATTGTTAATCAGCATGACTTGTTTTCTTCTAGTTATTACTTCAGCTTGCGGTAACGGTAATGGAGCATTTAAAGATAAAAAAACCATTACCATCGGCATGAATAACTATACTGAAAACATCGCCTACACGTACGTCTGGAAACACATTTTAGAAGATCGAGGCTACAAGGTTAGAACTGTTTTCTTAGAGAAAGCTGGTGTTTGGGTAGGAACAGCTAATGACGACATTGATATTTCATTTGCACCATGGCTTCCTACAACAGATGCGCCTTTTTACAAAAAATATAAAGATCAAGTGAACATTGAAGACCCTTGGCTTAAAAATGCACGCTTAGGATTCGCAGTTCCCGCCTACATGAAAGACGTGAACACAACGGAAGACCTTGCTAAAGTTGCTTCCGATGTCGATAACAAAGTCATTGGAATTGACCCAGGCTCCAGTATTAACGGATTAGCCGAACAAGCGTTAAAAGATTATAACCTAAAAAGCTATACGCTTGTAAAATCGTCTGAAGCAGCTATGCTCAGTGAACTGCGCAAAGCTTATGATGCCAAAAAACCAATTGTTGTTACTATGTGGAATCCGCACTGGGCTTTTGCAGACTTTGATATCAAATACTTAAAAGATCCTAAAAATTCGTTTGGAGACCCTGACAACATTTACACAATGACAAGCAAGGAATTTAAAAAGACAAATCCTCAAGTCATAAAATGGATGAATAATGCACAGATGAATGATAAATTAATCAGTCCTCTTCTGTCACAAGTCGAAAAATCTTCCAATCCTGAAGAAGCAGCGCAAGAATGGGTAAAAAAGCATAAAAAGCTAGTCGACAGTTGGACAAAAGATTAATGAACGTAAAAGAAAACAACAATTGAGGTGGACATATGGAACACGTAAAATTAAAAGTAAAAAATATAACCAAAGTGTTTGGTAAGAATCCGTCAAAAGCGATTGATTTACTTCAAAAAGGAAAAACAAAAAAAGAAATTCTAGAAGAAACAGGAATGACAATCGGAGTTAATCAAGCAAACTTCGAAATCAAATCCGGTGAAATCTTCGTTATTATGGGACTGTCTGGAAGTGGTAAATCCACTTTAGTTCGTATGTTTAATCGCCTTGTTGAACCAACATCTGGATCCCTTATTTTAGACGGTGCCGATGTAGTAAAAATGAACAAAGAGGAACTTCGCGACATGCGCCGAAAAAAAATGAGCATGGTCTTCCAAAACTTTGCCTTATTCCCTCACCGTACAGTTCTTGATAACACAGAATACGGATTAGAAGTTCAAGGTACACCAAAGGCCGAACGTGAAAAAAAAGCAAAAGAAGCGCTTGAACTAGTAGGTTTAAAAGGATACGAAAATCAATATCCTGGTGAACTGAGCGGCGGTATGCAGCAGCGTGTCGGACTCGCTCGAGCGCTTGCCAATGACCCTGACATTTTACTAATGGATGAAGCATTCAGTGCATTAGATCCGCTTATTCGTAAAGATATGCAAGATTTCTTACTAGAGCTTCAAGAAAAAATGGAACGAACAATCATTTTTATTACCCATGATCTTGATGAAGCCCTTCGAATCGGAGATCGAATCGTATTAATGAAAGACGGCAGTGTTGTTCAAGTAGGAACACCCGAAGAAATTATGACAAATCCCGCTAATGATTATGTCGAGCGCTTTGTCGAAGACGTTAATGTAGCTAAAGTATACACAGCTGAAAGCGTGATGAATCGTGCCGAATCCATTACCGTAGACCGAGGTCCGCGCGTGGCGCTTAAAATTATGCAAGAAGCTGGTTATTCAAGCATCTATGTAGTAGACAAGAAAAAAACTCTTCTAGGAGTTGTAACTGCAGATGATATTAGCCGCGCCATTAAACAAGATAAACTGACAGCAGACGTATTAGATACGGATATTCCGACTGTTACAACAGATACGCTACTAGAAAACTTGTACGACAAAATGGTTATCAGTCGCTTTCCGCTACCAGTTGTAGATGAAAACCATCGTCTGCGCGGCATCATAAAAAAAGAACGAGTGATTGAAGCACTCGCCGGTACTGATAGTAATGAGGTGAACGTAAATGAATAGTATCCCTAAAATTCCCGTTGGCAATTGGATTGACCATTTTGTCACGTTTTTAAATGACAATATCAAAGGATTCTTTGATGTTATTTCAGCTATTGTCGATGGTATTGTAAGTTTTATTGTACTAGTGCTAACCTTTCCCCCAGCATTAATTTTAATCTTAATTGTCGGAATCATTGCTTGGTTTTCAAGTAAAAAATGGTCGTTTACTATTTTATCGATGATTGGCCTGTTATTTATTCTTAACCTTGGCTACTGGCAAGAAACAATGGACACACTCGCCCTCGTTTTAACAAGCGTATTTATTTCGATTATAGTAGGAATCCCGCTAGGCATTTGGGCATCTCAAAGCGAAAAGACGGCTCGAATTATTACGCCAATCTTAGACTTTATGCAAACAATGCCCGCATTTGTTTATTTGATTCCAGCACTTTTCTTCTTTGGAATCGGTGTGGTACCAGGTGTTATCTCATCTGTTATCTTTGCAATGCCTCCAACGATTCGCTTAACGAACTTAGGTATCCGTGAAGTACCCGCTGACTTAGTAGAAGCAGCAAATGCCTACGGTTCAACAACAAAACAAAAATTATTTAAAGTACAGCTTCCATTAGCTACAAAAACAATCATGGCAGGAATTAACCAAAGCATCATGCTATCTCTCTCAATGGTTGTTATCGCCTCTCTTGTAGGTGCTCCGGGACTTGGTGCGGAAGTATATCGTGCAGTTTCTCGACTTGAAGTTGGCACGGGCTTTGAAGCCGGAATTTCAATCGTTATTTTAGCGATTATTTTAGACCGTATTACTCAATATTTTGGAAATCGTTCAAAACAACGAGCATAAGTAAAAAAGAAGCCAACTCCGGTGAGTTGGCTTCTTTTTATTTATTCTTGTAACAAGCTACAAAGATTGCTTCTCCTTGAAACGATTCAATTCTTTGTTGATTCGTTTTGATTTCGAAAAACTGCTTAAATCCGCTTGGTATATTCAGCATATATTGAGTAAGATCACGCTTTGTCTCTTCCGGAACATTCATCATCCCACACCAGTCATCAAATAAAAAGCGCTTTGGAAAAGTTGTCAGCACTTCTATACGGAATCCTTGCATTTCAAGCATAGAAAGCCACTCTGTTTTTTTATAAGCACGATAATGGCTTGGATCTCTTGTCTTTTCAACTCGATTATAAAACTCGTCATAAGCATTCACTTCCGGGGCTACATTGTCAATGAGCAAGAATTGTCCGCCTGGCTTTAACACTCGATATACCTCTTTGATGAACTGTTTAATGTTTGGAAAATGGTGCGGTGCAATTCTGCACGTTACAGTATCAAACTCGTCATCTTGAAATGGCATATCTTCAGCATCTCCTTGAACAAAAGATACGTTTTCATGACCATTTCCTGTAATGAAGCCTTCAGCACTTTGCAACATTTGAGGAGTTAAGTCAAAAGCCGTTACTTCTTGAAAGACAGGTGCTAGCTTATTTGCCACGTGTCCTCCTCCTGTTGCTACATCAAGCAGCTTTCCTCCTCTATTTTCTTCAGCAATTTCCGCTAAAACAGCTAAATCTTTGCCTTTCGCATGACCTTTACTTTTGACGTACTTTCCAGCATTCCCCCCGAACTGACTGACCACCATTTCTTTATTACTCATCTATTCTCCCCCCATTTCCCTCTTTAAAACTCTCTCTTACTTTGCCTAGTGCATTCACATATTTATTATGAAACGTGTGAATGTATTCTTTTTCTTTCTCCCCATTGATGAAACATGCGAAACAGCGGAGGAAGAAGCAGCCAAATGGTTAAAATTCGAAGCACTTGGACCGCTACTACCAACGTCGAATCGGCTTGCAATACAATGGATGTAGTCGCCATTTCTGCAATGCCTCCAGGAGCAAAAGCTAAAATAGACGTAATAAGCTCAATTCCAGTTATTTTGGAGACGAATAGTGCACAAACAAACATAGCAGCAATTAAGCCGATTGTATTAATAAGCGCAACAACTATAATTTTTTTTACGCCAATAAACATTTCTTTATGGAAGCGAGAACCAATGCTTGACGCGATAAAAATTTGCGATAAAATCATCACAGAATGAGGCCAGTATGCTTGAAGATTATAGCCCGCGTACGATGAAGCAGCTGTTTGAACAATCGCAACAGTAAGCATTCCCCCTACTAACCAAGGAGCAGGAAATTTTAGTTTTTTTCCTATATAATAGCCTACTACTGCTGTAACGATTAAAACGCCTGTCCATAGCAGTGATTCCCACCCAAAAATACTTGGAGTAGCTGACACTGCATGCCGACCTGTATTACTTCCCCAATAGACCACAAATAAAGGAACAGCAAGCACAACTAAAAACACGCGCATCGTTTGAATGATGCTTACAACTGCCGTATTGGCCCCTACCTCTTCAGCCATGCCTGGCATTGCGCTCATTCCTCCAGGAGTCGTGCCGAAAAAGCTTGTTAATAAGTCTGTGGAACTGAACTTCCATAGCAAATAACCGGATAAAAGAGAAAAAACAACGGACAGCAAAAGCATGATCGTAATGGTGGACCAGTGAGATTGAAACGTAGTTAATACAGACAAGTTAATCTTTTGACCTAATTCAATTCCTAAAATACACTGTCCTGCGTACAGCCAATATTTTGGAATACCTTTTTTGCTTGTTTGAGATAAAAAACCCGGCTTTCGGAAAGCTAGAATAGCAGCTAAAATGAGGGTCCCAAGCATCCAGCCAATGGATAAGCCTGTTAACGATAAAAGAAATCCTCCCACGCTTGTTAATAAAATAAAAAATATAGATTGTAAAAAAATAATTCTTGCGTTCATATCTACTTCCTTCCTTCTACAAGGCTTTTCTTTCTTACACCGAACATTCCTCTTCTTAACTATAGTATAATTTTAGAGATAATTAAAATATCGAAATTTTATTATAAACCATTCATTTTTTTTATTCCTGGAGGGGTAGTATGGACGATCGAGATTGGCTTATTCTACAAGTGTTGTATCGAGAAAAAAACATTACAAAAGCAGCCAAGGAGCTGTTTATCTCTCAGCCTGCGCTTACGCATAGACTGCAGCAGATGGAGAAGGAATTTCATGTTCAGATTGTGAACAGAGGACGCCGCGGAGTTCAGTTTACACCGCAGGGAGAATATTTAGTGAAGTGCGCAGAAGAAATGCTGCTCACGCTTCAAAAAATAAAAGAAAATGTGTTAAACATGGATGATCAATTAACCGGTACTTTACGTCTAGGAGTGTCTAACTTTTTCACTGACTACAAGCTCCCTGGACTATTACGGTTATTTAAAGAGCGATTTCCTGACGTTGAATTCAAAGTCACGACCGGATGGAGCAGTGACATGGCCCACTTACTTTATAAGCACGATGTTCATATTGCGTTTGTAAAAGGTGATTATAACTGGCAGGATCAGAAAGAGTTGCTTTTTAAAGAAACGATTTGCATTGCGTCTGCACAGCCTGTTGACATAAACAACCTTCCCAATATACCTCGAATTGACTATCACCAAGATCGTTTTTTAAAAACATCTGTTGATAACTGGTGGGCTGAAAATTACTCTCAGCCTCCCCTTGTCAGTATTGAAGTGGATAAAGCAGAAACATGCAAAAAGATGGTTGTAAACGGACTCGGTTATGCGATTTTGCCGAGTATGCTGCTTGATGACGCAGCAGAGATTTACAGATACACGTTAAAAACAAAAGACCAGCAGCCTTTAACACGCAGTACATGGATGTTTTATCATGAGGATTCATTAAAAATTAACATCGTAAAAGCTTTTATTGAGTTCATTCAAAACTTGGATTTAAAGGATGTACACTGATAGAAAGAGGTTGAGACATACCGAAATGAATTCAATCTAAAGACGAACAAATGGGATATATGAGCTGAACTGCTTTTGACACCGCAGTTGATTTCCGTGCAAGACTTCGC
The DNA here is from genome assembly GCF_058629175.1 of Priestia sp. MDV22-iso46. Taxonomy (NCBI): domain Bacteria; kingdom Bacillati; phylum Bacillota; class Bacilli; order Caryophanales; family Bacillaceae; genus Priestia; species Priestia sp. MDV22-iso46. The sequence continues at coordinate 2,112,140 of NZ_JBZVWT010000001.1, forward strand.
TTTCCGCGGGCGGCCGATGAGCCTCCTCGTCGCTTACGCTCCTGTGGTGTCTCACCTGTTCCGCTTTTCCCGCAGGAGTCTTCGTCTTGCCCTCCAATCAACTGCTAGAAGGAACGAAACAGATGAAACTATGCTTACCACAACAAAAAAACGAACCACGAATCAAACATCTTGATCAATGGTTCGTTTTTCACTTCGTCTAAAATTCTTTTGTCCCAACGTCTTTCTATTGTATTTATTCATCGTTTGTTCCACCCATTAAGTCAGAATACAGCTTGCTTTGCTGCTCAAGAAAGACTTTAGCACCGCTGCTATTTTTATAAAAAGAGGTTAAATCGTTATCTTTAAGCAGTTGTTCCCATTCTTTTGTATGAACCATTTCATACACTGTCTTATTCCAATATGCTACCTGCTCTTTGGTCATATTAGGCGGTCCCATTAGACCTCTCCAATGGCTAAATGTTACGTCAATTCCCGCTTCTTTCCACGTGGGGATCTCTTTTAGCTCTTCTAGCCTGCTGGGAGAAGAAACGGCGAGTATTCTTACCTGCCCTTGTTCGTACTGCTTTTTTACTTCTGATAATGACATAGGTGCTACATCTAGCTGATGATGAACGAGCGCATCGATCACTTTATGACTGCTGTTGTAAACGAAGAACTCAAGCTTGGAAGAGTCTACGCCTGCTTTTTTATTTAGCTGCATGAACGATAAATGATCGTCGTTTCCTAAGCGAGGTGATATTCCCACTTTCATACTGGATTCACTTTGATTTAACGTGCGTATGAGCTGTTTTAAATTATATATAGGAGAGTTAGCAGGGACCACGATGACCTCCCATTCAGATGTTAAAATAGCGAGCGGAGTAAAGTCTTTATAGGTTAATTGACTTTGCCCTAGCAAATTATTTGTAATCAGCAAACTGGAATTTCCGGAAACAATATTCCCTTCTTTTCTCTGTTTAATATATTTCCATCCTTCTTCACCTTGCCCACCTATTTTATTACTAACAGAAACGGGTACCTTCACAATCTTCTTTTCCGTTAGCACTTGTTGAATGGCTCTTACTGTTGCATCTGCTCCTCCGCCTTTTGCACCGGCTGCCACAATTTCAATTTTTTTCATATCAATACGTTCTTTTTTAGTGGGAGAAGAACAGCTAACAAGCAATACACTTATAAACACTATCATGAGCTTTTTGATCATATATCCCATCCTTCAAGGCTAATGCTACGCTAAATAGTACTTGCGCTCCGGCCGTCCAATAATCCCATAATCATATTCAACGTGACATTCACCAGTTGATACTAGATACTCTAAATATCGTCTAGCTGTCGTTCTAGATACTCCCATTTGTTGCCCCATCTCTTCGATTGTAATTCCTTTGATGCTTTTTAAAATGTCTTTTGACTTTTGTAATGTGATACCATCAATACCTGAAGGAAGAGATTTATCCGCTTTTGGCTTTGTTCTGACATGTCCAAAGTACGCATCAATAAATGATTGATCAACTTCTTCATGCGTACTAAACAGTTCCTTTTTCTCTTGATACTGTTTAATAGCATTAATGAAGGATTCCATCATAACGGGCTTAATCAAATAATTAACGACGCCGTTTCTCAAACAGATTTCTACAATGTTTTTTTCTGTTGCAGCCGTTACCACGATAACGTCAACTTGTGGAAACTGCGCTCTAATTTTTGGCAGTAAATCCGTTCCCATTTCATCTGGCATATAGATGTCTAAAAGAAGTAAATCAACTTTCTTCTCCTTTAGCATTTCAAGCGTCTCTTTTGCATTCAACGCTTTGCCTACAACTTCTACACCATCTACTTCTAATAAAAATCGCTCTTGAACTTGAGCAATTCGAAAATCGTCTTCTGCAATTGCGACTCGTAACATTTCGACTCTCCCCTTACTTCTCATGATTCAGTTTTTTGGAAGGTAAACTGAAAAAATGGCTCCTCCTTCTGGCTGATTATACACTTCAATAGATCCTCCAAGTTCATCTACCATTTTCTTTATATTTGCCAGTCCGTATCCTCTATCTGTACCTTTGGTTGAAAAACCTTTTGTGAAAATTTGATTTAGTACTTCTTCTGATATACCTGGTCCGTTATCCATCACTTCAATAATTAAATCATGACCAATATCGGTAATAAAAAACGACACTTCTTTTTTAGACTGCTGACTCACCGCTTCAAATGCATTATCAATTAAGTTCCCAATAATGATAATGAGATGAGAAATTTCAATATGTTCTGGGAGCGTATCGAGTGTACTCTCCGAATCAACCGAAAAGTGAATTTTCTTTTCAGATGCTTTTCCAATCTTCCCAAGCAATATTGCTTGGACTTTAGAATCTAATATCTGATCAAATAGAATACGATTTTGTGTTTGGTGTACGGCTGATTCTTTTTGAATAAACTCAAATGCATCTTTGTACTGCCCTAACTGCAGCAAACCCGACAAAACATACAGCTTATTCGTAAACTCATGCGTTTGAGCTCGTAAATCCTCTGAATACCTTCGTACTTCTGAAATCGTATTGATTAAGCTTTTTAATTCTGTCTTATCACGAAAACTAGCGACCACTCCTACAATTCGTTGATGTTCAATAATAGGTGTTAAGTTTAAGATAAACGTTTTTTCATTTAGAAAAATCTCTTGGTCGCTTCGGGCTATTCCTGTATCTAGCACTTCAATCATATTCGTATAAGGAAATACTTCAATGATATGATGATGTAAATATTCCGCCTGTAGCCCTAGCATATTTTTAGCTGATGTATTCATCATCGTAATAAAGCCTTGATGATCAATAGCAATAATTCCTTCTTTTATCGAAAGTAAAATCGCATTTCGTTCACGGTATAAAGAAGCGATTTCATGGGGCTCAAGACCGAGAGTATCGTTTTTAATACTTTTAGCTAAAAAAATACCTCCGATCATACCAAGTAATAAAACAGCTAGTGAAAATAGGATAATTTGCTGAATACGCGTAATAAGCTGAGCATGAACATGAGACTTTAAAAACTCAACCGTCACTACTCCTACGACCTCCGTATACTTTCCATGACTGATGACAATAGGCGCTTTCCCCATAATAGCAGGACCTGTGGTTCCCTCTCCGTCAAGCGTATAATATCCGCCGAATAATAGTGCTCTATCATTAACCGCCTCTTTGTTTTTCTTTCCTATCCATTTTTGATTAGAATGAGAATAGATGATTTGCTCACGGTTTTGAACCACAATACTTGCTGCTCCGATTTGTTCCCTCACTTGCTCGGCAAGCGGCTGAATATAGCGACTCGGCTGTTTTTTTTGAAAAGCAGCTTTGACTTCGGGCATAAATGATATTGATTTGGCTGCTTGAAGAGCCAGCTGCTCGGCTTGCCTTTTAGATTCTACAAACTGCATGTAAGAGAAAATACTCGCTAAAAGAACAATAACAGTTATGATTAATGCTGCGGATAAACCTACGATTTTTGTTTGCAGCGATACTTGAAACCATTTTTTCATTTCATCGCACCTTTAGCCTTTACCTTATAGTTCTATTCCTCTTTTATTTTATCAAAATTTTTTGTATATCCGCTCCTTATTCCAAAAGCTTTTTAGACAAAAAAACTTATCAATCCCAAAAGCGGAATTGATAAGTTTTTAGGTTCATGATCTTTACAGCGTAATAACTCCTGTAATAATAGCTACTAAAAGCATCACCATCGCTGTTCCAATCGTCCACTTTAAAGTAAAGCGCTGGAATTCACCAAGCTCGACTTTTGCCATACCGACCAATAGATACGTAGAAGCAACTAAAGGACTTAGTAAGTGAACAGGTTGACCAATCAATGAAGCACGGCCAATTTCTGCAGCATCAATACCGTATGCTGAAGCTGCTTGAGCAATAATTGGTAAAATCCCATAGTAGTAAGCATCATTTGACATAAAGAACGTAAATGGCATACTTGTGATGGCTGTAATCACAGACATGTAAGGCCCTAACGCATCTGGAATTAATCCTACTAAACTATTACCCATTGCATCTACCATTTTTGTACCTGATAAAATGCCTGTGAATACGCCTGCTGCGAATACAAGAGATACAACAGCAAGTACATTACCAGCATGTGCTGTAATACGCTCTTTTTGAACTTCTAAATTTGGATAGTTAATCATGATAGCGATTGCAAACCCAATCATAAATAGAATTTGAAGCGGCATAACTGCTGTGATAAGTCCTACTAATAATAGAGCTGTTAAAGCAAAGTTTACCCATAAAAGCTTCGGACGCTTGTACTCGATTCCTTCAGCAGCGGCTGCTTCTGCAAAAGCTACTTGAGCATTTGTGACGTCTTGAATATCAATAACACCTAAGCGCTGGCGCTCTTTTTTTCCGAAATAGTAAGCCGTGAATAATAACCAACCAGCTCCACCAATCATGGCTGGAATAAGTGGTGTAAACACCTGTGAAGCATCTAACTTCAATGCGCTCATCACACGAGCAGTAGGTCCGCCCCAAGGCGTTAAGTTCATAACTCCACTACCCATAATAGCGATACAGGCTAAAATCATCGGCTTCATGTTTAGCTTTTTATAAAGCGGAAGCATCGCTGAAAGCGTAATCATATATGTTGTTGTTCCGTCTCCGTCTAATGAGATAATAAGAACTAAAATAGCTGTACCAATTGTGATTTTTAGTGGATCACCTTTTACGATTTTTAAAATTCTTCCTACAACTGGATCAAACAAACCAGCATCAATCATAATTCCAAAATATAAAATAGCAAACATTAACATAACGCCTGTAGGTGCTAATTCTTTTACACCATTTAAAGCCATTTCTCCAATATCACTTGTGAATCCCCCTATGATTGCAAACAATACTGGAATAACCATTAAAGCAATAAGCGGCGTTAATCGTTTTGTCATAATTAGAAACATAAATGTACAAACCATCAAAAACCCAAGAATAGCTAACATTATTACCCCTCCTATTTTTGAATCCGCTTTCATAACAGTGGAAGCGATTCGTTTGTATGTATGACTCGCATATGTATGCCAGTTCGTCTATACGATTACAACATCGCTTGTTCACTATTAAGTTGTACCTTAAAACTTTAAAATTTTCTGTTTTTTCTTAAAATAATCATAATTTACAGGAGGGTATAGTGTAAATAATTCGTACTATAAAAACTTTTAAAACTTTATGGGTAATTAAATCCTTTTTGTTCATTGGAAGGATAAAAGAAAGGAAGAGGAAAAAAGATAGGAAAATAAAAAACGGAGAGAGAGGAACTATTCTCGTGAATTATTCAATTTGAACTCTAAGAGAATAAGCTCCAGGATGAGGAGTTTTATTCCATTGAGTAAGAGACTCCTCTAAAAATGGAATGTTTTTCAACTTCTTTGTTTGGAACTTTTCTATTTTTGAATATTTCTCTAAAGCATACGTATTAGCAAACATTTCTTGCGTTCTATTTCCTTCTTTTAAAAGCGTTCCATTTGTCATACGATCCACATGATGGCCTAATTCATGCAGAATGATAAAAGCAAATTGATGAGGCTTTTTATTTTTTGTTGTATCGATAAAGACAATAGGACATTCCGTTACTGTATATTTAATATAGTCAATTTCAAACTGAAGTTTGCGCTTCTCTTTTGGAAGGTTATCATTAAATTGGCCATAGTACACACCTAGCACATCTTTTCCTTGCACCTTTACACTGCCTAAGCAATATACACCTTTTAGCCCATCCCAGTCTTTTTCGTCTGTTACATTAGCAATTTCCTGCAGGACGGCTTTTTGCTTCGCACTCATGACTCCATGAAATGTTACGCCATGAATTTGGATTTTTTCACTACGCTTAAACATCTTCTTGCCTCCTTTGCTAAATTCCTTCTACAACATATTATTTAGCAATAAGTATATTCATTCACAATACATGGTTAAAAACATGAAGTTAATGTCAAGATTCCCGTTTTGATGTTTTTTAACCCCGCTTATATGCTGCTTCGTTTATTTTCTATTTTTACTATATTACATATGTAGCCATTAATAAAATATCATTTTTTTATGATTTATCATTACTTTTTTTTATTTCTATTTTTGTTTATCGATAATCTGAAGCCTGCGTATCATTTTTAAATTTAAAACCATTGCTATATAAAGAAAAGGATAGCAAAAAAATGAGTATAGCGTCTTCCATTCGTTATAATAAAACACTTCTGTTTGGGTACTCCTTTTGTAAAGAATCCATAAAGATTATATTTAACATCAAGATATACATCTGCTACTGATCCTAAAAACATGACAAACAAAGAAGTTGTGGACATTTCTATCCAGCTGATACGTTTTGGCATAACTAGTACGCTCAAAATAGAAATCACCGTTGTAAGGATTAAGAGCACCATGCTGAGGACCTCGTTTTCTACAGGAGATAGAAACAGCTTTCCCATTGGATATTAAATTCATTCTGAAGGCTAAAAAATTAAGACTTCGCAAAAAAAGAGACTGAGGCATAACGAAATCAAGACAATCTAAATACGAACAAATGGGATAAATGATTTGGACTGCGTGGTACGCCGCTGTTGATTTCCGTGCAAGACTTCGCTTTCCGAGGGCGGCCGCTGAGCATCCTCGTCGCTTACGCTCCTGCAGTGTCTCATCCATTCCACTTCCCCCGCAGGAGTCTTCGCTCTGCCCTCTAATCGACAGCTAGAAGCAAATATATAATCTACGTTCACCATCACAATAAAAAATCCGAACGAGTTGGATTCTCTATCAAGAATCTCGATTCATCGTTCGGATCTTCCTTCAACTAAACTACTTTTGTCCCAGCCTCTTTTTGTTAACGAAAGGAAATGATGCAGGAACCAAGCTCTTGCTGTCCCCATTTAAGTGAAAGCTTATCATGATGAGAAAGCGGACCTACTCCCTCAGGTGTCCCTGTAAAAATAAGATCTCCTTTATCAAGACCAAAATGTTTTCCTGTAAAATCAATAATCGTTTGTAAGTCAAAAATCAAATTTTTAATATTCCCCAGCTGCACGCGTTCATTGTTTTTCACTAGCGAAAAGTCTTTCTTCTTAGATGCTTCTACTCCTTCAAATGGAATAAAGTTTCCCACGACCGCTGAATGTTTGAATCCTTTTGCAAGCAGCCAAGGGTGCTTTTTTTGTTTTAATTCGCTCTGCACGTCTCGAAGCGTCAAGTCTAATCCAATCGTCATCTCGTCAACAAGTTCATCCACTGTTATGCCTTCTTTGTAAGATTGTCCAATATGAAGAATCAGTTCAGTTTCAAAGTGCACCTCTCCTTGGTCGCTAGGAAGAGTAATTGATTGTCCAGCTGCTTCAACGAGAGCGTGAGTAGGTTTGGAAAATAAAAAAGGTGATGTTGGAATATCATTATGTAATTCTTTTGCATGCAGTGCGTAGTTCCGGCCTACACAATAAATATTTTTAATATCTTTCACTTTCATCATCCCTTCTTTCGTTCAAATAAAGATTTTTCAACTTGTATTCTTTTATTTTACAGAAAAAAAAGGTTGGGACATAATAAAATGAATCCAATCTAAAGACGGAAAATGGGAATAAATGAGCTGAACTGCTTGTGACACCGCTGTTGATTTCCGTGCAAGGCTCCGCTTTCCGCGGGAGTCTTCGCCTTGCCCTCCAACCAACAGCTAGAAGGACCTGCGCACACGAAACCTACGTTCACCATGACCATAAAAAAACACGAACTATCTATTTTTGATAGATCGTTCGTGTTTAACGTTAGCGAAACACTTTTCTCACATTCTCTTTCTTTCAATCTGTTATTTTCTAGCCCATTTTGTAATGCCTTTGATATCATCTGGAGTTGTACGACAGCACCCTCCGATTAACTGAGCACCTGCTTCATACCAGCTGTGAGCTCTGCAGCCATACGTTTCGCCCGCAGATGTCCCGTTCCATGTTTTAGATTCAGCATCATAATGCTCCCCTGAATTTGGATACACAATGACCGGCTTATCCGTTTGAGATTTAATTTCTTTAATAAGTGAAGAAATATATTGAGGCGGCGTACAGTTAACTCCAAGGGCCGCTACTTGCTCATAGGAATCCAGGTAGCGTGCACACTCCGAGATTAATGTTCCGCTGCTAATGTGCAGATCATCTTTTGCGCTGAACGTAATCCATGCGTACGCTCCTTCAAACTCTTCTAGCAGCCTCGCAATGGCTCTTGCTTCCATTACATTAGGAATGGTTTCACAAGCTAACACGTCCGCTCCTGCTTCAATTAATGCTTTCATACGAGGACGATGAAATTCCATTAACTCTTCTTCTGTTACGTCATACTGTCCAGTATATTCCGATCCGTTTGCTAAAAATGCTCCGTAAGGCCCTACCGAAGCGGCGACAATTGGTTTTGGACGATTACGACGATTCTCTTCTTGCTGCCAAAATTCATCTCTTGCTTCAGCCGCAATTTTTACAGATGCTTGAATTAACTCGCGAGCCTCTGCTTCACTCAAACCACGTTTAGCAAAACCTTCAAATGTACTTTGATAACTTGCTGTAATTGCACAGTCAGCTCCCGCTGCAAAGTATTCTTGGTGCACTCTCTTAATCAGTTCCGGCTGCTCCATCAACACTTTTGCAGACCATAAGCTGTCGTTTAAATCACAGCCATATCTTTCAAGTTCAGTTGCCATTGCACCATCTAGTACAATCACAGGGAATGTATGTAAAATTTGTTGGATAGGATTCATTGTTTAATCTAGGGTTGTCCACTAGCAGTTAGCTTCGATTACCCTATCCTCCTTTCAGATAATTTAAAATATATGCAAAAAAGTCTAAAGGACTAGGCAACTTTTGTCAAGAAACCGAAAAAACGAGCATGGATTTATAACCAAGCTTTTTTTAATCGTTTTATTCCTTCTTCTATTTCTTCTCTCCCTAAACTTCCGAAGCCTAACAAAATATGAGGCTTTTGTTTAGGTACTTCCGTAAGCCAATAACGAGAGGTACCGTAGACGGAGACATCTTGCTTTCGAGCTGCGTTAATTAATTGCTGTTCGTTCATATCGTTGTGCACGCGTACAAGTATATGCAAACCTGCAGATTCTCCTGACACCGTGATGTTTTTGTTAAGCCCCTTCTGTAAAGCTGCTAAAAGAGTACCGTGTTTCAGTTGATAAGCAGTTCTCACTCTTCTTAAATGCTTACTCCACTCTCCATTTTTCATTATCAGCCCGAGCGTCTGTTGATGGAGAGTTGGAACAGCTTGCTCGTATAAAGAGAAACGTTCATGATATTCTTTTAGAAGAACTTCAGGTAGTACAAGGTAGCTGATTCTTAAAGAAGGCATAAAAGATTTTGAAAATGTACCCGTATAAATGACGCGCCCCTTAGTGTCTAAGCTTTGCAATGAAGGGATGGGGGAGCCTTTATAACGAAATTCTCCGTCATAATCATCTTCAATAATAAACCCGTTGCGGTCATTCGCCCATTTAAGAAGCTCTATTCTTCTTGAAACAGGCATGATCATTCCGTATGGAAACTGATGAGATGGTGTAACATAAACAGCTCGTGCTAGGCTATCATAAAGCTCTTGGATGTTTATACCTTTGTTATTAAGCGACACGGGTTTTAAGGAAAATCCATGCTGCTTAAATACAAAGCTAGCCCCGTCATAACAAGGATTTTCAAAGGCAATATCTCTGATGCTTTGCTTTAACATCTGCGCTAATAAACTGAGTGATTGCTGCGTACCTGCTCCAATAATAATTTGATGTTTTGAACAAACCACTCCTCTTGACTGATAAAGGTACGTCGCAATTTCTTCTCGCAGTGATTCTTCTCCTTGACTTTCTTGGTACGTGAACAGCGCTTCTCTATAAGTTTGAAGACTTTCATTGTATCGTTTTTTCCACTCATTCAAGGGAAACAAACGGCTATCAACTTTTCCATACCGAAAATCATAGGTACACAACTTTGTTTCTGAGTGAGGGTGTAAAAATACAGTCGGCTTTTTATCTGTTTGCAGTAAATCAAACTGTGTATTCGTTACGTACAGTCCACTTTTGGGCCTGCTTTCTACATATCCTTCAGCTAAAAGCTGCTGATAGGCCATATCTACAGTATTTCGACTTACATTCAAGTAATCAGCAAGAGACCGGATAGAAGGCAGTTTGTCATTTACTTCAACCCTGCTGGATACAATTTCTTTTTTTATATATTCATATAGCTGGTGATACAAAGGCATATCATCTTTGCGGTTTAATAAAGGTGTGAACTTCACGCTAGCTCCTTTCATCTGTCCCTATTTTATTTTTCAAATCTGGCTCTTTTAGAGGGGATACATTTCTTTTACTATAAGTGTAGATCATCTGATTAAAAAGGAGAAGATTTAATGACTACTATTACAATTCGTCAAGCTAATGCCGCTGACATGGAAGCACTTATTTCATTAATGAACGAATACATTGTTGATTTTTACAAGCGCCCTCAGCCTACCAAAAAGCAGTTGAGAAATTTAATTAATCACTTGTTTCACCATCCGGATGCTGGCGTTCAGTTTATCGCGACTCAAAATGACGAGTCAGTAGGGTTTTCGACGCTTTATTTTACATTTAGCACCACGCGTGTAAAGCCTGTAGCGATCTTAAATGACTTGTACGTTACTGAAAAAGCAAGAGGACAAAAAATTGGAGAAAAGTTATTTTCGGCCAGTCATCAGTATACAAAAGAACATCAGTATGCAGCTATGTCTTGGGAAACGGCTTATGATAATACAAGAGCCCAAATGCTTTACAGAAAAATGGGCGGAAATGTAACGAACGATGAATGGATTCACTACGACATTTCAAACGATATTTTATAATATTCTTCCATCCATAAAGTTTTAACACGTTCTTAACACTCCTTTCATAAATGTGTTTTATGATGAATACGACAAATAAATCAGTTTCTGTATGTATTTGTCACATTCTCTGTTAAAGTTTTCACAAAGTGTTCAAACTTTAAGTGAAAACGCTTTCTATTTTTGTGTATAATAAAAATATGCAAATGAAAATGAATGTTACAGCTCGTTAATCATACACATTTTAAATATGGAAGGAGTTTTGAAAATGATTTTAAAAGCATTAAGAAAAAACGGGGCCGTTACAATTAACTATTATAAAAACGGTTTGCTTCAAACGTTTAAAGGAAAAGTACAGCGCCTAGATTTAACAGACCAAACGCTTTCATTAAAAGATGAACAGCAAAATACTTTCTCTATTCGCTTATCGGGAATTAAAGAAATTTATTGATGAATAGTTTACAGTAAAAAAGAACATGATGTTCATTCTGCTTTGCAGAAGTCATCATGTTCTTTTGATTTTAGCTTTATTTAGCTGATGTTTCTGTTTCTTCTTTCCCGTACATATATTTCGAAGGGTCGACTGTTTGGAAATCCTTCAGCTTGTGGAAACGAAGTAAGTCTCCATAAAGCACTTGATCAGATAATTCCAGTTCTTTCGCTACCTTCTGTTTATAAGCTTTCATTTGATTATTTTCTTTAAGCGCTTGGCCCGTCTTAGAATCATAATACGTTCCATCCACTAATGTATATTTCGGAGATACGTAGTTGCCATTGCGGAATGCCACTACATCATCATGATCCTTAGAAAATAAATCTGTGCCAAATTGGATAAACTCTTTGCTGTCAATCCCTACTAAATGAAGAAGAGTTGGCACAACGTCAATTTCTCCACCGTACGTATGATTAACTCCGCCTTTCACTCCAGGAACGTGAATGAATAGAGGTACACGCTGCAGCTGAGCATTTTCATAAGGCGTAATTTCTTTTCCCATTACTTTTTCCATTGCCGCATTATGATTTTCAGAAATACCGTAGTGATCTCCATAAATCATAATTACAGAATTATCATAAAGCCCAGAAGCTTTCAGTTCTTGGAAGAAAGATTGCAATGATTCGTCTAAATAACGAGCCGTTTGGAAATAACGGTCAACTGTTGCATCGCCCGTGTTAGCCGGCTGTATGCTTGCCTCATTGTTTCCAAGTAAAAATGGAAAATGATTTGTTAACGTAATTAAATGCGCATAGAACGGCTGTGGTAAAGACTGCAGCATTGGAACAGATTCTTTAAAGAACGGTTTGTCTTTTAAGCCATAATTAATTTTATTTTCACCCGTCATATTGTAATAACTTGCATCAAAGAACTTATCCACACCGAACTGCTTGTAAATTTCGTTACGGTTCCAAAACGTCTTATAGTCTCCGTGCAGCACAGCGCTCGTATAGCCAGCTTTTTGATCTAAAATAGCTGGTGCTGCCTGATACGTATTGCTTCCTTTCAGTACAAAGGCAGAACCTTGAGGAAGGCCGTATAGAGAGTTGTCCATCATCAGCTCAGCATCTGATGTTTTTCCTTGTCCTGTTTGATGAAAGAAGTTATCAAAATACGTAAAGTCATTTCCATGGGCCAACGAATTTAAGAAAGGTGTCACTTCCTGGCCATTTAATTTGTAATCAATTAAAAAAGACTGAAATGATTCCAAATGAATTTTAATAATATTTTTCCCTTTAGCTTTTCCAAAATAAACGGAATTAGGTTCCGCATAATGACTGTTTTTAAAATTAACGACGTTTGTTAAATCATTGCTGCTTGCAAAAGCTCGCTGTTTAGAGTTTTGAGCAGTTTGAACACCGTCATACATCGTATAATTATAGGCGCCTAGATACTTTACTAAATAATTGCGGTCAAAAGTTCGAGATAGAAGCTGCGGGCGATCAATTTCTGCTAATGTTAAGTTGACAGAAAAGACCATGAATCCTAAAGAAAGAATAGTTACAGCATTCTTAACCGATGCTTTTTCATTATGCCAGTCAATTTTTTTACTAAAAAAGAAGAAAAAATAAATAATAAAATCAACAAAATAAAAAACATCATGTGCTTTTAATAAATCCATAATGCTTCCGCCCATACTTCCCGCATTACTTGTCTGCAATAGTGTAGGAAGCGTTACAAAATCGTTAAAAAAACGATAATAGAGAATGTTGCTGTATAACAGCAGCGTCATAATGAAACTGCCTGCAAGAATCCAAGCTCCTGCTTTCTTTCCTTTAAAAAATAAGCCGATTCCTAAAAAAATCAGCACTGAACTCACAGGGTTTATGAACAGCAGCATTTGCTGCATTACGCCGCTTACGCCTAAGTTAAATTCAGTTTTATAAGCCACGTACGACTTTATCCACATTAAAACAGCGGCTAATATGAAATAGTGCAGCGGCTTAGAAACGATTCGCTTCATTTTGATTTTCCTTTCTCGATTAGTTTATGAGTAGATTCACAAAGAACATATAGAAAACCTTTATCATTATACTCATAGAAAATGAAAATTAAATGAAATCCTAGCCTTCACAACTATAGATAGATTCTTTAAATTCATCTACTAGTTTACCTAATACCCACAAATAAATAAACTAAAATCACCTTTTTTTATCATAAAACCCCTTCTCCCCTCATATACTGTATTCTGTTGCAACACCCGTACTGCAAACTTGTGCATTTTTTCACAATTTATCTACAAACTATTCTCATCTTGCTGTATAATAATAATTCTGCCTTGAGCATTCTCCAAATTCCTATGCTTAAGCCACAGCTTTCTTTTCATAACAGATGCACACATGAAAGGAGATGAATAAATGATTTTAAAAGCGCTAAAGAAAAACAAACATGTAACCGTGAATTATTACGAAAATGGCCTGCTTCAAACCTTCAAAGGAAAAATCCAAAATTTAAACCTAACCGACCAAACCCTCTCCCTACGAGATGAAAAACAAAACATTTTTTCCATTCGTTTGTCTGGCATTAAAGAAATTTATTAACAAAAAAGATCCTGAAGAATTCTTCTAGGATCTTTTTTGTATTTTTTATCCATTACTTATTGGAAAATCATCCAATTGGTGTTAAATTAACTTTACATAATGTTAAATAAACTTAACAAATTTATTAAAAAGGCAGCGGGTGATCATATTGACTCTTATTAATCACGTAAAAGAGCTTAGAGCTAAACATGGATATACACAAGGAGATTTAGCTGAAAAAGTTGGAGCCACTCGCCAAACCATTGCAGCTATTGAAAAGGGAAATTACGTTCCCTCCCTACTACTTGGTTTAACAATTTGTGATGTCTTTCAATTAAAAATGGAAGATGTTTTTAGACTTCAAAAGGAGGAGAAAAATATTGAGTAATGTTATTAAATCTTATTTATTGAATGTAGTGTCTCTGTTATGCGTAGGGTGGTTTTTATATGATTTTTTAAGCCTAAATATTCAATTTAGTGAAGTTATGACCGACCCTGAACCCCCGTGGGAAATTACTATGTCTATAGGCTCTTTTGCTTCTTTAATTGTCCTTTTAATTGTCTCATTTTTTTACTACCGCGCGCGTAAAAAGACGAAGAACGTTTCGCCTTTATTATTTCCTTTTGAATTTGCAGAAGAAGATGAACGTGAAAAGATGATAACAGCAGAAGCTTGTAAAAAAGCCTTTGTTTTTCTCCTATTTTCTATTCCTATAGGTGCTATATTAATAGCTTTTTATCCGCTGTTGCCTAATTCTTTTAGCTTCTATCCCATTGCCGTTCTTTTGCTTCTTTCTCTTGTGCAGTTAACGGTTTATTACGTATCAATTAGTAAGATTTATCGCTGATTAAAAAAGGGTTGTTCTAAAAAGAACAACCCTTTTTTAATCTAATAATTCACTGAATTTCCTACAAAAATAATCCAACCTACATCTATTTCACTATTTTTTCATTTTTTCTGTCTATATTGAACTATAACAATTGAACGATGAATGTTACCTTCCACTGCAGTTTTTCTTCAGTGTTCAGTTGCAAAATATGAAAGATAAAAGGAGCATATCAATGGCAGCTAATAAATGGACAAAATGGATGGTTGGTTTATCAAGCGTTGCTGCATTTACCACTTTTGTAGGACTTTCTCAAAAATATGATCAAACAAATTCAACAGCTACAGCACTAAATAACGATACATCAGCCGATAATTCATCTCAAACTCAAACGGAAGATGAGACGGACCTATTTCCAGATTCAGGATCCGACTCCAATATGGACAATGGAACTAACGGGCATGATCAATGGTCAAATGACAGTTCTAGTGAACAAAGTGGTCAATGGTCAGACGATGATTCAAGTAGCCAGCAAGATCAGTGGTCTAATGATGATTCCGGAAATAGTCAGGATAATTGGGGCAATAACGATGATTCTTCTATGCAGTCAAGACCTTCTTAAGGATGTGATGTAATGAGCTACTCATTTAAAGCAATGAATACTACATTTAACGTATACCAGCTTGAAACACCTGTCAGCCAAAAAGTGGAGAGCTGGTGTTATCTTGTAGAAGAAACGCTAAGCCGCTTTCTTCCAACAAGCGAGCTTTCACAGCTTAATTCGCTGAACGGAAGATTATTTTTACCGTCAAAAATGTTGTATGAAGCTGTAAAAACAGCCTCTTACTATTACAATGAGACAAACGGAATTTTCAACCCATTTCTGTATCATTCTATTCAAACTCTAGGATATGACCAAAGTTTTGAACAACTGCCTAACAATCAGCTTCCTCAAGAAGTAGCAGCTTTTGATGCTGTTAACCCTATTATGATTCATAAAGGAATGAGAAGTATTCAGCTTGCTTCTAATGTCGGTCTGGATTTAGGCGGAATCGCAAAAGGTTGGAGCATTCAGCAAATGGCGAATCAATTAAAGAAAAAAGGAACTTCACTTGGGGCAATCGATGGAGGCGGTGATATTGTAACGTGGGGGCCTGCTAGCAAGCACTGGTCTATCGCGCTCTCTCATCCATTTGATTTATCAAAAAATCTCATGAGCATTAAAGTAAAGAGCAACAGTGGCATTGCCACAAGCAGTGTGGGCAGGCGATTGTGGAAAGTAAACGGACACACTCACCATCATATTATTGACGGCAGAATCAGCAAGCCTAGTTCATCAGAGCTTCTGCAAGCAACGGTTGTTTCAGAAGACTTGACCGTTTCTGAAGTCTATGCAAAATGCATGCTTATTCTCGGATGGGACGCCGGATTAAGATTAGCTAAAATGCATCACCCTTCTTTAGAGGTAATTGCGGTTACAAAAGAAGGCAAGGTGTTAATCGAAAAAAATGCGAAAGGTCAGGTATACCACTATGGCTACTCTCCTCGCGCAATTTAGTGCCCACTTTCCCGTTTGGAATACCATTCGGGCAGCCGGCTTAACTTCTTATTTACTAATGTTTGTATCGGTTGCCGCTGGCATTTCTCACAGCTTTTCGTTTTTTAAACCAAAACGAAAAAAACAGTTCTTGCTGGTTCATCAATCATCAGGGTGGTTCGGGTTATTATTTGGCATGATTCACGGACTTGTTTTATCATTTGATCAATCGATTCACTTTCCACTTTCTGATATTTTAATTCCATTCACTTCCGATTACAAACCAATTAGCACAGGTCTTGGTACTATTTCACTCTACATTTTATTCGTACTGATTATTACATCCGATTTTATAAAACAGCTGGGGAGAAAAACTTGGAAAGCCATTCATTTTCTTGCTTTTCCAGGCTATTTGCTCGCACTGTATCACGGCATTACTTCTGGAACAGATACACAGCAGCCGCTTATTCTTGGGATGTACAGCATCACTGGCTGCATCGTTTTGATTTTGCTTTTTTTACGAATTCAACACCAGTCAGCTCCTAAGAACCAAAAAAAAGCTCAGGAAAACTAAAAAACGCACTCTATTATAGAGTGCGTTTTTTCTTATCCTCGTCCTGCTTGGAATGATGGGTACTGTGTCATACCGCCGTCAGCAAAGAGCGTAATCCCTGTTACATAACTTGCCTCTGAAGAAGCTAGCCATGCAGCAACCGCTGCAATTTCTTCCGGCTCTCCAATGTATCCCATTGGAATCATGCTTTCTACATCTGCACGCTGCTCAGGATCAGCAAATTTCTCAGCGTTAATCGGTGTATTAATCGCTCCCGGTCCAATGTTATTTACACGAATACCTTTTGGAGCGTATTCTAATGCAAGTGTTTCGGTCATGAGCTTCATTCCGCCTTTACTTGCTGCGTAATGAACAAATAATGGCCAAGGAATTTTCTCGTGAACACTCGACATGTTAATAACTGTTCCCTTAATATCATTTTCCACAAAATATTTAATCGCTTCACGGCTGCCTAAAAATGCTCCCGTTAAGTTCGTATCAATTACTTTATTCCAATCGCTTAAAGACATTTCATGAGATGAAACCGGATTTTCCATTCCTGCGTTATTAATCATAACGTCTAACTTTCCAAATTCTTTAATAGCAGATTGAACTAAATTGATCACGTCAGACTCAACTGTTACGTCACCTTTAACCGCAATTGCCTCTCCGCCGACTTTTTTAATTTCTTCTAAAACGCTGTTAGCTTCTTCTTCTTTCGAACGATAATTCACAACTACTTTAGCTTTTTCTGTCGCAAAACGAATCGCCATTGCTTTTCCTAAACCGGTAGATGAACCTGTTATGACAACTACTTTTCCTTCTAAATCTTTATACATTGTTAATAACCTCCTAGTTAGCTTTTGGCGAGCCCTAACATGACTCCTGCTATGATGATCAGTATAATCCCGATAATAATCCCAACTAGCTGACGCTTCGTTTTCTTCTCACCCAAAATGATGATCCCGCCTAATGTTGAAATGACGATTCCCATTTGAGAAAGCGAAAAGCTTGTCGCTACGCCTACTTTAGGTTGTGAGATGAATAAAAACATATTACCAGCGGCCCAAATAAGACCTGGGATAATGTTGCGAATTGCATATTTATTAAATGGCTTATGCTTAAACGTCAGCAATACTCCTCCAATAACCATACCAATTGCTTGAGGTAATAAAGCCGACCATCCGTCTACATTAAATAGACGGGCTACTACAACATAAACTAAATAACCAACGGTTGAAATTAATAAAATAACAATTCCTTTTTTGAAGTTTCCTTTTCCTTCTTCAGCCTCTTTCTCTTCTTTGCTTTGAAGTGATGCTAAAACAATCCCTACAATAATAAAGATAAGAGCGAGCACACCAAGAATGATTGAAGTTTTTGTAGACCACTCGTGAAACACAATTACTCCAAATAATGAAGTGGAAACTAACTGAAGCCCAGTTGAAATAGGCATCGTTTTAGAAACTCCAATTAAATCAATACTTTTCAGCTGATTACTTTGTCCAACTGCCCAAAATAGCCCCGATACAACTCCAACCCCAAAGATTAAAGGTGTAAGCGTAGGGTGTACAAAAATATAAATACCGATGGAGAAAATCAAAGCTCCCAATGTGGTTCCAAGCGTTTGACTATAAGGTCCTCCGCCTAGTTTCACATTGAAAAGCACAATGCTTCCCCAAAATATGGCTGGTAAGACAGCTAAAAATATGTCCATGTTTCAAAACCTTCCTGTGCTAAAATTAAATGTCAAAGTGCATATTCCCCAATTTTTCCGCCATTAATCCTTTTTCAGGGACATTTTATGAATTAATGACCGCACGAAATATTCTTTGGATATCGAAAACTGTATACCTTAATTTGTTCTAGGAGAGAAAAAGATATACTTTCTAACGCAAAAAAACAGCTTTTCCAAATAAAAGCTGTTTTGTATCATTTAATTTATTTTTAACATATAGCGATTAATAGGTCTCCCTACTCTGCCGTATTCAACTGATAATTTCAGCTCGTTTTCCTGTTCTAAAAACTCTAAATACCTTCTTGCTGTAACACGCGCAATTCCTACGCCGTCCGCCACTTCTTCAGCAGAAATTGGATGATTTTGTTCGGAAAGATATTGTTGTATCCTCCTTAGCGTAACCGCATTTAGCCCTTTTGGAAGCAAATCGGCTTTTTCTTCAAATTGCTGAAACAGCATAGAATCTAATTCAGACTGAGTAATATGTTCTTTTTGACTTATTTTAACTTGAAACGAACGATACTGCTCAAGCGCTTGCTTCATTCGTTCAAACTTGAACGGTTTCATAATATAATCTACCGCGCCGTATTGAAGAACTTTCCGTACGGTTTCAATATCACTTGCAGCCGTAACTGCTATCACGTCTGTTTTATAGCCATTTGCTCGAATTTGCTGTAAGGTAGTTAAGCCATCTTGACTAGGCATATACATATCAATAATCGTTAAATCAGGCTGATGCTGTTTAATGAGCTGTACCCCCTCTAAACCATTCGAAGCTGCAGCGATAACGATGAATCCTTCAACTTGTTCAATAAATTGGCGGTTCACTTCTTGTACCATAGGATCGTCTTCTATGAGAAGCACCGTCCATTCTTTTTTATTCATTTCCCACTCCCCCTATAAAAAGAATGTAATGATAAAAGTCGTTCCAACATCTAATTCTGACTCTACTTCGATCTGACCGTTTCCTTTTTCAACAATTTGTTTTACTAAATGCAAACCAATTCCTCTATTTTCCTTTGCTTTGGTTGAAAAACCTTCATCAAAGATTCTCTCTACTTGATCCTCATTCATGCCACACCCGTTATCTTCAACTAGTATAGAAAGAATGCCGTCATTTTGTTCCATACTTATATAGATCTTCCGTTCACGACGCTCCATATGTTGATACGAATCAAAAGCGTTCTCAATTAAGTTACCAATAATAATCACAAAATCATGATGATCTAAGTAAGGAGGAAATGAGTGAAGCTCGCTGTGGCGATCGATAGCTAACTCAATTCCAAGTTCTTTGGCACGGCTGACTTTGCTCAACAGCAATCCCGATATACTTTCATCTTTAATATGCTTATGAAGAAATTGGGTGAGCTCTTCTTGCTGTTCAGACACTTGAAAAACATACTGAAGAGCCTTGTCTTTATTTCCAAGTTGGATAAGCCCTGCAATCGTATGAAGTTTATTCATGTATTCATGGTTTTGAACTCTAAGAGCGCTTACAAATGATTTAACTCCTGTTAACTCTTCGGCTAATTTTTTAACTTCTGTTCTGTCTTGAAAAATAGCGACCGCACCGACTGTGTGATTATTAACCTTAATCGGCACACGATTGCTTAAAATATTCAAATTTCGAACTTGAAGCTCTCGATTATAAACAGGCTGATTAAGCTGCAGAATTTCTGGAAGCCTTGTATCTGGAATCACATCATAGATCTTTTTTCCAATTACCTCATCGGGTACATCCATCATAATTTTCGCTTTATGATTAAAAATAGTGATATTCTCCTCTTTATCAATGGCAATGACTCCTTCATGCATGGCATTAAAGGTCTCCGTTCGTTCTACGAACAAACGAGCAATTTCATGAGGTTCAAGCTCAAACATCTCTTTTTTGATACGAGATGCAAGCGCCCACGCTCCCCATCCTCCAAAAAAAAGAGCAAGACCTGAGATCAGAAAGATTTCTTTTTTTAAACTTAAAATGACCTCTGTAAATTTCGGAAGAAGATAGCCTGAGACAACCACTCCTACTTGTTCATGCTGATCGTTTACAACGGGCACAAAAGAGCGAATGACCATTCCGCCTTCTCCTTTTGCTTTATCGGTATAGGTATGTTCTGCAAACGCCTGTCCCTCATCATCTCCTTTAGAGATTTTTCCAATCATGCTTTGCAAAGGGTGAGACAAACGTTCATGATTCATATTCATAACTACTACATAATAAGCACCGTGAATAATGCGAATCGGCTCTACAATTTGATTAATGTTCTTACTATCTTTTTCAATTTTTTCTCGAATTTCAGGCATTTCAGCAACTGTTCTCGAAGTGATTAAAGCCCTTTGCTCTAAATCATTTTCTTTTGACTGTACAAAATTATTAATCACCACGATACTTGCTAAAAACAACGAAAAGGCCACGATAAAAAAGATTAACCCCGTCATTTTCGTTTGCATCGATAAGCGCATCATAGCGGAACACCTACTGCTGATTGAAGTTTATTTTAATTTTACCACGTTGAGAAATTGCGTGTTAGAATATTTGTAGAGAAAAATTATTGAATCGCGGGGTTGGACATTTTGAAGATGTTTATAGGGGCAAGTATAATTGTCAGCGTTTTCTTGATGATCTATGTTTTTTTGCAGTATACGGTTATAAATCAGGATAATGTGTATCATGACGATGAGCAAAAAGGATTAAATAAGCAAATTGTGATTAATTTTAGCCATGTGGTAGCTGAAAACACTCCAAAAGGCTTAGCCGCTCAAAAATTTGCTGAAATCGTTAATCAAAAATCGGATGGTAAAGTTAAAATTGAAGTATATTCAAACGGTGTATTGTATTCAGACGACGAAGAACTTGCCGCCCTTCGCCGAAATGATGTACAAATGATTGCACCTTCCATTTCCAAGCTAAGCGACCTCTCCCCTACGTGGCAACTTTTTGATCTTCCCTTCATTTTCGATGATTACAGCGAGGCAAAACAAGTGTTTACCGGTAAAATCGGACAGGATTTGTTGAGTACGCTGCAAGAGAAAAACATTAAAGGGCTTGCTTTATGGAGCAACGGCTTTAAACAAATGACTAGCAATACGAAGCCTTTGCTCTATCCAGCAGATTTTCAAGGTCAAACGTTTCGCATTATGCCAAGTGAAGTAATCAAAAAACAATTCGAACTTCTTGGCGCCAAGCCTCAGGCTGTCTCGTTTAATAAAGTATATCAATCCCTTGAACGACAGGAATTTGATGGACAGGAAAATACCATTTCTAATATTTATTCAAAACGTTTGTACGAGCTGCAAAAATATATGACCATCAGCAACCATGGATACTTGGGCTACGCTGTTTTAATGGATGAAAAGTATTGGGACAGCCTCCCTGAAGATGTAAAACAACTATTAAGTGATGCAATGGTAGAAACAACTAACTGGATTTGGACTCAATCAAAAATGATGAACGATGAACAGCTGCAGCAAATAAAAAATAAATCTGGCATGCGCGTTTATTACTTAAATGATTTACAAAAAGCCGAATGGAAAAAACAGTTTAACTCTCTTTATCAATCGTTTGAAAACAATGCAACAAAACAAACGCTTGATATCATTCAACAAATAAAAAATATCGAAAGCAAAAAGTGATGACTATATAGTCAACACTTTTTTTGACCAAAATGACCAAAAAGAACATTATCACCAGAAATATAAATAGTTAAAATTATCAGTTAATATAAGGATAAGAATAATGTAAGCGTTAACAAAAATACTCTCGAAAGGAGCATTACGTATGAAATTAAGTTTTAAAAATCTAACTGTTCAAGTTGTTATCGGTATCCTTCTTGGTATTGCAATTGGCTTCATGTTTCCTGAATTTGGAGCTAAATTAAAAGTATTGGCTGATATCTTCATTAAATTAATTAAGATGGTGATTGCCCCAATTATTTTCTTAACAGTGGTCATCGGTATCGGAAGCATGGGAGATTTAAAGAAAGTGGGACGAATTGGAGGTAAAGCTCTTTTATACTTTGAGATTGTCACTACTTTTGCCTTAGCAATTGGAATTATCGTTGTAAACTTTATCAAACCTGGGGCTGGCTTTAATATCAATGGTGCAAGCGGAGCTGATGTTACTCAATATACGCAGCAAGCAGCTGAAGCGGAGCATGGCTTTATGGAGTTTATCATGGGAATTATTCCAGACAGCGTATTTGGGGCGATGGCAAATGGTGAATTATTGCCAATCTTATTCTTTGCCGTACTATTTGGAATGGCTACAGCTACACTCGGCGAAAAAGCGGCTCCTGTCATTACATTCTTTGAACGCTGTACAGATATTTTCTTTGGAATTGTTAATATGATTATGAAACTTTCACCTATTGCGGCGTTTGGAGCGATGGCTTATACGATCGGTAACTTTGGAATAGGCTCTCTTCAAAAACTCGGTTTCTTAATGG
This sequence comes from Priestia sp. MDV22-iso46, assembly GCF_058629175.1. Lineage (NCBI taxonomy): Bacteria > Bacillati > Bacillota > Bacilli > Caryophanales > Bacillaceae > Priestia > Priestia sp. MDV22-iso46. Next base: position 2,135,093 of record NZ_JBZVWT010000001.1, read on the forward strand.
GATCTGTTTACATTACTATGTTCTTATTTATTGTATTTGTACTTGGAACCATTGCTAAGATTTATGGATTTAATATTTTTAAATTCATTGCTTTTATTAAAGAAGAAATTCTACTTGTATTAGGTACGTCTTCTTCGGAATCTGCACTGCCAAAAATGATGGACAAAATGGAGAAGTACGGATGTTCAAAATCTGTGGTAGGACTTGTCATTCCAACTGGTTACTCATTTAACCTAGATGGAACAGCCATCTACTTATCCATGGCTGCTATCTTTATCGCTCAAGCGTATGGAGTCGACCTGTCGTTAATGCAAGAGATTACGCTACTTGGTATTTTAATGCTAACGTCTAAAGGAGCTGCCGGAGTTACTGGCTCTGGATTTATTACACTAGCAGCTACGCTTGCTGCATTCCCGATGATTCCAGTTGAAGGAATCGCGCTGTTAATTGGGGTAGACCGCTTTATGTCGGAAGCTCGTGCCATTACAAACTTAATTGGAAATGGTGTAGCAACTGTAGTTGTATCGAAAATGGAAAATGAATTTCATCCTCCTGTAGAGACGATACAAGACGTTAATTCCGCACCTCCATTAGCTAAGTAATAAAAAAAGAGGTTGAGACATAGCGAAATGAATCCAATCTAAAGACGAATAAATGGGATACATGAGCTGAACCGCTTATGACACCGCAGTTGATTTCCGTACAAGACTTCGCTTTCCGCGGGCGGCCGATGAGCCTCCTCGTCGCGTACGCTCCTGCGGGGTCTCATCCCTTCCGCTTTTCCCGCAGGAGTCTTCGCCTTGTCCTCCAATCAACTGCTAGAAGGATCTAAACAAAGGAAGCCTACGTTCACCACAACAAAAAAACGAACCACTAATCAAACATTTTGATTAGTGGTTCGTTTTTCACTTCATCAAATACTTTTGTCCCAACCTCTTTTTTAGGATTAATGCGTTTCTTTTTTAGAACGTCCGCTAAGTTTCCCAACAACAACAACTAAAATAGCTAACAAAATAGGAACAATCATATGCAAATGCGGATTTAATCCTTCTAATACATGTCCCACCGCTTTGTCTTTAAAAATCATTTCACCAGCAGTATAGCCAAGAAGCGCTGCTCCGGCAATGATGATAATCGGGAATTTTTCCATGATTTTCATTAAAAGCTGACTTCCCCAAATGATTAACGGAATGCTGATAACAAGACCAAGGATAATGAGTAGAATATTGCCGTTAGCCGCACCCGCAACCGCTACTACGTTATCTAAACTCATAACAAGATCCGCTATAATAATTGTTTTAATAGCACCTGCTAGAGTTGAATTCGCTTTAATATCTCCGTCATCTTCACCTTTTAAAAGACTAATCGCAATCCATAGAAGAAGCAGGCCTCCGATGAAATTTAAAAATGGGATTGTTAATAAATATACAGCGACAAACGTTAGCCCTACACGTAATACAACCGCTCCTAATGTACCGAAAACAACCGCTTTGTTTCGATGCTCGTCCGGAAGATTCCGACAAGCTAAAGCAATCACGACTGCGTTATCGCCACTCAGTACAATGTTAATCAGTAAAATTTCTAAAAGATTTAAAATAAAACTCTGATCCATAAAAAAACTCCTTGATTGATTTTTATTAGTCTATTTCTCTATCTCTTTTTTCATTACTAGAAATAGAGAACTAAAACTCTATCAATATAACCCGTTCTTACCCTTTAATGAAGAGAAGTAGTTATTTCACTAACAGTATTTTATCACTAAAAAGAAATTTGAAATAGGGATTTGTAAAGGAAAAGTCAGTTCATTACAATAAATCAAACCTTATCCTTTATCTTTCATCTGTTTTTCACCATCACCCTCTACTATTAGTAGCAGGAGAGCATTTATAAAAAATAGAGTAATTTTTATAAATAATACAAGCCTCCAATGCTTCTTCGTTATTTTGTAGTTTTTCGACCGCTACGACATAAGAAGGGAGAAAATAGGTATGATTTTAAAAGCGCTAAAAACAAATAAATTATTAACTATTAACTATCAAAACAACGGTTTTGTTCAAACGGTAAAAGGTTATATTCAAAACTTAAACTTACTTGAACAAACTCTTCTATTAAAAGATGAAAATCAGCATGTACGATCACTTCGCCTATCAAGTATTAAAAATATTTATTGATAAAAAAAGAAGAGATTTAGACATAACTACACCAACCCCATCTAAAGACGTACAAATTGGACAAATGATCTGGACTGCTTGTTACACCGCGGTTGATTTCCGTGCAAGACTTCGCTTTCCGCGGGCGGCCGTTGAGCCTTCTCGCTGCTTACGCTCCTGCGGGTTCTCACCTGTTCCGCTTTTCCCGCAGGAGCCTTCGCCTTGCCTTCCAATCAACCGCTAGAAGCAGCTAAATAGAGTAAATTCACGTTATCATAACCATAAAAAGATCCGAACGATTCATCGTTCGGATCTTCTTTCAATTAAATAAAATACTTTTGTCCTACCCTCTTTTTATTTAGCTCACTTTATAGCGTGCGATTACTTCTTTAATTGATTCATATACAATTTCAACCATTCTTTTTAATTCTTCGTCCGTCATTGAAAGAATAGGCATCATTGTAACCACAGGACCTAGTTCTCTAATAATTAAACCTTTTTGGCGAGCCGCTAAAATAATGTCTCCCATCACTTTTTTATCTTCAAAAACAGATTTTGTTTGGCGGTCTTTCACAACTTCGATTCCTGCCATTAATCCTCTTTGTCTAATGTCTCCCACGTTAGGCAGTTCATAAAGCTTTAATAGATAACGTTTAAAAACTTTTGCCTTTTCTTTTACACTACGGATTAACTCTCTTTCTTCTATCAGTTCAATATTTCTAAGCGCTACTGCACAGGCTAATTGATTTCCCGTATACGTATGTCCATGAAAGAAGGTTTTATTTTCATCTGGATGAGCTAAAAAAGCATTAAATATCTGTTCGGTTGTTAACGTAGCAGCAAGCGGCATATACCCTCCTGTTATCCCTTTTCCTACACACATAATATCCGGTACAACATCTTCTTGCTCACATGCAAACAGCGTTCCTGTTCGTCCAAATCCAACGGCTACTTCGTCACAAATCAGCAATACCCCATACGCTTTACACAAACGCTCTACTTGTTTTAAAAAACCAGGAGGATGTGTAATAATACCCGCTGCTCCTTGCACAAGCGGTTCAATAATCAAACCGGCTACTTCTTCTCCTTTGTTCTGCAAGAGCTTCTCTAGCTGGTGAATACAGTAAGCTGAAGCTTGCTCTTCCGTTTCGAATCCTTCCATACGGTAAGTATAAGGAGAAGGTGTGGGAATTCGTTCAAACAGCAAAGGCTTAAAGATGCGATGAAATAAATCCATGCCTCCCACACTGACTGCCCCAATTGTATCTCCGTGATATGCCTCATTCAATGAGATAAATTTACTTTTGTTTTTGTACTTTACAGAGTCGAGATTTTGCCAATATTGATAGGCAATTTTCAACGCAATTTCGACAGCGGCGGAGCCTGTATCAGAGTAGAAGACTTTCGATAAGCTGTCAGGAGTAATTTCCGCTAGCTTTTTGGCTAACAAAATGGATGGAACGTTTGCGGATCCAAGCAGCGTAGAATGCGCTAATTTTTCCACTTGTATATGTAAAGCTGTATTTAATTCCGGATCATTATGTCCATGCACGTTCACCCATAGAGAAGCGTATCCATCTAAATATTTGTTTCCCTCTACATCATATAAATAGCTTCCTTCTCCTCTTTCAATAATAAGAGGATTCGATTGACGGTAAGCTTTCATTTGTGTAAACGGATGCCATACATATTCTTTATCCCATTTCTCCAGCTCAGCTTTTTGATACGGCACAGTCAAACACCTCCTGAATATGTTGAATAACACTTTTTTGCCTCATCATTTTCTCAATATATGCATCTAACTCTTCATCGATATGTGTGAATACTGGAACGGTCATTAAAGATGATATTTGAAGCAGCTTTTCAATCGTTCGAACATTATCATTATGAATGATACTGCTGTGATTAAAACGATTAAAAATGAGTCCGTTGATTTTAAGGTGATGCTCACTTGCATATGAAAAGGTAGAAAGCGCGTCGTGAATGGCTCCTAACCCCGTTGTTCCAACAGCAATAACCGGCATTTGTGCATCTATGATCAAATCTTTTGTCATATAGAATGTTGTTTCTTCCTCAATTAAAGGTACGGCAAGACCTCCCGCTCCTTCCACGAGCACTACATCAAATTTCTTTTTTAATTCATTAATGCGTTTTAAGACGATTGAAGGCTCTACTTGCTTGTTGCTCAGTGCAATAGCCAAATGAGGAGACGTCTCCGGCTTTAACTGATAAATACCCGTATCTGCTACTCCGAGCCTTGTTTCAAACCAATGAATATCCGGATAACCTCCAATTTCGTCTTGGTAGCCGGTTTGAAATGGTTTGCAAATTGTCGTTTTTATTCCTAGACGACCAAGTACTTTATACAAAATACTTGTAACCAGGGTTTTTCCAATATCTGTTCCAGTTCCTGTAATAAAATACGCTTTGCCCATTTTCTTTTTTCTCCTTTTTTTCTATGTCTTAGTTACCCTGCTTTAACCCGCTTTGATGACAAACGACTAAATTGAGGCTGCATTCGGTGAATCAGCACTGAACATAAAATACACAATAAAAGATCTCCAGGCATTGGCAAAACAGCTCCAAAAAGAAGTGTATCACTCAGTGAAAGAGGCTTTTCAATTATCCATTTCATTGCTCCGTAAAGCCAGAAGCAGCCGACTGCGTACACAATAGCTAACGTAGATAAATTAGCTGAAAAGATAGAAAAGGGTTTCTTTAAGTCATATTTTTGAATAAGATAGCCGTTCATAAATGAACCTGCAGCATAGCCAATTAAATAGCCAAACGTTGGTTTGAAGATATACCCTAAACCTCCTCCTTCTGCAAAAACCGGAACACCGATTAACCCAATACCTATGTAGCATAGCTGACTATACAAGCCTAAACGCGGACCTAGCAGCGCACCGGCTAAATAAACAGGAACAATTTGAAGAGTAAACGGTATGTAGGGAATAGGAATTTTTATAAATGCACCGATCGCCGTTAAAGCTGCAAATAAGGAAACATACGCCATTGTTTTCGGTTTCATATTTACCCTCCTTTCTCTTTTCGTTGCTTTAAGTTTGCAATAATTTCTTTTTATTTGTCAACTTAATTTTATTTTAAGTTTACAAATAAATAATAAAAAAAGACGCAAAAACCTGGGCTTTTGCGTCTTTTTGATTTTTATAAAATTACTTTTTTGTCGTCTTTAAGCTGCACTTCTTGACGGCTGATAGATAAATCAACTTTCTTTTTTACACGGGCATGATAATAAGCATAAAACAGCAGCGCTAGTGGAATACCAACATACAGTGCCATTCGCTGTTCTGCATCAAATGCCATGCTTCCCAATACGATTGTATTTAATACTAATGCGATTAAAGGTAATACCGGGTAAAGAGGGACTTTAAATTTTAAATCCTCGATTTGCCCTCCTTGATTGATATATCTTTTTCTAAATGCAAGCAGTGATGCAGCAATCGTAATCCAGCCGATTTGTGCACCTAAACCCGCTGCAGAAATGAGCCATACAAATACTGTTTCTTGAGCAAAGAATCCTGAAAGTAAAGATAAAAGCGCAATGCCTAATGTTAAAAGCAGGGCATTCATCGGCACACCGCGTTTATTTACTTTCATGAAAGCTGAACTTGCCATGTTATCTTTTGACAATGAATACAGCATACGCGTTGCTGCATAAAGACCTGAGTTAGCTACAGATAACAGTGCCGTTAGGATAACAAAGTTCATAATATCTGCTGCATATGGAATACCAATTTGGTCAAATACAACAACAAATGGACTCTCAACTACGCCTGCTTTTTCAAGCGGAATCATACCCGCTAAGACAGCTACAGCTAGTACAAAAAATACAAGCGTTCTCCATACCGTTTGTTTAATTGCTCTTGGTACAGTCTTGTCTGGGTTTTCACTTTCCCCAGCCGCTACACCAATAAGCTCCGTGCCTTGGAATGAAAAATTAACTGTAATCATGGTAATCAACACGGCACTAATTCCGTGAGGAAACACGCCGTGAGCCGTATAATTAGAGAAAAGCGGTGCGCTGTCTCCATTACTTAATGGAAGAAAACCAAACATAGCAGCTCCACCAAGCACGATAAATAAAATAATAGCTAACACTTTAATGCTGGCAAACCAAAACTCCGCTTCACCAAACGCTTTAGCTGACAGTGCATTTAATGAGAATAATAAAAGTGCAAATATAGCACACCAGATCCATACAGGAGAATCAGGAAACCATCTTTGCATGAGCTGACCTGCTGACAAAAATTCTAATGCAACCGTTACAGCCCAGCCCAACCAATATAACCATCCAAAAGCGAAACCAACACCAGGGCCAATAAATTTTGTTGTATATGTCTGAAACGAACCGGAAACTGGCATTGCTACTGCAAGTTCCCCCAAGCAAAGCATTGTTAAGTACATAATGAAGCCACCTACGATAAACGAAAGGATAGCTCCAATCGCTCCTGCTTGGCTAATCGTGTATCCTGTTCCTAAAAAGAAACCGGTACCGATAACCCCGCCGAGCGAAATCATAAACAAATGTCTGCTTTTCATCGTCTTTTTTAATTCATTTGTTTGCTGTTGTCCTTCTATCATATTAACGACATTTCCTTTCAACCTATTTATTACGAGATATTACCTAGAAAAAAATTAATAAACCTTTGTTTTCTATGCATATTTACTTACATATTTATGCGGTGTTCTCAATTTAAATGAAACAGCCTTTTGTAATCTTAACATAATGCTCACTAGATTTAAAATGTTTTTCTGCAAAAGTAAAATGAATTTTTCTTGAATAGTGTAATTTTCTTTTACTGTTGATATTCATAACCGCTTTTCTTCAAATGAATAGAGGATGCAACAAGAAAAAAGCTGTGCTTTCGAAGACGAAAGCACAGCTTTTTCACACTTTTTACCAAACAAACAATCCAACAATCATAGCACTTAATAATGAAACAGCGATACCGCTCACAAGCAGTTTCCATACGTTTTTTCCAATAATCGTTGATTTACCTTCTGATAACGTAGAATTATACGTTCCATAAATCATACCCACCGTACTGAAGTTAGCAAAAGATGTTAAGAATGTTGTAGCAACTGCAATCGTATGCGGTGGAAGTGTATCTAGATTTTTCTTCAAATCCATCATCGCGACGAATTCATTTGTTGCTAGCTTGATACCCATCAGCTGAGCTACGTACATTGCATCATGCCCCGTGAGCCCTAGTAAGAATGCGAATGGACTAAAGATATAAGAGAAAATCTTTTGTACAGTCAAGCCGTCTACGATAACGCCTAAAATACCGTTAAGCGCAGATGTAAGAGCTACATATCCAATAACCATCGCTAAAATAACAATAACCATGTTCATTCCGACTAACATACTGTTTGAAATGGTAGAGAAAAAGTCTTTTTTCTCCGACTTTGGCGGTACGTAAATCATATCTTCTTCTTTTGTAACATGAACTGGATTCAATAAGCTCACTAAAATAAGCGCGTTTAAACAGTTCAGTGGAATTGCTGTAAACACGTACGTAGCGGGAACCATCGTTAAATAAGCACCGATAATAGATCCGCTAATACTGCTCATACTCATAATTCCAAACGTAAGCAAACGGTTGTCTTTTAACACAGAAAGTTGATTACGAATAACAGCCAATGCTTCCGTGTTTCCTAAAAACATCATTTGAATAGCGAAAAAGCTTTCTAATTTAGGCAAACGAGAAACTTTCGAAATGACCCAGCCTACTTTATCGATAATCCACGTTAAAATACCAAAGTAAGATAAAATATCAAAAAATGTCACGACAAAGATGATAGGCAGTAATGCACTGAAGAAAAAGTCAACCGTTTCATTTCCCATTACGGATGGGAACGCAAAAGCAATTCCATCGTTAGCACAGGAAATTAGCCAAGTAAAGAACGAAGCAATTTTATTAATGATCCATGTTCCGATTGAAGTTCCTAACATAAACCAAGTAATGAGCACTTCAACGACCAACAGTGAAGCAATAGGACGCCACTTTATTTCTTTCTTTTTAGGAGAACATAAGAAGACGACACCCATTACTACAAAAACGCCTAATAAATTTAATAAAAAGTACATGCAAGCCACTCCCAGGTGTGTATTTGAAAACCAAAAAAAGCTCTTACTTTTCATAAATTCTGACAATAACAGAAAGTATGAAAAGTAAGAGCTTTGAAAGAAGGCTGTATCTATGATAATACGCCCTTCTTTTTGCTGCTTATATCCAAACTTTCTTGTAGTCTAGTTTTTTACGGTTACTAGGTAGAGACTATCAGACCATATTACTGATAATATACAAGATCGTAATCTTAGCTGTATTCAATTGATATGAACAAATTCTACCCTTTATTTTTTTAATAATCAACACTTTAAAAGTTTTTCGGAATAATAAAATTGGTATGAAAATTCTATTTATTTATCACTTCTTTTGAACTACTTATCCCAAAATCACACAAAAAAAGTGAATTTAATCGTTCTTTTAACTCAATTATTTTCCTATTTTTGAAGCAAAGAAATTGATTCTTTGATGAGTATGTTTAAATATCTACTTCGCTTTTCATTTAATTCCTCAAAAAAATGTTTCGTTTTTACGACTTGAGGCGTAGAAAAAAATAATCCTGCTGTTCGTTGAAATTAACCGCTTTTCAATTTACACTTTATGGTAGAAGAAAACAAATTTAATTTAGGTAGAAAGCGGGTTATAACGTGAAAAAAATATTGGCTTTTATTTTAGTGATAGGTGGTACGGCAGTCCTCTTTTCTACTGCGTTTGCACCTTCCTCTTGGTCGTTAAGTTCATTCAAGACGTCCAAGTCTGAAGCAGCGTTATCAAGTGATATTCAGCATATTCAAATTGACTCTCCAAGCATTAGTACAACTGTCGTGCCGCAAGATCGTCAAGATATTAAAACAAAAGTAGAAGGGAAAGGAAAAGTAGATGTAAAGCAAAATGGAGACACCCTAGTCGTCACTTATCAAAAAAGTCCTTTTCAATGGCTTTCTATTTTTTCAAACACAAAAGTGACAATCTACATTCCTAGAGATTATCACCACAACCTTGCGCTTACGGTAGGTTCTGGGGACCTTCAAGTTGCTGCACAGCCTGAGCAAGCGCTTCAGCTGAAAGATGTTTCGATTAAAGTAGGTTCTGGAAATGCAAGTATTTCAAACTTGATTAGCACCTCTCTTCGCACGGATGTCAATTCTGGAGATTTACAGCTGAGTGATGTTGAAAGCCAAACGGCTAAATTTGCTGTAGGCTCTGGGGAAATTAAAGGAACAAACTATAAAGGAAAACTTCAGGCGCGCATTGGATCTGGTGATCTTTATATGGATTTTAAAAAGCTAGAAGAGGCCGTTTCTGTAGATGTAGGATCTGGAGATGCCGTGCTGGTTCTTCCGAAAAGCGCTGGTTTTAAAGTGAATGGAAAAGTAAGCAGCGGTGATATAAACAATGACTTTAAGTTAAGCAATGCAACCGTAACAGAAGATGTATTAAAAGGAAAGCATGGAAATGGAAAATATCCTATTGATGTAGCTGTTTCAAACGGAGAATTAACGTTAAAATCAAAATAAAACGAACACGGAAGTGTTCGTTTTATTTATGGTCTCACTGCAATATACCACGCTACTCCTACGATTGATCCTATGAATACGACTCCGTAAATAATAGATAAATTCACTATACTTTTCTTTTTAGATTTTCCGTAATCTTCATCTACTTTCTTTGCAGCACTGATCGTACCTGCAAGGGCAGCAACGCCGATAATAATGACAAGAAGCAATGCTAATTTCATTCATTCTCTCCTCCATATTTCGGTGATTGAATAAGACTGAATACCATGATGTTATTTATTTCATTTTAAGCAGCACGATTTAATCAGAATATGAAAGCGTTATATCTTCTCTTTCTATCATAAAGCTAAATTATGTAAAATCAACCATCCAATTGTGCATTATTTTCCTCCACCACTTTACATACATAAAAAATTCCCGAGCTTCACTGCTCAGGAATCTTCACCTAATAGAAATGGCATTTTAAGGTTTTAAAATGACTTTAATGCAGTTATCTTGATGATCATTAAAGATTTTGTAGGCATCAGCTGCGTCTTCTAAAGCGACTTTATGAGTAATAATTTCTTTTGGATCGAATTCTCCTTTTACAATTTGATCATACAATTTCGGCATAACCGGAATGACAAATGGTGTAAAATTCCCAAATGGCACTTTTAAATATTCAGCTTGACCTCCTGGATGATTTCCAAACTTTTCAGTATAACCGAAATAGCCGCCAGAATCGTAATGTGGATTAGAATTATCACATTGGCTCGTTAAATCATCCTTACAGTATGCACACTGTCCGCATGCTACGTTAAACGGAATAATAACGCGATCTCCTTTTTTTACTTTTGTAACATCCGGTCCTACTTCTTCCACAATCCCCATTGGTTCATGACCAATAATATAACCGTGAGGCAATGGCATGCTTCCTTGATATAAATGCAGATCAGAACCACAAATAGCCGTTGACGTTATTTTAATGACAATGTCATCTTTCTTCTCTAACTTCGCATCTTCTACTTCTGCTACTTTTACCTGATTAGGCCCTTGATACGTTACCGCTCTCATTTTCACCCTCCATTTTTACAACCTTCATATTACTTGAATTTATCTAAAGACATGTATTCTATCCGGAGAAATCAAGGAAAATAAAAAAGCAGCGCTTACGCGTCTGCTTAAATGATTATTAAAACTGAAATAAATGTTTTCCTACCAGTACATCTGCCATCTTTACAAAGCGCTTGATTTCTAATACGTCATGAACTCGAACCATTTGAACGCCTTGTGCAATACCTGCATATACAGTAGCTGCAGTTCCTTCCATTCTTTCCGTAGGAGGAGCATCGACTATTTGCCCAATAAATCCTTTACGAGAAGTAGCAAGCAGCACAGGATAGCCCATCTTTGTCAGCTGATCTAGATGCTGAATCGCTTCTACATTATGCGCAGCCGTTTTTCCAAAGCCAATGCCTGGATCTAAAATAATTTGATCATCTCGAACTCCTGCAGCTTTTGCAATTGATATGCTTTCTTCCAAATCACTTATCATATCTGTAATCAGATTTGTATAATTGGGCTCATGACGGTTATGCATTAAAATAATAGGAACATTATAGTCAGCTGCAACTTGAGCCATTTTGGGATCAGCCTTTGCGCCCCATATATCGTTAATAATATGTGCTCCTGCTTTTAGCGCATGCTTGGCCACTTCCGACTTGTATGTATCTACAGAAATCGGCACCTCTACGCGCTTAGCCACTTCAGAAATAACAGGCACAATCCGTTTAATCTCTTCTTCATCGCTAATTCTTGTATAACCAGGACGAGTTGATTCTCCCCCGATATCAATGATGTCTGCTCCTTGCTTCACCATTTCCTCAGCATGAGCAACCGCTTTATCTACATCGTAGTATTTTCCGCCATCTGAAAATGAATCCGGGTTTACGTTTAAAATCCCCATAATAAGCGTACGGTCTGCATAATTAAGTTCATACTTTCCGCATTTAATGACGGATTGAGACGTTAAAGTTGACACTATCCTCAGCCCCTTCGTAATTTGCAAATTGATGTATATTTATAAATATCATGTATTTTGAGAATGTCATACCGTTCGTAATTATATCAAAAGTCACCAGTCCTATGTGATTTTTCTTGGAGTTTCTTTCTTCTATAGTGTGAGATAAACATTAAAAGTGAATACACAGATAACATTAAAAATCTCTATCGGGCTTGTCTTTAGGGTCTTTTTTCCTCTTCTCACATCTTTTGTGAGTCTTTTTATTCAAAAAGAAAGGATTCGCATGAAAAGCGTTTAATTTATAGCAATAGTTGGGAATTTATAATTAAGCAAATTCCATTTTTATGGAATTCATTTTAAGGAGGATGACTATGACTCAACAACCATTACAAGTCAAATTAATTCCTTATACAATTGAGTCGATTATCGACTCAACAAACGAAACGCCTAAAGGAGTAAGCTTAATTCAAGCACCTGCTATTTGGGAACAAAGCAATCAAGGAGAAGGCATTGTAATTGCAGTTATCGACACTGGTGTTGACACAAATCATCCTGACTTAAAAGATTGTATTATCGGAGGAAGAAACTTCACTTCGGATCATAACGGAGATTCTTCTGTATTTGAAGATAATAATGGGCACGGTACTCACGTGTCTGGTACCATTGCTGCTGCGCTCAACAATGAAGGGGTAGTAGGAGTGGCACCCAAAGCAAAAATTCTCAGCTTAAAAGTACTTACCAGTGAAGGATCCGGAAATTACGAATGGATTATTGACGCTATTAACTACGCCGTCGAATGGCGGGGCCCTAACAATGAACGAGCACGAGTTATTTCCATGTCACTCGGCGGACCACAGGACGTTCCAGAACTTCACGAAGCTGTTCAAAACGCTGTGAATAAAGACGTTTCTGTTGTTGTTGCAGCTGGAAATGAAGGTGATGACCGTGAAGAAACCTTTGAATATTCATATCCGGGAAGTTATAACGAAGTCATTCAAGTAGGAGCTGTAGACATCAGCTTAAGTTTAGCTCCTTTTACCAATGTCAATGAAGAAGTAGACTTAGTCGCACCCGGAGTTAACATCATCTCTACTTTTTTAGAAGGTAAATATGCTACTCTTTCAGGAACTTCAATGGCAACTCCCCACGTGGCTGGAGCTTTAGCTCTATTGATTAACTTATGTGAGAAGGAATTTGGCCGGTCTTTAATTGAAGCTGAAATCTATGCTCAACTTGTAAAAAGGACGCTTCCTCTAGGATATCGAAAAAGCTCTGAAGGAAACGGATTTCTCATGCTCGATTTGGTAGAAAAAATACATGATATTATTAACGTAGCCCGCATCAGTCCTAGTAAGTAATAAATAAGAAAAACGAGAAATCTTCTTGGTTCTCGTTAAATTGAAATAAAGACATGCGAACGCATGTCTTTATTCATATCTTAATGCTTCGATTGGATCTAGCTTTGCCGCTTTGTTTGCAGGAAGCATGCCGAATACAATGCCAATCGTCATGGAAAACAACACTCCTCCAAGTACTACTTGCCACGAAATTAATGACGGCCAGCCAGCAAATAACGAAACAAGAGCTGCCCCGCCCGCGCCGAGGCCAATTCCAAGCAAACCACCAATTAACGTGAGGGTAATGGATTCAATCAAAAACTGAGTTAGAATTTGTCTTTTAGATGCTCCCAACGCTTTACGAATACCAATTTCTCTTGTACGTTCCGTTACAGAAACCAGCATAATGTTCATAACGCCAATCCCGCCAACAAGCAGTGAAATGCCTGCAATCGATCCAATAATCGTTGTCATAATTCGCGTTACATTTCCAATGCTATCTGCTATTTCTTCTAAGTTCTGCACTTGGTAAGCATCTTCCGCATCATGCAAATTATTTAACAAATCCGTTGCGTCATTGCCTACTTTTTTTAGTTGATCAGAGCTTTTTGCTTGAACACTAAGGTTGGTGTAATCGAGCTTACCGAAGCTTGATTTATACGTATTATTCGGAATATAAATGGTCGGTATTTCAAATGCTAAAAAGCCCGTTGCCTTTTTTGTGACACCAATAATTTTGATAGGCTGTCCTTGAATCCATACTACTTGCCCAAGAGCTTCTTTTTTATCAAATAGCTCTTTTTTCATATCGCTTGTGATAACACCTACTCGATTACCTGATAAAAAGTCAGAGCTGTCTAACATTCTTCCTTTTGAAACTTCCAGCTGATTAACTTCAATATATCCTTCGTTAATAGCATTAACAGTCGTATCAGATTCCTTGTCTCTATATCTTATCCCCATTCCCATTGAGCTAGAAGCCACCACATTCTTCACTCCGGGAATAGTCGAAAGAGCTTTAATATCATCCTCTGTAAAGATGGGCTCACCCGTCATTGAAAGGTCATCAGCTTGCATCTCGTCTTCAGGAGGCTGATAGTATACATCAACTGTATTGCTTGCTCCTGTTATTTCCGACTTAATCATTTGTTCTCCGCCTTGACCAATGGCTACAACGATAATAACAGCCGCTACGCCAATGATAATACCAAGCATCGTCAAAATAGAGCGCATTTTATGAGCAAGAACCGAAGAGAGAGCCATACGAATATTTTCTATCAAACTCATAAGCTATCGTTCTCCTTATCGCTATGACTTAGCACTTTACCGTCACGAACGATAACTGTACGCGATGTGTATTCTGCCACTTCAGGTTCATGGGTAATGACTACCACTGTTGTGCCATCTGCATTAAGTTTAGAAAATTGTTCCATAATATCAGCACTTGTTTTTGTATCTAGAGCTCCTGTTGGTTCATCCGCTAAAATAAGCGTCGGATTATTAACAATAGAACGAGCAATAGCAACACGCTGCTTTTGCCCTCCTGATAACTCGCTCGGTAAATGTTTCATCCGCTCACTCAGCCCTACTTTTTCAAGCGCAGCTTCTGCTCTGGCTCGTCTTTCCTTACGCGTTACACCGGCGTATACCATTGGAAGCTCTACGTTTTCTACCGCTGTTAAACGCGGCAACAGCTGAAATTGCTGAAAAACAAAACCGATATGAATATTCCTTACTTTTGCAAGCTGCTCATCACTATAAGTAGAGATTTCTTGTTCATTTAATAAATAGGACCCTGAAGACGCACGGTCTAAACATCCGATAATGTTCATTAGCGTTGATTTACCTGAGCCAGAAGGTCCCATAATCGCAACAAATTCACCGTCATAAATCTTCAAATTAATATCTTTTAAAATTAGCACTTCCTCTTTGCCAAGATGATAACTTTTATGAATATTCACAAGCTCAATCATTGAACAGTCACTTCCGCACCGTCAGTTAAGTTCTTTGTAGGATTTGTAATGACTTTGTCTTTAGAAGATACGCCGCTTTTGATTTCAATAAATTTATTTGTTGTTTCTCCAATCTTTACTTCCTTACGAACCGCCTTTTTATCTTTCACTACATATACATATTTTTCTCCGTCTTCATTTACAACTGCTTTTATCGGCAAAGATGAAGCTTTTTTACTGCTTGTTTCAATTTCAAGCAGCAACTTAAATCCCGGCTTAATCATCGTGATATCCTGGTCATCTACTTTTACTTCAATTGGATATTGATTAGCCGCATCATTGCCCGCTTCTGCTGATGCCTGCTGCTGAGGTAGATAGTCAATTTGTTTGACGCTCCCTGCCCATTCTTTATCAGGCAGCACATCTGATGTAATTTTAACAGCTTGACCGGTTTTAATTTTTAATGCATCATACTCAGACAGCACGCCAGTAGCTAAGTATTCATCGGTATTACCAATATGTATAAGCGGTTTTTGAACGTCACTTGTGTTATTAACCGCTTCTTTATCTACTTCTAGCACCGTCCCATTAATATCACTCGCTACGTCTAAATTACGTTCTTTTTTAGCAATTGATTTGGCTTCTAGTTTGTTTCGTTCTAAATCAATTTTAGCCGTTTCTAAATCGAGATTGAGCTGCGTACGCTCTGTATCAATTTGATCTCTCGCTTCTTGCTTACTCATTTCTTTTTCCAATTCTTTTTGTTTTTTATTTAAATTAGAAAGCTGTTTACTTACTGATTCAATTTGCAGCTGACTGGATTTTTTTTCTAGATTGTTTTGTTCTTGCTCTAAATCAAGCGCATCGCTCTCGTATGTTACAAGAGAGGTGCCCTGCTGTACACGAGAGCCTTCTGTTACGTGAAATCGTTCAACCTCGCCTTTTTCAGCATCAAAATAGACATATTGTTCATCAGCAAGCTTTAACGTACCCGGAACCATAACTGTATTTCTTAACTTTTTTTCCTTTATATTTGCTACGTGAACATTGACTGCTTTCCCACTTACACTTTGTGCACGATATACGTTAATCCCAATAACCGCAACAATAACAACTGCTACAGCTGTAATAATTATTCCTTTTTTCATTTACAACCCTGCTCCTTTAAGCGCTTCTGAAGCAGCTCCTCCAACTCCTGAAATAGCGGCTCCTAAGATGAATAAAATAATTACTGTAATAATAGAAGCAGCTTTTGATACATTTGCCACTTTTTGTAGTCCTACTGCTGTCAGAATAAGTCCCCAGATAGAAAAGATTTCAATGGAAGTAAATACTCCTCCCATAGCACCTTTAGCACCAACCATTCCATTTAACGAAGTCACATTAGCTGAAGTATGGGCTAGTGCAGCTACTCCCGTATTAATTAGCTGACCGATTGCTGTGATGAACGTAACAAACAAATTCAAACTAAACATTTGGCGGTAAGTTGTTTTTCCAGTCCCTAACTTTGCAATTAAAAACAGAATCAAACTTGTGAATGCCAGTGTAGCAACTACTGCAATAACTCCTCCAATCGCTCCGCCAATCATACTATATGTTGAATTCACTTCAATGCCAGCTTCTTTTTGCTGTTGCAGCGCTTCTTGTCCCTGAGGGGTATAGACGGCTAGAATCGTTGTTGCAGCTGTTAAGATGAGGATAAGAAAAAGAGGTCCCCAGATGACCGGGCTGCTTTTCATTTTCTCAAACTGTACAACCGGACTCGTAATAAAACCAAAAATAGAAGGCTTTCCTTTCTCTTGGACTTCCGAAGATACATTGACTTCTGTGCTCATAATCAAACTCCTTTTATTTTGTTTCGTTATTAGCTCTTAAGACCCGTCTTTTACTATTTTTTAAAGTCTTCTAGCAAAATCGGCTCTCTCTAAGAAACTCTCAAACACCTAATATTCTAACATAATTATACAAATAAATTTACATTTTTCTTACATTTTATATTTTTTATGGTATTTTTAGAAATTAAAGAGATGTCTTAATGCTGAATTACAGTATTAATTTTATTTATATTTTCTAAATATTCTAATTATAATTTGACATCGTTCAATATAATTCGTATATTATGATTAAAGTTTATTATTCCTATGTTTTTTGTAAGTTTTATATTTAAGGAGGAGTTTCAATGTCTGCTAAGAAACCATTTCGTCCTGAAACACAAGCCATCCATTCTGGCCAACAGCTTGACCCGGCTACTTTTTCGCGTGCGGTACCTATTTATCAAACAAGCTCATTTGGTTTTAAAGATACGGAGCACGCTGCATCTTTATTTAATTTAAGTGAACAAGGCTACATCTACACTCGAATTGTAAACCCTACTACGGACGTTTTTGAACAGCGAATTGCTGAGTTAGAAGGCGGGGTAGGTGCTCTAGGAGTAGCTTCGGGTCAGTCAGCTACTACCTTTTCCATTTTGAATATCGCTTCCGCAGGAGATGAAATTGTATCAGCAAGCAGTTTATATGGGGGAACATACAACCTCTTTTCGTCTACGCTTCCTAAACTGGGCATTACCGTCAAATTTGTAAACGCCGATAATCCAGAAAATTTTAGAAGTGCAATCACTTCCAAAACAAAGGCAATTTATGCTGAATCCGTTGGAAACCCGCAGGGAAATGTGCTAGACATCGAAGCAGTTGCAGACATTGCCCATGAACATGGAATTCCTCTTATTATTGATAATACGGTTCCAAGCCCTTACCTTCTTCGTCCCATCGATTTCGGAGCAGATATTGTCGTTCATTCTGCTACTAAGTTTCTTGGAGGGCATGGAACAGCAATTGGGGGTGTTATCGTAGACAGTGGAAAATTTGATTGGGAAGCGAGCGGGAAATTTCCAGACTTAACAACTCCAGATCCAAGTTACCATGGCCTTGTATACACAGAAGCTGCCGGTGAAGCTGCTTATATTACAAAAGCGCGCGTTCAGCTTTTACGAGATATTGGAGCTGCTTTATCACCTTTTAATTCCTTTTTACTCCTTCAAGGGGTAGAAACACTCCATCTGCGATTAGAGCGTCACAGCGAAAACGCATTAAAGGTAGCGAAATTTTTAGAGCAGCATGAATTAGTAGAATGGGTAAATTATGCGGGGCTTCCTTCCCACCCTTCCTATTCTTTGGCACAAAAATACTTGCCTAAAGGGCAAGGAGCAATTTTAACCTTTGGTGTAAGGGGAGGAAAAAACGCTGCGGCTAAGTTAATTGATTCGGTTCAGTTATTTTCTCATTTAGCCAATATCGGCGACTCTAAATCACTCATTATTCACCCGGCAAGCACCACTCATCAACAGCTATCTAAAGACGAACAAAAAGCTTCGGGTGTGACGCCAGAACTCATTCGTTTATCGGTTGGAACAGAAGCAATCGACGACCTTCTTGAAGATTTAGATTATGCCTTAAAAGCCAGCCAAAAAGTGAATACAACTGTTTAAAAGCTGTGATTTTCCACAGCTTTTTTTATATCATCCAATAACTTTTTATACTTTCGCTTATGCTACAATAAACAAAACGAATGAAAAAGGAGTTACTATGAACACGTTCAATTCAATACCTGCTATCACATTTACAGACGTTCATAAAACATTTAAGGATAAAGAACATAGTGTTTTAAAAGGCATATCGGGTACAGTGATGCAAGGCTCGCTCGTCATGATGGTAGGACCATCAGGATCCGGAAAAAGCACCCTTCTTTCCATGTGCAATTTACTTTCCGCACCTGATGAAGGAAGCATTGAAGTATATGGAAAAGACATTAGCAAATGGAATATTTCTGATTTACGAAAAAAAGTGGGCATTGCTTTTCAATCAGCTCCTGTTATTGATGGAACAGTGCGTGATAATATGATGCTTGTTCAAAAACTGCATGGCAAGCAGGATATTATGCCTGAAGAACTCTGTGCCTTAACCGGTCTTTCCCCTGACTTGTTAGAGCAGGATGCAAGAGATTTATCCGGTGGTCAAAGACAAAGGTTATCATTAGCCCGCACGCTGTCGAACGGATCTGACCTTTTACTTTTAGACGAAATCACTTCCGCTTTGGATGCCACTTCTGCTCATGAAATTGAACAGCTTATTTCTCATTTACATAAAGAGCAGAATAAAACGATTATTTGGGTTACCCATAATTTAGATCAAGCGAAACGTTTAGGAGAGGAAGTCTGGCTTTTAATGAACGGAGTGATTGTAGAAAAAGCGAAGACGGAGACCTTTTTTCATGCTCCTGTAAAAGCTGAAACAAAACAATTTATTGAAGGAGCCCTTCTATGAGTTCACTTTCACTGATTTTTACAATCATTTTTGTTTTTATTGCTCTTTTTTTATCAAAATCTTTTCGGATAGGACTCGAAAAAGATATTATCATTGCCAGTATTCGAGCAGCTGTTCAGCTGTTAGTGATAGGATATGTTTTATCTTTTATTCTTGACGCGAATCACCCTGCTTTTATGATTCTCATTTTATTCGTTATGCTGACGGTCGCTTCCCAAAATGTTGTAAAGAAAAAAAAGCAGGGATTTAAAGCTTTCTTTCGTGTATTTGTCACTCTTTTTATTGTAGAAATCCTGACCCAAAGCGTTATGCTCGGACTACATATTATCCCTGCTACTCCGCGATATATCATTCCTGTCAGTGGTATGATTATTGGAAATTCGATGATTTTGGCCAATTTATTTTTAAATCGGTTAGATGCTGAAGTAAATAGAAGACGAGACGAAATTCAATTGATTCTGGCGCTTGGCGGCACTCCTCAACAAGCTATTCATAGTATTTTAAATGCCGCAATCAAAGCTAGCATGATTCCTACTGTAGAAAGTCAAAAAACAATTGGACTCGTTCAGCTTCCGGGTATGATGACAGGCCAGATTATTGGAGGGGCAGATCCGATACAAGCTGTCAAATTCCAGCTGCTTATCGTTTTTACTATTCTAGCGTCTGCTACGCTTTCCTGCGTCATCTTAAGCCGATTAACATACCCTACCCTTTTTAATAGCTATCAGCAGCTTATCCGTGAGCATACATAAAAAAAGAAAGGAGACTCCTTTCTTCTTTTTTTATTGAGCAGCTTTTTTTAATCTTGATCCTATGTCACTTCCAAAGGTTACTCCTAAATCGCCGAGCCATCTTCTATACGCAATACTCAGTCGGTCCGGATTCAAATGAAGCTCTGCTTGTAAGTCAAGCGGCAGCTCTTCTGGTTTTTGACTTTCCACAATACTGGTATCTTGTTCAATAATAAGCTGCTGAAAATCGCGGAAATATTGATCAGGTGCATCAAACGAATAGTTTCTAGAAACCAGCGCAAACACCGTGGACTTCCTTTCCTCTTCAGGTAAAACCGCAAACAGCATTGAAAAGATTTCACCCGTTTCGTAGTTCACTTTTTTCAACCTTGCAACGGTAGGACGAAGAATTTCAAAGGTATAATAAATAGTCGCAAAGTTACCCGTACCATCTGCATCTGCGTACACAGCGATTTCATCAGAAACGTATCGGTTATCTTTCCAATGCACCTTATAATCAGGAATTTCAGCGTAGTCAGAGTGTCCAAGGCTTCCTTCGTGAACAAAAGCCAAATGGCTTACATCTAGGAAGTTTTCTACGACACGAGGAGCTGCTGCCTGCAGAGTATGAGGGTTGGCGCAAACCGTTTTGAATCCGGAGTTAAGATGTTCATCATAAAAGGGAAGAGGAGTATCACCTGCCTCGCTGTTCATCTTCACCCATATAATCCCGTACTTTTCAACGCAGGCATATACCTGTGCTTTTGCTTTTGAAGGAATAGCTCTTCCCGGCGGCTGTTGAGGAATTTTCACACAAGCCCCGGCATCATCGTATTTCCATCCGTGATAAGGGCATACAATGCAATCATCTACCACTTTTCCAAGAGATAACGCTGCACCGCGGTGGATGCACAAATCTTTAAATGCTTTAATGGCATTAGTTGTGCGAAAAAGCACAACTCGCTCTTCTAAAATCGTTACTTGCAAGGGCTGATCTGTTAAATCATGTGAATAAGCTGCAGGCAGCCATTCCTTAGCCAATACTAAATCTTTAATCATCTGCATCGCCTCCGTACAATAAGTAAATTTATTTCTTGTTTATAAAAAAAACCGCAGAAATAGAAGGAGTGCTTCTAATTCCGCAGCTTTTTCGTTCCGTAAAACAGACTATAAGCGCGCGAAGATTCTACATGATTGCAGATAGAGCGACCTTAGCACTTCATCTACAATGACAATACGTATTCATCGCTATTTTTTTAATCTTAAAATCTAACCCTTATATATTGAATAAAGAGCGGCCAGCCGATAAAAGCTTTTCTGTCCACTGATTTCTCTTAGTTTTACTTTATCAATTTCCCACTGAAAAATCTCTTGCTTTGTAAGCATCTCTAACATAATTTTTTCGGTTAAACGAATAAAAGCTGCGGTTTTTAAAACCGCAGCTTGCTTTATTATGAGCTCATATAACTGGCTGTATATTTTTTCGTCTGCTTTTGTATTTCTTGATTTAAATGTTTGAAAAATGAGAGGGTTTCTTCATAATCCGTCGCTTTTTCATGAAACTTCAATGTAAGATTTTCTTCAAACAACGTTTCTCCCTGATGACCGACCGCTTTCAGCTGAACATCTGTAACAATACCTTGGGAAATCGAACATAATAAATAATTAAAGCAATGAACCGGAACGATATGCATCAGATGAAAATCGTCGATAGTTCTATCACTTTTTGTTTTCTTAAATTCCACAGTGAGTTCTTCTGGATGAATAAACACATTTATATGCTGTTTGGACAAACAAGTAGGATTCATTTTTTGTGTATACTCACAAAATTCCAGTCCAATAAATATAGAATTCTCGGAGTCAGCTTCAATGAAGATTTGCGAATTTTTTACCATTGTCCTCGTCCTCCATATTCAATCTAGTTATCCCGTCACCCGCACCCATTTGTAGAATATTTCCATTCCTTCTCTATTCTATCATTGATTTTTCTCAATGCCTATTCCGCAAGCGGAAGTTCTCTTTAAAAGAGAGGGAACTGACAGGCAGTTCTTTATGTGAGAAGAATAAACAAAAGACACCTCTTTTATTTTGTTGAGGTGTCTTTTAGTATCATCAGCCTGTGTTACGTAACCCTGCTGCAATGCCATTAATCGTTAATAACGCTTCTTTTAAAAGTTCTTCATTTAACGTTCCAGCCTCATCTTCACGCAGCTTGGAAATGACCTTAACTTGTAAGAACGTTAGAGGGTCCACATACGGATTTCGTAATTTAATAGATTCTTTAATCGTTGGAAGATGATCCATTAATTCTTTTTGACCTGTGATTTGAAGAATCATTTCTTTTGTGAGATTATACTCTTTTTTAATGGCGGTAAAAATCCGCTCTGAAATAACCGGATCTTGTACCATTTCCGTGTATTCTTTTGCTGCCATTAAATCTGCTTTTGTTAAGGCCATTTGCAGATTATCGACGGTCGAGCGGAAGAATGGCCATTCTTTATACATTTGCTGAAGAAGCTGTATATCTCCGGATTTCTCTACTAAATGCTGTAAGCCTGTACCTGCAGCGTACCAGGCTGGAAGCAGCTGTCTGCTTTGCGTCCATGCAAATACCCACGGAATTGCTCGCAAGTCTTCAAAGCGATCACTTCCTTTTCGACTCATTGGACGTGACCCAATATTTAAAGCCCCCAGCTCAGGAAGAGGTGTAGCTTGTTTAAAGTACGTTAAAAAGTCTGGATCTTTGAAAACAAGCTCTTGATACTTACGTAAAGAAGCAGTTGAAATCTCGTCCATTGTTTCTTCCCATTCATGTGTACGAATATCACATTGTTCAGCTTCTTGAGAAACATTTGCTGCCGCTGTAAGAAGAGCTGAAACCGCTTGTTCAAGGCTTCGGTAAGCAATGTCATATAAAGAGTATCTAGAAGAAAGAACTTCTCCTTGCTCTGTAATTTTGACGCCGTCTCCTAGCGTCTCAACAGGCTGAGATAAAATGCTTCGGTTTAACGGCCCACCTCCTCGGCCTAGTGAGCCGCCTCGGCCATGGAAAAACTTCAGACGAACTTGATACTTCCTCGCCATATCGTGAATTTCCTGCTGCGCTTTATAGAGCTTCCAATTAGCAGTAAGCGTTCCTCCGTCTTTACTTCCATCTGAGTAGCCAAGCATAATTTCCTGCAAATCCTGCTGTTTCCTTAAGTGCTCTCGATAAAAATCTAATTGAAATAGCTGTTCCATGATTTTAGGACCTGCTGTGAGATCATCAATCGTTTCAAGCAGCGGAGCTATATTTAACTTACTTTCAATGCGGCCATCTGCATGAAGGCGATAAATACCCGCTTCTTTGGCGAGTACCATGACTTCTAATAAATCACTTGCAGACTGCGTCATACTGATTAAGTAGACTTCAATAGATCTTTCTCCAAATTCTTTATGTGCCCGATGTATCATATTAAATACTTCAATTACTTGCTGCGTTTCTTTAGAGTAATTCTCTACAAATGATATCACAGGTCTTGGGTCTTGAAGAACTTTCCCTAGCAGCTCAACTTTTTTCTCTTCCGTTAACGCTGAATAATCTTCAGCTAAAGAAACAGCATGGAAAATTTCTTTGATTGCCGCTTCATGTTCCCCGCTGTGATTACGGATATCAAGCGTTGCTAAATGAAAACCAAACAGCTCAACTTGGCGAATTAATTTACATAAGCTTTTTAACTGATAATCCTGAGGCTGGTGCTTTTGCAAGCTATCTTTGATTAGAAATAAATCATGTAGAAGTTCTTCCGACCTTTGATAGCCTGCTTCCGATTCTCCAACTAAATTTAATTTATGAAGCATAATCGTAAGCTTGCAGCGATATACTTCGTGTTTGATTCTCCATCGCTTTTTCTCAGGCAGCAGCGATATTTCTTGATTAATAGAATCAAGAAGATTATCTGAAACTGCGACTCTTTTTGTAGACTGACTTAACCTTTGTCTCAATTGAGTAAGCGACTCTTTATATTTACGAATAGCTAACTTCCTTTGTTTGACAAGCGTTTGCCACGTTACTTTAGGAGTTACGTTTGGATTTCCATCTCGGTCTCCGCCAATCCATGAACCAAATCGAAGAATATTAGGCACCTTCCAATTTTCTTCAGGGTAATTCTCCTGCAATGAATTTTCTAACTCCTGATGAAGTTGAGGAAGCACTTCAAATAACGTTTCATCAAAATAATATAATCCATTGGATACTTCATCCATCACAGTCGGCTTGCGATCTCGCAGTTCATTTGTTTGCCATAAAATTAATACTTCGCTAAACAGTCTTTCTTCAATTTCCGTACGTTCACGTTTTGTTAACGTTGGATTATCCAAGTTTTTCAGAAGCTCAGCCATTCGTTTATGAATATCAAGGACACTTCGTCTAGTGGCTTCTGTTGGATGAGCAGTGATGATGAGCTCTAGAGATAGAGTTTGAAGCAAGTTAGCAATTACGTCTGGCGCCACGCCATTATTTTTAAGCGAAACAACGGCACTTTCCAATGAGCCCGGCTGCATAATAGAATCTTCTTGCTGCTGATATTCGCGTCTGCGACGAATTCGATGATTTTGCTCTGCAATATTAACTAAATGAAAATAAACTGCAAACGCCCGAATAACCTGCTCGCGCATCGGCTGTTCAAGAGTAACGATTTCATTTTTTATTTCTTTATAGATAACTTCATCTTTGTTTTCTCTAAGTGATTTTGCTACTTCGCGTATTTTTTCTACTTTGCTGAGCAGTTCTTCTCCACCTTGGTGAACCAGAACTTTCCCTAACAATTGACCGAGAAACTTTACATCACGGCGCAGGGCAGTGCTGCTGTTTTGTCTTTCTGCTGCTTCTACTGTTACCATTAGACACGACACCTTTCTTCATAAATATTGTACTTTTTAAACTTTTTAGAAAATTATATTAAATTCATATTACCATGAACGAAAATAAATTTCATATAATTTTATTTCCTCCTCTCGTTCAGGAGAGGAGATTCATCAAATATAAAAGAGAGGTTAAGACATAATCCAATCTAAAGACGAACAAATGGGATACATAAGCCGAACCGCTTGTGACGCCGCAGTTGATTTCTGTGCAAGACTTTGCTTTCCGCAGGTGGTCGCTGAGCCTCCTCGTCGCTTCCGCTTTTCCCCCGGGAGTCTTCGTCTTGCCCTCCAATCAACTGCTAGAAGAAACGAAACAGATGAAACCTACGTTCACCATAACAAAAAAAAAAACGAACCGTTAATCAAACATTTTGATTAATAGTTCGTTTTTCATTTGAGCTAAAATACTTTTGTCTCGGCCTCTCTTTTATGCTACCAAGGTTGTCCCAAATCCAATACCGAGGCTAGTTCATTGCTTTTTTTACGCACTTGTTTACGCGTGGCAGCGCGATCTGCCCCCGTTTGAAACAGGTATTTTTCTTCTTCTGTTTCTGGAATAAGCTCCGGTACTGCGCGGGGCTTTCCATCATCATCCATTGCCACAAAAGTTAAAAATGATGTAGCTGCAATTTGACGCTCCCCGGTTTTTAAATTTTCTTTAATCACTTTCACAAACACTTCCATGGATGAACGACCTGTCCATGATACGTATGACTCCAAACATACAGAATCCTGAGGCGTAATAGGGTGCAGAAAATGAATAGAGTCTGCTGAAGCTGTCACACACTCTGTACGACTGTGACGATAAGCTGAAATGGACGCAATCATATCAATATCACTCATTAACTTTCCGCCAAATAACGTATTGTGATTATTAATATCATTAGGAAAAATGCGGCTCGTTCGAACGGCCTTTGTATCTTTACAATAATTTGCTTTCATTAGTAAGAACCTCCATTGATGCCTATCATAATAAGAATAAAAGAATGAATGAACCTATACTAGCATATTTTGATAAATTTAGCTTTACAAAAAACTCGTTGATTTATTTACAGAAAACAAAAAAGAGAAGAAAAATTCTTCTCTTTTTTGTCTATCGAATATAGCTTGACCCAAACGTTTTACCTAAAGAATCACTGTATAGGTCACTTGACTTTACAGTCCATTTCCCATCTTCTTTCACCATAAAAATTCGTAGGGGACGACTTCCTTCTTTCGTTTCTAATTCATTTACAATATCTTTGAATTTAGAAGCCGCAAACTCTTCAGAGTGTTGTGTATCGTAATCTTTCGTTTCATCTGTGTATGCTCGCTTAAGCTGCGATACGTATGAATATAAGTCTGATAAATCAAGAGTAGTGTACTCCACTTCTACTACGGCTTTATTATTTGCATTCGCAATCATATTTGTTTTCACACTTGCTTTTTCTTTTAAAACATCTTTATACATGTTAAAAAAATCTTTTTTTGCTTTGTCGGTTAAACTGTTAGAAAACGCACCTTTTAATTCCTCATTAAACGCTTTTTTCTGTTCTTCTATGACAGCTGTTTTATCTGCTGTTACATATTTATCATAGTCTACGTTTTCTTTGTTTAAGTAAAGGACTTCTGTGTAAGCTTGCAGAGCTTTTTCTGGGTCTTGCAGCTTATTATAGCTTTTCGCGTACTTTTTCGTATCCAGTGTTAATGTCACTTCGTCAATTTCTTCATCATAATCAGATGATTTTGGCTGAAGCCCAATTTTGTACTTTTTATCTTTTTTGACTTCAAAGACAAACGTTAAATTTTTTTGCTTTCCAGCGCCAATCTTGTCAGATGCACTGCTTTCTAGTCCAAGCTCACGACTGTTCACTCCCATTTTTGGAGACAGCTGTTCATCTCCTTCGTATAAATACACACCGTCATAATCCGATAAAGATATACTGTTTTTGGATACATTTTTCACTTTTAAATCAACTTTCAACAGCCCTTTTTCTTCACTTGTAGCTCCTTCATCACTATCTACTAAAATATAAGATGCGCTGTCAATGGATGCTTCAATCGCCTTATTTTTAGTCGAAGTGGATCCTCCCGTTTCCTTAGAACTGTTGCAAGCTGCTAATACTAGCATAAGTACAAAAGCCAAAGCCAAAACATTCATTTTTTTCACAGCTGCCTAATCCCCTTTATTTTGTTTTTTTAGAACTTTATCCCAAATAAAGGTTCCCTCTGTATAAATACTTAAACCTTAAAATCTATATTTTTTACAATATTTTGATAAAAAATAAGTCTAAATTCTCTACTCACCTAAATAAAAAAAACACGAGCACGAGCTCGTGTTTTTTTATTTAGATTTAAAATTTTCTTGATTGATTTGTTCAGCTTCTTTCATATATCGGTTAGATTTGCCGCTTTTAATTCCCCAGTAATAAAAAGCTAATGATACGCAAGCAATCACTAGCATATCCCATCCGAAAGGCAAAATATTTTTCCCTCCGAATTTTTCGCTTCCTATGTAGGAAATAAAAATCATGCACGCTAAATAGATAAGCATCCAAGCCCCGGTTAAAAATTCTTTTTTAAAGCCCACCCATTTATTTTTCGCTTGGTAATAAAAATAAACAGGCAGGCCAATTGCCATAATAAAGATCACTTCACCTGTAAGTGGCCACCTTGCCCAGTAAAGCGTCAAGGAAGCAAAAACGAAGCCGCATGGCGCAATAACTGATGCCCCTTTTAAATAAAATGGACGGTAAAAGTGTGAAGCCGTTTTTCTTAATGTTATAAGCGCTACAGGACCCATAATATAAGAGATAAGCGTCGCTACTGAGATCACTTCTGCTAAGACACCCCATCCTCTAAATAAAAAGAGAAACAAGAAGCAAGCTGCTAAATTTAGCCACATAGCTGGGCGCGGGACATTGTAAAGTGGATGAAGAGTACCAAATATCTTTGGCAAGTATCCATTTTGCTGCATCCCGTATAACATTCTAGAAGTAGTTGCCGTATATGTAGCACCTGTGCCGGAAGGAGAAACAAATGCGTCTGCGTATAACACAATTGTTAGCCAGTTAATTCCAAGCGCAATCGCTAAATCAGCAAAAGGAGAGTTAAAATTCAAATGATTCCATCCATCAGCAATTGATGACGGACTTACTGCTCCGATAAAGACAATTTGCAATATAATGTATACAATTCCTGCAATAAAAATTGAACCAATTACAGCTATCGGAATCGATTTATTAGGTGATTTTGCTTCTCCTGCCATATTTACAGGACTTTGAAACCCATTAAATGCAAACACAATACCTGATGTTGCCACTGCCGTTAAAACACTGGCCCATCCGTAAGGTGCTACCCCATGCTCACTTGAAAAGTTTCCACTATGAAAACCAGCAAAAAATAAAGCCCCTGCCGTTAAACCAGGAATAATTAATTTAACAATCGTAATAAATGAGTTTGCTTTAGCAAAGAGATTTACCGTCCAATAGTTCACAAAAAAGTAAACGAATAATAACAAAGACGCAACTGCCAACCCCTTGGACGTTAAAATGCCATTGTCTACTAATTCATGAGTCCAGCGAGCCCATTTCCACGGCCAAGTACTCATATATTGCACAGATGCAATAGCCTCCACTGTTATCGTTGAAGCGATTGAAATCCAGTTAGCCCAAGCAGCCAAAAAACCAATAAATGATCCGTGTGAATACTGAGGATATTTGACCATCCCCCCTGCTTGTGGAAACATCGCGCCCAGTTCAGCATATGATAGAGCAATGGTCAAAATAACCACCATTCCAATAACCCATGAAAAAATAGCCGCGGGTCCCGCAATTTGAGCTGCTTTCCATGCTCCAAACAGCCATCCTGAACCGATAATCGAACCTATGCCTGTCATGGTTAAAGCAAATGTTCCCATCTTCCTTTGCATATTGCTCATCCAAATCTACTCCTCTTCCCTAGGAAAATAAAAAAAACACTTGCGAAATTTTCTCAAGTGTTTGCCCAGGCGCGCGGCTTATACGCTATATGCTCCCCCATGGTCATCCATGTTGCGCCAGTCACATATAGGAATATATTTTTTATCAGTATATAACATTCATTACTATTACTCAATACACAAAAATGTTTACATTACTTTTCTAAAAATAATAAATTATTCGTAAAATTCCGAATTAATCTTCTAAAAATCTCTTTTTAATTATAAAAAGAACTAAAATCCTAACTTTTTCTATTATTTGATTCTTTTACTCCACGAGCAGATCACCTTCTAAAAATTATATTAATATACATTATTCATTTACAAAATAAGAATTAACAGCTATATATCCATAGAATTCTTGCACTAGACCCTTTACTTATATACAATATGAAGAAAAGATACTAAAGGGAACTGCCCACCACATAGCTACGCTTGAAGTGGGAGACTTCTTTTAGGAAAACGTTAAAACCTACATATCATGCACTTCGCAACAAATGAAGTACTTCGAGCAAACTTCTCTGTTTACGCCAGCAAAAAACAGGGAAAATTACGAAAAAAAGATTGTTAGAGGGATGCTTATGAATTATGCAAATGTAAAAGTTCTTTATTTTGATGACGACGGAACCATTCCAAATCACCCTCGTCTTCCAGTTTTGTTGTATGAACACGTATTTATTAGTAAGAAAGCGAAAGTGGAGAGCATTTTTAATTCTCACGACTGGAAAAATAGCTGGGTAGGCGGCATATATGATTTTCACCATTACCACAGCAATTCTCATGAAGCACTAGGTGTAATTAGCGGATCTGCACGTTTAAAACTAGGTGGACATATGGGGGAAAATATCGTGGTGCATGCTGGTGATGTGCTCGTACTTCCTGCAGGTACAGGGCATATGCGTCTGCAGTCAACTGCTGATTTTAAAGTGGTTGGAGCTTATCCAGAGGGCATGGAGTACAATTTACGAACAGGAAAACAAACTGATCGCCCTCACGTATTTGATGAAATTGCACAAGTACCTATTCCTACAACAGATCCTGTTTATGGCGACAAAGGACCATTGACAGAGTGGTGGAACTAGACAAGCACTTATTGTCTAGTTTTTTTATTTGCTTTGTTTTATTCTTTCCATGAATCTCTATTTGAACATACAAATTCTTTTCTTATGATGCAATAGCAATATACTTTATCTCAGCGAAATAACAAAAACTTCCCGGTCAAAACTAAATTTCTTCTTTTCCGTTCTCTTTTTTGCTTCAAGAGCAACTTCGCTTAGATTATCCCCCTTTTTTTCTTGCATAATCATTTCAAATATACTCCCATCATAAGCTCTTTTTTGTTTTTCTAAAAAAATTTCCATAGATTATAACTAAATTTTCAAAAAACTTATTGCTTTACCATGTCAGACTTGCTATCATAGTGAACATTGTTAGATAAATTTTTAGTAGGAGGAGTAAAATTGAACAGAAAATTCATAATTTTTATTTTATTCATCATTCCATTTATTGCTCAAT
Source organism: Priestia sp. MDV22-iso46 (assembly GCF_058629175.1). Taxonomy (NCBI): domain Bacteria; kingdom Bacillati; phylum Bacillota; class Bacilli; order Caryophanales; family Bacillaceae; genus Priestia; species Priestia sp. MDV22-iso46. Next base: position 2,165,577 of record NZ_JBZVWT010000001.1, read on the forward strand.
TCGCTTTTTTACCTTTTGTAAATAACATTCATCCAATTATTTTTGGATTACCTCTTTTGCATTTATGGTTATTTTTATGGGTCTTCTTAACGCCTGTGTGTACATTTATTATTTATCGTTTACAAAAATCTTGGGGGGACATTGAATAATGCAAGGAAATTTAACCGCACTTTTAATCACATCAGCAATTGTTCTTGTCGTTATCGCAATTGGCTTTATAGCGGGACGTGACAAATCATCTAGAAGCTCAGTTGAAGAGTGGGCTGTAGGTGGAAGACGTTTTGGAAGCCTGCTCGTCTGGCTTTTAGTAGGAGCAGATTTATATACTGCTTATACATTCCTAGGTCTTACGAGTACAGCTTATCAGGGAGGAAGCATCGCATTTTTTGCCATTCCTTACTCTGTTTTAGCCTTTTTAATTTCATACTTTTTTCTTCCAAAGCTTTGGACTGTTGCTAAAAAGCACAAACTTACTACGCTTGCTGATTATGCCAGAGAACGTTTTAACAGTAAATTTCTCTCCTCTTTAATTGCCATAGTAGGTGTATTGATGCTCATTCCATATATTGATCTTCAGCTTAGCGGTATTCAAGATACTCTTCGCGTTGCAGGAACTGGCTACATTAACGTAAAAGCTGTCGTTATTCTTTCATTCTTTCTTGTGGCTCTTTATACCTTTTTCAGCGGAATTAAAGGTCCCACATATACGGCAATTATTAAAGATATTTTAGTATGGGCGATTATGTTATTTATGGTTGTTTCTCTGCCAATTATGCATTTTGGAAGCTGGGGCAACATGATCGACAATGTTGCAAAGGATGCACCTCAGCTATTAACGATCCCAACACAAGGACCTAAAGGCATTCCATGGTTTATTACAGCATCACTCGTATCTGCTTTAGCTTTATTCATGTGGGCCCACGCTGCTACAGGTGTTTTCACTGCTAAAAGTGCAGATTCGCTTCGTAAAAATGCTATTTTCTTACCGCTTTACAATATCGTTTTAATTCTAGTCATCTTCTTAGGATTTATTGCTTATCAAGTATTACCTCAAGATACGACGGACCCTAGATTAGCATTATTAACCTTAATTCAATATTCATATGGCGGCATTGGCCAAGGGTTAGCTTATGCAACGATTGCTCTTGCTTCATTAATTCCATGCTCTATCATGGCTATCGGAGCGTCTAACTTATTTGCAAATAATATATTTAGAGATTTAATTAATCCAAATGTACAGGGTAAAACATTAACAATGGTTACTCGTTCTATGGTTTTCGTTGTTATTGGACTGGCACTTTTATTTGGTTTATTATTCCCTCAAGCACTTGTTTCCCTACAGTTACTAGGGGTATCCGGTATGGTACAAATCTTCCCGGCTATCGTTATCAGCCTGTTTTGGAGAAATCAATCGAAAGAAAGTACGATTGCTGGATTAGTAGTAGGGCTGGTTGTAACGTTTACCGTTCATGCCACAGGAAATTCATTTGGTCTTTATGAAGGGTTCTGGGGATTGTTATCTAACTTACTCGTAGTTGTTATTTTAAATCCAATTTTTGCGGTAAAAACGAAAGCAGCAACTAACGGTGTGAAAGAAACATTATTTTCTAAAGACACTGTGCAATCTGAATTAAAGAAAAACGCATAAAAAAAGTTCAGCCAATTGGCTGAACTTTTTTTAGATAATATTCTCTTTTTCAGAAGAGGATGGAGTAGATTCTCTTTCCCAACATTCAATATTTTGATTGTTTTCTAGCGCATCTCTATAAAAGACTGGGTTTTTCCCTTCCTTTTTCTGCTGAGTATAGTCATGCAAGGCAGAAAATGCCACTTTCGATAATAGAAAAATAGCAATCAAGTTCACGACTACCATCATCCCCATAAATAAGTCTGCCAAATTCCATACAAGCTGAAGCTGAGCGACCGATCCAAAAATAACCATCGCTAAAACACCTACACGATAAGACCAAAGCCACACCTTATTTGAATTTAAAAATTCAATATTCGTTTCTCCATAATAATAATTCCCAATTAACGTACTAAAAGCAAATAGAAATACCATAATAGCTAAAAACCCTGATGCCCAAGAGCCGATATGGGTACTAAGAGAAGCCTGCGTTAATTCAATGCCGCTTAGTCCCTGCTTATAGGCGGGGGATAAGAGAACGATAAATGCTGTGCTTGTACAAATCACGAGTGTATCCGTCAAGACACCAAATGCTTGGATAAGACCTTGTTTAACTGGATGACTCGTCACTGCAGTTGCCGCGGCGTTGGGAGCACTTCCCATTCCTGCTTCATTGGAAAACAGTCCGCGCTTTACTCCGTTGATTAACGTTGCACCAATTGATCCCCCAAGCGCCTGTTCAAACCCAAATGCATTTTTCACAATTAGAGATAGAACCGCAGGCATTTGATCAATATTTTTAAAGATAATGAACAGAGCCATTCCAATGTATAAAACGGCTAATACGACCACGATGTATTCCGATATCTTGGCGATGCGTTTGATTCCGCCAAAAATAATTATCGCAAATATAACTGTCATAATAATCCCAATCAACAAGCGGCTCGTTCCAAAAGAGTTCTCAAATGCTAGCGTAATCGTATTAGACTGCACAGCGTTAAACACCAGGCCAAATGATAGTGTAATGAGTACAGCAAATAGCCCGCCCATCCACCTTTTATTTAACCCTTTTTCCATATAATAAGCGGGCCCTCCTCGAAACCCGTTTGATCCTTTTACTTTATAAATTTGAGCGAGTGTACTTTCTACAAAACTTGATACTGAACCGATAATGGCAATAATCCACATCCAAAATACAGCACCCGGGCCACCAAGTGCAATAGCAATCGCTATCCCTGTAATATTTCCCGTTCCTACTCGAGCTGCCATGCTTATGCAAAAAGCTTGAAACGGGGAGACTCCTCCACCTTTAGCCGCTCGTCCTTCTTTCAAAACAAGTACCATTTCTTTCAACATGCGAAACTGCAAAAAACGAGAGCGAATCGTAAAATAAATACCAATTGATACAAGTAAAATAATTAATAAATTCGACCAAAAAAAATCATTGATGACGCTAATCACACTTTCAACTGCTTGTTGCATGCCTATCACCTCATTAAAAAATTTGGTAGAACAAATGCAAAACATGAAAGTTTTTTCTCTTGGTGTTTATATTATTGAAGCGAATGAAGAGTACGTAAATAGACTAAAAAATACTCAAATCCCATTCTTTTGCGATTTTTTTTAGCAGCGTAACGCCTTTTACGCTATTCCCGTACTCATCAATAGCTGGACTGTATATTCCGATACCGCATCCGTCTGGAAATGGAGACTGCTTTTTCGTATTAGGCGGCACCAATGACATGATTCCTCCCGATACACCGCTTTTAGCTGGCATACCAACAAATGCCGCAAACTTTCCTGAAGCATTATACATACCGCATGTAAGCATGAGCGCTTTTGTTAATTTAGCTACTTCTTTTGGAATTACTTGTTTGTGAAACACTGGATGATATCCGTCTAATGACAGAATTAATCCAATCAGTGCAATATCTTCAGTCGTTACTTCAATTGAGCACTGCTTTAAGTAAACCTCTAGAACCTCTTCTACTTCTCCTTGTAAGTAGTTCGTTTCTTTTAAATAGTAGGCAAGCGCACGATTTCGATGAGACGTTTGCCATTCTGATTCAAAGACCGTTTCATTAATGAGTGGTGTTTTCCCGGTAAGCATTGTTATCACATCAAACAAATAGCTTAATTTTTCTTTTGCCGTCTCCCCAGATAAAAGAGATGAAACCGTTAAAGCACCGGCGTTAATCATAGGATTGAACGGCTTTCCTGGTTTATGCATTTCCAGTCTTATAATAGAATTAAATGCATCTCCAGTTGGCTCTACATCCACTCTCTCTAGCACATAAGGAATGCCGCAGCATAAGCAAGCTGCTATAAAGCTAATAACTTTAGAGATACTTTGAAGAGTAAATACCGATTCATAATCTCCAGACTGGATAACAGTACCGTCAGCACCAATCAAACAAATACCTAATTGAGACGAGTCCATATCTTTCAGAGCTGGAATGTAATCAGCCGTTTTTCCTTCTGAAGAAAATTCTTTTATTTGCTCTACCCACTCATGTAACTGCTCTTTTGCAGTGACCTGTAAGTAAGACATTTCCTGTTCAATTTCTCTTTTCATTAAAATCACCTCATCACTTAATTAACTTTTTATTTTAAAGCGCTTTCATAAAGCGAGATTTCATTTTCGTTTTTAATGTACAATGCAACCTACGAGAGCATACAAAAACCTACAAAACTTTTTGGAATTATATTTTTATCTTTGGCACTCTTCTCCATTGTGCTGGACGCTGTCACAATGTATACTAATTCACGAATCACTTCAGGAGGTGAAATTATCTGAATTTTAAATCTTTCATTCAAAAAGATCCGTACATTTTATTGCTCATGCTCATTACTGTCCCCCTGGCGGGAGAGTTAAAATTTTATCCGTTAAATGAAACATTTCGAATTACATTTGGAGCTCCTACATTTTTCTTTTTCCTGTTGCTTTTAAAACGGAAAACCGTTTTAGCCGGGGGCTTGTTAACCGCTTTAAGCGTCGTTCTCTTTCGCATCATGCTCGATTATATCATGCTCGATCATTTTCAATTTGCGGCTTCTGCACATACGCATTACCCTACGTTTTTCTTCTACTTTACGTATGCACTTTTATTTTTTGTTTTTAAGGTAAGCCGCATGAACTATAGTGCTATTGTAATTGGATTGATTGGACTCATCATTGAAATTGCTGCTGATATAGTGGAACTAACTGCGCAGTATATAGTTTTGCACACAACAATCCATGTCGATTCATTATCTGACATGGCGGTTATTGCTTTTGCTCACAGCTTCATTGTACTTAGCTTTTTTAATATGATGACGATTTATGAATCACAGTCACGAGAACGTCAAATTCGCAAACAAAATGAGCACATGCTAATGCTCATTACAAGCCTTTATGAAGAAACCGTTCATTTAAAAAAGACCCTTCATAATACAGAAGCGATTACAAAAGCTTCGTACGATTTATACCGTGTATTAAATCAGCAGGAAAAAGATCATTCTGTGCTAAACCAAACGCTCAGTAAAAAAGCGCTTCGGATTGCCGGAGATATTCACGAAGTAAAAAAAGACAACCAGCGTATTTTTGCGGGCTTATCTAAAACAATTTCAAATGAAAGTTTCCAAAATTATATGAAAGCAGAGGAATTAATCGAGCTGATCGTACGCATCAACAAAAAATATGCCGATTCTCTTCACAAACAAATTACCTTTTTTTCTTCTGTAAACGGGGAACATTTCAGCTACCACGTTTACACCATTTTATCGATCATTAATAACTTGGTAGCCAACGCAGTGGAAGCTATTAAAGATGAAGGAAGGATTGTTTTATCGGTACATAGACAAGCTGAACATGTAGAATTTCATGTACAAGACAACGGTCCTGGAGTACCTTTAAAGTACGAAAAAGCTATCTTTGAGCCTGGTTTCACCTCAAAGTACGATCAATTTGGAAACCCCTCTACTGGCATTGGTCTTTCTTATGTAAAAGATATTGTTCAAGAACTTGAAGGTACGATTAAAGCTACACAAGAAGACAGCGGAATGACGTTTATCATTCAAATCCCCCTTCGTAATCTAATTCAGAAAGGATGAGTTTATGCGATTTTGTATTACAGATGACGATTCAGCTATTCGTTCAACGCTCAGTCAGCTGATTGAAGATGAGGATTTAGGAGAAGTTGTAGAAGAAGTCGTCGACGGAAGCTTTTTAGATGCCTCTACGTTAAATTTAAAACAAATTGATATTTTATTTATCGATTTACTTATGCCAGGACGGGACGGAATCGAAACGATCCGTCATTTAAAAGATTCATTTAAAGGAAAAATGATTATGATTTCACAGGTAGAGTCCAAAGAATTGATAGGAGAGGCCTACTCATTAGGAATTGAATACTATATTACAAAACCAATTAACCGAATTGAAATTTTAACGGTTATTCGAAAAGTAATGGAACGAATCTCCCTTGAGAAATCAATCGATGATATTAAAACCTCCTTGAATAGTTTAGCGACAGCTCATCACCCCCTCCCTTCAAGTCAGCCGGTAACGAAACAAGCCCATCTATACGATGTAGGTAAATTCTTATTAGCCGAGTTAGGTATTGTAGGAGAAAATGGTGCAAAAGATTTACTGGATATTTTACAGTTTCTGTACACTTATGACCAAAGAGAAAGTGTGGAAAAACATTTCCCTTCTCTAAAAAATATTTTTGTGAATGTGGCTGAGAAAAAATTAGGAGCTCACGCGTCTTCCATTGAAATTAATCGCGAAACCAAAGCCTGTGAACAGCGAATAAGACGAGCAGTTACTCACTCACTAAATCACTTTGCTTCTATTGGATTAACAGACTTTTCAAATCCGAAATTTGAAAATTATGCTTCTAAGTTTTTTGACTTTACAGCTGTTCGTAAAAAAATGAAAGAATTACAGGGAGATTCTAAAATTTTGCCGATTCGCATTAACACCAAAAAATTTATTCAAATATTCTTTTTTGAAGCAAAGCGCTTGTTAAGCAAGGAAAAAAGCTGGTATTGACAGAAAAGACGGAAAAGGTGCAAATACCTCTTCCGTCTTTTATACTAATTGATTCAGTTTTACTAAGGAAGGTCCATATACAGTACGCAGAAGCAGCGTCTTTTCTCCCCTTGCATATTCCACCAGAGAAAATGCTCCTTTTTCTGTTTCTACCTGTACATCTACAGAAACTGGACACTCTTTTAACTGATTAACTATCAGTTGCGCTTGTTCCACCGACAAATAAGAAGAAAGGCGAATAAGTATATCCAAATCACTAGTTGTTGTAATAACTTCGGCACCACTTGCAAATTCGAATCCCACACTGCCGGTTGGTCCCCACGCAAAATCTTTTAAAATAATAGCGACTTCTTTTAAAGCACCTATGGCTGGCATGTTTCTAAAGTGCCCGTTTTGAAAAATAGAAACGAGATCTTCCGGCCTAATTCTTTGTTTAACGGCCTGCTCAGATACAAATGCTCCAAAACGCTGATTTCTTCTTTCTCCTCTTACTCCAACAGGTATCAGGCTATCTCGGTGAACAGCCCGCCTTACAACTACAAACGGAGCCTTCGCTAAAGAATGCTCCACCCACTCGGGGATAGGTGTATAACTGATAAGCTTTGCTTCCTCTTTTAACTGAAGCAAATCATGAGCTATATATTCCATTGTCTTTCCAACTCACCTCTTACTACTAAAGAAGCTTTACGCCCTTCCTTCCTTGCTTGCTCACTGTATAGCCGGCTGCTTAAATCGTACACACCTTCACGGCGTACATTTTCTACCGCTCCAGTCAAAATATCTTGAATCGTTTGAACGTCGCGATCTGTGGGCTGCTCTGCTTGAATACCGCTAACCAGCTCATATAAAGCGCCAAGTGAGGCAAATGATTCAATATCATAAGCCATGGACGGGACTTTCTTTGAAGCTTCTTCAAGTTCTTTTATACTTCTTTTAGTAATGCGCGCTGCTGACTGTTTGGACATGGCGTGAACATTCACTCCTTCGTCTTTTAAAGCCACAATTCGATTTGATTGGTATCCATGAGCCAGAAATGCTCCTGAAATTGCTTTTCCGACAATTAACGTAATAACCGGATGACCTGCTAAGCGCGCTGCTGCATAAGCATCAGCCGCAGCACCGCAAGCATAGTGAATACCTAGAAGTTCTTCATGATAGCCATACGCTTGACTCGGTACGTCCACAATGGCGATTATAGGGCGCGGAGATTGATTTCGATCTTCTTTTATTACTTCACGAACGTGCTTGGCAATTGCCCAGCCTTCATCTAGTCCTACTTCCCCTTTCCGTGCACGTAAGAAACGATTATAAGGATTAGGTACAACGGAGATATATCGGACCTTTTCTCTTCCTAGCAATGCGTCTTTATAAAGAACGGAAGGAATTTCAAAATCTGCTTCTTCATCATTTATTAAGGCGTTGATCCACACGCGACCGCGGCTGTTGGGCATGTTACCTGGAACTTCATTTAGCGAGTAAGAGACTGTTGAAGGGATAGGTTCATTTTTTGTTGCTTTATACAATTCTTGAAACTGATCAGAAGCCAGTTTTTCTGAAGGATCAACCTTACTAAGCAAATGTCTGTAAAAATCTACTTGTTCTGTTTTACTAGTTACTTTTTCTTTCTTCTGAAACGTTTCTTGAACCGCTCGTTGAATAGCAGTGACATCATCCTGTGCTAAGGCATCTGCAAACCCGGTTTCATAGCGTTGAATACCGCCAATCGTTTTCCAGATTAAGCTTCGGTCTCTTGCATCAAACTCTTCAACCCCTGCTTCTTGTTCGATCACTTCAGGGCCGTTAAGGCCAAACCTTGCTTCTTTTGTCATAATGAGATAACTAAAGAGTGAAGCAGTGATGGACATTCCTCCAAAGCAGCCTACATTTCCTGAAATAACTCCGACAACAGATGTATGCTCACGCAAAGCAACCACAGCTGAGCCAATTTCAGATATCGACAAAAGTCCATAATTCGCTTCTTGGAGCCTTACCCCTCCTGTATCGAATAGAAAAACAGGTCTAACAGGAATACCTTTTTTGTGATTATTAAGGGCTAGTTCTAAAGCTCCTGCAATTTTAGCTCCCGATACTTCACCAATGCCTCCCCCTTGAAACCCTCCTTCTATTGAAATGACAACGGCTGGCTCTCCTGCTATCAGCCCACCTGCTATAATGACACCATCATCGCTTTGAGGAACAATATTTTGCTTAGGTAAATGAGGCGATTCAATTCCGTCAAAGGGCCCAAGCAGCTCAAAGAATGTTCCTTGATCTAAGATTGCCTGCGCTCGTTCTCTTCCATTTAACTCAATAAAGCTTTGATTATTCACTCCCATTTTCACTCACCTCCAAAGCTTGTGCAAGACGCAAGGCGACTACACCAGGCGTAGCACCAAAATCATTAATTACAATTTTCGCTTGAATGGTATGAACACTAAAGAACCGGTCTAATACGGCTTTCCAGGTTTCGCTAAACCCTTCACTTCCTGTTCGTACTGATACGTGAGCATGTTCTTCATCAGAAGGAACCATTAAAATTTCTAAATCCCCTGAACCAACAACACCTACATGTGCGCGCTGAGTTAACTTTCGATCGGCTTTATATTTAAACACTAACGTTTCCATTAGCCACTCCTCCCTGCAGACGTTTACGATTCTTTAAAAAGAGATATTCGATCTAAAAATAATACAGCAGCCAGCAAATCTGCACTTCCGCCTGGAGAAGCGTTAGATGATAGAAGTATATGATCTAACGCTTCTAGCCGCTGTTTTCCCATTGATGTAGATACCCCTCCAGCTTCTAACACATTGGATGCCGCCATTTTAACCTCCTCTAACACAACCGGACCAGCACGATGCAAAATACACGTATCATCAAGGTTGGCGATTAGTGTTACTAAAGTATCAATCCTTGCTGATGTTTCATGTATGCCTAGCTTGCGAGCTTTATGTAAAGCAGGCAAGCCTATATGAATTACGTGAGGAAATCCTTGCTTCGCCTCTCCAGTTGCCCCTTTTGCGCCATACTGCTTTTTCACACGAAGTCCATTAGATGAATGCAGAGGACAAAAACGATCTGCATAACGAGCAATTTGTCCTGCAGCTTCTGTGATGGATGCAGGTGATGCTTGAATGCCGCAAACCGCTGTTGCAGACGCAAGTAGGCCTAATGCCCAAATGGCTCCTTTGTGTGTATTAACACCATCCGTAGCCGCGTACATAATTTGTTCGCCCTCGCGTCCAATTCGAGCAATTTCTTCCCTTAGCATCTGACTTGGCTGCTTTCCTTGACTATATAATGCAATCTGTAAAAAGGTCGGCTGTAAAGCATAAGCAGAAGTTAACAGCGTCTCAATATTCATATCTTGATGAGATCCAGTTGTTGCTGCATCCACAAGCCCAGGCTTAGGTGTAAGCACCGCTTCATCAACCAGAGCGGTAACTGCCATTTTAGCTATTAGACATGAGTAAAACACAGCTGGTCTTGGCTCTTCTTGAATACTTTGAATACGCATATTCCTTACCAGTTCCTAAATTTAGCAGGCGGATTATACAAGCCATCCGACCATTCTACTAAATCTTCGACACTTCTTGCTGCCAATAATGAACGCTTTGCTTCTGTACGGCGAATCTGTAAATCTTCGGGAAAAGCCACCAGGCCATCTCTGCGCATCTTTTCCACTTTATTTTGGTTATGTCGCAGGCCTATAGGTGTTACCCCTGCTACTGCTTCAAGCGCTGCTTTTCTTTCGTCCAAGCTTTGTGCTTTATATAAATAAGCAATTCCTTCTTCCGTCACAACATGCGTCACATCATCCCCGTAAATCATGACAGGAGCAGTAGCTAAGCCTGCTTGTTTTGCTACCTTTATCGCATCCAAAGACTCCACAAAAACAGGCTCATTTCCTGATTGAAAGGTTTCAACCATTTGAACAACTAGCTTTCTGCCTCTTGCTAGTTCGTGCTGCTCGTTTATCATATCCAGCCAAGCAGGCGTAGAATGTCGGCGGCCTCTAGGGTCATGCCCCATATTAGGCGCTCCGCCAAACCCTGACAAACGTCCTGATGTGACGGTAGAAGAATTTCCTTCTCCATCTATTTGCAAAGTTGATCCTACAAAAGCATCTACCGCATATTGACCAGCCACTTGACACATCGCACGGTTTGAGCGCAGGCTGCCGTCGCGTCCTGTAAAAAACACATCTGGACGCGCTGCTGTGTATTGTTCCATTCCTACTTCTCCGCCAAAGCAGTGCACGCTCTCAATCCATCCGCTTTCAATAGCCGGAATTAACGTGGGGTGAGGATTCAGAGCCCAGTGCTTGCATATTTTACCTTTCAGTCCTAACTTTTCTCCATAAGTAGGCAGCAAAAGCTCAATTGCAGCGGTATTAAAGCCAATGCCATGATTTAATGATTGTACGCTGTGGCGCTCATAGATACCTCGAATCGTCATCATAGCCATTAAAATTTGGAGTTCTGTAATATGACGAGGATCTCGCGTAAATAAAGCTTCCAATTGATAAGGCTGATCCGCCACGACGATACAATCAATCCAAGAAGCCGGAATATCAACTCGCGGAAGTTCTTCAACAAGTTCATTTACCTGCACAATAACAATTCCATCCTTAAACGCGGTTGCTTCGATAATGGTTGGTGTTTCTTCCGTATTTGCTCCTGTATATAAATTACCTTGTGCATCCGCTTTGTCAGCAGCCACTAAGGCAATGTTCGGAATTAAATCAATGAAAAGGCGTCCGTAAAGCTCTAGATATGTATGAATTTCTCCCATTTTCAACGTCTCATCTTCAATCATTTGAGACACGCGAAGGCTTTGAGCACCGGCGTACGAAAAATCAATTTTTTCAGCAATTCCTTTTTCAAATATGTCGAGATGTTCCGGACGTGAAATACTAGACATAATCATATGAAGGCCGTTTATTTTATCAGCGCTTACTTCATTCAGCGCCTTTGATAAAAAAGATGCTTGCTTTTGATTGTCTCCTTCAAGCACTACTTTATCTCCGGGTGATATAAGCAATTCTAACGCTTCAATAATGTGTGCATTACCCAATAACTTTCCTTTAAGAAGATGGTCTATTTTCGCAAGGCGAACTGCTTTTTGATCTCGGCGAGTTGTCCATGATTTTGAAGTTTTTTTTATGCCACTCATGTTCTATCTCCTTTCTGACACTTCTAAATTAATACGCTTACATTTTTTCTTTTTCCATTAAAATCAGCAAAGTTTTCATCGTAGATTCGGCTGCCGAAATAGCCCTTGCTTCAGGGAAACTCTTAGCAGCCAAATCCGTTAGCACTCTTCCTGGAGCCATTTCAATATATAATCTTGTGCCCATTTCATACATAACTTCCGTCGTATCATGCCAACGGACGGGCAGGGCAACACTCGCTGCCAAATCTTCCTTAATATCAGCAGCTTTCCATAATTTCCGAGCTTTACAATTACCTATAAAAGGAACGGCCGGGTCCTTTCCTTTCACTTCCGTTATGGTTTTTCGTAATTCACTCGAAACTCCTTCCATAAGAGGACAGTGAGAAGGCACCGTTACATGAAGCATTTTAGTTTTTCTAGCCCCTTTTTTAGATGCTTTTTCAAGAACTTTCTCAATTGCTTTTAGGGTGCCAGAAATCGTTATTTGATCAGGAGAATTTAGATTCGCTACGTACACAGGAGCTGCATCAGTTGATAGTTCATGTACAATAGAGAGAATCTGATGTTCACGCAGTCCCATCACAACCCCCATACCATAACCATCAGGATAAGCATTTTCCATCAGTTCCCCTCTTTTTTTCACAAGAAGAAGAGCTTCTTTAAAAGATAACACTTCAGATGCAACTGCTGCTCCAAACGCCCCTATAGAATGCCCTCCTACCACGTCTGGCGAGTATCCTTTGTTTTTAAACGACCTAACCGTAGCCACTCCTGCAATAAAAAGACATATCTGAACATTTTTATTACATTTTAATTTTTCTGACGAATCTAATGATAATACGTCTTGATTTAAAACCTCACTTGCTTCTTCAAACGTAGGGGATAATCCCCATTTATTTTTTATATCATGAAGCATACCAGCGTATTGTGCGCCTTGTCCTGGAAATAGAAATGCAACACTCATCGTGTTTCTCCTTTCGACTTTATATCATCCAAGGAGATAATGGATAATTTTATTATAAAGAACATAGGATCAATAACTCTAATACATATTTCTTATATATCCTATAACTTGAAATCTATATAAAAAGGGATTGAGACATAACGAAATCAATGGAATCTAAAGACGAACTAATTGGATAAAGGAGCTCATATGGGTCGCTTGTTCCATCACGGTTGACTTCCGTGCAAGACTTCGCTTTCCGCGGGCGGCCCGCGAGCCCCCCAGAGTCTTCGTCTTGTCTTCCAATCAACCGCTAGAAGCAACTACATACATAAATGCTACGTTCATCCTACCAATAAAAAAATCCGAACGAGTTAGATTCTCCATTAAGAATCTCGATTCATCGTTCGGATTTCCCTTTAACTAAACTACTTTTGTCCCAGCCTCTTTTTGCTACATATGAGACGGAAAATGCGGAAGCACTTCTTCACCAAGCTCATGTATGACTTCCTCAGCCGGACGCTTACTATCAAAAAGAGCAAAAAACAGGTGATTAACTCCTATTTCTTTATAAATAGAAAGAAGCTCAACTAATGCATTGCGCCCTGCTCGAAATCCTAAACGAATAGGCGTTGGCATTTCATTTGGATCTTCTGCCAAATCTAGATGCATAGGTTGTGTAAAAGGTTTAAAAACGCCTGGATGATAGATGTCAACCAGTTTCCTCCATTGTGTAATAGCTTCTGCTTGAAAATGGGGGTGACGAGGATAATACATCCAGCCGTCTCCATACTGTGCAAACCACTCCATATTTTGCTGACTGTATCCCGTGATCATCGTTGGAATACGTTTCGTTGGCTTAGGAACGACATTTGCTCCTTGAATGGATCCCAAAGCAGACTGGATAGATGGAAATTCTTTATTTAACGCTTCTTCTAAATAATGAAAAGCTTCTGCAAATCGCTTTCCTCTTTCTTCATGAGGAATACCTAACCCTCGAAAATCTGCTTGACGGTCTCCAGAAGATACGCCCATAATCAAACGCTCAGGAAAAAGCTGATCAATGGTTGCCATTTCTTTAGCTACGCGAAGCGGATGGCGCAAAGGCAGCACAATAGCAGCTGTACTAAGAGCAATTTCTTTTGTTTGACTGGCCAGATAAGTCAAATAAATAAGCATATCATAAATTTGACCCGTGGCTGGATCGCCAAATGATGGATCTTGAAGAAGGACATCGCGGAACCATAAGCTTGTAAATCCATATTGTTCTGCAAGCTGCGTGAGCTCTACTTGTTTCTCCATCGTAGGCGTGGCATATTGATAATTTTCAAGTGGCATATGCAAACCTAACGTTAACTCATTCTTCTTGTACATACGACGATATGCCTTATGATGTTGAAATGTAGTCATTTGCTTCCTCTCCTTTTATAGCTAAGAGATCATCGCAAAAGGCGATGATCTCTTGTTTTATTTTGCTTTTGCTTCTATTGAGCGGCTCCATGCTGTTAATAAGACCGCTCCTAAAACCATAACTCCCCCAATCCAAGGAGTATGAACAAGACCAATCGAATCAACAATCAGGCCGCCTACAAAAGAACCAATAGCAATTCCAACGTTAAATGCAGCAATATTAAGCGCAGAGGCTACGTTCACTGCTGAAGGGACATACTTTTCAGCTAAGTTCACAACCAGTACTTGCAGTCCAGGTACGTTCATAAATGCCAATAGGCCCATGGCAAAAATCGTAATTGTTCCCGCTACTTTAAACGATGCAGTAAACGATAAAATAACTAAGATAACTGCTTGAATTAAAAACATCCAAAATAATGCTTTTAACGGGTTTTTATTCGCAGCTTTTCCTCCGATCGTATTTCCGATGGCTACTGCTACACCGTATACCAGTAGCAAGATACTAACGGCACTTGGTGCGTATCCTGTTAGTTTTTCAAGAATAGGTGCTAAATACGTATAAGCTACAAACGTTCCGCCATATCCTAAGGCGGTAATAGCAAACGATAGTAAAAGCGGCCCGTTTTTCAAAATTTTCAATTGATCACTAAACTTTGCTGGCGGCGCTTCCTTTAAGTTTTTAGGCACTAAAAGAGCACTTGCAATAATGGCAATAACCCCAAGTAACGCTACTCCCCAAAATGTTGCTCTCCAGCCGAAAGCTTGTCCGATAAATGTACCAAGCGGAACACCTGTAACAGTTGCAACTGTCAAACCTGTAAACATTAAAGCAATGGCACTTGCTCGCTTATCTTCCGGCACCAAATCAGCAGCGATAGTCGCACCGATGGAAAAGAAAATCCCGTGTGAAAATGCAGTAATAATTCGTGCTATAAGCAACAGCCCAAAGCTTGTTGATAAAGCTGCTACTGAGTTTCCTACGATAAAAATAACCATCAATAGCATCAACAGTGATTTTCTGCTCATTTTACTTGTTAAAGCTGTTAATACGGGAGCTCCAAATGCAACTCCCATTGCGTATCCTGAAATTAATAATCCTGCTAGTGTAATGGAAATATTTAAATCATCTGCAAGCGATGATAATAAACCTACTGGAACAAACTCTGTAGTCCCGATTCCAAAGGCGCTAATAGCTAGCGCTAATAGCGGCAAAGCACCGCTTTTTTTACTTTGTTGTGTTTGTGAAAGTGTGTTCACTTCTTAACGCCTCCTGTTCGTTATGATAACTTCTTCATAATAGCTTCTCTTACGGCTGATTAGCTTAGGTACCTTTCATATATTCGCTAACTCGCCATCAACAATTGTTATTATGAGCGATGTAAAACCAAAGAAAAAGTACGCACTTTCAAGTGATATAGGCACCTGGAGGTTACAATAAGCGTAAATACTAAAGTCATGAACTATTGGGTATTCTAAAAAAATGCTTACACCTAGAAAATTTTGCTCTATAGTGATATGATAAACATCAGAAAAAATGCGAAAACATGCATTTGACCGTTATCTCTAGAACAAGGAGAGTTGTTAACGTGAAAAAATATAATATTCCAGTGGAAGCGGCACTAGAAGTCATTGGAGGCAAGTGGAAAGTCGTTATTCTTTGCCACTTAATTAAAGGGACAAAGCGCCCTGGAGAATTAAAAAGAATTATGCCGCGCGTTACGCAAAAAGTATTAACGCAGCAGCTTCGCGAACTTGAAGCAGACGGCATCATTGTTAGAAAAATGTACAATGAAATGCCGCCTCGAGTAGAATACTCTTTAACAGATTACGGATGGTCTTTAAAAAGCATTCTTGATTCATTATGCTCTTGGGGAGAACATCATATTGAAAAAACGTATCCTGATAAAGAAGCTGTACTTATGCAGCCTGTAGAAGAAGTCACTGTTTCTAATTAAAAAAAGCTGACTATCTAGTCAGCTTTTTCATTCCCTTACTTTCTTTGTTTTTTCAGATGATGTATATATTCAGGAGGAACCCATATGACAGAACAACTTAAAAAGAAAATTAGTCTTCAAGATGCTATCAAACAGCAGCTTGCTAATAAGAAAAATCAATCTTCAAGTAAAGCTCAAAATAGCAGCACCAATCAAGCAACCAAAAAGCTGACGAGTCAACAAACAAAAAAAACGAATAATCAGCGAAAGAGAACAGGTGTATAATGAACGGACAAAATAGAAAAGACGTAGCTCCTGGAATTGAAGTCGACATTGTTTTAAAAGCAGATCAGCGTTCTGGAAAACTTACACACGGAACGGTCAAAGACATTCTGACCAATTCAAGCTTTCACCCACACGGCATCAAAGTCCGTTTAACAGATGGACAAGTCGGACGCATAAAAGAAATTTATCCAAATTAAAAAAGCATGTATTCTACATGCTTTTTTAATTTACACTTCAAATAAATCTACTTATCATTTCCTACTTTTGTTAAAATAAAGAAGCACTGTCGTCCCCTTTCTTTCCCTTGGGAATTCACGCAAGGAAGAAAAAGGTGGTGGATAGTCTGAGACGAATCCTCAAGTCATTTTTCCTAGATGCTGAGAATGTTCAGCTCCTAACGGCTTACGTAGAGCTTTTAGGAGCCATAGTCGCTCTTATTTTGCTATTTTTCCAGTAGTAAAATAAGTAATCACCGATAAGTATCGTCTAAAAGGTTCTTCATCCATAAGGCTCGTGTACTGATTGTCTTTAGGGAATGGTGTTTGGCGGCACTTCCCTATAGTAAAAAGACAGCTTCCTTGCAGAAATGGACAAGGTGTAATCAACTACGACCGATTATGGGTGCGAGACCTTTTTCTTTATTAGCCTATGTCTTTTTTTCACTTCCCATACACAAAAATAAAAAAACCTCCGAGTTGGCGGTCTCGAAGGTTTTTTCTAGTGAATCGTTTTCGACAAATCCTCATCCGGGCTAACAAGGTTCAGATCTAATAAGATTATGTGATGAATTTCTTCACCTTACAAGCTAAACTTGTCAAAGCTAAGAATTCATTCGCTTGTTAAGAATAACTGAACGTGCGCTCCAGATTGTCATTTTTCCTAGCCTCAGTATATCATACTTGTTGACAACAGGTAAAAAAAGTGTTCGACAAAGCTTGTCAGCAGCTCTTCACCTATGTCATATTTTTCAAAACAAAAAACATTTTACAAATATGAAGGAATTTCATACTATTAGATAAAAGATACAACATAGAAGATAGAAGTATTCTGACTTGGAGAGGATTTCAATGAAGCAACCTCAGTTAGAAAAAGAAATTCGAGCCTTACAATCAGATATTTACCAATTAGCTAAAAAAACAAGCAGCTATTCTCACGGTGAGATTTTAAAATTAAGTCAAAAGCTAGATCAAAAAATTGTTAGTTACCAAAAGCTCTTTAACCGTACCAAATAAGAGCCGCGTAGGACTTTCACTTGCTATCCCTCAAGTACCATAAACTACAAATAAAACAGATATGTTTTATTCGCAATAGGTATATCTCTGCTTCCCTAATTAATAGGGAAGTTTTTTATTTAGAAAATTAAAACCTTCTCCTTTCCTTAGGTTAGTTGTCATACAAATTGGGTATCCAATCAGTAGGCCTTAAAACCTATCTAAGAAATATAAAGGAGAGAGTGCATGATGAGTAATGCTGATACTACCGAAACAAAAAAAGGCGCCGACTTACTAGTAGAAAGTTTGGCAAGTCAGAATGTGCCTTATATTTTTGGCATTCCAGGAGCCAAAATTGATGGCGTATTTGATGTTTTGAAAGAAAAAGGACCAGAAGTAATTGTTTGCCGCCATGAACAAAATGCTGCGTTTATGGCAGCTGCTATGGGAAGACTGACAGGTACGCCGGGCGTTTGCCTTGTCACATCAGGTCCAGGTGCCGCTAACTTAGCCACTGGCCTTGTCACTGCTACTTCTGAAGGTGATCCAGTGGTAGCCCTAGCAGGAGCCGTTCCAAGAGCAGATCGATTAAAAAAGACGCATCAATCAATGGATAATGAAGGACTATTTAAATCTATCGCCAAATTCAGCGTTGAGGTAGAAGACGCTGCAAACGTTCCAGAAGTGATAACAGACGCCTTTCGCGAAGCTGTTTCTTCTCCTTCAGGAGCATCTTTTGTCAGCTTGCCGCAGGATGTAATGGATAACGAAACATCAGCTTCCACTCTATCCGTTTTAAAAGCTCCTACGATTGGCGCTGCTAATTTAGACGCTGTTGCCCAAGCTATACACACTATTCGCACAGCAAAACTACCTGTTTTACTTTTAGGTATGAGAGCAAGTAAATCTAAAGCAGTGGAATCAATCCGTCAGCTTATAGCAGAACATGACCTTCCTGTGGTGGAAACGTTCCAAGGTGCGGGAGCTGTTTCACGAGAGCTTGAAACTCACTTTTTTGGGCGAGTAGGTCTTTTTCGCAATCAGCCTGGAGACGTGTTATTGAAGCATGCTGACGTCGTCTTAACAATCGGATATGACCCAGTTGAATACCCTCCTTCTCTTTGGAACTCAGAAAGTCAAAGAAGCATTATTCATTTAGATGATTTACAAGCACAAGCTGACCACCATTATCAGCCGGAAATTGAGTTAGTAGGGGATATTCCAAGCACAATTGACATATTAGCGGATAAACTCCCACATTTAATACGTTCAAAAGAAAGTGCTTCTTTTTTAAAAACGCTAAAAAGCAAACTTGAACAACCTGACGATCAGTACGAGTTTTCTAATGACACTCACCTTCATCCCCTACAATTAATTGAAGCTCTGCAGAACTTTGTTGAAGATGATACTACCATCACATGTGACGTTGGTTCGCATTACATATGGATGGCTCGTTATTTTCGTTCCTATGAACCTCAGCATTTACTATTCAGCAACGGCATGCAGACACTAGGTGTTGCTTTGCCTTGGGCTATTTCAGCTGCACTCGTTCGCCCCCATAAAAAAGTTCTGTCCATGTCTGGAGACGGCGGGTTTTTATTTTCAGCTATGGAGCTCGAGACAGCCGTTCGGTTAAACTTACCAATTGTTCACATTATCTGGAACGATCAAACCTACGATATGGTTGGCTTTCAACAGCAGATTAAATATGGCCGAAAATCTGCAGTAGAGTTTGGCAGTGTAGACTTTGTTACGCTTGCTGAAAGTTTTGGTGCCAAAGGATTTAGAGTTAACTCACCAGAAGAATTTTCGGACACTCTAGCAAGCGCTTTTCGTGAACAGGGCCCCGTTATCATCGATGTTCCTGTAGATTATAAAGATAATGAAAAATTAAATACACAGCTACTGCCAGATCAAATTAACTGAAAGGACTGAGTAAAGAATGAGCAATAAAGAAAAATTAACGATTCACCAAACTTCCACTATGATCGCTTTATTAGACGGAGTATTTGACGGTGTTGTCACATACAAGGATTTAGCTAAGAAAGGGGATTTCGGCATTGGTACGTTTAATCAATTGGATGGTGAAATGATTGCCTTTGACGGAGAATTTTATCATATTGCTGATGGTAAAGCCGCACCTATTAGTGAAGATGCAAAAACACCTTTTGCCATTATGACAACCTTTTATGAAGATATCTCTTATCGTGTAGAAAAGGAAATGAATCGTGAACAACTAGAAACCTTAATGAACGAACTTATTCCTAGCCCCAATTTATTCTATGCAGTTCGCATTGACGGCAAGTTTAAAGAAGTAAAAACTCGCACGGTTGCAAAGCAAGAAAAGCCCTATCCTTCTATGGTAGATGCGGCTGCTGATCAGCCTACATTTACATCTTCAGATGTAAATGGAACACTAGCAGGTTTTTACACGCCAGAATATTCTTCAGGCATCGGTGTTCCCGGCTACCACCTGCACTTTATTGATGAATATAAAAAAGAAGGGGGGCATGTTTTAGATGTCTCCGTTCAGGATGTTACAATTCAAATCTGCAAAAAAACGAAATTAAATCTCAATTTATCGGAAACAAGTGAATTTTTAAGTGCTAATTTAGAAGACCATGATGTAGAAGAAGAAATTGCCACGGCTGAATAAACAACCATACTTTTACTGATAAAAAAACGCTCATCGTCACGCATGACGATGAGCGTTTTTTATTTAATCGCGTTCAGGCTTCATTTCTAGCACAACACAGAAACCTTCCGCCTATACGTAAAAGGAGCCCGTGTCTTTTAAAACATAGAAAAATGGTATTTCAGTCTCTTTTAGACATCTAGCCATTCGATCCTTAAAGTTATCTAATTTAATTATATTTTTTGCTTCTTCTAACGTAAAATATCCCACATCCTGCGTTTCATTGGAGACAGAAATTTTTCCGCTAATCGCTTTTCCCTTTAATAAAATAACAGTAGTAGATCGTTTAACATCTTGTTCTACTCCTAGAAAGTTGGTCACTTCAATAACAATTCCAGATTCTTCTTTAACTTCTCGTATCCCCGCATCTTTTATTGATTCACCTGCTTCAACAAAACCGCCTGGAAATTCCCATCCCCGTCTATGGTTCTTGACTAGAAGCACGTGATGATCTTGATTTACCACCATAACTGCTACAGCTAATTTTTGATTCAACTTTTTCTCACTCTCCTTTTAAAGCTTTAAGATATTGTTCAAGAAGGTGAAGAAATCTTTCTATATCTCTATATGTGATATCACCAATATTTGCTATTCGAAACGTTTCTAATTTATCAATTTTACCAGGATAAATGGTGAATCCTTGTTTATAAAAAAAATCATGCATAATATCAAAATTATACTTTCTATTGGAAGGCTCGATGATAGAGGTAATAATTTTAGAATGATGTGTTTCAGGAACCAAATAGGTTAACCCAAGCCGAGTAATTCCATCCGTTAAAGTAGTCCATGATTTTGAGTAGCGTTCATATCGTTTCTCAATTCCCTCCCACTGAGTTTCTATAATTGCCTGCTTTAAGGCGTACATAGTCTGAACAGGAGGAGTAAAACGCATTTGTTTATTCATTTGGAAATATCGATACTGATCATATAAATGAAGATAAAGGTTACGAGGCTTTATTTGCTCCGTTTTTTCTAAACGGTCTTTATTTGCTATAACAAACGACACGCCTGCCATTCCTTGAAGGTTCTTATTTGCACTTGCGGCCAGATAGCTTATATTCATTTTTTGCATGTCAATTGGAACAGCTGCATACGAACTCATTGCATCCACAATCATTTCGATATTTTTCACTGCACAAAATTCCCCAATTTGTTCAATATCATTAAGAAGCCCCGTGGAAGTTTCACAGTGAACAAGCGCCAGATAGGAAACGTTCGTTGAAATCTTTTTTATAAAAATTTTTAAGTCGTTCATATCAATAGCCTGCTGGGCGGAGCTTTTATATTCTAAATAATTCAGTCCATAAATTTCAGCGATTTTACACATTCTTTCACCGTATGGACCATTATTGATAATAACAACCGTACCGTTATCAATTACTGAACTTAAAATCGATTCCACTGCCGCCGTTCCAGATCCGCCGAATAATACCGTAGTATACTTCTCTGGATTCCCAACAAATTTTGTTAGTTCAGCAGAGATAAATTCCATTATCTCTCCAAATTGTTTTTCTCTCGGGCAAATGTCCTCCACTATTTGAGCATATTTGACGGTATCTGTTGTAGTTGCCGGTCCGGGGTTTAGGAGTATATTTCTCTTAACTGTATGTGGAATACCTTCTCGAGCTTTAATAATCGGATAAACAATAGTAGTTGCTCTTGCCCAGTGATCTTCATCATCCACTTCACACCATGCCAAATTATCCAGTTTATGAACATACACATTTGCTTTTTCGGAAATTTTAACGAGGCCATATTCATAATCGATCGTTTGATTAAACTGAAACAGCGTATTTGCTTCATCACAAAGTCTCTGAAATGTAGCATAAGAGAGTTTGGTTAAACCAACTAGTTCTGCATAGATACTATTCAACTCTTCTTTTTGTTTTGACATATTCTTAAGGTTATTATCTTCATCAGCTTCAATATAAACTTCATCGCCAGCACCGTTCAATTTACTCGCTAGTATGACATCTGATCTCGAATGATTTACTAATGTTTCCAACGCATTCTTTTCATAAATTACATCCGATTCCAATAGTAAAAAATCTTCTTTAATATAATTTTTAAATTGATACAGCGTAAACAGACTTCCTGTTGTTTCGTATCTAGAATTATAAACACATTTTATTTGAGGATATCTAACCATTAGCTTTTCATATTCTTCTTTCATATAACCTGTTCCAATAAAAATCGTTTTGACTCCTGCTTCTATTAACTTCGAAATGGAATGTTCAATAATCGATTTTTCATCAATCATCAAAAAACCTTTAGGGCGGTTTCCAGCTCTTTTACGAATCCTGCTCCCCATCCCTGCAGCTAGAATAACAGCTGTTTTAATCATCTAAAAACACCTGCAGTCTTTCTCTGACTTCATAAGGCTTCATTTCAGGACGCCCCAGGTTCTTTTTAGATCCTTTCGCTATTTTAAGATATAAAAACGTTAATTTTTTATCACTTTTCCACTGTTTGATATACGTCTCTAACTCATGTAAGTTATGAACATGAATGGAATTTTGATACCCACAGGAAGAAGCAATATCTACAAAATTAATGTTATGAGAGACCGTATGTTGTCCCCCTGTAGAATCATGGGTTTGATTGTCTAAAAGAATGTGTAATAAATTTGCTGGACAGTAGTATCCGTTGGTTGCTAGATTTCCCATGCGCATAAGCAACGCTCCGTCTCCATCAATTGTAATGATGTTCTTTTCATTTCTGCTCAAAGCTAAGCCTAAACCAATGGAACTAACGCACCCCATAGATCCAACCATATAAAAATTATTTCTTGCGTCTTCTATTTCGTAAAGCTCTCTTCCTGTTTTTCCTGTAGCGGCCAATTGAATAGTATCGTTGTCTTTTAATGAATTAACTACTTGTAATGCCTCATACCTTGAAGGTAACTCGTCGGTTGTTATCTGTTCACTTTTCATTTTAGGAGTAACGTTTTTTATTGATTTTTCTAAAAGCTTAACTGGCTCAAACGTTCCTTTTTTTACAATAAAGAAGTAGCTTTCATTATTTTCCACAGCTTGATTAGCCCGCTGTAATTGTTTTTTAACTTCCGCAAAATCAAAAGATAAATATTCCCATTTTATTTTCATCGTATTTAGTAGGGCAGGAGTAATTTCTCCCATTAATTCATGCTGTGGTTCATCTGGACATCCAGGTTCTCCGCGAAAACTGACAAATCCAAGGACAGGAATTTTAAACGGATGAATAAGAGAGGTTAAAGGGGAAACAGCATTTGCTAATCCGGAGTTCTGCATTAAAACAACCGCTTTGTTGCCAGCAATTGATGCCCCAGCAGCAATCGCTACCGCTTCTCCTTCGTTTGCTGCTGCAACATATTCACATTCGTTGATAGCGTAGTTAATAAGATGTTTAAGATAGGAACAAGGAACCCCGCTATAAAATTGAAAACCTAGTTTTTTTAATTGAGTTCCAAATACGGACGTACTAATCATTTTTCCCACCATCTTTTTGAATCTTTGTATACGTTTCGGTATCTATCCATGACCCCATCGTATATTTAACAGCAACTGGGTGAATTAGATTAATATAATTAAAGAAATCAGAAAACGTGAGCTGAGCAAAATCTTTTCTTTGTGCCAGTTCTTCCAAAGCTTTTTTTACAACCTCAGTGCCTTTTCCAGAAACTTTCCAAAGACCAATGAATTCACCATGAATGTTGTTAGAGTTTGGATTGCACGACATTTGAATCAAGTCTACTGTTTTAGAATACAGCTGCTTGGAATAGGGAAGTTTAGCAGTTACATAAGATGTTTGATTCCCTTTTAACTCATAATCAGCTCCTGCTACGATAGTGATATCGCCACTTTCATGAATTAACTCCTCAAAAACATGTGTTTTATATACGATGTTACTATCGCTTATTAAAGTAGCCGTTCCTAGCTTATCTCTTGCAGCATAGAGATGATATAATTCTCCTTTATTAGGAAACGCCTTATCTTCCATAGCTTTGTTGGAACCTGCTTTTATACTATTTGTCACGCCGACTTTTTTTAACTGATTTATCTGCTCGGTTATCAAAGCTTCATTTGCTGATTCTTTTACCAGAATCATAGCGTTCGTGCTATGATTGGCAGAGCTTAAATAAAGTTTCTCTGCCATATCGAGCTCTTCAGCTTTTTGAAGACGGAAAACTTCCTCAAGCGGAGAGACATTTTTTTCTACATTAATCAAACTTTTATCGCAATAAATCTGAGCGGACGTTTTTTGCATAGCTGTAATGGAAGATCTTAAGTTATGGTTGGCCCAAATGCTCAAGCTAATTCCTAAATCACTAAATTTATCAGTTGGAACCGAATAATATTTGGTTGGAACAATAATAACCGGAAGCCTGTTTCCCCACTCTTTCATAAAAGCTTCAATCTCTGTCATATCTGACCTTTTACTATGAATCAAAACGGCGTCGGTTCCTGCTTGGCGATAAGCTTCTGCACGCTTTAAAGCTTCCTTCAGCCCCCACCCTGCAATAAAAGCTTCTACACGCGATACCACTACAAAATCTTCGTCATTTTGGCTATCTTTCATTGCTTTAATTTTGCCGCAAAATTCATTAATATCTGCAAGCGGCTGTGCTTCACCTTTAATAAATGAGTTTGTTTTTGGAAACAATTTATCTTCAATACATACGCCTGGAATGTCTCGCTGCTCCAATTTCTTAACTAATCTTCTTGCATTATTAAAGTTCCCATAGCCTGTATCACCATCAAGAAGAATTGGAACGGACGTTGCGTCACTCATAAACTCTAAGATGTCTAACACCTGTGTCCATGAAGCCTCGTTATTATCTCTTACACCCAGTGCTGCAGATAATGACAGGCCGCTGGCCCATATCCCTTTGAACCCTGCTTCTTCTACAATCTTGGCAGATAGCGCACTGTGAGCCTCCATAATAAACTCTAGCTGTTTACTTTCTATCAACTCTCTTAGCTGTTTAGTCTTCTTCATGTCTATCCTCCTTTTACTCTTCGTTGTCTGGAATAAGTTTATTTCTTAATTCTTTAAAAGTAGGTTTTGTCATAACACGGTGCGTTACTTTTAATAAAATTATTGTATTTTCATTTAAATATGGAGCTAGCACATTGTATACTTCATCACCAGTCTTGCAAAAATAGACTTTATTAGGGTCCATTCCACATTTTAAAGCTCCTGTTCCAATAGCTTTTGCTTCATCTCCTACTACAACTAGAATGTCAATTTTGGATTCCGCTGCTTTTTTTCCCATATCTTCATATTGTTTAATTGCATATGGTCCTTCTCCTAGTTGAGGCATGTAGCCTAATAAAGCGATAGACTGTTTCTCTTTTGACATATCACTAAGAACTCCAAGAGCTGTAGCCATCGATAAAGGTGAAGAGTTCCATGTGTCGTTAATTACCGTACATTCATTCAGTCCTCTTTTAAATTCCAAATGTTCTTCTACTTGTTCAAATAAGCTAAGTCTTTGTATGGCAACGGAAATATCAACGCCCACATAAAATACTGCAGCAATGGCTGCCAGTGCATTATACACATTATGTTCACCATATCCAGGGATAAAGGCATCGTACTCTTTGTTTTGGTACTTTAAAGTGAAAGCCATTCCTCCCTTAGCATATTTAATATCTTTTGCTTGAAATTGGGAATCATCACCTTTACCTATATATACAACACCTTGAAGATGACTAACATCAAGCACTCTCTTAATATTTTCATCATCTGCGTTTAAAATCAAAATGCCGCTATTTGGATCTAAGCCTTCTACAATTTCGGCTTTTGCTTTCATATATTCTTCAGGTGTTTCACAATCAGCGAGATGGTGCACGCCTATATTTAATAGAATTCGTATTTGTGGCTGAAAGTAGCGACACGCAACTTTTAAATAGCCCGGATAAGCGACCGGCATTTCAAAAACAGCTACTTCTGTCGTATCATCAATACCTGTTAAATAACGTAGATTTACAGACATAGAATTCATACTCATCCACGTAGCTTTCACTTTATAATCTTCAATTAATATTTGTCGGATCATCTCTTTCGTGGTCGTTTTTCCACAAGTTCCTGTAACACCAATAACAGGAAGATCAAAAAGTCCTCGGTAGTATTCGATAAATTTCCAATAAGCCTCTTCTAATTGAGCTGTTTTAACAAGAATAATATTTCCCTCTAAGTTCGTGCACAGCTCAGGGTGATCTGTTATAACGACAATTGAATGATTTTCTTTCCAATACTTCCCTCTAATCGGTTCTCTATCTAAATGAAAGATGAGTGTATGATCCTCTATATCCTTTTTAGCGTAGTTTATAGCATGTTTAATAACAGGATTTCCTGATCCATAACAAAGGTCTCCCCCCGTTTGTTTAAGGATTTTATTTAATGTGAAGTGCTTCATGTTAAATCCTCCTTTTCTTCTTCGTAGCCAGCCAGTGAAGACGCATAATTGAGCAGGCGAATCCCCGCCAAAGTACGCAGCTTGTAGGCTCTAATTTGTGAGAATAGACTATCTGGTTTTGCATTTATTTCAAGTAACTTTATGGAACCGTACTGATCTATACATAAATCTACCGCCAGCTCCCCAAAAGGACCCACTTTCTCCTCTACTGTTGCAACAATATTTTTAGATATTTTAGCTAATTGGTTTATAATGAGCCTTCTGTCTGTTGGATCGGGATATAAACTGTTTAATATTTTACTGAGGCGCATATTCGTTTCAGAATCTTCCGTTAGCACATCTTCACCAGTGAGACGCGCAACCATACCCGTTCGAAGCCAAATTTGCTTTTCATTTTTTTGCATATAAACCCGTATTTCTAAATTTTTATCTTTATGCTGTTTTCTGCGAATTCCTTCTTGAACAAGATAAGGATTGTTTTTCATCAAAGGAGAGAGCAAAGTAAATAATTCTTCCATATTACTGAATTGATGCAGCTCTTTTTTATTAAGATCAAACCAAAAGATGCCTGTTGGTCGGCGAACGATACGCATGACTCCTTTACTTAAGGCCCCGCCAAGCGGTTTTAAATAGACTTCTCCGTAGCTATCAAGCATTTCTGCAATGTCAGCAGATTTTTGTACGAGACGTGACTCTGGAAGAAATTCTTCATATTCTTTCATAAGAAGTTCATATGTTGCCCACTTATCTCCCGTGAGCTGAAACAAATTTGAAGAATTAACAAAAGGAATTTTATAAATCGCCTGAAGTTTTGCCCTTACTTCATCTATTAAAATATTTTTTCTACTATCTATGAAATAACGGTCATAGATAACAGCAGGAAAAGGAAAAAGCCCTTCACCGTTAATGGTTGTTCCTTTAACCAATTTTTTCTCCCAATCAATATCTTCGGGTTCAAACACATATACAAGCATTCGCTTTTCATTTGCTAAGCGACATAGATGATGGAAATAGGTTGTTTGTCTTTCAAAAGGACGGTTAGCAAGAATGCCAATGATAGGACCTAAAGTTATGATGCCTTCTGAAGCTGATAGCTTGGGGCACCAATCTTTCGGGAGAGATAGTTTATCACGGAGAGATTTAGAGAGTTGAACCATATTTGGATGGCGAAATGAAAAAGGATAAGAATGAACAGTTGCAGTTGATATTGCCTTTCCTGCACTAACCATCGTAGACTGCCCCTCTTTGAGGCCGTATTTTAAACGGAGCTTTTTGGGGATTTGGATAATATGTCCGCGGTCATAGATTTCTTTAGAAATCGTTACATTCCAATTCCGGCGAATATCATTTGATTCATCACAAGGAATTTCTTTTTCTATCATTTCAAATAGAAAAGATAGTTCATTTTGATAGTGTGGATAGCTGGATGTTTTCATAAGATTGGCTTTGATATCTTTCCACATTCGTTTAAGAAAGATTTTATTCCCTTGATAGTAGGCACGCTGCGTAAGTGGATGAAATAAAAATTCGCTTTTTAATTCATGATGATGGGTAGCAACTAGCTGAGCAAGAGCTAAAGTGGAGAGAGTAATTCTAGGGTCGATAATCCAAGAGCTTAAAGTTAAATACTCAAATCCATACGATTTCTCACGATAGCGTCCAAGACCTCCATGGTTCGTTTTCCGTCTGAGTTTAGCGGTCTTAGATTCTTCTATCAGCGCTACTGGAATAGCAAGGTAGTGGTCAAGAGCTCTTAATAAGGATAAAGAAAGCGGAATACCAAAATGAATATGTCCTCCACATTGATACCCTGAAAACGGCATGCTGCCTGCCCGAAAATGAATATTTTCATATGGTACCTGTGCAGATGCTTTTTCTATTAACTTTTGGATATTCTCAAATAGTTCTGTTGATGAATTTGCTTTTTCAGGCCTAACTTCTACTAATGCATACTCACCGCTATCTTGCTCTATTTGTCTTTCATCACAGCCTACCGGACCTTCAACAGAAAAAAAAGTAGAAGCTGGTAGAAGCTCTCCATCACAACTTAACATAAACTCAACGTCAGCACCCATGCTAAAAGGAACGCTAGGCTTTAATGGATTTTCTATCCATTCACTTTCTGATGAGTTAATATCTGTGACGATACACTCTCCATTTTCTAATACCCCCATTTTGACAAAGCCGCTTTTAGCTCCCGTTACGTAGAGCGCTCGAATGGCTACGTTCACCAGCATTTCCGGTACATCCATGCCGTTTACCTGTTCTAATTTCCAGCCGAAGGCTTGCGTTCGAATGGGTATTTCATTAAATACAACATGTTCACTGGTCACTACTTGTACTGTTTTTACGCTCAGTCCTTCTACTTCTAGACAATATTCTTTGTCTATTGCATATATTTTCGTAAAATAGTCATATCCTTCATATATTGCTTGATCCTTTGTATTTACGATAACAATATCTCTTCCGCTATGGTGACCATACTTCCTCCCTATCACTGGATATGAACAGGTTTTGGGGTCAACTAATTCAACAGACGGTATATTATTCAGATTAAGAGTTTGCAACGTCATTTCTTTATCAGATAATATCCCTAACTCTTCTCTCATTGGATCCATTTTAAAGCCTCCTAATTAGAACTTTCTATCGTATTTTGCTACTTTAATGCCCTATAACAATAATCAGCTACTCATATAGTATGTAACTATTCAAAATAATCCTGTACATTTATCTATTTATCTCCACCATCTCTAAAAACTTTTTATGTATGTATTTAACACGTGTAATAATTCACCGATTTTATTTTTACTGCATTTATTATAGAAAGGATAGATTTCAAACGATATAAAAGGAGAAATAGTCAATGACATTAAAATTCATTCATGGAAACTACTTAAAATACAACAAAGGAACTGGTTTTATAAGCTGTCATGTGGATGCACTTCATGCAGAACCACCTGCTGCTGATTTATTTACGGATAAAGTTGTAGAAAATTTAGTCAAGAAAACAGGATGTGCAGGAATCGTTAGTACGGTTTCCAGAACCATAGCAGATTTAAATAGAAATCTAAATGAAACAAACCATGAGGGGATACATGAATATAGAAGAACAATCCAAGAAATTGTTAAATATTTAAAAATAGCAGATAGTAATAATCGCCTTCTAACGCCCTATTTGCATTTATCTTTTCATGGAATGAAGGATACACATTACGGACCTTATGCAATTGAAGTCGGGACTTTATATGGACAATCTTGCTCAAAGGAAGTTAAAGATTGGTTTCAACAGGTGCTGACTAAAAAATCTGAAGATTCGTTCCCGAAAATCCATGTAATATTTGATAATAAATTTGTTGGAAACGAATCAATTGCCTTTCACAGACAAGGCGACAACAGCGGCTATTTAGGTTACAGTCATAATTTTAATACATTTCAAATTGAATTATCCCGGACCCTGCGCAGCAAACACAGAACTACTATAACAAATATATTTTCCGAGATTATTGATGACTTTCAACAAACATTCGTCGCTACTTAGTTTTTAGGAATCTTTTCCGTCTACTATTTCTTTTATATATTTAGGTAAAACAAATGATGCACGGAAAATTTCAGGATCAATATATTGAGTATCTGTATGCTCTAGCTTCGTCAAATCGGCCTGAAGAGGATCCATTTTTTTAGAAGCAATCGTAAAACTCCAAATGCCGCAAGGGAAAAGAGGTATAGTCACTAAATATGTGCGGACAATTGGAAATAGCTCCTTTAGATTTTTAATTGTGCCTTGTAATGTAGAAGTATTGTAGTAAGGAGATCCTGATTGAAAAACAACCACGCCATCATCCTTAAGGCTGTTGTAGACATATTGATAAAAATCAGGTTGAAATAGTTTTTTTCCCGGTCCAACAGGGTCAGGCCGATCAATTATGAGAACATCATAAACTCCCTTGTGTTCTTGAATCCAATCTATTCCATCGCGATGTATCATATTGAGCCTGGTTTCACCATCATAACAAGAAGCCGGAGTTAGCCATGTGCGGCAGATTTCTGTAACTTTTGGATCGATTTCGACTACATCAATTTGTTGAATTCCGTCATACTTCATGGCCTCCCGTGCAGGACCGCAGTCTCCTCCGCCAATCATCGCAACTTTTTTGGGATTTGAATGCGTTATAATTGGCACATGGCTAATCATTTCATTATAAATAAACCCTTCTCCTGTTGAAATTTGTGGAGTACCATCTAGCACCAACATTTTCCCATACCATTTTGTATCCACAATACTGATTTGTTGATAGGAAGATTGCTCATAGTGAAGCAGACTTTTTACTTTATACCCCATTTTCACTCTAGCCTGTCCAACGTAACTCCATATCCAGAGCACTCCGTTATCATCCTTTTTATAACCTGAAAGAGGATGCTTTTCTGTCACTTTTTCCACCTTCTATTTCAAAAATTTGTGTTCTATATAAAATATGAATTATTTTTTATTTCGCTATAATTCGATAGCACAAATTTATAGATGCTTACTCTATTAATCTCTTCTAATTTCAATTTTTCTTCCATTCTTTCGACAATATTTCTACTTACTGTTCTTTCAAAGCTTTTTAACCGTTTCTTCATCAGCACTTAGATAGAGTGTAAGTCTAAGTTATCTCTCCACTTTTATCTGCGTCCGTTCTTCAGCAAAAGTACGGAAGAAAACCTAACACAGAATGATACATAAGAAAGAAAGCGTAGTATCATAATTACCATATTGCAACAGCTTTACGCTGCATATAAAAAAGGAGGTTTTTAAGCAATGTTTTCTAAACGGCCCTTATCTGTACTTCTTATCTCGACTTTATCTATGATTATTGCTTTTTCAGTATGGTCTGTCTTCGCGCCTATCGCTGCAGATATTCAAGTGATGTATTCATTAACCAATGCTGAAAAAAGTATCTTAATTGCCACTCCCGTCTTATTAGGTTCCCTCATGCGAATTCCGATGGGGATTTTAACAGATCGCTTCGGGGGAAGAAAAGTCTATTCTTTGACTATGCTGGCTCTTTTACTCCCTACCATTTGTGCAGGCTTTACTCATTCTTATTCCATGCTGCTCTTTTGGGCATTTTTTATCGGCATGGCTGGAACAACATTTGCTATTTCCATTACATATGTCTCTAAATGGTATTCACCTCAAAAGCAAGGTTTTATTTTAGGAATTGCCGGGATGGGCAACTTAGGATCGGCGGTAGCAAGCTTTAGTATTCCACTTATCTTTTCTTCTTTTGGCTTGCCTTGGGTATTTTGGAGTTTAGCAATTGCGGTAGCCTTAATGGCTCTTTTATTATGGGTAGGAACTTCAGACCAGCCTTCTGCTGCTTCCCCCAAAACGCTGCAGGAATCTTTATCGGTATTAAAATTTAAAGAAACGTGGTTTTTATCCATTTTCTATTTTTTAACATTTGGTGGATTTGTAACGTTCAGCATCTATCTCCCTACCATTTTGCATGATCAATTTAATGCTTCAACTGTAGACAGTGGGCTAAAAACAGCTGGATTTGTCGTACTAGCAACGTTTGTACGACCTCTTGGAGGATATTTATCGGATGTCTTCGGAGCAAAAAAAGTACTCACCTTCGTCTTTACCGGAATGCTACTAATAGGGTTATTTATTGCATTTACCATCACTGCCTTCTCCTTATTTAGCGTAGGTTGTTTACTTGCAGCCATTACTCTTGGTATCGGAAATGGAGCTGTTTTTAAAATGGTCCCATCTGTTTCAACAGGAAATATTGGAGCTGTTACCGGGATCGTAGGCGCATTCGGAGGAGTAGGCGGCTTCTTTCCCCCTATTGTGCTAGGCTTTATAAAAGATACAAGCGGAGATTACGTTGTCGGTTTTTCCTTACTAGCGCTTTTTGCCCTATTCTGTCTCTTACTGAATTATTCTGGATTCAAAAAACAAGATGTACGTATTAACCAAAAGCACCTTGCCTGATTCCATGTAAAAAGCCTCTTTTTTCAAGAGGCTTTTTGCATCAGCATTTTTAATAGCTGCTTCTTTTTACAGAAGGGCTAATATTCACAGCACTTACTTTAAACCCTGGCATCTTACAGGCAGGATCTAATTTCTCAGAGACAAGGTTATTAACATTTTGAGAATCCGCCCAGTGAAAAGGAACAAATACGGTATCTGGCCGAATGCCCTCTGAAAATTTGCTTCTTACCACAATCCTTCCATATGAAGATTCAATTTGTACTAATTCTTGATTCGAAATTTCATATTTTTTCGCTGTTGAAGGGTGGATTTCCATAAAAGATTCGAAATTTCTAGCAGATAAAGACGCACTTTTTCGCGTTTGTACACCCGTTAAATAGTGCGACATCACTCTCCCCGTTGTTAAATAGAGAGGATATTTTTCGGTTATTTTTGCTTTAGGAACAATAGCTTGATTCGAGACAGGGACCATCATCGCTTTTCCATCACTATGAGCAAAACGCGTCTCAAACAGGCGCTCGGTTCCTTTATCTGTTAAGCTTCTGCATGGCCATAAAATTCCTTTTTCCTCTCGTAATCGTTCGTACGTAATACCGGAGTAATCGGCGATCCCTCCTTTACTTGCTATTCGCAGTTCATTAAATATTTCTTCAGCTGATGCAAATGAAAAATGTTCCTCTTTTCCTAAAACTTTAGCAATTTCACATAGTATTTCCCAGTCGTGTTTGATTTCGCCATGGCAGGGAAAGCTAGCTTCGCGTAATGTAACTCTTCCTTCTATATTTGTCATGGTTCCTTCATCTTCCAAGTAGGAAGATGCTGGTAAGATCAAGTTTGCTAATTTTGCCGTTTCTGATTCAAACATATCTGCTACTACTAGAAATTCAAGCTTTTCAAAAGCCTTCTTAACAAAATTAGCGTTTGGATTTGAAACTGCTGGATTTGAACACATCAAAAACAACCCTTTAATTTCACCATCATGAATTTTTTCAATCATCTCATATGCAGAAACACCTTTTCTAGGAAGATCTTTCTCCTCTATGTTCCACACATCCGCTATATACATCCGGTGCTCGTGGTTTTCGATTGAACGGTAGCCTGGAAGCTGATCCGCTTTTTGACCATGCTCTCGGGCTCCTTGCCCATTTCCTTGACCAGTAATGGCCCCATATCCGCAGCGAGGTTTACCAATTTTCCCGACAGAAAGTAGAATATTCAAAAAATTTTGCACCGCAGCACTTCCGTCTGTTTGCTGCTCTACCCCTCTAGCGGTAAAAATCATTCCCGTTTTTCTTTGGCCAAACATACGGGCAGCTTGGTACATCTCTTCAAGTGGCACTCCCGTTATTTCTTCAATGATATTAAATTCCAGAGACACCACATATTGAATTACTTCTTCAAATCCATTGACACGTTCTTGTAGAAATCGTTCATCTAGATAATTTTCTTCGATAAGAACCTTCAAGATTCCATTGGCTAATGCCGCGTCGCTCCCCGGCTTAAGTTTCAAGTGTAAATCAGCTATTTTAGTTGTAGCTGTTTCTCTTGGATCAATTGCAATAATAAAAGCTCCGTTTTCTTTTGCTTTCTCAAAATAAGGCATAATTGTTGGCTGACATTCCGCAATATTTGTTCCAGCTAACATAATACATTCAGTAAACGGAATCTCTTGCAAGCTATTCGTAAATCCTCTGTCCATGCCAAATGTTTTACTAGCAGCAGAAGCAGCAGCCGACATACATAAGCGTCCATTGTAATCAATATACTTTGTTTTTAACGCAACTCGAGCAAATTTCCCTAATAAATAAGCTTCTTCATTTGTAATAGAGGCACTTCCATAAACACCTAGCGCATCTGCTCCATTCTTCTCTTGAATCTCTGTAACGTTTTCTTTAATATAGTGAAGAGCTTCTTTCCAAGAAATCTTTACAAACTCTCCGTTTACTTTTAATAAAGGATATTGAATCCGATCTTTATGCAAAGGATGCTGATGCGCATTCATTCCTTTGATACATAACCTTCCTTGAGAGGTAGGGTTATCTGTTCCAATTGTTTTATACGTTTTCCTTTTTACATGTGTTTGTTCAACTAACTGCATTTTGCACTGCATGCTGCAGTAAGGACACTGAGTATTATAGATACGCTCGGTTTCAACTTGCTTTTGCTGCTCACGAAAATATTTCAATAGCATCTCAGTCATCGTAGGTCACCCTTCTTTCCTATAATAAATATGTGATTGCACGAGAGCGTTCTGAGCTGAGCCGCTTCATTAAATACTCTCGATTGTCTACCTCAAACAAAACTTCTCTGACATGAACAATTCCTACTCGCTCGATCCAGCTCCCGACAGTTTCTAAATAGTTCCCCGTTTCACGGTAATATTGAATCAAAGAACAGCTGATTTCTACTGCTTCTTCGTTTGTTTCGGCCACATAAAACAGCTCCCCGCTTCTGGCTTCTGCGCTGCTTCCGCCGGCATATATTTCCCATCCTCTGTCTATTCTTCTTAATCCTATATCACTTGTTGTTACATTCTCTGAAATGTGAGAGCACGAAGCAATACTGATTTTGATATCACATGGGGTCTTTACATATTCAAGCTGTTTATCTAATTCATTTGATAAAGCAAGAGCAGGTTCATACTGACAAATACACGTTCCTTTTCCTATATAAACAGATACATTTTTAACTGTACGTTCATATAGCTGCTGAAGTCCTCTATCTATTTCCTCACTTATCAACGGAAGATATTCTTTTTTCACTCCAATAAGTTGAATGCGCTGATCACTTGTTAAACGAATATTAGAGATGTTGTACCTTTCAGCTACATTTGCTATGTTCCTTAATTCCTGTACATTTGTCAGACCACCGTGAATTTGCGGTACCACTGCATAAGTCCCATCGTGAAGCAAAACGGCCTGTTCATTCTCCGTAGTAAATAAAGAATGTCGATTGTTTTCATAATGAGGATTCATCATATCTAAATAGTAATGAAGACCGCCTTCACATAACGAACAGCCTTTCATGTCTTTAAACTTTAATATTTCTCTTACTTGCTGAACCGTCTCAAATTGATATTGCTGCATTTCTCTTACCAGCTCATCTTCTGATAAATGTGTACATGTACAAAAGGTTTTTTGTTCAATGATTTCATCAAACTCATCGCTTTGAATATATGTTAAAAGATCTGTTACAAGGGGTTTGCATCCTCCACATGAACCAGAAGCTTTCGTGCAATTTTTTATTTCATCTACTGTCGTTAAATCATTTTTCTGTACTGCTTCAATAATGGCTCCCTTTGTTACACCGTTACAGTTGCATATGATACCCGTAAGTGGCATAGAAGTTACTGCATTTTCTTTTTCATGTTGAGAAGGAAATAATTGTACTTTTTCCGCTTGCGACAAATCCTTTTTTTCATTAATCATTTGTGATAGCTTTATAGCCTCACTGGTATCTCCAAAAAGAACAGCTCCCACTATTTTCCCTTCGCGAAAAACGACTTTTTTGTATATACCATCTAACATATTCGAAATCGTAATGGCTTTTGCACCTTGATTTTCCTTGAACTCTCCGACTGAGTAAACGTCTATTCCTGATATTTTTAATTGAGTGGAAAGAACGGACCCGCGATAACCATCGTTTTTTATTTGGCAAAGGTGTCGCGCTAAGACTTTTCCTTGTTCGTAAAGAGGAGCAACAAGGCCGTATGTCATCCCTCGATGTTCAGCGCATTCACCTACTGCATAGATATCCGGGATGCTCGTTTCTAAATAATCGTTTACGATGATTGCTCTATTTGTTTCTATTCCGCTTTTTTTAGCTAGATTAACATTTGGCCTCACTCCTGTAGCCATTACAACTAAATCAGCTGCAATTTTGCTGCTATCGTTAAATCGGACGCCTTCTGCTCGATTTCCCCCTATAATCTCATCTGTGTGTTTGTTTAATAGAAAACTCATGCCTTGCTTTTCTAATTCTTCTCTTAACATAGCAGATGCTGCTCTGTCTAACTGTCGCTCCATTAAGAAACCCGAATGATGAATGACTTGAACATCCATTCCCAAATTCAATAGTCCCCTAGCAGCTTCCAGCCCTAACAGACCCCCTCCAATAACCGCTGCTTTTTTATACTGTTTAGAAATTTTAATCATTTCCTGACAGTCTTCGATGGTACGAAAACCGAGGACACCTTCTTTGTCAGACCCTTTAACGGGGAGCATATACGGGCTCGAACCAGTAGCAATAATAAGCTTGTCGTACCTCGTCTCTCTGTTTTTATCTGTTGTTATTATTTTTCTCTTGGTGTCTATGTGCGTAACGCTTTCTCCTTTAAATAAAGTGATATTATTTTCCTTATACCATGCCAAAGAATGAATATTGATATCTTCAAGCTTTGTACTGCCTTGTAAAACGGTTGATAATAAAATTCGATTATAGTTAACGTGAGGCTCACTTCCAAAAACAGTAATATCAAAACAATCTGGAGAATGAATAAGAATTTCTTCAATACAGCGCATTCCTGCCATTCCATTTCCGATTAATACCAGCTTTTGTTTTGTCATATAAAAACCTCCAACACATAGATTCAGACCGTAAAATATACAGTTTTTATTATTTCATAAACTTCTCTAAAAGAAATGAACCTTGTTATAACTTCTAACATTAAAATCTGTTTAAAGCGTATGAATACGCCGATACCATTCGTTGAAAGCAAGCTTTTATATAGAAGATTACTATACTTTAAAAAGGGGTAGAAAAAAGGATGCTATGCTTATATCACCTTTCCCTACGCCTTATAAGTAATCTATATAAAATTTTGTTATCTTCTTTTTGCCTACTATTTATTTATTTTGAAATCAATTATGATAAAAGAAAGAGTCTGAATTGGAGGTTTAAAACATGTCAATAACCGTTCACGCCACTCAGTGGATTCATTTTCAAATTAAATTGTATAACCTTCATTCCAAAACGAGATCGCTTAAAGATCAAAAACTAGAATTACCTCTGCCAGAATTCCATCAAAACCTAATCATATTTACATCAGCAGCTCATCATGGCCTTACGTTTGGATATCAAGCCATTCAATGGGATACACCCTATACTTCCTGTCCGATTTACATAGAGCATCAGTCTATTCCATGGTCTACTTTAGAACAACGTTCCCATAAGCACATAACTGAACATATTACAGCTATTTTCTTAGAGACAATGTTTTATAGACAAAGTCAATTCAAACAATGTCAATTTTGTTTTGAATTTATCATTCCTGAGAGTCTTTTTGACCATACAACCTGTCAAAACTGCGCATCACGACATTTTGGAGTGGTGTATTAATTAACAAACAAAAGCCTGAAGGAGTCAGAAAATCTCTGACTCCTTCAGGCTTTTGTTACATGACTAGCTGAACAAAAAGTGGAATAACGGCAACTGTGACAACGCCTACAATAACAACTGCAATACTTGCCATGGCTGCCTCTACTTCTCCCATTTCAATCCCTACGGCTACTCCCAGCGCATGCCCAGAAGTTCCAAGAGCTAATCCTTTCGAAATTGGATTCTTCACCTTGAATACTTTTAAAAATAAAGCGCCCAGCGCATATACGATGACTGCATTAAAAATAACAGCAAAGGAAGTAATAGCAGGAATCCCTCCAATATCTTGAGACAATGGCAGCGCAATCGCTGTTGTAGCTGCTTGTGGAAGCATTGATTTCATCACAACTTCATCCATATGAATACCTTTAGCAATCGCAAAAATAATCGCTACCGAACAAACTGACCCTACCGCAATAGAAGAAAGAATTTGCCACCAGTACTTTTTTAATTTATCGGCTTGCTTATATAAAGGGATGGCAAAAGCAATTGTTGCCGGTTCTAAAAAGAAGCTGATAATCTTCCCGCCGCTGCTATATTCCTCATAAGAAAAATGACCAATTTTCAAAAAAGCAATTCCGAGTACCATTGCCACAAATAAAGGAGTAAATAAGAAAAAACCTTTTGACTTTTTAAATAAATACGTTCCAATGCCGTACGCAGCTAAAGAAACCACGATTCCAAAATACGGATTCATCTTTCCAACCACCTTGTCTCTTTATAATTGATGTTAAGCAATACCTTGTTTTTTCGTTTTTTCACTCATATCTGCATCTTTTATTTCTTCTTTTGCTTTATTATCTTTTGTCATGCCAAGTATAAGCTGTGAAAATAAGCCTGTAACGCCTAACAAAATAATCGTTGCCACGATAATAACTAAACAAATTTGAATGCCGTACTGCTGCATAACACCTAATGAATTCATAACAGAAATACCTGCTGGTACAAATAAAAATCCGATCAAAGAAGTTAAAGCCGTTCCCAGTGATTCAACTTGCTCTAGTTTAATAATCTTCAAGCAGAGTGCAAGAAATAACAGCACAAGTCCAATGACTGAAGCAGGCATTGGAAAAGGCAAATGCTCTGCAATAAAATCTGAAATCAACATAATTACGGAAAAAATAAATGCTTGTGTTAAAAAGCCATACACTTTTTTAGCACTCATTTCTTTCACCTCTCTCTGTTTGTTGACTTCATTATATAAAATGAAAATCAATAAGAAAGCGTTTTCAAATTAAAGAGTCAAATATTTGTGCTCACTTACAAAAATCGAGCCTTGAAATGCAAAAAACAGCTTGCCAAAATGCATACGCAAGCTGCTTTTTCCTTAAATTCCTAAACGTTTCTTCAATTCTTTAGCATATGTACGGCTGACAGGAACTCGCTCATCGTTTTTCATTACTAAATTATACGTAGAATTAAACCAAGGCTGTACTTCGGAAATATGATTTACGTTGACGATATACCCCCTGTGCACACGACTAAACGACTGAGAAGGGAGCTTTTTTTCTAGCATAGCAAGCGTATCAGCAGTATGGTAGGATTCTGTTATGGTCTGAATGGTGACTTCTCCTTCTATTAATCCTACAAACAAGATGTCCTTTATACTCACCAACACAATCGAATCATCTACAGAAATCGCTAACTTTCCAGTTTGAGAAGAAGACTCTCCTATCGATTCTTCTTCTTTTACAGCGGGATGAGGAACACGCATTTTTTTATATTTATGAATAGCCTGCATCACTCTTTCTTCATCAAAAGGCTTCAAAATGTAATCAATTGCATCTACTTCAAAGGCTTGTAAAGCGTACTGATCGTACGCGGTTGCAAATATAATAGCTGGCGGATTTTTCATTTTTTTAAGCCTTTTAGCAATATCAAAACCGCTGTCATCTGACAATTGTATATCTAAAAATAATAAATCCGGCTTTTCATCCATCATTTTATCCAACGCCTCTTCGATACTTTCAGCTTCTTCAATGAAGTCTACTTCTTTCGTTCGATGTAATAAATATTTTAATTCATCTCGCGCTAACATTTCATCATCTACTATTAGTACTCGCAGCATATTACATACCCTCGCTTTTTAATTCAATTGGTATAACAAACGAAACCGCTGTTCCTTCTGTTACGTCAAACTCCAGCGTTGTTTCTTTTCCAAACAATCCATGCAAACGTTGTTTAATATTGTAAAGAGCCGTCCCCGTTCCTTTTTCTGAAAAAACGGGCTGATTGCCAAGCATTTGCAATCGTTTTGTGTCTATACCTTGTCCATTGTCTTTTACCTTTACGTATACATATTTATCTTTTGTCTCAATATAAACTTCTACGCGACAGTGCTTTTGTTTACGCGGAAACGCGTGCCGAATGGCATTTTCCACAAGCACTTGAAGAATAAATGGCGGAAGCAAGACATCATCTAGCCCTTCTTCAATATACATGTCAATTTCGTATTTATTAGGGAACCTGGCTTGTTCAAGCGATAAGTACGCGTGGACATGATCAAGCTCTTTTGATAACGGAATCAACAGCTGCCTTGCACCTTGCAAATTGGAACGAAAATAAATGCTTAACTGCAAAAGCAGCTTTCTGGTTTTTTCTACGTCCTGTCTGCACAGCGCCGATATCGTATTAATGGCATTAAATAAAAAGTGAGGATTCACCTGTGCCTGTAAAGCTTTAATCTCCGCATCTTTTAGCAATTTACTTCGAAGCTCTGCTTCGCCGAGCTCTAGCTGAGTTGAAAAAAGTTTAGCCAATCCTTCTGCCAGCTCTTCCTCCACCCGGCTTAACCCGCTCGCATCTTTAAAGTACATTTTTAGTGTTCCAATGGTAGTACCGTGAGAAGTAAGCGGCATCACAATAGCGGCATGAAGCGGGCAGTCTTTATGCTGACAATCAATTTGTTCTCTCGATTTTGCTTTCATAATTTTTCCTGTCTTCAGCACTTCGTGAGACAGCCCGGTAATTAAACTATGCGAAGGAACGTGATGATCAATTCCTTCCCCTACATGAGCTAAAATTTTGTGCGTATCAGTTAGCGAAACAGCATCCGTACCTGTGAAGCGATGAATAATATTTGCAACATTTTCACATGATTCACTAGTAAGACCCTGACGAAAATGTGGAAGAGTTTGATCCGCGATTAATAATACTTTGTGTGTCTGGAGCGCTCTCATTTGTTCCTCTTGCCGTAAAATGGACTGAATGATAGATAAGAAAATATAGCTTCCCGTGCCATTTACAATAATCATTGGAATAGCAATAATACTCACTAGCGTCCATGCCGAATCAAACGGTTTAGCAAATAATAAAATAATCAGCATCTGAAGCGTTTCCATCGCTATGCCTACAAGTGCAGCAAAGCGCGGTGTAATCGTTCGATGTTTTTTCCGGTAGGCATAGCCGATATATCCAGTTAACACCCCTGCTAAAACGGATGAAACTGCACAGCTAAACGCCGTACTCCCTCCTAACATAAAGCGATGAACGCCAGCAAGTATTCCTACTCCTAAACCAACAAATGGACCGCCAAGCAGACCGCCCATTTCCACACCCATAATTCGTGTATTTGCAATCGAGCTTGATGGATCTACTTTTAATAATAAGTCTTCATTTCGAATAATTGTTCCTTGAATTTCAATTCCCGTGTAGTTACTAATAATGCTAAAAAGAGAAAAAATAAAAATAAGTACAGCTTTCCCTTTATATCCTTGCTGTTTACGGAGAAATTGCCGAAAAACTTTTGTATGTGCTAGCAAAAAACCTAAGATGACAATAACTCCGACTCGTTCTACCATCATAATTAATAAATGAATCATTTCTAGCCACCCTTTGCTGTCCGTTTCTATTTTATATTGTTACATTGATGGTGGCAGAAATCTAGCTTTACAAATAGAAAAAAAGCTGTGCGAATACGTACTGTATTCGCACAGCTTGATTTTAAGCTTGAACCGTTTTAAAAAATTGAGGCAAGTAATCTTTATGAGCTTCTAGCATCTCATCGACAATTTGCTTAGCTAGCTTATCAGAAGCCACAAGAGGATTAATGGTTAATGCTAAAATAGCTTTGTCATAATCTCCGGTCACTGCTGCTTCAGCTGCAACACGCTCAAATGACTTAATTGTTTGAACAAGACCTCGTACAGGTACAGGAAGGTCGCCGACTGAAATTGGCTTCGGTCCATCTTTTGTAATAATACAGCTTACTTCTACGGCAGAATCAGCAGGAATGCTTGCTATGGCACCATTATTGATAGTATTTACGGGCTGAATATCGCCTTTATCCGTGTAAATGGATGTAATCAATCGAACGGCTGCATCACTATAATAGGCTCCGCCGCGCTGTTCTAATTGAGGCGGTTTAATGTCTAGATTAGGATCTTTATACAGTTCGAACAGCTCTTTTTCCAACTGTTTTACGACTTCTGCTCTCGTTTCACCTTTTTCATAATTAATAAGCTCTTTTTCTACCATTTCACGCGTTTTATAATAGTACATGTGATATGGACACGTTAACGCATTTAGGGCTTTTGTAAATTCTGGCTCCCATCCAAGTCCCGCTACATTTTTCACAAAGCTGCTGTTAGTTGGATCACTCAATAAATCAATAACTTGATCTTTAACGCTTACACCATCTACATATACATCTAATCCATAGACCATGTGATTTAAACCAGCAAAATCAATTCGAATGCGGGAGTGATCTACATCAAGCAGCTTAGCAATCCCCATTTCCATTCCGATTGGTACATTACAAAGCCCTACAATCTTTTTAATGTTACTATAGCGGAGCACAGCTTCTGTTACCATACCTGCAGGATTTGTGAAGTTAATCAGCCAAGCTTCTGGACATAACTCTTCAATGTCACGGCAGATATCTAAAATAACGGGAATCGTGCGAAGTCCTTTAAATAATCCGCCCGGTCCATTTGTTTCTTGACCAAGCACCCCGTATTTAAGCGGTATTCTTTCATCTTTCGCTCGTGCATCTAACAAACCAACGCGAAATTGAGTCGTTACGAAATCCGCATCTTTTAGTGCTTCTCTTCGATCTAACGTTAAATGAACATTAATTGGCAAACCTGATTTTTTCACCATTCGTTTCGCCAAATTACCAACAATCTCTAGCTTTTCTTTTCCTTCTTCAACGTCTACTAGCCACAGTTCTCGAACTGGAAGTTCATCGTATCGTTTAATAAATCCTTCTATTAGTTCAGGCGTATAGCTTGAACCTCCGCCAATCGTTACAATCTTAATACCTTTTGTCATAGTGTAATCCCCCCAGAAATTTTGATTGCTTCATATAAATCTACAAATTCAGTAGCCATTTCTTTTATCGTCATCGCATTCATTAAATGATCTTGAGCATGAATCATGAGCAGAGAAATTTCTGTGCTTTCCCCTCTAATTTCACCTTGAATTAACGACGTTTGGATATGATGAGCAGCATTTAATTCTTCTGCAGCTTGTATAAGCTTTTCACGTGCTTCTGAAAAATTTCCGCTTTTGGCAGCTGCTATCGCTTCCATGGCTGAACTTCTGCCGTTTCCACCGTGTAAGATTAATTTAAAAATATATTCTTGAATGCCTTCCATCCTTTATCCCTCCTCACACAATATCTTTCTTTGTATCACTTGGTACCCCTTCAGCTGCAGGCTGTATACCATTTTCTTCAGTGAATTTTTGTTTATCCCACATTCTAAAGAAAGGATAATAAATGCAAACAGAGATTCCGATATTAATAGCTTGCATAACTGCACCCGATAATTTCCCTCCTGTTGCCAAATAGCCAGAAATAATCGGAGGCATAGTCCAAGGAACCGCAATACCTGCTGGTTTTGCTACCAGTCCTGTCGACATCGCAATATAGGTTGCTACTACCGTCACAAGAGGGGTAATAATAAACGGAATAAGCATCATTGGATTCATCACCATCGGAAGTCCAAAGATGATCGGCTCATTGATATTAAAAAGAGCTGGTCCTATTCCTAACTTACCAAGCTGTTTCATTTGTTGACTGCGTGCTTTTAAAATCATAG
The DNA here is from genome assembly GCF_058629175.1 of Priestia sp. MDV22-iso46. Classification (NCBI taxonomy): domain Bacteria; kingdom Bacillati; phylum Bacillota; class Bacilli; order Caryophanales; family Bacillaceae; genus Priestia; species Priestia sp. MDV22-iso46. Next base: position 2,209,687 of record NZ_JBZVWT010000001.1, read on the forward strand.
CTACAACTAGAGCTAACGTGGCTCCGCTGCCTCCGATATTAATCCAAATATCAAAGAACTGCTGTGTAAAAATATTTGGTAATGCTTCATGATTAGCAAATGCAATTCGGTTTTCATCCATAGCTCCATACCAAATGGGAGCCATAATTCCACCGACAATATTCGCTCCATGAAGTCCACATGACCACATGAGCATAATAACAAGTTCGGCAACTAGCGTACCGCCTAAACTGCCGCCTAACACACCTAAAGGCTTTCCAAGCAATTCTCCAACGATATTATGCAGACTTCCAAAATGCGTTTGTTCTACTAACAAACGTAAAATCCAAATAAATGCTATTACCGTAAAGCCAGGAATAAGAGCAGCAAACGATTTTCCAACAGCGGGAGGAACTCCATCAGGCATCTTGATGATAATGTCTTTTTGAATAAACCATCTGTAAATTTCCGTAGAGAGAATCGCGACAATCATTGCTACAAAGAGTCCTTTACTTCCCATTAAAGCGGTTGGAATTCCGCCGTCTACTAAAATAGCTTCTTTGGCTCCACTTGGGAGAAAGGACACTTTATACGGAGTAGCAAGTAAAAAAGCAGCAAGTGAAATAGCCCCTGCGGACAAAGCATCTACTCCGTATTTTTCAGCTAACCGGTAGGCTATTCCGAAACAAGCAAGCAGCGCCATAATATCGAATGTAGCTCCAACTGGATAGGCCATTTTCGTTGCCCATTCTTTTCCGAAAATCCCTGCCATAAAGTCGTTATAACCTGGTATCGGTAAATTCGACAGTATTAAAAATACTGAACCGATAATAATGAGCGGCATTGTCAGAACAATACCGTCTCGAAGTGCTTGTAAATGGCGTTGACCCGCCATTTTTCCAGCGATAGGCATTACTTTGCTTTCAAGCATACTATTAAATTTGCTCATGTAGTCCACACTCCTATTTTGAAACTAGTTGAACTGCAAATTTTAACACTTGTTCTCCATTACACGTTCCGTAGTGAACAGGATTTATAACGTCAACTGGTACTCCTTTTTCTTCACCTAGCTTCTTAAGCTGCGGCAATAGGTAACGCACTTGAGGTCCTAATAAAAGTACATCCGCTTGATCAATATGGTTGCGAACAGAGTCACCAGGAACCGCCCAAATTTTATACTCCGTGCTTTGCTCCTGAGCGCTTTTTTCCATTTTTGTTACTAGTAAACTTGTAGACATTCCAGCTGCACAACATAATAGAATATTCATTTGTCATTCCCCCGTTTTTTATTTTGCTATCTGTTTTGTTGATAGTTTTATCTTAAAATAAAAGCGCTTACATTTATACACAACCTTTTTCCGCTGCTAACGGAAAAAATATGTTTGAACATTCAGATAAAAAAGAAGCCCCTCTCTTAGACTTCTTTTTTTATCTAATATTTTTCATAAACACCTCTATAAATTCCTCATAACCCTTGCACCTTACTAAGCGCTGCACGACCTGCTTATCATCTACAACTTGAACTAACAAACTGTACATCTTCTGCAAATCGCCTTGATTATTCGCTTTTACACTTAAAAGGCAAATAAATTGTACGAGGTTTCCTTCCCACATAATCGGTTTTTTTAACGTACAAATGGCCCAAAACGTCGTATCCGTTTGAGGAACCATAGGATGAGGAATCGCAACGAGATTGCCAAAACTTGTTGGTGATGCAGCTTCTCTTTCAAAAACAGATTCTATAAATTGAGAAGAAGCTAGTCCTAGATGAGTTAATTTCTCTCCTAAAAAATGAAGCACTTCTTCTCTTGTTTGAAATTCTTGCTGTAAATATACCAATTCTTTTTTTGTGTATTCTAATGAAGGCTGCGGTTTGTTCTTCATTAAACAATCAATTTTTTTAAAATCACTGTTTCCTAGAATAGTACTTACTTGTACTACAGGAACAGGAAGATGATCTGGAATTGGAATGGTACTAACAATAAAATCTAAAGAGTGCAGCGACATTTGGTGAAGCTTATAATACTGCGTTGTTCCTAAAATAGTCAGATTTAATCCAAACGTAGCCTGCAGCTTATATGATAATAGCTTGGCACTCCCTACTCCCGATGCGCATACAATCAAACAGCGCTTAGGCTGATTGATAATTTTCCGACGTTCAATGGCACCTCCAATATGTAAAGCTAAATAGCCAATTTCTGTTTCATGCATGTCGATTTCAAGGCGGTTTTTTAGTACCTTTCCAGCTATAATTCCAGCTTCAAAAGCCAGAGGGTAATGGCTCTTAATCCCTTCAAGCATTGGGTTTCGTAGATTCATTCCATATTTATAGCGGTTGATAGCCGGTTTCAAATGCAAGCTCATACCAAGGATCAGCTCTGAATCTTCACTAATTTCTAAATGAAGCTCCTTTTCAATTGCTTCTAATATAGCCGCTGTTAATTCATAAATATTTGTATCAATAAACTGCTTCACTTCTTTTTCTTCATGATTGCCATTATTGAGCATTTTTGTCCCTAACAAATGAATGGCGATATACGCTGTTTCTGACTTCGGAAAACGAACCTTGAATGCCTTTTCAATTTCTCGTACAATTTCAGCTGCTACTTCATATTCTTTGTGCTCCATAATCTCAAGCAGGTCTTCTGAATACAAAGAGATAAAATTTTCTTCTTGTATTCGCTTACAAGCTATAGCTAAATGAATGATTAAATTGTTTAATCCAATGTCTGAAACCATAATATTGTATCGTTTTATTTGATTTAAAATGTGGGCTTTAATCGTTAAGATTGATTCTTGGGGCAGGATAGATATTTCATTGTGTACCATATCTACTTCTTTATCTTTTCGGTTGAATATGTACTCAGACATACAAAATCTCATTTTCATTTCGTCCCCTTTAGCTTTCAAGCCATAGTTAGGACGTTTTTCTAAAAGGATATCATACTTACACAGCTGTTTTTTAACATCTCTTAAATCGTTTTGAACCGTTGACTTGCTAATATACAACTCGTCTGCTAAATCTTCGAGCTTCAAATATCCGTCTGCTAGCAGCAATCTTTTGATCAAATAATGCACGCGGTCATCAGGAACGGTTGGAATAGACGCTGTATCAAATAATTGATTAGCTGAAAGTTCTTTTAATAGCTGATGAAACTGTTTTTCATCTAAAACGCTAAGTTCATATCCTGTCCCTCGAGCTGATTTAATTTTAGCCCCGTGCTGAGACAAAATGTCATCTAGCTGTTTTATATCCGTTCGAATAGTTCGAGAAGATACTTGATTTACTGTTGCCAAATATTCGCTCGTAACGGTTGATAATGTAGACTGTACGGACATTAGTTCTCTTAATATGACGATCATTCTTGAATTAAGCATGTTTGCTTCTCTCCATTCTCAGAAGATTTCCCCCCTTATAAAACAAATTAAAAGGGCCGGTTATTTTAAACAAAAACAAAAAATACCTAAACAGCAACAAACAGAAACTACCTTTTCTGTCCTTGCAGCTTAGGTTTTGCCTGCTTCATCAGTAACAACCCTAAAACAATAGGAATAAATGTCTTTATTTGTAATCTATCATTCTTTCTCTTTTTTTTCAATTTTAACTAAAGCATTAGGCTTAGTGGCATTAATAGAATTTATGTGGTCTCTTCATACCGATGTAGCCCCAATACAAACGTACGAATTAAAAAGTCCAGGGTCTCATCAGTGCTTAAAGGCATTCCAAATCCCCCTTTTTGCTCCAAAGAAGCAAATCCATGTAAAATGCTGCGAAGACTTCTAACAGCATGAAGGGCTTCATCTTCTGGAAGATGATACGGTTTCAACACATCCAGCACTAAAAGCACAATGTTATCAGATGCTTTTTGTACTTCTTCATCTTGTATCCTTGGTGCTACCGTTGCTGTTGCTTCGTATATTCCCGGAGACTTTCTTACAAATGAAACGTACGCTTTGCTCAGCTGGTAAACAGCGTCTTCTGCAGAAGCATGCTCAACAGCACTTTTTAAAAGATGATATAGCTGCTGCAGTCCACTTAAAGCCAGTTCTTTGCGCAGCTCTTCTAATCCTTTTATATGATTATATAAAGACGGTGGACGAACATCTAATTCTTTGGCTAATGAAGCAATTGTAACAGCATAAAACCCTTCACGATTGGCCAAATTTCCACCCGTTTGAATAACCTTTTTAAAATCTAGTCCCTGTCGTGGCGACATCCCTTCATCCCCTTTTTTCCATTTTCACTTTTGCTTGTTGTATTGCTTTTCCCATCAATTTCAGCGGCCGAGAAAGGAGTCTTCCGTGTCCAACAGCAAGAAGTGACGGGTTTAGTTGATATAGCTTTTCTGCACTTTTAAGTGACAGCTCCTTACTCCACGTTCCAAAAGCGGGAAACGGAAACAGCGGCTTTAACTGACCTGATACCGCAACTCCTCCTCGCACTTGGAAAGAATCTCCCGCAATTAATGCGTTCGTTCTCTGGTCTAAAAAAGACATAGACCCAGGTGTATGTCCAGGTGTAAAAATAGGAGCAAGTGAGCCTATGTAAGACTCTTCTTCAATGAAATGATCAACTTCAGTTGAGATCTTTCCTAGCTTTGGTACTCCTCCACGGATTGGGTTTTGAGGTTCTTCACAATCGAGTGTTAAATCTCCTGAAAATAATCGATAATCTCTTTGCGACATATAAACAGAAGCATTCGGTAAACTTTTCTTCAAAGTATCAATCGCCCCGATGTGATCTTCATGAGTATGTGTAAAAACAATTCGCGTAATCGGTTTTCCAATTCGATCTGCAGCTTTCAAAATACCTGACGCGCTGTACGGAAGAGCTGCATCAATTAATGTAAGGCTATCTTTCTCTTCAACTAAATAACAATTCACTGGAAAAAAACGAGGCAAAAACGTCAGTTGATACAACATTTTCTCACGAACTATTCTCATTTCCTCATCCCCTATTATCAAAATAAAAACTAATGGTATTAGTTTTTATTTTAACTAATACCATTAGTTTTATCAATCATATAGTAAAAAAAACAAAAAAGTGTGAGACATAACGAAATCAATCGAATCTAAAGACGAACAAATGAGATAAAGAAGCTCGTATAGATCACTCGTTACACTGTCCCCACAAAAAATCCGAACGCGTTTGGTTCTCCATCAAGAATCAAACGCGTTCGGATCTTCCTTTAACTAAACTACTTTTGCCCTAGCCTCTATTAAAATTAAATGTCTTTTCTCTCCCCTGTAGCAGCCACTACAATCGCACTGCCTTTCTTTAACTCTTCTTCATATTTCTTTGTTTCGTCTTTTGATAAGCCTAGTGAAGCCATTTTTGTTCGAAGCTCATCTTCTCTTGTTAAAAATAAACTCGCTGCTGAATGTAAAGGACCTTCTTCAGACAGTCGAATAATATTTGTGTCCGTTACTTCTGTTAAATTTTTAGAATCTTCCTTGTCATAAGTAAACACGTATACTTCATTTTTCTCAAAACCTTTGTCTGCAAATTGATTAATTGCTTCGTTAATATCCGCTCCGCTTTCTACTACTTCAACATGTTTCATTATTTATAACCTCCTGTTTCTATAGCACATCTTTCTTTTATACTTAGCAAAAGAATAAACTTCTTACTACTATATATACCCGTTTTCAGAAAGGGAAACCCGCATTTAACGCTTTGCAGAGAGTTTGAATATCATTCCACATTATCCTTTAATAGGATGTATACCTCTTTTGATTAACTTATTTGAAACAATCATTCAGCTTATTTTCAGCTACCATTCATAAGAAATTCATCTACATTGCTTATTATAAAAAAGGAAAAGACGCTAATCAGGTACTTTATACGCATAATGAATGTCTGTGTCAGAGTAAGCCGGATATGAATGCAACAATTCATATCCGTTTTTTGTATGAAAGAACCTCTAACAACATTCTGTCCATACGTCTTACAACATACTATAATTCTCTATATTAACTAAAATTTCAGGTTATATAGGAGGTTACAAATGAACAGCCATCCACAGCCACAGTTAAAAAAAGAGTTAAAGATCCGGCATATCACCATGATTTCTCTTGGAGGAATTATCGGGGCTGGATTGTTTATCGGAAGCGGATCACTCATTAACACCGCTGGACCGGGATCTATTTTTTCGTACGCGTTTGCTGGTTTGCTCGTTATTTTAGTCATGCGAATGCTTGGAGAAATGTCTACTGCAAATCCTTCCAGCGGTTCTTTTTCCACTTATGCAAAAGAGGCATTAGGCCCTTGGGCAGGCTACACGATTGGCTGGCTCTACTGGTTTTTCTGGGTTATCGTTATTGCTGTTGAAGCTATTGCAGGTGCAAATATTATTCAATACTGGTTCCCGTCTTTGCCGTCTTGGGGAGTAAGCCTGGCTCTTACTTTTTTATTAACGATGACCAATCTGTACTCTGTTAAATCTTTCGGAGAATTTGAATATTGGTTTTCCCTCATTAAAGTCGTCAGTATCGTTCTTTTTTTACTTTTAGGTATAGCTATTATTTGTGGATTCATTCCAGGAATTGATTCTCCCGGCACTTCCAACCTTTTGCACAAAGGCGGCTTTTTACCGAATGGAATTAGCTCTGTATTTTTAGGAATTGCCCTTGTCATGTTCTCCTTTATGGGAACAGAAATTGTCGCAACCGCAGCAGGTGAATCGTCTCAGCCTGAAAAAGCCATTACCATCGCCACCAATACCGTTATTTATCGCATTTTGTTTTTCTATTTAGGCTCTATTTTTATTTTAGTAACGGTTCTTCCGTGGAATTCGTCAAGCCTAATGAAAAGCCCATTTGTATCTATTCTTGAATTAGTAAATGTACCGGCCGCAGCTCAAATTATGAACTTTATTATTTTAACAGCCGTTCTTTCCTGTCTGAATTCTGGTCTGTATACAAGTTCTCGCATGCTGTTTTCCATGTCTCAAAACGGCGATGCGCCAAAAAGTTTTTCAAAATTAAATAAAAAAGGCGTGCCAGTTAGTGCGATATTAGCATGTACAGTTATCTCGTACATTAGCGTTATCTTTAACTATATTTCACCGGACAAAATCTTTTTGTTTTTAGTGAATGCATCAGGCGGCGTAGCGCTTCTTGTATATCTTGTTATTGCATTTTCACAGATTAAAATGAGAAAAAAATATGAAAAAGAAAATCCTGAAGCATTAAAAATTAAAATGTGGTTATTTCCTTACTTAACTTACGCTACAATCCTTGCCATCACTAGTATTTTTATTGCCATGGCATTTATTGATTCATTACGTTCTCAGTTCTTCTTAACTCTTTTAATTGCTGTACTCGTCGTAGGTTCTTTTTTCTTTCAGCGTACAAAAGTGACGAGCGGCTTAGCAGCAAAAGAAAATACATCAAAATAAAAGAGGTTGATACATAACTAAATGAATCCAACCTAAAGATGAACAAATGAGATAGATGAGCTGGACTGCTTATTACACCGCAATTGATTTCCGTGCAAGGCTTCGCTTTCCGCGGGCGGCCGCTGAGCCCGCAGGAGTCTTCGCCTTGCCCTCCAATCACCTGCTAGAAGGAACGAAACAGATGAAACTATATTCACCATCAAAAAAAACGAACCACGAATCAAACATATTGATTAATGGTTCGTTTTTCACTTGGACTAAAATGCTTTTGTCCCAGCCTCTTTTTATTTAAGGAGATAAATCTCCTACAATTTTTGTTCCGTGTAATTCAGCTGCTTTTGTTTCTTTCATAACCCGCTCTGCGTTGCCTTCATGAATTCCTCCGCCGGGCAAAATAATAATACGTTCATTAGCATATGTGATCAATTCTCGGATCATATGCAGATTTTGCAAAGCAGATCCTTTCCCTCCTTTGGTCAAAATACGGTCTGCTCCCAATTCACTAAGTATATCAATGGCTTTGTATTTATCTTTAATCTCATCAAATGCCATATGAAACGTAACGCTTAAAGGATGAGCTTCTGCTATTAACTCTTTAGTGCGTCCGTAATCGATTTCAGCTTCTTCTGTTAAAATGCCAAATACTACTCCGTTTACTCCAAGGTCTTTACATGCTTTAACGTCTTTTTTCATAATTTGAAATTCTGCTTCGGAATATATAAAATCACCGCTTCTTGGGCGAATAATCACGTTGATATCTGTATCAAGATGTTCGCTTGCATATTGAATGGTGCCGTAACTTGGCGTAGTGCCTCCTTGACTGAGATTGTCACATAATTCAATGCGGTCTGCTCCTAGCTTCTCTGCTTTTTTTGCCTGCTCATACCCTTCTACACACGCTTCTTTTATGTACTTCATACTCTCAGCTCCTTTATTGGCTGTATAAATAAAGCCCATCTTTAAAAAGATGGACTTCCCTCTGCTATTTAATCGCTTTATGAACTTTTAATTTCTTTCCTTTAATTGTCTTGTTCTTCATTGCTTGTAACACTTTGGTACCTTTTCCATTCAGAATCTCCACATAAGAGACGTTTTCTTGAATCGTAATAATTCCAATATCGTCCGCGGTTACTCCGTCTAATTTCGCAATTGTTCCTACAAAATCGACCGCTCGAATTTTCTTTTTCTTTCCTCCGTTAAAATACAGCTTCATAATGTCTTTATTTAATGACTCGCTTTTATCTTTTTTAACTTCTGGACGCTCATTAATTTTTTCAGTAAAAGCGGATGCTGCCTGCTGTACTTCTTCTTTAGAAGGAGGAGTAGATGTTGGAATTGAAAAGCCGATATATTCCTCAATTTCCGATAGCATTCTCTTTTCATAAGGCGTTACAAATGTGATAGCCTTCCCTTTTTTACCGGCACGTCCCGTTCTTCCTGTACGGTGAACGTAGCTTTCTTTTTCTAACGGAAGATCGTAGTTAATAACGTGTGTGATATTATCAATATCAATTCCTCTCGCAGCTACATCTGTCGCCACTAAATAGCGGAATTTACCTTTTTTGAAATCATTCATAACCTCAAAACGGTCTTCTTGCACCATTGCCCCGTGAATTTTATCACAAGGATACCCAAAATCATCTAAATCATCTAACAGCGTATTTACCTGCTCTTGCGTGCGGCAAAAAATGATGCAGCTGTCAGGGTTTTCTACTGTGGTTACGTCTTTCAGCAGTTCAAATTTACGTTCGTTTTCTACTGATATAACAGAATGGTCAATCGTACTTGTCGTTAATCCATTTGCTTTGATTTCAACATCAACCGGCTTTTTCATATACTTGCGAGAAAGCTCTTCAATATCTTCAGGAAGCGTAGCGGAGAAAAGCATCGTTACACGCTCACTAGGAAGATGTTGAATAATTGCTTCTACTTGGTCAATAAAACCCATATTTAGCATTTCATCTGCTTCATCAATAACCAAATAACGAATTTTCTCTAATGCAAGCGTTTCTTTTTCTATATGATCAAGCACTCGTCCAGGCGTACCTACAACAATATGTGTTTTTTGCTTTAACTCTACTTTTTGCTTGGCAAATGGTGATTTTCCGTAGACAGCTGCTGCTTTAATTCGCTTAAAACGGCCGATATTAGTAATATCTTCTTTTACCTGTGCAGCCAGCTCTCGTGTCGGTGTTAACACTAAGGCCTGGGGCTTATTTTCTTCCCAATTAACTAATTCACACAGTGGAATACCAAAGGAAGCCGTTTTTCCACTTCCTGTTTGAGACTTCACGACCACATCTCTTTCTTCTAGCGCGATGGGAAGCACCTTGCTTTGTACTTCCGTGGGATGATTGTATTGCAGGCTAGAAAGCGCCTTAGCTACCTTGTCACTAAGACCATATTGACTAAAACTTCTTTGATTCATTTTGTACCCTCATTTATTTTAAATTAGTGATTATCTTTATCATGACCTGATGCACTATGTTTCATTATACTTTAATTCTTCTATACGCGCTCAAGATTTAATATAGCATTGATTTGTCAAACAAAAGAGAAAAGCCGCTCTCTTATTAATAAGAAAACGGCTTTGGTATGAGCGATGAGGGATTCGAACCCCCGACCCCATCCCTGTCAAGGATGTATTCTCCCACTGAACTAATCGCTCGTGATATGTATTGACTTTATTATAGAAAGAGTTATCCAATTTTGTCAACTATTTTTCCACAGTTCCCAAGTTGGAAGGATCGTCTTTACTTTTGATAAAATAAAAACATGCCATAAAGGAGCGTGACGGGATGAAAGCGCATATTGAATTTTATTTTGATTTTGTCTGTCCACTATGTTTTCTAGCCACTAAGCCTTTAAGAGAAGTCATTAAAGAACAAAAAGCTGAGATTGAATGGAAGCCTTTTGAACTTTGTCCTGAGCCAGCCCAGCAGATGGAGCAAATAGAAGATTTTTTAGAGAGACCTTGGAATCAATCGATAGCTCCCTTAGCACAACAGCTGCACGTAGAAATAAATATGCCGGACATGCCTCCAGTCCCGCGCACTCATTTAGCACATGAAGGCTTTCATTTTGCTAAAAAACATGGTCAAGAAATTGCCTATGTAGATGCTGTTTTTAAAGCTTATTGGGAAGAGGAAAAAGATATTAGCCAGATTGAAGTCTTAGCAGAAATCGCTGATTCCTTGCATTTAGATCAAGAAATATTTACACGTATCTTAAAAGACCGGACGTTCGAACAAGTTCATAAAGATAGCTTAGTTCATGCGTATGAAGATGCTCATGTAACGAAAGTACCAACTTTAAAAATTGGCAGCCGTGTATTTCAAGGATTCGCTTCCAAAGAGACACTCGAAAAAGCGCTGTTCCATGAACGTTCTGCTAAAGACAGAGAGAAATGATTTACTAAGAGGTGCATTTGATGAATATTAATTATTATTTTAGTCGGTTTTTAGCTAAGAAACCGGATAGCCCAACGTATGAAAGCTTAGCTGCTTTACAGAACAAACACATGCTTCATGTTCCTTTTGAGAACTTAGATGTTCTGTCTCAAACCCCTATCATAATTGATTTAGAACGAATTTTTCAAAAAGTAATTGTAAATTTGCGTGGAGGATTTTGCTACGAATTAAACGGTCTATTTGGCTGGCTGTTAAAAGAAAGCGGATATGAAGTCTCTTACGTTTCAGCTACCGTCAAAAAACCCGACGGCACGTGGACCATTGAAGGAAGTCACGCTACAAACCTTGTGATGGTTGAAAATCAATCTTACATCGTAGACGTTGGATTCGGAGATTCTGTGCGCAAACCAATGCCTCTAAATGGCGAAGTAGTAAGAGATGTAAGCGGCTCTTATCGTATGACAAACGTTGCTGAGCATATGTATGATTTGCAGCGATGGGAAGATGATGTATGGAAAACGCTGTACCGTGTGTCTACGCTTCCTAAGAAACTGACTGACTTTACTCCCATGTGTGAGTTCAATCAAACGTCAGCCGATTCTCCGTTTGTACACAAACGTCTTGTTACGATCGCAACCCCTATAGGGCGCATTACCCTCTCTGGTGAAACGCTAACTGTAACAGATGGAGAAAAAAAGACGAAAAGGAACGTTTCAGAAGAAGAAATACCTGATATTTTACAAAATCATTTTTATATTATTAAAGGATTTTATTAATATCTCCTTACACGAAAAACCGGCCTCTTATGGGGCCGGTTTTTGTACAGGAGTAATCATCCTGTTTTCTACAGGCGACTTTAAAATAATTGAGGTATTCACATTTCCATAAGGAATCAGTTCATCCACTAGCATTCTAAGTCCATCCATTCCAGACACGGCTGCTTTGATAAAGTAAGAAACCGGTCCAGTTACGCGATGACATTCAAGCACGTCTTCATTTTGCTCAATAAAGTCTTCAAATTCCTCCGGTTTTCTTTTTAATTCGCTTACTTGAATAAACAGCTGTGTATCTCTTCCTAAAGCTTTCGGAGACACCGTAGCGCTAAAACGCTGGATCACTCCTCGTTCCTGAAGACGCTGAAGTCTTTCTGATACGCTTGGACGGCTAAGAGCCAGCTTTTTTGATAAATCACTAATCGTCATACGTCCGTCCCTTTGCAAAATAGACAATAGTTGTGCATCGATTTGATCCATACAAACCTTTCCTTTCAAAATGAATATAATAAATAAAATCTTTATTCAAGTTGATAACAGAACAAGTATTATTTCCTTCATTTATACATGTGTTTTCTTTATTTAATATCCTATCATTAAAGTAGATGATTGAAAATGAAAATTCCGAAAAAACAAACAAAGGGGTTTATTTATGAAAAAAGTTTTATGGATTATTCTTGGATGTACGATTGCAAGTATTGGTGTTCTTATCTTGCGGCACTCTCACGTAGTGACGGGGGGAACAGCTGGTCTGTCTCTTAGCTTGTCATATGCCCTTTCCTTATCGTTTGCGGTGATCTTTTTTCTCATTAATATTCCTTTTTATCTCTTTTCCTTCTTTCAAATGGGATGGGAATTTACCGCCACAACTATAGGATCAGTGTCTTTGCTATCGCTTCTCACTTCACTCGATCACTTGCTTCCTTCTTTTACACTTCCCAGCCTGATGGGTGCTGTTACGGGCGGACTAATTGCCGGCCTTGGCTTATCCATTTTATTTATGAACGGAGCTTCTCTCGGCGGTGCTAATATTCTAGCGTTATTCGCACAGCGAAAATTCGGCTGGGATCCTGGAAAAGTGAATTTTTCATTTGATTTCCTTGTCGTGCTGTCGAGCATGTATTCAATTGGACTTTCAAAAGGAATTTTCTCTGTTATATCCATTGCGATTACAGGTTTTGTCATCAGCTACTTCAAGCAAAAAATTGCTTTACACAATCAACCGACATCCGCTTCTGCCACACAGCCTTTAGATAATGCGCTTTCTAAATAAAAACCACGATTTAGCTGTGGCTAAATCGTGGTTTTTATTTACATTTTTTCTACTTTTATAAAATCAAATTGGGCTTCATACCCTGCTCCTTGAGGACTACAGGCATAAATACCAACTTGAACAGGTTCTTTGGCTGAGTTCAATAAGTGAGCGAGTCGGAGCTGAGTCCAAGAATCTCCATCACTTGAATAACAAACGGTGTAATCATCGTTTTTGCGCTGAATTTTAAAATAAAGCGCTGATTTGTTTTGAGTAAAATTTTGACTGGACCAATCTGAGAAACCCTGGTTGGTTACGACTGCTCCTAATTGGTTAGGACCATCGGGATTGTATTCAACTGACGTTTTGATCCACGTATCTTTTGATACACGAATCATGAGACCTGCTTGATCGTAGCGATTAACTGGATATGTATGCACCTTTGTCATGATTTCAAAGTCGCCTTCTACTTCACGGTAAAGAAAGTGTCCATTGTCCGCTTCAAAGCCATAATGAGTACGCTGCCAAAAATCCGTTTTAGCGTCTGTTTTAATCACTAATCGATTCGTTTCTGTGTCAATTTGAAATTGAGCTGGTGGACAATACCAAGAAACGTCTGAATCTAATTTTCCTTCTGAAAAGTTTGTGAAAAATACTAGTTGATTACTCACTCTCTGTCATTCCCTTCTTAGAAGCTATTATTCTTCTATTTCTATTTTGCCATAATTTAACGAATAAATAAAATATTTTGATTATTTTTCTTGTAAATTCTTTTCTTTCATAAAAAATAAGACTCTTTTACATAGAGTAAAAGAGTCTTATTTTTAAATTAATGCATTTAGAATAAGTGCTCCTGCAAAAGCAATAAAGGATAGAAGCGTTTCCAGAACGGTCCATGTTTTGAACGTTTCTTTCACTGTTAATCCTAAATACTCCTTCACCATCCAGAAGCCAGCATCATTAACGTGAGAGAACATTAGTGAACCCGCACCCGTAACGATAACAAGCAGTTCTAAGTTAACACCGGACATGTGCTCAATGATTGGTGAGACAATACCAGCCGCTGTTGTTAATGCAACTGTTGCTGAACCTGTAGCAATACGGATTAATCCAGCAATTAAAAATGCAAGCACAAGTGGTGATAGAGATAGATGTTCAGACATTTGACCAATCGTTGTACCTACTCCGCTATCAATTAATACTTGTTTGAAGCCACCCCCTGCACCAATAATTAAGACAATAGATCCTACAGGAAGCAAACATTCTTCCGTTAGTTTTTTAATCACATCTTTTGTCATACCTTGACGTTTTCCAAGCAGGTAAAACGCTGCAAAACAAGCAATTAAAAGTGCAATTAATGGACTTCCTATTAATTCTACAAACTTCACTACGCCGCTTGGCAATCCGTTAATAACAGGTGCTATAGCTGCTAAGACCATTAATAGAACGGGCAGTAAAATGACAAAGAATGAAACGCCTGTACCAGGAAGATCTTTTGATGTTGTCGTAATACGAATTAGATCAGGTTCTCCTTCTGGAATCACTCGTTTGTGAATCCATTTTGCAAAAACTGGTCCAGCGATAACTGCAGCTGGAATTGAAATGATTAATGCGTATAAAAGCACTTTCCCCGTATTTGCTCCGTAAATACTAATAGCTGCCATCGCTCCTGGATGAGGAGGAACGAGACCGTGAACAATTGATAATCCTGCAATAACCGGCAGAGCAATCAATAATATATTTTGTTTTGTCGTTTTATGAATGGAAATAACTAAAGGCAGTAGAATTAAAATTCCTACTTCGAAGAAAACAGGAATACCAATAATGAAACCTGCTACTAGCATCGCCCATGGCAGTCTTTTCACACCGAATATTCTTACGAAATAATCCGCTACCTGCATGCCGGCACCTGAATCGGCCATCAGCTTACCTAAAATTGTTCCCAACGCTAAAATTCCTACTAAGTGGCCTAAAACACCGCCCACTCCCGTTTCGTAAGCGCCAACAATTTTATCCATTGATAACCCAGAAGCAATTGCCAAAAACAAACTCGCAACCGTTAAACTAATAAACGCATGCCATTTAAAAACTGAAACACCTACAATAACAATAACAATTGCGGCAACTGTAATAGCTAATAAGTATGCATCCATCTTGCTTTCCACCTTCCCTTTAAGTAAACGCTTTCTCTATGTAGCAAAAAAGCTCTACACCCTGTGAATTTTTTAAAAAATAAGTTCAAATTATCGAAATCGTTTACATCAACTATTTTAGAAAACGATTTCATTTTTTTATTACTTAAATTATATGAAAAAAAAATTCTTAAATCAACAAAAAAACTCAAAAAAATTTTATCAATTTTCTTCCATACAATTTTAACTCATAAAAAAATCCAATCATGTTAATGATTGGATTCATCTTATTTATTTGGTGATGGTTGGATCAGCCGTTTGACTGTCGATAATCGGTTTTTCGCTTGTTTTTAACGTTATTTCTTCATATTCCCCCGGCGCTAATACGCTTTTATCTCCTTTCATGAGATACGTGTAAACGATGATAGAAATGAATAGACCAAATGTCCAGGCATTATCCCATAAAAAGCGCAGTCCAGGAATCAGTAAGCCTAAAACGGGTATGGCCACGCCAATTACTAATGCATAAATACCGTTTTTATTAAAACCTGTTGAATAACTGTAGCGACCGTTTACCTCATATAAATCCTTTAATGCCATCTGTCTCCTTCTTACAAGCCAGTAGTCAGCAATGGCGATGCCGTCTATAGGGCCAAGCAGCGCTCCGTATGTTCCAAGCCAGCCGAAAATATAGTTCCCGAAATTAGACATGATGTACCATGGCTGAAGTAAAATAGCAAAAATACCGGTCACTAGCGCCCCCATCGCAAACGTGATTTTCTTTGGATTCAGATTCTCAATTGCACGAGCTGGCGCGACGATATTTGCTCCCACATTAATCGTTAAAGAAGAAAGCACGATAACGATTGTTCCTAAGAAAATGATAAACGGAGGGAATTTAGCTACTAAGGCCACTGGATCCCAAATAGCTTCTCCAAATATAACGATTGTTGCTGAGGTAACAGCAATCCCAATAAATGAAAAAATACTCATTGTCAACGGTAAAGAGAAGGTTTGCGCAACCATTTGAGATTTCTGACTTCTAGCATATCGACAGAAATCCGGAATGTTCAAAGCGAGCGTCGCCCAAAATGCAATAACTCCCGTTAAAGCTGGGAAAAATACGGCTAGAAATTCTCTGGTTGATGTAAATTTAGAAGGCGTAGATAAAATGGGGCCCCACCCTCCCGAGTTTGTATAAGCCCATATAAAAAGAATAATAGCTGAAATACCAATAACGGGAGCAGCAATCGCTCCTAATACTTTAATCGCTTGCGGTCCTTTATATGCTACTCCTACATTTAAAAGCCAAAAAAGAGCAAATACAATGGCTGTATGACCAGCTAAACCGTTCCAAGACGAAAACGAAGCGCTTAGGAGCGTATCAATTGCTTCCGTTCCAATCCATGTATTAATTCCAAACCACCCAGCAGCCACAATGGCCCTAGCCAGTGCTGGGATATGTGCTCCTTTATCTCCAAACCACAGGCGGGCAAATACTGGATAAGGAATGCCAAACTTGGTTCCAGCGTGAGAATTAAGCAAAATAGGAATAAGAACAATAACATTTCCTAAAAAGATTGTACCAATTGCTTGCCACCAGTTCATTCCAAGCGTCATCATTCCGCTCGCCATTGTGTAAGCTGGAATACACAGACACATCCCAATCCAAAGCGTGGCAAAGTTAACTCCTTTCCAAGAATGCTCTTTCATCGTAGTCGGACGTAAATCCTCATTCCAAAGGTCACTGCCGCTCAGCTGGTTGTGCGTCTCATCTGTGAGCGTCACAATTCCATCTTGCTCAATTTGTGTTTTCATCCATAAAACCCCTTTTCATAAAATAAGTTCATTCCAAAAAACAAATTTTGTTTGAATTTTCTGAAATATAAAGGCGTTTGTGACGATTCCTTCTAGTATGTGATAAATACTAACGTTATCCCTTATTATATTTAATGCGAAACGGGGATACACTGGACAAATTGTAACATTATTTGAGGGAACTTTTATATATTGTGTAGTGTCAACTCTTTTTGTTGTTAGATAACCTAACACACAAAAAATCATCGCTTGAAAACTTCAAGCGATGATTTTTGAACTTAATGTACATATTTTTTTTGAAAAGCCGTAATGCTTTCGTATTCTTCTTTAAATAAGCGAGCCAAACGAATATAGATAGCCGTTAACTCTTTATATACTTCACTGTTTTCTTTGATTGGATAATGATGATTAGTCGCTCCAACCATATCAGAAACAACGTTTAATGAGTCAACTTCGCCAAGGCTATATAAGCCAAGGATAACTGCTCCTAGACATGAACTTTCAAAACTTTCCGGCACGGATACTTCTTGGTTAAAAATATCTGCCATCATTTGACGCCAAAGTGCGGAACGTGCAAATCCGCCTGTTGCCTGAATTTTTGTAGGCTCTCCAATTAACTCTTCAAGTGCCAATAATACTGTATACAAGTTAAAAATAACGCCTTCTAATACAGCACGAATCATATGTTCTTTTTTATGATGCAAACCTAGGCCAAAGAATGAACCTTTAGCATTTGCATCCCAAAGCGGCGCACGCTCTCCTGAAAGGTATGGATGAAACAATAAGCCGTCCGCTCCCGGTTTCACTAAAGCCGCAATATCCGTTAATACTTCATACGGATCTTTTCCAAGGCGTTTAGCTGTTTCTACTTCAGACGCTCCAAACTGATCGCGAGCCCATCTGAAAATCATACCTCCGTTATTTACTGGGCCGCCAATTACCCAGTGGTCTTCTGTCAACGCATAACAGAAAATACGACCTTTAGGATCGACTACTGGCTTGTCAGTCACTGCTCGAATAGCTCCGCTTGTCCCGATTGTCACAGCAACAACGCCTGGTTCAATTGCATTTACGCCTAAATTTGATAATACACCGTCACTTGCACCTACAATAAAGGGCGTATCCGGAAGTAAATGCATGTCAACTGCAAGCTCTGGGTTTAACCCTTTTAACTGATGCATTGTTGAAACAGGAGTAGATAACTGATCGGTTGTAACACCTGCTACTTTAAGTGCTTCTTCATCCCACGCAAGATTTTTCAGATTAAACAAACCCGTTGCTGATGCAATCGAATAGTCGATAACATATTCGTTAAACAACTTAAAGAATACATATTCTTTAATCGAAATAAACTTATGCGTTCCCTTCACTAATTCAGGCTGTTCATTAGAAAGCCATGTTAGCTTGGAAAGCGGCGACATCGGATGAATAGGCGTACCCGTACGCAAATAAATCTCATGACCATTGTATTCATTTTTAATTTTTTCCGTCCATTCTGCACTTCTATTATCCGCCCACGTGATACATTTTGTCAGCGGTTTTCCCTGCTGATCAACGGCAATAACACTGTGCATAGCTGAGCTGAATGAAACACATAAAATATCCTCAGGTTTTACATCGCTCGTTTTTACAACCGTTTGAATTGTACGTACAACTGCTTGGAAAATTTCTTCAGGATCTTGCTCAGCCATCGCGGGCGTCGGCGAGTATAATGGATACTCAATCCCATGATTTGCAATGACTGTACCGTCTACTGAAAACAATACAGACTTTGTACTCGTTGTTCCGATATCTACACCTATTGCATATTTTTTGCTCATGCTGCTGTCCCCCTACTTTACTACTTTACTTATTTACAACACCGTGGCCGCCGAATTCATTTCGAAGTGCTGCTACAACTTTTCCTGTAAATGTATCTTCCTCTAATGAACGATAGCGCATCATTAGCGATAAAGCAATAACAGGAGTTGCCGTTTGAAGATCAAGAGCAGTCTCTACGGTCCATTTCCCTTCGCCAGAAGACTGCATGACTCCTTTAATACTGTCTAGTTTAGGATCTTTTGAAAACGCATTTTCCGTTAGTTCCATCAACCAAGAACGAACAACAGATCCGTTATTCCAAACGCGTGCTACGGCTTCATAGTCGAAATCAAATTGACTTTTTTCCAGAACTTCAAATCCTTCAGCAATGGATTGCATCATTCCATATTCTACACCATTGTGAACCATTTTTAAAAAGTGACCGCTTCCGCTTTTACCTGCGTACATAAATCCATTTTCTACGCAAATATCATTAAAAATTGGTTCAATTGTACGGAATACTTCCGCATCTCCCCCGATCATTGTACACGCTCCATTTCTTGCGCCTTCCATTCCGCCGCTTGTCCCTACATCAAAGAAGTAAATACCTTTTTCCTGAAGATCCTGAGCACGTCGAACAGATTCTTTATAATTAGAGTTTCCTCCATCTATTATAATATCTCCTTCTGACAGAAGTTCTTTTAGTTCTGTAATAACATTTTCCGTTACTTCTCCAGCCGGAACCATAATCCATACAACTTTAGGTGAAAGAGGAAGTTCATTGACTAACTCTTCAACAGTAAAGGCGCCAGTTGCTCCTTCATTTGAAAGTTTTTCTACCGCTTCTTTATTTACATCATAAGCTACTACTTCATGATGGTTGTCCATTAAATTTAATGATAAATTATATCCCATTTTTCCTAAACCGATTAATCCAATTTTCATTTTACAAACTCCCTTTGAAAAAAAATTTCACATTACCTCCATTATACGAATTATTTTTCATTTTGCAATCGTTTACAAGAAAATTTTTTTCACTCATATTTTTGTGCTATACTCTTTTTACTACTAAATTCGTGGAAAGGAACATCAGTTATGACGCAAAATTGCTTAGGAAAAATTCGTTCTCACTATGCTAGATTCAGTGAAAAAGAGAAAAAAATAGCAAATTATATTTTAGAACAGCCGGAACAAATTATTCACAGTACCATTAACGAAGTGGCAGACGATTTAAATGTAGCTGATGCAACAGTCTTTCGCTTTTGTAAACGAATTGGCTTCAAGGGCTATCAAGCGATGAAAATAGCGCTGGCTGCTGAAATTATGACGCCTATTCAGCAGATTCACGAGGAAATTGCTGAAACGGATAATGAAAAAACGATTGCTGAAAAAATCTTTCGCTCCAATGTGCGAACGCTTGAAAATACATTACAAATACTAGAAAGCAACGCTATTGAAAAAGCCGTTAAACTTCTTATGAAGGCGGATAAAGTTCAGTTTTATGGCACGGGCGGTTCTTCCGTAGTGGCTATGGATGCTTTTCATAAATTTGTTCGAACAGGAATTAAAACGTTTGCATTTATTGATTCCCACTTCCAGCTTATGTCCGCTTCTCAATTAACAAAACAGGATGTAGCGGTAGTGATTTCTCATTCTGGAACAAATAAAGACACGATGAACATTTTAAATACAGCAAAAGCGAACGGTGCCAAAACGATCGGTATTACGGGTTTTCCAAAATCTCCATTAAGCCAAAATGTCGATGTTTCTCTTTATACGAGTTCAGAAGAAACAGAATATCGATCTGAAGCTCTTGCCTCGAGAATTGGACAGCTAAGCCTCATTGATGCTTTGTACGTTAATGTAATGATTGCGAATAAAGATGCCTCTAAACACTCGCTTGAAAAAGTACGCGATGCCATTGCTGAAACTAGAATTTAATGTTTCGCCCTTATATATTCTTCAACTATAACACCAAACAGAGCGTAGAATATATGCTCTGTTTAGTGCAGTTCTTCGCTTAAAATTTTCAGGTTTTAATTCTCATTTAACATTTTCTAAGTTACTACATATGATAAAGCACAACTTTTAAAAAGTAGGTGAAGTGTGTATGGATATTATCTATCGCACTGCAAAACTAGATGATTATACAGAAGTAAATAAAATATTAGGGGAATCACTAGAACTCCACGCAAATGCGCTTCCTTCTATGTTTGATAATCAAATGGCTGTTTTATCTCCGGAACAATATCAAGCTACTCTTTATTATGCAACCATTGATATTCTTGTAGCTCAATATCGAAATCAAATTATTGGGGCGTCTGTTGTTGAATTAAAATATAACCCTCCCACCACATTAGCTCCTCTTTCCTACACAGCGTACATCCAATATTTTGGCGTTAAGAAAGGCTTTCAAAATTATGGCGTCGGAAAAGGTCTTTTTTCTGCTACAAAACAGTGGGCTGTACAAAAAGGAGCAAATGACCTCCAGCTTACCGTATGGGCATTTAACGAGAAAGCACGTGCTTTTTATGAAAGTCTGGGGCTGAAAAACTTAAGCTACCTTATGACTACTTCACTACAGCCATAAATCGTTCTATTAACGGAGACTAGACACGTAGGTGATACGTGCCTAGTCTCCGTTATTCAAATAAAAGACTAAATCATTTCGACGCGTTAATTTACGCAGCTTATATACATACTAAAAGAAGTTTATTACGTAGCCGGATTGCCTTCTTGCAGCTGTTCTTGTTCATCACGCTGACGGTGAGCTAAACGACTTGCCGCACTAGAAGCTACGCTCGCTACTAAATCATCTAAAAAGGTATTAACTCCTTTTTCTTTTTTACAGTCCAGCTTTTCAATAATGCCTACTTTTACTTTATCTAAATAGCCAAAGGTCGTCACAGCGATACTGCCATAGGTTAAAACGGCACCTAGAGCAATCGTTTCGTCAACACCAAACAACCCTTCGTCTTGTTCTACAATACTTTGAAGAGGTTCTGATAATTTATTTTGCTCAGCTAACTTATCAAGTTCGATTCCAACTAGAAGCGCATGCTGAATTTCTCTCTTTTGCAGTACTCTTTCTACGCTTTCAGCGCATTCCTGAATGGTTAGAGCTGGATGATAAGGAAGCTGTAAATCATACACAATTTCAGCAATATCCAAAACTGTTACGCCACGCTCTTCTAGCAAATCAAATGTTGCCTTTGCTACTTCTTTGCTCGTTGGGATTTTTTTCGCTGTCATGTCTCTCTCTCCTTTTCAAGTTGTTGTCTCTCTTTATACTAAATTCGATGAGAGGCGCTAAAAACCTTTTTTGTTCATCTGCCTGAGTTCATAAACTCGTCACATATCTCTTTAGGCGCTCATTACATTTACTTGCTATAATGAAATTATCTAATCAGGAGGTTTGTCTACTGTGGAAGAAAAACAAAGTAAATTTAGCAGAGGCTTATTATTATTTTTCATTGGCGCAACAGCCCTTTTCTTTATCGTCTTAATCGTTCTGTTTCTCATGTCTACTTTTGGAAAAAGCGAAAAAGAAGCCATAGCTCTTCTAGCAGGGAATCACTACGCTATCGTTAAGGAAGAGAATTCATATACTCTTTATGATCAAAAAGAAAACAAGCCTATTTTAGAAGATGTAAACGGCTATTTCGGTGCTCGCAATATCCGAAGTTATGTAAAAAATGACACAGAATTGGTTTCGATTGATGAAAAAGAAGAAGAATATACGAAGAAGCCGCTAGAAAAAGCCAGCCAAGCGGAAAAAGCTATGTTTAAAAAAATGAAAAAATTAGATTAACCAAAAGCGCTTCAGTCGATTCTGAAGCGCTTTTTTAATGACGCATGCCTCTTTCTCGTCATTTGCTAAAAAATTCGTTACAATAAAATAAAGAACGGTTATTAGAAAATGTGTTACAATAAAGGTAACGCTTTCATTCAAATGCATAGGAGTCGATTATTCATGTCAGAAAGTAAGCGGAAGTTAGAAGAAATTTCTTTTTATAGTGACGCACTGCAAGAAGATGTCACGTTACTAGTCTATTTGCCGTCAAACTATTCTACGCTCTATAAGTATTCCTTACTTATTGCCCAAGACGGAAAAGATTATGTTATGTACGGACGGACACCTCGTTTAATTGATGATTTAATGAACGAGTCGGAAATCGATCGTACTATTTTTGTTGGAATTCCATATAAAAGCGTGGAAGACAGACGTGATAAGTATCATCCAGAAGGAAATCAAGTAGATGCTTACATTCGCTTTTTAGCACATGAACTTGTGCCATTTTTGGATAAAACATATCCTACATATCAAATGGGAAAATCACGTGTTCTAATTGGTGATTCGCTTGCTGCTACAGTTTCACTGCTGACGGCCATTGCGTATCCTCACACGTTCGGGAAAGTAATTATGCATTCTCCTTTCGTGAACGATGCTGTATTACAAACGGTCAACTCATTTGCTTCTCCTTCACTTCTGGATTTGTATCATGTTATTGGAACTGAAGAAACGGCTGTCAAAACAACACAAGATGGTATATTGAATTTTATTGAGCCTAACCGCCTGTTGCACGAACAAATGAAGCAGCGTGGATATTCTATTTTCTACGAAGAATTTAATGGAAATCATACGTGGAAATACTGGCAAAAAGACGTAAAGCGGTCGCTTCAATATATGTTGAAGTAGAAAGATATCATATTTTTTGAAAATTTGTTATAATAAGCTCGCTTTATACATATTTTATGATCTTACTTTGGAGGGATTTTTTATGAAATTTGGCGTTGTACTTTTTCCATCTAAAAAATTGCAAGATGTAGCGAATTCTTATCGAAAGCGCTATGATTCTCACTATTCATTAATTCCGCCTCATCTTACATTAAAAGAAGTCTTTGAAGCTACAGAAGACCAAATTGATGAAATTGCGGCTAACTTGCGTAAAATTGCCGAAGAAACAAATCCATTTACATTAAATGTAACGAAAGTAAGCTCATTTTCACCAGCCAATAACGTTATTTACTTAAAAGTGGAACAAAAGCCAGAACTGACGTCACTTTACAATAAACTTCATGAAGGCAATCTTGAACAGCCAACTGAATATTCATTTATTCCACATATTACAATTGGTCAACGCCTTTCAGATGATGAGCACTTAGATGTGTATAGCCAGTTGAAACTTGTGGATGTCGCTCATGAAGAAACAGTGGATCGCTTTCATTTAATGTACCAGCTTGAAAATGAAACATGGACTGTGTTTGAAACATTTCGTCTTGGAAAGGGATAAGATACGTGAACATCAAGGTACTAACGAACAAACAAGATCATTCTGATGCTTACTTCGTACGTCAAAAAGTATTTGTAGAAGAACAGCAGGTTGATGTAGAGCAAGAAATCGATGAATACGATTCTGAAGCCCTGCATTTAGTTGTATACAAAGGAACTGCACCAATTGGTGCAGGACGCTTCCGTATGGTAGAGGACTATGGAAAAGCCGAACGAATCTGCGTTCTTTCTTCTTATCGAAAAGACGGTGTAGGAAAGCTTTTGATGGATAAGTTAGAAGAGCTCGCAGCAGAGCATGAGATTGAAAAGATTAAGCTGCATGCTCAAACGCATGCGGAAGGATTTTATAAAAAGCTAGGCTACGTAACGGTTTCGGGTGAGTTTATGGATGCTGGAATTCCACATGTAGAGATGGTAAAGAAACTAAGTAAAAAACACTAGGAATTGAACCTGGTGTTTTTGCTTTTTTAAAGGATAAGAACCTTCGCTTTGCTTATACTAATACCTAATCATGTGAATTAGGTGAAAATATGGATGAACTTATCGGAATTGCACTAGAACTCTTTATCGGATTTATCTGCTTGTTTATTTTAACTAAATTTTTAGGCAGAGCGACGATCACTCAGCTTACCACTTTTGATTTTATCTCTGCTCTTGTATTAGGAGAGTTAGTAGGAAATGCGTTATATGACTCAGAAGTAGGAATAGGCAAAATTTTATTTGCTGTTATCTTTTGGGGAGCGCTTATTTATGTCACCGAAGTTGTTACTCAAAAAAATATTCGCCTGCGCTTGTTTTTAGAAGGACGGCCATCTATTATTATTCGAAAAGGGAAAATTTCGTACAAAGAACTTAGCAAAAATCGATTAGATATCGATCAGCTTCTTCATATGCTTCGTTCAAAAGACATATTTTCCATTCGTGAAGTTGAATATGCGATTTTAGAAACAGATGGATCACTAAGCGTATTGCCAAAATCTGATTATGCTAAGCCAACAAGAAGCGACCTGCAGCTCCCTCCTTCTGAACCTGTTTTATCTATCGCCTTCGTCAGTGATGGACGTTTGCTTTTGAAAAACTTGATTCAGTCAGGCTTTGATGAAGACTGGCTAAAGACACAGTTGAAAAAACAGGGATTTACCGATTATAAACAGGTGCTTTATGCTGAATGGCAGCAGGGCAGTACTCTTTTTATTGAATCTTACTAAGGTGTTTTTTACTTGTTCATTACTTTGTGAAAAAATCGTGAGCGCATTTATTCTGCTGCGTTCACGATTTTTTCTATTATGCCCGTGTATTAATCACTAGGCCCTTATTTGTCAGCTTGCTGTATACACGCTCTGCTGCTTGAAGTTTTTTTCGCTTTTGTACTGAACTTGGCGTCAATTCCAGTGAGTGAGAACGCGATTCAAACTCTTCGTCAAAGCTTTTTTTCTCAATAGGCCAAATACGATTTGAAAAAGAAGCATTATTTTTTTGAAGGCGATTTGCATATTGAATAGATTGATAAGGCGTGACGGGCAGTATATATCCCATATGAACCCTCCTCTTTTTCAAGATACCTTCTACTCCCAGACCTCAGTATTTTTCTCAAGAAGTATCGAAATTGAAACAGCTCACTTAAATCCTCTACTTTAGACTTGTTCAAAACAGATGACGCATTGTATCTATACCGCCTTTTTTGAACATATGTGATGTCTTATTCAATATATACCCTTTTTTACATCCTATCCCTCCAAAAATATCCGTGCTCTTTTTAAAAAAAGGTGATTTTGATATGATAGACTTTGACTATAAAACAAAAACTGTGCGTATACACACATCTATATCGATGTAGAACGAGAGCGGCTTCTTGCTTTAACTCCCTCTTATTTACTATTTACTATTGATTATTCATGTTTTAAAAAGGAGGCCATGTTTTTTGCAACGTGCACTTTATCAAAATCAGATACTTAATCTTGCTATAACGGCTAGAGACCGATTTCAATATTTATATGAAGCTAGTCTCCGAGGAGAAATAACGTGTGCTCACTGCGGAGAACCAGTTAAATTATATCTGGGGATTGAGCATTCTCCTTACTTTTATCATGCTCAAGTTCCCCATGAAAGAGAAGAGTGTTCAGACACACTATCAGAAACAACAGCTGTGCAACAAATAAAAGAAAATCAGGCTGAATACAGAGAAACCAATGGATTTCGTATTCCTAAAGGACGGGCTATTGGTGAGAAAAGTTCAACTGTAAAAGAGAAAGCGACATGGAGGTCTTCCGCACCTTTTTCAAGTGTTCCTGCTTTTCGCTTAAAACCAGCTGTTTCTAAACACTCTGATTCTCCTTATTTAAATGAATTCAAAGAGAGCGGTATTGAATTAGATTCGAACCAATGGAAAGCTGTTACACATTCAGAAGGACCGCTCCTTATTCTAGCCGGTGCAGGCAGCGGAAAAACGCGTGTATTAACAGCTCGCACCGCATATATGATACAAGAAAAACAAATTGATCCAAAATCCATTATGCTGGTGACTTTCACGGCTAAATCAGCTAAAGAAATGAAAGAACGATTGGCTACATACCCAAAGATGTCCGGCTTACATCTTCGTCAAATGCTAGTTGGAACTTTTCACAGCATTTTCTTACGTATGATTGTTCATCATAATCCTCAAGCGTGGCAAATGGACCGCCTGCTAAAATGGGATTGGCAAAAAGAACAGATTGTGAAAGAAGCAGCAAGAGAGCTCCACGTGGATGAAAAAGATTTTCCGTTTGATCAGGCACTTCAGCAAATCGGCTATTGGAAAAACACGCTTGTTGGCGTGAAAGACGTTCGCCCAAAGGACAAATGGGAACAAGATGTGCACTTTTTATATCGTCGCTATGAAGAAGTCAAAAAGCAAAAACAGCTATTCGATTTTGATGACATGCTGTATGGATGTTACGAAATGCTAAAACAAAATCCCGATTTACTAACTCGTTATCAAAAAAGGTTTCGCTATTTTTTAATTGATGAATTTCAAGATATCAATAAAGTTCAATATAAAATTATGAAAATGCTAAGTGAAGACTCTAAAAACTTGTGTGTCGTAGGAGATGATGATCAATCAATTTACGCTTTCCGCGGAAGCGACCCTTCGTTCATTTTAAACTTTGAAAAAGATTTTGCTAATACAACTGTTATTACGTTAAACCAAAATTATCGTTCAGCTCACGCCATCGTTTCTTCCGCTAATAAAGTCATTGCACGAAATACAGCGCGACGACAAAAAGAAATGGCTGCCCAGTTTGATAATGAGTTGCCACCCAAATTCTTCTTTCCATACGACGAAGAAGAAGAAGCAACAATGATTGTAACGGATATGAAAGAAAAGATTAAGCAAGGGGCTTCTCCAACTGAATTCGCGGTCTTGTACCGAACTCACGCTTCTTCACGCGCCATCTTTGAACGTTTATCGCAGTCAAACCTGCCATTTTCAATCGAACAAGATGCGGATTCGTTTTATAAAAGACGAATGGTTCGAAGTTTACTTTCATTTCTACGCTTGAGCGTGAATCCAAATGACGCAAGTTCGCTACAAGATTTAGTAAACGCACTCTTTTTAAAGAAAACAGCAGTCAATGACTTAAAAGCAGCAAGTATTCTTCATGATGGTACATTTATTGATGCACTTGAATATCTTCAAGATTTAAAACCATTTCAGCAAAAAAAGCTCAAGAAAGTAATTCCTTTATTCAAGTCGCTAAAATCAATGTCTCCTTCTTTGGCACTTGAGACGATTTCTAAAGATATGGGATTCGATGATTTTGTCAAAAAACGCGGAAATGAAGGAAATATGATGGAAAAAGGTTCGGATGACGTGCGGGATTTAAAAGTTGTAGCACGTAAATTCAAAACCGTACCTGAACTTTTAGAGCATGTGGATCATATGATTGCCATGAACACAGAGATGAAAGCTTTAAGCAAGCAATTTAATGAAAGTATTCAGCTAACCACAATTCACCGAGCAAAGGGTCTTGAATATAAGCATGTATACGTACTGAGCAGCGTAGATGGCGGATTGCCTCATGATTATGCACTCGAAGCTTATCGAGGCGGAGATGATGTGCCGCTTCAAGAAGAACGCCGCCTTTTATATGTAGCAATGACGCGTGCACAAAATTCACTTTACTTATCTGTTCCGCAAACTAGAAGAGGTAAAACTGCTTATCCTTCAAGATTCCTGAAGTCGTTTATAAAAAAAGTATAAAGGAAAAAGAGGCTGGGACAAAAGTATTTTAGTTAAATTGAAGTACGAACTGTTAATCAGAATTATTGATTAACGGTTCGTATTTTTTATTGTCATATAAATGTAGATTTAATATGTTTAGTTGCTTCTAGCTGTTGATTGGAGGGTGAGGCGAAGACTCCAGCGGAAAGCAAAGCCTTGCACGGAAATCAACAGCGGTGTAACAAATGATTCATACAAGCTCATGTACCCAATTGGCTCGTCTTTAAATTGGATTGATTTCGTTACGTCTAAACTTCTATTATTAACCAAACATTCCACAAAGAGGTAGATATTCATAAATAGATGCGTTACACTACGTTATGTACTGTACTACTATATTTTAGGGGGCTCCATTATTGAACACAAAGCTTATTCATGAAAATGAAAAGATTTTTTTCATTCTGTGTATGGTTATCAGCTTATTAACCTATTTCTTTTTAATCATTTCACTCATTGGTATTATCTACCTTGTAATTGGTTTTTTAATTACATTTATACTCCACGGCTTCTCTATTGCTCAAATTCGCAATAATGGGGTTAGATTGACAGAAAAGCAGTTCCCGCACACTTATCTTATCATCAGGCAAAACAGTTATCTTCAGAGCTGGATTTGGAGCTGCCCGATATTTATATTGTTCAATCAGGCGGCTTGTTAAACGCGTTTGCTACACGTTTTTTTGGACGACACTTTGTCGTTTTATACTCGGACATTGTTGAAATGATTGAAGATAATCAAGAAAAAGACCTTTCTTTTATTATTGCCACGAATTAGTTCATATCAAACGTAAGCATACACTCTACCACTCACTTATTCTACCTGCTCTTTGGGTTCCTTTTTTAGGAAAAGCTTACTCTAGGGCCTGTGAATATACGTGTGATCGCATAGCTACCGTTGCGATTGGTGATGCAAAAGCTGCCACTCAAGCACTCACTATACTTGCGGTTGGTCATTGTCTAAATAAAAAAGTAAATCAGGAGGAATTTGTTCATACGCACTCACAAGAAAAAGGTTTTTTTATGTGGTTGAATCAAGCTACTTCAACTCACCCCCCTATCGCTCATCGTATTAAAGAAATTAATTACTTAGCACAGCATCCGGAACTGTTTGATCTTGATTCTAACGCGTTTCAAACAAATGAAATTGCATAAATGGAAAAAAGCCCTGACGTGTCAGGGCTTTATATAAAAACATTAAATTACTTTTTCTCATTTAGCATTTTAGCGATAGTCCCAAAATCAATGGATTGGTTATTATTTGCAATCGCCTTAACAATTTGTTCTTCCTTTTGTTTTGAAATTGGCTTATTCGCAATTTGTGCTACTCGTTTCACAATGTTACGCACCGTTTGCTCATCTTTAAAATTAGCATTTTGTACAGAATTTGCAAGTTCAAAAATATCCTTCATATTAACGCCTGTTTTCTTCTCTATATTTTTAAACATATTATTATCCATTTTGCATGACCTCCTTTATTTATACTTCATCGTATGCACCATGTGCCTAGATGGTGCCCTTTACATTTAATAAAAAAATAAAGTGCGAGTAAAGCTTCACCCGCACTTTTCGGTGCCTTATTCATAGAAGGGATTAATTGTAAAAACAAACACAACCAACAATAATTAATAGAATGAATAATACAACGATTAACGCAAAACCACCGCCGTAGCCACCACCGTAACCACAACCACCGTAGCCAAATCCGCAGCCCATAATATTACACCCCCTATGTTTGACTCTCTATACTGTATGTTCAATCACATGATTTCGTATGGGCTTTTCAACTGTTCTCTGTAAATTTCATTGTCCAAACGGATCTTCAGCATCCTGCTCATCAAGTTTTTTTACATTTTGCTGCAGCTTCCTCTCTTGCTGATTCATCTGCTTTTCTGCTTTTTCTACTTCTTTCATTCTGTTTTGATGCTCTCTCATCATATGCTGTTCAAAAAACCGTTCAAATTCATCAAAAAAATCCGGCATATTTACACCTCTCTTCACTATATGTAAAAAAGCATTGTCAGGGTGACAATGCTTCTGGAGCTTATCGCTTTGGTAACTTTGAACCACAGCCGCAACCATCTTGTTTGGGAGAAGGGTACTGAACTGGCTTAGAAATAGACTGATCTTTCTTCACCGATTGCTTTGTCATAGGTTGTGGATGATAAGGCAGTGGCTGAGGGTATTGATTAGGATTATAATTATAATACATCATGTTTCCCTCCTTTTCACAGCATCCTATCTATAACATTATATTCAGGACTAAAGAAAGACGTTCTCTCTTATTTGTCCATTTTACGCTGCATAGACAAAAATAAATCGGTGCTGCTTTTTGGTTTCCTTGCTCTTGGTGCTTCCACCCTTTCTTGCTCTGTTACTTCTCCCAGCCTGCTCTCTAGCTCCTGAATCGTTTCTCGTGCATGATCATGATCATCATACTGCACAATAGACTGTTCATTTTTTGATTTTTGTTCATTGACACATGCCTTAAGCCAATCTATTTTTTCTTGCAGCTTTCTTTTTTCTTGTTCATGCTTTTCCTTTAATTCAGCTAACTCTTCTTTCATATCTTCATATTCAAATTCTTGGTGCTTGAACTTTTGATATTCTTCCTTATAAAAAGCCAGCTCTGACTTTAATGAAGAGATCTTTTGTTTCACTTTTTCCTCACTCATGCTGCTCACTCCTTCATTATAAACAATGCACAAACCTCTGAAAATCAATTAAAGATGAATAACACTTTTTACTAACATGAATATGCTGTAATTGAGTTTATTATTTCCTTCATTTTTTATGCTCGCTTCATCCAGAAATTATTGCTATAAATTCCGCTTTTACTAAGGAACATAAAAGTAAGTCATTCATACACTATAGTAGTCCGATACCTAGTAACGAACAGCGTAAAGGAAGGACAATTACAATTAGGAGGTTTAAAAATGGGAGAACATTTTGAAGCATTGTGTATCCGCGTACCTAAAGTGTACGATTGGGTCAGACGTCAAGTAGTTTTGCCACAAATCTTTACTAATGACGCTTCACTATTTGATGAAGAGGCGCTTGAAGATTTAGGCCATGATGTAGAAGTAGAAGTTATTTTAACTGATAGTAAAGGACACTCGGTAGACGTTTCTGATGAAGAGGCGCTCGATCATGTAATTGAGCTTGTACCACAAGGTGGTCGCAAACCTAAGAAGGTCATTTTACCAGACGGAGAAATTGTTATTCTTCATGAAGTAAAATTATCAATTAGCGGTTTTTATAAAATTAGGTTAATTAATTTAGGTGGACATCATAAATACAGCGATGTCGAATCTAGTGTTATTCCTTGGAAAATACATCAAACATTCTATCTTTGCGCACCTGAAGGAACAGAACCTGTTGTACACCTTGATTCTTTTGAAGGAACTGATGGTTCTATTAGATTATCAGACATTCACTTACAGCAGCTAAGCTTCGACCTTGTGTTAGGTCTAAGTGTGCAAATTGAAAAAGATGTTAAGATTGAAGTAGAAGGAAGCTTCTGTTATCCTCGCCCCGAAGTTATTTCTACAAGCAGCGGTTTCTCACCGATTGAATATCCACCTCAGTGTGAAGCTATCTTCCCTGGAAGACCTTATCGTGATTCTGATGAAAGTGACTTCGAAAGTGACTTTGAAAGTGACTTTGATTAACTGGATAACCTCAGAGGAGAATATTTCTCCTCTTTTTTCATCGTTTACAAGCTTTGTGCATACATATAAATAAAACTGCTGTGAGCAGCTCTGTTTTACAAAGCTGGTTCATAGCTCAGCAGGAAAGGAGACTAGTAGATGAGTCGTAACTCCCCTTCTCCTAAAGATGATTTAACTCAATTAAAACAAAAGCTCATTCACTATAAATCGGAAATTCGGCACGTGCAAAACCAATTAAAAAGCTATGAACGAGCTTTAGAGCGAGAAAAAGAAAATACATCATTTTGGAAGAAAAAACACGCTGAGACGCTTTCTACATCTGAAAAAGAAGTAGAAATTGAAGGGTTAGAAAGAGAGCTGGATTTACTGAGAAACGAGCTTTCCGAACAAAAAATTATTGCCGAAGCATTTCGAGAGAAGGCATCAAGAAAACAGCCGGTTATTGAAGAAAAGATCGTGGAAAAAATAATCGAAAAGGTTGTAGAAAAGCCCGTAGAAAGGTTTGAAAAGAGTGATATCCTCTGTTTTTTTCAACATTCTATACTGCTGCCAGAACAAAGTGAAAGAGAGCTGATGATATTCGGCAACGTAATTATTCAAAATCAAACGAGCAGTACTTTACACTCTCCCGTGCTCTGTTTAAAGATGAAACCCGTCGCTTCGTCCACATTAAGCGGGAAGATTGTTGATGAGAAAAGCATTGAAGCTTCTAGTATTCCATCTTCTTCTTTAGAATGGCGCTACGCTCATCCAAAATGGAACGAAAAAATTCAACATGACGGTGAGTATTGGATCAAACCTATTAA
Organism: Priestia sp. MDV22-iso46; assembly: GCF_058629175.1. Classification (NCBI taxonomy): domain Bacteria; kingdom Bacillati; phylum Bacillota; class Bacilli; order Caryophanales; family Bacillaceae; genus Priestia; species Priestia sp. MDV22-iso46. Next base: position 2,242,276 of record NZ_JBZVWT010000001.1, read on the forward strand.
GCAAACATCATTAAAGCCAAAGGACAAATTACTATTTGACTCTTTCCAAGTAGTTATTCCTCTATCCTCTGATACGACCTCATTTATTCTCGAAGGCTTTTTCTATAGTGAAGAGTGGCAAGAAGGCATTCCTTTTTTAAATAAAGTCGTGCTAAATTTCCCTTAATTATTAAAAGACATATTGATGTTCAATATGTCTTTTAACTCGTCCATTTATTTCATAAAAGATTCTATAATCCCCGCACATCCCGCAATAGCTAAGATCGTAATGACAGGAATAGCAATGTGCGGAACAGCTACATAACTAAAATAAATTCCTACTGCACACCATATGCCCGTACACCAGTAACAGCTGAGCAGCTCTCCAATCCATCTCCGCAACCCTTTACCTTTTATCTCTAAATATGTTATCCTATTTCCTTCTTCATCTTGATCTTCTACAATTTTGTGAAACGGTTTACGAATAAAAGCCGTAATTTTATCAAAAACGATTAGGCGAGTGAGCCGAAACGTCGCAAAGACAAATAACGTTAGATAAATCCATGTCATCTTCATTCCTCCGTGCATTCCCAAGCTTATGAAAATAAAAGCTAACGTGCTTTTTCACTGTTAGCTTTTAGGCTTACTTAAATTTTAATGATAGATATGGTCTGAATATCATTAAATGTCAACACTTTCTTCTCTTTATTAGGAGGGATGCTTACGTACAAACTTCCTTCTTTAAGTTCTAAAATTGTTCCTATATATTTTTGATTTTGACACACAATTTCACAAATAGGTTGAGACATATGAGCTGGAAAACTGCATAGAAACTCAATTTTTTCTTTGATCGTCATAGACTGAAACATTTTATTTGGCTTTTGAGTCTCTGATTGCGGTATATTCACAGGAACAATTGAATGTTCTACACCTTTTTCCTGCTTAATTTCCTTTTTAATTCCTATATCTTTTTCCTGCTTAATTTCCTTCTTAATTCCTATATCTTTTTCCTGTTTAATTCCCTTCTTAATTCCTATATCTTTTTCCTGTTTAATTTCCTTCTTAATTCCTATATCTTTTTCCTGCTTAATTTCTTTCTTAATTTCTATATCTTCTTCCTGCTTAATTTCTTCCACTTTTTCTACCTCAGGCTCGTTAACTTCTTGAATAGAAGAAAAGCTGGGCTCTTCTTTTAATACATGCTCTTTCTCTATTCCTTTATTGTCTTGCTGTTTTGAACTAAAATAATATTGCATAGAACGCTGATTTTGCGTAGCGTTTGGCTGGACAATGTACATTAGCGGCTCGTTTTCTTCTGACTTAGATTTTGAGTTAGTCATGAAGCATACCTCCAATTGCTTGTTATCGTTCTTTTAAAAATGTATGCTTGCACACGGAAAAACTTGTTTATTTTTTTGCAGTAGCCTTTTTTGATGTAAAACCAGCACTATACTTTTGTCTCCCGCATTGAAAGAAACGCAAAAAAAAGCGCTGCATATGCAGCGCTTTTTACTGATTCAATAAGGTAGAAGGATAAGTCCACACCTAATCATCTAATTTTATACTCAAGAAGCATACGCAATTCATTCACATACGAACGAGACCCTGTTACAATCAAACGATCATCAAATTCAAGTTCCGTATCACCATGAGGTACAATTGAATCTTTACCTCTAAAAATTCGAACAAAAATCACATCTCCTGTAAATGGGAACTTGCGAAGCTCTACCCCCTCATATTTAGGGTTACGCATATTGATTTGATAAAGTGCTGTTTCTTGATTTGTTAAGATATTTAAAATATTTGGCGATTCGATTAAAGCTTTTAGCAATGCAGTCGTAGATAACAGCACAGAAAAAACTTCAATGTTATTTTCTTTCATCTTTTCATCTAATACAGGACTTTCTACGCGGGCAATAACCCGTTCTGTACCATATTCTTTTGCAAATAGAGCAATGTCGCTATTTCTTTCTTCTTCCCCTGTTGTTACAACTAATACATCCGCATCTAAAATCCCCATACGTATTAAAGTTTCCTTACTATATCCATCGATGTCGACGATATTAAAAATGGAATCCGACGTACGGTTTTCAATTTTGTCCTGAGTAGGATGATAAATCGTAACATCATATAAATCAAGATCCATTTCTCGAATAACCGGGAGTGTAAATTGATTTGCACCGAGCATATTAACCTTCAGCTTTCTGTCACTGATTTCTGGCTTTGGAAACAGCTTTCTAAAGATAATAGGTGTAATAATACATGTAATAATCGCCACCAAAATCAGCGCACCGGACATTTGTGAATCAATAACACCAATATTTTCACCAACCGTTGCTGCCGCAATAACGAGTGATAAAGTCGATGTTAAAAGAAAACCCGATGCCAAAACGGTTTTCATATCATACCATTTTCTTAAGATTAACGCTGGGACTAGCTTGGATATCAACAGTGCAATGAATAATAAAGGCATTAATATCAGCACTTTTTTATCACTGAACAATGACCAAACGTCAAGCTTCACTCCTACCATCACGAAAAAGATAGGAATTAAAAATCCGTAGCCAAACGAATCTAATTTATGAACTAAGTTTTTGTTAGGCGCAAGAAGAGAAACGAGTGATCCCGCTAAAAAAGCGCCTAAAATGTTTTCAACGCCAATTGACTCCGAAAGACCCACCAGAATAATAATGAGTGCAAATACCGCGCGCGTGTCGATTTGAATTGTGCCTTTAGACATTGTCTCAAGAAACGATCGGTTTTTAAACTGCTTCCCTATGAAGTATAAAATCACTCCTACTCCAAATAAGATTAAAATCAACCATGTATTGCTATTTCCTGATTTATCATAGACGGAAGCAAATACGGCTAGTAAAATCATCGTGACTAAGTCCGCAATAACCGCAATCAATAAAATGGTTTGTCCAATCGGCTTTTTCATAATCTGTGCATCTTTTAATGTCGGCACTACTACTCCTAGTGAAATGGTAGAAATAATAAGCGTCATCAAAAAGGCGTTATCAATAAAACCTGTCCATACAAAAACATAGGACAAAAATAGTGAAACCGCAAAGATAGCTGCAAACACTAGTATAGAAATGGAAAAAGCATTTGGCACCTTCGCTCCTGATACCTTTTTGTCTTTTGAATTTCCTCCAGCAAAAGCAGAAAAATCAATTTCTAAACCACTTAAAAACATCAAAAAGATAAAGCCTAGAGTGGAAAGTGTTTCAAGCCACATATCCTGCTCCACAAGGTCAAAACCACTTTTCCCTATAATTAATCCCATAATAATTTCAGCTACGACTACAGGTATAATGTTGAGTTTAAACCGATGCAACAGTATAGGCGTTAAAAAGGCCAAACTAATGACGATAACAAGTGATGTAAAGGACGCGTGCTGTTCCATTAGATTCCCCTCCTTTTACCTTCGCTATTTATAAAACGAAGACGTTAGTATTCAAAATTAAAGGTTAATCATAAAAGCTTGAAGGTTCTCTGTCAACTATATGAACTGATAATGAAAATCCGACATGATTACTCATGTCGAATTCTAAAGTCCTTTCATTATTTTAAATAACTCATAAATGTTGTCGCTAGACCGAAGTAAATTAAAATACTGATAAGATCATTGATCGTTGTAATAAATGGTCCTGATGCGACTGCAGGGTCAATTTTGAACCTGTGCATGAGAAGCGGGATAAACGCTCCTGCTAGTGTAGCCACAATCAATGTTGAAAATACAGAGACGCCTACCAAAGCGCCTAAAATAAGATCACCTTGCCAAATATAAACAATTAATACAACTAAAAGTCCGCATGATGCGCCCGTAATCATTCCGGTAGCTGCTTCTCGGATTAACAGCTTAATTTTGCTTTCTTCTTCGATTTCTCCCGTCGCCAGTCCGCGAACCGCAACGGCTAGTGCCTGTGTTCCTGTATTACCAGCCATACCGCCAATCAAAGGTATAAATACAGCTAAAATAGCTACTTGATTCAACGTATCTTCAAAACGTCCAATTAAACTCGCTGTCATCATTCCTAAAAACAGCAAAATGATAAGCCAAGGCAGCCTCTTTTTGGCCGCTACTAAAGGATTGTGGTCAATCGTATCATCTACATCACTAATACCCGCTAATTTAGAATAGTCATCCGATGCCTCTTCATCAAGAACGTCCATCACATCATCAACCGTAATGATCCCGAGAAGATGCTGCTGAAAATCAACAACTGGAAGCGCAAGAAAGTTGTAATCGCGCATAATACGCGCAACTTCTTCTTGGTCTTCTGCTACTGACACAGATACGACTCGTTCATTCATAACTTCGCTTATCATCGTATCTTCATCTGCTATAATTAAATCACGAAGAGAAATAACACCTGCTAGATGCTTTTGTTCATCAATAACAAATACGTAATAAATCGTTTCCGCTTCTGGAGCTTCCCTGCGTAGAATGTGCATAGCTGAATGTACGGTTTGATTTTCACGAATGGCCACAAACTCAGTCGTCATAATACTTCCAGCGGTATATTCCTCGTAATGAAGCAGCTCTTTAATTTCATCGGCTGCTTCTTCATCCATAATCGTTAAATAGCTCGCCACTTGTTCTTTATCCAATTCATTTAATACGTCAACGGCGTCATCCGCCGACATTTCCGACAGCATGTCTGCTGCAAAATTGGGGTGCATTTCTGAGAGAATTTCTTGATAATCTTCTTCTCGTATCTCTACATTTTCAAAGATATCCGCCATTTCTTCAGGAGATAACATCTCGTACAGCGCAAATCTAGAAGGCTCATCTAATTCTTCAAAAAATTGAGCTTGGTCATACGTATGCATATGTAAAAATTCTTCACGAAATGCATCGATTTCATTTTTTTCTAAAAGTGATAATAAATGTTCGGCGAACCATGCCTTTTCTTCTTTTTCAATTGAATCTGTCATGTCTTCAACCTCCCTGTCGCACAAAACTCATTTAACTTTATGATGAATTTTGCTTTTTTTCAACTCATAGCTCTTTACTCTTTTCCCAATAATATATAAGTTCTACACATAGTTTGCTCCATATAAGGGTAATTTTATATCGTCAAAGGAAAAACCTTTTAAGGATGTGGATAACAGATGAAAGTAGATATAATAGGCGATATCCATGGGTGCTATGATGAATTAAAAGCATTAACAGAAAAACTTGGGTATGAGTGGCAAGACGGAATTCCTATCCACTCTGACGGACGGCGCCTTGGATTTGTAGGTGATTTAACAGACCGAGGACCTCATTCACTAAAAGTGATTGAGCTCGTATGGTCACTTGTAATAAAGCATCAGCAAGCTTACTACTGTCCAGGCAATCACTGCAATAAGCTATATCGCTTCTTTTGCGGTAACAAAGTGCAAATTACTCATGGGTTAGAAACGACCGTTGCTGAGTACGAAGCTTTACCTTCAAGAGAACAGAAATTCATTAAGAAAAAGTTCATTGAGCTTTATGAGCAATCGCCTCTATATGTGCAGCTTGATCAAAACCAATTAATTATTGCTCACGCCGGTCTTAAAGCTGAATACATCGGCAGAACGGATAAAAAAGTAAAAACCTTTGTGCTATACGGAGACATTACGGGTGAAAAACATCTAAACGGCATGCCTGTCCGACGGGATTGGGCCCAACATTATAATGGAAAACCTTTTATCGTGTATGGGCATACACCCGTAGTAAAAGCCAGAAAAATTCATAATACCATTAATATTGATACAGGCGCAGTTTTTGGAGGGGCTTTAACGGCGTTTCAGTATCCTGAAAGGAATATTATATCGGTGCCTTCATCTATGCCTTACGTAGAGGAAAAATTTAATCACTTCGTGTAAAAAGAAAGTCGCTTTTCATTAAAAAAAGCGACTTTCTTTTACGATTTGAAGTTTCTGCATATCTGGCGGCAAAGGTGCTGTAAAAGACAAAGTTTTTTGTAAAAAAGGATGAAAAAAAGTGAGCTCATAGCTGTGAAGAGCTTGACGAGAAATAAGATGATTCGTTCCGCCATATAAGGTATCTCCAAGCAGTGGATATCCTTTATAAGCCATATGAACACGAATTTGGTGAGTTCTCCCCGTCTCAAGCGAAAGAGCAACTTCTGTAAAAGAAGAATACTGACGAAGCGCCGTATAGTGTGTAATAGCAAACTGCCCATCTTCTCTTACTTCCCGTTCAATGATACTTGACTCTTTTCGGCCAATCGGTGCCTCTATCGTTTCTTTGCCAACAAGCTTACCATGAACAAAAGCTCGGTACACGCGTTTAATTTCATGTTCTTTTTGTGCTTTAGAGAATAAGTAATGAACGTGCCTATGCTTAGCGACAATAAGCAGCCCAGATGTGTCTCGGTCCAACCTATTCACAAGATGAACAGTCGAGTTAATGTTATTTTCCTCATAATAATAGAGCACAGCATTACTTAGTGACCACGTTAAATGTTCTCGAGAAGGTATACTTGGCATGTTTGGCTGCTTATTCAAAACTAATATATACTCATCTTCGTATACAATATCCAAAGGTATAGCTCTAGGAAGAAGACTTTCACTTGCTTTTTCTGGTGGAAACGCCACCTTGATTTCGTCACCTTTTTGCAGAATATATCGAACCGTTGCATGCTTTCCATTTACTTCAATTGCTCCTCCTCTGAACTTAATGTCCGTCAGAGAAGCTTTGGAAATATCATGTTCTTTTAAAAATTCACGAACCGCTACACCCTCGAAAGAATTATCTACGGTCCAACTCAACGTAAAAACTTGTTTCATTCTCTTCCCTGCCTTTAATCATCACATACAAAAGAGTCTCTGACACGCTGCCAGAAAGGAAACGCACGAAAGCGAGCAAATCGAATTTTTTCGCTTGCTACCCGAAATTGAATCGACTTTACATCTTTATGTAAAAGAGTTAAATGATCAATGGTAATTTGAAAGTCTGCGTCGTTGACAGGCTTTAACAGCGCTGTATGATGTCCAGGAAGAACCAATGGAGAACCTATCGTACGGAACACTCGATTGTTAATAGAAGCCATTTCAGCAATTTGAATAGCTTGAAGCGAAGGATGTAAAATCGCGCCTCCAAGGGATTTGTTGTAAGCTGTACTTCCCGAGGGAGTGGATACGCAAAGGCCGTCTCCTCGGAATGTCTCAAATCGCTGCCCTTTAATTTCCACATCCATTACTAAAGAACCTTCTACACTTTTTACCGTACATTCATTCAGAGCTAAGTATCGAGCTTCGCGTCCACCGTTTGTGTAGCGAATAATCACTTCGAGCAGTGGATACTCTACAGTCTGATAGGGTGTCTTTGCAATAGCAATCACCAGCTTCTCAATCTCATCAGGTGTCCAATCTGCGTAAAAGCCTAAATGGCCGGTATGAACCCCAATAAAAGCCGTCTTGTCAAGTCGGTTTCGATAGCGGTGAAACGCGTAGAGAAGCGTTCCATCCCCTCCTACTGACACTACAATATCAGGCTGGTTTTCATCATATTCTAAATGAAAATCTAATAAATACGTTTTCATTTTTTGCATAAGCGTATTTGATATTTGGTTGCCTTTTGATGTAATAGCAAATTTTATTTTCTCCACCTAATTCTCTCCCCCTATCCATCCAATGTACAAAGCTGTTGCTGAGTCATACCTAAGATTCTTCCGCCGATTCTTTTTTTCGTGAGAAAATAGCCTGAGCTTCTTGAATCTCACCTCGTATTTGAGACATTTCTTCATCGAGCTGAGTAGCCGCTTCAGAAGCACGCTGAAGTCGTTTTTTGATATTCTCAGGAAATTTCCCGCTGTACTTATAATTTAAAGAATGCTCAATTGTAGCCCAAAAATTCATAGCCAGTGTACGAATTTGAATTTCCACTAAAATTTTCTTTTCACCTTTAATTGTTTGAACAGGATAACATACGACCACATGATATGAACGATAGCCGCTTTCTTTTTTATGAAGAATATAATCTCTTTCTTCAATCAATTCAAAGTCTGTTCGCTGACGAAGGAGCTCTACGACCGCTTTAATATCGTCCGTAAATTGACACATCATACGGAGTCCCGCAATGTCCTGCATCTCTTCCTCTAAGCGATCGAGAGAAATTCCTTTTCGAGTCGCTTTATCCAAAATACTGGCGATAGGCTTTACTCGTCCCGTCACGAATTCAATAGGTGAATGTGTAGACTTCATATCATACTGTGAACGAATTCCCTTTAATTTCACCTTAAGTTCTTCAACGGCTTGTTTATACGGTGCTAAAAATAAATCCCAATGCCTGATCATTAATAACACCCCCCTTTTTTCTCTCTATTACTTATTTTCTTTATCTAAAAAAACTTCCTCTACTCTTGCTACCATCTCGTCTCCATAATTCACATTTCCTTCGATGTTACTGATGAGATAAGATAGCTCTTCTTTAACGGCTGATAGCTCAATTACTTTCTTATTAATTTCTAAAAATACTTTCATATCTTTATGTAAGACGTGCTTTAAATTTGCCCAAATATTATCACTAAGGCCAACATACATAAATTGATCATTAATATCTACAACATATACAAATGACATGTTATCTGAGTCAACAAGCATTTGTTTTGTATCTTCCAATTGTTCAATTTCCGTCTCAATAGGGTCTGCTTTTAAATGTAATTCATTTGATTTCATCACACAGGTAGTGATGTCAATTCGATTGTGCATAAATAAACTCCTTCCAACTATACAATTCGTTACTATTTTAACACATTCCAGGAACGTTTAATAAAGGTAAAACCTAAACAATCCGTATTTCTTCATTTTCCAAGTTCCCCATATGGTTATTCCTGTTAGGAAATGTAGTTTTACTGTCTCAAAAAGTGTGATAAATTAAGATGGAAAGTGCCTTACCAAAAGACCTAAATTAAAAGGATGATTTCATTGAAACAAGAAATTGAAATTGAATTTAAAAATATAGTAACGAAAGAAGAGTTTGATCGTCTCCGCTCACACTTTCAACTAACTGAAGATCAGTTTGTTTCTCAAGAAAACCACTATTTTGATACACCTGCTTTCTCATTAAAAGACTGCGGGGCTGCCCTGCGAATTAGAAGCAAAAAAGATAAGTCCGTTCTCACGCTCAAACAGCCTCATCAAGAGGGTCTTTTAGAAACACATGAAGCATTAACAAATGAACAAGCTAAAGAATTGCGAGATGGCAGCGCCAAGATTCCGTCAACAATTCAACAGCTTATTACTGATTTACAAGTCGATAGCCATGCGCTAACTTATTTTGGCACTTTGCGTACAAGTCGAGCAGAAATTCCATATAAAAACGGGTTACTTGTACTCGATCATAGCTTTTATCTAGGTGCTGAGGATTATGAACTTGAATACGAAGTAACCGATGCCAATGAAGGAGCAAAATATTTTGAGCAATTGCTTACGGAGCTTGATATTAAAAAGAAACCAACGGAAAATAAAATTCGACGGTTTTACAAGCGAAAGTATACGTTAATGGATGGAGAATAAATTCATGAGCATGAATATTAACAATTACATGTCTTCCGTTCAATTTCCTGGAACTCAGCCATTTTCAGTTAACAACCAGATGCCAACAGCTAACGTGATGCTTGGTACAACTTTACTCTCTGTATTTGCTCAGCTTTTTCAAGACTACGTCAATCAAGAGCCTCAAATGAGTACCAATCTTTACTTGAAGGCAGCGCAGATGTTTCCATCTACGGCGGTTCAAATGCAGTCCGAGCCATCTATTTCTTCCTCAAGTAAGGCAGCGGCTTCAAATGCTGCCTTACCTGCACAAAAAAATGAAACGGCAAAGGCCAGTTCTCAGGATGTACAAACGATAATTACAGAAGCAGCTGCACGCTACCAGCTGGATCCTAAACTTATTCGTTCTGTTATTAAACAAGAATCAAACTTTAATCCATCTGCCAAAAGTTCTGTAGGAGCGGCTGGGCTTATGCAGCTAATGCCAGCAACCGCTAAAGCTCTTGGTGTAGAAGATCCGTATGACTCCAAGCAAAATGTGTTTGGAGGAGCCAAATATCTTCGACAAATGTTAGATAAATACAACGGAAACGTGAAATTAGCATTGGCGGCCTATAATGCTGGACCAGGTAACGTTGATAAATACGGCGGAGTACCCCCTTTTCAGGAAACGCAAAAATATGTAAATAAAATTATGTCTTCTTATCTTGTGTAAATGAGCCAAAGCATTCGCCACTCGAACATGGAATGGCTGTAGTTTGTCGAGGTTACACTATATAAATAGAAGGAAACGTTTGTGAAAGTATTCCTTTGTTTCTCATAATTAGTGATTTGCCACAGCATCATAGACTTTTCTTATGTAAAATTCGACTTTATCTCTTTTCCAGTAGAAGAAGTAAGCGGATAGTTTGAGTTAACGAAATGACACTGCTAAAATTAAGGAAAGTAAAAAACACCAAAGAGTTAAGACGTATATTTCTTATAACAAAGGAGTTATCAACATGAGAGAAAAAATCCACTCCCCTTACGAATTATTAGGCGGTGAACATACGATTTCAAAACTTGTTGATGCTTTTTATACACGCGTTGGACAACATCCTGAGCTCGCGCCAATTTTTCCTGATGATTTAACAGAAACAGCACGAAAGCAAAAGCAATTTCTGACACAATATTTAGGAGGGCCTTCGTTATACACTGAAGAGCATGGTCACCCTATGCTGAGAGCTAGGCATCTTCCTTTTGAAATTACACCGTCAAGAGCCAAAGCCTGGCTGACATGTATGCATGAAGCAATGGACGAAATTAATTTAGAAGGCCCTGAGAGAGATGAACTTTATCATCGTCTTATTTTAACTGCCCAACACATGATTAATTCACCGGAACAGACAGATGAGAAAGGATTTTCACATTGAGTAATCTAAATAGCCAATACCCATCCTTGCATCAGCTTTGTCAAGGTTCAAATAAAAAACCGCTTGAAATCTATGTATTTGTTGACCCTCTTTGCCCGGAATGCTGGGCACTCGAGCCTATTCTAAAGAAGTTACAAATAGAATATGGTCAGCTGTTATCCCTCAAGCATGTGCTTGGCGGAAACTTACAGCAATTAAATATTGGAGCACAGCAGAAATTTGAACATATTGCAAAATCGTGGGAGAAAACTGGAAGCCGCTCCGGTATGTCATGTGACGGCAATCTGTGGCTTGAAAACCCAATCGATACTCCTTACGCTGCATCAATTGCGATTAAAGCGGCCGGTCTGCAAGGAAAGAAACAGGGCATTCGCTTTTTGAGAAGACTTCAAGAAGTAGTATTTTTAGAAAAACAAAATGTTACAGAAGAATCTGTCTTAATACAATGTGCAAAACATGTGGGGCTAGATGTTAATGAATTTGTAAAAGATTTGCATTCAGATTACGCTGCGAAGGCCTTTCAATGTGATTTAAAAATCACGTCGGAAATGGATGTCGATGAAATTCCAACTCTTGTGTTCTTCAACGAAAAAGTTGAAGAAGAAGGCATTAAGATATCAGGATACTATTCGTACGAAACATATGTACACATCATTAAAGAGATGTTAGAAATTGACCCAGATCCAGCTTGTCTTCCGCCTCTTCGTTCATTTTTAAGCTATTTTCAATTTGTTGCTTCAAAAGAAGTTGCGGTTGTGTATGGTTTATCATTAGAAGAGGCTGAAAAAGAATTGAAAAAACTTCAGCTTCAGCAAGTGGTTGAGAGAGTTCCTGTCAAATACGGCACCTTTTGGAGAAGTACTGAAAAGAGCTGTTAATCATTAAATGTTGATGCTTATCCTAAGCATCAAATAAACAAAAAAGACTTGGCTTTCGCCAAGTCTTTTCGTTTGTCTTAAGACAACAAGGGGATGGGAGAAATTTTTCACGGTCAAACAAAGGGGTATATGTTTGTTTTGTGATAAACTTCACGATTAATACTATAGCAAATTATGTCGACTTTTGGCAACCCCTTTTTTCAATTTTATTCACTTTTTTATAAAAAAACTTCATAAACAGCCAGATTCACTCATATAGTACAACCAATTATGCTTTTAATAGAGGTGTTAACTATGAAAATTGCTGGAATTACTCTAGGGGTTGTTATTCTTTTGGTTTCTTTTTTATTCTATATTTTATCTCTTATGCAGCTTGTTCCTCTCATTATCGCAGGCCCTCTCTTATTTTTAGCTATTCTTATTATTTTTACATTGCTTAACAATCACAACAAATTTCGAGGATTTAAAAAATGAAGCAGGATACAGCTCCTGCTTCATTTTAATTTTATTGATTTAATAAACGTTCCATTTCCGTTAATTTCTCTTCAAATACAGCTAGCGCTTCTTCAATAGGCTGAGACGTTGTCATGTCTACTCCTGCTTTTTTCAACACTTCAATTGGATAATCAGAGCTTCCTGACTTTAAGAAACCTACATAGCGCTCAACAGCTGCATCTCCTTCTTCAAGGATTTGCTTGCTTAATGCCGCTGCTGCACTGAACCCTGTAGCATATTGATAAACGTAGTAATTGTAGTAGAAATGCGGAATACGAGCCCATTCTAATCCAATCTCTTCGTCAATTACTAAGTTGTCTCCAAAATACTTTTTATTTAAGTCATAATATAATTTTGTTAATAATTCAGGCGTAAGCGGCTCTCCGTTTTGAGCACGCACGTGCACATCGTGCTCAAATTCAGCAAACATCGTTTGACGGAATACCGTACCGCGGAATCCTTCTAGATAATGGTTAAGCAAGTACAAGCGCTGCTTTTCATCATCAATCGTTTTTAGTAAATAATCGTTTAGAAGCGCTTCATTACACGTTGAAGCTACTTCTGCCACAAAGATTGAATAATCTCCGTAAGGATATGGCTGCGTTTTTCTTGTGTAATAACTGTGTACAGAATGGCCAAATTCATGGGCTAGTGTAAACAAGTTATTTACATTATCCTGCCAGTTCATTAAGATATAAGGATTGGTGCCGTACGTTCCTGAAGAATAAGCACCGCTTCGCTTGCCTTTGTTCTCATGAACGTCTACCCAACGGTTTTCAAATCCTTCTTTTAACACGTTAAGGTAGTCTTCACCTAGTGGTTTCAGGCCTTTTAAAATATAATCTTTTGCTTCTTCATAGGTTACTTCCATTTTTACGTCTTTTACTAAAGGCGTATAGAGATCATACATATGAAGCTCTTCAATTCCCAATACTTTCTTACGTAAATCAATATATCGATGCAATAAATGCAAATTATCGTTCACTGTTTTAACTAAGTTATCGTATACTTCTTCTGGAATGTTATTTGTGCTAAGAGCTGAGTGACGAGCTGAATTATAGTGACGAACGCGGGCGCTAAAATTATCTTTCTTCACCGTGCCGCTTAACGTACTTGCAAACGTATTTTTAAATTTACCGTACGTTTCGTACACCGCTTTAAACGCTTCTTTTCGTACGCGGCGATCGCTGCTTTCTAGGAAACGAATATAGCGCCCGTGCGTAATTTCTACTTCTTCTCCATTTTCATCTTTAATGGAAGGAAATTCTAAATCTGCGTTGTTTAACATTCCAAACGTGTTGCTTGAAGATCCTAGCACTTCAGAAGCCTGAGCAAGAAGCGCTTCTTCGCTTTCTGATAAAATGTGCGGACGCTCGCGAGTAATTTCATCTAATGCATGAGCATATAACTTTAGCTCTTTATGTTCCACCATGTATTGTTTAATTTTTGATTCTTCAATAGACAAAATTTCTGGTGTTACATACGATAGTGCACTTGCAATTTGGGTATAAAGTGTTTTGATACGATCATTTAACCCTTGATAAAAAGAGTTAGTGGTATCTTGATCGTAGCGCATATGAGCATATGTATAAAGTTTACTAACGCGCATTGTGAGCTCGTCTTGCTCTTGAAGAGCGTCGTATAAAGTTTGAGCGGACTCTCCAAGTTTCCCTTTGAATTTTTCCATTTGCGGAATAAGAGCTTTTACTTCTTCAAATTCTTTTTCCCATGCGTCATCTGAAGCAAAAATATCCTCTAGTTTCCACGTATCTTCTACTTTTATCTCGCTTCTACTTGGTAACTTTTTTACTTTTGATTGTTCACTCATGGTCATCCCTCCATCTTTTTCTACCTGTCTATAACTGTTCGCTTTTTCTAAGGCGAATCCTTTTTATTTCTTTCGTTATTGTATGTTGTTTTAAAAGAATTAATCAAAAGTCAGTACGCTTTTGAAAAAAGGATTCTTTCTTAAGCGTACTGATTTTCAGTGATTATGTCACTTCTTTTGCTTGATTTAACCACCTTTTCATCATTTGTCCATCTTCTAAAAAAGCATCAGATGTTTGCTTTGGAATCGTGTAGGGCCTTCTGATTTTGTATACCCCAGAAGTTATATACGTTAGCATCCCTAGCCGGCATAATACCTCTATATACTCAAACAGGGGCTGTTCCACAGCAACAGGGGCCATCGGCAAAGACCGAAATACAATATGCCTCTTACGAATTCTGTAGAGCCATAGCCGGCCTAACTCTTTTTCTGTAACTAAATCCCCTACTTGCTTCTGCTGCATTAAATCGAGAAGCAGCCACGTTTGCCATATAGTAGCAGACGTTTCAACCATGTATAAAGAAGGCAGCGGCATGCCTGCTTCTGCTGGAATATGGGAGGGAGGAATATTATTTTCATAAAGAGCGTGTAAAAAAGGCTGAAGCTTCTGATTAGGATAGAGGATATAATGCGTTCTCCATGCCTTCTTTTTCTTTATCCATGAAGAGAAAAATTGAGGTTGTGTATGTGTAGAAAAAAGATCATGAAAGGTATGCTCGTGAGGAGAGAGCACGACAAGCTGTGCATAACAAATCTGAGATGAAAAAGGAATAAGATGTTCAAGTTTCAACAGTTGATTAGTAGAAGGTGAAAAATAAAGAAGTGTGGGCGTATAATCGGAAAGAGTAAGAAACTGCCACTCTTGAAAAGAAAGTTGATACATATAAGTGGATAAGCGCTTCATTCTTTTTGCCCCCATAATCCAAAGGGGCATATAATTTCCTTTCTCATAATGAATAGAACGTTTGGTTAGCGCTGAGGAAGATAAGGAAGCACATTGAAATTCGATTGCATATTTTTGCGAGGGCGTATCTACAAGAAGATCTGGACGCTGCATAATGTCAGGAAGATAACTTTCTAACTCGACTTCAAGATGAGAACTAAACCAGTGAAACAGCTTTCGTTTTCCGTCGAGATGATAATCTGTTTCACCTTCATGCTGAGCGACGCATGTTTTTTTCAGGTGAGCAAAATGAGGGATTTTTTTTGTACCTGCCTTTAACTGTACAGGGGATTGACAAGAGGGACAGTAGAACTGCTTTTCTTTTTTCCACAGCTTAAGCTGTTCAAGCGAAAAGCGCTGAGCTAGTGAAATGAGGCCTTCTTCTGTTTGTGCAACTAACAATCGTACATTTCTCCTTCCTATAGTAGCGAGCTATATCCTTGTATTCGACACCTTTCTACTAAACCCTTTTCTTTCAGAAAAAAACCACATTACAGCATACGCAATGTGGTTTACAGCGATTATAATAGCGGTGAAAGCAAACGGGCTGTTGATTCAAATAGCCGCTGTATAAATGGCCGCTTTTCAAAGTCTTTAAAGTGAAGCTCATTAGTTTCTTCTAAATCTTGCATATATTCATATACAAGATTTTGAGTACTAGCTGTGCGATATAAAAAAGCATTTACTTCAAAATTCAAATGAAAGCTTCTCATGTCCATGTTAGCTGTTCCAATAGAGGCAATTTCTCTATCAACAATCACAATCTTGCTGTGCATAAATCCTTTTTTATACTCGTAAATTTTCACACCTGCTTCTAGCAGCTCCGGAAAATAAGAGCGTGATGCATGAAAAACAATTTTTTTATCGGGCTTCTGAGGTACAAGAAGCCTTACATCTATACCGCTTAGAGCAGCTACTTTGAGGGAAGTAAAAATATCTTCATCAGGTATGAAGTAAGGAGAAGCAATCCAAATGGACTCTTTCGCAGACGTAATCATCGAAAAAAATAAGTGTTTGATAATTTCCCACTCACGGTCTGGTCCGCCAGCAATCATTTGAACACCGCCGCACTTTTCCATATCAATGTCAATTAAATCCGGCGATAGATACGTTTGAGTAAGCATCGTCTGACCTGTCATATAATACCAGTCTTGCAAGAAAATAAGCTGCAATGAACGGACTGCCTCACCCTTCACCATCAAATGGGTATCTCTCCAAAAGCCAAAATGCCGACTTTTCCCGAGATATTCATCACCAATGTTCAAACCTCCTACAAATCCAATTGTTCCATCAATGACTACAATTTTACGATGATTACGGAAGTTGATTTTATTATTGAGAAATGGAAGTCTGACCGGCAAGAACGGAATCATTTCTACGCCCGCGTTTCTTAACTCGTGAATATAATGCGGTGAAAGCTGAAAACTGCCCACGGCATCATACAAGAAACGTACATAAACTCCTTCTTGTACCTTCTGAATTAAAATATCTTTAATTTGTTCTCCTAAGTGATCATGTCGTACGATGTAATACTCTAAGTGGATATGATGCCTTGCATGCTTTAATGATTCCATAATTTCGTGAAACGTCTCTTTTCCATTCGTCAATGCGCGCGTATCTGATGAAAAAGAAATTGGACTCTTGCTAAGCCTGACGGCTAGCTTCAGCATTTGCTTTCTACTGGTGCCCAACTGCTCAAAGTGATTTTCTAATATACCGGAATCTCTTTCCATCTTTAAAAGCACCTGTTCATCCAGCTTTGCTTTTTTAGCAAATAAACGCCGTTTTCGCGTATTGCGTCCAAATAACAAATAAAAAAAGAACCCTATTACCGGGAAACCGCCTAATACTACGAGCCACGTTAGCGTTTGAGTTGGATGACGGTTTTCTAATGAAATAACAAGACCGATGAAAACAACACTAATCGTAATTAAGATACTTAGCACGCCAATAAATTTACCGTCCCAATACCCTTTTGTAAAATAAAGCAAAGCAATAATACCAATAACAAAAATTAAAAGCTGTAATCTATTTTTCAACTTGTTTTCACCTATCCTAAAACCAATCTTTCATCATTAATAACAGGTCTCTATGCCGTTATTATCCTCAAACTTGTTATTTTAACACTACACTTTCCCGTGTAGGAAGCAGCCGCCTGCTTTTTCCACCTATATTGTTCGATATGAGCGGAGAGCATTTCCAAAAAAGAGGGCAAAACAAAGACCGATTTCATATACATGAAATCGGCTGCTATTATCGTAAAGGAAAATACTGCTTTACTTGTTCAAGTGCATTTTCACTGATTAATTCTTTTCCATATTCCATTAAACGATGAACGGTTACATTTGATTCATTTGCATATTCTAAAATGATACTTAAAATGTTATCAATTTCAGCTACAAAGTCTTCATCATCTGTAAACTCAACGTATAAATAATATTTTCCTTCAAACACGTACATGCTGTTGATAATATCATCTAACTCTAAATGGTGACTTAAGGAAATTAAATGTTCTAAGTCTTGAAAGCGTGCGACGAACTGTAGCCCTTCGTCTTCTATAATTTCTTCTTCAAAATCAGCTTTTTTATTTTGATTCGCTTGATGATCAAGCAACGCTTCAATTTTTCCATCTACAGGGATATCGATTTTATCATTTTCACCAACAGGTACTTCGAACTTTTGACCGTCTTTTGAAACTTGTGCTCTTGTTACAATAACCTCTAGCCCCTTCTCAAGCGCATGTACTTGAATCCAAAGAGGACCTTCTGCTACAAACTCTTCTTCTTGATGAATTTCGTCCATCATCTCCCAGAATAGCTCTTCACTGCGCTCTCGGCTAAACCAAATTTCATTGCGATCAAATCCACGTTCTTCAATATCTACGTAAGTGACAAAGAATTTTACTGTGTTTTCATTAATGCGTTCGATTTCCATTATCATCTCTCCCTTCGGAAAAATCAGTGAAGGTAATCCGGCCATTTCGAACATTACCCCTAAACGATGAAGGGACTATTTTACCCCCGTGTTAAAGCAATATTACATGTACTTTCTCACTTTGTAAAGCATTCTAACTTGGGATATACAAGCATACACTATTTGAGTGAACCTTGTATATCTATTTTATGACAAAATGCGAAAGAAAGGAAATAAAAAATACTCTGACAACTCATAGCCACCTTACACCTTACTTTGTTATATACATAATCTCTTTACCCTATGAACGCTTTTTGTTAAAAATGAACACAGATAAAGCAATATGAGCTACTTATCCTTACATATTGGGAGGGAAGACTATTGGATTTAGAATTAATAACCTCCATTCTTCTTATTATCGGTATCGATATTGTATTAGGTGGAGACAACGCTATTGTTATTGCCTTAGCAAGCCGCAACTTACCTGAATATCAGCGAAATAAAGCTATTTTTTTAGGGACTGGCTTAGCTGTGATAGTTCGCATTGTACTTACTATTTTAGCTGTTTATTTACTAACTATTCCTTACTTGCAGCTCATAGGCGGTTTTTTATTAGTGATCATTGCCTTTAAGCTTCTTGTATCAGAAGGTGATGATGCATCTTCAATCCGTGCAGGTGTGACATTAGGCGCCGCTGTAAGAACAATTGTATTTGCTGATATTGTAATGGGACTAGATAATGTAATAGCTGTAGCAGGCGCAGCTCATGGAAATATTATCTTGGTTGTCACCGGATTACTCGTATCCGTCCCCATTATTGTTTGGGGAAGCAAGCTCATTTTGTATTTGATGGAACGATTTCCCCTGCTCGTTTATGGTGGGGCAGCTATTTTAGCTTATACTGCTGGAAATATGATTGGACATGAAAAGAACTTACATTCATTCTTTGCAGACCATACATCTCTAGGAACATTTATTCCGTTTATAACAATTGCTGTTGTGCTGATAAGCGGCATGGTTGTTAATAGCTTTCGTTCAACTAAATGATAAAGAAAAGGCCATACTAAACATTTTTATTTAGTATGGCCTTTTCTTTAGTTTAATGAGCACAGCAGTCTTTTATTCATAAAACACTTTGTACACTTAAAAAATAATCTCTGTGAGTAAAAAAAGAATAGATGGTACGAGTAAGCAACCAAGACCTGTATAAAATGTAGCTGTCATGGCTCCATAAGGTACAAGTTTTACATCTGTCGCGGCTAAACCAGCTGCTACACCGCTCGTCGTCCCCATAACTCCTCCATAGATCATTGCTGTACGAGGGTTGTTTAATTTGATTTTCTTAGCAAATATCGGTGTCAAAATCATAACTGAAATGGATTTAATTAGTCCTACAGCTATACTTAACGCGATAATATCAGAAGAGGCTCCAATCGCAGTTCCAGAAACCGGCCCCACAATATAGGTCACGGCTCCTCCTCCGATTGTGGTCAAAGCAACGGGATCTCTATATCCAAAACAAAGAGCAATAATTACACCTATTACAAAGGAATAGAAAACCCCAAAAAACAAGGCCGTAATCCCGCTGATTCCCGTTTTTTTGACTTCGCTAAAATTGGCGCCGAACGCAGTAGCAATAATGGCAAAATCTCGCAGCATCCCTCCGCCCATTAAACCAATTCCTGAAAATAACTGTATATCAGAAATTCCTTTCTCTCCTCCTGTGTTCACTCCACCGATATAAGCAAGGATTAATCCAAACATAATAGCAATAGCAGATCCGTGAACTCTTCCTTTTGTTAATTTATCTGATAAAAAATAAGCAATATACATGACACTCCCAATAATAGCAAATGCCGTAATCAGCCCGTTATTTTCTAATCCTTCTTTGATCATATTCATCATTTGATTTGCTCCTTAGGTAAAATAGAAAGCTCTATTTCTTGTTCTTTCACCTTCGCTTTCTCTCCTATTCTGCTGATAAATGGTATGGATAAAAAGCCTACTACGACTACTACCACCCCTGCAAGAAGCGCCATGCCTCCTCCATCAAGAGCAGCTACAACATTTTGCTGTGCAGACATTGCTACCACGATAGGAATATAAATACCTCCCCAAAAAGCAATGCCTTCTTCGGATTTTACTTGGAGCTTATTTTTCTTCTTTAAATAATCCACCGCTAATACAAGAAGAAGCATGGATACCCCTACTCCTCCAACGTTGGCTTCGACTCCCATCAGCCCTCCTAATGCGTCCCCTACAATTACCCCTATCAACATGCAAATAGACAGCAGCGCTACACCGAAGATTATCATATTACTTCCTCCCCACTCCATCATTGAAAGCGTTTACTTTCTGGTTTAAAAATAGTGTAAAGGAAAAAAGTTGAATAACCTATGCATTTTTAGTTATATACTTATATCAAAAATGACATAATGCAGTTTTTCTCTACTGTTCACTTTAGGTTTATTCGAAAAAGAAATAAAAATCATGACATTTAGTCATGATTCTTATATGTATTCACGAGGCATACCGGAGGGTAAATGTTTAAAATAATCAATCACAAACTGCCTGAAGATTTGTTGTAAATCCGTCACGTAGCCTCCGTTGTTCCAAGCTAAAAAGATAGTACGTTCAAATGTTCCCTCTTCAATTTTCAGCAGTTTTACATCTTTGCCTGTAGAACCTCCCCAAGTTACTTCAGGAATAAAACCTATTCCTTGCTTCGCTCTAATCAAACCTCTTACTGTTGCTGGATCATCGCTTTCAAACGTAATTTGAGGTACAAAATTCTGTTCCTTACAAATTACATCCGTTATTTTCCTTAGCTCTTTTCCTTTCTTTAGCACAATGAATTTCTCATTTTTAAGTTCATTTAACTTTACACGTGATTGCTTGGCCAAAGGATGATCAAGAGGCACTGCAAGCAAAATCGATTCACGAAGCAAAGGAGTATGTTCGATCTGACGGGTTGTTAATGGAAAAGCTGAAATACATAAATCAAAATCAGGCTGTGAATTAGAATTAGTCAAATGCTGCATCAGTCGAAAACGCACCTGAGGATATTGCTCACGAAATCTGCTTAATAGCTCTGGAAGTAAATGTGAACTAGCTAATACAACAAGGCGAATTTCTTCACATGGGTCGTTCGACATATCCTTTAGCTCGTGCTTTGCGTCTTCCAATGTTTTTAAAGCAAGTTCTACTTTGGCACAGAATGCTTTACCATACCGATTTAATTTAATGTATTTACCGTTTCGATCAAACAAACGAATGCCTAGCTCTTTTTCTAACTGTGAAATCGTTTTGCTGAGTGCAGGCTGAGATACGTATAGCTCTTCGGCCGCTTTACTGATATGTTCTAGTCTAGCAACTACTTGGAAATATTTTAGCTGTAAAAGCTCCAATCCGTTCACCACCACTTTTATATGTTTAAATACTCTCTTTCTTTACTAATTACATATATACTTCATTTCCCCTGCTATTTCGACAAAAAATAAGCAGCAGAGGCCATTTGGCTCCCTGCTGCTTATTTTTTATATACCAACTTCAAGCAAACGTTACTTGGTTGGTTTCTTATTTAAATCTTAAACAGACAAATATAAAAATTAACCATTCACAAGTCTTTGAGCTTCGCGAAGTTGGAAAGTACGCACTTTACGTGGTAAGAAACGACGGATCTCGTCTTCATTATAACCAACTTGTAGACGTTTTTCATCAATGATAATCGGACGGCGCAATAAGCCAGGATTTTGCTGAATTAATTCATACAAATCTTGCAAAGGCATAGCGTCTACCTGAACGTCTAGTTTTTGGAAAGTTTTCGAACGTGTTGAAATGATTTCATCTGTTCCATCTTCTGTCATACGTAAAATTTCTTTAATCTCGTCGATTGATAACGGCTCTGAAAAGATATTACGCTCTGTATATCCAATATCATTTTCCTCTAACCAAGCTTTCGCTTTACGACAAGATGTACAACTTGGTGATGTATATAATGTAACCATTTACTCCTTCACTCCTTCTATCATAATCGGTCATAACATTTAAAACATGAACTGTAAATCATGTTGTTTTATACAAACTTCAACGAGTGTAAATATTTAATGACTGATAATGAAAATCGATACTACTTTATAATTACTTTTAAAAAATAATATCTATTTGCATTATACTATAAACTTCATCGGAATGATATACTTTTTGAAGCGAACTAGTACATTAGTTCGTTCCTTCACTGTCATTATTTTCATTGCCGATTTTCTTCATTATTTATTTACCACACTACTATTACGAATAAACCTGTAGATTAGTTTCATTTTTTTATTATTTTTTTCTTTTACAAATTCCTCAAATTTTTCAGTCACTAAAAAAGCCTTGCAGAAGAACTGGCTTTTCTGCAAAGCTTTTGAGATAACCTCTTATTTATTTAATAGCTGATGTGCTGCTTTTTCCTCGTCTCATTAAGATAGGATACAGTAACAGCCCGATTACAAATAAGCCAATACCTAAGAAAAATGTTTTTAAATCAGCTGTCCCTGTCTTAATCACCCAAAGTGAATAAATAAGTGCTAACGAGGCAATGATTCCGTCTTTTACTCGCGATCCTTTAATGATATCGTACGTCTCACCCGTCACAATAAGCTTTAATTGATAAACTGTCGTCACGAAATAAGGAACTAAATAAGCGAGAGTAGCTACAACAATAGCGAAATTATAGGCTTGCGAAACTGTACCTGAAATAGTCGCAAACAAAAACAACTGTGTTAAGCCATTTGTTAATGTTAGTGAGCGGGCTGGACTATTGTTCTGATTTGTTTTAGCAAACCACTGTGGAAACAACCCTGATTTTGCTGCTTGATAAGGAACTTCTGCACTAACAACAATCCATCCAACAGTAGAACCTAATAAAGAAATAAGTGCTAAAATGGCCATTACGTAAGCACCTTTATGTCCAATCACCATTTCTAACGTATCTACCAAAGGTTTTTGAGACTGCTGAAGCTGAGCTGTTGAAAGAATCCCCATAGCTAGAAGCGTAATCCCCACATAGATAACCATTGAAATCAATAATCCAAGCAGCGTTGCTTTCTTCACTACTTTTTGTGATTTTGCACGGTTAGATAACAGTACAGCCGATTCAATTCCGATAAACGCCCACAGCGTAGCAATGGCTGCCCCATTGACCTGACTTCCCAATCCTACATTTATACCCTTTGAATTAACAAATTCTGTACTGACCAGGTTGGATGCGCTAAATAGCGATAGCGCTACAACAATAAATAAACCGAATCCAATAATTTTAGCTGCCGTTGTGATAAAGTTAATATTACCGGCGCTATTAATATCTCGCTGCAAAATAGCTTGAATTCCCCATAGGACAATAGAACATACTAAAAACGTAATGAATTTTCCAGCTTCTAATTGAAAATTTCCGACTGAAAATAAAATATCCTTACTCTCCATTACTGGAAAGAACGTTGTTAAATATCCCGCAAACGATATGATGACAGATGCTGTTGCAGCCCAGTTAGCTGCCCAATAGCCCCAAGCCATGCTATACCCTGCTACTTTACCTGCTTTAGGCGATGAAAAAAGATTCGCTGCATAACTTTGAGGCCCTCCTTTTAATTCGGGCTTTCTCATGACTAAATTCCCGAATACAAGAGCAATCATGAATACGCCAAGACCTGTTGCAATCCAAGCAAGTGTTGAACCGATTGGACTTGATACGTTTGCTAAATTAGAAGGAAGCATAAATACTCCGCCGCCTACCATATTACCAACTACAAAGGCTGTTAAAAACCAAAGTCCCCATTTTTTATCTTTCATTTGCTCTGTCTCCTTTTGCTTTCTAAAAGCTTAAACTTTTGAGATAGAAAGCTCGATGCTAATCTATTAACACGTAAAAATTATTTGTTTCTTCATTCATCTCTTCATTTGTTTAACAATATAATATATTAGCACACTAAAGCAAAAAGTGAAATAATAAATCCTTCATTTTCTTTTGGAAAAAAATGCGGCTGGGACACAACTACATCAATCTAAAGGCGAACAAATGGGATATATGAGTTCGTATGGATCCCGCTTGTTACACCGCTGCTGATTTCCGTGCAAGACTTCGCTTTCCGCGGGCGGTGAGCCTTCTCGTTGCTTCCGCTCCTGCGGGGTCTCGCTTTTCCCGCAGGAGTCTTCGCCTTGCCCTCCAATCAACAGCTAGAAGCCCTACATACAGTAAACCTACGTTCACCATCACCATAAAAAAATCCGAACGAGTTGGATTCTTAATCAAGAATTCAACTCGTTCGGATCTTTCTTCAACGAAACTACTTTTGTCCGAGCCTCATTTTTTATCTTTTATGAAAACCTTTTGAATAGTAGACAACAACCAATAAAATAAACCATATCGGACCTACAATAAGGGCTATTCTTGTATCAGAAGAAAAACCCATCACCACTACTACTCCCGCTAAGAAAGCAAGAGAGATATATGACGTATACGGGAAGAACGGAAGCTTATATTTTAAATCACTTACTTGCTGATCGCTTAATCCCTTGCGGAAGCGAATTTGAGAAAGTAAAATAATTCCCCATGTCCAAATTGCTCCAATAGTGGCAATACTCGTCACCCACGTGAACACCTTATCAGGAACAACATAGTTTAAGCCAACTCCGATTAGCAGTACAACAGCTGAAGCAATAACTGCTGCACCAGGCACGCCGCCTTTTGTTAAGTTAGCATAGCGTTTTGGAGCTTCTCCGTGCTGAGCTAAATTAAATAACATACGGCCCGTACTAAAAATTCCACTGTTACAAGAAGATAAAGCCGCTGTTAACACTACAAAGTTTATAATCCCTGCTGCAGCGGGTATTCCAGCTTTATCAAATGTTAAAACAAATGGACTTCCTTGTGTTCCAATCTCTGGCCAAGGATAAATAGACATAATAACAAACAAAGCTCCGATGTAAAAAATCAAAATTCTCCACAGTACATTATCAATTGCTTTTGTTAGTGTTTTTTCCGGATTTTTCACCTCTCCTGCTGTTACCCCAATCATTTCAATACCAAGGTAAGCAAACATAACCATTTGAAGTGATAAAAGAACACCTTTCATACCATTCGGGAAAAAGCCCCCGTGACTCCATAAATTACTGATTCCTGTTGCAATACCGCCATTTCCAATTCCAAAGATAATCATGCCCAGTCCCAGCACAATCATAAGGATAATCGTTACTACTTTAATAAGAGAAAACCAAAACTCTAGTTCGCCATATGCTTTTACAGCTAAAAAGTTAACCCCTGTCATGATAACGAGTGCTGCAAGTGCCCATATCCACTGAGGTACACCTGGGAACCAAAACTCCATATATACTCCAACAGCTGTAATTTCAGCCATACATGTAATAATCCACATAAACCAGTAGTTCCAGCCTGTTAAATAACCAGCAAGTGGCCCTAAATAATCGTTAGCATACTTACTAAAAGAACCGGCTACTGGATTTTGTACTGCCATTTCACCTAACGCTCTCATAATAAAAAACATAATAAGACCATTGATTCCATACATGATAAGAATACCAGGACCCGCTAACCGAATAGCGGATGCAGAACCTAAAAACAGTCCAACTCCGATAGCTGCACCTAAAGACATTAAGCTAATATGTCTTTCCTCAAGTCCACGGCTTAATTCTTTTTCTTGCGTGTTCCCTTGCATAATTCTCTCTCCTAACATATCCATTTCATTTAATAGCGATAGCGGCTACTTGTATAGTATTAACTTATTTTTCAGCCAAATAATTCTAGGCAGTGTATGTACTAATAATCTGATATTGCAAGTTTCACACCTTCACTTTTACCGCTATCACATCTATAAAATACAATATTAAAAAAACTTCACTTTGTTCATTTTATCAAAAATCACAAAAAATGCGATAGTTTTTTGTGATTTTCACAAATAAACTTACGATCGAAATATAATAAAAACCATTTTTTACATTATATGTTCTTACCTCACTATAATTATCTAACTATTAAGAATAATCAATCGATTATTCTTCTATATTTTCAATTATAGATGCTTACTTTTCCCTAAAAAGGGTAAAGATAAGATAACTGTTTAAACACTATTATGAACATCATCATGAAACGATCAGTAGGAGGGTGCTATGAATTGGTATGAAAAACTAAGTCAATATTTTCCCATTGAAGAAATGAAATCAAAGAAGCATATCGAAACGCTTTTACAAGAACGCAGCGATATTTATCATAAAAATGAAGGACCTCACCACGTATTAATGTACGTGGAAACAGACCAATTTATCTTTATTGATTACCTCTTTGTTTCAAAAGACGCTCGAGGTCAAGGGCTTGGTGGTAAATTAATTGATGAGTTAAAACAGCATAACAAACCAATTATTTTAGAAGTAGAGCCTGTAGACTATAAAGATTCAGACTCAGCAAAACGACTGCATTTTTATAAACGTGCAGACTTTAAGCATGCTCAAACAATTGGCTATAACCGCCGGTCATTAGCTACAAATGAAATTAACCAGATGGAAATTCTATACTGGTCTCCTACCTCTGAAACAGAGGAAAGCATTTTAAATAAAATGAAAAAAACGTACGAGTTAATTCATACGTACAAAGACAAAGAAATATATGGTGCGTCTTATCAGCCGGCAGATCAAGTGCTAAAAATTGACAAAAATCGTAAAGATGGCGATATCTTAGCAGATTTATAAAAAGAAGGTAGACATGCGTCTACCTTCTTTTTGTATTTTTTGAATTATTATTCAAAATAAAACATTATTAATCACTTATATTCCTTTAGTTATAAGGTTTATACATAGATATTTTGTCTTAAATATAAAATTCTGAAAATTTTTAATAGTATTTTTCAATCCTTTACTGTATAATACCTGTAAAGCGCTAATGTTACTTGTTCTTACATGTTTTTTGCAACTTGAAGCTTAGTGTTCTTTGATAACTAAATAAAAAAACGACCTCGTTGTGAGATCGTTTTTGTTATGTTGTATATGTGGCAAACTCTGCTTGAGAACAAGACACGTAGTGACCTGGAGATACTTCTCTAAGCTCTGGTTCTTCACCGTTATAGTCATGGATACTTGGATCATAAATTTTGCGCTGACGCGTTTTTTCACTGTCAGGATCGGGAAGCGGAATAGCTGAAAGCAACGCTTTTGTATATGGATGAACAGGGTTTCGATAAAGTTCATCACTTGGTGCAAGCTCTACAATCTTACCTCTGTACATAACGCCGATGCGGTCACTGATGTATTTTACCATTGACAAATCATGGGCGATAAATAAATATGTTAGTCCACGTTCACGCTGTAACTTCTTCATTAAGTTAACAACTTGAGCTTGTATAGACACGTCCAAAGCTGAGATTGGTTCATCTGCGATGATAAAATCAGGTTCTACTGCCAGTGCTCTTGCGATACCGATACGCTGACGCTGGCCGCCACTAAACTCATGTGGATAGCGATTTGCATGTTCTTTGTTAAGCCCCACTGTTTCAAGAAGCTCGTGAACCTTTGCCATACGCTCCTTTCTCGTCTTAGCTAAACCGTGAATATCAATGCCTTCTGCTATGATATCTGCTACGGTCATACGAGGGTTAAGCGACGCATATGGATCTTGGAAAATCATTTGCATTTTACGATTGAATTTTTTAAGCTCTGAGCGAGATTTGCGACCATGTACATTTTCGCCATTAAATAGCACCTCACCGCTAGTAGCGTCATATAAACGAATAATCGTTCTGCCTGTCGTTGACTTTCCGCAACCGGATTCACCTACAAGCCCTAATGTTTCTCCGCGGAAGATGTCAAACGTCAGACCATCAACTGCTTTAATTGTTCCTTTACTTGTGAAAAAATGTTGCTTTAAGCCTTTAATCTCTAATAATTTATCTGTCATGTTATTCACCATCCTTCGCTACGAGTACAGGTGTCCTGTATACATTATCAACTTTACGCATGCGGCGTTGAACTGAAGCAGGCGGCTCTACTTTTGGTGCATCGGGATGTAACAGCCATGTTTTCGCATAGTGCGTATCAGATATTTTGAACATTGGAGGTTCTTGCTCAAAATCGATTTTCATTGCGTATGGATTTCGCGCTGCAAATGCATCTCCTTTTGGAGGATTCGTTAAATCTGGCGGCGTTCCAGGAATAGCAGCCAGCTCTTCTTCTGCCTCGTTATCTAAGCTTGGCATAGAAGCTAGCAGTCCCCACGTATACGGATGTTTTGGATCGTAAAACACTTCATCCACTGTACCCATTTCAACAATTTGACCAGCATACATAACGGCTACTCGATCTGCTACATTTGCTACTACACCAAGATCATGGGTAATAAAGATAATAGATGTATCCGTTTTTTTCTGAATGTCTTTCATCAATTCTAAAATTTGAGCTTGAATTGTTACATCAAGCGCCGTTGTTGGTTCATCAGCGATCAATAGCTTCGGATTAGAAGCAAGAGCCATCGCAATGACAACACGCTGTCTCATCCCGCCGCTGAATTCATGCGGATATTGATTCACACGCTGTTCTGGAAAAGGAATTCCTACAAGCGTTAATAACTCGACTGCCCGTTTTTTTGCTTCTGCTTTAGACACTTTGGAATGCTTGATTACGACTTCACCAATTTGAGCCCCAACTTTCATCGTTGGATTTAAGGAAGTCATCGGATCTTGGAAGATCATACCGATATCTTTACCGCGAATAGCTTCCATTTCTTTATCCGTTTTCTTAGCTAAATCAATGCCGTCAAACAGCATTTCGCCGCTTTTGATTCGGCCAGGAGGCATCGGAATAAGGCGCATGATCGTTTGTGAAGTTACACTTTTACCAGATCCTGATTCACCAACAATTGCTAAAGTTTCACCTTTATTTAAGTGGAAGTTAACGCCGCGAACAGCTTGAACTTCTCCGCCATATGTTTTAAATGATACAGCTAAATTTTTTACTTCTAATAAACGTGACATATGAGTTCACTTCCTTACTTACGTAGTTTTGGATCTAACGCATCTCGTAATCCATCACCAATTACGTTGAACGCTAAGATTGTTAAACAGATAAACAAACCTGGGAAAAATAAGCGCCAAGGATAGTATTCCAAAGCAGGTAAGCCTTCTGAAGCCATTGTTCCCCAGCTTGCAAGCGGTGCCGGAACGCCTAGTCCCAAGTAGCTTAAAAATGCTTCTGTAAAGATTGCTGAAGGAATCGTTAGTGTCATTGTTACTAAAATTGGACCTGTTGCGTTAGGAATAAGATGTTTAAATAAAATACGTTTTGTTGTTGCTCCTAATGTTTGTGAAGCCATTACGTACTCTTGATTTTTCAACTGCAATACCTGTCCACGCACAATACGGGCCATGTTAATCCAGCCGGTAATGGTCATCGCTAAAATCATCGTGCCTAACCCTTGGCCAAGCATAACCATTAAAATAATAACCAGTAAAAGGTAAGGAACACCATATAAGATATCCGCAACACGCATCATTGTTTCATCCGTACGGCCGCCGCGGTATCCAGAGATGCTTCCCCAAACTACGCCGATGAATAAATCAATTAAAGCTGCTGCTAACCCGATAAATAATGAAATACGAGCGCCTTCCCACGTACGAGCAAAAACATCACGCCCTAATTCATCTGTACCGAACCAGTGCTCAGAAGATGGAGCCTGATTAGCATTCAGTAAATCATTGGTTGCATAATCATATTTCACCATCAATGGACCAAATATAGCCATAAAAACAAGGAGAACCATTAGTACTACACCAAACATAGCAAGCTTGTTTTTGCGAAAACGAATAAAAACATCTTGCCAGAATGAAAGACTCGGTTTTTCAATCTTTTCTGCCTGAGCGCGGTCAATCCCTGCTGTTTCAAACATTTCTTTAGGAATTTTCGGAAGTTGCTGCATAGTTACTCTCCTTTCTTAGCACCTGTAAGTTTAATTCGAGGGTCAATGAAGCCGTATGCAATATCTACAAGCAAGATACAAAAAAGTAGTAAAATACTGTAGAACACCGTTACGCCCATAATCGTTGTGTAATCTCGGTTTGAGATACTGAGTACAAAGTGTGAACCTAATCCCGGGATACCAAATATTTTTTCAATAACAAAGCTACCCGTTAAAATCCCTGCTACTAAAGGTCCCATATAGGATACGACTGGAAGCATCGCATTTCGCATGGCGTGCTTAACTGTAATAACGCCTCTGCTTAAACCTTTTGCTTTCGCTGTACGAATATAATCATTGCTTAATACTTCAAGCATACTCGAACGAGTTAATCGTGCGATAAATGCCATAGGGGTTGAAGCAAGCGCGAGAGCTGGTAACACCGTGTGTGCCCAAGATTCCCAGCGTGCAACCGGAAAAATTTGTAGTTTCATAGCCAGAACGTATTGTAATACCGCTGCCATGATAAAACTCGGAACTGAGATTCCTAGAACTGCAATAACCATCGCCGTGTAATCTTGCCACTTATTATGTTTTAAAGCAGCAATAACACCAAGTACTACACCAATAGCAATTGCTATTAAAATAGCTTCCATCCCTAGCATGAATGAAACAGGGAATCCTCCGTTAATCAAATCATTTACCGTTTGGCCTTTATATTTGAAAGATGGACCAAAATCCCACTTTAAAATTGATGTTAAATAATCAAAGTACTGATGGTACCAAGGCTGGTCTAAACCGTAATACTGATTTAGATTTTTTTGAATTTCAGGGGGAAGCTGCTTTTCTGATGTGAATGGACCTCCTGGAACAGCACGCATTAAGAAAAAGGTCGCTGTTACGATCAGCCATAATGATAGAAACATATAAATAAGTCGTTTTCCTATATATTTGAACACCCTGACACACCTCCATATTTTTACAAAATTCGCGCACAAGAAAGAAAAGTATATGGAGCACCAGGCCCCATATACCCTTTGTCACAATTGATGTTACTTACTCAAAATGAGCCCACTTAATCTGAATGTCTCCAAGTCCAGACATCACAACATCTTTCAGCTGCTTGTCTTGTACCCAAGCATTTGTGTAGAAGTAGATTGGTGCCACTGGCATTTCATCCATGAAGATACCTTCTGCTTTTTTCAACATTTCCAGACGTTTTTTAGGATCTGTTTCTTTTTGAGAGTCAATTAATAACTTTTTATATTCTGGGTTTTCCCAGTTTGTATCATTGTTTCCGCCTTTTTTATCACGGAACAATTCTAAGAAGTTGATTGGATCGTTAAAATCTCCTAACCAGCCCATACGTCCAACTTGATAATCTCCTTGGTGTAACTTTTCAATGTAAACAGCCCACTCAGAGTTGTCTAACTGTACTTTAATGCCAAGGTTTTTCTTCCACATATCTTGAACAGCTTGTGCAATTTTTGCGTGTTTTTCATCCGTGTTGTATGAAACCTTAATTGCTGGTAGTTCTGAAGCATCTTTAAGGCCCATTTCTTTCAAGCCTTTTTCTAAATATTCTTTTGCTTTTTTCACATCATTGTCTTTGAAGTAGCCTTTTTTGTTATCTTCAAACATTGTTGGTGGTACAGCCGCCATCGCTGGAACTGAACCGTCTTTTGTAATTTGTTCTGTAATACCTTTACGATCAATTGCATAAGCTAATGCTTTACGAATGTTCACATTGTCTAAAGGTTTTTGTTCTGTATTAAACTTGTACCAGTAAGTACCTGCAATCTCTTGAATGTTTAATGAACCGTCTTTCTTTAATTCAGGAAGTGCATCAGCCGGTAATTGACCAGTAGGCATACCCGCCCAGTCTAATTCACCGTTTTTGAACATTGAAAGTTCAGTATTGTTATCATTGATCATGTACATTTCAACTTTTTTAAGTTTTACAGCATCTTTATCCCAATAGTTTTCATTAGGAACTAACTCGATTTTGTCATTATGTTTCCAAGTTTTAAGCTTGAAAGGACCGTTTGACGTATAGTTTTCGCCTGCATTTGTGTACCATTTTTCATTTGATTCAGCAATTTTCGTATTCACTGGGAAGTACGTATAGAAAGCTGTTAATTCTAAGAAATATGGCGTTGGGTTTTCTAATGTTACCTCAAGCGTTTTATCATCTGTTGCTTTAACGGCAACATCATCTAATGAACCTTTTCCTTCATTGGCAGCTTGTGCATTTTTAACATAGTATAATTGATATGCATATTGAGATTCGTTTTTAGGATCTAACGCCCATTTCCATGCATATTCGAAATCTTTTGCTGTTACAGGGTCACCATTTGACCATTTTGCATCGTCGCGAATAGTAAACGTATATTTAGTTTGATCATCGCTGACCTTCACATCTTTCGCCATTGCATTTTCAGGTTTTCCATCTTTACCGATACGAGTTAAACCCTCAAATGTTTGTAATAATACGTTTGATGACGTTGAATCATTAGCTAAGCCTGGGTTCAGTGAAAAAGGCTCAGTTTTAATGTTTACGCGAAGCTCTTGCTCTTTCTTCTTGTCGCCGCCATCACTGCTAGCATTTTCACTGCCACCAGATTCTTTGTTAAATCCACATGCAGCTAAAAACAAGCTCATTACAAGCAGCAAACTGAAAAGAATCGACAACCTTTTCTTCATTGCGTGTTACCCCCTATTAAATTTTGTTTGTGTGGCAACCATATTTTTTTGATATGTACTAATTTCTTAATCCTCTTTCAATACAAAATAATCAGTTATTTTTTCGCGTAGTAGAGCATTAAAGACCTCACTGCAAAATTATTCTTCTACCCTATGAAACTGTCATCAATTGTTTACATGCTGTAAATCCAATGTATGCGCTTAATATGTAGAAGACTCATTCATTACAAAATTCGCTAATTGAAACAAAACATTGTCTATTTTGTGTTTTCTGAAAACTTAAGAAATTGTAATACCTTTGTAAAAAATATGTTTGTTACGCCTATTATAAATATTTTAAAAATTTATTGCAATACTATTATTTAATGGTATTTTTTTGTCACGAGGGAAAAAACCTTATCTTATAAGGATTGTGCCTACTTGTCAGACGTCCAAAATCTTTTTTGTAGTATAGGTATTACAATAGTATTACAAAGCCATTAGAAATACTAAATAAAAGATTTTTACCAAATCCTCCACCAAATTTTCATTAAGAAATGCTTTAATTAAAAGGTTCTTGTCTTTTTTTGCCGCTGAAAAATTCCAGTAAATTGTCTTATAAAACTTTTTAGCGATAAGATGTTTAAATTCCTGCTTTTTCGCGTTATAATAACGAATAACTATATAATTAAAGCTGTGAAAAAGAGTAGTATGCAGAATTTTCATTTTTAGAGAGTTTGTGGCTGGTGAGAACAAACATTGAAACCTGCAGAATGGACTTTGGAGCTTTCAAGTGCAAAGCTTGAACGTTGACCTCAACGTTATATGAATAAAGATAGTTCACAATTATGTGTGCTAATTAGGGTGGCAACGCGGTCCATTCGCCCCTAGCTTATGCTAGGGGCGGATGGGCCTTTTTATGTTGTATCCGTAAATTAGCATCATATATGTGCAGATGAAAGGAAGATTTGATGAAAACAATTTTTTCAGGTATTCAACCAAGCGGTACAATCACTTTAGGTAACTACATTGGAGCGATGAAGCAATTTGTTGAACTTCAACATGACTATAACTGTCATTTTTGTATTGTAGATCAGCATGCGATTACAACGCCTCAAGATCGTTTAGCACTTCGTAAAAACATTCGCAGCCTTGCTGCTCTGTATGTAGCAGTAGGAATTGATCCAGCAAAATCGACTTTATTTATTCAATCAGAAGTTCCCGCCCACACAGAAGCGGGATGGATGCTACAGTGCGTAGCGTATATCGGTGAACTTGAACGTATGACTCAGTTTAAAGATAAGTCCGCTGGAAAAGAAGCAGTATCAGCAGGATTACTAACTTATCCTCCATTAATGGCAGCTGATATTCTTTTATACAACACCGATTTGGTTCCAGTTGGTGAAGATCAAAAGCAGCATTTAGAATTAACGCGTGATTTAGCTGAACGCTTCAACAAAAAATACAATGATATCTTCACTATTCCTGAAGTACGTATTCCAAAAGTGGGCGCACGCGTCATGTCTCTTCAAGATCCTACGAAAAAAATGAGCAAGTCCGATCCAAACCAAAAAGCTTTCATTACGCTCTTGGATGACGCAAAAACAATTGAAAAGAAAATCAAAAGTGCCGTAACGGATTCAGAAGGTATTGTTCGCTATGATAAAGAAAATAAGCCAGGTATTTCAAACTTATTAAGTATTCATTCAATCCTAGCCAATAAATCGATCGAAGACATTGAAGCAATGTACGAAGGCAAAGGTTATGGTGACTTTAAAGCTGACACAGCTAAAGTAGTAGCTGAAGCACTCGCTCCAATTCAAGAAAGATATTATGAATTAGTTGATTCTAGCGAGCTAGATGATATTTTAGATCAAGGTGCCGATAAAGCAAATGCAACGGCTAATAAAATGCTTCGCAAAATGCGAAACGCAATGGGAATTGGCCGTAAACGTTAAAAAAACGACTGCTATGCAGTCGTTTTTTTAATTAACTTTTGGCTCTTGTTCAATTTCCCAAAGTTTTTCAAAGAAAGGTTGTCCTTTTACTAAGCGCTCGCATAATAATTTATGCTTCGGTGACCACCCTGACTTCGTTTCATCGTATAGCTGATTCCATACGTCTTGAAACGACATCTCTTGAATGTCTTCGTACTTCGTTGGATTCCACTCTGTGTACCAGTAGCGGATTTGAGCTGTATTTTTTGTTGTATGTAGCTGATCAAGTGCCATAAATAACAGCTGTTTTAGCTGACGTTCTTTACGTGTTAGTCCTCTCATCGTTTCAGGAGACGGCGAAAGAATATGATGCTCTTTTTTATTCAGCTCGTCTTCACTGAACTTATATTCTAGCTCTTCTTGATCCGCAATCATCTCATAGACTAACTGTTCTTGTCTTGGAATTAAGCGGCTTTTTCGAATCGGAATATGATATCCCATCGTATCAATTGCTAAAATATTCGTTCCATCTGTAACGATAAAACAATATTCAACCTGCGTGCGTTCATGATTTTTCCGAATGTATGCTTTCTGATAGACATCTTGTAGTAGTTGTTGAGGTAGCTCGGAAAGATCATTTTCAATGTAATGAAATAAAAGCGGATTTACTTTTAATAACGGTGCTTGATCGAGCAGTTCTAC
The DNA here is from genome assembly GCF_058629175.1 of Priestia sp. MDV22-iso46. Lineage (NCBI taxonomy): Bacteria > Bacillati > Bacillota > Bacilli > Caryophanales > Bacillaceae > Priestia > Priestia sp. MDV22-iso46. The sequence continues at coordinate 2,277,478 of NZ_JBZVWT010000001.1, forward strand.
ACAATCGTCTTTTCTCCACTCATGGAAATGACACACATTATAACCGTTTTCTTCGCCTTCAAACCAATTAACCCATACATCATGAAGATATAGCATAATTTACCCCTCACTTACTATCTGTTTGTTATCCATCAGTATAGGCAGAGAAAGGAATTTTTATTCCAAATGATGTTATTTTTCTAAAAATCAATTGTAAAATGCCTTCGTTTTTGGCTATTATTCAAATGCACTTATTTCGAAGCTCAGATATAACGCCAGTGCTAATGATTACTAAAGGCTTCATGAGCTATATCCACCCCTATAAGCAGAAAAAAATCCGAGTTTCTTCTATAGTAATAGGTTTGTCAGGAGGTCTGACAAACCTAAAAAAATCTATCACACTTTTGTGATAGATTTTTAACGAAGAGATTTGGGATTCAAAGCATCTTTTAATCCTTCACCAATGAAGTTGATAGCTAGGATCGTAAATGTAATAGCTAAACCTGGCGGAACCCACATCCAAGGCTTATTCTGCAGCACATCTGATTCCCTTGCTTCTGTCAGCATATTCCCCCAGCTTGGCGTATCAGCCGGCACGCCAAAACCGATAAAGCTAATCGCTGACTCAAACACAATAAGGATCGCCATTTGCAAACTGGCTTGAACCACAATCGTTGAAAATACATTTGGCAGCAAATGTTTAAAGATGATTTTAAACGGGCTGCACCCAATGGAAACAGCTGAAAGCACATATTCATTTTCTTTTTCAGCCAAGATTTTGCTTCGAACCAACCGGGCCGTACTTCCCCAGCTTAGGAAACTAACAACTAGGATAAGCGTCCAAACGCCTGAGATCTTTCCAATTAGGATTGTATTTAACACTACAACGAAAACAATTAGCGGAAAGTTTAATACAAAGTCTGTAAAACGCATTAAGAATTGATCCACTTTGCCTCCGTAATAACCCGCAATCGAACCAATAAGAGTTCCGATTAAAATAACGAGTGTTGTACAAGCAACTCCAATCAGTAACGAAGTTCTTCCTCCATACAATGTACGTGCAAATACGTCTCGCCCATTAGTATCCGTTCCAAACCAATGCTCACTAGAAGGCGCTGCATTCATCGCCATATAGTCGATACGTGTAATATCTGCTTTTGTAAGCAGCGGTGCAAAAATGGCAAGAAGCGTAATCACAATCATAAAAGCTAAACTTATCATGGCTAGTTTATTTTTAACAAACTTCTTTCGCGCAATCGCCCATGGAGAAAGGTTTTTAGGAGCTTTCATATTCACTTCTGGCTGTACATCTTTTTTCGTTACAATTTCCATACTTTCTCCTCCTAATCCAAACGAATACGCGGATCTGCTACGCCGTATAACAAATCAGCAACCAGATTCCCAACCAGTGTTAAAATTGAAAACAACATTGTAAGCGACATCATAACTGAGTAGTCACGAGTTGCTACAGAGTCAACAAACAACTTTCCGATTCCTGGATACGTAAAGATCGTTTCTGTAATGATAGAACCGCTAATGATTGTTACAAGATCAAACCCTAAAAACGTAATAAGCGGAATCATTGAGTTGCGTAAGATATGAACATTATAAATTTTAGATTCTTTTGTCCCTTTTGCTCTAGCTGTGCGTACAAAATCTTTGCGACTGTTTTCAATAATATCATTGCGCAAAAATTGGGTATACTGCGCGGTCGACATCAAGCCAAGAATCAGCGCGGGTAATATAACGTGATGAATTCTACTTTGAATAAATTCCCATGATCCCTCTTTCAATCCTACTTCAACAGAACCGCTAAATGGAAACCAACCTAACTGAAAGGAAAATAAATAAATGCCTACGATTCCTGCGATAAACGATGGAACCGCTAATGCAAAGTAATTATATCCTGCAATAAAGTTATCTGCTAAGGTATACGGTTTTCTTCCTGCATACATACCTAAAATAAATGCAAACACATACGTAATCAAAAGCGAAGTCAAAGCTAAAAAGATAGTATTAGGCATACGCTCTAAAATAATATCTAATGTCGGTAACTTATGAGTTGTTGACTTTCCTAAATCTCCTTGTGCCACTCCCTTTACCCAGTTCCAATATTGAACGTAGATAGGATCGTTATATCCTAGCTTATCACGCATTTCCTCAATGTATTTTGGATCTGTATTACTAGGGTTGATTTCTCCCCCAAAAGGGTCCCCTGGCATCATTTTTGCCAGGGAAAACACAACAAAGGAGATCAGAATCAACATTGGAATCATCCCTAAAATACGTCTTAGTGAGTATTGCAGCATCGTTGACTCTCCTTTACATTAAAATACTTATTCCGTTACAGACCATTTCTCCGGATCTACAACTACCGTTGATGGATCTAGAGTTACGTTTTTCACACGCTTATTCACAGCATAAATATTGATATTTTCCCATAAAGGAAGTGCTGGCAGCTGCTCATTAAAGAATTTTTGCCATTTTACATATACATCTTTACGGTATTTATCATCAAATGATTTTTCACTCAAACCGTCTTTAAGCATTTCATCAGATTCCTTATTTACCCAACGGCCATAGTTCCATTCAGCATCAGAGCTCCATAATCCTGTAGGATCTGGATCTGAACCAGTGTCCCAAGAACCAAAGAACGCCTCTAACGCCTTATCGTCGTTATCTTTCATTTCATTGTACAAGTTAAATTCAACAAGTGAACCCGTTGCTAATTTTGTTTTAATACCAATATCATTCCATGCTTGCATAATAGCCTTCGCACGACCCTCGAAGTTGGCTGGACCAGCATAGTGACCGAATGAGATCGTAAATGGTTTTCCGTTTGGATCTTCTACAAAACCGTCATTATTCTTGTCTTTATAACCAGCTTCAGCTAATAATTTTTTAGCTTTTTCAGGACTATACTTGTACTTTGTTAAATCTTTTTGGTCAGCAGCAATCCAGAATACAGACGGAATAACTGTGTTAGAAACAACCGCTTTGTCGTTCATAAATGCTTTTACCATTGCTTTTCTATCTATTGCATAAAGCAATGCTTGACGAAGTTTTAGATCTTTGAACTTTTCGTAATCATCTACGTTTTTACCAGCTTTTTGATCACGATGTCCAAATCGTAGACCAATATACGAATAACTAGTTGATTTCCCTTCCAAAAAGTCTAAGTTTTCTGCCTTTTCAACTTGCCCTAGATCAGCTGGGCGAACATCCATAATGTCGACATCGCCTTTTTTCAATGCTCCGGCGGAAACAGATGGATCCAGTACTTTTACAACAACACCATCAAGGTGAGGTTTACCTTTCCAATAATCATCATTACGTTCCATTTGGACATATTCACTTGCTACCACTTTTTTCACTTTAAACGGTCCAACACCAATAGGCTCTTTACGAACTTGTTTGGACTCTGCAAGATCTTTTACAGCAATTCCTTCATAGTACTTTTTCGGCATTGGATACGGCCACAGATTGTCTAAGTTATTTACACGAACTTCTTTAAACGTTACTTTAAATGTTTGCGGATCTACTACTTCAACTCCAGAAATAGAATCCGCTTTGCCGTCGTGATATTCTTGAGCGCCTTTAATATGCTCAACGTTTACATAGCGTGGACCTGTATAGTCTTTATCGGCAATCGTTTCATACGTATATTTAAAATCATCTGCAGTTAATGGATCTCCGTTATGCCACTTAATGCCCTTCTTTAATTTAAACGTGTAAGTTAATTTATCACCACTCACGTCCCAAGTAGCTAAGTCAGATTTAATCTTTAATTTCTTATCATAAGTAAAGAGACCTTCATTGATAAATTCTAAGATTTGGCTATCATATGCACTACCATACAATGCGTACTCAAAAAGCCCTTCCGGCGCTCCGTCAATCCCATACGTAATCGTTCCGCCATCTTTTGGCTTGTCTGTTTTCGCACCTTCAGTTTTTGTTTCTCCGCCTTCTTTATTACTAGAAGATGAAGAACTGCTTCCACCGCTGCATGCCGCTAGAAAAAGCGATAGCACAAGCAAAATGGAAAAAAGTGATAAAAACGATTTCTTTTTCATCATGACGTTCCCCCTATTTAACTAATAATCTGTTCGTATGTAGCTTTTACGAGTTATATAAATGGCAAGCTACTTGATGGCCAGGTCTCACCTCCTTTAAGGCAGGTTTCGTTTGGGCGCACTCTGCCATGGCATGTATACAGCGAGGATGAAACGCACAGCCTTTTGGCGGATCAATTGGACTTGGGACATCTCCCTGTAAAATAATACGCTGTTTTTTCTTTCGCGGATCTGGTTCAGGTATAGCCGATACAAGCGCTTGCGTATAAGGGTGCAATGGCTCTGCGTATAGACTTTTCTTATCAGCAATTTCCACTAAACCGCCTAGGTACATAACACCGATACGGTCACTCATATGTTTAACAACACTCAAATCATGGGCAATAAATAAAAAGGTTAGGTCGAATTCTTGTTGAAGTTCTTTAAGAAGGTTTAAAACTTGTGATTGGACAGAAACGTCGAGTGCCGATACCGGTTCATCAGCAATAATAAGTTTTGGACGAAGTGCAAGTGCACGTGCAATTCCAATCCGCTGACGCTGTCCACCGGAAAATTCGTGAGGATATTTATAGTATGCATCTTCCGGTAACCCTACTTTTGTAAGTAGATTCATAACTTCTGATTTTAATTGATTGGTTGATTTTCCTGTAAAATTCCGAATTGGTTCAGAAATAACATCTCCAACCATTTGCATTGGATTGAGGGAAGCATAGGGATCTTGAAAAACCATTTGAAAATCTTGTCTAATTTTACGGAGAGAAGTTCCTTTTACTTCTGTGATATCTTTACCATCGAAAATAATTTTTCCGCTAGTTGGTTCCAACAGTCTTAGAATCGTTCTTCCTGCCGTGGATTTTCCACAGCCAGATTCTCCTACTAGACCGAGCGTTTCTCCTTTTCGAATAGCAAAAGAAATACCGTCAACTGCTTTTACATCACCAATTTTCTTTCGAAAAAATCCGCCGTGAATAGGATAGTAGGTTTTTAAATGCTGAACTTCTAGCAATACATCTTTCACCGCTTTAGTCATTAGCTTGTCTTCACTCCTTTTGACGGATAGCTATTTTTATACAGCAGACATGCGACATCATGCCCCTGTGAATCCTGGCGAAGAACAGGCGTAACGGAACTGCAGTCTTCCATTGCATGAGGACATCGGTTAACGAAACGACAGCCTGTCCGCGGCATGTTTACAAGAGAAGGCACAATTCCTTTGATCGTATTTAATACTTCTACATCATCTTCCATGCGTGGAATTGAGTGAAGAAGCGCTTTCGTGTACGGATGTTTTGGGGCATAAAATAACGTATCAACATCTGTATGCTCAACAATTTTTCCGCCATACATGACAATCACTTCATCACACATCTCAGCAACTACTCCTAAATCATGTGTAATCATAATAATAGACATATCATTGCTTTCTTGAATCTCTTTTAGCAATTCTAAAATTTGAGCTTGAACCGTAACATCTAGGGCTGTTGTCGGCTCATCAGCAATTAAAAGTTTAGGCTGACAAGCTACCGCCATGGCAATCATGACACGCTGCCTCATTCCTCCTGACAGCTGATGCGGATATTCATCGACGAGCTTTTCAGATCTCGAAATACCAACGCTTTTTAAAAGCGCAATGCTTTTTTCACGCGCTTCCGCTTTCGATATATTCATATGATTAAACAATACTTCCTGCAGCTGATACCCAATGGTTAACACAGGATTAAGGGATGTCATCGGTTCTTGGAAAATCATTGAGATGTCTTTCCCCCGCACATCATTCATCTCATCTTCTGATAAGTGCGTAAGATTCTTTCCTTTAAATAAAACGCTTCCGCTTCTAATTTGACTATTCACTTTAGGTAATAGCCCAATAACGGATAAAGACAATACGCTTTTTCCACAGCCAGATTCTCCTACAACTCCTACAATTCGCTTTCGTCCGACTTGAAACGACACGTCGTCCACAGCATTATGCCAGGAATCATTAATGGAAAAAGCAGTTTGTAAATTTTTCACTTCTAGTAAAGGTGTTGATTCGACGGGCTTTTTATCCATTTATAGTGCACACCTCATTTTTCTAAAAATTGTTATATTTGAATAAGATATTATTACAATTTTATTACAAAATCAATATATTTTGAAAATTAATTATATTTTTTATTTTTAAAATAATGATTTCTGAATATCTCTTCGGCACTTTAACGCATAAACCTCCTAATTTTTTGTTGGAAATAGGATAAAATTTACTATTTTTAACTTCAGGTATATAGAACTTGTTTTTTTACAGTTGGAACGCAGATTTTTTTAAGATAGTATTGGTGCTAAGAGGAAGCAGCTGGGTAGTAGTTAAAGTGTGAGGCTTCATACATGAAGTAACAAGATGATAACCAATATTGTAGCCCATCATTTCTGGATACCAATTTTGACCGAATAACAGTTGATCATATTTCTTTTCGTCAGCGTGCAGATTGTAATAAGGTTTAACATGCTTTTCCCACATTTTTTTAGCTTCTTCAATGGTATAATAATTTGTCCAAGGAGCTAAATATTTTTTACCACAATACTCCTCTACAGCTCTTTCAGCTAACCCTTCCATCATCATAGCGTCTAACAAAGTAATCGTTTCATCAGATTTATTAATGGCTTTTAGCCTGCAAACGTGATGGTATTCATGGGTAAGTACCGCTAACATTTCTTCATCGGATGTATGACTTGTCATAAACACAAATAATTTATCGGTAAAAGCGACACCTGCTCTTCCGTTAAATTCACGCTGCATTTTTCGATTTCTAGGATTGCTTGGAAGCACTAACACCGCTACATCGGGCCCATTCCATGCTTTTTTAAGCTTCTCGTAATGTGCTTTAACTTTCTTCCAAACCTGTCTTTTCTTCATTTCTTCTAGTTCTTTTATAAACATTAAAGAAGGCGGACACATTCCATAGTTAAAAAGTAATTCCATATATTCTTTTTCTTTTAATTTCTTAAAATAGCGCGCAAGATAACGGCTTATTTCTTTCGGCTCCGTCCAAGTAGAAGTTGAAACAATCGGCATGTTTTCCCCTCACTTTCTTCATCCTTTTGTTTCATGATATGTTCACTGCTACTCTTTTGGTTATTAAAAATAAAAAAATTCTAGGCATCAGCCTAGAATTTTTCATTATGCTTCGTATTTTTTAAAGATGATTGTTGCATTGTGACCGCCAAATCCAAGTGAGTTGCTTAGCACCGCTTTTACTTCCTGCTTACGCGCTTTGTTTGGAATGTAGTCTAAATCGCACTCTTCATCAGGTGTTTGATAGTTAATTGTTGGAGGAAGAATACCGTCTTGAATTGCTTTCACACTAAAAATAGCTTCTACTCCACCAGCAGCTCCTAACAAGTGGCCAGTCATTGACTTTGTTGAACTAATTGCTACTTTTTGAGCGTGGTCACCAAATACTTCTTTAATAGCCATTGTTTCAAATTTATCATTGTATCCTGTACTTGTACCGTGAGCATTGATGTAATCAATATCACTTGGCTGTAGGCCTGCATCTTCAATCGCATGACGCATTGCACGAACGCCGCCTTCTCCTCCTGGAGCTGGCGCTGTGATATGGTGAGCATCTCCTGTCGAACCATAGCCCACAATTTCAGCATAAATACGTGCGCCGCGCGCTAGTGCATGTTCAAGCTCCTCAAGCACAATAACACCCGCACCTTCTCCCATAACGAAGCCGTCGCGGTCTTTATCAAACGGACGAGATGCTGTTGCAGGATCTGGATTTGTAGAAAGTGCTTTATTCGCACAGAAACCAGCAATAGATAAACGCGTGATTGGCGCTTCCGTACCGCCCGTCACCATCACGTCTGCATCTCCGCGTTGAATTACTTTAAACGCATCACCAATAGAGTTTGTACCTGTTGCACATGCCGTTACCGTACAAGAGTTCACGCCTTTCGCCCCTAAAGCAATAGAAACTTGTCCTGTTGCCATATCAGGAATCATCATCGGAATGAAGAATGGACTTACACGGCGGGCACCTTTTTCTAATAACGTTGAATATTGGTTTTCAAACGTTTCCATACCGCCAATTCCAGAACCAATCCAAACGCCAACGTTTGGAGCAATTTCTTCTGTAATAGTCAAATCCGCATCTTTAACAGCCGCCAATGCAGCTACCATTGCATATTGAGTAAAGCGATCCATCTTACGAGCCTCTTTGCGGTCAATAAAATCTTCCACGTTAAAATCTTTTACTTCAGCCGCTACTTTAGCCGGGAATTCATCTGCATCTAGTCTTGTTAAAGGACCAACGCCAGACACGCCTGCTACTGCGTTTTTCCAAGCTGTTTCTACATCATTTCCAATTGGTGTAAGCCCACCAAGTCCTGTTACAACTACACGTTTTTTATTCATCGTACATTCATCTCCTTCAGTTGCTTTAAAAATGTAGTGTTATTTTCCCCATCTAATAGCAATAGCTCCCCATGTTAAGCCGCCTCCGAAGCCAACCATTACAATTAAATCATCATCTTGAATTTTCCCTGCTTCAAGCTCATGAACAATTGAAATTGGAATCGATGCTGCTGATGTATTGCCGTAGTATTGGATTGTTTTAGACATTTTTTCTTCAGGCAAGTCTAATCGCTGTCTTGCAGCTTCCATAATACGAATATTCGCTTGATGAGGTACAAGAAAATCAACATCCTCTTTTGTTAAACCTGCTTTTTCAATTACATTAACAGCAGATTCCCCCATTTGTCGAACAGCAAACTTAAATACTTCACGTCCGTTCATGACAATATGATCAAGCTCGTTTTGATACAAGTGCTTGCCTCCCGTACCGTCGGACCCTAGTTCAAAGGATAAAATACCTCGTCCTTCTGATACAGGTCCCATTACAACTGCACCTGCTCCGTCTCCGAATAAAACAGCCGTGTTACGGTCGTCCCAATCTGTAATCTTAGAAAGCTTTTCTACACCGACCACTAATATATGCTTGTAAGCATTGGTTTCAATAAATTGCTTAGCTGTAATCATGCCGTACATAAACCCTGCACATGCGGCACTCACATCAAAAGAAGCTGCTTTTTTTGCTCCCAATTTTTCTTGTAGCATACATGATACTGTAGGAAACGGTTGATCTGGCGTTACCGTAGCAACAATGATCATGTCAATATCTTCTGCCTCGACGTTAGCTTTATGTAAAGCTTCAACTGCTGCTTTATAAGCTAAATCAGATGTGTCCTCGTTATCGGCTGCAATTCGGCGCTCTTGAATACCTGTGCGCGTACGAATCCACTCATCTGATGTATCCATTACTTTTTCAAGATCTAAATTTGTTACAACTTTCTCTGGTACATAACGTCCAATTCCTAGAACACCAGCGTTCATATCAACCTCTCCTTTAAATAAAAGGCTTATATTCCTATAAAACCTATATCCGTCATTTCATTTATCGATTATATAATCAATTATTATGAGTTGGTACTAATTTTACTTCATTTTTTATTTTTTGTCTATATAGGTGTTCGTCCTACTCAGGTATCTATCATGCTACATATAGTAATCATACGGGACCCTCTTACTCTAGTATGGGACATTAGATAAGAACTTACCCACCATTAAAATAGTGAAAGGAATGAGTATCATGGCAAGAAGACAAAGAAATGAAGCTTTTTCTGATTTTATGTTTGGAGCTAGGGGCAGAAAATCAAGAGAAGAAAGAGAGCGAGAGGAGTGGGAAAGATTATTTAAACAAATCGATGAAATTGTACTCGCCGTCGAAGAACTAGCTCCTCTTCTTAAACAGTTTGCCCCTTTAGTCGATTTATTTTCCAAACAAAAATAACAGCTCGGATTCTACCGAGCTGTTTTCTTTAGTTGTTTTCATTTTCAGCTAATGCATCTTGCTTGCCAAGCTCATAGGCGTCGCTCATTACTTTTGTTAGTAATGTCAATACCGGCTGCACGTGTTCCATTGATAACTCAACGCCTGTTTCATCTAAGATCTGCTTTGCTTCTGGCAAGTACTTCATTGCAATTTGCATGAATTGCATATTTTGCTCTTCCATAGTGAAATCTCCTTTATTAAAAAACATTTATTCCTCCTTATATTAGCGAATCTATTCTATAAGTACAACTTTCTCCTTTTAATGAAGAGGTAAAAAGAATGTTCTCATATGTTTTTTTTGCAGATAAATGCCTTCTTTAGCCGTTACTCTTGAAGAAAAATGCAGCAGTTCTTTCGCTTTCCTGCTGATTTCATATTTTTCTTGAGCCGCTTCTTCCTTCACCTCCATATGAGTAATGTTTGCTCCTGCGCTCCAAGGCTGTAACTTTTCTTCAACTAAATGAACCACTTCATATGAATATGCAGCAGTTTTACAGAGTCTAAGTGCACTGACGGCATCTTCAATATAAATAATAAAATCCGTGCCTTCCATAATGTTAAAAGCTTCTTCGTACCCGGCAATATTTTTAGAATAGCACATTGACAAAGGCTGCCAAGGTCCGTAAAGAGTCGGCGTTCTGACAATTATAATGGGCCATCCATCATCTTTATATTTTTCTATCATTCGCTCAAAATGAACGTATAGCCTTCCTTCACTACTGTCCGGTTCTGGAATCGTTGTTTCTTCAATCTTTCGCTGCTGGTCTCCAAATACGCGCATGGTAGAAACAAACACAAATCGAATGTTGAATTGACGGCATTTGTTAAGTGCTTGAATGAGCACTTGCTGGGCTTTTTGCATTTCTTGTCTTAAAAAAGCAGGATGATAAAAATCTCCTCCATCGAAATACGTGAAGTAGACAATATCCGTTTCTGAGGTAATCATATCTAATGACTCTCCTACTTCAGTCGATGCATAATTAGCGTTTCGCCCTAAGAAAAATTTCATCTCTTCCTGCAAATCATCTTCTTCTTTATGAGCAGAATGTGTATATCCTTTTACTTCTGTACCTTCGTCTAAAAAAGCCATACATAAATGAAAACCAATAAAGCGGTTTGCCCCTATTACTACTACATTTCCCATATCGCTTCCTCCAATTCTTCATTCATCATTTATTCAACAAAAAGCTTAAAGCCCTATAGTTATAGAGAGTACTCATTCCTTATTTCAAAGAAGTTCATCTGTAAAAGCATCACGAACTCTTTTTTCCTTTTATCTCTTATACAAAAAGCCCCTATGATATGTATAATCATAGAAGCTTTGCTTATAACACTTTTTCATGCTGTTTATAAAATTGGAGAAGGGACCGTTCAAACAAATAGTTTTTTTCCGGCAAATAAAGTGAAAGCATAATCGGAGAGTGAAGTTCTTCACGATGTAGTTCATATTTTTTACTGTGTGCAATTGGATAATGAGTAGAGGCATTAGGCGCGGTCCATATCTTCACGGGCAGCGTTGATTTTAATTCTGTAACAGAAGGGTACTCCTTAATTAGCTTTGATACTTGCTTCCGCTCCACTTTATAAGCTTGAGTCAAGTCCTTCGTGAATTGTTTATAAAAGAATTTATTGTTTTTTTCATGTTCTGCATGCGTATGAAGATCAATACATGGATTTAGTAAACCAGCTGATCGAATGAACGTATTCCCGTCATTTTCCATTAGCTGCAGCGCTAACAGAGCCCCCATTCCTTCAGCTAAAATATGAATTCGTTTATTTAAAATTTCTTGTTTCATTACTAAATGATAAAGTTGTTTTGCAAGGTGATATGCTTCAGGGGACCCCCAATGCCGGCCATATAAATTGGAATAAAATACTGTGTATCCTTCATCTTGTAAACATTGCAACAGCTGTGACCTTCCGCCGTGCTGAATCCATAAGCTAGTTGAACTTTCAACAAAATGATCTTTATCACCCAATACTAACACACCGAAACCATTCGGTCGTTCAGGGACATGTACGACATTCCATTGCGTATCTAAGCTAAAAAAGCGTCGATGTATCATAGCTCTTCCTCCGTAACTTACTAGTTGTTCCATACAGTGTATGATAGAACCATCAAAAAGCGCACTAGAATAATGCCTATTTCTGACTTATTGCTCTTTTGTTTCTATGTGGGAACACGCCCCTTATTTATTCATAAAAAATTCAATTTCTTATTTGACTGCTATATGCTAAAATGAAATCAAACTGTACTGTAAACGAGGTGAATAGAATGCGTGTCGTAATGGCTTTTGTTTGGGGCTTTTTACTAATGAATATGGCAGTGTACGTAATCTCTGCAATGACGGGCGGTACTTACAGTTTCGCAACCGCTTCCATCCTTGGAGTAGTTTTCACGCTAGTTGTAATTTTGATTGGAGAACTGGGTGTACCGAATAAACCAGCAAATAATCACCACTAAAAAGTGTTGGCTGTAAAGCCAGCGCTTTTTTTATCTTTTGGCATACGCTCTTCTCAGTACTTTCTTTCCTTACCTCGTATTCAAGACACAGGACTGAGAGTACTTTTCTAGATTTGTATATAGTCGGAATCATTGATTATCCCAAACTTTAACTATATAATTTTAGAATAATCAAACTATTAACTTTAGGAGTGAATACTGCTGTGACTAAAGAAAAAATTGGTTTTATCGGAACAGGCGTTATGGGTCAAAGCATGGCCGGGCATTTAATTGACGCAGGATATGAAGTCCTTGTTTATACACGAACAAAAACTCGTGCTCAAGCATTACTTGAAAAAGGGGCCAAATGGAAAGAAACCGTTCGAGAAGTGGCCGAACAATCTGATGTTATTATCACCATGGTAGGCTACCCTCACGATGTAAAAGAGATTTATTTAGGCAAAGACGGCATTATACATAATGCAAAGAAAGGCTGCTATACAATTGATATGACGACATCGAGCCCTATACTTGCTCGTGAGATTTATCAAGCAGCAAAAGAGAAGCACATTCATGCGCTTGACGCTCCTGTTTCAGGAGGCGATATTGGGGCTCAGAAAGCAACATTAGCGATTATGGTAGGAGGCGATTCTGAAGCATTCTCTGCCGTTACGCCTATACTTGAAAAAATGGGGACAAATATCGTTCTTCAAGGAAGCGCTGGTGCTGGTCAACATACAAAAATGTGCAATCAAATCGCTATTGCCTCTAATATGATGGGTGTATGCGAAGCTATACTTTATGCTGAAAAAGCCGGATTAGATCCGAATACTGTTCTAAAAAGTATTGAAACAGGCGCAGCGGGAAGCTGGTCGTTAAGTAATTTAGCTCCTCGCATGATTAAAGGAGACTTCGAACCAGGTTTTTATATTAAACACTTCCTTAAAGATATGAAGATTGCCATTGAATCAGCTGAAGAAATGGAGCTGTATACACCAGGGCTAAAATTAGCAAAATCGCTTTATGAACAGCTCGAAAAACAAGGCGATGATAATAAAGGAACACAGGCTCTGTATACCCTTTTAAAACAGCATGCCCTAACTGTATAAAAACAGGCAGCTCATTACGAGCTGCCTGTTTTTATTAATGATTTACGCTTCATTTAACGAATTCATAAAGCGACTGAATGCGAGCTGCCCTTCAGCAGTTTGTTTAAATACACCTGCATGTTCTAAAATAGTTACAAAGACCAAACCGAGCTCTTGTTGGAGAATGCTTTGGACATTTTCTGCTTCAATATGTGGATATTTTTTCTTGATTTGTTCGGCCCACTTCACGTGTTTTTTCACTTGATCATGTCTGCTGGCTAATTCGCTCAGGTTATTCTGAACTAACCCTTTGGCCACTAGACTCATTTCGTCTTTCAAACGACCGGGTAAAACCGCAAGCCCCATTACTTCAATTAAACCTATGTTCTCTTTTTTGATATGATGAACTTCTGCATGCGGATGATAAATGCCATCTGGATGTTTGCCGTTTGTTCGATTGTTTCGCAGTACTAAATCTAATTCATACAAATCTCCTCTTTTTCGAGCAATAGGCGTGACCGTGTTGTGAGGAGTTTGATCTGTAAAAGCTAAAATATCAGCACTTTGATCACTATATGATTTCCATTTCTTCAAAATGAAATCCGCTGCTTCCACCAATGGTGCAAGGTGCGAACTTTGAAGACGAACGACCGACATCGGCCAATGAACAATTCCAGCTTTCACGTCTGGATATGCTTTAAGAGAGAACAATTTATTTATTTTTGCTTTAGCCATAGGAAAATCATGATAGCCGCCTTGAAAGTGGTCATGAGTTAAAATAGATCCTCCTACGATGGGTAGATCTGCATTTGATCCTAAAAAATAATGTGGAAATTGTTCAACGAAGGCAAGCAGCCGCTTAAACGTTTGCTTTGAAATATGCATGGGTGTATGTTCACTCGCAAAAACAATGGCATGTTCATTATAATAAACATAAGGTGAAAACTGCATGTACCACAGCTCTTCCTGCAATTCCACAGGAATAATCCGGTGATTTTGACGAGCTGGGTGGTTAATGCGACCTGCATAACCAGCATTTTCTTTACAGAGAAGGCACAGCGGATAGTTGCTTTCCTTCAATGATTTGCTTGCTGCAATAGCTTTTGGATCTTTTTCCGGCTTTGATAAGTTGATGGTAATTTCAAGTTCTCCAAAGTCAGTGTTTGTTACCCATCTTTCGTTTTTAGCAATTCGATCTCTGCGAATATAGTGAATGTCTTTTGACAGCTTATAATAATAGCTTGTGGCTTTTTGAGGGCTTTGCTGATAGTGATCATAAAATGTCCGATTAACCTCTGAAGGCATGCTTGCAAAGCATCCCATTATTTTGGTATCGAATAAATCTCTATACGTGATAGAATTCTCGGCGATTCGATTGTTTTCTGCAGCCCAATCAAGCATGTTGTCTAAAATAGCAGCTGGATGTTCCAGACGTTCTTCATTGACTTCTACTATAATACATTCGTCGAGCCTTAACACTTCCAGCAGTTTATTTCTCACCACATCTATATCCCATTTTGTTAATAGATTCTTTTGTAAACCATATTGAATAAGTCGGGTGATTTCTTCATGAATGTTGACTGACATACACTCGTTCCTTTCTCTATCTGTTTTCTCTTATACTGCTTCTAATGTGAGTTCACGCGCTCCTTCTCCAACCGTCACCACATAAAATTCAGCTTCTAAACTCGTTTTCTCATAATAGGTATTCCTTACTTTTTCAACAAACCTATCAACCTGTGCTTTTTGTACGATGCTAATTGTACAGCCGCCAAAACCTGCACCTGTCATGCGTGATCCAATCACGCCTTCTTGCAGCCAAGCTGCTTCTACAAGAGCATCTAGTTCTTTCCCACTTACTTCATAGTCATCTCGCAGTGAGCAGTGCGATTCATTCATCAATTGGCCAAACCCTTTTAAATCACCGTTTTGCAATTTAGCAACCGCTTCTTTTGTGCGTTCATTTTCATATACCGCATGTTTAGCGCGCTTACAATCTACTTCGTTTTGTATCAAAGATTTGTGCTTTTCAAATTGCTCTTTGGTTAAATCTCCAAGCGAATTAATGGAAAGTGAAGTTTGCAAGTCTGACAGCGCTCTTTCACACTCCATGCGGCGTTCATTATATTTTGAGTCTGCCAGCCCTCTTCGCTTATTTGTATTAGAAATAACGAGCACAGCATCTGTTAATTGCAGCGGGCTATACTGGTATTCAAGAGTTTGACAGTTTAACAATACGGCTTGATTTTCCTTTCCCATTCCAATTGCAAACTGATCCATAATCCCGCAGCTTACGCCGATAAATTCATTTTCAGCTTGCTGCGCCATTTTTACAAGGTCCATCATATCAATATTCAATTCAAGAATTTTATTTAAAAGTACGCATGTGACTAACTCAATTGATGCCGACGATGAAAGCCCTGCTCCGTTAGGAATGTTGCCGAAAAACAAGATATCAAAACCAAAAGGAAGATCATATCCGTGCTTTTTAAAGGTGTCCATTACTCCTTTTGGATAATTAGCCCAATCATCTTCGGTTTTGTACGTTAATTGCTCTAAAGAGGATTCAATAACGCCTGCTTCAGAGAAGTTTTTAGAGTACATACGTATTTTTCGATCATGACGTTTTTGTACTACCGCATACGTTCCTATACTCAATGAACAAGGAAAAACATGCCCTCCATTATAATCAGTATGTTCTCCAATTAAATTGACACGTCCTGGCGCAAAAAAGCAGCGAATAGCTTCTGACGAATGAAATATTTGTTTGAACTCTTCGATTAATTTTTCCAGCATTTATTATCACCTATTTTAAGTAGTTTTTTGGAAACGGATTCATATGTACATTGTAAAGTCCAATTTTCCTTGCCTCAATGGTAAAATTACTATCGATAATCGGTACTTTTTTGCTTATCACTTTAAAAATGATTCTTTTGAATTGACGATGAACTACTCTTGCGCCAAAAAGGTGTTATCTTTATGTGAGCCTTGACTTGCAAATGATAAGAAAATAATAGATTTAGAGACATTCCCTAAAAATAATCACGATATTTTCAAAAAATTATAGAAAAATGAAAGCGATTACGTTAAAGTAAGAATTAAGTACTACTTTATTTCAAAAAGAAGGTGAAAATTTGCTCTCACATTTCCAAACTCAAGAATATTCAACGTACGCATACAGGTTTTTAGAATCCCGCACAAATGAAGTTGCGCAGCTATGGTCGGTTGGGTGGGATGAAGTTTTCTCTCCCCTTTATAACTGGAGCGGAAATCAGCGAAAAGACGTAGGGAAATATATTTTTCAATACACGGTTTCTGGGTACGGGATGATTGAAATAGATGGACAAGAATATAAAGTGGATGCTGGGAAAGCATTCATCGTCAATATACCTGGAAATTATCGCTATTACTTACCAAAGGAAAGTGAAAACTGGGAGTTTATTTTTCTTACATTATACGGAGATGAAGTACAAAAATGCTGGGATTATATTCAGTCAACCCACTCCCCTGTAATTAGGTTTCATCCTGAATCAGCACCTGTTCAGCTGCTTGCTCAAATATATAAGCGGGCAAGTGAAAAACATATAGCAGATCCATTTCATGCCTCAAGCTTATCTTACCGCTTTGTAATGGAGCTGTACCAATATATTAAAAGCATGGACAGTTTTACAGAAGATTGGCCTGAAAGTATCATTAGCTCTATTTTATTTGCCCGTAATCATTATCATGAAGAAATCGGTCCGGATGAAATGGCAGATGCAGCTCATTTATCTCGCTATCATTTTAGCCGGTTATTCAAACAAACAACTGGAATTACGCCGATTCAATATTTAACGAAGCTTCGCATTCAAAAAGCGGCCGAGCTATTGCATCAAACCAAGTATTCAATCGAAGAAATTGCTGAAAACGTCGGCTATGCAAATGCCAATTATTTAACAAAAGTATTTCGCAAAACAACCAATATGACACCCGGACAATATCGAAAAAGTGATGCATCCATTGATGAGCACTTTGCATTGCCAAAATAAAAACGACTTCCATAAAAGGAAGTCGTTTTTATTTTTTATCGGGAATTTCTACTACCACAGAACCTTTTTCGTAAATAAAAGTCAATTTTTTACCCGGGATAATCATATTTTCTAAAATATCTCGTGCAGCTTGAAGTGCAAACTCTGTCCGTTCTGCCTTTTCCTGCACTTCTTCATTTTCAGCTTGAAGATCATTTTTATCCAGCGCTCTTATTTTAGTTAATGCCTGATCTATAAAATCGTATGCTTCGTCATATATAAGCTCTATACGGTCCTTCATGTGCTCATTCATGCTCCTTTGCCCATTTTGTATTATCATAAATGAATTAGATATATTCTACAACCTAAAACTGAATAAGTTTTTACCCTTAGCTCTCATGTATTTTTCTTTTATTTCTTTTTATTTTTTTAAAAAAGAGAGCTGCTTTTAATAGCAAAAAAAGACCATTCAATTTATCATGAATGGCCTTTTTAGAAAACTTATACGCTGACAACAAACTCATCATCTTTTACATCAACTGTCACTTGACTATAATCTTCAATTTTCCCTGCAATTAATTCTCTGGCAATTTTTGTTTCAATATATTTTTGAATAAACCTTTTTAAAGGGCGAGCTCCGTATACCGGATCAAACCCGGAGGCTGCAATATAATTTTTTGCTTCTTCTGCTAACGTTAACGAAATATGACGATCGGATAAACGCTTTTCAAGCTGAAGCAATAGCTTATCAATAATCCCTTTTACTTCATGAACAGTTAGCGGTTTGAATAAAATCGTGTCGTCTACTCGATTTAAGAATTCTGGACGAAAATGCTGTCTTAATTGAGCCATCACTTGCTCTCTGGCTTTTTCAGTAATCTCGCCTTCACTTGTTAAACCGTCTAATAAAAATTGAGAACCGATATTCGACGTCATAATAATGACTGTATTTTTAAAATCAATGACTTTTCCTTTTGAATCTGTTGCTCTTCCATCATCTAGTATTTGAAGGAGCACATTAAATACTTCGGGATGGGCTTTTTCAATTTCATCCAACAAAACGACTGAATAAGGCTTGCGTCTCACCGCTTCCGTTAGCTGGCCGCCTTCTTCGTATCCTACATAGCCAGGAGGCGCTCCTATAAGCCTAGAGACCGCATGCTTTTCCATGTACTCAGACATATCAATACGAACCATTTGTTCTTCACTGTCAAATAAAGAATGTGCCAACGTTTTGGCTAGCTCCGTTTTTCCTACTCCGGTAGGTCCTAGGAAAATAAATGATCCAATCGGACGGTTCGGGTCTTTAATGCCTGCCCGTGCACGAATCACAGCATCCGTCACTAAGGATACGGCTTCGTCTTGTCCAATTACACGCTGCTGTAAAATTGACTCAAGCTTCAACAGCTTTTCTCTTTCCCCTTCAACTAGTTTTGATACTGGAATTCCCGTCCATCTTCCTACAATTTCAGCAATTTCTTCTTCTGTTACTTCTTCTCTTAACAAACGGTTTTCTTGTGCTTTTTCAGCAGCTGTTTCTTCCAGCTGTTTTAGTTCTTTTTCAAGAGCTGGAATGCGTCCGTGGCGAAGTTCAGCTGCTTTATTTAAATCATATTTCCCTTCAGCTTCTTCTAGGTCTCGCTTCGCTTTCTCAAGCTGCTCCCGGACATCTTGCACCGTTTGAATCGACTGCTTTTCTTTTTCCCACTGCAGCTTCATTGTATCTGCACGTTCTTTTAAATCAGAGACTTCTTTTCGAATTGCCTCTAACCTTGTGATGCTTGCTTGATCTGTTTCTTTACTTAATGCCGCTTCTTCAATTTCAAGCTGCATGACACGTCGTGTTACTTCATCTAATTCTGATGGCATCGAATCTATTTCTGTTCGAATGGTTGCGCATGCTTCATCAATTAAATCAATTGCTTTATCAGGTAAAAAGCGATCTGAGATATAACGATCAGACATAACCGCTGCTGAAACAATCGCTCGGTCGTGAATATTCACGCCGTGATGAATTTCAAATCGTTCTTTTAAACCACGCAAAATAGAGATTGTATCTTCTACTGAAGGTTCTTCAACCAGCACCTGTTGAAAGCGTCTTTCAAGCGCTGGATCTTTTTCAATATACTGACGGTACTCATCAAGAGTTGTAGCTCCTATACAGTGAAGTTCTCCTCTAGCAAGCATTGGTTTTAAAATATTCCCTGCATCCATCGCTCCATCCGTACGGCCTGCTCCAACGATTGTATGAAGCTCGTCAATGAATAAAAGAATTTGACCGTTGCTTTTCTTAACTTCTTGAAGAACAGCTTTTAAACGCTCTTCAAATTCTCCCCTGAATTTCGCTCCTGCTACTAAAGCTCCCATATCTAATGAAAAGATGGTTTTATCTTTTAATCCTTCAGGTACATCTCGGCGAACAATACGCTGTGCTAGACCTTCAACAATCGCTGTTTTACCAACGCCAGGTTCTCCGATCAAAACTGGATTGTTTTTTGTTTTTCGCGATAAAATGCGAATAACGCGGCGAATTTCTCCGTCTCGTCCAATGACTGGATCAATGTTCCCTGCTCGTACCTCTGCTACTAAGTCTCTTCCATATTTAGCTAACGCTTCATATGTGACTTCGGGATTTTGACTTGTAATTCGCTGATTTCCTCGAAGGCTGGTAAGCACATCTTGCAGAGCTTTTTTTGTTATACCGTGACTTGAAAATAACTTGCCATATTCACTAGAAGACGGTTCCTGTGCTAATGCTAAAAAGATGTGCTCAACTGAAACATAATCATCTTGCAAACGAGATGCTTCTTCTTGAGCTTTAACAAACAGCTGCTGAAGTTTATTCGTAATATAAACCTTCCCTGCTTCAGCACCACTTCCTGTAACGGCTGGTTTTTTCGCAAGCACTTGATTTACCTGCTGCTGAAAAGATTGATGATCTATATGTAAATGATCTAATATGCGAGGAGCAATACCATCTTGCTGATGAATGAGCGTATAAAGCAAATGAGCAATATCCACTTCCTGCTGATTTCGTTTAATAGCTTCGGACTGTGCTTCCATCACGCCTTCTTGCAATTTTTGGGTCATTTTATTTATATCCATTGAACATCCTCCTTCGATACATTTGACCTTTATTGACCTTTATTTCATTATACCCAGCAATAGGAAAACAAGTAAAGCCATTCAATTTAGAATGGCTTCTTTATTTTTTACTATTTAAGGCTTGCGCATGTACGTCCAGTGGCGATCATCGTTGGCCGTCTCTGGAAAACGCTCTCCTGCTTTTAATTTAACCTTTTGAGGATTATTTACGTTGCTTCCTGTTTCACCAATTTCAATATACACTCCGTTATTAGGAGCTTTTTGACCCGGTGTAAAATGACGATTTTGTCCCATTGTCCTGCCTCCTCATTCCTGAAATGAAATGTTCTCCTATACTATTCCCTTAAGATTTCTGTTTCATAATGGAGATGTTTTCATATTAGGAAGAGAAAAAGAGCAGACCTTTAGATCCGCTCTTTTATATTAATGAGTAAATTTAATAGCTTTTTCGATTTCAGTTTCTCCAGCTAGCATTTCAAACGTTTTTCCTATCGTAGCTTCTTCGTTTAGGCATTCTACAAGCACGGTTGCTACATCTGCTCGGGGAATCGTCTGAGATTTATCTTCAATATCATTATTGATATCAATTTTCCCAGTAGCTTGATCATTCGATAAAGTTCCTGGTCGTACAATTGTATACTGTAGATTAGACTGCTTTAGGTATTCATCCGCTATCGCTTTAGCACGCAGGTAAAGCTGTAAGCCTTCTGGTCCTTGCTCAGGTGCGTCTGTTCCCATTGAACTTAACATAACAAAGCGCTTTACACCTTGATTTTTTGCTTCATCAATGATATTTTTAGCACCGTTTTGATCTACAGCGATTGTCTTTTTGTCTCCGGTATGTCCTCCAGAACCTGCTGCAAATATGACAGCGTCCATACCTCTTAAAGCATCTGAAACATCTTGCTCCAAGTCAGCAAGCACAACATTGGCACCTAGCTTCTTTAACGCGTCTGCTTGCTTTTCGTCGCGAATCATCGCATAAGCTTCGTGCTGCTTGCTGTTTGCAACTTTTTCTACCACTTGTTTTCCCGTTGTTCCGTTTGCTCCAACAACTAATACTTTCATCATAAATCACCTTTCGTTCTGTTTAGTATACAATGGGTGTTCCCTCAATTAATTCCCTTTAAACAAAAAACCCCTTCTGATATTCTCAGAAAGGGTTTTTCTCTTAAGCTAAAATGGCTTGTAGCAAAGCTTTTTGTACATGCATACGATTTCCAGCCTGCTGAAAGACAACAGAATTTGGTCCGTCAATAATGCTTGCTGTTACTTCTTCTTCACGATGCGCAGGCAAACAGTGCAGAAATAAATAGTCTGACTTAGCATAGGCAGCTAGTTCTTCATTTACTTGATAAGGAGCAAATATTTTCAAGCGCTGCTGTGCTTCTTCTTCCTGTCCCATACTTGTCCATACGTCTGCATAAATAGCATCGGCATTTTTCACAGCCTCTACAGGATCTTTTGTAATCGTAACCTTCGCACCTGTTGTAGCAGCTATTTCATTAACATAAGCTGTTACAAAGTCTTTTGGCTCATAACCATCAGGGCATCCAATTGAAATATCTATCCCCATTTTTGCACATGCAATCATTAACGAATGCGCTACATTATTTCCGTCTCCAACATAAGCTACTTTTAGCCCTTCAAATGATTTCTTGTGCTCGTAAATCGTTAATAAATCAGCTAGAGCCTGACAAGGATGATAATCATCTGTCAAACCATTAATAACGGGAATGGATGCGTAATCTGCAAGCTCTTCGATCTTGCTGTGTTCAAACGTACGAATCATTATAGCATCGATGAATTCAGATAGTACGCGTGCTGTATCAGCAATCGTTTCTCCGCGTCCAATCTGTAAATCTTGGCTGCTTAAAAAGAGGGCGTTTCCTCCAAGCTGCATCATTCCCGCTTCAAATGAAACTCTTGTTCTTGTTGAAGATTTTTCAAAAATGAGCCCCAGCGTTTTTCCTTTTAACGATG
The DNA here is from genome assembly GCF_058629175.1 of Priestia sp. MDV22-iso46. Taxonomy (NCBI): domain Bacteria; kingdom Bacillati; phylum Bacillota; class Bacilli; order Caryophanales; family Bacillaceae; genus Priestia; species Priestia sp. MDV22-iso46. The sequence continues at coordinate 2,300,032 of NZ_JBZVWT010000001.1, forward strand.
TTACGATTTCACCATTTTTATGCTTTTGTTTCAGCTCAATGGCGCTTTCCAAAAGTGACATAATATCGTCTGATGATAAATCTTTAAGCGTAAGCAAATCTTTTCCTTTTAAATTGGTATTTACCGATACTGTACTCATGATACTGTCACTTCCTTTTTAGTTTTTTGAAACCATTCTTGTAGTGATGAAACCTGATATTCATCGACTTGGAACGATTGGAAAAATAGCGATGCCGTTTCTGCCTCCGTCATGACCATCAAACCGTGTTTTAATGCTGACATACGGCTTTCTTTATCTTCAGGCTGTAAGCTTACGTATAATAAAGCTTCTTTCGTTTTCACCCATTCACTAACTTCTTTATCTTTAACAAGAGTTAAGCCCGCGCTTTGCACAAGTGCTTCAAGACCTTGCGCTTCTCCGTTGATATATACTTCCGCAGCACCGTTTTTACTTAACACATACTGATGGAATACTTTTTTTGCTGCTTCTTCAATCGTTGAAGAAATCGCAATTCCTTCACCAGTTGACTTCATTTCCGGTCCAACAAGTGGATCAACTCCTGATAATTTACTTGTCGAAAACACTGGAAACTTGATAGTTGTGTAAGCCGGATCCGGCAATAAACCTAGCTTTTCACTAATTTCCGACAATGATTTCCCAAGCAATATTTGAGTTGATAGCGAAACAAGCGGCGTGTTGCATACTTTGCTTACTACAGGCACTGTACGGCTGGCACGCGGATTAACTTCCAGCATGTAGACTTCATCGTTGTAAATAACATATTGGATATTCATAATCCCTCTATATTGGAGTTTGTTTACAATTTTTTGAGCGTAGCTCACCATTTTTTCTTTATGTGCTGCGTCTACTGTTTTGGCTGGTAAAAGCGCATAGCTGTCTCCTGAATGAACCCCGGCTTTTTCAATATGTTCAACGATTGTCGGAATCAACACATCTTTTCCGTCTGCTACCACATCAACTTCTGCTTCTTTTCCAGGGAAGTAAGCATCAATAAGCATTGGGAAATGAGACGCTTTAATAGCCGGTAAACAAGCCTGAAGCTCTGTTTCGTTTTGAATTGTCAGCATCCCTTTTCCGCCAATTACGTAAGAAGGACGAATAAGTAATGGGAATCCCATATCTTTTGCTTTTTGGACAAGCTCTTGCTCATCTTTCGCCATTTCACCTGGGATATGAGGGATATCACACTCATCTAAAAGCTTGTAAAACAAGTCACGATCTTCAAGTGCATCAATGACATCATTTGTAATCCCTAGTAAATTGACGCCAGCTTCTTCTAGCCCTTTAACAAGCGAAATAGCTGTTTGACCTCCGTATTGAACAATTACATCCTTCACATTTTCAGCATCAAGAACATTTAATACGTCTTCTACTGTTACAGGTTCAAAATATAAGCGATCTGCTACTTCAAAATCCGTACTTACCGTTTCTGGATTATTGTTAATTAAAATCGTTTCGTATCCTTCTTTTTCAAGAGCTAGCACACCATGTACAGAGCTGTAGTCGAACTCTACTCCTTGCCCGATACGAATTGGTCCAGAACCGATAATCGCAACTTTTTTATTCGTTGATGGTTCAATTTCGCTCTCCCCGTAATAACTGGAATAGAAATAAGCCGTTGAAGATTCAAACTCCGCTGCACATGTATCCACCATTTTATAACTCGGCGTAATATGTAGTGCTTTACGCTTCGCTCTTACGTCAAGCTCAGGCACATTCCATACGTTTGCTAGATACGCATCTGTAAATCCATGCTCTTTCACTTGCTTGAAGTGTTCAGCTGTAATCGAATCAAAACGCACTTCCTTTAAAGAGGCTTCCATTTTAATCAGCTGTGCAAAGTGTGTTAAATAGAAATAATCAATTTGCGTTACTTCATGGATATACTCAGGCGTTGTGCCACGGCGTAAAAGCTCTAAGATAACAAAAATACGTTCATCGCTTTGTTCGCTAAGCTTGCTTTTTAATTCATCCGTTGAAAGTTCTTGCAGTTCTTCTACTTCTAATCCTTGTAAGTCAATTTCTAAAGAAGACAATGCTTTTTGGAAGCTACGTGTAAAGTTACGGTCAATAGCCATTACTTCTCCAGTTGCTTTCATTTGCGTACCAAGCGTTCTTTCAGCGTAGAAAAACTTGTCAAACGGCCATCTTGGAAATTTGACTACTACGTAGTCAAGAGCAGGTTCAAAGCTTGCATACGTGTCTCCTGTGACAGGATTTAATAACTCATGAAGCGTGTAGCCTACCGATAGCTTTGCAGCAATTTTGGCAATCGGATAGCCCGTTGCTTTTGATGCAAGAGCAGACGAACGGCTCACACGCGGATTTACTTCAATTAGATAATACTGCTTGCTTTTTGGATCAAGCGCAAACTGGATGTTGCAGCCCCCAATAATGCCAAGCGATGAAATAATTTTAACTGAAGCAGAGCGAAGCATTTGATATTCCACGTCTGTTAACGTTTGAGAAGGAGCAACGACTACCGAATCTCCAGTATGGACGCCTACGGGATCGATGTTTTCCATATTACAAATTGTGATGCACGTATTGTTCACGTCACGCATAACCTCGTACTCAACCTCTTTAAATCCAGCGATGCTTTTTTCAATTAAGCATTGAGTAATAGCACTTTCACGCAAACCTGACGCTGAAAGCTTTTCAAGCTCTTCCATAGAATGAGCAATTCCTCCGCCCGTTCCGCCTAACGTATAAGCAGGACGTACAATAACAGGAAAACCAATTTTCTCGGCAAAAGCTAACGCTTCTTCTACTTTTGTGACAACTTCACTTTCCGGCACCGGTTCATTCAGTTCATTCATCAATGCACGGAACTCTTCACGGCTTTCACCTTTTTTGATTGATTCAATCGGTGTTCCTAAAAGTTTCACATCGTATTTCGGCAAAATGTTTTGTTCATGAAGCTCAAGGGCTAAGTTTAAACCCGTCTGTCCGCCTAATGTGGCTAACAAACCATCCGGCTTTTCTTTTGCAATAATTTTCTCCACGCAGTCTACTGTTAATGGTTCAAAATAGATTCGATCTGCTACGTGAGTGTCCGTCATAATTGTAGCTGGATTATTATTGATTAAGATAACTTCATAACCTTCTTCTTTTAATGACAAGCATGCCTGAGTTCCTGAATAATCAAATTCTGCTGCTTGCCCGATTACGATTGGTCCTGATCCGATTACTAAAATCTTTTTTAACGTTTGGTCTTTAGGCATATACTTTTCCGCTCCCTACTTGCTGTACTTTCGTCATAAATTCATCAAAGATATACGTGCTGTCACTTGGTCCAGGATGTGCTTCTGGATGGTATTGAACCGACATAACAGGAAGGTCTTTATGCATTAAACCTTCAACCGATCCGTCATTCACATTTTTAAATCGAACGTTTAATGGCGTAGACGTAATCGTCTGTTCGTCTACGACATAGCTATGGTTTTGAGACGTCATACACACTTTGTTATTCGTTAAATCAATTACAGGCTGATTAGCTCCTCGGTGACCGAACGCCAGCTTTTTGGTTTGTGCCCCAAAAGCAAGCCCAATTAACTGATGTCCAAAGCAAATTCCCAAAGTTGGATAAGATGAAATAATTTCTTTTAATTCATCCAGCTGACTGCTCACTTGAGTTGGATCTCCAGGTCCGTTTGATAAGACAATGCCATCCGGCTGCAGTTCTTTTACTTTTGAAGAACTTGTAGAATAAGGAACAACTGTTACTTTGCACTCTCGATTTAACAGCTCTTGTAAAATTGATTTTTTATAACCAAAGTCCATTAATACAACGTGTTTTTCACCGTTTCCGTAAGTAACAGGCTCTTTTGTTGATACTTCTTTTACTACATATCCATCGCATTCAGCAGTAAATGCTGGCGGCTCAGCAGATGTCGAAAAGGCAGATTGCATCGTACCTTCTTTTCGAATTCGTTTTACGACCGCTCTCGTATCCACATGTGTAATAAGCGGAATGTTCCATTTCTTTAAATATTGTTTAAAGCTGTACATCGCTTCGTAATGGAACCCTTCATCTGAACATTCGTATACGACAACGCCTGCTACATGAGGCTTTTTGCTTTCATAATCTTTTTCATTGATACCATAGTTCCCAATCAAAGGGTACGTAAAGACGATAATTTGATCTTTGTAAGATGGATCAGTCACAACTTCTTGATAACCAGTCATTCCAGTAAAGAAAACAATTTCTCCTTCTGCCTGGTGCGTTGCTGTATGTTCAATGTGTCCGGCGAACGAATCGCCGTTTGCTAAGTGTAAATATCCGTTCATTGTGCATCCCTCTTCGAATAATTATTTATAAAACAGAATTTTTATACAAACATATTCAAAAAAATTTGTATTATGAAGTAATTTTTGTTTGGCTAAACGCTTCTTCAATGATATGAATCGCTTGGTCCAACTCTTCTTTTGTTACAGTTAAAGGCGGCAGCAATCGTACTACGTGCGGTCCTGCTCCCAGTGCTAGCAATCCTTTTTCACGCATAGCTGCAAGCAATGCTGACTGATGTTCTCCGCATTCAATTCCAATCATAAAACCTTTTCCACGAACATCGGTTACAAATGAATAATCTGCTATGCTATTTTTCAAAGCATTGGTAAAATAAAGGCTTTTTTCTGTAACCTCTGCCAAAAATGCTTCATTAAAAATAATGTTTAAGGTTGCTTTGGCTGAAGCTAGTGCAATTGGGTTTCCTCCAAAGGTTGTTCCGTGAGTACCAGGTCCAAATGCATCTTTGAGATAGCCTTTTCCAATCATCGCACCAACCGGCATTCCGCTTCCTAACCCTTTGGCTGCTGTAATAATGTCTGGTGACACGTTAAAATACTGATAAGCGAACGGTTTTCCTGTTCTGCCGATTCCAGTTTGCACTTCATCGACTATAAACAGTGCTTCGTGCTTTTTACACAGCTCTTGAATGGTTAATAAAAATGCTTCGGTTCCTGGAACCACTCCGCCTTCTCCTTGAATGACTTCAACCATAATTGCTGCTACGCTATCGTCCATTTCCTGTTTTAATGCTTCTTCATCATTGTATGGCACGTAAACAAACTCATTAACAAGAGGACCGAAGCCATCATGAATTTTTGCCTGCCCTGTAGCTGTCATTGTAGCAAATGTACGTCCATGAAATGATTTTGTAAACGTAATAATTTTGTGTTTTTGCGTGTACTTGCGCGCTAATTTAATCGCCGCTTCGTTGGCTTCTGCACCGCTGTTACAGAAAAATACTGCATCACCGTTTGAGTGTTCCACAAGCTTACCTGCTACGTCTTCTTGAATCGATTGATGAAATAAATTTGACACGTGCCACACTTTATTTAACTGCTCTTCGACCGCTTTTTGAACATCAGGATGACGATGACCTACGTTACAAACAGCGATACCTGAAATAAAATCTAAATACTCATTTCCTTTGTTATCTATTAATTTTGTTCCTTGCGCCTCTTCCACATGGATATCAAACCGTTGATATGTTGGAAACAATGAACTCATCGCTATCTTCTCCACCTTTTCCACTATATTTAATTGCTGTACCAATCAGCTTTCCTTCCTTATCTAAAAATCCATCAGTTCCGCTAATAATATGAACTTCTTCAAGCAAAGGAGATAACGCATTTACCGCTGATGTTACTTTCGGAATCATTCCGCCGTAAATTACTTTTTCTTCAATAAGTGCATCAATCTCTGACTTTGTAAGCTCAGGAAGCAATGCTCCATCCTTTAACACACCTTTTACATCCGTTACAAACATCAGCTTTTCAGCATTTACTGCTTGTGCAACGGCTCCGGCTACCACGTCAGCATTAATATTATAGCTATTGCCTTCTTCATCGGCTCCAATGGAAGAAATAACTGGAATATACTGACTGTCAGTTAGTTGTTTTAATAATGTATCATTTACGCCTTTTACTTCTCCAACGTAACCTAGACGTTCAACATCGATAGCCTCTGCTTTAAGCAATAATCCATCAATTCCTGATAGTCCTACCGCTTTTAAGTTCGCTTTTTGTAGTTCTTTTACAAGCTGCTTATTAACCTTGCCTGCTAATACCATCGTCACAACTTCTAATGCTTCTTTGGACGTTTTTCGAAGCCCATCTACAAATTCCGTTTCAATGTGAAGTTTGGTAAGCGTATCTTGAATATCAGGCCCGCCTCCGTGCACAACAATGATTTGATATCCACTCGCTTTTAACTGCTGAATACTTTCAAAAAAAGCGCTTGTTAACTGATTGACAATGCTGCCTCCGCATTTTACAACGACGATTTTTTCACTGCTCATTTCACTCTCTCCTTACGTTCGATAACTGGCGTTGATTTTGACATAATCGTAAGTCAAATCGCAGCCCCACGCCTTGCCAATTCCATTTCCCTGCTGCAAGTCAACATAGACTTCGACCGTATCATTTTCTAGATAAGCCTTTGCTTCTTCTTCACTAAATGAAACAGGCTGACTGTTTTCTAACATCTGGATATTGCCTAACGAAACATTCACTGTTTCTGGATTAAGCGCTACTCCGCTGTACCCAACTGAACAAATAATTCGTCCCCAATTAGCATCGGCTCCATACATGGCCGTTTTCACTAGGTTCGAGCCCACAATTTGTTTAGCAATCACATTTGCTTCTTCGTTTGTATGAGCACCAGATACGTTTACTTCAATTAGTTTTGTTGCTCCTTCACCGTCGCGTGCAATTTGTTTGGCTAAATCTTCACACGTCAAGCGCAGTGCTTCATAAAACGAATTCCATTCAGGATGATCTGGTGTAAGCGACTGGTGACCAGCTTTTCCATTTGCTAAAACAACAACCATATCGTTGGTTGACGTATCACCATCCACTGTAATTTGATTAAAGCTTTTATTTGTAATAGAACCTAGCGCATCTTGTAGCACTGAAGCTTCAACCTTAGCATCCGTTGTGATAAAGCTAAGCATCGTAGCCATATTTGGGTGAATCATGCCTGATCCTTTCGCTGTGCCGCCAATGGTAACTACTTTGCCATCAATTTTTGTTTCATAGCAAGCTGACTTCATCACTGTATCTGTTGTTAAAATAGCCGTTTGAAATTCTTCTGCTTTTTCTTTGTTCGACGAAGGACTTAATAACCCAATACCTTTAACAATTTTTCCCATATCTAGAAGCTCTCCAATTACGCCTGTAGAAGCTACCGCTACATGATGAGGTAGGATATTAAGCTTTTCTGCACATGTATTTCGCATTTGGTATGCATCTTTTAATCCTTGTTCTCCAGTACATGCATTTGCACATGCGCTGTTCACAACGATCGCTTGCAGCTTCTGCTCGACCGCTACACTTTCTTTTGTAACAGCTAAAGGCGCTGCTTGAAAGGCATTAAGCGTGTAAACAGCTGCGCAATTAGCTGGCACGTCGCTTACAATAATTCCTAAATCTTTTTTAGCATAACGTAAACCAGCGTGAACGCCATCTGCTGAAAAACCTAGCGGCGTTACAATTGTACCGTTCTCTATTTTCTTTATCTTTTCTTTCGTTTGTTTAACCGTAATCACTATACGTTCCCTCCTGCTTTTATCGTGATTAGTGATGCTGTGTCTTTATGGGAAGACAGGCAGTAGCCCGATACCCGCTTGCTGTTCAAATCCCATCATGATATTGGCATTTTGAATGGCCTGACCGGCTGCCCCTTTAACTAAGTTATCAATGACAGAAACAATCGTGACACGCTTTGTTCGTTCGTCAAATGCAACACCGATATCGCAATAATTTGATGCACTTACTTCTTTAGTAGACGGAAATTCACCAGCTTTTCGAACGCGAACGAACGGGGAGTTTTGATATGTATCTACATATAGCTGATGAAGTTCTTGTACTGAGCTTTCTTCAGAAAGTTCAGCGTATATTGTACTCATAATCCCTCGCGTCATTGGAACTAAGTGCGTACTGAACGTAACGTGGCCAATTTCCTCATCCCACTTTTCTAAAATAGATTCGATTTCTGGGATATGCTGATGTTGGTTAACTTTGTATATTTTCATATTTTCATTGATTTCAGCATAATGAGCCATTTGCGAAAGACCGCGTCCTGCTCCTGAGATTCCGGACTTTGCATCAATGATAATAGAGTTTGATTTCACCATTCGTTTACTAACAAGGGGAGCTAGCCCAAGCAGTGTAGCTGTTGGATAACAACCCGGGTTCGCAACGAATGTACTGCTTTCGACTTCATCTGCAAACCATTCTGATAATCCATACACAGACTGTTGTAAAAACGCTCCGGCTGCAGCAGGCTTTTTGTACCATTTTTCATAAAGCGCTTCTGTTTTTAATCTAAAATCTCCAGATAGATCTACCACTTTTATTCCTTCTTCTATTAATTGAGGTACAAGTTTGCTAGAAACACCGGACGGAGTTGCTGTAAACACTAAATCTAATTCTTCAGCCATATTCTTAGGGTTTATATCTTGCAGTGTATATACAGTATTAGAAAGGTGAGGATAAACTTCTGCTAGTTCTGTCCCATCCTGAGATGATGAATAAACTGCATAAACATGAAAATGTGGGTGATTCGCTAACAAACGAATCAGTTCTACTCCTCCATACCCTGTTGCTCCAACAATTCCTACCTTGTATTCTTTCATTTTAAAACTCCTTTTTCCACGTATCTATTTGAATTATTTATCATTATAATACCGTATAAAAATAAAATCAAATGAATATTTAAAAAATCCAACACTTTATTCTATATTTTTAAACATTTTTATTTATTCATAAGTTTTTATTTTTATAACTACCTTTCTATTTTCGTTTAGAAATTGTTCACAGATAGTTTTGGAAAACACTGGTTGTTTTTGTGTATAATAAGAATATCGATAAAAATCATCCGTATGATATTTTTTATACGGCTAGTGGACGTACAGCATATACAGACTGTTCTAACTTAATAGATTAATAAGTAGCAGTCGAAAAAATTTTAATTAAAAGGTGATAACATGATGAACATCACAACGGATTCTTTTTCGAATGAGCTTCAGCAATTTTTTATGAACTTTGATCATAAAATTTCGTTTAAAAAAGGTGACTTTCTCTTTCAAGAAGGTTCGACTTCAACTCATTTATTTTTTATTACGTCAGGGGCCGTGCAAGTAGGTAAAGTGACACCGGAAGGACGCGAGCTGACGCTTCAGCTGGCGAGTTCAGGAGACTTAGTCGGGGAAGTCATGCTATTTTGCGGATCTACTCCCCATATGCTTCAAGCAAAAGCTATTGAACCTTGTACGGCAATCAGTATTCAAAAACGGGTGTTAGAAAACGAACTAACACAATACCCTGCTCTTTCTATGGAGTATATGAAGTGGATGGGACTACAAATTAAGCGAATGCAGACAAAATTTAGAGACTTAATTCTAAATGGAAAAAAAGGTGCTCTCTATTCTACTCTGATCCGCATGTCTAATAGCTTTGGAGTAATGAAGCCAAATGGTATTTTATTAAACGTAACGTTGACAAATCAAGAAATCGCCAATCTATGCGGGACATCTCGAGAAGTGGTCAACCGCATGCTCGCTGAGTTGCGAAAAAACGAAGTGATTTCAATGGCAGATGGAAAAATTATCATTCATAAGCTTTCTTTTTTAAAGAAAGAAATAGACTGTGAGGACTGCCCTGTGGAATTGTGCAGAATTGAATAAGAAAAAAAGCCATCGTTGATGGCTTTTTTCTTATTGAACACCTAATGCAATTTTAGCGTAGCGCGTCATGCGATCTTTATCCCATGGCGGATTAAATGTGATATTCACTTCTACATTTTCTACTTCTTCAAGCGAAATTAATTGTTTTTTCACTTGTTCGCCAATCACACCAGCTAGCGGGCAGCCGATAGAAGTTAACGTCATCGTCACGATAACCGTGTTGTTCTCTTCCATTTCTACACCATACACTAAGCCTAAATTTACGATATCAACGCCAAGCTCTGGATCAATTACTTCTTCTAGTGATTCCATGATTTTATCTTCTAACTGTTTATCCATATTCATTCTCCTTTCTTTTACTTCCGTAATTATCTTCACGTATTAAATATACCCTTAAACAATTTATCGTAAGCAATCAATAACTATGTCTTACACCGTAACAAGACAGCTTTTGCATGTCAATCGTTCTGCTTTGCTCCTAAGGAAAAGTTGTGTAAAATATGGGAATACAAGCATGAATATTAGTAGAATTCAATATAATCGTATAACTACTTCAATTTAAAAGGAGCCCTATATGAGAAACGATCAACACTTAATCGCCTTAGATCTGGATGGAACATTGTTAACGAATGAAAAAACCATTTCACCTACAACAAAACGGGTATTAGAAAAAGCCAAACAAGAAGGACATATTGTAATGATTGCAACTGGTAGACCTTATCGTTCCAGTGCTATGTATTACAGCGAATTAGATTTATCCACGCCTATCGTAAACTTTAACGGAGCGCTTGTCCATCACCCCCTTCAGCCTGATTTCGGCACGCATCACGAACCTTTAAACCGCCGCACTGTCCATGACATTGTGACAGCTATGCAAGACTATCGCATCAACAATATCATGGCAGAAGTACAAGATGATGTGTATCTTCATTTTGAAGATCGAAAATTAATGGATGTACTTAGCCTAGGGGATCCTAAATTACAAACGGGTGATTTGCGTCATACGCTGCAGCACGATCCAACGTCTATTTTAATTCACGCAGATGAAGAACATGTACAAGATATACGCTCTCACCTTTCAGATGTTCATGCAGAAGTACTAGAACATAGACGCTGGGGAGCACCTTGGCATGTCGTTGAAATTGTAAAAAAAGGACTTAATAAAGCTGTAGGTCTTGAGCGCGTAGCTAATCATTATCAAATTCCACGCGAACGAATTATTGCGTTTGGAGATGAAGACAATGATTTTGAAATGATTAAATTTGCAGGACACGGTATCGCCATGGAAAATGGTATTAACGAATTAAAACAGCTAGCACGTGAAGTAACAAAATCGAATGAAAATGATGGTATTGCTTATTATTTGGAAAAAACGTTAAATTTATAACTTAGCTTTTTTTGAAAAGCAAGGTAAATTTTTATCGCTATCATTTTTTTTATTTAGCACACACTATAACCGACACTTCTTAAGGTGTCGGTTTTATTTATATTACGAGGAGGAATTTATGATGGGCAGAGGCAATCGATCAAAACGTTTTGTGAAACAAGGTGCAGATGCAGTTCAAAAACATGATGAACGAATTCCTTATCATATGACTATGGCAGAGGCAGAAGCATTTCAAGCTCAGCAGCGCCAAACTCCTCATGGAGGACAGTAACTTATGAAAAATTCACTTTTTGGTCAAGTAAAAGATGCGATTCGAAATGCAGTATCCGGCCATTCAGAAGATCAGCTTCACCGTCAAAAGCACGGCAATGGTGAGCTTGATATTTCAGAAGGCGTATTAAATAGTATTGCTTCTAACGCTTCTCCTGAGGAGCAAGAGCAGCTGAAGCAATTCCAAAACTCATTGCATCAAGCGTATGATACAGATGGAGAATCACATTCACAAGAGAAAAGCGCAGACATTACGTCTGATACGCTGTCTCATATCGTTCAGAATGCTTCTCCAGAAGAGAAGGCACAGCTTGAACAGCTTCAAAACACTTTAGAAGGCGGTCAGTCTCACGCTCACGGTAAAGCTCACACGTCCAGTGAAAGCGTGGCAGCTGATATATTATCTCATGCACAGCAAAATGCTTCTCCTGAAGAAAAGAGCCAGCTTGAACAGCTTCAAAGCACTTTAGAAGGCGGTCAGCCTCATGCTCACGGTGAAGCTCACACGTCTAGTGAAAACGTAGCAGCTGATATGCTGTCTCATGCACAGCAAAGCGCTTCTCCTGAAGAACAAGCTCAGCTTCAGCAGCTTCAGAATACATTGGGAGCTGCTGGTCAAAATCATCAAACGTCTCAGGCTCATACGTCTGCAGCTTCTGATGAAAACATTGCAGCTGATATGCTGTCTCATGCGCAGCAAAATGCTTCTCCTGAAGAACAGGCTCAGCTTCAAGAACTTTCTAATGACTTAAAAGGTACACATTAATACAAAGGGTCCAGGTAATTAATACCTGGACCCTTTTTTAATCCTTGCGAAACAAACCAAAGATTCCCGTTGTCTGAACGATATTAGTAAATGCTTTAGGATCTACCTCTTTAATCACTCGTTCCAAGTCAAATAATTCATATCTGGTCAAAACAATCATTAGCATTTCTTTATCTTCGTTTGTAAAGCCGCCTTTAGCCGGCACCGCCGTAATCCCTCGCACGAGTTTGGCGTGAATCGCCTTTCTTAGCTCCACTCCTTTTTTCGTTACGATCATTGCTGTGAGTTTGACATGACGCGTATGAATAACATCAATGACGCGAGTAGTTGTATAAAGTGTCACAAGCGTATAGAGTGACTTCTCAGCCCCATATAAAAGACCTGCTAGCACGATAATAATTGCGTTTAATATGAACATATAAGTGCCAATTGGTCGGTCTTTTACTCGAGACAAAATCAGGGCAATAATATCGAGCCCACCAGTTGAAGCTCCAAATTTTAACGTAATTCCTACCCCTACCGCTAAAATAACGCCTCCAAAAACTGCGTTAAGGATGATGTCTTTAGAAAGTGCTTGAATAGGAATAATTCCAAGAAACAAAGTTGTTGCAGCAACGCTGATAAAGCTGTAAACAGTAAATGACTTCCCAACTTTTTTCCACCCTAAAATAGTTACAGGAATATTTAACAACAACAGCAGCACTCCCGTGGAAATAGTAAAAGGGGTGTAATCTGTCACGATACTCGATACAAGCTGCGCTACTCCTGTAAAGCCGCTCGAATATACATTAGCAGGTATCAAAAACAAGTTGAGCGCAAGCGCATTCAATAATGCTCCTACCAAGACGACTATCGCTTTTTTTGTTTCAAGCCACATATTCAAATGACCGACCTCCGCTTTTTTAAAACTTCTTACTCTCCTATACCCATTTATAAAATGAATAAAGTCAGCATCTTTAAAATAGTTAGTACATATAGTATGTACGATTTGGCAGAATTAAAAAAACTTATTCAAAAATTGTATTTTCCTCAAAGTGCTTATACACTAATACTATGTCGTATATAACGCTTCTCAATGTTTATACATCAAATTCATTTAATATTTTATAAATGCAATTAGGAAGGTGACATTTATGTCAATTAAACTTTTAACCGATAGTGCAAGCGATTTGCCTTTATCCTTTTTTCAAGAAAATAACGTTGGCTTTTTACCGCTTCGCGTAAGCCTGGATAATCAAGAATTTTTAGATCTACAAACGATTGAGCCAGCTTCTGTCTACGAAGCCATCCGTAAAGGCAAGATGCCAAAAACATCTCAAGCGGCTCCAACTACTATGTATGAAGTCTTTGAGGACATAGCTAAATCAGGTGATTCTTGCGTTTATTTAGCTTTTTCTTCAGAATTATCCGGTACATATCAAACAGCAATGATGATTCGAGAAGAACTCCTAGAAAAGTATCCCGATTTCCAATTAGAGATAATCGATACGAAATGTGCATCTCTTGGCCAGGGAGTAGTTACTTATTATGCAGCACAATTACTACAACAAAACCTCTCACTAGTAGAGATGACAGAAAAAATAAAACAATATGCGCTGCATATGGAACATATTTTTACGGTCGATGACTTAGATTTTCTTGCTCAAGGAGGACGCGTGAGCAAAGCTTCTGCTTTTGTAGGAGGTCTGCTTAATATTAAGCCGCTGCTTCATGTGGAAGATGGAAAATTGATTCCAATCGAAAAAATCCGCGGCCGTAAAAAAGTATTTAAGCGCATGCTTGATGTAATGGAAGAGCGAGGAAAAAACCTCTCTTCTCAAACCATTGGAATTAGCCATGGAGATGATTTAGAAACAGCTCTTCAGCTGAAAGAGATGATTCAAGAACGTTTTGGGACCAAACATTTTATTATTAATATTATTGGTGCAGCCATAGGTTCTCACTCTGGCCCAGGGACGATTGCAGTCTTCTTTTTGAACGAAACCATCGAATAATTTAAAGAGGTCAGGGCATTCTAAAGGTACGATCAAAAAGGGGTGTATCACAATGCCAAAAACGAGCGATAACGATAAAAAAGCAAAAGATAATAACGCAAAGCTTCACGAAAAGAATCTGCAAGCTAAGCATAACCGTGAGCTTGGAAAACATTCATTTTCTAAAAAAACTGATCACTTATAAAAAGAAGCCGCTGAATTTTCAGCGGCTTCTCCTTTTAGTTTTCTTCTTTTTTAAAATATGTCCATCCTTCTTCTTGATAAACTTTTCCTTCTTTCATCAGTTTACCAAGCGCACGTTTGAACGCAGCTTTACTCATATTAAAGCGCTCGCGAATATCTTCCGGATAGCTTTTATCCCAAAATGGCATAACGCCACCGCGGCTTTCCATGTAATCGTATAGTACTTGTGCATCTTCATCCATGCTTTCTTGCTTGCGCGGAAGAAGCGATACGTTTAGCGTTCCGTCTTCTTTTACATTAATTACGCGGCCTGTTACATACGTACCAAGCTTTGGTTCTTTGCGTCTCTCGCTTTCATGAATAAATCCAACATATCCTTCATCTGTCATAATAAATGAACCTACGCGCAGTACGCGATAGATGTATCCGCTCACTTCACGATTAAAAAGTTCGGGCGGAGCATCTAATGCCATTGCTTTCATCACATCGTCTGTAGCAATTTTTCCGTACATCTTACCGCGCTTTGAAATCTTCATTGTACAGTAAACCTTGTTTCCGACTTCTGGCCACAGATCTTCTAGCGCAGGTAAGTCTGTTGAACCAATTAACATATCTTTGTTCATGCCGATATTTACAAACACGCCCAAACCTGGATTAACATCTACGACCTCGACCCACTCATAAACACCTTCTTCAACAAGAGGTAAGTGCATCGTTGCCGTTAAACGGTCATGCTGATCAAGGTATAGAAAAACTTCTACTTCTTCTCCTTCAGCAAGTTCTCTTGTTGTTTCATTTTTATGTAGCAAAATTTCTTCTTCACCTTCTGCTAACATATAACCAATCGGCGTTTCCCGGTTTACTGTTAAATACGCTTTCATCCCAGCTTCTACATTCATCGTTCTATCCATCCTTTATATAAATTAGTAGTGACTATTCCGTCACCACATACCTTCTCACTTTGCATCGAACAGCATTTTAAATTTCAAATCAACTTAAATGCATGCATTGTTTAAAAAAGCTGCTTCTATAGCTTACAACAAAAAGCATAACTTGTATTGTATCAATTACCGGCTCTCTATTCAATATCAGTTGTATACAGTTTGTGTTTTATTTATAATAAAAGAACAAACTCTTTACATATGGAGGTTATTATGGCTAAAGATAGTTCATTTGACATTGTGTCACAAGTCGATTTATCAGAGGTAACAAACGGCATTACCATGGCAACAAAAGAAATTAAAACCCGCTACGATTTTAAAGGCAGTAAAAGCGAAATCTCGCTTGAAAACGAAGAGCTTGTTCTTATTTCTGATGATGAATTTAAGCTTGAACAGTTAAAAGACGTATTGATCTCTAAGCTTATTAAACGAGGCGTACCTACACGCAATATCTCATATGGAAAAATTGAGAACGCCTCTGGAGGAACGGTTAGACAACGCGCCAAGCTAATTCAAGGTATCGACAAAGACAACGCTAAAAAGCTAAATACAATTATTAAAAATACTGGTTTAAAAGTAAAAAGCCAGATCCAAGATGATCAGCTTCGCGTAAGCGGTAAAAATCGTGATGACCTGCAGCAAATTATTTCAGCTATTCGCAGCGCTGATTTACCTATTGACGTACAATTTATTAATTACCGCTAAAAAAATGGATGCCCCGGCATTCATTTTTTCTTTTAAAGCCTTTTTTTATTCGTTCAGGCTTATTCCTATGCATAGATACACTTTCTTAACAAATACTAGTATACGCTTACATACTCATATTAATTAAGGAGTGTATACCAATGAATCAAAATCAAAAACAAAACTTCCCTCCTCAGCATCAGCAAACTCAGCCAGGTATTGAGAAAGATATGCATCCAATCCCTACCTCTATCGCTCCAGACTATAAGGCAAGCGGAAAATTACAGAACAAAGTAGCCATTATCACCGGAGGAGACAGCGGCATTGGACGTTCCGTCGCTTATCATTACGCTAAAGAAGGCGCAAATGTTGTCATAACCTATCTTAATGAACATGATGATGCAAATGAAACCAAAAAACAAGTTGAACGAATGGAAGCTTCTTGTTTATTGCTTGCTGGTGATATAGGAGATGAGCATTTTTGTCAAGAAGTCGTCTCAAAGGCCATTCAGACTTTCGGAAAAATAGACATCTTAGTCAATAATGCAGCTGAACAGCATCCTCAAAAAAGTATTACGGATATTACGACTGAACAGCTTACTCGTACGTTTCAAACGAATATTTTTTCAATTTTTCATCTCACCAAAGCTGCATTGCCTCATTTAAAACAAGGAAGCGCTATTATTAATACAACGTCTGTGACAGCTTACCATGGGCATGATCAGCTGATTGATTACTCTTCAACCAAAGGTGCTATCGTTGCTTTTACACGTTCTTTATCAGCTTCGCTCGCAACAAAAGGCATTCGCGTAAACGGCGTAGCTCCGGGACCCATTTGGACACCTCTTATTCCGTCTACGTTCGACGAACAGCAAGTTGCGACATTTGGGTCTAATACACCTATGAAACGGGCAGGACAGCCTTCTGAGCTCGGACCGGCCTATGTATACTTGGCAAGCTCTGATTCTTCTTATATGTCCGGGCAAGTTCTGCACATTAATGGGGGATCCATTGTAAACGGATAACATTTCTCTTCGGTCATTCATTTATTTTTATGTGGAAACACTATCAGAATTCAGTTATTTTTGTTTAAATAGAGATATGAACACCGCTAAAGGAGAGTATTTGAATGACCGATACATTAAGCACTCTTAAACATATATATGAAACCATTTTAAATAAAGTCGATGCCGGTATCCATGCGGTCGATGAAACAGGAAAAACTATTATTTATAATGAAAAGATGACAAAGATGGAGCTGATGGATGAACAAGACGTTTTACATAAAAACTTGTTAGATGTGTTTATGTTCAAAGAAAATCAGCAAAGCACACTTGTACAGGCGCTGCAAAAAGGAAAAGAAACGGTTAACGTCAAGCAAACGTATTTCAACAATCAAGGACAAGAAATCACGACGATTAATAATACCTTCCCTATTTTAAAAGACGGGGTCATTCAAGGAGCGGTTGAAATTGCTCAGGACGTGACGAAACTAGAGCGTCTAATCCGGCAAAACATTAGGCAAAAAGGAAACACACGCTTTACGTTTGATAGCATCATCGGAAGCAGTCAAGCGGTTCACGATGTGATTGAAGATGCCAAGCGTGCAACTAGAACTCCTTCTTATGTCTTAATTATTGGAGAAACAGGAACAGGGAAAGAACTGTTTGCTCAGAGCATACATAATGGCAGCAGCCGCTCTTCTGCTCCTTTTATTTCACAAAACTGTGCTGCGCTACCGGATAATTTAATTGAAAGCCTTTTGTTCGGTACGAAACGCGGAGCTTTTACAGGTGCAATGGATAATCCTGGTCTTTTCGAACAAGCGCAAGGAGGCACATTACTGCTAGATGAAATCAACTCGTTAAACCCAAATCTTCAGGCTAAGCTTCTTCGAGTGCTGCAGGAAAAAACCGTACGAAGAATTGGGGATACAGTGGACAAACCGGTTAACGTTCGAGTGATTGCGAACATGAATGAAGATCCAATCGATGCAATTGCAGAAAACCGATTACGCAAAGACTTATATTATCGACTTGGCGTCGTGACGCTTTTTATTCCTCCTCTTCGTGAACGAAAAGAAGATATTATTGAATTGACAAAGTTTTTCATCAAAAAATACAATGATTTGTTTCAGATGAATGTAAAAACCGTAGATCACCAAGTCATGTCTTCTTTTCTCTCTTATGACTGGCCAGGGAACGTACGGGAATTAGAACACATTATTGAAGGTGCAATGAACTTGGTAATGGACGAAGATGTTATTCACTATTCTCACCTTCCTTTCCAATACAGAACGAAGTTCCAGCTAAAGCAGCATGAACATTTTGAAAATAAAGCAAGCAGTGACGCACCTTCTTATCCAAGCGCTTTTCACCCTTCTCTTCCTTTAAAGGAACAGCTGTTAGCGTTCGAAGCAGAATGTATTAAACAAACGCTTGAACAACACAGACACAACATCTCAAAAAGTGCTAAGATACTAGGGCTGACCAGACAAAGCTTGCAGTATCGTATGAAACGATTAAACATCCGCTCTAAATAAAAAAGAAGTGCACAGTGCACTTCTTTTTTATTTTGCTTTATAAACCGGTGAATCCGATTGTTTTTGATCAATATTTTTCTTGATTCCTACGTGATAATACACGTAGAGTACAATGATTAAAGGGACACCACAGTAAAGACCAATTCGTTGATCCGGAATAAAAATTAAGCTGATTAATACAAGTCCATACAAACAAAAACCTAGAATAGGAACGAACGGATAAAGCGGCGTTTTAAATTTCAGTTCCTTTATGTCTCCTCCTTCCGCTAAAAAACGACGGCGGAACATAAATTGAGAGGCACAAATGGACATCCAAACAATAATGGTCACCATTCCTGAAATCGAAATAAACCAAAGATATACGGTTTCAGCAGCCACGATGCTTGTAATCAACGAGCACCCTGAAATAATCATTGTCACAATTAATGCGTTAATTGGAACACCTTTTGAAGATAATTTCTTCAAAGATTTTGGCCCCATATTGCTGTTTGACAGTGACCAAAGCATACGAGAAGCAGCATAAACGCCGGAGTTCGCCACTGATAGAACGGCTGTTAAAATGACAAAGTTCATGATATCCGCTGCGTATGGAATGCCAATTTGATCTAATACGGCAACAAACGGACTTTCAATGACGCCTGCTGTTTTGTATGGCAGAATAGAGACTAAAACAAACATAGCTAACACAAAGAAAAACAGCGTTCTCCAAATGACGTTTCGAATAGATCTCGGCAACGTTTTCTCAGGACTTTCACTTTCTCCTGCTGCAATGCCGACAAGCTCCGTTCCTTGAAACGAAAAGTTAACCGTTACTAAAGTCAATAGAACTGCCAGTATTCCATTTGGAAAAAGACCTGCACCTTGCGTGAAATGCGAAAGAAACGGTGCGGGTTCTCCTCCCTTGAAGTCGATAAAACCAAAGACAGCAGCTCCTCCAATTAAAATAAATAGAATAATAGCCGTAACTTTAATACTCGAAAACCAAAACTCAGTTTCAGCATAGCTTCGAGCAGAAAGAGCGTTAATTAAAAATGTAATGACGCCAAAAATCAAGCACCAAGACCATACAGGTACATCAGGAAACCATCTCTGCATTAAAATTCCTGCTGACGTAAATTCAAGCCCTGTCGTATTTGCCCAGCTGAACCAGTACAGCCATCCAATCATAAAGCCTGTAGAAGGTCCTAAAAACCTTGTAGCGTATTCTTGAAAGGAACCTGAAACCGGCATTGCTACCGCTAGCTCTCCTAAACAAAGCATAACTAAGTACATGAGGAAGCCGCCTATTATATATGCAAGAATGGCTCCTCCCGGCCCTGCCTGGCTAATAGTAAAACCCGAACCTAAAAATAGGCCTGTTCCAATCACGCCTCCTAACGCAATCATAAATAAATGTCTGCTTTTCATTGTTCTCTGTAATTGGTTTTGTTCTGTATGTCTATTCATCGGTACCTCCGTTCTTCATTTTCTTATATGTGGTTTGTACAAGCATGCCTACTTTTTAGCATCTGAACAGTTGTTTCTTGAATTAACTTAGGAAGAACTCCGAACGAATAAGGCTTATACACTCGCTCTGTCCACTTATGTCCGTCTTTCCCATATACTCCTATATTGATGGACGGAATATTTAACTCTCGAATTTCACGGAAAGGAATCGCCCCTGCAATCCCCCACCCCGGAAAGTTACGTGTAAAAGCATCGATTTCCTCATCTGTCTCATGAAGAGATAAAAAGCTGCCATCCGCTAGGTAGGGAAAAAATTTTTTAAACTGAAACGTCTCTCCCGTCTGTTTTCCAACCTTCTCCACAGCTGCTTGCAAGGGATAAAGAAGCTGCTGATCTCTGCTTTCGTCTTTCTTCAAGTGATTATGAGGCAAGTAAGGCGGTGCAAAAAAGACAATTACGCGCGGACTTTGATGCGGATCTAACTTTTGAAGTTCTTCAATTACTTTAAAGCACCTTGTTCTAAGTTCTAAATGCGCATACTGTTCGAAAGCTCGTTCAATACAAGCCTGAGCATTTATCCCTTTTTGATCCAATTCTTCCAGGTAATCTTCCAAACTCACAACATCCACTTTCCAAGACAAGTTTCGCTTTGGTAAATTCGTTCTCCGAACAAAAAGTTCGTAATAATCAGAAAGTTTTTTCTCCACTTTTTCACATGCTTCGATTGATAATCCAATTAATTGACTCATCACTTCTTTTGCCGTTCGTTCATAGATGAAATAGTTAAAATACAAATGACTGCTTACAGCAGTTTGCACATTATAAGCCTCTTTATTATCTCGTTGATACAGACAGGAAGGTGGCAGTACCAGCTCTCCTTCAATATTTTCAGCTAGATTAATATTGTTATGGATGCTTCCCGTAATCTCAGATGCAATCAAATTAGGATCTATACCAGCAAGCGTATCTCCTACGTGTACCTCCCTTCCGTAAATATAAAAACATGGAAGCAGTTTCCCAGCGGCTCCTGTATAAATATAGCGCGTGGAATCTCCATCGTAAAGAGGTGTAATAAAGTCGGTATTAATCGCTGCTACATATGAAAGATTTTTTTCTTTTTTCAAACGGTTCAGTTCAGAAACAGCAGAAATAATTCCAGCATGCTGACTTTCCTCATCTGGGTTGACCATAAAAAGGACGTTTCCTTCTAATTTATTTAGATGCTTAGTAAAATGCAGCACATTGGCTAAATGTACAGCAATTCCACTTTGCATATCAACGGCTCCTCTTCCAAACATCCATTCACCTGAGCGAGCATCTCGCTGTACATCTTCATTAATGTTATGCATAGAGAAATAGCGCTGAAGTTCTTCTGGGTCTAATGCTATGTCTTTTAATGGACCAAAATCTTCAATGCCAACCGTATCTAAGTGAGCGTGATAAATCATTGTTTGAGCATTTTTTTTGCTGCCTTGAATAAAAGCAAATACATTTTTTCTACCTAGCGTATCGCCATTAATTTTCTGTTCCCAAACGTGAAGGGGATTTTCTTTGAAATAAGGAAAACTTTGAAGCGTGTTTTTAATGAAATCAGCAATCTTTACTTCGCCGCTTGTCCCATTGATACTTTTGATTTTCACTAACGCTTTTGTTAAACATTCAACTTGCTCTTCCATGCTTAGCTGTGAGAGTTGGATATACACTTCTATTCCTCCTGCCTATCAAATAAAAACGTCATTTAGCTGCATATGAATAAAAATAGTACGATATATACATATCGTACTATTTTTATTTATTTTAAACCGATTACTCAGCAAATACTTTTTCAATTCGTTCAATTGCCCAGTCTAACTCTTCTTTTGAAATCGTTAGCGGCGGAGCAAAACGAATAACCGTACTGTGCGTTTCTTTACAAAGCAAACCTTGGTCTTTTAATTTTTCACAATAAGGACGAGCTTCTTCGTGTAATTCTACCCCGATGAATAGACCTCGGCCGCGCACTTCTTTAATAACTGGATTGCTTAAGCTTTGGAGCTTCTGCTTGAAATAAGAACCTAATTCTAATGAACGCGCTGGAAGTTCTTCATCTTCAATTACTTCCAAAGCAGCTAATGATACGGCACAAGCAAGCGGGTTTCCTCCAAATGTTGAACCATGAGAGCCAGGGTTAAAGACACTTAAAATGTCTTCGTTAGCGACTACGCAAGAAATAGGGAAAACTCCTCCTCCAAGCGCTTTACCTAAAATCAGCATATCTGGTTTTACGCCTTCCCAATCACAAGCAAACATTTTGCCTGTACGCGCTAAGCCAACTTGGATTTCATCAGCAATAAATAGCACATTATGTTCTTTACATAAATCAGCTGCAGCTTTTAAGAAGCCTTCTGGAGGTAAAACGATACCTGCTTCACCTTGAATTGGCTCAATTAAAAATGCAGCTGTATTTGGTGTAATAGCAGCTTTTAACGCTTCTAAATCACCATAAGGAATGGTTTGAAGCCCTGGAAGCATCGGTCCAAAACCACGTTGATATTCTGCTTCAGACGATAAGGAAACAGCTGTCATTGTACGACCGTGGAAGTTGCCCACACATGCGATGATTTGTGCTTGATTTTCAGCAACGCCTTTCACATCGTAAGCCCAGCGGCGTGCAGCTTTAATGGCTGTTTCCACCGCTTCTGCTCCCGTATTCATTGGAAGAGCCATATTTTTATTTGTTAATTTACAAACCTTTTCATACCATGGACCAAGCTGATCATTATGAAACGCTCGTGACGTTAACGTTACTTTATCAGCTTGACGTTTTAATGCTTCAATAATTTTCGGATGACGATGTCCTTGGTTAACAGCGGAATAAGCACTTAGCATATCCATATATTTATTATTTTCTGGATCATGTACCCATACGCCTTCTGCCTTTTCAATTACAATCGGCAGCGGATGATAGTTGTGTGCCCCAAATTTTTCTGTTTGTTCAATGATTTTCACCGTTTTTTGTGTTTCAGTTGTCATATTTACTCCTCCTTATTTTCCAATTAGAATGTTTCAGATGTTGTTTTTGCTTGCATGTGAAGAACAAGATAATCCGGTCCGCCTGCTTTTGAATCCGTTCCTGACATATTAAATCCGCCAAAAGGCTGGTAACCAACAATCGCTCCCGTACATCCTCTGTTAAAATACAGATTTCCAACATGGAACTCTTCACGAGCGCGCTCAATATGCTCGCGGTTGTTTGATAATAAAGCGCCTGTTAATGCATATTCTGTATTGTTTGCAATCTCCATCATATGATCAAAATCTCGCGCTTTAGAGAATGCTACTACCGGACCAAAAATTTCTTCTTGCATGAGACGAGCTTTTTCATCTACATCCGCAAAAATAGTTGGCTGAATAAAGTATCCAGTTGAATTGTCTGCTTCTCCTCCCGCAACAAGCCGTCCTTCTTCTTTTCCAATTTCAATATACGATAATACTTTGTTATACGACGCCTCGTGAATAACAGGTCCCATATAAGTTGAAACTTCTTCCGGGGTTCCAACAGTTAATGTTTTTGTTAGCGCAACTGCTTTTTCAAGCACTTCATCATACACATCTTGATGCACAACAGCACGCGAACCAGCGGAGCACTTTTGCCCTGCAAAACCAAATGCAGAGTATACGATTGAAGAAGCAGCTAAATCAAGATCCGCATCTTTGTCTACAACCACCGTATCTTTTCCCCCCATTTCAGCAATAACGCGTTTTAGCCATTTTTGGCCCGGCTGTACTTTTGCTGCTCTTTCGTAAATGCGGCAACCTACTGCGCGCGAGCCGGTAAATGAAACAAAGCGTGTTTTTGGATGTTCAACTAAGTAGTCACCGATTTCAGGTGTAGCACCAGGAATAAAGTTTAATACGCCTTTCGGTAAACCTGCTTCTTCCATTACTTCTACAAATTTCGCTGCTACTACAGGAGTGGCATCAGCTGGCTTTAATAAAATCGTGTTGCCTGTTACGATAGCTGCTACTGCTGTTCCAGCCATGATAGCTAACGGGAAGTTAAATGGTGAAATGATAATACCTACGCCAAGCGGAATATAATTGTACTGATTATACTCACCGTCTCGACTCTGTACTGGAGAACCATCTTTTAACGTCAGGACTTGACGTGCATAGTACTCTAAAAAATCAATTGCTTCTGCTGTATCAGCATCTGCTTCGTTCCAAGGCTTTCCTGCTTCTTTTACAAGATAGCTAGAAAATTCATGCTTTCTGCGACGGATGATGGCCGCTGCACGGAAAAGAATATCTGCTCGATGTTCTACTTTCCATTTTTTCCACGTTTCAAAAGCTTTTAAAGCTGACTGCATCGCTTGCTCTGCTAGATCTTTATTTACTGTAGAGACATATCCAATCACTTCTTTTATATTCGCTGGGTTAACAGACGTAATTTTCTCTTCAGTTTCCACTTTTTCACCGTCGATCACAAGTGGGTACGTTTTGCCAAGCTGTGTATTTACATATGTTAATGCTTCTTGAAATGCCTTTTTATTGTTTTCTTCCTTAAAATTTGTAAATGGTTCATGAGAATAAGAAACTACCATGATATATACCTCCTAGTATGCAAATCTTTGTTTACTTTATAGTTATGCAAATAGCGTGCCAACTTTTAATAAAACTT
This sequence comes from Priestia sp. MDV22-iso46, assembly GCF_058629175.1. Taxonomy (NCBI): domain Bacteria; kingdom Bacillati; phylum Bacillota; class Bacilli; order Caryophanales; family Bacillaceae; genus Priestia; species Priestia sp. MDV22-iso46. Next base: position 2,324,619 of record NZ_JBZVWT010000001.1, read on the forward strand.
TACAGCCTATTTGTCATCAAGGTTTTCATCACTTATATCATTCTTTCTTTTTGATAAAGGAAAAAATAATTGGCATATGTATATTTTTTTTGCACTTTAAATGCCAATATCTTTGGCATAAAGAATATATTGAGACATACCTAAATCAACCCAATCAACAGCTAAGAAGCAGCTACCTACGTTTACCCTCCCAACGAAAAAATCCGAACAAGTTTGATTCTCCATCAAGAATCAAACTCGTTCGGATCTTCCCTTCAACTACAATACTTTTGTTCCAGCCTCTTTTCTATTTGTATATAAAGTTATCTCTTCGTCATTTGAATAGTTTTACAGGACTGTCTTTTAATCATTTTGTGAGGAACGCGCACTTGTTCTGCAACAGCATATGGCGTTTCAATCTGCTTAATCAAGCAGCGTACAGCCTGATAACCAAGTTCAAAAATATTAATATCAATAGATGTGAGAGCAGGTCTAGCCATTTCGGCGATCAGAACATTATTAAAACTGACAATCGAAATGTCTTCAGGAACTGAAATCCCCATTTCATCCAATGTATTTAAAACGCCTAATGCCATTAGATCGTCTGCTACTACCAGAGCCGTTGGACGTTCTTTTAGAGATAAAAGTTCGCAAACAGCTTCTTTTCCTCCCTTCTGTAGAAATTCTTCATGAATCACATACTCGTCCCGGTAAGGAATGTTTGCTTTTTGAATCGCTTTATCATAGCCTGTTAAACGGTCAATGGTAACGACTAATTCAAGACTTCCGCCAATAAAAGCAATACGCTCATGCCCAGATTCAATTAAATATTCCGTCGCTTCTTTTCCAGCTTTAAAATTATCATTATCAACAAACGTGATGCTTTCACTATGTTTAAACGGCTTTCCAATAACTACAAACGGCACGCTCTGTTCTTGCAAATAAGAAAGTACTTGATCATCAACTTTGGAGTACAGCAAAATTAATCCATCCACTCGTCTCCCCTGTACCATTTGAACAACTTCTGCAAAAATCTCTTCTTCCGTTTCTCCAGTGGACATATAAATCGCTCTTTTGTTTTCGTGAGCTCCGGTGCTGATTCCTCTTAGCACTTCGGGAAAGAATGGATTTTGAAACACCTTGTCTGCTGAGCTCGGCATCACTAGGCCGACTGCCTCTGTCGTTTGATTTGCTAGACTTCGCGCAATAATATTTGGGTGATAACCAAGTTCTTTCATAGCCGATCGCACGCGCTGTTTTGTTTTTTCACTAATTCTTGAGCTGTCTGCAATGACGCGAGATACCGTCGAAGGGGCTACATTTGCTAAATTTGCCACATCTTTTATTGTTACACCCATAATTCCACCTCTTAATTATGTTTTCTTCATTAATACTTATCCAATATAATTTGACAACTACGACGCGCTGTCCTTTTTACGAGATTGAGAAATTTTCTTTTCTTTTCTTCTTTTTGAAGATGCTTTGTACAAAAAGATGCCAAATCCCGTATAAACAACAGCAACCGCTGCGATATATCCAATATTAAACCCTGACTTTTTCACTACTTTATATACATTTGTGGTCTCAGGCTCCGATGAAATGTTGTATACATCGTCAACGGGTCGTATAATTCCTTCCGTTATTAACCCTCTTAGTTCATTTTCTTTTCCAACTTTTTTAAACGGGACATTAATGACCGACGTTTCCTTTGTATTATTAATCACAACAAACGTCGTTTCGTCCTTATACCTTCTCTTGTATACAGCCACACCTTTTTGCTCAGACACAAGGGTAAAGCTTCCTTTTCGAAGAGAAGGCGACTTTACTCTAAGTTCAGCCAGTTTTTTTAAATGATCTATAATATCGGGATTAGCTAAAAAATTCATCATGCCATAATTTTCTGCTCCCTTTCCCCCATTCAGCGCAATTTCCGTTCCATAAAAAACGATTGGTACACTCGGCGAAGTATAAAGGTAGGAAAGCCCTTGCTTTGTTCGGGCTCCAGGATGATTTTCACTCTTTAATGCTTGTGCTGTAAAACGTGTGCTATGAACATCATCTAAAAAATTGGCTAAAGGCTGATTACTTCTTTTCCCCCACTTGTCATACAACATTTTCTGCGGACGATTAGTACCGCTAAACGTAGCAGCAGTGGCTTCGGCTAGCGTTCTATCTACAAGCAAATCTACTCCTAACGAATCAGCCTGCTCATTTTTTTTTAATGGTTGCCCGTTTATTTCTCCTATTAATAGAAAAGAAGGATCCATGCTTTTTAGCGTCTTAGAAAAGGATGAAATAAATGCAGAAGGAGCTTGATCGATATCTTTAACGTAATATCCGTCAATATCTGCTTGTTTGCTCCACCAAGCAGCATTTTTAATAAGGTATTTCTGCACAGCACTTTCTTTTAAATTAAGGTGAGGCAATGCTTTAATTACTTCGTTATCTGTACCAGATTCATTACTTATCCATGTTTGTTTTCCTTTATCTGCTACCCAGGTATGATTGTTACTGATTGTCAAAGGAAATTCGACCATAATTTTTATCTTGCGCTCATGTGCTTTCTTCACAAGATTTTGTAAGTCTTTTAACGTTCCAAAATGATCGTCTATTTTATAATGGTTGGTCACCGCATATCCATGATAGCCTGTCTCATCATTTTCCATAAAAGGAGTTAATAAAACAGCGGTAAATCCCATCTCTTGAATATAGTCTAACTTTTGTGCTATTCCCTGTAAATCGCCTCCATAATAGGCATCTGAGCGTTCATAGTTAACATTTCGATCATTCTGTTCACTTCCGTTATAAAAACGGTTGATCATCAATGAGTATATTACCTCATCCCGTATATCTTTATGATCTTGCGCTGAGGCACTGCTTCCAAAAAGCAATAATAGTATAAGTAGCATACTTGTCCTTTTCCATTTCATCTATTCCCCTCCTATAGACGAACTGTTTCAAACTCACTTTTGTTTCCATTATAACGTTAACGCTTACATTATTGTTAAATAAGTTGATAAAAACAAAAAAAGTGATTAAAAGTTTTTACTTTTAATCACTTTTTTCCATCTATATACTGCTATACCGTCTCATTTACGTTCGATATATGAGGTTTATCCGATACTTTACCAACTTTATTTAATCGATCAATCAATCCAACACCAAATTCAGGATGAAGGTTACCATCTCCTGTCGCTACGAAACTTTCAAGAAATTCGTATGCGGATGAACCGTGTTCAGCAAAATCTAAACCAGCAATTTCTTCTTCGCTTGATACTCGAATAGAAGAAAAACGCGTGAGAACAAATAAGAATAACCCAACCGTTCCAATTGTCCAGCCCATCACAGCTATAATTCCAAGAGCTTGAATACCTAATAGCTGTACGCCACCGCCATAAAATAAACCATTAGCTGTATCAAACAGTCCCACTGCTAACGTCCCCCAAATACCGCAAATTCCATGAACGGTAATAGCACCAACTGGATCATCTAACTTCATTTTGCTATCGATAAAATGCACAGCTTCTACTAGAATAATTCCTGCAATTAGCCCAATGACGATCGCACCTGGAATCGATACGTTTGCTGTTCCAGCTGTAATCCCTACAAGTCCAGCTAAGGCACCGTTTAATGTTAAGCTAGCGTCAATACGTTTGTAGCGAAACTTTGTATATAAAGCAGAAGACAGGACTCCGCATGACCCAGACATTAATGTAGTTGCGATGATTCCTGGTACAAGGGCAGGATCCGCTGCTAATGTACTTCCTCCATTAAATCCAAACCATCCAAACCAGAGGATAAATACACCTAATGCGCCAAGTAGAATATTATGTCCTTGAATAGCATTGACTTTTCCATCGCTTCCATACTTTCCAAGACGTGCTCCTAGAAAAATAACTGCTACAGCCGCACCAAGAGCTCCAGTCAAATGAACAACTGTCGACCCTGCAAAATCTACGAAGCCTAGTTTAGACAACCATCCTCCTCCCCACACCCAGTGACCTACAACTGGATAAATAACAGCTACCATAGCAATTGTGAGCATCATATAGCTCGATAATTTCATACGTTCTGCTACCGCTCCTGAAATAATCGTAGCGCACGTTGCTGCGAAAACAATTTGAAAGACAAAAAAGCTCATTTGATCGCTTTCTCCATTTAAAAAGAAACCGCTCGAACCGATAAATCCTCCTTTAGTACTTCCAAACATAAGCGCAAAACCAACCACAAAATACAAGACGGAAGACACAGCTACCGTTAGCATATTTTTCATTAAGATATTAAGCGAATTTTTCGAACGAGTGAAGCCTGTTTCAACCATCGCAAACCCTGCGTGCATTAAAAACACAAGTACTGCCCCAAACATTACCCACATCATGTCAATTGATGCGCTGACTGATTCAACAGTTGGGTCAGCCGCATTAACGCGTGTGCTGCCAACAAACTAATAAACAAAGCCGCACTAATTTTCTTTTTCGACGCTTAACTCCCCCTCTATTAAAATAACACTCTCTTTTTATAAAATAGCCTCTACACCTGCTTCTCCTGTTCTAATTCGTACAGCATCCTCTACCGGATATACAAAAATCTTTCCGTCGCCTATTTGATTCGTAGAACAAATTGATTGAATGGTCTTAATGACTTCATCAACTTGTTCTGTTTCTAAAATCATTTCTACCTTGACTTTAGGTACTAGTTTGATTTCAAAACTTTGTCCCCTGAACAGTCCCTGCTCTCCTTTTTGCTGACCGCATCCTGCTACTTCTGAGACCGTTAATCCGTTTATTCCTACTTCCTCTAATTTTACGCGCAGTGCTTGAAATTTTTCTGGACGAATGACGGCTTCTACTTTTTTCATCGTAACCCCTCTTCCATGTTAGTTTTATTAACATTTAATGTTATGTATATTATCATATAGGTAATTTTCTGAATATTCAAGTTAATATGTGATAAAAATGAGACTTTTTTCTTATTTACATCATAGTTAACGCTTTCATATCTTTTCAAAAAAAAGTAACGCAAAGGAAAAGTAATTCCTTTGCGTTACCCCGTAGAAATAGATGTCATAATTTTCTTTTTCACTTGACTTGTGACAAAGTGCTTTTCTGTAAATACGTCATAATTTTCTTTTCGAATTTTATCAAGAATCGCTCGGTATAAATGCGCCGCTCCTGTAAGAGGCAAACGAGAAGCCACCGGATATTTATGAATCGACTGAAGTCCTTTTATATAATACATTTCCGCTTCTTTGGCCAGGTGCTCCCACATCTCTATGAATTCAGAAGTGACCCACCGGTTCTCTAATAGCATGCGCATATATCCGTAAGAATTCATAAGGTCTTTCGGTAAATAAATGCGCCCTCGCTCTAAGTCTTCCCCAACGTCTCTTAAAATGTTGGTCAGCTGCATCGCAATGCCTAATGCAACTGCTTCTTCTTCTAATTCTTTATGAGTAGTTGGAGCTAAAATCGGTAAAAGCATTAACCCTACCGTACTCGCTACGTGATAAGAGTATGTTTTCACTTCATCAAGCGTATCGTATTCTTTTTTTACTAAATCCATTCTCTGGCCGGTAATCATATCATCAAACGCTTGAACATTCATCTCATATTGTTCAAATACATTGCGCAGAGCTACCCACATGGCGCTTTCGTTTAATAGTTCTCCATTTTTAAATCGGGCAAATTCTGATTCGAATTGCTGCAGCTCTATTTCAGGGTTGCATCCTTCATCTACAATATCATCGACTTGACGGCAAAATGCATATACTGCCCATACTGCCTTTCTTTGTTTTGACGGCAGCATGGAAAAAGCTTTGTAAAACGTTTTTGAGTTTTCTTTAATAATTTCTTCACACTGATTGTACGCTTTGTCTAACGAAATGTTCATCATATAGGACCCCTTTCTCTATTACTTTCTCTATTAAAGGATAAACCATCATTTCCTTATGGCTTACAAGATCTTAAGAAAGCTTTGCAACCGTTTGAACAGATGATTGTTCAATAAGATGATCAGCTAACATTTTTGCTCCTTGCATAACAATTGGCACGCCTCCGCCTGGATGAATAGATGCTCCGACCGCAAAAACATTTTTATATTCGTACGGCTGGTACTGGGGTCTGAATACGCCCGATTGAAACAGCTCAGGAGCAATACCAAAGCTTCCTCCTTCGTAAAGTCCAAATGCTTGAGCATCATTTGGCGTGCGTACTTTTACCCACTCTATTTCTTTACGAAGCTCTTCAAACCCTTTTTCTTCTAAAGTTCGAATGATTCCATCAACAAAATCTTGCTGATTGCTCCAATCAATGTGGCCACCTGATGGAACCGGTACAAGTGCATATAGCACACTTTTCCCTTCAGGGGCTAACGATGGATCAATAACAGAGGGATTAAATGTATAAATAGCGGGATCTTCAGGAATCGTTTTATGCTTAAACACTGCTTCCATATGTTTAGCTAAATCATTGCCCATAAAGTATTGATGCACATTGTGATGATCATATTTTCTCTTCAAACCAAGATAAAGCAGCAGACAGCTGGACGAAGGCACATACTTCTTTTCTTTTTTTCGAGCAATTTTCTCCATATTAGGAAAGTCGCCATTTAAAACAACTTGATCAAACGGATAAAGTTTTTCGTCAACAATAACCCCTTCCGTCTTGTCTCCTGATATAGAAAGCTCTTGAACCGCCTTATTCAAATGAATGTTTACACCTTGCTCTATCAGCGCCTTTTCAAGAAGTGGCACAAGACTTGCGTATCCGCCTTTTACGTAATAGATGCCATGAGCATGCTCACTGTAAGGAACAAGGGAATAAATAGCTGGCGCCGAATAAGGATTTCCTCCAATATAGAGAGATTGCAGGGAATAGGCATCTACTAGACGTTCATCATGGAAATACGTTGAAACAAATTTTCTCATTGATTTATTTGCATTCATTTTTTTTAATGCCTTGATGTTTTGCCATGTCCAAAAATCTCGTTTATTTACAAATATTTTTTCCAAAAATGCCTTACTTCCTAATTCAAATCGCTTTTTTAATTCAGTCATAAAACGCCGGTAGTTTTGCTCTTCGCCTGGAAACAAACGGCTAATCTCCTCTAACTGATCTTTTTCAGTCGCTTTTTTTGTATAGGTCGTACCGTCTGGAAAATGAATATCATAAAGTGGATCACAGCGTATTAGTTCATATTGAGAAGCAGAAATGCCTGCTTCATCTAAAATACGTTCAAGCATTAAAGGCAGTAAGACAATCGTGGGACCTTCATCAATTTTATAACCGTCTTTTTCTACAAACGCCAACCGGCCGCCAAGCTTGTTTTCTTTTTCGAAAATATCAACAGAAAATCCTCGTTTGCTTAATAACAAAGCGGTAATTAAACCGCCTATGCCGCCTCCAACAATTGCTGTTCTCATAATGCACTCTCCATTTCCTTCATGGTTTTAAACGGCTCATTCAGTAATTGTCCGTCTCTTTTTAAGATGAGCTTTGTCGTAATGCGAGATGATTCGAGAATAGTTGGTAGACCGCTTCCTGGATGAGTTCCTCCTCCAACTAGCCAGCAGTTTTCTAATTCTTCAAATTTATTATGCGGACGCAGCACCATCATTTGAGTGAGCTGATGTCCAAGGTTAAATGTCGCTCCTTTATAGACCAGCACGTCTTCTTCCCACTGCTTTGGTGAAATGATTTTTTCAACTTCAATATGACTCTCTAAATCTTTGAAACCCGTTTTCTTTTCTACAATTTTTAATACTGCATCCCGAAAATCTTTTTGTTTTTCATCCCAGTTTACACCGCTGAAATTATTTGGAACCGGCGCTAAAATATAAAGAGCAGACTTTCCTTCTGGTGCTAAAGTTGGGTCTGTTACACCTGGGTTTTGGATGTAGATAGAAGGGTCCTCTGAAAGAGCTAGCGTTTTTGTGATCTCTTCTACATTTTTTTTATAATCTTCAGCGAACACAATCGTGTGATGAGGCAGATCTTTGTACTGTTTGTCTATGCCTAAATAAATCATGAAAGTAGAACAAGAGTATTTTTTCTTTTCAAGTTTTTTAACTGCATATTTTTTAAGGGTACCTTCATCTATTAAATTCGTCATGGCATGAGCAAAATCTCCATTGATAATGACGTCGTCTGCCCCTATTCGCTCTCCATTTTCTAGAATAATTCCTTTTACTCTCTTATTTTCAATCCATAGTTTTTGGACACCTTGGTTTAAGTGGATGTGCCCTTGATGTTCTTCCACTACTTTTGCTATTGCTTGAGATAGTTGGTTTACTCCTCCTATTGGATGGAAGATACCGTAAGCGTGTTCCATAAACGATAAAATAGAAAAGGCTCCTGGACATTCCCAAGGGGACATTCCCAAGTACTTAGATTGAAAAGTAAAAGCTAATTTCAATTTCTCATCAGTGAAATACTTGCCAAGTACATCATAGAGCGTTTTACCTAAGGATAAATGCGGCAGTGCTCGAATTGCTTCAGGCTTTAAATAGTGATGAAAACGATCCATCTCGCCCTGCAATAAAGGCAGCAAAGCCGCCATCTTTGCTTCGGTGTCTTTCATAAAGCGCTCATAGCCTTCTCCGTTTCCTGGGTATAAACGTTCGATTTCTTCTTTCATCTTTTTATGGTTATCCGTCATCTGAATCTGCGCATCATCGAAAATAAGCTCATACATGAGATTTAGACGTTTTAAGTCCATATAATCATGCGCATTGCGATTAGCAGCTTGAAATAATTCTTCAAAAATCTGTGGCATGCTCAAAAATGTAGGACCCATATCAAACGTATAACCTGACATTTTAATCGCTGAATTTCGCCCGCCCACGTATCCTTGCTTTTCATATACATCTACTTTATAGCCATGACTTGCTAACAGCATCGCTGCCGCTAGTCCTCCTGGACCTGCTCCAATCACGATTACGTTTTTTTGCATACATACACTCCTAATCCTATACAATAGTTATACAAACATTATACAAATCTTTATTATTAAACACAACGATAAACTGCTTGTCTTTATTCGAATCATAAAATTACCAATAACTAAACCATTAAAACATGACGTTTGTACCATTTTTCCAGGGTTTCAGTACACTTTCCCTTTATTCGGTGCTTTCAAGCTTTTATTTTATATCTATGTAAAGTTATACAAAAATAGACTGCGGTCTTCTTCTCTAGTTAAACGTACAAAAAAGAGAAACAGATGACTTATTTCATAAAAAAAACCCTCTGTACTGAGAGGGTCCTGTCATTCAACAATTTGAATATTATTGTGAGTAAACCAGACGTGAATTTGAGCTAGATGAGCTAGCAGCTGAGGTCCTGTCATTAATTGACCAAACCAAGGTGCTTTAAATCCTTCTCCGCCTGTATCAATAATATGCTTTAACTGCTGCTTATCAAAAAATTCATGAAGAGGTGACTGTTTATCTTGTAAAAGAGATTGAAGCCATACAGTTACAGCTTTTGTATAAGCTGGGTTATGCGTTTTAGGATAAGGGCTTTTCTTGCGATAAAGAACATCATGAGGCAAAATTCCTTCAAGCGCTTTTCGTAAAATCCCCTTCTCTTTATTGCCCGTCATTTTCATCTCCCACGGAATATTCCATGCATATTCCACAAGGCGATGATCTGCAAAAGGTACGCGTACTTCTAAGCTCGCGCCCATGCTCATACGATCTTTACGATCTAATAAAGTTGTCATAAACCAAATCTGATTTAAATAAAACAGCTTTCTTCGCTGCGCATCTTCTAACGATTCACCTTCTAATTCAGGCACTTCCTTTAATGTTTCTTCATATCTTGCACGCACATAATCTTCTAACTGTAATTTCTTTCTCCATGAACTTTGCAGCAAATCAATTCGAGCATCTAATGAACGCATCCATGGGAAGGTATCCGAAGACAAATCATGTTTTCGGTGAAACCACGGATATCCTCCAAAAATTTCATCCGCACATTCTCCTGATAAGCTCACAACAAAATCTTGTTTGATTTCACGGCAAAACCAAAGCAGCGATGAATCTACATCAGCCATTCCAGGAAGGTCTCTCACCTCTACAGCCTCTGTTAAATGCTGCACAAGGTCCTCCGTTGAAATAATGCAGCGGTGATGATTTGTTTGAAACGTATCCGACATGAGCTTGATATAAGTTCCATCAGAATTTGGCTGAAACTCATTTGCTTTAAAAAATTTATCATTGTCTTCATAATCGATAGAATACGTATGAAGAGAGCCCTTGCCGCTTTCTTTGAACGCATTTGCAGCAATTGCTGTAATGGCGCTTGAATCTACTCCACCTGATAAAAATGTACAAACCGGGACATCGGACACTAGCTGTCTTACAATCGCGTCTTGCACTAAAAATTTAACTTTTTCTGTAGTTTCACCTAAATCATCTGTATGCTGCTCACTTTTTACGTTCCAGTATCGCCAAATCTTCAACCCGTTACGCGTAAGCGTGAGGGCGTGAGCCGGGCGCAATTCATTTATTTCTTTAAATACGCCGTGGCCGGGAGAACGAGAAGGTCCTAAGCCAAACACTTCTGCTAATCCATCTAATCCTACTTCGGCTTTCACCTCAGGATGAGCTAATATCGCTTTTAATTCCGATGCAAATTGAATTCCACCTTCATAAGATCGATAGAATAAGGGCTTCACTCCCATTCTGTCGCGTGCTATAAATAACTTTTCATTGGCTTCGTCCCAGATTGAAAAAGCAAAGATACCGTTAAAATGATCTACGCATGATTCTTTCCATTCTATATAAGATGTTAGAAGTACTTCCGTATCTGAATGTCCCTGAAATTGATAACCTCTTTTTAGTAATTCTTTCCGAATATCTTCCGTGTTGTAAAGCTCTCCATTATAGCAAAGCGTATAGCGCTGTTCATTTTTTTCTCTTGTCATCGGCTGTCTTCCGCCTTGAGGATCTACTACAACTAAGCGTTTGTGCCCAAAAGCAACATGCTGCTGTGTCCATACGTTGGTGTCATCAGGACCTCTTTTCGATAAAGTGTCAGCCATTTTTGTTATTGTTGCTGTTTCATTTAAAAGCGATCGCTTTAAGTCGACCCAACCCGTTATACCACACATCGTTTATCATCCTTTCTTTCACGCTCTTGTTTATGAATGAAATAATGCCATTGTATGCACGCAATAGTTACAGTTGAATTGTCCTTATATTTTATTTTCACTTTCGAGTTATAAAGAGAGCTTTTTTAGGCAATAAAAAAATATGGATAAATTTCACACGGAGGTTTGATTATGAATCATTATTCTAAACAACAAGCTCTGAACAATCAGCCGCGTTCCTTCGTGATTGGTACGGTTGAATGTGTTGATTCACAGTGGATTTTCTTTGAAGATGAAAGTGACGAAGCTTCCATGCTCCATGAAGTAATGGATGATACATTAGAACTTCTTATTGATACACGCTGGGAAAAAGCCATTATGGTTGATGACCGTCAAATAAAGCTTCACGATGGAACGTATTTATTGCGAAATGGGGATAAGCTAAGACTGACTAAAAAGCTACCTTATGCATACGAACAGCTTCTTCAATCACTACCGAAAGAGACCTTTTTATCATTCACTCAGCACTTAAATTCATTAAAATTCTCTCTTTATGATTGTATTTACTGTCACAACACATTATGTTTTTTACCGACAGACGGTGATACAAAAGGTGCTAATTTTATCATTTATGACAATGAGGAAAAAATTTGTGCCGTTCAGCATTTATTCGAACGAGGCACGCATCACCTAGATCGATTTGAATATACCGTTAATGATGGAGAACGTTCAATGAATCTTTTTTTAGATTAAAGCAAAAGAAAAAAGCTATCTTATCCAAGATAGCTTTTTTCTTATCCTAGTACGACATATCCGTAATAGAATACTAAGATAAGCGCAATTACAAGAACTGCCCAAGCAACGCCTGTACGCTTTCTTTTTTCAGTACGAACAAGTACCATTTCCATTCCCACAAGCACTAACACGCCTGCAATCCCTTTAATGAGCGCTGCGCCTTGAAAATGGTACCAAGCTGCTAACATATGCAGACCTGATACTAATACTAATAAGTATAGGAGTCTCGCCACCATATGTAGGATTTTTTGACCTTTAGCTTTACCTGCTCGATGTAAAATCAACGAAACCACAAACGAGATAATTAATAATGTCCAAAGCGTTACATGAATATGTAGTGGAGCCATTTATCTCACGTCCTTTCTGAAAATATCATATCATGAAAACCTTTCCTTCACCAATGATATAAGGAAGGAAAAGGATTTTTAGCGGCTGCGTCCATAAGTAGCATACCGAATGAGTTTTTCAAGGGGTCCATCTGAAAATAGGCTCATCCATATCCAGCTTCCCAGCAGTTGAACAAAAATGATAATCCCCGCAATAGCCAAGCCTTCTACAATTGAAATATGTCCATAGTATCCTAACCCATATGAGTAAAAAAGAAATGTACATACAATGGACTGGACAATATAATTAGTTAAAATCATTCTCCCCAAAAAGGCAAATGGCTGCATGACTTTTTGAATAGATACACTTCGCATAGCTAATGTGACCAACGTTACAATAAAAATTGCTCCTGCCGTTCCTCCGATTGTATCGTGAATATAAGATGTCGCTACATTGCGATCTAAAACATACGGCAATACAGATGATGCTGCATACACGATAAATGAAATAAGACAAAGCCACTTTGTCTCCACTATATATTCTTCTATTTCTTCGAACCACTCGCTTTTTGCCACAAAACCGCCTAATAAAAACAGTGGAAATAGCGATAAAAACAGAAAAGGAACCGTATTTAAATTATACGCGTAGTACCAATCAAGCAAGCGCTGATGAAAGATTGACGCAAAACTTCCGTGTCCATATGCTTGAAGCGCTTGGTCAATAATAGGCTGGTGAATTCCCGCTGCTGTATCTCCTTCATTAACCAAAGCCGCTGCTGTTAAAATAACAATCATAATCACAGCATAAATGCTAAATATTCCGGTTCCCCACGCTAATAACACTTCTTTCTTTGCTTCTTGAAAAAATAGCATGATCAAAGCAAAGAAGCTGTACATCACAATCATATCACCGTGCCACATAAATAAAGCATGAATAGCCCCAATGAGAAGCAAAGCCGTGATTCTTCGTACATAAAAAGGAGTAAAGCTTACTTGCCTTTCGTATGTACGCTGGAACATTTTCATAAAACCAAATCCAAACAAAATAGCGAGCAGCGCGTAGCCTGTCTGCCCTACAACTACATCAACTAATCCATTAGCAACATAATTCATTCTTGAACCATCCAACAAATTATGGTCGTAATAGGAAGCAGGTGAATAAAAATTCGGCATGTTCATGAGCAAAATACCAATAAGCGCGATTCCTTTTAATACATCCGCTGCCTCAATACGCTGTTCTTTATCAGCTGCGTTCATTTTGAAACGTTTCATTCTTTCACACCTTACATTATTTCATTATTGCTTTCACATTATATCGAACGCAAAAGTTTTTCTTCAATGTTTACTATTTCCATTCCTCTCTTTAATGTTTTGCTTACTCTCGGCATATAGATAAAGAAAAAGCATTAATCACCTTTTTGTCTAGGCTTCATATGCTGTTACTAGACTAAATTAAAAGGGTGTTTGCCTATGCCTGCCATTGTTGGTGTTGTTAATCTTAACAGTGTTGGTTCAGCCAGCGTCTTTCATATTGGAGATGTTTATACAATAGCCCCTATTTCCACTGCTAAAACATTTGCTGGCGCAGGTTCGTTTAATACAGGTGACGGATTATATGTTGTGAATCAGCAGAGCTCAACCAATACGTCAGACAATGACGTAAATGATCAAAATGTCGCTGGAAATCTATAATAGAAATGAAGCTCATACAGGAGGATGCTTATGAACTTTTATGTGAATCAAAGTATCTGTATTCAAAGTATGAAAATCAGTGCTGTAAGTAACTCTTCGGTACTTCAAATTGGAAGCGTCGGTGTCATTAAACCAAACTCAAATCTCTTTAATACAGGAGGATTTACAGGCGCCGCACCTACTGAAACAAAAAAAGGCATTCTTGGATCTGTTTCTCCTTCTACCTTTACTCCCGGAACCGGCGCAGGCACTGCCCCAGCTCCTTTTTCACAGTCGTTAACTCCTCCAGCTCGAGACAACGACTGACATGTTACAACCTTCATCGCCATATGTATATATATAACTATTTTCTTTATCAGAAGATAAGGGAATCGAGGTGATTGAAGGTGGATAACATGAACTATATTCAGCAAGTACATCAGTATGTTCAGCAAATGTCTTCGTATATTCAACAGCAAGAAGGACGCATTGCTCAGCTTGAAAAAAACGTACAAGAACTTCAGCAAAAAATAAAAGAGTTAGGTGAACAGCCACCTATTAAAATTGATAAAATTGAATATAAATTTGAACAGTTAAAAATTGATTCATTAGATGGAACATTAAATATTGGATTAAATCCTCTTACGCCTGATAATTTAGAAGATATCATTATCAATGAGAAACCAGAAGTAACGTTTTCGCAAGGGCAGCAGCCTCAAGGTGAGCAGCCGGGACAACCCGGAGGTCCTGGACCGCAAAATCCTAGCTTAAAACCATTGGACCGCCAGCTAGAAAAACAGTGGGTCTCTGATATCCACGAAACGATTTTAGCTGAACTTAATCAATATGGATTTTCTATGGTTCAACATGTGCTTGATGAGCGCTCGATGATGATTGATGAATCGTACTACGAGTTTATTTTAGAAGATATTAAAAAGCAGCTGCAGCAGCGGATTACTTTTTATATACAGCAAGTTCAGCCGGAAGAAATGGAACGAAATTTTGAACAAATCAAACCTCAAATTATCGGTAAACTTTATGAAGATATGAAAAAAGGAATTGACGCATTTTTAACGTATTTACCTGAATCTTTAAAGAAAGGTGGACCCCCTTCATGAACTTTAACGTTGTAAACCGCGAATTGCTTGTTGGAGACGTTAGTATTACAGGCGTATCTTCTTCTTCTCTTTTTTTAATTGGTGATGCCAATTACATCTCTCTATCCTCAACATTTGATACGCCGGCTGAATCTTTGATTATCGGCCCTTATGTTCCATTATCGTTATCATAAAGGAGCTTACCTATGCTTTCACGCACATCTTCTGTTAATTATATAGAAATTAATTCCTTGTCGGCGAGCTCCTTTTGCCAAATTGGAGATTCAACAGAAATTCATCTACTTAATAAAGCTTTAGCTGATCGGAGACAGTATCCGTTTTTCTACGGTCGAGAAGGAAACTTTGATGATTACGCTATCTTTAATGAGCCTATTCCTCATGGCGATTACGAACCTATTCCTGTTCAAACATGGAATGAAATACCTTTGATCCGTGTTAACAGAATTGATATAAAGGGATGCTCATTCTCATCAGTTATTCATGTTGGCTCAACGTGCAATGTTTATGCAGAAGCTCGCATTAAGCATATTCGCGAACTGATCAACGATGAACCTTCAAAGGAAGCTGAAGCAGGAACATCAAGTAGTGCTTCTTCACAAGCTAGCAGCAGTGAGTGAACCTTTTAAAAAGCGGCTCATATACTAAATTAATATCACGAAAAAAGGGTGTGAATCTCATGCCAGCAATAATTGGACCCGTTAGTATCACGAGCGTCGGAGGCGGTGTCGTAACGTTTGGAGATACGTTTTATGTTTCTCCAAAAAGCGCTGCTAAAACAGCGTCAGGCTCTGGTTCTTTAAATACAGGTAACTTTGTTAATACAAATAACGGCATTTCCGGAACAAATACGTTAGATCCAGATTTATTCGATCAAAATATAGCAGCAAATGCTTAAAAAAACCCCTTATCTTTGCTACTAAAGCGGATAAGGGGTTTTTTATTCACTTGGATTTTCGGCTGTTTGATTTCTTGGTTTTAGGTAATTTAGAAGAAGGCTGTTTACGAATCCATTTAATAAAAGAGCTAATTTTAGAATCAGCTTGTAATAAAGAAATCGTGTTAAGACGAATGGCTAATTCATCATTTGTGTATAATGCATGAATTTGCTTATGACACGGAATACATAAGTTTGCCGTTGGTTCAAACGCTCCGCCCATTTCCTTTGGCGTTAAATGATGTACGGTCGTTAAGACATCCTGCCTTCCGCATAATTCGCATGTTCCTATCCGCCTGTCTTTTTTCTTCATATAGATTTCCTTCCTATAAAGTTTCTACTCTTACACTAGTTCCTTTGCCAGAAGGCTCGGATGGCTCAACAATCAAACGTTTTGGCAGACGAGCGCGAAGTTCTTGAACGTGACTGATGACTCCAATTGATAAATTATTTGATTGAAGCTTTTCAAGCGCTGTAACAACCGTATCAAGAAGCTCTCCATCAAGCGTTCCAAATCCTTCATCTAAAAAGAAAAACTGCAGTGGATATTCTCCTCTTAGCTGAATTTGTGCAGATAATGAAAGGGCTAAAGCCAGCGAAGTTAAAAACGTCTCTCCACCAGATAAAGTTGAAACCGGACGTTTTACGCCTCCATTTGCATCATCTCTCATAATAAAGCCGCCTTGGGAATCAACTTCAATCGCATAGCGCTGACGTGTTAATATACCCAGACGCTCTGAAGCATCTCGGCTAACGGACATCAGCTGTTCTTCAGCAATGTATTCCACGAAAGCATTTCCTTTAAATACTGTTTGAAGCTTTTGATACTGTTCAAATAAGGCTTGTTTTTCTTCACGGTCTTGTTCAAGCACTAAAAATCGCTCATGTCGTTCTTTGACGCTTTTTAACGTTTGCTCAGCTGCTCCCTTGAGCTGAACGGCTTCTTTCACAGCCGCTTTTATATCATGAAGCAGCTGCTGAGTTTCTTCAAATTGCTGCTCTTCTATGGACTGGTGATTCAGCTGGATATTTAACTGTTCAATTGATGACTTCATCTGTTTTATGTTGTCCCAATAAGCCTGAACAGTTTCATCCAACAATTTCATCTCATCATGTGATAACAAAGCTTGCTGAACTTCTTTTCCTTCGCTGAATAAAGAATTCCCTATAGCTTCTTCCCATTTTTCAGCTGCTTTTTTATACTGCATATGAGCTGTTTCTAGAGATTCGCTCGCTGCTTTTTCATCCATTTGCAGCGTTTGATACGCTTTTTGAACAGTCTGCCAATGTTGATATGCCTGCTGTTCATTCGTCTCTAATTCCGCAAGTAAAAGAACTGTTTTTTGCAGCGCCTGTTCAATATCTTCTTGATCTGTAAGCGTACGCAAGCGTTCAATTTGCGAGTGAACAAGAGATTGTTTATGAGACAGCATTGCTTTTAATTCTGTAAATTCTTTTTCGCCCGCATATTTCTCTTCTTTAAGACGTTCGATTTTCTTTTGCTGATTTTCAAAAAATACGCTGCTTTTTTCAATTCGAGCCTTTATTGTCTGCTCTTCTTTTTCTCTTTCAGTCAGCCTTTTATTAATTTTTTCCATCTCTTCAAATACAAAGGAAGGATAGTCTTGT
Source organism: Priestia sp. MDV22-iso46 (assembly GCF_058629175.1). Classification (NCBI taxonomy): domain Bacteria; kingdom Bacillati; phylum Bacillota; class Bacilli; order Caryophanales; family Bacillaceae; genus Priestia; species Priestia sp. MDV22-iso46. The sequence goes on from NZ_JBZVWT010000001.1 coordinate 2,342,162, forward strand.
TGAAAAGCTTCTTTTCCCGCTTGTAGCGCCTGTTTTTGCTGATTTACTTTTCCTTCTAATTCAGCTTGTTCTTTTTGATAATGAGCAAGCTCTAATTCAATCTTTTCAAGACTTTGCTGGACCTTTTGCATCTGCCCGAGAATTGCTTGCTGTTTTTCACTTACCTGCAAATAATCCTGCTCAAGAGATTTGATTTCAACTTCTATTTTCTTAGCATAATGGCCAAAGGCATCTGTATCCATTTCTCCTAAAGCAGGAACTTCGCCAGCTTCGTTCATAAACTCAGCTAACTCAGGTATTTTTTCAACAAGAGGTTTAGCTAGCTGTTCAAGCTGCATTTTGAGCGACGAATAACTAAATCGCTGTTCACGCAATTGATTAACTTGATCTTCGAACTGATCCGCTGATTCAGTTGTGATGTCACCTTCTTGTTGGTGTAACACGGGGTTAGGGTGATGCTCAGAGCCACAAACTGGACAAGGCTCACCTTGGGTCAGCTGCTCAGCTAATTGATGAGCCAGACGGCGTGACCATTCTTTTTCTTTGCGTCTTTTTAGATTGCTCATTAAACGATCTGCTTGTTGAAAAAGCTGCTGAAATTCTTTTTCCCGCTCACATACAGTGTGATACAAGCCTTGAATATCTGAAAATAACCCTTTACTTTGTTCTACTGTTTGCTGATATCTCTCTTGGTGTGTTTGTTTTTGTGTGTGCAAATGCTTAAGCTGTTCGGCTTTTTCTTTATACGTTTTTTGACCTTCATCTAGGTTTTTTTTATCGTTATTCCATACTTGATAACGGTAAAATGCTTGCTGAACAGCCTGCCGATAATCAGGTTGAATCTCCACTTTTGTTAATGCTTCTTTTAACTCTTTTTGAAGAGTCAAGCCTTGCTGATACCGCTTATCTGCTTCCATTAATTCATCATTTTTCGCTTGAAGTGCCTGCTGCTTTTGCTGAAGAGAAACTTCCCCTTCTTTTATTTCTTGCTGTCCTTCTTTAATTTGTTTTTGAAGATCAGATGCTTGTTGAAGCTGTTCTTTTTGAACAACTAATTTGGGCTGCTGTTCATTTTTTTGTAAGCGAGCCTGCTCATATAAACTATTCGATCGCTTATATTCCTCACTTTTTTGAACAATTTGTGCTTTTAATTTTTCTACTTTATCTTCGTAAAGCTTTTGCTGTTTTTCAGCTTGTTCAAATGTTTCTAAATAGGGAAAAAGACGTTCTGCCTGCTGAGCTTTCGTCAGCACATCTTGCTTTTGTCTAATCTCCTCTTCCTGCTTAGAAGCATGCACTAGTTTTTCTTCTATCAGTGCTTTTTCCTGCTGCGCTTTCCAAAGAGACGCCTGCTGATCGTATCTTTCCTGCAAATCAGACGCTTCTTTTTCTCGTTTTTCCAAAAGTACAATGCTATCACTTACAAGCTGCTCCGCTTCCCTTACTTTCTCTGTTGAAGCTTCACCTAATCCCGTTTGTTCTGCCGTGATTTTATCTAGGTCTGTCTTTAGCTGCTGAACTTGATAGCGTATTTTCTTACTAAGCTGATCTCCGTACTGCTCGAGATTAAAAAGACGCTGCAGCATTTGACGCCGCTCCGTTCCTTTTAACGATAAAAACTCCGCAAATTTTCCTTGCGGTAATACAACAGCTCTTGTAAAATCATCAATTGTTAAACCAAGAAGCTCCTGTACCTGCTGGTTTACATCATTTGTTTTATCTGCTAATACGTACGTTTCATCTTCGATTTCAATCAATCGACTTGAAGCTGATTTTACACGAAGCTCATCCGTCCGTTTAAAGCTTCGTTCAACAGTATAGCGTTTTTTATGACTAGCGTTTTCCAGCTCGAACGTAAACGATACTTTCAGTTCATTTTCCCCGTGATTTAAAATTCCTTGTGTATTATTGGCTGCACGCTCTACTTTTCCGTATAAAGCTAGTGTAATGGCATCCAAAATGGAAGATTTCCCGCTTCCTGTAGGACCAAATATTCCAAACACACCGCCTGAACACAGCGCTTCAAAATCGACAGTTTGTTTTTCTCTAAAACTGTGAAGCCCCGAAACGGTCAAGTTAATAGGTTTCATTTTTCATCCTCCTTTCCCGATACTTCTTCATCGTTAATCAAGGTTAAAAACAGTTTGACTAATTCAGTATCTGGTGCCCCTCCGCCGGTTTGCCTGCCGTAGAACTTTGTAAATAGTTCTTCGATCGGCACTTCGCGCTGTGAACGTGTTTCAAGTGCTAGTTCTTCTGCTTTGAATACCGGACGAATATGAATAAAGCCTGGATGAAGCTTGCGAAGGCGATGGATTTCTTCTAGTGAAAGTGCATCTTCTACGTGAACTTCTAAATCAACCCATGCCTGCGTATCTTTTTGCTCATCAAGCCACGTATATACTTCTGCCAATCCGTTTTTCGCTTTCCAACGTGCCAAAGGCTTTCCACTAGATAATGGAATTTCAGTCATCTCAATCTCTTTTCCTGGCTTAGCGTCTAAAATGGTAACGGACTTTGCATATCCTGACTCTGAAAAACTATAGGCAAGAGGTGAACCGGAATATCTTGCAAGGGTGCTGGCGCGATTGATCATTTGCGGGCGATGCAAATGTCCTAGAGCTACATATTGAGCATTAGCAGGTAAACTAGTTGCCGCCACCGTATAAGCTCCTCCTACTTCAATTGGACGTTCTGAGTCCGTTGAACTTCCGCCTGCTACGTAAATATGACTCATGGCAATATTAACGCTATCTGTTGTGAACTGCTCACTCATTTTATCGAAAATACCTTTTACTCTGGCATCATATGAGTTTCGAAGAACCTGCTCATCATTTTCTTCTGCTAACAGTTCCTTTAACCTTGATTCAGATGGGTAAGGAAGAGCCGCAACCTTTAACATTTCATCTGATGTAGGAATGTGAATGCTTTCTACATCGGTAGTAGGCAAACCAAGAAGCGTAATATTTTGATGAACAGCTAATGGAGAAGCCGCCGACAGCCGATCTGGGTTATCATGATTACCTGCAATAACAATAATCGGACGTTTTCCATTGTTGCTCAACCTAGACATACTTTCGTAAAAAAGCTGCTCTGCCGCTGCTGGAGGGTTAACCGTATCAAAGGCATCTCCCGCCATGAGAATAGCATCTATCTTTTCTTCTTCCACAATGTCTGCCAGTTCATCTAAAAACTGTGCTTGCTCAGCCAGACGGCTTCGCCCTTCTAACGTTCGCCCCAAATGCCAATCCGCTGTATGTAATAAACGCATGTTACTCTCTCCTTATTGTTGAAAAAGAAGAAGACTAGGGCCTTCTTCTTTTTTTATATTTCAACAGCATGTCCACCATCTAAAAAGTACAGATAGCGATGCTGCACAGGTTGTTTTACAATCCGCTCAATGGCCTTTGCGTAAAGCTCTAACTGAATGCGGTATCTGTCAATTAGAAATGGTTTTGCTCGTTCAAAATCCCCTTGAAAACGATCCGAAATATTATCCGTTTTAAAATCAAGTAAAACGAGGCCTTCTTCTGTTTCATACAAACAATCAATAATACCTTGCACTAAAATTGTTTCGTCTTCCTGCTCCCAGTGATCATAGATTTCTTTAGCGGAGACACCTAAACTAAAAGGCATCTCTCTATAAACCGTGCGAGCCTTTCGAATACCTTGTGCAATGTCACTGTCTAGAAAGTCTGCTACATCATTTGCATCAACAGCATCCGCTTGTTCTTGCGTCAATAATTCTTTGGTAACCATTGATTGAATAAAGTCTTGAACCATTTCAAGGGTATAAGCTTTATTTAATGGAAGCTGCTGCATAACGGCATGTGTAGCTGTTCCTCTTTCAGCTCCTGTGAGAGATTTCTCTTGAAGAAACAGCGGACGATTTTCAAGAGGTGCTTTAGATCCCCGAACGAGATCGTCGCTTCCACCTGCATCCGTCAGCTGCTGCTGCCTTTTTAATTCAGAAACAGATTGCTTCGAACGATGAACGGAAGCTACACGATAATCATAAGACCAATTTAAGCGTCTATACACTTCGTCTTTATAATCGCTCGATTCTGAAACTGGCTCATGCTTTTGAAGAGCGTTTAAAAGCTCTTCATGATGCTGCTGCTCTTCAAGAGGCTGTTCGGCTAAATCACCTGCTAATAACGTTGAAAGTTTCCAGCTTGAAGCATGCTGATGAATCATCTCAGCCGGCTGGACCTCTCCTTCAACCATATGACTAACATTTTGGTGACGAATTAAAGAAGGTCCAATCCAGTCTAAATAACATTTTGCATCTCTTCTCACGTGAGCTGGAAGCGTCCAATCTTCATGTGCCATAACGGAGCTCCATTGTCTGAGCTTTTCTGGTGCATCTTTTACTGTTCCAACTAAAATAAGTTTTTCTTTCGCACGCGTCAAAGCTACGTATAATACCCGCATTTCCTCTGCCATGCTTTCTTTTTTCATTTTTTTCTTCATGGTCTGCTGAAGAAGAGTAGGGTACGTAATACGCAGTTTTGGATCAATATATTTAGATCCAAAACCTAGTTCTTTATCGAGTAAATATGCTTTATTCAAGTCCATTAAGTTAAACTGGCGAGCAAGACCAGCTACAAAAACAACAGGAAACTCAAGACCTTTACTGCTGTGGATCGTCATCAACCGCACCACATCTTCTTGTTCTCCCAGTGCTCGAGCAGCTCCTAAATCGTTGCCTCGGTCCTGCATGCGTTCAATAAAGCGTAAAAATCGAAACAGACCTCTAAATGAAGTTGCCTCGTACTGGCGAGCGCGATCGTAAAGAGCACGTAAATTGGCTTGACGCTGTTTCCCGCCAGGAAGTCCGCCAACAAATTCAAAGAAACCCGTATCGCGGTAAATTTGCCATACCAGTTCTGACAAAGAGCTTTGTCTAGCTTGTGTTCTCCATGCTTTTAACTGCTCATAGAAATACTTTACTTTATCGCGAAGTTCTTCATCATCTGAAACCGCTAAGTACGTTTTTAACGCATCGTAATACGTTCCTTTCTTTTGCTCTGCTCTCAGTGTAGCTAACTCTTCATCTGAAAGCCCTACTACCGGTGAGCGAAGAACAGAAGCTAACGGAATGTCTTGATGCGGGTTATCTACTACTTTTAATAAAGACATCATAATCATCACTTCAGTAGCATCAAAATAACCTGTTGATAAATTGGCATAAATGGGCACGCCTTCTTGCTTAAATTCATCCATAATCTGCGCAGCCCAAGGCATGGAACGAAGCAAAATAACAAAGTCACGATACGTCACATTTCTCATGATATCGAGCTTGCGATCATATATTTGAAAGCGGTTTTGAACGAGTTCTTTGATTTTACGCGCCATTGCTCTTGCCTCTAACTGAGCCGTTTCAAGCTCTGCTTCTGAAAAAGCGACGAGAGAAGAATCCGATTCTTCTTCCCCTCCTTCTTCTGCATTTTCTTTTGCAATGAGCAGAAGCTCCGTTTCCATTCCTTCCACTTTTGGATACGATGCTCCTAATTTTAAAGAAGCATCATCGTCATATGCAATTTCTCCTACTTCTTCATCCATCAGCTGATTAAAAATAAAGTTTGTAGCATCAAGCACTTGAGAACGACTGCGGAAGTTTTTATTCAAATCGATACGTTTTCCGAACTGGCGACCATCTTGTGTAAAGCGCTTGTACTTTGTTAAAAACAAAAATGGCTCCGCTAAACGAAAGCGGTAAATGGATTGTTTTACATCTCCAACCATAAATAAATTTCCTTGTTCTTCACTATCTCTCGTCACTAATTTAATCAGTGTTTCTTGAACCATATTTGTATCTTGATATTCGTCAACAAGCACCTCTTCAAACTGAGTGCGATATTTTTGGGCAATGGACGAAGGCTTAAGCACTCCATCTTCTTTTACACTCAAGATTTGCAGGCAATAATGTTCTAAATCAGAAAAGTCCACTAACCCTTTCTCTTTTTTCATATGTTCATATCGTTCACCGAAGCGCTGAACTAAAAAGATTAGCGTTTCAATAACGGGCTTCATTTTCTCAAAATCAGCCATGTAGCCGTGCAAAGGCCTAGAAAACAAATCAGCATGAAGTTTTTCAAGACTTGTTTTAGCTTTTTTGCGAAGCTCTCCGAAATCATCTAAAAGCTGCGAGTCGTATGCTTCTCCTTTACATGGCTTTAAACGAGTAAAATTCAAATTCTGCATTTCCTCATGCAAATCAGCAAAAGAATGCTTAGAAGCGCTGATCAGCCGATGAATTTGAGCCAGGTCTTCCTCTGCATTAACGGCGCGAGGAGCAGGCCCTCCTGGCAGCTTTGTTAACTCTAAGCCCTGTTTTAAAATCGACTCAATGCCCATCAGCTGCGTTGTTACTTCTTGTAGAAGAAAAGATAGAAACGGAAGTGAATCAATAGAAGAGTCTTCTGTCACATCATATTGACTCACGATCATTTCAAGCCAGCCGTTTGGGTCAGGGTTAGATCTTGCAAAGTCATACAGCTTTCTTACCATAAGCTGAATATCTAAGTCATTTCTGTCACTTGTATAACGATCAATTAAATCAAAGAATCGCTCGTTCTGTTCAATACTGTACTGTTCTTCAAACAATTCTTCTAATACTTCTTCACGCAGAAGATCCGCTTCCGTATCATCTGCAATCCGAAAACCAGGGTCTACATCGATCAAATAATAATACGTTCGAATGACTTCTAAACAAAAAGAATGGAGCGTAGAAATCGACGCACGGTTTAATAAATTAAGCTGTCTGCGCAAGTGCAAAGAAGATGGATTCTTTTTTAACTCTTTTTCCAATGCTTCTCCAATTCGATTTCTCATTTCGGCTGCAGAAGCATTTGTGAACGTAGCAACGAGTAATCTATCAACATCGATTGGCTCATCACCCATCGTAATCTTTTTAATAATACGTTCAACTAAAACCGCTGTTTTTCCTGAGCCAGCCGCCGCAGCTACTAATATATCTTGACCGGATGAAACAATGGCGTTCCACTGATCATCCGTCCACTGGGAGTCGGCCGGTTTTACGTGTATATCTTCACTCATCTCGTTTGGCCTCCTCTCGAATTTTATCTAAAATAACACTTTGACTCTCTGTACTAAGCTGACGATATTCGTTGTTTTCCATTGATTCATCGAACTGACAAATTGAGCGGTATTCACAAAACGCACATGGTGTTTTATCTTTTAGTTTATAAGGCGAAATATCAATTTTCCCATTTGTAATCTCTGTACCTGCCTCCACAAATTTACCTCGCACATACTGACGGAGATGTGTAAAATCTTCTTCGCTCGCAACCGAAGAATTGGAATAAAAGCCCCCTGTCTTTTTAATGCCAGCTGATATAACCTGTGAGTGCCCTGATTCTAACGTTTCGTCCATTAACCTTACTGCTTCCTCGTCTCCTACAAGCAGTCCTTTCATTTTAAACTTCTTGAAGATTTCAGCTTCAATTTGATCAGGCTGTAATGCTTTAGTACTGTTGATCATTGGGTTATGAACGTGGAAATAAAGAACGCCAGCAGGTAATGCTCCTCTATTATCATGAAGAAGCTGTTCAGCATACGTCACGACTATGTCTAAATAAGCTAAAATTTGAAGAGATAAACCGTAGTACACTTCCACTAAGTTTAATGCTTTATCGCTTGATTTATAGTCGACAATACGCAGTAAAAGTCCTTTTGAGCTTTCCGCTTTATCTACCCTGTCAATTCGGCCAACGAGTTCCATCGTATGGCCATTTGGCAGTGTGAACTGCATAGAAGGCAGCTCTGCGCTAGGTCCAAATCCAAGCTCCAATCCAACAGGAACAAAGCCGCTCATCTTAGCGTGCTCACTTAACACAAGCGACGCACGTTCAATAATTTGCTGCAGCTTATGTGTTAAATAGTGGTGGCGATTCGAGCTCAATAAAATCTCATTTTGCAAGCGCGGAGCAAGTTCATGCACCGCAGCCGTAGAAAGCTGCTGACAGTCTTTTCTCGTTAAGTTCTTCCATTCTTTTTGACCGCCGCGAAGTTCGTCTGAAATCATTTTCAACGCCGCGTGAAATAACTCGCCTATGTCAGGAGCCGCCAATTTGAAAACTTTTCGTTCTTTAAGCTTGAGCCCGTGAGAAGCAAAATGCGCATATGGACAGGCTTCAAATTTTTCCATTCTGGATACGCTTGCTTGAATATGCTTTCCATACAGACGCTGACTAGTTTTCTTTGTTAACCGTTTTGCTTCATTTTGATAAAATAAGCTGCTTAGTACTTTCTCACTGTATGAGTTCCAATCTGGATTTTTCACATAAAAATTATACACATCCCACCAAGCGGAACTCATCGGATAATGGCGTTTCCATCCTTGCAGCTGGCTGGCTAAATGCGCGATGCTCGTTAAAGGATTTGTTATATAATCAACTTGCTTTTCTTCTTCTAAATCTGTAGGTTCCGTCATTAACAGCTTTTCCTGCAGGAGCGGAAATAGCTCTTTTACTCGATTAATAACGAGTGAAGGCAGCAGGGTCTTCCCTTCCTCATTGGCAAGAGGATACGAAACATAAAGTTTTTCCGAAGAGCTGGAAAGTGCTAAATAAATGAGAAATTGTTCGTCAAACAGCTTTTGTCTTCCGGTTGGCGCAAGTAATAAACCTGATTCAAGCAGCTGCTCTCTCTCCTTCTCAGATAACAGGCCATCGCTTTTTGGTTTAGCTGGAATCACACCGTCATTTACACCTAACACAAAGCTTGCTTTGATATCGGATAAACGCGAACGCTCAAAACTTGCCACAACCACTTGATCCAGCGCAGGCGGAACAAGTGCAAACTGCATGCTGTCAAGCCCTGTCTCAAATAGATCTGCGAACAAAGAAATCGATACTTTCTCTTCTCCCATCATTTCAACAAACTGATCAAATAAGTGAAGAATTGCTTTCCATACCTGCTCGTGCTCTCTTGCTTCTTGAAGCTTTCCTTCTTCTTCACATCGATTGCGCAGCGCTTCTATCTTTTGTGGAATATCTAAATTCGTTAAAAAACGATAGAGCGCTTCTGCTTTTTCTTTTCCTATTTTCCCTTGTTTTAATTTTTGCTGAAGCGAATAAATAGGAGGAACAATCATATTTTTTAATTCATTTATTTTTTGCTCAAAAGCAAGCTCTTCGTCCGTTTTCCCAAGGTTCATGTCTTCAAGTGAACGATATTTTCTGTAGGTAAATGGTTCCTTGCTCGTCCACTTAGATCCTTGAATACCGTAAGCAAGTACATAATTTTCTAATTCATCCATCTCTTCGCGAAGTTGGTGCACATCAGATGACAAAGGAAATAAAAGATCTGTTTTCACTGCTCGAAAGATGGTTTCATATCGCCATGACCCGCTTACCACCTCTAAGACTGAGCGAACAAATTCAACGAGTGGATGGTGAAACATCGCTCGCTTTTGGTCAATAAAGTACGGAATTTCATAATCTCGAAAAATGGTTTGAAGCAAGTCATGGTAGTCTTCTGCATTTCTAACAATCAAGGCGATATCACGGTAGCGATAGCCGCGATCGCGCACAAGTGAAAGCACTTCTCTTGCAATCCCTTCAACTTCTGCTCTTCGGCTAACAGCCGGCAGCAGCTGAATGTTCTCGGGCTCTGACTGAAATTCCGGCGTTGGCCGTTCATCATAATATCGTTCTAAATAGGCAAGCTCTGGACTGTTTTGATGCCTTTTTTGTTCGTTAAATACGATTGGCTCTTGAATCTCTATCCCGTTTTCAGCCGCCAGGCCCATTAGTTCTTGGTACGTTTCGCTCGTTAATCGAAACAAGTGCAAGTCATTTGGAATAAAATCTTGATATGAATAATCAGAAGTCACCGCTATTTTTACTTCTCTACAAACTTTCATCAGCTCTACTAATACGGTTAATTCTTGAGGAGTATAGTGATGAAATCCATCTACATAAATCGTTGCTTGAGCAAGGTAGGCAGAAGACGCTACTTTTTCACTCAGCAGCTTCAAATAATCTTCTCCATCTACATATTTCGTCATCAGCTGTTTTTCTAATTCTCCGTAAATGAGATGTAAATCATGTAATTTATCAGCAAGGACTTTCTCATCTTCTGCTTGAAGCTTTTTCTTCATCTCTTCGAGAGACGGGGCATCTACTGTGTACTGTTTAAATTCTTTAACCATTTTTTCTAGTTCTTCAATAAACCCTGCTTGTTCTGAAGAATTCGCAAACAGTCGAAGCTCTTCTTTTTGATGTTCGATAATTTTTTTAAGCATCATATGAATACCTGTTTGATCCACATGATAGCGGCTAATACCTCCCACTTCTTGCAGGATACGCCATGCAAGACGTGTAAAACTATAAACTTGAGCACGCATCATGCCTTCTAACCCAGGTGTTTGAACAAGCGCATACTCCGACTGAAATGTCATCTGTTCAGGTACAATATAAATAAGTGGATGCCCAAGCGGAGCATTTAACAGCTCTTGGCGCATGCTATTTAAAAGATATTCCGTTTTCCCGCTTCCTGAACGTCCTAATAAAAACTGTAGCCCCACGTTTTCACCCCTTCATTTTTTTCTCTATGTTTTCATTTGTTTAAGTACAAAATGGATAAACGCCACGTAAACACGTGACGCAGTCGTCAAAATTTTATAGTGATAATCATCTAAATCTCTCTATCTCTCTCCTTATTATTTTACTGAACTTGCAGACAAAATTCCACTTTGCCGATATGTGAAATGCTGGATGCAACAAAAAAACTTTTCAGTAGTCAAAAGACCACTGAAAAGTTTTAGAAAAGCGAATTATTTTCTACTTTTACATCATGATTCCACCATCTACATGAAGTGTTGTACCGTTAATATAGTTGGACTCATCAGATGCTAAATACAGATACGCATAACCAATGTCAGAAGGCTGACCTAATCTTTGTAAAGGAATAGTGGATTTCATTTGATCAATGATTTTGTCTGGCATCGCCTTCACCATATCCGTCTCAATAAACCCGGGAGCTACAGCGTTTACATTAATTCCTTTTCGCCCCAGCTCTTTAGCCCATGTTTTTGTCATTCCTACTACGCCTGCCTTTGTCGCCGCATAGTTTGTTTGACCAACATTTCCATATACGCCAGATACCGAAGATGTGCTAATAATTTTCCCTTTACCTTGAGCAATCATATGCGGTACCACTGCTTGTGTACAGTGAAAAACGCCTGTAAGGTTTACGTTGATTACTGCTTGAAAATTTTCAACTGATAATTTGGTTAGCATTCCATCTCTGGTGATACCTGCATTGTTAATTAAAATATCTATTTTAGAGTAGCGTTTCACTACTTCTTCTACCATTGCATCTACACTGTCTCGATCCGCTACGTTCACTTGAAAAAATGCTACATCTCCGCCTTCTTCTTTTAGCTGAGCTGCTCGTTCTTCTCCCGTTTTTGCATCGTAGTCAACCATAGCGACCTTTGCACCCTCTTGTGCGAATATTCGAGAAGCTTCGAACCCTAATCCATTTGCTGCACCCGTAATAATTGCCACTTTATCTTTTAATCTCATGTCACCCGCGCTATAAGATGCTTACTAACAACGATTAATCAGCAAGTCGCTTGAATCTTAGTAGCACATTCCCCTCCTCAAAACGACGCCAAGCACGTCTTAATGATCATTCGGTGCTTTTCTAGTAATGATCCCTCTACTTACATCTTAGTAGTCAAGCTCAAAAATCATTCATATAATTTTTAAGAAAACGTTTTGAAATACATGAGGTGATAATACATGTTGAGAAAAAACATGTATATCTCTAGAAAACAAAGGGTTCATTACTTAGGTGCAACTAGGAATAGACGTCTAATTTATTCCCAGTTTTTTCTTTTATTTTAGCATATTTTTCATAATTGATAAACAAAAAACTTGTTCATTACTGGACAGATACTCTGCATGTGCATTGTTCTGCCAACCGAATAAACAGACAAATAACTTCTTTAAGAAAAATTTTAAGATCCTTTCAAAAATGCTGTTGTATCCCTATAAGAAAAGGTTTTTCTATAGTTTACAATACCCCTTTTGGCTGTATGTATAACAAAAGACTGCCTATTAAAAAGCAGTCTTCCATCACTATTTGTTATATATAAACAAACTATTTGTCATACTGTTTCACTTTAGATTTTTCATTTAATCTTCGTTCAATTTGTTTTCCAACAAGCCATAGAACAAAAATGATGACTAAAACAAGTACTGCTTTTAGAGGCTGTTTCACAAATGAAACAAAATCGGCCCCAATAAAGCTCATCATAAATATCATCACCATTTTACCGGCTAATACAGCAAGCATAAACTGAGCCATACTAACACGTGATAGCCCTGCTACTACATTAATCGCCGAAGACGGGGTAAAAGGGAAACAAAGCATAATAAACAGCGGTCCGAACCCGTGTCTTTCTACCCAAATCATAATCTTTCGAATTTGCGCATGCCGGCTGATGAAATGTAAAAACCTCGCCTGTCCATATTTTCTAAAAATCAAAAAGACAAGCAGTGATCCAACGCAGCTGCCAACCCATGAAATTAAAAAACCTAACCATAAGCCAAAAGCGGCAGCATTGGCCATTACAAACGCAAAAAGCGGCAAGATGGGGATGAACGCTTCTAAAATAGGAAACAGCAGCCCTGGAATGATTCCAAATGATTGATATTGTTTTAATAACTCGAGGACGCCGTCTAATGTCAAATAATGCTTTAATGTTTCAAAATCCATCGAATGTTCTCCTTATTTAAACAACTGTGCTACTTTTCACTTATTGTACTACTTTCCTTTACCAAACAAAAGTTTTACAGCGTTTTACCTTTCCTGTCCTTTTACGTTTGTCATACAGCCTTTATTTACGCACACATATTTGGTTGAACAGCCATGCACTTTTTACTGAGACTGTTTTAAATAACGTTTAAACCAGCTTGTTAAATATTTTAGTCTTGCCGTTCGTAAATTAGGCTTACCGCTTCTAGAAAGTTCATGATTAGACTGGGGAAAACGAATAAATTCTACTTCCTTATTTTTTCTTTTCAGTGCCACATAAAGCTGTTCAGCTTGTTCAATTGGACATCTATAATCCTGTTCGCTATGCAAGATTAACAGCGGTGTTTTAACGTTCTCCGCTAAACGAAGCGGCGAGTGGTTCCAAAGTTTTTCCGGATTTTCATAAATATCAGCTTTTAATTCCCATTCGGTAAAATAATAGCCAATATCACTAACGCCGTAAAAACTTGTCCAATTTGAAATAGACCGTTGCGTTACCGCTGCTTTAAATCGATTTGTACTTCCTACAATCCAGTTTGTCATAAACCCTCCGTAGCTTCCTCCTGTTACGCCAAGCTTATCTTCATTAATATAAGAGTAGCGCTTAACTGCTTCGTCGGTCACTGCCATCAAATCCGTATAATCCATGCCTCCGTAATCCCCTCGAACCGCATCTGTAAATGCTTGACCATATCCTCTGCCGCCTCTTGGATTAGAAAAGAGGATATTGAACCCTTTTGATGCAAGTACTTGGAATTCAAGCATAAATGTATGACCATACATAAGATGCGGACCTCCGTGGATTTCTAAAATGGTTGGAGATCCATGGTTTGTGGCAGCAGCTTTTACTACCCAACTGTGGATATGTATACCGTCCGTAGAAGTCGCGTAAAAAGATTCTGCTTGTGTGAGCTGCACATGCTTTAAAAATGAGTCATTAACGTTTGTCAGCTTCACTAATTCCTCTGTTTTTAAATTTAGAGAATAAAGATCTCCGGGATGTGTAAATGTACTGATTGCCACGATAGCTTTCTCACAATTTGGAAGAACAGATACCCCATATACGTGAGCATTATCCATAAATACAGGGTCTAACTTTCCATTCACATTTCCTTTATATATGCCTACAGACCCCTTTTCACTTACGACAAAATAAAATTCTTCATTACTGCCCCACATAATTCCCGCTGCGGTTCTGCCAAAGTGAAAATCTCCTGCTACCATATCTCCTACTTCTAAGTCTATGCCAGCAGTGATACAAGCTGTTTTTTGGTTAGAGATCTGATAAATGTATATGTCATTCATTGAAGCTGATCCATATGTACGTTCATTTCCAATGTATGCTATGTATGACCCATCCGGTGACCACGAAACTTGATGAAAATATCCTGTTTCTGCTGTAATAGATGTTACTTTTTTAGTATCGCGATGCAAAATAAACACGTCCATAGTTAATGATAAATCCGGATTCTCTCCTCGGCTGCTGCAAAATACAATTGAGTTTGCATCAGGGGACCAGCACCCAACAGAGTGATGATAAGGTCCATCCGTTAAAAACGTCACTTCTTTATTTTTAAGTTTAACGACAGCAACGTGAGTATATTCACCTTTTAAATAACCGCTAACATCGGATTTGTAAAGTAAACGTTCCACTTCATACGGCTGGGGATGTTCATGATTTTGTTCAACTCTTACAGCTTTTTCTCCTACTTTTGTAGAAAACATAATTTCGTCACTATAAGGAGACCACACCGGATTACTAACGCCTTTTTCAAGATCTGTGAGTGCTTCTGCTTCCCCGCCTGTCGCTGCTAATAGGTAGAGCTGAACGGCTTGACTGCGATCGGATAAAAAAGCAATCCACTTGCCATCAGGAGACCATACTGGAGAATGATTATTTCCTTTGTAGTACGTTAATTGCTTAGTTTCTTTCGTTTCAAGATCTAACATAAACAGCTGCGTTTCATACGCGTTTTCTATTTTCTTCGTTTCTCGAACCGTATAAACTACACTTTTTCTATCTGGAGAAATCTGAGGATTATAAACAGACTTCAATTCATACAAATCCTCTATCATTACCGTACGCTTTTTTAAATCATTCAATTTCTTCGCCCCCAAGGATTCATTTTTAAATCAAATAGTCAATCGATAAAAACGAAAGTAGTGTTTCCCTCTTACTTTATCATTTCCAAAAATAAAAATCTAAAAATTTAGAAAATTAGTTGTTTTTTCTTCTTTTAATCTATATAATAATAAAAAGGGTGCAGAGGTGATGAGGTATGAACAATGAAAAATCGTACACGGAAATGATGAAGTCCCTCGCTCGCAAGAAAAAAGTAATTGATACTGTGAGTATGTTGGATGTTTATATCGAAATGGTAATTGATGAATCGCTTTTTAAGCGTCAAAAAGAACTGTTAGAAACAAACATTAACACGGCATTAGATCAACGTGATGAAATTGCTTTTTATGAGCTATCAGCCCAGTACCAATCCCTGCTTCAAACATCTACTTAATATTTTAAGAACTTAATTCATGTTAATGATTTATATGTACGTTTAACAGGCAGATCCTTTCTTCTCAGGAAGAACAGCTGTCTGTTAAATCGTGTTTACTACATAAAAAAAGATTCTTACATCTGTAAGAATCTTTTTTGTTAGGATTTTTCCTATGAGTGGAAGTAACCAACCGTTCCACTCATAGGTTTTTTGTTATTTATGGGCTTGAAACTGCTCTTCTTCCGTTGAACCTTTTAAAGCTGTTGTAGAGGAAGTCCCACCAGAAACTACTTGCGCCACTTCATCAAAATAACCCGTGCCTACTTCACGCTGATGTCTTGTAGCAGTATATCCATTTATTTCACTAGCAAACTCTCTTTCTTGTAACTCTGAATAAGCTGCCATTCCTCTTGTTTTATATCCTCGTGCCAGCTCAAACATGCTGTGATTTAAAGCGTGGAAGCCAGCAAGCGTAACGAATTGGAATTTGTAGCCCATTTTTGCGATTTCTCTTTGGAATTTTTCAATCGTTTTCTTATCTAATTTTTTCTTCCAGTTGAAAGATGGTGAACAGTTATAAGCAAGCATTTTACCTGGGAATTTTTCATGAATAGCATCTGCAAATTTTTGTGCTTGTTCCAAGTTTGGTTCAGACGTCTCACACCATACTAGATCCGCATATGGCGCATATGCTAAGCCGCGAGCAATAGCTTGATCGATTCCGGCTCTCGTGCGATAAAAACCTTCAGCAGTGCGTTCACCTGTAATAAACTGGCGATCTACAGGATCAACATCACTTGTAATTAAATCAGCAGCATCAGCATCGGTACGAGCAATCAGAAGTGTTGGAACACCCATTACATCAGCAGCTAAACGAGCAGCAATCAAGTTTTTCACAGCGGTTTGAGTTGGAAGCAATACCTTCCCGCCGAGATGACCACACTTTTTCTCAGAGGATAATTGATCTTCAAAGTGTACGGCAGATGCTCCCGACTCAATCATTCCTTTCATGAGTTCAAATACGTTTAACTGTCCTCCAAACCCTGCTTCTGCATCTGCTACAATTGGAGCAAAGTAATCGATATTCTCTTCTCCTTCTAAATGCTGAATTTGATCGGCACGCTGCAGCGCTTGATTAATTCGTTTCACAACATGCGGCACGCTGTTTGCCGGGTATAAACTTTGATCAGGATACATGTTTCCTGAAAGATTTGCATCTGCAGCTACTTGCCATCCGCTTAAGTAAATTGCTTTTAACCCTGCTTTTACCTGTTGTACTGCTTGATTTCCTGTTAAAGCTCCTAAGGCATGAACGTATGGCTCTGTTTTTAATAAGTTCCAGAACTTTTCGGCTCCTCTTCTAGCAAGCGTATGTTCAATATCAATGGACCCTCTTAGCCCAATGACTTTTTCTGCAGAATATGGACGTTCAATTCCTTTCCAACGCTCATCGCTTTTCCAGTTCTCTTCAAGGTTTTTTACACGAATGTCTTTCATTCTTTATACCCCCTAATGAATTTAAAATTCTATATTCATAAAAATATAAAACGCAGCAGTTAGAATATGTCTGTTTCATGATGAAGTAAATTAGCAGCTTGCCATAATATTAGCAAGAACGTAGATGAAATAAGTAAGTAGTTGAAGGACATGTAGTAAGACTTAGCTGAGGTGAATATACGCTGAGAATTTAGACTGCTATCTTTTCAATCACAAATAACTATTCCTCCCTATTGTTATAAAACAGTTTTTATTTTACATACGTTATTATATAACAGTACTTTCGAAAATGAAACCTCCTTTTAGAATTTTTTTCCTACTCGCAAGGAGGCTTTTCTATTAATACCTACGTATAAAAGGCTTCATATATCCTTTACTTTTTCTTATATCACTTATTCATTTCTTTCATACTTCTCAACAAATGAAATTCTTTCCAGTATTGTTGGGTGACCATATCGAAAAATCTTCACTAAATACGGCGGATTTACCTGAGACAGTCCTGATTTCGTTAAGTCCTGAAACGTTTTAATAGCAGCTTGCTTATCTCCTGTTAGGTCCATGGCGTACGTGTCAGATTGAAGTTCATGATGACGCGACTGCATATTTGTTAACGGACTCACAGCAAATGTAAGAATAGAAAAAATAAGTAGAATAAGCGGTAAAGAATTTAAATCACTAAGAGAAGTAATTTTTAATGCTTTCCCCCATCTCTTAATCACAAAGCGAGCTAAGTGCTTCGTTAGCCATAAGCCTACGATCGATAAAACTAATGCTGAAGCAATCCCCACATAAATATGTTTCTTTACATAATGACCCATTTCATGCGCCATGATAAACAAAATTTCACGTTCCGTTAATTTATTAAGAGTAGTATCCCATAACACAATTCTTGAATTAGAACCTATTCCCGTCACATATGCATTAAGAGAGTTCGTTTTTTCAGACATGTTTACTTCATATACATGCTTAGCAGGTATGTGAGCTTCATCTGCTAAATGTAAAATTTTCGTCTCCAGCTCTTTATTCTTTAATGGATAAAAATCGTTATATAACGGATCGATAACCACTGGTTGAATAAACGTCAAAAATAGCGTAAATGGAATAGATACTATCCACGCATACAGCCACCATCTTTTTGAAAACTTACGAATGAATGCATATAACACAGCAATCACTAAAAACATGGTGGCATAGTTCACCCAAAAATCTGTAAAAAGATCTTTCATCCATCCTTGGAAAGGTTGCGTCGTAATATGGTAAGCCTTTGAAAGCTTATAGCTAATCCAGTCCATAGGAAAAGAATAGATCAGCAGCAGAACGGATAACCAAAATACATAAATAGCAGTTTGGAGAAGACTGAAACGGCTGACGTCTTTAGACCACTTATTAACTTTCTTAGACACACCTAACACTAAAATTAAAATAAACCCTAGCCACTCATATGGAATTCGGATAAAAAAGAGCGCATCTCTAATTTTTGAATATTTTTCGGTTAACATAAGTTCTCGTGCATTCATAAACGTAGCCGGGTCTACGCTGGTGCCTTTTAATGATTGTGGAATAGAGGTATCGCTTATATAGAATAAATACACCCAAATACACGCTCCATACACAAGAAAAACTCCGATGGACCACCAAACAATTTTTTTCACGCATTCCCCTCCTTTTGTACAAACAGTATGCCGTTATTACTATTGTAGGTTTTTTTTCGAAATTTAGAACAAGCGTTTATAGATGTGCTATAAGAAATGCAATTTAGGGCGAGGAAATCATAGAAAAACGAAAAATAGAGTTTAGACAAAAGAATAAACTCTGTTTCCAAACAAAAAAAGCAGTTTGCATATGCAAACTGCTTTTAAGATGACCCGTACGGGATTCGAACCCGTGTTACCGCCGTGAAAG